>NZ_JAABOQ010000010.1 GCF_010671565.1 Spongiivirga citrea
CAATCATTGATGATAGTTTGGTAGAAGCTACCGAGAGCTTCTTCGCTAACTTAAGCAGTTTGAGTAATGGTCTTGTAACCATTAGTGATGCTCAGGGCGAGGGTACGATTAATGATAATGATGCAGCAAGTATTGCGATTAATGATATAACCGTAAGTGAAGCTGCAGGAACAGCAACTTTTACGGTGACCTTAACGGGTAATGTGCAAGGCGGTTTTCAAGTGAATTATGCTACAGCTAATGATTCAGCAATTGAACCAAATGATTACACTGATTCAACTGGAACGTTGACATTTGCCGGGGTAGATACAGAGACTCAAACCTTTACCGTTCCAATTATCGATGATACCAATGTTGAAAGTAGTGAGGATTACTTTGTAAACCTAAGTGGTATTACAAATACCTTAGTTACTATTGCCGATAATCAAGGGATAGGTACCATTACTGATAATGATAGTGCGAGTATCTCTATTGATGATGTAACAGTTTCTGAAAGTGCAGGTACCGCAACTTTTACAGTAACACTAACAGGTAACGTACAAGGCGGCTTTACTATCGATTATTCCACAGCAGATAATAGCGCTGTTGCTCCAGCAGATTATACAAGTACAACAGGTAGCTTAACGTTTACAGGTACTAATAATGAAACACAAACAATCACTGTACCTATTATAGATGATTTAGTAGTAGGATCAACCATTGATTATTTCGTGAACCTGAGTAATATCAGTAATACACTAGTAACCGTTGCTGACAATCAAGGTTTGGGCACAATCACTGATGATGATAATGCAAGTGTATCGATTAACGATGTAACAGTCAATGAAGGTGCTGGAACACTAACTTTTACAGTTACCTTAGATAATGCAGTACAAGGTGGTTTTGATATTGACTACGCTACTGCACAAAATACTGCCTTGGCTGGTGCAGATTATACAACAAGTAGTGGAACCTTAACTTTTGTAGGAACTGCGAGTGAGACACAAACCTTTACTGTTCCAATTACAGATGATAGTTTAGTAGAATCTAGTGAGAGTTTCTTTGCCGACTTAAGCAATCTGACTAATCCATTGGTTACGATAGCCGATGCACAGGGTATAGGAACAATTACGGATAATGATGCTGCTAGCATAGCGATTAATGATGTAACGGTAAGTGAGGCTGCGGGCACTGCGACCTTTACGGTGACTTTGACTGGAGATGTACAAGGTGGCTTCCAGGTAAATTATGCAACAGCTGATAATACAGCTACTGCTCCTAGTGATTATACTAATACTGGAGGTACCTTAACCTTTGCTGGAACTGATACGGAGACACAAACTTTCACTGTACCGATTATTGATGATGCATTGGTCGGTCCAGCAGAAGATTTCTTCGTCAATTTAAGTGGTATTACGAATACGTTAGTAACTATATCAGATGGTCAAGGTGTTGGTACTATTACTGATAATGATAGTGCGAGTATATCGATTGATGATGTAACAGTATCCGAGAGTGCAGGTACAGCAACTTTTACGGTAAGCTTGACTGGTGGTGTTGATGGTAGTTTTACTATCGATTATTCCACAGCAGATAATAGCGCTGTTGCTCCAGCAGATTATACAAGTACAACAGGTAGCTTAACGTTTACAGGTACTAATAATGAAACACAGACGATCACTGTACCTATTATAGATGATTTAGTAGTAGGACCTACCATTGATTATTTCGTGAACCTGAGTAATATCAGTAATACGCTAGTAACCGTTGCTGACAATCAAGGTTTGGGCACAATCACTGATGATGATAATGCAAGTGTATCGATTAACGATGTAACAGTCAATGAAGGTGCTGGAACACTAACTTTTACAGTTACCTTAGATAATGCAGTACAAGGTGGTTTTGATATTGACTACGCTACTGCACAAAACACGGCCTTGGCTGGTGCAGATTATACAACAAGTAGTGGAACTTTAACTTTTGTAGGAACTGCGAATGAGACACAAACCTTTACTGTTCCAATTACAGATGATAGTTTAGTAGAATCTAGTGAGAGTTTCTTTGCTGACTTAAGCAATCTGACTAATCCATTGGTTACGATAGCCGATGCACAGGGTATAGGAACAATTACTGATAATGATGCTGCTAGTATAGCGATTAATGATGTAACGGTAAGTGAGGCGGCTGGAACAGCAACCTTTACGGTGACTTTGACTGGAGATGTACAAGGTGGCTTCCAGGTAAATTATGCAACAGCTGATAATACAGCTACTGCTCCTAGTGATTATACTAATACTGGAGGTACCTTAACCTTTGCTGGAACTGATACGGAGACACAAACTTTCACTGTACCGATTATCGATGATTCATTAGTTGAACCTTCCGAGCTATTCTTGGCAGGAATCAGCGGTATAACGAATGCGTTGGTAACTATCTCAGATAATCAGGGAGAGGCGACCATAACTGACAACGATGCGGCTTCAATAGCGATCAATTCTATTACAGTAAATGAAGCTGTAGGAAACGCGGTACTTTCAGTTACTTTAACGGGAGATGTACAAGGTAGTTTTACAGTACAATATGATACTGCAAATAACACTGCAATTGCTCCAGGAGATTATACCGCAACAACAGCAGGTACGATAACATTTACAGGAAATGATACGGAAGTTCAAACGATAAGCATTCCAATAAGTGATGATGTATTAGTTGAAAGTTCAGAAGATTTCACGGTGACACTATCCAATATTAGTAATGTGCTAGTATCTAACGGAACTCCAATAGGAACTGTAACAATAACGGATAATGACAACGCGACCATTGCTATTAACGATGTAACGGTTGACGAGTCAGCTGGTACCGCAACCTTCGATGTTACACTTACGGGTGATGTACAAGGTGGCTTTACGGTAAATTATATAACTGCTGCAAATACAGCAATAGAAAACACGGACTATGATGCGGCTTCAGGTACCCTGACATTTGCTGGTACGAATAACGAAGTACAGAGTATTACGGTAACGATTAACGAAGATGCCTTAGTTGAGTCTACAGAAGATTACTTTGTAAATCTAAATACCATTAGTGTTGCTGCAGTTACTGCAACTGATAATCAAGGATTAGGTCAGATAACCGACAATGATTCAGCGAGTATAGCGATTGATGATGTAACGGTAAGTGAGGCTGCGGGCACAGCTACCTTTACGGTAACTTTAACTGGTGATGTACAAGGTGGCTTCCAGGTAAATTACGATACGGCGAGCGGTAGTGCAATTCAAAATACCGATTTCACTCAATCTAACGGGACCTTAACTTTTATTGGAACTGATACGGAGACACAGACTTTTACAGTAGCTATTGCAGATGACAATCTGGTTGAGCCAACCGAAAATTATGTGGTTAATCTTAGTGGTATAACAAATACACTAGTTACTATTTCTGATGCACAGGGTGAAGGCACTATCACTGATAATGATGCAGCAAGTATTGCGATAGATGATGTTACTGTAAACGAAAGCGCTGGTACCGCAACCTTAACTGTAACCTTAACAGGGAATACTCAAAGTGGTTTTACGGTAGATTATGCATCGACAGACAACACAGCAATTGCGCCCGGTGATTATACTACTAGTACTGGCACCTTAACATTTTCGGGAAATACTGGTGAACAGCAAACATTAGTTGTACCAATAGTAAACGATGTTTTGGTAGAACCAACTGAAAGTTTATTTGTAGATCTTTCAGGATTGAATACAACCTTGGTTACGATATCTGATGCTCAAGGAGAGATTTCCATTAACGATAATGATTCCGCAACAATTGCAATAAACGATGTAACTGTTGATGAGTCCGCTGGTACAGCAACCTTTGATATTACTCTAACCGGAGATGTACAGGGAGGCTTTACAGTAGATTATACAACTGCTGCAAACACGGCGATAGAAAACACGGATTACAATGCTGCATCTGGCACCCTAACATTTACAGGTACAAATAATGAAGTGCAAAGTATTACGGTTGCCATCAATGAAGATGCGTTAGTTGAACCTACTGAAGATTATTTCGTAAATCTAAATACCATCAGTGTTGCCGCAGTAACGGCTTCTGATAATCAAGGATTAGGTCAGATAACCGATAACGATGCGGCGAGCATAGCGATTAATGATGTTACAGTTAGCGAGGCAGATGGTACAGCAACCTTCACTGTAACCTTAACAGGTGATGTGCAAGGTGGGTTTAGTGTAGACTATGCTACTTCAGGTGTATCTGCTATTCAAAATACAGATTATACTGGAGCAACAGGAACGCTTAATTTTGTAGGAACCGACGCCGAAACACAAACATTTACTGTCGCCATTAATGACGATACTTTGGTAGAATCTACGGAAACTTATCTGGCAACATTAAGTGGACTTTCAACAACCTTAGTAACTATTTCTGATTCGCAGGGTACTGGTACAATAACTGATAATGATGCAGCCAGCATAGCAATTAACGATGTAACTGTTAACGAAAATAATGGAACTGCTACGGTAACGGTAACTCTTGCCGGAGATGTACAAGGTGGCTTTACTATTGATTATGATACTGCATCGGGAACTGCAATTCAAGGAACTGATTTTACAACATCCTCGGGTACACTTACTTTTACGGGGAACGATACCGAAACACAGACAATTACGATTCCTATTACAAACGATACACTCACCGAGGGTGATGAAAATTTTGTAGTGGATCTATCTGCCATCAGTAATACTTTAGTTACGATAGCTGATAATCAATCAACAGTAACAATTACTGATGATGATGTTGCGAGTATTAGCATTAACGATGTTAACGTTAGTGAAGGTGCTGGTACAGCGACCTTTACAGTTACCTTAACCGGGGATGTTCAAAGTGCATTCAGTGTTAACTATGCGACATCTGATAATACTGCAGTATCACCAAGTGACTTTCCTGCTTCGAGCGGTGTCTTAAACTTCACGGGCACCACCGGTGAAACACAAACATTTACTGTATCAATTGTTGATGACATACTGGTAGAAAGTAGTGAGAACTTTAGTGTGTTATTGAGCGGTATTAGCAATTCGCTAGTAACAATTGCTGACGATACTGGAGTTGGAACTATTAGCGATAATGATTCAGCTAACGTGGTAATCGACGATGTTACCGTTAACGAAGCGGCAGGCACAGCAACCTTTACGGTTACCTTAAGTGCTGCTGTTGCAGGTGGATTTACTATTGACTACATATCAACAGCGACTACCGCTATTGAAGGTACAGATTATACAGGTGTAAGTGGCACACTTAATTTTGCTGGTACTGCAGGTGAAACACAAACCGTAGTAGTATCTATTGCAGACGATAGCTTGGTTGAACCTAATGAAGGCTATACTATCGATTTAAGTAATATTAGTACCGTTCTTGTATCAATAGATGATTCACAAGGAGTTGGAACGATCACTGATAATGACGCCGCCAGTATTGTCATAAATGATATGTCTGTAGCTGAGAATGCTGGAAATGCAGTATTCACAGTTACTCTAACTGGCGATGTACAAGGCGGGTTTAGCGTTAATTACGGAACGGCAGGAAGTACGGCAATTCAGAATACAGACTTCACAGATACTGCAGGAACTCTAAACTTTGTTGGTACAACAGGAGAAACGCAGACGATAACAATTCCAATAATTGATGATACTTTATTAGAACCAACTGAAAACTACTTTATTAATTTAGGTGCCATTTCTAATACGCTGGTAACCATTAATGATCCTCAGGGAGAAGGCACAATAACCGATAATGATGCAGCAAGTATTGCGATAGATGATGTGACAGTAAATGAATCTGCAGGAACTGCCACTTTTACTGTTACCTTAACTGGTGATGTTCAAAGTGGTTTTACAGTCGATTATGCTACTGCTAGTAATACAGCTATACAAGGAACTGACTTTACCGCTGCGACCGGCACTCTGAGCTTTACAGGAACTAATAATGAAACACAAACATTTATAGTACCTATTACCAATGACAATCTGTTAGAAGCTACAGAAACCTATTTTGCAGATCTTTCAAATATTAGCAACACTAATATCACCATTACGACGGCTCAAGGTATTGGTACTATTACCGATGATGATTCAGCAAGTATTGCAATTGATGATGTGTCTGTTAATGAAGCTGCAGGCACTGCTACATTTACAGTAACCTTAACCGGAGATGTACAAGGATCGTTTGATGTTGATTTTGCTACGACGGATAATACGGCTACTGCTGCTGCGGATTATACTGCAAATACCGGAACCATTACTTTTACTGGAAATGATGCTGAAACGCAAACTATTACGGTTACAATAATAGATGATGCTGTAGCAGAATTAGCCGAAACGTATTTTGTTAATTTAAGTGGTATTACAAATCCACTAGTTACAGTTGCAGATGCTCAAGGTCTTGGTACAATAACTGATAACGACACTTCAGGAATTGCAATTGATGATGTAACTATTGATGAAAGTGGTGGTAATGCTATTTTTACGGTAACACTAACAGGAGCTATTGCTGGTGGATTTAGTGTTGATTTTAATACTTCCGGAAGTTCGGCATCGCAAGGAGTTGATTATACCGGAGTAAGCGGCACTTTGAATTTTGTTGGAACAGATGCAGAAACTCAGCAAATTATAGTTCCGATAACTGAAGATACTCTTGATGAAATAGATGAAATATTTAATGTTGATTTAAGTAATGTAAGTACGGCCTTAGTAACTATAAATGATGGACAAGGAGTTGGTACAATAACAGATAATGATACCTCAAGTATCAATATTGTAGATGTTATTGAAAATGAAAATAATGGTACGGTTACATTCACGGTTACACTTACTGGTGATGTGCAGGGAGGCTTTGATGTCAACTATGCAACTACCGATGGTACAGCCTTAAATCCTGCTGATTATGCGAATACTTCCGGAACATTATCTTTTGCAGGTACTAATGGCGAAACACAAAGCTTTACCGTCGCAATTGTAGATGATACACTTCTAGAGGCAGATGAAACCTTTACTATAGACCTTAGTGGTGTTACAAATGCTTTAGTAACTGTTACTAATAGTCAGGCAACAGCAACCATTACCGATAACGATGCAGCCTCACTTTCTATTGATGATATTACGGTTAATGAAGCAGCTGGTACTGCAACTTTTACAGTAACCTTAACTGGTGATGTTCAGGGCGGATTTGATATTAATTATGCAACTGCTGACAATACGGCCTTAGCAGGATCGGATTATACAGCTAATTCCGGCACACTAACCTTTGCAGGTACAAATAATGAAACGCAGCAAGTAATAGTAAATATTACCGATGATACATTGCTAGAAACAACTGAAGGCTATTTTGTAAATCTTTCGGGAATTACCAATGCGCTAGTAAACGTAACCAAACCCCAAGGTATCGGTACAATAACTGATAATGATACAGCGACGCTTACAATCGATGATGTTACAGTTAATGAAAATGCAGGTACCGCTGTATTTACAATAACACTTACTGGGGCAGTGCAGGATGCTTTTGTCGTTAGTTATACCACTGCTAATAATACAGCTATTGAGCCTGGTGATTATACGACTGTTACTGGTAATTTAAATTTTGCTGGAACTAACGGGGAAACAAAAACAGTAATTGTTCCTATTATAGATGACGTTCTCGTTGAATTGGATGAGACTTATTTTGTCAATATTACCGGGGCTACAAATCCGCTTGTAGTTGTTGGAGATTCACAGGGTCTGGGAACCATTACCGATAATGATGCTGCTTCTCTGGCAATTGATGATGTGACCGTTAATGAAACTGCGGGAACCGCAGTGTTTACTGTAACACTTAGCGGAGATGTACAAAGTGCGTTTAGTATTAATTATGTTTCGTCAGGTGTTACCGCTATTGAAAATACCGATTATACAGGTGTAACTGGTACCTTAAATTTTGCTGGAACCGATGGGGAAAACCAAACAATCACAGTAGCAATTACAGATGATTTATTAGTTGAAGCAAATGAAACTTATAATATAGACCTTTCGGGTATAACAAATACGCTTGTTAGTGTTACCAAAGCGCAAGGTGTCGGTACTATTACCGATAATGATGCTGCGAGTGTTGCCATCGATGATATATCTGTTAACGAAAATGCAGGCACCGCCACCTTTACTGTTACACTTACAGGGGCTGTTCAGGGCGGATTCGATATAGACTTTACTACCGCAGATGATACTGCAGTAGCTGGTTCAGATTATGCTGCAAACGCAGGGACTTTGACCTTTGTCGGAACTAATACAGAAACACAAACAATAACAGTTAATATTACAGATGATAGCCTACTCGAGCCTACCGAGACTTATTTTGTAAATCTATCAAACATCACTAACAATCTGGTAACCTTAAGCGATTCTCAGGGATTAGGTAGTATTACGAATGATGATGCTGCGACCATAGCAATTAACGATGTTACGGTTAACGAAGCAGCCGGTACTGCCGACTTTACGGTTACACTAACTGGAGATGTACAAGGAAGCTTCACACTGGATTTCCTTACATCGCAGAACACTGCTATCGAAAATACAGATTATACAATAGGAAGTGGTACATTAACATTTGCGGGTACTGACACTGAAACACAAACAATTTCCATTTCAATCACTGATGATTTACTACTGGAAAATACAGAGACGTTTAATGTTGGACTAAGTAACCTAAGCAATGCTCTAGTAACCTTTAGCGATTCTCAGGGTGAAGGTACTATTACTGATAATGATGCGGCAAGTATTGCAATTGATGATGTTTCAGTAAATGAAGCTGCGGGTACTGCTACTTTTACCGTCACTTTAACAGGAGCGGTTCAAGGTGGATTTACGGCGAATTATGCTACCGCTGATAATACAGCTATAGCGGGAGCCGACTATACCAGCACCACAGGAACTCTTACTTTTGCTGGTACGGATGCGGAAACGCAAACGATTACCATAGCGATAGCAGATGATAATTTGGTAGAGCCTTCTGAAGACTACTTTGTGAATATTACTTCGGTAAGTAATGCCCTTGTCACTGTTGCTGATAATCAGGGATTAGGTACAATAACCGATAATGATGCTGCATCTGTAGCGATTGATGATATAACTGTTGCGGAGGATGCCGGTACCGCCACTTTTACTGTCACTTTAACTGGTGATGTTCAGGGCGGATTTGATATTAATTATGCTACTGCAGATGATAGCGCGCTTGCAGGGTCAGATTATACTACAACATCGGGCATATTGAATTTTGCTGGTACAAACGGAGAAACGCAAACCATTACCGTATCAATTACCGATGACGTTTTATTAGAAGCCGCTGAAACTTATTTCGTTAATCTTTCAGGAATTACAAATACGCTGGTTACTGTTTCAGATTCTCAGGGCTTGGGTACGATTACCGATAATGATGCTGCAAGTCTTGCAATAGATGATGTGATAGTAAATGAAAATGCAGGTACTGCAACCTTTACAGTAACGTTAACAGGGGATGTACAGAATAGCTTTACAGTTAATTATACTACTGCTTCAGGAACTGCAATACAGGATACCGATTATACAGGCACTGCGGGAACATTAAATTTCACGGGTACAACCGGAGAAACGCAAACCATCACTATTTCTATTGCTGATGATACTTTGGTGGAATTAGCTGAAAATTATTTTGTGGACTTAAGTGGTGTTAGTAATGCACTTGTCACATTAGCTGATGCTAGAGGAGAAGGTACCATTACTGATAACGATGCGGCAAGTATTAGCATTAATGATGTTTCAGTAAACGAAGCTGCTGGTACAGCTACCTTTAATGTTACACTAACAGGGGATGTTCAAGGTGCTTTCACGGTGAATTATCAAACAGCTGATAATACTGCATTGGTAGGTGCTGATTATTCAAATTCGACAGGCACGCTTAATTTCACAGGAAACAATGGTGAGATACGAACGGTTACTGTTGTTATCTCTGATGATAGTTTGGTTGAACCAACAGAAGATTATTTTGTCAATTTAACTGCTGTTAGCAATGTATTAGTAACGATAGCAGATAATCAAGGATTAGGTACGATCACAGACAATGATAATGCAACAGTTTCTATTGATGATGTTACGGTTTCAGAAGGTGCTGGTACAGCTACTTTTACGGTCACTTTAACTGGTGACGTACAAGGAGGCTTTGATATTGATTATGCTTCTGCGGATGATACTGCACTTGCAGGATCGGATTATACAGCTGTAACCAATACCTTAACGTTTGTTGGAACAAATAACGAAACGCAAACTATTATAGTTCCAATTACTGAGGATGCACTTCTAGAGGATCTTGAAACCTATTTTATTAACTTAAGTGGTATTACAAATACATTGGTTACTGTTGTCGATGCCCAAGGACTTGGAAGTATTACGAATAACGACGCAGCATCCTTGGCGATTAATGATATCACGGTAGATGAATCAATAGGCAATGCTACCTTAACGGTTACATTAACTGGCGATGTTCAAGGAAGTTTTTCAGTAGATTATGCTACTGCTTCGAACAATGCGATTCAGGATGTAGACTATACAGGAACTTCGGGTACATTGACCTTTGTTGGTACTGATACAGAGACACAAACGATTATCGTTCCAATTACTGACGACAGTTTATTAGAAAGTACAGAGTCATTCTTTGTTAACCTTAGCTCATTAACCAATCCTTTAGTAACCTTGGCAGATGCACAGGGAGAAGTAACTATTACCGATAATGATCTTTCTGGAATAAGCATCGATGATATTGCCGTTGCCGAAGATGCCGGAACAGCTACGTTTACAGTTACGTTAACTGGAGCGGTTCAGGGAGGCTTTACCGTAGATTGGGCAACTTCCGATGATTCTGCTATTGCTCCTGGAGATTATGTAGCCGATAATAATACCTTAACTTTTGTTGGGACAGATGGAGAAACCCAAACGATTACGATTACGATAAACGAAGATACTTTCGTTGAATTTAGTGAAGATTATTTCGTTAATCTCTCAAATATTAGCAATGCCTTAGTAAATATTACAACTCCACAAGGAGTTGGTACAATTACTGATAATGACTCTGCTAATATTGTCATTAACGATGTTACAGTTGATGAAGATGCGGGTAATGCTGTATTTACCGTAACACTTTCTGGCAGCGATGTTCCTGGCGGATTTAATGTTCAGTTTGATACTGCAGACGGAACCGCCGTGGCACCTGGAGATTATACTGCTTCAGTTGCTGGAGTAATATCATTTGTGGGTACAGATGGCGAGACACAACCTATTACCATTCCGATACAGGATGATAATTTAGTAGAAAGTTTAGAAGATTATACAGTTAACCTGTCTAACTTAAGTACCGTATTGGTTACCATTAATGACGGAACTGGTCTTGGACAAATTAATGATAATGACAACGCTAGTATCGCAATAAATGATGTAACTGTAAATGAAGCTGCTGGAACTGCCCAATATGAAGTATTACTTACTGGTGCTGTACAAGGCGGATTCACTGTAGACTATGCAACTAGTGATAACACGGCAAACGATCCGGCAGATTACACTGCTCAAACAGGCACATTAACATTTGCAGGTACAAACTTTGAAATTCAAACTATCACAGTACCAATTATTGATGATAACGTTCGCGAGGCGACGGAGAGTTTCTTTACCAACCTAAGTTCGATTAGTAATGGTTTAGTGACCATTAGCGATGCACAGGGAATCACCAGAATAACTGACAATGATGCAGCGAATATCGACATCAATAGTGTAGTAGTTGATGAAAGTGCTGGAGTAGCCACTTTTACAGTAACATTAACAGGAAATGTACAAGGCGGATTCACCGTAAACTATGCAACTACAAACGACACAGCAGTTCAGCCAGATGATTATACGATATCTTCAGGAACACTTACGTTTGTTGGTACAGATACAGAGCAACAAACGTTTACAGTACCAATTATTGATGATGCGGTTTTAGAAAGTTCTGAGGATTTCTTTGCTAATTTATCAGGAATAAGCAATAACCTAGTAGATGTTACTACACCGCAAGGTATAGCTACTATTACCGATAATGATGCAGCTAGCATTAGTATCAATGATGTTTCTGTTGCAGAAGATGCGGGTACAGCGACCTTCATAGTAACGCTAAATGGGGCCGTGCAAGGCGGCACAGATGTTGATTTTGCGGCAGCAGATGTTTCTGCAATAAGTCCAGGTGATTATTCCGTGACGGCTGGAACGGTTTCATTTGTCGGAACTAATGGCGAAACACAAACAATTACAGTTACTATTAACGATGATACTTTAGTAGAACCTACAGAAACGTACAATATTGACCTTAGTAATATTTCGAATGGACTAGTAACTTTTACTGATAATCAAGGTCTCGGAACTATTACGGATAACGATACAGCAAGCGTTGCTATCAATGATATTACTGTTAATGAAGCTGCTGGCACTGCAACCTTGACAGCTACATTAACTGGTGATGTTCAGGGTGGATTTGATATAAATTATCAAACAACAAATAATACTGCAGTTCAACCTGGAGATTATACATCGACCACAGGGACGCTAACATTTACAGGTACAACAGGCGAAGCTTTAACTATTAATATTCCAATAATTGATGATAGTGTATTAGAGCCTTCAGAAAATTTATTTGTTGACCTTAGTGGTATTACTAATACGTTGGTGACAGTAATTGATGCACAAGGAGAAATTACAATTACTGATAATGATGCTGCAAGCATAGCGATTAATTCGATAACTGTAGATGAAGCAATAGGCAATGCCATACTTAATGTTACATTAACTGGAGACGTTCAGGGAAGTTTTACTGTAGAATATGACACTACGGATAATACTGCTGTAGCTCCAGGTGATTATAATGCAGTTACCAGTGGGGTAGTGACCTTCACTGGAAATGATGCTGAGGTACAAACCATTAGTATTCCAATTGCAGACGATTTATTGTTAGAAAGTACAGAAGATTTTGCAGTAACCTTATCAAACTTAAGTAACGTTTTAGTAGGTAATCCGACACCAACCGGAACTATTACAATTACTGATAACGATAGTGCTGAAGTCAACATTAATGATGTTACCGTAAATGAAGCTGCTGGTACTGCAACCTTTGATGTTACGTTAACGGGAGCTGTTCAAGGAGGTTTTGATATTGATTTTGCAGGAGCTAATGGTACTGCTACCGATCCAGATGATTTTACTTTGACAAATGGTACCTTATCATTTGCAGGAACAGATGGTGAGATACAGCAAATTACTGTTACTATTGTGGACGATAGTTTATTAGAAGCTAGTGAAGATTATACCATCACATTAAGTAATATTACTAACACCTTAGTTGTTATCAATACTGCAATTGGTACAGGAACAATTACAGATAATGATGTAGCAAGCATTGCAATTGATGATGTCACTGTAAATGAAGCTGCAGGAACCGCAACTCTTAATGTGACCTTAACAGGTGATGTTCAAGGAGGTTTTGCAGTGAACTATGCTACTGCTGATAACACAGCAGCGCAACCAGGCGATTATACATCGAGTTCTGGAATATTAAACTTTGTTGGAACTGACGCAGAAGTACAACCATTTACGATTCCTATTATTGATGATAATCTCTTAGAAACGGTTGAGGATTTTGTGGCTAATCTAAGCGGAATTACCAATACTTTGGTTACGATATCTGATGCTACGGGTACGGTAACAATAACTGATAATGATGCAGCATCCTTGGCTATTAATGATGTCTCAGTCGCTGAAGATGCGGGCATAGCAACCTTTACCGTTACCTTAACTGGAAATGTTCAGGGAGCGTTTACGGTAGATTATCAAACTGCACAGAATACAGCTATTGAAAATTCTGATTACACAGCAACTACAGGAACACTTAACTTTACTGGTGCTGATGCCGAAACAAGAACTTTCGTCGTTCCTATTCTTGAAGATACTCTGGTAGAACCAACTGAAGACTATTTTGCAAATCTGATTTCAGTGAGTAATGCCTTAATAACCTTCAGCGATTCGCAAGGTCTAGGTTCAATAACTGATAATGACAATGCAGATGTTAATATAGATAGTGTTACCGTTGATGAAGATGCCGGTACGGCAACATTTACAGTAACGCTTACTGGTGATGTTCAAGGTGGCTTTGATATTGACTTTGCAACAGCTGATGGTACTGCAGTGCAGCCCGGTGATTATACAACAACAAATGGTACGTTGACCTTTGTAGGAAATGATGGCGAGACACAGACAATCACGGTTCCAATTATCGATGATTTATTGGTAGAACCTAATGAAGATTATACAGTAACGATAAGTAATATTAGCAATACCCTAGTTACAATTGGTACTAATGTTGGCACGGGTACTATTACAGATCAGGATAACGCATCCGTTGTGATCGATGATGTAATTGTAGCAGAAAATGCAGGTACAGCTACATTTACAGTTACCTTGACAGGAGCAGTTCAAGGCGGATTTACTCTAGATTATTTAACGGCAGAAGATACCGCGATTCAAAACACAGATTATGATGCGGCTGCGGGTACACTAACGTTTGCAGGTACTGACGGAGAAACACAAACAATAACTGTAAACATTACTGATGATACCTTGTTGGAGCCAGATGAAACTTATTTTGTTGATTTAGCCTCTATATCGAATCCGTTGGTAATGGTTCTTGATGCACAAGGTTTAGGAACAATTACCAATGATGATGTGGCGAGCATTGCTATAAATGATCAAGTTGTTAATGAAGATGCGGGAACTGCAACCTTTACAGTTACATTAACTGGTGATGTTCAAAACGGCTTCAGTATCGATTATACTTCCGCAGATAATACCGCTAACCAAGGTGCGGATTATGATGCGGTATCGGGTACGCTTACGTTTACTGGAACAACAGGAGAAACAATGAACATCACTGTAAATATTACAGATGATACCTTGTTGGAACCAACAGAGGATTACTTCGTAAACCTTATTAATATTTCAAATACCAATGTTACCGTAACAGATGGGCAAGGTCTGGGAACAATCAATGATAACGACGCTGCCGTGCTAGATATAGCAGGTCCGGTTACAGTGAATGAAGCTGCAGGAACAGCTACGTTTATAGTAACGCTAACTGGCGATGTTCAAGGTAGTTTTGATGTTGACTATGCAACCGCTGATGGTACCGCCTTGGCAGGATCAGATTATACCGCAGTGGCGGCTAGCTTAACCTTTGCCGGGACTGATGGAGAACAACAGCTTATTACAGTAAACATAACTGACGATGCGTTCGTAGAACCTACTGAAGATTATACGGTAACCATAAGCAATGTGTCAAACACGTTAATAGGCTTGGGTACAACTATAGCAACAGGAAATATTGCTGATAACGATACTGCAGATCTTAGTATTGACGATGTGTCAGTTGACGAAGCTGCAGGTACTGCAACCTTTACTGTGACATTAACAGGTGGCGTACAGGATCCGTTTAGTATTGATTATGCAACAAGTAATGGTACCGCCGTTGAGCCATCAGATTATGCAGCAAATACAGGAACACTAAACTTCACGGGTACCGATGGAGAAACTCAGACTATAACAATCAATATTATTGACGATGCGATTCTTGAAACTACTGAAGATTACTTCGTAACACTATCAGGGATTTCTACCCCATTGGTAAACGTTGCTGGTGCTTCTGGTCTTGGTGAGATCACTAATAACGATGCTTCAAGCCTGGCTATTAATGATGTAACAGTTGCAGAGGATGCGGGTGTAGCTATATTTGAAGTAACCCTCACAGGTGGAGTACAAGGTAGCTTTACAGTAGATTACGCAACTAGTGGAGGTACAGCCGTTCAGGATACAGATTATACAGGAACTACAGGTACGCTCACATTTGTTGGAACCGATGCAGAAGTGCAAACCATAACTGTTCCTATTATTGATGATAATGTATTGGAGCCACTTGAAAACTATGTGGTCAATTTAGTGTCGGTAAGCAATACTGATATCACCTTTAGCGACGCACAGGGAGATGGAGGTATTACAGATAATGATGTTGCTAGTATCGATATTACGAATATAACAGTAAACGAGGCTGATGGAAATGCCGTTTTCGATGTAGTGTTAACGGGGAATGTCCAAGACGGATTTACAGTTGATTTCACAACAGTAGGAAATACAGCAACCTTGGGAACTGATTTCACCGCATCGGCTGGAACGTTGACCTTTGTTGGAAATGACGCTGAGGTACTTCAAATAACAGTACCGATTATTGATGATCTAATTGTAGAGCCAACGGAAGACTATAATGTCAATCTATCCAATATTAGTAATACGGCAGTAACAATTACCAATGCTTCTGCAACCGGTGAAATACTTGATAATGACAATGCTTCGATTGCAATTAATGATATTACGGTAAACGAAGCTGATGGTACCGCAATACTTGTAATAACATTAACAGGAGGAGTGCAAGGCGGACTATCTGTAGATTTTGACTCAGCAGATAATAGCGCAGTATCACCTGATGATTTCACGGCCGTTTCCGGAACTGCTAACTTCGTTGGAACGGATGGCGAAACGCAGAATGTTACCATTACTATAGTGGATGATATAGATCCTGAAAATGCGGAGTCCTTGTTTGTTAATCTAAGTAATCTAAGTACACCACTAGTTACCATTGATGATGCTTCGGGTGAGGTGACAATAATAGATACCGATATTGCCGTAAATCCTGATATAGAAAGTACTAATGAGGACACTGCTGTTGATATTGCTGTCTTGGCAAACGATTTATTCGCTAGTAATGATACTGTAGTAGTTACATCAACGACAACTCCAGCTAATGGTACGGTAGTTATTAATGGGGATGGTACAATAACATATACACCTGCCGGAGATTATACGGGTATAGATACATTTGATTATACCGTAACCGTGACACATCCTGATAGCAGTACTTCGACAGGAACAGCAACGGTAACGGTTAATGTGTTGACGCAACCAGATGTAGTGCCAGACACTATTGTGGTGGCAGAAGATGATACTGTTACATTCAATCCATTGGATAATGATCTTTATTCTGGTAGCACGGCTGTTATAACATCAGTCGGCGTAAATATTACTCCAGCTAATGGCACAGTAGTTCTAAATGGAGATGGTACGGTAACGTACACTCCAGACCCAGATTATTTTGGTACAGATACTTACAGTTACACGGTGACTGTGACAAATCCGGATGGCAGTACTACTACAGAAACGACCACAGTTTCGGTTATCATAAATCAAGTAAATGATGCAATAGATGATAGTATTACAACAGCAGAGGATACTCCAATAAACTTTGATGCATTTGTTAATGACACTTTTGATCCGACCACGACTATTGATAATATAGTAATAACAGGTCCGACTAACGGAACCGTAGTAGTCGAAGGTGATGGTACATTCACATACACGCCAGCTCCGGATTATAACGGTCCTGATGCCTTTATTTATGAAGTGACGGCGACCAATTCAAACGGATTTACATTTACGGAATCAGCAACTGTGAATGTTAACATAACTCCGGTGGCTGATGCATTTGACGATCTGGTAATTACTGATGAAGATGTTGCTGTCAATTTTGATCCATTGGCAAATGATACCTTCGAGCCAACGACCAATGTGTCTGTTACCAGCGTTACCCAGCCTTTAAATGGCGTGGTTACCATTGAACCAGATGGCACGCTAACATACACGCCAACACCAGATTTTGATGGTACGGAGACGTTTGAATACACAGTTACAGTTACAAATGGTGATGGTAGTACATCAACTGAAACCGCAACGGTAACAGTTACTGTAAATCCTGTTCAGGATGCGTTTGATGATAACAGAACAATAGATGAGGATAGCGGTACATTGACTATTGATGTACTTACAAATGACACCTATGATCCAAGTTCTAGGATTTTTGTAACATCGACTACAACACCAGCAAATGGTACGGTAACGATTAATCCTGACAATACGGTAGATTATACACCAAATCCTGACTTTAATGGTTTTGATCAGTTTGACTATGAAGTAACTTTAAGTATAGATGGTACCGCCTTTACTACTGAAACTGCTACGGTATTTATTACCGTAAACCCAGTTCAGGATTCCTTTGATGATACGGCGACTACAGATGAAGATACACCAGTTACAATTGACGTATTGGCTAATGACACTTATGATTCGGCAACTAACCTTGCTGTAACGTCTACTACAAGTCCTGCAAATGGTACAGTAACTATTAATGCTGATAATACGGTTACTTACACGCCAAATTCAGACTTCAATGGTACTGATTCGTTTGACTATGTAGTAACGGTAACCAATGCCGACGGAAGTACAACTACAGAAACAGCTACTGTCACGATAACTGTGAATCCTATTGCAGATACCGTTGATGATACAGCAACAACAGATGAAGATATTCCCGTGACTATTGATGTATTAGCAAATGATACCTTCGGTTCTGGAACAAATCTTGCAGTAACATCAACTACAACACCGGCAAATGGTACGATTACAATAAATGCTGATAATACAGTAACCTATACTCCTGATGCCGACTTTAACGGAACTGATACTTTTGATTATGAAGTTACAGTAACCAATGCAGATGGAAGTACAACTACTGAAACTGCAACAGTAACGGTTACTGTGAATCCTATAGCCGATGCTATTGATGATGCTGCAACTACACTAGAGGATACAGCAGTAACTGTTGATGTACTGACTAATGATACCTTTACAAGTACAAACATAGCTGTTACATCAACAACAACGCCTGCAAATGGTACAGTAACGATTAATGGAGATAACACGGTAACGTATACGCCAAATGCAGACTTTAATGGTACAGATACGTTCGATTATACGGTAACTGTTACAAATGGAGATGGCAGTACTTCAACAGAAACGGCTACTGTAACGGTTGATGTTACTCCTGTTGACGATGCTATTGACGATACTGCGACTACTGATGAAGATACTCCAGTGACGATCGATGTGTTAGCCAACGATACGTTCACAAACACTAATATTTCGATTTCAATTGATACGGATCCTGCCAATGGTACTGTTGTTGTAAATGCTGATAATACAATTACATATACTCCAGGGCCTGATTTTAGCGGAACAGATACATTTGTTTACGAGGTAACGGTAACGAATGCTGATGGTACCCAAACTACCGAAACGGCGGTGGTGACGATTACGGTAAATCCAATACCAGATGCAATTGATGATACAGCATCTACTGATGAAGATACTACAGCAACGATCGATGTGTTGGCAAACGATACATTTATCAATACAAATATTGCCGTAACTAGTGTAACATCACCTACCTATGGTGTAGTAACAATAAATGCGGATAACACTATCAACTATGTGCCAGAAGCTGATTTTGTAGGTACAGATACATTTGATTACGAAGTAACAATAACCTTTGCTGATGGTAGTACTGAAACTGATACAGCTACCGTAACAATAACTGTCAATCCAATAGCAGATGTAGAAGATGATGCGGATACAACAGAATTCGAAACACCAATAACAGTTGATGTATTAGCAAACGATACATTCGAAGGGACAAGTATTGCTGTCACTGCGGTATCAACTCCTGCAAATGGTACAGTAGTTATAAATGCAGACAATACGGTTACCTATACACCAAATACCAATTTCTTTGGTACAGATACGTTTACATATACCGTTACGGTAACACATTCTGATGGTACAACAAATACAGAAACAGCTACTGTAACAATTACTGTTAACGAACAGCTAATCGATGCAATTGATGATACTAATGCCGTGTTAGCAGATGGTCCTAATGGTCAAATAGCGATTCTTAATGTATTAGATAACGATATATTAGGTACTGGTGCTCCTACAACGGCGGAGGTAACAATCACCGTGATAACTCCAGATCCGGATGGTGTGTTAACACTCAATCCTGACGGAACGGTCGATGTTGCTCCAGGCACGCCAACGGGAATATATACCATAGAATATCAAATTTGTGAGATTATTAATCCGACTAATTGTGATACAGCTATTATAATTATTGCCGTAGATGGTGATAATGATGGTGATGGTATTTATGACTCGATCGATCTTGATGATGACAACGACGGTATTCCAGATCTTGTTGAAGAAGGTGGTACTCCGGGTCGCGACACCGATGGTGACGGTATTCCAGATATTTATGACCTAGATTCTGACGGCGATGGTGTATCTGATTTACATGAAGCTGGTCATGATGGAGTAGATGCTGATAATGATGGTACAGTAGATGGGCCATATGGAACTAACGGTCTGGCCGATTCTGTTGAAACAAGCCCGGATAGCGATAGCACTAATTATAATACACAAGATACTGATGGTGATGGTGAATTCGATTTCCAAGATGTAGATGACGATGGTGATGACGTATGGACGATATTTGAAGGTGCTGATCCTGATGGTGACGGAAACCCAAATACTGGAGATACACAAGATACTGATGGTGACGGCGTACCGGATTACCTAGACAATGACGATGACGGAGATAACATTGCTACGATCGACGAGAATCCAGATCCGAACGGAGACGGTGAACCACTTGATGCATTCGATGCGGACGGTGATGGTATTCCGGATTATTTAGAGCCAAATAATGCAGATTTAGAAGAAGAAGTTGAGGTATATAATGTAATTACACCAAATGGTGATGGCGACCACGATCGATTAATCATCCGTAATCTGGAGAATTATCCGAACAATACACTTACCATCTTTAACCGTTGGGGTGTTGAAGTCTTTAAATCACAAGGGTATGGTCAGGACGGACGATTCTTTAGAGGCGTATCTGAAGGTCGTGTTACGGTACAACAGCAAAAAGAGTTACCTGTAGGTACATATTATTATATATTAACCTACGTTAAGGATTCAGGCGAAGAAGTGAGGAAAGCGGGATATATTTATATTCAGCGATAAAACAAAATGTCAGTTCGAGTGATTTTTCTGAGGTACGGAAGAAAAATAGTATCGAGAACCTTGAAAAAGATGTATTAATATCAATTATGGAATTAATTCAATAAAAAATAAGAAAACTAAAACTCCTCCCCTTAATAAGGGGAGGAGGCTCAATCGCTTGAAGGACGATTGAGACGGTGGGATTAAAAGCCCAAACTAAATTGAAAAACAAAAATGTCCCCTCGAGCGCAGTCGAGAGGTTATATGAAACAGAATAGAATAACATACAAAACAGGCTTTCTAACAGCACTTACACTGTTAATGGTATTAGTGGGCATAAATACTGCAAACGCGCAGCAGGATGCCCAATACACCCAGTATATGTTTAATACCATTAGTATTAATCCGGCATATGCCGGTAGTCGCAGTGTAACTAGTGTGGTCGGCTTACATCGCTCACAATGGGTCGGATTAGAAGGAGCTCCCACAACACAAACCATCGCAATTCATTCTCCGGTGGGATTACGTGAAAAAGTTGGTGTCGGACTTTCAGTTGTAAATGATGAAATAGGACCTACTCAGGAAACTTATTTCGATGCAACCTTTAGCTATACCTTAAATGTTAGTGAGCGAGCAAAGCTATCATTTGGATTAAAAGCGGGAGGGCATTTGCTTGATGTACGTTTTTCAGAATTAAATCAATACACTAATACTGATGTCTTGCTGCAGCAGGATATTGACAACAAATTTTCACCCAATATCGGTGCGGGTGTCTATTACCATAACGGACTAACATACATCGGGTTTTCTGCTCCTAATTTATTAGAGACTGAGCATTTTGATGAAACTAATAGTTCAAATACGGGAGCGAGCTTTCTAGCCCGTGAGCGAATTAATTATTATCTCATGGCGGGTCATATTTTTAGACTATCTGACCAATGGAAATTTAAACCAGCAGTATTAGGTAAGTACGTAAACGGAGCACCATTACAAGCAGATCTTTCTGCTAGCTTTTTATACAATGATAAAATAAGTTTTGGCGCTGCATATCGATGGAGTGCTGCTGTGAGTGCTACTGTCGGCTTCCAATTCTCTGATGCTCTAATGATCGGTTTTGCTTATGATCGTGAATCAACCCCACTTGGTGATGCTTTATTTAATGCAGGTACCTTCGAGGTCTTCTTACGCTTTGAATTGGCTAGGGGGTATGATAAGCTGATCTCACCTCGATTCTTCTAGATTACTAAAGGATAAAAAACACCAAAAAGTGCTGTTATCCGAAAATTCATTACCGGATATGGTTATATTTAGTGTTGATATAACAAGTTGTGTTTAATATTAGGAAATGAAATGTAAAAATTGTGGAAATTCTTTTGACGGAAAGTTTTGCAATCTATGTGGACAACACATCAGAGTTGAAAAATTAACTTTGCCCAACTTTCTTGAAGAAATTTCGGATAGTGTTTTTCAAGTTAATCGAGGTCTTTTTTATACTATTAAAAGCTTAGCCATAAGACCTGGACACGCAATTCGAGAATTTTTAAATGGACAACGTAAATATTATTTCAAACCAATTGCTTTTATATTAGTATTGTCCACTTTCTACTTTTTAATTACTAAAATACTAGGAGCAACTACACTTTTAGAAAATGCTATCTCAGGATTTCGACGAGGTGCAGAAGATAAATCTGACTTTTTACATAACGCTGTAATTTTAGAATTCTCAACCGAATGGTTTATTAATAACTTTGCGTATTCTAACCTCCTTCTTATACCAGCTTTATCAATCGCATCATACATGGCTTTTTATGGAAGAAAAAACAACTTTCTCGAACACATTGTAATCAATTCTTATATAGGAGGACAACAAACTATTTTTTATTCATTATTTGCAATTTTTGATTTTGTAACCAAGCAAAATGATTTAGGAGTGACTTTAGCTTTCATTATATCTATTGTCTACAGATTTTGGGCTTTTATCCAGTTTTATCAAACAAAAAATAAGATTTATACATCATTCCGACTAATGTTAACCTACATTCTATTTTACTTCATAATTATGATTTTTCTAGGAGTAATAGTTTTTACAGCAATAATTTTAAAAGAATACTAAACACAACAATGGCTATAATTCGTTGCGGTTGAATTCCTAATCGGAAATCAAGGCTTAGTAGCTATCTTTCGGCTAAGGCGGAAAGAATCCCACTGATTTTTCCGCCATAGTCGAGACCGTTGTGGTGAATTAAAGAAAACAACCAATTTAAATTATCCGAGGAGATTACTATGAATTTTACAAGACATTGTGCTTTATGTGAAAATGAAATTATGAGTCTTGAAAATGGAGTGACATGCAAGTTGACCAATGAAAAACCGAATTTTAAAGAAACTTGTCCAGATATATTATTTGAAAATAAATTTAAGAAAAAGCGGGACGATGTTATCGTTGAACTGGAAAAAGTAAGTAGAGATAAAAACAAGGCCTATCTCTATTTAATTATTTCCGGCATTTTTGGAATCTTATTTATCATAGGGAATAAGCTTTATGGAACTTTTATATATGGAGAAACTTCTACTTACTATTGGAAACGTCGGATCGAATCAATTGGGATTGGAATTACAATATTAATAGGCGCATACTACAAATTCAATAGATTTAGAAACAAGCTGAAAACTATTGAAATGAAAAAAAGTAGAATTGACAAAGTATTAAAGAAGTATGGAGTTAAATAGAAATAAAGTAATAAAATAACAATTAAAGTTTAGGGTAATAGGAATTACACTACAAAATCGAGACTAATACATCAAAACGCCTTGTAGAAATCATTGCGGAAGAGTTGGTTAACGGGAAGAGGAATTCCCACAAATCAAAATTCGTTTCGCGAAAAAGAATGTAAATTTCAGTTACTACTATCGTTATACAAACCTATTAGCAACGATCTTATAAATGGCAAGTTCATTTTTATATATCGAGAATTATAGATATGTTTGTAATATGAACTTGAAAATAGCTACAGAGATCGGAAAATGTCTATCTAACCAAACTAGAGTTCAAATAATAGGGTGGTTAAAAGAACCAAAAAAAAATTTCCCGCCACACGAAACATTAAAGCATTTTAACGACGGAGTCTGCGTAACCTACATTCAGGAAAAATCAGGATTATCACAATCCACCATTTCAACCTATTTAACGAATATGGAAAAATGCGGCTTGTTAATATCCACAAGACACGGGAAATGGTCTTATCTTAAAAGAAACGAGGATTTAATTAAGCAATACACCCAATTTCTTCTTGAAACAAATTATTAAAATTAGAAAACAAAAAATTATGAAAATACTAGTAATAGGTGGAGCAGGAACTATAGGCAAAAAAATAGTTGAGCATTTTTCAAAAGAACATCAAGTACTTGTAGCTGGTCGATCTTCAAAAGACTACCCAATTGATATTGCAGATTCTAGATCCATAAAAAACCTATTCAAAAAAATTAAAAAATCAGGTAAAATAGATGCTGTAATATGCGCCGCAGGTGAAGCTAAATGGGCAAGAATGAAAGATATGTCCGAAACCGATTTTCATATTGGTTTACGAAGTAAATTAATGGGGCAAGTTAATGTTGTACGACATGCACATAAATGTTTAAAACGTAAAGGCTCTATTACTTTAACAACAGGAATACTTGCAGATGATCCTGTTTACACAACCACAAGTGCCGCAATGGTGAATGGAGGTGTACACAGTTTTGTACAAGCAGCTGCATTAGAAATGAGAAAGAAAATTAGAGTAAACGTGGTATCGTCTGGTGTGGTGATGGATGCTTATGATAAATATGAAAGTTATTTTCCTGGTCATCCTCCAATACCTATGGATAAAATGTTGATGGGATACATACGAAGTGTTAGTGGAAGGGTAAATGGAGAAATTATAAGAATATACTCATAGCAACCAATTAGCTGACAAATGAATAAAACAAACATGGAAAATGTATTGGTTATTGGTGGCGGATTAATGGGAGCCTCAGCTGCATGGAAACTGGCAGAACGAGGTGCAAAAGTAACGCTAATTGAACAACAAGAGCCTAACTATTCTAAAGGATCAAGTTATGGTTCTGCACGTATCACGAGAAGCTTAGGTGCTAAAAAAGACGTATTCTCTTATGTGCACAATCAAACCATAAAAGAAGTTTCTAATTTGATAGATTTTTTAAATGCTGAAGAAAAGACACAAGTACATACTATGGGAGATGTGTATACCACATCGCCAGTCACCTATCTTCATCCTAAAGAAGATTACCTTAAGGTAAATAAATACAGATTTAAGAAACAAAAAAACGATTACAGCCGAGCTTCTCAAAACTCCTCGTTTAGAAAATTCGGAATGACCATTCCTAAAAATACCTTTTTAGTAAGAGAAAAAAGGGAATACTCCGGCAGTTTAAATCCAACGGTTTTAATAGACAAACTAAGACAAGGTGTCACAAAAAAAGGCGGTGTTATCAAATACCAGCATCAAGTAGTCGGACTAAAAAAAAATGACGATGTTTTTGAGGTCGATATTTTAAACTTAAAGACTAAAAATAATCAGAAACTAAAAATTAGTAAAGTAGTAGTTGCAGCTGGAGCATATACTACTGAAATACTAAAAGATTTTGCGCCTTACCTCAATAGAATTTTAACCCCTAAAAAAATTGCCTTATCCTTTTTAAGGATTAAAGATGAATGCTACCAAGAATTAAATGAAGCAAGTAAACAAGCATTACAAAATGGGTTTCCTTTCTTCTCTCAAATAGGGAAAGAATACTTTGCTATAATTTCAGAATCTAAAAATGGTGCTTCTCCAATAATTAAAGCAGGTGGTCATCAAAAACGAAGAAACATTCATGATCTAGATAAAATTTGGGAGGAAGCGCCTACTAAGCAAGAAAAAAAATGGATTAAAAAGCAGTTTAAAAACCATTTAAAAATGCTAGAAATTCACCTATCTAATAAAGATATAGAGGAGGTTGAAAGCTATAATTGCGTGTATTCTGAAACTAGAACACAAATACCAATTGTAACCCCTATTTTTAATAAATATAGATCACTTGATCGCGAAATTGTTATCATTGGCGGTATGTCTGGTATAGGTGCTAAAGGGTGTTTAAGTTATGGATTGTTAGCTACAGATTTATTGTTAGGAAAAGATGAAAAACCTACTAATATGTATCGTAAAATGACAAGAACATTCAGCAATCCATCAGTGAGTTTATACGCCAAAAGAAAAAAATCGGGAAGGTTATTTTAAACTTTTCTTATTGAATTGCTGAAATTTTGATAGATGTAGAAATCATGAAATAAAACTTCCAAAATCGCTTTACTCAACTTAAAAAATGATGAAACACTTATTACTTTCAGTAGCCATTCTACTTTTATGTTTTTCATGTGACTCAGAAAAAATAGAAGCTGATACAATATTCGTAAATGGTGTTATTTGGACAGCAAACCCCAATATGAAAGAGGTGGAAGCTATGGCTGTCAAATCGGATACGATAATAGCTGTTGGAAGTACTATCGATTTACAAAAATATATAGGGAAATCTACTCACATCGTAGATCTTCAAAACAAATTTGTTACTCCGGGATTTATAGATGCTCATGTTCATTTATTAATGGGTGGAAATAGCTTGTTAAGTGTTCAGCTAAGAGATGCTAAAACCAAGGAGGAATTTGCCAAAAGGATCAAAGATTTTGCAAGCGGTATTAAGCCTAATCAATGGATTGTTGAAGGGAATTGGGACCATACACTTTGGGGAGGTGAACTTCCTACTAAAGAATGGATAGATGTATTCACTCAACAAAATCCAGTAGCCGTCTATAGAATGGATGGTCATATGATCTTAGCAAATTCAGCTGCACTAAAAATAGCTGGTATTGACAGAAATACTCCAGATGTCGAAAATGGAGAAATCGTTAAAAACTCAAATGGTGAACCAACTGGTATTTTGAAAAGCAAGGCTATGTACTTGGTTCTCAATAAAATTCCTGCTTTGTCTGATTCTCAAAAGGAAAAGGCTATTAAAGTCGCTCAGGAATATCTACATGCTCAAGGAGTTACTAGCATTCAAGATGTTGATAGCTTGGGTGGTTTTGAGGTTTTAAAAAAAATGCATTCCAACAATGAGCTTAAAATTCGAGTGTATTCTGCCGATCCATTACATAGTTGGAAATCACTTTCCAAAAAGGAAAAAGTAAATAATAAATGGCTTAAGAATGGATTGCTTAAAGGATTTGTAGATGGTTCACTAGGATCGCATTCTGCTGCTTTTTTAGAGCCGTATTCAGATAAACCAACAGATAGTGGAATTTTAACCGCCAACATTGACAGTCTTCAAACTTGGATTGAGAAGGCAGATACCAATAATCTACATGTTACAGTACATGCAATAGGAGACAAAGCGAATCACACTCTTTTGAATACCTATGAAGCAGTAGAACAAACAAATGGTAGTAAAGACCGTAGGTTTAGAATTGAGCATGCGCAGCACTTAAATAGCGATGATATTAGCCGCTTTTCAGAATTAAATATAATTGCCAGCATGCAGCCTTACCATGCCATCGATGATGGCAGATGGGCCGAAGAGCTTATAGGCCCCGAGCGAATAAAAACTACTTACGCTTTTAATTCTTTATTAGATGCCGGCACAACTTTAGTATTTGGTAGTGATTGGCCCGTGGCTCCTGCTTCTCCAATACTTGGGATTCATGCAGCGATAACTCGACAAACATTAGATAATAAGAATCCAGAAGGTTGGGTTCCCGAACAAAAGATAAATGCCGAGCAAGCTTTGTTGGCATATACCAAAAATGCGGCATACAGCGCTTTTAATGAAACCATTAAAGGCACATTAGAGGTGGGGAAATTGGCAGATTTTGTGGTGCTTAGTAATGACATAAGGAGTATTGATCCTATTAACATTAGAAATGTACAAGTACTTTACACTTATATCGGTGGTAAGAAGGTGTATGAAAAAAAATAAGAAATCTTGGCTAAGATTTTTTTAATACAACGGTATTCAAGTTTTTACAGAAGGAATTCGAAAAGCCAAAACGTTACTAAGCTGTAATAGTTTCAGGTTCTAGGCTTCGTTTTTAATTACTAATAAGTAATAAAAAGCTGTTTTACTTCTATTTAGCCATAAAGCGTATCTTTATTTGTGATTTTTAAAGTTGACAACTAACTTTAAACTACCTAACTAAAACGAGTCTTGTTAATGAGAAGATATATTCTGCAAAGCGTACTACTCATTTTTGGTTGTATACTACTTCAAGCTCAAGACAATACAGCTACATCAGGATTTCGAGCGTATTACCCTATTCATCAAAAACCGAGTATTGGTTATTTGTCATCAATGAATAATTTTGAAACCATATTGTTTGATGCAAAACCAGTAGTGTATTACAGTTTTGCTAACAACATAGGTAAAAGACTTCAGGACAGTACATATACCAATGCACATGCGCTATATACTGTTTTCGAGCCTCAAATACGTATGTATAATGAAGAGTCGTTACCTGTAAAAACACCATCCTATAGGGTTGCGCTGGGCTATCAATTTCTCAAAAAAACAACAGATACTAATTTTTATGCACTATCCTTTGAAACAGGGCACTTTTCAAACGGACAGTCCGGCTGTACCTTTGCAAATGGTTTAACTGATGAAACGGATGCTTGCATTGCGGCTCATGCATTAATTACTGATGACTCCGACCTTTCGTCTTTATTAAATAGAGAGAATGGTAATTTCTCTACAAATTGGACAAAGCTCACACTCAACTATCGATTCAATGTATTTCGCGATAACAATAAACCTAGGGTAGCGCATTCGCTTTTTGCTGGCTGGGAATACTACCATAATAATTTACTCTGGTTTTTTGATATTGGCGGATTTTCTGATTTTGATCTATCCGTTTTTGGGCGTAGTCGATTGCGTTTGGGCTATGAGTTTATACATACTTTTAGCGGTAGTGTTCGCTATTCTGCAGAGTTTAATATGGAGTACATAACAAACCCACATCCGTTTGTAGATCCGGTTAGAGCCGAGCTAAGAGGAATTTTTTATCCAGGAAATTTAGATTTTGGTGTCTATATTAATTTCGTGACGGGGCATGATAATTATAATTATCGACTTGTTGATTCCGGCACTCAAGCTGGAATAGGAATAATTTGGGATTGGTTTCCACCTTTAGATAGACCGGGTCTAAGATGATTTTTTAAAAGGGAATAATCTCCATATAGAAATGAGAAGAGCTAAAAATCTAATAAAATTAAAAGTAGTTTTCGCACTGTTAGCACTTGCTATAATAGTTTCCTCATGTGCTGATGATAATGGTAATGAAATCGAGGTAGAAGCATTAACAACCTATGAACTTAGTGTTGTCGATTATTTTAAGGACGTAGCTCTGGGTTTTGAGTTTGGTAACGCTAGTGAAATTACCAGAAAATGGACCGGCGATATGAATGTATTTGTAAAAGGAGCACAAGATGCCAATCTTTTAGCCGAACTAGAACGGATTAAAAATGAACTCAATCAGTTGGCGACTGATAATTTCGAAATGAATATTGTTGACAGTGAGGCGGGGGCAAATTATATTATATTTTTTGGCAATTCAGCCGACTACGTAAATCTGTATCCATTGCAGTCCAATCTGGTTGATAGTAATTGGGGATTGTTTAGTATTTTCTGGAATGGAAACCAGCAGTTAAATGGCGGTCATATGTATATCGATATCGAACGCGCTAACGAACAAGAACAAAAACATCTGTTGCGAGAAGAGTTGACGCAGTCTTTGGGACTCGCAAAAGATTCTCCAGAATACGATGATAGTATTTTTCAACAAGAGTGGACACGCACTAACGAATACGCACAAATCGATAGAGATATCATAAAGCTATTGTACCATCCAGAAGTAAGTACAGGTTTAAACGCTATCCAGGTTGATTCCGTTTTAAAAAGCATTCTTTCTAAAAACTAAAATTGTCGAATTTCTCTCTTCGATAAGAGAATTTTCTAGAATATGAGAACTGGCTCCCTTCCCTCGAGGGAAGGGTTGGGGATGGGTGTACATCTATGAATTAAACCTCAGTAGTAGTAGTATGATTTAGTTTTAGGCGAACACCCCTCTATCCCGATAGTTATTTGGACCTCAAAGATGGACTCTCATCAAGTCCTCGCATTTTCTTGAAAATCTCTCATCAAGGAGAGGTGGCTTTATCGACGAAAGAAGATAAAGATGGAGGGGTTAAAAAGCCTTTAATAACTTCTAAGTCTCTAAATCACTCAATCTCAAAATAATTGTAATTTGGCATGACAATTGTCCTTAAAAGGTATGAATTACTAGCAACGCCCTAACAATGAGATTATTTAGTATCTGGTTTATATGTACTTTTAGTATAAGCACAGTAAGCTTTGCCCAAAGTGGGAATATTAATGCTGCCAATAAAAAATATGATCGCTTTGCCTATGCAAATGCCATCAAGATCTACGAGAAGTTATTAGATAAAGGATATCAAACTCCAGACCTATATCAAAAATTAGCAAGCTCTTATTATTTCACCAATAATATGGATGCTTCGGTACGCTGGTATGATTCTATTGCCAAACAGGAAGAGACAATGCAGGCAGATGACTATTTTAGATATAGTCAAGCGTTACGTTCTAAAGAGCGTTATCAAGAAGCGGACTCAGCATTGGTTACTTATTATGCCAAAAAGGGGGATGATTATCGCGTGCAATTACTTCAACGCAATAGCAACTATCTTGCTAAAATTAAAGAACAGTCTGGGCGGTATACCATTCAATCGTTAGATTTTAATTCGGGAAATTCTGATTTTGCCCCTAGTTTTTACAAAGACCGATTGGTATTTGCTAGCGCCCGTGATTCTGGTGTTTTTACACGTATTGTTGATAAGCGAACCAATAAACCTTTTTTAGAGTTGTATGAAGTAAAACTTACTAAAAGCGGCAAACATAGCCGACTAAAAAAGCTAAAGGGAATCAATAGTCGTTTTCACGAGTCCTCTTCAGTTTTTAATAAGAAAGGAAATCGAATCTGGTTTACGCGAAACAACTTTTACGAAGGGGAGTACAAACGCGATAAAAAAGGAATAAATCGACTGAAAATTTTTACTGCAGTTGATAGTGAATTTGGTTGGGAACAGGTAAGCGAAATACAATACAATAGCAATCAATATTCGGTTGCGCATCCTGCTTTTAGTCCTGATGGTAAGACGATGTTTTTTGTGTCAGATAGACCGGGTGGTCACGGGAAGTCCGATTTATGGATGGCAAAAAAAGGTCGAAGTGGATTATTTGGAAAGCCAATTAATTTAGGAAAAGACATTAATACCTCTGGACGTGAAACCTTCCCATTTGTTAGTGATAATGGAGACTTATTTTTCGCTTCAGATGGGCATGCAGGCCTCGGCGGACTCGATGTGTTTGTCGCTCCTTATGAAAATGAAACATATAGTGCTGTGTACAATGTGGGTGAGCCAGTAAATAGTGTAAACGATGACTTTTCGTTTATTATTAATGATGAGACCAATATTGGTTATGTAGCCTCCAACAGAGAAGGAGGTAAGGGCGATGACGATATTTACCGTGTGAATCGATTAAAACCCTTAGTAAAAACCTGTACACAACAACTTATCGCAACTGTGCAAGATAGTAATGGAAAAACTGGCTTGAACAATGTGCAAGTTGAGGTCTTGAATGAGAAAGGAGAATCAATAGGTACATTTAATACGGATGCAAACGGAAGTTGGAAGTACAGTAGAAATTGTAAAGAAAATACATTAGTGCGCTTTACCAAAGAAGGATATCAGCTATCGGAGCGCTACATTCCCATTAATACATTAGGTAGCGATGAGGTTTTTGTACAGCAATTAGAGCCAGTACAGCAGCTGGTAGATGTCGGTCAGGATCTAGGTAAGCTTATTAAGCTAAATCCTATTTATTTCGATAATAATAAATCGAATGTTAGAAAAGATGCAGCCTTTGAGCTAGTTAAAATTGCAGAGGCTTTACTAGCGTATCCTGATTTGCAGGTTGAAGTAGGTGCTCATACCGATAGTAGAGGTAAGGATAAATATAATTTAAAACTATCTCAAAAAAGAGCAGAATCTATTGTAAAATTTCTAGTTAAAAATGGCGTTGAAAAAAGCAGACTTACTGCAAAAGGCTATGGCGAGACGAAACCAATCAACGAATGCGTAAATGATGTACCTTGTTCTGAGGCTAAGATCGCATTAAACCGTCGATCGGAATTTATTATTGTTGGGAGGAAGTAATTTAGTTAGGTCTTTAAATTAAGTCGTAATCTTTCTCCACTAATCCGTAATTCTCAGTGTAGCTCTGTGAAATAATCCTGCCTAAAAGAAGTCGCAATTGTATTCACAAAAACCTCAAAAAGTAAGCGACTACAAATCGAAATACTAGCTCTAATTCAAGCAGCTCAAAATCCTGTTGATAACCATAGTGATTTTGGTTTATATCTTGTTGATAACATGTAAAGTAACGTTTAAAAGTGTGTTTTCTTCGCTTAACCCCACCTCCATGTGAATAAGATTGTTAAAAACAATCAAACACCCTGCCTTAATCAGCTTAGCTGTCACAGTACTTTTATTCATACTATTTGCCCCCTAATTAAACAGGTTGTTGACAGCTGTAGAATATGAGTTTTAAATTTCGGGTATTAACGCTACTACTCTTCTTATCAGTAAGTTTTGTTGCTTCACAAAACAAAGCTATTGATAGAGGAAATGCTAGCTTTGATAAGCAAGCCTACGCAAATGCGATTACCTATTATGAGGCTGCGATAAAACAAGGGGCAAAATCAGCAGAAGTCTACCGGAAATTAGCCGATTCTTATTACAATTTGTCCAATTTGCCCAAAGCAAGTGAAAATTACAAACTCTTATTCGAAACCCAAAAGCCGACCGATACCGAAGTATATTTTAGATATGCTCAATCTTTAAAGGCGGTTGAAAATTACAAAGAATCTGATCGTATCATGAACGAGTTCATGTTCAAGAAACAAGAGGACACTCGTGGTAAGCGCTTTTCAACATCTAGAAATTATCTAGATTCCATCAAAACGAATATGATGTTGTATGATATTAAAAACAGTCGTTACAACTCGAGGGCATCTGACTTTGCGCCCACACTTTTAGACGGAGAATTAGTTTTTTCATCTTCTCGTGATTCAGGCACCTATAGTCGTTTTCGTGCAAAATGGAATAACGAGGCATTTTTAGATATATATAAAACAGTCAATAACAAAGATACTTTATCAAAAAAATCTGTTCCATTCGATAAAAGGATGAATACAAAATTTCATGAGTCCACTTCTGTATTTACAAAGGATGGAAATACGATGTATTTTACCCGAAATGACTTTAGTGGGGGTAGAAGAGGTCAAGATAGAACCAGAACAACGCGCTTAAAAATTTATCGCTCCCAAAAAACAGGAAAGGGATGGAGCAAGCCTAAAGAACTTCCTTTTAATGACAGGGACTATTCGGTAGCACATCCAGCCTTAAACGCAGATGAAACCAAATTATACTTTGCTTCTGATATGCCTGGTACACTCGGTGCATCGGATATTTGGATGGTAGATATTAATGGTGATGGAAGCTTTGGCGAACCAGTGAACCTTGGTCCTTCAATTAATACCGAATCAAAAGAGACTTTTCCATATATCAGTTCAGAAAATAACTTATACTTCGCTTCAGACGGTCATGTTGGCCTTGGTGGATTGGATATTTTCGTGTCGAAAGTATTGGAGGATAATAACTTTGGCGAGGTTATTAATGTCGGTAAACCAATAAACGGACCGACCGATGATTTTACATTTGTAATTGATGAAGAAAGTAGAATTGGATATTTTGCATCAAACAGGAAAGGTGGTGTTGGTAGTGATGATATTTATCTGTTCAAACTTCGTCCTAAGACAATTGAAGAGTTAGAGCAGTTGGTTATGGGGTTGGTAACTGATGCTGATACAAATGAGAAGATTGTAGGAGCCAAGGTTACCATTTTAGACCAAGACCTTCAGGTTAAAAAGGATACATTAACTGATGATTTAGGTATTTTCGAATTAAAACTATCTCAAAAGGATTTAAAAGATGGGTCGGTAGAAAGTACCATCCGGGCAGAATCTGAAGGGTATGTGCCAAACGAAGAAACTTTTTTGAGGACTCGTGAGATCGATACTTTTTTCATCAATATTCAACTGAGAAAAGTTGGCGTGCCAGGGGACCCTGAAGATCCTAATAACAAAAACGTAACTATAAATGTTGGTGCTGATGGGAATCCTGTAGTTGCTACAAATCCAGATACTACTCCCAATAATCCTCCTTCAACCCAACCAACAACGCCAGTTGTGACTACGGAGCCAAGTATTGGCGAAGATCTAGCAAAAGTACTACAGTTAAAGCCGATATATTTCAATTTTGACAAATCTAATATCCGCTATGATGCGAAGCTTGAGCTGGATAAGATTGTGGAGGTAATGAAACAGTATCCTCAGGTAATTATCGATGTACGTTCACATACTGACAGCCGAGGTAGAGACATTTATAATATGGCACTATCAAATAGAAGAGCCAATGCCACTGTGGCCTATTTAACTAAAAAAGGAATTAGCCCAGAAAGAATTACAGGAAAAGGTTATGGAGAATCTACCTTAGTAACCAACTGTCCTAACGGAGTGCGTTGTACTGCACACCAACATCAGTTAAATAGAAGGTCTGAGTTTATTGTAGTACGAAACACCTCAGGTAGTGCCATTGTAAAATCGAGTACGGTAATCGACCCTGATCGTTTACGATCTACTAAACCTGCGGCTTTATCTGGCACGTTTGTTAACTATGATTTTTCTTCAGAAAATAAAAAAGTGGTTTATACTGTGCAAGTAAGTGCACTGCGCAGTAGTGCACAATCACGAAAATATAATCGACTTACAGACCTGTTTAACCATCAGTATGACGATGGATTTAATAGGTATTTTTCCGGCATTTTTGCAACTCCTACTGAAGCTAGAAACCATATGAAGCGCCTTCGAACCAGAGGTTTTGATGGCGCTTTCGTGGTGGGTCTACAAGGTGAAATCAGGTTTTAATCAATTTGTTTAACGATTATTTAATTTTATTAAACATTTAGGAAACTTTTTTGTTTCTATTTCCAAAGCAAATCTTATTTTTGATGGCAATGGAAGAAAAAGTGATTCTCGTTAATGAAAAAGACGAGCAAATAGGGTTGATGCCTAAAATGGAAGCCCACGAAAAGGCTTTACTACATAGGGCGTTTTCTGTTTTTATATTGAACAACAAAGGAGAATTGATGTTGCAGCAACGCGCTTTACACAAATATCATTCTCCTGGTTTATGGACCAATACTTGTTGCTCTCATCAAAGAGATGGCGAACAAAATATTGAAGCTGGAAAACGTCGTTTGCAAGAAGAAATGGGATTTGTGACTGAACTAGAGGAAACAATTTCATTTATTTACAAAGCCCCTTTTGATAATGGTTTAACCGAGCATGAATTAGATCATATTATGGTCGGTTATTATGAAGATGAGCCTATTATAAACCAAGAAGAAGTTGCAGCATGGAAATGGATGTCTCTTGATGCGGTACAGGATGATATCAGTAATAATCCATACAAGTATACCGCGTGGTTTAAGATTATATTTGAACGTTTTTATCCCCACATACAAGCATATCAAAAATGAAGGTAAAGGTTAGCAGAAGGGCTCATTTTAACGCGGCACATCGTTTGTATAATAAAGCATGGAGCGATGAAAAGAATCAGGAGATATTTGATAAATGCAACAATCCTAATTATCATGGTCATAATTACGAACTTATAGCCAGCGTAACCGGACCTATTGATCCGGAAACGGGATATGTAATTGATGTGAAAATCTTGAAAGATCTTATTAAAGAAGAAGTTGAAAACGCATTCGATCATAAGAACTTGAACTTGGATGTTCCTGAATTTAAGCACTTGAATCCTACAGCAGAGAATATTTGTGTGGTTATATGGAACAAGCTAAGAAAACGCTTACCAGATCATTTAGCGCTGGAAATCGAACTGTATGAAACTCCGCGAAATTTTGTGAGCTATAACGGTAATTAATATGGCATTAAACATTGGTGACCTTGTTCCCCATTTTACTTCAATAAATCAAGATGGCGATACTTTTGATAGTAAGGACTATATAGGAAAACAATTATTGGTTATTTATTTCTATCCAAAGGATAATACACCTGGTTGTACTAAAGAAGCCTGCGAGTTTAGAGATCAGTATGAAGATTTTCAACATTATGGCGCCCAGGTGATAGGAGTTAGTGGTGATAGCCAATCATCACATCAAAGGTTTGCTAAGCGATATAAATTGCCTTTTACACTTCTAGCAGACACCAATAAAAAATTAAGAAGACTATTTGGAGTGGAATCTAATTTATTGGGCTTGCTTCCTGGAAGGGAAACTTTCGTGATTGATACCTCAGGAAAATTGGTCATGCGGTTTAATAGTATGAACGCAAAGAACCATATGAGTAAGGCTTTGAAAAAAGTTAAAGAAATAGCTAAAACTGTATAACTCAAATACCGTGATCGGTATTTTTTCGTTATCTTAACATCGATAAAATTTTACAACAATGGCAAGTATTCGCGATCTAAAAAAAGATATAAACTACGTATTAGGAGACATTATTGAAGCAGTATATGAATGGGAACTTGAGAACCCAGAATCTGATACCAAAAAAAGCAATGCGATCATTGATGAGGCGATTGCTACTTTTGATGATTTAATAGCAAAAGTAAGTGACCGAAAAGTAGAGAACAGATCTTCTTATTTAAAGTCTATTAATACAGAATTAGAATCTAAAGGAAACGCTTTGATCGAAAAAGTGAATAAGCTTTAATGCCTATTCGCTTTTCGTTTTTTCAATATTCTTTTTGAGTAACTTCCCGTATTTGGACACTTGAACTTCTTTTGTAAGTGATTTGTAAATAGTATCCAAATAGGTCACATTGGCGTCGTAGATATCGGTAATGGCGATATAAGGAGCCAATTCGTTATCCTTGTTATTCATGGCAAAATTTACGGCATAGCGATACTTGCTTTTAATATTTTGAAGAGCAGCTTTATTAACAGAATCAATCTTCGATACATTGCTATCGGTTTCCGCTTGCAATCCTTCTCGTATTAAACTAAATTCTTTGGCGTTAAAACGAGTCATCATTTCTTTGTAAATCTCATATTTATCATGAGCCTCCGATCCGCTAACAGTATGTTTGGTGTCGAATCCGTTTAATTGCGTATTAATATTAATTTCACCTGGCTGCGCAAAGAATGCGATACGATCATTAATATCATTTCCATCTTTTTTGTCTAAATACAAATACAGCATTTCCGGACTTTCTAAATGCGTGCTGAATGAAAAATTTGGGTCACCTTTAATAGCAACACTATCGATAACTTGTAAACTAGTATCTTGAATTCGCTGTAAATACAGCACTCCTTTTTTAAGGTTTTTTACAGTACCACTTACCGTAAGGTTGTCTTCTTTCTTAGTACAAGAAGCAACAAGAATTAGCGTGAAAATAATAACGACATTCCTCTTGAACATAAATCAAATTTTAGTGGCACAAATATGCAATTTAATTTGTGAAAATGGTAGCGTAATTACACTTTGGATGCGGTTTCCATAAGAAAAGTACATAACAGCGCACCATAGGTTCCTACAACATAACCAAATACGGCCAACAATACACCTACTGATGCTAACGACGGATGGAATATTGAAGCTACTACAGGTGCAGAGGCCGCTCCACCTACATTGGCTTGACTACCAACGGCTAAAAAGAAATAAGGCGCTTTGATAAGTTTAGCAACAAGGATTAAAAGCGCGACATGGAAACTCATCCAAACAAGACCGATAAGTAACAAACCAGGATTTTCAAAGATCTTACTTAGATCCATTTTCATACCAATAGTGGCAACCAATATGTAAATGAATATAGAACCTATTTTGCTAGCTCCCGCACCCTCATAGTTTTTAGCTTTTGTAAATGAAAGTGTGATGCCGATTATCGTTACAATAGTGACCATCCAGAAAAATTGGCTGCCAAATGATGATAGGGCACTAGACTCATCGGCAACAGCATCGAAGGTTGCTATAAGCCAGTCAGAAATTCCGGTAGCACCCCAATGAGCTAGACCGACTGCTGCAAAAGCCATACCCAGCATGATCATAAGATCGGTTAGCGAGGGGTTACGAGTGACTTTGGCTGTAAAACTGGACACTTTTTCTTTTAATTCTTCAATTGCAGAAGTATCTGCTTTTAACCAGGCATCAATGCTTTTTGATTTTCCTATACCAATTAATAGTACTGCTGTCCATAAATTACCGACTACAATGTCGACCAAGACCATGCCTCCGTACTTATCCGGATTGTATTCAAATATTTCCAACATTGCGGCTTGGTTTGCACCACCGCCAATCCAACTTCCTGCTAGGGTTGACAAACCTCTCCAAACAGCATCAGGGCCAACACCGCCCACAGTTTCTGGTGAAAAATAGGAGATAATTAGTATCGCCAGGGGTCCACCAATGATGATCCCGACTGTACCCGTAAAAAACATGATTAAGGCTTTACCACCCAAATTGCTAATGGCCTTTAAGTCGATACTCAATGTCATTAGGACAAGCGCCGCCGGTAGTAAGTAGCGACTCGCCATAAAGTAAAGTTTAGAATGATCGTCTGAAACCAAGTTAAACGAACTATAAAGCGAAGGAATCAAATAGCACATTAATAAGGCTGGAACGTATTTATAAAAGTGTTTCCAAAAGCCTTTTTTTATTGATTCTGTATAGAAAACGAAACCCAATGCAAGCATCAACAGTCCGAAAACGATGGTGTCATTGGTTATTAACGGGAGTTGTTCTTCATTCATAATTTGCAAGATATGAAAATGAATAACTTATATAGTTTGTCGAATTAAATATTCAACCAATAGGTAACCTTTAAATTTATGGAACGGGTTTTAGGAGCGATTGTCTCCGTGAAATAGTTGTCATTATACACTAAGAAGAGATCAGAAAGTGGAGCGAAACGCCATTGTAATCTTGAGTTAACACTAAAATTATCACGCTGATTACTGTATTGTATAAAGGTCGCCCAGAAAATTGATTTGTTAAATGTAACATCAATTCTTGGTCCCACCAACCAAATATCGGCCGAAGGAAATGGATCGGGTAATGAGATTTTATCATAGTTTACCTGCATAGAAGCGGTAAAATACGGCTGCAGTCGCAGATTGGCTCGTCCTTCAAATGAAAATCTGTTGCCATTAAAAAACTCGCCATAAGACGGATTGACACTATAAGAGAATTTTTTGCGTTGATCTGATCTATAGTTGGCGCTAATTTGATGATATATATATCCTCGGTCAATTGGTAATTCAAGTCCATCACTTCCTGTAGGATCAAAACCGTCAAACAAAAAGGTGTATCGTCTACTTAGGGTAACATTAAACTCTTCTTGTGTGGTAAGTTGCCCTTCATATCGCGCAAAAATGGCATAATCTGAGTTTTTAAAATTTAATTCTGGGCGAAAGAAAAAGGTAGGGGTAACACTAATCGTATGCCTATTAAATTTACTGTCAGAAGGCCAGAAATTGCGTTCTACTCTATTAAATGTTCTAAAAATATCAGTGCGTCGAACAAACCCTAGGTCTGACTTGAAATTTTCACCAATATAGCGCGCAGCTGCCCGAAATAACCAGTTCCTGGAGTTGTAAGTTGTGGCTGCTCCCCATGAGTAGTCACGACTATCAATATTAGGTGTGAATGATTTATGTACATAATACTTTCCAATCCACGTATTGTCTGCAGAAGCTAGGTTGTAGTCAATGCCTACGACTCTGTTAAAGCTATTATTATCAAGATCATCATCATTATCATCATTGAAATCGTAATCTTTAGCAGCCTGTCTGTTAATAAAAAAAGCACTAATGTTCGATCTGCTAAAGACCTTGTGCTGCACCACCGCAACGGCATTGTTGTTTGAAGCAATTTCATTGGCCAGATCTTCTTCAGTTTGAATATTGATTAATCCTACTCTTAGATTATTATTCAATTTTCCACTTAGCCGAGCACCTGCAATAATGGGATTTTCAATCGTATTTCCATCAATGTCTTCAGCAATACCAATTCGTCTAGAAAAGAATGGATTTGCGTCGCGGTCATCTCCAAAAGTGGCAAATAAATCACTGTTTTCTATAAAGAATTGTCTACGCTCTGGTAGGCCAATTTCAAAACGTGTTAAGTTGGTAACTTGTTGATCGACCTCTACCTGTGAAAAATCTGGATTAAATGTTAAATCTAAATTGAGCCCCGTACCAATCGTTAATCGGGCATCACCGCCAAATTTGAAATCACTAAAGCTCGAATTTTCTTCAAAATCTTTACTGGCAATTCCGTTGACATATGGAATAAGAGCAATTGGCGTTTTCGATTTACGCAGTGGTTTTTCAAAAACCATATCACCCATGTAGGCGAGGTTAAAAATAAATTGGTTTTGAGGAATTTGCATCCAAGTATTACGTTCATTTCCCTGCGTATCAAATTGGTAACAGTTGAATCGCCATTTGGTGGTTCCATCCTTATATTTAAATGAGAAAAGCGGTATTTCCCATTCCGATATATAATACCCATCATAAATTTTGGTTTCGCCTTTCCATTTGGTATCCCATGAGGTTGTGAATCCACTAAGGTCCGTGCCACCACCTGAAACCAATGCCTCACGCCGCACTCCTAATGGGTTGGTTCCGAATAAAAAGGCATTGATGCCATCATTAAAAGTGTCGAACATTAAGGTGACGTTGTCACTACCACCGGCTCTAAAATCCCGTCTTAATGAAGGTACCACATAGTCTTTACCAAGAGCCTGTACTTTAATGGCTACATAAAGAAAGCGATCACTGTATAAAAATCGAATTTCGGTTTGGTGTTTTGCTTGAACAGTATCGGTGGGAAAATATTGCCAAAAATCTTTAGCGATTCCCGCTTGCTCCCAAATAGGTTCGTCTAGTGAACCGTCAAGGGTAATCTTGTCTTCAGTATACTTAACAATAAACTGTTTGTTAGAAACAGTTTGGGCGGTAACTATTTTTGACAAAGACAATACCGCTAGAACAATAAAAAATTGGCGCATGCAAATGGTTAGTTAGCCTAGCAAAAGTATGTTTTTAAACGTTAAGAAAATCCTAAGAATTTAAGGGGTTTTATCCTCTTTTTTCTTTGGATCTCGTTTTGCTTGTTTTAGGTGTTGCATAAGCATCCATTCGATTTGGCCGTTGGTGGAACGAAACTCGTCTGCAGCCCATTTTTCGATGGCTTTAAACATGTCTTCGTTAAGGCGCAATGCGAATGCTTTCTTTTTAGGCATGACTATTTTTTAATGAATTCAACCAAAGTGTTGACTAATTTTTGAGATAACGGGAAGTCTGGTGAAAAATAGGATTGCTGATTTTTGGCAGGATCTTCAATTGTTTTTAATACATGGTTCATTTTAGAGATTATAACCAACTCGGAGTCCGGATTTGATTCATGTAACAACTCAGCATCCTTTACCCGAACTTGAAGATCAAGATCCCCATTAATAAGTAAAATAGGAATTGTCATTGATTTGATCATTACCATTGGATTGTATCTGTTATAGTCTTTCAGGAAAGCTTGATTTTGGGGAGCGAAGATATTCGCAAGCATTTGGTTAACAGATAGTATGGTGTCTGTCTTTTTCAATTCAGAAAAATGTTGGGTGGCAACTTTAGCCAATTCTTCACTTTGATTTCCTACTTGTCTAACAATAGCATCTTCAATAGTTTCACTGGGGCCTGCTAAAGAAATAAATTTGTCAATATGATCATTCATTGCAAGCATACTAACTAAGGATCCTTGGCTATGGCCAACTAGAATAATTTTATTAAATCGTTTGTCATCTTTAAAATGATTAATAACAACACGAACATCGGACGCTAACTCGTTAAACTTTATCCCATTCTTTAGCATTATAGGAATGTTTTTCGGGTTAGAAGTGCGTTTGTCGTATCGATAAAAAGCAATTCCTTTGTTTACCAAACTATCTGACAGTTGCTTGATGTAATTTGCGTTAATACTCATACCTGTTTGATTTCCATTTCGGTCGATATTTCCAGACCCATGAACAAATATGACAAGTATTTGTTTATTGGTTTCTTCTAGGTAGCTTAGAGTTCCAGGAAGCTCAATTTCGTTGTTTTTTAAAAGAATATCTTCTTCTTTTATTGATTGAGCGTTAGTTATTGCTGAAAGTACAAGACTGACTATTATAATGGTAATTCGTGCTATCATGATGTTGTTTTTTTGAAATAGTAATTGATAGTTCGTTGTGCTTCATCTGCTAATTGCGTACCAATCAATAACTTTTTTCCGTTTTTGTATTTAAGTTGAATGCCCTTTTTACCTGCAATATTTAGTGCTTTTCCGCTATTTGAGAATGACATTCGATATCCCCAACCACTATATTCTGATAGTGGGTTGTAGGTTCTTATTTCGCAAACCTCAAGCTCGTTCCATTGAATAAGCTTCATTTTAAAATGAAAAGGGAACATTCGATAGTGTACTCCCTTTTCATCAATTCTGGTACTTAGTTTGGTGCGATAAATTAGTAATAATGGAATTGCAGACACAATCAAAATACTATTGACGATGTATTTTTCCGTAGTCGAAATAGTTTCATCCGTATAGTTTATTGCATAAAAAGCATAAATCATTATGGCTAATGAACCTAGCACGAGCAAATGAAAGAACCATTGCTTAAAATGTTGAGATTCTGTGAATATTCGCATTAGTTTGCTAATAAAATTTACTTAAGTTAATGTACCTGTATTTAGCACCGGCGTAGCGTCCTTATCAGAGCATAGAATGACCATTAGATTGCTTACCATTGTTGCTTTGCGCTCTTCATCTAGCTCGACTATTTCTTTTTTGCTTAATTCATCTAGTGCCATTTCGACCATACTAACTGCACCTTCGACAATTTTGTGCCTTGCAGCAATTATTGCTGTGGCTTGTTGCCTTTTTAACATGGCATTCGCAATTTCTTGAGCATACGCCAAGTAACCAATTCGACTTTCTAATACTTCAATACCGGCTATAGATAATCGTTCTTCTAATTCTTTCTCTAGTGCCTCACTAACCTCATTTACACTTGAGCGTAAGGTAATATCTTCATCAAGGCCTTCATCAGCGAAATTGTCATAAGGATACATACTGGCTAGTTTTCTTACAGCAGCATCTGTTTGCACTCGTACAAAATTCTCGTAATTATCTACTTCAAAAGCAGCTTTATAAGTATCCAAAACGCGCCACACTAAAATGGTACTTATCATTACCGGATTTCCTAGTTTGTCATTCACCTTTAAACGCTCACTATCAAAGTTGCTAGCGCGTAACGATATTTTCTTTTTAGTGTAAAAGGGATTTACCCAAAAAAGCCCGTTTTTCTTTACAGTGCCTTTGTATTTACCAAATAGTAAAAGCACTTTGGAAGTGTTCGGGTTTACAAGGACGAATCCAGGTAATAAAAACAAAACAGGGATAAACAGTAATGCATATTCGGGATTACCAGTGCTAGACAAAGCATAAATGATAAACCCGACCGCAGTAAGGAATAACAGCAACATGATGTAGCCGTTCATCGGGACTATAGTTTTTTCGTTAGACATATGTGTTTAGTTTAAATTGATATTAAATTGATATCATAAAGATATATAAAATTTTATGATATTTCCAAATTTATTGGTGTTTTGCTAACTGTAGGATGTTTATTTTTGCTAAAAATTATTCATTGTGAAGAAGTATTCTTATCTGTTTGTGATTTTAGTTTTTTTTAGTTTTTACGGACTTCAGGCCAATGAAGTGGTTTGGGGCAAAACTGGTCACCGCACTACAGGCCATATTGCTCAGAAACATTTAAGTAGAAAGGCAAAAAAGGAGATAAAAAAACTGCTAGGTGGTCAAAACCTTGCGACTGCATCGACCTATGCTGATGAGATAAAATCGGATGAAGTATACAGAAAATATAGTGCTTGGCACTATGTTAATTTTAGTTTTGGAACCAAATATGGTGACGAACCTTTAAATCCTGGAGGGGACATTATATCAGGTATTAATACCTGTAAAGAGGTACTTCAAAATCCGAATAGTACTAGGGCGGACAAAGTGTTTTATTTAAAACTGTTAATCCATTTTATTGGCGATCTGCATCAGCCATTGCACTGTGGTAAAGCTAGTGATAAAGGCGGAAATGACTTTCAAGTTCGTTGGTTTGATCAAGGTACGAATCTTCATAAAGTATGGGATTCTAAAATGATTGATAGCTATGGTATGAGTTATACTGAATTGGCAGAAAGCATTGATGTTGTTTCTAAAAAGAGGCGTCAACAATGGCAAGAAGGCAGCATTTTAGATTGGGCTTATGAATCCCAGGCTTTGGCGGATAAGGTTTACAAATCGGCAAAATCAGGAGAAAAATTGAAATACAGTTATTCTTATGAAAATCTAGATACGGTAAAACAACAACTACTAAAAGGGGGCATTCGATTAGCTGGAGTGCTTAATGAAATATTTCGCTAGATCTAGGCCGGAGCATTGTTAGCCTGCTTAAATACTTTAGGTGTTATTTGATAATGTTTTTTAAACACTTTCGTCAAATGACTTTCATCTGTAAATCCGAGTTCATAGGCTATTTCAGCGATGGTTTGGTCTGTATTTCGAAGACGATATTGTACTAGAAGCATTTTGTAATTTTCGATATACCGTCTAATACTATCTCCTGTTTCTCGTTTAAATAAGGCATTAATACTATTTGGTGACATCCCAAAATTGCTAGCAATATCTGACGTATTCATTAAGTCATGCTCGTAGACGTTAGTCCTTATATAGCCAAGTACCTCTTCAATTCTCGATCTTTTTTTGGCGTATTTCGGATTACTCTTTTTGTAATTGCGTTCAATGTTTCGAGCTATAATGCTTAAAATGGTGCTGACAGTATTAGAAATTATATGTTTAGAATAAGGTTCGTCATTAACATATTCATTTACAACCAGACCATGAATTTGCCATAATAGCTCTCGGTCCGTTTCATTATTTATAATATCCCCAGGCATTAAATTAGGATTATGAAGTATGTGTTCAATACGCCTTAGCCATTGAGACCGCTCAGGAAGCTGTTTGTTATGTGTGAAAAGTGTTTCAGTAAACTTGAAATATGTGAACTTAGTTCGTTCTTCTATCTCGAAATGGTGTACATCTTCGGGAGCTATCAAAAAAATGTCTTTTCCCTTGTATTTAAATCTGATATCATTAATTGTGTGATATCCCGATCCTTCATCTATGAAAATAATTTCAAAAAAATTATGATTATGAGGCTCCATTTGCCAAACATCAAATTGATATTGGTGTAATACAAAACTTTCATATAAGTTAATTCTATTCACGCGTTTAGTTGGTTGATTTTCAAATGATAGCGAAATAAATTAACGAAAACCTTTTCGTAACTATTTGATATTCAAAAGGTACAACTTTTTTGTAAAAATTTACAAGCCTTTTACTATGCACGCATAGTAACTTTGTGTTATTAATCAAAACCACAATTTAATGAATGCTATTAAAGTAAATATGTATACTGTAACCCGAGTACTAACGGGGGTATACTTGGTGTTTCATTCCTTTTTGAGCACGATTGATTTCAATGGTTTTTTGAATAAAGTTGATTTGTATTTTGAAAAAGCTCAAGTGTTCAATTTTCAAATACTTTATTATACTGCGCCCTTAGTACCTTTTGAAGAATTTATCATTGGTATTTTATTGGCTTTAGGTTTGTATACTAAAGTGGTTTTGAAAGTAGGTTTTGTGTTGTTTGCTTATTTCTCATTGTTTTTACTAGATGTTGGGGTATACAGCAGCGCGGTTTGTCACATAGGAATGACTTTCGCTATGGCGGCGCTATTCTATTTCAAACAATACAACATAAAATCAATGGATTATGAAATTAGTTCACACTCGTTGCTTTAATTTTTGGCACGAGCTTTGATATATAAGTTATGTAGCTGCTTACATAGAAGCGAGGCTGGTTACCAAGTGGAGTAACAGCTACATTTTTTGGTTGGTTAGTGGAAAAGCATCCGTTTTAGCGGGTGCTTTTTTTTGTTTGTCCAATCTTAGATTAATTGTCTAAATGTCAAATTTATTCGCGATCCGATTTGTTTCGACGTTTTTGGTATTTGATGATGCCAATGATGTTGCGTTTCCCCTTTCATGAGTAATAAACTACCATGATTAAGTAGTAGTTTATGTTTTTGAGTTTTATCTTTTTTGTGTCGAAGATTAAAGTAACGTTCCTCACCAAAACTAAGTGATGCTATTACAGGGTTTTCTCCAAGTTCTTTTTCATCATCAGCATGCCACCCATTACTGTCTTTTCCATCTCGATACAAATTCAACAGTACCGTGTTGAATGATTCATAACTAGCTTCCTCAACCTTAACTTTTATATCATTTAATAAAGCTGAAAACAATTGCGGATGCATGGTAATATTAGAATAGGAGTAGGGTTTATTTTCACTTCCATATAAGGCGGTAAGCCTTGGTTGTTTATATACTTTACCGAACACTTTAATATCATCTTCCTGCCAAGGAGTTTCCTTAAAAAGTTGCTTGAAAATTATATCGGCCTCTTGCCTATTAAAAAAACGGGGATAGTACAAGACCTCCCCATCATTTATCGTTAATTGTATCGGCTCATTAAATAAGCTCATTACTTGTTTTCTGCAATCCAATTATTAATTCGTTCTTCGAGTATAGATAGGGGTACACAACCAACCTGAAGTACTTGATTATGAAATTGTCTAATATCAAAGTCATCGCCCAGTTCATTTTCTGCCTTAGTGCGTAATTCTCGGATCTTTAACTGGCCAATTTTATAAGATAATGCCTGGCCGGGATTGGCCATGTAGCGCTCAATTTCTGAGGTAATGCTAGCCTCGCTTTCAGCCTCATTATCTAATGAATATTGAATGGCCTTTTCACGAGACCATCCCTTGCTGTGCAACCCTGTGTCAACTACCAATCTAATAGCCCGATGCATTTCGGCACTAAGCATTCCAAAATATTGATACGGATCAGTCAATAATCCAAGTTCTTTTCCTAATGACTCGGAATATAGGGCCCAACCTTCACCATAGGCACCGTACCATAATGTTTTTCTAAAACTGGGCAAGCTGGTGTCTTCTTGTTGTAACGAGATTTGGTAATGATGCCCTGGTATTGCTTCATGTAGAAAAAGGGATTCGTCGGAGAACATATTGTATTTTGCTACATCTGGTATTGGAGTATAAAAAATTCCTGGCCGACTTCCGTCCAGCGATCCAGGATTGTATTCGGCACTAGCGGATGCTTCTCTAAATGCTTCGGTTCTTCTAACTTCAAAAGCTGTTTTCGGTTTCACATCAAATAACTTTACAATTTGCGGCTTCATTCGTTCATGCATGTCATTAAAACTGGCAATTATCTCTGAAGGATCTTTAAAGGGCATAAGTTCAGGTTTGGTTCTAACATGATCAAAAAATGCTTTTAAATCGCCCGTAAAACCAACTTCTTCTTTAATTTTTGACATTTCACCACGTATACGAGCCACTTCACTTAATCCAAGCTGATGAATTTCATCCGCAGTCATGTCAGTTGTGGTATACAATTTTATTTGATGTTGATAAAAAGTATCGCCATTAGGTACAGCATCAATACCGCTGCTTTCTCTTCCTGCATCCAAATAAGTACTAGCCATAAATTCTTTTAGAACAGCATATGAAGGCTTAATCTTTTCTTCAACCATGGTTTCAAATTCCTTTTTAAGTCGGTTTTTGTCTTCATCAGAAAAGTTATTGGGAAACTGCTTTATCGGACTCATGAAAAGATTACTGTCAAGATCAGCATCACTTACACTTGCTAATTGAGGAATCACCTTTTTAGTGAGAGATTTAGGCAATACATGGTTATTAGCAATACCTGCTTCCATTTTTTCCTTGGTTGACGCGAGCCATTCCGTGTAATCTTCCAATCTACTTAACCAATTCTCATAATCTTTTACTGTTTTAAATGGTTGTGCTCCGGCACCACTTGCCAACTGCCCCATCATTAAATTCATCGACCACATTTGGTCAATTGGCGTGTAGTTTTCAAAGGCTAGCCCTTCTAAATTAATGGTAATATCCCAATGGAGTATTGCTTTGGTAAGTTGTTCACTATCGCTTAGCGCTTGTGTGCTGTCGTAATGCGATAATTTTTCACGATAGGTAGTGTAATAAGTTCGCACTTTTTGTTCGTGCGCTTTGGAGAGCGAGTTAGGTAAGGTGTCGTTATAGCGATTATCACCTGCAAAAGTGGCGTTAAGCGGATTAAGTTTTAGCCCATCTTGATAATAGGCTTCAAAAACATCGGAAATAGGAGGTAAGTTTTCATTGTCAGGATCGTCTTCACAATTGAACACTAATGCTATTATGAACATGTAAAAGAAAACTTTTAAGGTTGATTTCATAATATGTAATTATTTTTTTAAAATTAAATCAAAAAATTTACTATTCAGCGATATCCTATAGAGATAAAAGCAATGAGAAGATAGTGAATTATCTTGCCCTTTCAGCTTACTTTCCTTTTTGTTGATCTGGTTGTAATATGTCTTTTACTTTAAAAACCAATTTTGTTTAAGGTTTCTGTTATTTCAAACTATTAGTGTTGAGTACGTAGTATGTTTATTATTGCTGCGCACACAGCTCAAAAAAGTGAAGCCTATATAAAAAAAGGCAAAAAAAAAGTTCAACAAAACACTGTATTTGAAGGGTTTAACATTTTTTTATTACTTTTATAACTCTAACGAAGAGTAGTACCTCCGCTACAAACTAACTAAAACCAAAATCGTCACTTTTTAGGGATGATATATCTGGATTCAAAAAATCGACTGTTGAAAGTGTTTTGTTTCGACAAGGCTCTTTATGTAAAAAAACGAATTTTAATTAACCAAAAACCAGTGTGAAAGAATCTTTACTTGTATTAATCTTCTAAAAAATTACCCAATAAATAAATCCCCACTGGCAGTTTAGCTAGCCTGAACAGCTGTATTATAATTTTTCAGATTGCTACTTGTTCATTGTTTTTAGCACTATACTATTAACTGATCAAATATTAGTATGAAGCTCCTTACGCCCAACAAAGTCGGGGAGAAACTTGCAGTTTCTTCTTATGGAAATTATCATTTCTCCAAACGTATCATTTTCTTTTTGTTTATTTTTTTGACATTCTTACAAACTAATATAATTAGTGCACAGGATGCTGATGGTGATGGGATTACCGATGTCGCGGATTTAGATGATGATAATGACGGTATTCCTGACGATCTAGAATATCTAGGTTTTAGCATTACAGATCCATCTGGAGGTATATGCGATATTCCTTCATTCGATTTTAGTGCGAATCCTGTTCAGACGGGCCCTGATAATACGGTAGGTACCACGTATCGATATGCAAATTCTACTCCAGGGATTGATGCCGTTATTACAATACTAGAAATTAATAATGCATCTATTTTAACAATAGATAACCAAAATACAGGCCTAGCAAGTGCATTTAATCCCGAAATTATATTTACTTCAAGCGGAACGCCAAATATTGTTTTTCGGATGGATTTTTTCGACACTGGAACTAATAATCCAGTGGTTGGACTCACTAGTTTTGGCGGCTCAGCATATGATATTGACGGGACTAATCAAAAAGAATCTCAGGTATACTATGGTCTGGGTGCTTATGTGTTAGAAAGTAATACAGCCTTATCCGCAACTGCAGTTTCAGATGGAACATACGGTAACGGAATCGATTTTACAGCTGGTAGTGTTCAAGGCCCTAGTGTTGATACCAATCCTGTTATCCGAGCTTTTTTTCACTATCAGGGAATTTCTTCTTTTATCTTTAGACTACAATATAAACGAGGGAATCGCTCTGGAAATACCAGAAGACAGTTTTCCCTTAACATCGATGAATGTACCGCAACGGAATATGCAGATCCTGATTTTGTAATCTTAGATGGTGTAGATTTTGATAATGATGGGATCCCGAACCATTTAGATATTGACGCTGACAATGATGGATTACCTGATGTTTATGAAGCCGGAAATGCGGCACTTGATACCAATAATGATGGTGTCCTCGATAATAATGATACAGGTGGAAATGTTGGCTCAAATGGCTTGGCAGCTTCGGTAGAAACCAATGATACCGCGACAGCTACAATAAGTTATATAATTCCAAATACCGATGGAGATTTAATTACTCAAGGTAGGACCCTTCCTGATTATAAAGATTTAGATGCTGATAACGATGGAATAACGGATGCGGAAGAAGCCTGGAGTGATAATGCTACAATAGGCGATGTTGGTAATGATGGAACAATTGATGGAAATGGAGTAGATGATAATATCATTAATGATTCCAACTCAAACGGATGGGATGATGATGCACAAGCCGCCTATACTGCTAATCCTGCTAGTTCGGACTATGATACGTTTCCAAATCATTTAGATCTTGATAGTGACGGTGATGGGCTTCCTGATACTTTTGAAGGGAACTTTCAGGTATTAGATGGTGATAACGACGGAGTTGTCGGTACAGGAACTCCCAGTGATATTGATAATGATGGATTGGCAGATACAAATGATCCGGATTTTACAGGAAATGTAATTGGTGGATTTGGATTTAATCAGGATCGCGATGGTGATGGTGTAAATAACTATTTAGATATCGATATTGATAATGATGGTATCATAGATAATATAGAAGGGCTACCAACAACCTCATATGTACCACCGTCTAATACCGATGCTGATGGCGATGGACTAGATGATGCCTATGACGTTGATCAGGGAGGAGTCGCTCATGGCTATGCAAACACAGATGGTGGTTCAGCACCAGATTATGCAGACACTAATTCCGATGGACAAGATGGAGGTTTAGATCCAAGTGATCTTGCTGAAAACTTTTTTGGGGTGTCGGGGGCATTAGATCCAGCAGAAGTAGATGTTGATGACGATGGGGTTTTAGATGCAGCAGCCTTTGCCGATGCTGATGGAGATGGACTTGCGGATATTTTTGATTTAAGTGCAGGTACGGGAGCGATTGCCAATGTTACCAATGGAGGGCAAACGCCAACAAGCCAGCCTAACGATCAATTAGCTGGCACTCCAGAACGTGACTGGCGTGAAGAATTAGCTCCAGATAATGACAACGATGGTATTCCTGATAGTGTTGACGTAGATGATGATAATGATGGTATTTTAGATACAGATGAAGCTTCGGGTGATACTGATGGTGATGGAATTCTTGATGTGTTTGATTTAGACTCTGACAACGATGGGATTCCCGATTATACAGAGGCAGGGGGTACAAATGATCCCGATGGGAATGGTCAGCCTGGTAGTGGTGTTCTAGGAGACACAGGTGAGATTATCCAAACGGGGCCAAATGCAGGACTTCCCTCAGTAGGAGGTATTCCATTAACGCCTATAGACTCAGATGGAGATGGTCAGAATGATAATGTTGATTTAGATAGTGATAACGATGGTATTCCAGATGTAATCGAAGCAGGAGGTACCGATGAAAATAACGATGGTCAGTTCGGACCAGGTACAGCCAATGATTCCGATTCTGATGGATTGATCGATTCAATTGACCCTTACGATGATAGAGAAGGTGTTACAGACGACCCGTTAAATCCCGGAAATGCATTGCCAATTCCTAATTCGGATGGAAATGGGCCGGTAGATTATCTGGATCTGGATAGTGATAACGATGGTATTCCCGATGTCACTGAAGCCGGAGGATCAGATTCTGATGGGGATGGGATAATAGGTACTGGTGCAATTACAGATACTGATGGTGATGGTTGGAGCAATATTACAGATAATGATGACGGTGGCACTGCTTTACCTGCGGGAGATGCTGATGGAGATGGTAAGCTTAATTTCCAGGATGTAGACAGTGATAATGATGGTATTTATGATACAACTGAAGCTGGAGGCACGCCAGATGCAAATGGTATTATTGCCGGATTTACTGATGGAGATGGAGATGGTTTAGATGATAGTGTGACGGGCTCACCGTTACCATATCCAGATACCGATGGTGATGGTTTTAACGATGCACTCGATTTAGATAGCGACAATGATGGGGTTTACGATGTGATAGAGAGTGGGCAAGGAGATATAGATGCTGATCAGGATGGTCGAGCCGATGGCGCAGATAATGGAAATGGAGCTGTAACAGGTGCCGCCTACGGAACACCTGTAGATACTATTAACACTGCTGGAGATAATTTACCAGATTATTTAGATTTGGATAGTGATGATGATGGAATTCCTGATAATATAGAAGCACAGACAACAGCAGGCTATACACCTCCTTCAGGAACTGATACTGATAACAATGGAGTTGATGATATTTATGATAGCAATGGAAACCCGGTTACACCAACTAATACTGACGCTGCTTTAGCCACCAGCGATGCCATACCCGATTACTTAGATACAGATAGTGATGGAGATGGCTCATTAGATATTGCTGAAGCGCCGGGGCCTTTTGCTGAAACATATGCTGATCCTAACGGCACTCTAGACGATCCAAATACCTTACCTGATACTGATGGAGATAATGGAACTACCGGTGATGTTGATTTTCGTGATGACATCAATGATTCCTTAGATAACGATCAAGACGGGATTCCGGATAGTACTGATGTTGATGATGATAATGATGGAATTTTGGATACCGTTGAAGGTAGTGTAGACAGTGATTTAGACGGGATAGCAGATCAGTTTGATCTTGATTCAGACAATGACGGAATTCCTGACAATGTTGAAGCACAAACAACTGCTGGTTGGCAAGCCCCTTCTACAACAGTGTTTACATCTGGGCCCTTTATAGGATTACCGGATAATTATACCTCAGGTGTAACACCTGAAAATACTGATGGTACCGATGTTCCTGATTATCTCGATGATGACTCTGATAACGATGGTTTAAATGATATAGTAGAAGCCGACGTAGATCTTTTAGGTGTAGATGCGAATAATAATGGTCTTGATGATATTGCAGATAGTCCTTCCAATACGTCGATGATGCCCTATAACCTTCCTCAAGGAGGAATTACCGATCCAAATAATGATTACCCTAATATTAATGGTTCTGGCGATGTTGATTATAGAGAAATACTTGACAGCGATGGTGATGGTGTAGCAGATGTGAATGATTTAGATGATGACAATGATGGTATTCCTGATACTGCAGAAAGTGGTAGTATAGACCCTAATGCCGATGATGATAGTGATGGTGTTCCCAACTTTCGCGATCCGGATTTTCCTGGATTTACGGATTCGAATGGTGATGGTGTGAATGACAATTTTGATTTCGATGGTGATGGTGTCCCAAATCACCTTGATGTTGATAGTGATAATGATGGTATTCCTGATATTACTGAAGCAGGCGGTACTGATACAGATGGTGATGGTCGTGTAGATTATCCAACTCCTGGAGATCCTACTAGTATGGTTGATGCAGATAATGATGGTT
>NZ_JAABOQ010000011.1 GCF_010671565.1 Spongiivirga citrea
GCCGCACACTTTTTTAAACTATATTTTTATAAATAAAGCGGAGTATGAACAAGATAAAATTAATGAAGAGTTGCTATTACACGAATACGAGCATGTGAAGCAAAAACACTCCTATGACATTCTATTCGTCGAGTTTTTACAGCTGTTCTTTTGGTTTAATCCTTTCCTATATCTCATCAAAAAATCGATTAAGTTAAATCATGAATTTTTAGCCGATAATGCCGTATTAAAAACAGATATCGAAATTCACAAATACCAAGAATTATTGTTGAAAACGGTCGGCTTAGCACATCCTACTTTTTTAAGTAGTTCCATCAATTATTCCATCACCAAAAAACGATTAAAAATGATGACAAAATCAAATCACAAAGTAAAACGTTGGGGGTTTACCTTTTTATTGCTTCCTCTGTTTGCAGTACTACTGTATTCCTTTAGTTCGCATGAAGAGGTTATTCAAGAAAGAACGACTACCGAAGAGATTCAAAATGAACTAAAACAGGCTAGTTCTCTGAAAATTAATTACGTGCATGATGATATTAATATTCTAATAAACGAGAACTATGATCTTTTAGTAAATGATCTTCATGTCACCAAGCTGGACAGTTTTGAAAGTATTTTAAACAAATACAACGAACAATTAAGTTTTAAAGAACGTAAAGAAAAAGTCATCGCAAATATAGTTGTTGACGATAACGTAAAAATGGGCTTGATTACAGACGTAAAAGAAATACTTAGACAATATGGCGTCAATACAATTGAAGTAAAACTATATGATTCATATCGCGCTATAAAACCAATGGCTGCAAAATGGCTTCGCATTCGTATTAATGGTAAAAAGATTGTCATTAATGGTAAAGCTACGACACTTGAAAAATTTGCTGCGTCTCTTGACAAGCTAACCAAAAATTGGACAGCTGCTGAGATGACAAACTACAAGTCAGATGTACAATTACAAAATGTACCTGATGATTTCTTGATAAAACTAAATACCGAATACAAAAAGACTCAGCTATATAAGGCTAATCCCGTAAAACATGGTCTCATTCCTGATCCGCCACCACCGCCATCAAGAGTTGGAGAAGTCATTGAAGTTCCAATGCCATCTTCTGACAAAGAGGTCATTTATATACAAGAAGATTCAAAAGCAACACAATCTGAAATTGAGGAATACAACAGCATTGTAAAAAAACTGAATGCTGTTTCTGAAAGTGAGCGGATCATTAAGTTGAGGGACCTAAATAGAATCCAAAAGATTCGCAATAAAATGTCGTCTTCGCAACGTGACAAAGCCTTACCATTTCCCAATATTCCACCACCGCCTCCGCCGAAGATGGATACGATCTATACCTATCAGCGATTGGCAAAACGTATTCAAACCGTTCCAAAAAACAGAAAAGCTAATATCATTTACCTCAAAAAGCTATACGGGGACATGAATGCTTCTCAGAAAAAATCCGTTAGAAGTCCTCAAGAGGTGTTTACAAATATTCCAGATGTCGAAGTGGTAGAGATTGTCGAGGAACCAGAAGCCCCTTTAAAAGTACCAGATGTTGTTACAAAGTATAATTTTTTAGCTGATCGTCTCCGGCAATCAAAAGTTAAAAAAGAAAAAGAAGTGATGTATTTAAAAGCTCTGTATAAACAAATGGATCCGGATCAAAAGGCATCTGTTGACACACCTGGAGAAATTTTAAAGGGCGTTCCTCATTACCCAAAAATGATTTCGCCTCCACCGCCTCCACCACCAAAAAGTCCGTTAGACCACATTATTGACATGGCTAAAAAAGGAGCCGTATTTTATCTAGAAGGAAAGAAAATATCATCGGACCAGGCAATTAAGTATGCCAAAGAGAATAAGAGTTTTCACCTTGAAACTAAAAGTATAAGCTCCCAGAAACCTTCGGTGCATATTTCAAAATCAAACAGGAAAAAAGAGGTTATTGAGATTATTGAAGAATCTGGAAATCGCGGGCCTTCTGTTGGAGGCATCACCCAAACAATCGGCGAAAAAGTAAAAGGGAGGTCCAAAATTGATTTTGAAAAATCGGCTCAGGAAGAAAATAAAATAGAAGCATACTTTAAAAATGCCACCTTCAAAATTGAAACTAAGGCCGGAGCGTATGTCACGAAAACATATTATGAGCTAACGGCAAAAGAAAAAGCACGACTCATCCCGCCACCTCCACCACCGAAACAGCGTATACCTTCAACCTTACAACTGAGCAATTGGAGCTCGAATACTAAATACGGTGTTTGGATTGATGACGAGCGGGTTGCAAATTCCAAAATATCTGATTACGGAGCCCGATATTTTGTGCATTTTAATGAGAGCAAGTTGATGAAAAACGCCAAAAACTACGGAAAGTATTATTACCAAGTAAATCTTTATTCTAAACCAAAATGGAAATCTCATGTTGGAAATGGAAAGATTAAAGTACTGTCATCATCTGCAGTAGTAGAGATTAAATTGGGTAATAAAATCATGATCAAAGGAACTTGAGAAGCAAGAAAGTCAAAAAGACCTTAAAGGTTTACTTGTGCATTTTCCTAACTTAAAGCTTCGTTAATGTATGTAACAAATTCATCAAAAGTGCGTTTCATATAGTATCACTCAATCAAAAACTAATCCCTATGAAGCGTTTTTTCTGGATGTGCTCTGGTGCCGATCAAGATGTACTCGAGCAATGTTCAAAATCTGAACAAATAAAACAAGCTGGTATTGGCGGTACCGTTTTCTTTACAGCTATCATGGCAACTATAGCCGCTAGTTACGCTTTATACACTGTTTTCGATAATATTTTTGCTGCCATTTTCTTCGGATTAATATGGGGGCTACTCATATTTAATCTCGATCGATTTATTGTCTCCACCATTAAAAAAAGGGATAATGTTTGGAAAGAATTAGCACAGGCCACTCCGCGTATTGCACTGGCAGTTATCATCGCGATTGTTATTGCAAAACCGTTAGAATTAAAGATATTCGAAAAGGAAATTGACCAGGTGCTATTAGAAGAAAAAAATCAGCTGACGCTTGACAATCAATCACAAATTGCCTTACAGTATAATCCGACTATTGAGGCTTTAAAAGCAGATAATGATCAGCTTAAAAAAGAAATTGTCGATAAAGAAACAGAAGTAAATGATCTTTACAACACATATATTACAGAGGCCGAAGGCACTGCTGGCACCATGAAACTTGGTAAGGGCCCTGTGTACAAAGAAAAACGAGAAAAGCATGATGCTGAACTACAATCACTTCAAAATTTAAAGGATAATAATAACCAAAAAATCGCAGCTAACGATGCCGCAATAGCCGCCGTTACTAACGATTATGCTAGCAAGGTAAAAACTACGCAACCTATTATTGATGGTTTTGATGGGCTCATGGCTAGAATTGGTGCTTTAGATAAGCTGCCATGGCTGCCTTCATTCTTTATTTTTCTCTTGTTTTTAGCCATAGAAACTTCACCAATCATAGCAAAATTATTAGCTCCAAAAGGCGAATATGATTTGCGATTAGAGGATCATGAAAATTCAATTAAAACTTGGGTGGCTCAAAAGATTGATCAGCGTGCCCAAATATTAGGCACAGACACCGGATTGAACAATAAGGTGTATGAAGACATTGCCGAAGAAGATGAATTGTACGACTACAAAAAGAAGAAAGCTCGAGAGTTAATGCAATTGCAAGCTGATGCTTTCTACGAAAATCAGAAGCGAATATTATAAATCAGAATTTTCTATCTGGTGAGAATAAGTCTATAGGCATTGATAACTTCTGTTCATCGATGATCTCTTGAACTAATTTTCCGCTAGCTGGACCCAAGCTCCATCCCATCATGGCATGCCCTGTTGCCACTACTAAGTTGTTAAATTTTGAGCTGCGTCCGATAAAAGGAAGTCCGTCTGGAGAGCAAGGCCGCAATCCGCATTTCGCATTTTGTTTTTCTTGCTCATTAACTGCTAATCCTTTATAATACTGTGAAGCAGCATTTGCAATAGCAGCAACTCTAGTTTTGTTGATTTTATGATTTAGTCCTCCTATCTCCATAGTGCCAGCGAAACGCGTAAATCCATTCATTGGAGTCACTGCTACTTTCGATTCTACTAAAATTGCTGGCATTTTTATTTCTGTTTGCCTAGTTACATTCAGTGCATAACCTTTACCCGCCTGAATGGGAATTTTTAATCCTAATTTTTTAGCAAGCTCTGGACTCCATGACCCCGCCGCAAGAACCACTTCATCCGTCTCTAATTTTTGTTTTGTTGTGGTAACCTCATTAATTGTATTGCCATTAAACGAAATATCAATCACCTCCTCCTCTGAACACATTAAAACTCCATCATTTTTTAGAAAGCGCTTCATTTTGTCCATAAACTCAGTTGGAGTCATATGGGCATCGCTATCAAAATAAACAGCACCGACTATATCTAAATCAATTTCAGGTTCATATTGTTGAGCTTCCTCTTTATTTAATTTCTTAACATTCAATCCCTGAGAAATAGCTCTTTTCCCAACCTCCCATTCTTCTTCCAAGGCCTTTTCAGTTTTGCAAAGCATTAAAAGGCCTTTTCGTTCATAATGGAAATCAAAATCATTAGAAGCCTTGAGGTCTTCATACAAATCCCTACTCAATAAATTGATCTCCTTAATTGCAGGAATAGCCTTACTTACTTTAGCTTCTGATGCAGATTTCTTAAATGCCCAACCCCACTTAAGAAAGTCTATATCTAGTCTTGGTTTTACATAAAATGGACTCGACGCGTTGAACATCCATTTTAAGCCTTTGGTGATTATTCCTGGACTGGCTAAAGGAATTATATGACTAGGTGTAATATATCCGGCATTTATATAGGATGCGCCTTCACTCATATTCGACTTGTCGATTACTATTACTTGGTGTCCTTGCTTATGCAAATAGTATGCTGTGCATAGCCCTATGATTCCACCACCTATTACAACTACTTTTTTACTCATCTAAATAACTTGAAATCCGTGTGCGTAAGGGTCATCTTCGGTGTCAATTGTAATGGTATTATGACCATATATTTTTGCCCATCCTTTTACGGAAGGGATAATGGCTTTTTTTCCATCCAATTCAGTCTCCTCTTCTATGCAGCCTTCAAAAGTAGAACCAATAAAACTCTCGTGGATAAATGGCTCTCCCTTCCTAAGCTTACCCTTTGCATACAACTGTGCCATTCTAGCAGAAGTGCCTGTACCGCAGGGTGATCGATCGATGGCCTTATCTCCGTAAAAAACAGCATTTCTACCCGACGAACTATCATTTATGGGATTACCCGTCCATAACATATGGGTTACGTCCTTAATGGTGCTGTTTTCTGGATGAATAAACTTATTAGGATACTTTGCATTAATCCTTTTTCTTACTACCTGAGAATATTGAATAATCTTTGATGCGGTAAAATCATGTATCCCCGAAAAGTTCTTTTGAGGATCAATTATAGCGTAGTAATTACCCCCATAGGCAACATCAAAAACTAGTTCTCCTAGTTCAGGACATTCAATTGTTAAGTTTTCTGCAGCTAAATATGATTTTACATTTATAAGTTTGACCCAGTCGACTTTGTCATTTGTTTTTTGATATTCAATTTCTACAAGACCAGCTGGGGCTTCCATTCTAACTTTTCCTGGAATTTTAGGCTGTACTAAACCTTCTTCGATTGCAATGGTAATCGTTCCGATTGTACCATGTCCACACATGGGCAAGCAACCTGAGGTTTCTATAAAAAGAATGGCAAAATCATTGACGGGATTGTGCGGTGGGTACAAAACACTTCCACTCATCATATCGTGTCCGCGCGGCTCGAACATTAAGCCCTTGCGAATCCAGTCATACTCTTTTAAAAAGTGCTGTCTTTTTTCACTCATGCTAGACCCAATTAATTCAGGACCGCCTTCTTTTATAACCCGAACGGGATTACCACAGGTATGAGCATCAATACAAACAAATGTGCTTTTTGCCATTATTTATTAGCTTCAATATATGTGTTTACTCTTCGCTCTAAAATTGGTAAAGTGACTGTACCTTGTTCGAGAATTATTTCATGAAATTCTCGGATATCGAACTTCTCTTTCAATTCATTCTCTGATTTCAAACGAAGCTCTCTAATTTTTAATTCTCCTATTTTATATGATAATGCCTGACCGGGCCAAGAAATATATCGATCAGTCTCTGTATTTACCTCATGAATTGAAAGTGCTGTATTACTCGACATAAACTCCACTACCTGGTCACGTGTCCACCCTTTTGCATGAATACCAGTATCAACAACCAATCTACACGCACGCCACATCTCATAGGTAAGCTTACCGAAATTCTCATACGGAGTGGAATAAATACCAAATTCATTCGCTAGAAACTCCGTATACAATCCCCAACCTTCTCCATAAGCAGACAGGTATAGGTTACGTCGAAATTTAGGAATGCTATCTCCTAGCTCTGCATTAAGTGCTATTTGTAAATGATGTCCTGGCACCGCTTCATGAACAGTTAATGAAGGTAGTACATATAGTGGACGACTTGGTAAATTATAGGTGTTTACCCAATAGTACCCTGGACTTGTCCCTTTAATATCTGCTGGAATATAACGCCCGCCTGTATATTTTGGAGCAATAGCATCAGGAACAGCTGCTACACCATAAGGTTGTCGAGGTAGTGTTTTAAAGAATCGCGGTAATTGAGCATCGACGCGCTTAGAAATATCTCGAGCTTTCATCAATAGTTCATTGGGTGATTTTGCGTAAAATTGAGTATCTGTTCTTAAAAAAGAGAGAAACTCCTTAAAACTACCTTTAAATTCAACCCCTTTGATAATAGCTTCCATTTCGGCTCTTATCCTTGCCACTTCCTTTAAACCTAGCTCATGAATTTCGTCTGCAGTATAATTCAGCGTAGAATAATAATTAATTCTGTTTTGATAGTATTCTTTGCCTCTTGGGGTTTCTGAGACACCCAAAGTAGTTCTTGTATTCGGAAGATATTCCGCTTCAAAAAAAGCTTTTATCTTTTTAAATTGTGGAACTACATCTTCTGCTACTATTGCTTTTGCAGCTTCAATTATTGAATCTTGTTGCTCTTTTTCTATTGAGGTTGGTAAATTTTTAAACGGTGAATAGTAAAAACTATCTTCCGCTTCGTCAACAATATGGTCATCATATGATGACTCATAACCATTAAAAATTACTCTGGGTTGCGAAATTCCCTTCTCAAGACCTTCTCTTAAAAGAGCAATATGTTGATCGACATATTCAGGGATTGCCTTCAATTTATTTAAATAGTCCTTTGCCTCTTTCGGGTTTGTAATGTTACGAACCTCATAGGGTAAATTGTTATGAAATCCGGAATCTGAAAGTAATGGATTTAAATATTGTTCATATTCGACAAAATCAATTTTTTCTTGCAGCACAAACTTTAATAAACTAGCAGAGATCTGCTCGGTTTCTGTTAGCTCATTTTCTTGAATACAATCAAAACTAGATAGCTGCTGCTTTGCAAATTCAGCCTCAGCTGCATAAAACTCCTTTGTATACAACCCTAAAGGATATTCTGTTTCATCATAACCCTCATGATCTTCATAAGTTTTAATTAATTCAGTAAGCGTCTTCGAAGAATTCTCGCAATTACTTTCATCTTTTGATGAATCACAAGAAATTAAAAGCATCATTAAAAAACCTAAAGCAGCTATATGTCTTCTCATTATTATTCTTTTAATATTTCGGGTAGCAATTCTTTTGGAAAATCCTGATATGAAAATGGACGCGCCCATCTTTTTATGGCATCGGGACCAACTGCCGTAAAGCGACTATCAGTAGATGCAGGATAGGGTCCGCCATGTGTCATAGACTCGCAAACCTCAACTCCTGTAGGCACACCATTAAAAATTATTCTACCCACTCTATTTTGCAGCGTATTTACTAGAGCGCCAAGCCCGTCATAATCTTCTTTTTCAGCAATAATAGTACCTGTAAGCTGTCCATCTAGATTTGCAATAACTTCTAGAAGCTGGGCTTCATTATCGCATTGTACCACCATAGAAAATGGTCCAAAAACCTCAGTATGTAGCTTTGGGTTCTCTAAAAAGACAGCTCCATTTACCGTAACAATTTTAGAGGGGGCATAACTTTCTTCTAAAACCTGATCGTATTCTGCAATCACTTCAAGTCCGTTTTGAGAACTTACCATCGCTCCGTTTTTGATATAATTATGCTGTATGTTAGGATGTAACATACACTGTGCCTCATTCTCAATTGTTTTTTGGCCTAATTCTGTTATAAAATCAGATAAATGATCACTTTTTAGACCTAATAGTAAACCAGGATTGGTACAGAACTGACCAGCACCTAGTGTAATAGAACCAGCATAGGTTGTGGCAATTTCAGATCCTCTTTTAAGTAAAGCATTTTGGGTAATGATAACTGGATTTATACTTCCCATTTCTGCAAATACAGGAATAGGTTCTGGTCGCTTGGCAGCAAGATCATAAAGGGCTCGTCCTCCTTTTATACTTCCAGTAAAACCAACTCCTTTAATTTTTGGATGTTGAACCAGCTTTGTTCCAACTTCAATCCCTTTGCTATTTAAATTTGAAAACACCCCATTTGGCATTCCTGTTTTCTTAGCTGCTTTTACAATAGCAGATCCCACTAATTCACCAGTACCAGCATGCATAGGATGACTTTTTACAATAACCGGGCAACCGGATGCTAGTGCGCTGGCTGTATCCCCACCCGCAGTTGAGTAAGCAAGAGGAAAATTACTGGCCCCGAAAACCGCAATTGGTCCGATCGGGATTAGCATTTTTAGTAAATCTGGTTTTGGAGCGGGCGCCCTGTCCGGAATAGCTTCATCATGTTTTAGTTCTCTCCAATTATCTGTTTCTACAAGATTTGCGAACATACGTAATTGCCCCACAGTTCTTCCGCGTTCTCCCTGCGCGCGACCCTTTGGAAGTCCAGTTTCAGACATATAAGTATCAATTAGCGAGTCGCCCAAAGCCATTATCTCATCAGCTATAGCTTTCAGAAAAACAGCTCTTTCATTACCAGAAATTTTAGCATATTCTTTAAAAGCTTCCTGCGCTAAATTAGCAGCATCTTCAATTTCGCTATCAGATGCTTCAGTAAATAACGTGTTATTGTCGAGGTGTAATTTTGGATTAAAGGTCTTGAACGTTACTGTACCCTCAGCTTTCAGATCATTTCCTATGTAATTTTTTCCTGTAATCATGATTTTATGTTTTTTAGATGCAATTCTACATCTACAGGCTTATATATTTTTTTAGTTGAAGTCGGATATTTGTCAAGTAAGTTTTCTGGCCTAATTGGTCTTGGTGTAAAATTGCCTCCGCAATTAGGACATACACCCTTCAAAACATTTTGGGCACAATCTGAACAAAAAGTGCATTCAAAAGTGCAGATCATCGCTTCATCAGAATCAAAAGGAAGACTTTTATCGCAATGCTCACAACTAGGTCTAATTTCTAACATCCTATAAATTTAAGTAATCTGGAAGCGAAGGCCGTGTTTTCATGCCATTATCAATAACTTCAAGTACCCTTTTTCTTTCTTCGCCTTGTAGTGGTAAACGAGGGGCTCTCACATTTTCAGAACCAATTCCTGTTGCAACAGCGGCAAGTTTAATATTCTGAACCAATTTCGGGTGAATATCGAGCTCTAACAATGGCATAAACCAGCGATAAATTTCGATCGCTTCTTTAACCTTTCCTGCTTTTGCCAATCTGTAAATAGCAACTGTTTCTGCCGGAAAAGCGTCAACCAATCCTGCTACCCATCCATCTGCTCCCATTAACATACTTTCAAGAGCCAGAGTATCCACACCACATAGTATTTTTAATCGATCTCCAAAGCGGTTCCTAATCCTAGTTACGTTCGTGATATCCCTTGTACTTTCTTTCACTCCATTTATGTTGTCATGTACCAACATCTGTTCAAACATATCTAATGTTACTTCAATTTTGTAATCAACAGGGTTGTTATAAATCAATATGGGTAAGGAAGTACTTTTTGCAACCTCTTTAAAATAGCATATTGTTTCATGATCACCAGCATTATAGCGCATGGGTGGAAGCAACATAATTCCTTGAGCGCCCTCTTTTTCCGCATTTTGTGCAGCTAAAATCGCTCCTTTGGTTGTTTGCTCGGCAATATTCAAAATCACAGGTACTTGATCCTTAACAATGTCTAAGGTTGTATTAACTAGGGTGCTTTTCTCGGCGTCAGACAAGGTGCTAGCTTCGCCCAAAGTTCCTCCAAGAATAATACCATCAACCCCAGCTTTGAGTTGTGCTTCGATATTAACTTGAAACATCTCTAAATCGAGTTTATCTTCTGAAGTAAATTGTGTTGTTACTGCGGGCATTACCCCTTTCCATTCAAAGCTCATAGAATAATTATTTTATTCAAAATTAGTTGGAAATAGATTGTTATGATCTTTGATAATTACCCTTAACTGGTACTATATTATCCTATTTTGTATTAAAAATCTCTTTTCAAACTAATATTTACATAGTTTTGATCTATGAAAGTTTTTCCATTTAAGATACCCAAGCCCGAATATAAAGGCTTAATTTATCAAGAAGATCATGAATATCTGTTTTATGACAAACTACATCAACATGAGGAAATTCAGATAAGTTACATTGTAAATGGAGAGGGGAGTTTAGTCGTCGGAGACACTATAACGAGTTATAAAAAAGACGATGTTTTTGTTATTGGAAGTAATATCCCTCATGTTTTTAGAAGCGAACCAAAGACTGAAGAAAAGTCGAAAATGCTATCCTTATTTTTTACAAAAGATTCATTTGGTAAAGGCTTCTTTAAACTTGATGACTTTACCGAAATTGCTTCATTTTTTGAAAGAGCTACACATGGAATGAAATTCAGTCCAATTTCTTCAGAAATAAAAGACTACTTTCTCTTATTAAAGAAAGCATCTAAGCAACAGCGTTTTATACTGCTGTTACAAATCATTGATCAAATTACTAAAACTAAGAGCACCTCCATTGCATCATACATTAACCCTAAACGATATAGTGATAATGAAGGCCAACGCCTGCGTACGATTTTTGAATACACTATTAACAACTATCATACACCGATAACATTAGAAGCTATCTCGGAAGTAGCCAGCATGACCAAAAACGCCTTTTGTAGATATTTTAAAACACGCACAAACAAAACATACTTTCAATTTCTTAATGAAGTGAGAATTGAAAATGCCAGTAGATTGCTTTTAAATGATCAAAATATAAGTATCGTCGAAGTTGCTTATTTATCTGGCTTTAACAACTTATCAAATTTTAATAGAAAGTTCAAAACTATAAAAGGTGTAACACCATCAAGGCTCAGAAACTCTCATAAACCATAATTTGACAGCCAGTTAAGCTCTTTGGCAAATAACTACCGTATCTTCTTTAATACGATTGCTTTTTACAGTCCGCTCGAAATCAACATGGGTTAAGATACCAAACCAAGTTTTTCGATAGAAAATCCAACCATAGGGCTCGTTATTTCTATCAACAAAACTAATTTCGCCTTCAGGATGGCGGTCGTTATAATCGTTAATGAAGTAATAAAAAAGCTTTCCGAACTCCATAGATTCTGGAGCTTTTAATCTGAAATTGCTAAGCTCATTAGTACGTTTATCTTTACTAAACTGAAATGAAATAACTAGCGGATTCCGAAGTTCATTTTCCTTAGGATCTTTAATATTCTCCCCGATTGGATAAAACCACTTTTTATACACCGCCACAGGAACGGCAATGGCGTATTCGTATAATTTGACAATAAAAAATGGGATTATAAATGCAATTCCGGCAGACAGGAACATGTATTTAAACTCTGGCTTATACAGCTCTACCACCAGCATAAATGCAATTAAAGCTATGCAAGTAATTACAATTGTATATAAAAGCTCCAGCCAAAAATTGGTTATTTTTTCTTGTAAATCAGGGAAAATTCTTCGCATTGCATAGACATGCAAAAAACCAAGTCCAAATAAAATTACCTGAAAGCCAATAAAACTATTTAACGGAATATTATCGAGAACTTTTTTATTACTCAACAGCGCAACACAAGCAAACAGCACTGCGGTTACTATAAGATAGATGAAAAACCTACCCTTATTTTTCATAAACAATTTACGAAGTCCACCTACAAGCCCCATGATCAATCCGCTAAGTGCGAATACAATCACTCCTAATTTTAGGGGTCCAGCTCCGATAAGAAAGAGTAAAGCTAGCTTCATATAGTTGTTGTTATTCCCATAACTGGTTGTTCATCTAAATTCAAGGCAAATGTATTTTTGTCCTTAGCAGCAATAATTTCTACTTGAGTATCGTACTCGATAGGCACAAAATAGTCGCAAAAGATACTAATAAATTTTCTTGCAACCCCACCTTCAACATAGTTTGAAAGCTCTTTATTGTTTACTGGCCCAACGATAATTTTAATCTTGGGATACAACACTTGAGTTTCATTTAAAGCCAGTACAAAATCAACTCCCAATTGACTATTATCGGCTACTGGTTTAATATGTTCTTCAATTGTTTCAAACGACTTAATCATCTGAACTTTATAACCGAGGGCATGTTGCAAACAACGAGCGGTTAGACTAATATTGCCTGCAATCTTGTACGCCTGCGGTAATAAACTAAGTAGTTTTATGGTGTACTTTTTTGGAAGCTTTCCACGTATTTTCCAAAAATCAACTAAGAAATCGTTTTTGAGCTTGCTAAATTGTTCATTTAACTCACGCTCATTTTGTTCGATTTTTAAACGTTGGGTAAAAAACTCATTTTCTAAGGGCTCAAATAAACTTCGAGCTTCGCGTTCTTGTTTTTTTTGTTTTTGCCTTAAGGCTTTATAAGTAACATTACTTTTAATACTTATTGGGTCATGAAAAATACCTTCAGGAAGATTGTCGTATAATCCGTTTCTAGCAAGATCAAAATTTAAAACCCTCTGCGAATCTTTATTTTCTATCAGCCTTAAATTCATTACATCGCGACGGTGTGAACGCGAGAACGTACTTTGATTGCGGATGTTTACATTAGAAAGCTCAATGTCAGAGTTCTCCATGAGCTCTGCCAACAGCACTTCGGCCTTCAAATTGTTAAAAACAACTTTAAGCGAATCGTAGATATGTTGCAGGTCTTTCTCTTTCACTTTATTATTATTGAAGGCTTTTAATTGCCTTTGCAATGCCAGGTTTTCTTCCGGCAGCAACAAATAGTTTTTGCCAGTGCTTACTTTTAAAATTACTGATTTGCACACCATTTTTTCCGTCGCTACCTCTTTTCGCTGTGGAGTGTACAAAACGATTGTTCCCAAGGTAGATACCTACATGGGTTATTGTGGTAAATTCCGACCCTTCTAAATTAAAAAATAAAAGGTCGCCAATTCTCAAATGTTCTTGCCCGATAAATAAATTAGTATCTGGAGCTTTGTATTGTTTGCTCGCCGTGCGCTCAATTAATTTATTGAAAACGTCATGATACAAATATTGAGTAAAGTACGAACAGTCTATACCAGCTTTATTTTCTCCCCCTAGTCTGTACGGAGCATCAATCCAATCGTCGATAAATTCATATAAGGCAACAGGTTTTACCCGTTTAGGTTCTAGACCCATCGATTTAGCATACTTTTTTTGAATAGGTAAAATGGGTTCCTTTTTAATAACCTTTACAGTATCCTGTTTCGGTTTTACGGGAAGGTTTGAGGTTTCCTCAGCTGGAAACATGTTTCGGTTACCACAGCCGAAAGAAAATCCTACTAGCAAAATTAGCAGTACTAACTTAGTGTTCATCTTCATAAAATTTGGAGCTCAAATATAAAACTTCATTGCAAACGAAGCGTTAAGATAAGATATGTTGATGAAAAGCATCGATAAAAGCACTGGTAAGCATTCTATATTCACATTTTTACTTAGATTGGTGAATAAATCTTGCTAAATTGCGTTAACCTAAAGTCTAACGAGACTTACATATGGCATCAAATTACTATCAAATTCCCCTTAAAGCTGGAAAAATAATACGAAATAAAGAACTTGACAAAGTAGGAATCAAGCAATCGGTTGTATCATTTATTCATCTTATCACTACCTCTTATTTTGGAGAATGCCATTTTGATGAATCATTTGGATGCTCTATTTGGAATGTCGATTTCGATAACCTAACTAGCACCAACAAATTGCGCAATATTATTTCTGAGTCTTTGGTTGAAAGTATTTCGAGTAAGGAAACCAGATTGAAACGTGTAAAAGTTGATGTGGTAATCGAACAGGAAGAATTTAAAAATACCAGTAACTTAAATCGCATTAGAAAGCGTGTTGATATTAAGGTAAATGGTTTGATTAGTCAAACCAGCGAACCTTTTTCATGCTTAGAGCGATTTTATATCGCACCTCTATCTTTTTAATTGAAAGTAAACAATGAATACGGAGTCAAAACTTCAAATTAAGAATAGAATGATTAAAAAGGCGGCCTCGTTATGGGGAGTTGCGCCTAATGAGATTGAAAGTTCTTTCGACCCTATCGTATCGTTGTTAATTAGTGCATGTGCATCAGAAATTGAAAAGCTTTCTACTGAATTTCAAAACTCGCAGTCTCGAGTAACCGAACAGCTTATTCAACTAATGACACCGGAAATGGTTTACGGTGCCAAACCTGCTCACGGCATTATATATGTTGAACCCATTGAAGCAAAAACAACAATAACATCTGAACACTTACTGTTTTACAAAAAACGTGTAAAAACTGCCAACGCTGGGCAAGATGTAAAAAATGTCTATTTCTCGGCATTACAATCCAGTGTTTTGGTCGATGCGTGCATTAAAGCAGTTGTTTGTAAAGATCAGTTGTTTGAATATGAAGGAAAACGAAAAACGGTTTCTAATTTAAAGATGACCACTGGGCTAGACCTTCCACCATCAACATTGTATTTAGGAATTAAACCAGGACATAAAAAAATTGACCTGACTGATGTTTCCCTTTATTTTGAATTGATGGATATGAAAGGACGCGAGCTTTTTTATCATCACTTAAAAAATGCTGATTTCTTTTTTGAAGGAAAACCAATAACTACCAATCCTGGATTACAACGTATTACGAGACAAAATGAGTTTACATTACGTTCAGTAGTTGCTGCAGGACAAAATAAGAGCCAATATATTGAAGAGCAGGTTCGATCGTTTTACAATCCGAATTTTGTAACTATTACTTCCAAGGCCATCCTAAACGGTGATCCCGAATTGCCTAAGGAATTTGAAAAGCTAGTCGATTTAAAAGAACATGATCAGCTAGAACAACTGCATTGGATAAAGGTTGTTTTTCCTAGAGTGATTGACGACACTATTTTAAAAGAGGTTTTTTGTTCCCTGAATGCGGTTCCCGCATTAAATAGGAGGTGGCAAAGTATGACCTATCAGTTAAAGGATTACGTCAATATTATACCAATTAACACACAAGAATTATTTCTTGATATTAAAAGTATTAGCAATACCGCTGGTAAGAATTATTCTCTTAAACAGAATGAATTATCACAAGATGATCGAGGTACATTTACCATACGGCGGGATAATGTGGGCAAGCTAGATTCTCGGAAGGCAAAAGAATATCTGTTACATTTATTAGATCTTCTTAAAGATGAAAGTGCATCATTCTCGGTATTTAACAATGACTTTTTGCAAGCAACTATAAAAGAGTTAAACCAGAATATTGCATTACTAGAAACCAAGATAGCCGATATTGGTTATGGCAATTACGAAACCAGCTATGTATCGATAATTCCGCACCGAAAAAAAGACACCTTGTTAGTGGAATACTGGGTGACCGATGGTGAAGATGGAAACCAAATAAAACAAGGAAATACGCTAAACGTATATCAAGGAAGCGATCTTAAACAACGTGGTAATATGTTTTTAACCACTACGCTACAGGGTAAGAATAACTTGAATATGGACGAGCGCTTAAATGCGTATCGTCGAGCACTTTTATCTAGAAATCGCATCGTTACCAAAGAAGATATTAAGGCATTATGCTATGAAATTTGTGCAACAAGAGTCCAGAATGTTACGGTAACCAAAGGTTTCAAAACAGCAATACATGATCAAAAAGGACTTGTACCCTCTATTGATATTCAATTAGAACCCAACAATAAAACTAGGACAACTGAACCAGAATGGGATGCGATAAAGAGTAATATTTTAACTATCTTAGAGCAGCAATCGTTAAATGTTTTTCCTTATCGTATATCAATAATAAGCGCAAAATGAAGTTGAATTATTAAAGTAATAACATGAAGCAGACTAACTTTCACATTGACAAAAGCGTATTACTATTTTTCTTGATGGTAATCTTGATATCAGGATCGGTTTTCGGATACCGGTTTTATAATTACACTCCTTGTGGTGTAGTAGATTTCGATACTTTGGAACAGGAATATCGTGTAGGTGAAATTATTCGGTTTAAAGATAAAAGCACTCAAGTAAGTAACCGTGAATGGAATTTTGGTGACAATTCTGAAAGAGACGCTAGGGTCGCTCCATTTCATACATATAAAAAACCAGGAAAGTATCAGATTTCGTTAAAGGTGAACAATCGCTGTATTAAAACGAAAACCATCGTTGTAAAAGAAAAACGGTTTATTCTAGATTCTACAAAGCTTGCGAATTTCACAATTCCTCGTTCTATTCGCGTAGGTGAATTATTAACTACGAGAGAGTTCACTAAAGACGGACAAAGCTGGGAATGGCGTTTTGGCGAGACCGCCGAAATTAACTCTACATTAAAGCAACCTACCTATATCTATCAATCTCCGGGATTAAAAACGATTACGCTAATCGTAAATGGCGACACAAGATATGCTACTTCTAAACGCATTAATGTTTTAGAAAAAATTGATGATACACCTGCACCACCAAGAAGAAGAGAAAGACAACGAACAACATTAAGTGAAGCCCCTACGATAGATGCTACACCAATTGTTGGTGTTGACATTATTCCAGAAGAACCTGAAGAAGAGGAAGAAGAAACACCGCCACCTTTTAGAGCGCCGGACATTGGAACGGGTGGTCTCGAAGCACTATTTCAAAGTATTGGTTTAAAAACAGGTACCGTGAGTGACTTTAGTCGCTATACGTGCGACAACAAGAACATTCCATTATCGGTAAGTGGAAATTCTATGACTTTGGATGAGTTTTGTAAGTACCTTGAGAAAAAAGGAAAGAAACGTATCATAAAAGTAAAACGAATAAATCGCGCTGAGAATAATTGTATCACAAGCATGATTTTAACCTCTAAGAAAAAATCAATATTCTAACCGCTATGAATCCAGAAAAACAACCCCATTACCAGGTAAACTGGATTGATGGAATGAAAATAAACAAGCAGCATTTTATCGAATCTGAAAATGCTGCCGTTCGTAACAGTCAATTGGCTGCTGCTGCCCAAATAAATTCGTACAACTACGGTCTCCTGCCGAATATAGGAGCTACCAATGCATTAGAATTAGATGTCAACTTAGACGGACAGAATACTGTTGTTGTACAGCTAAAACATTGCAAGGCAATTACAAAAGCAGGTTATAATGTTCATATTACACCTGACATAGCCGAAGCTTTAGTAAAAAGTGGGAATAGTATTGATACATCACTTTCGACAAAAGATAGTGATGGATCTTATTATGTTGTTTTAAGTGTAAATCCTTTTGAACGTATTCCTCTTGGTGAAGCCAACCCAGATGAAGAACCTGTTCGTCATCCTTTTGTAATACCGCAATATCAGATGCATATTGTGGATGAAAATGATGCCAATACCGACGAATTTGGCGCATATCATATTTCTCTAGGTAAGATTGATGTTATTGATGGTAAGGCTTCGGTAAATGAAGACTATATTCCGCCTTGCACCTGTATAGAAAGTCACGAGGACTTAAAATATATCTTTTCTGAAATCCACACATTCTTTAATGTATTGGAAAATTATAATATGAACATCATTCAGAAAATATATCAGAAAAAACAAACAAATGATATGGCCCGAATGGTGATGACCATTTCGCAAGCTGTAGTTCAATATTTAGGTGGCATGCTCCCAGATTATCGTTTGACAGCCAGCGGCCAGTCACCTATCCATATGATTAGTAAGATCATGTCGCTGTCTAGAGTGATCAAAAATAATATAGATGTTTACGTAGGTACTGGGAAAGAAGAATTGCTGAATTATTTATCAGATTGGTGCGATCTAAACCAAGGTGCTTTTGAAAATGTATTGATAGAAATGATCGAGTTAAACTATCAGCATAACGACATTAATAAATCGTTACTTTATGTTTCTAATTTTACCAAACTTATGGCTTCATTATTCAAAAAATTGAATGAGCTAGATTATATTGGTAAAAAGTCAGATTCGAATATATTTGTAAAAGAAGAAGTAATAGCAAAACCCGAAGTAAAAAAGCGTCGCAGCTTTTTATTAGATTAATAGTCGTAAGCTTATGAAACCCCAAAACGCGAAGGAAAGGCGCAATAGTATTTGGAAATTTATCTTATTATTCACTGTAACAATTGGTCTTATTATTACGGCCATATTTTTTGATTTTAATCAAATCCCGCTGCTTGAAAATAAAGTTTGGCGCGAACGATCAGAGAAAATTGAAAAAGACATTGAGTTTCAAGAAACCTTTTATAAGGAAATGAAAGATATACGGGCGCATATTGACAGTCTCGATGTTGAAGGGCAAAATCTACAACTTATTAATGGTTTGCTTACTCAAAAACTAGTAAAACTTCAAACATCAATTCCTAAAGAAGACGAAACCTTTAGATACGATATGTATAAAGAAATTGTAGATGCTTTTGTAGATATACAGGAACTAAAAGGCGAACTTAATAAGTTAGACGACGTTGCAAGCAAGCTAAAACAATATGAAGAACAGAATAGAGAGCTTGCAAACGAACTAGAACGAGCAAATCGGTATCTAGATGCTTATAGAAATAATTAGCCACAGCTGTTTACAACAGTCTTTTTTAGCCAAATCTTTAAACACTCATTTTCAAAAAGTTAGACAAAATCACACTAGCTGTTCAGGTTAACAAATAGTTTTTGTTTCGCTGAAAACCAATGAATTAAAAAATTATTTACTAACTTCGTCGAATATTTTTCCCACCAACAATCCAAATGTTTCGTATTTTTAAAATAACTTAACATAACTGGGTATTTTTCACAACAAAGTAACTTATTGTATGAGCGCAAACCCCTTACGGCGTATGCTTATGCTGTTATTTATTATAAGTGTTAGTGCAATTAATGCACAAACTTATAAAATAGGAGCATCGATTAACGGAGGTATCACTGATGACGGATTCGGAGGACTGATAACATTTGATTATAAAATTGACTGGTTCAACTATGCTCAGGCTGCCTTGCAGGTATACCAATCGACTAAAACTGCATCAACTGGCGATGAAATTGAAATCAATATGTCGGCGGTTAACTTAGGTGTTTTTGTCGACCTCATAGGAAATAACAACCGAAAAATTGCGGTTTATCTAGGAGGTGGTGTCGTCGGAGGAATCGAGCAATTAAATAATGGAGAAGAACAATTACCCAGCGGAGCTTTTCTTAAGTCAGCAAAAAATTTTATTTATGGAGGTTTCGTCGGTGCAGATTTAGACATTTTTATAATACCAACTATAACGATTAACGTAAAAGCAAATCAATACTATCACATAAATAGTGAATTAGGGAATTTTAATCCCTATGCCGGTGTTGGAATAAAACTCATTTTACTATAGGAAGAAAATTACATTGAATGAAGACCCTCTTACAAAACAAACTAACTCGCTTTGTCTTTTTGTTATTGGCTATTGCCTGTACCAAGGAAGTGACTGATGATCTGCTCATCACTTTCAAGGTCACCGCTCCGACAGAGACACTGAATTGTTTTGTGAACATCGCGCGCCCTTTTGATGTCACTATTCGTGGGGTGAATGCCAATACTGCTGGGAATTATCAGTTTAAATATGCCATTGAAT
>NZ_JAABOQ010000012.1 GCF_010671565.1 Spongiivirga citrea
AATTGATTGAGTCTTTAGAAGAAGGCGGCGACCTACTTTCCCACGAATGTAGTATCATCGGCGCTAATGGGCTTAACTTCTCTGTTCGGAATGGTAAGAGGTGAGCCCCATTGCTATAACCACCTTAGTTTTAAGTTAGGAGTTATTAAGTTTTTGAGTTATGAGTTTTAAAAAACTCTGAACTCTACACTCTTAACTCTTAACTTCCAGCTTTGCTGGATAATAAGTTAACATATTGAGATAAATAAGTATGAAAAAGATAGTACAAGCTATCACTATAAAAAAGCGTTCATCCTGCGGTATGATGCTGTGATCATACCGCAGGGCAATAAGTCGTACGGGTAATTAGTACTACTCGGCTAAAGACATTACTGCCTGTACACCTGTAGCCTATCAACGTGGTAGTCTTCCACGACCCTTTAAAGAAATCTCATCTTGTGGCGGGTTTCGCGCTTATATGCTTTCAGCGCTTATCCACTCCAAACGTAGCTACTCAGCCATGCCTCTGGCGAGACAACTGATACACCAGCGGTTTGTCCAACTCGGTCCTCTCGTACTAGAGTCAGAGCCACTCAAATTTCTTACGCCCACTGTAGATAGAGACCGAACTGTCTCACGACGTTCTGAACCCAGCTCGCGTGCCACTTTAATGGGCGAACAGCCCAACCCTTGGGACCTTCTCCAGCCCCAGGATGTGACGAGCCGACATCGAGGTGCCAAACCCCCCCGTCGATGTGAGCTCTTGGGGGAGATCAGCCTGTTATCCCCGGAGTACCTTTTATCCTTTGAGCGATGGCCCTTCCATACGGAACCACCGGATCACTATGCTCTTGTTTCCAACCTGGTCGACTTGTAAGTCTCTCAGTCAAGCACCCTTATGCCATTGCACTCTACGCACGGTTACCAAGCGTGCTGAGGGTACCTTTAGAAGCCTCCGTTACTCTTTTGGAGGCGACCACCCCAGTCAAACTACCCACCACGCACTGTCCTCATTTACATGAGTTAGGCTTCAGACAAGCAAAGGGTGGTATTTCAACAATGACTCCACAACGCCTAGCGACGCCGCTTCAAAGTCTCCCACCTATCCTACACATTACTTATCCAAAGTCAATACGAAGCTATAGTAAAGGTTCACGGGGTCTTTTCGTCCCACAGCGGGTAATCGGCATCTTCACCGATACTACAATTTCACCGAGCTCATGGCTGAGACAGTGTCCAGATCGTTGCACCATTCGTGCAGGTCGGAACTTACCCGACAAGGAATTTCGCTACCTTAGGACCGTTATAGTTACGGCCGCCGTTTACCGGGGCTTCAATTCAATGCTTCTCCGAAGATAACATCTCCTCTTAACCTTCCGGCACCGGGCAGGTGTCAGGCCATATACGTCATCTTTCGATTTAGCATAGCCCTATGTTTTTGATAAACAGTCGCCTGGACCTCTTCACTGCGGCCCTGATGTTAACCATCAGGGCGACCCTTCTCCCGAAGTTACGGGTCGATTTTGCCTAGTTCCTTAGCCATGAATCTCTCGAGCACCTTAGAATTCTCATCCCAACTACCTGTGTCGGTTTACGGTACGGGCTGCTACCACTCGCTTTTCTTGGAAGCTACTTCGCCAGATTATCACCGCAGCCGAAGCCTTGGTGTACTATCCCCTTCTTACAAAGGGTTCAACGCACAATTCCGTCTGTGCGCACTGACTACATAGCTCCGTCACTTTTAATGTGGAGCAGGTACGGGAATATTAACCCGTTGTCCATCGACTACCCCCTTCGGGTTCGCCTTAGGTCCCGACTAACCCTCAGCTGATTAGCATAGCTGAGGAAACCTTAGTCTTTCGGTGTGCGGGTTTCTCGCCCGCATTATCGTTACTTATGCCTACATTTTCTTTTCTGTCCGTTCCAGCAAGCCTCACGACTCACCTTCAGCACAAACAGAATGCTCCCCTACCACTTGTATCTAATGATACAAATCCACAGCTTCGGTGGTATACTTATGCCCGATTATTATCCATGCCGGATCGCTCGACTAGTGAGCTGTTACGCACTCTTTAAATGAATGGCTGCTTCCAAGCCAACATCCTAGCTGTCTAAGCAATCCAACCTCGTTTATTCAACTTAGTATACACTTGGGGACCTTAGCTGGTGGTCCGGGTTCTTTCCCTTTCGGACATGGACCTTAGCACCCATGCCCTCACTGCTTACAACCATTTTATAGCATTCGGAGTTTGTCAGGAATTGGTAGGCGGTGAAGCCCCCGCATCCAATCAGTAGCTCTACCTCTATAAAACTATGTAAACGCTGCACCTAAATGCATTTCGGGGAGTACGAGCTATTTCCGAGTTTGATTGGCCTTTCACCCCTACCCTCAGGTCATCCCAAGACTTTTCAACGTCAACGGGTTCGGTCCTCCACTGTATGTTACTACAGCTTCAACCTGCCCAAGGGTAGATCACACGGTTTCGCGTCTACCACTACTAACTAAAGCGCCCTATTCAGACTCGCTTTCGCTACGGATCCGGACCTGAAGTCCTTAACCTTGCTAGCAACGGTAACTCGTAGGCTCATTATGCAAAAGGCACGCCGTCACTAATAAATTAGCTCCGACCGCTTGTAAGCGTATGGTTTCAGGATCTATTTCACTCCTTTATTCAAGGTTCTTTTCACCTTTCCCTCACGGTACTGGTTCACTATCGGTCTCTCAGGAGTATTTAGCCTTGGCGGATGGTCCCGCCGGATTCATACAGGGTTTCACGTGCCCCGCACTACTCAGGATACCACTATCAATAACTTCGCTTACCTATACGGGACTATCACCCCCTACGGTCTGTCTTTCCAAACAGTTCTAGTTCGCTAAGCATCAAATGGCGTGGTCCTACAACCCCAATATTGCCGTAACAACATTGGTTTGGGCTAATGCGCGTTCGCTCGCCGCTACTAACGCAATCACTTTTGTTTTCTCTTCCTCCGGGTACTTAGATGTTTCAGTTCCCCGGGTTCACCTCCTTTCGGATACTATATCTTCAATATAGTGGGTTGCCCCATTCGGATATTTGCGGATCAATTCTTGTGTGCAGATCCCCGCAACTTTTCGCAGCTTATCACGTCCTTCATCGCCTCTGAGAGCCTAGGCATTCCCCATACGCTCTTCTCTGACTTATTTATATCATAAATCATCGAAATTTTCGATTCATTGTTAATTCTCTTTCAATACCAAATACATGGCATCAATGAAGAAATTGTAATTGCTATATGCACTAATTAAAGCACACACAACAACCCTTACCTTTTTAAAATAATAAGTTTCTATCTTTTTCGTACTTATTTGTAATCTCAATATGTCAATGAACGTTATTCCCTTATAACAATACTATCTATCGATGGCAACAAAAACGAAATCTTGTTTCCTAGGTTGTTTCTATTTCCTATCTCAATAATATCTAAAGAATCGTGGAGAATATCGGAGTCGAACCGATGACCTCCTGCGTGCAAGGCAGGCGCTCTAGCCAGCTGAGCTAATCCCCCGTTTTTCAAGTAAGCAGTAACCAGTCTGCAGTAAGCAGTCGCTGAATGCTGACTTTTAACGTGGTAACCCACTTCTAGAATTTCCTTTATTTCAATATAAAATGAACATTTTTTTCAATTCTGAACTCAAAAACTCTGAACTCATAACTAAAAAACAGTAGTCTCAGGCAGACTCGAACTGCCGACCTCTACATTATCAGTGTAGCGCTCTAACCAGCTGAGCTATGAGACTGTTTTATAGATTCAAGACGTAGAGAATCAAGATTCAAGACTCTTCTTATAAAATCTCGTCTTGCATCTTATTCCTTGCTTCTTGACTCTTAACTTAATATAATAATATTGACAAGCTATATACGTATTGTTACTAAACATGTAAAATAAAAAAGACCTTGAGAGTAAGCGAAAGTGTTTTCTTAATGAACTTCCAACTTACTTTTTTAAATAAATAATTATAGTAAAGGTATTATTGTCGTTTTCTTGGCGTATTTAGTGTAAACACTAAAAATTGCTCTAGAAAGGAGGTGTTCCAGCCGCACCTTCCGGTACGGCTACCTTGTTACGACTTAGCCCCAGTTACCAGTTTTACCCTAGGCCGCTCCTTACGGTGACGGACTTCAGGTACCCCCAGCTTCCATGGCTTGACGGGCGGTGTGTACAAGGCCCGGGAACGTATTCACCGGATCATGGCTGATATCCGATTACTAGCGATTCCAGCTTCACGGAGTCGAGTTGCAGACTCCGATCCGAACTGAGATAGGGTTTATAGATTCGCTCCCTCTCACGAGGTGGCTGCTCTCTGTCCCTACCATTGTAGCACGTGTGTGGCCCAGGACGTAAGGGCCGTGATGATTTGACGTCATCCCCACCTTCCTCACGGTTTGCACCGGCAGTCTTGCTAGAGTTCCCGACATTACTCGCTGGCAACTAACAACAGGGGTTGCGCTCGTTATAGGACTTAACCTGACACCTCACGGCACGAGCTGACGACAACCATGCAGCACCTTGTAAATTGTCCGAAGAAAAGTCTATCTCTAAACCTGTCAATCTACATTTAAGCCCTGGTAAGGTTCCTCGCGTATCATCGAATTAAACCACATGCTCCACCGCTTGTGCGGGCCCCCGTCAATTCCTTTGAGTTTCAGTCTTGCGACCGTACTCCCCAGGTGGGATACTTATCACTTTCGCTTAGCCACTCAAACCGAAGTTCAAACAGCTAGTATCCATCGTTTACGGCGTGGACTACCGGGGTATCTAATCCCGTTCGCTACCCACGCTTTCGTCCCTCAGCGTCAATGCATTGTTAGTGATCTGCCTTCGCAATCGGTATTCTAAGTAATATCTATGCATTTCACCGCTACACTACTTATTCTAACCACTTCACAATGATTCAAGACTATCAGTATCAAAGGCAATTTTACCGTTGAGCGGCAAACTTTCACCTCTGACTTAATAGCCCGCCTGCGGACCCTTTAAACCCAATGATTCCGGATAACGCTTGGATCCTCCGTATTACCGCGGCTGCTGGCACGGAGTTAGCCGATCCTTATTCTTACAGTACCGTCAGCTCTTCTCACGAGAAAAGGTTTCTTCCTGTATAAAAGCAGTTTACAACCCATAGGGCAGTCATCCTGCACGCGGCATGGCTGGATCAGAGTTGCCTCCATTGTCCAATATTCCTCACTGCTGCCTCCCGTAGGAGTCTGGTCCGTGTCTCAGTACCAGTGTGGGGGATCCCCCTCTCAGGGCCCCTACCTATCGTTGCCTTGGTAAGCCGTTACCTTACCAACAAGCTAATAGGACGCATACTCATCTTATGCCGTAACCTTTAATCATTAAACTATGCAGCTTTATGATACTATGAGGTATTAATCCAAATTTCTCTGGGCTATCCCTCAGCATAAGGTAGATTGTATACGCGTTACGCACCCGTGCGCCGGTCGTCAGCGAGTGCAAGCACTCCTGTTACCCCTCGACTTGCATGTGTTAAGCCTGCCGCTAGCGTTCATCCTGAGCCAGGATCAAACTCTTCATTGTTAAATTTTTAGATTACTATTTATCTTACGATAACCAGCAACCAATATGTACGAAACAACAATCGTTTATCCTAACTAAACTCAGAATTTAAAAAAATTGAAAACTCCTTCATCTTCCTCTCACTCTCAATTTTATGGTCTTTTTAAATCTTTATATGTGTATTCTTTAATAACACGTTTTTCCATCCAATCCGAAAATCGAATAGAAAATTTGTTTGTCAATATCATTATGTCAATGAACTCTTTTAACTCGCCCTAAAATCCATTTCTTTTACAAAATAAATCCCATTTTTATGAGCGACTTTTCGTTAGCTAAAGCGGAATCGAACCACCCGTATTTTCCATAGAAAATACCTACCATATAACTACAACTTTTTAATGAACTTTTTTATGCGTTTCACTATCCCTGAAAGCGGGTGCAAATATAAAACCAATTTTTAATTCACACAACAAAAAAATTAAACTTTTTTTCGACCCTAACTCCCAATAAAAAATGAACTCCCAAATCACCCCTAAACGTTCCCCGTCTAAGCGGCTGCAAATATAAAA
>NZ_JAABOQ010000013.1 GCF_010671565.1 Spongiivirga citrea
AGTATTGCTATCGATGATGTAACGGTGAATGAGGCTGCTGGCACGGCTACGTTAACGGTTACGTTGACTGGTGATGTACAGGGTGGCTTTAGTGTAGACTATGCTACTGCTAATAATACAGCGGTACAACCTGGTGATTATACGAGTGCAACGGGGACGCTGACCTTCGCAGGAACCGATACGGAGACACAGACCTTTACGGTTCCTATTATCGATGATAATTTATTAGAGCCAACGGAGAGTTTGTTTGCTGATTTAAGCGGATTGACCAATGGACTGGTAACGATCAGTGATGGACAGGGCGAGATTACGATCACGGATAATGACACTGCGAATGTATCGATCGATGATGTAACGGTTAATGAAGTTGATGGTACTGCTACGCTTACCGTAACACTTGCAGGGAACGTACAGGGTGGATTTGATATCAGTTTTGTTTCTGCAGATGACACTGCGAATCAGCCTAGCGATTACACTGCAGTTTCAGGAGCCTTAAGCTTTGCAGGTACTGATACAGAAACACAAACTGTTACTATTTCAATTATCAATGATACTACAGTAGAAAATAATGAATCCTTCTTCATTAATCTAAGTGGTATTACCAACTCTTTAGTTGCGGTACCTGATACGCAGGGAGAGGTTACAATAATCGATAATGATTCGTTTGTAACAATAGGAGATATAACAGTCAATGAAGGAGCTGGAACAGCTACTTTTAATGTTACACTAACAGGAAATGTGGCTGGAGGCTTTACAGTGAATTATGCAACAGCAAATGATACTGCTATTGAGCCAGGGGATTATACCTCAGATGGCGGAACCCTTACTTTTGCTGGAACGGATGCGGAAGTGCAAACCATTACGGTGCCAATTATTGATGATGGCTTAGTAGAGCCTAGTGAAGACTTCTTTGTCAATTTAAGCGGTATATCGAGTACTTTAGTTACAATTGCAGATAATCAAGCAGTAGGTTCAATAACCGATAACGATTCGGCAAATATAGTTATCAACGATGTTACGGTTAATGAAGGGGCTGGAACGGCTACTTTCACTGTTACCTTGTCTACTGCGGTAGCGGGCGGCTTTAGTGTTGATTATGCAACGGCAAATGATACGGCTTTGCAGCCAGCAGATTATACAACAGCAAGTGGTACGTTAAACTTCGTTGGAACTGCAGGAGAGCCACAAACTTTTACAGTGCCAATTATAGATGATAGTCTCTTAGAAGTAAGTGAAACCTTCTTTGCAAATCTGTCTAATGTTAGTTCTGTTTTGGTTACCATTAATGATGCTCAAGGAGTCGCTACTATTACCGACAATGATGCAGCAAGTCTAGCGATCAATGATGTAACGGTAAATGAAGCAGCAGGTACAGCCACCTTTACGGTAACTTTAACCGGAGATGTAGATGGGTCTTTTACTGTTGACTATACCTCAGCAAATAATACGGCTGTTTCAGGATCAGATTATACCGCCGTTACAAACTCACTCACATTCGTTGGAACGGATACAGAAACTCAGACATTAACAGTTAATATTACTGACGATAGTCTTGTAGAAGCGGATGAGACTTATTTCATAAACCTCTCTAACGTTAGTAATACATTAGTCACAATTAGTGACGGACAAGGAGAAGGTACGATTACAGATAACGACAGTGCTAGTATTGCAATAGCAGATGTTACGGTTAATGAGGCTGCGGGTACAGCTACTTTCACAGTGACCTTGACCGGTGATGTACAAGGCGGCTTTACTGTAGATTATGCGACTGCAGATGGTACGGCAACTCAACCAGCCGATTATGCGGATACGACAGGCACGCTTACATTCGCAGGTACGGATACGGAAACCCAAAGTTTTACTGTAAGTATCGTTGACGATGCTTTAATTGAAGCGACAGAGACATTTACAGCCACACTAAGTAATATTAGTAATGGATTAGTTACAATTACCACCGCAACTGCGACGGGAACAATAACTGATAATGATACTGCTAGTATAGCTATAAATGATGTAACCGTAAATGAAGGAGCAGGAATAGCAACCTTAACGGTAACATTAACTGGTGAAGTGGTTGGAGGACTGACAGTAGATTATACATCAGCAGATGGAACTGCCGTAGATCCTGATGATTTTACAGATGTCACAAATACGCTGACTTTTACAGGGACAAATGGAGAAACACAAACTTTTACGGTTCCAATCATTGATGATAGTTTGGTCGAGCAGAGTGAGAACTTTGTAGTTGATTTAAGTAATGTAGTAAGTGCAGGATCGGTTTCTATTAGTGATGCACAAGGCGAGGTTACTATTACAGACAATGATGCAGCTAGTATCGCAATTAATGATGTTACCGTAACTGAGGCTGCTGGTACATCAACTTTCACTGTGACCTTAACAGGAGCAGTTCAAGGTGGCTTTACTGTAGATTATGCAACTGCAGACAATAGTGCGGTACAACCGGGAGATTACACGACATCAACAGGTACATTAGCGTTTACAGGAACTGATACGGAAACACAGACCTTCACGGTTCCAATCATTGATGATAGTTTGGTAGAAGCTACCGAGAGCTTCTTCGCTAACTTAAGCAGTTTGAGTAATGGTCTTGTAACCATTAGTGATGCTCAGGGCGAGGGTACGATTAATGATAATGATGCAGCTTCGTTAGCTATCAGCTCAATTACGGTAAATGAAGCGGTTGGCACTGCAGTACTCAATGTGACTTTAACAGGAGATGTACAAGGTGGCTTTACAGTTCGGTTCGATACTGCTAATAATACGGCAATTGCTCCTGGAGATTATACAGCGACGACTAATGGAACCTTAACTTTTGCAGGTAACGACACTGAGGTACAGACGATCAGTATTCCTATTATAGACGATACTTTGGTTGAAAGTTCGGAAGATCTTACCGTAACGCTATCCAATATCAGCAATGTACTAGTCGCTAATCCAGTACCAACTGGAACAATCAGCATTACTGATAATGATAATGCACAGGTAGACATTAATGATGTAACAGTTAATGAAGGAGCTGGTACAGCCACTTTCAATGTAACACTAACTGGCGATGTTCAAGGCGGGTTTAATATTGATTTTGCAGGAACGAATGGTACCGCTATCGATCCTGATGATTTTGGATTAACTAATGGTACTTTATCATTTACAGGAACAGATGGTGAAGTTCAGCAAATTACTGTAACTATTGTTGATGATACGTTGGTAGAAACTAGCGAAAATTATACAATCACCTTAAGCAATATAACAAATACGTTAGTAGCAATTAATACTGCATTAGGTACTGGTACCATTACAGATAATGATGTGGCAAGTATAGCGATCAATGATGTCACAGTTACAGAAGCTGCTGGTACCGCAACTTTCACTGTTACTTTAACAGGAGCAGTTCAAGGAGGCTTTACCGTAGATTATGCAACCGCTGACAATAGTGCGATTCAGCCTGGGGATTATACATCATCGGCTGGAACATTAACCTTCATAGGTACTGATACCGAAACACAAACCTTCACTGTTCCTATCATTGATGATAGTTTGGTCGAAACCGCTGAAAGTCTGTTTGTCAATTTAAGTGGATTAAGTAGTGGTTTGGTAACAATAAGTGATGGGCAGGGAGAAGGAACAATAACTGATAATGATGCTGCGAGCATAGCTATCAATGATATTACAGTCAATGAGGCTGTAGGGACAGCTACTTTGACAGTAACTTTGACCGGGGATGTGCAAGGTGGATTTAGCGTAGACTACTTAACTGCAAATGGAACAGCTGTTCAACCGGGAGATTATACTACTGCTGGTGGTACACTCACGTTCGCAGGGACTGATACTGAAACAGAAACATTTACGATCTCAATTATCGATGATGTCCTTTTAGAATCATCGGAAACTGTGCTAGCCAATTTGACTAATATCACTAATGGCTTGGTAACGATAAGTGATGCTCAAGGTGAAGTAACCATTACAGATAACGACAGTGCTGGAATTGTCATAGCCGATGTAACGGTTAATGAGGCTGCGGGAACAGCAACCTTTACGGTGACCTTGACCGGTGATGTACAGGGCGGATTTACTGTAGATTATGCGACTGCAGATGGTACAGCAACTCAACCAGCCGATTATGCGGATACGACAGGCACGCTTACATTCGCAGGTACGGATACGGAAACCCAAAGTTTTACTGTAAGTATCGTTGACGATGCTTTAATTGAAGCGACAGAGACATTTACAGCCACACTAAGTAATATTAGTAATGGATTAGTTACAATTACCACCGCAACTGCGACGGGAACAATAACTGATAATGATACTGCTAGTATAGCTATAAATGATGTAACCGTAAATGAAGGAGCAGGAATAGCAACCTTAACGGTAACATTAACTGGTGAAGTGGTTGGAGGACTGACAGTAGATTATACATCAGCAGATGGAACTGCCGTAGATCCTGATGATTTTACAGATGTCACAAATACGCTGACTTTTACAGGGACAAATGGAGAAACACAAACTTTTACGGTTCCAATCATTGATGATAGTTTGGTCGAGCAGAGTGAGAACTTTGTAGTTGATTTAAGTAATGTAGTAAGTGCAGGATCGGTTTCTATTAGTGATGCACAAGGCGAGGTTACTATTACAGACAATGATGCAGCTAGTATCGCAATTAATGATGTTACCGTAACTGAGGCTGCTGGTACATCAACTTTCACTGTGACCTTAACAGGAGCAGTTCAAGGTGGCTTTACTGTAGATTATGCAACTGCAGACAATAGTGCGGTACAACCGGGAGATTACACGACATCAACAGGTACATTAGCGTTTACAGGAACTGATACGGAAACACAGACCTTCACGGTTCCAATCATTGATGATAGTTTGGTAGAAGCTACCGAGAGCTTCTTCGCTAACTTAAGCAGTTTGAGTAATGGTCTTGTAACCATTAGTGATGCTCAGGGCGAGGGTACGATTAATGATAATGATGCAGC
>NZ_JAABOQ010000014.1 GCF_010671565.1 Spongiivirga citrea
TGCTTGATTTTCCTAGTAATATAACTCATACCTATACTACTGCAGAACGATTTACAGCACAACTAATTGTAACCGATAGTAATGGATGTATCAATACTCAAGATATTGAAATTGATGCGGCACAAGGGATGCCGGTAATCAACTTAAATGGTGGAGATATCACTCAATGTCAAGGTGAAGCTTTTGTCGATCCTATGTCTGCAACAGATGCTGATGGAAATGATATTACTAATCAGGTTGTGGTTAGCGTTGATCCAGATACCTTTGGAAACGCTGCTAGTCCAAATCCAGGAACCTATACATTTAGCTATACGCTTACTGATGCTGAGGACAAAATGAGAACGGTAGTGATTAATGCATCGCCACAACCTCAGATACAAACAGCCGTCTTAACCGTACCAACTGGCGATAATATTACATTTAATACCATTGATAATAATCCGAATGCTCCTACCGCAGGCATTGCGTATTCATGGGTGTTTAGTAATGGATTCACTTCTGATTTAGCCAATGTCACGACTAGTTTTGATGCAGCCGGTACTTATAATGTATCATTAAGAATCACCTATAATAATTCTGGGTGTTTTGATGAAACGAATATTGATTTCGAAGTAACCCAAGCCAACAGACCACCAACCGCTGAAGATATTACTATAAGTTTTGATCAAAACTCTACCAATAATACTATTGATTTAACTGTTAGTATTAACGATCTTGATGGAGATGCATTAACAACCACCATTGTTACAAATGCCACAAATGGAACCGCTACAATTAGCGGCAATATAATCATCTATACACCTAATACAAATTATGTAGGTGATGACACGATCATTTACCAAGTTTCTGATGGGGTAAATCCTGCTGTGCAAGCAACTATAACTATTTCAGTAGACGATGTTAACTTCCCGCCTACAGCTCAAGATACTACAGTGAGTTTTGATGAAAATTCAGCCAACAATATTATTGATGTTAGTAGCTTAATTAATGACGATGATGGTGATGCCTTGACTTTATCAATAGCAATGAATTCAACCAATGGTGTGTCAACACTCGCTGGTCCTACAACAATATCGTATTCACCAGATACGGACTATAGTGGACCGGACTCTATTACCTATCAAGTTACGGATGGAGTAAATCCGCCAGTTCAGGCGATTATTACTATTTCTGTAGATAATGTAAACATGCCACCAATTGCTGCCGATTTCACAGCTACGGTAGATGAAAATTCAACGAATAATCCTATTGATTTGGTTCCAAATATCACAGAACCTGATGGGGATGCCTATACTACGGCAATCGTAACTGGACCCAGTAATGGATCAGCGACTATTACTGGCAATGTTATTAGCTATACTCCAAATGCCAATTTTGACGGTGCTGATTCTATTACCTATTCTGTTAATGATGCTATGAATCCTGCGGTTAATGGAATTATTTCAATTGATGTACAAAATGTGAATATGCCGCCAGTAGCTCAAAATGACAACCTATCCATTACCGAAGGCAATAATTTTGGAATTAGCATATTCATTGATAACGGCAATGGTCCAGACCAAGATCCGGATGGAGATACCTTTACCGTAGATCAAGTTAATGGAAGTGCTCCTTTAGTCGGAACTAATGTCGCAGGTACTAATGGAGGTATATTTAATATTAATCCCGCAGGAAATCTAATATTTAATACCAATGGTGATTTTGTAGCATTAAATAATGGTGAAACCGATACTACTCAAATTACCTATCAAATCAATGATGGGAATGGAGGAACAGATACAGCAACTGTAATTGTTACCGTTGATGGAGTTGACCCTGTAAACCAACCTCCCGTAGCGCAGGATGATGCATTCACTGTGGCAGAAAATGCTTCCACACTAAATAGGAATCTATTTAATGATAATGGAAATGGAGTTGATTCTGATCCCGAAAATGATCCTCTTACAGTAGATAGAGTGAACAACCTTGGTTCTAATATTGGCCAACAAGTATTTGGCACCAATGGAGGTATATTCCTTATTGCCGCAAATGGGAATATGAGCTTTGATCCAAACGGAGAATTTGATGCGCTGAATAATGGTGAATCGCAAGTGACAAGTGTCACCTATAGAATAACTGATGGCACCAACTTTAGTAATACTGCAACAGTATCAATAACGGTAACTGGAATTAGTGTATCTAATATAGCACCAACAGCTGTAGCAGGACCAAATCAAAATCTACCAAGCGGAACTACTTCTTTTTCATTGGATGGAACAGGAAGTTCTGATCCGGATGGTTCTATTACTGCCTATGCATGGACACAAGTAAGTGGCCCTAATACAGCTACTATCTCAAATAGTTCAAGCGCATCAACCAACATTACAGGAGCAATAACAGGTACATATGTTTTCCAATTGGAAGTAACAGACAATGGAACTCCTGGATTAACGGATACCGATACAGTACAAATTATTATTGATGCACCTGCCAATCAGCAACCAATTGCAGAAGCTGGACCAAATCAGAATCTTGTTGCTGGAACTACTTCTTTTTCATTGGATGGAACAGGAAGTTCTGATCCGGATGGTTCTATTACTGCCTATGCATGGACACAAGTAAGTGGCCCTAATACAGCTACTATCTCAAATAGTTCAAGCGCATCAACCAACATTACAGGAGCAATAACAGGTACATATGTTTTCCAATTGGAAGTAACAGACAATGGAACTCCTGGATTAACGGATACCGATACAGTACAAATTATTATTGATGCACCTGCCAATCAGCAACCAATTGCAGAAGCTGGACCAAATCAGAATCTTGTTGCTGGAACTACTTCTTTTTCATTGGATGGAACAGGAAGTTCTGATCC
>NZ_JAABOQ010000015.1 GCF_010671565.1 Spongiivirga citrea
CCTTGTGCCGCATCAATTTCAATATCTTGAGTATTGATACATCCATTACTATCGGTTACAATTAGTTGTGCTGTAAATCGTTCTGCAGTAGTATAGGTATGAGTTATATTACTAGGAAAATCAAGCACTGCACTTTGCGTACCATCACCAAAGATATATTGTACACTTACTAATGTAGCTGGCGCAGCAGCGGTAGACCCTGTTGGGTTAAAGGTAACTTCAAGCGGTGCTTGTCCACTAGTGAGATCAGCCCCAATAATAGCAGTTGGTAACGCTGTTACAGTAACGGTTCTTGATATTTCATCTGCGGCATTGCCTTGACTATCGGATACATTATAGGTCAGTCCATAACTACCTGGAGTAGTTTCATCGACACTACCGGTGATTACAATCTCATTAGTTGGAATAGTATTTCCTTGAGCATCAACAGCAGTAACTGTTTCTACAAAAGCAACCCCTTGGCATAGTTGTACATTTTCACCATCACCACCAAGGGTAATAATTGGTTTATTGCTATTAGGATCGATATAGGTAAAGGTAACAGTGGCAGTTCGCTCTAAAGGAGGATCAAATGCATTTTGAACAGTGAATGTTAGTGTATGATCACCAGCTTCTGTACCGGTATAATTTCCTGTAAACTCACCTGGAGTGATTGTAATCTGATCACCTGCTTCATAAGGAGTGCCATTAATGGCTAAACTACCTGTATTGGTGTTAGTAAATGTCATTGTATAGGTAGAGGTACCAGAACTTTCATTTAAATTAAAATCAATTCCGAGTACCGCATCAATATTGGCTTGGGTATCACCACTTGATACAGCAGTAAATGTGTATTCAGGGGTTTCAGAAACTTGCAGCGAAATTTCTTTTTCTGCAATGACCCCGAATCCATTTTCGGTGGTGAATTTTAATTTGACAGGACCTAATTCATCTGCCATGAACTTCCATGTGAACTGTCCGCTTTGGGTATCGACAAAGGTATTATTAGCGAGTTCAGTTCCGTTAACAATGACACTACCCGACCCAGCAACGGTACCTTGATCAGCAGGGAGTACTTCATATTTAGTTTTATAGGTAGAAGGATTAACCTCATTGATAGACATTGCGAGATCGATCATGCTATCTGGTGATAGCGATCCCGCAGATGGAATAACATCAAAGACAAATGCTGTTTCTTGTACGTTACATTTGAGTGAAAACCCTTTTTCTTCACCACTACCATTAACAATGGTAATAACGAGATTGGCAGCACCTACTTCGGTACCGACAAACTGTAGTTCATTGGCTGATCCAGATAGCATCACCAGGGCATCTTGTTCTACGACCGCTCCGCGATATGTTATATATCCAGCACCAGATTCAATGGCATATTTAAACTGATAATTCCCAGCAGTATTGGCATTCACCCCACGAATAGTGACATCAAAAGGGCGCGCGATGTTCACAAAACAATTCAGTGTCTCTGTCGGAGCGGTGACCTTGAA
>NZ_JAABOQ010000016.1 GCF_010671565.1 Spongiivirga citrea
CCGATACAGTACAAATTATTATTGATGCACCTGCCAATCAGCAACCAATTGCAGAAGCTGGACCAAATCAGAATCTTGTTGCTGGAACTACTTCTTTTTCATTGGATGGAACAGGAAGTTCTGATCCAGATGGTTCTATTACTGCCTATGCATGGACACAAGTAAGTGGACCTAATGTGTCAATAGTAAATCCTACAAGTGCTTCCACAAACATAACTGGGGCCATCTCTGGAACTTATATTTTTCAGCTAGAGATAACGGATAACGGAACGCCTGGGTTAGCCGATACCGATACTGTAGAGATCACCATTGACCTACCTACTTTTAGTTTTTCTTTGAGTACTACTTTGTCTGGAACTAATAATCAAGGTTTTGTAGTCAGTTTAAATGGAGGTGCATCATTTGATAATTACACAATGTCTTTTCAAAGTAATCTAAATGGAACTATTACGTATCCTTTAGGGTCATTAAATACATTTAGTGAAGGACAAATGATATCAATCCCTAGTTCCGATTTTTCTGACGGAAATTGGAATTTCCTGTATACCGCAAATGAATTTGGGACCCATAATATTATAATAACTCTTAGCTCAACACAGGCTTCTAATATGCCATCGCAATCCCAAAGCGTTATTTTTGCTATGAATAATCCTCCTGACGCCCAAAATGACTCTGTAGGAGCAACATCTACAAATTCAACGCTACTCAATGTCCTGTCAAATGACTCGGATCCGGACGGAGATACTTTAACAATTACTAGCGTTACTCAACCACCAAGTGGTCAAGGTTCTGTGTCTATAGTAGGAGGTGATTTAATAAGTTACACCGGTAGTGGATATGTTGGACAAACAACTTTTACTTACACTATTAGTGACGGAAATGGCGGTACAGATACCGCAACAGTGACTGTAGGCGTTATATTTGACTGCGATCCTCCACCTGGCGGATGTCCACCTGGACAGACATTTTGTTTTGACACCTGTAGTTGTGAAGATACTACAGACCCAGGGGGGAATCCAATAATTTGTTTAGAATAAATTATGAAACATCACCTCTTACAAAACAAACTAACCCGCTTTGTCTTTTTGTTATTGGCTATTGCCTGTACCAAGGAAGTGACTGATGATCTACTGATCACCTTCAAGGTCACCGCTCCGACAGAGACACTGAATTGTTTTGTGAACATCGCGCGCCCTTTTGATGTCACTATTCGTGGGGTGAATGCCAATACTGCTGGGAATTATCAGTTTAAATATGCCATTGAAT
>NZ_JAABOQ010000017.1 GCF_010671565.1 Spongiivirga citrea
GCCCAAGAGTTCAACTTACCCTTAAACAATCAGTATCTAGCTGATAATCCTTATCTCATTTCAGCAGCCTTTGCGGGTATTGGTGATTGTTTTCAGGTACGACTTAATGGTGTAAGCCAATGGGTGGGAGTAAAAGATTCTCCTGACACCCAATCCCTATCCTTCGATGGTCGTATTTCTGATCGTTCTGGTGTGGGTGCAATCTTATTTAATGACAAAAACGGATTTACCAATCAACGGGGTGGCCAAGCTTCTTTTGCACATCATTTGACATTTTCTGATAAAGATGAACATTACCTATCCTTAGGATTATCATATAAGTTTACTTCTTTTAGCATCGATACCGATGAGTTTATCAATGCAGGAGGCGATCCCGTGGTGGGACGTCGTGCATCGACCTTTAATTCTAATTTCGATGTGAGTGCTCTTTGGAGATTCAGAAAATTTTGGCTCAGTGTCAATGCAGCAAACATTCTAGCAAAGAACCTGACCATATTTGATGATACCGAACCAGAGAATATTAGAAACTACTATGCGTACTTTGGTTATATAATCAAAGAACATGATGGAGCAGATTGGGAATATGAGCCTAGTGGAGTTGTGCAATACTTTGAAAGCGATGGACGAAGTATCACTGATCTAACACTAAAAGTTAGAAAGCTTGATTTAGATCGTTATTATTGGGGAGGTAT
>NZ_JAABOQ010000001.1 GCF_010671565.1 Spongiivirga citrea
AACCATCCTGAAAATTCCAACTATACGATGTAATACCCACATCATCAGTAGAATTACTCCCCGTAAAACTAACCTCTAATGGAACAGTACCGCTCAATGGGGTAGCAGAAGCAATAGCAACAGGGGGTTGATTAACCGGAATAGAATCGACCACTATCGTGACTATTGTCGAATCAGTAAGTCCTTCGCCATCTGTTACAGTTAAAGTTACATTGTATGTTCCTATGTTATTAAAGGTATGAGTAGGATCAGCAAGATTTGATGTATTTCCATCTTGAAAATTCCACGCATAACTGGTGATTCCTACATCATCTGTCGAACTACTGCCTGTAAAAGTCACCTGTAAAGGTACCAGACCACTTTGTGGTGTTGCATTTGCCACCGCAACGGGAGCCTGATTTGCTCCAGAATCAGATACATTTAATGTAATTGTATGAGTACTCGAATCATTATAACTAATAATCAAATCGGCAGTTCTGTTTGATTGGCTACCTGTATGTACGATATTAATCGTATGTTGACTATTAGCATTTAATAAAGCATTCGTTAAATCACCAGATTGAATACTAAACTCACTTGCATCCGTCCCGGCAATACTAATTGATTTTATGATTATTCCGATATTGCCACCGGAAATATTCACTAGTGTATTTTTTTGTTCACCAGGAGTAAATTGTACTGATGCATCAGCGTTTAAAATACTTGCAATACTTGGAGCCCCGGTAGGGCTATCTTCGCCATAAAACTCCATGTTTTTTTGATTTCCACCTCCTCGATTTGGTGAACCTGCTGCTACGAAGACTCCATTACCAGATACAATACCCTGAGTTCCATGTCGTCCATGGTTTAAGTCAGTGCCCGTGTCCCATGATCCGGTCACCGGATCATAGATTTCGGTTGTGGTAAGTGCAGTAGTTATAATGCCTGGAACTTCCCCTCCCGCTACAAGTAGCTTATTTTGAAAGTTAGTAACAACAGCAGCAGCTCTTGGAGTCGGTAGGTTTTGCCCAACCGGCAGGGTGCTCCATGTTGACGTGCTAAAATCATACACATCTACTTCGGGAATAACAGGCCCGAATACACCACCTGTGCCTCCTGAAAGCCTACCTGAGGCTGCATACAATTTCCCATCTATCACAGCAGCATGGAAATGGTCTCTAGCTCGTGGAGCATCCTGTAGTGCAGTCCATATACCAGTAGCTGGATCATATTCATCAAACCAGGGGACAAAACCTCCGCTATGTCCATTTGTGTTACCCGCCAGAATATAAAACTTATCATTATTAACAACTAAGCCTGTTGATCCTCGTTTTCTGCTCTGAGGAATCTCTGGTCCTTGAATCCATTCTTGTGTTGCAGGATTGAATGACCAAATATGATCTTCGGGTACTTCATCAGGAAAGTTGTTATCCTTAAATGCACCAATAACCCAAATAAGTCCCTGATATTCTACTGCTTGAAAATGATTAAATTCAATTGGAGCAGAATTTGTTAAGGAAGCCCATGTATTAGTACCATAATCGTATATATCAAGGGTTCTCGCGTTTTCTCTTCCACCAAACATGATAAACTTATCCCCCGCTTGCACAAACGAACACTCGTGTCTAGCGGTATAATTTTCGTCCTCATCCTTGTCAAACCATGCTAAAGTTCCAGAGGGAGAAATTGTCCAGCTAAATTGAGTTGAAACATCCACAGATCCTGGTTTAGCAGCAGTAACTGTTACTGTATGTACACCATCACTATTAGGACCGCCAGTAAGCGCCGCTTGTTGAATGACTCCAATAATTTGTCCATTCGTGGGTTCAATAGTAACCCCAGCAGGCTGCCCAGTTATCGAATAGGTTACATTTTCATTCGGGTCTCCTCCCGATGCCGATGCACTAACTGTTGGAGTATCATTTACATTATTAAACTGATCCGCTATTGGATCGATCGTCAACGGTCCCGAATTCACATCATTCACCGTAATTTGAACCGATGCGCTATCCGAAAGCCCGCCACCATCAGTTACGGTTAATGTAGCGCTAAATACTCCGATTCCAGTGTAAGAATAAACGGGGTCAGCATCAGTTGATGAACCTCCATCCCCAAAATCCCATGAATAACTAACAATACCATTATCATCAGTAGAGCCACTTCCAGTAAAAGTAACTTCTAAAGGAGTTTCTCCGCTTAGGGGCGTAGCCCCTGCAATTGCACTTGGGGCTTGATTCACAGAACTACCACCTCCCAATATTTCAATCGCATTAATTAATGGGTTCTCAACAACATGTCCGAAAGAAACGCTTAAAACACCATCCGTTACTGTAGCTGGATAGCTTAACATTACTGCAACCTTATGTCCATAAGTAGCAACCAGATCAAGATTGTCTTCAACTACAACTCCTTCTACCAAAATATCAAATATGCGATCACCAGGATTGGCCGTTCCTCCATAGTTATTAGCCATGAATAAATTCACAGTATAAGTGCCATTTTGAACGGGAATAGTAAACTCCATTTCCTCCCCACTTGCAACATCATAACGCTCGCGGTTGAAAAGACCACCAAATGTAGCTTGATCAATATAAGCAGGAATTGAAGAATGGCGATTTGCATATTGAATACTTGAATTAGCATTACTACCTGTATTCACACTATAGGATACTCCATTGTAGGCACCGTTATTTGGATTAGACTCCCAGTCCGGGCCATCATCAGTTGCAGTAACCGCGGATAGGCTACCTACACTAATACGAACTAAAGGTCCTGTAATAACTGGTTCTGCTAAGGTTACCGATAGCGGAATTATCAATGGTGAATTTTGCCCAGAATGAACAATCTCTAGATTAGCCTGTCGAAGGCCTTGAATATCATCAGGACTAACAGTTATTGGAACAATACGCTCCGATCCGGCTCCTACAGCAAAAGGAACGGAAGCACTTGTGCTAAATAAGCTTGCGTCAAAGCCCGTAATATTAATTGCACTAACATCAATCGGTCCATCGGCTGGCCCTCCTTGATTTACTACCGTAATATTTAATTCAGCAGCACTACTATTGATATCTAATTGTCCAAAATCTAGTGATGAAGGTGTCGCCACCAAAGCGCTTGGCTGATCTTCGGTAATATTGATGAAATCCCATGTTGCTATATAAGGAGAAGAAGAACTTCCTGAAGTAGCTATCAACCCAACTGCCATACCCTTATTATCAGAAGCATCTAGGAAACTAGCTGGTATTGTAATTGGCCCACCTAAGCTAGTAATGTCTAATCCACTGTTTAAAGAATAAAAGACCTGAGCAGAATTTTGGGAAGGATTTATGCTAATATAAATATCAACTCCAGTTGCAGCCAACAAATTAGGAATGTCATAGGTATTAGATGTTACTATCCCATTCTCCTCTAGTGTCACTTCAATTCCGTCTACAGAGTCTCCAGGGTTCACACCATTCATTAAGGCTACCTTAAGATAATTATCCTGATCTCCGTTTCCAATGTAAATACCGTATGATTGACCTACAAGAGGCGGTACACCGCCAAAAGGAGTTTCAATCTTTGAATGAACCGTAAATGTATTTGAATTTGAATCGACATTTACGCCAAATTGAAATGCATACTGTTGCGTGTTACTTCCTGCTTCAGCAGTTCCAGAAGTCACAGCATCAACCGTTGCTTTTCCTCCAGCACCGCCAAAAGACATATTATCGATATCAAACTGCGTTAAATAGTCCGTAGCTCCATTAGGATCGAGCATTAAGCCCATAAAGCCTAGTCCGAGAAATCCAGTTCCAGGATCATTATTCCAAAAAGGATGAAGTACCGGCAAATTTTTGTTAGTACCATTTTGGGCGTCAATAGAAAAAGCATCCTGGAGATCAGGTATTCCGTCATTGTCATCATCAGGATCATTTAAATCCGAAATTAAATCCCCATCATTGTCATTAGGACTACTTCCTGCTGAACAATGATTAGTTCCATTGTCGATCTCATCTTGGTTCGTATAGCCATCACCATCATAATCCGCTAAGGGATCATATTCGGTATCACCTGGTTGGAAACAATCACCAAAATCATTTGGCTCAAAAATTGTAATATTATCTGCACCATAAGTTGCTGCCCAGATTGTACCAGGAAAGGGGTCGTTATCACCCTGAGCTATCACATCCAAAGGAATGTTTCCAAAACCACTTAAGAACCCATTATCAATTAAAGTAGTACCATCACCGGCGGCATTTAATGAATACCTATTAATATTACCGTTAAACGATGCTGTAAGAATATCTCCTTGCATTACCCCACTAAAATTAGTCGCAGTATACTCACAAATTCCATTGGTAGAAGAATTGACAACATCAAGGATATTAACCTTAGTTGGGTTGCTATTATCGGCTAGATATTCTCCTTGTCTCGTATCATTTGGGAAATCAGCTATTGTAAAATTTGTGTTGAAATAACCAGATACTCCTTGTATAATATCAGCCCAATTATAAGAGCCATTATTATCCCAATCAGTACCATTATACTCATATTTATATACTCCCGCCTGCTCGGGAAAAGCACGAATAGGGACTGGGTGTCCCCCGTAGTAAGTGCCATTTGCATCATTAATAGTACCCACGTAATGTAACGCATCTCCATGTGTGCGTCCATTTTCAATATTAAATTCATTTGTGACGTAATCTCCATTTTGCGGCTCATAGGTAGTGTTATAATGCTGTCCTTTCAAATTACCATTACTATCATAAATTCTTGGTGTACCTCCCCAGCCTCCATTAGGCCCATTATCTCCAGTATAAATTAGACCGCCTTCGGTAATTACAATATCATAAGCGTTTCGATAACCAGGCGAAAATATCTGAACAGGACCTCCTGTCTCAGAAAATGCTTGATTTAGCCCGTTATTTCCACCGAAAGGATCACCTAAATCGATGGTCGCGTTGTACATCGGGTGCCCCAAGGGGTATGGGAAAGATGGGCTTGTATTGTCAATATTTATTCTTTCAGGGTCGTCAACAGTCGGTAAATCATATATATAGGCCGTACTACCCTGACGAGAATCGATGTATGGACCGCCATTTTGAGATTCAATCTGTTCGAGCTGAGTTACGTTAACTATTAATAACGCTCCAGCTAAATAAAACTCGGTAGAACCGGCAAAATTATTACTTGGGGACCCCTGATTGGTATTTCCTCCTTGTTGTACTAATAAATAAGTATTCCCGTTGAGAGTAAAAAGATCTAGCCCGTTAGTTGAGTGATTTTCCTCACAGCGCGGTAATCCTCTAACAAGATCCACCTTATCCCAGGAACTGCCATTCCAAGTTAACCTAGATATTACACCCGAGTTTGTATCCAGATTTGTATCGTTTCCGGCACCACCACCACCTCCAATACGGGAGTCTGAAGATGTAACATATAGAATAGGGTTTTGAGCGGTACCAGCAGTAAGCAATCCGGTGATTTGTCTAGTGTTAGAAGTGTTAATGGTACCATCATCATTATGATTTGGTGTCTCTGTTTGAACCAAGCTAATTGAATTACTTTCTATTACTGTATAGGTTCCACTTCCTGGAGTCGCATCATCTCTTTCTATAGTAAACTCCCAAATAATACCATTTTGTTGAGAAACATATAGCTTTCCATTTGGACCAAATTCTAGGGATGTTGGATTAATAACAGATTCTCCAACTAAACCTGTAGACCCAAAATTGATTTGTTGGCCCCACAAAGAGAAAGTGAAAAAAGTAAGTAAAAAAGTATAGTAAATTTTCTTTAATTTAGATTTTGTGCATCTTTTACAAAATCCTATCTGCTCATGCTTGTTCATTATCGCCCCTATTTTATTTTAATTGAAGTATAAATAGGTCTTGGCGTAAATGGGAACCCCAATCTCGGTATATTATATTTGATTTTAATTTAGATATCGACCAAACAAATACGATATTCGTTGAAAGGCATATAAATAGTATCTGTAAGAAAATCAAACATTAAGAAAGCGCCACTTAAACGTACATCCCGAAGTCGTACTGCTTACAAATCGCTTGCACATTGGCTTGAAGAGATACAAATTATTCCAAGGAAAGAATTTGTAGGAAAAATATGATTCTTGGATAAAGGGGAAATACCCCTTTTTCGATGAACACCTTATTAATTCGCTAAACACAGTAAATCCATTCATCACATTGAGATTTCTTTCTTACCTTTCCACATCTAAATCAGATTATATCTGAACATTACTTTTTGAAATCCCAAATTTTAGAAAAGTCTTAGTACTACTTAAATGCTTTAAAATGATAATTAAAAGGCTATCGTATGTTATTAAGCTTTATTATTCCCGCGTACAATGCAGAAGCGTTTATCGAACGATGCGTTACTTCCATTTCGGTTCAATTTTCTGATCATACTATTTATGAAATTATCATTGTTAATGATGGGTCTACTGACAATACCCAAAAGGTTTGTCAACAATTAGCCGAAGAACATCCAGCTATTCAACTTTATATTAATGAGAACCATGGGCCAGGTTTCACCCGAAATTTTGGAATAAAACAAGCCAGAGGAAAATACATCTGGTTTATTGATGCAGATGATTACCTAGAAAGTAATGTGGTAGCCAAAGTAATTTCGGAATTAGAAGATGATCTTGATTTATATATTGTAGGTCATCAAACGGTAACAACCGAAGGGCAAATAGAAGCTTTACATGCAGTTCCGGATGAGGACCTACTAGTTCCAGAGCTTTTAGAGCGTAATTTTTTTGTGAATTCAGTATGGTGTAAAATCATCAAAGCTCGGGTGCTTACAGAACATTCTATTCTTTTTAAAGAAGATGTGCGAGGGCCAGAAGACTTTCATTTTAGCTTTAGGTTATTAAATAAAATTGATCGCTTAAGGTCAATAAATCTTATTTGCTATAATTATATTGAAAATCCTGCTTCATTAATGAATAAAAGATCTGAAGCGCACCTAAATAAGCTGGCCAATGATAGTATTACTGTTGGAAACGACTTGAGAGTTCTTGTAAATTCAATAGAAGATTCAAGAAAAAAATTAGCTTTTAATAAATGGCTGGGAAATTATCTATATGGTCTACTCTTTAGTCTTTACCGATTTAATTATAAAACAGAGTTTGTAACCGCTTCTCTGAAAAAATTAAGGGCAAATAATAATTATCCTGTTAAAGTATACTCTAACACACTTAAACGAAAATTGTTTACCAACTTTGCTAATTCAAGACCACTCTTTATAGCTGTTAAAAAAATAAAACAAGTAGTATAGGACAAAAGCAACTTTCTCTTTATTCCCGTTCAACGAAAAAATAATCTCGCCCTAATCCAAATGAAGATTTTTCTCGTACTTACATCAAATCTGATTTAAATAGAATCAAGTAGTTTATTTCTAGTCTTAAATGAATGACAAGTGTGTTTTCAGGGAATTGATTAACTACAATTAATTGATTGAAAGAACGTTATGTATCGAACAAGGAAACGAACTCTTGTAAATCACCTTAAAATTGACTATTTTTTCAGATCACCAAAAATGTTAAATAAAAGTGAAAAAAGATAAAATTAATGCATTTTATCGATTTTTTAAGCGTTTTTGTCGTTAAAAACATATTTTAGTCGACACAACGTGACCCAAAAACTAAATGTAAAATGAAAAAATTACAAACTTCCACAATCTACTTAATCCTATTTTCATTTCTTTTTCTAAGTTCTTCTTGCTCTACAGAAGAGGATTTAGACTTCATTATTAAACAAGCAGAAGAAGAAATGGCAGATGACCCGACTGACGGAGAAGAATCGCCCGAAGATGAACCCGTTGATGAACCCACAGACCCAACTGAACCAGACGATCCACCAAATACTGACGAAGTTGGTACGCTTCCTATTAATGAAACTCCATGTGATTATGGAGCAGATACTTTTGCAAGTGGTCAAACATACCAAATTTCATGTACATTAGATTTAGGCGGACAAACTGTTACTTTACCTTCTAATGTGATTCTTGAATATGATGGGGGACAAATAATAAATGGAACCCTAAATTTTGATAATGGTCAAATTGATGGTAGGCTACTTAATAAGGATTTACAAATTTCAGGTAGCGCTACATTAATTAGCGAAATTTTTGATTTCTATCCAGAGCGGTGGGATTTTGTACAAGGCGAAACTACATCTGATATAGCACAGAAAAATAATGATAACTTAGAGGGTTTAATGTTCTTCGTAAAAGATTTAAGTGCTACCACTTTCAATATGGGAAAATTTGATGCCTATTTTGAAATAAATAAAGTAACAAGCACTACTTCTGATCAAAACTTTTATCCTTTCGTCGAAGCTGTAAATATTCCCGGCGATTTCAATTTAATAATGAGTGATGAAACTGTTCTTCGTGTGTTTCCAACTGATAGCAATAATGCTGCTTCACTTTTAGCAATACATGAGGTATCTAATGTTAATGTACAAGGGGGAGTTCTTTACGGAGCCAGAGACCTTTATAATTACACTAGACCTAATGCTGAAGAAGGCTCACATCTTTTTACCATACGATCGGGAAATAATGTAGTTTTAGATGGTATAAAGTTCGTGAAAGGGGCTTTAAGCGGTGTTAATATTAATTCCACTGGATTTACTTTTACCGATAACTACAATCCCACACGGAACGTGACAGTTCGCAACTGTGTCTTCGAAAAAGTTAGAACTATTGCCTTGGCTTTGACTGATGGTCGTGATATTTTAATTGAAAATAACACGTTTATTGATACTGCTCAACCAACCCCAGACTCCGATGGAGGTGTTGTAGGCCATGCTATTGATATCGAGCCTGTTCGTCAAAGAGACGCGGCGACTAATGAAATTATTGATTATCAGCGTGTACAAGACGTTATTATACGTGGTAATACTGAAAGAAATAGTAGAGTTGGTTCGTTCACAATTTTTGTTGGTGATAATATTATTATAGAAAATAACAATTTAGATACTAGTGCTGGTTGGAGTTTTGCATCGAATTCTAAGATTAGAAATAACACCTTTACTGCTGAAAGTATTCTAAACAAACCAGCGATCATAGCAGGTGGATCAGGTGATACCGTTTTCAACAATGAAATTTACGGTAATACAATTACCGGTTATTCAACTGGTATCACTGGCTATCTTGGTAAAATGAAAATTTATGACAACACCATAAATAATACTATAAACGCCATTCAATTATTTGAATTTTATGATGCTGAAATCACAGGCAATACAATTCTATCAAGCAGAGGTAATAGCCGAGGAATCACCTTCCAAATTACCCATGCAAGTAATGTGCTTATCGCGAACAATAGTATTGATGTTCAAACTGCCCATTTAAATTTCATTGATTTGAATCAAGGTGCTGAATATGCAAATAATACTATTACTGTTGAGCGGAATAATTTTGATACCTCTGATGCGGTGGTTCAATTCTCCAAAACGAGTGGTGTAATTTTCCAAAATAACGAGTCTTTAGCTCGTATTCAAATGAGTGCATCTTCAGGTGTCGAAATTCTTACAAATACAATTAATACGGATAATGGTCATGGCATTGCGCTTAGCAATGTAAACACTAACATTACCATTAATAACAATACGATTACCAAACCCTCTAATTTTGAATGTATTCTTATAAATAGTACAACCAGTGAGAGCGAAGTATCAAGAACTGGAAATAGTTGTAACTAGAAATTTAGTAAACTTTACAATAAAAGCGCGGTTATTAAACCGCGCTTTTTTATTTACAAGTAGTTTTTGGAATACCATTTCTGAAAGCAGAAGAACGACCATACTTTAAATGTTTGATCATTCCCTGTTAAATGGTCATTTACTAATTTCTGTATCTGCTCAGGATCAAAAACACCTTGCTTAGTTAAAAAATCGTCATTAACAAAGTGCATAAGTTCTTCTTTTAAAGTCGATCTTAACCAGTCGCCAACCGGAACCGCGAATCCCTCCTTAGATTTATCAAGAAATCCGGGAGAAAACTCATCTTTAAAAGCTTCTTTAAGTATATGCTTTTTGTCCCAACCATTCAGCAGGTATTCTTCCGGAAGCGTATTTACATAATTCCAAAGTTTCTTATTCAGAAAAGGTGCTCGACACTCTAAGGAGTTTAACATACTGGTTCTATCAACTTTTACAAGCATATCACCTTCTAGACTCATATGCTTATCTATGATTCTGTAATCCGTTAGACTAGTTGGTTTTTCTATACCCGTTTTCTTTTGATAATATTGAAAAGGTGTACTATCATATTTATCTGGTAATAAGTATTTAGATAAAGAATTTCCTGCAAATCCTAAAGAGATAATATCCCAATAATGGTTCCCTGAGTAATCAATGGCTGTCAACAACCTTTTGATTTTAAAAATTCCTTCACGTGCATCATGCTTAGATTTCAGCAACTTATCTGATATTTTTAAAAAAACTCTATGCATAAACTTGGGAACAAATCTGGTATATCTACGATTTATCTTTCCCATATAGTACTTATTGTATCCTCCAAAAACTTCATCACCACCATCCCCAGTCAGAGCTACCTTAACAAAGTCTGATGTTTTGTTAGAAACCATGTAGGTTGGTATTGATGAAGAATCGGCGAAGGGTTCATCAAAATTCAACAATATATCATCAATATGTTCTCGCAGATTGTTTTCATCAATAATAAACTCGTTATACGTACTACCAATTAGTTGAGCAACTTCTTTAGCCTTATCAGTCTCATCGTAGGATTTTTTTGTAAATCCAATAGAAAAGGTGTTAACTTCCTTATTTGTATTCTGGGCTACGCATAATGACACAATCGATGAATCAACACCACCAGACAAAAAAGTTCCTACAGGCACATCAGCAACTAATCTACTTATGACGCTTTCAGTAACTAATTTTTTAACATTCGCCTTTGCATCTTCTTTGGATATACGCTTTTTGATGATTGGAACCGTTTCTTCAATAGGAACTATCTCAATTTTTTGTTCTTCTATAGAGTAACTTAAGTAATGATCCGGTTCTAACTTATGAACATTTTCATAAATAGTAAATGGTGCAGGAATATATGTAAGTCGAAAAAAAAGATTTAACCCTGAAGTTGAAATTTCGGGCTTTTTATCGAGCTGATTTATTAATGATTTTAATTCTGAGCACCATAACAGCTCATTGTTTTTATGGATGTAATAAAGTGGTTTCTCACCAAAAAAATCACGAGCAATTAGCACTTTATTTTTTCTCTTATCAAAGATGCTAAAGGCAAACATACCGTCTAATTTCTTGAAAGATGAAGTTCCCTCTTTTTCATACATTCTTAAAATCACCTCTGTATCACTCTGCGTGGTAAACTTAACACCATCGGATTCTAAGAAACTTCGAAGCTCTCTGTAGTTGTAAATCTCACCATTAAAAACAATCACCAACTGTCCATCATCAGAATAAATCGGTTGGCTACCGGTATTAAGGTCAATAATTGAAAGCCTTCGCATCCCCATGGCTATACCAAAATTCTTTTGCTGCTCAATAAAAGTACCATCGTCATCTGGACCTCTATGAACTATTAAATCATTCATAGCATTGATACCAGATTGAAGCTCGTCATTATTTCTGGAAGTACTTATTATTCCATTAATTCCGCACATGTGTGGCTATTTAATTATTACAATAAAATTCCTGAAGCTCTTTTGCGTTACTTTTGATATCATACGCTGCTTCTATTATCTTTTTTGACATATCTGAACGCCTATTAAACCTTGACCCTAACAAGATTTTAGCCCAATTTAAAGGTGGTGTCTTCAAAGATAAAAAGTTAACCAGACCCGTTACATTGAGCTCTTTAGAAATTTCGTCTGAGGCAATTATAGGCAATCCTGCTGCTTGTGCCTCAATTAAAGTGACGGGCAAGCCTTCATTTGTTGAGGGGAACAGAAATATATCCATCGCTTGTAAAATTTCAGGAACATCATTTCTGGCCCCAAGAAATACTACCTGATTTTCAAGACCAAGCTGATCCGCTAATTTTCTGATGTCACTATCATCTCCTGCCCCAACTAAAACAAGTAAAACATTCTTTTCTTGTTTTAGAAGTTCGTTAAATATTTCTATTATAAACCGATGGTTTTTTTCTTGTACAAAATTACCCACATGGCCAACGATAAATTTATCCGACAGCTCAAGAGCTATTTTTTTGGTTTTGGATATTTCAGGATTATATGTGAATTGATGGGTATCAATTGCATTATTTATAATTCTAACTTTGTCACTATTCTTCGAACCAAATAACCAGTTACCCGCTTTTTTACCACATGAAAAATAAACGTTTGCATATGATGGAACTTTACGCTTGTAAAAGTTTTGTGCAAAAAAACGTATTGCGAATGATAAATCATGTTTTTTATCAGAAAAAGGATTTAGATTTAGGTTATACAAACTAGTGTGACTGTGTGCTATACGAATTGGTATTTTAGCTTTTTTAGCAGCCTTCATCACAAAAACACTAAGTGCATTTAAATGAGAATGGACAATCCTGTACTCGGGATGGTTCTCAAAAAAATGAGAAAGCTCTTTTTTATATGAACTCAAATTTTTTAGACTAATATTCTGTAAACGATATATTCTTCCACCTAGCCCTTTTATTTCAGAGTCAAACACCCCTTCTTCCTTACGGTGCAATAAAAAATCAAACTGAACAACTGATCGATCAATATTTCTGTAATAATTCATAATCATGGTTTCAGCTCCACCACGATTCATAATTGTTAATACCTGTAAAACCCTAATTGGCTCCATTACTTTTTATGTTGATCTATTATTAGGATGTGAAATAATCAAGAATTCAATTGTGGAATTTCAAATTTTCGCTTTACAGCAATAAACTTTCCATTTGAGCTTAGTTGAATATCATTCACTTTATTAATTGAAATTTTAATGTTGTTTCCAAGACGATCTCTTAAGTTTTGAATAAACTCTTGTTCAATTTTTTCATCATACTTGTCGTTAGCAATTAAATTGACAATGATATTGGTGGGGCTTTCCTGAATGATCTGACTTTTTTCCATTCCTGTTAAGCCCTTATAAGCGGTATCCATTCTTCCTACAAAACCTTTTTCCTCCGTCCACAAAATGTCATCATCACGGCCTAAAATCTTTTCTACCATAGGCATTTCACACCCACATGAACAATCAGTATCAACTTCGGGTAACAAAACCGTATCACCAATTCTATATCTAATTAGGGGAGTCTTATAATTAATAAAACTAGTAACAATAAGCTGCGCCATCTCACCCGGTTTAGCAGGTATCCCATTTAAGCTCAAAAATTCAAAAACCCCTGAATCGATATTTAAATGCAAGCCACCCGCAGTACATTCAGTAATAAGTGGACTACCCTCATTGGATGCATACTGATTAAAAACATGACATTTAAATGCTTTTTGAATAGTATCACGATGATAATCAAAAAGTGTCTCAGCCGTAACGGCTATGGCTTTGGGAATAAAATCAAGTTCAATGTTGTTTTCAATAATAAACTTACTTAAAATATAAACCGCGGATGGATAACCATCAATCAATTCTGGTTTAAAGTTATTCAGTTTTTGTATGTATTTGCCGATATTTTTCTCGGTCAAATGATAAGTCGACATCAATAATTGATTTTCTATCCTATTGAAAACCCAAAAAGGAGCTTTCTTTCTACTAGGACTAACAATCAACCTTCCCGATAATCGGACTTGCTTCGCCCGTCTATCAATTCCAATAACATGATGAAAACGTTTCCAAAAGGCAAATGACCTATTAATAGAATCAGTATCTATATAATCAACTGTTGGCGTACCTGATGTTCCACTAGTGTAATGCACCATTGCAGTTTTTCTGCTCTCATTTGATAGATCAAGTACATTTTCCTTTCTATGCTTTTTTTCTAATATGGGCATTTTATCCAGTACTGCATAAGGATCTGTTTGTATATCTTCAAGTGAAATATCGAGTGCTTTCATCTTAGAAGAGTACCAATTAGAATGTTGATAAACCTCTGATAGCAAAATCAATAAACTTGCTCTTTGAGACGCATTGATATCTTTGCTTATACCGTACCAGTTACTTAGATATTGACTTAAGTACTTTTTAAAATCGCTATTATACCGCTGCCTATTATTTAGAAACCCTTTGAGGTTCAATGCCATCACCTTTAAAGAATATGGTAACCGATTATATAAGGACATTGCTGATTTACTCATAACTATTAATACTTAACTATTTAAACCCAAATAAAATGACTCCATTGCCCTGGCATTTTCTACAATGTCAAAACCATTATTGACTACTAACTCTATATTATTCTTCTTTTCTGGCTTCGTATATTTTAAGACCTCCTTAGCCCACAAATTGGGTGCTTCTGTAATTGATAAAAATTTAATATCATCTGTAATTGCTATCTCTGGAGTAATGCTATCCGAAGCAAAAATCTTTAATCCTGCTGCTTGTGCTTCCACCAATGTAACTGGTAATCCTTCATATAAAGAAGGAAATATGAAAACATCCATCATTTGATATAGTTGTGGTATATCATCTCTTACTCCAAGGAAATAGATATTGGTATCAATTCCTAATTGCTTACCTTGATGTTCAACTTCTTGTCTTAAAGGCCCATCTCCTATTAATATAAGTTTACAATTGCTCTTCTTACTCACTATTTCTTTAAAAACCTTAAGCAAGTAATGATGGTTTTTTTGATTTACAAACCTTCCAACGTGACCAATAATCAAATCAGTTTCAATCCCAAACTCCTTTTTATATGTGTTTGACACCGCAGTATTTGGTTGAAAATCTCGAGAATTTACAGCATTATTCATAATACCGAAATCCGTTTTTTTACCAAACAACCAATTACCGGCAAGATTTCCACAGGCATAATAATAATTTGCGTGTTGATGAATTCTCTTTCTCAGCCGAAGCTTAATAATTTTTTTTAACGTATCCTTTAATCCTTCTCCTCCCAAAAAGAAGTCTGAAATTGTCAATTTCTTCATTGCTATATGAGCATGTGCTATACGATGAGGCAATCCAAATTCCTGAGCAATTTTTAAAGTAAAATAGCTGAACGTATTAATATGCGAATGAACTATTTTATAATTTTTATGTGTTTCAAAAAAACTTCTTAACTGCACATAATATGAGTTTGGAAAGAACGGATTGATTGGGTTCATTCTAAAAATCTGACCACCTAATTTCTCTATTTCATCATCAAAATGACCTCGTTTTTCCCTATGAACTAAAAAGTCAAATTGAATTTTAGAACGGTCCAAAGCACGATAATAATTCATAATCATTGATTCCGCTCCTCCACGATCCATAATGGTAAAAACTTGTAGTACTCTAATACCCACCATTAAAACTCCCCTCTGGTTTTATATCTTATATATACATTTAGCAACACTCCTAAGGGAACTGCGAATATGGTAAGTGATTTATTGGGAGACTCCTTTATAAAGGAAGCATTTTTGGTAAACATTGAGCTCGATACATAATGAATTGCATTTTTGAAGCGTTCCTTGAAACTTTTACCCAATTGCATTCGGTTTTTTCTAGAAAATGCAAACCCTCTAGGATGCCTTCTATATTGTTTTAATATATTTCTAGTCGATCCATCTTCCATATATTCAACTATACAGAACACATCATTTACAGGAAAAAGGTTGTAATCCTGATCAATTAATAAATAAAGATATCCTAAGGGAACAAAACGCTCGCCTTCAAAAATTGGGTATGGAGGGTACTTTTTTACAACTTCGGTTCTTAAAACTAGTTTCTTATCTCCTTTTACCTTGTACTTATTGTAAATATCATATAAAGTAGTCTCTTTTAAGTCATTTGGCATTTTTGTACCGATAATAGTTCCGCTTGGATCTGCATCTAGTCCAACAATCCCAGCGTATTCAGATTTATCCTTTATCAAACTCCATGACTGCAATATTTTCTCTACACCATTATCAGGCATAAAATCATCACTATCAATACAAACATTTAAAGTTGTATCTACCAGCCTATAGGCTGCATTATGTCCCCCATGCATTCCTTGATTCTCTTGATAGTGATATTTGATCTGTATTTTATCATCCTCTATCCAGGTTTTTACCAACTCCTTTGTATTATCAGTAGAACCGTCATCAATAATTAACCATAAAAAATCATCACTAGTCTGCCTAATCAAGCTCTCATAGCACTTATCTAAGCAATATGCTCTATTATAAGTTGGTGTAAATACTGTTAGTGTTTTCATTTAATTAAATGCTAAAAATTACGCTCCATAGAAATAATACATGAAATAGGTAAATGCGAAATAAACGAACATTACCTTACCAATCATCAGGTTTTGATTTTTGAAAAAACGTTGTTTTAAGAACGGATAAATAATGATAATTGCCATCATAAACCATGACAAATATGCAAATCGATTGGAATAGTTAGCTCGTATAATTAATATCCAAAAACCATTACATAATAGATAGGTATTTAGAAGTTTAAAATACATTTCGTCTTTAAACTTGCGTTTAAAAACAAAATACCATCCAGCAAAAACAGCGAATGCGCTATGGAATAAAAAATCCCATCGAAAGCCCGTACTTTTAAATACCCCTTCTTCTGCCTGTGAAGTCAAATATCCTGACAGTCTATCATCTCCAAAACCCAAGCTGGTAAAAAGAGTTATCCACACTCCACCCATGATTAACGATAAAGGAATACAAGCAAGCCATCCAAAGAAGTAGGTTTTAGGTTTATTATAAAAATAGGTTACTAGAAACGCTGCAATAGGAAGAAACAATGTTTTGTGAAACATAGTAGCAAGAGCAAAAAGTATTGCCATTACCACTTTATTTCGATGATGGCTTACTCCCCAAAGAAATAACGAACATGCTGCTCCATTTCTAACACCATTTACTCCGTATGTCCAAAACGAAAAGGATACGACAAACATAAAGAACGCATAGAACCAATACTCTTTAAAAAACTCCCGAGATATACGATACATTGGGTATATGTAAATAAATGCACATATTGTAAAAAAAGCATGAATTGACATTACCTGAGCAGATGCTTGCATGAATACATGCCAACCGTAATCATTAACGTCTGCGATTTCTGCTCCTAATATATAATTTTGATATCCGGTATTGTAGTTAATAGTGTCGCCGAATTTTCCACTAATGGGCCGTAACCCCATATGTAATATGAGCAGGATTAATAAAATATACCCTACTCCATTAATATATAACAGATTCTTACTATTATTTAGTTTTAAAATACTTGAATGAAATAGCGTTAAAAACACAAGGAAAAAGCACCCATTTAGATATAGAGGATAGTACCAATCTAAAGAAACTAAAGTATTCATTGCTATTTCATTAATAGTTTACTACTTCGACTTAATTATGAGATCATCCCATTTAGCCATAATAGCATCAACATGATATTTTTGCACGCTTTCTACACCATTATTTGCTAATCTCTTTCTTTCTTGTTCGTTAGAAGCTAATTTTATCAAATTTTCGACAAACGAACTTCTATTATCGTTTTCAACTAGAATACCATCGTACTCATGAGTTATAATATTTCTAGGACCCGTAGGACAATCAAACGAAATTATAGGCAAGCCTACTGATTGGGCTTCCAACAAGACCATCGGAAAACACTCTTGACTCGATGTCATTAAGTAAAGACTTGCCTTTTTCATTATTTCGGGGACATTATCAATGGCTCCCATGAATTTAATGTATTTATCTAAATGCAACGATTCTATCTTATCATGAAGCTTTTTTACATACCCCGATTCGCCGTTGCCATAAATATGTAGTTGCCAATCACTGTTATGTTTTACAAATTCTTGCCATATATCAATTAAAATATCCATTCGCTTGACATAAGAAATTCTCCCAGCTGCTATTGCAATTTTAGAACGGTTGTCATAATCAACTAGCTCCTTTTCTTCTATAGTTAAAACAGGATTAGGGATTGTTACAGCATTTTCAGACGGATAAAAATTACGTTCTTCCGGATTTAGTACCACTAAATGGTCATATTTTGATTCTAAAAATTGCTCATAACGCGTAAAAAGGGTTGGTTTTAATTTCGATCTATAAAATTTAGAAAAATGAAACTCTTTCACCCACCTGGCTTTGGTCTTCAAAAAAATAAAGAAAAAGCTAACTGGAATGTGATTTGCAACGATGACAACATCGGGTTTAATTTGATTTATTTTTTTTTGCAATAAAAAAAAATTCTTTGCCACCTTAGGTAAGTTTTTCAACCCGAAATAGCTTTTATTCCTGTCATATCCTATTCCAAGATCATGGAAATCGACTTCAGGTGACATTTTTAAAAAGGGCTCCTGCCCTTTTTGTTCTGTAGTAACAATATGCACGCTATAATTTTTTCGAGTACTCCAATAATTAGCTTTTAGCTGAATCAGACTCTCTATTCCGCCAATCTTGTTAATCGAATCCGTTAATATTGCTATCCTTTTCATTTTAAGCAACTAACGATTTAAACAGTGCGTCCCATTCTTTCGCGACATCTTCAATTAGATATCTTCTAACGTTTTTTCTTGCTTCTCCCCCCATTCTTTTTCTTAAACCTTCATCAGACATAAGCCTTTTTAACGATATTCCAAACGCTTCAACATTATCATTTTCTACCAGCAATCCATCTACCTCATTAGTAATTATGTCTGCGGGACCATGCGGGCAATCAAAAGAAACACATGGGATTCCAAAAGCCATTGCCTCAATTAGGACCATTCCAAATCCTTCTGATCTGGAAGGCATCACATAAATTGAAGCCTGCTTGTATTTATCTGCAATATTTTTAACCGGGTCATAAAATTCCACACTATTGCGAATATTTAACTTCTCGGCTAACTTTAAATGAATCCCATCCTTGTCCTTTTTGCCATAAATTTCAAGCTTCCATTCATCAAATCCGCCTGTAATCGTCTTCCAGCTATTAAGCAAACGGTCAATCCCTTTTTGGAAACCATGATTTCCAACCATAATTACTCTTTTGTTTTTTAACGTACTTGAATTATCAGGGTAGAATGATAGCGGATTAGGGATAACCTTTAAATTTGAGAGCTTCCACTCTGACAAACTTCCATTTGTTAGCACCACTACTGCATCAAACTTTTTGGCAAAAAAATTCAGTAACTTTTCTTTAAAAGTATACTTCAATCTATCAATAAAACTCTCATTGTTGCTATTGATAAAAATTTGTTTCGAGGCGTGTCGCTCGCATATAACAGGAATATTCTTATTTCTTCTTAATAAAGGAAGCATTAGCCCTTTTAAACCATCATCACATACCGAAATAACGTCAGGACCAATTTGTTTAATCAAGTTTCTAATCCTTGATCTGTATTTAAACAGATATGTTGTTCTATTATGCTTTAAATCAACATTGTGTATAGTTAGTTTCGAGCTAAAGGAATAAAAAAAGTCTCCGTGGTTTTCGTTAAGTGTCATGATATGAACATCATATCCGTAGGTGTCTGCAAGGTAACTTGCCTTTATAGACAAAACTCTTTCCAAACCACCAGGCCCAGATATCCCATTCGTTATGTAAAGGATCTTTAAACCCATATTAACATGTAAACCAGCTGTTTTTAAAACAATTACTTCTGAAGAACTATATCCAAATAAGGGTGGCAAAAACCAGAGGGGATTCCGTTTTTTAGTGATTTTAAAAACTTGATGTATTTCAATCCCTTAAAACCACTTTTAAGAAAAGTAGTTTTTTCATAGTTCATTAAATTACTTACTACATTTAACTTATTGAGTGGCGCTATGGCTACTTCAAACTCGTGATAGCTTACTCCTCTTCCCCAACGCAAAAACTTATTCATATTTGCTTCGTCCAAACTCTCGTAAGAATATGAGTCATTGAAAACCTTTCTAGGGGAAAACTTTGAATATGCATACGCTAGATCATCAGGGAGCCAATCATAAAAAGGCATAGCTGCGGTATGCGAATCGTAGTACCATAAACGATTTGGAGTTTCGATAACTGATAGGAATGATCCCTTAGGTAACATATCCCAAGCTGCTTTAAGCGAAACTAACCGTTCGTTTACCGTCATATGTTCTAAAACAGCGTAATATATTATAAAATCAAATTTTCGATCTTTAAAATTGGTTTCAATAGCATCGGCATTCATTAAGTGCATTTCTGGTTCGAACCCAGCAACTCTTAAACGATCTCTGCCAACAGCTAGCGCTCCCTCGTCAACATCTATGCCAACAACATTTGCTCCTTGCTCGCTAAGAGCGAGAGTAGATATACCTGTACCACAGCCTATTTCAAGAATATTTAATCCTTTAAGATTTTTAACACTATTCAGCCAAGGAGCTACTCTATTTCGATTGTAATCTAAACGTTCGAATAATTGACCGGAAATAGCATCTTCATACTCTACCTTTCCTAGGGTGCTTTTCGTATTGCCCCTATCCAGATAGTTTCTCTCTATAGATCCTCTTAATTCATTCAGTTGATCCTGAGAAAATTGAATGTGATTTTGACTCATTGATTTTGGTGCAGAAAAGAACGTCTTTTTAGCAAATCGTTTAATACTATCTTTCATAAGTTAATTGTGGTTTGTTAGTAGTTTTAAAGGAATTGGTTTTTTAAGAAGATGTCTTTTTAAATAGTTATTTTTTCTCGTACTATTTTCTTCAAGTTATCGGCCAAATCATGATGTTTTTCCAAATTTTTCACAATTGTTTCCTGAGTGATTTTACCGTTCCAATCAAAATTTGCTTTGAACTCGCCAGTATCACTATTGACATCTATCCGGTTAAAAAGTTCTAAAATACCATCAAAACGGCAGGAATCGACAAAACTATCGAAACCATTAATAAAAATTACCGGAGTACCAAGTGCAAGACAGGGTAAAGCAACATGTATCCTTGAAGTTATAACCAACTTAGCCTTTGCATACTTATTTAGTAAATCCTCGGCCATATCAAACTTTTCCTTTTCGGAATATTGATTTGAAGGCGGTTCTTGCTTTATAAATATAGCAGACTGCAGTACCGATTGATCAACAAAATTCTTAAGGTGTCTTTTGCTTTTGCCCAACTGAAAGGCCTTACCATTAAGAACATTCTTAACAGTATGCCTTGCATTATAAAATATTTTTTCAGGTCTGGGATAATTATAAAGCGGGTCTACTATATAGATTTGCTCACCTCTAAGAGAATCTTCAACTTTATAAGAATCCAGAGTTAAAGTTAAACATCCAGAAAAGTAAGCGTCAATTCCTTTTTCCTTTAACGTATTTGCCGTAAACTGATCTCTACATCCTATAGGCTGATGCTTTTTTAAGTAATTGATACCTTTTTCGCTTAGCATAAAAGGAGCCGCTGTATTGTTCATGTGAAACGACACAAAGACTGGATCAATATCTTCTGATGGTACCCAATTATCCACATTATGGGTGAACCAACCATTCATAATTAGTTTTGTCCTTTCGCCTTTAAAATCAGCCAATTTCTCACGGTTCAAGAACACATCAACTTGAGGCAAGAACTGCTTTGCAGCCAAGCTTTGTATATTATCACCAACGTTAAAAAAACGTCTATTTTCTTCATAACTAAGTAATCCGTATTTCATAATAACTATCTGTTATATCTTAATTTAAGGTAGGTTTCGTACAAGGGCGCCAACTTATTTCTAAGGATAAATTTCAACCTTTCTCGTTTTTGATTACTCGCTACCAATTTAGTTTTAAGTTTATTACTTATTTGCCCTTCTGCAATCGACTTGATAAACTTTATTTCCGTATCTAAATCATCAAATATAAAAGGATCTTTTGTGTCTTGGGCCTTTTCCTTCAACTCCCACCAAAAATAGTTCATACCCTTGCTGGAACTTCCCTCTCCAATGGTTAGAAACATTTTTTCATAAAACCCTCCATCTACATTAAATCCAAAATTGTTTGGGTCCTGTCCCGCAAGAACGAGTCCCAAAATAGTTCGGTAACATTTTTCACATTTGCTACAATTAAAACCATCGCGCCGTTCTGAATAACAAACACGAAGCTTAAAATTATTTCCGGTCCTTTCTGAAAAATCTGCTATTAAGTCTACTTTATCTTGTCTTCTTAATTCATAACCATCATGATGTACCTGTAACCCGGCCCAGGACAATATTTCATCCGTTTCCGGTGTAGATCCCCAGCTAATATCAACATCCTTTGTATAGGAAGATGCTATTGAAATATATTCATATCCCTTGACCCAGGACAAGGGCGCGGTTAAACCTAATAGTGCTATACCATGCTGAACTTTTCCCCACCATCCTAAATTTTCTATAAGTAAGTTTACTTTGTACGTGTAAAAATCTCTTACGTTCGATTCAATAGTATGTTTGCTGTTTTGAGAAAGTAACTCTTCATTATGGATAAACTCCTTCAGGTCAAACCACTGTTTTGTATCCTCAATAGCAATATCAGGGCCATGTATAGTAATAAGGTCTGGCTTTTGTTCAAAATTTCTGATATATGTGGCAAATGCATCAACCCCTCCGCTAAATAGCATTGCAGTATTATTTTTGTCTAGCGTATTTTTGACTAGATTTTTAGCCTTTAGTTCTCCGTTTAATTTTTTATTGGGATACCATTTCTGGAAAACATTCCTTAATTCTTGAATACTCTTATAGAAATCTTCGTCAACTTCATTTACATAAATATTAAATCCTGCGAACCAAGCTATTGTAATAACATTCGATAAAAAAGGTATAACCGCTAAGCTTTCAGGTACGCTACTAATATCTCTATCATATTTCGCATAAAACAAGTTTGTAGTTTTAAAATATTTCGCAGCACCAGATTTAGTAGTATACCGATAATTAAATCTGGTATTGTTTTCAACCAATTCTATTTGATCTAGTTTAAGCATTCTTCCGAGATTTTATAAACTTAGACAAAGGTGCTAAAGAGTCTAGTATCAAGTTCTTTTCGAACTGAATCATACCAACATAATACGATATAGGTAAAAAGATAACTGAATAAACTGACGCTTTCAAAACAAAATTAAGCCATCCCGAACCTGGTATGAAGTTTATAAGGTATGCCATTCCAAAAGCAATACCAATAGCCAACGCAGTTTTTTTCAATAGCTCTTTAAAAAAACGAAAAATATTAATAGTGATAACTCTGTGATAATAGATATTCATTACATTTTGGACTATAATCCAACCACAAACAGAGCCCGTGATCATTCCGACTGCTCCGAAATCGTATGCTAAAAATGCTCCTAAAGCTGTTCCCGCTATCATAAAACTTAAATATAGAATCGCCTTGAAACGTAACTTATTTTTAGCTTCCAATATTGAGTTTCCAAAGCCCTGAACTAAAGGCAAAGTATACGCAAGCATTATCATCATGGCAATAAGCCAAGCCTGATAACTACCTTCGACACCAAGTTCCCCGCCAACCCAAAGAAATACAAATTGTTCTCCGTAAAATAAAAAGGCACCTAAAACATACATGAGGACTATAAAAGAAATCCTTCCGATCTTAATCATCATATCTGTAAGTTCTTCTCCAGATGCTTTATCGACAGCCATTTGTGTTGCTCTGGGTAAAAAAACACTCGATATTGCGGTAGAAAATGCCCCATAATACGTACCTAAGGTTATTCCTATACCGTAGATAGCTAACACACCGGGTTCGCTCATTCTTCCAAGAACCCAATGACCAGCTTTCCATTGAAATATTCCCACAATGGCGAAAACAAAAATCCATGTAGAATAGGAAAATATTTCCTTTACAAACTTTTTAGAAAAATTATGAAGCTTTATACGAACCTTTAGTTTTTTAAATACGAAGTATACCGTAATGGCAATTACTCCAAAATTAAACACGGTATCCAAAATAACTAAGGCCACAGCTTTGCCTCCAAACAACAATAAGCCAACAACACTTAATGATCTTGTTATGTATTTTATAATATTCAGGCCCTTTGGAAAAACGAACTCTTCATACCCATAACATATACCTGTAAAGGCATTTCCTGGAAGACTGACTGCTAAGTTCAATACTAAAATGATGAACATCATTTTTGCTATATGAAGCTCATCTGGCTCCATCTTGGTAAAATAACTGTCGATAAACTGATAGAATATTAAACCTGATATTATTACTAGCCCTGCTATTATTAAGTAAAGCCACATAACAACAGCCAAAAAGTTTTCCTCTCCTTCTCCATCTTTCTCTGCACGATATTTCGCCACAAAACGAACTACTGTATTATTTAGTCCAAAATCAAACAATGAAATTGTTCCAACAAGTGCACCGATAGTAATATAAATACCATATTCCTCCTGACCAAGACGACTAAGTATAAATGGTGTGAGTAATAACCCTCCTACATTAATTAAAAAAATAGTGGTGTAATTTAAAACGGCTCCTTTTTTAAGTTGACTCACTTATTAAGTAGTTGGAAAAAGTTAATAGATTATAACCTTGCGGTTACATTTTCTTGAAGCACCCCCTTTACATCGTAAATAACTCCAGGATTCTTTAGTAATGTAGCCAACTCGAGCTCAAAAAATTCTCTGTGAGCTACAGTAAGTACAACAGCGTCGAATTTAGCTTTAGGAAGTTCTTTTGTTGTTTCCATTTTATACTCATGCTTCACCTCACTCGGCTTAGCCCAGGGATCGTATACGGTAACGTTAGTCCCATAACTTTGAAGTCCCGAAATAACATCGACCGCTTTTGTATTTCGAACATCCGGACAATTTTCTTTAAAAGTGATTCCTAAAACAAGAATATTCGCTCCCTTGACTTTAACATCGTTTTGAAGCATTAGTTTTATAACTTCTGAGGCTACATATTGCCCCATACCATCATTCAATCGCCTTCCTGCAAGAATAATTTCAGGATGATAACCATATTGCTGTGCGCGCTGTGCCAAATAATACGGATCAACACCTATGCAATGTCCACCCACCAAACCGGTTTAAATGGTAAAAAATTCCATTTGGTACCTGCGGCTTCTAATACGTCATGAGTATCAATATCCATTAAGTTAAAAATCTTTGCAAGTTCGTTAACAAAAGCAATATTAATGTCTCTTTGAGAATTCTCAATAACCTTGGCTGCTTCAGCAACTTTTATTGACGGAGCTAAATGTGTTCCCGCGGTAATTACAGACTTATATAATTCATCGACCCTCTTACCTATTTCGGGAGTTGACCCCGAAGTTACTTTCAGTATCTTTTCAACTGTGTGCTCTTTATCTCCTGGATTAATACGTTCTGGTGAATATCCTGCAAAAAAATCTTTATTGTACTTTAATCCACTTTCTTGCTCAAGTACAGGAATACATTCATCTTCAGTTACGCCGGGGTATACTGTCGACTCATAAATAACAATATCGCCTTTCTTAAGAACCTTACCTACGGTCTCACTTGATTTATAAAGTGGAATTAGAATTGGCCTATTCGTACTATCGACTGGTGTAGGAACAGTAACTACGTAGTAATTACAATCAGCGATATCCATAACATCAGACGAACAGTATAAACCTTTTTCCATTTGAGCGGAAGGAACCAAAGCTGACTTCAGGACTTCGTTGTCGACTTCCAGGGTACTATCTATTCCTTTATTTAATTCATCTACTCGGGCACGATTAATATCAAACCCAACTACGGCATATTTAGTGGCAAAAAGTCGTGCTAGTGGCAATCCCACATAACCTAAGCCGATTACTCCTATTTTTATTTTACTCAAAGTTTTCAGTTTTTATTTATAACAACTTCAAAGTCAAAAACCCTAACGAATTCTCTTCCTTTTAAAGATTTTCCCAATACCAACTAACAGCTTCTTTTAAACCAGTTTTAATATCAAATTCTGGTGCATATCCTAAAAGTGAATTAGCCTTGTCAACTGACGCCAATGAATGTGGAACATCACCTTTCCTGTTAGGTCCGTACTTCACATCTACATCTTTTATTTTAGAATCAAATTCTGATAAGTATTCTTTTAACAAACCAACTAACTCATTAAGATCAGTGCGCTCACCATAAGCCACATTATAAACCTGATTTACAGCATCTTTATTATCAGATAACATAGCCCTAATATTCATTTGAATCACATTATCGATATACGTAAAATCTCGAGAATAAGATCCGTCACCATTAATTACTGGTGATTCATATTTCATGAACTGCATTACAAATTTTGGGATTACTGCCGCATATGCACCATTAGGATCTTGCTTTCTACCGAAAACATTGAAATATCTTAATCCTATTGTATCTAAGCCATATGCTTTATTGAATATATCAGCATAAAGCTCATTTACATATTTAGTAATAGCATAAGGAGATAATGGTTTTCCTATTTTGTCCTCGACCTTGGGAAGATTTTTCGAATCTCCATAAGTAGATGAACTGGCGGCATAAACAAACCGTTTTATCCCTGCATCTCTTGAAGCCACCAGCATATTTAGAAAGCCTGAAACATTAACATCATTACTTGTAATAGGATCATTTAATGATCTTGGCACCGAACCTAGCGCAGCTTGATGCAAGACATAATCAACATCAGCTACTGCTTTTTGACAGTCAGATAGGTTTCTAATATCACCTTCAATAAATGAAAAGTTTGGACTACTCAACAGATGTTCAATATTTGATTGCTTACCTGTGGCAAAATTATCTAAGCAAACAACTTTGGCCTTGTTTGTTAAAAGCACTTCACATAAGTTAGACCCTATAAATCCAGCTCCTCCCGTTACTAGCACTTTTGCGTCCTTAAGTTTTTCCTTGAATGGGGCACTCATATTTTTATCCAATTGGAATTTGTTCTTAGTTATTTGCGGCAAATATCAACATACCTTAAAGCTTAAGCTACTTTTTGTGCCTAGCCGTCTATAATACCGTTGAAATTCAATTTAAGAAAAAAAGTAGGGTGTTTTTCCCTTATTCTTTACTTATACACTCTGCCGCTAATTTCACAATATTGAGTCTTAAGGTAGTATTATTTAAGCTTAATTACACCTTTACTTTAGTAATACAAATATTCACATTTTATTAACTAATTCTATACTAGCTTTTTTCAATATCTTAGCGCACCATTTAATTTTAAATCAAAAATGAAAAAAATACTATTTGTTGCATTGCTATCGTTTTTAGGATGCAAAACCAATCATCAAGCAGGCACTCAGGCCACTGCTAAAAAAACGGTTGCAGATCCTGTTACTTATGCAGCTACAATAACCTCAGGCGAATTGAGCGATCATTTGTACACCTATGCTTCAGATGAGTTTGAAGGAAGAGAAACGGGCGCTCCTGGCCAAAAGAAAGCCATAGCTTATCTAAAAGATGCCTATGTCAAAATGGGAATTCCTGCAGCAAATGGCGATGGAAACTATTTCCAACCTGTTCCTCTTGAAAGAACAGGGGTACCAGAAGGTTCTATAGCAATTGATAAAAGAGATTACAAAATTGGCGAAGCAGCAATTACTTACGCTGCTGGAAAAAGTGGCACAACTAATTTTACCGATTTAGTTTATGCGGGCTATGGGATTGAAGATGAAAAGTATTCTGATTATACTGATCTCAATATTAAAGGAAAAGTTGTTTTAATTAAAGCCGGTGAGCCTAAAAACGCTGATGGTACTTTTAAAATAAGTGGCTCAAGTGAAACATCTAAGTGGTCAAATCTGCGTCAAGCATTTGGTTCAAAAATTGAAGCGGCTAAAGATAAGGGAGCGGCTGGTATCTTGTTTTATGATGGTTCTAATATTCCTTTACTAAAAGGTCAGTATGACATGATGAAAAAACGCGCTGCTAGTGGTGGTGGTTCTATGAGATTAGCTGATAAAAAAGATGATTTTTTCTACCTATTCATAAATAAATCATTGGCAAATGCATTTTTTGACGGTATAGATACTTATGAGAAATCAAAAGAAATAACAAAATCATTTAGTATTACCTTTAATTCTTCTTCTCAAAAAGTGGATTCAGAAAATGTGGTTGCTTATATCAAAGGAAGTGAAACTCCTGATGAATATGTGGTGATATCTGCTCATTTAGACCATGAAGGTATTAAAGATGGTAAAATATATAACGGGGCTGATGATGATGGTTCTGGAACGGTTTCTATTCTGGAAATAGCTCAAGCATTTAAGCAAGCTGAAAAAGACGGAAATGGACCAAAACGCAGTATGGTATTCTTACATGTTACTGGTGAAGAAAAGGGATTATTAGGATCGGAATATTATTCTAACAATCCAATATTTCCAATGTCGCAAACGGTTGCAGACCTTAACATTGATATGATTGGGCGCACGGATCCTAAGCGTAAAGAAGGTCGTGCAGATTATATTTATTTAATTGGATCTGATAAGCTTAGTACTGAGCTACACGAGTTGTCGGAAGCGGTAAATACCAAGTACACCAATTTAGAATTAGACTATACTTATAATGATGAAAATGATCCGAATCGTTTTTATTACAGGTCTGATCACTACAACTTTGCAAAGCACAATGTGCCTATCATCTTCTATTTTAATGGAACGCATGATGACTATCATCAGCCATCTGATACGCCAGATAAAATTGAATATGAATTAATGGCAAAAAGAGCACAGTTAGTTTTCCACACGGCTTGGGAAGTTGCTAACAGGGATAAGAGAATTATAGCCGATAAAGCTGAAGCTTCAGCTGAGTAGGTAGCTTAAAAACAAAACTAAAATGCCAGATGAATCAAGAAATTCATCTGGCATTTTTAATTTAGGTCAATACGATCTAAAACAAAAAAATCTTCCTTGATATAGGAAGATTTTTCGTCAAAGGGTGGAAGACGGGATTCGAACCCGCGACTTCTGGTACCACAAACCAGCGCTCTAACCAACTGAGCTACAACCACCATAAAAGTTGCTTTTTCAAGCGGGTGCAAATTTAATATATTTCAATCCTACTGCAAAAGAAATAATGCAAAAAATTATTTTAAATCGTAAAGAGAATCTACCGCCAAAAAACGCTCTACTGTAAAGCCCTCCGCATGCGCTACACCTATAAGTCTTCCTAGATCTCTTGCTCGATAATCAATGCTATCAGAAAAATTCTTACTGCTTATAGGTGTTTGTGGCTGGTCGCTTTTTGGATCATAAAATTGAGAAGTGTAAGCCATCACAGCATCAATTTTATACTGAATAAATCCACTAACATCAACTACAAAATCCGGTTCAATATTTTTCCATTGAATATAATGATAAACCAATTTAGGTCGCCAAGCCTCCTGCCATTGATCATCTCCAGTAAGTTTGGTATCAATTTTAATCAAACCTGATAAAAAACAAGCATCACTCACTAACCTACTCCCCTTTCCATGATCAATATGACGATCATCTATTGCATTGCATAAAACAATTTCGGGTTGGTACTTTCGGATCATTTTTATAATCTCTAGCTGATGTTCTCTATCATTCTTAAAGAATCCATCCGACATTTCAAGGTTTTCTCTTACTGCAACTCCGAGTATTTTTGCCGCTGCCTCTGCTTCTTGATCACGTATTTCTGGAGTACCTCTTGTACCTAGTTCACCTCTTGTTAAGTCGACAATACCGACTTTCTTGCCATTCGCAATTTCTTTTGCAACCGTAGCACCCGCGCCCAACTCAACATCGTCAGGATGTGCTCCAAATGCCAAAATATCTAACTTCATACTCCTATAAATTGAGGCTTATAATTTATTGATTGCTTGTTCAATGTCTTCTATAATATCTTTCACATCTTCAATACCAACCGAAAAACGAATCAGTCCATCACTAATACCTTGTTTCTTTCTGTCTTTTTTAGATAAAAGAGAGTGTGAAGTTTGGGCTGGAGACAACATTGTTGATTCAACCCCAGCTAAACTCATCGATGACTTAATAAGCCTTAAGTTCTTTTCGAATTTCTGAGCATCTATGCCTTTTTTCAATTCAAAAGACAACATTCCGCCATAACCACTCATTTGTTTTTTAGCAAGTTTGTGATCTTCGTGGGTTTTTAATCCAGGATAATATACTTTTTCAATTGCCTTGTGTTTATTTAAAAACTTAGCCAATTTAATCGCATTCTTATTCTGTGCTTGTACCCGAATCGCCATAGTCTTCATACTTCGCTCGAGCATCCATACCATAAAATCGGCGAGACTGCCACCCAGGTTTTTTGCAACATTCCATATTTTATGAATATGCTCAACTGAAGCTGCAACAGCACCAGCACAAATATCACTATGACCGCCCATATACTTCGTACCACTATGTATGATGATATCAATTCCAAAATCAGCTGGGTTTTGATTAATGGGTGACGCAAAAGTGTTATCGATCATCGAAATGATTCCTTCTTTTTTACATAGCTTAGAAACAGCATTTAAATCTGTTATTGTTAATAACGGATTCGAAGGTGTTTCTACATACATTACTTTCGTATTCTTCTTAATAGCCTTCTTTAAGCTGCTAATATCCCAACCGTCTGCAATGGTGTATTCAATTCCGTGTTTCGCAAATTCTTCTTTGGTAAGATTAAAAGTACCACCGTATAAAGTCTTTTGCAATACCACATGATCTCCTTTTGAAAGAAACGCAAATAAAGTAGTGCTTACAGCGGCCATTCCTGATCCGAAAATCAACGCACTTTCAGTATGCTCTAGTGCAGCTATCTTTTTACAAAGATATTCTTGATTTGGCGTATTGAAATATCGTGGATATCGTTTTACATCGACATCGGTATATGCATACGATGATGACATATAAATAGGTGAAACAGCGCCTTTAAATTGATTATCAGGCACCTCACCCACATGCGTGCAGATAGTATTTAAACCTTTCTTCTTTGAAGCCATATTCTATTTTAATTGAAATTTAAAAGTACGGCAACTTTAGGCAACTACAAAGCAGAAGTTGGACCACTTCGCTTATAGAATCAGGATACGAGACGATTTTTTAGATGGAAAAATAGTCGAGAAGATCATTCATTTGACAAAGAGTAACAAGTCTTTGCTCTTGATCCTCATATTTATCTAGAATAATTTGGCGCCTCTTTGGTAATCGTAACATCATGTGGATGGCTTTCGTGAATTCCACTTGCAGTAATTTTCACGAACTTACCGGTTTCCTTTAAGGTTTCTATATCCTTAGATCCGCAATACCCCATTCCTGCGCGTAAACCGCCAATAAACTGGTGAATGCTTTCAAAAAGTTCTCCTTTGTAAGGAACACGACCAACAATTCCTTCAGGAACCAATTTCTTTATATCGTCCTCCACATCTTGGAAATATCGATCTTTACTACCTTGTTTCATTGCTTCTACAGATCCCATTCCCCGATACGATTTGAATTTACGCCCCTCATATATTATGGTCTCCCCTGGTGATTCTTTCGTCCCTGCCAATAAAGAACCTAACATTACACAATCAGCACCAGCAGCAATAGCTTTAGGGATATCACCCGTATAACGAATTCCACCATCAGCAATAACTGGTACTCCCGAACCTTTTATAGCAGCTGCAACTTCCAATACTGCCGAAAACTGGGGAAATCCAACACCGGCAACAACTCGTGTTGTACAAATAGAACCAGGACCAATTCCGACTTTCACAGCATCTGCACCATTCTCGACTAAATACTTTGCAGCTTCACCAGTAGCAATATTACCAACAACAACCTGCAATTCCGGGAATTTACTTTTAACCTCTTTAAGCACCATTACCACACCTTTCGTATGGCCATGAGCTGTATCGATAACTACTGCGTCTACACCTGCATTTACAAGTGCTTCTACTCTATCGACTGCATCTCCAGTGACACCAACTGCAGCAGCAACCAATAAACGGCCATATTTATCTTTATTGGCCATTGGTTTTTGAGTAAGTTTTGTAATGTCTCGAAAAGTAATAAGTCCAATAAGTTTATTGTCATTATCTACTACTGGAAGTTTTTCAATCTTATTTTCTTGTAAAATAACTTCAGCTTGTTGTAATGAAGTACCTTCACTTGTAGTGACGAGATTTTCACTAGTCATCACTTCAATAATGGGCCGCTCATCATTTTTCTCGAAACGAAGATCACGATTGGTAACAATTCCTTTTAAAAAGCCTTCTTGGTCTACAATTGGAATTCCACCAATACTATGTTCCTTCATATTGCTTTTGGCATCCTTCACCTTCGAATTCATAGGAAGCGTTACGGGATCAATGATCATTCCGCTTTCCGCACGTTTAACACGACGTACTTTAATTGCCTGCTCCTCGATTGTCATATTCTTATGTAGTACTCCAATACCGCCTTCACGTGCCATCGCAATTGCCATTCTACTTTCCGTAACTGTATCCATCGCAGCGGACACAATTGGAACATTAATCGTTAAGTTTTTTGTGAATTTTGAAGCAATACTTACCTCTCTTGGAAGCACTTCAGAAAAAGCCGGTACGAGTAAAACGTCATCGTAGGTTAAACCTTCACCGACAAACTTGGAATCATGAGCAGTCATAGCAATCAATCTAAAATTAATTGCGAGCAAATATACATCTTTTTTATGGTAGTTATCGTATTGTTGTGATAAGTTAACCTAATGGTAATTTCCATTTGAAATGGGTTTTCATCTACATTGATAATAGCTATTTTAGCAATATGATTCGAGTTGTACTAATCGGTTACGGAAATGTAGGTTTTCATTTATATCATGCTATAAAACCTTTAAATGATGTTGAAATAGTTCAGATTTATAATAGAAAGTCTTCTTTTCCTAAAAATCTACCGAAAACTACCCCTATTGCAAATTCGTTTGATAAACTTGAAGATGCAGATGTGTATATTATGACAGTAAGCGATGATGCAATAATTTCCGTCTCACAAAAAATTCAGCTTAAAAGTAAGCTGGTAGTTCATACATCAGGAAATACGTCAATGCATGCTATCGATAAAAAGCATCGGCGCGGGGTTTTCTATCCGTTACAAACCTTTAGTATACAGCGACAAATTAATTTTAGCGAAGTTCCTATTTGCATTGAAACAGAAAATAAAGAAGATGAGCAATTGCTTCAACAATTAGCTGAACATCTTGGCTGCACAACTCATAAACTAAGTACAGATCAACGTCGAAGTTTACATTTAGCAGCCGTTTTTGTAAATAATTTTACCAATCATTTATACCGAATTGGACATGAACTTTGTGAATCAAATCGAGTTCCTTTTGATATACTAAAGCCACTAATAAAGGAAACAGCATCTAAACTTGATGACTTGACCCCCTTTATGGCACAAACTGGTCCAGCAAAGCGAGGCGACTCAAAAACAGTCAACAAGCACCTTGAATTATTAGAAAACGAGAAACAAAAAGAAGTTTACACTACTTTTAGTCAACTAATTGCCAACCTATATGGAAAAGAATTATAAGGAATATTTAGAACATATAACCACATTCATTTTTGATGTGGATGGTGTTCTTACCGATGGCTCTGTCATTGTAACCTCAGATGGAGAATTACTACGAACAATGAATATTAAAGACGGTTATGCACTTAAAACAGCAACGACCAAAGGATTTAATGTTTGTATTATTTCTGGAGGAACGAACGAAGGTGTTCGTAACAGACTAAGCGCACTTGGTATTAAAGACATTTACTTAGGTGCTCATCATAAAACTGAACAACTGAAAGAATATTTTTCCACCAAAAATATCATGGCGGAAAATGTATTATATATGGGCGATGATATTCCTGATGAACCTGCAATGCGATTAGTAGGCCTGCCGACATGTCCACAAGATGCAGTTCCCGAAATAAAAAATATCGCTAAATACGTTTCTTACAAAGATGGCGGCAAAGGTTGTGTCCGTGATGTAATAGAACAAGTATTAAAAGTACAAGGTAAATGGACTGGTAACTTTGATGCTGATAATGCCTAATTGAGTTTAGAAAGAATCAAAAATTGGAATTTGGAATTTCCTTTATTGGAATTTTTCTCATAACCTTTTCATCTTTATAATCTTCATACAATATCATATGCTTCGAGAAAAACTAAGAAAATTCAATATTATTCTTGCTTCGGGTTCGCCGAGAAGACAACAGTTTTTTAAGGAATTAGATATTGACTTTGAGATTAAATTAAAACCAGTTGATGAGATTTATTCAGAGCGCTTAAAAGGAAGCAATATATCTGATTATTTAGCACAGATAAAAGCCCTGCCGTTTAAAGAAACATTAAAACCAAATGACATCTTAATTACTTCGGATACCATCGTATGGCACGAGGACAAGGCATTGGGGAAACCAAAAAGCAAGGAGGAAGCCTTTAACATGATCAAATCAATGTCAGGAAAAACACATGATGTTATTTCATCCGTATGTTTTACAATGACTGATTTTGCCAAGACGGTGAACAACGTAACGAAAGTCACCTTCAAAAAATTTACTGATGAAGAGATTCATTATTACATAGATACGTTTCAACCTTTTGATAAAGCTGGTGCCTATGGCATTCAAGAATGGATAGGTCAAATAGGTGTTACTAGGCTAGAAGGGTCGTACTTAAACGTAATGGGCATGCCTATGGCAAAAGTTTATAAAGTGTTAACAGATATTGCTGAGCGATAGCCATTTTGTAACTTTATAAAAAACCGATTATGAAAATGCATATCAAACATTTTTTAGGCGCCATAATTCTGGTGGCGCCAATTATAGCAATTACTTCGTCCTGTGCGGAGGCTACGGCAAATAGCAAAGAAAATAAAAACGTTATTACCGAAACAATTGCAGAAGAAATACCAGTAAACCCTACCTCTGAAGAATTTAAGAAATACTGGTACGCCGGTGAAGCTGAAATTACCTCATACGAACTAGAACAGGCACGTTATGGTGAAATCCGGAAAGGAAAAGCAGCGATGATATTTGTCACTGAAGACTTTTTACCCGATCGCCAAGTGAAAGCTGATAACTATGGTAAGAGTAATATTCCGGTTTTAAAGTTGAATGCAACCAAGAATTTTAACACCGGAATTTATCCGTATAGCATTATGAGTAGTACTTTCTATCCAGTTGCAAATAATGCAAATGCTATAAAAGTAACTACGAGCATGCAGGAATGGTGCGGACAAATCTATACACAATTAAATAATCGAGAGCAGTACGAGATTAAAGCACATTCTTATTTTGAAGGTGAGGAAGACAAAGAGTTTACGCTAGAAAAAACCAAGCTTGAGAATCAAATTTGGCAACAAATACGCATTGATCCAAGTATGCTATCGATAGGTCAGACAACAATGATTCCTTCTTTTGAATACGCAAGACTAAAGCATATTGAAATAAAAGCATATCCAGCTAAAACCGAATTAGATCCTGGCGATGACCAAACCACTTATACGATTACATATCCTACATTAAATAGATCCCTGAGTATAAACTATAAGACAGTTTTCCCACACGAAATTATTTCATGGGAAGAGACTTTTAAAAGTGGATTCGGACCAAATGCAAAAGAGCTAACTACAAAAGCTACCAAGATTAAAAGTATAAAAACTCCATACTGGAGACAAAATGCTAATAAGTTTGAGTCTATGCGAACTGATCTTGGATTGGAGTAGTTATCGTAAAATATCTAGCTTTACTCCATAAAAAAACCTCCAAAATATTTTAAGAATATTTTGGAGGTTTTTATTTTACATTAATTACAGTAGACTTATAGCCTAGTTGTTACCTAAAATAATCGGCAATCCTCCGCTCTCTCCGCCGCCTACTACAATTACCTTACTATTTGGTGATTTAGAAAGTTCTAATGTGGCTTGAATTCCTTTTTCGGTCAGGATTTTGTCTGTTAGAGATGCGCTTAAAATTCTGTTTGCCGCGGCTTTACCTTCTGCCTCAATTCGCTGACGTTGTGCTTCTTTCTCCGCTTTAGATAGTCTAAATTCATATTCCAAGGATTCCTGCTCTTGTTTTAATTTACGCTCAATCGCTTCTTTAATAGTTGGTGGCAAAGTAACATCTTTAACCAGAATTCTATTGATATTGATATACTGTCCTTCAACTCCTTTACTTGTTTCATCAAGTATTTCTTTTTGAATAACATCTCGCTTGCTAGAGTACAACTGTTCTGGTGTATAACGTCCTACTACTTCTCTAGCAGCTGCACTCATCGCCGGAGTTAAAATTCGTTCGACATAATCGATACCCTTTTCTTGAAGCAACTTGCCCAAACTACTTGGGTCCGGCTCAAACCATACAGTTGCATCTACTTTAATTTCCAAGCCATTTACAGACAGTACATCCATTCGGTATGATTTTGACTGCTGTCTAACCTCAAACTCAATAACCTTATTCCAAGGCGCGACTAGATTAAATCCTTCTCCTAAAGCTGGCTTGTCTGTCACAACACCATCTCCTAAACTTCTATAAAGTACTCCTGCATGTCCAGAATCAATAACTACTGCTGATTTTGCTACAACAACAATTAAAGCAATGACTAATAAAATAATCGGTAATCCAATCTTTGGTAAACGTTCCATCTTTGTTATTTTTATTTATATAAGTCCGTTGTATTTTCTTAAAAACCACTCTATTGAGAGGCTTAAAATGATGAAAAACAACAGGTATTTCCAGTTGATTAAAGGTATGACTTTTTCCTTAGATTTTTGGATCGTTTTAAAGCGCTCATCCTGTTTTAATTGATTGATCATATCATCAATTTGATCTTCATAAAAAACAGATCCTTCAGTACTTTCAGCAAGTTGTCCGAGCTTTTTTCCATTCGCAGTGAAAAACTGTTTCTCCACATCAAACTCTAATATTTTAAAGCGTCCGGAACGTGAAATATTCTTACCATCTACCTTAACAGTAAAATTATAGGTAGATGATGGCAAGGCGCTTAAGTCGACTTCAAATGTCCGATTTTTCAGTACAAAAGGAATAGTTCGTTGCTGCTTACTTATTGTATCGGTAATTGCTAGAGATAAGCCAACTCGCGGATCAAACTCATAGCTTTCGTTAAAGTATTGAGCCTCTATAGTCACATCATCATTTCCATAGTAAAAGGATTCGTAGTTAACGGTCAATCGGTTTTTCTTTTTAGAAGAAGCCAAGTATTGAATCACTTTGGCCATAAAACCATCAAACTGTTTAAAATCACCTGTATTTTGAAAATCTTGCGATCGCCATTTCCATAAACCCTCGCCTGATAAAACACCTTCCTTTCTTCCATCAATTTCAAAAGTAGCGAACAAGCTATTTTCAGTATCTACAGAACCTATACGCTGTGACAATAATACTTGATGCGGTACTTTAAAATTGAGCTGACCAAATGTGGTCTGTAAAGGTGGGTAGGTAGAAAAATCTGTATCTGTTATAAATGCATTATAGTTGATATTTAAAACAGGCTGCACTTCTTCTTTTTGACTAGTTGGCTGTTGTTGATAATTAGTTTGTGTACGATTTAAAAAACGCCAATCGGTTTTGGGACCAGCGATAACTAATTTGTTTTTCTTAAGTGCATCAGCCTTTTCAAAAACCGTCTTAAAACGATTATTTGGTTGAAAAAGTACTACTAAGTTGAAATCGTTAAGGTCGATATTTCTCAAGCTAGTATCTGACAACCAAACTTCTCGTTGTTCTGAACTTTCAATTGACTTTTTAAGTGCACCGATATCTGGATGCTTTATATCTGATACGATGAGCACCTTCGTTTTCTGATCAATAACCTCGACAGCAAAAGCTTTTCGGTTATTTCTTGTGTTTTTTTCGTCTTCTAGGGTTTGTATGTATGCACTGTATGTTGAAACGCCAATACTATTTGCAGGAAGCTCAAACGTAACTATTGCCGAAGAATTCTGGCTTGACAATTCCACTTTCTGCTTTGCAGCCGTACTTCTTCCTTTTGAAATAATAACTTCTTTTGAAATTAGAGAAGTTCCATTATAACTCACAAAAACTTCGACAGGAAATCGATTTTTATGATAGGCATATTTATTGACATTTACTCGATCTACTCGAATATCTTCTTTAGTCAAGGTATCACCCACAACCAATGGGAAAATATGCTGATTATCTCCCATTTTGGTATATTGATAATCGTTACCATAGGTTTGAATACCGTCACTTAGCACTACCACCGCTGAAGGCTGATTTCTATAAATTTCCTTTACTGATGCTAGTGCGGTTTCTAGATCTGAACGATTATCAGTAAATAAAACCTCATTTGCTTGATTAATTGTCTTGCCAAATGTGTAACTACCAATGTCGAACTTCTCAAGGAGATCATTATCTGCTTTCAATTTTGAAAATGTGTTTTTCAACAATGTATCTCTATCTATAAATGGGATAGAAGAAGAATTATCAGCTATCACTACCAAGTTCGGTTTCTCTAATTGCGTCTCGGTACTCTTAAACTTCGGATTGATAAGCAGTAATCCAATGAAAAACAATGTGAAAAAACGGAAAAAGGCAAAAAGAATGGTGTTTTTACCACTACTTTTCGCCTTTATTCTATAATAAAAAACACTTAATGCCAATGCCAGTAGTCCTACAAGGATGATTAATAAAATTGTGGATGTGGGCATTAAAAAGTGTCTATTTTTTAAGTTAACATTCCACCATCAACATTCAATACTTGACCAGTAACATATAACGAAAGATCACTAGCCAAATACACACATGCATTTGCTATATCCTCTGGAGTGCCTCCACGTTTTAATGGGATGCTGCTTCTCCAGCCAGCTACCACATCTTCAGGTAATTTAGCAGTCATTTCCGTTTCAATAAAACCTGGCGCAATTACATTACTCCTAATATTTCTTGAACCCAATTCTAAGGCAACCGACTTAGAAAAACCAATAATACCCGCTTTTGAGGCTGCATAATTTGCTTGACCTGCATTACCCTTCACTCCTACTACAGAGCTCATATTGATGATGGATCCCTTGCGCGCTTTTAGCATGGTACGTTGTACGGCTTTCACCATATTAAATACGGACTTTAGGTTGACTTCAATCACCTTATCAAAGTCTTCCTCATTCATTCTCATTAACAAATTATCCTTAGTAATGCCAGCGTTATTGATTAGTATATCAACAGTCTCGAACTCTTCTAAAACATCAGCTACTAATTGCTGAGCCTCATCAAAACTTGCAGCATTACTTTTGTAAGCCTTTGCTTTAATTCCTTTTGCATTTAGCTCATTTTCAAGCTGATTAGCCGCTTCAGATGACGAGCTATAAGTGAATGCTACATTAGCGCCGTGATCTGCAAATACTTCTGCAATGCCTTTACCGATACCGCGACTGGCACCTGTAATAATTGCTGTTTTTCCTTCTAATAATTTCACACTAGAATATTTAAGTTGGTTGTTGTTTGTTTAAAAAACTAATATATATCAAAGATACATAAGTCGGTATATGAATAATACCAATTCTTTTATAAAAATTAAGAGCAGTCGAATCATACATAGTTCTTATAACTGTGTATGATTCGACTGCGCTCAATCGGACGAGGTCCTATTTTGATTTACTGAATCTCAATATCTTTTTTGGCAAGCTCATAGTTAAATAAGTAATCGATATTCATTTCTTGTACTTTACCCATTTTTTCTAGGGCTTTCATATCGACGTCATTTCTGTTACCAATTACTACCATATTGTAATCTTCGCCTTTAATATTGTCATTAAAAAAGGTTTTGAGATCATCCATTGTCATTTTGCTTACGGCATTATAAATATCCTCGCGTACATCATGATTAATACCTTGGTTTTGTAGACGTTCGTAATTCCAAAAAATGTTTGATTTTGTGATACGCTCAGACGCTAATTTCTTCAATGTAGCTTCCTTAGCTGCTTGAAATTGCTCCTCAGACTCTGGCATGTCATTCATCAACTCTAACATCGCATCGACTGCCTGGGGCATTTTGTTAGCTTGGGTACCAATATATGCCATTACATAGTTAGATTCGTCTTTCTTTCTGGCATTTGAATAAAAAGAGTAGGCCGAATACGCTAATGACTTAGATTCACGAATTTCTTGAAAAACTATTGACGATAACCCAGCTCCGAAATAGGTGTTAAACAACCTTGAGGCTGCCAAGTTCTCGGTTGAGAATGGATCACTTTTAGCTACAAACATCATTTCGGCCTGTACCATATCGTAATTCGCAAAATATACATTTCCGCCCGTTTCTTTTTCTTCATATTTCACGGCTGGTGCATAATCTCTTAGCGTTTCTGGAGTGCTATGTTTTTCGTCTAGAGCTGCCACGGCATTTTCAACATCTTTACCATAATAAAAAACACGTTGTTTGAAATTTCTAAGATCCTTAACAATATCAACGAGCTCTTCAGGATTCAATTCCTTTAACTCACTTGTTTGAATGATATCACGCAAACGAGAATTCTCTCCGTACTTAGCATAATTCATTAGGCCGGACTGCAGAATACGTCCTTTTTGTAGTTTGTTGTCTTGACGCCTCTTATCAATCTGCGCAACATATTTATTATATGTTTCTTGATCGGCCACGGCGTTTGACCATAGGTGTTCTAGTAAATCAAGCCCCTTAGACAAGTTTTCTTTTAAACCGCTCAAGCCAACATATGATTTATCATTTCCTGCACTTACATAATAGTTGATACCAAGTTTATAAAACTCTTTTTTCAATTCCTCAGGCGAGTACTTATCTGTGCCCAAATACTCTAAATACCCAATAGCTGTAGCGAGTTTTTTATCATTATCACGTCCCATATCAAATATGATATTAAGATTGAAAAGGTCGTTGGTCTTATTTTCAATATAGGCAACTTCTAATCCAGACTTCGTTTTTGTCTTCTTAATTTCACTTGCATAATCAACATACTTTGGCGTTAATTTAGATGAAGGGGTCTCATTAAATGCCTTGATAAAATCCGACTGTTTGTCTCTATTTAATTGCACTGGGGTAATCCCTGGATTTTCAACTTTGGCAATATTTTCATCAAGGCCTTTTCTTTTGTATACAATTACGTAATTGTCATTGTAGTGATTGTTTGCAAAATCAACTAACTCCTGTTTGGTAATTTTCTTGAGATCATCAGCAAACTTAACTTTATCACTCCAATTTTGGAACTTCGTAAACGCATCAACGTAGGCAAATGCAGTTGAGGATGCGTTTTCGTACTGGCGCATTTCGCTAAGCTTTAAATCATTTACTACGGCATCAATCATCCAGTCTTCGAAATTTCCTTTTTTAATTTCTTCAATTTGTGAAAGCAGTAAATCCTTAACTTCTTCTAAAGTCTGATCCGCCTTTGGTGTACCATCTAAAAAGTGCACACCATTATCAATATTAACAGTCGTAAATGAACTTGCTCTTTGTACCTTTTGCGATTGGTTCAAATTCAAATCGATTAAACCGGCTTGGCTATTGGCTAAAATGAAATCGATGAGATATACATATTTCTCATTTTCACTTCCTAACCCACCTTCGGTTCTATAAGCTACATAAACTGATTCCGCTGTTGGGCCAAATACCTCGCGAACTTTAGGAGCCGTAATAGGAGCTTCACTTTCGAAAACTGGGTGGGTTACTTCTTTTGATTTATACCCACCAAATGCTTTATCTACCTTTTGTATTGTTTCATCATAATCTAGGTCGCCTACCATTACAACAGCCATGTTATTAGGCACATAATAGGTATCAAAATAATTTTGGATAGCTACCAACGATGGATTCTTTAAATGATCAGAAGTACCAATTGTTGTCTGGGTACCATAGGGATGTGTAGGAAACAACTCCTCCCATACGGCAAAGTATTTCTTACGACCGTCACTATCCTGTCCGCGATTGAATTCTTCATAAACTGCTTCAATTTCAGTATGGAATAGTCGAAGTACCAGCTGACTAAAACGCTCACTTTCCACTTTCAACCATTTGTCCAATTCATTCGATGGTATTTTGTTTACATACACCGTTTCTTCAAACGATGTCCAGGCATTTGTACCTTCGGCACCTAAAGAAGCAACCATTTTGTCATATTCATTCGCAATCGAAATTTTTGAAGCTTCCTGTGAAACCTCATCAATCTTTTTGTAAATGGCTTTTTTCTTTTCAGGATCAGTTTCGGCCTTATGGTCTTCATATAACTGTTTTATCTGATCTAGATACACTTTCTCTGCTTCATAATCTGTAGTGCCTATTTCATCTGTACCTTTAAATACCATATGCTCTAGATAATGAGCAAGTCCAGTATTATCTGCGGGATCATATTTTGACCCTGCCCTTACGGGAATAAATGTTTGAATTTTAGGCTCTTCTTCGTTTTTACTTAGATAAACTTTTAGGCCATTATCTAAAGTATATAACCGCAATCCTGTAGGGTCATTTTCAACGGTTTCGTAGGAATAGCCATTAGCATCAGTTTGAGTACTTACCTTGTATGTTTTAGTTTCCTTTTTGTCGCAACTAATTACTGCTAGAGCAAGTGCAGCAAATACAAGTATTTTATTGAATTTCATATGGTTGAATATTGATTAATAAAAAAATCCACCCCCAAGGTATGAGGATGGATTTAAACTAAAATTTTTTTATATAATTTTTAACAGGCTAGCCTAATACTTCGGCAACTTTGATACCTATTGTTGCAGGAGAATCTACTACGTGAATACCACATTCTCTCATGATGCGTTTCTTAGCTTGTGCGGTGTCATCAGAACCACCTACGATTGCTCCAGCATGTCCCATAGTACGACCCGCGGGTGCAGTTTCTCCAGCGATGAAACCAACAACCGGTTTTTTAGATCCGCTTTCTTTGTACCACTGTGCTGCATCCGCTTCTAACTGACCACCAATCTCACCGATCATTACTACGCATTCCGTTTCAGGGTCATTTATTAATAGCTCAACGGCTTCCTTAGTAGTTGTTCCAATAATTGGGTCACCACCAATACCAATTGCCGTTGTAATGCCTAAACCTTGCTTTACAACTTGATCCGCAGCTTCGTATGTCAATGTACCTGATTTAGATACGATACCTACTTTTCCTTTTTTGAAAACAAAACCAGGCATGATACCCACTTTCGCTTCTCCTGGTGTAATAACACCCGGGCAGTTAGGACCTACCAAACGACAGTCACGCCCTTTGATATAATTTGATGCCGTGATCATATCCGCCACTGGAATACCTTCTGTGATAGTAATAATCACTTTAATCCCGGCGTCAGCTGCCTCCATAATTGCGTCAGCAGCAAAGGCTGGTGGGACGAAAATAATTGTGGTATCAGCTCCGACTTTTTCTACAGCTTCTTTAACAGTATTAAAAACAGGCTTATCTAGATGTGTTTGTCCACCTTTTCCTGGAGTAACACCACCAACAACATTAGTTCCGTATTCGATCATTTGACCTGCGTGGAATGTGCCTTCACTACCTGTGAATCCTTGGACAATTATTTTAGAATCTTTATTTACAAGTACACTCATTTCTGATTGTTTTATTCCCGACAAAAATAGTTGTTGGGGGCTGTTTTAAAAAGCTTTTTTAAACTTTTATCTGTGTATATGATTGAATGTTTTTTGGGTCTTCATCTGCAAGCTGGCTCATTTCATAGCCGTGATACATTTTACCGTCTTTCATTTCCCAAATTGTTATAAAATGGGCTATTGCCGTTTCCTTGTCCGGCTGCTCAATAGTTCTGGCAACATAGGTGTAACGAACGGTTACAAAATTGTCATCTTCTAATAAATGACTTATCTCTCCCCTGATCGATTCATACGATTTTCCAGTCTCAGAAATAAGCGCCTCTATTTCTTTAAAACCAAGAATGGTGAAACCCTTACTACTATTCCAATGCAATTGGCAATCTTCATGTAAATAGTCTTTAAGCACACCAGTATTGTGCATAAAATCAGACTCATAAAAGTCTCTAACAATTTCCTTCGCGTTTCTACTCATTCTTTTTAATTTCTTTTATTTCATTAATCATGTTTGGGATTTGTTTGGTATATGCAAAACGCTTGAGACGCTCCCTCGCCTCTTCTATTGGCGTACCAGAATATACCTTTCCTCCCCCTATGGTTTTTGTAACTCCTGTTTGTCCAAGTACAACGGCTCCTTTGCCAATTGTAATTCCGCTAGTAGTACCGACTTGCCCCCAGCAGGTTACTTCATCTTCTATAATGCAACATCCTGCAATACCCGTTTGGGCAGCGATTAGGCAATCTTTACCTATTATGGTATCATGCCCTATATGAACTTGACTATCTAACTTGGTACCTTGACCAATAGTCGTGTCACCAGTAACACCTCTATCTAATGTACAAAGCGGACCAATTTCAACATTATCTTTTACAACCACCCTCCCTGAAGACAATAGTTTATCATAGCCTTCCGGTCTCCTTTTATAATAGAATGCATCACCACCTAATACTGTTCCGGCATGGATAATTACATTATCACCAATAATACAATTATCACCAATACTTACATTAGAATGGATGATACAGTTATCCCCTATCACTACGTTATTTCCAACAAAAGCATTGGGTTGTACATGTGTGTCTTTTCCAATAACAGCGGATGGTGAAATGACATTTTGGGAAGGTTGAAAAGCCGAAAAATGACTAGTCAATTTATTAAAATCACGAAATGGATCGTCGGAAATCAGCAAAACTTTTCCTTCTGGACAATCAACCTCCTTGTTAATTAAAACAACGGTTGCAGCGGATGACAATGCCTTGTCATAGTATTTAGGGTGATCTACAAAAACAATATCTCCTGGAGTTACGACATGAATCTCATTCATTCCCTGTACCGGAAAATCATCAGGCCCTACATATTTCGCATCAATAATAGACGCTATACGTTTAAGTGTTTGCCGCTTAGAAAACTTCATTACTCCTTAATACGCTCTTTGTAAGTGCCTTTTTCCGTTTCCACTTTTATTTTATCACCTTCATTAATAAATAAAGGAACCATAACCGTCGCACCTGTTTCTACAGTTGCAGGTTTTGTGGCGTTTGTTGCAGTATTTCCTTTTACACCAGGTTCAGTAGCTGTTACTTCCAGAATTACACTTTGTGGCATTTCTACTGAAAGTGGCATACCATCTTCTGTATTTATCAAGACAGTTACAACCTCTCCCTCTTTTAATAAGCCAGGTGCATCTAGCGTTGACTTTTCTAAGGTAATTTGATTATAATCTTCAGTATTCATAAAATGAAATGTCTCACCTTCATTATATAAATATTGAAATTTATGGGTCTCTACACGAACCTCATCAATTTTATGCCCCGCAGAAAAAGTATTATCAATTACTTTTCCTGTAGTAACACTTTTTAATTTAGTACGAACAAAAGCTGGTCCTTTTCCCGGTTTTACATGAAGAAATTCAACTATTTTAAAAATATCATGATTGTATTTAATACATAAACCGTTTCTAATATCTGAAGTACTTGCCATTATATGTTTCGTTGTTTTAGTTATTGGTAAGGTATCCTTTCATAATACCTCGTTGTGAATCTTTTATAAACTGTAGAATTTCATCGCGTTCTGGAGTCGCTTCCATCTCAGCTTCAATAATAGATGCTGCCTGACTATTATTGTAGTTTTTTTGATATAAAATGCGATAGATATTCTGAATTTCTCTGATCTTTTCAGTAGTGAAACCACGTCTTCGAAGGCCAACAGAGTTGATACCAACATAAGATAATGGTTCACGCCCAGCCTTAACAAAAGGTGGAACATCTTTACGCACTAGTGACCCTCCAGTTACAAAAGCATGACTACCTATAGAGCAAAATTGTTGAACTGCAGTCATTCCAGCGAATACAACAAAATCTCCTACAGTAATATGCCCAGCTAAGGTACTATTGTTCGAGAAAATACAATTATCTCCAACAAAACAGTCATGTGCAACATGGCTATATGCCATTAACAAACAATTTTTTCCAATCTTGGTTTTTAGTCTGTCAACAGTACCTCTATTAATTGTAACACACTCTCTTATTGTGGTATTATCACCTATCTCTACGACAGTTTCTTCCTCATTATATTTAAGGTCTTGTGGTATTGCCGATATAACAGCTCCTGGAAAAATATTACAATTCTTTCCGATACGTGCGCCATCCATAATGGTTACGTTACTGCCAATCCAAGTTCCTTGGCCAATGGTTACATTGGCGCTGATTGTTGTAAATGGCTCGATCACCACGTTCTTAGCGATCTTAGCACTCGGATGAACATAGGCTAAAGGCTGGTTCATAATTAGTTGTTTTTTACTTTAGTTATTTGAGCCATGATTTCAGCTTCACTTACCAATTTACCATTGGCATATGCCCGAGCTTGCATTTGACAAATACCTCTTCTAATAGGAGACATTAAGTCTAGTTTAAAAATAAGTGTGTCCCCGGGCACAACTTGATGTTTATAACGTACATTATCAATTTTTAATAAATATGTCAGGTAGTTTTCCGGATCTGGTACTGTACTCAAAACCAAAATTCCTCCTGTTTGTGCCATAGCTTCAATTTGAAGAACACCTGGCATTACAGGTGCGCCTGGAAAATGACCTACGAAGAATGGTTCGTTCATGGTCACGTTTTTCATTCCTATAACATGCTTATCAGATAATTCTAAAATCTTATCAACCAACAGAAAAGGTGGTCGGTGAGGTAACATTTCCATGATCTGATTCACATCCATCAAAGGTTTTGCATGCAAATCAACAGAAGGAACGTTATTTCGTCTCTCGTTTTTAATGATCTTAGACATCTTCTTTGCAAACTGGGTGTTTACAAAATGCCCCGGTTTATTAGCGATTACTTTTCCACGAATTCGTGTACCAATTAATGCCAAATCCCCTACAACATCCAATAATTTATGCCTTGCTGCCTCGTTAGGATGATGTAAAGTCAAATTATCTAAAATCCCATTTGGCTTAACTTTAATAGAGTCTTTGCCAAATGCGACTTTAAGTTTTTCCATAGTATCAGCAGATAATTCTTTATCGACATACACAATGGCATTATTTAAATCTCCTCCCTTTATTAGGCCATGCTCTAACAATGCTTCTAACTCATGTAAAAAACTGAACGTACGAGAATCAGCGATATCATTTTTGAAATCGGATATGTGATTCATGGTTGCATTTTGAGTTCCCAATACTTTGGTCCCAAAATCGACCATCGTCGTCACTTGATATTCTTCAGCCGGAATAATGGTAATTTCGCTGCCTGATTGTTCATCGGCATACGATATAACCTCTTTAACAACATATTCTTCGCGACTGGCATCCTGTTCTTCTTTACCAGCTTTTTCTAGAGCTTCTACAAAATAGCGACTAGAGCCATCCATAATTGGGGGTTCTGATGCATCTAGCTCTATAAGTACATTATCAAAATCTAAACCTACTAGGGCTGCCAATACATGCTCTGAAGTTTGAATTTTCACACCCTTTTTCTCCAAATTTGTCCCGCGCTGTGTATTGATAACATAATTCGCGTCAGCCTCAATTATTGGGTTTCCTTCAAGATCAATACGCATAAAAGCGTACCCATGATTTACAGGTGCTGGCTTGAAGGTTAAGGTAACCTCTTTTCCAGTATGAAGTCCTACCCCTTTGAGCGTAACTTCCTTTTTTATTGTTGTTTGTTTGCTAGTAATCGTTTCAATCATCGCCCTTTAATTGTTTTTCGATCTTATGAATTTTATCGACCCATCTGGGTAAGTTCTTAAAATGAACATACGACTTATTGTAGTCTCCATAGCCCAATGCCGGACTGCCTTGCAGTACTTCATTATCTTTTACATTTCTGCTAATACCTGATTGTGCCTGTATTTTAACATTATCGCCTATAGTAATATGCCCTACAATTCCTACTTGACCACCAATCATACAATTTTTACCGATTTTTGTAGAACCCGCAATGCCGGTTTGAGCTGCAATAACAGTATTTTCTCCTATTTCTACATTATGTGCTATTTGTATTTGATTGTCAAGTTTTACTCCTCGTCTTATTACAGTAGAACCTAAGGTTGCTCGATCTATGGTCGTACCTGCACCAATATCTACATACTCTTCTAAGATTACGTTGCCAGTTTGTGGTACCTTATTGTACTCCCCTTTTTCATTTGGTGCGAATCCAAAACCATCGGCACCAAGAATAGCACCACTATTAATAACACAATTATCTCCAATAACGGATTCAGAATAGATCTTAGCACCAGAAAAAACTGTTACATTGTTTCCTATCGTCACATTGTCACCTATATATGTATTAGGATATATTTTTACATTATCACCTATTACAACTTGATCTCCTAAATAAGAAAATGCTCCTAAATATATATCATCTCCATAAGTAGCACTTTCCGAAATATAAACTGGGTTTTCAATTCCAGTTTTGTTCATCTTTACTTGGTTGTAATATTCTAATAATTTGGAAAAGGACTTATAGGCATCATCAACCCGAATAAGTGTGGTTGAAAAATCAGCTTCCGCTTCAAAATTTTTATTAACTATTGTAACCGATGCTTTAGTAGTATATAGGTGGGGAGTGTATTTCGGATTAGCTAAAAAGGTTAGTGACCCAACTGCTCCTTCTTCTATCTTAGATAGTTTAAAAACTTCTGCTTCTGGGTTTCCCTCAATAGCCCCTTCGAGTATTCCGGCAATCTGGTTGGCTGTAAATTTCATTATCGCAAAAATAGAAATTTTTGAAAGATCATTTTCGCTTTGGATAACATAGATAATACTTTGTGATCTTATTGGATAATGACCTTAAATTAAACTGGTCAGAGGCTTCAGTTACATCTTTTACAGTTCCGTCTTTATAATAAATATTAATATTTTGATTATCTAACATATACGCTTGGTTGGCAATAGCACCACCAAACACAAAATACTTAGCTTCGTCATCCGATATGCCATATGTTTTGGTTAAATAATCTATATGTTCTTTATGAGATTCAATTTCTTGAGGCTCGTCGGCAATTTCGATTTTGAGAAGGTCTCGTTCAATAATCATCTGGCTTAAATTACTCAAGACAAAATCATCATGATACATCCATTCTTTCATTGCAGACAAAATATCAACATCATCTAAGTTTGAAAAAATATCAAGTACATCCTCATTAAACTCATTTAAAGTAATCTTATTATTTAAGAAGAAGGAGAATGCCTTACTGGCTGGAACTTCTATTCCAGAAGAACATAACTCTTTGGCTCTTTTTAAAACTCTTATTAGCAATTGCTCAGCGACTAAACTAGTTTTATGCAAATACACTTGCCAGTACATAAGGCGCCTAGCTACCAAGAATTTTTCTACTGAGTATATACCTTTTTCTTCTACTACCAATTCGTCATTTACCACATTTAACATGGTGATAATACGCTCGCTATTAATATTACCCTCGGCAACACCAGTATAAAAACTATCTCGTTTCAAATAATCAGTTCTATCCATATCAAGTTGACTCGATATTAACTGATTTAAAAACTTTCGATGGTATTCGCCTTTAAAAATTTGGATTGCCAGCGTTAAACTTTGGTTAAATTCAGCATTCAAATTCTGCATAAATAGCAGGGATATTTCCTCGTGTGAAACATTCTCCACTAAACTATGCTCCATAGCATGGCTAAAAGGTCCGTGACCTATATCATGTAGTAATATAGCTTTTAACAATGCATCTTCCTCTTCATTAGAAAGAGCAACACCCTTAAAACGCAGCACATTAACCGCTTTTTTCATGAGATGCATACAACCTAAAGCATGATGAAAACGAGTATGATGTGCGCCAGGATATACCAAATACGACAATCCCATTTGAGAAATACGCCGCAAACGCTGAAAATATTTATGGGCAATCAGGTCAAATATTCCCTCATTCGGAATCGTAATAAATCCGTAAATAGGGTCGTTTAAAATCTTAAGTTTGTTACTTTTACTCAAACAGGCGAAGGTTTAATGTATCGCAAATATAGCTACATATAATGAACAAGATAAATATACTTTGGGTTGATGATGAAATTGATCTTTTAAAACCACATATCCTTTTTTTAGAACAAAAAAATTACGGAATAACGACCTGTCAAAGCGGTACTGAAGCAATTGAAGTAATTGACCAAGCAAGCTTTGACATTGTCTTTCTAGATGAAAATATGCCCGGCTTAACTGGCCTAGAAACGCTGGCCGAAATAAAGGAAAAACAAGCTAATATTCCGGTAGTTATGATTACGAAAAGTGAAGAGGAATATATAATGGAAGAAGCTATCGGTAGTAAAATTGCCGATTACTTGATAAAGCCGGTAAACCCCAGTCAAATACTTCTTAGTTTAAAAAAGAACCTTGATCATTCTCGTTTAATTTCAGAAAAAACAACCTCAAACTACCAGCAAGAATTCCGGAAAATTGCCATGGATTTATCGATGGTAAATAGCTGGGAAGAATGGGCTGATTTATATCAACGTCTTACTTATTGGGAAATCGAGCTAGAAGATATTGAAGATATTGGGATGATCGAAATTCTAGAATCTCAAAAAGTGGAGGCTAATACCCAATTCTCAAAGTTTATCGACAATAATTACAAAGATTGGTTTAGTGGTAATGATGCACCAGTAATGTCGCATACCCTATTTAAGGAGATGATCGAGCCCGAATTAAGCAAGGAGCAACCGACTTTGTTAGTTGTAATTGACAATTTACGCTACGATCAATGGAAAGCCTTTGAACCGACGGTAAACAATTACTACAAAAAGAATATAGAAACTCCATATTACAGTATACTCCCAACAGCTACGCAATACGCCAGGAACTCAATTTTTTCAGGTTTAATGCCAGCTGATATGGAACGTTTACATCCTAATTTTTGGAAGAACGATACAGACGAAGGAGGAAAGAACTTGCATGAAGAAGACTTTTTAAAGGCGCAGTTAAAGCGCTTAGGACTTAATATTAAATGCGAATACCACAAGATAACGAGCTTAAAAGGTGGACGGCGTTTTGCTGATAATTTTAAATCGCAAAAAGACAATGATCTTACTGTAGTGGTATACAATTTTGTTGATATGTTAAGTCATAGTAAGACAGAGATGGAAGTTGTAAAAGAACTTGCATCTAATGACAAGGCATACCGATCACTCACTCAAAGTTGGTTTAAAAACTCACCTTTGTTAGAGATTATTCAACAAGCGCAGCAACTAGGTTTTAAACTAATAATTACGACCGACCACGGTACGATTAACGTTAAAAACCCATCTAAGGTAGTTGGCGACCGCGATACGAGTTTAAATTTGCGTTATAAGACAGGTAAAAGCCTGACTTATGAAAGTAAAGATGTATTAGCTGCTGAAAGACCTAAGGACATCCATCTTCCTGCAATAAATGTAAGTAGTAGTTTTATTTTTGCGAAAGGCGATTTATTTTTTGCATACCCTAACAACTACAACCATTATGTAAGTTATTACCGAAATACCTATCAACATGGTGGTGTTAGTTTACAAGAAATGATCATTCCCTTCGTGGTTTTACAACCCAGATAATAAAAATTAGCATTGTGGATTCTTAATCAAAATCCGAAAAAACAATGTTCATATAAACCCAAGGGTGTGGTATTTAGTACATATTAGTTACAATTAGAACAAATTGAAGAGAAATTGCAATTAATTTGATACTTTTATACACCCTAACAATACTTTAATAAAATGAAAACCATCGATCGCATCATGCTTTTTATAAAGCATATGAAATTAAGCGCACGGAAATTTGATATTTCCATCGGCGCTTCTAATGGCTACACACTCCGCATGCATAAAAACAATGCATCTGTCGGAAGTGACGTTATTGAAAAAATCTTAAAAGTGTATCCTCGTATTAACCTTGTATGGTTAATGACTGGTAAAGGCGAAATGTTTTTACCCGCTGAAGAGTTCGCTACTTCTGAAGTTGCACCTTCTATTATTGAGCAAATCGTAAACGAACGTATTGACGCTCGTATGATAGAAGAGCGTAAGCAGCTTAAAAAAGAGATTATTGCTGAAATTGATCACGAGATCAAAGCAAATAGTTAGATTTACTTTTTAACTACTGTTTAATTATTGAAGTTCCTTTTACACTTCAATATTATTCAATCTCATTACGTAATTTGACCATTTGCAATAGGTATTCATCTTTTGTGTACTGGCTTTTCGTGGCTTTTAAATGAGCTAGCTTTTCAGTAAAACTGCGTTTTTCTTTTTCACGTTCTTGATTTGCAAGCTGGTCGAGCGTACGGTTTATTTCCTTTTCAATTTCTAGGATTAGGTCTTTGGTAAGGGAGACATAATTCATTTTTCTTGAAAGCCAGATTAATAATAAGATTATTGGGATGGTTATTGGAAGTGATTGGATGAATTCGTATTCGTCAACGCGACTTCTCGACAACATCCCGGACCGAAATTGAAATAAATAAATTGTGGAGGGAATTAGTACTGCATATTTCCACCAATCATTTGAACTTATGAACCAAATTGATAATAATAGGAAAGGAATTAATTTACTTAGAACATACCATATAAGCACATCAACTGAAAGAAACGAACCTGAGTGTAAATTGAAAAAAAATAAATCAATTTGAGAAGTGCCTTCCGGAATAAGCAGATAAGAATAAGTTATTAATGGAGAGGAAATCAACATTATAGAGAAAAAGTAATCTTGCCATTTATTACTCTTCTTTTCTTTCAGATTTAAGTGAACATGGCCAGAGTTATCAACGGCATGTCTTAATCTAAGTAATTCATAAAGCTGATTCTTATACGAAAGAATTGATTTATTATTAACAAGTTTTTGATAAACGTTTGCTGTTTTTTTATAAAAATTCTTTCCAATCTTGTCAATAAGGAAGCTCATTTCCCGTCTCAAATCGTCTAAACTAAAATAATTGATTAGTAATATCCGTAGTAATAATAATACGACAATTGAAATCGATCCCACGAAATAAAAAAGATGCCACTGGGATACAAAGTATCCAAACTCAGCAGTATTTAATACCAAAGCCAATTGATAATGATACATCAGTAACGGAATTAATATTAGAATATACCATCTGTTTCTATTAAAAATGAACCAAATGGATAGCAGAATAATTGGCAAGACTTTATTTCCAACATAAAATAAAAACAGATTGAAATCACTAAAGTTTTTGGCTTCAAAATCGTAGCCAAACAAACTAATAATCTTCTTGTCTTCCGGAGCAAGTGTATACAAATAAAAAAGAAAGGGAGAAGTAGCTAGAACTAAAAGCATTAAAACCTCAATCCAAAACTTCTTTCGCTGCTTACTCAACTTCCTTAAGACCATTTGTACAATGAATTACATTTATTCAATCTCATTACGTAATTTGACCATTTGCAATAGGTATTCATCTTTTGTATACTGGCTTTTGGTTGCTTTTAAATGAGCTAATCTTTCAGTAAAACTTTGCTTTTCTTTTTCACGTTCTTGACTTGCAAGCTGGTCGAGCGTACGGTTTATTTCTTTTTCAATTTCTAAGATTAGGTCTTTGGTAAGAGAGACATAATTCATTTTTCTGGAGAGCCAGATTAATAATAGGATTATTGGGATGGTTATTGGAAGTGATTGGATGAATTCGTATTCGTCTACAATATCAATTTTTTGACCCAAAACTGCAACAATTTGATAAATGTAAACGGTAATCGGGATCAAAATAGAATGCTTCCACCAATTTTCAGATTTCACAAACCAAATACAGAGTAAAATCAAGGGAATTATCTTATTCATTAAATACCAAGACATCATATTTAAATCATAAAAAATAGTAGCGGTAATTGTGTAATTGCCTATCTCAATCGATTCTTTTACCGGCACGAGTTTATATAGAAAAAACAAAAGTGGTGAGGTTATCAAAAATAAACACAAAATGTAATCAGCACGTGACCGTTCAAGTAAATTCAAGTCACTTTCTCCTAATGAGATTTTTGAATTTGATTGTAAATTACTTTTAAGTAAAACTAGGTTTTTAAGTCGAATTTTAATATTGTTTATTGAATCGTCCGATAAAATTGTTCTAAATGCAAGATTCGATTCATTCAATTTATTAGAGGAAATCAAACTTTTTTCAAAATTTCTGATATGTCTAAGATACATGGCGTTTTTTGAAAAGTTGAACAAGTAGTTTCTAAATACTACTAAACCCGACGTAAGTATAATAGTGTACATATGCAGAACTAACTTAGTTGAAACAGAAAAACCAATTACATCAACTATGAAAATCGAAACAAAGAGATAAGTGAAGAAGTAAAACGGAAATAATAAAAAATTCCTCCACCAGTAATTACAAAACAGATACCAAATAATAAGAAGGTAGACAACTTGCCCTTTCAAAACTAAATGCCACGCTGCATACTGAGCCGATTCGAAATAAGGTGTGCTATATCTAAATCCAAAAAAAACAACATCTTTCTCGTTAGGCACTAACAAATAACAGTAGAATAAAAAAGATGATGATGCAACTAACATCATTATCAAAACTTCAAAAACAAAAGACTTACTTATTACAACTTGCCTCATTAGGGGGAAGAATTTAAAAGGCGGGTAATATAGCCAACTTTTAAAATTGTTAAGTAGGTTAATTACATTTTTCAAGATAATTAATTAACAAATTCTAATTTTGCCTATATGGAGAAGAAAGCATATTGTTTTGAGTATACCATAAATGAAATTGATTTCATTGCTCAAAAAGTTTTAGAATTAGTCGATTCAAAAACCATTTTATTTAAGGGTGAAATGGGGGTTGGAAAAACAACTTTGATTAAATCGATTGCAAAACAGTTGGGATTTAACAAAACTTTAACATCTCCAACCTTCTCAATTGTCAATGAATATGAAATTTCTGACGGGTTCTTGTATCATTTTGACCTATATCGCATACAGAAAACCGAAGAACTGTATGATTTTGGGGTTGAAGAGTATATTCATTCCGGAGAGTGGAATTTAGTGGAATGGCCTGAACTATTAGTCGATGAAATACCCTATAATTACGCTGAAGTACAAATAGTTAGACTTAACAATAATTTAAGAAAGATTTGTATATATTCGTAACCTCTTCTTATAATTTCCTCTAAAAAATAGTTGTTTATAACAACATAAGTTTGCAAAAGTACGACTAACTTTCTGAATATCCGTATGTTATTTCGCCTTATGTTTGTCCCTGTAAAACCCTTAAACAAATTAGAATGACAACTAAAAGACTTATCTCGGCCCTATTATTAGTAATTTTTTCTGTAGCTCTTTTCGCATCTTGTACTCCTGACAGCATTGCGGATGATACCAACACTTATGATACAATTGAAGGTGTTGATGCTAAACAACTAGATGCCGCACCTAAGAATGGATAGATTAATTTAGTTATAAAATATATAGCCCTCCTTAGCTGAGGGCTTTTTTTTGTCTTACAAAAAGGTGTCAACAATTATTTCGTTTTAAAACTACGCTATTAATAAAATAATTGTTAGTTTCACTTTGGTAAGGATAATTTATCCAATGAATGTTTCAAACCCCATGGACAAAAAAAAAGTGACTTCAAGAAAACTATTAAAAAAGAGTGTATTATCTGGTTCTTTAATCGCACTAGTAATAGCAATAAGCCCTTATCTATTTTATTTATATGAGTCTGCACCAACAGATTCCCAAGTGTGGAACACTTACTTTTTTGATATTAAAACCAACGTCTACGCATCTGTTAATCTAATGTTGTGGATATGGACAGGTAAAGTTATTCCCTTAATCTTACTTATTTTTTGGTTCTTTACATGTAAACATTGGTGGTATCATGTAATACTAATTCCAATTGCCATGTATGTTTTTCAATTATTTTCCTTGTTCAACAGTGAAAATGGAATTTTCGATGTAGTAGAAATTTACTATTTAATTCCTATAATGATGGTGATTATACCATTTGTATATCTTATAAGATTAAAAATATTTGATAAAGTGGTCCATGGTATTGATCTGAAAAAATTAGATGAAGAATTAGAAAGGCTAGAACATCTGGAAGATTACCATGATGACTCACTCGAAATAGAATAGTATATGAGTACACCAATCACTCCCTTTACCAAAGCGCAACTGCTCCCGCAAGAGGAAATGCTAGAAGTGCTTAAAAGTAAAAGCGAGTTGTTTATTGGTATTCCTAAAGAAACATCCTATCAAGAAAAACGTGTTTGTCTTACTCCAGATGCTGTTGCGGCCATTACAGCGCACGGTCATCGCGTTTTAGTCGAAAGCGAGGCCGGTTTAGGCGCTAATTTTAGTGATAAGGATTATAGTGAAGCTGGCGCCGAGATCACTCAGGATACGGCAAAGGTTTTTGGCTGCCCGATGTTATTAAAGGTCGAACCACCTTCGTTAACTGAATTAGAGTTGATCAATCCGCAAACGATTATCATATCTGCCTTACAACTTAAAACACAAGAAAAAAAATACTTCGAAACACTCGCTGCAAAACGCATAACGGCTATTGCATTTGAGTTTATTCGTGATGAAGATGGCACCTTTCCCGCTGTCAGAACCTTAAGCGAGATTGCTGGCACAGCATCAATATTGATCGCTGCAGAATTGCTAACAAACAGTAAATCAGGTAATGGATTGATGTTTGGAAATATTAGTGGCGTCCCACCTATTGAGGTGGTGATACTTGGTGCTGGTACCGTAGGTGAATATGCTGCAAGATCAGCTACTGGTCTAGGTGCTAACGTAAAAGTCTTTGATAATTCCATTACAAAACTTCGCTGCTTACAAACTAATATCGGCAAACAATTATATACCTCAACCGTACAACCTAAGAACTTGATCAAGGCATTGCGTCGTTGTGATGTAGTTATAGGTGCTGTGCGCGGTAAAAATCGTTCGCCTATTATGGTGACTGAGCCGATGGTGGAAAATATGAAAAAAGGAGCGGTTGTTATCGATGTGAGTATAGATATGGGTGGCTGTTTTGAAACTAGTGAGGTCACCAACCACGACAATCCAACTTTTGTAAAAAACGGAGTCATACATTATTGTGTACCTAATATTCCAGCGCGCTATTCCAGAACTTCATCCGTTTCGATTTCCAATATTTTCACACCCTATCTTCTAAAAATCGGAGAAGCAGGTGGACTTGAAAACTCCTTACGTTTTGATCGTGGACTTAAAAATGGACTTTACTTTTATCACGGAGTGTTAACTAATAAATCAGTCGCCGATTGGTTTGGACTTTCTTATAGCGATATTAATCTGTTGATATTTTAAAATGTTCTCGATACATTTTAAATTGATAGTCATTAATTTAAAACACTCGAACTAACATTGGGAATTTGTGGATTGTAAATTGAACTATGACCATTAAAAATCCGATTTTTGCATTACAATAATTCTGAATTAAAAAGATGACTGTATTACAACGTGCCGGATATTATTTAGGTGGATTCGCTATTGGATTAATCGTTCTATCTTTTTTCTTAAGCGGTAAGAAAGCATCCTGTAGCTATGGGCCGAATGCCCGTGTAATTAAAAACATAAGCGGGAAACAGTTTAATTATGCAGAGACAGGTCTAGATTCGACCAAAGTGTTTTCTATACTCCGCTCTGGCGATGTAGACTTTTCTAAGAGTAATACCGAATTAGACTCCTGTAAAACCTATTGGATTGATGGCTACTATGAAAAAGGTGAGCATTCACTTCTCATTCAAAATTGCGATAGTATTGCAACGGTATTGAAGAGCAGTTTTTGAAATACTTCTTTAATTGATTTAACTAAATAATTTTCAGGTGTCAGTTCGAGTTTTTTTTGATTTGAACGGCAGTGAAAAGTAAAAAACATATCGAGAACCATTCGTCGTAATGACATCTCGATACATTTTTATTCTCTTCCGAATTCTCGGGATAAAACAAAAACACTCGATGTTACACTTACTAACATGCACAGTACCTAATATTACTCTCAATCTAGTGTATTTCGATTAACTTTGTAGTTTTAAAAGTTAATCAAATGAAAAATATAGCTTCAATATTCGGCATTCTTGCTTTTGTAATACTAAGTTCTATTTCAAACCCTATAAATGCTCAAGTTGACGACGAGAAAGCAAGCATTACTTTCTTATTCGTTTCAAAAGATGTTGAAGGGACTATCAATGATCTGAAAACAGATATCAAGATTGATGAATCAGTCGTTTCAAATTCCTATATGAAAGGCTCTGTGGGAGTAACCACTATTAAAACAGGTAATTTTTTAAGAGATGGTCATCTTATGTGGAAAAAGTACTTTTATGAAAAAGCTTTTCCAAAAATTGAGTTTGAAAGCACTGCTGTTTCTGAAGAAAATGGAAAATTAATTGTAACCGGCATTCTTACCTTAAAAGAAACATCGAAAACTGTTGAGATCGAATTTGAAAAAAATGGAGATTCTCTAAAAGGAGAAACGACTATCAATTGCTATGATTTTGGTGTCAAAATCGACAAGAATCGCGATGATAACGAGGTTAAAGTCTATTTTGATTTTCCTATGAAATAGTATCTTCTCAATAATCAACAATTAAAGCTCCTCCCTTTAGTAAAGGGAGGTGTCCAACTTTGTTGGACGGAGGGATGGATACTCGCACAAAATAAACTTAAGCCCAAAAGCTAACAAAATAGGTACACCATAAAATGCGAACTAATAAAATTCATAATAAAAAGGACCTCGAGGCATTTAGAAAGGACCTAAGAAAAAAGCTCACTCCTTCTGAAGCTTATTTGTGGAAATTCTTAAAGGCTAAGCAGCTTGATGGTAAAAAATTTGCAAAACAGCATAGTATTGGAAACTATATAGTTGATTTCTATTTAGCTTCCGATAAGTTAATTATTGAATTAGACGGAGAAGTACATAATAACCCTCAAAGTGAAGAATACGATGCTAAAAGAACGGCATATTTTAATTCTCTTGACTTCAAAGTAATTCGGTTTGAGAATAAAAGAGTTTTTGATGATTTGGATGGGGTTTTAAATGAAATTAAAGTAGCATTCATATAAGAAAAAGTGGACACATCTCCCCTTTCTTCAGCAAAGCTGAATTCATTCCCCTCTTTACTAAAGAGGGGAGCTTTATGTTTCTTTTTATTAGAAAACAAAAACCCTGCAAGTGTAAAACTAGCAGGGCTTTATTTGATGGAAATGATTAAGTTTTAAAACTTAACCATCTTCTTAGAAATTTGCTCTTTACCATCTACAATGGCCTTCAAGAAATAAACACCTCCAGGTAGTTTACCTAATCCGGTCATTCTAAATTTACAGAAACCAGGATATACTTTACCAGCAGATTGCTTGACAACGTTTCCAGTAAAATCGTATAGTACCAAATCAACATTAGTATTTTGAGTACTACGCACCCAAATACTAATTTGGCTTCTAAACGCGTTAGGGAATGCTTTTAAATTCGTAATTACGAGTTCCTGACTAGAATCACAACTTCCCAAGGTAGCACCTCTTCTAAGGAACGATGGTACAGCACGTGTTGACACACAGCGTGTTCTACCTCTAAAGCAAAGTTCTACTCTAGGACGAATTGTATTGTTACCACAGCGTACATCAACTACCTCTACATTTACCGTTCCGGTTACTGAACAACCAGTACCGTCAGTTACAGTTAAGGTATATTGCGTTGTCTCCTCAGGAGAAACTTCAATAACATCGGTTGTTTCACCAGTACTCCACTCATACGTAAAGTTACCATCTCCACCATCTAAGGTATCGAATGTTAACAATGCAGACTCTTCAGGACCATAGCCAAAGTAAACCGTTTGATCTTCTATAAGTGTCAAATTGATTGCAGCTGGTTCGCTAATTGTGATTGTGCTAGACATCAACTCATTTCCAAGGGCGTCAACCACAATTACACTATAATCACCCGCGCTTAAATTAGTCGCTGTTGCTGTTTCTTGACCATCGCTCCATAAATAAGTATATGGTGTGATTCCACCAGTTGCAGTAATTGACGCTGAACCATCTCCTTCTCCATTACAACTTACATCGGTTGAAGTAGTTGCTCCTAGACTTAGCTCATTTAACTGAAATCTTGTAGATACAGGGAAGTGATCTGAAGTAGTACGCGAATAATCGCCATCGAAAAATTCATAATGTACTGTTGTCGATCCAGTAATATCATTATTCGCTAATTCATCGGAAACCGAAATATGATCGATCAGGTTTTCTCTCGCTACAAACGATCTGAAGCCATTTTCACTTAAGATTGAAGTGACAATCTCATAGTTTATACCATCTGCAACATACTCTTCATAAGATGTTACAGTGGATGTAATATCGGCCACTGTGACATCTACATCGTCATTATAATCACCTAATAGTATAATATTAGCGTTCGGGTAGAATGCATCTAGTGAGTCCTTAAGCACTTCTACATCATATTTACGCATATCGTAACGGTTTTGAGCACCATTACTGCTATTAGCACGTGCATGCAGGTCGATGATATTGAATTCCTTGCTTTCGCCTTCAATCGTTACATTGGCAGTCATCATAAATGGTAAACGGCCACTTGCATAAAAACGATCTGTTGTACTTGGGTAATTTACCAATGCACTATCATCACCTCCATTGTACAAAGGATGAATAGATTCTAACAACACCTTAGTAGCAACATTTTCAACAGTTGCATTCTTATAAATAAATCCAACTTTTTGCTTTACTCCAGGATCATTTGGTCTTGATACGGCATCTGATAAAACATAACTGTATTCAGGAAGCTCATCGATCATTTGCCCAAATAATACATCATCAGCAATTTCCTGAACTGCTATAATATCTACATCTAATCGCTGGATAACTGCTTTCACACTATCCTTTTGAATTTGATCCGACATCGGATTACCAGCTGCAGGAGAATTCTCTTCATCTCCAAACCACTCAATATTCCATGTTACAACATCAAAAGTCTTGTCTTTGCTTACGGTGATCGCATCTGCTGGATTCACATATTCACCCGCACAAGTAAGATCTTCGTTGCTTCTAGGTAGTAATTGGAAAATCTCATTGAAGCGTCCGACAACGCCTACCACTTCACCACAGCTTTCAGGTTGTGCCAAGCCGATTAAACTATCTACATTATTATCTAAACGCAGTTGACCTGCACCACTTGCATCAGTAATATTATAATTAGTACTACCAAACAATACATCATTAGGACGTGGGAAAACAGGATTTTCTACACGAACAAGTTGACCCGAGTATTGTGAAAGCTCGGCTAGTGTAATTGTTACTGGTTCAATCGGATTTGTAGCAGTACCATTTGATTCAACAGTCAGTACTGGGCTAATTTGAATTTGCTCTCTAAATGTGCTTCTTGTTCCAACAATGGTAATAGAATCACCCACTGCAAACAATCCGTCACCATGTACTTTTGCATCAAATACAGCAATACCGCCAGTATTGTCTTGAATAAAGGCTGAACCGCCAAAATTATCTGATACTGTAAGTACTCCAGTTACTTTTACCGCAGTTCCATCAGTAGTAGCTCTTACTTCTGCTATCGTCGATAATTCTGGATCTACAATTACACCACCTCCATCAATCGGGAATGGATTTGGAGCCGTTGCATTTGACGTTTGACCATCTAACGCATTCGGTCCACTAAAGGTCCAATTATCTAAAACGAATGTTGATCCGTCAGCGCCAGTTCCTTCTTTGCGCTTTGCCCAGCCATCAAGATATTCCCAAGGCTGACCTGTACCATCTACTGCAATCTCACCAAAGACATCGATTACTTCTCCGTCCTTGAATAATTCAATCGCATCATCTCCGTTAATTCCCGCTACTCCTGTTGTGAAGTTTGGTTCAAAACCAAAGAAAGAAGTAAAGCCGGTAGTTTCAGTAGCTATATAGATAAACTCGCCTGCAGTCGCTGTTCCTGTAAAAGTGAATTCCTGACCGTCAGTTCCGCCACCATTATTGGCAGAACCAAAACCATAGATACTTAAATCTGCGATATCAGCTGTTGCCAATAACTCGATCACTTTTGGTGTTCCTCCTGAAAGAGGACCATCAACAACACCCGTAATTATTAAGGCTGCTGGTACGATTGGCACAACTCCTGGATACGGATTGGTTGCTGTAGCATTATCGGTAGCACCATCTAATGCATCGCGTCCACTATATATCCAATTATCTAAGATGAATGTTGATCCATCAGGGCCCGTATTTTCTTTTCTAAATGCCCAGCCATCTGTATATTCCCATGCTTGACCTGAGCCATCCACAGCGATATCACCAAAGACATCGATTACTTCACCATCTTTAAATAGCTCCACTGCATCGTCACCGTTAATAGCTGCAGCACCTGAAATAAAGTTTGGTGCAAATCCGAAGAAAGTTGTAAAACCAGTTTCTTCAGTAGCAATGTATAATTTATCACCTGTAGTAGCCGATCCTGTAAAGGCAAATTCTTGCCCGTCAGTTCCGCCACCGTTGTTTGCAGAACCAAAGCCATAAATACTTAGGTCAGCAATATCAGCTAGTACTTCTAATTCGATTGCTTTTGGAGTTCCACCTGTAAGAGGCCCATCAAAAACACCATTAATTCTTAATGCTGGTGCTTCAACTGGATCCATTTCAATTGGGAAAGGATTGGCTGCAGTCGCATTTGTTGTTTCACCATCTAATGCATTAGGACCACTAAATGTCCAGTTTACTATTGTGAAGTTTGAGCCATCAGGACCTGTATCAGCAACGCGATAGGCCCAACCGTCAGTATACTCCCAAGCTTGACCTGAACCGTCAACGGCAATATCACCAAAGACATCGATTACTTCACCATCTTGAAATAATTCAACTGCATCATCACCATTTATGGCAGCAGCACCAGAAATAAAGTTTGGTGTGAACCCGAAGAATGAAACAAAACCAGGCTCTTCGGTAGCGATATATAATTTATCACCAGCAACAGCCGATCCTGTAAATGCAAATTCTTGTCCGTCAGTTCCGCCTCCATTGTTAGCAGAACCAAAACCGTAGATACTTAAGTCAGCTATATCAGCTAATACTTCTAGCTCAATGGCTTTTGGAGTTCCACCAGTAAGTGGACCGTCAAAAACACCATTAATTCTTAATGCTGGTCCCGCAACAGGAGTCACGGCAATAGGAAAAGGATTCGTCGCAGTCGCATTATCAGTTTGACCATCTAAGGCATCGCGACCACTAAAAGTCCAATTATCAATGTTAAATGCATTAGCATCTGGTCCTGTGTTGTCTTTTCTCTTGGCCCAACCATCGGTATATTCCCATGCTTGACCTGAACCATCAACACTAATATCTCCAAATACATCAACTACTTCACCATCTTTAAACAATTCGATAGCATCATCTCCATTTATAGCAGCAGCGTTTGTTGTAAAGTTCGGCTCAAATCCGAAAAAGATATTAAAGTTGACTGTTTCTGTAGCTATATAAATATAGTCACCAGCCGTAGCTGATCCTGTAAATGCAAATTCCTGTCCGTCAGTTCCGCCGCCGTTATTAGCTGAACCAAAACCGTAGATACTTAAATCTGCTACGTCATTTATTACAAAAATTTCAATTGCCTTTGGCGTACCTCCGGTTAAAGTAGCATCGACAACCCCAGTAATCTTCAAATCTGAAGCAACTGCTGGTGGTGTATATGTTCCGATAGGGAATGGTGTTGTAGCCGTGGCATTATCCACTTGACCGTCCATTGCATCTCTTCCACTAAATGTCCAATTTCCTATTGTGAAATTAGCCCCATCCGGACCTGAACCAGCAGTTCTATATGCCCAACCGTCTGTATACTCCCAAGCTTGACCAGAACCGTCAACAGCAATATCTCCGAATATATCAACTACATTTCCATTGAAAAATAATTCAACTGCATCATCTCCATTAATTCCAGCCGCACCGGATGTAAAGTTTGGTGTAATTCCGAAAAAAGTATTTACACCAGGAACTTCTGTCGCGATATAAATAAAATCACCTTTGGTTGCAGTTCCTGTAAATGCGAACTCTTGTCCATCAGTTCCGCCTCCATTGTTAGCAGAACCAAAACCATAAGCACTTAAATCAGCAATATCTGCCGTGGCATATAATTCAATAAGCTTTGGTGTTCCACCAGTTAGTGGTCCATCAAAAACACCCGTAATAATTAAACCAGCGTCTCCTGTTACCGGAGGTGTAGTATCTTCTAAAGTAGTTACATTAGCCACATTGCTTTCCGCAGAAGCATTAAAAGCAGCATCAACAGCTTTTACGGTAAATGTATAGGCTGTATTAGCAGTTAAATTACTTACTGTATAGCTAGTAGTAGTTGATGTATCAACCAAAGTTGTACCGTTGAAAATTTGATATGAAGTTACACCTACATTATCCGTTGCTGCATCCCACGTTAAGTCAACCGTCGTTTGAGTCACATTGGAGGCTACAAGGTTTGCTGGCGCACTTGGTGCTTCAACATCTGTTGATCCGCCATTTCCAAAACGATCTTCGGCTTGTGGTCCTCCCCAAATACTAGTTGCAAAAGCTGGATTATCAATAAAAGGATTTCTATTTCCCTGAATTCCTGCAACCACATTATTTCTTTGAATTTCGAAAGCAGAAACTGGATCTTCAACATTCCATTGTAAAAGAATATCCGGCATCTCCGGGCTAAAAGTAGTCGATCCGTTTGCTACTCTTATAGCGGCGCAACGTTCTCCCCATCGTGTATACATAAACATCATCATACGCGCTACATCACCTCTCCATTCATCACCAGGATACCAACCTCCATTTACTCTAGCGGCTATTCCACTTCCTGCAGTAAAGGCTAAATTGCTTCTTGAAGAGTTTTGGCCAATATCGGATGGTCTTAAATGATGTGCGTCAGAACCTGGTCCTTCTGAACCAAGATTTGGTTGACCTAAGGAACGTGGATAGGTGTGTTCACGATTCCATTGACCAGTGCTGCCGCCATTATTATTGGCATCGCGGCTTCGGTCCGTCATTAAGTTACCATCATTGTCATTCGATCCGTAAATAAGCAAAACATTGTTGTTGTTTGCTGGGTCAAGATCGCTCTGTTGCAATGTGTTCCAAACACCAGGGGTGTATGAAAGCTCTACCGCTTGAGTAGTCGTAATCAAATTTGCGAGTGCCGTCTTAAGGGCCTCTCCGCTTTGATTAATGTTTGTTCCGTTGTAATATGCTGGCACTTGAGCGAACAGAAATCCGCTAAGAAATAGCATGCTCAACGTTAACAACTTGTTGGGTAATTTTGTTTTCATTTGTGTGCTTAAAAAATTAATAGTCCGGCAATGTAAGGACATTTTAGCGTTTTAACATCAAGGAGTTATTACCAAAATATTAACAATAAAAACTATTGCTATATGCCTATTAATAAGGCATTATATCGATTAAATTAGGAGTCCAAATATCATTTTAAAATGCCACTGCGTAAGCCGCATACTCTCCATGATGAGTTAAAGAAATTTGATGTTCTTTCTTTGAACCATCCATAAATAAAAAAGGAATTCCTAATTCATTTTTCCCAATTGACAGACAGTGTTTTGGTTTGTTTAGATGTTTTGAGATAAAATCTAAAACTGCCGTCTTTGTATATACGTTTTGTATGGAGTATTGGTTGCTAGGTAGTTGAATCGTATGACTAAATAGTTTCTTTGAAAATTGATTCATGCTTTTAGCTACTGAAACTACTCTACATTCGTTTACTTCAATTTCAACCATATAGCTAAATGAATCAATTGATACCAATAAATCAATTGGTTCTTTTACACCATCCTTTAATTGAAGGTGAATTCTTTTAGGGTTTAAAAACCGGTTTCTGGTTTCACGAACATATGCTTTGTAGGCTGCTTCCTTGACGCTCCAGTAAATACATGCCATTTTATGAGGATATTCATTTGCAAGTATATATTCCTTCTCATGCAGATTGAAGGTTTTATCCATAAAACGCGGTCTATTGTAGCTACCGTCCAATTGAGCTTGTTGAAAATCGACCACATCATTACCAATCATTTTTCCGCCAATTTCTGTTCAATAACCTCTAAAGACGATTTTACCGTTAGCATTTTGTCCATATCATCATTTTCGATCATTATATCAAACTCATCCTCCACATCTAATGCCACGTCAATCAAGTTAGCTGAATTGATCTTAAGGTCATTTATGAAATCAGTTTCTTCTGATATAGTCGAAAAAGCTTCTTTGTTTTGAACATAAGGCTCAACAATAGTTTTTAACTTTTCTAATAAATTGGTGTCGCTCATTAGCTATGATTATATCTTTTAAAAATAAGACAACCATTTACATCACCAAAACCAAAACTTGCTTTTGCAACTATGTCGACATCTAATTCTTTCATTTTGGTTGGCACAGAAGTTGAATTAATCATAGCTTCAATATCTGGATGTATATCTTCACAATTCGCATTCGGAAAAACGAATTGTTCTTTTATTTGAAGAACAGAAGCTACGCTTTCTAAAGCTCCGGATGCGCTTAAACCATGACCTACCAAGCTCTTTAAAGAATTAATCGGTGGGAAATTATCTTTAGTAAATTCAAGTGCTTCTTTCCAGTTTTGTACTTCAATAGAATCTTTTTTAGTAGCGGTTAAATGACCATTTATTGTTGAAATATCTTGAGCATTAATGCCTGCATTTTTTACCGCAGTTTTAATACAACGTTGCACTGCTTCATTATTCGGTGCGGTTAATGACCCTCCGTTGCGCTGAGCGCCACAATTAACATGGCCGCCTAACAATTCGGCATAAATAGTAGCACCTCTTTCTAAAGCACTATCCAGTGTTTCTAGCATTAAAGCTCCTGCTCCACTTCCGGGTACAAATCCGTTGGCGGATTCACTCATAGGTCTTGAAGCTTTTTCTGGTTGATCATTAAACTTATATGCACATACTTTCATTGCATCGAAGCCTCCCCAGATATATGGACCGCTATCTGAAGTACTTCCCGTTAAAACTTTAGTAGCTCGACCCGATTGAATCAGGTCATAACCCATTAAAATACTTTCAGCTCCCGTTGTACAGGCCGACGAATTAGTGGTTACCTGACCGCCTGCACCTAAAATTCCTGATAAATATGCGCTTACTCCACTATTCATTACCTGAATGGCTACACTGCTTCCTAATCGACGTACGTTCTTTTCATCTACCTTATAAATAGCTTCCCTAAACTTGTCAATTCCCGAAGTCCCAGCACCAAAAATGATACTCATATCCCAATCTACTTCATCAGCATTTATCTTGAGACCAGCGTCCTTAAAGGCATCAATACCAGCTATTACGCCATACAAAATTCCCGTGCTATTGAAACCTCGCAATTGCAACCGAGTAAGGTACTCCTCCTTCATTAGATCAGAAATAATAGGTTCGCCAGCAACTTGACAAGAAAACTGTAGTTCTTCTAATACCTTAGAATGCCTAATTCCAGAACTCCCATTTTTCAGAGCATTCGTGAATGCGTCTAAACCAACTCCATTTGGAGAAACGACGCCAAGACCAGTTATTACAACTCTTTTTCTCATTTTTATTGGAAAATCATACCTGATATAAAACCGTTACACACCTCTTCTCCTTCTTCATTAGTCATAGTAACGTGGCATTTTAATTTTCCAAATCTAAAATATTCCTTTGTTGATGTTACTATCACTTTTTCGTCTGGTAAGACCGGGTTTAAAAAATGAATATCAGTGCTTGTCATTGCAATTTTAGGATTCTCACCAAGCTTATCGCCCATTAAAAAAATACCCAAACAGACGACGCCAATTTGAGCCATACACTCTGTCAAAATTACCCCAGGAGTAATCGGATTTCCTTTGAAATGCCCATCATAAAAAGGCATATTTCTTTTAAAAAGATAGGAGCCTGTAATTTCATTTTCTGATATTGAACTCAATTCGTCAACAAAAAGAAAAGGATCACTATACGGTAATTTTGAGATAATTTCTTGTGCGCTCATTTTAAGATATATGTTCGCCTCCGTCGACTTTTATAATGGTACCATTAATCCACGCTGCTTCTTTCTTACACAATAAATAAGCCCCATTTGCCACATCTTCTGGTCTTGTCAAGCGATTAAAAGGATTACGTTTTTTCGTATGTTCAATTAACTCCTCTGATCCTGAAATCATTCTTAATGAAGTTGTATCAGTTACTCCAGCTTGAATACAGTTGGCTCGTATTCCTTTTGATGCGAATTCTAATGCGATATTTCTGGTGATCGCTTCTAAAGCTGACTTTGCTGCTGATACTGCTGCATAATTCTTCCAGGCTTTTTGACTGCCTTCACTTGTAAAACTAACTACACGCGCATCTTGTGAGAACAATTCATTATCACTAATTGATTTTACCCAATCATATAAACTAATTGCCATTGCATCAATAGTGATTTTAAAATCATCATTAGCCAAGGTCGTGGTCTCATCTGAAAGCATTGGCTTTAAATTTCCCTTTGCGATGCTATGAATAAGTACTTTAACACTAATATTTTTGTCTACAAACTGTTGAATAACTTCTTGTCGCTTTTCAACATTTGTAGCATCAATATTAAAACTTAAAAGCTCAACTCCTTCTTCTTTTATCTTCTGGAAATTGTTTTCAATTTCCGTCATTTGGGTGCGCGCATTTCTATGAACAATACAAACCTGTAGGCCGTGTTGAGCAAGTTTTAATGCAGTTGCATAACCAAGACCTGTACTGCCCCCAAGTATTACAGCCCAGTTGTTCGTGTTTTCAGAATTGAATTCAGATGATTTCAAGGTGTGTATTAATTTATTTCTAAGATAGTGAGTATCCAGTTATTTTAATGATTGATAGCGTGTTAAATACACTATTGATTTATGCTGGCAGTTAGATTGATTTCTATAAAATTTTTAGTCAATGGATTCTCGGTACTTTTTAATCTTACTATCGTTCGATTAAAACACTCGAATTGACATTTCGTCTACCATTTTAGCAAAATACGCTGTGCTGTGAAACCAGGCCCGAAACTCAACATAAGTCCAATATCATTTTTATTCAAGTCTCTTTCTAAAAATCGTTCTAACACATATAAAACCGTAGCACTTGACATATTGCCAAATTGCCTAAGAACGTCTTTTGTATCATCAATATTCTTTCCCATATCAGTAAACAACCCCTCTACAGTTTTAACGATCTTCTTACCACCAGGATGGAATATTAAATGATTGACTGCTTCTATATCCAAATTATTCTCTTTCAAAAATGGGTGAATAATATCATCAAAATGAGCAGCGATATGTTCAGGCACCTCTTTGTCCAACACCATTTTCAAACCCGAATTTACCAGATCAAAACCCATATAATGTTGTGCATCGTAAAAGTGATACATACTTTCAGCAATTACTTCGGGACCTTTATCATCATCATGCGAGCTCATTAAAACACAGGCTGCTCCATCGCCAAAAATGGCAGCGCTGACCACATTAGCCATCGAATAATCATCAAGTTGGAAAGTAGCTGTTGGTGCTTCAACGGCGACTACAGCAGCTCGTTTTCCTGGATTTGCTTTCAAGAAATTCTTTGCATATATCATTCCTGAGATTCCAGCAACGCAGCCCATTTCAGTAACCGGTAAACGCACTACATCTTGCCGCATCTTTAGATCGTTTATTAGAAAGGCATCAAGTGATGGGATCATAATACCTGTACAGCTTACCGTGATTAAAAAATCAATATCTGTTGGCTTCCAATTGGCTTTGCTAAGGCTTTTTTCAAGACAAGATTTACCTAGCTTGATTACTTCTTTACGATATACCTCATTTTTGTCTTGAAATGAAGTTTTAGTAACGACTTCCTCAGGTTTCATGATCGAGTATCTTCTGTCGACCGCAGCATTCTCAAAAATCTTTTTCACCTTTCGTTTAAATCGATCGTCCTGACCCTCTAGCCAGCCCTCCATCAATTCAATAATATCTTGAGTAGGCCTTGTATTTTCTGGTACCTGGGTAGCTACTGCTTTAATTTTTACACTCATTTAGTGTTTCCTGTTTTTATAATCCATAGGTAACGAAAAGCCCATTTCCACTGAATTGAATATGTTTTTAATTTGAGTTTTCTTGAAATTGACTGTAACTCCTCTTTTTTGAATCCTCTTAAAATAGAGGTTAATCCGTCTGCTTTAGAAATTGGCCCTAACTTAAAAACCCAGCTGTATAGTTTAAATAAATGATAGGCAATTCCGCTTCTCTGTAAATCATTTACAATAACCGATATCGATGCATTTTGACACATTACTCTCATTAGGTCAGATATCTCATCATCCTTAAAATGATGGAGTGTCAAAGTACATAGGGCAATGTCATACTTCAATTTTCCGAACTCCTCATCAAAAACATTAATGACATTATAGTTAAGATTGTCAAAGTTGCTTGACAATTCTTTAGCAATATCTATAGCATACGGATTGGCATCAATGCCTAGTAACTCAACATTCAAGTTCTGTTTTTTTGCCATTTTCGCTAAAGAACGGAGCATATCACCATTACCGCAACCTACATCAACTATTGTAACATGCTTGTTAGTCGAGATTGATCCTAAAATTGTTTTAACCGCTTTTATAGAAATGCGATTACCGCCTAGCATCTGATTTACAACAGCTATTTCCTCTAGAGTCTGTTCTAATTCCTCGCCAAACAACTCAAAATTATCCAGCTCTTCTTCAGCATCAATTCGGTTTTTAACTGATATCATCATGGGCTTTCTAAAGTTAAGATGTCGCCATGTGTTTTATTAATGATTTGCGGTACTAATTCAGGAAAAACCTGACTGCTATTCATCATTATATTTGATAATCGATTGTTTAAAAATACCTTAGATAGTAATCGCCCAGTTTTTAGACGCTTGCTAAAATTCAGTTTCCAGTCATTTTTGTAAACCTTCTCTACTTCATTTCTTGAAGGTAGGTCACCACTAAAAAATTGAATAAGAGCTTCTGAACATATTTTGGCTGCATGTATTGCCATTGCCATCCCATTTCCACAGAGTGGATGAATTAATCCAGCTGTATCGCCAACCATTAATAGATGTTTTTCAATAGGTTCTTTTTTCTCAAATGACACTTGGCTAATGCTAAGTGGTTGGTCAAAATCTGGTATAGCATCTTGAAAGAACTTTTTTAAATGTGGGTTTGTTGTCATCACATTTTTCTGAAATGCTTCTACATCTTTTTCTTTTTTAAATGAATTATATGTTACCAAATAGCAGACATTTACCATATCATTTTCAACTTTTGATAAACCACAATAACCGCCATCAAAATTATGTAAGGCTACTAGGCTATCATCAAAATTTGCTTGATAATGGGCCTTGATAGCTAACCAATGAGATTTTTTCTGAATAAAATCACGATCTAAATACTTATCTAAATTAGATCGCTTGCCAAAGGCGCCTACTACAAATTGAGCGACAAATTCAGTTCTATTTGCCGTTTTTATTTGAAATTCATCATTATTAAATTGAACAGCAACTACTTGATCTTGATAAAGTATACCTCCAGCTTCTTGAAGCTGCTTAAACATTAAATTATCTAAACAGTAACGGCTTATACCAAAACCTCCGAGATCTAACTTTCCATGAACCGTTTTGCCCTTTTTTGTAGATATTAAATATTTTGAAATATTCTTGGCATTTGCCAATATAGGGTCAACACCTAAATATTGTAAATATGGCAGTACTTCATTTGAAACATACTCGCCGCATACCTTATGCGATGGATAGGCGCTCTTTTCAATTATCAGACATTCTATATTTGATTTGCTGAGATGAAGAGCAGTCGTCAATCCACCTAAACCACCGCCAATAATTACTACCTGAAACTTCTTTTTCATTTGCATAGTGAAGATAGTTAGGATAAACGTAAACACAAAAAAGCCCACAGCTTCTTTTCAAACTGTGGGCTTCACCAATTTAATTTGATCATTTAATTGGTTACATGCAAAAGGTAGGCAGGATATTATCCTTTGGTCTTTTTCATTGCTTCTTGCTTTAATTGCTCATTAGCAACTACTGCAAGAGCAACTCGTCTATTTTTTGATCTACCATCGGCAGTGGAATTATCATGCTGCGGTTGCTCTTCACCATACCACTTCGTAGTAAAGCGGTTCGAGCTTACTCCTTTTCCTGCAAGATAATCTGATACCGAAAGTGCTCTCTTTTTCGAAAGTGTCATATTGTAATCGTCAGATCCTGTGTTATCAGTATGGCCTTCTATTAGAATATTGGAATTAGGATATTCTTTAAAAATACCCGCAAGTTTTTGCAAAGTAGCGGCAGATTTTGAGTTAATATTCGACTTATTGGTATCGAAATATACCCCACTTCTTTCATCAAAAGTGATACTGATTCCTTCACCAACACGTTCGACTTCTGCACCCGGGATCTCTGCTTCAATACGCTCAGCCTGTCTGTCCATTCTGTTACCAATGTAAGCACCCGCTGCACCGCCAACGACACCACCGATAATGGCACCTAAAACTGTATTTCCTTTTCCAACATTATTACCGATTACTCCGCCAAGGACAGCACCACCAGCAGTACCAATTACAGCACCTTTTTGAGTGTTGTTTGCTGTTTTACAACTCATACTAACACTTAATATTAGTATTAGACTTAATGCGTAGTTAATTGCTTTATATCTTGTTTTCATAGTCCGTTATTTTATAAAATTTAGGTTAATTAAAAATGGTGTCCCATCAACATTTACAGTAGTTGATAAAGTCATACTGGTTTCGTTTAAAGCATCAATATTCAAACGAAAACCAGCATTGTTATTAGTGCTTTTTTTCTTTTCATCAATTGGCTTAAATTGAAATTGATAGCTTCCGTCACCAGGCTCAAAAATTGACCAGCGTATCAGGTTTGACTCCTGGCCGCAATTTCCATTGCTAAAGCTATAAGATCCTGTACTATTGTTAGAAATGAAATTCCAAGTACTTTCATTATAACAAAAGGCATTCGCTGTATTAAATAGATCAGCATTAAACTCTCCAGGGTTATTTGGGTGTGTAACACTTTGTAAAGTCCATTGACCATTGATCATGGAACGATATGAACGATTTTGTTTTGACAATGAGCACGCACTAAACGTTATCAAAGTAAGTAAGAGAATAAGATATTTCATAAAATCAGTTTTAGGTTAATTAAGTTACAATTTTTTCATTCTGAAAAGTTAATCCAAACATCTAGAACATTAGTTATTAAAGTTCGACCAAAAGTCATTTATTCCGATAAAATCACTAAGTATGGTATAACTATTGATCTATCTATATACGTTAACACTAAACTTTATAGATTATGAGATTCAAAAAAGAACCAGGTTTAAATGCCGGATCAATGGCCGACATTGCATTTTTAATGCTAATTTTTTTCTTGGTAGTCACCAAGATTGAAGCAGATGAAGGAATTAACACCCGATTAGCTTCAAATCAGGAAACACCAATAATTGACATTAACAAGCGAAACATTTTGCAAGTAAGTTTGAATGACAAGAATGAAGTATTTGTTGAAGATGGAGTTGCAGAAGTCGAAGAACTTACTGAGCTCGCAAAGGCTTTTATTGACAACAATGGCGATGGCAGCTGTGACTATTGTGATGGAAAGCAACTTGCTACTTCATCAGATAATCCTGATCAAGCTATAGTTTCACTTCAACATATGCGTACTACCGATTACAAGTTTTATGTTACGGTGCAAAATGAATTGATCAAGGCGTACAACGAACTTCGCAATGAAGAAGCTATACAATCACTAGGCCGTTCTTTTAATGAGCTTTCGAGTACTGAACAAAAGGAGATCAAGAAAAAGTATCCCCGAAAACTTTCGGAAATTCCGTTAGCCTCTAATTAATAAGCTAACAACTGCTCCAAATCTTCCTTGAACCTACTTTTTGGTAAATATTGATCTTCTAAAACTCCAGCAAACGGAATTGGAGATTCTAAACTAGCTGTTCTTTTAACAGCGGCATCCAGATATTCAAAACAATTTTCCATTATTAATGCAGAAATATCCGAAGCAACACCGCCGAACATAGAATCTTCTTGCAAAATAATAGCTTTTCCCGTTTTCTTGACAGATTCAAAAATAGTTTTGGTATCTAACGGATTTAAACTTCTTAAATCAATAAGGTCCGCATTAACCTCGCTCATCTCACTTAAAGTATCTAACGCCCAATGTACCGATGCGCCAAATGTGATTATAGTAACATCATTTCCTCCGCGTAAAAGCTTCGCTTTCCCGATTGGCAAAGTGAAGTAATCTTCTGATACTTCTTCACGAATACTACGGTACAAGGCTTTATGTTCAAAGAACAAAACCGGATTCGGATCGTTAATAGCAGCTGCCAATAAACCCGCTGCATCTGAAGGAAATGCCGGATATACAACCTTTAAGCCTGGTGTTTTAGTAAACCAAGCTTCATTGGTTTGACTATGAAAAGGTCCCGCTCCTACTCCAGCTCCACAGGGCATTCTAACCACAACATCGGCAGTTTGGCCCCAACGATAGTGCGATTTCGCTAGTAAATTTACAATCGGATTAAATCCTGAAGAAACAAAATCAGCAAATTGCATTTCCATAACTGATTTTATGCCATTTATTGACAGGCCCATTGCAGCAGAAACAATAGCCGATTCGCAGATAGGTGTATTACGAACACGTTCTTTACCAAAAGTTTCTACAAACCCTTCCGTTATTTTAAAAACGCCTCCATACTCCGCAATATCCTGCCCCATGATTACCAAATCATCATGCTTCTCCATCGACTGACGAAGTGATTGAGAAATTGCATCAATCAAGCGCATTTCTTTTTTAGTAGATGAAGGATTTACTTCTTCAAAATCATGCGATTTATAAACATCCGAAAGTTCTTTTTGTAAATCGGCGGTAACCACATCTTCTTCAAATGCTATTTTTAAATGCGCGTCGATCTCTTTTTTTATCTCATTTTTGAGATCATTAATGCAGCTTTCTGAAAGTAACTCTTCTTCTAAAAGATACCCTTGGTAATTGGTCAAAGGATCCCGTTCCTCCCAGTAATCCATTAAATCTTGAGGTACGTATTTCGTTCCACTAGCCTCTTCATGACCTCTTCGTCTAAAGGTCTTGAATTCAATTAAAACAGGTTTTGGGTTTTCTCTTATCTCATTTGCAATCGCACTTACCTTCTCGTATACTTCAATAATATTATTCCCGTCAATAATATGAGATTCCATACCATAACCTTTGCCTCGTGAGGCAAGATCACCACACTTAAATTGCTCGCTTGTTGGTGTAGATAGACCATAACCGTTGTTTTCAATACAAAAAACAACTGGTAAGTTCCATACCGAAGCTACGTTTAAGGCTTCGTGAAAATCTCCTTCACTTGTCCCCCCTTCTCCAGTAAAAACTGCCGTAACCTTATTGTTTTTCTTTAATAGATTACCAAGCGCAATTCCATCAGCAACACCCATTTGAGGACCTAGATGCGATATCATTCCTATAATATTAAACTCTTGTGTACCGAAATGAAATGAACGATCTCGACCTTTTGTAAATCCGCTTGCTTTACCTTGCCATTGACTAAATAGTCTATGCAAAGGGATGTCTCTACCTGTAAAAACACCCAAGTTTCTGTGCATTGGTAGTATGTATTCGTCTTTATTCAAAGCTGCAGTAACCCCTGCCGCAATTGCTTCTTGACCAATACCGCTAAACCATTTAGAAATCTTCCCTTGTCGAAGTAAAAGCAACATCTTTTCCTCAATCATTCGTGGCTTAAGCATACGCCTGTACAACTGTAGCTTCGTCTCTTTATCACAAGATTTAGGCTCGAATTTTATGACTTTTGAGCTAGTTACTGATTTATCCATTAGTACGTTTTCGATATATCAAATGTAAAAAAATAACAATCCGCACCCTATTTGTTTTATTGTTTTAAAAGATCTGAATTACCGGGCTATTTAAAAAGCCTTTTAATTGCTACCTTTGTTAGACATCATACCAATAAAACCATAAACATGAATAATATACCCAGTGTAGATTTAGCTGATTTTACCTCTGGCGACCCTGTACGAAAGCAACAATTTGTTGATTCTATTGGTAAAGCCTATGAAGATATTGGCTTTGTTTCACTTAAAAACCATTTCCTTTCTGATAAATTGGTTGACAACCTTTATAAAGAAGTCAAGTCCTTTTTTGCACTTCCTGTAGAAACAAAAAAGAAGTATGAGCGTGAAGAATTAGCTGGACAACGCGGTTATGTTTCTTTCGGGAAAGAGCATGCGAAAGGAAAAAAAGAAGGAGATTTAAAAGAGTTTTGGCATTTTGGACAAGAGCCTGACGACGATGCAAATCTAATTGAAGAATATCCCGACAACATTAAGGTCGATGAACTGGAAGATTTCAATGAAGTAGGCATGGAAGCCTACCGAATGCTAGAAAAAACTGGAATCTATGTTCTGAGAGCACTAGCCCTATATATTGGCTTAGATGAACATTATTTTGATCATTGGGCAAGTAACGGTAATAGCATTTTACGTCCAATTCATTATCCACCAATAACGGAAGAACCAAAAGGTGCTGTTAGGGCTGGTGCCCATGGTGACATTAATTTAATCACCTTGCTAATGGGTGCTTCAACCGGAGGGCTGCAGGTACTCAGGAAGGACGGAGAATGGATTGACGCCATCCCAAATGAAGACGAGCTGGTTATTAATGTAGGTGATATGCTAGAACGCCATACGAATAATAAACTTCGATCTACCATTCACCGCGTGATCAATCCACCAAAAGAGCAATGGGGAAAACCGCGTTATTCTATCCCATTTTTTATGCACCCACGAAGTGACATGAAGTTAAATTGTTTAGAGGAATGTGTTGATTCAGGTAATCCAAAAGCGTACGATGACATTACCGCGGGAGACTTTTTACATCAGCGTCTTGTTGAAATTGGATTAATTAAGAAATAAGAGGATAGATTAAAGACTTGATTGACTTTTGAAGCCTAACTCTGAACTCACCACTCTAAACTCTCAACTACTAAAATGGATCTAAAAGATCAACTTAAAAATCTTTTTCCTGATCATAAAGAGGAAGAAACGCATATTGACCAATCATCAGATGCAATTTGGATGCAAGACGATCCCTTAATCTGTAAATATGAAAAAAGAAAGGGGAAGCCTATTACCATTATCGAAGGATATACTGGCGCAGATGAAGATTTTAAACAATTAGCAAAAGAACTCAAAACAAAATTGAGCGTAGGCGGTAGCTTTAAAAATGATCAGATTATTATTCAGGGTGATTACCGTGATAGAATAATGGATATACTAAAAGAAAAGGGATTTAAGGTGAAGCGAGTTGGAGGGTAACTACAACTTCAACAAATAAATAACAACCATATACTACATTCTGGAAAAAAAAATATTTCATATCACAAACGGCGATAGTCTCACCAATAGACTAATTGATCTTGGTTTTGATAAACATATGTTCACCTGGCGTGAAATCTTATGTGATGGCCCTAGCACTTACAAAATCGATTCATCAAAGTTTATTGATTTGCGTAGCTGTTTTTTGCAATTGCAATATGACATACCTGTCGGGTATTATGAAGAGAAGTTTAGCAATCAATTTGAGATGCTAAAGGATCTTTCCGGCTATGATGAAATCAACATTTGGTTTGAGTATGACCTATTTTGCCATATTAATATGATTGCGGCTATTAGCTTGCTTCATCAAATGGGTAATGATCTCCCTATTTACAGTATTTGTAGTGGTCGGGTTGCAGGTGAAGATCATTTAAAAGGATTGTCCGAACTTTCGAAAGGTCAATTACTAGATCATTTTGAGAACAAGATCTTACTAAAAGACAGTGACATAAAATTAGCCGATTCACTATGGCAAATTTACTGTTCTGACATGCATCATCAATTTCATAAATATGTCACCCAGCCTTCGTCATTTAAATATCTTTCTAATTGTTTGAGCGCGCATTTAAAGCGTTTTCCTTCTAAGCATAGTGGACTCAATTTAATCGAAGTTCATCTACTCAATTTAATTACCCAACACCAAATAAAATCTAAACATCATTTATTAGGGTATTTGTTGCAATATCAGGGCTACTATGGTTATGGAGATTCTCAATTGGAAAAAATCATTGATAAAATGGATTCATTTTTTGAAGCTGAAGATGATTTTTTAGTATTAAATGAGGATGGGGAAAAAGCACTTGCCAAAGAAGCTAATTTTTATGACAAGTTAAAAGATGATACCATTTTTGGAGGTATTTCTAAGTACCGATTTGTATATGACATCAATTCAAGAACAATAGAAAAAGTATAACATGTGGATAGCGGAATCAGAATTGATCATAAATCCCGATGGTAGTATCTATCATCTTAATTTAAAGCCAGAACAATTAGCAGAAACCATTATCACGGTTGGTGATCCAGATCGAGTTGCTAAGGTGACTGACTTGTTTGATAGTATTGAGTTTACAGTACAAAAGAGAGAATTTAAAACGACAACTGGTAGCTTTAAAGGCAAGCGGATAACCGTAATTTCGACTGGAATAGGGACTGATAATATTGATATTGTATTTAATGAGTTGGATGCATTAGTCAATATAGATTTTGAGACTAGAACGATCAAAGAAAAGAAAACATCCTTGCAGATAATTAGAATCGGAACCTCTGGATCTATTCAAGCGAGCATTCCAGTGGGTTCATTTTTAATTTCCGAATATGGCATTGGTTTTGATGGACTGATGCATTTTTATGATAAAAAACATCAAGAATTGGAATTTTCTAAAGCACTAAAAGATCATTTGCAGTGGGATACTCATATGACTGTTCCCTACACCTATAAAGCAGATCCTGAATTAGTAAACCAATTATCCTCTGATGAAATTGTGAACGGCATTACGGTAACTAATGCTGGCTTTTATGGGCCCCAAGGTCGACAATTACGATTGCAACCAACCGATCCTAAGATGAATGATAAATTGGCTTCTTTCAACTATAATGGTAAGCAAATTACCAATCTTGAAATGGAGACAGCAGCTAATTATGGTTTAGCATTTTTACTAGGTCATAAAACAGTTTCAATGAATGCCATTATAGCCAACCGAGCGATTGGTGATTTTAGCCCTGATCCCTATGCGGTGGTAAAAAATCTAATTGAATATACCCTGAATAAAATTACAGCAGATAGTAAATGACAACAATAAAAGTAGGAGGTGTTCCTGAACATTTTAACCTGCCTTGGCACTTGTGCATTGAAGATGGAAGTTTTGAACGCAATGGTGTTCAAGTAGAGTGGGAAACCTTTCCCGGTGGTACGGGCGCAATGTGCAAAGCACTTCGAGCTGGTGAAATCGACGCTGCGGTTGTTTTGACCGAGGGTATTGTAAAAGATATTGCTGAAGGTAATCCTTCAAAAATAGCACAAGTATATGTTGGTAGTCCCTTGTCGTGGGGCATTCATGTGGGTGCCAAATCTAGCTTTAAAAACGAAGAAGACCTTAAGGGACAAACCATTGCTATTAGCCGCTATGGAAGCGGATCTCATTTAATGGCGTATGTGCATGCTCAAGGAAAAAAATGGCCTACAAATGATCTTAAATTCCAACTTGTAAATAACCTGAGTGGTGCTGTAAATGATCTTACTAATGGTCAAGCAGATTACTTTTTATGGGAACAATTTACTACAAAACCATTGGTTGATGAAGGTGTTTTTAGACGCGTAGGAGTTAAAAATACACCGTGGCCTTGTTTTGTACTTGCCATTAGAAACGAAATACTTGATACTAAGGAAAATGCAGTTTCCAACATGATCGAAACGCTTAATAATTGCACTCAGGATTTCAAAAACATTCCAAGTATTGACATAACTTTAGCAAATAGATATGAACAAAAACTTGAAGACATTCAAGAATGGTTATCTCGAACGCACTGGAGTGCCTATCAGTTAAAAGAAAGCGAATTGCAAAAAATCCTTGGAAAATTGAATGAACTCAGTTTAATTCAAACCTCTAAATCGCTAACAGAAATTGATTTTCTTTACTAATTTGATGAAAAACAAAAAATATTTTCTACATATTGTGAAGTTTATCGTATTTATTTTCCTCTTAACATAAAAGTAGGCTTTCATTAAGATTTTTGTAACAAAATACGCAACCAATGCGTTATATTTGCATCACCCTAACACAACCGAACTTAAATAATTATACAAAAACCTGTTATGCTTACACTTTTTACAGTTTTGGGCATTCTAACTTTTATCAATGTTGTACTACTTATTTTTAGCAGTAACACAGTAGATAAGAAACCAAAGAAAAACCCCAAGGTAATCAAAACTACCACTCAATCGGAGACTGCCCCATCGCTTTCAAAAGCGAGTTAGTTTGGCTAAAATGTTTATTTCCGAACCAGTATCCTCTATTTGCACTTAATGGAGATGGATGTCCTGTGGTTAAAACTCTGTGTTTTGTAGTATCAACCTGTTTCCCTTTTTTCTTAGCAAATCCGCCCCATAATAAGAAAACTACTTTTTCCTGCTTTTCGGAAATGGTCTTAATAACAGCATCGGTAAATTGTTCCCATCCTCTTTTTTGATGTGAGCCTGCGATATGTGCTCTAACAGTTAAGGTTGCATTAAGCAATAATACACCCTGATCTGCCCAGCGCTCTAAATTACCAGACTTAGGATACGGAGTTCCAAGATCAGCCTCGATCTCTTTAAAAATATTGATTAATGATGGTGGATGCGGAATGCCATCAGCAACTGAAAAACAAAGCCCGTTGGCTTGTCCTGGACCATGGTATGGATCTTGACCAATTATAACAACCTTTACATCATTAAAAGCACAACGATCGAAAGCGGAGAAAATCTGTTTTCCCGGAGGATAACATTTTTGGGTTTTATATTCCGATTTTACAAAATTGATAAGATCAAAAAAATAAGGTTTTTCAAACTCATCATTTAAATGTTCTTTCCAGCTTGTTTCAATATTTACATTCATGCAGTATTATTACTTTATCAAAGTTCTAAACTTTGGGTTAGTTAATACTTATTTTTGCTTTGAAATTATCAACAGTACATGATTAACATTTCTGAAAAGACACTTCAAGATTTAGAATTCAATACCATTCTTGAGCAAATTGCTGCCAATTGTAATACCGATCCTGGCGAGAAAATGGCTTTAGAGATAAAGCCATTTCAAGAAAAGGAAAGGCTCGAACGTATATTGGTTCAAACCTCTGAATACCTGTCTTCTTTCGAAAATGACAATCGCATACCCAATCATGAATTTAGCGCAATCAACTCGGAGCTAAAGCTACTTCGTATTGAAAACACATTTTTAGAAGTGCAGGCTCTAAAAAAAATTAGTGATATCACGGATACCACAAATAAACTGGCAGTTTTCTTTAGAAAATTCAAGGAGTATTATCCCATATTAAATCAAACGGCCTCTACCATTGAGATCAATACATTTATTATTGAACAAATAGATCTTGTAGTTGACAGATTTGGAGAAATTAAGGACAATGCGTCGGAGACCTTGCTTGCCGTTAGAAAACGTATTAATGTGGTGCGAGGAAAAATTAATCAAAGTTTTGCCTCTGCCCTGACCCGTTATCATAATGCCGAATATTTGGATGATATACGAGAGTCTGTTGTTGAAAATAAAAGGGTACTTGCCGTAAAATCGATGCACAGACGTAAAGTGAAAGGTGCAATCATGGGCAGTTCTAAAACAGGAAGTATTGTTTTCATAGAACCAGAGGTCACACTTCAATTTTCGAGAGAACTGGGAAATCTTCTTTTTGAAGAAGCAGAAGAGATCGAAAAAATATTGCGCAAGCTAACTGAATTTATAAGACCTGCATTACCACAGCTGGAAGCCTACCAACACTTTTTAAGCTTTATTGATGTCACCGCTGCCAAGGCAAAACACGCTAGAAGTTTGAATGCTATTTTACCTGAAATAGTCGATGATACATCTCTTTATTTTAGAGACGCTTATCACCCACTACTCTATTTGTCTAATAAAGCAAAAAATGAAAAGACGTATCCTCAGACTATCGAATTGTCTAAGGAAAACAGAATTATTGTCATTTCTGGTCCAAATGCCGGCGGAAAAAGTATCACTTTAAAAACAATTGGGTTATTACAACTTATGTTACAAAGCGGTATTCTAATTCCTGTACATGAACGCAGTAAGACTTGTTTGTTTGACCGCATACTGACCGATATTGGCGATAATCAGTCAATCGAAAACCACTTAAGCACATATAGCTATCGTCTTAAGAACATGAACTATTTCTTGAAAAAGGTAAACAAGAACACCTTGTTTTTAATTGATGAATTTGGGACTGGATCTGATCCCGAACTAGGTGGTGCATTGGCCGAAGCATTTTTAGAAGAATTTTATAATCGAGAAGCCTTTGGTATTATCACCACCCACTATGCCAATTTGAAATTGTTAGCTAATGAGCAACCGTTTATGAGCAATGCCAATATGCAATTTGATAATCGAACCTTAGAGCCGGTTTTTAAATTAGTGGTTGGTGAAGCCGGAAGTTCATTTACATTCGAAGTCGCTCAAAAAAATGGGATTCCATATAGCCTAATAAATCGGGCTAAGAAGAAAATTGAGCGCGGTAAAGTTCGTTTCGATGCGACTATTGCCAAGCTTCAAAAGCAACGTCGGGCTGTTGAAAAAACATCACAACAACTAAAAGATGAAGAAAGTAAAGCGCGTGAAGAACATGATCGTTTAGAAATACTGAATGATAAAATGAAGACCAAATTGCGCAATTATCAGGAATTATATGATAGTAACCAGCGTATGATTTATCTAGGTAATAAGCTTAACGATATTGCAGAAAAGTATTTTATAGACAAAAGGAAAAAACCACTTATTGCTGAATTACTTCGACTAGTTGAAACTGAGAATAGCAAGCGAAAAAAGACATCTGCAAAGCAGGCAAAAGCTGAGAAGCAAAAAAAAGCTGCAGTAGTCAAAGAAGTTTCTAAAGAAATTGCGGTTGTTAGAAAAGAAAAGCAGAAAGAAAAACAACAAGCCAAGAAACAGGCCGCCAAACCAAAGTCAAAACCAACTTTAAAAGTTGGTGATCGCGTTCGTATGTTTGATGGCAAGGCTATAGGAAGTATTGATAAACTTGAAAAAAACAAAGCCGTAGTGAACTACGGCCTGTTTACAACCAATGTTTCTGTGGATTTATTAGAGTTGGTTGAAGCTAAGAAATAATAAAAAGAAGTAGTTATATATTCTACTTATCAGTCCTCCACATCGAAATCAATATCTTCTTGATACATAAAACGTAACATCAAAATCACTACCTGAATCTTCAGTTAGCTCCAATATTTCTGGTTGGGGTACAAGGTCACCAGCGTCATCAAATTCTGATTTTATATCTTTTAAAAAGATTTTTCTACTGCTTTTACCTAAGTATTCATTAGAGCTAAAAACATCATCTTCTGTAAATTCAGCCTCAATAATCACATAGTCATTTTCCAGACTAGGCTTATATAGTTCAACCTCACTTGTTTCATCGCCAGGAATAGGCCAAAATACACCTTCACGAACACTTATATAATTGTTTCGAGTTCGCGTATACGATTCACTTGCTTTTAACACGCCTCCTTGAAATAATTTAATATTTAGGTAACCATGAAGCGATAAATCGCCGTTTTCGCCCGCATGATCTATCATTTCTATACCGCCTAGTTCAATACGATATTTTTGGTATGCTTCATAACAAGTTCTTATTGGATATTCAGTAGTTAATACTTGTCTTGCGATTGGAAAATCTTTTCTGATGTATCTCAACTTGTAAGACAATGGCGCACCTGGGGATTCTTTAGAATAATTACCTCCTTCTGAAATAAACTTAAATACATCAGCGGGTCCGTTGATAGTTTGAGCAGCTCCACTACCTGATCCACCGATAATAAGTGCTTGAATTTTAGAAGAATTAATCGTTTCGGCATACGAGGCATCGATACTGCCATCAGTAGATCCTACTGAAGCGTCGAAAGCTGCATTAACTTCAGTCAAACTCGAATTAGTTTCGATGGTGTAAATAACCATTCGACCGTAGGCCACTGATGCAACGTACACTGGGCTCGTTGAACCTAAAGCATCAACATTGGGTAAATTGGTAAATAAATCACTCGGATTGCGTCCAGGAGGATCCATATCAATAGTATAATATTGCTGTAAAAACTTCAATACGAAGGTATTTTTGTATTGTGATGAACTGAAATCAACATTCGCCGACACTTTTTTACCGGCTCCACGATAATTAACTCCAATAGCTACATCAATATGTTTTTCATTATACACCTGTGTAATTTCATAATTAATTTTGGCCGCTGTTGCCCCTGTAACTTCTTGATCAAGTATTTGCTTAATACCTTCACGAACCGTTGAAAGTGTCGGATTTTCTATTGTAACTACAGGACTACCAGAAATGTTTGTTAACGAAGCTGATAAAGTAATTGGCGTTCGATCTAAATTAATCCCTACATACTCGCCAGTAGGAATCGTTTCTCCTTTTAGCATAGCACCAGGATAAATAACATCTGTAGAGGGATCTAGTGTAAGCATTTCATCAAAACCTGGCGATAATTTGTAGAGCTGTGTAGCACACTCTAATGTTTGATTTTCTTGATCGCGTTCAAGTTCTGGGTCCCCTACCTCTTGTTGTGGTTCTTCTGTAGGCTGAGTAAATTCACCTAATTGCGCCATAGCAGCGTTGAATTCAGTTGCATCTTCTTGTGAAATTGGTGGATTTTCAGGTCCATCTTCATCTTTAGAACAGGAAAAAGTAATAATGAAGCTACTAATAAAAAGGATTTGGAGGAATCGATTTAAAAATACAGTTTTCATAATCCAAATTGTTTTGTGGTTTAACATGATTAACAATTCGTTTTTGGGACCTACCCGACTTTAGTCTGCAGTACACGATCGGGTAAGGTTCCACAAAACGGTGATGCCATTATCTAATGACATGGCAAACCTAGGTGCTAAATCACTGGAAATAAAAAAAGTGGCATGGACAAAGTATGGACAGACAGGAATTTTTCCTACAGATTTTGGTCAGACACCAAAAAAGCAAATGACATTCAAAATTCTGAAAATCAATATTTTAAATCTCTTATTGTTGATTAATTTTATAGACAATCAATGGACAAGTAGTTTTTTAACCCTAGACGGGGGTGATTATAGTAGGCTAATAATAAGTATCTTAGTTTAAACTAAACAACCTAAATATGAAGTGCTTTCGATTATTATTTGTGCTTATACTTTTCCTATTGACTCACGTTTCCTTTAGCCAAAACGACAAGAAAATTGATAGTCTTACCATCGAGTTGAAAAATGCTACTCAGGATTCCATAAGATTAAAGATTTTTGAAAAGTTATTTTCTGAAGAAATTTACAGTAATCCAACAAATGCAAAAAAACATGCAACTCAGGCGATGAATATTGCAAAAAAAATTGGTAAAGAAAACTCATATAATCAAGCCATATATGCAATTGGAAATTACTATTTTATTGTTCAAGAACAAGATTCATCCAAATATTACTACCAAAAGGCACTAAGACTTGCAGAAAAAAATAATGATCTTGCAATGATTGCAAAATCTATTTCCTCTTTAGCTTTAATGGAAAGGGATCAAAATAAAGCTATTAAAATGCGAGATTCAGCTGGACAAATTTATTTAGAATTAAAAAACTATCTCAACTATGCCATTAATATTGGTGCCAAGGCTCAATTAATAAACAACATGGGGGATCATACGGAAGCATACCGGCAGTCATTAGAGGCATTAAGAATACTAGATACAATTGACAGTGAACCCTACAGAAAAGCGGACATTAACGTTCAGTTAGCTAAAATTGAAGAAAAGAGAAATAATAGAAAGGAAGCTATTAAATATTATGAAGATGCCTTAGAGATATATTTAAAAACAGATGATTTTGTATATCAAAGTAATGCCTATGTTGAAATTGGGTTTACATATTTTAACGAAAAGCAATATGACGAAGCGATAATAAATCTTGAAAAGGGATTACAACTAGCGAAAAAATTCAAATTAAAAAACAACTATTCGAGAGCTTTGGCTTATCTTGGTGTTAGTCACCTTCATAAGAATAGTTACGAAAAAGCAAGAGAATACCTTAAGGCGGGAATCGAATTCGATAATCGATTAAAAAGAAATGGTCCTTCAACATTTAAGTTAATTCATCTCGCCAGGTTGGAGTCTTCAGTTAACAATTATTCAAAATCTTTAAAATATTTTAATGAAGCTTTACAAATGGCTTTAGTATCAAGTAACAAACGGCTAGAAAGAGATATTTATCGTTCGAGATCGTTCACATATGAAGAAATGGGTAATTATAAAATGGCTTTAAAGGAAAGTAAATTATACATTAAATTACGAGATAGTATTCAAAAGGCATATAAAAATCAAGAGATTGAAGATCTAAAAATTAAATACCAAACCGAAAAAAAAGAGGCTGCCCTTGCGTTACAGAAGGAAGAAATAAAAACCCTTAACGAAAAAGCTAAGGTAGATAGGCTAAATAAAACACTTTACGCCGGTGGAGCAGTTGGTGGTGTTTTACTATCAGGATTACTATTCTTTGGTTTCCGTCAACGAATGAAGAAAAACAAGATTGAACGCGAAAAACAAGAGGAGATCTACAAACAGGAAATTGAATTCAAAAAGAAAGAATTAGCAAGTCAGACCCTACATCTGGTCCAGAAGAACTCCTTCTTGACGGAGCTAAAGGAAAATCTTGAGAACTTAAAAAACTCCCCTGATAAATTTAAAATGGAGTTCAAACGTCTCGTAATGCTTCTTAAAAAAGAAAGTTCAGGTGATAAAGACTGGGAAGTATTTAAAAGTTACTTTGCCGAGGTACATGACAATTTTGATAACAAGCTAAAATCGGTTTATGCTGATATTTCAGAAAAGGAAATCCGCTTGGCATCATTCCTAAAAATGAATCTCTCCACTAAAGAAATAGCCGATATGCTAAATGTGCTACCCGATAGTGTGCTAAAATCAAAATATCGACTTAAAAAGAAGTTGAATCTTGATAAGGAAACGGATTTGTATCAGTACTTAAGCTCTTTATAAGTAAGTTTATTGTTTATATAGAGCACGCGCATCATTGGATCTTACGATGGATGGAGATTTATTTAGAAGTGCAGAGTTCAATTTTGAAGAATAAGCAGTAAAACTGACAGCTCACGGTAGCAGCACTATTGCGACCCAAGCTATTATAACCATAATGGTTTATTAACAAATATGTTATTTTGAAAACATCTAATTAACCTCGCATTTATGAGAATTCTTATTTTATTTATTTCTGTATTTTCATTTTATTCAATCTCTGGGCAGCAACAATCCAAAATAGATAGTCTTGAATCCGCACTTAGACAACAGCCAGATTCGCTTAAGTTAGAGACTTATAGTGAATTGGTAAAGCATCTTTTAAAAACTGACCTAAAAAAGGCGAAAATTGTTTTAGATAAAAAAATCAATTTGGCAAATAAGATTAATGATATTAGTCTAATTGCTAAAGCAAAGCTTGAGATAGCTGATTATTATACGCTTACAGCAGAATTTGAAAATGCTGAGCATGAGTATCTAGAGATTAAAGAGCTATTCCTAAAAAATGGAGATACTCTTCTTGCTGGCAATGTATTAAAGAACATGGTAAAAACTCTTATGTATCAAGGCAAATATGAAATGGGCTTGGAAGCAGCACTTGAGTCATTACGAATTAATGAAAAATTTGAGGCGCCTCGTACAAAGCTCATAGGAAATTATATGACAGTTGGTAATATAGAATCTGTACTTGAAAAATATGAAAAGTCATTGGAGTATTACAGAAAAGCTGAACAAATTGCTATGGAAGAAAAGGATACTTCTCAACTAGTAAAAGTAAGGCACAATCTCGGGGAAAATATGAATTGGTTAAAAAGGTATCCTGAGGGTATTCCTTACTTCAAAAGTAATATTGCTTATTACAAAAAAATGAACAACAAGATCAAATTAGCTTTTACATACAATAGCTTGGGAACCCTTTATTATGAAATGGATAGTATTGGAAAATCAAAATTTTATATAGAAAGATCACTTAAGCTCACCAAAAAAATGGGAGACTTACAGGGAATGGCCTACAATTCAAGAAACTTAGGAAGAATTTATATGAGGCAAAACAATCCTAATAAAGCGTTAGAATTATACAAAATTGGCATGAAACATTCGATACAATCAAAATCAACTGCTATTCTAGTTGCTGATTACAGAAACGTTTCTAATGCATACGCTGCCTCTGGTGATTATCTCAATGCATATGAATATCGGTTAAAGCATCAACAATTAAGTGACTCCTTACTTAATGTAAAGAATACGGAAAAATTAAATGAACTCGAAATTAAGTACCAAACCGAAAAAAAAGAGGCTGCCCTTGCGTTACAGGAGGAAGAAATAAAAACCCTTAACGAAAAAGCAAAAGTTGACAAGCTCAATAAAACGCTATATGCAGGTGGCACGATAGGCGGAATCGTATTATCTGGATTATTATTCTTCGGTTTTCGCCAACGAATGAAGAAAAACAAAATTGAACGCGAAAAACAAGAAGAAATCTACAAACAGGAAATTGAATTTAAAAAGAAAGAGCTGGCAAGTCAGACACTGCATTTGGTTCAGAAGAACTCCTTCTTGACGGAGCTAAAGGAAAATCTAGAAAACCTCAAAAGGTCTCCCGATAAATTTAAAATGGAGTTCAAGCGTCTCGTAATGCTGCTTAAAAAAGAAAGTTCAGGCGACAAAGACTGGGAAGTATTTAAAAGTTACTTCGCTGAGGTACACGACAATTTTGACAATAAACTAAAGTCAGTTTATGCCGATATTTCAGAAAAGGAAATCCGCTTGGCATCGTTCTTAAAAATGAATCTCTCCACTAAAGAAATAGCTGATATGTTGAATGTATTACCGGATAGTGTGCTAAAATCAAAATATCGTCTTAAAAAGAAGTTGAATCTTGATAAGGAAACAGATTTATATGGGTATTTGAGTGGGCTATAGTTAGTTTAGAGTTATGAGTTATGAGTTGAAATTTCAAAATTGAGATTCATTTGATACCAACCCATTCGCTAAAAAAACCTTAAACTGTAAACCGTAAACTTTAAACTGATGTATCTTTGTGGTAATGAATATATTTCCAAAAGGTAAAAAGGTGATTTTATTTGACGGTGTTTGCAATTTGTGCAATAATGCCGTACAAACCGTAATTGAACACGATAAAAATGACGTGTTCCGCTATGCCTCTTTACAATCCGATTTTGGAATGCAGCTTGCCAAAGAAATTGGTGTTGACACCTCTAAAATTGATTCTATCATACTAGTTGATGAGACTTATGATTATTGGACCAAGTCTTGTGCTGCAATTCGCATTGCGAAGGACATGAAAGGTGCTTATACCCTTCTTTCCGTTTTCTTGATTCTCCCTAAATTTCTTCGTGATCCCTTTTATGACTTTATTGCTCGAAACCGATATAAATGGTGGGGAAAGCAAGAAAGTTGCTGGTTACCTACTCCTGAGTTGCAGGCGAAGTTCCTAGGCTAACCTGCAAGGTGTCGTCTGCCGCAAGGAACGAGCAAAGACCCCCTTGTAGGTTTGAACTGATCAAAGTTATCTAGATGTTATAAGAAACCTACAAGGTCTTGAAGACCTCGCAGGTTAAGTAAGCTTGCTAATCTAAATAAGCTGTTCCCTTTCCATTTAGACCACTTCCCTAATTCATCATTTTTAAAGTTATAAGCTGATTATACCTTCACCTAAACTTTAAAACTACCATCATGAGATCACTGCTTTTACTCCTAGTATTTTGCACAACTGTCAGTTTTGCAAATGACAAAAAGGTCCCTTCTACCATTAAAGAAGTAACAGTTTATTTAAACGGCGCTCAAATTACCCGAAATGCTTCTATTTATTTGGATGCTGGAACTTCAGAACTTGTTCTAGAAGGTCTTTCAACAAAAATTGATGAGAGTAGTATTCAACTATCCGGACTGGGAAACGTTTCCATTCTATCCATTGCTTATGACATCAACTACTTAGAAAAACCAGAAAGTACTCCTGAGATTAAAGCGCTGGAAGATAGGATTGAACTGAATTCATTGGCGATCTCAAAACTTAAAAACGTAATCAATGGTCTTAATGAAGAAGAAAATGTGATTCAACTAAACCGACTTGTCACTGGAAATGAAGAGACGCTTGATTTAGAAAAGCTTAAAAAGGTGAGCACCTATTATCGCGAGCGGATGACAGCGATAAAAAATGAGATTTTTGATACGAATCAAAAAATAAACGATCTAAAATCGGATAGTTCAGCGATCAGAAAACAGCTAGCCGAAATCAATAACAAACCGCAACAGGAACAAGGTGAAATCAGCATAAAGTTTGATTCGCCTATCGATACCAAGCTAAATTTGACTGTAAAGTATAAAGTAGATGATGCTGGTTGGATTCCTAATTACGATATCAAATCAGAAAAACTAGATGCGCCTTTAAAACTGTCTTATAAAGCGCATGTATATCAAAAAACTGGTGAGGATTGGGAAAATGCGAAGCTGATACTTTCAACAGGAAATCCGAATATTAATGTAGCGAAACCGAATTTAGATACAAAATACCTCAACTTTGTGGGGCATAATTATAAGGCTCGAAGTACTACTAAAAAACAAAAGTACTACTATAATCCATCTGTGAAAAGAATATCGGGAACGGTGACTGATCAAACTGGGCAACCATTACCTGGATGTAGTGTTGTAGTAAAAGGAACATCCAACGGAACGCAAACTGACTTTGACGGTAACTACACCATTGATGTCACATCAGGCCAAGTTTTGGTATTCTCTTATGTTGGATTTAAAAATATAGAACAACCTATTTATTCATCAATAATGAATATTGGTTTAGAGGAAGATGTGCAAATGCTACAAGAAGTTGTTGTTACAGGTTATGCATCTGGGGCATCAGGTAACTCATCTAACATAAGAATCAGAGGCGCTTCGTCCTATAAGCCACAACTACCCTTATATATAATTGATGGAGTTCCTGTTTCTAATTATTCAGAAGGGGATCTTCCGGAAAGTGAGATAAAATCGATGGAAGTTTTGAAAGGTACCGCGGCCACATCTTTATATGGAATTCGGGCATCAGCCGGCGTAATAATTATAACCACCAAACCTAGCCTAATCGACGAAGGCAAAATCAACACCAAATTCATTATCAAAAAAAGATATTCCATAAAATCTGACGCTGATATTACGGTTATTAGAATAGACGATCATGAATTAAATGCAGATTACGAATACTTTACTGCTCCTGTTTTAAATGAGAACGTGTTTTTAACAGCACAGATTAAAGAATGGGAAAAGTTACAGCTATTACCAGGCGAAGCCAATATTTACTTTGAAGGCAGCTATGCTGGAAAGACTACAATAGATCCATATGCAATTTCAAGAAAATTAGTTGTCTCTTTAGGTATTGACCCTAATGTAATCGTATCTAGAAAACTAAGACGCAATTTCAAAAGCAAATCGTTTACCGGTAGCAACCGCATTTTAGATCGAATCTATGACTTAGAGATTAAGAATAATAAGTCTACCGCTATAACAGTCAAGCTAATGGACCGTATTCCGAAATCTTCAAACAAAGAAATTAAAGTTGATGATATCGAGACCTACACTGCAGAATACGATAAGAAAAAAGGGTTGCTAACCTGGAACTTAGACCTAAAAAGTGGAGATCAGAAAAAGGAGACTTTTTCGTATCAGTTAAAGTATCCTAGGTATAAGCGGGTTAATTTGTAGCTACAAATAACGGTTAAAACCGGTCGACTATGCTCGAGGAGACATAACCACAATATCATAATATTAAAAAAGCGCGTCCCAATGGTCGCGCTTTCTAATATCTATATACTTAATATTAAGTACTCAGTACTATTTCACTTCTTCGAAGTCAACATCCTGCACATCATCAGCTGCATCAGCTGGCTCACCTTGACCTGCATCAGGACCTGGTGCACCGCCTTGAGCTTCAGCTTGTGCTTTGTACATTTCTTCGCTGGCTACTTTCCAAGCTTCATTGATCTTATCTAATGCCGGAGCAATTACATCAAGATTCTTAGTTTCGTAAGCAGCTTTCAATTCAGTTAAAGCATCTTCGATTGGCTTTTTCTTATCATCAGATAATTTATCGCCAAACTCTTTTAATTGCTTTTCTGTTTGAAAGATCATTCCATCAGCCTCATTCAACTTATCTGCTTGCTCTTTCGCTTTCTTATCAGCTTCTGCATTGGCTTCAGCTTCCTGCTTCATTTTTTGAATCTCTTCATCAGTCAAACCAGAAGATGCTTCGATACGAATGTTTTGTGATTTACCGGTCGCTTTATCAGCAGCTGAAACGTTGATAATACCATTTGCATCAATATCAAAAGTCACTTCAATTTGAGGTGTTCCCCTTGGTGCAGGTGGAATATCAGCCAAATGAAAACGACCGATTGTCTTATTATCTCCCGCCATTGGGCGTTCTCCTTGCAGTACGTGAATCTCAACCGAAGGTTGATTATCAGCTGCTGTAGAGAAGACTTGTGATTTCTTTGTCGGAATGGTAGTATTCGCATCAATAAGCTTTGTCATTACATTACCCATTGTTTCGATACCTAATGAAAGTGGTGTTACATCTAGTAACAATACATCTTTCACATCTCCAGTCAATACACCACCTTGAATAGCTGCACCAACTGCAACAACTTCATCAGGATTTACTCCTTTTGACGGTTTCTTACCGAAGAATTTTTCAACAGCTTCTTGTACGGCAGGAATACGAGTCGATCCACCAACAAGAATTACCTCATCGATATCTCCAGTACTCAAGCCGGCAGCTTTCATTGCCGCCTCACATGGCTGAATTGTTCTTTTTACTAAATCATCTATTAACTGCTCAAACTTAGCTTTACTTAATGAACGTACCAAGTGTTTTGGTCCTGTTGCAGTAGCCGTTACATATGGCAAGTTAATTTCTGTCTGTGGTGAAGATGATAGTTCAATCTTCGCCTTTTCTGCAGCTTCTTTTAAACGTTGTAACGCCATTGGGTCTTCACGAAGATCCATAGACTCTTCAGCCTTGAACTCTTCAGCTAACCAGTTGATAATTTTTTGATCAACATCATCACCACCTAAGTGTGTATCTCCATCAGTTGCAAGTACTTCAAAAACGCCATCACCTAATTCAAGGATAGAAACGTCATGTGTACCACCACCAAAATCAAATACTACGATCTTTTGATCTTGACCTTTTTTATCTAAACCGTAAGCCAATGCTGCAGCTGTAGGTTCGTTTATAATACGACGTACTTTTAATCCTGCAATCTCACCTGCTTCTTTAGTCGCCTGGCGTTGTGCATCATTAAAATAAGCTGGTACAGTAATTACCGCTTCCGTTACATCTTGACCAAGGTAATCCTCGGCTGTTTTTTTCATTTTTTGAAGTGTCATTGCTGACAATTCTTGCGGAGTGTATAAACGACCATCAATATCTACACGTGGTGTATCGTTATCGCCTTTTACCACTTTATAAGCTGCGCGTTCTGCTTCTTTTTTAGACTCAGAATACTTATTACCCATAAAACGTTTGATCGAAGAAATGGTCTTCGTTGGATTCGTAACTGCCTGACGTTTTGCAGGGTCACCAACCTTAATCTCGCCACCTTCTACAAAAGCGATCACCGATGGAGTTGTTCTTTTTCCCTCAGCATTAGGAATTACAACAGGCTCGTTACCCTCCATTACAGAGACACAAGAGTTGGTTGTTCCTAAATCGATTCCAATTATTTTACTCATTGTATGATTTTTATTTTCTTAATTGACATGTTTTCTTTACCAATGTCAATCTTTATGCCAATAAAAAAAACTGCCATGATGACAGTTTTAGTTTGTAGCAGAAGACAGTTGCTCTTTTATATTTATGACAATACCATTAGAAATAGTTCATTTCATATTACTTATCAAAGTACTAATGCAGATTAGGCATTCTTAAATGAATAGCTCCCAAACAATAATCCCACTAATGAAAATGAAACTAAGTAATCGAACACATTTGTGATAGTAAAATCCATCGGGAACATCCACCAGTTCAACATTGCAAAATCACTTGCAAAGCCAACTATTAAGCCGATAACAATTACAGTCGTTAAGATTGACTTAATAGATTTATCTGCTAGTTTGGAAACTATGTAAAACAAACCTATCACGGTTAAAAGATTAATTACGAAGCCCAAGACAAATTGCATGGGGTCCATTAATTTAGTTGCTCCACTTTTATAGACCATTAAGGCTATTCTCGGACCTTTGTTTAATTTTTCTTCCATAGCCGCCATAGTTTCCGGTGAATCATCAGCTGGCATACCCGGATAATGATACACCCCGTCTTCTGGCATATCATTTTGCATCTTTTGTAAGTCAACTGTTCCTTCAGGAATTTGGGTCAAAGTGTTCCCATGAAATGGCAGTGCCATCCATGATACCATGCTCCAGATAAACAAAATAAGGGCGCCAAGAATTACGGAAATAATTTTCTTTGAAGTACTCATAATATTGGTTTTTGGTTGGTTTTTCTAATTTATGAAAATTATTAATACCCGGAACTTCAGGCCATATTGATACAACTGGAATTTATTATTCAATAAATCAGTATTCAAAAATCATTAGAAATAGTATTCAAAAATTATATTTGTACCACAATTTTAATCCGTTTGTTAGATGGAATGCATTAGCATTTTTGATATGTTAAAAATCGGTGTTGGACCATCAAGCTCGCATACACTGGGGCCATGGAGGGCTGGTCGAAGATGGTTAGCAGAATTGAAAAAGAACAATGAATTTAATTCAATTGTTTCTGTTTCCATTGATCTATACGGATCATTATCATTGACAGGAAAAGGTCACGCAACTGACATTGCCGTGTTATTGGGGTTATGCGGATATGACCCTCAACTTATCGACGTATCTAAAATTTCAGAGATTGTCGAAACCATCAAATCATCTAACCAGATCGAATTAGACCAGATTAAAACGGTCTCTTTTGATCCTACCTCTCAAATAATTTTCAATAGAGATTTCAAGGAGTTTCACCCAAATGGTTTAACGTTTCGAGCCGTTACGGATACTGGTAAAAAAATCGCTTCTACCTTCTACTCTATTGGCGGTGGTTTTGTCGTGAAGGAAGAAAGGCGACGCAAAGAAAAAAAGTTGGCGAATTTTAAAGAATTTCCAAAACCGATACAAAAGGCTATCGACCTTCTTAACTACTGTAAGAAGGAACAAAAGAAAATATCGGAGATTGTTTTAGAAAACGAGAAGTCGCTAAGAAGCGATGCTGAAATTGATGAGCGCATTTCAAAGATATGGAACGTTATGCTCGAAAGCATGTACACAGGTTGCCATACTGAAGGTACGCTCCCTGGTGGGCTAAATGTAAGGCGTCGTGCATTCGATACACATAAAAAACTTATTGGCGATTCCGTTTATAGCAATCCGACAGAATGGATTACTTCTATACGAGATACCGAAGTAAAATTCCGCCAAATACTAAAATGGGTGTCCTGTTTTGCATTAGCAGTAAATGAGGTAAATGCATCCTTAGGTAGAGTTGTAACCGCTCCAACAAACGGCAGTGCTGGAGTAATTCCCGCGGTTATGATGTATTATATGGTCATTGAAAATCACGATGCTAATTTTGACGACATCAAACAATTTATGCTGGTTGCTGGTGAGATTGGAAGTTTATTTAAAAAAGGGGCTACCATATCAGCTGCGATGGGCGGTTGTCAAGCCGAGATTGGTGTATCATCAGCTATGGCTGCTGGAGCATTAACAGAACTCATGGGTGGTACTCCTGAGCAGGTAATGATCTCAAGTGAAATTGCCATGGAACATCATCTAGGTTTAACCTGTGACCCGATTGGTGGCCTAGTACAAATACCATGTATTGAACGAAACGCTATGGGAGCAATTAAAGCCATAAATGCCTGCGAAATGGCATTAGACACCGATGCCGCTAATGCAAAAGTTCCTTTAGATAGAGTAATCGAAACCATGTGGGAAACCGCAAAGGATATGAATACCAAGTATAAGGAGACGAGTGAAGGCGGACTTGCTGTAAAGGTTAGCTTAAGCGATTGCTAGAGTTCAGCAAACAGTATTCAGCGACTACCTTCTGTAAATCAAACATTAAAAGCTACATCTGATATACAATCGCATTAATATTCATACCAGCACCAACCGAAGCTAGAACAACTTTATCTCCCTTTTCAATAGAATGTCCATCAACCTGACCTCTTAAAATAAGGTCCAATAAAGTTGGTACAGTTGCCGTAGATGAATTTCCAAATTTTTCGATGGTCATCGGCATAATCTCTGTTGCGACAACCGGTATATCGTATAGTTTATACAATCTTTTTAAAATGGCTTCGTCCATTTTACCATTGGCCTGATGGATAAGTATTTTTTTGATCTCAGACAGATGAGTTCCGCTTTTCTCCAAGCAAGCTTGTATTGCCGTAGGAACATTTTCCAAAGCATATTGATATAGCTTTCTACCAAACATTTTTAAATAAATGTTATCGGGCTCACTGGTATCTTTATTATATGACGGTCCCATGAAAAGCATATTAGCATGTTCAATGGTGTCCGATCTAGTTCCATGCGCTAAAATTCCTTTAGGTTCAGAACCATTGTAAGATTCTAAAATAGTAGCCCCTGCACCATCTGCATAAATCATACTATCTCTATCGTGTGGATCGCAGACTCTAGAAAGCACGTCAGCACCAATAACCAAAACTCTTTTTGCATCACCAGAACGTATATAATAATCAGCTTGAATCATACCTTGTACCCATCCTGGGCAGCCAAATGGTAAATCGTAGGCTACAGTTGCTGGGTTTTCAATTCCGAGTTTTTGTTTAACACGTGCAGCCAGGGTGGGAATCTGCTCCATTCGGTTATTCCCTATTTTAGACTCTGCGAAATTGTGTCCTACTATAATGTAATCGAGTGTTTCTTTGTCAATGTCTGCATCTTCAATCGCCTTTTCTGATGCCAAATATGCAATATCGGAAGTCGATTGATCATCATTTACATAACGGCGTTCTTGTATCGTTGTAATAGCCTCAAACTTCTCAATAATCTCTTGATTAGGCTTATTCAATTTTTCTCCTGAGCTATCATAAAATTCATGCTCTAAAAAATCTTCATTCATTACGCGCTTACTAGGAATATAACTTCCTGTTCCTTTAATTACGCTGTAAAATCGTTCTGTCGTCATATAAATATTCTAAAAATTGAATAGGTTTACTTTCGGGGTTTACTGTATTATATCTTTAATTATCTTAAGGTGATGTCGAGTATGTATTTTAATAAATTTCTTCGCTTTTTTAAGATTCAACTGGCCAAAGTAAGGGTGACTGAAATGGGATTTTGGATCTAACTTCTTAAGGTTTGAAAATTCTTGCTTGGCAATCTCAATATACTTCTTGAGTTCCTCCACATCAATAGTATCCCCTGGTTGAGACTTTTTTGGGGCTTTGCCTCTACCTCTCGGAATACTACCTGCTGTTAATACTATTGTCCCAACAAGATTAAATCGAGGTTTATAGTCATCAGGGTTAGACGTTTTTAAAGCCTTACTTATTGAGTTTATAACTTTTACGCTATGAGCCAAATGCCATATAACAGGACTCTTAGACACCTTTTTATTTAATGTATCACCCTGTTCTATATATGTACTAATTAATGAAAACTCCTTTTTCAACTATTCCGATTTAGTTTCACAACCAGTTCTTCGCCGTGTATCAAGTATATAGGTGATTTTCCATTGCCCATTGTCATTAAACAACTGAAAAGAATTCACGCCACAATGTGATAGTTGACTATTTACATAAAACTCATAGGGCGTCCAAACATGAGCCATATTACCATCGACCAAGACTTTGTAGGATAACAAACGTTCTTCGTATATGTCCTTTCTCGGCTTGATAAGCGATGCGATAAACTTATCTATTGGGGTACTCATTAACTTATCTTGTCCTTCTTTTGTCTTAACGGCAGATTGCAATTTGGTATCCTTCATTAATACGGATGTCAACTTTAGGGAATCGCCCTTATGAAAACCGTCAAAAAAGTCAATGATGGCATTTTTCACAACCTCTTCAGTCGATTGCGAATGAGCTAAAAAAGCACAAAACAATGCTATTAGAAATAAAAAACGTTTCATTTTGTTAGGGTTTAAACGAAATTAGTATGTATGCATAATAAATTAATTCAATATAATTATAAAATATGATGCCCAAACAGCTAATTTGATATTTTATTCCCTTGAAAATTGCGCATTCCATCAAAAAATTATTTTTAATTCCCATTTCATTTTTACCTAATTTTACGCACTTTTAATCCTATTCTATATGTCTGTAGCTAAAAAGCAATACAAAAGAGTTACCACCAATAGCCTTGTTGAAATGAAAGCCAATGGCGAGAAAATTTCGATGCTTACAGCATACGATTATACAATGGCAAAAATTATTGATGGTGCTGGTATAGACGTGATTCTTGTAGGAGATTCTGCAAGTAATGTAATGGCGGGGCACGAAACAACACTACCGATAACTCTAGATCAAATGATTTATCATGCATCTTCAGTGGTTCGAGCTATTGAACGCGCTTTGGTAGTTGTTGATATTCCTTTCGGAAGTTACCAGTCTGACCCAAAAGAGGCATTGCGATCTGCTATCCGAATTATGAAAGAATCGGGTGCTCATGCTGTGAAAATGGAGGGTGGTAAAGAGATTAAAGAATCGGTTAAACGCATTTTAGCTGCGGGTATCCCTGTTATGGGACATCTGGGATTGACTCCACAGAGCATTTATAAGTTTGGCACATACACCGTACGAGCTAAGGAGGAGGAGGAAGCAGCGCAACTAAAGGAAGACGCCAAATTGCTAGAAAAATTAGGTTGTTTTGGAGTAGTACTTGAAAAAGTGCCGGCACACTTAGCAAAAAGCGTAGCCGAAAGTATTCGAATTCCAGTTATAGGAATTGGTGCAGGTAATGGTGCCGATGGACAAGTACTCGTTACGCATGATATGTTAGGAATGACACATGAATTCAATCCTCGCTTTCTAAGACGTTATCTAGATATGTACTCGGCCATGACAGATGCCTTTAAGCAATACAAGACTGATGTTAAATCAGGTGACTTCCCTAATGAAGACGAACAGTATTGAAAACCTATTCTAATAAAGAGAATCTTCAAGTATTATATGAGGATAATCATATAATAGCTATCAACAAACGACCAGGCGATATTGTTCAAGGTGACAAAACAAAGGACATTCCACTAAGCGAAGTTGTCAAAGCATATATTAAGGACAAATACGAGAAACCTGGCAATGTATATCTAGGCGTTGTACATCGGTTGGACAGGCCCACTAGTGGTATTGTTATTTTTGCTAGAACTAGCAAGGCATTAACCCGTCTTAACAAGATGTTTGCGGAGAAAAAAACTCAAAAAACTTATTGGGCCGTAGTCAAAGAAAAGCCTCATAAAAATGAAATGGAATTGGTGCATTGGCTAAAAAGAAATGAAAAACAGAATAAAAGTTATGCCAATGACAATGAAGTTCCCGATAGTAAAAAGGCTATTCTGTCTTATAAAATCGTTAAAAAATTAGACTCCTATTGCTTGCTGGAAATTGACCTGAAAACGGGTCGACATCATCAAATACGATCACAGTTATCAAAAATAGGCAGCCCCATAAAGGGTGATCTTAAATATGGTTTTAACAGAAGTAATAAAGACGCGAGCATTCATCTTCATGCTAGAAAGCTCGTTTTAGAGCACCCGGTCAAAAAAGAGTCTCTCGAAATCGTTGCTCCTACTCCATCGTATGATCCCATTTGGAGGGCCTGCGAATCACAATAGTTTAGAGTTTGGAATTTGTAAAATTGATTTTCCTAGACTAAAACTCCTTCACCATCCACACTTGACAAGCAGTATGTCCGGTATCACCTTTAGGTTTATCTATATAATTAAATCCGTTTAGTTGATATAGATGTTGCGCCGCTTTCATGGAAGGCATTGTTTCCAAATAGCAGGTTTTATAGCCCGATTTTCGAGCACCATCAATACATTTTGCAAGTAACTTTTTACCTAAACCGAGTCCTCTTGTTTCTTTAATTAAATACATTTTTTGTATTTCACATACCGAAGGGTCTGCATTTGCCAGTTGAGAAAAACCTCCTCCCCCGAGAATCCGACCCGATTTTTCAATAACGTAATAAGTCGCATTTTTATCTTGATAGGTTTCAAACATAAGCTTTAAAGATTCATCTTCGTACGTTGATCCTGTTTTAGGCACTCCCATTTCCTCTAAAACCTGTTTTATGATGTGTTCTATCGCAGCATTATCGCTCTTTTTAATTTCTCTTATTATGATATTCTCCATCGGACTGATAAATGTTACTTTTGTAAAGATACATCTTCGGAAAAATGAAAACTAAATTAACAACACTCTTATTAGTATTAGTAATTTTTATAGGCTGCACTGTCAATGAAAAACCAGAATTTATTGCAGTGGATAACATTGAAGTAGTCAGCGTTTCATCGGACACTTTAACCATAAAGGCCGATGCTTATTTCAACAATCCTAATGATTTAGGAGGAACCTTAAAGACCGACGGTATTGATGTAATAATTGCCAATGTCAATGTTGCCACTGTGCAAACGGAAGCTTTTGATGTTCCCGGAAAACGCCAGTTTGCGATTCCGCTAGTTGCCAAAGTTGCAACTAATGATGTTTTTAAAAAGAATAAGGATAATCTTATAGGTGGTTTGCTAACTACGCTTTTAACCAAGAAAATTAAGGTACAGTACAAAGGAGCGATAGCCTACAAAGCTCTTGGCCTTTCATACGATTATCCTATTGATATTACTGAGGAGGTAAACATTGAATAGTCACGAACACTTTATGCGTCGGTGCTTAGAGCTGGCAAAAAAGGGAATTGGAAACACCTATCCAAATCCTTCAGTGGGATGTGTTGTTGTATATGATAATAAAATAATTGGCGAAGGCTTTACAAGCGAATATGGCGGACCTCATGCCGAAGTAAACGCAATAGAAAATGTACATGATAAATCACTTTTAAAAAAAGCCACACTTTATGTTACCCTAGAACCTTGTTCTCATTTTGGCAAAACCCCGCCATGTGCTGACCTCATTATTAGACATGAAATTTATCAGGTAGTTATTGGCACGATTGATTTAAATCAAAAAGTCTCAGGCAAAGGGGTTGAAAAACTTCGTGAGGCTGGATGTAATGTTCAGGTTGGTTGTCTTGAAGATGAATGTAAAGAACATCATAAACGTTTTTTAACCTATCACAATAAAAAACGACCGTACATTATTTTAAAATGGGCCGAAAGCGCGGATGGTTTTATTGCGCCTGAAGATTCAACTAGAGAAAAAAAAGAACCTGTTTGGATTACCAATACCAAAAGCAGGCAGTTGGTTCATAAATGGCGTAGTGAAGAACAAGCAATTTTAGTTGGAACCAAAACAGTACTAAAAGACAACCCTAGTTTAACAACCAGAGATTGGTCAGGAAAATCTCCTATCCGAATTGTCATCGATCGATCAAATAAAATTACTAAAGATGCTGCTGTTTTTAAAGGAGATACTAAAACCATTGTAGTTTGTGAAAATAATTCCACTGATAACCTCGAGTATTTAACTTTTGAGCCTATTGATTTTTCAAAAGAAATCTCTAAACAATTATGTGAGGTACTTGTAAAGCATCAAATTCTATCAGTTATAATTGAAGGAGGAAGCAAAACTATACAAACATTTATCGATGCTAACTTATGGGATGAGGCACGGGTTTTTAAAGGAAAAATCACTTTCAAAAACGGGATAAAGGCGCCATTGATAAGTACTTCATCTTCTGAGTCCTTGAACATTGATCAAGATCTATTAAGTATCTATACAAACACATGATTAAGAACTTACTATTCGATTTTGGCGACATCTTTATCAATCTAGATAAGTCCGCAACATTAAATACAATGAAGCAATTTGGACTTCATCAAGTAACCCCAGAAATGAATGAAATCAACAATCAGTATGAAAAAGGCGAAATCAGTAGTATTGAATTTATAGCTTTTTACAAATCGCTATTCCCACGTGCAAGTGAAAAAGACTTGGAAGGTGCATGGAACGACATTATCCTAGATTTTCCTGAATATCGTTTATCATTTATCGAAGAACTGACTTCAAAAGAAGAATTCAACTTATTCCTTTTAAGTAATACCAACGAACTTCATATTAAAAAGGTAAAAGAAAATATGAATAATGCCAGATATGATCGCTTTAAGAAGTGTTTTCAAAAATTCTATCTTTCTCATGAAATTGGGATGCGTAAACCGGATCATGAAATTTACAAATACGTTTTAAAAGAGAATAATTTAAAGGCAGAAGAAACATTGTTTATAGATGACACTCCGGAAAATATAATAGCAGCTTCCGCACTAAATATTCAGACATGGAATTTAGAACCAGGAGTCGATGATGTTGTTGATCTTTTTAAAAATCCCATTTTTAGCGCATGATTTATCTAATAGTTAGTGTATTAATATCCAGTTTACTTTTTGTAATCTTCAAGCTTTTTGAGGTTTACAAGGTGAATACGATGCAAGCCATTGTTGTTAACTATATCGCGGCCGCAACAACCGGTTTTTTAGTGTATGATGGGAATATTAGTATTGCCGAAATACCGCAAACTTCATGGTTTTGGGGGACGGTGTTTCTCGGGCTTTTATTTATCTCAGTTTTTAATTTAATGGCATTAACATCGCAACAAAACGGATTATCAGTCGCTTCAGTTGCCGGAAAAATGTCGGTTGTAATTCCCATTATTTTTGGGATTTGGGCGTATAAGGAGTCTGTACATTTTCTCAAAATAACAGGAATAGTGCTTGCGTTATTCGCAGTTTATCTTACCGCAATAAAGAAAAAAAGTATTCAGAAGAATAAAAATAGCCTATTGTTCCCTTTTCTATTATTTATTGGTTCCGGCGTCATAGACACTGCTATTAAATACTTTGAAACGAAATATCTACCGGAAGGTGGCATTCCTATTTTCTCCGCAACTATATTCGCATTTGCCGCAATAATTGGAATAAGTATTCTTACAATTAAAGGTATACGAGGCAAACTACAAATCAATCTTAAAAATGTTGTTGCTGGCATTTGTTTAGGTATACCTAATTATTACTCTATTTACTTTTTATTGAAGGCTTTGAATACTGAAGGACTAGAAAGTTCCACCTTATTTACTATTAATAATGTAGGCATCGTTATGCTCACTACTTTGTGTGGCTTGTTACTTTTTAAGGAAAAACTTATTCCAAAAAATTGGTATGGCATTGTACTAGCAATCGTTTCTATCATAATTATCAGTTTTGCTTAACAAGATGAAGGATACTTACAAAACCATTACAAAACCTTCTAAAGAAACTTTGTTTAAAGACAGAAACAGTAAGTTTTTTGGTTTTGCCTTTCCGGTTTCTACCGAAGAAGATGTAAAACAGCAAATCACATTATTAAAAAAGAAACATCATGCAGCAAGACATTGGTGCTATGCATATCAATTAGGTGCCGATACTCTAAAGTATAGAGTAAATGATGATGGAGAGCCTGCCAATTCTGCAGGACAACCCATTTATGGACAAATTCAATCCTTTGATGTAACCAATATATTGATTGTTGTTGTACGATATTTTGGTGGGGTTAAATTAGGAGTTGGTGGATTGATCAATGCATATCGAACTGCAGCGAAACTTTCACTAGAGGAAAGTACGATTGTAGAAAAGACAATTGATTCTCAATTTAAGCTAGTTTTTGATTATAAAAACATGAATAAGGTAATGCGAATAGTCAAAGAAAAAAATGTAAATATCATTTCGCAACAACTTGAAATAAATTGTCAATTGATAATTTCTGTAAGAAAAAGTGAATCAGAAATGATAAAAAACCTCTTTGAAGCTATCTTTGAGGTAAAAATAACTAACCTACTTACATAAAGCTGTTTAACTTTTTTATTAAATATTCTGGTGCGCGTATCGGTTTGTTAGTTTCCATGTCTAAAAATGCTAAAACCGTGTTCGCCAAAGTTAGTAATTCTCCATACTGATTATAGATTTCGTAGTCGAATTCTATCTTTACTGTAGGTGTTTTTTTCAAGATGGTTTTTAACGTTAACACATCTCCAAAACGGGCAGATTTTTTATAATTTAACTCCAAAGAAAAAACAGGTAGCATTACACCACTATCCTCCATTTCTTTATAGGAAAAACCGAGCTTATCTAACCACTCAATGCGCCCCAACTCTAGGTATTGTGCGTAATTTCCATGATATACGACTCCCATTTTATCGGTTTCGCCATACCTCACCTTTATTTGTATTTCATCGAATTTCACTAAAATAAATTATTTTTACGCGTTAATTTAATGTAAATTTATCGGAACGAAACATGCACAAAAAATTCTAGAAATTCAACCCCAATTTCATTTTTTTTTTAGATAATTTGTTCACATATTTGTTCACCTTATCAAGGAGGTCATTTAGGGCTAAAATAATCTCCTGATTTTGATAAACCTAACTATTTAACTAGTATTAATAATGACAAAAACTGCGGAATCAGTTTGGAGCGATTGCCTGTCTTTTATTCAGGACAATATTCAGCCTCAAGCGTACAAAACATGGTTTGAACCAATCAAAGCTGTAAAACTTACTGATAACGCATTAAGCATTCAAGTACCTAGTAAATTTTTTTACGAGTGGCTTGAAGAACATTATGTAAAGGTACTTAAGGTTGCCCTTACTAAAGAATTAGGTGAAAATGCCAGATTAGTGTACATTATTAAAATGGAAAACACTTATGGTAATAAGCAGCCATTTACTGAGAAAATACCAAGTTCTAATCGTGGAAATGTAAAAGCTCAAGAAGTCGATGTCCCTTTAAAAAACAAAAGCCCGGAACTTAAAAACCCTTTTGTCATTCCTGGAATTCGAAATGTAAAGATCGAATCTCAGCTCAATCCAAGTTATAATTTCGAGAACTTTTTAGAGGGTGATGCAAACCGTTTAGCACGTTCAGCCGGATTAGCTGTTGCAAATAAACCAGGAGGCACTTCATTTAACCCACTATTGATTTTTGGTGGTGTCGGTTTAGGAAAAACACATCTTGCACATGCTATTGGTGTTGAAATTAAAGATAAGTACCCAGAAAAGACTGTCCTTTATATATCAGCTGAAAAATTCACTCAACAATATATAGAGTCGGTTAAAAAGAATAATAGAAATGATTTCATTCATTTTTATCAAATAGTTGACGTCTTAATTATTGACGACGTTCAGTTTTTATCTGGCAAGACTGGGACTCAAGATGTATTCTTCCATATATTCAATCATTTACACCAAAACGGAAAGCAAGTTATTTTAACTTCTGACAAAGCTCCTGTAGATATGCAGGATATAGAGCAGCGCCTACTTTCTCGTTTTAAGTGGGGACTATCAGCAGAATTACAAAAGCCAGATTTCGAGACTCGTGTTTCTATCTTACGCAATATGCTATATCGTGATGGTGTTGAGATGCCTGATGATATTGTAGATTATGTTGCAAAGAACATCAAAACAAATGTTCGTGAGCTAGAAGGTGCTATCATTTCTTTAATTGCACAATCTTCCTTCAATAAAAAAGAGGTAACACTTGATCTTGCTAAACAAATCGTTGAGAAGTTTGTAAAAAACACCAAAAGAGAAGTTTCTATCGACTACATTCAAAAAGTGGTTTCAGATTATTTCCAAATGGATGTTGCAACACTGCAGTCCAAAACCAGAAAAAGACATATCGTTCAAGCAAGACAATTGGCCATGTTTTTTGCTAAAAAGTTTACAAAGGCCTCTTTAGCAAGTATTGGTTCTCAAATAGGAAAACGGGATCATGCTACCGTATTACATGCTTGTAAGACTGTGGATAATTTAACAGCGACTGATAAGCAATTCAGAAAATATGTCGAAGACTTAAGCAAGAAGTTATCGCTTTAAGAAATCAGTATCAATACCGATTTCAACATTGTAAATCAACACTTTTATAGTATTTTTAGCACTAGAAGCCAGCGTTTTTACAGAAGTGCCCTATGTCTAGAATAAAAGTTTTAATGGTCTGTCTTGGCAATATTTGTCGTTCTCCATTAGCAGAAGGAATCTTACAATCTAAAGTAGATCCTGCCAAAGTTTTTGTTGATAGTGCAGGTACCGGAGGATATCATGTAGGGCATCTTCCAGATCAAAGATCAATAGATGTAGCTCTTAAAAATGGGCTAGATATTACCCATCAGCGATGTCGAAAATTCAATATAGATGATTTTGATGCTTTTACCTATATATATGTAATGGATCAAAGTAACTATGATAATATTATCAAATTAGCCCGTAACGAAGGTGATATAAAAAAGGTGCAATTAATTTTAAATGAAAGTTTTCCTGGAAAGAACAAGGAGGTTCCCGATCCATACTACGGTGGTGTTAATGGCTTCGATCACGTATATAACTTATTAGATAATGCCTGTAATTTTATAGCAGAAAAACTCTGAGTATGAAAAAAGGAAATCTTTATTTAATTCCCACTCGCTTGGGAGACAATCCGCCTTTAGAGGTATTACCCATGTCTATTAAGCGTATTCTTGAACAGGTTGATTATTATATTGTAGAAAATGAAAAAACCGCAAGAAGGTTTATTAAAAAAGTAAGTCCATCAAAGTCCCAAGCAGCTTTAAAAATCAGCATATTAAACAAGTTCACAAATCCAGAGGACTTACATGGTTTTCTAGCTCCAGCACACCAAGGAATTGATATTGGACTGCTATCAGAAGCTGGAGCTCCGGCTATTGCTGACCCAGGCGCGGATATTGTTGCTATTGCGCATGAACAACATATTAGGGTGATTCCACTGGTGGGCCCCTCCTCTATTCTAATGGCACTAATGTCGTCTGGTATGAATGGGCAAAGTTTTGCCTTTAATGGCTATTTACCAATTGATAAGGCAGAAAGACATCAAGCAATAAAACAGCTAGAAAGGCGATCAAAAGACTTTAAACAATCCCAGGCTTTTATCGAAACTCCATATAGAAATACAAAGTTATTTAGCGCACTTCTAAACGCACTGAGTCCGCATACTAAATTATGTGTGGCTACCGATATTACACTACCAACTGAATATATCAAAACCTACCCAGTATCGAAATGGAAACAGGAGCAAATCGACCTTCACAAACGTCCTACAATTTTTATTATCCAAGCTTAGTCGCATCAAAATCTATTTAACATTTTTTTATAGGCTATATCACAACGATCCTAAAAAATGATTGTGCGTTTCTTAGTATCTTTAGCTTTCAAACTGAAATAGTTACTTTAATGAAAATAGTAAGTCGATCACTTCAACATACCCTTCAATTTCTTATACTGTCCTCGTTTGGACTAATTAGCATTCAAGCGCAAACAAAAGACAAGACCATTCAAATTCCAACTCCAGAAGATATTAATTATACTACCCAAGTGGTTGTAGCAGATATTGACATCCCATGGGGAATGGTATTTCTACCCGATGGAAGCATGCTTATTACCGATAAGTCGGGCAAATTAATCCATTCAAAAAAAGGTAAGAAGACAATGATTTCTGGCGTCCCATCCGACCTGAAAGTACAAGGGCAAGGCGGACTATTGGATATTGAACTCCACCCAAATTATGAAAAAAACGGTTGGATTTATCTAACCTACTCCTCAAGTGAAGGTGAAGAATCAGGAGCCAATACTAAACTCATTAGAGCTAAATTATCAAATAACAGCCTTACAAATATTGAAACATTATATAAAGCTGGGCCTAATACCAGAAAAGGGCAGCATTTCGGTTCTCGAATTGAGTTTGACAATCAAGGTTTTCTATATTTCTCAATTGGTGACAGAGGAAACCGAAACGTAAATCCCCAGGATGTCAATAGAGATGGCGGCAAAATATATCGTTTAAAAGATGATGGCTCAATTCCCGAAGACAATCCTTTTGTAAACAAGACCGGCGCTAAAAAAGCGATTTTTTCTTATGGTCATCGAAATCCGCAAGGAATGGTGAAACACCCCTTAACCGGAGAAATATGGGTTCATGAACATGGTCCTCGTGGTGGCGATGAGATCAACATTGTAAAAAAAGGTGCGAACTTCGGCTGGCCAAAAATTACTTACGGAATAAACTATAGCGGTACAACAATAACCAAAAACAAATCATTACCTGGAATGGAGCAACCCCTATACTATTGGATACCTTCGATTGCTCCTAGTGGAATGACTTTTGTCACTAGTAGCAATTATCCAGATTGGAGAGGAGACCTACTTGTCGGCTCTCTAGTATTTCAATATTTAGAACTAGTTGAATTTGATAAAGGAAAAGTATCAAGGCGTGAAAAATTGCTTGAAAATATTGGACGTGTGCGCAATGTAAGGCAAGGACCTGACGGATTTATCTATGTCGCTGTTGAAGGAAAAGGTATTCTAAAAATTGCCCCAAAATCAAGCTAAACTTAATCATTAATAAAGGGCTACTTATCGCAAATATGTCCACTTTATCATGCAGTTTTGGTGATATTGAAAAAGATATTTATGCCGTCGAATTTGACGTTTCTAATTAGATTATCGTTAGCGGATTTAAGTACAACGACACTAAATAATCTCTATATTCTGACGGCGATACCCTTCTAGTTTTGAGGAAAATGGATCAAGCTCAGTGACAAGTACATCTACTTCATTAATAGTACATGTCTGATAACGCTGACTAGAACCCAGCTTTTCTGATATCACGGGAGCTACTATCTTTTTTGAAGACTTGAGCATTGCCTTTTTCATTTGTACAATATCCCAATCCGAATCGGTCATTCCGTTAGCCTCATCAATGGAGTTGGTAGTCATAAAACATACATCAGCCCTAATCTCCTGAATAAAACGAATAGTACTAGGGCCAACTGCAAGTTGAGAATCTTTCAGCAAACGCCCTCCGATGAATAGTACTTCTATATGTTCATGTGTCATTAATTGCATCGCTACTGGTAGGCTTGGAGTGAAAAAAGTAGCTTTCAAATTTACCGGCAGATGTCTAGCAATTTCCAAATTAGTAGTACCACCACTAATTAAAACAATCCCATTATTCGGAATTAATGAAACCGACTTCTTCGCAATAAAGGCTTTCTCTTCATGTGAAAAAATGTCCGTCTCAGTATAGGTGTAAATATTAAATCCGTTAGAGATGGCCCCTCCATGTACCTTCTTTAACTTTTTAAGCTGATCCAGTTCTTTTACATCTCTTCGTACGGTGTCTATTGAAACATTTAATTGCTCCGCAAGATCACCTAATAAAACCTTGTTGTGAATTCTGGTTTCATTTAAAATAAATTGTTGTCGTTCTTCTTTTAACATAATATAAAAACAGCATAATACTGCATTTATTATTCAATAATAAGAAAATTATAGTAAAATAATACTAAAAAAACAGCATAATATTGCAATATTATAAAAATTGAGTATCTTTACAGCTCTTTTAAATAAGATTTTACACCTAGATTATTTCATATAAAATCATTTAAAATGACCAGCACAACAATTACTTACCCTAACGCTACACCAAATATTCCCATTAAGAAATTTGAAAAAGCAAATTCTGTAGTCTACAAAAACTCTAAAGACGCATCGCTTTTTGTCGCTCGAGAAATAGCCGACTTGATAAAACAAAAAGCTGCAAAAGGAAAAAATGTTGTTTTAGGCCTAGCAACAGGATCAAGTCCCACTAAAGTTTACGAGTACCTAATTCAATTTCATCAAAATGAAGGCTTAAGTTTTAAAAACGTAATCACCTTTAATTTAGATGAATACTACCCACAGCGCCCAGATGCCATTCAAAGCTACGTGCGTTTTATGAATGAGCATTTATTTGATCATATCGATATCAAAAAGGAGAATATTCATATTCCAGATGGAACAATTGAAGAAAAAGATCTTTCACAATACTGCGCTGATTATGAAAAAAACATCAAGAAAAGTGGTGGTATAGATTTGCAATTACTAGGGATTGGTAGAACTGGTCACGTTGGCTTTAATGAACCAGGATCTTCTGTAAACAGTCTAACAAGACTCATTAGGTTAGATAAGATTACCAGATTAGATGCGGCAAGTGACTTTTTCGGTGAAGAAAATGTTCCGGATAGAGCTATTACAATGGGAGTTGGAAGCATTCTAGCTGCCGACAAAATATTCTTAATGGCTTGGGGGGAAGGGAAAGCCCCTATTGTAAAAGAGGCCTTAGAGGGTCCAATCCTGGAATCAATTCCAGCCACATTCCTTCAACATCATGATAACTGTACTTTTGTTTTAGATACAGCTGCCGCATCAGAATTGACAAGAATAAAAACTCCGTGGCTAGTCGAAGATTGTAATTGGACAGACAACCTCATTAAAAAAGCAGTTATCTGGCTTTCAGCAAAAGTAAATAAGGCCATTTTAAAGATTACCAATGAGGATTACAATGAATACGGAATGGGAAATTTAGTGGCTGAAATTGGCACCGCTGAAGACATTAATCTCAAAGTATTTAATCAACTCCAACGTACAATAACGGGTTGGCCTGGAGGGAAGCCCAATTTTGATGATTCCGAACGACCAGAACGCGCGGATCCTTTTCCGAAACGTTCCCTAATATTTAGCCCTCACCCTGATGACGATGTCATATCAATGGGTGGCACTTTACTACGATTGGTAGACCAAGGACATGAGGTACATATAGCCTATCAAACCTCAGGGAATATTGCAGTTTTTGATGATGAAGTAATTCGGTTTTTAGACTTTGCGCAGGATACCGTTCATGGCCCAGAGGCAACAAACGAGCTTTCGCAATTAATGCAAGAAGTACGAACCTTCTTAAAACAAAAGCATCCTGGCGATGTTGACACACCAGAAATACAAAAATTTAAAGGCCTTATCAGAAAAGGAGAAGCGCTTTCTGCCTGTCGCTACTGCGGTGTTAAAGAAGAAAATGCTCATTTTTTGAACCTCCCCTTCTACGAAACGGGCACTGTAAAAAAGAAACTCCCTACCGAGAGAGATATACAAATCACCTGCGATCTTCTCAACAAAATACAACCCCATCAAATTTTTGCCGCTGGTGACCTTTCTGACCCTCATGGTACGCATCGTGTTTGTTTACAGCTAATATTTGATTCGCTGAAACGATTAAGAGATCAAAGCTGGGTTAAGGATTGTTATCTATGGCTGTATCGCGGAGCTTGGCAAGAATGGGATATTGCCGATATGGAAATGGCTGTACCTATCGGACCAAAAGATCTTGATAGAAAAAGAAATGCCATTTTTAAACACCAATCACAAAAAGACAGTGCGATGTTTCCAGGCAGCGACGCACGCGAATTTTGGCAACGTGCCGAACAACGAAATAAAGAAACAGCCACCAAATACGATCAGTTAGGCTTGCCAGAATATGAAGCGATAGAAGGCTTCGTGCGATATCATTTTAAGAAGGAATAAATGCGTAAGTTTATTTAATATTTTGTCTTAGTTTTAACAAAATGAAAACGTATTCAGCTATCGGTTTAATGTCAGGCACCTCTTTAGATGGACTGGATATTGTGCATTGCACCTTGACTGAAAACAAGTCTAAATGGAATTATGTCATACATCACACTAAAAGCATTTCATATGACGACTCCCGCAGAAAGCAGCTAAAAAATGCTATAAACTTTTCAGCAACTGATCTTTTAAAACTGCATCATAAATATGGAAAGTGGTTAGGAGAACAAGTCGATGTTTTTGCCAAAGAAAATAAAATCAAACCCGATTATGTAGCAAGTCATGGTCATACGATTCATCATCAACCTCATAATAAGTTTACCTTTCAAATTGGGTACGGACAAGATCTAGCCAGCGCTTGCGGTATTAGAACAATTTCAGATTTTAGATCGGCTGATATCGCAGCAAATGGTCAAGGTGCTCCCCTAGTTCCAATAGGTGACGAGCTTTTTTTTGGCGAATATGATTTTTGTTTGAATCTTGGAGGTATTAGCAACGTCTCCTATAAAAAAGATGGAAAAAGGCTGGCATATGACATTGGCATTGCAAACATGATATTGAATTATATCATTCAAAAAACGGGAAAGCAATATGATGATAATGGATCTGTTGCATCATCAGGGGTTATAAATCGACAACTTTTAGATTCGCTGAATAACTTAGATTATTACAAACAATCTAAACCAAAATCTACCGGATATGAGTGGTTTTTATCAGATGTAATTCCCATTCTAAATAGGTCAAACGACAGCACAGCGAACTTACTTTGTACTGCCGTTCATCATATTACTCAAACTGTTTCCCATGACATTAAAGAACTTTCCAACAAACCAGATAATACTATTTTAATTACAGGAGGTGGCGCTTTTAATGGGTTTTTAATGCAAATACTTTCAGAAAATTTGGGGAACAGTTTCCAAATTGAGATTTCCAACAAGCAACTTATTGAGTTCAAAGAAGCTTTAGTCTTTGCTTTAATGGGCGCTCTTCGCTTAGAAAATCAGCCAAACTGCCTTGCAAGTGTGACAGGAGCCAAGGCAAATGTTTCGGGTGGTATTATATTCAATCCAAATTAGTTGACTTCATTCACTAATAATTGGAAATCCTTGTTAATAACTACCTAAACTGCGTTGTTGACGATGCAATTCATAGCTTATTTTTGTATAAACAGATTGATAAATGCTCATAATAGGAATTGGCGGTGGCACTGGTTGCGGCAAAACCACTGTAGTTAGACAAATAATAAATCAACTTCCTCCTGAAGAGGTTGGAGTTATCTCTCAAGACTCTTATTATAAGGACACATCTCATATGGCTTATGACGAACGTGTAAAGATTAATTTTGATCACCCTAGAGCAATAGATTTTGATTTGTTGATATCACATTTAAAAGACCTTAGAGGAGGAAATACCATAGATCAACCCGTCTACTCTTTTGTAGAGCATAACCGAACAAAGGACACACAACTAACCCACCCAAGAAAAGTGATGATTGTTGAGGGAATTTTGATCTTAACAAATCCTGATCTACGCGATATGTTTGACATTAAAATATTCGTTCATGCCGATAGTGATGAACGCTTGATAAGACGTGTAAAAAGAGATATTGCAGAGCGCGGTCGCGATATTGATGAAGTACTAGATCGATATCAAAGCACCTTAAAACCAATGCATCAGCAGTTTATTGAACCGACCAAAGAATTTGCTGACATTATTATACCTAACAATAAATACAACACCGTAGCGGTTGATATTGTACGAACTATTATAAATGAACGATTGTCATGATAGGTGAAAAAATCAATCAACTAAAACGAAACAAATACTTTAAGTTTTTTAGTAATCGATATATATTAGTACTTATTCTTTTCAGCGTCTGGATGCTTTTTTTGGATGCCAATTCGCTCCTTACCCACAGAAAGATTAACCGTGAAATGCGCGAATTAAATCAGAACAAAGAATATTATCAAAAGGAAATTTCCGCCGATAAAAAAATGGTTGAGGATTTAAAAGACCCTCGAAAAATGGAAAAATTTGCTAGAGAGGAGTATTGGATGAAAAAGAAGAATGAAGATATTTATTTGGTAGAGATCGAAGAATAGAAAGCAGCATATGAGCGATTTTTTATTTAAAGAATTTGATGAAGTTTCTTTAAAACAATGGAAACAGAAAATACAATTTGACCTTAAAGGTTTAGACTATAACGACACCCTAATTTGGAATACTACTGAAGGTATTGATGTAAAACCGGTATATCATAAGGATGAATTGACCAAAACAATTCCTAATCTTAAAACAACAAAAGGTTGGAATGTTACTCAACATATTTTTGTTGTAAACGAAAAGCGCTCTAATAAAAACGCTGTAGATGTTATTGAGCGCGGTGCAGAAGCAATCATTTTTGAATTAACGCAATCCAAAATAGATTTTTCTGCTTTACTAAAGGGTATCGACACTAGTAATACTACTATCTATTTTAAGCTTCAATTCATTGATACTGATGTTATAAAATCAATCAATCAACTTGCCAGCCCAACCTCTAAAATATATCTTCAAATCGACCCCATAGGAAACGTGGCAAAAGGAGGTAAATGGTTTGAAAATTCAACTGTAGATTTAGAAAAACTTACTAGTTGTATCGAATCGCATGGAAATCTCAAAAGTGTCCTTGCGATAAATTCTGATTTATACCATAATGCTGGTGCGTCCATCGTACGGCAATTAGCATATACATTGGCTCATTTAAATGAGTATTTCAATTATTTGGAACAGCATAGCCGAGCTAGTCTAAAAAATCTTTGCGTTACCATTAATACCGCTATTGGGAATAACTACTTTTTTGAGCTGGCAAAACTAAGAGCATTGCGGTTTTTATTCGATCAACTTTCTGGTGCATATGACATAGATATATCTTGTCATATAATAAGTACACCAGGAAAACGCAATAAAACTTTGTACGACTACAATGTGAATATGTTGCGTACTACAACAGAATGTATGAGTGCCGTTTTAGGTGGTGCAGATGCAGTTTCTAACCTTCCATACGATACACTATATCATAAAAATAACGAGTTTGGCGACCGTATTGCAAGAAATCAATTGCTTATTCTAAAAAGTGAAAGCTATTTTGATAAGGTTGAAAATCCGGCTGATGGAGCTTATTTTATTGAATCAATCTCACAACAACTAGCAGAGAAAGCATTGGATGTTTTCAAGAAAATTGAAAGTGCAGGCGGTTTTTTACAACAGCTACAAGAAGGTGTTATTCAGCGAAAAATAAGAGAGTCCGCAACAAAACAACAGGAGCTGTTTGATACAGAAAAAGAGGTTTTGATTGGCACTAATACATATCCTAACAAAGAGGATCGTATGAAAAACGATTTGGAACTACATCCATTCGTAAAAAACAAGCCTCGTAAAACAGTAATCGAGCCAATTATTGAAAGACGGTTGGCCGAAAAGATAGAACAAGAACGCTTAGCTAACGAACAGTAAAATGCGGAAGAACCTTCAACATTTAAGTTTAGACTTCGATAAAAAGACAGAATCAAAGTCAGCAGATTCATTTATGACTGCTGAAAACATTCCTGTAAAATCGAATTACAAACCAAAAGACATTGATACATTCGAGCATTTAAATTTTGTTGCTGGAATCGCGCCAAATTTACGCGGTCCGTATTCCACCATGTACGTTAGACGCCCATGGACGATTAGACAATATGCTGGTTTTTCGACGGCTGAGGAAAGTAATGCATTCTACAGACGGAATCTTGAAGCTGGACAAAAAGGACTTTCTGTTGCTTTCGATCTACCAACACATCGTGGTTATGATAGCGATCATGAACGTGTAGTTGGAGATGTAGGTAAAGCAGGTGTTGCCATTGATAGTGTTGAAGACATGAAAGTGCTTTTTGATCAAATTCCTCTTGATCAAATGTCGGTTTCTATGACCATGAATGGAGCTGTTTTACCCATTATGGCATTTTATATTGTTGCGGCAGAAGAACAAGGTGTAAAAGCTGAATTACTTTCAGGCACAATTCAGAATGATATTCTAAAGGAGTTTATGGTACGTAATACCTACATCTACCCTCCTACACCTTCCATGAAAATCATCTCCGATATTTTTGAATATACATCGAAAAATATGCCTAAGTTCAACTCAATAAGCATATCGGGTTACCACATGCAAGAAGCCGGTGCAACTTGTGATATTGAATTAGCATATACGCTTGCTGACGGATTAGAATATATACGGAAAGGATTAGATGCCGGAATGGAAATTGACACCTTCGCACCACGTCTATCTTTCTTTTGGGCAATTGGGATGAACCATTTTATGGAGATCGCAAAAATGCGCGCCGCTAGAATGCTTTGGGCTAAATTGGTCAAACAATTCAATCCGAAAAACCCAAAATCCCTTGCTTTACGAACTCATTGCCAAACAAGTGGTTGGAGTTTGACAGAACAGGATCCTTTTAATAATGTTGCACGAACCTGTATCGAAGCCGCTGCAGCTGCATTTGGAGGTACTCAAAGTTTGCATACCAATGCATTGGATGAAGCAATCGCACTACCCACTGATTTTTCAGCAAGAATAGCACGAAATACACAATTATACCTACAACAAGAAACACATATCACCAAAACAGTCGATCCTTGGGCGGGAAGCTACTACGTAGAATCTCTTACTAATGATATTGCTGAAAAAGCGTGGAAGCTAATTCAGGAAGTTGAAGAGCTCGGTGGAATGACGAAAGCCATTGAAGCCGGTATTCCTAAAATGAGAATTGAAGAAGCTGCAGCTAGAAAGCAGGCGCGTATTGATAGTGGCCAGGATGTCATTGTCGGGGTAAACAAATATCGATTGGATCAAGAAGACCCACTTCATATTTTAGAAGTTGATAATCAAACAGTGCGTCGCCAACAAATTGCTGCTCTAGACAAGATTAAAAGAGAACGCAATGCCATAAAAGTTGAAGCAGCGCTTGCAAAATTGACAGATGCTGCCAAGAACAAAACGGATAATTTACTAGCTTTAGCCAAAGATGCAGCAAGAGAACGGGCAACATTAGGCGAAATATCAGATGCTCTTGAGAAAATTTATGGCAGATACAAGGCCCAAATAAAATCATTTAGCGGAGTGTATAGTAAAGAAATTAGAAACGACGAGAGCTTTGAAAAAGCAAAAAAATTAGCTGATAAGGTTGCAGAACAAGAAGGGCGTCGTCCCCGGATTATGATTGCAAAAATGGGACAAGATGGTCATGACCGAGGTGCGAAAGTTGTCGCAACAGGCTATGCTGACGTTGGTTTTGATGTTGATATAGGCCCATTATTTCAAACTCCAGCGGAAGCAGCAAAGCAAGCCGTGGAAAATGATGTTCATATTCTAGGGGTTTCTTCGTTGGCTGCTGGACATAAAACCTTGGTCCCGCAAGTGATTGCAGAATTAGAAAAATACGGTCGTGATGATATCATGGTTATTGTTGGTGGCGTAATCCCTCATCAGGACTATAAATTTTTATTTGATGCTGGTGCTACAGCTATCTTCGGGCCCGGCACAAAAATTAGCGAAGCTGCCATTGAGATTTTAGAGATTTTGTTGGATGATTAATAATTCTAAAATTGAATTTTAGAATCCCAATTCCAAGGGCGAAACTAAAATCTACTCTAATGTTTTGACTAAACGATAGTGCAATCAAAATTATCGAGAATCATGTTCAATAACTATCCCACTCTCTTGATTAAACGCTGGTGTCTTCAGAACGCCTCATTTATCAACTAAAAATTTAGTTAAAATTTTAGAATTTATTTTCTACAATAGTAGAATAACCTTACATTCGTTTACGAACAAAATAATCACCCATGCAAAAATTAACACTAACTACATTATTGTCGTTCTTTCTAGCGTTTCAAATAGGAAATGCCCAAGAAGGAATGAAAAAATCACTCGAACCTTCGAGTGCTATTCCAACTGATCCTAATGTCAAAATTGGAAAATTAGATAATGGTCTAACGTATTACATTCGTAATAATGGAAAGCCAGAAGATAAATTGGAACTTCGTTTAGCTATTAACGCGGGTTCTATTCTAGAAGACAAAGATCAACTAGGCCTTGCTCATTTTATGGAGCATATGAACTTTAATGGCACTAAGAATTTTAAAAAGAATGAATTAGTTGATTATCTTCAAAGCATAGGCGTGCAATTTGGTGCCGATTTGAATGCCTATACGAGCTTTGACGAAACTGTTTACATTCTTCCAATACCTAGTGATGATCCTGAAAAATTAGAAAAGGGATTCCAAATTCTTGAAGATTGGGCACACGGTGCTACTTTGACTGATGAAGCGATCGATGGTGAACGCGGAGTGGTTTTAGAAGAATATCGTTTAGGACTTGGTCCCGATAAGCGAATGATGCAGGAATATCTTCCTAAAATGATGTACGGATCTAAATATGCCGAGCGTCTTCCTATTGGTAAAAAAGACGTATTAGAAAATTTCAAATACAAATCTGTTAGAAATTACTTCAAGGATTGGTACCGCCCAGACCTAATGGCAGTAGTTGCTGTTGGTGATTTGGATCCTGCGACTACTGAAAAAATGATCAAAGAGCACTTTGGAAAGATCAAAAAAGTAAAAAATCCACGTAAGCGCGAAGTATTTGATCTTCCTAATCACGAAGAAACTTTTGTTGCGATTGCCAGTGATAAAGAAGCAGCCTTTTCAAGAGTACAAGTAATGTACAAGGATCGTGAGAATTCAACTCCAACAAAAACAGTTCTAGACTACAGAACTCAAATAGTAAGAGGTTTGTTTTCAACAATGTTGAATAATCGATTGAATGAACTGCGCAATAGTCCGAACCCTCCTTTTGTATTCGGTTTTTCTTATTATGGTGGAACATTTGCTAGAAATAAAAATGCATATCAATCGTCAGCAACAACGAGTCCGGAAGGTCAGTTAAACGGACTTCGTGCGATGCTAACTGAAAATGAGCGTGTTCGCAGACACGGATTTAATACGGGTGAATTTGAGCGTGCTAAAAAAGAGATTTTAGCTCGTTTAGAAAAGTCTTTCAAAGATCGTGACAAACAAGAAAGTGGTCGTATTGTAAATCAATATGTGTATAACTACTTAGAGGAGTCTCCAATTCCCGGCATTGAGTGGTCTTATGACTTCAACAAGAAAGTAATGCCAACTATTGAATTGGCAGAGATAAATGATCTAATTAAAGGGTTTATTCACGATGATAACCGTGTTATTGTAATTACTGGACCTGAAAAGGAAGGGCTTAAAAAGGTTACAGAAAAAGAAGTTCTTGATTTAATTAAGGAAGTTGAAGCTGCGAATATTCAGCCCTACGAAGACGAAGAGGTTGCAAGTGCTTTAATTGAAACACTTCCAGCTGCGGGAACTATCACTAATGAGGAAACTAATGCCAAACTTGGATTTACCAAACTAACATTAAGCAATGGTGCTACGGTAACATATAAGAAAACTGATTTTAAAAATGATGAGATCTTATTCCAAGCATATAGTCCAGGAGGAACAAGTTTATATTCCGATGAAGAGTTTAAGGCAACCACCTTCGCTAATGGTGGATTATCTCAAGCTGGAATCGCTGGTTTATCACTTAATGATATGAATAAGTATATGAGTGGTAAAATTGTGCGCGTTAATCCATCTATAGGTGGTTTTAGTGAGAATTTTAGAGGAAGTGCTGCACCGAAGGATATTCAGACTCTATTTGAAATGGTGCACTTGTATTTCACTTCATTGAATAAAAATGACGAGGCGTTTCAATCATATATCACCAAGCAAAAAAGTTTCTTAGGAAACTTAATGGCCAATCCTCAATTCTTCTTCTCCAATGAGATAGGAAAAGTTAGAAACAAAGGCAATAGCCGTTATGTTGGCTTCCCAACTCCAGAGGCCATGGAGAAAGCTGATTATGATTTAGCTTACAAAAAGTATCAGGAGCGTTTTGCCGATGCCGGAGATTTCCATTTCTATTTTGTTGGTAATGTAGACGAAGCCAAGATTAAAGAATTGAGTACAAAGTACCTAGCTTCCCTTCCAGGTAAGGGTAGCAATGAGAAATACGTTGCCACGAAGTTCAGAAGAAAAGATGCTTATCATAAAGAAGTTATAAAAAGAGGAAAAGATCCTAAGAGTCGAGTACAAATTACTTGGGAAGAAGCTGATGTGAAATACGATGGTGATGAAGCTAGTTACATTGCCGCATTGGGTGAAGTGCTCACAATTAAATTAGTAGAAAAGCTTCGTGAAGAAGAAGGCGGAGTATACGGTGTTGGGGCAAGAGGCAGCATGAGTAAAATCTCATTTAGCAATGTTACTTTTAGCATTTCTTTCCCTTGCGGGCCTGAAAATGTAGACAAATTGGTTGCAGCAGCTTTAGCAGAAGTTGAAAAAATAAAGAAAGAAGGACCGACCGAAAAAGACTTGAATAAGGTAAAAGAAACATACTTATTGAACAGAAAAGAAAGTCTAAAACAAAACCGGTTCTGGATGTCCAATTTAGTTCGTGCAGATCAAGAAGGTCGCGATATTAATAAAATGAATGACTACGAAAAGAATGTAAAAGCAATGACTCAAAAAGACATTCAAAAAGTAGCGAATAAATATCTAGACGAAAATTACTTCTTGGCACTCTTAATGCCAGAAGATCAATAAGATATTTTTGGATAAAACCATGATTAAGAAAAGGCTGCAAATTGCAGCCTTTTCCATTTAAATACTGTTAACAAAATTCATTTTTAATACTCGCAAATAATCGTATTTTTACCACTAACAATCTTACATTTTTCATGGGCAAAATCATTGCTATTGCTAACCAAAAAGGCGGAGTTGGTAAAACCACTACTTCCGTAAATCTTGCAGCTTCATTAGGAGTTTTAGAAAAAAAAGTTCTTCTTATTGATGCTGACCCCCAAGCAAATGCGACTTCTGGTCTTGGTATTGATGTTGAAGGTGTTGACATAGGCACCTACCAGTTGCTAGAACACACCAAAAAACCCGAAGATGCTATTGTGTCTTGCGATTCCCCAAATGTTGATCTTATTCCTGCGCATATTGACCTTGTAGCGATCGAAATTGAATTGGTTGATAAAGAAGAACGTGAGTATATGCTAAAAAAAGCAATTGATCATTTAAAGTCTAAATACGACTATATTTTGATTGACTGTGCACCTTCTTTGGGCTTGTTAACTTTAAATGCATTAACTGCGGCAGACTCGGTTATTATTCCGATACAATGCGAATATTTCGCATTAGAAGGATTAGGGAAATTATTAAACACTATTAAAAGTGTTCAAAAAATACATAACAGTAATTTAGATATTGAAGGCTTGTTATTAACAATGTACGATAGTCGACTTCGATTATCTAACCAAGTAGTAGAAGAAGTACAAAAGCATTTTAGCGACATGGTTTTTAAAACCATCATTCAACGAAATGTTCGTTTAAGTGAAGCTCCTAGTTATGGAGAAAGCATTATAAACTACGATGCGGGTAGTAAGGGTGCCGCAAATTACCTAAATTTGGCCCACGAAGTGATCAATAAAAACGCATAATAGTATGGCAAAGGCTACTAAAAAACAAGCGTTAGGAAGAGGATTATCAGCATTATTAAAAGATCCAGAGAATGACATACAATCTGCATCGGACAAAAATGCAGATAAGGTTGTAGGCAATATTGTTGAATTAGATCTTTCTAGTATCGATGTAAATCCGCATCAACCAAGAACCAATTTCAATGAAGATGTCCTTAGAGAACTTGCTTCTTCAATCCGCGAACTTGGTGTCATTCAACCAATAACAGTAAGAAAATTAGGTTTTAATAAATATCAGCTAATATCAGGTGAGCGACGTTTTAGAGCCTCGAAACTATTAGGTCTTGAAACCATTCCCGCATACATTCGCATTGCGAACGACCAAGAGTCGTTAGAAATGGCTTTAGTTGAAAATATTCAACGTCAAGATCTAGATCCTATTGAAATAGCACTATCCTATCAACGTTTAATCGACGATGTAAAGCTTACTCAAGAAGAAATGAGTGAACGTGTTGGTAAAAAGCGATCTACTATTGCGAACTATCTACGTCTTCTGAAATTAGACCCAATTATACAAACGGGAATTCGTGACGGTTTTTTAAGTATGGGTCACGGTCGTGCTTTAATTAATATTGAAAACAAAGGCGATCAATTAGATATTTATGAAGAAGTAATCACGAAAAATCTAAGCGTACGTGATACCGAGCGTCTAGTTCGTAATTACCATAGTGACAAAGAAATAAATACCCACGCTGCTACTAACGAAGTCCCAAAATATATTAAAAAAGGGTTAAAAGACTTTTCTGACTACTTTATGACTGCTGTCGACGTTAAATTTGCTAAGAGCGGCAAGGGAAAAATAATGATTCCTTTTGGCTCTGAACAAGAATTTACACGTCTTAAAAAATTAATTAAGGGTGACGATTAGGTTAATATTCCTCTTCTTTTTTTTATGCTTTTTTTCGAATGATCTCTGGTCTCAAAAAAAATCGGATAATGACAGCCTATTGGTTAAAGTTGATACAGTTAAAGCAAAATTCAAGAAAGCTCGAAGAGTAAATCTCGACCCAAATGCGCCCGCGAAAGCCGCATTCTATTCAGCGGTACTTCCTGGACTAGGCCAAGCCTACAACAGCAAATATTGGAAAATTCCTATTGTTTATGGAGCACTCGGTACTAGTATGTACTTGTACATTAATAATAACAATGAGTACAATAGATTTAGAGATGAATTTAAGCGCCGTCTTGATTTGGGACTCGACGGACCTCCAGAAACTGGTGAGTTTAGCAATTTGACCAATCAAGCCTTAATAGAAGCTCAAGAACTATTTCAGCGTAATCGCGACTTGGCATTATTAATATCGGTAGGATTGTACGCATTAAACATCATCGATGCAAATGTCGATGCACATTTACAGCAATACAACGTAAACGAGCAATTAACATTTACTCCCAAAATATTTCAAGATCCGCTTAATTTTAGTACGAGCGTGACACTTTCGATTACCTATAATTTTTAAGTTTATGCAAATCGCCCTTTTAGGATATGGAAAAATGGGTAAAACCATCGAAAAACTTGCTATAGAACGAGGTCATCAGATCATATTAACCGTTGACAAAGGTCAAAACGACTTTGATATTAGCAAAGCGGATGTTGCGATTGATTTTAGCATTCCTGATGCCGCAGTAAACAATATTATCACTTGTTTAAGAAATAATGTTCCTGTTATATCTGGGACGACAGGCTGGCTAGAACATTATGATGAGATGGTTGATTTGTGTAATCAAAAAGATGGTGCTTTTATTTATGCTTCAAACTTTAGCCTGGGCGTTAATATTTTCTTTGAATTAAATACGCAGTTAGCAAAAATGATGAAGCAACTTTCGCAGTATAATGTGAGTATGGAAGAAATTCATCACACCCAAAAACTGGATGCGCCCAGCGGCACCGCCATAAGTTTAGCGGAAGGTATCATTGAAAATAGTAATTATACTGATTGGGTTTTAGATGCAGAAGAAGATGAAAAAATTCCAATTAAGGCAGTTCGAACTCCTGATGTTCCAGGCACGCACACCGTGAGTTATACTTCGCATGTTGATACTATTGATATAAAGCACACAGCCCATAACCGACAGGGGTTTGCTTTGGGCGCTATTATTGCTGCTGAATGGATTATTGGGAAAAAGGGTGTATTTAGTATGAAAGACGTGTTAAATATTGCCTAACGGGCTTCAAACCAATAAATAAATTTTTGTTTCTTGCACAAAACTAAAACAACTGTATGTCATTAGACCTTTTTATATATGCCACCCTTTTCTTTGGGCTTTTAAATGGTGTAGTTTACTGGAAAGGCTTCGTTAAAGCCGGTAGAAAAGCTTGGGAAGCATTTATACCCTTCTATAATATTATAGTACAGCTTAAAATTATTGAACGCCCGTGGTGGTGGATCTTTTTAATCATCCTTCCGGTTATTGGCAATATTATTCTTATTGTTATTATTTATGAATGGCTGCATGTTTTTGGGTATAGAAAAAAACGCTACACCCTTTTATCTGTTATTACATGCTATATCTATCTCATTTATATTAATTATAAAGCAGACACAAAATACGTAGGTCGGGATGACGAAGTAATCATCAAAAATGTTTCTACTTGGACAAGTGCTGTTCTATTCGCAGTAGTTGCGGCGACGATGGTGCATACCTATTTTATGCAACCATATGTGATACCAACACCTTCATTAGATAAAACATTACGAGTCGGAGAATTCTTGTTGGTAAGTAAATTTCATTACGGGGTTCGTGTTCCAATGACTCCGATCGCTTTGCCAATGATTCATGATGCAATTCCGTTTACAGGAATGAGATCTTATACAGATAAGCTACAACTTCCTTATTTACGTCTTCCTGCATTCCAAAAAATTAAACGCAATGATATTGTTGTGTTTAGTTGGCCAACGGATAATTGGGTTGAATATGGTAAACCTGAAAAAGGTTTTATGACAAAGCCAATTGACAAAAAATCAAACTATGTAAAACGTTGTGTTGGTATCCCAGGCGATTCACTTGAAGTAAGAGAAGGTTGGGTCTATATCAATGGCAAAAAGAATGAATTGCCTGATAGAGCTGAACCTCAGTTCAAATATCTCGTAACGACAAAAGGCGGACAGTTTAATCCATCGTATATGCATCAGCGTTACGATCTTGATCCCGATTACTATGGACAGATTTCAGCAAATCAATATGTATTTACCTCATTAACTGTTGATGTCGCTAATCAATTAAAAAACCACCCAAATGTTGTAAGCGTAGAACGTGCAACTACACCAAAAGGGCAATCTGAAGCTCAAGTTTTTCCTGAAGAAGGAAACTACTCATGGAATACAGACTTTTTCGGTCCTATATATATTCCAGAAAAAGGAAAAACAATTGACCTGAATGTAGAAGTGCTTCCTCTTTACAAACGAATTATTACGGAATATGAAGGTCATACTTTGGCCGTAAATGGAAATCAGATAACTATTGATGGTGAGGTTTCGACAAATTATACCTTTGGTCAAGATTATTACTGGATGATGGGTGATAATCGAAATAACTCACTGGATGCAAGAAGTTGGGGGTATGTTCCGTTTGACCACGTTTTAGGAAAACCTGTATTCATTTGGATGAGCTATGATACTGTCGAAGGTGTTTCACCTCGCTGGGATCGTTTCTTTACGACCGTTGGCGGTAACGGTGAGCGTGTTTCGTATTTGAAGTATTTCCTGATTGCACTAGCATTGTGGTTTGGTATTGATTTTTTCCGAAAGAAAAAAAAGAACGGATAATTACTAACAATTCAGAATTCTGAATTCAGAATTAAAAGATGTGATTCCACTAATTCATCCATGCTATTTTGGTTCCGTTTCGCAATATGCGATAGTGAGTCAGTATGAAAAAATTACTTTCGAAATTCATGACAATTATCAAAAGCAGACTTATCGAAACCGGATGTACATTTATGGTGCCAACGGAAAACAACTGTTAAATATTCCTATACAACACCAAAGTGGTATTAAAGTAAAATACGCTGATGTTTTAATTTCTTATGCTGAAAATTGGCAAAAAGAACATTGGAAATCCTTAGAATCAGCCTACCGCACTTCGCCTTTCTTTGAGTTTTATGAAGATGAACTACAGCTATTGTATGAGGTAAAAGAAGAAAAATTATTGAACTTCAACTTAAAGTGCCATCAATTTTTAGTTGATAATTTACCACTAGAAACTACTGCTTTAGAAAGTGATCATTTCGAAATAGATCAAAACGAAGAAGACTATCGTCATCTAGTGAGTGCAAAAAAAGACTTTACTCCTAATCAGCCTATCTATACTCAAGTATTTGCTAACAAACATGGTTTTATTCCGAATTTATCGGTTTTAGATCTGCTTTTTAATGAAGGTCCTAATGCCGTTTCGTACCTCGAGAATTGCCAAATAAAGAGCGAATGATACAGCTTTTAGTTCATTATTCGCTTCACTTAGTCTTTCCGTTCTTACTTGCTTATATCTTTTTTCCAAAGCAATTCTGGAAGGTATATTTTATCTTTCTACTGGCCATGCTTATCGATTTAGATCATCTTTTAGCAACCCCTGTATTTGACCCGAGTCGTTGTAGTATTGGTTTTCACCCACTCCACTCCTACTGGGCTTTGGCCGTTTATGTTGCTCTACTTATTTTCAAAAAAACACGTATCATAGCATTGGCTTTGCTATGGCATTTGGCGGTGGATTTTATTGACTGTCAGATGATGTAAAGGAAGTAATTCCTTTATGCGCTCTTAATCTTTGTTGTTTGCTCTTGCTTCCAAAGCGTTCTCGCTACAATTCCGATAGCTATCGGGATCACTCGAACTGACATTTCTAATCTTGAAGTTATTCTTTAATAGAAAATCCGGCCATTACGGGATAATGATCAGAGAAAGGAACGCTAAAACTATTAAATGCATTGATCTCGAAATTGGCGTCTGCCATGATGAAGTCAATACGCACTGGGAAAAATCGAAAGTTAAAGGTACGTCCAAACCCAGAACCTTGTTCGATAAAAGAATCGTTTACGCCTTCTGATAATTGATTATAAACGTTAGAATATTGAGTGTTATTCAAATCGGTACAAATTATCGTTTTATAAGGGGATTTCTTTCGATGTTTATTAAATAACTCAATTTGTGTTTGTTGCATTGCAAAGGTGTTGCCAATGCGTCCGTATAGTTTTTTAGAATCTTCTTCGGCTATTTTTTCGAGTTCAGGAATTACTTTAAGCGATTGTAAGTGTACATTGTAAATTCGTATGGTATCCTGTTGCCTAACCACATCGACAAAAATGGCATTATTATGCGTATCTGGAAAATTGACCGAGCCAGCATCTATAATTGGAAATTTAGAGTAAATAGCCAGGCCCGAAGATCGTTTGTTGCTTTTTAATTTTTTGTATTTATACCGATAGCCTATAACATCCTTCCGTTTGTGAAACTCCTGCATACACAGGACACTAGGGTCATTATCCGCAATGAATTGCACTAACTTATCCCCTATGCTATCTGACTTAATTTGCTCGAAATTATTGAACAATCGAACATTGTAACTCATTACAGTGAAGTCACTTTCTGCAAAATTAGCATTGCCACCAAAGCGATATAAGGAGGTCACATGGGTAAATCCGAGTACCAAAACCAATAAGGATACTATGAGTTGTTTTCTTAATCGAAACGTCCAGTAAATAAGAAAGAGGAGGTTAACAACAATTAGAATTGGCACCGTAAGACTTAAAACGGCAATGGATGGAAACGATTTGGGAAACACATATGGCAGCGCATAGGACATTAGCAACAACAATGCGCAGATTGAGTTGATGATAAACAATAATTTATGTAATAGCCCTAGGTTTTTCAAATTGCTTACTGCAATAACGTATTTGATTGATTAAAACGACGAATAAGCTGACTAATTATCTTTTCCAGCCTGAAAGAGAAAATCCTTTTCCTGCTTGGTCAAGCTTTCATAGCCGGACTTACTAATCTTATCTAAAATTGTATCTATTTTTTGCTGATCGACAGTTTTTGTCTGCTTCTTCGCTGTCGTTTTCTTTGTTTTCTGTTTATGTACTGTTTTTAATGGCGATCGTTTTTCAGGTTGAAACATAGAACTAAAGCCATCTATCAATTTAGAGAACCATTCGCCATAATCTTTTCCGTTGAGTAAACCTCTGGCTAGAAAAAATCCGATTGCGGCACCGCCGAGGTGAGCTATAGCGCCACCAGAGTTATCACCAGCAATCCCAATAAAGTCTTTCAAAAGAACAAACACACCAATCCACCAGAATTTAATTCGAAAACTAAAAAATCGGAACTCACTATTTGGCGAATATGTACACATAAATATGCATACGGCATTCACCCCTGCCGATGCGCCAATCATTTCAGCATGATTTTCAAAAACAGGAAAAATATTATAAAAGCTAATAAATAGAAGCCCACCTGCTATTACTCCTAGAAAAAAAACATTAATAAAACGTCGTGAGTCAAATAAGTTAAAAAAGGAGTTCGTAAACAAATAAAGAATAACCATATTCCAAAAAATATGCCCAAATGTAAGATGGAAAAAACTATAGGTTACCAGGGTCCAAGGTTTAGTAATGAACTCTTTGAGATTAGAATCAACCTCAAACCATGAAAAATAATCCGGTAGAGCTATTTTGAAAAGAAACAAAATACTTCTCAATAATAATGGGGCAACAAAAATTATTACATTAACAACTATCAACTTCTCGGCAAAATTTAACCGAGTCATTTTATAACGTATGTCTTGCATCAAACTCATTAATTCCAACGGTTTTTATTGAATTGATTTTTTTTCCAATACCACATCATAATTAATCCTGTTATAGCACCTCCCACGTGCCCAAAATACCCTGTATTCCCCATTGAAACAAAGGAAATCTCCGAAATCAATCCTGATAAGAAATCGGCAATAACCAAAGATGGTATCATATACTTTGCTTTGATAGGAATGGGAAAAAACTCTGCATTCGGAAACATAATAGCAAAGGCAACCAAAATGCCAAATAAAGCACCCGAAGCTCCCAAAGAACTTGAATTATAATTCTGAAAAATCCTTCCCAGCTCTGCCTGGCTAAATTCATTATACAAAATTGAATTATACCGTCCTTCGTTTAGAAAAATTGAGAGAGATTCTTGATCCATACCAAACTCAGTCAAATTATTTACTCCTATTATGTAAGAAACATATAACGTCAAGACAGATAACAAAGCTGATCCCAAGCCAGCTGATATGTATAAGAAAATAAATTGCCTTCTTCCAAGAACTTGTTCAACACTCGAACCTACAAAAAATAGTATTAACATATTAAAGAACAAATGATTAAGATCAAGATGCATGAACATATGAGTGAAAATTTGCCATGCTCGAAAGCGTTCGTTTAATGGAAAATGTAGCACCAACGAGTCATAAATCTGACTATTAAGTAATGGTGTTTGCAATGCAATAAACACAATCACATTAATGATCAATAAATGTTTTACGGTGTCAGTAATTCTAAACATCTACAAAAACTTTCTTTCTAATTCGTCCATACTAATCGTTATAAAAGCGGGCCTATTGTCCGGAGCCAATGTAGGCTCTTTACAGGCAAAAAGGTCATTTACTAATGACTCTTGTTCTGTCACACTTAAACTCATTCCTGTTTTAATCGCTGTACTCTTCGCTATTGATTTCGCCATTAAATCAACTTGACTAAAAATAGCATCCGGTACTTCATTTTGAAAATCAGATAGCAGTTGATCAATAATCAAACGCACCTGGCTTTCTGTTATATTAAAAGGGATTCCCGTAATTTCAACGGTATCACCTTCCATCTTAGAAAAGATAAATCCCGTATTTTCTAAGTTTTCTTTTACCGATGCAATCAAGGCTACATCAGCGGTAGAGAAATCTAAAGATAAAGGAAAGAGTAGTTGCTGACTAATACCTCCTTTTAATGTCATTTGTTCTAGTAGTTTCTCATACAAAACACGCTGGTGCGCTCTATTCTGATCAATAATAAGCATTCCTGATTTTATCTTACTTACCAGATATTTATTGTGTAATTGATAGGTAGTACTTTGGTCTTCTTTCGTTTTTTGCTCGAATAAAGATCCGGTAACTTCATCCGATTCTAACTCGATCTCGTTAAAATCAATTGGTATTCCAACAGATTTAGATTCTACGCCAACATACAGACTTTCCCATGAAGCAGTATCCGCCTTTCTGTAAGTATGCTTTTTTACAGATGGATTCTTCTCCACAGTCTCAGCAAAGGGATTAAAATTAGCATCGACTGAAATACTAGGGTTACTCGGTTTTTTTTCTTGATACGAATATGGAGTATCCATGGTAGCATCCCGATCAAAATCGAGCACAGGTGCTACATTAAATTGCCCGAGACTATGTTTTACGGCCGATCTCAAAATGGCATACAAAGCATGTTCATCATCAAACTTAATTTCTGTTTTGGTAGGATGAATATTGATATCAATGCTCTTAGGATTCACCGACAAATACAAAAAGTAACTAGGGTGTACTTTATCTTTTAGCAATCCGTCAAACGCATTATTAATAGCGTGATTGAGATACGGACTTTTTATAAAACGATCGTTTACAAAGAAAAACTGCTCTCCTCTACTCTTTTTGGCAAAATCAGGTTTTCCTACGAAACCCGTGATCGTTACCAAATCGGTTTCCTCGTCTACAGGAACTAATTTTTCATTGGTCTTGGGTCCGAATATCCCAACTATACGCTGCCGATGATTTGATACAGGTAAGTTGAACAACTCCGCCCCATTATGATACATATTGAATGCGATATTGGGGTGTGCTAAAGCCACTCTTTGAAACTCGTCAATTATATGGCGAAGTTCTACCTGATTCGATTTTAAAAAATTTCTGCGCGCCGGAATATTATAAAAGAGGTTTTTAACAGCAATGGCTGTCCCTTTAGGCGCTGCTACTATTTCTTGAGAATTAACTTTACTTCCTTCTATCTTAATTTGAGTAGCTACATCTCTGTTTTCTGGTCTTGTGGTCATTTCTACATGAGCAATCGCCGCAATAGAAGCCAATGCCTCGCCACGAAAACCTTTGGTATTCAAACTAAAAAGATCTTCTGCCTGCCTGATTTTAGAAGTCGCATGACGTTCAAAACTTAATCGAGCATCAGTCTCACTCATGCCAACACCGTTATCAACTACTTGAATAAGTGTTTTACCAGCTTCTTTAATAATCAATTTTACTAAAGTCGCTTCGGCATCAATGGCATTTTCCATCAACTCCTTTACCACAGATGCGGGACGTTGTACTACCTCTCCTGCTGCTATTTGGTTAGCAACATGATCGGGTAAAAGCTGAATGATATCTGCCATTAGTTAGGTTAACTGAAAATAGATAAATCGAAATCAATAATATACAGGAAGATCAAAAGTAGAATTGCAATAATAATCAAGAGCCTTCTATTTACAGACGGATCTGATTGATTTAAATCATGAACTGCTCGGCCAATTTTTGCTTTTAACGAATGATCTTTAGTGTTGTATAACTTACTATACTTAGTAAGACGACCATCCATTTTAAAAGGGCGATCCTCACTATCATTTTCGTAATAACGTGGTTCGTAGTTGTACTTTTTGTTCTTTCTAAGGTTGTTAAATCTTCCCATAATGTTCGTATTTCAAAATTAACCAAAAACAAAAACAATGCCGAGTCTAGTTTCTGAAAATTTGTTAATTCAATCAACAATTACGTTACTTTTAATAATTATTAGCTAAACACAGGCGTGCATAGCCTTCTATTTGCAAATTTTAAGAGAAAAACAATACATGTCTAAGGCTACATTATCTACTGATTTTTTTATTGTTCAATTGCATCGTGGTTATCTAATTGAAATCCCCGCAGCGATTGCAATGCCATTTTATGAAGGTGGACATAAACGAATTCAACTCGTCGCTCAACATAATCAAAACGAGTTAAAAATTCATGCAGCGCTTAATAAAAGACAATCTCAATTTTTTGTCATGTTTGGTAAAAAGAACCAGAAAGAACTTGGGATCGAGAAGCAGGATTCCTTTAAAATACAATTGATTGAAGACAGTTCTAAATACGGAGTTGAAATGCCAGAAGAACTTGAAGCGGTATTGTTAAGTGACTATGATGCCTTTCAAATTTTTGAATCGTTGACAATGGGCAAAAAGCGGAGTATTATTTATATGATTCTAAGATTTAAAACCAGCCAAATAAAAATAGATAAAGCCCTATTACTTACTGAAAACTTAAAAAGAGGTATTCGCGACCTACGTGAGTTACTCAAACCATTTTAACAAATAGGTTGTAATTGCTATATAATCTGTGTAACTTCGTTTCAAACCGAACAAAATACTTCAAGAAAATGAAAAAACAAATCCTTGTATTGTTGTTAATACCTGCGTTTATTTTTAGTTGTAAAAACGCTAAAAAAGAAGCAGAAAAAGTTGTTGAGGAAGTCGAGGAAACTACTTCCGAAATGAAAGAAGAAATCAAGGTAGAAACTATCAAATTCGCCATGAATTCTAAAAGTGAAAGTACTGCTACTGGCGAGGTAGAATTTGCTCAAGAAGATGGTACCGTAATGATGCGAGCTGTTTTATCCGGATTAACGCCTGGTGAGCATGCTATCCATATTCATGAAAAAGCAGATTGTACTTCCGATGACGGGAAATCTTCTGGTGGGCACTGGAATCCAACTCATACACAACATGGTAAGTGGGGCATGGCAGAAGGATATCATAAAGGTGATATAGGAAACTTCACAGCGAAAGAAGATGGTACTGCTGTGGTTACTTTCGAAACCGACGAGTGGTGTATTGGCTGCGACGATGACACTAAAAATATTGTTGGTAAAGCGGTTATTGTTCATCAGGGAGTAGACGATTTCACTTCTCAACCAAGTGGCGCTGCTGGAGCAAGAGTAAGTTGCGGAGGCATTATTGAATAGTCATAGAATACAGAAAACCCTTATAAAACGAGTTGAAAAACTACTTTTTTCAACTCGTTTTTTAATTTATAGAATTATCAGTATTTGGTTTATTGATCTCATATAAACTGAATAACACCATAAAGTCCTTCTCGTTTTCGACATCTTTTCGCAATTGATTTTGACCAGAAGCAAAAGTTTTAGATATCATTCCTTGAAGCTGTTGCTTAGATAATGTTTTCTTCTTATATATCGTATACCGATATGGCCTGCTACTTCTAAATTTTCGTTCAATTTGAATACTATCATTTGTTATCATTGTGACAACATATTTATAGGTTGGGGTGTAATACTGTTTTTCTTTTCTTAGCACCGCCCCATACTTATCTTTAATGATTTTTAATTCAAATGTTTTAAAAGATAATTCATCATCTAATTCAATATTTTCAAGCCCCTCTTCAACTTGTTCAATTCTATTACTAACCGTTAACTGCTTGTCCAATTGCTTATCACTATAATTTATTATTTGCAATACTAGCAATCCTATTAAAAATAGTACAGGCAATGAGATAATGAAAGCGCCGATATAACTCCAAAAAGGGTATCGACTTTTAAGCTCCTTTAAGTTTAATATTGTTCTCACTTCGGGATTGAGAACAACTTCTTTTTTAGTATCTCTATCAACAACTACCCAGAATTTACCAACCGGTAAAATAGGAATATACCACAGATGAAAAACCTGCACATAAAACTTGAATAACATATTTTTATATGCCTCGTTTAGGCCAAGATCTGTGTATGAATAAGTCTTCCTTTTAATACTATACCGGCCTAATCTTACTCTCATAATCACTAAAACTTTTAAAGATTTGAAATATAATGTAACTAAAATATGCATTGGTAGTACTTAAACTTAAATCGTATTTTTGAGGGTAAGAAGAATGATGCAACCAGACCATTTAATTAAGAAATTGAAAGATCAAGACTCTTCCGCTTTTGAGGAGTTGTACGAAATGTACTCACAAAGTCTATATGGGGTCATTTATACCATTGTTAAAGATGGTGTTTTGGCCGAAGAACTCTTGCAAGACACCTTCTTAAAAATTTGGAATAACGCGAATACTTATACCTCTAAAAAGGGACGCTTTTTTACATGGATATTGAACATTGCTAGAAATACAGCCATTGATGCATATAGATCGAAGTCATATAATAACAAGAAACAAAACCTTAGTGCCGATAATTTCGTAGATATTATAATTTCCAACGAAGACCTTAACAGAAAAACAGATGCCATAGGTATCGAAAAGTTTGTACATAAACTTAAAAAGAAATGTATCAAGCTCATCGACCTTCTTTACTTTAAAGGCTACACACAAAAAGAAGCCGCAGAAGTAATTGAGATACCGGTGGGAACTGTAAAAACACGACTTCGTAAATGTTTGAGCGATTTACGTGAATTGGTAAAAGAATGAAGGTAGAAGAATACATATCGTCAGGAAAACTAGAGCTATATGTAGCCGGTGCACTCTCACAAGATGAAGTGAACCAACTGCATGAGGCTATGGAGGAACATCCCGAATTAATTCAAGAAATTGAACGGATAGAAAATGGGATTTTGGCATTAACCAAATATAGTGCTCCTCCCCTTTCTGATACAGTTTTAGATAAACTCAAAACGGCAATTCAACCAAAAGAACCAGCTGTAATACCATTACCAAAAGAATCGAAAAAGACCAATTGGTTAGCAATTAGTGGATGGGCAGCTTCGGTTATATTAGCTGCCGGATTAGGTTATACATATATACAAAAGCAGCAGCTAGAAACAGACTTCGAAACAGTCTCTAAAGAAAAACAAGTTCAAGAAAATCAATTGAATGACCGAATTGCGGACATTGAATCAATGCAGTTATTGTTAGAATTGACAAGAGACCCAAGTGTCTCTCAGGTGACTTTAGCTGGCCAGGTCGCAGATCCAGATTCCTATGCCAAAGCATACTGGAAAAAAGATGAACTTATTGTGTACATTGATGCCATGGGCTTACCAGAGCCACCACCTGGAAAAGTATATCAGGTATGGTCTTTAAAACTCGATCCATTGACTCCAACAAGCATCGGTTTACTGGATGATTTTGATCGTAATGAAGATCAAGTATTTGAGTTAGCGAATGCCAATAATTCTGAAGCATTTGGTATTACCCTCGAACCAGAAGGGGGCAGCGAAAGTCCTAATTTAGAGCAGTTATATGTACTAGGAGCAGTAAGCCCATAACTACTTCATTTAGAACAAACAAAAACCCTAGTCATTACAACCAGGGTTTTCTAACCAACCAAAACTCAAAAAACTAAACGCTACAACTTTTGTATTTCTTTTTCATAGCTGGGGCCTAATTCAAAGGTCGCGTCAATTAATTCCTTTTTTAGTGTGCTGGCTTTTTCATTTAAGTAATTAGCCTTGTATATTTTGGCCGCAATTAACTGTGCAGCAGGTTCGTAGGTTTTATCAACTACAAATTCATTAACTATTTCGAGTGCTTTTTCTTCATCCCCAGCTTTTAATGTGGCGTATGCTAAAAGCGCATAGGATCCTGGAGTTGGCCTGTTGATCACTTCTTTTTCAGCCAGTTCTTTACCTATTTTGGGATTATTGTAATCATCTATTAATACGAATGCATTGTGATGGTCATACATAACACCGTAATCAGTATTAGCAATCAAGTTCTCATATGCTGTCATATACTTCTTGGATTGCTCATCATCATGCAAGCTTTTTGCAATTTCACCCATCAACAAATAATGATCTGGTGCTCTGCGTCCGTTAGTAGCACTTTCTAAGAGAGCTAAGGCTTCAGCAGGCTTCTTTTCATACGAATATAATATCCATGCAACTCCTTTTTTTGCGTATACATTATCTGGAGCTATTTCTAATGTTTTCACATAAGAATCGTACGAATCCTTAATACGACCATCATGACCGTAGTAATCGCCCAAATTGGTGTAAGCCCAAACCAAAAGTGATTGATTATTTGCAGATTCTGCCTTTTTAAGCGCCTTCTCCATATATCGGATAGTAGCGGCTAAATTGCCTTTGTAATCACTGTATTTCGCAACGCGAATGAGGTAATTAAAATCAGATGGATTCTTAAAATTATTCAAATTCATTTCGGCTTCTACATAATTTCCCAACTCCATATTTATGTCAAACAGTATATACTGAAGTGCATTTACTGAGGTCATAGTTTCATATGGCAATAGGACTTTTTTCGCTTCTTTAAATCGGTGTTGCGTGATATAATTTTGAGCTAAAGCCATCGCAAAAGACTCTTTTTTAATCGCAGAAACATCAAAGGCTTTTAGCAAACATTTTTCAGCATTCTTTAAATACTTAATGTTGTTAGTATGTTTAAAAATCTGACTGTATACTTGAGCAGCACTAGATAATGCTGTTAGTTGAATACTATCGCTTTTAATTTTTGTGTTCCAAAAATCAACGGTCTCTCTAAGCTTAGATTCTTTATCTGATACTGTTTCAGTAAGAAACTGTTCATAATCGGATGGTGAAACAACCACTTGCTCTTTATTTGAGCAAGCGGTAAAAATCACCATAACAATCATAACTAATAATGATCTCATAATGTCTTGTTTAATTTGGTCTTTCTACATAAGGAAAATTAGTCTGTGGGTTTTCGCCACTAGCATCCACATTGTCACTAACTAATTCCGGAGTGCCATTTTCGCCATTAAATCGTGCACCGTCGGCACCACCAAAAAGCAGAATTAGCGATATATCTATAACATCATCGGTCAAACCTCTACCCGTTAAAATCGCATCTGGTCCTCCATAATAAATTGTTGGTCCATCAGGTGCTACCTGTAATACGTCCGAAGCCAAAACAGTAGTTAGTGTAGCAGCATCTAGCCCTAGAAGGTTGTTTTCATACTCTACACCAAAAGCGGCATGTAATCCATTTAGTTTCGCCTCAAAAAGCGACTGAAAATTAGCACCCATTTCGGATGGTATCGTCACATTAAACATATTTTCTTCTTCTGCAGTCGTTGGAAACACTGTAGCAATACCTGGCCTACCCATTTGATCTTGTTGTACGAAAGTTCCTGAAAAATCTAATTGTTCAGGTTGTGGTGGCAAAGGATTGTTATCATCATCTTTATTACAGCTTTGTAAAAGGAATAATCCCATTGCAAGCGCTATCATTTTTATACTTGTTGATTTCATTTTCTAATTTTTAAAGTTGAATTTTTATTGTTTTCTCTTTGCTTCAGCCCATACATTAAATACCTGTACCCCAGTACCAGCTGGATGCGCAAACGTGCCGCCTAATAATGAATTCGGCACTTCAACAACCACAGACAGTACATTTTGATTCGCAAAATCGTTGGTTCCTGGGTTATTAAATCCATTAGGAGCCACCGTCGGGCCTTGAACAACCTGATTGAATTGGCTAAAGTCAAAAAAGAATGGATCGTCTCTTAGTCCTGCGAAGTAGGATATACCACTATTATCAGTTGTAGTGAATTCGTCACCTATTCCGCTAATCTGAACAGATGTTCTTGAGTCAGGATCTAAAACAGTACTGTTTAATCCAGTATTGCTTGGAGTACCTGGACCAAAAAAATACATATTATCACCTCTTGGTACTGCCTGAATAACGCGATCCTCTATTAGGTCACCATCATTGTCGATGTTAATTTCGATCATGACATCTTCATCAAAACTGATGTTGTTACCCGCTGGCGCCAAAGAGCTCTGTACACTTACTACAAATACGGTATTATCAGGATTTGCTCCTTCAAATGCATAAAGGTCCGTAATGTCCGCAGTGGTAGCGCCAACGGCTGGAGCTTCCAAATGATCTGCAGCGATCAATACAACAAGTCCACTTAGAGCGATACCTGCTGTTAATAATTTAAACTTAAAATTTTTCATGAATAATTGATTTTATTTAATATTTCTGATTTTCCAACACTTACGGAAGATGCTTAAAGAGGGTTTTATTTTAATATGTTAAAAGATGTTAAAGTCATATTCAAATGATTTTTTTATAAGCTTTTTGGATTGCTCCATTAAATTGTATTTTAGCAACAACCAATCAAAAAACTAATGAACCCTTCAGCCTCCGGTTGGATCGATAAACTACTGCAACTAATCAATCTTGACGAGTTTGCAAATACCTCTGAACAGGACTACTATGGTGCGCTCAGAACTTCTGGGTTTATTTATGGAACAAATGCTTCTGATGTTTTTCAATTTGAAAGTGACATTGATCATACCGAAGAAGAGATCACCAAGATCAACTTGCTACTTGCTTTACTATATCAGTATTTTCAATCGATAGACAAAGGCAATAAGGAAGATGGTATTCGTTCTATTCTCAATTACTTTGACACGCTCGGTGCGCGAAAATTCTCATTTTTAGATAAGGTACTTGTTGGCAAACAACCTAGTTCTCAACTTGAAAAAATATTGCATAATCGTATTCAGGCGAATAAAAATATTTTCACCAAAAACTTTAGCAATATCATAACCAACGCATTATTGTTTATAGATGTGTTGACCTATAAACAGTATTTAGATGGTCATTTAGACGTCTCATTATATGCCGAGCGCTTAGAGCAAGTAATAACCAATGTGGTTTTAGACGCATTAAACTCTAAGGATCAAAAAACTGATTATGATGAATTACTAGTAAAACTTGTTGAATCGTCACTTCGGTTTCATGAGCGAGCAACTGATACTTCAAATACCAACTACGTACACTTGCTTAAAGGATATACTACCTTATGCGAACGAACCTATATTTTTGACCTTGCCTGTATGGCAGTTTGGGATGATAAAAAGTTAGACGCTAAGGAAGAACATTACATTTGGAAACTTCGTGACGAGCTGAGTTTATCAGAAGGAGAAGCTGCTATAGCAGTGACCAGTGCCATTCAATTTATTGAAAATAATAAGGATAAAATCTCTTTTTTCAATCATTCTAATCCGGTTAAGCACTTTTATGATCAGTCTTCTAAAACTGTAAGTGTCCTAATTTTGCGAAATAGACGTCGACTGGTTAAGGAATTAAAACAAAGCCAAGAGCTGCTTGCATTACTAGGTAAATCTGCTGGAAAAACGCTGACTGAAGAAGAAAAACAAAAAGTAAAAGAACAGCTACTCGATATCTGTAAAACGATTCCATCACTAGCGATTTTTGCACTTCCCGGCGGTGCGGTATTGCTTCCGATTCTTATCAAGTTTATTCCCAAGCTATTGCCAAGTGCGTTCGACGAAAACCGAGTAGAACGATAGTGAAGTATATCACTTTTTAGTGGTTATATCGGTGAATTTTCAGTTTATAATTCCTATTCTATTTCGTAATTTCGTTGTTTTAAAAATCTGATCAAAGAATCTGCATTATGAGCAAATACGATATTATTGTTTTAGGTAGTGGTCCGGGAGGATATGTAACTGCTATTAGAGCCTCTCAACTAGGATTTAAAACCGCTGTTGTTGAAAAAGAAAGCCTCGGTGGTATCTGCCTTAATTGGGGTTGTATCCCAACTAAAGCTTTATTAAAAAGTGCTCAGGTGTTTGATTATTTAAAGCATGCTGAAGATTATGGTCTTACCGTAAAAGATGCCGATAAAGACTTTAATGCAGTCGTTAATCGTAGTCGAGGTGTTGCCGATGGTATGAGTAAGGGCGTTCAGTTTTTAATGAAGAAGAACAAAATTGACGTTATCTCAGGTTTTGGTAAAGTAAAGGTTGGGAAAAAGGTTGAAGTGACCGATGATAAGGGAGATAAAACTGACTATAGCGCTGACCATATTATTATTGCCACTGGAGCAAGAGCTCGAGAACTTCCTAGTTTACCTATAGATGGTAAAAAAGTAATTGAGTATCGCAAAGCAATGTCTTTGGAAAAACAACCAAAGAAAATGATCATTGTAGGTTCTGGTGCAATTGGTGTTGAATTTGGACATTTTTATAATGCAATGGGTACCGAAGTGACTATTGTAGAGTACTTACCACACTTAGTTCCCGTAGAAGATGAAGACGTGTCGAAACAATTTGAGCGTTCTTTCAAGAAAGCTGGCATTAAAGTAATGACTAATTCTGAAGTCTTGTCGGTTGACACTTCAGGAAAAGGTGTAAAGGCTACTGTAAAAACTAAAAAAGGTGAACAGGTACTCGAAGCAGATATCTTATTGTCAGCTGTAGGTATTAAAACAAATATTGAAAGTATCGGATTAGAAGACCTTGGAATAACCGTTGATAGAGATCGAATTATTGTAAATGATTTTTACCAAACAAATATTCCTGGATATTACGCCATAGGTGATGTCACTCCAGGTCCAGCTTTAGCCCATGTCGCTTCAGCAGAAGGAATTACTTGTGTTGAAAAAATAGCGGGTATGGATGTTGAACCTATTGATTACGGAAACATTCCTGGTTGTACGTATTCGACTCCAGAAATTGCAAGTGTGGGTATGACTGAAAAAGCAGCTAGAGAAAAAGGATATGAGTTGAAAGTGGGAAAATTCCCGTTTTCGGCATCTGGTAAAGCAAAAGCTGCCGGTACTCCTGATGGGTTTGTAAAAGTGATATTCGATGCAAAATACGGTGAGTGGCTTGGCTGTCATATGATTGGCGCTGGTGTAACCGATATGATTGCGGAAGCGGTTTTAGGTCGTAAGCTAGAAACTACCGGTCATGAAGTATTGAAAGCAATTCATCCGCACCCAACGATGAGTGAAGCCGTAATGGAAGCTGTTGCTGATGCTTATGATGAAGTAATTCACCTATAAACTCATTTCTTGCTTAAAACATTTCGAATTACAGCCATTTTAGAAGGGATCTCCTATCTATTACTTTTTGGAATTACAATGCCCTTAAAGTATCTAGCAACTATGCCTGAACCCAATATTATAGTAGGATATATTCATGGATTTTTGTTTATGGTATTTGTAGCACTTGCGGCAATAGTATGCTATGAACGAAAATGGGGATTGAAGAGATTTATCATCTTTTTTATCGCTGCATTATTACCATTTGGCACATTCTATATTGATAAGAAGTATTTAAGGAAAGAAGTTTAAAAATCACCAATATTCCTCGATACAATCTCGATGGCTATCGGAATCGCTCGAACTGACATCTCGTTATTAATTGGAAGCCGATTTTCGTATTCCGTAAATCGTACCACTAAAAGCACATACATATAATTCTTGGGCACTATCTGTGCCGAAAGAAGCTATTGGTAGGCCGGATTCTATTAATAGGTTATTGTCTGTTCCATCATTACCAATTGCCCAAATACGTCCGCTTGCGAAATCGCCATACACATATTTACCTAACAATTCGGTATTTGTAGCACCTCTATACACATAACCACCCGTTATCGATCTGTCACCCTGCGATCTTCCGTAAACATGAACAGGAGCTATTAGATTTGAGCTGTCACAATTTCCTGAAAAACAAGATGTGCCTTCAAATAATTTCCAACCATAGTTACCTCCAGAAATAATTTTGTCAATCTCTTCTAATTCGCCTTGACCTACATCTCCTGTCCACAACTCTCCGGTCATCGTATCAAAACTCATACGCCAAGGATTTCGTAAGCCATAGGCATAGATTTCTTCTTTTACACGCTCTTCACCTACGAAGGGATTATCAGCTGGAATCGCATAATTTAACCCAGCAGCTTGATTATTTACATCAATCCTAAGGATATTGCCTAGCCAAGTCGATCGATCTTGACCATTATTATCAGGATCTCCTCCACTACCTCCATCACCAGAAGCAATATATAAAAGCCCATCCGGGCCAAAAGCAACTTGCCCTCCATTGTGATTAGTAAAGGGTTGCGGAATTGTCATTAATACCGTTTCGCTGGACGCATCCGCAACATCTGCATCGGCATCAGATACTTTAAAACGTGCTATTACAGTCTGTGTAGCGGTTGGATTATAATTCACATAGAAAAAGCCATTGGTGGTAAAATCTGGATGGAATGCCAAACCCAAAAGTCCTTGTTCGCTTGTGGTCGAAATTCTAGATGTTAAATCTAAGAATGTAGTTTTTCTGAAAGAAGCTACATTATTGTTAAATACTTGAATTCTTCCAGTTTTTTCAACTACAAAAATACGATTTGTACCATCATTGGGTGATTGTAGATCCACTGGTTGATCGAACGTCAGTTCAGGAAAAGCGTTGAATAGTTCAAAATTTACATCAGAGTTATCTCCGTCTTCTCCCATCTCATCGCCATCAATTACTGGCGGAGTATCATCCGAGGCACAAGCAGCAGTAAATAGAGTAATTACCAATAAAAATCGTAATATCTTCATAGCTTTTGGTTTTCAATATGTACGAAGTTTTTGTTCTAGTCAGATTATCAGAAAGTCAATTACTTCAATAAACTTTCTATGGCTAGATCGTAACCCTCCAAGCCAAAGCCGAAAATACAGCCTTTGGCGTTGGGTGAAATATAGGATATATGTCTAAAATCCTCGCGTGCCATAATATTCGATACATGCACTTCTACCACTGGCGTTTTAATTCCCTTAACGGCATCACCCAGACCAATTGATGTGTGCGTATAAGCACCCGCATTTAAAATAATACCGTCGTATGAAAATCCGACTTCGTGTAACCTATCTATCAATTCACCTTCTATATTCGATTGAAAGTAGGATACTTCAATATTGGCATATTTTCCTTGAAGTTTTTTCAGATAATCCTTGAACGTTTGACTACCATAAATCTCAGGTTCACGTTTTCCTAAAAGATTCAAATTTGGTCCGTTAATAATGCAGATTTTCATCGAAATAAAAAGTTTAAAACGAAAGTACTAAAAAAGGTGAAAGCAATGCCTCCACCTTTATATCTATTATATCTATATATTCTTATATTTTTTTAAAAGAAGTTAAATCCAGCCGACAATTGAAATACCGCATTTTTTGGAGAATTTGCCGATTCTAAAACATCTGTAAGTCCGAAGTTATATCTTGCCTGGGCAAAAAACTTAAGAATTTTAACTTCTAAACCAACAGCTCCACCTACGTCAAGGTCTTTTACATCGCCGATGTTTTGAACTTGATCCTCATTTACCTTGAATCCAAATTGAGGCCCTGCCTGTAAGCTAACAGCTTTGAAAAGTTTAATATCCGCTAACACTGGAATATTTAAATAATCGATCTTTAAATCATCAGAGGTTAACTCAACTCCCTGCGATGAATATATGGCTTCTGGTTGGATTGCAAAATTGTCAGACAATCTCAATTCTGCAACTAAACCAACATGAAAACCTGTTCGACTGTCTGCATTTAAATCTCCGCCATTGAAGTCCGCAAAATTCAATCCTGCTTTAAAACCTAAATGAGCACCTTGTGCATGGGTTGCCGCATTAAATCCTATTAATGCTACTGCAACTAGAAATAGTTTTTTCATAATATAAAGTGTTTTTGATTTGGATTAGAAATTATATCCAATACCTATATTAAGGGTATTGCTTTTTACTGATCTATCTTCTATTTGAGCTCGTTCATTTATTTGTATGGCATAACGAGCTTGAATAGCAAACTTTCTCGTAATGTTCAATGCCACACCAGCTACACCATCCAAAGCAAGTGCAGATGTGTTTCCAAAATCACTATCAACAGCATAATTAGCTTGAGGTCCCAATAAAAGAGAAAGTTTAGGTAAAATTCCGATCTTAGCTTGTAGAGGGACTATTATGTATCCCTCACTATTTGCATTACCATATAGTACTTCCCCTTGTAATCCAACTTTTTTGGTTAGCGATAATTGCACCATTGGCCCTAAATAGAAACCCGTGAAGTTATCTGAGGACGTGATATCGGGACCAAAAATCCCATCTGTTTTTGTATTCACATTCAACACACCAGAGCTAATTCCGAATTGGATTTTTTTAAGAGCCTTTTGAGCAGTTGCATTAAATCCTAGGCACAAACAGACTAGAATAAGTAGTTTTTTCATTTTTAAGATTTGGTTTGAGTTATTGGTTTGGATAACGATTGATTAATGTATTTAGTACAAAACTAAGATAAAGTCATAAAAAAGAGGCCGAAGCCTCTTTTTAAAATAATAAATAGTTGAATTTTAAAAATGGAGAGCAAATCCAACGTTAATTTGCAAAACACTATCCGCTATTGCATCATCAAGCGTCAGGTTATAACGTAATCCCGGTTCTATACTTACCATATCTCCTAAGAAAATAGCGTAGCCACCTTGAATCCCAACCCATGATGGATTATCATCTGCATCCTTGATACTTGCACCTGTAAAATCCACTTGAATAGGAATTATACTATTAACATAGTACTTAGCACCAACTTTATAGGTAAAACCGCTTCCAAATACGTCGCGATCAAAATAACCTAGTCCTAATTTAATAGCCAAATCATCAGCTATAAAATGTCCTGCTTCACCCCCTATGGCCCATTGTGTTAGATTATCTTGTGAACTAAAGCTAAAACTAGTGTTCGCAGAATTTCCTGCCCCAAAACCAGTATTGGCTTCGACTACCCATTTACCTTTTGCTGTTTGACCGCTAGCATCGTCTTGAGCTGTCGCATAAGCAGATAACCCTACTACAGCAATAATTGATAAAAATAATTTTTTCATGATATAATGTTTAAAATTTAGTTACTCGAAAATCATTGTAATATTTGTTGTAAACAACTATTTAAGATAACATTAACTCATTTAACACACTAACTACCAATCTATTAATTCATTTTTTCAATAAAAAAGAGGCCGAAGCCTCTCTAATTTTACTATATCATTTGTATTACTACCAGGCATAACCAATAGATACACCTAAACGTGGTAAAATCCCATCGATATCAACACCACTTACATCTCCGCTAGTAGAAGCAGAAACGTATTGAGCACCTAGGTTTAAATCGAGAGCAAAACCAGTGCTTCCTCCGCCAAAAACCCATTGGTAACCAGCTACTGCACCTCCGCTAAAGGCAGAAACATCGCCACTACTACTACCAGATTCGGCAGATGCACTTGAATAGCTTACTACAGGTGCCGCATACCAACCTCTTGGAGCCTCTTTAGAAGAAGAAAAGTAAAACTTATATTTTCCTTCCGCTCCAAAACCTGTAGCTTTTGCTTCATCCACTCCAAAAGATGCATTTATGCGCGTGTAGGCTAAAGAAACTTCAAAAGCTCCTTTATCCGATATAGCTCGTTCATAACTGAATTGAGCCGCGCCAAACGCTAAACCAAGTGGATTTACTTTTACCACATTTTGCTGACCTGATGCGCTAAAGCATCCCAGTAAGGCAATTAATACCAATAATAAATTTTTTCTCATTTTAATTTGTTTAAAGATTTAGTTTCAATGGAAAAAAACGCTATTTAGTAGACTTTATTTTACAAATAATCTATTTATATAGATTATAAATTATAAAATCCATAGTATCAGTAACTAAACACATGTGATTTATTATTTTTATCAAATGAAATGGAACCAAGCCCTAAAAGACTACGTATCTTACTTAAAAATAGAACGAGGGCTTTCCGATAATTCCATTACTAATTATGAACTGGATATAAAAAAGTTGATCAACTATCTAGAAGTTCATGGGATTAAAACCACTCCATTAACCATTGATGAAACTACTGTTCAACAATTTGTTTACGAAGTTGCGAAAGTAGTGCAACCAAAAAGTCAAGCGCGCATTATATCTGGACTTAAAAGTTTTTTTAACTATCTCATTTTTGAAGATTATAGAAATGACAACCCTTTAGAATTAATTGAGAGCCCAAAAACAGGAAGAAAACTTCCAGATACTCTCGCAAAAGAAGAAGTGAACTCCCTAGTTGATGCAATAGACCTGAGTAAACCTGAAGGAACACGGAATTATGCAATTATAGAAGCATTATATGGTTGTGGACTACGTGTATCAGAGTTAATTAACCTAAAACTATCTGATTTGTTTTTTGAAGAGGGTTTTATTAAGGTCACTGGGAAAGGAGATAAACAGCGCTTCGTTCCTATTGCCACGTATACTCAAAAGTATATCGATATTTATAAAAACGAAGTCCGTAATCATCTGGCTATTAAACCCGGGCATGAAGATTTCTTGTTTCTTAATCGTCGCGGCGCTCAACTAACGCGTGCCATGATTTTCACCATCATAAAACAGCTCGCCGTAAAAAGCGGGATTACAAAAAATATAAGCCCTCATACCCTTCGCCATTCATTTGCTACCCATTTACTGGAAGGTGGCGCAGACCTAAGAGCCATACAATTAATGCTTGGTCACGAAAGTATTACCACAACCGAAATCTACATGCATGTAGACCGGAGTCATCTTACTAAGGTTATAGCGCAATATCATCCTAGAAATAACCGGAACGAAAACGTTTAAGTACTTAAATACTATCGTTTTTTAAGCTTCCAAATAATCTATACTAAAGCTTATTGTATTTTTAATACAAATCATTGCATTAACGTATGGCTGCCGAAAAAAAATGGTGGAAAGAAGGGATCGTTTATCAAATATACCCCAGAAGTTTTAACGACACCAGTGGAAATGGCATTGGCGATTTACGCGGTATTATTGAAAAACTAGACTATATAAAAAGTATAGGGGTTGATATTATTTGGTTAAACCCCATATACAAATCACCTAATGATGATAATGGTTATGATATAAGCGATTATCAAAATATCATGTCCGAATTTGGTACAATGGCCGATTTTGATGAACTGCTTTATGGTATGCATAATCGTGGTTTAAAACTGATTATGGACCTTGTTGTAAACCATAGTAGTGATGAGCACGAGTGGTTCCAACAATCAAAGTCGTCTCGAGACAATGAGTACCGAGATTATTATCATTGGTGGCCTGCTGAAAAAGGAACACCACCTAAACGATGGAGTTATTTTGATGTAAACAGTGATGCCTGGAAATATGATGAACAAACCGATTCTTACTATTTACATTACTTTTCACAAAAACAACCCGATCTAAAATGGGAAAACCCTAAACTCAGAAGTGAGATTTATAAAATGATGGCTTTTTGGTTTGAAAAGGGTATTGACGGTTTTAGAATGGATGTTATTCCATTTATATCAAAAGACACGAGCTATCCAGAATTGCCAGCCGATGCCCAACCGGAAGATTTCGTTGCATTTTATGCAAACGGTCCTAAGTTGCATAACTATTTAAGGGAAATGAACGATAGGGTACTATCACAATATGATGTAATGACTGTTGGTGAAGCACCTGGAATTGCAGTTGATCACGCTCTAGATTTCGTTGATGAAGATAGGAAAGAGCTTAATATGTTCTTTCATTTCGACCTAATGACCTTAGATCGTGATCCAGACGAATTATTTACTATGAATAAGGATGGCTGGAAGTTATCCGAATTCAAAAAAATTCATACAAAATGGGATAAAGCATTTGCTAATAAAGGCTGGGGAAGCATGTTCTTAAGCAATCACGATTTTCCTAGAAGTGTAAGTCGCTGGGGGAATGACGATCCGGAATTTTGGAGAAATAGCGCTACGCTACTCCAGACTTTTCTTTTAACCATGCGAGGCACCCCATATTTTTATTATGGTGACGAAATAGGAATGACGAACATTCGCTTTAATAGTATTGAAGAATATCGTGATATAAATACTATTAATAAATATAAACAACTACAAAATCAAGGAAAGGATTTTGATGCCTTTATAGAAAATGAAAAGGATGCCGCACGAGATAATGCTCGTACACCAATGCAATGGGATGAATCTACGTTTGCAGGCTTTTCGACTACCAAACCATGGATAAGCGTTAATCAAAATTACAAAAGTGGGGTTACGGTCAAAGCACAAGAAGATGATAAGTATTCTGTGCTGAATTATTTTAGAAAAATGTGCGCGATAAGAAAATCAAACGAAGCTCTTATTTATGGCGAATACAAACTTATTGATGAAACAAACGAGCAAGTATATGCGTACACCCGCTCATTAGAAGATGATTGCTTTTTAATACTCTTGAATTTTTCTACTGACAGTGTAATTTATACACTACCATCGGACATTAACTACAACGCTGCAAAATTAATTGTCTCAAATGATCGGATTAAAGATGATAAGACCTACAAAGAGTTTTTATTATTGCCATATCAAGCAATAGTTTATAAATTGCTGTAAATATGACCACTACCAAAAGAATACAATCGATAGATGCATTAAGAGGCTTTGCTCTTGCAGGAATTGTTTTGGTTCATATGGTAGAAAACTATGTCGGTGGATTAGTACCTCCTGAAAGTATGGAAGGAACAAATCAAGGTGCTATTGATCAGGTAGTATCCGGTATTTTAGGTTTCTTTTTCATAGGAAAGTTCTTTGCTCTGTTCTCATTTCTATTTGGGCTTAGTTTTTTCATACAAATGGATAATGCTGCTAAAAAGAATAGCAGTTTTAGCGGTCGCTTTTTATGGCGACTAGTCGTTTTATTTATAATAGGATACGCTCATCACCTTTTTTATCGCGGCGATATTCTTACTATTTATGCACTGTTTGGAGTTTTACTTATACCATTTTACAAATTAGCTAATAAGTGGATTTTGATTATTTCACTAATCATATTTGCAGGTTTTTTTAGATTTATCATATATGGTCTTTTTGGCTCTGACAGTCTTTTTAGCGATTTTGACTTAAGTCCTGATAATCCTGCTGCAGCCACTTACTTTCAAACCTTAAAAAATGGCAGCATATTAGATGTCTTTAAATCTAATGCAACCGAAGGTCAATTAATGAAAATGGATTTTCAACTCGGGATTTTCGGGCGAGGTTATCTAACTTTTGGGTTTTTCCTTCTTGGCTTATTAGCTGGTAAAATTGGCTTATTTAATGATCTGGCAGCATTTAAAAAACAATTAAGACGATTTTTAATAAGACTTAGTATTGGGCTGGTATCAATAATCGCAATAGTTGCCGTAATTGTGGTGGTATTTTACTCCTCACCAAGCGAACAGCAACAACAGCCGGATATGGAATCTTGGGCAGCTATGGCTGGCTTAACGGTATTCGATATTTTTAATATCCTACTTACTTTAATTCTGCTGTCTGCCTTCTGCTTACTTTTCCTAAAGACCAAGGGGCAACGATTCTTTTCAATCTTCACATCCTATGGACGGATGGCACTATCTAATTACTTTCTTCAAAGTGTTATAGGCACCTTCATTTTATACGGATGGGGTCTTGGCTATCTCGGCGAATTGAGAAATATATATACCTTTTTGATTGGACTGGGGATTATCGCAATCCAAATAGCATTTAGCAATTTCTGGCTAAAGCATTTTCAATACGGACCGTTAGAATGGTTATGGAGAAGTCTTACCTATTTCAAAAAAGTCCCTTTTAAAAAGTCGTAGTTAAGCATATATAACTATCTCTACTAATCAGGAGTCACATTCAGCATACTGAAAAACAGGCTATTAAATGCATAAATTTCCTACAAGATTTAGCCAAAAATGTGCTATCTCGGTATTATTCTTCAAAAAAATAGTACAAAGCACTTCAATTATTGTGCACGCATAATATTATAGTACCTTTGTCGTGTATTTAAGTATTTAAACGGTATTTCAGATTCAAAAGGGGCATTTTTTAACATGAGTACAATCACTGAATTGTCAAAAATTTAAAAAAATGTCCTATGATTGATGAAAAGATTTCTTTAGAAAAAATCGTTGAGAAAATTCCTGGAGTGGTATTCCAATTTGAAATATGTAACTCCGGAATAACAAGGTTCCCATTTGTTAGTAAGGGTTTTGATGACATATTCGAAGTACCAGCAGATAACTTCAAAGAAAATGCTAGCTTGGCACTATCCAGAATTCATCCTGAAGATTATCAGGCCTTAATGTATAATGTATTTGATTGTTATAAAAGCGGAAAAACATTTACACACACTTTTCGAGTGGTAAGCTCAACAACTAAAAAAACAATTTGGCTAAAAATCAGTGCCATTCCGGAATCATATAATCCTAATTGTGGAATTTGGTTCGGCTACATGAGTGATCTAACCAACGAAATAGAAAAATACAATTTTAGTTAGCTGCAAGACAACTAAACAATATTAATCGATTGTTACTGCCCTATTAGTAACAGCTCCCCCTAAAACGAAGAAAGTCCGCAAAATGCGGACTTTCTATTTTATTTTTATCTCTGATTATTTCGCAATGTTTACAGCTCTTGTTTCGCGAATTACCGTAACTTTTACCTGACCAGGATAGGTCATATCGGTCTGTATTTTTTGAGATATATTGAACGATAATTCGGAAGCCTGATCGTCATTAACTTTTTCACTTTCAACAATAACACGAAGTTCTCTACCCGCTTGAATAGCATAGGCTTTTTTAACACCTGTAAAACCGAAAGCGACATCCTCTAAGTCTTTAAGACGTTGAATGTAGCTGTCTAATACCTGACGTCTTGCACCGGGACGTGCGCCTGAAATAGCATCACAGACCTGTACAATAGGTGATATCAAGCTAGTCATTTCTATTTCATCATGGTGAGCACCAATTGCATTACACACATCTGGTTTTTCGCCGTGTTTCTCTGCCAACTGCATCCCTAAAATTGCATGTGGTAATTCTGTTTCCGTTTCTGGTACCTTCCCTATATCATGTAATAGTCCAGCTCTTTTTGCCAACTTAGGGTTCAATCCTAACTCCGCTGCCATCACACCAGATAATTTAGCAACCTCACGCGAGTGTTGTAATAAGTTTTGACCGTAAGACGAACGATATTTCATTCGACCTACTGCTTTAATTAATTCAGGGTGCAAACCATGAATACCAAGATCGATAACTGTACGCTTACCTACTTCAATAATTTCTTCCTCAATTTGCTTGGTAGTCTTACGAACAACTTCTTCTACACGTGCCGGATGAATTCTACCGTCGGTCACTAATTTATGCAATGACAAACGTGCAATTTCTCTTCTAACCGAATCAAAGCATGAAAGAATAATCGCTTCAGGTGTATCGTCAACAATTATTTCCACACCAGTGGCGCTTTCGATAGCACGAATATTTCGACCTTCTCGACCGATAATTCGACCTTTTACCTCATCAGATTCCAAATTAAAAACAGATACACAATTCTCAATTGCTTCTTCTGTTCCAATTCGTTGAATACTGTTTATAATTACTTTCTTAGCTTCTTGTTGCGCAGTAAGCTTTGCCTCTTCGAGTCGATCTTGAATGTACGCCATCGCATCACTTTTGGCCTCCGCTTTTACTGCCTCAATTAATTGCTCCTTTGCCTCTTCAGCAGACAGGCTAGAAATAACTTCAAGCTGATTTACCTGACTTTTATGAAGCTTATCAACCTCTGATTGCTTCTTTTGAAGATAATCTATTCGATAGTCGTAGTCTTTCTTCTTTTCTTCTAAGGAAGAATTTAATTTTTTCCCTTTTGAAAGCTCATTTGAAATTTGAGATTCCTTATCACGAATGCGTTTTTCAGCTTCGGCCATTTTCTTATCACGAGAAACAATAACCTTTTCATGCTCGGCCTTTAACTCAATAAACTTTTCTTTGGCTTGAAGTATTTTGTCTTTTTTAATTCCATCTCCTTCGACTTTAGCAGCCTTTAAGATAGTCGACGCTTCTTTTTTTGCATTGCTGATCATTTTTGATCCCTTTCCTTTTTCAAGGCTTTTTGCAATTACAAACCCTATTATTAACCCAACTACTGCGGCAACTATTGCAAGTAATATCGTATTATCCATATCCACATTATATTTATCAAGCAACCCTTTACGATCGCTATTTAATTTGTGCTACACCTATGTGTATCAACACTCACCTATCGACTATAAGCCGACTTAAAACTTTTATACATACCCAAAAAAAGGGTACAAAAAAGCCTACACTGACATGCGTTTTGAATAAACTCCTAAAAACAAGTTTAGGGCTAACAAGTTGCTCAAGAATCCGTAATCCCTAGGGAACGGCGCGCTTTTACAACTTAAACTCACCCTTTTCAAAAGTTATAACGTTGAGTTTACCAAAAAATAGTATCAGTGTAGGCGGTAACCTAATATCATATGTAAAGAACGTATCTAGCTAAGATGCTGTTGCAATAATGTATTGAGAGCTTTTAAACGTTCATTTACCTCTGTATTCTCAGTTTCAGTGGTAATTGATTTTTGCTCTACTTGCGATGCAAATTGTAAGGCCGCCATGGCCAATACATCCTGCTTATCGCGAACTGCATAGCTTTCTTCAAAGCGTTTGATCATTGCTTCAATGCTTTTGGCCGCTTTACGCAAGCCCTCTTCTTGGTTGGGATCTATCGTTAAAGGATATACCCTATCAGCAATTGACAATTTGATCTTAAGCTTATTGCTCATTAATTTTAATTATTCAGAAAGTTGAACAATGCATTCGTCAATTTCCCGAATTAGCGTATTTATTTTCAGCTTAGCTTCTCTTTTTTCGGTCTCACCGCCGAGCATAGAATTTGCCATTTTCAAAGATTGGTACTTCTCTTCCCAATCATCAATCGCCAATTGCAATTCAGATGTTTTATTTTCCGAAACGATTAAATCCTTTGTCAACTTAGCATTAGCCTTCTTTAAAACCTCATATTTATGAAGTAGTTTACTAATTCTATTTTCTAAAGAATCAACAATTTGCGATATGTCATTCATTGGCTATAATAGTCTATGCTACTTAAACAAAGTTAACATACTAGGCGAATACGACCAACTGTTTTGGTGAAAAAGTTTGACGTCTTTAATATTCATTGTTAATTTCTTGGTTAAAAAGTGGCTTAGTTTTTGATTTCAAAAACTTTACCAACCGCATTCAAAATGATATTTTAGCCTAACTCCAACCTAACCTTTAAATAGTACGAATATTTTAAAGCCATTTGGCCAACTTATTTATATGCGATTTACATTATACTTGCTCATACTTTTATTTTCTGCTGCGGCTTTTGGTCAAAAAAAATATCCTAAGGATGTTTTTAGAGCTCCTCTTGATATTCCTACCGTACTCGCAGGAACCTTTGGCGAATTACGTTCGGATCATTTCCATTCCGGAGTCGATATTAAAACTCAGCAGCGCGAAGGTCTAGCTGTAAAATCTATTGGGCCGGGTTATATTTCGCGAATTAAAATATCGCATTGGGGGTTTGGTAAGGCATTGTATGTGACACATCCTAATGGTTATACCTCTGTCTATGCACATCTTCAAAAGTTCTCTCCTGAAATCGAAGCTTATATTAAAAAGAAACAATACGCTAAAAAAAGCTACACTATCCAGACATATCCTGAAAAAGGAGCATTGAACTTGAAAAAAGGTGATATTATAGCATATAGCGGAAATACGGGTGGTAGTTCAGGCCCTCATCTTCATTTTGAAATAAGGAAAACAGGAAATTCTAATCCTATTAATCCATTATTCTTTGGGATTGATGTTGAAGATGATAAACGTCCTGTTGTTAAAAGTGTATTTGCCTATTCGTTAAATGAGACTTCTCAAGTAAATCAGTCAAATAAACCCATTCAACTTAATTTAAGAGAAAGTAGCGAGGGGACTTTTGTAGCAGAACGCATTTTTGCCCATGGTAAAATTGGATTTGGTGTAAATACGGTCGATCGACAAAATCTAGCATATAACAATAATGGAATCTACAAAGTTGAAACCTTAGTAAACGGGATCCCTTATTTTAATTACGATTTTGAAACATTTTCATTTGGCGAAACTCGATTTATTAACACCCTGATAGATTATACGCGCTATAAATTGCATAAAGAACGTATTCAACGCTTGTTTAAAACTCCGGCAAATGAATTGAGTATTTATAACAAAGCCATCGACAATGGTATCATTAATGTAAAAGATAGTTCTACCTACAATATTAAAATCAAGATCAAGGATATTAAAGACAATACCACTACCATTTACATTCCTGTTACCGGAAGAAAACAGCCGATTTTAATTGCAGATACCATTCGAAAAACACCGTATCGAATTAAAGCTAACGAGCGAAATATTTTTAAGGATAGTTCGGTAACAATCAATTTTTCTAAAAACACCTTTTATAAGGATTTCTATCTTGATTTTAAATCGGAAAATGACACCACTACTTTACATACGCCAATAGAGGCTGTACACAAAAATTTCAGTGTATTATTTGATGTAAAAGATATTCCAAAGGAAGAAAGAGAACAACTTTTTATTGCGAGCTTAAGTAAAAGTGGAATTCCTATTTATCACGGCACTGTAAAAGAAGAAAATACCTTTAGAACACGCACAAAAACACTTGGTAAGTACTTTTTGGCAAAAGATACTGTACCACCGACCATTTTGGCCGATAATTTTAAAGATGAGCAATGGCTAACCAATTTTAAATACTTAAAAGTAAAAATAGGCGATGATGTTAGTGGTATTAAAAGTTACAAAGGTACCATCGACGGACAATGGGTGTTGTTTGAGTACGAACCAAAAAAGTCAATGCTAAGTTTTAACTTTAATGATATAACATTAGCTACTACCAAAAAAGCAAAACACAAATTAAAGATCGTAGTAACAGACAATGTCGGAAATAACACTACATTTGAGAGCACGTTTTATCGTAAAAAATAAATCCTACATTGCATTTATTCCGGCTGTTTCTTTTTCTTTTCTGCTGTGTTGCTTCTGCGCAAACAGCCACCGTTCGCGGTCTAGTCTTAAATGAAGAAAACGCCCCTTTAGCTAATGTCAATATTAGTTTTGAATCTGGCGGTGAAACAACTAATGAAAATGGTTTTTATACTTTTAAAATCCCATCTAATAAAGATATAGTTGTTCGTTTTACCCATATTGGTCAAAAGGATGTAGAGACCATCATCAACCTAAAAACAGGTGAAGAAATCGAGCTAAATATTGTTATGCTTACTAAAGTGGAACAGATAAGCGAGGTCGTCATTACTGCTAAGACTCGAGATAATATAAGTGGGATAACCACTATAAGTCCTAAAGAAATTAGAAAAATACCAGGAGCTAATCCTGGAGTTGAAAATATATTAAAATCCTTACCAGGGGTTAATTCCAATAACGAACTCAGCACACAATTCTCGGTTCGAGGTGGCAACTACGATGAGAACCTAGTCTATGTAAATGAAATTGAAGTATATCGACCATTCTTGATTCGATCGGGTCAACAGGAAGGGCTCAGTTTTGTCAATAGTGATTTGGTGCAAAACGTCAATTTCTCCGCAGGGGGATTTCAGTCAAAATACGGCGATAAATTGTCTTCGGTTTTAGACATTACCTATCAAGTGCCGGTTGACTTTTCTGCTAGAATTAATGCGAGTTTGCTAGGTGGTAGTGCGGCTATTCAAACAGTATCTCCAAACAATCGGTTCGCTGCTATTGCCGGAATTCGATATCGAGATAATAGTCTTTTAGTAAATAGTACACAGACCGAAAGTAATTTTAAACCGGCTTTTGCTGATTTTCAAGGCTATTTCACTTATAAGTTTACCAATAAGTTTCATTTAAATTTCTTGGGGAACATTTCCATTAATGATTATAACTATGAACCTTTAACTCGACGTGTTAATTTCGGAACCATTAATGAACCCATCGCCGTAAGAGTTAATTATCAAGGCAATGAACAAGACCGCTATCAAACAGCATTTGGCGCAATTAAAGCCAACTACTTTTTAAACGATGAGATTACTTTAAAGCTTATCAGTTCAGTTTATCATACAACAGAACAAGAGTATTTTGACATTTTTGCACGTTATAGTGTAGGTCAGCCTAATACCGATATCGGATCGGAAGATTTTGGTGATATAACTGGTGCTGAAGCAATCGGTTCACAGTTAAATCATGCCCGAAACGATCTCGATGCTTTAATAATTAATACAGAGCACAAAGGCAGTTGGGAAAAAGGAAAAAATCGACTGGATTGGGGCGTAAAACACACCTTAGAAGATATTCGAGATAATGTTATTGAATGGGAAGTTATCGACTCTGCTGGCTTTTCTATCCGTCCTCCCCTACCGGGTTTTGGTAATGATGAGCCTTATACACCCTTTACAGGACCTCTTGAGCCATTTCAGAATGTACAGGCACGTAACAATGTTCGTACAAATCGATTTTCAGCTTATACTCAATTCAGTAGACAAACAACGCTAGGCAAAAATGACCTGTGGTGGAATGTAGGTGTACGTACACATTTCTGGAACATTTCAGGAGATGGTATCGAAAGTACTTCTCAACAAGTTGTTAGTCCACGCGGGCAGATCGCCATCAAGCCAAATTGGGAAAAAGATATGTTGTTTCGTTTTGCGGCTGGCGTCTACCATCAACCGCCTTTTTATCGAGAACTTAGAGATTCGCTGGGTGCCGTTCAACCAGATGTGAAAGCACAACAATCTATTCATCTTGTACTAGGAAACGATTATAGTTTTAAAATCTGGGATCGCAATTTTAAATTGACTTCAGAAGCATACTACAAACATTTAACCGATGTGAATCCGTACACTTTAGAAAATGTGCGCATTCGTTATCGCGCGAGGAATAATGCAGAGGCATTTGCTTACGGACTTGATTTGCGGTTAAATGGTGAATTCGTTCCTGGTACCGAAAGCTGGGTTAGTTTTGGGTATCTTAAAACAGAAGAAAACATCGATGATCGCGGATTCATTTCGCGACCGACTGATCAGCGTTTAAAGTTTGCCGTGCTTTTTCAGGATTACGTACCGCGATTACCCGACTTAAAAATGTATTTGAATATGGTATATAATACGGGATTACCGGGTGGGAGCCCCAGTTATGCCGACCCGTACTTATTTCAGAATCGTCTGCGTGATTATAAACGTGCAGATTTAGGGGTAAGCTATGTATTGGCCGATGCAAATAAACAGTTTAATAAAGGACATTGGCTACATGCCTTTAAAGAATTGAATGTTGGCTTCGAAATATTCAATATTTTTGATGTAACAAATTCAATTACCAACACTTGGGTTCGAAATTCGTTTACACGTCAGCAATTTGCAATACCAAATTTTATGACCCAACGTGTCTTTAATGTCAAAATCGGAATGCAATTTTAGTTATGAATAGACTTTTAAGCATGGTTTGTTGTTTTATTCTTTGGTCTTCGGTTAGCGTTGGTCAGGGAAAAAACTCTTATGAGAGCCCCGATTTTGATGAACTTACTGAAAATCATCAAAAAATTGCAATCATTCCTTTTTTGACTTCATTGAATTTAGATGAAGATATTAATGCCGATCAACTAGAAAAATTAGAAGAGCAAGAAGGTTATGAAGCTCAAAATGCATTAGAAGCTTACTTTTTAAGTAGAAATAATAGACGTAAAGCCTTTGTTGTTGACTTTCAAGATGTGAAGGAGACGAATAGAACGCTATCAAAAAATGGTGTGGATTATAAGAATCTGGATATCTATAGCCCGAAAGAGCTTTGCAAAATATTAGATGTCGATGGCATTGTAAGTGGCAGACTTATTTTAAGCGCCCTCATTTCAGAAGGTATTGATGAGTCGTTTGACCTATTGGCCTTTTTATCAGGAAAATCTGATTTCGGTAAAATCATCATCAAAACGAGCGATGGAGATACTGGAAGACTCATATGGCGCTACGAACAAACAATTACCAGAAAAAGCGGAAAAAACACTACTGCCATTATGGAAAAAATGATGCGCAAAGCAACACGTAAGTTTCCTTATGACAAAGAGCGTATTCGGAAAAGAAACAAATAAACCACTTTATACGCTGTTACCTGCACTTTATGTCAAAAACACTTGTCGTTCTATTTCTATTTTCATTTCAACTAGTACTTGGACAACAGGATAATTCAACTAAAAATAAATTTACCGTTGAGCTTTTCTCAGGTTTTACATCCGAGGCCAATGAAGGATTTCCTGATAGAAATCTTCAAATTGGCGGGTCTCTTTCTATTGGCACCTATCAAGGGCTAAATCGAGCTGAGTGGTCATATTGGCTTGGTGGTGCTTCTAGCGGGCTCTCCCTCTCATATCAAAATTTAGGCAACAATGAGCTAATAGGAAGTGCATTTGCACTTATGCCTTACTTCGAAATTCCGATTTTCAACAAAGGGCGGGAAAACAAAAAGCTTTGGCTAAACGCCGGATTCGGATTTTCATATATCAATAAGAAATTTGATACTGATACTAATTTTTTCAATAAGGCAATCTCCACCAATATCAATTGGGCATACCGGACATCCTTGTCCTACCAATTATATCGGACCAACAATATGCATCTAAAAACTGCCATTGGATATTTTCATCACTCTAATGGGCATACGCGACTTCCTAATCAAGGATTGAATTCATTTTTAGTCAGTGTTACATCCGATTTTTATGGAAATTCGAAGCAGCAAGATATTCAGCAAGACACACCAACTCCACTCTCTTCAAAATATCAATTTATATCGGTTAGAACAGGGTTGGGCATCAATACATTTAGCACGCTCGTTGCCAATGACCAAAAACCGGTATATGCATTTGCAGCGAGTTATGGATTTGTAAAAAACAATACGTTTAAATTCGAGTTTGGCGCTTACTATCGCTTTTATAAACAATACCATGACTTTATTAAAAGTGATGATGAACTAGTTGCTGAACGATTTGCCTTCTTCAAAGAAAAGCCAGGCTTAAATGCTTCAAATTATGGTCTTTTTGCTGGTGCTGGCTTACTTTTAGGCCATATAGGAGCTGATCTTCAATTGGGATTAAACATTCATAAACCTTTTTACCAGGTAGATTGGTTGATTAATGAAGGTGAAGGAATCTACCAAAGCTCTTTTCATCGACTCGGTGAATTAGATTGGTATTACGAAATTAAAAGAACGGTAATGAGTCGTATGGGGCTTACGGCTTATTTAATCAACACAAAAAAGAATCCGAAACACAATGTTTATTTATCAGCACATTTAAATGCCAACCTAGGACAAGCCGATTTTAGCGAGTTGAGCTTGGGATATGTGAAGCGGTTGGATTAAACTTTCAAAAAAACAGAAGAGCAATAGAATAAGTTCTAATGCGGTCTTGAGTATAGTTTTAACTCCTTCAATTCAGGCAGCAAATAGTGATATTCTTCAAACTTTTCCTCGCTTAATAATTCTTCTCTTATTTCCGTAATGAATTGGTATTGATTCTCAGATATCCAAAAGGCTCTATAAGGTTCTGTTCTATAGTAAAGTAACTCTTCATTTTTCACATAAACATTACACTCGTTTGCAACCGTTATAAATTGAGAAAATAGTTTGAATAATTCCTCCTTTTTTTTACTCGATGCTCCATAATTATATAATTGATATCTGACAGCGTATGGATGTGGCGACCACCATCTGGTTTGGTAATGCTTAAAAAAATCGGAACCTCTTAGATGTCTATACCTATTATGTACAATTATTTTTGCCAGAATAATCGTATCTAATGAAACTTCCTTTTTACTATTAAAAGATTCTATTACCTCATCAATTAAAGGAACCAAACCATCATGGTATTTTTGATGTAGCAACCGTTCCGTAAGACGATTATATGTTATTTTATGATCTTGTTCTGCCTCGTCTAGTGTCAATTTTATAAAATCAAAATTCCTTTTATTATCTGCATAATGTATGCTATGTACAGTCGATTTATCTATATGAATAGCTTTTGCCAATAAAGGCGTACCAATTAGCAAAAGAGGAATATAAACTAAAAGGAAATTTCGCGATTTATAAACTGAATTTAAAAGACTAAAGTTGAAAAGAAAAAGAAATAGTACGATTAGATAATAAAGTAACGGACCGTGATTGCCCACCTTAAGGCTATCATGAAAAAATCCATGACCCGAAGAAAAGTAAATAAAAACATTAGTCCCCATTCTAAAAACTCCCCATATAGTCATCCAAAAAATAAAGTAGCCGATCGTTTTGAAATATCGCTTTCTTCGCCTATTGCATCGGTTTTGGTTAGTATCTAAAAGCCATATCCATATAGCAATTAAAAAACCGAGTAAGATCGATAAACAAGCAAAAAAATACTCATAAAACCTCTCTACAAAAGGTTCATCAATTAACAAGTCGCCCATTGAGGTAATCACAACTCTTAATGTCTCTCTCGTGTAAGAAAACCCAAAAGCCAATGCGATAGTAGCAATAAGACCCGCAAAAACCCCCATCCGAAATTGTCTCTTCCCAATATTGGATATAGAAAATGGCATTCTGTAAGAAAACTTTTTTCTCATAGACATTAAACATCGTTAATTATTAAGAATGACTTCTTTTCAATTCATTGAACTGAAAACGTGAAAATCAAAACACTAAACCAGAACTAGAATCTATTATCCCCATCCAGTAAATCACCCAATCCTCCAAGAATACTGCCTTCGCCTTTACTATTGCCTCCTTTAGGTAATGAGGATAAAATACGGCCTGCTAATCTGCTAAACGGTAATGATTGAATATAGGCTGTACCAGGCCCTTCGAGCCTAGCATAAAAAACACCTTCACCTCCAAAAATCTTATTCTTTATACCCTTAATGTATTCTATATCGTAGTCTACATCTTTAGTAAAGCCAATAAGGCAGCCAGTATCAATCTTTAAAACCTCACCAGCTAGCAGTTCTTTTTTAGCAGTGGTACCACCGGCGTGAACAAAAGCCATACCATCTCCTTCTAGCTTTTGCATTATAAAACCTTCGCCACCAAATAAACCTCTTCCTAGCTTTTTCGAAAACTCGATACCGACATTTACGCCTTTAGCAGCACACAAAAACGCATCTTTTTGGCAAATAAACTTTCCGCCAAATTCAGTTAAGTCAATTGGGATGATTTTCCCAGGATAAGGCGATGCAAAACTAACTTTACGTTTACCGCCATCTTGATTCAAATAAGCGGTCATAAACAGACTTTCTCCAGTTAGCACTCTCTTTCCTGCCGAAAATATCTTTCCTAATATCCCTTTTTCTTGATTGGAGCCGTCTCCGAAAATGGTATCCATTTCTATCCCACTTTCCATCATCATAAAACTTCCAGCTTCGGCAACTACAGCTTCTTGTGGATCGAGTTCGATCTCTACATATTGCATTTCTTCACCATAAATATGGTAATCGATTTCATGACTTCTTATACTCATAATACATATTGTAAATAGTTGATATTGATAACTATTGGTGCTGATTTGGCTTTTTCTGTTACAGCATTTATCAATTATTTTTAAAAATATGGTAGGAGTTTTCTCGTTTGAGTTGTTATTTATGTAGAACCCATAATAAATTTTAACATGAATTTTTCTAAATTAAATTTTTCAATAACTACCAAAACAATACAATTGTTTTCAATTGCTTTTGCATTGGTTTTAATGACAAGCTGTAATAGTGATGATGATAATGTATTTGCAGATGTTACAGTAAACGGAACATTGTTAACAGCAAGCCCATCTGATTTTACAGTTGGAGACACCTCAGATTTTAATGGTGACGTCGATGCTAGTTTTACTGGTAATGGAGGCTCTGCAACACGAGTATTTAGCTGGAACAACAACCTTGTTACCGCTGATTACAATGCAGATATCACAGCTACTTCTGATGGAAATTTTCAGATGATTGTAAGAGATGCTGAAGAAACTATTGTTTTAGATAGAACAATCCAAGGAGGAGCTGAGCCTGATTCTTTTAGCGGTGTAACAAGTCAAGGAGTTTCTGGAATATGGACTGTTACTATAGTAGTGACTAACTTTAATGGAGATGGTAGTTTTTCCTTAAGTGAAGGAAACTAAATCTAATAATTCCTAACTATTATAAATTGCAAGGAGTGGTACTAAAAAAAGTATCGCTCCTTTTTTGTTATGCCAGCATTTTAGCTGATCTCCTCAAACTTTCAGGCTTATTTTTTACAATTTGCCTTTTTCGAATACGCAGTAGATTATTTAAAAGATTATTTCAACTTAACAGTCCATTCAAAATTAAAGGTAGAAACCACTATTCCATCTTGATTAACGCCAACCGACTTCATCCAAACAGTTTGTCCCTCTCCAGTTTCGATAGTTTTAGAAATAGCTTCATCAATTAAATGGCCATCATTACAAGTAAAGGTTATTCGGCCAGTAGCTTTTTTAGAAAAATTAGCATTATTATTTTGTACTAACATGGAAATTTTGCGTCCGCTATTTCTAATTGCTGCGGTTACCATCGCTCCCGTTGCCATTTCCGCAGCCATACCTTGCACTGCCCAAAACATGCTATTAAACGGATTTTGATTAATCCAACGGTGTTTAATACTTACAACACAGGTTTTAGCATCAATACTTTTTACTCGCACACCACACAACCAGCCTGATGGTAATTTAAATGCGCTGAATATATTGATATTTCTAGGGGTCATCTTCATTTAGCCGAGTTTTAAGCGTCTAAAATAGGTAATATATAGATAGTTTAAAATGTTAAATTATTCTTAATTTTTAGTACTATGTATTGCATAATACCTTTTTTTAGACATATATTTGCATAAGCGAGTACTATATAGCACTCATCATCAATCAAAACGAATAGTATTATTCGAATAAACAAAACGAACCGTTAATCATGGAATCATCCGTTAATCAACATCAACAAAATTTAAGTGCAATCATTCACTTAAGTACTTTTTCAAAGTATTTTATCCCATTTGGCAATTTCATTTTACCCTTGGTATTATGGTCGTCTAATAAAAAGGATTCCGCTTTTGTTGATGCAAATGGAAAAAATGCTATCAACTTTCAAATTAGTTTGTTGTTATATAGTATTGCTCTTGGAATTATTAGCGTACCCCTATTTTTTCATTTCTCTATGGACATTTTTAATGTTTTTGATCTTGCTGAGCACAATACTCATGAATTCAAGATCGATAATTGGAGAGATGTTAGAGGGAATTTTTTACTAATACTAGTAATCTTACTTTTTAGTTTAGGGTTATTTCTTTTAGATATTTTTTCAACGGTTATGGCCACTATTAAAGCCAACAAAGGAGAAGTGTATAACTATCGTTTTGCAATTAATTTTATTAAATAAACAAAACATGAAAAAGCAACAGTACGTACTAATATTTCTGCTAAGTATTACCGGATTTGGTAATGCGCAAATGCATGAAAAGTCAGATTTATATAAAACTTTGCGTGTGCAAGACAGTTTATTATTCAATGCGGCTTTTAGTACTTGTGATACTGCATATCTAGAAAATCTTTTTGTAGAAGACTTTGAGTTTTACCACGACAAAGGTGGAATTACAAAGGGTAGAGATACATTTTTGAAGCCGGTAAAAGAAAGTTGTGTACAACGCGATATGAATAAACCTCAGCCAGCCAGAAGAATATTAATACCAGGAAGTTTAAAGGTATTTCCTTTAAGGAAAAACGGGGTGCTGTATGGCGCTATCCAACACGGAGAACACAGCTTTTCGTCACTAAATAATGATGGGGTCTACGTACCGGGTGACATTGCAAAATTCACACATGTCTGGATATTAGAAAACAAAAAATGGAAATTAAAACGAGAATTAAGTTATGATCATCAATTACAACAATAAAGTACCTGGCCTCATCAACCATATTTAAGGTACAACTTTAATCAATCAAAAGACCTCTTGCTTCCTTCTCCTTTTTCGGAGAAGGGATCAAGGCAAGAGCAAAACAGTTTAACCTATTCGGTATTAAAACCGAATTACATAAACAGCCAGTATTACCCTCATCAAGTAATTGGTAGTTTATAAAACAGAAAAGAACAGATGAAAATAGAAAACACAAAAGCACAAATGCGCAAAGGAGTGTTAGAGTATTGCATCTTATCGATCATTCAAGATGAAGATAAGTACGCATCAGAAATACTCGGTACACTTAAGGACGCAAAAATGCTGGTGGTTGAAGGAACGATCTACCCATTATTAACCCGGCTTAAAAATGCTGGTTTATTAAATTACCGATGGGAAGAATCAACTTCAGGGCCACCAAGAAAGTATTATCAATTAACCGAGATCGGACAAAAATTTCTGGCCGAGTTAAACCACACATGGCAAGAATTACACAATGCAGTCACTATCGTAACAAGCCAAAAAACAACAAGCAATGAATAAAACAGTCAACATAAATCTTGCAGGTACCTTCTTCCACATTGACGAAGACGCCTATTTAAGGTTATCAAGATATTTAGAGTCGATAAAACGGTCGTTTACAGATTCTCAAGGTAGAGATGAGATCGTTCGTGATATCGAAGCTAGAATAGCCGAGCTTTTCACTGAGAAAATGCAAAACGATAAAACGGTAATTAGTTCTAAGCATGTCGATGATGTGATCGAGATCATGGGCCAGCCAGAAGATTATCTGGTTGATGATGATATTTTTGAAGACGGACCTCAGCAAAAATCTTCGAGCTATCGTTCAGAATCTGGGCCATCAAAAAAACTGTACCGAGATACAGATAAGCAATATATAAGTGGTGTATCTGCAGGACTAGGACACTATTTAGGTATTGATGCTATATGGGTTCGTATTTTATGGGTCATACTAGCCGCAAGCACTGGTGGTGGAATTATCTTAATATACATCTTATTTTGGGCAATTGTGCCCGAAGCAGCGACGACCAGCGAGAAGCTGAGTATGCGGGGAAAGCCAGTTAACATCTCAAATATAGAACGAAAGATCAAAGAGGGTTTTGATGATGTTTCTGAAAAAGTAAAAAGTGTCGATTACCAATCATATGGTAATAAGGTGAAAAGTAGTAGCCAAACATTTTTTGATGCCCTTGCTTCAATTTTTAAATTCGGATTTAAGGTAGTAGGTAAGTTTGTAGGTATTATTCTGCTTATCGTAGGTGCTGCCATGCTAATTAGTTTAATTGTCGCCTTCTTTGGTGTTGGTACTTTTAGATTTATGGATGCTCCTTGGATGGACTATGTAGAACTAGCAAACATCGGTGCTCCTTTATGGGTAGTAAGCCTGCTAACGATCTTTGCTGTTGGTATCCCATTTTTCTTCATCTTGTTACTAGGATTAAAACTCCTAATAAGCAATTTGAAATCAATAGGTACTCCAGCAAAGTTAATCTTACTTGGTCTTTGGTTTGTAGCAGTTATTATTCTAGCGGTATTAGGAGTTCGCCAGGGTACTGAGCGTGCGTATCAAGGCGATATCTCAAAAACAGAGGAGCTTAATTTTACTGCAAGGGATACGCTTTATGTTCAAATGAACCAAAAGTTTAATGACGTTTATAGTGAATATCATTATAACGACTTTAGCGTCGAATATGATGATAACGATAATAAAGTAATTTACTCTAATGATGTGCGGGTTGTTGTTAGATCAACTGACGAACCAAATGCAAGCATTAGAATAACCAAGAGTGCACACGGAAGTAGCCGTCGAAATGCAAGAACACATGCCGAAGTAATTAACTATGGCTATGCAGTTGAAAATAATAAACTGATTTTAAATACATATTTGACCGCAGCTTATGAGGAGAAATTTAGAGATCAAGAAGTCGATATTGTATTGTATTTGCCTGAAGGCACTCATATAACATTCGACCGAAGGTTTAATCGCTTTAGTCAGAGTTATCGTGGTATCGAGTACAAGCGCGACTATGCCGACTATCTTTTAAAAGTTGAGAAAGATACTTTCGACTGTCAGGATTGTCCTGAAGAAATTAAAAATGAAGATTGGGAATACAAAGACAATGATTGGGATCAAGACCAAGAAGGCATCAAGATCGATGAAGATGGAGTAAAAATCAAAAAAGACAATTTTGACCTTGAAATCGATGAAGACGGGCTTCGAATGGAAACAAAAGATTCCAAACTAAAAATCGATGAAGATGGTGCTCAGATCAAAACTGATTCTTAATTACAATCGGTCGGCATAAAATGACAATTCAGTCAATATTACTATTTAATTGTTTAAACCATATATACTTTTAACACATCAATCAAAATAATCAAATCAAAACAATGTCCGGTTGAGCGCAGTCGAAACCTTTCACATATAAGCAGTAATAGATAGTTCTCGACTGCGCTCGAACAGACATTGAAGAATAATTTTAAAACACTAACATCAATTATAATCAATCAAAAAAACAACAGTCATGACACAATTAACAAAATTCATTTTAGGTATTATACTTTCGCTTTTGGTAAGCTCTTGTGCTTTCGATATTAATCTAGGCGAAGGGGAACGAGGCAACGGTAATGTAATTTCTGAAGATCGAAATGCGTCAGAATCATTCACTCGAATAAGTGCTCAAGAAGGACTTGATGTATACGTTACTCAAGGAGAAACAGCTTCCATTCAAGTAGAAGCTGATGAGAATATCATGGAACTTATCAGAACAGATATAGACAACGGAAGATTGCGAATTCACGCTGATAAAAACATAGGCCGTGCTACTAAAAAAGTTTACGTAACCCTGCCTGTTATCGAAGCCTTAGAAGCATCTAGCGGCGCAGACTTAATTACTAAAAACATCATCAAAACAGAAACTATTAGACTAAAGAGTAGTAGTGGTGCTGATTTAATCGTAAAAGTAAGTGCTAACGAAGTAGATGCTGATTCTAGCAGCGGAGCAGACATTAGACTATCTGGTGAAGCAAAAAAGTTAATTGCTGAAGCCAGTAGTGGTAGTGATATTAAAGCATCTGATTTTAATGTAGAGGACTGCAATGCAAGTGCTAGTAGTGGGTCGGATATCTTAGTAAGTGTTAGTGGTAAATTAATTGCCGATGCTAGTAGTGGTGGTGATATTCGTTATAGAGGTGAACCAAAAAGCATTTCTAAAAACAAGTCGGCTTCTGGCAGTGTAAGTAAGCAGTAAACCAATACTGTAACTAATCATGAAAACCAAAACATTAGATAAGCTTCAGTATATACTACCATTAGTTGTACTTATTTTATTTAGCTGTCAACTAGCATGGGATTACCATCACGATGGTATACCAAGGCACTACCTTTTGCACGATCCTAATTTACCAAGTTTTTCAAACTGGTGGGGACTGCTTACGGTTCCTTTAGTGAGCTTTTTCCTAATTTATAGGAGCCGCCAAAGAATACATAAAAATAACTGGCAGCTAGTGCCTTATGAAAGTAGGTTACTTTTCATTTTAGGGTTAATAGTGGCAGTTAGTTTTTCAATAGGGTTTAATCAAGATTGGGCGTATCTGCATTATTTCGCATTGTCGCTAATAGTAGCCTCTCTCTTTATACCCTTGTATAAGTCAGAGTTTTTAGTCGGCTTTATAATTGGCATGGTCTTCACTTTCGGAGCAGTATTACCAATTATTATAGGTATTGTATATGCTGCTTTATTCGCGCTGTGCTATCTAGTCATCCGAAAAGGTATGACTTGGCTGGTGCGAAAGCCTGAAAAAATTTAATAAAATAGCAATAACAACCAACCAATGTAGTTAGTTAGTGTTCCCCTTATGGTCTTTTTCTAAAAGATGGTAAGGGGATTTTTAAGTAATTTAAAAATGAAAATCAGATTAAGCTTAGTTCTAATTTTATTGTTAATAGCCAGCTGCAATACCAAAAAAGGTGAATACGTTTGTCAGCCTTGTGATCAAGAATGTGATCTCCTAACTTTTACAGAATCTGGATCCTGCCCTCATTGTAAGATGGATTTAATCGCTAAAAGTAAAACCCCAAGTTTCGATGATTTAATTACTAAGAATATTGAGCTTAATACGGGCTCGGGTAGCTTTACTATAGAAGATACTAAAAAAGCAGAACGAAGAGCAATCCAGATTTTTTATCATAAACCAAAAAACTTCACTACAGAATCTAAAATTTTAATTGTAGTTCCAGGGGCTGGTAGAAATGGTGATAGCTATCGAGATGCTTGGATAGAGGAATCAGAAAAGTATGGGGTTTTGGTGATTTCGCCCAAGTATCCCGAAAATTATTACGCTTTTAAAGACTATCATCTCGGTGGATTGATTAGCAATCCCAATATGAGGGAAAGTATCACCTATGCAAACAACTCGAACAATGTCACATTAGATGAAGATAAATTTAGCTTCGAAATCAATACCGATGCGAAAACATTGCTTTTTGATGATTTCGATCGAATATTTGAGTTAGTGGTAGAAGCCACAAATTCTAATCAAACGACCTATGATATTTTTGGGCACTCAGCTGGTGGGCAGATATTACATCGTTTCGTTTTATTCTATCCAGAAAACAAAGCCAACCATATCATCGCTGCAAATTCGGGTTTTTATACGATGCCAGATACATCTACAGCATTGCCATTTGGTATTAAAGACACTCATCTAAATGAAGAAAATTTGAAAGTCTCATTTAAAAACAAACTCGTTGTTTATTTAGGCGCTCAAGATGATGAAAATGAAACGGGAGGCACATTGTTACGCTCTGCAACTGTCGATAAACAAGGATTAGGGCGGCTTTCGAGAGGAAAACACTTCTATGAATTTGCCGAAGAACTCTCTAAAAACATGAACACTCCATTTAACTGGTCTATAAATGTAGTGCCAAATTCTGGCCATGATCATCGAAAAATGGGAGATGCAGCAGCTCGTTTCCTGTATGAGAATCAAAGTACTATCAAATAATTTTCATGAAAAAATGGTGTATTTTTATTAAAGAATATCATCATGCATGCAGCTTCAACTAAAAAAGTATAGACTTCAACTTAAACACACATTTACCATATCTCGCGAATCCCATGATTTTCAAGATTCGATAGTGGTTGGTCTTTCTGAAGATAGTGTTACTGGTTATGGTGAATCTACTTCAAATCCATACTATAATATTACGCAAGGCTCGCTAGAAAATGAGATAAATACAGTTAGAAATGAGATTGAAAAACATGAATTTACCAACCCCGATAATTTTTATGAGCTATTAAATTCATTAGAGTTGACCAACTTTGCCAAGTGCGCTTTAGATCTTGCTGCAAATGACCTTTACGGAAAGTTATTAGGTAAACCTCTTTATAAAATTTGGGGAACATCTAGTTATAAGTACCCTATTACCAACTTTACAATTGGTATTGCTGATGTAGATACCATGGTTGCAAAAATGAAAGAACAACCTTGGCCTATTTATAAAATTAAACTGGGTACCGCAGATGACGTTGCGCTTGTAACCGAACTTCGAAAACATACGGATGCTATTTTTCGCGTTGATGCTAATTGTGCTTGGTCAGCAGAAGAAACTATTCAAAACAGTTCCGCTTTAAAAGACTTAGGAGTTGAATTTATCGAGCAGCCGCTAAAGGCTTCTAATTGGGAAGGCATGCGATCGGTCATCAATGCATCTCAATTACCCATTATTGCAGATGAAAGCTGTATTCTACCTGAAGATGTTTCAAAATGCCATGGCCATTTCACGGGAATCAACATCAAACTAACGAAGTGTGGTGGACTTACACCAGCAAGAAAAATGATCACTGAAGCAAGATCATTGGATCTAAAAGTAATGGTCGGCTGTATGACGGAATCCAGTGTTGGCATTTCTGCCATAGCACAGCTAACACCTCAACTAGATTATGTTGATATGGACGGAGCTTTATTACTAAAAGAAGATATTGCCTCCGGAATACAAATTAATGCCGATGGTAGTTTAATTTTTCCTAAAACTGGAGGTAGTGGTATTCACTTATTATGAGCAGTTTTAACGTCGATAACGCACCTGATAGAACCATTTCTATTAAAGGAAAAGAGTTCCTTTATTTTGGAGGCACTTCGTATCTAGGCTTACAGACGCTCGCTGAATTTCAAGACATTTTAATTGAGTCCATTAAACAATATGGCTCTAATCACGGAGCCTCTCGAAAAGCCAATTTACAATTCAGTATTTATGAGGACGCTGAGGAACTACTTGCAAACACCTGCAAAGCGGAAAAAGCAATTACACTAAGCTCTGGTTTTTTAGCAGGACAGTTAGTCTCCAATTATTTCGATGATGACACCTATGACTGTTTTTTTGCACCTAAAACACATGAAGCACTATTAGGCAGTAATACCAAAATAAGCACATCTTTTGATGAATTGATAGATCAAGTTTCTAAAAGCAAAAAACAAGTTGTGATTTTTTGCGATGCCATCGATTTTTACGGGGCGAACTACCCTGACTTTAACTGGCTAAAAAACATCGATTTAGCCAACATTATTCTAGTTGTAGATGATTCACATGGAATTGGACTTGTAGGAAACTATGGCGAAGGCATTTACAATCATTTATCTCATTTAAAAGTAAAAGAATTGTTGGTTTGCGCATCTATGGGTAAAGGATTCGGAATACAGGCTGGTGTGATATTAGGAAAAGAAAAAACAATAAATCAAATCAAAAAATCGCCTTGGTTCGCAGCGTCTAGTCCAGCGAGTCCGGCTTTTATGGCGACCTATAGCAATGCGCAACATATTTATCAAGAAAGACTTCAAAAATTAAAAAGTACTATTCAACTTTTTAATAATGAATTAAAGTACTTATCCCATTTTCGCTATATGCCCCACTACCCTACTTATAGTTTCCAAGACAAGCGTCTAGTCAATCATCTTTTTAGGAACGACATTATCATTACTAATTTTCCTTATCCGAACGAACATTCTCCTGAAGTACATCGAATTGTTATGAGTGCATACCATAGCTCAGATGATATCAAAAAAATAACCGCAATAATCAATGATTATTACGGTTAGTCAACTGTCAATAACAGTAATATTTTGTAAAATAAATCTAAGCTTCTACAGCACTTTCTACTTTAGAAAGGTAGCGTTCTGCATCTAAGGCCGCCATACATCCTGTTCCTGCAGCTGTAACCGCTTGACGATAGTCCTTATCTTGAACATCGCCAGATGCAAATACACCCGGTTTGTTCGTTTTTGTGGTCTTACCTTCGGTTATAACATATCCGGTATCATCCATATCTAACTGGCCTTTAAAAATATCAGTATTTGGTTTGTGACCAATAGCGATAAATAATCCAGTAATCTCGATTTCTTCTTTTGCTCCAGTTTGATTATTAACCATGCGTAGGCCCTCTACTACTTGCTCACCTAAAACCTCATCGATTTCAGTATTGTATCGTAAATCAATATTTGGGGTTGCTGTAACACGATGTTGCATCGCTTTACTAGCACGCATGTGATCTTTACGAACTAACATGGTTACTTTATTACAAATTTTAGATAAATAAGTAGCTTCTTCTGCAGCTGTATCACCACCACCAACTATGGCAACATCTTGACCTTTATAAAAGAATCCGTCACAAACAGCACAAGCTGATACTCCACCTCCACGAAGACGTTGCTCACTTTCTAATCCTAGATATTTAGCTGTTGCACCAGTTGAAATAATAACTGTCTCTGCTTCTATTTGCTTATTACCATCGACGATAATTTTGTGAATTCCGCCTTCTTCGTCGCTAAAATCAACCTCAGTCACCATGCCAATACGAACCTCAGTTCCGAAACGCTCAGCCTGTTGTTGTAACTGCACCATCATAGTAGGTCCATCAATACCTTCAGGATATCCCGGAAAATTATCGACTTCAGTTGTGGTGGTCAATTGGCCACCAGGCTCCATACCAGTATACATGATCGGTTTCATATCAGCACGAGCAGCATAAATTGCGGCTGTATAACCTGCAGGACCACTTCCTATAATTAAGCATTTTATTCTTTCTACTGTATCAGACATAATAGTTTCTTCTTTATAAGACAAAAGTAGGTTTTTTGATCAAAAACTTACATTCAATTTATCAACATTCATAATTGTATTATTTCGTTTAACTATAGACTAAAAAACATTGGATATAGTCAAAATTAGCTTCTCCACTATAAGGACCTAGAACGGCTTAGTTAATTATTTTGTATCTTGTATAAGGCTACTATTTAGATCATTAACCCATAAACGCCTTAAACCATGAAAGCACTTGCAATTTTCACTACTTTCCTTTTTCTATTGGTTTCATGCAACCAGAAAAAAGAAGAGAAAGTCTCCTTGACAGAAACAGATGTTAACATAAGTACTACCCCATCGATGGAAGGTGCATGGGAACTTGTTAACTACTATAGCTACGACGGAGAGAATGTTACTGATACAGTACCGATGTCACAAGGCTATCGTCAGATCAAAATTTATAGTGGTAATAAAGTAATGTGGTCTCGTAAAGTACCTATGGATTCAATTGAATGGTATGGCTATGGTACCTACACAAATTCCGAAGATGAGTTGGTCGAAACTCTAGACTACGGTTCAGCATCAATGCTAAAAATAATTGATACTATGAGGGTGTTTAGTTTTGAGCTGCAGATAGATAAAGATACATTTACCCAGATTACTGTGGGCGAAGAGGGAGTCCGAATTTCCTCAGAAAATTATAGGCGACTAGAGTAAGTTGTTAATTGTCTTGTTCACATTAAATAAAGGTGGCTATTGAATTATTCATTTGGATGGTTAATTTAGCAGCGATTTTATAGCAAATACGTATGAAAAAGACTTTTACATTAAGTATCATTTTATTGTTGATCACTACAGTTTCCTTCGCTCAGAATAAAAAGGAGTTGATACGGCAAAAAGAGGAGCTAAAAGCGCAATTAGATAGTGTAACCAACGAACTCTACGCGGTAAAGCGAAAAGTAAGCACGGCAGAGGTAAAAGCGGATTCATTTAAGGCACAAGTTGAAGACCTTAAAAACACCAATGCCACTTTACTAACTAATATTGAAAGTTTTACTGCGCTTTCAAATCAGAAGTCATCCAATTTAGAGCAGTCTCTTGAGAGCATGAAAGAAAAAGACATGCAGTTAGAGGCTATTAATAAATCACTTTATTCACGTGACTCTGTAGTATTGGTTTTGGTAACAAAGCTAAATAAGGCACTACAAAATGTACAAGGATCTAATGCTGCAGTTACTTCAGGAAACGGGAATGTGGTTGTCACTTTTAACAATGATTTTCTTTTTGATGAAAAAGGTATTAAACCAACTGCAGATAGCACTGTCGAAAGCATTGCAGTTGTACTTCAAAATGAAATAAATAATGTTGACATTTCAATAGAAAGTCAGTTAGAAGTATCAGATTCATTAACAAGAGGGAAGAACTGGATGGAAAGCATTCGAAAAGCTTCTTATCTTGGAAATAGATTAGAAAATAAAAATAAGTTAGCCGTTTCTGGGCTAAAGTCTTTCGAAAGTGAAAGTATGAATATTGATGCTCCGATGGTTACGAAGATTTCCTTACAACCTGCGCTCAGGAGATTTTATGAAGAAGTAAAATCCTTTATAAAAAATTAAAATTTGTAAAGGGCAAATAAATATTAAATCCTATATTTGCAGCCGAAAAATTAGCTCGGATAGCTTCTTAAATTAAAGTTATTCATCAATTAATAAGTATAGCGATTCAAAGGCCATCGCATCGGCTGGCCCTGTCGCTGAAAATTTCAGGAGTTAAACGCTACTCTTGGCGACTTTGAGAATCCAGCGCACCAGCTGGCACCTCACTGCAAAAGACCCACAGGGTCTTTTACAAGCGTTCGGTCCGGTCGCGTAGCTCAGCTGGATAGAGCATCTGCCTTCTAAGCAGACGGTCACAGGTTCGAATCCTGTCGCGATCACGAATAAATGAAAAGCAAGCGAAATAATAAAGCTTGCTTTTTTATTTTGTGAGGTTTTTATTTTCAAAGCGGAACGCTTTTGGATATTTAATCCTGTCTCGATCACAATAATCAATAAACCACGCTAATTAAGCGTGGTTTATTTCTTTATAGAAGAAATATTGCACTACAAGAAGTTTCCCTCGGCATCACTTTTTACTCTAAGTTTTTTATCTCCATTTTTAAGTTTAATCTTATATGTTTTTTTTGCGCCCTTCTTTTCTCCATAAGTGACTTTGTAAACATCTTTTTCAACCTCCCATCCCGGAAAGCGTTTAACTAATGCTTTTCGAACCTCTTGCGGTAAGTTAATATCTTTAAATCGTTCAATAGTCCTGATAATTTTACCATCCTTATCATAAGCCGCTACAATCTTACCATCAGGTATGTAAAAAGACACTGTATAATAATCATACTCATCATTATAAATATCCGAGTTTTTTAAATCGAAATTAGCCACTTTTCGCTCCAACATTTTTACCGGTAAAGCAGCATCTTTGGTTCCAACTTGATTTACATACTTATAGTTAACAGCTGTAACAACAACTTCAGCCAATTTTTCTTCTTTGACAATCTGACTATAGGCGTTTCCCACAAATACAAATGCCAGTACTGTTATTATAATTCTTTTCATGATCTAAGTTTTTAGTTATTATGAATTCTACCTTAAAAAATCAGTTCGAAGTTAGAATGCGCAGACTGCTTATTAAATGACCCTTATCAACTCATAATTACTTCAACAAGGGCACTATTGACACAGATCATTTTCAGTATGCCGTTTGCGCTCTAATTTTATTATTTGAAATGCATTACTAATTAAAATTGAACGATATGACACTACTAAAAACGAGAAGACGACGACCATGGAGAAGTTTAATGAATTCACAATTCATTGATATGGATGACTTTTTTGAGGACAACTTTTGGTTGCAAAAAAAGGACACTCCTGCTCTAAACATTAAGGAAGCCGATGATCATTTTGAAATAGAATTAGCCGCTCCAGGCTTTTCCAAAAAGGATTTTGAGGTAACTATTGATGATCAAAACCTGAATATTTCTGCAAAAAAATCAAGTAAGAAGGAGGATAAAAAAGATGGATACACTCGAAAAGAGTTTAGCTACGATAGCTTCGAAAGATCTCTTATGCTTCCTGAAAGCGTGAAACAGGAAAAAGTTACTGCAACATATAAAAATGGTATTCTACATTTTGACTTGGCAAAAAAAGAAGGTGCCTTAAAACCCCAACATAAGGTGATTGAGATACAATAGTTTTGGAGTTTTTTAGGGGAGTCTATGACTGACATAGACTCCCCTTTTTTATGCTGAAAAGTTCATTTCCTCAATTCTATTATCTAACATAAAATTCAGTTTAGACGTAATAGAAGTATGACCAAAATCATAGTAATACTATACTGTTTAAAATACATTTAGGCCGATTTTAAATGGCATGTTATTACTATAAAAATGATGAATGATATCGCGTTAAATAGTGATGTATATAAAACTATTTTCCAAACTGTCACCCAGGGAATATTGGTAGTAGATGAATTCGGCATTATCTTAAAAGCAAATCCTGCATCTGAAAAAATGTTTGGGTATGATAAAAATGAACTTGAGGGGTTAACAATAGAACAACTTATACCACAGAAACTAAGAGTAAAACATAAGGATCTTAGGAAGTCATACATTGCTAATCCAAAGACTCGCTCCATGGGCATAGGGCTCGATCTACACGGAGTTAAAAAAAATGGTGGTCTTTTTCCAATTGATGTCAGTCTTAGTCCAATGAGATGGAACAACAAGCCTACAGCAATAGCATTTACAATTGATACTTCTGAACTGAAAAAAAAGGAACTGCTGAAAAATTCTATTCAGCTTAGTTTAGAAATGATTACACTTCACAAACCATTAAAGAGCATTTGCGATCAAATATGTTCGATTTTTGATAGTAATGTATCCGATTGTAAATCTGCAATATTAATACTCGACCCTAAACAAAACTTATTATACAATCTTTCGGGATCGAAACTCCCCAGCGAGGTTAACAAAACAATCGATGGAATAACAATAAGAGATAAAAATGGCTGCACTTGTGCTTGCTCAAGAACCGCTCTATCAAAAAAAGAAACTATACTCACCAATTTAAAAGAAGATTACTCTTGTAAAGCATTCGAAAAACCAAGGTTCGATGACAATATACTCGCCACTTGGTCTTATCCTATTCTAGCGACCACCAATGATTTACTTGGTGTTTTTGCAACTTATTGCACAAATGAAAGAAAACCAAGTATCAAGGAAAAAGCACTAATAAACGATCTAATTAGACTTATCAGTATCGCGATTGAACAGTTTAATACAAATAATGAACTAAAAGCTAATAGAGAAAAGCTTCAAAACTATTCCTCTCAATTAGAAGCAAAAGTAAAGGACCGCACTCAAGAAGTTGCGGGCACTGTACAGAAATTAGTAGAATCGAACTTAAAGTTAGAGGACCAAATGGCTTTGGCCAAAATCGCTAGGAACGAAGCTATTGCACATCAAGCCTTATTAAATGCGATAGGAAGCAATTTCCCAAAAGGAATAATGGTGGTTGTTAACACGAATCATACTATAGTATTTGCAGAGGGTGAAGATTTAGAAACAATAGGATTTAAAAAAAATGAATTATTAGGATTAAAAATTGATGATCTGCAAGTGTTTAGTCAATCACAACTGTTAAAAATTCAAGAGAACGTCGAGAATACACTTAAAGGCCAGCATTTATCCTTCCAAACTAATTATAAGCACAAAACATACTCCGTTAACTCAACACCGCTTTTTAATGAGGATATCATAATTGCGGCACTGTTTGTTTATACTGACATTTCATCTCAAAAAGAGGTTGAATTAGAGATTATTGAGGCTTTGAAAAAAGAACAGGAATTAAGCGAGTTAAAATCTCGATTCATTTCAATGGCATCTCATGAATTTAGAACTCCGCTTAGTGCTATTTTATCTTCGGCTGACTTATTAGAGAAATTAAGAGAACTAGGACTTGATGAAGGTCGGGTAAAATATTTGAAACGTATAAAATCGAATGTAAAAACCTTAATGAGTATTCTGAATGATTTTCTATCGCTAAGTAAACTAGAAGAGGGGAAAATCATTGTAAAACCAGAAAAAATTGAAATCGTTTCATTTATAACTGAGTTGACAGGCGAGATCGCTACAATGAAGAAGGAAGGTCAAACCATAAAAATTGATAAAGAAGTCGACCAACTTGATGTTGTAATTGATAAAAAGCTTTTACGCAACATCTTCATTAACTTGCTATCAAATGCCATTAAATACTCTTCTACTGGTACTGAAATACAAATTGGCATATCGCACGAAGGCTCAAATCTATTATTAAAAGTCACAGATCAAGGTATAGGCATCCCAGAAAAAGAACAACTCAATCTATTTAAACGTTTCTTCAGGGCGGGAAATGCAGGCAATACACAGGGCACGGGTTTAGGGCTTTTCCTGGTAAAAAACTACGTTACTATTCTTGAGGGAAAAATCAGTTTTAGCAGCAAATTAAATGTTGGCTCCTCCTTTATTGTTGAATTACCCATAAACCAAAAACACCATGAAAAAAATACTGATAATTGAAGATAACATCGATGTCCGCGAGAACACAGCGGATATTTTAAAACTGGAAGGGTTCGAAGCCATAACCGCAACTAATGGCAAAGAAGGTATACAAAAAGCCATGCAGCAACGTCCAGACCTTATTATTTGCGACATAATGATGCCCAAAATGGATGGATATGAAGTGCTAGAATATCTTAGTAATCGCCCTCAAAGTGGCGGAATTCCTTTTATTTTTTTATCTGCTAAATCAGAAAAAAGCGATATGCGAAAAGGTATGAACCTAGGTGCAGACGACTATCTTACAAAACCTTTTGAAGCAAGCGAGTTATTAGATGCGATTAATTGCCGATTGGATAAAAACACATTTTTAAAGAAAGAATTTGAGAAAAACCTTGATGGCATTCATGCATTTATCAAAGAAGCCTCTGACTTGCTTGGTGACACGATAATTTCAACAAAATATGACATTGCCAATTATGAACGTAGTGAGGATGTTTATTTAGAAGGACATCCCGCAAACAATTTGTTTTATATCAAAAGTGGGAGTCTTAAGACCTATAAAACCACAGAAACGGGTAAAGAATTTGTTACGGGAATGTATGGCCCTGGCAAATTCGTTGGACAATTATCAATATTAAGCAAAAAAGAATCTTACATAGAAACTGCAACAGCTTTAGAAGCATTAGAGGTATTTAAAATTCCGAAATCAGACTTCCTTAAACTTATTGGTCAGGATCACATTGTTTCACAAAAGTTTATAAATATCATTTCGAATGATTTAGTTGAAATTCAAGATCATTTAATAAACATGGCCTTTACTCCAGTGCGACAGCGAGCTGCTAGAGCTTTGCTAGAACTAGCTGATAAGGGAATCCTGAAATATGAAGATGATCACGGAGCAGGAATACCTCGTGATGATTTTGCCGGACTCATAGGTACCGCTACTGAAACAGCGGTAAGAGCCTTATCGCAGTTTAGAAGTGAAGGGCTTATAAAAATGGGATCACTTCGAAAAATAATAATACTTAATAAAGAAAAATTACAACATATCGCTGACTATAATTTGGTTCATTGATTGAAAATGATGCCAGTTGATGAATATCAATTAAAAAAACTGGATTCAATACTAATTTTGTGCTTTACAAATGGTGTAAATCATCCTAGTATCAGGCATCATGAATACGGTTTCATTACATAGCGAAGAGAAGAGCATACATATTCAAATAGTTGATAGTATGCCAGAAGTTGTTGCTCTGCTTGAAGATAATATTAAGCACAAAACCAAATCGCTTCATACCTCAATTTTAGGAAAGCTGAATATATCCGAAACGAAAAAACATCAGCTTGAAGCTATTATAGACAAACAAAAACAAACTTGGAAGCGTATTTTAAAATCGCAGCCAAACTTTAACTATCACAACACAGCAGAAGTGGGAATTTTATTTTCTGTTGGTCCTATTTCCAAAATATTGGCAAACAAAGTAAACGGAAAAGCAATAGCAGAACTATCCAATGGTATTTATGGCGTATTACGAGGCTTAGGCGCATCTGAGTTTCAAGCTGCCTCTTATATAAAAGCACTACAAAATGATCGCTTTATCATAATTCAACGAGAAAGTCTTGAAGGCATTGATAAGAAACATTTCTCTAGGTTATACAAGTACTGAAATGATCGCTTAAATATTATACGTCCTTATTAAACCAGATTAACCGAGATAGCCCGAATCCGTTTTTCTCCAGGATGACATTCGTCATTTAGTTTCTTTCCTTCTTAAACTACCTTACTACTGCATAAACACAATCACATGAAAACTGAAAAAAATGATAAAAGCCCCTGGGAAAATGAAAAAGGTACTTGGGCAATAGGTGGGGCCACAATGATCGGGGTCGGCGTTGGATTAATTTTTGTAAAAACAGCCCCCATATTAATGGCCGCTTCAATAATTATTGGGGTTGGAGTCGGTTTAGTTCTTTCATCCTTTATTTCCAGTAGAAGCTAAGCTTTTCAACCTTATAGTTATGAATAACACAATAAGAACACATAATGACGCTAAGGAAATTTTTAAAAAATGCGGCACTTGTTCAAGAACATTTGCGCATATATTAAACCGAGAATTTGACGAGGTACAAATCAATGAAGAAATAGCCTTAAACCCGCTAGCTGGTGGTATTATGAATCAAGGACATCAGTGTGGTATGCTATGGGGTAGCAGTTTGGCAATTGGGGCAGCAGCATTCCGCAAATTTGAAGATTCTGAAAAAGCCATGTATGTTGCTATAAAAGCTACCCAAAATATAATTCAATCATTTGTAGAAACATCTGGCGCTACTAACTGTAAAGATCTTATTGGATATGATCTTACTAGTGTTTTAGGTATGGCAAAGTTCATGATTAAAACTACTCTTAAAGGAATGAAAAACACCTACTGTTTTAACCTAGCTGAGGAGTGGGCGCCCAAAGCGATAGAAGTAGCTGAAAATGCATTATCACAAGGAAATGACAATACCATTAGCCCAGTTAATAGTTGCGCATCACAGGTTGTTAGAAAAATGGGAGGAAATGATGAACAATGTACTACCGTCGCAGGCTTTGCTGGAGGATTAGGGTTAACAGGAAATGCCTGTGGAGCATTAAGCGCAGCTATTTGGATGAAAATGCTTGATTGGTGCAAAGCTAATCCCGAAAAAAAACCTCCTTTTTTTAACAATCCTACAGCAAAAAAAATCCTGAAAAGATTCAAAGAAACTACTGGTAACATAATGTTATGTAGTGAAATATGTGGTAGAAAATTTAAATCAGTTGAGGACCATACTGAATATCTAAATGAAGGAGGTTGTAAAGAGCTTATAGATAAGCTATCAAAAGTGCAAAAAGTACTACTATGAATACAATAAAAAGAATAATCATCTCTGTTTTTGTCTTGCTACTATATCAAACAATTGATGCGCAAGAAAAATGGGGATTACAGTTTAGACCAGGTATGAATTTTGCAACTGAGGATTTAGATATCTTAGATTCTCAAGTAGGGTTTGGGTTCGAAATTAGCTGGTCTTACAAATTTGAAGAGCATTTCGGGCTTTATACAGGCTGGAGTTGGAATACCTTTAGAGCAACTGAAATAGATAGAAATAGAAACGATCTTGATATATCTAGTTTTACATTTGGCCTAGATTATTCACACCTAATTAACAAAACTAACCTTTCTTATTTTGCTCGATTTGGTGGCATATACAACAAGGTAAAATTAGAGGATACGAATAGTGATATACTTTCAGAATCGGACTATGGATTAGGGTGGGAAATTAGCGCAGGAATAGAAATTGCCCTTGGGAGCAGCACATGGTATCTAAGACCTCAAATGGGCTTTCGATCACTTTCAAGAGATCTAATAATTGAAAATTTGAATTCTGAAATTAAATTAAACCACATCGTACTTAGTGGTAGTGTAATTAAAAAATTCTGAACTAGTGTGAAATGAAAAGTAACTGGACGACTCTTTTAATATCGCTACTAGTATTTTTAGGTTTAGGCGCAGCTGTAAGTGGGGCCTTACTTATGTTATCTCCCTCAGGTCAGCTTCTTGGCATACCGCAATGGATACTGGAAACATCACCATTTAGTAATTTCCTATTTCCGGGTATGTTACTATTTACTTTCATAGGCATAGCCCCTTTTCTAGTGATTATTGCTCTTTTAAAAAAACCGAACTCAAAAATAGCAGAGCGATTTAATGCATTTAAGGATATGCACTGGTCCTGGTCTTTTGTTATTTATCAGGCCATTGTTCTAATAATATGGATACAGATCCAAATGCTTCTTATTAATGGCGTTCACTTTCTACATACCTTTTATGTGTTTTTGGCACTAAGTATATTTTTTATTGCATTATTGCCACAAGTAAAACGGCAATACCAAGTTTGAATATTGGTTAATACTACTTTGTTATTTAAAAGGGGATATCCGATTTTGTAGAAATTTAGTTGATTATAGAACCTTCAATTCAAAACAAACAACGATTAAGATAACTAGGCTTCAGCATTTTAAAGTGTCAGTTTTGGGTATTTTTGTCCAGAGAGAATGAAAAACCTGTTTTATTAGATAAGACCTTTTTCAATGCTTCGGTTGTGCAAGGGTCTATTAAATTAAGTGCTTTCACATTGCACATTGCTTCGACCATATTCCTTCCGGCCAAGGTATTTGTTGATATACCCGAAACGATATCGGGTACAATATTAAATGCTTTCATAAGTCCGTAAACCGCATAAGGATCTGAAGCACTTAGAATGATACATTTAGTCTGTTCTCGAATCGCATTAATAGCAATGTTGCCATTATACGGTTCTAAAGGCGATGCACCGATTTCGACAACAGCTATATCTGCTTTTTGCTGTTCAATTCTACTTAACAATTGTTTCAACTTGGTTCTATATTTTTCCTTTGAACAAATTGTTGAAGGCAGACCAACATCAACAAAATCCAATACTGTATCTGCTCCTACGTCTTTTATTGCCAATATATCTTTAAGTCGACCTGCACCTGTTAATTTTGCACCCACTACTTTTAATCCTGCTAACTTAAAAAGGTTAGTAACGATTCTAGCTGAAGTAGTTTTACCCGCAGACATCGAAGTACCAACAAAAAGAACTAGGGGTGTATTAAATTTTACTTCTTTTACATTAGCAACAAAGTGATCCATTGTTAGTTTTTCACCATTTCTAAAAGCATGCCCTTTATAGACTACCTGCATCATATTAGGTATGAAAACCGACTTAGAAGTAAGTTTACCGAGCAAGCCAGCTCCAGTAAGTACAGTCATTGTTAAATCCTCTTCTACTTTCTTCCAAGTTCCAGTTGCTTCAAGGGTGGCGTATCGTTCTCCCAAAGCTCCTATAAGATGTTCTCCCCCTATTACCCCGCGCATTCTGCCATTTGGCAGCTCTAAACTTAACGTATTACTGCCAGCATCTATTATTTCACAAATAACATAATCTCCTGTTGACCATTGATTTTTCTTCAGCTTCTTTACAGTGAATCCTTTTTCAGCTAAGTCAGAAATTCGAGTTAATGAAGTAAAAATATAGCGATGATTCATGATCTAATTAATTAGTGGTTCTTCTAAAAGTAGTAGGGTCAATAATGCAGTTCGCTCTACCATCTTATTCTTCAAAATATATTCATGACTTGCATGTGCTCCATCTCCAGGGGTTCCTAGCCCGTCTAAGGTCGCTGTCAATTGACTTGTAGTATTTGCATCAGAACCCCCGCCTGCAGTTGCTTGCTCAAGGCTAATACCAAGCAATGCCCCCTTTTGTTTAGCAATATTCCACAAATCAGTATTACGGCTATTTTTTTCCATCGGTGGCCTACCAATACCGCCTTCAATCTCAAGTGTTACGTTAGCAAGGTGAGGTCTTAATTGCTTTATCTTACTGGAAATAAGATCTCCATCTACTTCATTTAATACTCGAACATCTACTACGGCCCTGCTTTCTGGTGCTATGACATTAGGGGAAATCCCTCCTTCGATCATGCCTACATTTACAGTAATTCCTTTTTCAAAATCGTTCATTGCATAAAGCTTTTGTATCTGATGGGACATCTCCACTATTGCACTTATTCCTTTTTTTGGGTCTAATCCTGCATGAGATGCTTTACCCTTTACCTTTATTATGAAACGACCAATTCCTTTTCTTGCCGTTTTTAGCTTTCCATCAAGCCCTAATGGTGGCTCTAATACGAATGCTCTATTTGCAATTTTTGCAAGCCTTTTAATTGCTATTGTTGATTCCTTACTTCCAATTTCTTCATCAGAATTAATAAGAAGAACAGGTAATACTTTGGTAGGATACGATAGGTCCTTTATTGCTTTTAAGGCAAAAATCATTTGAGTAATACCAACCTTCATATCGTAAATACCTGGTCCCTTCAGTTTTTGTGCTTTATCTTCTATTGGCATCTCAACAATTGTATCAATGGGCCAAACAGTATCGCAGTGACCAATAATAAGTTGTATTGGTATTCTCTTTTCCCTTTTTATTGGTCGTGCGTATAAGTACCCTCCTGTTTCTTTACCTAGAATATGCAGTGTATAAAAATCTAACTCATTCAATTCTTCTTTAAGAACATTTAATATCTCATGTTGCAAAGTGATCTCACCAGATGGTGATTCTAACCGAACTAGCTTAGTCAAAAAAGCAATCATCTCATCATGATGCTCTTCCAAATATTGCTGAATTTCTCTTACTATGTCTACCTCATTTTTCATCGATTAAACCCCTTAGGAAATGGGAAATTGAAAGTTTCAGAGATCACCGCATAACGCCCATTAGCTATGTATGCCAAAAGCGGATTACTCTTAAGTTGTTCTTGTTCCTCTTTTTCAGAAATTTTTAAATAATCAGTATGCACATTCGCTGCTATAATGCTGCCAGTAATGATACTATTGCTTCCGAAACCATCAATAATCTTATACAGTTTGCATTCTAAATGCAAATATGCTTCTGCAACTAGCAGTGTATCTATAGTATTAGCTTTTTTCGACGGTAAAGTGCTAATAATTTGATCGAATTTTGAAATTCCCTTTACTCTTGGTAATGCACTCAAAGAAGTCAATACTAATTGATCGGGAAATGGAAAACTAACCGAAAACTCTTTATGTAATTTTATGTTAGTGTATGTGCTATGGTCAGGTGTACAAACAAATCCAAAGTAGTTTTCAAAACCGATTGGCATGGCCATATGTTTAGGCGCCATATCATATCCATCGCCTTCTTTGGTCCCTACAACTACTAATGGAGCTACCGTAAAAAAATGCTCCCAAATAGAATTAGATACATCCAGCGGTATGAAACTGTTATTATCATTCATGTCCAACATTTAATACTAAACAAGGTATAAAAGGCGGGCTATCTATTAAATGATTAAAATCAGTAGCAAAGCATAGTTGCTCTAAAAAAATGAACTGTATGGCACTATGCTGTCTTAAGTTCTATAAATGTAATCTCTGGTCGCATACCCAGTCTCCCAGGAAATCCTAACCAGCCTAAGCCTCGATTAACATATAAATATTGATCTCCTGAATCATACAACCCAGCCCAGTGCTCATATTTATATTTAATAGGACTCCATTTTTTGGTTTTCAAGTTAATTCCGGCTTGCATTCCATGGGTATGTCCAGAAAGTGTCAAGTCTATGTTAGTAGCTTTGGCAACTTCTTCTTTCCAATGAGTGGGATCATGAGATAGTAATATCTTGAAAGGAATTTGCGTTACTCCAATCATCGCAAGACCTAAATTGCCATATTGTTTAAAAGGAGGGCTTCCCCAATTTTCAACGCCAACAATAGCAATTTGCTCGTTATTGTTATTGACGATTTCTGCTTCATTTAACAATAGTTTAAAACCAATTTCATTGATGAAAATTTTGATCGCATTAAAATTGTCAAGCCTATCTTCGTCTGATTTCCATTCACTATAATCACCATAGTCGTGATTGCCCAAAACTGCATATTTCCCTTGTTTAGCAACTAATTGTTCAAAGGTCGATTTCCAGCCTTTTAATTCCCATGCATAATTATTTACCAAATCTCCAGTAAAAAAAATCAGATCAGGATTCAAATCATTGATCAATTTCACGGCACGATCAAATATGTGATACCTAGAATTGAAACTCCCTAAATGTATATCGGAGATTTGAACGATGCGCAATCCGTCAAAACTTCTAGGCAGGGCTTTTAACGCAAGCCGAACACGATGAACTTTAAATCGATACAAGGATCTAAAAACACCATAGATAATAACAAAAAAAGGAAGAAAGCCGGAAAACAATCCCACTAAGGGTATTGCTATTAACGATTCTTTGTCAGAAAGAACATAGTTTGTTGCATAAAGCACTGTAATAACAATTACAAAAATAATTTTTGGGATGAATGAAGAAACAGTAAGTCCATACAAAGAAGATATTAGTAGATGCTTACGTCTAGTAGAAATACTATCGAGCCGAATTTTTAACACTAAGATAGCGGTAATTAGTCCTATGCTAAATACCCAAAAGGCTACTTTAATAAGTTTGATAAATAGCGAGGAGGCTATTAACTGGGTAATAGACTGCAACCAATAAAATGTAAGAATATCGACTGTTAATATCGCCAGGCATAGTAGAATGATAGCAACTAAGGAGTAAGATCTCATTATTGGTACATTTTCAATAAAAAAGGACATACTATCACATCGACAGTATATCCACTTTCTGGTTTCAAATCAACATAAATAAGCCTATGGGCTTTATAAAAATAAATTTGATAATAGGATAAGTAATCCATAAGCCAACGCGAAACATATGATGATTACATATAAAAAGTCTAATGATCTATTTTCCATTATTAGTTATTTTAGGTCGTTTGTTAAAAGTATCATTTCACTAGCTCTCAAAAAATGACAAATATCAATTAGGGTCATGATATACTTAAAAGTTAATTAGCTTGTTGACTAAAATCATTTCTATTTCAAAACCTCGCTACTACCTTGATCAAGAAATAATTATTGGTTTTTTTAATAGAAAAACCTGCAAGTGTTTAACAAAAGCTAGAGAATTAACTATTGCTCTCCTGGCTTATCACCAAAACTGATTAAAAATGTACAAGAACAGAACCGATGCTGGAAAGCAGTTAGCTTTAAGACTTCTTCATTATAAAAATGAAGATGTTGTAGTATTGGCAGTCCCTCGTGGTGGTTTGCCACTTGGGAAGGTTGTAGCCAAAACACTGCAAGCACCGTTAGATGTAGTGCTGACAAAGAAAATAGGGCACCCGTATAACAAAGAATATGCCATTGGTGCAGTAAGTCTAACAGGTCACATTCTAAATCAAACAATTGGAGTTTCTGAGGACTATATTATTGAAGAGATAAAACGAATCAGAGAAACACTATCACATAGACATAATCAATACTATAAAAACCTTAAACCTCAATTGCTAAAAAATAAAACTGTCATAATTGTGGATGATGGTGTAGCTACTGGCAGTACTTTACTAGCAACCGTAAAACTGGTTTCGGAGCGCGAGCCAGACAATATTGTAGTAGCTATTCCTGTTGCTTCAAAATCGGCAATGGATAGACTGAATGAATCTGATTACATTCATGAAATTTTATGTTTGCAAATACCATCTAACTTTAGGGCTGTTGGACAGTCTTATGATGATTTCTCATCTGTTTCGGATCATCAGGCAATTAGTATTCTTGAAAATTCTAATAAAAAAATAGCAAATTGATCTAGGTCATTTTGATACCCCTCTTACTGTACTATATTTACACCATAATTAAACGGCGTTCTTTATAATATGGTAAAAGCTTTTAGATCGGCAACGGTCTAAGAGTTATAGAAAATGTGGAGGCATTGATACCTTTTTTAATTTTGAATTGTTTTAGCGATATGACGGTACTTAATTAATATACTAGGGTAATAAGGAATTTAGCATTTTCTGAGAAGCAGGTATTACTAAATATCTGCTTCTTTTTAACTTTTTGTCATAAATATAATAGTATCGGTTTAGGACGGTATTATTTATGTTAAGCAATTATTCTTATTTAAAAGTCCTAGAAGCTTTTAGATAAATTAGTCGTTTAGCGAGAAGCGAGTATAGTAACATATACTCGCTTTTTTTTGCGCTCTATTTAAAGTCTTACTATTGACCCAGATCATTGTTGGAGCATGAGATTTCTATTTCATTTGTATTAAAATCAAATCATGTCGCTGGTTATAATTTTAGTTCTGCTTCTGTTATTGATAATAGTCTTGCTACTAGTACCTGTAATAGTATATATCAATACAGATACTAACCAGTATTATATAAAGCTTCAAGGTTTAGCTAAAGCTAGTATCCAAGAAGACTCTAAGGAGTTGATACTTGTAAAAGTGCAATTGCCTTTTTATCATTTTTATTTCTATCCGCTTACAAAGAAAAACGGGCGAAAAAAGAAGAAAGCTCAAAAAAAGAAAAGTAGTTGGAATAAAAACTTGAAAAAAGTTATACGCTTGATTACCTCTTTTAGAGTTACAAAACTAAGCCTAGATTTAGATACGGGAGACAGTATCACGAATGCTAAATTATATCCAGCATTCGCGCTATTTAATTTTTATAGAAGCGGTGTACGTATCAATTTTGAAGGAAGAAATAAACTGATTCTAGAATTAAAAAACAGACCAATATACATGGTTAAATCATTAATTAACATTTAAAAATTTACGTTATGGACTTACAATTTGAACAAGCATTGAAACAGATTACGGACTTCATGAAATCAGAAGCGAAAACTGAAACTGTTGTTGGGGATCAATTTCAATTAGGAGAATTCACTTGTGTACCTGTTATCAAAGTAGGTATGGGGTTCGGATCTGGTGGCGGAGAAGATATTGGCTCTAAAGCTGGTAAATCTAAAAAAGAAGGTATGGGTGCTGGAGCCGGAATGGGTATTGAACCTATGGGGTTTTTGGTAACACGAGAAGACAATATCTCATTTATTGAAACTGGCAAGGCCCACGGATTAGCCGCAGCAATTGAAAAAGCACCCGAGCTAATTGAAAAATATGCAGAGCATAGAAAAGAACGTGAAATGGCTTAAGCATCTAGTTAATGTTTTAACAAGCAATCTTTCTTAGCTTAAGTATTCACTAACAGAAAGTTCACTGTAGTAATTTATGGTGAACTTTTTTAATGCTTGTATGCAAAAACAATTACAAACACAGTGGTATGCCCCAAAGCAAAATACTCTAATCTAACGACCCTATGAAAAAATAACATTTTGATTCTTTACTGCACTGCCCTACCTTGCTGCAGCTAACCAATCGAAAACACCCTAATCAATGGATATCTTATCAGCTTATAATCTGATCATAGAACTTTCTGTGATTATTATTATCTCATTTTTATTTGATCGAATTTCTAAAAAAACCAACGTGCCGTCGGTATTGATGTTGATTGCACTAGGTATTATTATTCAATACCTCCTCAAGATTTTCGATTTTGGAACTTTTGATTTTTTTCCAATTTTAGAATTTCTGGGAATTGTTGGACTTATTATGATTGTTCTAGAGGCTGCATTAGATCTCAAACTCGAAAAAAGCAAGATAAAACCCATTGTAAAATCCTTGATTATTGCACTCATTAGCCTTGTAGGGTCCGCTTATATTGCAGCATTAATCCTCTTTTCATTAATAGATGGTATGACAATGATGCAAGCTTGGCTGTACGCTACACCACTCTCCATACTATCGAGTGCCGTTATCATTCCGAGTGTAGCTAATTTAAAACCTGCTAAACGAGAGTTTCATATTTACGAGGGTACCTTTTCTGATATATTAGGCATCATGATGTTTTATTTACTCATTGAAATTATGAATCCCGGTGAAGGAGATGCGATAACGGGCTTCTCAATTAGCTTTCTAGTAACAGTGGTATTCTCAATTATTATCTCATATATCATCATATTGGTATTTCAGCGTATTGAGCGTCAAGCAAAACTTTTTCTTTTAATTGCGGTATTGCTTTTATTATATGCATTAGGGAAAAAATTACATTTATCATCACTCATTATCATCCTGATTTTTGGACTTATTCTTTCTAATACCGGTCTGTTTTTTAAAGGAAAACTAGCTAAGTTTTTGAAAGACGAAATCGTAAAAGACATGTACCATGAATTACATATGATTACCGCAGAAACAGCTTTTGTGGTGCGCACCCTATTCTTTGTAGTATTCGGATTATCGATAGTAGTAACGTCCTTATTAAATTTAAAAGTTGCATTGATTAGTATTTTGGTCCTAGCATCTATATTTCTAATAAGGTGGGTAGTTTTGCGGGTTTTTATAGGTAAAGATATTCGACCACAATTGTTTATAGCCCCTAGAGGATTAATTACAGTGTTATTATTTTATGCAATTCCGGCCAACCTCAAGATAGAAAATTTTGAACCTGGAATACTACTATTTGTTATCATAGGAACAAGTTTAATAATGACCTATGCCTTAATTGACAATAAAAAGAGAGAAGCGCGTAAGGTCGAAACTATTGATCAGATTTCAGTAGCCGATCGTGATGAAGAAAATGAATCATTTTTAGAAACTGAGATCAAGGAGCAAACGGAATCTTTTGATGGTGAAGAAGAAGGAAAAGACCTAGACGAGCCGCTTGAGTAATTTTGTTTTACAGTGTAACTTAGGTCACTTATCAACAATCATAAATACAGTAACTTTATTCTATTAAAAGTTAATAGCATATTAGTCGAAATGAAGAAATTTTCTTAAAAAAATGGTATTAGTTTAAGTACTTCGGACTATATTTTTAAAACCAACTACATACCTGAAGATAGTGGTGCCATTCAACTAGAAAATAAAGGAGATAAACAAATACGAAAGAGTTTTTTAAGGCAATTGATCTATGGGTTTTAGGAAAGGATAATCAGTAAGAAATCTAAAGTCTTCAGTAGGTAGTCTGATATTGATTATTTAATTAATCGCAACCCCTCTCTCCTACTCAAATTATGCAGATTTGGCGTCGCTTCTACAAAATTGATTACCCAATCAGGATTCGTGCGGCCGTATTCACGTAAAACCCAACCAATAGCTTTATTAATAAAGAACTCTTTTGAACCCAAAAGCTGATTGATCACGCGACTAAGCAAATCGGTATCTAGATCGTCTTTATACTTTAGTTGAAATAACAATGCGCAACGTTGCAACCAAATATTATCAGACGCTAACCATTGTTTCACTTTTGGTTCTATTTCATCTGGATATTTTTTAAAATAAGGTCCTAGTAACTTAGTAGCAATCATATCAACCGTATCCCACCATGACTTATGGGTAACCATGTATTCAATGAGATCGATATCTCGTTTATCTAGGCGTTTAGCATATTTAAAAGTCAATTCTTGTGCGAAATAATGATACTCCCGCTGTGGTCTTTCCCAAAGGGTTTTAACTAAATGTTCTAATTCACTTTTCTCTGGTAAATAAGTTTTTATTAAAAACGGTTTTTGAATTTCTCTTCTTTGGGTAGTGGTCAATCCATAAAATTCAAATTGATCTCGCAAATAAGCTTTCTGCTTAGCGGCTGTATCGGCATCAGCATTTTTTTGGAATTCTGATTGTAATATTTCCAAATAATCATCCATTATTCAGAGCCTATAATTTTATACAATTTGTGATAATACCAAGCGGCTAGTCCCCCAATAAATGAGAATATAGCTAACATCCAAAACACGTGCTGATGTCCTATTTGGCCTTTAGAATTTTCTAATAAATATCCCATTGCAGGGCCAGCAAAAATATCTGGCGTGTAACCTATTAATGAAATAAGTCCGACAGCAGTTCCCGTAAGCACTAAAGGAATCTGTCCGCGCTCCATGACGGCGAAATATAAAGCTCGGGCTGCATAAACACCAGTTGCAACAATTAATGTAGAAAGAAAAAATAGCAAAGTAGTCGAATCTGTAACAAATCCGAATGCGAATAATAAAGCACCAAACACTGATATGATAAAACTTACCATTAACCAGAAAGTAGTCTGTGTTCTATCGGCTACAAAGCCAATTAATACCCCGACAACCGGTCGTATGAATAATAAAAATGTTCCTACTTGAGCAGATTCTACCTGGTCATAATTCATCACCTCTTTTGCGTACAATGAAAATACATCCGTTAGTTTATAGCCAACATAAGCACACAAAATGATGATCATTAATAGCCAAACGGATGGTAATTTCAATACTGCCTTGATTTGAGAAACGGTTATTTTATCTAAAATAATTTCCTTCTCTGTATCGTCGTCTAACATCATAAAAAACCAAACCAAAAAACCTACCAATGCAACTATTGCAGTAGAAGTTAAAATCACCTGCCTAAATGCGGCTTGACTTTGCGTAGTTGTCATTTCGGCGACCTCCGTAGTTGCAAATAAGGCAAAAATAAATACTCCCATTGCGCCAAATAATGCACCAACTAGACCTCTTCCACCATCTAAAAATCCGAATGCCTTACCTTGAGAACTGCTACCTCCCCATACTCGGGTAGCTTTAATCATCGGAGCCCAAAACAGGAAAATAGTAGTAAACCCCCAATAGCCATAAAGCACTTTAAGTACTGTATAACTGGGGAAAGTAGCATAAACCAATCCTCCTAGAGCAGTCATCCATAATGCAATGGCAATTAATTTCCTGGGTGGATATTTATCCGCTAGAGGCCCACCAAATAAGTAGGAGAACACTGCTACAATTCCATAGATTGAAAAACAATAACCAAGCTGAATATTGTCTAGGGAAAAGGCCTCTAACACTGTTGGCCTAAAAACTCTAGCAAGTACAAATGGAAGTATAAACACCGATTCGCCCGCAAGAATAAGCAGCAAAAGAAACTGCCACGGAGCCTTTTTTTGGTTCATAGAGGTTGATTATATTTTACCTCTAATATAATCTATTCACATTTGTTGTTGTAATAGTCGGCGACCTCAAATGCATATTTCAAACTTCGTTGATTTATTTCAGAAACCAATTTAGGGCAGTCCTGAAAATAGCTTGCCAACTTCTTCTTTTTTAACCCGAAAACACCCTGGGTAGCCCGTTGAAAGTACTTATCTCCTTCCTTTAGAAACAGTGGAAACTCATCAATAGTACTACAATCCCCATCAGTAAACTCTTTTGTATAAACCGATACTTTACCCTTTGTATCAAGTCGCAAAAAGGTCTTTTCACCAGTTCCAATTTTGTGCGTATAATAAAATCTGAATATATTGGCATGTTCATCAAACCATTTCGATTCGAATATTTTGTTATTAACTGAATAACTAATCAAGTCCGAAGCGCTAAGTTTCATCCGTTTGCCACTTGCAGAACGAAACCTGATCTTCTCATATAAGCGTACTTTATTGATATTTCTGTCTTGTATTTCGCCATATAAAGTATCGCGATTATTCAATACAATATATCCAGGAAAATAGTCTTTTTGTGACCATGCTGTTTGTAGGGTCGACAGCATTATCACTGTAATCAAGTACACTTTCTTTTCCATAACGTTTAATTAGATAGTTTGTATGAGTAGTATCAAAAGTTGTACCGAAGAGGTTTAAAATCAGTTCACCTAGGGTAACTCAATTTTTTATCCATTCATTCAAAGAATTTAATCTTAATATTTTATCCAAATATTTTCCTCTGCTACTAGTGGCCCGTTGATAAGGCGCGAATAAATTTGAAACTTCATTAAATTCATTATTCAAGACACGCAATGTCTCTTTATCATTATCCGACAATTTATTCTCACCGTGTTTCTTATTAAACTCAATCAATCTTTTAACTGCTATTTCCTTTTTTGCTATTTCCGCTCCCGTTGCATTTAACGTGCAAATACCATAAATTCCTTGGAGATAGTATTGCCATTCTTGTTCAAATGCTAAATTCAATTTCTCCATATTCACATTTCCATCTTCATCTATTATATTATCATAAGCGAAGTGATTGTTGTCACTATCAACAAAAGCATTTATAAACTCCGTTTTCAATACTTGCTTGAACTCTAAAGAATTATCTAGGTTACTATTCTTTTGAATTAAGCCTATAACAGTCTTAGGAAAATATTTTTCAGTTTCAGAAATTACCTTTTCATCACCTAGTGGAGAACTAATTTTATATATTATGTTAATTTCATAAGAACTATTGGGAAGTAATTCATTTGCAATCAATTCCTCTAATTCTTGTTTCGAAATTCTCGAAACTCGACATAATTCATTTGATTCGATAAAATTTTCCTTAATGTATTTAATATCAACATTCATTCTTATATTTATTGTGCTTTCGCTATTTAATACCTAATTATTCAATAATATTTTCATCTTCTTCAATGTAGATTTCGATTCTGTTCTCCAGGTATTTATTAACAGATAATTGAAGCGAAATGAAAATAACGGTAGTGCTTATCTAAGAGCTAAGATTTTAAATTATTACCTACTTGCAATATCCATAACAATTATTCGCTATCAGATTTTATCAATTCAACTTACTCCGGATACTCAACCCGTAAATGATAGATATTATTCAGTTTACGCTTTAATACTTTTTTAATAATTTGAATTTCTTTAAAGGTAATATCGGCATTTAGAAATTGTCCTTCTTCCATTTGCTTATCAATAATACGCTCAACAAAATTGTCGATCTTAGAAGCTGTTGGCTCTTTTAAACTTTTAGAAGCGGCTTCCACAGAATCCGACATCATTAGGATTGCAGTCTCTCTAGAAAATGGCATCGGGCCGGGATAACGGAAATCGTCTATATTGGTTTCAGGATTGATCTCCTGTTGTTTCATAAAGAAATAATAAACGGGAAGTGTACCGTGATGCGTTCGTATAAAATCAATAATACGGTCAGGTAAGTTGTTCTTTTTTGCAATTTTAATTCCCTCTAAAACATGATCAAAAATAATACGAGCACTTTCATCCGGTGCTAACTCATCATGCGGATTGATAGATGTGGCTTGATTCTCTGAAAAATAAACTGGGTCATGCATCTTCCCAATATCATGATAGAGTGCTCCTACCCTAACCAACATGGCATTGGCTCCAATTTCATTCGCCGCAGCCTCGGCTAAATTGGCGACCTGTAACGAATGATGAAATGTTCCAGGCGCCACATTAGCCAATTCCTTTAATAGTTTAGAATTGGTATCTGATAATTCCAATAATGATACGTCTGAAACGAGTCCGAATGCCTTTTCATAAATAAGGATTAAGAACAGTACTAAGAAACATAGCAGTCCATTCAAAGCAAAAAATCCAATGTTGGTCCAATTAAGTGCTGTTATTGTTCCTTCTTGAATAATTACAAATGCAAAATAGGCCAGTGCATACACAAACACAATTTGCCCAAGTGATATAAATAGGTTTGCACGGCGCGACAGCTCGCTTACTGTCAAAATTGTTACAATACCCGCGATGATTTGTAAAAACAAATACTCGAAACTATCCGGTACAATAAAACCAAGAATTAAAACGGTAATTACGTGGGTAAATAATCCTAAACGTGCATCGAAAAACGCTTTAATCGTAATTGGCAAAATACAAAGTGGCACAATATATACATAGTCGGCTTTTACTTTCACCACGAAGGTGGTTAGTAACACCATCAAGATCATATTAAAAAATAGGAAGGTAACCTTGGTGTTATCTTCATAAATATCAAATCGATATTTTTTAAGGAATAGAAACAGCATTAATAATGCTAATGCAACGAGCAGAGTGTAACCAACAACAATCCAGTAATAATTAGATTCGCTCCAGACCTGCGATTCGTACTCGCTTTTCAAAGAATCTAAAATTCGGAAGGTTTGCCCTTCTACAACTTCTCCTTTTGATATGATACGAATGCCTTTTTCTACATTTCCCTTGGTATATGAAATGTTTTTTAGCGCATTTTCAGTAACAAGATCAGTACGTTCTTTATCAAATAAAACGTTCGGTTTGACTACTTCAAAAAGAAGATTATAGACTTTGTCTGACAGATTTCTATATCGGGTTCCTTTTGTTTTGTCACGAACTCTCTGTCGGAGTTGGCTTATTTTAATCAGTTTGTCGATAGTGATTTCTTCTAGCTGATTTCCATTTTTTACCAGGTAACCGGTTTTCTTTTCTTGAGTTTCATCATTACTAATAATCCCTATCTGATAAAAACCCTTTAGCATATTATCGGCAAATCGTTTGACTTCAATTCGGGGGACTCCATCAATAATAGAATCTATCAGTACGGAGCGATAGCTGTCGTCGAGCTTTTTACTCACCTGATTTACTACTTCACCATCAAAGCGATAGTAGGGTGTGATATTCTGTTTAATTCGCTCTTGATCTATCTCAATTTCGGCCTCGGTTTTCTGGATAGCGAAATCATACTCGGCATAAAGGTTTTCATACTGCCAAGGTTTTCCTTTTTGGAACTCATATTTAAACTTACCACCCTTCGGGAAAAAATAAACGATAAGTACTGTGGTCAATACATATAAAAAGATCTTATAGATCAATGATTGATTTTGATAAATCCTACCGCTAAATTTATTCATATATCCTATTCAACTGTACGAAACGAAGCTTTGTCTTGGGCTGTATTTCTATTTGTATTGGCGATTTGGTTGTTCCTAATTCGCTTACTTCCAAAAATAGTAAAAATAATGCGGGTTACATGTGTATTCTATTCAATGAGGCTTGTCAAAATCTTACCTTTTTTACTTAAATTCGCAGCACTTAAACACACACATCATGAGTAAGAAAGTTGTTATTGTTAGCGCTGTAAGAACTCCTATCGGGAGCTTTCTTGGAAGCCTATCTACTATACCAGCACCAAAGCTAGGTGCTACTGCAATTAAAGCTGCTTTATCGCGTATTAATCTAGACCCAACAAAAGTTGACGAGGTTTTAATGGGAAATGTGGTTCAAGCGGGAACAGGACAGGCTCCTGCAAAACAAGCGGCAATTTATGCTGGTATTCCTGATACAGTTCCGTGTACAGCGATTAATAAAGTATGTGCTTCGGGTATGAAAGCGGTGATGCAAGGTGCACAGGCAATTGCATTGGGTGATGCTGAGATTGTTGTAGCTGGTGGTATGGAAAATATGAGTTTGATTCCACATTACATTCATTCGCGTGTTGGTAATAAGTTTGGTCCGATAACAATGATCGATGGAATGCAGAAAGATGGGTTGGTAGATGCCTATGATCAAAATGCAATGGGAGTTTGTGGAGATCTTTGTGCTGCAGAGCACGATTTTAGTAGAGAAGATCAGGATGCATATGCAATTCAGTCTTACACCAGATCGGCAGCTGCTTGGGACGCCGGAAAGTTTGATGATGAAGTAGTTCCCGTAGAAGTACCTCAGCGAAGAGGTGAGCCAAAAATTGTCAATAGAGATGAAGAATATACTAATGTGAAAATGGATAAAATTCCTGCTTTGCGTCCAGCATTTTCTAAAGATGGAACGGTAACGGCTGCAAATGCATCGACTATTAATGATGGTGCTGGTGCAGTAGTACTAATGAGTGAAGACAAAGCGAAAGAGCTTGGTTTAACTCCGCTTGCAACAATTAAAAGTTATGCTGATGCTGCTCAGGAGCCAAAATGGTTTACCACAGCGCCAGCAAAAGCCTTACCAAAAGCATTGTCAAAAGCCAATGTTAGTATTGATGATGTCGACTATTTCGAGTTCAACGAGGCTTTTTCCGTGGTAGGTTTAGCCAATATGAAGTTATTAGGACTAACAGATGAAAATGTAAACGTCAACGGTGGTGCTGTTTCTTTAGGACATCCACTTGGCTGTTCTGGCGTTCGAATATTAATCACCTTAATTAATGTATTAAAACAAAATGATGCCAAACTTGGTGCTGCAGCCATCTGTAATGGTGGTGGTGGTGCATCGGCAATTGTTATTGAACGCTAATTAAGAGCGTATCCTTTATGCAATACGGTATTTGTAATCTTGGTGTTGTCCCTTTACGATCGGAACCTCGTGATGCTAGCGAGCAGGTTTCGCAAGTGCTGTATGGTGAATTATTTAAGGTTTTGGAGCAGCGAAAAAAGTGGAGTCGTATTCGACTTGCTTTTGATAAATATGAAGGCTGGATTGATAACAAGCAGTATGTTGAGATTGAAGAAGACCAGTACAACAAATTAGTAGCTGACCAGCAAGAATTATCATCAGACCTTATCGATTTTGTATCAGACCACAATAAGCAGTTATTGCCAATTCCCTTAGGAAGTTGTATTAGTAATCACGACACCTTCGACCACGAATTTGAAGGGAATAGTATCTCCGGTAAAAACGAAAAAGAAGCTCTTATAAAAACGGCGTTTCTATATTTAAACACTCCATATTTGTGGGGTGGAAAAACTCCTTTTGGTATTGATTGTAGTGGTTTTACACAGATGGTTTACAAGCTAAATGGCTATGAGTTACTTCGAGATGCTTCACAACAGGCAACACAAGGCGAAGCTTTAAGTTTTATAGAGGAAAGTGAGCCGGGAGATCTAGCATTTTTTGATAACGAAGAAGGTGTAATCACACATGTTGGCATTATTATGAAGGATAATTATATTATTCATGCCCATGGTAAGGTTCGTATTGACAGAATTGATCATACGGGAATTTTCAATTTAGATTCGAAAAAACACTCGCATAAATTGCGTGTTATTAAGAAGATCATTTAAGGTCGTAATTATTGTAAAAAATATAATTTAATTATGAGCACAAAAAAATCCGGATGCTTTAACATCCGGATTTTTTTTATTTTATCGCGATAATCCGAAATTATTCGCCTCCTTCTAATGTTGCTAATTTCGCTTTCATTTCACGGAATTTCTCGATGTTGTCTAATGTACCATAAATGTTCATTAGTGTTTTTGTAGCATCAATATCCTTTGGCTTTAATTCCAATACCTTCTCTAAGTAAGGAACTGCATCACGATAAAGACCTTCACGTTGCTTACGCAAATTTTCGTATTTAGCATTGTCTGCTCTAGAAGTTCCAAGACTATTCATTTCGTCAACAATCTTACCTTCTCCACCTAATAGCAAGGCAGCTAAATTTAAGTAAGCAGCCGAATAGTCAGGATCTAACTCAACTGTTTTTTCATACAGTTCTTTCGCTTTTGCTGTATCACCTTGATCAGCAGTAATAACTCCAAGATTAAAGTAAAGAACAGGGTTGTTAGGGTCTTTCTGGATAGCTTCTTCCATTAACTCTTTAAACTTGTCCTTTTTATCTACCTTAATATAAAAGTTAGCTTCAGTTAACAATAAATCCATATCATCAGGATTTGCAGCGCGCGCTTCTTTTACAGCTTCGATCGCCTTGTCTATATTTCCTTGATCAGAATAAATTAATGCGATATTTTTTACGATCTCTGGAAGTCTAGAATCACTTTTAGCAGTTCTAAAATCTTTATAATCTTTTGATTTCTTGTAGAACTTCCAAGTAGTCTCATCCAATTCCTGCTCATTTCCACTGGCAACCTCAGTAGCAAAGTACTTGGTAGTAACACCTGTGTAACCAAGTTCTTTTAATTCTAAATAATACTTTAATGCAGAATCATAATCTTTACCATTCACTGCGCTATTTGCAGCGAAATAAAGATAATCTTGTTGTGTATTATCTAACTGATAAGCCATGTATAGCTTTTTAGCTGCATCGTCAAATTTCTTGGCTCCATTTGCTGCCACTGCGGCATTCACTAAATCTGCACTAATATTGGTAAGCATTGGCCCAGCTTCCGAAGAGTATTTTGACTTACCAGTCTCTTTTTCAAAAGCGATCAATTCTTGAAAAGACTTTACTGCTGTTTCATACGCAGCATCATCTTTAGAAGCTTTCGCTTTTTGCTGATATATTTTTCCTTTCAAAAAATATAATTTCGCCTTCGTCTTGGCATCCGCACTACCTATTAAACCATATGCAGCATCAATTGCTGTTGTTGCCTCATCAAGCTTGCTAGCTTTAAGCGCTTTTTCAGCAGCTTTAACTTCGTTTTTTTGTGCTAAGGCTACAGATCCGACTAACACGGCCGCAGCTACTAAAAACGTTTTTTTCATTTTAAAATAATTTAATTCTTACTTATTGTTGTTGTTCGTCAGTGTCATTATCAAGAGTTGTGCCATCTTCATTTTGACCCTCGTTTGATGTAGTATCCGCTTCGCTATTTTCATCTAGTTCAGTTTCTTCTACATCGTCTTCGTCATGCATTACTTTTGCTACTGCGGCAATGGTATCATTACCTTTAAGATTAATAAGTCGTACCCCTTGCGTTGCACGTCCCATAACTCTTAAGCTTTCAATAGCCAAACGTATTGCTATACCTGATCTGTTGATAATCATAAGATCATCAGAATCAGTTACATTTTTAATGGCGACTAAGTTACCAGTTTTTTCGGTAACTGAAATGGTTTTTACTCCTTTTCCACCTCTGTTAGTTATGCGATAATCCTCTAAACTCGAACGTTTTCCATAACCATTTTCGGATACAACAAGAATATTGCTCTCCATATCATCAACAGCAATCATACCGATAACCTCGTCCTTATCAGAAGCTAAGGTTATACCACGCACACCAGCGGCACCCCTACCCATCGGTCTGGTTTTAGCTTCTTCAAAACGAATTGCCTTACCAGATTTAAGAGCTAGCATTACCTGACTTTCACCTGTTGTTAATTTAGCTTCTAGTAACTCATCACCATCTTTAATAGTAATAGCGTTAATACCGTTTGATCTAGGTCTAGAGTATTGCTCTAATGAAGTTTTCTTAACCTGACCTTTCTTGGTCGCCATTATTACATAGTGATTGTTGATGTATTCCTCATCTTTTAGATCCTGAGTACAGATGAATGCTTTCACCTTGTCATCTTGCTCAATGTTAATCAGATTCTGAATCGCGCGACCTTTTGATGTTCTGCTTCCTTCAGGAATTTCATAAACACGCATCCAGAAGCATTTCCCTTTTTGAGTGAAGAATAACATATATTGATGATTGGTACCAACAAATAAATGTTCCAAGAAATCCTCATTCCTAGTAGTTGATGCTTTTTGACCAACTCCTCCTCTATTTTGCTTTTTATATTCAGTTAACGAGGTGCGTTTGATATAACCAGCATGCGAAATAGTAATTACTACTTTTTCATCTGGAATCATATCTTCGATACTCAAATCACCACCAGCATATTCTATTCGTGAACGACGCTCATCACCATACTTATCTTTTACAACAAGTAATTCATCTTTGATGATCTCCATTCTACGCTCTTTTCTTGCAAGAATATCTTTTAAGTCTTCGATGGTTTTCATCAAATCATCATACTCCGCACGAAGTTTATCTTGTTCAAGACCTGTAAGCTGTCTCAATCGCATTTCTACAATTGCCTTAGCCTGAATTTCGCTTAGCTCAAACGCTTTTATTAATGCTGCACGTGCTTCATCTGCATTTGCCGATGCACGAATTAATCTAATTACCTCGTCAATATTATCAGAAGCAATAATTAAACCTTCAACTATATGAGCACGCTCCTCAGCTTTTCGCAGTTCGTATTTAGTTCTTCTAGTTACAACCTCATGTCTATGCTCCACGAAATGGTGAATCATGTCTTTTACATTCAGCATTTCTGGGCGCCCATTTACTAAGGCGATATTATTTACGCTAAATGATGATTGAAGCGCTGTATACTTATATAATGTATTTAATACAATGTTGGGTATTGCATCTCTTTTCAGTGTATAAACGATGCGCATCCCATTACGATCAGACTCATCGCGGATGGAAGAAATTCCATCAATCTTTTTATCATTAATCAAGTCGGCAGTTTTCTTGATCATGTCCGCCTTATTTACCTGATATGGTATTTCGTCAACAATGATATGCTCTCGCCCTTTAATCTCTTCAAAAGAAGCTTTTGCTCTCATTACAACGCGACCTCGGCCTGTTTTAAGAGCTTCACGAACGCCATCATAACCATAAATAATCCCACCAGTTGGAAAATCGGGTGCTTTAATATGTTCGATTAATTCGTCAATCTCAATATCGTTATTTTCAATATAAGCGATAGTACCATCTACAACCTCTGAAAGATTGTGTGGAGGCATATTTGTCGCCATACCAACAGCAATACCTGAAGCACCGTTTACTAATAATCCAGGAATACGGGTTGGTAAAACAGTAGGTTCTTTTAAGGTATCATCAAAGTTTAGAGCATGGTCGACTGTCTCTTTGTCAATATCTGCCAACATGTCTTCTGATATCTTCCGCATTCGTGCTTCAGTATATCGCATTGCAGCAGGGCTATCGCCATCGACAGATCCGAAGTTTCCTTGCCCATCAACGAGCATATAACGTAAACTCCATTCCTGTGCCATACGCACCATGGTATCATAAACAGAAGTATCGCCGTGTGGGTGATATTTACCTAATACCTCACCAACAATTCTTGCCGATTTTTTATAAGCACTATTAGCACGCACACCAAGCTCGTACATTCCAAACAAAACCCTTCTGTGAACAGGTTTTAAACCATCACGAACATCTGGTAGGGCACGTGATACTATAACCGACATCGAGTAGTCGATGTAGGCCGATTTCATCTCATCTTCTATGTTGATAGGAATTAACTTTTCTCCTTCAGCCATGCACTCAAATTTTTAAAATTTATAGTATATACAATAAGGGCAATATACGTATTTAGACTGCTTACCTAAAAGAATCGTAACCTAAAATTTACAACGACTTATTAACAAAAATTAAGGCAATTAAAGTTTATAAGAAGGGTGTTAAATGTTTTGATTTTAAAGGTATTTTTTGTCTATTTACTTGACCTAACCTAAGAAGGGTATGGTTTTTGACTATACGACTTTATATTTTGTATTTTTAAAGAACAAGGAGGAGGATCTTATGGATGATAATTTTTCACCGAGAGTAAAAGATGTAATTGCTTATAGTAAGGAAGAAGCCCTGCGGTTAGGCCACGATTTTATAGGAACAGAGCATTTAATGTTAGGTTTATTACGCGATGGTAGTGGTAAAGCTATTAATATTTTAAATGCCTTAGATATTGATTTAAATCACCTGCGACGTAAAGTAGAAATTTTGAGTCCTGCGAACCCGAATGTGACTGTTGGCAATGACAAAAAAAACCTGCATTTAACACGACAAGCAGAACGTGCTTTAAAAACTACCTTTTTAGAGGCCAAGTTGTTTCAAAGTACGTCTATTAATACTGCGCATTTACTTCTTTGCATTTTGCGCAATGAAAACGACCCAACCACCAAACTCTTGAATAAACTAAAAGTAGATTATGATGGGGTTAAAGAACAATTTAAACTTATGATCACTAGTGACGATGACTATATAGATATACCGAAGGCTGAATCCTTCTCTGAAGAAGGTTCGTCTGAAGAATCAAAGGACAACCCTTTTAATAGTCCTGGAGGTAAAACGAACAAAAAATCAAAGACTCCAGTATTGGATAATTTTGGGCGAGATTTAACTTCCTTTGCTGAAGAAGGTAAACTCGATCCTGTTGTCGGGCGTGAAAAAGAAATTCAACGTGTATCTCAAATTCTGAGCCGTCGTAAAAAGAATAATCCGTTATTGATAGGTGAACCAGGTGTCGGTAAATCTGCAATCGCTGAAGGATTAGCATTACGTATTATTCAAAAAAAGGTATCAAGAATTCTATACAACAAGCGTGTTGTGACACTTGATCTTGCCAGTTTAGTGGCAGGAACGAAATATCGAGGTCAGTTTGAGGAACGGATGAAAGCCGTGATGAACGAGCTCGAAAAAAATGATGATATCATCTTATTTATTGATGAAATACATACGATTGTTGGTGCAGGAGGAGCAACAGGAAGTCTAGATGCTTCAAATATGTTTAAACCGGCACTTGCCCGAGGAGAAATTCAATGTATTGGTGCTACAACTTTAGATGAATATAGACAGTATATCGAAAAAGATGGTGCATTAGAACGTCGTTTTCAAAAAGTAATGGTCGAGCCTACTACTGTTGAGGAAACGGTTGAAATTCTAAATAATATAAAAGAAAAATATCAAGAACACCATAACGTAGAATATACCGATGCTGCTATTGAGGCATGTGTGAAGTTGACAAATCGTTATATGACCGATCGTTTTCTACCAGACAAGGCTATTGATGCCTTAGACGAAGCTGGATCTCGCGTACATATTACCAATATTGATGTACCCAAGCAGATTCTAGATTTAGAAAAACGCCTAGAAGAAGTTCGTGAGAATAAGAATTCTGTAGTTAAAAAACAGAAATATGAAGAGGCCGCCAAGCTACGTGATGATGAAAAGCGTATCGAAAAAGATTTAGCAGTAGCGCAAGAAAAATGGGAGGAAGAATCAAAACTACATCGCGAATTAGTTACTGAAGATAATGTAGCTGATGTGGTGTCGATGATGACTGGAGTTCCAGTAAATAGAATTGCACAGACGGAAAGTAATAAGTTGGCTGAATTGCCTCAACTTATAAAAGGCAAGGTAATAGGTCAAGATGATGCTGTTGCGAAAGTTGTAAAAGCTATTCAGCGTAACCGAGCAGGATTGAAAGATCCTAACAAACCTATTGGTTCATTTATTTTCCTAGGCCAAACTGGTGTTGGAAAAACCCAACTTGCAAAGGTACTAGCTAAAGAACTTTTCGATAGTGAAGAGTCTTTAATACGTATTGATATGAGTGAATATATGGAAAAATTTTCCATCTCTCGCCTTGTCGGTGCACCTCCAGGATATGTTGGTTATGAAGAAGGTGGACAGTTGACCGAAAAGGTTCGTAGAAAGCCATATTCAGTAGTGCTTTTAGATGAAATTGAAAAAGCTCATCCTGACGTATTCAATATGATGTTGCAAGTATTAGATGATGGATATTTGACGGATAGTCTAGGTCGAAAGATCGATTTTAGAAATACGATTATTATCATGACATCTAATATAGGTGCCAGAAAATTAAAAGACTTCGGACAGGGTGTTGGTTTTGGTACTTCTGCTAGAAAACAACAAGCAGATACAAATGCAAAGGCAATTATTGAAAATGCGCTTAAAAAAGCATTCGCACCTGAGTTTTTAAATAGAATTGATGATGTTGTAGTCTTCAATGCCCTAGAGCGCGAAGATATCCACTTGATCATTGATATTGAATTAGAAAAACTGTTTAAACGCATTCAAGATATTGGCTACAACCTGAGTCTAAGTAAAGAGGCTAAGGATTACATAGCCGAAAAAGGGTTTGACAAGCAATACGGTGCTAGACCTCTTAAGCGTGCAATTCAAAAATATATAGAAGATGCGTTAGCTGAGGAGATTATCACCTCTAAAATTGCTGAAGGTGATCAGATTCACATGGAACTTGATAAAGACAGTGAAGAATTGACAATAAAAATAAAGAAGGCTGAGAAATCAGCAGAATCGTAAATAAATTTTAGACAACCTTGTAAAACTTCATCCTTTTAACAATGGATGAAGTTTTTTTGTATCTTTAAAATACTACTAGCAACAATCAAAAATGAGTAAAAGCGAATTTTTGGAGTTCGACTTCGGCCAAGTCAGCATCTTCAACGACCATATTATTGTGGTTATGGATGAAGACAGCACTGTGCAAAATGAACTTGTTCCTATTTTACAAGATATCGCAGACACATACTTTAAAAATAAACCATTCGTATACATAGCAAATCGTATTAATAATTATGCGGTAGATCCTTTAATTTATAAAGCAGTATCCAAAATCAATAACTTGGTTGGGTTTGCTGTAGTATCTAAAAGTCCTAATGCACAGAATCAAATTAGTATTGAGTCCCGGTTTTATGACAAGGAGTTCAAGCAATTTAAGGAACTTCAACAGGCGGTAGCCTGGGCGTCTGATTACACAAGAAGCATCAAGTCTAATTCTAAATATCCAACATTAAGTGATTTTGAACCTACTCTTATCGAAATTGATATTTGTAGCATACAAGTTTACAAATCGTATTCAATAGTAAACATTAAAGAAGGTGCTACAGTAAAACCAGGTGACGAAGCAATTTTTAAAAGGCTAATTGCGGAATACTACGGTGATAAACCTTTTGTCTATATCTCTCATCGCGTACACTCCTATGCAATCGATCCTATCATTTATAAAGAGATTTCCAAGATTGAGACTTTATTAGGTTATGCCGTTGTGGACGAAAAATCTAAAATGTACAGCAGCGCTCAGGTAGAAAAACTCTTTTACGATAAAGCATTTGAAATTTTCAACGACTTGGATGAGGCCAAAGAATGGGCAAAAAAAATGCTCAATGACGACTTTACGCCTAATCTTTGCTAGGTCGGTAGTAAAAGTATAGCTTAGGATAAAACTACTTCCAAAGCATTTTCAAAAAGTTAAAAAGCTAGTGTTAGAAGCTATAATTAATTAACTTTACATCAATAAAATCTATTGAATGACTATCACGCAACTTAAATATGTGCTGGCGGTAGCTGAGCACCAAAACTTCACTAAAGCTGCCGAAAAATCTTTTGTAACACAGCCTACATTAAGTATGCAAATTCAAAAGCTAGAAGATGAGTTGGACATCTTGATTTTCGACCGCAGCAAAAAGCCCATCCAACTAACCGATATCGGGCTTAAAATTGTCAACCAAGCAAGAAATATTGTTAATGAGGCAGATAGAATTCAGGATATAGTAGACCAACAAAAAGGATTTATTGGTGGTGAGTTTAAATTGGGGATTATCCCAACGGTAACGCCTACTCTACTACCAATGTTTTTAAATAATTTCATTAAAAAATATACGAAGGTTAACCTTAAAATAGAAGAGTTAACGACGGAAACAATCATTGAAAAATTAGTCGATGGCCATTTAGATGCCGCTATTGCAGCCACTCCATTAGAGAATGAGCTTATTAAAAAAAGAGTCCTATACTATGAACCTTTTGTGGGATATATCAACGAAAATGATAAATTATTCAATAACAAATCGCTCACCATTGAAGATATCGATATTGATGATATGTTATTGTTAGATGACGGTCATTGTTTTAAAAATAGTGTTATTAATTTGTGTCGTGTAGCCAACCCAGCAGAGCGAAATAGTTTTCAGTTAGAGAGCGGGAGTTTTGAAACCTTAATCAAATTAGCTAACGAGGGCCTAGGCATGACGCTTCTACCCTATTTACATACACTCGACCTCAAAAATGCCGAAGAAAAATACCTTCGCGAATTTGAAGACCCCAAACCAGCACGAGAAATCAGTTTGATCTTCCATAAATCGGAGCTTAAAATGCAAATTATAGAAGCCTTACAACAAACAATTTCTGGAGTTATCAAAGGAGCTATTGCCTTTCAGAATGTAGAAATTATAAGCCCTATAGCAAACAAATAATGTCAAAAAAAAAGTCCACTTATAAAAGTGGACTGGTTAATATTAATTTTTTAAGTAGACTAAACAAGGTTCTAATTCTGGTTGTATTAGCACCAGTTGCCGAACCCAAATTTTTAGTTCATCTACTTCATGAGGCAACAATCGTTTCATAGCTTTTTTCAATTCGCGTGCAAATAAAGTAATATCAAAACTTACACGTTGCAGTACATTTTTAGAGTACTCAAACATTGCTCTCGCCATAATTTTAGTTTAATTTTTATTGATTTGGTCTTCTATAAAGATAACGATAATTCGGTATTTTTATTAAACAGATAGCTGTTAAACTTGTTTAAATATTCATTAAAACGGATAAACTACTCAAAACCAAATAACTAGTTATGTGTTTTATTTTTTTGTCCCGTAAATTGAGTAATACCTTACTTTATATACTCTAGATTTAAGAAAAATTATGATTTTCTCACCCAGACATCCCGTCTAATTGCAGCCCACCCGTTCAAGTTTTTTCATTTTTGTTTAACTTCATCTCAAATTAGATTGGTATATGAATCGTTTATTTTGGATTGCTTTAAGTGTATTTCTTTTATTCAATTCATGCGCATCTACCAATCGTATTGCTAAGCCTCGGCAAATAGAAAAATTCTTCTCACAGCCTTTTTATAAAAATCAATTTACAGGGTTTAAACTTTTCGACCCTCAGACTAAGAAAACAATAAAGGGAATACATGCGAACAAGTATTTTATACCTGCTTCTAACGCAAAAATTGTCACACTGCTTAGCGCATTAAAAACTTTGAATGATTCTGTTGTCGGACTAAAGTATTTAAAGCAAAATGACACCTTATACATAAAAGGAACAGGAGACCCTAGCTTATTACATCCCTATTTTAAAGACAGTACCGTTATTCACTTTCTTAAAAATGTGAGTATGCCCATTGTTTTGCAAACCGGGCATTATGATGATCAGCCTTACGGACCAGGTTGGGCATGGGAAGATTTTGACACTTATTTTTCTCCGGAAAAAAGCGCTTTACCTATCTATGGCAATGTATTGAGTATTCATAATGAAAATGATAGTCTAAAAATTGCTCCTAAAAGTTTTAAAGATGCTATTAGTTTTGAAAAAACAAGATTTAAACGAGAAAGACTTAAAAACAGTTTCAGTTTTGTAAAACCAACTCAAGATACATTACAGATCCCATTTATTACTAGTGATAGTCTAACTAGCAGATTACTTTCCAATGCAATTGAAAAAGAAATTATACTACAAGATTCTATTAAAACAGGAATATATCGAAAGTTATTTACTGTGAAAACAGATAGCCTGCTCGCTAGAATGATGATCGAAAGTGACAATTTTATTGCAGAACAACTCTTACTACTTTCTTCTGATGCACTAACAGATAGCCTAAATAGCGGTAAAGCCAGAAAACATATACTCGAAACTCATTCTCAGCTGTTCGGCAAAGTCCCTCGTTGGGTTGACGGATCGGGTTTATCTAGATACAACCTAATGAGTCCCGACCAGTTAGTAAATGTATTAAATGAGTTGTATAATGTAGTAGATCGCAATCGCCTTTTTGCTTTGTTCCCTAAGGCTGGAATTAATGGTACTTTAAAAACATACGGTCAAGCTGAAGGAGATCCGTTTATTATTGCCAAATCGGGTTCATTTGGTAATACCTATAATCTAAGTGGATATTTAAAAACAAAATCAGGAAAAGTGCTCATTTTTAGTTTTATGAACAATCACTATCAACAACCATCTTCCTCAATAAAAAATAAAATATACGAGTTGTTAAAAGCAATTAGAAATGAATACTAATATACTATTCATTAATTGGTGTATATGTTCCTTTGAATAAAGTAGAAAGTACTTTATCATTATGAATTACCTCCCAAAGCTGTAAAACGGTTCCATCGTTTTTCTTTGTCCAAGTGATTCGATTCTTGACCAGTTTTCCCTCTTTATTTTTTTGTTCTTCCGATTCTAGAATCATTTTATTATTGGCATAATTACCCACTAGTTTTAGAACTCCACCCTGATTGTCTAACCATAATTGATTCCATTTCTTGGTGTTAGCATCATAATAATTATAGCTCGTACCTGTATAACCAGCAGTCGCACTTGTCCACTCTTCACGAAGAATACAATTATCCTGAATTTTTGAAATAGTATTTACTCCAGCTTCACTTCCATCAGCATTCGTTACTTGCCATTTACCTAACCAGAAATCAAAAGCTGAATGATTTTCGGTACAGCAATTACAAGGTGTTTTGGCTTGACCAGTAATTATACCCGATGATAAAATAGATACAGTTAGTGATAGAAATAGTACAATTTTCTTCATAAAATTTGCTTAATCCTCAATATTAAAACATTCATTTTTAGGTTTATTGATTGCTAATCTTAAAACTATCATAAAAAAGGGGTAAACTTTTATCGGTGTTTACTTATAGTAAGGTGACTCGCAAAAAAAATCGTAATTTAATGAAGCTTTAGGAAATCAAATCACTAAGCAGGCTAATTCGATCCTAATGTTCATCAACCAAAAAATAGCATTCACCACGCTATATCTATGTTGTTTATGCATATGTAATGCATCAGTTTCGCCGCTAAAAGGTATTAAGGTACCCGATCGTAGCGAACAGTCTGTTGCGCTTCAAAAAAAGAAAGCCTTAGATTATGCAAAGCAAGGAGAAGCAGAAAGAGCAGTAGAATACACAAAGTTGTACGTAAAGGCAACAACAGATTTATCTATTATTAACGATCATCTTTTCGATTCAATTAAAACATCAGCTAGCTACATTAGCTTCAAGGAAAAGTACACTCCGAAAATAGACTTCTGGAATTTGATCTATTTTTTTGTTGGTATACTGGGCATTTTTGCTGGTATTTTCATTCATTTTAAAAAGAAAACGGATCCAATTAGTGTATTGCTAATAAGTTTGTTTGTTATTTTTCATTCCATTTTTCTATTGCACATCAATATACATTTAAGTCAACTTCAATATACTCTTCCGCATACCTTATTTATTTCAACGACACTTTCGTTTCTATACGGACCATTAATTTATTTCTATGTTAAAAGAACTAGTTTTAGATATAAGTTTAAATGGATTGATTTACTGCATTTAGTACCATCCTTTATTTTACTTAGCTATATCATGCCATACTATGCCATGAGTGGAATTGAAAAATTTAATGTCTTATTCGCTGGTGATGCATTTTTATTACCAGGAGCATACACTATCATAACGGCAAAAATCGTTTCTCTTGCTACCTACGGATACTTCACATTGAAAGTATATCTAAAAGAGAAAAAGGAAAATCCTGAAACTCCTAAAAACGTTCTTGTTTGGCAACGAAACATCATTTTTATATTTAGTTTTTATGTCGTTTCCTATGTAGTGTATGCTGGTGCTTTAACCAAAATTATAAGCTTTGCACCTATTGGTCATATACAATTGATCATTATGATGACACTTATTTTTTATGTGGTCTATATCGCCTATGTACAGCCGGACGCTTTTAGCGGTAAAATTCAATTAAATGACCCTAAGAATTTATTTAAGTATAAAAAATCGGGGCTTACACCATCCTATTCAATAGAACTTAAAGAACGACTTTTGTTTTTATTAAACGATGAAAAAGTTTACAGGAGAAATGATATTTGTCTTGATTGGATTGCCCATAAACTAGGGACTAATCGACATAGTGCATCTCAGGTGATCAACGAACATTTTAATATGAACTTCTTTGAATTGATCAACAATTTTAGAATCCAGGAAGCCATAGAGTTGTTGAAAAACAATGTTCACAACAACTTAAATATTATTGATATCGCTTACGAAGTCGGCTTTAATAACAAAGTCACTTTCAATAAGTCGTTTAAAAAAGTGACCTCTTGCACTCCTTCAAAATATCTAGAGTCACAAATGGTTCCGCTATAGCGTAAATCACAAGTAACTATTTATCGGGATTGGTAAACTATTACAGGTCTTACCCAAAAAATTCATAGTCTAGTCTTTCTTTAATCTGCAATTGCTTCAGGGCAGAGCAGTTTAGAATATTTATTTACTATCTGAAAATCCCACTAAACCTTGTTTAAATTTTTTAGAAGTAATTATTCGAATTAGCCATCGCATTCTTACTGCCTGCCTTTTTTCCAATTGCACTGACTCAAATAATTATAAACAAATTCTAATTTTTATGAAAGTGAAAAATTATTTTGTACTGTTGGTGTTTTTGGTGTTTGGTACATCATCATTAATAGCGCAACAACAAACAGTAACAGGAAAAGTGATAACTTCCGATGACGGAGTTCCATTACCTGGTGTAAGTATTGTGATCCAAGGCACATCCCGGGGAACACAGACTGATTTTGATGGAAATTATTCAATTTCCGCCTCTCCAACTGAATCTTTAGTATTCTCATATGTTGGATTTAAAACACAAGTAATTTTAGTAGGCAGCAGAACTGAAATTAACGTGACCTTAGAAACAGATACCGAGCAGCTAGACGAAGTCGTAGTTGTTGCTTACGGTACAACTACCAAAGAGGCCTTTACTGGTTCAGCTAGTGTAATTGGCTCAAAAGATTTAGAAATAAGAAATGTTACATCACCTATTGCTGCTATTGAAGGTAGAGCTACTGGAGTTCAGTTTACATCTCCTGCCGGACCAGGTGCATCACCAGGTATTGTAATACGCGGGGTAGGAACACTTAACGGGAGTACAGATCCATTATTTATTGTTGACGGTATTCAATATGAAGGTGCCTTAAATACTATTAACCAAGAGGACATTGAATCGTTTACTATCCTTAAAGACGCTGCCTCTACATCTTTATATGGATCGAGAGCTGCGAACGGGGTAGTAATCATTACAACAAAGAGTGGTACTAAAGGAGACATCCGGGTTAATGCATCTATGCAATATGGCTTGGTATCAACCGGAATACCTTTTTATGATGAAGTGAGCCCAGGTGAATATTACGAGGTAATGTGGGAAGCCTTAAAAAATTCTAGCGCTGGTGCAGGTGATCCTGCTTTCGCCTCAGCCAACATTTACAATAGTTTAGGATATAATCCATTTAATGTACCTAATGATCAAATTGTTGGTACAGATGGTCGGCTAAATCCCAATGCTCAGGTAATCTACCAAAGCTTAGACTGGTATAATGTATTCGAACGAACTGGCGTGAGACAAAACTATAATGTGAATGTTGCTGGTGGTGGAGAAAATCACAAGGTATTCTTCTCAGCCTCATACCTAGACGAGGAAAGTTTTATAGTTACTTCGGGGTTCGACCGTTTAACAACAAGGCTCAATGCAGAATTTGATGTAAATGACAATGTTACAATTGGTGGTAGTGCTAATGTTACTATAACAGAAACTACAGCGCCTAGTTCCGCAGGAGCAGGAAGTATTGTAAACCCTTTTAGGTTTTCTAAAAATATAGGTCCTATCTATCCTGTTTATGTCAATGATCTTCAAGGAAATCTTGTTCGAGATGTTTTTGGAAATCTTGTTTTTGATAATGGTGAAGGTTTTTCTGAGTTCAATATTGGTTCAAGACCAGTTAACCAGGGTAGACATGCATTGCAGGAGTTATTTTTAAACGATGAGCGAAATAGAGATAACACCTACGGATTCAGGTTCTTTGGCGATGTGAAACTTCTAGACGGACTTAGACTTCGATTAAATTACGGTAGAGACATTAACGAGCGTATACAAAAGCAGTATGAAAATGCAATTATTGGCGATGCCCAACCTGATGGTAGATATGGAGAGGTTAGGTTTAGAAGACAGATAGAAAACTTCAATCAAATTTTGACGTACAATAAAAGTTTCGGCAATCATAATCTAGACTTTACAGCTGGTCATGAAAGTTTTAATTGGCAATTTTCTAGTAATAATGGGCTAGCGACGGTGCAAGCTGCAAATGGTATCTTTGAATTTGATAATTTCTCGAACATTGTAAGCCTTGGCGGATCATCCTTAAGAAAGGCCATCGAAGGGTATTTCTTAAGAACCAACTATAATTTTGACAGCAAGTATTATTTAAGTGCATCTGTTAGAAGAGATGGTTCATCAGTTTTCAACCGTGATACAAGATGGGGTACGTTTTATTCAGTCGGTGGTTCATGGAGAATTGATCAGGAGAAGTTTATGGAAAGTGCCGACTTTATTAATTCTTTAAAACTTAGATCCTCTTGGGGTGAGGTAGGAAATGATAATTTAAATGATTTCTTCCTTTCGCAAGCTAGATTTTCTATTACTTCTAATGCAGCAAGTCCCGCAATTATATTTACTGACATCGGTAATTCCACCTTACAATGGGAAACCATTGAGAATTTTGATGTAGCACTAGAATTTGCTTTGTTCGATAATTTCTTAGAAGGATCAGTTGAGTATTACAAAAGAAATTCTTCTGACCTGCTTTATAATTTACCTATCGCACCTAGCAATGGTTTAAATGAAGTTCCAACAAATGTAGGAGACATGTTCAATTCTGGATGGGAAGTAGCATTAACAGCAAATCTTATTCGTCGAGATGATTTCAATTGGAATGTAACCTTACAAGCTTCTACATTTAAGAATGAAATTACAAGCTTGCCAGATCCTTTTATTTTCAACCAACAACGTTGGGCAGAAGGTCGTTCGCGATTTGATTTCTTTCTCCTTAGAACTGCTGGGGTAGATCCAGCTAATGGCGACCAGCTATTCTTGCAATATGAATTAAATGAAGATGGCGAAAGCGTTCCAGTATTGGACGCTAATGGCGAAATTGCTACCACTAACGATTGGCAAGCTACCGAGCGTGCTTATACAGGGGATAGTTCTATTCCTGATCTTTTAGGATCAGTTGCCACAGGTCTTAGTTATAAAGGATTCACTTTAGATATTCTTGTTAACTATGGTATTGGTGGTAAATTCTTAGATTTTGGGTATGCAGAAATCATGCATGCTGGAACTTTCGGACAGTCATTACACCCAGATATTCTAAATGCGTGGAGACAGCCTGGAGATATTACCAATGTCCCTCGTTTAGAAGCCGGAAATCCCAACTTAGTAAGACAAGCTTCTGAAAGATTTTTGACAGACGCCTCATTTTGGACGCTTAGAAACGTGAATCTAGGTTATAATTTTGACAAGGGAATTGCCGAACAACTTGGCCTAGATAACTTAAGACTTTCAATATCAGGTGAAAACTTATATCTAAAAAGTAAAAGAACAGGTGCTAATCCTCAATTTAATTTAGCGGGGACACCTGAAGGTGACACTTTTAATCCGTCAAGAATTATTTCAATGGGTTTAAATATAGGATTTTAGTAAAATAGCAAAGGAAAAAATATTATGATAAAAAATATAAAACTTATGTTGTTCGTAGTCCTAGGGATTGCAATAACATCATGTGAAGAAGATTTCTTGGAAACAACACCCACAGATGCTATTTCTGCTTCTGACGCTTTGGCAAACGAAGAGAATATGCAGCTGGTTTTAAATGGTTTACACAGAGGCTTGTATTCTCAATCTCAAACGATTTTCCCAGGCGGAAATACAGCAAGAGCAGGCAACCATTATTGGGTGCCACTAGGGGATAATTTAAGTGGTGAACTAATACATTCAGCCAATGCCAACAACTTAGGATGGCGAGATGAGATGCAGTGGAATTCACACACCCTGCCTACATCATTAACGAATAGAATTTTATGGTACCACCGTTATAATATTATTGCGGGAGCCAATCTACTAATTAATAGAGTTAATGATGGTACTTTAACACAATCGGAGAAATTAAATGAAATACTTGGACAAGCCCATACGTATAGAGCTTATGCATATCTTTCATTGGTACAACATTACGGAAGAGGTTACCTAATTGGTAACCCGGCATCAGATCCTGGTGTACCAATATTATTTTCTTCAGAAGCTCCTTTTACAAGTGAGCCAAGGTCAACAGTGCAACAGATTTATGATCAAATTGAAGCTGATCTTAATGCAGCAATAGCCGCTTTTGAAAACGCAACCTCTAGACCAGGAGGTGGCGCAGCTGCCAAATCGCAACTAAATATCGATGTAGCATATGGGCTTATGGCGAGAATGGCATTGTCTAAAGGTGATTGGCAAACTGCAGCTGATGCTGCCATACGAGCGCGTCAAGATTATCCGATAATGAATGAGGCCGATTGGAAATCTGGATTCAATACCAATGAACTTCCCGAAGTTATTTGGGGTAGCAACGTCATCGCTGCCGAAACCACTTTCTTCCGTTCTTACTTTTATTTAATGAGTAACACATTCAACGGAAGTCAAATTAGAAATAATCCTAAGATTGCGGATAGAAGATTGGTTGATGCAATTCCGGATACTGATTACAGAAAAGATGTCTTCATAATAGGTGCACCAAACACCAATACCTCAGCAGCGAATGGACAAGGAGGTTTTGGTAACGATCCTAACTTCACAGATGAAGCTGTTTTCGATGCTGCTGTAGATTCGTTAAATGCTGTATACGGTATTACTACAAGGTTTAACTTACACCCATACATGCACTTCAAGATGAAGAATGCAAATCCGGGTTCTATTGATCCTGATGATGTGATCTATATGCGTTCATCAGAGATGTATTTAATTGAAGCGGAAGCTAAAGCCATGATGGGTGATATCGCTGGCGCACAAGCAGCTCTCGATCCGCTAGGTTCTGAACGGGATAGTGCTTACGATTCATCCGTATTTAACACGCAAGAATTGTTAATGGAGCACATCAAGTTTCAAAGACGTTTAGAGTTATGGGGAGAAGGATTTGGCTATACTGATAAAATTCGTTGGGATGAAGGCATTGATCATGCTGCCGACGGAGGTTCAGGTGCATCAGCAGTACTTTACCAAGAAGCTTATCAACAAGATAGACCATCAATTAATGATGATTGGATTTTCAAAATTCCACAAGCAGAAATTGATGCAAATCCTAATATCGGACCTGGAGATCAAAATTAAATTGGGTTTGGTTTGATTACGCAATCATAACAATCCAATAAAGGAAAACTAATTTTGGTTATTTAGTTTTTAAGGTGAGGTGTCATTTACAATGTAAATGGCGCCTCTTTTTATTGAATAGCACCCGTTATTCATTTTAAAAAAGAACATGAAAATTCATCAACCTTCTGTTTTTAGCTTATAACTAAGATTAAAGGGAATACTCAAAATGTGTGATAGAGGTGACGCAAAAAAATTAAACTCCTGATAAGAATTTAATCGTCTCCTTATTGAAAAAATCAGGCTGCTCGACATTAACAACATGTCCACAGTTCGGGACAACGCATAAAGACGAAAACGCATGTGCATCAACTACCTTTCTAACCGATGGTAAAAACATATAGTCTTCCTCTCCCATTACATAGTAAGTAGGGATTTTTAATTCAACCTGCCTAAAGAACCGAAGTAGAGGATTGATTTCTGCTGTCAACTTAAACCAACGAATAAACTCTTTTTGGTATAATTTTTTAGCCTCACGTATAAAAAGCGAGCGCGATTCTTTGTGATTCTTGTTCGGCATGATTATAAAAGCAAAAAACTTGTACAACCATAAATAAGGAATCAATGACTTAAATACAATACCTACCCGCATTAAAATCTGCGAACGTATATTGAGCTTCATAATCGCTCCACCCATAATCATGCTCTTTACACGATGTGGATGTACCTCAGCAAGTTGACGAATAATGATAGTACCTAGAGAGATGCCAATAAAATGAGAATTTTTAATCTTTAGGTGGTCAATAACTTCTAAAATATCATCAGCTATAGATTGAAAAGTGTAACGTTTATCAAAAGCATCTTTTAGCGCTGCTTTCGAATTTCCGTGCCCCCTTAGGTCAAGTAATAAGATATTATAATGTGCCTTAAAAGCCCTTAATTGCTTATACCAAATGGTACTGCTCCCTCCTGCTCCATGAACAAAAGTAACCCAATCAGTCGATTGAGGGTTTTCGTATATCGTATAATTTAACAAGCAATTATTTTAATGGTCAAAGGTAGTTACAATAAAAGTCATTACCAACTGCTTCAATTTACAGGTTGTTAATTGAGAAGTTTAGAACAGTAAAACTTATTCTAACAAAAAAATTAACAACAAAATAAAGTGTTAATTATCAATTAATTAACTATATTTAAGTTCTACTAACCAGCTAAAATTATGAAACGTGTTGCCACCAAAATCCGACGTAAACTAAATCGAATTTCTATTGAAAAACGCTATCAAGAAATGATAGAAAAGGCTTATAATTTTCGACAGACAGATGCAGGCCTAAGTGACTTTTTTGAATATGAGGCGAATAAGCTTCTCGCAAAAATGCATCACCTAAAAGCGGAATAGAAAGTAAAAAACAAGTTAAAACTGAGTCTCTACTGTACACAGTGAACGGAAAACTATTATCTTGTTCGCAAGTATGAAACTTGGGCTAAAAAAGTACATTCCTTTTATTCTATTCTTTTGCTCGGCTGTTTTTCTTTCGGCCCAAGACTGTCCTACACCTATTTTTCCTTCAAATGGTGCGACCAATGTTCCAATCGACGCCACCATTAGTTGGACCCAGGAAGTTGGTGTAACGGGTTACATTATCTCATTAGGCACAACTCCTGGCGGAACCGATATTGTTGACAGACAACCTACTGGAAGCCAAACTATGTTTAGTCCGCAACTAGGTCTACCTCAAAACACTCAGGTATATGCCACAATTAGCCTGTTCTTTTTAAATAGACCCCAAATTGTTTGCGCTACTTATTCCTTTACCACAGAAGCAGTAACAAATGTTCCAGAATGTGCAACTTTAAGTAGCCCTCCAAATGGGGCAATGGGAATTAATATAGCTACCAATGTTTCCTGGAATTATGTTCTTGGAGCAACAGGATACTTTCTTACGCTTGAGACAATTCCTGGTACTGGTAACATAGCCAATAATATCGATGTAGGTAATGTATTATCATATAATCCTCCAGTAGATTTCCCAAATAACACGGAGATATTCGTTCGTATTACACCCTATAACGCCATAGGAAGTGCTATTAATTGTCAATCTGAATCATTTACGACCAGTATATTGGCAACACCTCCTACCTGCGCTGCCCTTATTAGTCCTGCCAATGGAGAAACTGATGTTCCCCTTACACCACTCATACAATGGGAGGATATAGCAGATGCTACTGGTTATCGCGTTTCAATAGGAAGTTCTCCCTTTGATAATGACATCTTAGATGAGGGAGTATTTACTGCCAATCAAACGTTGGTAATCGATTTTGAGCCTAATCGAACTTTTTATATCACTATCATACCTTTCAATGATGCAGGCGATGCAATAGGGTGCCAGCAACAGTCATTTTCTACCATACTCGGATGTGGACCATTTTTTGATCCTGTCACGAATGAATTAATTGATTTTAGACCTGAAATTGAGCCTTTTGATGCAATAGGAATTTGTAACGGCAATACGACAACAATAACGACAAATGATGTGGCTGACGGCTTTAGGTGGTTTAGCATAGATAACATTGGAAGAGAAACACTACTCTCAGAAGAAAACACAATAGAACTAACCGAAGAAGGAAACTACCGCTATGAAGCTTATAATGTTGTCGATGTTCCTTCTAATGGCACCACTACGGAGTGTATACGATCAAATAGCTTTACTGCTACATTCGGTTCAGAACCTGCTAATATTACCAATATTGAAACTGTCTTAGAACAAGGTTTATTCGATCTTACAATTCAAATATCGGGAACTGGTGACTATGAATTTTCTTTGGACAATATAGATGGTCCTTATCAGGATTCTAATGCTTTCTCAGGGGTAACTGCAGGACTTATAACTGTTTATGTTAGAGATAAAGGAGGTTGTGGTATAGTTGATAGAAGTATTCGCCTAGAACTGCCTAATGTTTTTCCAAAGTTTTTTACACCGAATGGAGATGGATTTAATGATACTTGGCAATATATACTTCCAGATACTGGAGATATTCCTATTAGAGTAATTCGCATTTATGACAGATTTGGTAGACTATTAAAGGAAATATCTCCGACTTCAGTGGGCTGGGATGGTTTCTTTTTAGGAAAACCACTTCCTTCCTCAGATTATTGGTATCAAGCTATTACTACTGACAATGATGTACTAAAAGGTCATTTTAGTCTCAAAAGGTAATTAACTACATTATTTACAATTATTTAACGTATTTACTACAACTATTGGCCTGCTTTTTGACGTACATATATTGATTTAAAACTTCAATCAATGAAAAAGTCACAATTATGCAGGGTGGGAGCTACAAAAGTAGCCAGCGACTTGGGTTGGCCATTGGCTGAGTTAAAGCGCAAATATCAATTATTTTGGGAGAAGTCATACAGCATGGAACAAACTGATGCTGGATTAAGTGATTTCTTTGCACACGAGGCAAATAAAATACTAAGGTCTTTAAAGAAATACGAATCGGCGACCTTTAGTATCTAAGGTTTTCAAAGTAATCAAAAGCTTTCAACAATCTCGAGCCATACCAAGAGAAATACTCCCCATCTACCAGTTCTACAGGTATATCTGTTTTTTCAGATAGTTCCCTAATATGTTTTTTTGAAAATGGAAAGGGTTCTGAAGACAAGAGAATTAATTCTGGTTTAGCTGTCCTCAAAAATTCATTTAAAACTACTTCAGGATAACGATCTTCAGTAGCGACATTTTCAAATTTATTGATCGATAACAAATGATTAATAAATGTGGTCTTACCTGCAAGCATCCAAGGATCTTTCCAAATAAAATAAGCCACCTTTTTTACTGGCCTTGTTCTTATTTGATCTTTTAATCTTCTAACGGCATCAGATATATTCTCTAAAAGTGAACTTGCATTTTCGACTGTGTCAAAAATTTCTCCATACTGTTGAATTAGATTCATTGTATCATCTAAATTTTGAACATCTGATACATGAACAGGAGCAATCTTCTCTAGCTCTTTGACCATAAATCTGTCATTCTCCTCTTTATTACAAAGAATGATATCTGGTCTTAAAGCCTTTATTTTATCAAAATGAACTTGTTTTGTCCCGCCAACAACAGCTTTTTCTTTTCGTAGTGAAACTGGATGAACACAAAATTTGGTAATACCTACTAGCTCTTTCTTTAGGCCTAAATCCCAAATCAATTCTGTCTGACTAGGAACTAACGAAACAATACGTTTTGGAGTAGAAGAAAGTTTAATACTGCGTTCAAGTTGGTCTACAATAGTCATCTTAGCGAGCTTCTAAAATCACCTGCATATCTTGTTGAAGTGCCAGCGCCTTTTCTCGAGCCTTCGAAGCAAAATCGGTTCCATTTCCTGCGTAAATAATACCGCGCGAAGAGTTAATGAGTAATCCGACTTGGTCATTCATTCCATTTTTACAAACTGCATGTAAGTCCCCTCCTTGCGCCCCTACACCTGGAACTAATAAAAAACTTTCTGGGATGATCTTTCTTATCTCGGTAAAATATTCAGCTTTAGTAGCACCAACCACATACATTAATCGATCATTATTTTGATAAGTAGAAGATGTTTTAAGTACCTTTTTATACAAGGCCTCTCCATCGATTTCATTGGTTTGAAAATCGAATGCTCCCTTGTTAGAAGTCAATGCCAATAGTATAGCATGCTTATCTTCAAATTCTAAAAAAGGTTCAACAGAATCGCTACCCATATAGGGCGCTACAGTGATTGAATCGAACGCTAGGTCTTCAAAAAATGCTTTTGCATAGCGAGTTGCAGTATTTCCAATATCGCCTCTCTTAGCATCGGCTATTGTAAAAATATCAGGGTAATTATCGTTTAGGTAATCAATTGTTTTCTTGAGTGATTCCCACCCTTTTACACCATAGGTCTCGAAGAAAGCGATATTTGGTTTGTAAGCGACCGCAAGGTCATGGGTTGCATCTATAATGGCCTTATTGAACTCAAAAATTGGATCTTCGGCTTCTAATAAATGAGCTGGGATCTTTTCAAGATCGACATCCAAACCTACACATAAAAACGATTTCTTTTTTTCTATTTGATCAACAAGTTCTTGGGTGGTCATATTCTTTTATTTAAAACAAAAAGCCCAGACATTATGCCTGGGCTTCAAAAATACGTATTCGTTTTGGTTTAATTAATCAATTTAATCTCGACACGTCGGTTTTGTTTTCGTCCCGCCATATACATATTGGTAGCAACAGGAAATTTCTCTCCTAATCCTACTGCTTCTAGACGAGAAGCATCAATACCATTTTTTATTAAATAATCACGTACTGCATTCACACGAAGTTCTGAAAGTCGTTGATTCATGGCCTCTTCTCCTCTGCTATCTGTATGTCCTTCTAATCTAAATCTTGCACTTGGATATTGTTTCATCACAGCAGTCATTTCTTGTAAAACAGTGAACGATTCATTTTTAAAAGATGATTTATCTGGATCAAAGAGAATAGTTTTACCATATTCATTTAGCTGTTCTACAACTTCTTCAGTTACTTCGGGACATCCTTTTCCAGCGACAGTACCAGCGGTATTAGGGCAATCATCATCATTATCATAAACACCATCACCATCAGTATCTGGCCAAGGACAGCCATTATTTTCAGGATCACCAGCAACATCTGGGCAAATGTCTACATCGTCATTGACACCATCACCATCCTTATCTAAAATAGGACAGCCTTCATTGTCTTTTCTACCTGGTTCATCGGGACATTTATCATCTTTGTCATAAACACCATCTTCATCGCGATCTGGCCAGGGGCAACCTCCATTTTCAATTGGCCCTGGAGTTTCAGGGCAGGCATCTTCTTTATCCACAATGCCATCTCCATCTTTATCTCTCGGTTTACCTCGATACAATGGTACTTTAAGTCCTGCATATACATCAACACCTTGAGATTCATCATTAATAACATTCGATAAAATAGATCCAGAACCTACAAACAACGGTCCAAAACGAAAGCCGCTTCCCCATGAAAACCCGCTATACTCTTTATATCCCACAGGCATATAAAAACTAAACCATTTGCTCTCATATCGGGGGGTAATAAATGCATTAGTCACAACGCTACTACTATTTCTCGTAGCTGATTTTACCAAGGAATAATCAACATTCGCATTAATATATATTTTTGGAACAATTTTATAATCAACAAATAAATGAGCAGCTGTTGGTAAGCGTGGGTCCAAATCCTCGTCGGCTTCTTGAAAGGTATATACATTTCGAATTGCATCTTCAAAACTCACACTATCGAAATCTGCTTCACTAATATTAACAGCATTAAGATTATACAACGCTTGAGTACTGTTTTTATAGCTTAATGAACCAATATCAGTTACTGATAAACCTACTTTTAATTTATATCTTGTAGGATCCCCATGTGTATCTCCTGTGCCATCTGGTCTATATTCATAGGAGAAACCAACATCTGCTCCAAAGCCATTAGCACCATCTACCAATTCAATATTTTCAAGATCACCTGCTAGATTACTGCTACGACCGTAGGTAAAAGCACCACTAGAATCGTAGGATGCAATATTAGGTGCTGTTCCATCGGCATCATAATTCAAGTTAACATCACCCTCAGCATATGCATTACCAAGACCTTGTAAATACTTAAAAGAAACTCCACCAGTTAAGAAGTGATTTCCTTTATCCATAAGTACGGTTGCATACGAAACTCCTACTTCACCCCAACCGTGTGTGGTTCCAAAAAAGTTATTTGCGTTTACAACAAAATCCTGATCGGAGTCAAAATCGTTAGTCACTGTTTCGAATAACTCACCATTAATATCATTAACATTTGCGAACAGGCGCGCTCTTGTAAAAACCGCAACTGAATGTTTTGGTTTTATATTGAACATAAATGAAGGTCCTAAAACATCAGCGGTAATAATATAGCTATTGGCATCTGAAGGAGAAGCTATCGCATCGCGCTCAAAATCGAAATCGCTTTTGAGAAGATCAGAAAAGGAAACACCATAATAATCATTATCCCCCAAGCCGCTTAAGGAAGCTAGGTTGATATCAGCCTTATATGGGGTATCTACAATTGTAGCTGGATTTACTACAACACCGTGGACACCTTTATAATTGTCTGATAGAAATCCGATATAGGATTGTGAAAAAATGCTAGCCGAAAAAAGACTTAGGACACTAATGAAAAATAGCTTTTTCATGGTTTGTGGTTGAATTTATTGTTTTACTCTATTGGTTTAAACACTGCTGGCACAACGTCAATATTGGCCAATTATTTTTATTTAAACACAAAATACAAAAAGAGTCGATTAACAGAAGCTAATCGACTCTTTTTAAATAGTTTATATCTTAGTTTTAAATCACCTCACCAGCCTCTTTTAGCTTTTCTGTATTCTGTACCAATTGCAATTCATCAATAATTCGCTGAATATCACCATTGATTATATTTTGCAAATCATACAGTGTAAGATTAATTCTATGATCGGTAACCCGGCCTTGTGGGTAATTATAGGTTCTAATTTTAGCGGAGCGGTCTCCACTACTTACCTGACTGCTTCGTTTAGCAGCGTCCTCTTCCTGTTTTTTGGCAAGTTCTAGATCGTATAAACGAGAACGCAGTACTTTAAAGGCTTTTTCCTTGTTTTTATGTTGTGATTTTTGATCCTGACACTGGGCTACCAATCCCGTAGGAACGTGGGTTAGTCTAACCGCAGAATAGGTTGTGTTAACCGATTGCCCACCGGGCCCAGAAGAACAAAAATAATCGATCCGCACATCTTTAGGATCTATTTGTACATCAAACTCTTCAGCCTCTGGAAGCACCATAACAGTTGCAGCACTTGTATGCACACGACCTTGTGTTTCCGTTTGCGGTACACGTTGCACGCGATGCACGCCTGCTTCAAACTTTAAAGTTCCGTATACTTCCTCTCCAGTTACTTCAAATTGAATTTCTTTAAAACCTCCGGCAGTACCTTCACTAAAATCAATAACGCTCACTTTCCAGCCCTTACCTTCACAATATTTAGTATACATTCGGTGAAGATCTCCGGCGAAAATACTAGCCTCATCGCCTCCTGTTCCCGCTCGAACCTCAACAACTACATTCTTACCATCTTCAGGATCTTTTGGGATAAGCATAAACTTAATCTCATCCTCAAGCTTAGGTAGCTCGCTTTTGGCTTCGTCTAACTGCATTTTGGCCATTTCGACCATTTCTGTATCACTTCCATCAGCAATAATCTCTTCAGCTTCTTCAATATTATTAGTAAGCTCTATATAAATCTCTCGTTTATCAACTAATGCTTTTAAGTCCTTATACTCCTTGTTTAGTTGAACGTATTTTTTTTGATTAGAAATAATATCAGGTTGAATGATTAAATCACTCACCTCATCAAATCGCTGTTTTACTATCTGTAGTTTCTCTAGCATAAATCATTACCAATTGTAGGAGCGTAAAGGTACACTTTTTGATTATTTTTTGAGTGTTTCCCTAATGCAGTGTTAATCTTTTTGTTCACTCATATTCTTATTCTAATTTTCGAGAATGCAACTAACCGCAATTTTCCATTTTTATAGGCAATTTCTTATTCCAACTGGGCTTATTTCATTGCTACTACTTTTTTTAACTGGTGATAATGTTGCTTTTACGGCAACCAAAATACTTTGCTCAATACTTGTATTATGGGGTTATGCTAGCTCAAAACGAAACAATGTCCTTCATTTTTATCACAATATGGGAATTTCTAAACGTGCATTATTCTTATTTTTTATTGGTTTAGATATCCTCTTAAGCATTTTAGTAATTCAACTAAAGACAGCCTTTTTATGATATTAGAAGTTGATAATATTGAGCTTAATTATAGCGACAAAAATATATTGAAAGGTGTTTATCTAAAAGCCGAAATTGGAAAAGTAACTGGTTTATTAGGTCATAACGGATCAGGCAAAAGCAGCTTACTTCATATTATTTTTGGAAGTATCGCTCCTAAATACAAGCTGATTCGAATAGATAAAAAACCTATCCTTAGAAAGCTGTACACCTCTAGATTGGTGTATTTATGTTCACAAAAACAATCCATTCCCAGTTTTATGAAATTGAAGAAGGTTTTTCGATTTCTGAAGTTAGATTGGAATACTTTTATTGAAAAATTCCCTCAATTTGAAAAATATAGAAATTCCTATCCCTCCAAATTATCTGGCGGCGAACTTCAAGTGGTTGAAATTTACCTGGCATTACTCTCTAATAGACCAATTGTTTTATTAGACGAGCCTTTTATGCATATTGCTCCGTTATATGTTGAACAGATGAAGGAGATAATTAACGAACAGAAACATTCAAAGGCTATTATTTTAACTGATCATCATTATGAATCTGTAATTGACGTCACTGATGATCTTTATTTACTAAAAAATGGAAGTACCAAAAAGATTAATCAACTAACCGATCTTGAGGATTACGGATATTTACCTAATGGAATTATTAGTGAATGATAAAAAAGATGGGGACGACTAGGATGGTCTCTACTCCTCCCAACTGGACATTGCATAACTAGTAAACAAATTCCCCTAATTGGCTCTTTATTGTTAGTTTCTTGGTATTAGACTCAACTACTCGACCAACAATTTGTGCATCGACATTATAAGACTTAGTAATTGAGATTAGATCGTCAGCAATCGCTGGATCTACATACAATTCCATGCGATGTCCCATATTAAATACCTGATACATTTCTTTCCAATCAGTTCCTGACTGTTTTTGTATCAACTTAAATAAGGGTGGAACATCAAACATATTATCCTTAATAATATGAAGATCATCAACAAAATGTAATATTTTGGTTTGCGCACCACCGCTGCAGTGCACCATTCCGTGCAGTGTATCTGCTTTATATTTTGAAAGTATTTCTTTGATAATTGGTGCGTAAGTACGGGTTGGAGATAAGACCAATTTCCCTGCGTCTATGGGTGAATCTTCTACGGCATCTTGAAGTTTCGTATTCCCCGAGTAAACAAGTTCCGAAGGAACAGCATGGTCATAACTTTCTGGGAATTTTTCGGCTAAATACTTACCAAATACATCGTGTCGTGCAGAGGTAAGACCATTACTACCCATACCCCCATTATATTCCTTTTCATAGGATGCTTGCCCATAGGAAGAAAGTCCAACAATAACATCCCCTGCCCTAATATTGGCATTGTCTATAACATTAGATCGTTTTACTCTAGCAGTTACAGTACTATCGACAATAATTGTTCGAACAAGATCGCCAACATCGGCTGTTTCTCCACCAGTAGAATAAATTGTAACTCCGAAGCTTTTTAGTTCCCCAATCAATTCTTCAGTTCCATTAATAATTGCGGAAATCACTTCACCAGGAATAAGATTCTTGTTTCGCCCAATGGTAGATGACAACATAATATTGTCTGTCGCTCCAACACACAATAGATCATCAATATTCATGATAAGTGCATCTTGAGCAATGCCCTTCCATACAGAAATATCACCAGTTTCTTTCCAATACATATAGGCTAAAGATGACTTTGTACCTGCACCATCTGCATGCATCACTAGGCAATAATCATCATCATTCGTAAGATAATCTGGAACTATTTTGCAAAATGCCTTTGGAAAAAGCCCTTTGTCGATATTTTTTATCGCATTATGAACATCTTCTTTAGAGGCTGAAACACCTCTACCTGAATAGCGTTTGGAAACTTCTGAACTCATGATGGCAAAAATACATTTTACAAATTCCAAATCACAAATTCCAAATCATAAAATCAGAATGATAAGCGTTGGAATTTGGAATTTCAAATATTGGAATTTCAATTATCGGGTAAACAACAATTCTCGATACTTTGCCAAAGGCCATAACTCATCGTCAACTAGTAGCTCCAACTTATCGCAATGATATCGAATCTCTTCAAAGAAAGGTTTTACTGAATTACAATATGAATCAGCCTTTTTAGTTGCATCGTCTAAAGCATTGGCTTTTTTTCTTTCCTCAGTCATCTGGGTTACGCTAGCATTGATCTTTTCAATATGTGTGGATATTTGCTCGATCAATTCCATTTGTTCTGATGCCATTTTTTTAAACGAAGTACCATAAATATCCTTTAATCCTTTTACATTGTCTATCAATAAGTTTTGATATTTAATCGCGGTTGGAATGATGTGATTTCTAGCGACATCACCTAAAACCCTGCCTTCGATCTGAATACGCTTTGAGTACTCCTCTACTTCAATCTCATAACGCGCTTCTAGTTCAACCTTGTTCATTACCTGCATTTTTTCAAATACATCGATGGTCGATTTATCTAATTGAATTTTAAGCGCTTCGGGGGTAGTTTTATTATTACTTAGCTTTCGTTTTTTGGCTTCCTTTTCCCAGACTTCGTCATAACCATTACCATCAAACAAAATGCGTTTTGAACCTTTAATATATTCCCTTAAGACATTGAAAATCGCTTCATCTTTTTTCAAGCTTTTCTTATCAACGAGCTTGTCAACCTCTACTTTAAAATCTTTTAATTGCTTAGCCACAATGGTGTTTAAAATAATCATGGGTTTGGCACAATTTGACTTAGATCCTACTGCTCTAAACTCAAATTTATTTCCTGTAAAGGCAAAAGGAGACGTTCGGTTTCTATCGGTGTTATCCAATAAAATTTCTGGAATTTTCCCAACAACGTTCAGCTTTAAATCCGTTTTTTCTTCTGGAGATAATTTTCCAGCTGTCACTCCTTCTAACTCCTTTAATACCTTTGATAACTGAGCGCCTATAAAAACGGACATGATTGCCGGGGGTGCTTCATTGGCCCCAAGGCGATGATCATTACTGGCAGATGCTATTCCTGATCGCATCAACTCTTCATATTCTTGAATCGCCTTAATCGTATTCACAAAAAAGGTAAGAAACTGTAAGTTACTCATAGGAGTTTTACCGGGGCTTAATAAATTGACCCCCGTATCCGTAGTTAAGGACCAATTGTTGTGTTTACCGGAACCATTTACCCCTTTAAAAGGTTTTTCATGAAGTAGCACTTTGAAATGATGGCGCTGAGCTACCTTTCCCATTAAATCCATCACCAATGAATTATGGTCGACTGCTAAATTAGCTTCTTCATATATAGGTGCTAACTCAAATTGATTTGGTGCCACTTCATTATGTCTTGTTTTAACCGGAATACCCAGCAGCATGCATTCTTTTTCGAGATCGCGCATAAATTCTAAAGCTCTCGTCGGGATGCTTCCAAAATAATGGTCGTCTAACTGTTGTCCTTTTGCAGATGTATGACCTAGCAATGTTCTTCCAGTCATCATTAAATCTGGTCTTGCAGCGACCAACGCCTCATCCACTAAAAAATATTCTTGCTCCCATCCTAAAGATGCATTGACCTTGCGAACATTTTTATCAAAATACTTGGCGACATCTGAAGCTGCCTCATCTACCGCATTTAAAGCCCTTAAAAGTGGAGTTTTATAATCTAATGCCTCTCCAGTATAGGATACAAAAACTGTTGGTATACATAAAGTAGTGCCATATATAAATGAAGGAGACGAAGGATCCCAAGCGGTATATCCTCTTGCCTCAAAAGTATTTCTTATTCCTCCATGCGGAAAACTAGATGCGTCAGGTTCTTGCTGTACTAGCTGCCCACCGTCAAATCGTTCAATCCCCTGATTTGAATTTAATAATTCGAAGAAGGCATCATGCTTTTCCGCTGTAGCTCCTGTTAAAGGTTGAAACCAATGTGTATAGTGCGTTACACCTTTCGACATAGCCCAGTCTTTCATAGCAGCAGCAATCTGATCTGCCACTCCTCTTTTGATTTTGGCCCCATTAACTATTGCATCCTGAACGCTTGTAAAAGCATCACCAGTAAGATATTGGCGCATTGCTTGTTCATTAAAAACATTGACCCCAAAAAGTGCCGATCGTTTCTCGTTATCAACAATGGTAATAGGGGTGCGTTCCATTGTTTTCTTCAGTGCATCAAATCTTAAAGTTGACATATCCTTAATTTTAAGCAAATATATTGCTAATTATCAATTTTTGATATTTGAACCCCCTACTTTTTTAGGGTGTTGATAAATATATATTACATTTCAATATTTTACCCCTTAAATTTTAAAGGTCCTTATTAAAAAAATATATATTTGCAACGAAATTTTGTTAGTTCAAAAAAAGAATCACCTATTATGAGTAAATCTAAATTAGAGTACATCTGGCTTGATGGTTATAAACCAACAGCTAATCTTCGAAGTAAAACAAAAGTTGAAGACGATTTTAGTGGTAAACTTGAAGACTGTCCAGTATGGTCTTTTGATGGAAGTTCTACCCAGCAAGCAGAGGGCGGATCTTCTGACTGTTTATTGAAACCAGTTGCAATTTATCCTGATCCTGTAAGAAAGGATGGTTATTTAGTAATGACTGAGGTTTTAAATGCTGATGGTACTCCGCACGAATCAAACTCAAGAGCAACTATTGATGATGATGATAATGACTTCTGGTTCGGTTTCGAGCAGGAATACTTTATTATGGATGTAAATACACAACTACCTCTAGGTTTCCCAATTGGTGGATATCCTGGCCCACAGGGAATGTATTATTGTTCTGTAGGTGGAAAAAACACATGGGGTCGTGAATTTGTTGAAGAACATGCTGATCTTTGTATTGCTGCAGGATTAAATTTTGAAGGGATTAACCAAGAAGTTGCCGCTGGACAGTGGGAATTCCAATTATTTTCAAAAGGTGCTAAAAAGGCAGGTGACGAAATTTGGATCGCTCGCTATTTATTAGACCGCTTAACGGAATCATATGGATACTATATTGAATATCACCCAAAACCTGTAAAAGGTGATTGGAATGGCTCTGGTATGCATGCTAACTTCTCTAACACTACTTTAAGAACATGTGGATCTCAAGAAGTTTATGAGAAAATTTGTGAAGCATTCAGACCAGTTACTGCAGAGCATATTGCTGTGTATGGTGAGTTTAACGATCAACGTTTAACAGGATTACACGAAACAGCTTCAATACGTGACTTTAGCTATGGTATTTCTGATCGTGGAGCTTCTATCCGTATTCCTATTATCACTGTAGAAAAAGGATGGAAAGGATGGCTAGAAGATCGTCGTCCAGCTTCTAATGGTGACCCATATAAAATTGCGGGAAGAATTATTCAAACTGTAAAATCTGCTGATGTTTAATTAGCTAGATCTAATAATAATTCTAAAAGGTCATCTTGTTATAGGTGACCTTTTTTTATTTAGAAATTTTCAAAAAACTCCATAGAGAGAAGCATTACCTAGTACTAAAACGTTATCGATTATAATGCTATGTTAAAATTAACCGGTGAAAAAATCCAAACAAAAATAACCAGCGTATAACCAACAGCATATCAATTCTAAAGCATTAAGTGTACGCATGAAATCATATCTTCAAATCGAGAAGTTATCATCTAAACTGAGAACTGATCAATACCTATTTAACTTATATAAAAACATCAATACAGCTGGACAGACCAATCCTAAGCGACTTGGAATGTTAGTTATCACCGGCACAATTCTATTGTTGTTATTGGGAGTTTATCTTATAGCTCATTTTCAAAGTGATTTTGAATTATTTCATTTAGAAAGAAAAGAGTCAGTATTGGGTAATGTATTTACCATGATAGCGCTCGGATTGCTGATTTTCAAAGCCGGTTTCTTTAGTATACTACTTTACCGTTATTTTTCATACAGATCAATAAAATCGGTTACAGACGAAGAATTACCAAGCTGTACTGTAATTGTTCCTGCCTATAACGAAGGAAAGCAAGTTTATGCTACCTTAAAAAGTCTAGCTGAAAGCAATTTCCCAGAAGAAAAACTTCAACTATTATCAATCGACGATGGTAGTCAGGATGATACCTGGTATTGGATGCAAAAAGCAAAAGAAGAATTAGGTGATAGAGTTCTTATTAGCCAACAACCCAAAAATATGGGCAAACGTCACGCGCTATATCGTGGTTTCAATCAAGGTAATGGCGATGTTTTTATTACCGTAGACAGTGATTCTATTGTAACAGAAGAAACCTTAAGAAATTTAGTAAGCCCATTTGCTAAAGATGAGAATTGTGGAGCCGTTGCTGGAAATATTAGAGTTTTGAATAATCAAAAAGCGCTAATTCCTAAAATGCTCGATGTTAGTTTTGTGTTGAGTTTCGAATTTGTACGCTCGGCAGAAAGCACATTCAAATCAGTTTTATGCACCCCTGGGGCTCTTGCTGCTTACAGAAGAGATGCAGTATTAAAATGCTTGCCAGAATGGATAAATCAAACTTTTATGGGTAAAGCTTCGGATATTGGAGAAGATCGCGCCATGACTAACATGATCTTAAAACAAGGTAAGCATGTACTATTCCAGCGAAACGCTGTTGCCTATACTAACGTTCCTGAGCGATACAAATCGTTGTACAAGATGTTTATACGTTGGGGACGAAGCAACGTAAGGGAGAATATTGCAATGGCAAAATACGTATTTACCAATTTTCGAAATAGCTCTAAAACTGGAACCAGATTGCTTTTTATAAGTCAATTTCTTAAGATAGTGATGACCTATCCCTTTCTTATTTTTATGCTTCTATTTATTGTAACACATCCATTGTTATTCTTGAGTTCAGCATTGGTGAGTATTTTAATCCTGTCCACTTTCCCGATTCTATTTTATGCAAAGCGCCATGATTCTTTACAATCTTTTTATGCATACAGCTATAGCCTATTATTTACATTCGGCTTGTTTTGGATTGCACCTTATGCAATTGCAACAGCAGGGAAGAGTGGATGGTTGACAAGAAAATTATCCTGATAAAAACTGAAGTGCACAGTCCGTTTTCTGATATACTAAGAATGATATAAAATACCATTAGGTTTTCAGATTATTTCCTGAGGTATGAAGCACTAACTTAAAAAAGCTAATTGTTTTATTCTTAGTCAAAAATCAATATGAACAGCAACAATTTAGAATTTGTTCATATATTTTTCGAGGGAAGATTAAGTCAAGGTTATATATAAAAACCCAGCGTACAAGCCCAATAGAACTATACCATCTCGCCAACCTAATCGCAAGCCCTTTGGTAAAAACACTAGTGGAAATACCAAGAAGGATATTCCCAACATCCAGAAAATATCACTAGTAAGCAATCCTTTATCAACAACTGTAATTGGGGTAATGATTGAGGTAATTCCAAGAACAGCAGCGATATTAAAAATGTTTGATCCTATTAAATTTCCAAGGGAAATAGCTTTCTCCTTTTTAATAATTGCTATTATCGATGCTGCTAATTCCGGAATACTAGTACCGACCGATACAATAGTAACACCGATAATACGTTCACTCACTCCGAAAGCAGTGGCCAAATTTTTAGCCCCTTCTACCAATAGTTCGGATCCACCCCAAAGACCTAAACCACCTAGAAACAGAAACGCGACAATTTGATAAAGCGGAATCAGTTCATCATCTTCAGGAGCTTCATCTACAACAGCGGGCTTTTGAAAACGCAATAGGTAGATTAAGAAAACAACAAGTAAAACGACTAGAATAATTCCTTCGTAATGTGCTAGTACCCCATCATCATAGATAAAGAAATACAAAAGAACAGATGTGAACATCATCATTGGCCAATCAGTCTTATAAAAAGCTTTTTGGACTAAAATGGGTGATAAACAAATGGTAACCCCTAATACTAAAGCCAAATTCGCAATATTAGAGCCAATTACATTCCCCATTGCTAAATCAGGAGAGCCGTCTAAGGCCGCTTTTATACTTACAATAAGTTCGGGCGCTGATGTGGCAAACGATACTACCGTCATACCGATCACGATTTTTGGGATATCAAGTTGTAGTGATAAACCTACTGCAGCTTTTAGCAGAAGATTGCCGCCTACAATCAAAAAAATCAGCCCTCCTATTATAAACAAAAAATCCATTTAAAAAATTTGCTGCGAAGATAGTTGATTCAATTATGATTGAAGAGTTATGAATTCAGAATTATTTGGTCTCGAAAACTAAATATTTCGTTAAATAACTATATATTTAGTTGTATAACTATTTTTATAGTTATACATTTGAAACATCAATTGGATAATCATGCACAAACTCACAAACAAAGAAGAAGAAGTAATGCACATTTTATGGAAGCTGGAAAAAGCTTTTGTAAAAGAAGTTCTGGCCGAAATAAAAAGCGATCCGCCTCATTACAATACGTTATCTACCATTATTAGAAATCTTGAAGAGAAAGGATATGTCGCATACGAAGCTTTTGGTAAAACACATCGCTACTACCCTATTATTGCCAAAGAAGATTATCGCAAGCGATTTATGAATAAGGCTATTGAAAACTACTTTAATAATTCCTACAAAAACGTTGTTTCCTTTTTTGCGAAAGAAGAAAAAATAAGCGTAGAGGAGTTAAAAGAGATCATCAAACTAATAGAAAAGAAGCAATAATGAAGGAGCTATTTATATACCTAATTAAAGTAGCAGCTATTACAAGTCTTTTTTATGCATGCTATCAGTTATTTTTAAAAAGAGACACTTTTTTCAAAGCGAATCGGCATTTTTTATTAGCAGGACTAGTAAGTGCAATTGCGCTTCCTTTTCTTGTTTTTACTAAGGTGACTTACATTGAAAGACCAGTTGTTGAAGCTAGTACTGTATTAATGACCAATGCAAATTTTCAAACGGCTACAATACCTGTTCAAACTGAATCCGAAATTAACTGGCTTGCAGTTTTGGCTGTAGTTTATGTCATTGGAGTTCTAGTAATGATGAGTAGATTCCTTCTTCAACTACTCGCGCTACGCAGGTTGACCAAAAATAAAAAAACTGTGAAAAATGGTCGATTCAAGCTAGTGATGGTAGATGATGAAATTGCTCCTTTCTCATTTTTTAAAACAATTGTATACAATCCAGATTTATATTCAAAAGATGAGCTTGATGCCATTATAGAACACGAGCAAGTGCACTGTAGACAATTACACAGTTTAGATATGGTACTATCAGAAGTCTTTCTGGCATTCCAGTGGTTTAATCCATTTGTATGGCTTTACAAACGCAGTATTCAACAAAATTTAGAATTTATTGCGGACAAAGAAGCCTTAGAAACCTTAAATGCATCAAAAATATATCAGCAGATACTATTAAAAGTTTCCTTAGGAAATTACTGCACAGCTGTTGTAAACAACTTTTTCAATTCATTAATCAAAAAACGAATTATTATGATCAATCAACAAAGTTCGCACAAGCGAAATTTATTCAAAATGGCATTTATCTTGCCATTGCTAGCGCTCTTTTTATATAGTTTTAATGTAAAGGAGGAAACGAAGTTTAAACCTTCAGTTAATGAAACTAGCGCCGTTTCATTTATAAGTCCTATTGCGAAATCGGACCTACAAAATATTTCATCTGGTTTTGGAATGCATAAAAGCCCATTTACCAAAAAGCAAGAATTTCATAACGGAATTGACTTAGTTGCAATCAGAGGAACTAAAGTTTTTGCGGCCGAAAGTGGTACTATATCTTTAGCAAAAAAGGATGGAAAGCATGGGAATAGAATAATCATTAATCATAAAGGCTCTTATCAAACAAGATACTCTCATTTGCTTAAGTTTAATGTCATTTCTGGCGATCAAGTAAATAAAGGAGACGTAATAGCCTATGTTGGTAGCACAGGACTTTCTACCGGACCACATTTGCATTTTGAGGTTTTAAAAGATGATGAATTGCTTGATCCTATTTTGGTAGTACCTACATTCAATAAAGTTGTTAAAGCCGACCACTATTTCATTACTAGGGCTTCAACAGCTCAAGAAATAAGCGCGATCGAAGCAGCTTTTAATAAGTCTAATAAACAGGTAACTATCACGTTAAATCCTCAGTTTGATGCAACTAGTAGACTACTCAAGAAAGTAACTCTTGTGCCACTTTTTAGCAGTGAATCTAAATCGGATACCAAGGTTATTGTTGACTTTAATAAATCCAAAAAATTCTCATTTTTTTATGACAAAGAGCAAAACGGTATTGTTACTAAAAATGGTGATGAAAGTGGCTTCCTAATTTTGCCAGATCGTTTTATGATTCCCGATTTATATAAAAATCAGTCTCAAGAGAAAGAAGAGAAAATGGGAAAAAACCCATTGATCATTCTAAATGGAAAAGTGACTGATCTAAAAGACACTAAAAATGAAGAGTTGCATATTCTTGGTGAACTTAAAATGATTAAACCTAGTAGCGCCATTAAGAAATATGGCAAAGACGCCAAGGATGGTGCATATGAGGTAAAAGGTGAAATAAAAGTTGTTCCCAAAAGTGGCTTTCAGGTTAAGATTACTAAAAATATGAGTGATGTTCAACTTGAAGAATTAAAAAAAGAGCTGAAAGACAAACATGGATATAAACTAACATTTGATAATGTTAAGCGCAATGATAAGGGGCATATCACATCAATTTCTATTAAAATGAAGGGGGAAAAAGGTGTTGTTTCTTCAAGCGAATCAAATCCATTAGGTATAAAAGATATTCATCTAGGAATTAATGAAGAGGGTAGTATTTATATGAAGTCCGAAAAAGAAGATGAAGTTGAAATAAAAATACAAGGAAGCGTCATTCAAGAAAAAGAAGTTGAAATTGAAGAGGAGAACGAAGAAAAAGAAGAAGAAATAGAGGTAAATGAGGAGAGTGAATGGAAAGTATCTTCAGGCATGGTTATTAAAGAAGTTGAATACGACGACGAAAAAGAAGTTGCACAACCTTATCAGATTAAAACTGCTGCTATTTCAAAACTGAAATATGAAGATGGTGTCGATACTGAAAAATATGAATTTGTTTTTGTTGTAGGAAAGAATAGTAGTGATACCTATTTAAATGATATGGTCAAAGAATTGAAAACAACTTTCAATATCGGCATGAAAATTTCGAAGCTAAAACGCAATAGCAATAATGAAATAACAAGTATCAGAATCACATTGAATGACAATAAAGGCAATAAGAGCAGTGCCACATTTAAAAAGGGCAATAACCCAATACCCAATATTGCTGTTGGCAAAGAAAATGGCAACTTAATAGTACGATCTATATCAGATACACATAAACCAGATACCGACTATTTGTACCCAAGCGGCCAATCATTCAAAGTAGAACCTGGACTAACCCCACTTCATGTTTTGAATGGCGAAATAATAAGTGAAGAAGATTTTGCGAAACTAGATTATAATAATATTGAATCAGTTAATGTTTTAAAAGGAAAAGCTGCAAAAAAACTATATGGTGAAAAAGGAAAGAACGGCGTTGTCGTTGTCATAACCAAAAAGAAGTAGTATACATTCATATTTTCTTTGTTAAAAGGCACCTCAAAGTAGGTGCTTTTTTTATGTCAGGATTTGTAGGAAAAAGATGAAACATGCTAAAAGCGATCTTTTTTTAACGAAAACCCCCTTGGTTTTAAAAACCAACCTCAAAAAGTCCCTACAATTATTATGATTCATAACAATTAATACCTTTTATACTTTCAAATAAAAACTTTATTGAAGACTTTATTTTAAATATCGAAACACAATCTATATTTTCACTTATATATGTGTATTCACTTATATAGATTTTGATAAAAACGTTTGGTGGTGAGATTTCAATTCATCTATATTGGCTGAACAATCAACAAACACAAACAATTATTAATCTCTAAAACCAACACAAAATGATCGCTTTACTTGTTTACGTCGTTACTACTGCATTAGAAGTTCTTATTGGATAAGCACATCTAAACAACCACTAAAAGGCTACCCAAAATCCTAGGCTGGGTAATTTTTAGTACATTTCGGCACAAATCATACTATATGAAGCGAAGCTGGTTTAAATTTTTAGCTACGATTAATAAAGCCGTACTACCTAGTTTTACTAAAAGACGTTTGGATCTTGCCAAAGCCAAAAAATGGCAAATGGCTATATTCGGATGGAAATTGTACGTAACTAAACGTGCGTTAGACTAGTATTTTAATACTGATTTTACTGGAAACTCCAGTTTATCACTTCCTTTTAAAAATTCCAACTCCATTACAAAGTTGCATTGCACGATGATTCCTCCTGCTTTTGTCACTAAATCACATACTGCTTTTGCCGTACCTCCTGTAGCAAGCACATCATCATGAATAACCACACGATCACCCTTTTTTATAGCATCGGTATGCATTTGTAGTCTATCTGTACCATACTCCAACGCGTAACTCTCTTCAAACGTATCAAACGGAAGCTTACCTGGTTTACGAACGGGTACAAATCCGGCATTTAATGTACCTGCTAGCATAGGGGCAAATAAAAACCCTCTAGATTCAACACCTATCACTTTATCTACTTCAAGATCTTTTACCTCAGCGTACAGTTTACCAAAACAAGCTTTTAAGGCCTTAGGATCGGCTAAAAGTGGTGTAATATCTTTAAAAACTATTCCTGGTTTAGGAAAATCGCGAATATCTCGAACGTATGATTTTAAATCCATTTTTGGTTTAGTGCTTTTGTGGGAATAAAGGTAATGAGTTATCCATCTTTTGGTTCAACCAAGAAATCTTATTTAGTCAAAAACTAAATCCTCTGCTCTGATCTTATCTTTTTCAATAAAATCATACAGCGTAAGACGACGAAGTGTGTAATAGTCAACCCAAAACTTCTCTAAAGATTCTAGATAGTCTACAATCGCAATATCCTTTTCTTGCTGGGCTAAATTAAGGTCGGTGATGGTAATCTTACCTAGAATAAAACGAGCTTTAGAAATATCATAACGCTTTGCTGCAACTTCTTGAGCTTTCTCTGCTGTAGCTAAAAATTGACGTTGGTTAGACCAATTAAGTGTATGCAGGTATATTTCCTGCTCAAATGCCTCTTGATCCTGCTCAATATTGGTATTGGTAAGCTCTAGGTCGGCCTCTGCTACTTTGCGCTCTGCTTTTGAAACACCCCAATCAAAAATTGGAACACCTAAACGCAAACTAACACTTTGTTGCCTTAGGTAGTTACCAAACAACTGGTCAAAATCATTCCCATTTTGAGAAATACCAAAATTGGCATTTAAATTTATTTGCAGTCTATTCGTTCCTTTTACGCGGGCAACTTCTTTTTCCGCTTGCAAACGTCGTCTCCTGAATTCGATTACCGCTTTTCGATTATTCTGTGCCTCCTCTAAGGCTTTTTGAGTGCTTACATCAAACAATGCCAGCTCTTCTGGTACGGACAACTCAACATCCTCACTTTCTAAACGCAGAAAACGGGCTAAGTTTTGTGAAGTCTGCTTCAAATTAATCTCACTATTCGTTTTATTATTTCTAGCATTGAGCAAGCTTAATTCTAATTGCAATAATTCGTTCTCAGCAATCTTCCCAATCTTAAATCTGTTTTGAGCAATTTTATACAAGGTATCTTGATTCGCCAAATTGGTTTCTGCAATCTTTAGTTGAATTTGCGAACGCAGCAACCCGAAATAGCGTCGGCAAGTGCGCAATGAAATATCCTCCATCTTCTCAACAAAATCACGTTTGGACTCCTCGTAAAGTAGCGGTTCAATCTTTTTATCCCATTTAAATGGATTGTAAAAAAGTGAATTTTGAAAATAGTTTAATGAAAATGGGATTATATTATAACGTGTAGTTTCATTTTCACCAAAAATATCTACACGGTCTAAACGCGATTGAACAGAAAAAACACCTCCAGTAAAAGGCACATTCTGTCTAAGTGATAAATTCAAATCGGTAATAGCCTGATTTTGATTCACAAAAATATCCTGTCCCAAATCGTTTTGAATTCTAGTTACCGACTCTGAATAATTTGGTAAGGTTGCATCCAACCTAAGTCCAGGTAAAAATCCAGCCTGATACCGACGATATCCCCAGTAACCCGATTGAAATCTATTAACGGCGGCGACGTAATCCGGAGATTCTTTTTGAGCGACCTTAATCGCATCTTCTAAGGTTATTTTTTTTGTTTGTGCTTGCACACTCACAATGCACAAGACGGTAATTAGAAATAAAAGAAAGTTTCTCATAGATTTATTCAGTTCTAATGGCTTCAATTGGCTTTTTGTTGGCAGCGGCTCGAGCAGGGAAAATTCCAAAAACAAGACCTACTGTGGTCGCAACAAAAAATGATAGAATAATTGAGTTAATAGTTAAGACAGTTTCAATTCCGGAAATCTTCTCTAATAAGATCGAAGCAATTATCCCGAGAATAACACCCACAACACCGCCACCTAAACTAATTAATATGGACTCCGACAAAAACTGCATTACAACATCTTGTTTGGTTGCGCCTATCGCTCGCATAATGCCTATTTCCTTTGTCCGTTCTAATACCGATGCTAGCATAATATTCATAATTCCAATTCCACCAATCAATAATGATATTCCTGCTATGATGCTTAGTACGATATTAAAAATTTGCTTTGTTTTCTGTTGTTGTTTTAGAAGTTGAATGGGGATTGTGATCTCAAAATCAGCTACATCATTATGCTTACGTTTTAACATACGTCCAATAATCTCTGCTGTTGGTTGTAGGAAGGCAGATTCCTCAACCTGAACAGTAAGTTTATCAATTTGATGATAATTACCACGTGGAATTCTTTTTTTAGGTCCATCTTGTTGGCCACCAAAAATCATAATATTCCCTTCGGGTTGAGGAGCATCTGAGATGATTTTTCGATCTTTAAATCGAACTAAGAAGGTTTTCACTGGAATATATACATCTCGATTAAGGTCTCTTATACCTAGGTTATCCTGGGCTTCAGTAGAAATCAGCTTTTCTTCGATTACACCAATAATTTTAAGCCAAACGTTACCCACTTTAATACTCTTTCCTAGCGGGTTCTGGCCCGTGAAAAGTTTGTTTTCTACGTTTTTACCGATAATGCAAACTGGCAATGCATTTTGTTGTTGAATGCGGGAAAAATTCTTTCCCTGCTCAATATAGATATCCGATATTTTGAAGAAATTGTCATCGACCCCTATCAATTTCATGCTTTGCTGTCGACCGTTTTGAATCATATAGTTATCCATCACAATCTCTGGACTCACGGTTTTTACTGATGGTATATTAGCAAGAATGCTTTGGGCATCTAGTAGATCTAACCCTTTAGAAAAGCGAGTTGTAGTTTCCTTATCATCTCCATCCTCCTCGCTATTTTCATCTTCTTCCTTATCTTCTATTGGAGTAATAACAATATTATTAACACCAATCAACTCTAGTTGAGCGAGAATTTCTTTTTCAGCTCCTTTGCCAATTGCCAGCATGGTAATAACCGCCCCTACACCAAAAATGATTCCTAATGCAGTAAGAAATGTTCGAAGTTTATTTGCCGCAATAACGCGTATTGCTTCCTGAATGCTAGCACTCAGTTTTTCAATTAATACCTTATCGATCATTACTCTATCGCCTTAATCGATGCATCTTCATAACCGTCTGGTTTATTTAAGTAGACAACATCTCCACTTTTTAAGCCTTTCGCTATAATAATATGATCATTGTTGGCTTCACCTAATTCAACTTCTTGTTTTACAATAGAAAAACCAGATTTTTTAAACACATAATTTGTAGAATCTTTTGTAAATACAGATTCTAAGGGCGCACTTAGCACATCTTTCTTAGTATTGGTTATAATACGATTACTAGTGGTCATACCTGGACGCAAAGCATCATTGGTATTATTGAGTTTAACAAGTATTTGAAATAGTTTGACGTCCGACCCTCTCTTTTTCTCACCTACATTCGCAACTTCAGTAACTACGCCTTCAATTTCCATTTCCGGAAAAGCATCAAAACCAATTTTTACGGGAAGTCCTTTTTTTATTTTTCTAATATCTACCTCATTTGCATAGGTCTTCGATTCCATTTTAGTAAGGTCGGGTAGACTGGCTATTGCAGGGTCCCAAGGACTAATATTACCACCTACTTTTCGCTTACCACCATCCCAGTTTTTTACATAGGTTATCATACCGGGGCTGTCAGTATAAATGGTAAATGTTTCCTGCAAACTAACAAGGTCAGCCAATTTCTTTTTATTCTTAGAAACTTCTGTTCCTACTTCGATCATTTTAGCATCAGCTTGGCGTTTCTTAATTGAATAATTCTCCTCCTTTTCACGAAGGTCTCGTTCCTTTTTTTCTAGATTGATTTCTAGCTTTCTAATTGTTGCCGGCGGCTCATAAATGGACTGTTTAAGTTCTAACTGCGTTTCTTCAATTTGAAATTTGAGATCTTTTACCGCGTTACGCTCCTGCTTAAGCGTTAATGTAGTATCTAATTGTTGTTGAGTATATTTTGATTGTGCCGTTTCTAAATTGAGCTGAGCATCTAAGATTAGCTCGTTTACGCCACTGGGGTCTAATTTCCCAACATAATCTCCTTTTTTAACAATAGTCCCCTCAGGAACCAAATCTTGTATTTTAATCTGATTCAGTCTAAATCTCCTGAGGTTTGCAGGACCTTTAATCTTTTGAAGACTAGTTGATTGTAGCTCCCCCGAGATAAAAACCTCATCAATAAATTCACCTGAAGTTACTTCAGCTGTAATCATGACGTTTTCATCATCTTTACTACTAATTAGGAAATAGGAAGAAATAATAAGAAGCACAATAAGTGCTGGAATCCAAACTTTTCTGTTCTTCATCAGTTGTAGTTATTAAGGTTAGCATTTAGTAGAAATAAAACTACAATAATCTTTCCAAGCTCCACCTCTTTTAAGATAAGATTAAGTTAGGGTTTTCTTAAAGTTTATCAGATCGTTTGCAGATTGCGATAATTGATTTTTAAATAAACTATTTCGTAACTAACTCTGCTTCTATTTGTTCTAACGATTTTCCCTTTGTTTCCGGTAATATTTTGAGCATGATAAAGAATCCTAGAAGCGCTATTATTCCAAATATGAAAAATGTTACCGCATTACCTAAATTTGATAATTCCCAAGGGAACACCAATTGCACTAAAGAACTTATTAGCGAATTGATAAATGCAATAGTCCCAATTGCCAATCCTCTGTATTTATTAGGGTATAATTCTGATAACAACACCCACATTACTGGACCTAGTGAAAATGCAAAGCATGCTATAAAGCCAAGAATACCAATTAATATAAGGTTTGCATTTATGGTAGTTGCGGCTTCTAAAATGGCACCATCGTTTTTGCCATAAACTTGATTACCCAAAGCTAATTTCATATCATTTTTAAAACTCACATCGTTGTCATACAATTGATTTGCGTAAACTTCTAGTTTATTCGATCCATCAAATTCAAATGTTGTAATGTCCTCCGCTGTCAATTTATAAGTTGCGCTATTAAACCCATAAGCGCATAGTAAAAGACTTAATGCGATTCCCGCTGTACCAATTAGCAACAATGGTCTTCTTCCCATTTTATCAATAAGATACATTGCAACAAATGTGAATATTACAGAAATGGTACTTAACAATACCCCTGATGAAAATGCTGCATCTGTACCAATTCCCGTCTGCTTAAAAATGGAAGTTGCATAAAAATAAACAGCATTTATTCCTGTTATTTGCTGAAGCACTCCTACAACAAGTCCAACAATTAAAATAAACCGCAGTGCAGGTTTAAAAAGGTCTTTAATAGCTACTTTGGCCTTCGTTTTATCCGCTTCTATATTCTCTTCTATCGAGTTTATTTCAACTAACCCTCGCTCCTCTCCATGCACTTTACTTAGGACCAATTTTGCTTCTTCAAACTTATTTCTAAGGTATAGCCAACGAGGGCTCCTAGGAACAAAAAATAAGGCGGCTAAATAAAGTAATGCAGGAATTAGCTCTACTCCTAACATCCATCGCCAAACGTTTTCTTCATTTAACCAAGAGCTATCTCCGGTATACTTATTGAATAAGAAATTGCTAAAAAAGGCTGCAAAAAACCCTAATACAATATTTAATTGTTGAATAGAAACCAGCTTACCTCTATTCTCTGATGTAGATATCTCGGCAATATACATTGGTGCTAAAACCAGGGCAGCTCCAAAAGCCAATCCACCAATCATTCTAGCGATATAAAGCATTTCATAAGAAATAGCAAATGCGGACATTAAAGCTGATAGCGCATACAAAAACGCAACAATTAGGAGTAATCTTTTTCGACCATAAAAATCACTTAATCTTCCTGAAAAAATCATTGCGATCATGGCTGCGAATGACGGAGAACTCACTACCCATCCAGATTGTAATTCAGTTAAATTAAATTCAGGCCCCGCAAAATTCATAACCCCAGAAATAATTCCGGCATCGAATCCGAATAAAAATCCCCCAAGGGAAACCACAAATGAGATAAATAATAGTTTTCTAGACATACTAAATGTTTATTGAAATTAATGCGCATTATACGGAGCCGAGTAAAACTAAGGATAAAGTCTCACTTATTATGAATTGAGTTTATGGAAAGTAAATGATTTGTTACTACAGTGATGCAGTAAAACAAAAAAAGCCAGGAATCATAATGATTTCTGGCTTTTTAGTCGGGGTGGCAGGATTCGAACCTGCGACCTCCTCGTCCCAAACGAGGCGCGATAACCGGGCTACGCTACACCCCGAAAATATTTTATAGCATTGAAAGATGTTTGCGGAGAGACTGGGATTCGAACCCAGGCAACGGTTACCCGTTGACAGATTAGCAATCTGCTCCATTACCACTCTGGCACCTCTCCAATGTTTAAAGAACATTACCAAATTTAAAAGATTCTATTCTTTCGTATTCAGCGGGTGCAAATGTACTTTTTCATTTCAAATAACACAACAATTTATTTAAAATAATTAGTACTTTTTTTCAATATTCCTTGAAGCCAAAATAAGGTGTTCAATTCCACACAAATAAATACAATAGTCACTAAAAATTTGACAAAGTACTCTTTAGGATATGCCCATCAATTTTCATTTGATTTTTTAGCTTTGAAATAAATCCCACTAAAAATGGAAAATTATCAGTTGGATTACGGTATTCTTGCGATTGAGGATGTTATCATACAAATATAAACCGAGTGCTTCTCTTCAATGGACTCCAATTGCGTCGGGGCCTCTCTCCCATGCTCACAAAAATGTATGGTAACTTTTTCACACAAAAAAATGATCATGCGAGTTGCTAAAAAAACGAGATTATCTAAATCTCCCATAGCGGGCTATATTACATTACTCACCAGTATTTGGTGTTATTTGGTTTTTAGTTCGACAAAAATTTTGGGGCTTTTCTTTTTTAGGTTTTGACTTTTCTAGGGCGAAAAGCACATCCACAGAGCGACCATCGAGTACAAATTCAAATTCCATAGCTATAACTTTAAAGTGATACTTAATTACAGGTATGCCAGATAAATTGACAATACCACTCAAAAATTTATAGCCCTAATTATGCTAAAGTTATAAAAAAAAACTTTTTTACGATAACATTTCATGAATAAGATATTGTTAATCAATATGTTTTGAATCATTTTTCAGTTTTGATTTTTGAAATAAGTGATCAAACGCAGCATTCTCACTACTTATTACCGGTGAACTGTAATCTATAAACTAAATAGAAAACTAATTGCAGATCAAGCTAGATTTGAAATGGTCAAAACCAAAAAAGGCGATAACTTGCGTTATCGCCTTCTAAATTCAATTTTATTAAATCTAAGCTTTTGCCTTTTTATTCGCTGGGATAGCTGAAAGATCATACCCAGAAAATTTCTTCATATAGTCCTTAATTGTAGTACCGTATGCATCGGCAAACTTAAATGTACCACCACTGCGTAAATAGCGTTTTACATGTCCTGGACCAGCTAAATGAGCAGCCGCTAAAATACCAGATTCTGTAACTGTGATTCCGTTAAAACGTTTTCCTACAAATCGACTTATGTCTTTTCGCAATACCCATTTATTTCTAGAGGTATAGGCGATAAAGGCTTTTTCCTGCAATGCAGGGTTCTTCAAAAAACTATTTGGGTTGTAAACTCCAATTAAATGAAGTGTTCCGGTACCAAATTGGTACTTTCCCATATACCCATAGGTGTTAATACTAAAATAATTGCCTTGCGACTCTTTAAACGCAAGTGCTTCTTTAAATCCAATAAACTCCTTCCTTAAATACGGAATTGGTCTTTCGGACATAAAAATAACCTCGCTAGCCATTGGGACTTTTGCCTCCAAATTACCTTCAACTAAATTGTCAGGGTGCATGATATCACGCAACGCAACAGTTTCGTTTACATAGGTAAACCCAAAACTAACAATGATCATTAAACAAAGAACGATAGTTTTCCTACCAATCAATTTACTCATAAATATATATTTCTTTAGGTGTACCGTTAATCCATATACGATCGGTTTCTTTATTTCGATCTTACATGGCGGCGTGATGTGGGGCGCATCTACCTAAAATTACAGCCTACAAACATACTGCTATCAATAGATAGCATGGTTAAAGCTTTCCTAAAGAAATTGGGGCACTCATCACCCTAAAAGGGCGTACATTATATATTTGGTTGGGAATAAAGCTTAGCAAAACTAGTGGTAACTATAACACAAATTTGGCATTGATTATAAAATTGTTAACACTTCATTATGAATTACTTAGCTTAATCAGGTTTTTTTGGTGTGATGCAACTACCTTAAAATATTGTTTTGAGTAGCCCATCGTCGATACTTATTGGCGTTGGCTATATGTTGTGAATGCGTTTCCGCAAACAAATGATATCCAAACCTTTCAATATCCGCAACAAAGAAAATATAATTATGTTTCTCAGCATTTAAAACCGCATCAACGGCAGAAATATCGGGCATACTGATAGGCCCAGGCGGTATACCGATGTTTTTATACGTGTTGTAGGGAGAATCTATTTCGAGATCTTTTGATAACACGCGCTTGATCACTAAATCAAAATTATTTTGTGCTTTTTGCATGGCATATATAACGGTAGGATCGGCTTGTAACCTAATTCCCTTTTTCAATCTATTCAAATACACTCCTGCAATTCTAGGGCGTTCTTCTATTTTAACAGACTCTTTGTCCACAATAGCCGCCAGAGAAACAATCTCTATTGGCGTATACCCAATTGTCTTGGCCTTTTGAATACGTGAAGTATTCCAGAAGCTCTTATACTCTTTGTACATGCGATCTCTGAAACCTTCAGGACTCAAATTCCAATATACTTCGTAGCTATTGGGCACGTACATGGTAAGTGCATCATCAAGACTAAACCCTTTTTCTTTTAAGAAAGTTTCATCCCTAAAAGCATTTAAAAAATCGACACTATCCTTCTCTAGCTGCGCTGCAATACGTCCGGCTAGCAGTTCTAATCGATCTTGATTATTAAATGAAATTTTAATAGGGATATTATTGCTGCGAAGTGAATTAACAATCTCATTATTGTTCATTCCTTTCTTGATGGCATATTTACCGCCTTTTATTTTATATCCTTTTTTGTTTGCCGTAGTTTCGAAATCATCTACGTTTTTTAATAGAGGTGTCAATTGTTCCCTAACGTCATCAAAAGAGGCATTACTGGATATAAAAACGAAAGCTTTATCGTTATTAAATGCCGTATTTGGGTTAAAAAATACATTGTAGAAATTGTAAACAAACAACCCTCCTGCTACAATACCTAGCAATAAGATTAATAAAACAATTTTTTTTAGGTTACTCATGATATTTGGGTTAGGGTCGTATTAACTGATATAAAAATTCACTTTTATAATCACCATTGATAAAATTCCAATCCTTTTTCAATCCTACTTGCTTGAATCCGCAAGATTCAAAAAGCTGGATGCTGGGCCTATTATCTTCAGATATATTGCAATATAATTGATGTACTCCTAAATAGGTGAATGCGTACTTAATTAATAACTGCACAGCTTCGCTTCCATACCCTTTATTCCGGTTGGCCCCAGCTGCGATGATAACACCTACACCCGCGCGCTTATTTTTAGGGTCGAAATCAAAAAGATCGATCAAACCAATTGCCTCTTCCAGATGATCAATCACCAAGCGCAATTGCTTTATTTCGTATATATCTTTGTGACTATTTTTTAAATACTCCTTTAAGATATACGACGAATATGGCGTTTGGGTATGACTTACCTCCCAAATGGCCTGATCGTTTTCAATCATCTTCAAAAACGAAAGATCTTCAGGCTCTAAAGCCCTTAGGCTAATATGGTCTCCGTTTAATGTTTCCAATCAATGACTCCTTTAAATACCTGAATGGCAGGCCCCTTTAAAAACACATTTGTATATGAATCTTGTTCTCTAGTAAATGAGACTTCAAGTGGCCCTCCTTCTGATTGTAATTTGATTAACTCTTCATCAGTTTCGCCTTGAAAATTCATTGCAATTGCTACGGCCGTTACTCCTGTACCGCAAGATAAAGTCTCATCTTCTACACCGCGCTCATAAGTGCGTACGCGAAAACTGTTATCATTTATTTTAGATACAAAATTAACATTGCTTCCTACAGCTCCATAAGGTTCTCCATATCTAATTTGAGCCCCTTTGTCTTTTATTTGCAATGTATCCAAATCCGTTTCTATTTGCACGTGATGTGGCGAACCAGTATCCAAAAACAAATGCCCGGTATGCTGCTCCACCTTAGTTACATCCTGCATTTGCAATTTTACAATACCGTTAGTTATAGTCGCATGATGCAAACCATCTATTGCCGTAAACCTACATTCATCTTCAATAACATTTAAATAATTTGCAAAGGCTACAATACATCTACCTCCGTTTCCGCACATCGTACTCTGATTTCCATCGGCATTGTAGTATACCATTTTAAAATCTGCCGATTCATCATTTTCTAAAAAGATCAATCCGTCCGCACCTATGCCAAATCTTCTATCGCACAATCTTGCGACTGTTTTGGTATCATTTTTGGGCAAATTATATTGGCGGTTATCGATCATTACAAAATCGTTGCCAGTACCTTGGTATTTGTAAAAAGTAATATTCATTATTTAATTAGCAATGCAAATGTACAAATAAATGCAAGTGCCCTAAGCTTGTTAAAGTGTGGTTAAAGTTGAGAAGTAAATACAATATTCAAGTAATTTTAAATGTTAAATTCGACTACATACTAGATTGTAAAACCTAATAAAAAGAGAATGAAGAAATTATCGACATTGATTTTAGCATCAGTTATCGGAGGAGCTTTTACCTTAGGCTTTTATAAAATTGCTTTAGAGACTCCGCAAGAAACAACATCAAAAGAGGCTACTATGCCTACTTATATCCCGGCAACATATACGGCCAATAAACCAATAGCAACTGCTGCTATTGAAGGTATTGATTTTACCAATGCCGCTGAAAAAACCGTAAATAGCGTGGTTCACGTTAAAAATCGAGCAACTTCAGAAGGTGGAAGTTCTATTTATGATTTTTTCTATGGGAGAAGTTCAAAACCACGTGTACGAGAAGGATCTGGTTCTGGTGTTATCATTTCTCCTGACGGATATGTCATTACTAATAATCACGTAATTGAAGGTGCTGATGAATTAGAAGTCACCCTAAACAATAATAAATCATATCCAGCTACATTAATTGGCTCTGATCCCAAAACTGATATTGCGGTCTTGAAAATTGAAGCAGATACTGATTTGCAATTCATTGCATTTGGCGATTCAGATAATGTTCGAGTTGGTGAATGGGTACTAGCAGTAGGAAATCCTTTCAATTTAACTTCTACGGTTACGGCGGGTATTATTAGCGCTAAAGCACGTGATTTAAATGAGTTTGATCAACAAAATCAATCGTTTTTGCAAACTGACGCCGCAGTAAATCCTGGAAATAGCGGGGGAGCGTTAGTAAATACTAATGGTGATTTAATAGGAATAAACACCGCCATCACCTCACAAACTGGATCATTTGTTGGGTATTCATTTGCGGTACCATCAAACATTGCTAAAAAAGTAGTAGATGATTTATTGGAATATGGCGACGTACAGAAAGGTGTTTTAGGCATCACAACCCTCAACAGAAATTCGAAAGAAGCTATTGAAAAAGGTCTTGATCAAGTAGATGGCGTTTATGTTTCAGGAGTTGAAAAAGATTCAGGAGCTGATAAAGGAGGTCTTCAATCTGGTGATGTCATCAAAAAAATTGATCGAGTTCGTATTCGCAAATTCGCCGACCTTACAGGCTATTTAAACTCAAAAAGACCAAATGAAACACTGAATGTGTTAGTTGACAGAAATGGAAGTAGAAAAGAATTAAAAGTAACCCTATCGAAGTTCGATATTTTTGAGGTCGATTTTCTTGGTATGAAACTTCGTAACATTTCCGCTGAGAATAAAGAGAAATATGAAATTTCAAATGGTGTAGGAGTATATGAACTCAAAGCAGGCTCTATTATCAATAATTCGACGGATGTTCGACCAGGTTATATTCTTACCGAAATAAATGGAATTAAGATTAAATCCATTAGTGATATTGCCAAACTAAAAAAGAAAAACATTCAGGACGATCTTGAAAAAATCACTTTTTTAAATGGAAAATTAGAAGCCGAACGCTATATTTTTAGAGACTAACACTAGCATATAGTATAAAAGAAAAACCCTCGATAAACAGTCGTTCATCGAGGGTTTTTAATTTTAATCATTTTTCTCTCCGAAAACGTTTGAAATTTATACTTTTGCGCCAAATTTAAACATAACGTTTTACAATGAGTAGTGCAAACGACACTTACGAAAAAGAACTTGCTTTTCAAGCCGACCGTCGCCGAGCGACTGTAGAGTTTATTAAAATAGTAAGCGACCTTTGGTATGACAAATCCATCGAACTCGTGCTATTTAGAAATCAACTTATCGACAAAAATGTAAGTGATATTATAAACTTACATGAATATGCAGGTGAGTTTGTTCAAAAACCCATTTCAATTTTCGATTCCGTAGAAATCGCACAAGCAATTCACCAAATCAAATTGCCACCTGCAAAACTTGACATTGGTAAGTTGACATATGAGTATCATCTGGAAGATGACAAACATGACAATGTAAAGTCTTTTGTATTAAACAAACTTCGTGGCGCTAATAAAAATGAAGAAATACAACCAAAGGATGTAGTTCTTTATGGATTTGGTCGTATTGGCCGACTTGTAGCTCGTGAATTGATGTCTAAAACAGGGAAGGGAAGTCAAATGAGACTTCGTGCTATTGTAACGAGAGGAAAAATAACTGAGGATGTACTTGAAAAAAGAGCTTCTTTACTTCGCGGAGATTCAATTCACGGTGAATTTTCTGGGACAGTAATTACCGATTTAAAGAAAAAAGCATTGATAATTAATGGAACTACCGTTAATATTATATCAGCAAACAATCCCGAAGATATTGATTACACTAAACTAGGTATCGAAGATGCCTTAGTAATTGATAATACGGGAGCATTTAGAGATAAGGAAGCGCTAAGTCGCCACCTAAAGTCTAAAGGGGCAAGCAAAGTATTGTTAACTGCACCAGGAAAAGGTGTTCCAAATATTGTACACGGTGTAAATCACACAAATTATAATCCTGATCAGGTTGATATATTCTCAGCAGCATCTTGTACAACCAATGCCATTACTCCTGTTTTAAAAGCAGTAGAAGATTCACTTGGAGTTGTAAGTGGTCATTTAGAAACAATTCATGCCTATACAAACGACCAAAACTTGGTCGATAATATGCACAGCAAATATCGTCGTGGTCGTGCTGCAGCTCTAAACATGGTAATTACAGAAACCGGTGCCGGGAAGGCAGTATCTAAGGCATTACCATCTTTAGAAGGCAAACTTACCTCTAATGCAATTCGTGTTCCTGTACCTAATGGATCACTAGCTATTTTAAAATTGGAACTTGGTAATAGTACCTCAAAAGAAGGACTTAATACTTTAATGAAAAAGTATGCCCTAGAAGGTGATCTTGTGGAGCAGATTAAATACTCACTTAATAACGAGTTGGTATCATCTGATATCGTAGGTTCAGCACAACCTTCTATTTATGATAGCAATGCGACAATAGTAACTGAAAATGGAAAGAATGCAGTACTATATATCTGGTATGATAACGAATATGGTTACAGTCATCAGGTTATTAGATTAGCAAAATACATTAGTAAAGTAAGACGTTATACGTATTACTAGATCCTATATAACTTAAAGTAAATCCGCAGCTTTTTATAAAACTGCGGATTTTTTGTTTTTGAAAATCAACTATTTACAACTAACAACTAATAAGAAAGCTGTATCAAACATCCATTTTACCGTATTAGTACGTATTTTTACAATAAGTTATTGTGGCACTCGTTATAACTTAAAAATTTAACAGCAGTAATTACAATTTATTTTTGATTTATCCGTTAGCATGAAATTTTTCAACCTCCTAATCCTTTTTGTATTTATCTCATTCAGTTCTGGACTAAGAGCGCAGACAGCTCCTGTTGAAGGTTCGCTTGATGGCGGTACTATCGACAGCCAACTTACCTGGTTGCTTAAAAAGTCGCCTAATTATCAAGAATATGAGATGATTAAGCGCTTTATGGCTTTAAAAATGAAGCAAAATGTATTAGATACATTGAAGGTGATGCGCGCATCAATTAATGAAGGAAAAAATACCATTACTGCTCAACAGACTCAAATCGATAATTTAAAAATTGAATTAGGAAACACCAATCAGAACCTTGAACAAACTACCAAGGAAAAAAATAGCATGTCATTTCTTGGTATACTGATGAATAAAGCTGCTTATAATGCACTGTTATGGGGAATTATTACTGCTTTAGTAGGTTTGTTGGTTTGGTTCATCTATAAATTTCGAAATAGTAATCTTGTTACTCAACAAGCACGAGCTAAATTAAGTGAGGTGGAAGAAGAGTTTGAAGCCCACCGAAGTCGAGCTCTAGAGCGCGAGCAGAAAGTACGTCGCCAACTTCAAGACGAAATAAACAAGCAAAAAGCTGGCAAAAGCTAAATAGTATGCAAATTGTATTTGCAAATAATGAGCACATCGATTTGGTGGCTCCACTATTCGATGCATATCGTGTGTTCTACAAACAAGAAAGCGATTTAGAAGGCTCTAGAAAATTCATTCAAGACCGAATTAGCAATAAGGAATCTACCATTCTATTAGCGCTCGATGATAATCAAAAGCCATTGGGGTTTACTCAATTATTTCCCATTTTTTCATCAGTCACGGCCCAGCGCATGTATATACTGAATGACCTTTATGTCAACCAAACAATTAGATCTAAAGGTGTTGGCACGGCATTGCTGAACGCTGCTAAAGAATTTTGCAAAAAACAAGGATACAAAGGTTTAGTCCTTCAAACAGAAACACATAACCCCGCACAAGAGCTATACAAGCATCTAGGCTGGGAAGCTGACCCTGATTTACATTTTTTCTGGAAGAATCCAGAAATTTAATAAGCTGAATTAAAAAAACCTACAAGGAGGTTCTTTGAACGACACCTTGCAGGTTTTGATTAAGATTTTTTCTTAAAACTACTTCTTCATTCCGGGAATACCAGATGGCTTTTTCATTTGCCAATGAAATGTTGGTGCCTTTTTAACAACCGGAGCAACCTCATCTAGCGTATTGGCATCATAAACCACACCATCTTTTATGACATGGGTAATGGTATTAGTATTTCTTAAATTGTCTAATGGATTCTTATCCATAATTACAATATCAGCTAGTTTACCTGCTTCTAAAGTTCCCAGGTCGTCGTCTAAACCAATTGCTGTTGCGCCATGAATCGTTCCTACTTTTAGAGCATCGTGATTGTTCATTCCACCACTTGCAACCGACCAGAGTTCCCAATGGAATCCTAAACCTTGTAATTGACCATGACTCCCTACTCCACCGGTTCCACCCGCTTCAACCAAATCCTTCATAAACTCCGCATGCTTTTTAAAGACGTGTTCCTCATCCATAAACCAACCTGGTCTTCTTCTTGATTTTCGAGCGAGCTCCTCATAAGGCGTAAAGTACTGTAGTTTTTTATCGTGATATGGGTTTTCTCTTGAATAAAAATAATTCTCCGCCCAAGGTCCACCATAAGAAACCAATAAAGTTGGCGTAATCGCCATATCTGACTCTGCGGCAGTTTGTACCACATCTTTGTAAATAGGATAAATAGGAAGCGAATGCTCATGACCCGGATAGCCATCGATCATATTAACCATATTGCGTTTAAAGTCTAAACCACCTTCAGTCGTTGGCATTAACTTTAACTCTTTACAAGCCATAATTACCCATTGACGCTGCTGACGATTACCAACCAAATACATTTTAATCGTCTTGGTATTATAATATTCGCTATACTGCTTCAACACATCTTTTGCATGCTCTAGACTTTTAATATTGTATCCCCAGAAACCTAATCCAGGACCAGTGCTATATACTCGAGGACCATGCATCATTCCAGCCTCAACCATATCGGCATAGGTCAAGACATCGGTAGTTGCAGTTTGCGGATCTCTAGTTGTTGTCACCCCATAGGCTAGATTGGCGGAGTAAATCCAAATTTGATTTTTATGAATTCCCCAATTTGGCCACATATGAGCATGTGTATCAACAAAACCAGGAGTTAGCGTTTTACCAGAAACATCAATAGTCTTTGCTCCTGAAGGGACACTAAAACTGCTGGATGCTCCGACATTTTTAATTCGGTTATTCTCGATTAAAATATCGCCATTTTCAATCACTTCATTGCCCTTCATAGTTATAATGCGGCCACCTTTTAGTAAGACAGTTCCATTAGGAATAGCTCTTTGAAAAGGGACTTTTATCTTGTACTCATCGGCCTTGAATTTTGGGGCTGACTTCTTTTTATCTTTTTCTTTATCAGCTTTTTTATCGTCTTTCTTTTCGGTACTATCCTTTTTCTTCTCGGCCTCTTTAAGCTCTTTTTCTTTCTTTTTAGCCAACTTTAAACTATCCGCAAAGGCTTTTCCCTTATCAAGGTCATACACAAAATGGCTTGCTCCTAATGACCAATGTACTTTCTTACTATTACCACTCCATGTCGGAAACTCTCCACCCATAATAGTTAATTTTCTAGCCGGAAATGCTGCTGAGCTTGCATTAGCCAAAGAAATGGATGGTGTTTTTCCAATTTTAGGAATTAAGACTGAGTACATATCATTATTAATATGCGCCAATGCTCGAGTACCATCTGGTGAAATTCTAATTTCCGTTGGTCTCGATGCTTTATTATTTTCCATCCAACCTTCTTCATGAGTTGGCAAGGCCGCATGCTGATGACCTTTTCCAAATACATCGGAAGAACCATAGGTGGTAATACCCGTTACTTTTAAATGCACTTTCTCATCAGTATCATCCCATCGAATAGAAATTAACCCTTTTTGAAAATGATTTAAGTAAATACGATCATTCACCCTTGTAAAATGAGGATTCCCTCTTCCTTTAGACCTTCCTATAACGGTTATCGGTCCGCCATTTGAAGACACCCAGGCCAGTTCGTCTTGCGCGCCAGAAGCAAATGGACCTATTGCATCGTTATACGATTGTGCACTTCCTTTTACAAAAGCAATACGATTAGAACGATATGACCATTCAGGATTGCTAAAAATTCCTGCCTCTTTTGTTAACTGAACAATTTTTGCTCTACCAGAAACATTCACCTTATATAAATGTCCGCCGCCTTGTTTCCAAGTCGTAAAAACAACATTCTTACTATCTGGTGACCAAGCAGGATCAGCTTCAGTAAACTCATTTTTTGTTAATCGTTTTGGAGTCCCATTCGGAAGATCCATAACATACAACCTATTTAAAGCAGTAAATGCCAATTTCTTTCCGTCAGGCGAGGGTACGCCGCCTCGTATTTGAGTCACAAAAGCTTCTTTATCATTAGAAATGGGATATTTAAAATACACCTTTGCTCCCATATCCAATTCTACATCGACCTCAAATGGAATTTCAATTGCATTGTTGTTAGCGATTGAAATAGAATATATTTTTCCGCCATACGAAGCGATCAAATTTTTATTATCTGGAGTAAATGCCATTGCCGGCATAACACCAAGTGGACCAATTGACTCTTGCTCATCTCTTTGTACTGGGTATGCTAACCAGCGTTCATCGCCGTTTTTCAAGTTTCTTAAAACAAGTCCAGTTTCATCTTCAAAACGACTACCATACACCATCCAATTACCATCATTAGATAAAGTTGGTGTAAAAGCAGAACCGTATCTACTAGTAATGCGCTCAATCTCTCCGTCTTCGCGACTAAAGGTCATAATTTGATACTGCGGAAGCTGCGCATTATAATTCCATGCATTGTTTCTACTAGAAAAATAAATGGTATTTCCATCAGCACTTAAAGCGGGATCTGTTGTTTTTAATGATTTATTCTTGGACGCGTCTAACAAACCAGCACCTGATCCTCCGTCTTTATGAATTAAAAACGGCTTGATATTCCTTCTTCCACGAGTTCCAACTATATAATCACCATCAGGAGTCCAATCGGCAGAAAAATGATGTTTATTCTTATCCTTAGTCAGTTGCGTTTGTTCTTTGGTTTTTAAATCCATCGTCCAAACATTATCAGATCCACTTTTATCCGAGATAAAAACGACTGATTTCCCATCTGGACTGTATCGAGGATGCACATCATATGGCATGCCTTCGGTAACACGAGTCGCTTTTCCTCCTGTAATAGGAATGGTGTATAGGTCACCCATGAGGTCAAACATTATTGTTTTTCCATCAGGATGCACATCAACCGATATCCAGGTACCTTGTTTGGTGTTGAATTTAACTTTTCTTGCAGGCTCTAGCGGAAGTTCTTTAGTAGCCATCTTTGTAGAATCGGCTTTCTTTTCTTCTTTTTTATCTTGAGCCGTAATAGTAAATGAGCATAGTAGCAACAACATAGCTACCACACTCGAAAGTGAAGTGTTGGTTTTCATTTAGTGGTGTTTAAAAGCTGTGAAAATAACCAATTATATGTTAAAGAACTGTGAAACCCCTTGAGTAGATTTTTCAAATTCTAAACTTTGAGACGTACAAGGTTTCGTATTTTTGCCCCTATGAGAATTGATATCATTAGTGTTGTTCCGGACCTTTTAAAAAGTCCATTTGAAGCTTCTATATTGAAACGCTCAATAGAAAAAGGTTTGGTGAGTGTGCATATACATAACTTACGAGACTACTCTTCTAATAACTATAAGCAGATTGATGATTACCAGTTTGGCGGGGGTGCCGGTATGGTGATGATGATTGAGCCGATTGACAAATGTATTTCGGCTTTAAAAGCAGAAAGAGATTACGACGAAGTCATTTATATGACGCCAGATGGCGCTACATTAACCCAGGGCATTGCTAATGAACTTTCACTTAAGGGTAATATTATAATATTATGTGGTCATTACAAAGGTGTAGATCAACGAGTTCGTGATCATTTTATCACCAGAGAGATTTCTATTGGCGATTACGTTTTATCAGGTGGTGAGCTTGGGGCTGCGGTTTTGTGTGATGCTGTTATACGATTGATTCCTGGGGTATTAGGTAATGAAACCTCTGCATTGACTGATTCTTTTCAAGATAATTTACTAGCTCCACCAATTTACACCCGCCCGGCTAATTATAAAGGATGGAAAGTTCCGGAGATTCTGACATCAGGAAATACACCAAAAATTGACCAATGGCGCGAAGATGAAGCTTACAAACGCACAGAGGAAAAGCGCCCAGATCTTTTAGAGGATTAGATTAACCAATTTAACTTTATATAACATGACAGACGACGGCATTCCAATTACCATTTATATTGGCCAAGCATTACATTTCTTGGGTATTCTAGGGCTAGTAATAGCAACAAGTATTTTAGTATATAAAAAGAAATCAGCAGCAACCATTTTGATTCTTATTGGCGCCATATTGACTTTCATCTCTTTCTTTGCATCTATAGCGAGTAATTTTTTTGCTGCTCAATTTGGGGTTGACCAATTGGTAACAATGCAGGGATGGATTAGTATTGTAAGTGCTATTATTTACCTAATATTTGTTACAGGATTTATCTGGTTTGGTCTCACCTTAAAAAAGAGCAGTTAATTTTTCTGTATTTTTAGCTTGTATTACATAAAGAAATTAATACTTTTGCAGCCGATTTACATAACCTCTGGCGAGAATCGTGAATGTTGTGTGAACTATACTTTTTAAAACCATTATAATGGATTTAGTAAAATTTGTTCAGGACGAATTCGTAGCTAAAAAAGATTTCCCTGAATTTTCAGCTGGTGATACAATCACTATTTATTATGAAATTAGAGAAGGTAACAAAACTCGTACTCAGTTTTTTAGAGGAGTAGTTATCCAACGAAGAGGTAGCGGAGCAACCGAAACCTTTACAATTAGAAAAATGTCTGGTACTGTAGGTGTAGAACGTATCTTCCCTGTAAACTTACCAGCGCTTCAAAAAATTGAGGTTAATAAAAGAGGTAAAGTTCGTAGAGCACGCATATTCTACTTTAGAGAACTTACTGGTAAAAAAGCTCGTATTAAAGAAGTTAGAAAATAGCAGCAATACTATTGCTAAATTGAAAAGCCCCGGCACAATTGCTGGGGCTTTTTGTTTTGTAAACAATTGTTAATAACCTTAGTTAATATCAAGTTGATACTTATTATGTTAAAAAAATTGACATTCATCAATTTTACATATATATTAGCATAACTATTAATAACAAAATATAGAATGTATTGTTAAATTATTAATGGAAATAAAGTAACGTTCTTTATTTAACGGAATTGCTTTTAGATTTTTTAAAAATTCAATTTATTGAACAAACCAAAAATCTGTTATATATCAAAATAAGGATATGCAGGTAGCCTTATCTGAGGTATATAATAAAAGTTTCAGTAGGCGACGAAGTAGCAATACTTAGTTGATGAAACAGTAATAGCGTTGTAATGTGCAAGCAATATAATGTTACTACTTAAAAAGCAATACCACGGTTCGTTTATAGCTATTGTTGCAAAACAAAAACTCTAAAGAACCACAGAAATAGTGCAGACTGATTGAAGGGCAAGACGAGATTATATTTCAGACACCCACGTTAACATCACGAATGGTAACTAGAACAGTAACAATCTATTTCAAAAAAGCCATATCAAGTATGTATTTACATTGATATGGCTTTTGTATTTATATAACAATCCTATTCAATGAATAGCCTTTAGCAACAGCTAAAAAACACTCGGATTATTGTATATTTGCCACGCTCAAAAAAATAGATCGAATGGCAAAAATTTTATATACTAAGACGGACGAAGCTCCTGCTTTAGCAACACAATCTTTTCTTCCAATTGTAAAGGCATTCACGGCCTCATCCAATATCAATATCGAAACTCGCGATATTTCACTAGCAGGTCGCATTATTGCTGCTTTTTCAGACACATTACCAACAGAACAACAAGGCCCTGATCATTTAGCGGAATTAGGAGAACTTGCAAAAAAACCAGAAGCCAATATTATCAAATTACCAAATATTAGTGCTTCAATACCGCAGCTTAAAGCGGCCATTGCCGAGCTACAAGAAAACGGATATGCATTACCAGATTATCCTGACGAACCTGAAAATAACGAACAAGAAGCGACTAAAAAACGCTATGACAAAATAAAAGGTAGCGCCGTAAATCCTGTACTTCGTGAAGGGAATTCTGATCGTCGTGCACCAAAAGCAGTAAAGAATTTTGCCAAGAAAAACCCACATAGCATGGGTGCTTGGTCATCAGATTCTGAAACACATGTCGCTACAATGAATCATGGTGATTTTAGAAGTAACGAGAAATCAGCTGAAATAGCAAAAGCAGGTAGTCTAAAAATTCAGTTGGTTACCAATAGCGAAACGTATACTTTAAAAGAAAACGTTCCCGTTTTAGCAGGTGAAGTGGTCGATGCCAGTGTTATGAGTAAAAAGGCATTGCTATCTTTCTTAAAAGAACAGGTTACTGATGCTAAGGAGAAAAATATCTTGTTTTCATTGCATATGAAAGCAACGATGATGAAGGTTTCCGATCCTATTATTTTTGGGCATGCTGTGCGTACTTACTTTGCAGATCTATTTGCAAAATACGATGCGCTATTTGATGAAATAGGCGTAAACGTCAATAATGGTTTCGGTAATCTATTGAGTAAAGTAGCCGAATTAGACGCCGATAAAAAGGCAGGAGTTTTAAAAGATATTGATGAAGCTTTGGTAAACGGACCTGATCTTGCAATGGTAAATTCTGACAAAGGAATTACCAATCTTCATGTGCCAAGTGATGTAATTATTGATGCTTCTATGCCCGCAATGATTCGTAATTCAGGCCAAATGTGGAATGCTGAAGGAAAATCACAAGATACTAAAGCAGTAATTCCAGATAGTAGTTATGCGAAGCTGTATCAAGCGACTATTGATTTTTGCAAACAACACGGTGCATTCGATCCTACAACAATGGGTACAGTGCCCAATGTTGGCTTAATGGCACAAAAGGCAGAGGAATATGGTTCACACGACAAAACTTTTGAAATTGAACACAATGGAACAGTTCGGGTAACTAATCACGATGGCACTGTGATTTTTGATCATAGTGTTGAAGAAGGTGATATCTGGAGAATGTGTCAGGTAAAAGACCTTCCTATTCAAGATTGGGTGAAACTTGCTGTAAACAGATCTAGAGCCAGCAATACACCGGCAGTTTTCTGGTTAGATAAAAACAGAGCACACGATGCACAATTAATTGCAAAAGTTGAGAAATATTTAAAAGATCACAATACTAACGGACTTGATATTCGCATTTTAGATCCAGTAGAAGCGACACATTTCACCTTAGAACGCATTAAAGACGGAAAAGATACTATATCAGTCACTGGTAATGTTTTAAGAGACTATCTTACCGACCTTTTCCCAATTTTAGAAGTAGGTACCAGTGCCAAAATGTTATCTATTGTTCCTTTAATGAATGGTGGTGGTTTATTTGAAACTGGTGCAGGAGGTTCTGCTCCAAAACACGTACAACAGTTTTTAGAAGAAGGGCATTTACGTTGGGATTCTTTAGGAGAGTTCTTAGCACTTGCCGTTTCCTTAGATCATTTTGGCGAAAAAAATAACAATAGTAAAGCCAAAATTCTTGGAGAAACTTTAGATGATGCAACTGAAAAGTTCTTAGATAATAAAAGATCACCTTCTAGAAAAGTTAATGAATTAGATACGCGAGGTAGTCATTTTTACTTAGCCATGTATTGGGCACAAGAATTGGCATCTCAAACTAAAGATGCTGATTTACAAGCGCAGTTCAAAACTGTTGCTCAAGCATTTGAAGAAAATGAAGATAAGATTACAACGGAGTTAATCGAAGCACAAGGAAAAGCAATCAATATCGATGGTTATTACTTTCCAGAAGATGCCAAAGCAGCCAGTGCAATGCGTCCAAGTGAGACTTTAAATAATATTCTAGCTAGTATTTAATAGCTACTTTAAATGAAGTTTCTTTTTTATAAGAATGCTTCATTAAATATTTGTTAACGGTAAGCAATTATAATCGCTTTAGGCTATTTTTATACAAAAATACTTGTATGAGGCCTGCGCTTTTAAAATTGCTTACCGTTCTTTTTTGTTTTTTTAGTGCATACTCCTTCTCCCAAAAACGTTTTACCTTAAGCGGAACAATTACTGATAAAGCCAGTAATGAAACCCTAATTGGTGTTACTGTTGCGATACTTGAATTAAAAACCGGCACCGTAACCAATGAATATGGTTTTTACTCTATATCGGTACCTCCCGGCGAGTATACTGTACAAATATCTTATATCGGTTTTCAGAATATCTTTCAGAAAATCAACTTAGATAAAGATCAAAAAATTGACTTTAAAATTTCTGAAGCGGTTGAACAACTTGAGGAAGTTATCGTTACTGATGATTCTAAAAAGATAGACATTAAGACACCACAGATGAGTGTAAATACACTACAGGTAGAAACTATAAAGAAAATACCTGTTGTTCTTGGTGAGGCCGATGTTGTGAAATCACTATTACTCCTTCCTGGTGTAACCAACGCGGGCGAATCATCTTCCGGTTTTAATGTGCGTGGTGGGGCCGTTGACCAAAACCTAATCTTACTTGACGAGGCTACAATATTCAATTCCTCTCATTTATTTGGTTTTTTCTCGGTATTCAACCCAGATGCAATCAAAGACGTAAAATTGTATAAAGGCGGAATCCCTGCCCGTTATGGCGGTCGTGTTTCCTCTGTATTGGAAATTTTTCAGAAAGAGGGAAATAGCAAAGAGCTTAAAGTAAATGGAGGCATCGGCGCAGTGGCAAGTAGATTATTGATAGAAGGACCTATAGAAAAAGACAAAGCGGCATTTTTGGTTGGGGGCCGTGGTTCCTATGCACATTTGTTTTTACCGCTATTTGATATTGAAAATAGAGCATATTTCTATGATCTAAACACTAAGATAAATTATAAACTAAACGACAACAATAACATATTTCTATCTGGTTATTTTGGTCGAGATGTATTTAGTATTGCCGATAGTTTTGAAAACACTTACGGAAACTCCGTTGTGAATTTTAGATGGAATCATTTGTTTTCTGATCGTCTTTTTTCAAATTTGTCACTTATTTACTCCGATTACTTCTACGGATTAGAATTAGATTTTGTGGGTTTTGAATGGAACTCAGGTATTCAAAATTTCAATTTAAAATATGACCTCAAAAATTATATAAATGATAAGCTCCAGCTAAACTTTGGTCTAAACGATATTTATTATGTATTTAATCCTGGGAAGATTAAACCAAACGGGCCTGATTCGGGGATTGTTGAGGACCAGTTAACCAAAAAGTACGCAAACGAATTAGCCGCTTATGTCGATTTAGAACATCAAATAAGTGATAAGTTAAGCTTGGAGTATGGTGTTCGTTTTAGTCTTTTTAATCGTTTAGGACAAGACGAACTAAACGTATATGAAGATAACAACCCGGTTAATTTCGATCCTTTCTTGCTAATTTATCAAGAAGCAGATCCAATTGAAACCATTAATCCAGGTCGAGGTGCCAATCTTGCCACCTTCACTAATTTCGAGCCTCGCATTGCAGCGGCTTATTCTTTCAATGAAGATAATTCAATAAAAGCGAGCGCTACGCGTATGGCGCAATACCTGCATTTACTTTCTAACACAAGCTCTCCTACTCCGTTAGACGTGTGGACCCCAAGTGGCCCATTTGTAAAACCACAGCTTCTTAATCAATATGCTTTTGGGTATTTTAAACGATTTAATGATGGTGAGTTTACTTTAGAAACTGAAGTATATTACAAAGACATCGATAATCGAATTGATTATATAGATGGCGCCAATTTAATAGCCAATGATGCTATAGAACAAGTAATTTTGAATGGAGAAGCAAGGGCCTATGGACTGGAATTTCTACTACGTAAAAATGAAGGCAAATTTCAAGGTTGGCTAGCCTACACCTTATCAAAATCAGAACAACGGACTCAAGGTCGAACATTTATCGGGCTCGATGAAAACCCTGCGCAGGAAACCGGAATTAATGGTGGAGAATGGTATAACACACCATACGATAAAACTCATGATATAGCTCTTTATGGCAGCTATGACTTGAATCAAAAATGGAATTTTAACGCCAATTTTGTTTATCAAACCGGTCAACCTACAAACTATCCCGTTGGCCAATTTGAATTTCAAGGTCTTACCATCCCGTTTTTTGGGCAACGAAATATTGAACGTCTGCCTGATTATCATCGTATTGATTTATCTGCAACCTTAACACCAACTAAAAATAAAGGTCGGAAATGGCAATCAGAATGGGTATTTAGTATTTATAATTTATACAACCGTCGAAATGCCCAATCAATTGCCTTCAGGCAAAATAATGACACCGGGGTAAATGAAGCAGTTCGTACCTCAATTTTTGGTATTATACCTGCTGTAACCTACAATTTTAAATTTTAAGTGATGGGAAAAGTATACACGCATATATGGACTAGACTTACCACATTGGTAATCGCTACGGTGCTTTTGAGTGCTTGTGAAGATGTTGTGGAAATAGAAACACCTTCGGAACCGCCTCGCTTAATTGTCGATGCGCTTATTCGAGTAGATATTACCGAGCAGTTCATGCCAATTGAGATACGAGTATCTGAAACGAGTAATTTCTTTGATGAAAATCAGATTACTAGTGTTGACAGAATGGTCATCATTATGCAAGAAGAAGATGAGAATGGTACTATTATCGATACGTTCTCATCTAGTTTAGCAGAGACCACTCCGGGTTCAGGTATTTATATTCCTGATCCTACTTTCGATGCCGATCAGCGCATACCTACATCCTTTGTAAATAGAAATATTGAGTACTTTCTTTTGATCGGTTTTGATGGTAAAAACTTTGTTGCAAGTACCCGATTTGTACCCACAACGCCTATCGATAACGTTGAACAAGGTGATGGGACAATTTTTGATGAAGACGATACCGAGATTATCGTTTCATTTACTGACACACCTGATCGAGAAGACTTTTATGTATTTGATTTTAGTAATGGTAATTTCTTAGAAACAGAAGATACGTTTTATGAAGGTCAGCAATTTACCTTTTCATACTTTTTTGATGATAATGTCGAACCTGGCGATGAGCTTGATGTTAGTATCCTAGGAGCTGACGAATCTTTTTACAATTATATGAGTCAACTAATTGAGCAAAGCGAAGGTGCTTTCGGTCCTTTCTCAACTCCTGTAGCCACAGTAAGAGGTAATATCATTAACGCAACTAACATCGATAATGATGATGTTTTTGACAACCTAGAGGCAGCTGATAATTTTGCGCTTGGTTATTTTGCAATTGTGCAGGAATTTAAGGAGACTATTGTTGTAGAGTAGCTATATGAACGAAAGCCAAGCCATATATAATCATATTAAATGGCTGTCAACACCAAAAAAAGAGCTAACCTTATTGATTAGCTCTTTTTGCAATTCTAGTTATACTTTTTAAGACTCAAACTAAACTACCAACTTAGGATTTATGCAGGGACACTTAATTTCTCCTCGGTAATCTGCTTAACTTCAGCATTATCAAATTGATTTGAAGTGTTTTTTGCTCCTCCGGCCTTTAAAGCTTTTTCTCCAGCGAAGAATGTTTTGTGATCATCTCCAAGATCTGAGCCAGCCATCCTTTGGTGCTTTACACAAGAAACTCCTTTGCGAATTTCTTGTCGCTGAACACCTTTTACATAAGCCAACATGCCTTGTTCACCAAAATATTCTTCGGTTAAATCATTCATATGTAGTGCCGTAGTGTGATATGTTGGTAAGGTAATTAAGTGATGGAAGATACCTGCCTCTTTAGCCCCATCCATTTGGAAGGTTCTGATCTTTTCATCTGCTCTAAAACTTAACTCAGTATCATCATACTGGGCGTCCATAAGATTATTTCTGTCATATGCCGTCATATTCTCCCCTTCTTCCAACATTTCTTCATAAGCTTGATCTCGGAAATTCAATGTCCAATTAAACGAAGGAGAATTATTATAAACCAACTTAGCATTAGGCACCACTTCCTTTACCCTATTCACCATATGAGCAATCTGCTTTACATTTGGTGTCGGGGTTTCAATCCATAATAGATCCGCACCATTTTGAAGGCTCGTAATACAGTCTAATACAACTCGGTCGATATTAGAGCCATCTTTAAATCTGTAAAGCCCATTTGATAAACGCACCGGACGAACTAATTTACCATCTCTTTTAAGAAGTACATCATCCTCCTTTGCATCGGTAATGGCAATTTCCTCAGCCTCAACAAATGCTAAATATTTAGAGGCCAAATCACCTGGTTCCTGACTAACCGGAAGTTTTTGAGTTAACCCGGCACCTTCAGAATCAGTTCGTGCAACGATAACTCCGTCATCTATCCCCAACTCTAAAAATGCATATCTAACTGCGTTTAGTTTAGCAATAAAATCCTCATGTGGTACTGTTACCTTACCATCTTGATGTCCGCATTGCTTGGCATCTGACACCTGGTTTTCTATTTGAATTGCACATGCACCGGCCTGTATCATTTTTTTAGACAACAAATAAGTTGCCTCCTCATTACCAAAGCCAGCATCAATATCAGCAATAATTGGGACAATGTGTGTCTCAAAATTATCAATCTGATCCTGTACATCTTCGCCTTTTTCCAGCCTTCTAAACAAATCGTTTAAAGCAACGGCATCCGCTTGACGTAGGAAATCATAAATTTCCTTGATTAATGAAGGAACCGATGTTTTTTCATGCATCGATTGATCTGGTAGCGGTCCAAATTCAGAACGCAATGCTGCAACCATCCAACCCGAAAGGTATAGGTATTTTTTATCGGTCGTTTTATGATGTTTCTTAACAGCAATCATCTTTTGCTGAGCAACAAAGCCATGCCAGCAGCCTAAAGACTTGGTGAATTGCGAAGAATCAGCATCGTATTCTGCCATATCTTTTCTCATTATAGCAGCTGTATACTTCGCAATATCTAATCCAGTTTTAAAGCGATTTTGTGCCACCATTCTAGCTGAACTTTCAGGATTAACCGCATTCCAGGTTTCACCGTACTTTTTTTTAAGATTTCTTACTGTTTGTAGTGCGGATTGGTAATTACCCTGTGCCAAATTTTTCATAAGTTTGCTTTAATTATTAAGGTTATTCTATATTTTGATAATTAAGTCCCGCAGTCTATTGCCGTAGTTGTGGGACATTTTTTTATATATGTTGATAGGATGGAAGCGTTAAAAACTCTTCGAATTTTTCAGCTAGAACCAATTTATCAAAAAGCGTAAAAGCCAATTTGAACTTGGTGTTTTTTATATTTCCTTCACCGATTTCCGTTATGATTTTTTCCACTTCGTTGTCAAATAGTTTTCCGTATAGCTCGAGGTCAAATTTCTGCCCATCCTCTAGGATTACTTCATTCTTTAGCCATTGCCAAACTTGAGTTCTCGATATTTCGGCTGTGGCAGCATCCTCCATTAAATTGTATAGCGCCACGGCCCCATGTCCGCGTAACCAAGCTTCTGTATACAAAATTCCCACGTTGATATTTTTTCTTATTCCCTCTTCGGTAATAGTTCCTTTAGGGATCTCAACTAAATCTTGCTCAGTTATTTGTACATCATCTCGAGTTACGTGCAATTGGTTAGGATTTGGCATATGTTTATTAAACTCTGTCATAGCGACATTAACTAATGCAGGGTGCGCAACCCAGGTTCCATCATGACCGTTTTTAACCTCACGCTCCTTGTCTTTCCTTACTTTCTCCAAGGCAATTGCATTGGCATTCTCATTATTTTTAATTGGAATTTGGGCTGCCATACCACCAATAGCAAGAATACCACGTTTATGACATCGCTGAATCACCAGCTTTGAATAAGCATCCATAAAAGGAGTAGTCATAGTAACCTGATCCCGATTTGGAACTACAAAATTGGGATGGTTTCTAAACTTTTTGATATATGAAAAAATGTAATCCCAACGCCCACAGTTTAAACCTACAATGTGATCCCGTAGTTCATAAATTATTTCGTCTAATTGAAAGCTTGCAGTAATGGTCTCTACTAAAACTGTAGTCTTGAATGTACCATTAGGCACTCTAAGATAATCTTGAGCAAATTCAAAAACTTCATTCCACCAACGCGCTTCTAAATAGTGCTCTAATTTGGGAAGATAAAAGTATGGGGCAGTCCCATTATTCATCATGGTTTTTGTATTATGAAATACATAAAGACCAAAATCGACTAAGCTTCCCGAAGCTTTATGATCATTGAAGATAAGGTGTCTTTCATTTAGATGTAAACCACGCGGTCTTACTAGTAGTACAGCAGTTTTATTATTTAACTGATACGACTTTCCTCGTTTCATATCGACAAGAGATATGGTTTTATTATTAGCATCAATTAAATTCTGTTGACCCTGCATACAGTTAGCCCAAGTTGGTGAATTACTATCTTCCAAATCGGCCATAAAAGTCTTTGCTCCTGAGTTCAATGCATTGATAATCATTTTACGGTCTACTGGCCCCGTTATTTCTACGCGTCTGTCTTCTAAATCATGCGGAATGTTCCCAGCTGTCCACTTCCCTTCTCTAATTGATTTTGTCTCTTCGGGGAACTTTGGAAATTCTCCCTTATCAAAAATCTCTTGCTGTGTTTCACGATTGACTAATAAGTCCAATCGTTTTGAATTAAACTTTTCATGAAGTGCAGCAACAAATTCCAGTGCATCATCGGTTAAAATTTCTGGATAGTAATTTGTTACTTGATTAGCGAACTGAACTTTTGATTGTTTTAAAAGTGTGTTTTCCATGATCTTATCGTTTTACAGGACAATATTAAAACAAAGATTTGTAAAAAAAAAGCGAACGTTCGCTAAATGTATTTTTTCGCTTTTTAATAATGTTCGCAAAAAACATTACTTTTGTATTATTACTATGCAACAGGAATACATAAAACTGATATTTGGTTTAAAGCTTAAACAAATTCGTAATGATAAAAATTTATCATTGTTCGGCTTGTCAAAAATTTCTGGTTTATCAAAATCGTATTTAAACGAGATTGAGAAAGGAAAGAAATATCCTAAACCAGATAAAATCGCGATTTTATCGGAGACACTTGACGTTCCCTACGACCAAATGGTTTCCTTGAAATTGGATAAAAATCTAGCTCCAATAGGCGAATTGCTGCAGTCAAGAATCTTAAAGGAAATTCCTCTGGATCTTTTTGGTATTAAAGAGAGTACATTAATTGATATAGTCGCAAATGCACCTGTCAAAGTGAATGCATTCATTAGTACCATTATTGAAATTGCTCAGCATTACAACTTTAGTCGAGAAAGTTTTTTCCTAGCCTCAGTTCGCTCTTTTCAAGAAGCAAACAATAATTATTTCGACGATCTTGAACATCAAGTTTTAAAATTTGCTAAGGCTTATCATATCAACTTGCATCGACCATTAACATCTCAAGAGTTAGAAGAAATTTTAATTGAAGAATATGGCTATCAGATTACCAATAATGAACTAAGCAATTATGAAGCCTTGGGTAATTTGCGCTCCGTTTTTATTCCAAATACCAATACACTACTACTGGCGGACGAAATAGATGAAGCGCAACGCACCTTTATTTACGCCAAAGAAATCGCATATAACTTTTTGGGCATTAACAATAGGCTATACACCTTTCCTTGGATAAAGTTTGAAACCTTTGATCAGGTTATTAATAATTTTTATGCCTCTTATTTCGCTGGCGCACTCATCATTCCTAAAAATGAATTGACATCTCAACTGGAAACCATTTTTAAGAAAAAGACCTTTAACGAGCGCTTATTTCTTAAAACAGTTGAAGCCTTCAATGCTTCGCCAGAATCATTTTATCAGCGATTAACCAATATCTTGCCCAAAGCTTTTAATATTCAGAACTTGTTTTTTTTGCGGTTCACTTACAAAGCAGGAGATACCAAATTTCACCTGAAAAAAGAACTTCATTTATCACATCAGCATTCGCCACATGCTAATGAAACGAACGAACATTATTGCAGACGCTGGGTTTCTTTAAATGTTTTGAAAGATATTTCCAGAAGTAAAAAGCCTCATGAATTTGAAATTCAAATTTCTAATTACGAAAGTGATAACACAAAGTATTTGGTGTTGTCCTCCGCCACTAAAGATCCATTTAAAGAGAATCATTATCGCAGTATTAGTGTTGGTTTATTGATCAACAAACAACTGGAACGAAAAATCAACTTTTTATCTGACTCAAAAATCAAAACTCAAAATGTCGGCGTTACCTGCGAACGGTGCGCTATAAAAGACTGCAAGGTTAGACAAGCTCCAGCCGTCATACTAGACAAAACAGCAAAAAACAAAAAGATTGAACGTATTGTGGAAGAGCTAAATGCTAAATACAATAGTTAACGAATAGGAATCACTTTTATCCAATTATTCTAGCATCCACTGGGTCCATACAATTAACGTTGTCATATTGCCACGATACTGTAATAAAAGTTTTTTAGAATACCTACCTTTGGATTTCGATTTTAAATCACACAAATTTGGCTTTCAAAAAAATTACTGAGCAAGATTCTCTTCATGATCATTTAGAGCAAATGAGTACTGCTTCATTATTACAAAACATGAATAATGAAGACCAAAAAGTAGCTTTAGCTGTTGAAAAAGTGCTACCTAAAATCGAGCCGTTAATTGATATCACGGCTAAAAAATTGGCTGATGGAGGTAGACTGTTTTATTTAGGAGCAGGGACAAGTGGTCGTTTGGGAATTTTGGATGCATCGGAATGCCCGCCTACATTTGGCGTTTCTCATGACTTAGTCATAGGACTCATCGCAGGTGGTGATTCTGCAATTAGAAAGGCTGTAGAATTTGCTGAAGATGATACCCAAGGTGGCTGGCAAGATCTTCAAGAATATGAGATTAATTCTAAAGATGTTGTCATAGGGATTGCTGCTTCAGGCACTACTCCTTATGTGATTGGTGCTTTAGAAATTTGCAATGAAAATGAGATTATAACAGGTTGTATTACCTGTAATGAAGGGAGTCCTCTAGCTAAAGTTGCCAAATATCCTATTGAAGTAGTCGTCGGTCCCGAATTTGTAACGGGTAGTTCTAGGATGAAAGCTGGAACAGCACAAAAACTGGTTTTGAATATGATCTCAACAGCCGTCATGATTAAATTAGGTCGAGTGAAAGGGAATAAAATGGTTGATATGCAATTGAGCAATAATAAATTAGTTGATCGTGGTACACGAATGATTATGGATGCACTAAACATCGATCAACATGAGGCTTCTGCTCTTCTTGAAAAGCACCAAAGTGTCCGTAAAGCAATAAATCACTTTAACGATGAACACTGATAAGGAATTATTGATACGCGGAATTCGTATGATGGCTGTTACGGCAGTACTCATGTTTATCGGACCTACGGTAATATATCAAGCTTTTAAAAACCAAGAACACTTTTTGTTTTATCCTGTTTTAATTGCAGGTATTTTCTTTTCGATACTTGCAATAGTACTTGCTTTTAAAGGATTGAATACGGTTATGAATTCAGTTTTTGGGAAGCGACAAAAATGAGTTATGAGTTATGAGTTATGAGTTATGAGTTATGAGTTATGAGTTATGAAAGTTTGACAAATTGAAATCAACAACAATAAAAGTTACCCCTATACTCTTTTTTCTTTTTTCTTTTCTCTTTTCTCTTTTCTCTATCTTCCTACTGATAACTATGCCTTTTCTTTAACCGGCGTGGTAGGATTATAACCAAAGGAAGCATCAGTTACCTCAACATTCAATCGGTCTAAAATATAACTGATTATAGCGTAATGGTGTATAGTGTGGCTATTTGCCTGCGCTAGTAATGCCGCAACTGTATAGGGTAATGCTACTTTGCCTGCACCCAAGTCATCTATTACGGTAACTTGTTTTTCTGCGTTTTCAAGTTTTTGCAACGCACTTAAAACACGATCAACATTCAAAGATGCATATTCACAATCTTGCTCAACACGAACATCGCGCGCTCTTGCTGTAAGGTCTACCTCATCAGCATCCAAACCTTTTAGGATACAGTCATAAAAGTCAAGAATATGTCGAATATGTGATCCTACACACGAGTAATATGGTGAGATGGAAGCGTCGGTTAATTGACTATCGGTAAGTTGATTTAGTAATACTTTAGATTTTGACAGATTATTAGAGGTCGCTTCTATGATACTATTCATGAAAATTGATAATTGAAATGTTTGCTTTTGTCGTACTTAGTCTAAATATAAAGTAAACTTTACAAATGCGTCCCAAATTATTTTTAATAGACACTCAAACACGTATTTAAGGTCTTAAAGTTAGGACTAAAAAAACAAAAAGGCCGTGTAAAACACGACCTTTTATTATCCTAGAAATGAAATGTGACTTATTCGCCGCCTTCCATCTTCTTTTTAAGTGCTGCTAATGTTTCGTTTGCATCACCTAATGTTGGTTTTGCTTCTGCAGCTTGTTGCGCTTGACGCTTAACAGCTTGCTTAACGATTTTAGCTTCTTCTGCTTTAAATACAGCAGTATGAGATGCTACAACGCGCTTAAATTCTTTATTGAATTCAATGATCTTAAATTCAGCTTCTTCACCAGCTTTTAACTTACCACCATCTTCTTTTTCAAGATGACGTTGTGGTACGAAAGCAGTAATGTCTTCGTTGAACTTAACAGTTGCACCTTTATCAACGATCTCTTCGATCGCTGCTTTATGAATAGATTCTAAAGCAAATTCAGTTTCATACTTATCCCAAGGGTTTTCCTTAGTTTGTTTATGACCTAAACTTAATTTACGTCCTTCGACATCTAATTCTAACACCAATACATCAAGCTTGTCACCAACGGCAACAACTTCAGATGGGTGCTTCACTTTCTTAGTCCAAGAAAGATCAGAAATATAGATAAGACCATCGATACCTTCTTCTAACTCTACGAATACACCAAAATTAGTGAAGTTACGCACGATACCTGAATGTTTAGAACCTACAGGGTACTTAGAAGTAATATCTGTCCATGGGTCAGGAGTAAGTTGCTTAATACCTAAAGACATTTTGCGCTCTTCGCGATCTAATGTTAGGATTTGAGCATCTACTTCATCGCCAATTTTTACGAAATCCTGAGCAGAACGCAAGTGCGTTGACCATGACATTTCAGAAACGTGGATCAATCCTTCTACACCTTCAGCTACTTCGATAAAGGCACCGTAATCAGCAATAACTACGACTTTACCTTTTACTTTATCACCAACTTTAACCTCTTCGCCAAGTGCTTCCCATGGGTGCGCTTGTAATTGCTTAAGACCTAATTGAATTCTAGACTTGTTATCATCAAAATCAAGAATTACAACATTTAATTTCTGGTCAAGCTCAACAATCTCGTTCGGATGATTGATACGGCTCCAAGAAAGATCAGTAATGTGAATAAGTCCGTCAACACCACCAAGATCGATAAATACACCGTAAGAAGTAATATTCTTAACTGTACCTTCCAATACTTGGCCTTTTTCCAGCTGACCGATAATTTCTTTTTTCTGCTCTTCGATATCCGCTTCGATAAGTGCTTTATGAGAAACAACAACGTTTTTGAATTCGTGATTAATCTTAACCACCTTGAATTCCATTGTTTTGTTTACATACTGATCGTAATCACGAATTGGCTTCACATCAATTTGTGAACCTGGCAAGAACGCCTCGATACCAAATACGTCAACGATCATACCTCCTTTAGTACGACACTTAACAAAACCATTTACGATTTCGCCCGTATCATGCGCTGCATTTACACGATCCCATGCTTTGATGGTACGTGCTTTACGATGAGATAATACTAATTGACCTGTTTTGTCTTCTCTTACATCAATAAGAACTTCAACTTTGTCACCAACTTTTAAATCAGGATTGTAACGAAACTCGTTAAGAGAAATTACACCTTCTGACTTTGCGTTAATGTCGATAATCGCTTCACGATCGGTCATGTGTACAACTGTACCATCTACCACCTCTTCATCTGCAGTATCTACGAAGTTCTCAGCTACTAGTTTTTCAAATTCTTGTAGCTTTTTGTCTTCAACTTGCTCAATACCTTCTTCGTATTTTTCCCAGTTGAATTCTTTTAAAAATTGCTCAGGATTTTGTTGCGCTTCACTTACTACTGGAGCTTCAACAGTTGCAGTTTCCTGAACTTCTTCTGTTTGTTTTTTTTCAGCCATTGCTGATTAAAATTTGTATTCTACATGAATAGGAAAATTAATGCGGGTATATGTAGAAGTTGTTTATATAAAAAATTGTTATTTCCTTTCTGATTTTCCATCCGCCAAAAAGGCTTGCAAAGGTACGATTAAGCATACTAATTAACAACTAATTAAAATAAAAGTTTAAAGAGTAATAAATCAAAGAAAAAAAGTCCCAATTAAGAGCTTTGAAAACCAGCTAAAGCAGGTTATTAAAAAAAGTTAATAAATCGACAATAAAAACCCCAAAATCAATCATTGGTTAGCCAATAAAAAAATTACTTTTGAGCGGAATTTCAATTTTATAAAAATGTCAAATATTCAACAGTTAAATGACTTGGTAACGCAAGTGCGCCGAGATATTTTGCGCATGGTTCACAAAGTAAACTCAGGTCACCCAGGTGGGTCTTTAGGATGTGCCGAATTCTTTGTTGCCTTGTTTAACGAGATTATGGATATCAAAGAAGGTTTTGATATGGATGGAAAAGAAGAAGATCTTTTCTTTTTATCTAATGGTCACATCTCTCCTGTCTACTATAGTGTTTTAGCTAGACGTGGTTACTTTCCTGTTGATGAACTGAATACATTTAGATTAATAGATTCACGTTTACAAGGCCATCCTACTACACACGAAGGACTTCCTGGAGTTCGAATAGCTTCTGGATCATTAGGTCAAGGCATGTCGGTTGCTTTAGGTGCTGCACAAGCAAAAAAATTAAATGGCGATTCGCACCTTATATATAGCTTGCATGGTGATGGTGAATTACAAGAAGGTCAAAACTGGGAAGCTATTATGTATGCCGCTGCGAAAAAGGTTGACAATCTAATTTCAACCATTGATCTTAATGGAAAGCAAATTGACGGATCGACAGACGAAGTACTACCAATGGGAAGTATCAAACAAAAATTTGAGGCTTTTGGTTGGGATGTCGCTGAAATAGCTAAAGGAAATGATATGGATGCTATTCTAGAAGGAATGGCAACGGCAAAATCAAAAACAGGAAAAGGAAAGCCAGTTTGTGTGTTATTACATACTGAAATGGGTAATGGAGTCGATTTTATGATGCATACACATGCTTGGCATGGTAAGGCACCCAATGACGATCAATTAGCAAGCGCATTAAGCCAAAATCCAGAAACTTTAGGAGACTACTAACACAAGGAAAGTACGAAAATGAAAAAATATACAGACAGCGGAAAAAAAGATACCAGATCGGGTTTCGGAGCAGGTTTAACTGAACTTGGGAAAACGAATGAAAACGTAGTGGCACTTTGTGCTGACTTGATCGGTTCGTTAAAAATGGACGACTTTAAAAAGAATCATCCCGAACGTTTCTTTCAAGTAGGTATTGCAGAAGCTAATATGATGGGTATTGCCGCTGGACTAACTATAGGTGGCAAAATTCCGTTTACAGGAACATTTGCCAATTTTTCTACAGGTCGTGTTTATGATCAAATTCGTCAGTCCATAGCATATTCTGACAAAAATGTAAAAATATGTGCTTCACATGCAGGGGTAACTTTAGGCGAAGATGGAGCTACACATCAGATTCTAGAAGATATCGGTTTAATGAAGATGTTGCCAGGTATGGTGGTGATTAATCCTTGTGATTACAACCAGACCAAAGCAGCAACATTGGCTATTGCTGAACATCATGGTCCGGTTTATCTCCGTTTTGGAAGACCGAAAGTGGCAAATTTCACATCAGAAGATCAGACTTTTGAGATTGGTAAAGCGGTTATGTTATCTGAAGGTACCGATGTTACTATCGTGGCAACTGGTCATTTAGTATGGGAAGCCTTACAAGCAGCCGAACAACTAGAAAAGCAAGGTATTTCAGCAGAGGTAATCAACATTCACACTATAAAACCATTGGATGAAGCTGCTATTCTAGCTTCTGTCAAGAAAACAGGATGCATTGTTACAGCAGAAGAGCATAACTATTACGGTGGTCTCGGTGAAAGTGTTGCTCGTACATTGGTGCAAAACAATCCAGTACCTCAAGAGTTTGTCGCAACCCAAGATACATTTGGCGAATCGGGCACACCCGACCAATTAATGGCCAAGTATGGTCTGAATGCTGAGGCAATTGTAAAAGCTTCTCAGAAAGTAATTAAAAGAAAATAATTACTCATTCTATACGTTGTATAGTTTCAATCATAAAACGTTAACACATGAAAAGGTATTTTTTAATGCTCGCTCTTATGGCGAGTGTAATTAGCTATGGTCAGCAAAGAAATGATGACCGATCATCATTTGGTATTAAAGCTGGTTTAAACTACAACAGTAACGGAGAGCTTAGAGAGATCCTTACTACTGGAGAAAATTTAATTGAAGACCGTGGAGAAGGTAAAGTTGGCTTTCATATTGGATTTTATGGCCAACTTAATTTTTCTAATCTCTATCTAAGACCTGAATTAATCTACACCCGTACAAATAGCGAATACGGTATAAATAATGGTACAGCAGATTACAAAACGTCAAAATTAGATCTTCCCATATTATTAGGCTATAAAATTATTGGTCCATTAAGAATATTCGCAGGGCCAGCCTTTCAGTATACGTTAAATAATGATCTTGATCTTGGCAACGTCGACATTGATGATGTAGAGAACGAGATAAGCGTAGGATTGCATATTGGAGCTGGCGTCCAGTTAGGAAATCTAGGGCTGGATGTTCGCTTTGAGCGTGGTTTTAATGAGAACGAAGCTAACTTCATAAATACTAATATCGCCGATGATGCACCCTTGTTCGCTTTAGATTCAAGGCCAACACAACTTATATTTAGCGCATCATTTAGACTATGATATTCGCTAGATTTGATATCAAATTAAAACGAAAAATCCCGCTAAAAGCGGGATTTTTTTTTATTGGTAATACTTGTTCTTTTAATTATCGTTTCTATTATCTAAATAGTCTGGCGTACCATCTCCGTCGGTATCTGTAAATGTAATAGTCCCATCTTCATTTACTACAATTTCATCACGCGTTAAAGTACCGTCACCATCATCATCTGCATCTAGGTAATTAGGACCGGTGTCACCATCAGTATCATCATCAAAAGGATTCTCATTATTATCTAAGTCTTCCATATAAGAAGGAATACCATCATTATCATGATCCGTTTCCTCTAACTTAAAAATCTTAAACGTAAAACTAAGAGGAGAGTAAAATGGAATTCCTGGCTGCGCGCGTTCAAAATAACCGAGGCCAGAAGGAATAAATACGGCTCCTTGCGCAAAATCTGCAAATGTTACCGTTCCATCATCATTGGTTTCTGAGATACCATTACCCGCTGTAAATTCCGAAAAACTAGTACTAAATCCTCTAATCACTCCAGTAAGGTCAAACCAAATTGGATTGATTGCTCTATCAAACTGAGTATTGTCAAGCAAACGACCTCTATACGTAACTAAAGTAGAGTCAGTTACGCGAATATCATTTCCTTCGGACTCTGATCCCTGCCTAACTGTCAAAATGTAGAGATTGAAATCAACCTCATCTGTTTCAATAACTTTTGTTTCTACTTGCGTAAAAAGTGGGGTTCTGCCAGCATTATCTCCAGCAATAGTATCAAAAACAATCTCACCTTCGGCATCCAACTCATAAAAATGAGTCTGCAAGAACTCTACAATCGAATCATTATCAACTACATATTGTTCAGCCTGATCTCTTAACGGGATACTTGTAGGTCCGTTGTCATCATCGTTATTACAAGCAGCTGCAAAAAACAGCACTAAAACTAGTGCTCCAAATACACTTTTAAAATTCATTCCTTTTCATCATTAAGGGCGCAAGATACAATTTTAAAGTATTTTTGAAATGGCTTTAACTTCATTTTAAAACAAGATGCGCATTGACAAATTATTATGGTGCCTACGATATTTCAAAACCAGAAATATTGGCACTAATGCCTGTAAGAAAGGTCAAGTAAAAGTAAATGACCAAACCGTAAAACCATCGAGAGAAATTTACATTGGTGATACGGTAACGGTTAGAAAAAATCAGATTAATTATAAGCTTGAAATTCTAGACATTCCTCCTAGTCGTTTAGGTGCGAAACTAGTAGATATGTATCGCAAAGATATTACCCCTAAAGAAGCCTTTGACCATCTAGACCTTTTAAAACTGGCAAAAGACCATTACAGAAAAAAAGGAGATGGCAGACCAACTAAAAAGGATAGAAGAGATATTGAAGAATATCGGGATGACACAGAAGATGAAGTTTAGGGTATGAAAAGAATGAAAAAATTGAGATTGAGAGTTTTAATTTTAATCTTTTGAATGCATCCCTAAATTTGTCTCTTAGATTAATATCTTTATCCTAAATATTATTAGCATGTCTACCAATAGTGTCATTTTAGATCACGATCAAATTCAGCATAAGATAAGACGAATCGCTTATCAAATTTTAGAGAGTAATGTTGATGAAAAGGAAATTATTATTGCTGGTATTGAAAAGAATGGATTTGTTTTTGCCGAGAAAATACAGGCAACGCTTTCTGATATTTGTGATGCTACCATTACATTATGCCGAGTTAAAATCGATAAAAAAAATCCTATTAATACAATTACCACCTCTTTAGAAATAAAAGATTATGAAAACAAAGCATTGGTACTTGTAGATGATGTACTTAACTCCGGTACCACACTAATATATGGCGTAAAACACTTTTTAGATGTACCTCTAAAGAACTTTAAAACAGCTGTACTCGTTAATCGCAATCATAAAAAATATCCTGTGAAGGCTGATTTTAAGGGTATTTCATTATCAACTTCATTGCAAGAGCATGTAAACGTTACATTTGGCAAGAAAGATGCAGTCAGTCTAGCATAGTTTGTATTGAATCAATGATTTGCTCATGTGTTTCTTGGTCAACAGAGACGACATGCTCCGCCTGGTTGTAGTAATAACTTCTTTCAAACAGATGCTTTCCTATGAACTCTAATAAGTCTTCTTCTTTTTCAATATGAGCGATTAGTGGTCTTCCAGCCTTTTCAGGTGCTAGTCTTTTTACAATCGTAGGAATCGATAACTTGAGATAAATCGAAGAAGCTCCCCCTTTTTTAACCACGTCCATATTTCCAGCAAAACAGGGAGTGCCTCCACCGAGCGAAAGAATAACATCTTGTTTAAGCGCTAGAACTTCTTTTAAGTAATGATGTTCTTTTTTTCTAAAATACAGCTCTCCTTCATTCTTGAATATATTTGGAATGGTATGCCCTTCTTGCTTTTCTATATATTGATCTAAATCAATAAACTGATACTTTAATTTATTAGCTAACAATTTCCCAATAGTGGACTTACCTGAGCCCATATATCCCAATAAAACTATTTTTTTTCCTTGCATAAGTGAGGTCAAAATTACAGCTTTTTAAAGCCTTTCAAAAAAAAGAAAATTAACATGAAAATTCTCTTGATATTTTAATTATTGATATTATATTTGCACCCGCTTAAGGGAAGTTATTTATAACTCTTTTGCACGACTTGGTAGCTCAGTTGGTAGAGCATCTCCCTTTTAAGGAGAGGGTCCTGGGTTCGAGCCCCAGCCAAGTCACATAAATTAGATAAACCTTCGTTTTGTAACGGAGGTTTTTTTATTGAATAAATTCAACACAGGAATTGCTCGTTTAAAAATTTCTTAGGCTTGTTTATGTATCTTTAGATATCAATCCTAATAATTGCCTATATGAAATATACCATTGCTTTTGATGTTTATGGCACACTAATAAATACCTCTGGAGTATATGATACATTGAAGAATATGGTTGGCGAAAAAGCATTTCTCTTTATGGAGACATGGAGGAATAAGCAATTGGAATATTCCTTTAGACGGGCCCTAATGGATCGTTATGTCGATTTCTCAGTTTGTACTAAAGAAGCGTTGGATTACACATGCATTGACTTAGAAATTGATCTATCTTCAAATAACAAAAATGAACTAATGAATGTATATAAAGTACTACCTGCATTCGATGATGTTATTAGTACTTTAGAAGAACTAAAAAACCAAGGGCATCGTCTTTTTGCATTTTCCAATGGAAGTAAAAATGCCGTTGCTACCCTACTTGAAAATGCCAATATCAGTTCTCACTTTGAGGGAATTGTAAGTGTTGAAAGTCTAAAAACTTTTAAACCGAATCCTAAAGTATATGCCTATTTTAATGAAGTTACAAAATCAGAAAAACGGGCTTCTTGGCTTATTTCAGGTAATACATTTGATGTTATAGGGGCAGTGTCTTATGGGATGAATACGGCATGGGTACAACGAAAAGAGAATACTGTTTTTGATCCGTGGGAATATGAGCCGTCAGTTACAATTAAATCTTTAGCCGAATTACCAAAAAAGCTAACTGTAGAAGCATAAAAAAAGCCTCAATTAATGAGGCCTTTCATTCCTAATTTTAATATCTCTAGGCTTCCAAAGCTCGTTTAGTCATCACTTTTGCAAGATGTGAACGGTATTCGACATCAGCGAAATGATCACTCATTACCTCAACATTATCGACCGCGTGATCGGCAGCATCAGCAGAGCCATTATAGGCGTTTTCCACTCCTTTTGCACGATAAGGTGTATCGGCAACACCAGTGATTCCTACTTTAACTTCATTTCCACTTTTCACAACCGCCACGCCAACCACTGCAAAGCGAGAAGCTGATTGAAAAAACTTTTGATAATTCCCATTTTTTACCTTTGGAAATCTTATCGAAGTAATGATCTCATCATCTTCTAAAGCCGTTGTAAAAATACCCTGAAAGAAGTCTGAGATTGGGATTGATCGCTGTCCCTTTTTTCCTTCAGCGACAACTGTAGCATCACAAGCTAAAACCGTAGCAGGATAATCGGCTGCTGGATCTGCATGTGCTAAACTGCCGCCTAGCGTTCCTCTATTTCGTACCTGAATATCTCCTATCGCTTTTGCTGTCTGGGCAAGTATATTTAAATCATCATTAACTAATTTAGAAGTAGCGATATCATGGTGAGTGCAATTAGCACCTATTACAATCTCCCCTCCTTCTTCAGTAATAGAATCCATCCCTGAAATACCACTAATGTCAATAAGCACTTCGGGTCTATTTAATCTTAATTTCATAGCGGGTATAAGGCTATGCCCGCCAGATAGAATTTTTGCATCAAAGCCATGCTTATCTAATAAATCAACGGCCTCTGATACTGAGGATGCTTTTATATAATCAAATTTTGCTGGTATCATGATCTGTCTTTTTAATAATTAATTCTGCATTGCTTTCCATACACGTTGTGGGGTAACTGGCATTTGAATATCCGTTACTCCTAAATGCGCTAATGCATCAACAACAGCATTTACTACTGCAGGTGTCGAGCCAATACAACCAGCTTCTCCTGCTCCCTTAACTCCAAGCGGATTATGAGGGCATGGAGTCACAGTACGATCCGTTTCTATCATTGGAATATCATCTGCTCGCGGCATTGCATAATCCATATACGAAGCGTTGATCATTTGTCCGGCTTCATCAAAAACAACTTCTTCTAACAATGCCTGACCTATACCCTGCACTACACCGCCATGAATTTGTCCATCAACAATCATCGGGTTCATTACATTACCAACATCATCGCAAGCAATAAAGCGTTTTACATCAACCTTACCGGTATCCGAATCTACTTCTACTACGGCAATATGAGTTCCGAATGGATAAGTGAAATTAGATGGGTCATAAAAACTACTAAAATCTAATCCTGGCTCTAGGCCTTCTGGATAATCATGAGGTACATAAGCCGTTAATGAAACATCTCCAAATGAAATAGATTTATCAGTTCCCTTTACAGTCCATTTGCCTTCGGCATACTCCAGATCTTCTTCAGCCGCCTCTAGCTTATGCGCAGCGATCTTAGCTCCCTTTTCGAGGATTTTATCAATACTTTTAATAATTGCGCTACCTCCCACGGCTAAACTCCGAGAACCATATGTTCCCATACCAAATGCTACTTGATCGGTGTCTCCATGTTCAATTTCTACATCATCCATCTCGATGCCCAACTTGTCTGCAACAAATTGAGCAAATACGGTTTCATGACCTTGACCATGTGAATGTGCTCCCGTGAAAACTGAAACTTTTCCGGTAGGTTGAACACGAACATGTCCTACTTCATACAATCCTGCCCGGGCACCCAAAGCACCAACTACAGCAGATGGTGCTATACCACAGCCCTCTATATAAGAAGAAAAACCTACTCCGAGTAATTTTCCATACTCTCTTGCTTTAGCTTGTTCTTTTCTAAAATCTTCATACCCCAACATTTCAAGTCCTCGTTCAAGTACTCCGTGGTAATCTCCGCTATCATATTGAAGAGCCACCTGGGTTTGATAGCCAGCTTCTTCAACACCATCAAATGGAGGGATGAAGTTTTTGAATCGTATCTCAGCAGGATCCATTCCCATTTCTTTAGCTGCTTTAGAGATAATACGTTCCAATAAATAAGTAGCTTCCGGTCTTCCTGCTCCTCTATATGCATCAACTACAACCGTATGTGTAAATGGTGCTATTACATTCAAATGAATTAAGGGTGTTGTATAAACCCCTTGAAAGAGGGTACCATGTAAATAAGTCGGCACTGCAGGAGCGAACGTTGACAAATATGCACCCATGGCGCAGTACTCATCTGTTAGATGCGCTACTATTTTTCCATCTTTATCAAAGCCCATTTTCGATTTTACAACATGGTCTCGACCATGTGCGTCAGTCATAAAAGCTTCACTTCTATCCGATGTCCATTTAACAGGTCTTCCTATTTCTCTGGAAATCCATGTTAGTAATGCCTCTTCAGTATAATGATAAATCTTACTACCAAAACCACCACCTACATCTTTGGAAACCACCCGCACTTTATGCTCTGGAATTCCAAGTACAAAAGCACATAATAACAAACGTATTAAATGTGGATTCTGAGTACTTGTATATAATGTCCATTTATCAGCGTTAACATCATAATCAGCAATATAACTTCGAGGCTCGATTGCATTTGGTGCTACCCGATGGTTTCTATATTCCATTTCAGTAACATGATGGGCACTTTCTAAGGCTGCTTCTACTTCAGCTCGGTCATTGCCAATACACCAGTCAAACGCAGCATTATCTTCCCATTGATCATGGACCAAAGGAGCGCCGGCTTCCATCGCTTGTTTCGGATCCGTAACTGCTAGAAGTTCTTCATAGTCAACCATGACCATTTCGGCGGCATCTCTAGCTTGTTCTAAGGTCTCGGCTACAACAATTGCAACTGCTTCGCCTACATGCCTTATTTTATCTTTTGTTAATAGCGGATGTGCAGGCTCTCGCATAGTCTCACCATTTTTAAAATCTACCTGCCAACCACATGGCACACCAAATTCTCCACAAGCGTCATTGCCTGTATATATGGCGATTACTCCAGGTTCATTTTTAGCCTCTTCAATATCGATGCTTAATACATTCGCATGTGCATACGGGCTTCTTACGAATGCCGTGTGCGCCATTTTTGGCAACTTAATATCATCAGTATATGTACCAGCTCCTTTGAGAAAACGAGCGTCTTCACGTCTTTTTACAGCTTTTCCAACAAATTTCCCCATGGCTAGTTATTTATTTCTTCAGCTGCGTGCTGAATTGATTTAACAATATTGTGATATCCTGTACATCGACAAAAATTACCTTCAAGTCCATGTCTAATCTCTTCTTCTGATGGATTTGGATTGTCTTTTAAAATATTAGCAGCGGTCATTACCATACCGGGTGTGCAAAACCCACATTGTAGTCCGTGATGTTCTTTAAAAGCTTTTTGAATTGGATGCATTTCGTTTCCATTGGCCATTCCCTCGATAGTTGTGAGTTCGCCGCCATCGGCCTGTACTGCTAACAACGTGCACGATTTTACGGCAGCACCATTTAATGAAACTGTACAAGCACCACAACCACTAGTGTCGCAACCCACATGGGTGCCAGTAAGGTCGAGTACTTCTCTTAAATATTGAGTCAAGCTCATTCTCGGCTCAATATCATTGGAATACTGCTTACCATTTACGGTTAAAGTAATCTGCATATTAATATGTTTTTTAGGTTGATTTTCTACTCTGTTGAGGGTTCTCCCTCCAACTCTTTATTAAGCGATTGAAAAAATTGTCGCGACAAAGTACTCACCACTCCGCTCATTATTCGCTGTCCCATTCTTGCTAACATTCCGGACATTTTAGCATCACCAGTATATTGCACTTCCGTATTGTCATTGCCATCAGGAATTAGTTTCATACTAATCTCAGCCACGACATTTCCCATCTTGCTTTTTTGATCGACCACCAAGACGCAGCTTTCTAAATTTACTTGGTCTTTTAAAGATAGAGTACCTTCAAAATTTCCTTTTACAGGACCTACCTTCACCTCTGAAATTGCATCATATTGATCAGGTCCTGTAACGGTAAGTGTCTTAATCCCGGGGGTTATTTTTTCTAGAACTGCAGGATTTGTGATCATGTCCCAAACTACATTAGGTGTAGTATTTACCATGTAATTTCCTTTTACCTGCATTTGTTTTTAAAATTGGATTGTTAAGTTAAAAAAACTAATGGATATTTCTTACAAAATGGAATTGAAATTTAAGGTTGTTTTACAAAAAAAGCTCTTTTACTGATAAATCCGCAATACTAGCCCTATAACATTCGGGAAAATGAATTTCTAAATTGCAATAAATCGATAATTACAATTGCTTGAGAACTGCTTTTAAACTATCCAAATTGTGAGCAGATGCGAGTAGATCGATATAGGGCAGTGCGCTCTTCATACCAAGCGCATCTGGGGAGAAATTTGGATTACCCGCTAGTGGATTTAACCAAATAACTTTCTTCGATTTTTTATAAATACTTTTCATTGATTGCCTAATGACACTAGCCTCACCAGTATCCCAACCATCACTAAGGATTAATACGGTTGTTTTTTTATCTAATAAACCGTATTCAAAATCAGTTATAAAGTCATTTAGACATGAACCTATTGTAGTTCCTCCCGACCATTGAGGGACCCTATCAGATATCATCGCGAAAGCCTTATCGAATTCGTGATTGTTTAGCAAAGAAGTAACTTGATGTAATGCCGTACTAAAAACAAAAGTCTCTATCTTATCATAAGCATGCTGAAAAGCATAAATAAGATGTATGAAGAACCGGCTGTATAAATCCATCGATCTACTGACATCGCAAAGCAATACCAATTTTAATTTTTGCTCTTTTGGTTCACTGTAAACCAAATGTTGAATGTCCCCACCTTGACGTAGGTTCTGCCTAATCGTTTTTTTGAGATCAAGTGTTCTATGTTTATTGCTGGATTTTTTAAGTCTACTTTTTTTGCGTGATAACTTTCTGGTCATCTTTTTAAGTAATCGCATCATCAACTCCATTTCTTCTTGACTTAAATCGATAAAGTCTTTTTTGGTTAACACCTCCAAATCACTATATGAAGCAATTACTTTTTCATCTTCAGTAGGCGTTAGATTTAACCAGCTTTTTAAAGCATCAAAGCGAGCTTGTTGCTTTTGAGCATCAGATGCTCGGTTCTGTTTGTCCTCTTTGTCCTTGATCTTAGAATCGACTGCTTTTGAGAGCTGTGACCAAAACTCAGTATAATGATCTTCAAAATTTAAGTACTCGAAATGGTTTTTACTTAAAGTAGTTTGAAGGGCTTGCTTTAAAAAACGCTCTTTGTTAAAAGGAATGTGTTGTAATGCATCGATTGCGGTTATTTCATCTGAAGCAGTTAATAGAAATCCTTTTGAACGCAAAAATCTACATAGTAAAACAATATTTGCCGAGAATTCGGTTTGGTATGAAATATACTTGGGCTCCATCAAATAATTCGAGAAACCACTCCAGTTTTATCCAATAGTTCAGAAAGTGAGTTTTGCGTATTTCTTATATCCTGCCAGTCTTTAAGAATGACTCCTAAAGTATCTTCGATAAGTTGTTTATCAAGATGCTTCATATTCATACTTGCCAATGCCCTAGCCCAATCAATTGTTTCTGAAACACCAGGAGTTTTTTCTAGCTTTAACTCACGTAGTTCTTTCATGAAACCACATATTTGTTCTCCCAATTTTTTATCAATATCTGGAACTTTCATTTTTATAATTGCCAGTTCCTTTTCGAAATCAGGATAGTCAATCCACAAATACAAACATCTTCTTCTTATCGCTTCCGACAATTCTCTAGTCCTATTTCCAGTTAAAATAATATATGGTTTGTGTGTTGTTTCAATCGTGCCAATTTCAGGAATGGTTACCTGCCAATCCGATAATACTTCTAATAAAAAACTCTCAAATTCTTCATCGGCACGATCGATTTCATCGATCAATAGTACTGGGCTTTTGTCTTGTGTTATTGCCTGTAGAATGGGGCGTTTTAATAAGAATTTATCAGAGAAAATGGAACTTTCCAGCTTAGAAACATCCTTTTCTTTTTGTTCTTGAATTTTTAAATGAAGTAATTGGTGTTGGTAATTCCACTCGTACAAAGCATGCGTACTATCAAGGCCTTCATAGCACTGAAGTCGAATTAAATTAGTGTCTAATGCTTGAGCCATTACCTTAGCAATCTCAGTTTTACCAACTCCGGCAGGTCCTTCGATCAATAATGGTTTTTCTAGCTGCATGGATAAAAAAACCGACATTGCTATTGCACTATCACTAATATAACTTTCATCCTGAAGCATTTTTTGAATGCGCTCAAGTTTAATATCCTTCATAGTTGTAAAATCTCCTAAAAAGATAAGACAATTATCGTAAAGTATATCCTGTGAAAAAATATACCATAAAATGAATAAATAAGTTTCGAAATAGGCACAACGGTTTTATATTTGCACCCTCATAAAGCAATCGGTTTGATTGCGAAAACGGATTGACTTGGTAGCTCAGTTGGTAGAGCATCTCCCTTTTAAGGAGAGGGTCCTGGGTTCGAGCCCCAGCCAAGTCACTTAAACTAGACGCTCCTTCTTTGTTAATGGAGTTTTTTTATTGAGTCACTCTTCAAAAAGAAAACAAAAAACCCTGATAGACTATCAGGGTTTTTATTTATTCATAACCTACACATAAAATCAAGCCACATAACAACACAATGCTATCATTTATGCATTTCGTAAGTTTTGAATGAGTGTCAAAGTGCTTCTTACAAGCTCTTCAAGTTTATTGTAATCTTTATTGGCTAGAATCTCTTTGCTGATCAATTTAGAGCCCATACCAACACAGGTAACACCTGAATCAAACCAAGCTTTTAAATTAGCTTCATCTGTGCTTACTCCTCCTGTTGGCATAATATTCGTCCAAGGTTGAGGGCCTCTAATCGCCTTAACAAAACCAGGCCCATAAGTCGCCCCTGGAAACAGTTTAATAATTTCGCAACCCAACTCCTCAGCTTTGTTGATCTCGGTAAGTGAACCACAGCCTGGTGACCAAAGTACTTTCCTGCGATTGCAAACGACTGCTATATCATCACGTAAAGATGGAGTAACGATAAAATTTGCACCCATTTGCATAAACATTGATGCAGCTCCTGCATCGGTTATTGAACCGACTCCCATAATCATTCCAGGAAGTTCTTTGATCGCATACTTATTTAATTCAGAAAAAACTTCAAAAGCGAAATCGCCTCTTGCCGTAAATTCCATTAAACGGGCTCCACCGTCGTAACAAGCTTTCAATACTTTCTTACCTAATTCGATATCTGGGTGATAAAACAAAGGAACCATTCCTGTGTCTTTCATCACCGTAGCAACTTCTATTCTTGAATACTGTGCCATAATTTTTCTTATTAGTTTATCGTGCTACACGTCCTGATGCATCACCACCCATTAGTTTTTCTACTTCTGGTACCGTCACCAAGTTGGCATCCCCTTTAATAGTGTGTTTTAAACAAGAAGCCGCAACAGCAAAGTTCAATGCATTTTGATCATCTTCAGGATACTTTAATAATCCATAGATCAATCCGCCCATAAATGAATCACCACCACCTACTCTATCAACAATATCGGTAATTTGATATTCTGGTGATTTAAACATTGTTTCTCCATCGTATAAAACTCCCGCCCATGTATTGTGAGAAGCAGAAATAGACCCTCTTAAGGTAGTAATTACCTTCTTAGCTCGAGGGAATTTTTCCATCATTTGTGTACATACTGATAAAAATGCTTCTGCTTTTACATGCTCTCCTTGAGTAGTAATATCTAAACCTTCAGGTTTGATTCCGAAATGCTTTTCAGCATCTTCCTCATTTCCTAAAATAACATCACAATACGAAGTGAGTTCGGTCATGATTGCTTCACGATCACCCCCATATTTCCAAAGTTTTGCTCGGTAATTCAAATCAGTTGACACTGTAACACCATTTTTCTGAGCTGCCTTTACAGCTTCTAAACAAGCGTCGGCTGCGCCTTGAGATATAGCAGGTGTAATACCAGTCCAATGGAACCATTCAACATCTTTAAAAACTTCGTCCCAATCAACCATACCTGGTTTAATTTCTGACATAGCGGAATGTGCACGATCATAAACTACCTTGCTACCACGACTAACTGCTCCCGTTTCGAGGAAATAAATTCCTAGACGATCACCTCCATATACAATTTTGTCAACACCAACGCCCCGTTTACGCATTTCCATCATGGCACATTGCCCAATATCATTATTTGGAAGTCGCGTTACAAAATCAACCGGAACACCATAATTTGCAAGAGAAACTGCTACATTCGACTCGCCACCACCATAGACCACATCAAAACTTGATGCCTGTGAAAATCTTAAAAAACCCTGAGGTGCTAGTCTTAGCATGATCTCTCCGAAGGTTACTACTTTTTTCATTTTAGAATATTTTTTAAGGTTTAATTTTAATTGCTTAAACGTTTAAGCAGATATTTAAAAATAAATCAAAAAGCCGTATTGAAACTGTTGGCGTTTTGATTCTAAAATCGAATAACGTATTTTTGCTTAAACGTTTAAGCAAATATATAAAAAATTGGCTAATAACAAAAAAACTACCATAAAAGACATTGCAAATGTCCTTAATATATCTGCGGCGGCCGTGTCCAAAGCCTTGCATGACGATTCTCGAATAAGTGCAAAGACAAAAGAGGCCGTAAAAAAAGTAGCTGAAGAGTTGAATTACCAACCTAATCACTTAGCTAGTGCATTGCGTCGTGGCAAAAGTAATTTGGTAGGAGTAATTGTCCCTAGAACAAATAGCAATTTCTTCTCATCGGTCATACAGCATATAGAAGAAGTACTAGACAAAGAAGGTTACAATATTATTATCACACAGTCCAGTGAATCGTTTGAAAAGGAATGCAAAAATATTGACACTCTATTATTCACCCAAGTTGATGGTATTATCGCCTCGATGGCGAACGAAACGATTGATTTAAATTATTATGAAAAAATAAAGTCCAAGGGGATTCCACTAATTTTATTCGATCGAGGTGAAAATGATTTAAATGTCGATTATATAGGAATTGATGATTATGAAAGTAGTCATATGATAGTAAAACATCTTGCCGAACAAGGATGTAAAAGGATTGCACATATCGGAGGATATAGACATACAAGAATTTACAATAATAGAATTAAGGGATACATAGATGCCATAAAAAAATACGATTTACCTATTGAGGATGAATTGTTAGTCGAAAGTAGTCTTACCATTGAAGATGGAAGAAAAAAAATGAGTCAGTTATTAGCATTAAAAAATCGACCTGATGCCGTGTATGCTGCAGGTGACTATGCCGCCTTGGGCGCCTTGCAAGTTTTACAGGAAAATGAAATTAAAGTTCCGGATGACATTCGATTAATTGGTTTTGGTAATGAACCCTTCACATCGATGCTCTCACCTTCTATTACAAGTGTAAACCAACATAGCGAAAAGATTGGTGCACTAGCTGCTCAGACATTTTTAGAACGAGTAAAAATGAATCCTTTAGTGCAAACATTGAATAAAATTATTTTAGAAGCGGAATTAATTGAACGAGATTCTTCGAAATAATATTATGTTTTAAACTAAAAAAGTGGCTAGATTATAATCTAGCCACTTTTTTAGTTTTAGGGAGGATTGGTTTAGATGCCTAATGCTTGACCACCACCTATCTGAATAGTTTCCGCAGTGATAAACGAGGCATCTTTGCTTGCTAAGAAAGAAACAACACCGGCTACATCTTCAGGTTGCCCTAATCTTCCTAGCATAATATTGTTTGCCCAAGAAGCAAAAACTTCAGGTTTGGTCGCCTTAATTTGTGCATGAAATGGAGTATCAATAGTACCTGGTGACACTGCATTTACGCGAATTCCGTATTCTGCTAGGTCTTTTGCCAAAGCCCTTGTTATGGCATGAACTCCCGCTTTAGATGTTCCGTAAATTCCAGCTCCTGGTCCGCCTGCAGTCCATCCTGCATTTGATGTGTAGTTAATTATTGAGGCGTGCTCTCCGTTTTTTAGAAAAGGGATCGCTGCTCTAGAAGCAAAGAATACTGAATCAAGGTTTAAAGCCATTACTTTTCTGTAAAAATCAGTCGTCATTTCCTCAAATCTAGATCTTCCACCAAGTCCACCAGCATTATTAACTAGTACGTCAATTCTCCCATATTTTTCGCCAATTGCTTTGATGTTAGATGTTACAGCCTCTTCACTTGTAACGTCAAATCCACGATATTCGGCAGTAATACCTGCGGCTTCCAATTCTGCAAGTCTTTTGGCTCCTTCATCGTCTTGGATACCATTAATAACTACGGTATATCCGTCTTTTCCTAATCTTTTTGCAACTTCAAAACCTATGCCACCTGTGGCCCCAGTTACTATAGCAATTTTATTATTACTCATTTTGTATTGTTTTTTTAAAGTTCTATTTCTTTTATTATTTGGTTGTTATTTTAATTCTTCAACTCTAATCTACTACTAACTTTATTTTTTTGATTAAAAAGAAAACAGCAAGCACAGCTAATACAACCGATATCGTTATCGCTATAAATGCTGGCGTATATGATCCTTCGTCAGTGATTTTGCCAATAAACCAATTCATTATCATAGGTGAAAATGCCGCAACGGTTCCTGCTAATCCTGCTAAGGTTCCTACAGATGGTCCTCTAAATAAGTCACTTGACAAAGTTTGAATATTGCCTATTGCAAATTGAAATCCGAAGAGTGCTAGTCCCGCTAGGTAAATAAAGGTCATATAATTAGAGTCATTTACAAACGCTATAATACCAACGAAGCCAAGTATTATCAAAACGCTTCCTAATACTATACTAGCCTTCCTACCAAAATCTACGGAAGTACGCTTGATTATTTCTTCTGTAAACAAGCCACCCAATATTCCGCCCGCTGCAGCCATTAGATATGATATCCACATCGTATTTCCTATTTCTTCGATACTAAGCCCAAATTTCGAATTCAAATAGATTGGCATCCAACCAGCAAAGAACCACCATATAGGTTCAATAAAAAATCTACAAAGCAGAATTCCCCATGGTTGTTTGAAGCTCAATATTTTCAAAACACTTAAACTTTTGGTGCCTTCAACTGCTACATCATTATTTTCTATTCGGTCATTGAGTATTAAGTCTTTTTCGTCTTCAGTAATCCATGGATGGTCTTCGGGTTTTGACTTATTTAAGACTAACCATGGTATTACCCAAAGCAATCCCAAAACTCCCAGTATTATATAGGTAGATTTCCACCCAAATTGAGCATACAAATAAACTATTATAACTGGGGCTACTACATTACCTATAGATGCTCCTGAGTTAAAAATACCTTGTGCTAAAGCTCTTTGTTTTACAGGAAACCATTCTCCATTACTTTTTACTGCACCAGGCCATAATCCAGCTTCCCCAAGACCAAGCAGTCCGCGTACAATTGCTAAAGAGGTAACACCTCGTGCCAACGCATGAAATGCTGAAGCAGCGGACCAAACAACGATAGAAACAACAAATCCTATTCGGGTTCCAATTTTATCGTACAAAGTACCTGATAAGAATTTACTAGCTGCATAGGCAAATAAGAAGAAATTAAGCATCAATGCATAATCAGATTTATCCATCCCTAAATCTTTACCCATTTCAGGCCATAGCAAAGCAAAAGCTGTCCTGTCTATATAATTTATAACTGTGGCTATAAATATCAATACGATTATCCACCATCTTAATCCTTTAACTTTCATATGTCTTGTTTAGTTGAAGAAAGGCAATACAAAGTTTTTTTGATAGTAAGTGCAAACTGCATTATTACTTCAAAAATTTGAGACCCATTACTTTTTAAAAATGATTTACCAGACTAGCTAGTAGCGATAAATTACTTGTGAAATGTGATCGGTTAGTTGTGTTTCGTATTAGTTCCCTCCTATTCGTTCCGAATACTAAAAGCGTGCATTTTTACTATTCGTTTTTATTCTTTTTTAAATATTATAACAATATTGATATAGTACCTTAAAGTGTACTTTCATTTTAGCTTTAGCCAATTTTGGATCTTGATTTTTAATAGCATCATAAATATCTTCATGTTCTTGAATTCCCATAAATGACTGATTTTTATCACATACATGGTATTTTTCGAAATTGGTAATTATACCTGGAGTAATAACCAACATAAAAGTATTCAATGAACTATTTTTTGCTGCCTTAGCTATTGCAAGGTGAAATATTAAGTCCTCCTCTACTGCATCCTCTCCAGCTCGAACTTTTTCATTATAGGCATCTAATGCTGTTCTCATTTCTTTAAGATCATCATCAGTCCGCCTCAATGCAGCAAGCCGTGCAATTTTGAGTTCTAATAATATTCTTGTCTCGACCAAGGACTTAAAATCAGGAGTTTCTAGTCTTAAAATATCGTCTAGCATGCCATTTATGGCCGTTACACCTATATTTTCAATAAAAGTACCACTTTGTGGCATTGACTTTAGAATACCATAAAACTCCAATTTTTGAATGGTTTCTCTTAAGTTACTTCTGCTTACACCAAATTTTTCAGCTAACATCCGCTCAGAAGGTAATTTATCGCCTGGTTCTAGGTTCTTAAAGTTGATAAGATCCTTAATCTTAGCGATTATTTCCTTTTGGATATTTCCGTTTTCAGTTTTTGTCAGTATTTCTACTTTCATACTCAATTAAAATTGGTTAACCAGATTGGTTTGCTAAAATTAATAAAATAACTTCTTCTACAAAAGCATATTAGCTTTAATCCAAATAAATTCAAATTTTCTTAACGTTATGCTTTAAAAATAAAATACCGACCCGGTTAAAAGCCGGTATTTCTCACTATAAAATAATTCAAACTAACTCAAATAAGTTCACTTTACATTCATCAATGACTTACTACTAAGTCATAATATTTTATACGGGCAAAGGCCCCTTCGTCAATGGTTTGTAAGTAATTACCTGCTTTGAAATAATTCTCGAAAATGTTCCATTTTTCCATATGGATGCCGTCATAAACCTTACTTTCATTTTCATTTAGTATTACTTCCAAACGTCCGTCGCTCGCAATGACTTCAAGGGTGAATTGATTGTAGTCAACTCTTTCCTCAAAATAAAATCCATCATCATCAGTCCATGAGCTGGTTTTTAAAATATCGACATCATTTACATTCACATCTTTCAACTCTTTAGTCTTTACCCGAACTCTTCCGTCTTGCCAATAAATTTTTAGCATTGGCGGTGCATTATTATCATCTTCATTAATCAAATCACGTTGTTCATTGGTTAAACGACCATGAATTTGCATAACCATGGTGCGATGAAATTTGTCGTTTGCATCTTTTGATATCTCATCCATTTGAACAGTGCCCTTCATACGACCTCCTTCAGGAAATGTCCAGTTTGTACTATTACTTCCTGGAACCATTTGTTCTCGTAACTCTGTTCTAGAGTATGACGTATTTGTTGTTGTTGACCCTGGATAGGTATAAAAAACCAATGCTCCGTTTATAGAATCGTTATACATAAACGGCTTTAAAGTCTCATTGGTTGCATAGTCTAAAATAGCTGGTGGTTTCACCTCAGTAGGATTACCGATAGGCAAAGTCACTTTCCAGTTATTTAAATCAATTTCTGGCAACTTAAAACTTTCTGACCCTGAATTCTGATCCCCATCACCCGTATCGGGATTATCTTGACCTTCATCATTATCAGTATCGCCAGACGTATCCGGCTCTTCGGCAACAATCTCCGGTGGGCTGTCCCGATCATTTTTATCACAAGCAAATACTGCGAGTAACAGAATCAACATTCCCATTCTTAGTATAAAGCTAATTTGACGCTCTTTCTTCTTCATTTTGTTAATGTGTAACTTCTAAATCGTAAAACTTTACTTTGGCATATGCTCCTTCATCCCTTGTTTGAAAATAATTGCCCGCTTTAAAATAGTTCTCGAATACTCCCCATTTCTTGATACTAAAACTATCATAAACAAAGAATTCATTCTTATTTAAAGAAACGACCATTTTCCCATCAGACACGTCGACTTCAATATTAAATTTTCTGAAACCAACTTCTTGTTCAAACGTTCTGCCTTTATCATCACCCCATGCCTCTTTATGTAAAATAGCCTCATCCGAAACACCTTTGTACTTTAATACTTTCGTTTTAACCCTAATCTTCCCGTTTTGCCAATATACCTTGAGAATAGGTGGTGCATTATTATCTTTTTGTCCTATTAAATCACGTTGTTCGTTTGTTAAACGACCATGTATTTGAAGGATAATCACTTTATGATACTTTCCATTTTTATCACGAGTAACTTCATCCATGGCAATCTTAGCACTTAGTTTACCACCTTGTTTAAAGGTCCAATTGGTATTATTATCTCCAGCTACCATTTGCTCTCTAAGTTCAGAACGCGTGTACTTAGTGTTGCTTGTTTTAGATGCGGTTGGCATTGCGTGAAAAACGATAGCTCCTTTTGTAGAATCTATATACATATAAGGTCTAGCTTTTTCATTTTTTGCAAAATCCAGTATTTCTGGCGGGCTAATTTCAAATGGCTTTCCATTTTCCTTTGTTACCGGTAAAGTAACTTTCCAATGGCTTAAATCTATTTTAGGAAGCTTGACTTTCTTATTTCTTTTCTTTTTCTTCTTCCGTTTTTCTTGCTTTTCTATTTTAACATCCGATTCCGCAACACTACTCTTACTTTGTGAGGTAACATTAGCAGATAGAAAGAGTGCTATTACAAATACCAAAATTTCTTTTCGGAATATTTTCATTTTATATAATTAATTAACGAACACGTTATAGGCATAACACCAATTTCTTTGGAATGTTTGGATAAACCACTCAGCACTTTAGTAAAAGTAGCTGAGTGGTTTTTATACTAAACTTGTTATAGTTTCTTTCTAATTATCCGTTATTACTACGTTATCTAAAAAGACTTCATTACTACTATCTACCGCATTTAGCGCTCTAACATAAATCACGATCGAGTTGGTTGTTGGTGTAAATGTAAACGTACTTGTTGTAAACACTGACTTATCTGTATTAAAGTCATTTGTAATATTAAAATACGCATCGACAGCAGTATCGCCTGTAGAAGTATTTATACCCGTTTCATCAACAATTTCAGTATTCAAGATAAACACCTCGGTATTCACTCCCATTGCCTCGGAACGTGTATCTATAGAAAAACTATAGGTTGAACCTTGTTGCACTTGAACTACTTGATACAAACGACGTGCTATTTCATTTAACTTTGCGCCTCTTGTGCCATTTGCTCCATCAGAAGTAGAAGATGGTTGTTCACTACCGTCACCATAAAATCCTTGTAACCAAGTATCTAAATCTTGATTTCTCCAAAGTGGTCTATATGGGCTATCAACTACAGTTCCCGAATTATCTACCACAGTCTCGTTAGGTGTCATATCCCAAGCGTCAGCATTGTCACCTGTATTTACAGTAAATTCATCAAAAGTACCATTGAGAACCTGCACTACGAAGCCTTGAGATACTACAATATTCTCAGTCGCAACATCTGTATTACCTGTAATACTCGTTGCAGTTAAAGTAACAGTATAAGTCCCATCTTCCGAATAGGTGTGTGAAGGGTTCATTCCTGTAAATTGGAAACCGTCTCCAAATTCCCATAGCAGCATTTCAGCACCTTCAGAAGCATCCATGAATGAGTATGTTCTGTAATCATCTGCATCTACTTGAGAAGTAAAATCAGCTGTAACTGGTGCTAGAATGTTTATCGTTTTGCTTAAATCAGTCGAAAGGTTCGACTCATTTGTTGCGGTAAGTGTTACCGTATATTCAGCTGCCTCAGCATATACATGCGTTGGAGATTCTTCTGTTGAAGTATTTCCATCACCAAAATCCCACATATAAGATATGGCATTTGTAGATGAATTAGTGAATGCATACTCTAGGAAATTAACCTCACTCTGCACAGCATCAAAACCTGCCGAAGGTGGTACTGCTCCCTCAGCTCCTACCTCAATCGTAAAATCGTCAAGTCTTGCTTCAACACCTCCATTAGTGAAATAGATGGCAACTGTATTATTCGTGCCAGAATTAAATGACAACTTTTGTTGTACATAAACATCTGGCTCCGAGTCATCAGTAACAGTTATTGATGCAATAGTTCCCGTAGCTACATCTTCCCTTGTTTCAAATGTACCGCCATTTTGCGTTACTCCTAAAACTGATACCGTTAGTGAAGGGTCGGATGAACCACTCAACATGGTGTACCAAAAACTCAAATCATAATTGGTCTCAGGATCCACAGTAATTTCTTGATAACCAATACGGTCTCCAGCAGGAACAGGTAATTTAGCACCTTGATCTCCGAATGTCACAGGACTACCTGTTATTTGGATAACCCCACCTAAAGCATTATTTCTCCAAGAATCACGACCGTCTCCACCACCTTCTGGCAGTGTATCATCTTCAAAACCTGGTTCTAAAATAATTGGTTGAAATGGACCTTCAACCACTATAACGTCAATTGTTACGGTTCCTGAAACGCCACCACCGTCAGTAGCTGTTAATGTAACCGGATACGTTCCTTCGCCTGCTTCAAAAGTGAAAGTAGGGTCTTGTTCAGTTGATGTATTTCCGCCACCAAAATCCCATGCAAATGTTAATGCTTCTGAAGAAAGATTAGTGAAATTAATCATCCTAAAATCTTCTGAAGACGAAGCATAGGAGAAATTAGCTTCTGGAAAAACCGTATCTGCTTTCGAGTTTGAATCTGGTAATTCGTCACGAAAAAGTTCGTCACCCACACAACTAACGACAATACTAGCTGTAACCAAACCTAATAAGAACAACATAGTTCTATTAAGTATATTAAATTTATGTCTCATTGTTTTTTATATTAAGTATTAATATCCTGGGTTTTGTGTTAGGCGTCCGTCGCTAATGTTGATCTCCCTTGCAGGTATTGGCAACAATAAGGCTCTCGCTGAAAAAATATATCCCATTTCATCGGCATGATCACTTAAAACAGATTCTGCAACACCAAATCTTAGTAAATCGAACCAACGTTGATTCTCAAATGCTAATTCTACACGTCTTTCTAATAAGAGCTCCTGTTTTGTAATACTAGATACACTATTAGGTGCTGTCATAGGAAAGGCTCTATCTCTAATCTGCTGAAAAGAAGCTAAAGAAATTGGATCTGTAGTAGATGTACCATCACCGATAGTTGCTTCAGCATGCATTAACAATACATCAGCATATCGTATAGCTATATAGTCATTACCTGCATTACGAGCATTGTCACCATACACTGGGGGTACTACTGTAATATCAGAACCTTCTGGCAAGAATTTTGCTACTTCAGAAGTAGCACCAAATGTGACGAAAGACAACGCTGATCTTACACCACCAGCAGTTTGAAAATCAGTAATAAGGTTTTGATTCACGATATTTTGACCATCTTCTCTTCCTTGACGGAACGTTGATGTAAACTCTGATGAAAAACTTTGACTTTCCAGTGGATTTCCTGCCTGGTATTGAATCGCGAAAATTATTTCATTATTCAACTCATTATAGAAAACATCAGAAAAGTTAGCTTCTAATTCAAAATCACCACTATTAATAATAGCTTCACAAAGTTGTCTTGCGCCTCCATAATTGCGGTTTGGCTGCGTCATATAAACTTTAGCTAATACTGCCTGAGCAGCGGCACGTGAAGCTCTAGATTTATACGAATTATCTAAAACAGCAATTGCTTCTTGTAAGTCCTCTACAATTTGAGCATAAATCTGTTCCGCAGGTATTCTTGTAAATAGTGCTTCATTATCAGTAGGTCCAACAACCTCGGTTACCAATGGCACATCACTAAACAAGCGCACTAATTTAAAGTATGCATAGGCTCTTAAGAATTTAGCCTCTGCGGAATAACTTGCACGGTTGGCATCATCAGCGACATCTATGAAATTCAAGATGTTGTTTGCTCTAAAGATGACCTCATACATTGAAGCATAGTAATCTTCGGACTCTACATTGTTAGCGTTCACAACGTATCGGTGAAAATCAGACTTTGAACCTTCTAGGGTTGCATTTCTTGTATTGTCTGTACGATGCTCAGTCAGTAGGTGTTCAAACTGAACTCCTCTATTTGCACGACCAATATTGGTCTGGGTATTTTCATTAACCCCTTGCAGTGCATCATAAATCCCCACGACTCCAGCCAATACGTCTTCATCGGTTTCAAAAAATGAATCAACTACAATAACCGTATCTGGTAAAGGGTTTAGAAACTCATCAGTATCACACGAAATGAACACGGATACTATGGCAGTAAAAATTAAATATTTTATACGTTTCATTACTTTTTCTTTTTAATATTAAAAATCGACATTGATACCGAATGTTACTGTTTTAAATATCGGAGTACCCGCTCTTTGTGAGCCAAATGCTCTTGGGTTGCCATTATCATCATGTTCAGGGTTGAAACCGTGATAGTCATCTGCCGTGATGTAAATTAAATTTTGTGCAGAGAGATAAGCTCTCAATCCTGTTAAGCCTAACCTCTCAAGTATGTCTGCCGAAAAATTATAGCCCACCCTTACATTACGTAGCGAAAAATAGTCTGCACTTGCGATAACTTCACTCGTCAACACTTTTTCTTGAATGAAAGATGGGTGTGGAACAAGACCATCAGCAACTGCTTGTAATTCTCCGCCACTTCTGGTACGGTTTCCGAACCAATTGTAAAAATATTGATCACCAATGTTATTTACCTGAGCACCTAGACTACCTTGCACCATAAATGAAAGGTCGAAATCACCTAGTCTAAAATCGTTGGTGAAACTGTAGATTAAATCTGGATACGGATCACCTAAAATCGTTTTATCCTCCTCAGTAATAATCCCGTCACCATTCAAATCTTTTACGATAGTATCATCAGCCTGACCATTAATTCTGTTCCAAGGATTATCGACATAGGTAGTTCTAAATGTCGTATCGTCGTAAGCAGCTTCATCAACCACATAGCCCCAGAACGATGATATTGGCTCACCAATTCTATTAATCCATTGAGAGTTTCTACCATATGTATCTTCAATTAACGCGTTGTTAGAATCTCCGAAACTTATTAGTTCATTTTGATTGGTAGATGCAATTAAAGTAGAATTCCAGCTGAATTTCTCGTTAGTAATATTTCTAGTTCTCAACTCAAATTCAAAACCTCTGTTTTGTACTTCTCCTAAATTCACAATTCCGTTAGAAAAACCAGTTAGATAAGAAACAGGGTTGTTAAGTAACAATTCATCGCTATTCCTTTGGTAATAATCTATCGATCCCGTTATTCTGTTGTTTAGAAATCCGTAATCTACACCAAAAGTCTGCTCCTCTGAGGCTTCCCATTGTAGCAATGTATTTGCAATATTTAGTGGTGAAACACCAGAAACCGTAGTGCCGTCAATTATCGCGTTAGAGTTTTGCAGTAATGCTAAATAAGGCCAAGCATTAACCACTTCAGAACCCACATTGAAATTCTCAGCACCGGTAAGACCATAACTTGCTCTAAATTTCAGGTTACTTACGATTTCACTATCGATTAAGAAGTCTTCTTTCGCTGCGTTCCAACCAACTGATACTGCTGGGAAATTACCCCACTTTGAGTTGATACCGAAAACTGAACTTCCGTCTCTTCTAAATGACGCATTAAATAAATATTTATCAGCAAAAGCATAGTTTACTCTTACAAAGTAACCAAGCTTTTTAAGCTCCGTATTTGATTGAAATGCTGTTGTATTATCCGGATTAGCTCCTTGTACATTTGGCAAACGATCATCAGTAAAGCCACTTGCTCGTACTTGACTTGTTTCACTTTTTCGCTGCTGTACAGTAAAACCACCTAACAAATTAAGGTCATGATTCCCAAATTGCTTACTATACGATAAGGTATTATCATTAATAATTCTTGTACGAAACCTGTTTTCTAAAAAGTAGGCAGATCTACTATTACCTGCTGCATGATAATTCGTACCATCATATCGATCTCTTTTACGTTGCTCTAAAGTAATACCTAAAGAAGTTTTCGCTATAAGACCATCTGCCAGTTTGTAACTTAAATAAGTTGAACCAAATAACTTGGTATTGAATTCATAATGTTGTCTTTCAACATACTGTTGATATGGGTTAGAATCACCTGAAGTACGAGGTCTTTCACCACTACCATCATTGTCTAAGTCTAAATTAACCAAGTGGTTTTCAAAAAAGTAATCACCTACGCCAACATCAGGATAAACTGAACGATTAATAAATTGAAGTGTTTCTTCTGTATGAAAAATAGGCAACCAAGGCGATTGACGCGTTGGATTGTGTATTGAAGTCGGGAGTCTTCTTTGTTCTGTGTAAGAAGGACTCGCTCTAAGTCCGAATTTTAATTTTTTACCAATCTTAGTATCAAACTTCAAATTTGCTGTATACAGTTTGTAATCATCTGTTATTACTACACCTTCATCACCAAGATATCTTAATGAAGCACTGAATTTAGAATCTTCTGTTCCACCTCTTGCTGATAAAGAATGACTGGTAACGGTTCCTCCGTTAAAGAAAACATCTTGCCAATCTCTATCAATACCGGTAGTTGCTACCAGCAGTTGTGCGTAAAGAGTTTCTCCTGAGAGCGTACCTGTGGCTGCTTGTTCTACTTGAGCCCAATCTGCAACACTTTTTCTATAGTCATCACTTCCATGAGCATTTTTAAATCCAGTATAGGTTTGATAGCTGAATTGTGTTTTACCAGCCTTACCACTTTTTGTAGTAATCAATATAACACCATTTGCACCTTCACTACCATAAATAGAAGCGGATGCAGCATCTTTTAAAACCTCAAAAGATTCAACATCATTCATATCAATGTTAGCAAGAAATTCTGAGCTTACAACAATCCCATCTACCACCAATGCTGGACCAGAATCGGCCGTAATTGATCCTACACCTCTAATAGTAACTGTAGGGGCTCCACCTGCTTCGGCGTTTGTTGCCTGGATATTTACACCAGATACTTGCCCGATTAAGGCATCATCAACCCTTGAGACAGGTAATTGATCTAAGGTTTCGTTAACCACCTTAGAAATGGATCCTGTAATAGTAGATTTCTTTTGTGTACCATAACCAACAACGACTACCTCATCGAGTTGCTTTGCATCTTCAACCAAAACAATTTGTAAATTATTTTGACTTGCTATGATAATTGTTTGCGTTTTATAACCCAGATAAGATACCTGAACTACATCACTTGTTTTTACCTGAATTTGAAATTTCCCATCAAAATCAGTTGTTGTTCCTTTGTTAGTATTGGTAACAACAATATTAACCCCAGGTATGGGAACGTTATTAGCATCTGATACAGTACCAGACAACAAATAACCATCTTGAGCAATCAGCGTTATCTGGCAAAACAACAAGATGATAAGTGTTAGTTTAACTTTAAAATTCATTTTAGTTATGTTATGTTAAAATTAGTTTTAGCATATCGGTTCAATCGAAACACGCGAACCAACGCTTTTTCTCATACCTAATTACAACACAAGCGAAGTCATCATAAATTAATATCTTTGCGATGCGCAATCGGTAATCGATCTGTGTGTAGATTACTTCCCTCTGAAAAGAAGTAATAGTTTGAAAAGGATAGGCGTGCACCTGTCCTTTTTTTGTTTAAATACGTAGAATCATATAGAGTGACTATTAGAGTTAATTGAATATAGAGTTTTGAGTTTTTTGGTAAACCAAATTGGATAACCAAATTGGTTTACCAAATATATGTTATTTTAATGTTAACAAAAAAATGAAATGCGAATTTTTAGTGTTAAAATTTCATTTTTAACTAATTCTGAGGTCGAAAAAATGCCAAAAAAGGATTTTTAAAAGACTTTACCCTTAATTTTTCAAAAATAAATCTATCAATTTCTATTAGAAAGCTACTAAGAACTAGCTTTTGTCACCAAAATAAGAAACCTCGCCTCCGCTTAAAAAGTCTTCCCTTACCGGGCTAAACGTATCGATTAGCTCTCCTTCTTCTAGACAAACTGCGCTATGCATTAAGTTTGGTTCAATATAAACGCCATCTCCCGCCTCAACAATTTTCTTTTCTCCATCAATCTCAAATTCGAACTTACCCGAAACGCAAAAAGTCGCTTGTGTATGAAAGTGTTGATGTGGTGATCCTAAAGCTCCTTTTTCAAACTTTACGCGCACCATCATGATTTGGTTATCGTACCCTAAAAATTTTCTTGAAACTCCTCCTCCAAGTACTTCCCACTCCATCTCTTTTGTTATAATGTATTTTTCACTAAATCTCTTCATGTTTATTCGTGTTTCTTTTTATTACTACTACCTTATTATATATCTTTCAATATTGCTGATGGCTCAATTCCTGAACCAACAGTAGCTTCTATATGCCAAACTTCAGCATAACATGATTTTACCATCATAGTCCATTAAAAATTCTTTACTTGCTCCAAAAGTTTTCATATGATTCTTATTTTATTTTAATTAACGTATAAGGGCCTTCCCAAAAATGAGAAGTGCTATTAATAGTTAAAGTATGTTTCTTCGTTTTTGAATTATCATTATTTGCAATGATGAATAATTGCACCCCTCCTTTTGTATCTTCAATAGTTACAGCCGTATAATTACTATCATTATAACTAAGCTGGACATCTTTAATATGGCTGTAGGCATTTACAGCTAACTCTGAAACCGGATTATAGGTTCCGTGCGATTCTATTGCTGCAACAAACACAGCCTCTTTAGTATTCCTTTTACGTATGATCATTGTTGGTTCTGACCGCAAGTTGAATGCCGGGTCATTCGCTCCAATTCTTGCCAAAATGATCTCATCATTATGCGATGTTACTGCCGTGTAAGAATAGAATTTATTATCGAGCAACCACGTAAGTTTTGCATTCGCTCCATCGGCTACTGAGATAGCTTCATTATATAAATGTTGATAGCCATTAGCACTACCTAAAATTTGCGGCACATCACTTTTAGAGTAATCAAAGCTTGTTTGTATTACTTGACCTAGATAATAGAAAGGCAGGTCGTATTGATTTTCGGTTGAAGACTCCACTCGCATAATATCCAGCACATACGGATTCTCAAGATCAGTCTCTTTTATGCTCACCATTGTACGATGTAATTTGGTACCTGGATAGGCATTTTCCTCTTTCGCACTTGATACTTGTACACTATCCGTATTTACGCTGAAAATGTAACTTTCGGAATGATGTTTACTACCGATATCATATTTACCTTGAAAATGAGATTGCTCATTTTGAACAAGGGTATTGTGCGCAATAGATTGTTTTGCCCAAGTAGTATTCTCTTTTAAATAATTACCTCCTCCTTTTTGTTCAACATTCACATAGCGAGCCATCCCATAATCTTGAACGACCTCCTTCCCATCTTCGAATAGTGCAAAAGATAATTTATCGTAATGCCCATGGCTCAGTCCGTGTGCGGTGTATTTATGAACTAACTCTAAGTCACCACTTCTTAAAATACCTACTGCACCTTCATCACCATTTGCACCATCTGATAATTCAATAGATTTTTTTACAAATGGTTTTGTTTTTCCTTCTTTTATTCCAATTGCCACAGCTAGGCCTGCATCATCCAAGGTCACCTCGTCTTGCTTTTCAGCAATACTCAACAATTCTGGGTTGTTTCCTCCAAAATGATATGCAATATCTACTGCTGATATTAAGGATGAATTGTAATATGACATGCCTTTTTGAGCATCATTTAGTAAAAAGAAATCACCATCTGCATCAGACAAATTTAAAAGCGCGTTGACACCTTTCAGTAATACACCTTCCTTATACTCCAATACTTTTAAATCCGGTTTTTTGTTTTGAAGTGCTTGGGCAAATATCAAAAATGGATACATCGCATAACGTTGATAGTATGGACCTTCAGTATAATATCCATCAGGAGAAAATGGCTCGTCAAGATTTGCAAAATATCCGATTTTTTGATCGTCTTGATTTATGAATCCACCATCATTATCTTTTAGAGAAGCGTCAAGATTGACATCTTTTAATCCGTATAAGGCTGTTTGCAGCAAGCTATCATCTTCCATTGCCAAAGCAATCATTCCTACTGCAACATTACCCCAGGTACTATGGTTGTGTACTCTATTAAAAAACTGAGGATTTTCTTTGGAGATAAAATCAGCATAAGGTTTAAAAAGATCCGTTTCTAAGGTGGTACGTTCTTCTTCAGATAAATAATCATAGATGCAATCGTACGCCTGACTTGTATATACCAACCAATTAGAATCATTTAAACACTGCCAAAACAATTTACCGCGTGCATATGATCTTGGTTTTGGGTGAATAGGTAATGTTGGATACATTTTCGCATATTGAAACAACATATCCTTTACAAACTTGGCATATTTTTCGTCATCAAGAATTTGATATAAAACACCTGCCTTTTGCATTAAGATGTAATTCCGCTTATGTGTTGCATGGGTATAACCTCCTGAATAATCTTTTGGAATTGGAACATCAAAACCGTTTTCAATTTCGGCATCGATTTCTACTTTATTAGCAGCTAAGGTTTTATCAAAAATTGGAATACTGCCTAAGTTCGCTCTAATATCTTTAACGCCTTGTTGGGTCAAAATTAGACTTGGGTGTTGTGATTGAGCATCCGAATTTGTATTAGTTGAAGAATCTTCATTACAAGAAACCAATCCCACTAGCATTACACTAAGTAAAAATTGTACTGCGCTAATTTGTTTCCACTTCTTAATCAAATTCATAATTTTTACTTCGTATTTGTATGAGGCGTTTCGCTTATTCACATTCAATTCAATTGCAGCTTACATATTATAAACACCACCATTGATGTCTAGTGTCGCACCAGTAATAAAGCCATCATATTCCGATGCCAAGTATTGCACTGCTCTTGCTACGTCCGCAGCATTACCCGCTCTTCCAATTGGAATACTAGCCGTTGTGGCATCAGCCGATTCTTTTGTTGTATGCGTATTATGAAATAAAGTACCAAGAATAAGACCAGGAGCAACTGCATTCACTCGAGTTCCCTGACCGCCTAATTCAGCAGACAACGCTCTTGTCATTGTAAGTATAGCGCCTTTGCTGGTTGAATATGCTAATGATCCTGAATGACCACCTTTACGCCCAGCGAGTGATGATAAATTTACAATACTGCTATTTTCATTTTTTCCTAGATGCGGGGACGCAGCTCGTGTTACAAACATCATTGATGTTAAGTTGATATCCATAACCTTGTGCCAAAACTCAGTTTCCATTTCGCTTAGCGTTTTACGCGCAACAAGTGAACCTGCATTGTTAATTAGTATATCTAATCCACCAAGAGCTTCTACCGTTTTTTCAACGACTTGATTTGCGTCTACCTCCTTTGTTAAGTCACCTCCCACGATCACTGCTTTTTGCCCTTTGCTTATGGCATATTCCATAAGCTCCTTGGCTGTATCTGTACTAGAAAAATAATGGATAGAAACATCCGCTCCGCTATCGATAAAATGTCTTGTAATTGACTCACCAATACCCTGAGCACCAGCAGTTATTAAAACTCGCTTCCCTGTTAGTTTGTTATTATTTTCCATGTTCTTATCAAATAAATTGATCTAATCATTTTTAGTAAAATAGCCTTTATTGGACACCGCGGCATCGTTTACATATATACTTGCGGTTTTAAACCAAACTTCAGCATAGTTTCCAGTTTCATATTGTTTTTTAATGTCGCCGCCATAGGTTTCAGCTCCAGAACACCAATTCTTATTTATTTCGGGAGATTTTCCGTTAGTTTGATTATAAGATCCTAACTTAAAAAAGAGACCTTCATCAGCGTATGCGTTTTCTCGCTCAATTCCATCTTGGCCAATTGGCACGAATAATTCTTGAGTTTGTTTAGGAATAGCTGATGTGGTCTTATATTCAGATTCGATTAAGTTTTTTGTAAATGATTTGGCTTCATGACCTTCGCTAGTAAATTTCAAGTTCATCACACCATCCTTCACTTCAACTTCGTAACTAAATTCTTCACCTAATTCAATACCATCTTCGGGTTCATCGGGATAGGTGTTTTCCTCGCTACCAACAACAGAAAAGTCATGACCCCAAATTGCAGTAGAATAATCCCATCTTCCAGAATTATCATCACCGGCTGTATTAATTTCATAATGCCAAAAAACCGAGCCTTTGGTATGACCAGGAAATTTCTTGTAAAATATTTTAAGCGGCTCATTTTCATGGCCGTCAGCACTATGAATTTGGCCAATAACTACAGAGTACGAAGCTGCTACCCGAGCATCCCCTGTAGCTGATACGTTCATTACTTTAAGGGTAGCTGTCAATTTATCATCAGCTGTCGCTGGATACCATTTTTTTGCTTGTGCTAATTCTGTTCGTGTATTATTTGAAGTCCCATGGGTATCTCCAGCATTAGGCGCTTTAAAAACAACCCAGTTTGTTTCACCTTGATTTACGGTATAAAAAAAATCTTTATGCTCAAAGTCGTTTGCATTACCTGCATTGGAGCCATCGCCTAAAATTAAATTCCAATCATTAAAAAATGGAATAACCTCACTTGCGTAAACGGTTTTTTGCGCTTCTTTTTTATCAGACTTTTTAGAAGTATTAGAACAGCTATTTAGAATTAGCAAAGTGCCAACAACTATGAATAATGGTATTAATATGATCGTTTTTTTATTCATTTTTAGCTTTTAAAAATAATCGAGCAAGGCCATAATTCCGTTATATGAAATCACTAGCGAAAAGAACAAGGCAGCATACATTCCGATGTAAACACCAAGACTCGTTTTATAATCTTTCATCACTTTTTTACTACTTAACATAAGTATGATTCCCAATATTACAACAGGCAATACAAATACATTAAATACTTGTGATAGAATTTGAATCTCAATAGGGTTTGCACCAAAGGCAGGCCCAATTAAAGCCACTAAACAGGCTATTGCAGTTATAATTCTAAACTGACGCGAATTGGTATCTATTGTTCCTGATTGATAGTCAGCAACCAATAATGGTGCTATTAATAAACAAGGAAATATAGATGATAACCCAGCGCTTAATGCTCCAAAAAAGAAAATAGTAACAGCCCATTTTCCTGCGACTGGCTCTAGGGTGTTCGCCATGTCTAACACATGAGTAACTTCTTTACCCTGATAAAACAAGGCACCAGCAGCTACGGCCATTATAGTACCACTAATTATAAATATTAAAATAGCAGCAGTAATGGAATCCTTTTTTTGTTGGTTTAGGTTTTTAATAGTCCACCCTTTTCCTTTTACAAATAGTGGACGAGATAAAAAAGTTGCCGCAGCCATCGTTGTCCCGACAAAAGCAGCGACTAACATTTTGCCGCCTGGTACATCGGGAATAGTGGGTATTAAACCTTTAACAACATCAATGGAAAGTGGTTGTACAAAAAACAATGAAAGTAAAAATGAAAGCCCCATTAAAGTCACAAAAACGATGAGTATCTTTTCAAAAAATGTATACTTACCAACTAGCATTAATAAGTAGAAAGTGACTATTATTACAATAGCAGTTCCTAAGACGGTCTCATATTCAAATGCGTTTAACCCTTCAAAATTAATTGCCAAGATTTCGAAAATTATATTAGCCGAAATTCCCAAAATTCCCATTAGTGAGTTCCATTGACCAAAGGTGATTCCAACTATCACTAATATGGCTAAGAGTTTGCCATATTTTAGATGCTTCTTGAATCCGAAAAGTGCGGTTTCACCTGTTATCAATGCATAGTTACCATAAGCGAACATCAAAATACCCGAGAACAAACAGCTCAAAAATAGCACCCATAGTAATTGCATATTGAATTTACTACCAGCGACAATCATTGAGGTGACACTACCTGTACCAATGGTATAACCAATGGCAAAAAACCCAGGACCAAAGCCTAAGATTAAAGCAATAACTTTTTTAAGTAATGATTGGTTAATGTTAGATTCTGACATCGTATTTAGTTTTTACTAGGCATTGAGCCAGCACCTAGGGTAGCTTCTTTAAACCAAACTTCAGCGTAACTACCATTTGCATATTGTTTAGCGATGTCACCGCCATAAACTTCGGATTTAGTAGATTTTGCATTAGCTTGATTATAAGCACCTTGTTTAAAATAGTTTAGTTCGCCAGCGTAGGCGATTTCTCTTTCGACTCCTCCTCCTTTTTCTCTATTTTCATATACTTTTAATACTTGTTCAGGAATATCAGCCTTTGTTGCAAATTCTGATTGTATTAAACTCTTTGTAAATGTTACTGTTTTATGGTTTTCACTAGTAAAAGTAAGATACATAACACCTTTGCAAACATTAACTTCATAACTAAACTCTTCACCTAGCTCAATACCATTTTCCGGCTCTTTTGGGTACTCTGTAGGGCTTGAACCTACCACGGAAAAATCATGACCCCAAACTGCTGTTGAATAGTCAAACCTTCCAATATTATCTCCTTTTGTGTTGATTTCATAATTCCAAAAAACAGAGCCTTTTGTGTGACTAGGGAATTTTTTATAGTAGATTTTTAGGGGTTCATTTTCGTGACCTTCAGCACTATGAATTTGTCCGATGACAACTGAATAAGATGAAGCGGCAGTCGCATCACCAGTTGTTGATACATGCTGTACTTTTAGAGTTCCTGTTAATTTGCCTCCTTCTTCAGGAATCCAATGTTTCTTTTCTCCTAATTCTGTTCTTGTATTACTAGAGGTTCTTGAAGTTACACCAGAATTCGGTGTTTTATAGACAACCCAATCGGTTCCCTTTTCATTTTCAACATAAAAGAAATCATCCTTTTGAAAATTTACTAAGCTATCTGAACGTGTTCCATCGCCTAAAAGAATTTTCCATTTATCCATAAATGGAATAACGTCACTTGGGTATTTTGTACTGTTTTCAATTTGAGAAGCCGTATCTACAGAAGAATTGGATTTGTTTTTACAAGCAAATACAGCTAAAAAAACTAATAGGTAGATCGACTTTTTCATTGTAATTAGTTGATTTTATTAATACATCAATTTCAACTTCAGGTTCTGAACCACTTTTATTTCTCCTGAATTGCTAATCGTGTTATTTTCCGGTTTTTGCCCCTTCTCGCCCCACAAAACAGCAACCACTTTTACAGGGTTGTTCTTAAAAGTATTATTTGCGAATTGAACATTAACAATACCTCTATTCTTAATTAAGATATTCTCTTTTTCAGTCTTACCGCAATTGGAGACGGTATTGTTTTTAAAGACTAAGTTTCCACCAATAGTAGACTCATCATAGCCCCCTCTATAATAGTTGACTACATTTTCACCAACATTAGTAAATGTATTGTCGGTTATGTATACAAACTCACTATTATAATCGCCCTTGTCATTAGTTTCTTTGTTTAGCTGAATACCTTTAAGACAATTTTTAATTGAAGAATTTCGAACAGCAACAGTATCAGCAAACGAACCCTTAGAGACTTCTAATACGCTTCTAAAGTCGCTTATTTCCGTATTGTTGATTTGAAGTCCATATGCGCTGGTCATATTTTTATCTAGTGTTTTAAAGGCTGATTGAGATTTGTTTCCTTTTAGCACAAGTCCTTCAATTTTCAACATTCCTTTAGGATTCATTTCAAAAGCAGTATTGTTTGCTGAAAAAACTAACTCTGCCTTGTTGTTTTTATCCGCTGATGTAATCGTAACACTTTTGTTTACCTTAAGTGTCTTGTCGAGTTGATATGTACCCGATTTTAATTCTAATATATCTCCAGAATTAGCTTCTAATAATGATTTATTCAGTCCTTCAGATGTAGCTACCGATATTGTTTTTGATTCTGTTTTTGGTTTTTCAGCGGTAAACCAATCAGTACCATATTTGCTTTTATCGATGTTTAAAGGATCTTTAGTTGTATTGACAATTGCCCCAGCAGTATTGTTATCTGAAGTTCTATCGCTTCCGAAGATATCCTTATTTATCGTTTCAAAATCGAAACCAGCATAAAGATCTTTTGAACTAACTGAAGGAATGTTATTGGCGAAAGCTAAATCCGTTTTAATCAGTCCTTCAGGTTGTACTTCGCTTTTATTGTCACTGTTAGAGTAGTTGTTTTTAAAGGTAACTCCATCTACTTTATCATAGTTTTTAATTGGGTAGTCGAAAGGCGTTTCATTATACAAAATATTATTCGCTACAATAGTACGTTTTGGTCTAGCTGAACGAATTTCAGATTTCGGCAATACCTCACTTTGACTCACATTCGAACCGACACTAAAATGAAATGGGGTTTCACAATCTACAAAAGAGTTGTAAGCCATAACCGCATCTGTAACTTGGTTGTATCGATTTTGCGGTGATTTCGGAATTCCGTTCATTACCGCCAAAGGCGCTCTAAAAATAGAACCTTTAAGTTTATAGAAGTAGTTATTGGTAATCCAATGTCCTGTATTTATGACACGAATACCACCAATAAATTCTGAATTGTCATTGCCGATAAAAACGTTACCATCTATAGTAGCAAAATTTCCATGTCGCAATACTAACGATCCTTCACTTTCAAAAAAGACATTATTTCTAAACTCATTGAAGTTCGACTTGCTAGAAATAACTTCGACCTCCCCATTGCACCGCTCAAAAAAGTTATTAGAAACGTTGGTGTGGGATGGCATCATCGATGTTCCACTATCGCCAATTTGCATGGTTTCACCATGTGGACCTCCTTTACGCGGTCTTGGTCCAAAATGGTTGTTGACTATTTGATGATAGTTCTTAATATGTTCATTCCCTTTTAGCATAACCATTACCGTTGGCCCGAAATTAGACTTCCCAGCAATGTAATTGTTGCTTAGTTCATTATGTCTTCCCCAAATTTCTACCCAATGGTCAGTTGCATCTCGGTCTGGTTGTGTGAATTCTTCAATTACACAATTAGTAACTTTAGTATGACTGGCAAATAGTTTGTTATCTATTCTAAATTGAATAACAGATTTTGTTGGAGTATATCCGTTTTTAAAATGAAGTCCTTCAACGACTAAATATTCGCCACCTAGTTTTAAATTAGACCGCCCTTCTATACTTACTTCTCCAGGTGTTTCCGCTCTTAAAACTATAGGATTTTCTGGTGTACCATGGCCTATGAACTCAATTCGCACATCTTTGTACACCCCGTTCGATAAGACAATATTATCTCCAGGCTGGCATTCTTTTATAGCAGCATTTAACTCTTCAACATTAGTAACCTTGGTTTCGGTTAGCGAAAGTGAGTCATTGCATGAAACAAGAAAAAAGCTATAAAGAACTATAATATAGTAGAGGGTGTTTTTCATAAATAAGAAAAATTGGTTTACCAAATTGGTTTACCAAATATATCGATATTTATGAGACTGTCAAAAGTTTAACATAAAATCACTTTAAAAAAGTGAATATGCTAAGTACCGACAATACTTTTTATAAAAACGATAAATCAAATCGAAATTCAGGTTCTAGGGCAGGAAATCGTTAAAAACAACATTAAAATTTTGAGCTTTGCCAAAGCATATTATATTTGCGCTCTGCTACAAAATGCGCACGTGGCGGAATTGGTAGACGCGCTGGCTTGAGGGGTCAGTGGGAATTATCCCGTGGAAGTTCGAGTCTTCTCGTGCGCACTACAGAAAAGCCGGATCAACAGATCTGGCTTTTCTTATTTATCATCTCCACTGCTGCCTCTCATGCTCTACACTTTAAACGTAGTTTTGGCTTCTGATAGGTTAAACAAATTTTTGTTTAACGTTGAAAGGTTAAATATTATCAAAAATAGTCTCTATCTCCCAAAAAATGCTATTTTTGTTTAATCAATCTATGCAAAGAATGAACAATGTAAAGAATTACTTCAGTATTAAGGATTTAGAGAATCTTTCGGGCATAAAAGCACATACCATACGTATTTGGGAAAAACGCTACAATTTATTGGCTCCAGACCGCACTGATTCGAATATTAGACTATACGATTTAAAAAATTTACAGAAGCTTCTAAATATAACTTTATTGTATAATAATGGCTACAAAATTTCTAAAATAGCCAATATAGAAGAAGATAAAATCCCTATTGTTGTTCGTGAAATTGTTTCAGAGAATAGCATAAAAAATCATTCTATAAACGCCTTTAAATTGGCTATGATCAATTTCGATCAAACCATGTTTTTTAACACATATAATAGCCTGCTTACTTCAAAGTCTTTCAGAGAGATTTTTCATGAGGTATTTATCCCCTTATTAAATGAGTTAGGATTGCTATGGCAAACGGATACTATAAGCCCATCTCATGAGCATTTTATCACAAGTTTAATCAAACAAAAAATACTGATTAACACAGAGAAAATACAGCACTTAGAACCGACAAATAAAAATCGAATTTTCGTTCTTTATCTTCCGGAAAATGAGATTCACGAAATAGGATTGCTATATCTTAATTATGAAGTTGTTCTTCATGGGTACAAGGCTATTTTCCTAGGTCAAACAGTTCCCATAGATAGTTTACAGGATCTCTTAAATTATTATGGGGATCTTACTTTTATCTCTTACTTCACTATTGAACCTAATCAATCTCGAATCGACAACTATTTAAAGGAATTTTCGGAAAAAATTGGTAATCAAGGAAACAATGAACTTTGGATTTTGGGTCAACAAACCAGACGCCTTAGTGGCTACAGTCTGCCGGAGAAGATTAAAATATTCCCATCTATCGACAGTTTAATAAGTAATTTATAATAATTAATGAGTAAAACCATTAGTATTATTGGCTCAGGGTTTTCCTCACTTTCAGCTTCGTGCTACTTAGCCAAACAAGGACACAACGTACAGATATTTGAAAAAAATGAAACTGCCGGCGGCAGAGCACGACAATTAATAAAAGATGGCTTTACATTCGATATTGGACCAAGCTGGTATTGGATGCCTGATATTTTTGATAAATTTTTTGGCGATTTCGGCAAAAAAACGAATGACTACTACGAGTTAGACAAATTAAGTCCGGCTTATAAAATATTCTTTTCTGACGATGTTATTACCATTGGGGATTGCATGGAAAAGATATGCGAAGAATTTGAACGTATTGAAGTAGGCAGTTCAAAACACCTCCAGAAATTCATTAGCCAAGCGCAGCGCAATTATGATATTGCCATTAATAAAGTTGTTTTGCGACCAGGTCTCTCTCCTTTCGAACTAATAACTAAAGAAACCGTAACGCGAGTTGATCAATTTTTTAAAACGATTAGTGGTCAAGTGCGAAAACAATTCAAAAATCCCAAGCTAGTTAGTACACTTGAATTTCCTGTGTTGTTTTTAGGAGCGAAACCAAGTAAAACACCGTCGTTTTATAACTTCATGAATTTTGCTGATTTTGGCCTCGGCACATGGCATCCTAAAGGAGGTATGTACGAGATCATAAAAGCCATGACTTCCCTAGCAACTGAGTTGGGTGTAACAATACACACGAGCAGCCCTGTTGAAAAGATTGTTGTAGAAAACGGAAAATCCACTGGGATATCAATTGACGGAAAAATACATAAAAGTGACATCGTTTTAAGTGGAGCAGATTATCATCATTCGGAAACCTTGTTAGACAAATCATATCGTCAGTACTCCGAGAGTTATTGGGCTAAGAAGACATTTGCCCCTTCTTCCCTATTATTTTACGTCGGTTTTAATAAGAAAATAACTGGAGTGGAACATCATAACTTATTTTTTGATACCGATTTCGAAAAACATGCTTACGATATTTATGATGACCCTAATTGGCCTGATAATCCACTTTTTTATGTTAACTTTCCATCAGTAACCGATAGTTCAATGGCACCGAAAGGATGCGATGGAGGTTTCTTTTTGATACCCATTGCGCCAGGACTAGAAGATACACCAACACTAAGAGCACAATATTTTGACATTATTATCGATCGATTGGAGAAATTAACTAATCAAGAGGTACGATCAAATATATTATTTAAAGAATCGTTTTGTGTAAACGACTTTGTAGAGCAATACAACTCGTACAAAGGTAATGCCTATGGTATGGCAAACACGCTGACACAAACCGCATTTTTAAGACCTGGTCTTAAAAGTAAAAAAGTAAAAAACCTATTTTTCACGGGACAATTAACCGTCCCAGGACCCGGAGTACCGCCTGCTTTGATCTCTGGAAAATTGGTTGCTGAACTAATTAATAAACAACATTAACCTGATAACAATGAAAACATTATTTGACACCGTCTCTTATGAATGCAGTAAGTTGGTAACTACCTATTACAGCACTTCGTTTTCTACGGCTACTAAAATGTTGGCTCCGTCCATACGTCAAGATATTTTTAATATTTATGGTTTTGTTCGTTTTGCTGATGAAATTGTAGATACTTTTCACGACTACGATAAACGTACACTTTTCGACAATTTCGAAGCCGATTTAGAGAGAGCATTAAAAGATCAGATTAGTTTAAATCCTATTTTAAACTCATTTCAACATACATTTCACAAATACGAAATAGACAAGCATCTAGTCGATTCATTTATGAAAAGTATGCGGCTTGATCTTGACAAGCAGGTATATTTAACGCAAGAAGAGTATAAGGAATACATTTATGGCTCGGCAGATGTTGTTGGTCTAATGTGCCTTAAAGTTTTTGTAAGCGGAGATGAAAAACGCTACAATGAACTAAAAGAAAGTGCGATGAGTCTCGGTTCGGCATTTCAAAAAGTGAATTTTTTAAGGGACCTTAAAGCCGATTTTGAAGATTTAAGCAGAACTTATTTTCCTGGAACTAATCTCGACGAGCTAGATGAAGCTTCAAAAACTAAAATTATTGCAGAAATTGAAGAAGATTTTGCAAAAGGCTTAAGTGGAATTCATAAATTACCAGTAGAGGCAAAATTTGGTGTTTACACGGCTTACAGGTACTACAAAAAACTGTTGACCAAATTAAAGAAAACCCCTAGTATGGAAATTAAGAATAAACGTATTCGGGTTGCAGATTATCAAAAAGTGCATTTACTTGCACGTTCTTACGTTAAATGTCGTCTAAATCTAGTTTAAAGTCATGACACAAATTGCTATCGGAATCCTCATTTTTTTACTGACTTTCGGGATCATGGAGTTTATGGCTTGGTTTACCCATAAATACGTTATGCATGGTTTTTTATGGAGTTTGCACAAAGATCATCATCATAAAGATCATGACTCCTGGTGGGAGCGCAATGATGCATTTTTTATTTTTTATGCAATAGTGAGTATGACCTTTTTCTATTTAGGTGAGTATTCATGGTTTTGGTATGGTTGGCCAATCGGGTTAGGCATTATGGCATATGGTGCAGCTTACTTTATTGTACATGATATTTTTATACACCAGCGTTTTAAGCTATTTAGAAATGCAAATAACTGGTATGCTAGAGGCGTACGTAGGGCACATAAAATTCACCATAAACATTTAGGCAAAGGTGATGGAGAATGCTTCGGAATGTTGTTTGTTCCTTTTAAATATTTTAAAAAATAAAACTTCCATATAGTGGCAATTAAAAAGAAATTAGGATTTGTCCTAAAAGTAATAGTTGCCGTAATCGCCATTGTTTTAATATTGTCATACGCTCCTGATAAGGAGGTCTCCCAATTACAAGAAGAGTACACCTACTTTGATTCTGATTTTATTCAAGTAGGTGACCAACAAGTACATTATCGTAAAACCGGAACTGGTCCTGCCTTGCTCCTATTACACGGTACGGGTTCGTCTATACAAACATGGGAGCAATGGACTAGGCTTCTCAAAAAAGACTTTACAATAATTAGTGTTGACTTACCAGCTTATGGTTTAACAGGTCCTAATCCTACCGCAGACTATTCCATTAAGAGTTATGTTTCTTTTGTTGATGAGTTTGTCGAAGCTATTGGTATCGATTCTTTTTTTCTTGCGGGAAATTCCCTCGGTGGAAGCATTGCCTGGAATTACACCTATCAGCACCCAAAAAAAGTACAAAAATTAGTGTTGCTAAACTCATCTGGCTACCCTTCTCATAAAGAAGCATCAATGGTTTTTAAACTCGCTAAAAAGGAATATTTAAATAAAGCTATGCTAGTTTTCACTCCAAAATTCTTAGTAAAAAAGAGTTTAAAAGAAGTGTTTTACGATAAAAGTTTGGTAACAGATGAAATGGTTAACCGATACTATGATTTGCAATTACGAAAAGGAAATAGACAGGCATTTATCGATCGTGCAAATACTCCGTATGATGTAGATCCCAAAGCCATTCAACTTATAAGACAGCCAACTTTGGTATTATGGGGTGATAAAGATGCTTGGATATCAGTTAAAGATGCCGCCAAATTCGAAAGAGATCTTCCAAATGCAAAAGTCATCATTTATAAAAATGTAGGGCATGTACCTATGGAAGAAAAAGCTGAACAAAGCGCGGCCGACACAAAGACATTCTTACTCAGGAATTAATTTGTCAAGAGTTTCTCGGACTGTTTTACTATTCCAATTTGCAGCCCCAGTTTTATCAACAACAATATTCCCCGTTTTGTCAATAATATAAGTTGCTGGTATACTCCTAGAATATATTTCTTTAGAAGGCATTGATTGCATTTGATAAATAGGAAGATTCAATTCTTTCTTTTTCAGAAACGGAATTGTCTTATTCGTAGACTCGTTCGTCACGATATAAAATGATACTTTGTCTCCGTAATCCTTGTATAATTCGTCAATTGAAGGCATTTCTGCAACACAAGGTGGACACCAAGTTGCCCAGAAATTTAAGAAAACTACTTTCCCTTCGGCTTCTGTGAAATTAGCCGATTTCCCATTTACATCTCGTAGCTTCATATTATAATTAGTAAGCTGCGTCCGGTCGTCAACTTCTACTAAACTAGGAGATAATCTACCTAGCACTTTGTGAACTGCAAGTTGTAACTGAAACCGTGTTTGTGGGATTAGTAATACAATTATAAGGACTACAAAGCCAATTTCCGATATTTTGGGTTTTTTAAATCTCATTCAAAAAAATAAGGTGTCGTTCCTCAGTCGAAACGACACCTTAAACTTAACAATTAATAACCCTTTTTGTGTTGATAATACTTCAAACTAAGCCCGCTAATAAAAGTTTAAAATGTAAAATCGAAGGTTATGCTGTAGAATAGATTTATGGTTTACTATTAAACTACCTTTTCAGAACGCATAGAAGGGTTAGCTATTGCATCAATTCTATAAACAAAATGTTAAAAATTGCTATTATACTAACTCGCGTAAGAATCGAATTTCCTTACGGTCAAATTTGATAAGTTGTTCTTCTCTTAACTCATTCAACAAGGTGTTTAATGTAGGTCTAGAAGTACCTATCAAACTAGCAATATCCTTTTGTGTATATGGATGCTTGATTACTTTATTACCCGTTTTTTCACAGTCGTAACCGTATTCTTCACATAACTCTCCCAAAAACTCGACGAGACGTGTTCTAGTATCTTTATATAATAGTAATTGAAGGCGACGTTCCAGTTTTTTGATACGTAATCCCAAAAACTTGTAGATCTTTAAACTAAATGTTTGATTATCGCGCATTAGCTCATGCATGGTACTTACAGGAACTGGACAAACAGAAGTCTTACTGTCCATTGATTGCGCAAATTCATTTCGGGTTTCAACACCCAAAATAGCTTTTTCTCCAAAAATCTCTCCTCTGGTTAAAATTGCTTTGACCACCTCATCACCATCCTCAGTGTAATAGCCAATTTTAACTTTCCCTTTATCAATTAGAAAAACCTTATTGGCATTGTCTTCTTCAAAGTAGATATAATCACTTTTGTTATAAAAGTGAAAGTGGTTAACGTTGCTCGCCTTAAATCTTTTAAATTTATGGGGACAAAGTACATTGAACAAGTTAGTACCATCAAAATACCAAAGCGAATTCATATTTTTTGGTTATTTCTTAATCGGTTGTAGGTACTTGTCGCTATGTTTTTGAATTCCTTACACTAAATGTTAAAGATTTTAAAAGATTGTTTTGCAATTTCTAATTCTTCATTGGTTGGGACTACCAAAATCGCGACTTTACCCGCCGATTCGTGTATCGCTCGAATAGCATTATTTCGCAATTTGTTTTTAGTTTCATCTAGTATAATGCCCAAATAATCCATCGAATTGCATACTAGCGAACGTACTTTAGAACTGTTCTCTCCAATGCCAGCAGTAAATACAATTGCATCTAATCCATTCATAATTGCAGCGTAGGCACCAATATATTTTTTAATTCGATAAGCACTCATTAATAGAGCTAACTTGCAATCTACATCACCATTATCTGCCCGTTCTTGTATTTCTCTAAGATCACTATACCCGGTTAAACCCAGCATCCCACTTTGTTTTTGTAGTAAGCTTGTTACCTCATCCAAAGACATATTTAAACCGCTCATTAAATACAGCACTACGGACTGATCAATATCACCGCTACGCGTTCCCATAATAAGTCCGTTCATAGGACCAAAACCCAAACTATGATCAATACTTTTCCCATTTTGGATAGCGGTCATACTGCAACCGTTACCTAGGTGAATAGTAATTATTTTCTTGGCCTTGTCTACCCTTAAAAACTCACGAGTCTTTTCTGATACATATTTATGACTAGTGCCATGAAAGCCATATAATCGAATGTTATGATCGTTTAAAAATTGAGTTGGAATGGCATATTTATACGCCAAATCAGGAATTGTCTGATGAAATGCAGTGTCGAAGACCGCCACCTGAGTCGCATTAGGGAATAATCGCTCTGCAACTTCAATACCCGTCAAATTTGCTGGATTATGAAGGGGTGCAAGATCGAATAAGTCCTTTATAGCACTTTTTACCCGCTCATCTATTAATACCGTATCAGAAAACTGACTACCACCATGTACCACACGATGCCCAATTAACTTTATTTCGTTTCTATTAGAAATAGGTGTCAATTCGTCCTCAAGTAATAAAGAAACCACTAACGAAAGTCCTATTTCATGATCACCTATTTCTTTTTTTAGCACCTTCTTATCTTCGACCACTTCTAGAGAAAGTGTACTGCCATCTAGCCCGATACGATCGACCATTCCTTTGCACAATAATTCTTCTGATGGCATATCAATTAATTGATATTTTATTGAAGAACTCCCGGAGTTAATAATCAATACAAACATAAAAATGAGATTTTAAGCGTCTTGAGCCTGAATTGCAGTTATAATTACAGTATTGAATACATCATCGGTAGTACACCCTCGACTTAGATCATTAACTGGTTTATTGAGTCCTTGTAACATTGGCCCAATTGCTAAGGCCCCGGTTTCTCTTTGAACGGCCTTATAAGTATTATTCCCAGTATTTAAATCAGGGAAAATTAGAACACTAGCTTGACCCGCGACCTGACTATTTGGTAGTTTTTTAGCCCCAACGCTTTTATCAACTGCCGCATCATATTGAATTGGCCCCTCTATTTTAAGATCAGGTCGTTTTAATTTTACAATTTGAGTAGCCTCTCGAACTATTTCAACATCAGCACCTTTTCCCGAAGCCCCTGAAGAATATGACAGCATCGCAATTTTAGGTTCAATTCCAAAATTAATACTAGACTCTGCAGATGAAATGGCAATCTCAGCAAGTTGCTCGGCATTTGGGTTAGGGTTTATAGCACAATCTCCAAAAACAGAAACTCGGTCTTCTAAACACATAAAAAAGACAGATGAAACAACCGAGACACCCGGTCTAGTTTTAACAAACTGCAAAGCAGGACGAATTGTATGCTGGGTAGTATGAACAGCACCTGACACCATACCATCGGCATGCCCTTTGTAAACCATCATAGTGCCAAAATAAGACACATCGGTCATGAAGTCTTTTGCCATATCCATATTTACTTGCTTGTGCTTCCGCAGCTCATAAAATGTATTTACATAATCATCAAAATTTGCAGACCCAGTAGTTGTAATAATTGGTATTTTATTAAAAGGAAAATCTATTTGAAGTAAGGCTACCTTATTTCTTATTTTTTTCTCGTCACCAATTAATGTAATATCTACAATATTAGCATTTACCAATTTCGCAGCCGCCTCAATAATTCGATCATCTTCCCCTTCAGGCAGCACAATATGCTTCTTAGATTTCTTAGCACGATGCTGTAAATTATACAAGAACATTTGCGGCGATATACCACTTGCTTTAAAGTCGACTAACGCTTTGGATAGTGATCGGACGTTTACACTATCATCGAAAACAGTTAAAGAGGTCTCGATTTTCTGAGTACTTTCAGCATAAATTCTACTTTTAATATTTCCAATAGCATTTGTAATACCAAAAGTACCGCCCTCAACGGAGACAATGGGTACATTTGAAGAAGCACCTTCAATTAATTTTAAAATAGAATCCTCGGGTATTAAACCACCTGTTAAGATAATTCCAGAAATCTCAGGATAATTACTACTAGAATGTGCTTGCAATGCTCCAAGAATGATGTCTGCTCTATCTCCTGGGGTAATAACAAGACTTTTATCTTTTAGTTTGGTAAGATAGTTTGGAAGGTTCATCGCCCCTACTCCAAAATTACCTGTTTGATTATTTAAATACTTTTCTCCAAACAGCACCTTGCCGTTTAGGTGTTGTACAATCTCTTTTATGGTAGGATTTCCTAAAGTATCAATCGTAGGAATCGTAAAAATTGCAACATCATCGGGTAGGCAATCGTTTAATTTCTCCTTTGTTAGCCCAAGCTGATCCCGGTTTATCTTATTTGCAAATACCGCGATTACATTAACATCTTTTTCGCTAAAGGTATCATATGCCATTTGCAGGCTTCCAGTTAACTCTCTTTTGGTATTTCCTGCGCCGCTGGCTACTATAATGGTAGGAATTCCTAAGTTTCTTGCGATAATCGCATTTAGATCGAACTCCATGATATTGCCTTCATCGGAAAAGTCAGAGCCTTCTACTAATACAAAATCATAGACTTCTTCGAGCTGCTTAAACTTATGAAGTATGGAATTTTGCACCTCACCATCATGTCCTTGATTATATTCATTCCGAATCTGACTTCTTGTAAATCCGTACGCAGTTTCCGGCTTTTGATCTAGTTTAAAATAGTCGATTATGGTGTTAATATGATTATCCATTTCACCATCCTGAAAATTGTCAACAATAGGTCTAAAATATCCTACCTTGGGCATGGTGCCCAATAGCATTCTCATTAAACCTAAAACAACTAATGATTTACCACTATGCGGTTCGATAGTAGCTACGTAAACTGCTTTACTCATAGAAATAATTATGAGATAAAGTTACGGATAATTGAAAGTAACTAATTGATAGTTATCATGAAAATAAAAGAATTTTTCACTTAAAAAATAGGCAAACTAAACGGATAGTAAGGTGATTCTCCATTACTCGCTTTGATAGCGTTTATAATGGGCATAACAAAACCAAGTATTGCGATACCGATTAAGAAAATTACACCCAGACCAAATAAGAAAATTAGCGGAATGCTAATTATGCAATAGATAAACAAACTAATTTGAAAGTTTATTATTGATTTACCATGTTCATCCATTCCCATAACCCGATCTTTGTTGCTAAGCCACAATACCAATGGTGCAATGAATCCACCAAAGCCAGTCACATAGTCTAGCAATTGGGTTAAATGCATGATTACTAATAGTTGATTATCCTCTCGTGTTGGGACAATAATAGGTTTGTAAGAAGTTTCCATAATGATTTGATTGATTACTATAAAGATAGGACGCAAAATATTACAAATTGTTACAGGTATTTTTTAAATTAAACAATCTTCGACTTCGATAAATTACGTTTTAAGTTGAAAACCTATAGTTAGTTATCTGCCCACCCTTTTTCAGTATTATAAAGAAGAAAAATGTAGTTAATCGGAGATAGGTGAGTTCAAGGCACATTTCACACTTTTTAACAAAAAAAATGGGACTGCAGGTGCGTTCGCCCTAATTTGCGACGTTCAACATTAGATAACTAAACAATAACAAATCATGAAAAAACTAAACCGTATAATACCTTTATTAGGTATTTTCTTTTTAATTAGTTCCTGTTCTACAGAAGAAGCTGCTTCAGTTAATGATACTTTTAATAACGTTCACTCTCTAGAATACAATAGCGGTGCTGTTATAGTAAATAGCTGTAAACCAGAACCTATTTCGCTTTGTGGAGGTGTTAATTATGTTTTTTGGGGACTTGGCACTTTTTGGGGTGGCTATAACCCAGATCATAACCAACTAACATACACAGAATACGAAGATGGATCTGTAAACATTACCGGAAGTTTCAATGACAATGCTGGTAAACAATGTACAACCACGGTTGACGTATGGTTGATTAATCCGAAAAGCTACGCTGATTGGAGTTCAGGTGGTGGAATGGCACATATCCCAGATAATACCTGTTCAAATGTAAACCCAGAAGATCTTACTTATTATCTATTAGATGAAACTAGAAGCATCTTAGAAGTGTCTGGCTGCATAGATGGATATGAAGATAGAAATGGAGCCTATGATGTGCTTCATAGCCCAACTGATTTATCCAAAGGATTTCAAATCGGTAATGGTGGATCTCTATTTGATGAAGGAAGTAATTTAGGATTAAGTGGCTGGATGAAATTGGTACATCAAGATTCAGGTGAAACTTGGGATTCCGACTTTAACTTTTTAATCCCATGTGAACCAGAAAAAGAACTGGAATGCGAAACAGCATTTGCCAGAAGTACTGACGGCTCTAATTGTTTTATTGATAATGGCTTTAGTCGCTGGGGTTGGGTCCTTGGACCAATCAGCGAGGGTCAATACTCCTATGAAATTTATGCTGCGGCAGGCCAATGTGATATTAATAAAGGTGAGTTAGTCGGTACCGTTGATGTGGATTACAACGATGGTGATGTCAACGTAACCTATAATATTGACAATGGGTATATGGTTGATGAAACCCATACGTATGCTGGTTATGACATGTTCCCAACTACTAAAAAAGGAAAAGCTACAGTAGCACCTGGTAAATACACTATTGAAGAAAATCTATCTGGCGAAATATTTGTAATTGCACATGCAGTTGTGTGCAAATAACTTTTGAATCAATAAAACATAAAGACCGCCTTAAATAGCGGTCTTTTTTTATAGTAAATGGTTACCTAAATGATAGTATAATTCTCCATTCTTAATTAATTGAAACGTTGATTTACAAATTGTGCGAACAATAGGTTTAGTATTTTTGCATTAAACTTATTTTGAATGTTATTAGATGATACCATTGTAGCACTAGCGACTCCGTCGGGAGCAGGTGCAATTTCTGTGTTGCGCTTATCAGGTCCTAAAGCCATCGATATCGCATCATCTTTTTTCAAATCAGTTAATAATAAGGTTTTAAAAGATCAAAAAACGCATACTATACACTTAGGTCATATTGTAGAAAATGACCGAATAATTGATCAAGTTTTAGCTTCTATTTTTAAAGGCCCTAATAGTTATACTGGCGAAGATGTAATTGAGGTTTCCTGTCATGGCTCACCTTATATTCAACAGGAAATCATTCAGCTTTTTCTTAGGAACGGCTGCCGTATGGCCGATGCCGGCGAATTTACCTTACGTGCATTTTTAAACGGAAAATTAGATTTAAGTCAGGCAGAAGCAGTTGCTGATTTAATAGCAAGTGATAATGAAGCATCGCATCAAATAGCCATGCAACAAATGCGCGGCGGATTTAGCAATGAGATTAAAAAATTACGAGACGAGCTTCTAAATTTTGCGTCATTAATCGAATTGGAATTAGATTTTGCTGAAGAGGATGTTGAATTTGCAGACCGCTCACAGTTTGAAGAATTACTCGGTCGAATAGAAACTGTTCTAAAAAGATTGGTTGATTCATTTGCCGTCGGAAATGTCATTAAAAATGGGATTCCGATTGCAATTGTAGGCGAGCCCAATGTGGGAAAATCGACCTTACTAAATGCGTTGCTTAACGAAGAACGAGCCATCGTAAGCGATATCGCAGGGACGACAAGGGACACTATCGAAGATGAGATTTCTATCGGTGGTATCGGATTTCGATTTATTGATACTGCCGGAATTCGGGAAACAAAAGATGTTGTTGAGAGCATAGGAATTCAAAAAACATTTGAAAAGATTGCTAATGCCCAAGTAGTCGTTTATTTAATTGATGGAAATGAAATTCAGAATTCGGAATTTAGGATTCAGAATTATATAACGGAAATCGAAAAGATTAAGAATAAGTATCCACAAAAACCTTTAATAGTTATTACTAACAAAGTGGACCAGCTAGATAAAAATAACATCTCAAATCTCAAGTCTCAAATCTCCGATCTACTATTACTTTCGGCCAAAACGGGACAAGGTGTCGATGACTTAAAAAGCAAGTTATTGGAATTCGTAAATACTGGAGCGCTTAGAAATAATGAAACTATCGTTACCAACACCCGTCATTACGATTCTTTATTAAAAGCACTTGAAGAAATCAAAAAAGTACAAGAAGGCATGGCATCTGGACTATCAGGTGATTTATTAGCTATAGATATCAGGCAAGCTTTATATCATTTTGGAATGATCACTGGTGAAATATCAAGTGATGATTTACTTGGTAATATTTTTGCTAACTTTTGTATTGGAAAATAGTTTCCATTCACTGAATGATGGTTTCTTGTGTTTGGCTTAAATTGTTTTCTGCTTCTAAAACTACCCTCACAGGGTAGCTGAGTCTGCTATTTTCATTTTTAAGTTTAGTATCATAAAAAATACATTATGAAACTAACGCATGTCCTAGCTTTTTTTGCTTTCGCAACAATTATAAGCTGCAATGGTACATCTTCAAAACAAAACGTAAAAATGGAAAAACAACTAATCGAAGAAAAGAATTATCCCAAGACCAACAACTATCCCGAAGCTGACCGATCTGACTCAGATATGGAAAAAGATTTTGTAAACGCATATAATGATTCTGATAAAAAGGAACTCACTGCTCTGAACGCAATAATTACAAGTCGCGATTGGGTAGTTTATAATGATAATCTAGGGCGTCCAATAAAGAGAAATCGTATTGCCGTAGTCACTGCACAGATTGAAGATCGCTGTTTTTTACAACACCTATTCTTCCAACAAGATGCCCAAGGTAGTAACTATGGAAAAACCTATGTTAGTGATGTCTACGGATGGAAAGAATTTGATTGTAGTTTAAAAAACTAATGAATTGTTTCTAATAACACGAAATGATATGTCATACTTGGTATCGCAGAATTATTATCCGTTGCCTTAATAGCCTAGATTGTCTAGTTAGTCAAAAATTCTTCATCAATTACTCCAGAATAAGCCGGGGAAATTTCCTCGGCTTTCTATTTTACAATTACTTATTTAGGGTTTTAGTTTTAGGTACCCTGAATTAGTTTCTTCAATTGTAGTATAAAAACAATCATACTGTTCAATATTCCATCGCACTCCATCATAAATTAATGAAATAAACTTTTTCTCAGGTTTATAGCCTCCGTATTTTACCTTTCCGTGTATAATCAAATCAAAAATAATGCAATCACCTTCTGTGGGCTTGTAGTCGAAATCAAAACAGTTTTGCACATTTAATTGCTCACGAAAAAAAGAGTCTGTTAGTTTGATTGAAAATTCTTTTGAAGGTTGCAATAGCATCCCGTCCATCCCAGACCATTCCTCCTTTATAAATCGAAAAAGCGTCCATTTCACGGAGGCTTTCATATTCCCATTTTCATGAATATGAAATCTCTTCTTATCTATATCCTCGCAAGTACAAAGCTTAATCGTTGAGCCCTTGGATATACACACGATTTACTACTTGATTTTCTTACAGCTAACTCGCTGACGTTGATTAGCACCTCCCCACTTTTGAGGCCCACTCCAGCCATCACCAGTCTTAAAGCTACGGAACGAGTAATTCTGCCAGCCACATTTCCCATCAGAAGTGGTGTACGTAAAACTTGCAGTCATTTCCTTATAAGCTTCCTTAAAAGGTGGTTCGAATAGTTGCCAATTGGTTTGTATATACGCTTTCTTAAATTGTTCTTGAAAGCCTTGCTTTTTCATTTCGGCTAGTAATTGAGTCTCAAGACTAGCGTTATTAATTTTTGCCGTTGGAAGCGCTACAGACTCTAACAGTGTTTCCATTTTTTGGTTCTCCACTTCATTGTAATAATTGGGACCTTTACCAGATGCTAAGTCTATCTTAAAACTTCCTTTGTAAGTTACAGGACCCGTAACTTTTCCTGAAGATGCTACTTCAACTTTATATTCTTTTAATCGTTCAGATTCTAAGCTTAGGCCTCTTGCCATTAAAATTGGAGTTATGTTTTTAGATGTCATTTCAGTTTTTATACTAGATTCTTTATTCGGAATTAACACAAATTGAACAATTGTCTGCTCTTTGCTAGTATTGTCCGAAATAGAAACTTCATAGTTTGAAAAACTTGAAACTTCCCAAGCTTCAAACTTTCTATTTAAGAAATCGCCATTGCTATTTTTCACTTTCAATCCCATAGTTCCTCCTTTTCCATAGCCTTTCCAACTGTCAACAGCATCTTTAATTGAAGCGGATAAATATACAGTGGCGTATACCGCATCGCCCGCTTTAAAGGTTGGATTAATTTCTAAACTACCTTCGCCACCCGGTTTAAAAGGTTGCTTAGTAAATATCACCTGATTGATATACTTTTTATGTATCGGTGAACTATAAATATTGGAAAGTGCTGCGTCCGCCTTACCAAGTTGTTTCTCTGTAAATGCTATAACACGATCCATACTGGCATTAGAGCCTGCTAAATTCTTTAATGCTTTCGCTACAGTATTGATCTCTTTAGCCTTTTTAGATAACTGATCGGAAGAACCATTGTTTTGTTGGTCTAGTAGATCCATTAAGTATTCACCTACACCTTGTCGATCCAAGAAAGCACTATAATCTTCCAATACCGTCATAATTTCTTTTGCATCTTCATAACTAGAACCCTGAGCTCTGGATAGTACTTCTTCCCTATTAAATCCATCTACCTCTTTTAAAAACCAGTCTGGGTACTCCAAACCAAGTTCGTCTGGATAGACTCCTTTACTACTATCAAAATAGACTCTTGTTACCTTGCGTAGTTGCTCTTCAAAAAACACTTTATCATTGTCAATAGATACTGGTTCGCGCTTTAACATTTTTTGTCTTTGGCTAGCTTTACGCGACTCTGCACCATTCATAATAGATGTTAATTCGCTCTCTAATTTTTGTAATCTTTGGCAAACTTCACTTAAATCTGCATTAGGTTCTTTTTTTAGTACTGACAACATATTGCGTTTTGCCATTTTTATACTGGTCTCGGGATTAATACCACGACTGGCATTACGTTCTGCCACATCTAACTGTTTTAAAACATTTTTGTAGGAAGTAAATGCTTTATTGCCTTCGGCTACTTTTACAGATCCGCCAGTGTCACAAGGGTTGTTGTTCATTTTTAAAATATTAATGATGATAGTTGTTTTATTTGTGTTGGGTTTTACTCCATTAGTAGTGAAGCTTTTTAATAATTTTAAATCCTCACCATGAGCATTTTTGACAGAAAAGGTCAGTAAAAAAACAACTGTAAGACTTAATGATAATGTTGTTAGTTTCATTATACTTTTATTAGCAATTAGATTGATTTAAAAGTACTTTGTAAAGTAAGGCATGCCTCTACCCCAAAGGGGTAGTTTTTAGAATTTGATTTTATTCTTTTGAAAAGAATCAGAAGTCAAGCCGTATAACCCTGTGAAGTCTTAAGGATTAAAGAGCAGCCAAAAAGCCTTCAGCTATCATAATTTTAAATGAAACTGCGAGTCCGATGATCCCACCGATAATCCATATTATCCTATGTAATATTGGTGCATCCGACCACAATAGATGAAGACCTTTTTTACTACCTAACCTATTCATTTCTTTATAGGTACAATTTGTTCCAGGAAAAAAAAACATTCCTATACCAAGTCCAACTAATGAAGGCCCAGCAACTAATAATTTTGGCAAAGATTGAGCCGTTGTCACTAGAACAATAAGTATTCCGGTTAAAGCACCTCCTATCACTAATAAAACAATACCTATAACGCGCCCCGCTTTAGGGTCCTTTTTTAGATTGGAATCATTCATATTATTCAATTTTTTTTGGCATTTTTTTTTACACCTTGAATGAAGGCAATTTTTTGCACCACAATCAACGGTTTCCAATCAATTAGAAACCTTAATTAAAAGGATGTACTCTTCAAAAAGCCCCATTGATAATTTATTTAGATCAATCGCTGGTCATTTGCTTTTTTTATAGCTTCTTCCTTAGAGTTGACCTGAAGCTTTTCATAGATGTTCTTTATGTGAAACTTAATAGTATTTCGGCTTATAAATAAGGCCTCTCCTATACTTTTAAAACTCTTTCCCGTTGATAGTAGATTTAACACCTCAGTTTCACGTTCTGATAATATAGAAGAAGTTGCCTTCTTGAAAGAATCGACTACCATTCTGGCAATTTTTATACTCATGGGTGCTCCTCCAGAGAGCAGTTCATTTAAAGCATCAACAAGTTGTTCACTCGAAGCATTTTTGGTTAAGTATCCACTTGCTCCAGCGCATAAGGCATCAAAAACGGTTTCTGAGTCTTCATACACCGTAATTACTAAAACCAAGACAGATGGTTTTTTGTCCTTTAAGATTTTAGTAGCTTCTATACCATTAATTTTAGGCAATTCGATATCCATTATTACAATATCAGGACCATCTTGTTTGAAATGGGTAATAGCATCTTCAGCATTAGCATAAAGTCCGACAACTTTTAGCTCTTTGGTCGCATTGATCACCTCCTTAAAAGCCAAGGCCAAGGATGTGTTATCTTCAATAATGACCACTTTCTTCATAAGATAAAATTATAATGAAAATCACTAATCAGCCCTACCCTTTTGTGGTAGTTTACCTTTAAATATAATACAAGTGCCTTGATCGTTTTTCGTTTGTAAAACAAGCTCACAATTAATTTTGTCAGCACGTGTTTTCATATTGGTTAATCCATTCATCGAAACTTCATCTAAATCGAAACCTACACCGTCGTCTTTAAGTTCAATAGTAAGGGTTCTATTTTGAAAATGAAACGACATATAGGCATTTTTTGCGTGGGAATGTTTTACAGTATTCGTAATAGCTTCCTTAAATATAAATATGATCTGCTTGCTCCAATAATAAGGCAGTTTAATCCCTTTTTTTATATCCGATTCCAATTCAAACGAAATTCCAAATTGATATAAATAATCCTCAGCAAAATCCGATAAATAAAAACTCACTTCGTCTAGATAATTACTTTTTTCTTGAAGTGAAAAAATAAAATCTTTAGTCCCTTTATATAGATGATCAGCATCTTCTTTGATCGATTTAATCAGATTAGTGTTTGAGGTACTTACCCGCTTGGATAATAAATCAGATAATAATGAAATACTCGCTAGCTTATTTCCTAAATCATCGTGAAAATCTCTGGCAATGGTATCTCTGACTTCTCCTAGCTCTTTTTCCGCTACAATTCGCTTACTTATTGCATTTTGTAAGATGATGTTTCTTTTGGATATAGCGCGCAGTCTATAGTAAAATGAAAGCCCTATAACAGCAACAATACTAAAAGCTCCTATTGCTAAAACCCACCAGCGTTGATACCAAGGCGGGCGTATTGCGAATTTAAATGTATCGCTGTATACCCAGTTACTATGGTCTTTTCTAGACTTAAATATGACCTCGTAGTCGTCTTTAGCATATGAGGAAAAATCAATATTGTTTTCAGTTGGATTAAGGGAAACCCAATCATTATTATTTAATCGATAGGCTACTTTAATCCCTACATCTTCAAAAGAAATGACTTCGTATTTAAATAATGTATTGTCTTGCGTAATATTCATTCTAGGCGGTGGCGTTTCTTTTAAACTCTTCCTTTCGATTATTGAAATACCATTATCTCCAGCCAGCCAAAGTGAATTATTTACCGGTAATATTTTGTTGATTGCAAGTGAATTAAAGCCTATGGATTTTGAAAAATTAAGGATATTGTCATTTTCTATAATTGAAAGTCCACCCTGGGTAGCTAAGTATAAAGTCTCATCGACAAACAAATCGTTGATTCGTTCGTTTTGAATCCCTTTCTTTTCGTCATAAACTTTTATCGAGTCTTTTTTAACTAAAAAGAGTCCTTTATCCGTATATATATAGTAGCTATCTTTCTGTTTTTTATGCCCTTGTATTCGATCTCCGTAAACCGTTTGATTAAATATTGAATCTGGTTCAAACAGGTCGTTTTTTGGAGTATATGACCATCTTCCTTTATTGGTGTAGAACGTAATTTTATCTTGTTCATCTTCAATAGCATTTACAACAATTTCATCGCCATCATAAATGGTTTTACCATCAACCTTAATGGTATCTGTTTGTACAATTATTCCGTGGCTTGATTTATCAATAAAGCGTCCATTAATAAAGTTGAAACCAGATATACTTTTTTCAGAGGAAGCATTCAAAGCTGAGACAAACAATGAGTCGTCAACAACCGTTAGTTTTTTTGCAAACCCATTTAAAGGATATGTAGCCACTATTTCTTCATCTAAAAACTTAAAAAGTTTTGAAGGTGTTAGTGCATATATATTATTTCTAAAATAAGTAAGGTCAACTACATAATTCCCTTCAATTTTATTTTTAATAGTCGGATTAGAATGGTAATAGCAATAGACACCATTGCCAAAAGTGGTAATCCATAAATTACCTTCAAAGTCAAAAATGGCATCGGAAATTGTAGTGTTAATATTAAACTCCTCTAGCAGATTATTAGACTCTTTGGTCAATGTATTATAACTATATAGCGTTTTAAAGCCATAACTATCTCGTGCTATAATGAAATAAGTATTTAGTTCTTTTGGACTACACCGTATCTTAACAATCTTTTCGTTAGCGGGAATAGACGATACCAAATGAGTGTTCGTTATCGAGCTAGAAGAAGTAAAAATTAATTGATTCGTAGTGCCAAAAACATACTGATTATTTCTGTTTTTGGTTGCTGCGGATATTTCTAGTGTATCTAAAAACTCGAAATAAGGGGCTGTCTCTTTTGTGTTTTTTAGAAGTCTAATCCCAGAAATATTGTTGCTTGAACTGCCCTGATCATGAATGACTAACTTATCATCCAGATGACTTAACCCAACATGATTAAAGCTGATTACATTTTTGTATGCATCACTAAAACGGTCTCCATCAATAAAACTCTGCTTACTAAGCGTAGAATCCTTTAAGCTATAAAAAAAGAACCGACTCCCCGATTGCACATAAATCATATCATCACTTAAGTCGATATCGAGAATCTTAGTGTTATTATCATGGAATTTAGAGCTTTTAAATATGGTATCATTTTTTAGAAAATGAAGACCTCCGCCCCAGGTGGAAATAACCAACGTAGTACTATCCAATTCCTTCACATCCATAATGTAATTGGATGTGAGTCCGTTTTTTAAACCATAGTTTGTAAACTTTTTTCCATCAAATTTTGATAAGCCATCATCAGTACATATCCAAATGTAGCCTTTACTATCCTGAATAATATTATAAGTAACATCGTGTGCTAAGCCATCAGACGATGTGTAATGTTTGATGTTGGTTTGTGCATAACATAGCCCGCCAAATAAACAGCATGCAACTGATAGGAAACACTTTTTGTAAAAATATGTCAGTAATCGCTGAAAATTCACACTAGCAAAATACGGTTTTTTCAAGCCTTGAAATACCTGTAAAACAAAAACTACCCTGTTGGGGTAGATGGCTGCTTTAGCATAAGATATAATTTTCGTCCTAGAAAAATATGCGTTATCCCCGTTCCTTTTTTCTCAAAAAAAGAAAAGGCTCCATAACGATTAAAACAAGTCAAAATCAAATCAAACATATGAAAACTAAACACTACCTACTTTTATTTTTTTGTATTGGGGCGGGTGCTTTCACCTCAATGAAAGCCCAGTATACCGCGATACCTGACCCCAATTTTGAGGCCTTTTTAGCACCTCAAGATGACATCCCCAATGATGGGCAAGTACCTACTGCAAATATTGAAGTGATTGCAAATTTATTTATAACGCCTACACCTACTACTATTAATATAACGGATTTAACTGGTATTGAAGATTTTGCAGCGTTATCTACGGTTGTTGTTAGGGGTATTCCGGTGACCACAGTAGATTTGAGCAATAATTTAAACCTAATCACTATAGATTTTATCGGTAGTTCTCTTAACACTATAAATCTAGGGACAAATAATAATATTCAATCTTTATTTTTAGGTCAAAATCAACTAGCCACAATCGATATTTCAGGATTGTCAGGTTTGGTTGACCTTCGTGCGGAAAACAATCAACTTACCACTATTGACCTATCTAACAATACACAGTTGACTAGATTGTGGGTAAATGATAATTCAATTAACATACTCGATTTAAGAAATAATCTTCTCCTAAATAACATACGATTACAGAATAATCAACTTTTAACATTAGACTTAAGGCGAAATACAGCACTTCAGTTTATTGAGCTTCAAAGTAACCAGATTGCTGATTTGAATGTCAGCACATTGTTAGATTTGAGATCAATTTCTTTAGACGGAAACTCCATGCAGAATTTAGATTTTTCCCAAAACGCACAACTCCAGCAAGCAGGGTTAAGAATTGGTTCTTCATTGGAAAATTTAAATCTAGCTAATGGCAACAATGCGAATTTTGCATCAATACTCGCAAATAATAACCCCAATTTAAGTTGTATCCAAGTAGATGATCCTAATGCAAATGTTTCTACAATTACTAAAGATGCTGCTGCAAGTTTTTCTGCGAATTGTGCTCCTTTTGTTACAATAACCAGCACACCAAATTTTCCATCTGAAATTACTGGAGATCAACAATTAATCTTTACGCTAAGCATTGAATTTTCAAGTCCGGTTACAGGATTTGATTCTTTTTCAGATATATCGGGTACTAATTTTGGTTTTCAAAATCAAATTACAGCATTAAGTTCAACACTATATCAGGTTGATATTAGAAATCTTAGAACTTGCGGAGATCCTGTCACTTTACAGGTTCTAGGAGGCGCTGCTCAAGATGTAAATACGAGTACTGATAATGTAGCAAGTAGCATTATTACAATTCCTACTAGGGATATTGTGCCACCAATAGTAGACTTCAAAACTTCGACACCACTTAGACTTGACGCTTCTGGAGGTGGAGTTGTAACACAAGCCTTAGTAATAAATGGGACTCCTTCTGACCCAGGTTGTAATCTTCCAAGCGATTTAACAATTAGTTTTTCTCCAACAAATTTTAGCTGCGCGGATATAGGTCCTAATGCTATCCCTGTGACTGTCACTGTAACTGATTTGGATGGAAATTCGACTGTTGGAGTGGTTAATGTTTTTGTAACTGAAAATATTCCTCCTGTTGTACAAACTAAAGATTTTACATTACAATTAGATGCCAACGGACAAGCAGTTTTAGACCCCAATGATATTGATGATGGCAGTGTTGATAATTGTAGTTTGACATCTACATTGTTCAAACAAGTAGATAAAAGTAACTTTACATGTGCAGATTTGGGAGCAAATACGGTTACACTATTTGTAACGGACAATATAGGAAATCGGGGTACAGCTACGGCAACAGTAACCGTAGTAGATACAGTTCCTGCTGTTGCGGTATGCCAAGATATTACAGTACAACTCGATGCTAATGGAGTAGGTACCATACAAGCTATTGATATTGATAATGGTTCAGGTAGTGGATGCGATTCTGTTACTCTAAGTGTAGACCAAGACACATTTACTTGCGCTGATTTAGGAGCAAATACTGTTACACTTACGGTTAATGACGGTACTACAACAGATAGTTGCACGGCTACGGTAACGATTGAAGACAATGTGGCACCAATTGCCATAGCGCAAGATATTACCATCCAGTTAGATGGGAATGGTCAGGCGAGTATTAGTGCCGCCGACATTAACAATAATAGTACTGATAACTGTGCTATAGGTACGTTTAATATAGATGTTAGTAGTTTTAACTGTAGCAACTTAGGTGCGAACACGGTAACCTTGAGTGTAACAGATACCTCAGGGAATACTGCTACTGCTACTGCAACGGTTACTGTTGAAGATAACTTAACGCCAATTGCTGTGGCCGCAGGCTTCACAATACCGTTGGATCCTAACGGTCAGGTGACCATTACAGGAGCCAATGTCGACAATGGTAGTTCGGATAATTGTAGTGTTAACTTAACGCTTAGTCAATCGACCTTTGATTGTTCTAATCTAGGAGCGAACACTGTTACTTTAACGGTGACTGACCCATCAGGCAACACCGATACTGCAACAGCCATTATTACTGTAGAAGACAATCAACCACTTACAGCTATTGCCCGAGATATCACGGTACAATTAGATGCTAATGGCCAAACTATAATCACACCACAGGATGTTGACAATGGTTCCGGTAGTGGATGTGGTAATATTACTTTAAGTCTAGACACAACAAGTTTTACTTGTAATGATATTGGGCAAAATACGGTTACCTTAACAGCTACTGAAGGGCCTAATACAGAAACAGCAACTGCAGTTGTCACTGTTGAAGACAATGTTCCTCCGAGTATAACTCCTCAAGTCCTTACAATAGAATTAGATATCAATGGTCAAGCCAGCATTACAACAGCTGATGTTGACAATGGTAGTAGCGATAATTGTGGTATCGCTTCTTCGAGCCTTGATATAACAAATTTTGACTGTTCGAATATCGGCGCAAACACGGTGACTCTAACGGTAGTGGATGCACAAGGTAATGTTGGTTCCTCTACGACTACGGTAACGGTAACAGATACGGTAGCCCCAACAGCCATTACTCAAGATATAACTATCCAACTAGACGGAACAGGTAATGCTAGCATTACTGCACAGCAAATCGATAATGGATCGACAGATAACTGTGCTGTGGATACCCTTAGTTTGGATCAAACGGATTTTGACTGCTCTAATCTTGGAATAAACACCGTAACCCTAACAGTAATTGATGCTAGTGGTAATTCAGCTACCGCAACAGCAGTAGTAACAGTAGAAGAAGACCCAAATCAACCACTGACTGCGATAGCGCAGGATATCACGGTACAACTAGATCCTAATGGATCAGTGACTATTACCCCACAGGATGTAGATAACGGGTCGAATAGTGGTTGTAATAGCAGTCCGACCTTAAGTTTAGATATTGATACGTTTGATTGTTCCAACCTTGGTGCAAACACAGTGACACTTACGGTAACTCAAGGTAGTGCAACAAGCACCGCGACTGCAACAATTACAGTCGAAGACACGCTTGCTCCAACAGTCACCACCCAAGATATTACAGTGACTTTAGATACCAATGGTGATGGGAGCATTGCTCCATCTGATATAAATAATGGTTCTACAGATAATTGTACAGCCGATGCAGATTTAACCTATGCATTAGACACCACCACTTTTGATTGTTCTAATCTAGGAGCAAATACGGTAACGCTAACGGTGACTGATGCGCAAAGCAATGTATCGACTGGAATAGCAACAGTAACGGTAACAGAAGATGTAGCCCCAACGATAGTGACTCAAGACATCACTGTTTCATTAGATGCTAATGGACAAGCCAGTATCACTGCAGCGGATATTGACAATGGTTCTACAGATGATTGTAGTGGTATTGCATCAACAAGTTTGGATATTACTGATTTTGATTGTCCCGGTTTAGGTGATGTAACAGTGACCCTAACAGTAACAGATAATGAAGGGAATACAGCCACAGGAACAGCCACTGTAACCATCACTGCAACAGATGAAGATGGTAATGGTATTGCAGATGACTGTGAGAGTAAAGAGATTGTGACCCCTCAAGGGTTTTCTCCTAATGGAGATACCATCAACGATACTTGGGTAATTGAAAACATCGATGACTTTCCAAATAGCAAGGTGACGGTCTACAACCGCTGGGGTCAAAAGGTGTTTGAGGCTAACAACTATCAGAATGATTGGGATGGTACTTCTACAGAAGCAGGCAGCGGTAACCGCTTACCAGCGGGTAGTTATCTATATGTAATAGAACTAAACGATCCTGACTTTCCACCTAAACAAGGGTGGATATACATTAACTATTAATCAATCCCCATACAAAGAAGACACAGCTGGGTAGATGGTTTTTTCTCTAAAGAGAAACATCATGGTTGTAAGGGCTTGGCTGTGTCTTATGCTTGAATCAAAAAATATCAACTAAAAAACAAATCGATAAGAAAAGATAAAGATGAAAGAATTACGATATATCAGCCTATTAGTATTGCTATTGGTAGGACTACCCGGAACAACAATAGCCCAACAAGACCCTAGTTATACCTTGTATAATTACAATATGAATGTGATTAATCCCGCTTTTGCAGGGAGCACAGAACAAACCCAACTCAATGTAAACTTTAGAAGTCAATGGGTTGGCTTACAAGGCGCCCCAGAGACCCAGAGTCTATCCTTAGGCATTCCGATTAATGATAAGATAGGTATAGGAGCTTCGGTAGTAAACGACCGGGTGTTTGTCTTAAATGAGACTGATGCCTATATCGATTTTTCATACAAGCTACAATTAACAGACAACACCAAGCTATATTTGGGCTTAAAAGCAGGAGGTTCTTTTGTAGATATAGACTTAAACTCACTACAGATCACAAACGATCCACTCTTCACAGAAAATGTGAGTACGTTTAATCCAAACATCGGTATCGGGGCATTACTAAGAACAAACAATTATTATATCACCCTATCAGCCCCCCAGCTCTTAAAGAGCGATAGATATGAAAAGGAGGCGGGTATTGCAACCGAGGCAACAGATGAGTTGCACTTCTTCGCAGGTGGTGGCTATCACATAACCTTGAATGACAATCTACAGTTCACACCATCGACCATGGTGAGAATGGTATCGGGTAGTCCGACTACGATCGATCTAACCGGCACTTTTGATATCTATAACAGAATAGAATTAGGACTGAACTATCGATTGAATGAATCAGTAAGTGGACTGGCCTTTGTAAAGATGGCTGATTGGATGGCATTTGGCTATGCTTATGACAGAGCAACCACCAACATAGGCGACTACAGTAGAGGATCTCATGAGGTACTGCTTCGATTTAACTTATAATGGAATCAAGAATTAAAAAAGATAAGATTATTCATGCCGTTTTCGATCTGATGTCGATCATAACGGCCATGGCATTAGTCTTTTGGCTATGCTATATTATGTATGTATTTGGCAATGCAATCTTCTAGAAACAAATATTACATGCCTTTATTAGTATTACTTCTTTGTTTGGTGCTATTTGGGATGGTAATTATTTTATTAGAAACAGGAATAATTAGTTTTCTAGGTGGGCCTTAAGTTCTTGTGGAGCAAAGTAAATTGGTGTTTATTGATTGAGTTTTTAGATTAGTAGTCAAAGGCAGCATATAGGGTTATATGCTGCTTTTAAATTCTACATTTTTGGGAGCATCGCTTCGTTTTTTTCATGAAGCTGTTCCATACTAGATAGAATTTTGTTCAGTAGTTGAAGTACATCATTGATATATGCTCCCTTATTAAGCATTACACACTCAGCATTCAATGAAGCGACTGCGTCAGTAATCTCGGCCCTTGAAGGCAATCCCTTTTTTGCAAAACTTTCCAGAACCTGTGTAGCCCATACAACAGGTACATGGGCAGCGCCACACATGGCTAAAATATTTTCCTGAACGCGGCCTATATTATCCCATCCGACCTCAACGGCAAGGTCACCTCTAGCTATCATAACTCCGATATACTTGACTTTCATCGCAGTAAGAAGAATATCTTTCAAGTTAGTCATAGCAAATCTAGTCTCAATTTTAAGAATGATGCTCAGTTTGTTGAGCGCTTCCATTTTTTCTAATTCTGCTAACAACTGTTCCACATCATCCTTTGTATTCACAAAAGAAAAATTAACAACGTCTGCATATTTTGCAACAAACTCTAAATCCACCTTATCCTTCTCTGTTAATCCACTAATTCCTAGATTAGTCATAGGAAAATTTATTCCCTTTTCGGCCTTTAATTTAGATCCTTTCTCTCTAGCTCTAGTAATCCGTACCTCAAAACGATCAGAAAGAACAGACTCAATACGTCCTTCGATTTTTCCATCGTCAAATACAACTTGATCTCCTTCTTTTACCTTTCTAAAAATTTCTGGTGGCTGACATGATATCAGCGCCCTTTTCACAAGATTTTCTTCTGCATCATAATTTGCGGGATATCCAGCTATATCATTTTTAGTAATTGTTAGTAAATCATTTATTCCTAGCAAAATTGACTGCTCTATCGATGGAAGCTCTCCTATACTGACATCTTTTAACTCTCGATTTTGACAACGCAAAGTTGTACCCGTACTTATATAGGACGTTTTATAACAGTGTGCCTGCACATTATCACCATCAATTTGGATCACTTCTAATCTTCGCGATTTATTTCTTGTATCGGTCAAACAAAATTCATCCCCTATCTTCACTTTACTCAACCATTGCTTGGGTACTGGTAAGGTGTTTGGCTTAGAATCCGTCTTAATTTCAGGAACTAGTACTAATAATGCTGGGCTAACGGTTTTTCCCCGTACGTCTCGTTTTGGGGAGAACTTTCTAATCTTCGGACCAGGAATTATGCTACCTGTTCTTATTTTCGGTCCAGCTAAATCCATCGCAATCTTTACATTCTTTCCAAGAGCATCGGACGCCTTCTTTATATTCAGAATGATTTTTTCCCAAATCTGTGCATCATCATGAGCACAATTGATTCGCGCGCAATTCATCCCATTAAGTACCATGTCATATACCATTTGATAGTCATGAGCAGCCTTCGTTGGTTGAGTGACCATAATTCTGACTCTCCTTCCTTTAGAGCGATATCCAAGAAGTTCTTTTGTGTGCCTATTCAACAATCTTTTCCCATTTTTTATGGAAAGTTCAGCTTTCGATTTTGCAATGGGTCGTTCTCCCAGTAAACTGTATAAGATATATCTTGTTTTGAGGAGACTGGACATTAAATGCCCTTCTGCTTTCGCCAATCTGGTCAATCCCATATTCTTCAACTTTTTCTGGGTATTTCTCAGATCAAACCTTCTAAAGGCATTGTATTGAATCAAATTTCTCGCACTCTTACGATACTCATTGTCAATTCCTAACAAAATAGCTTCAGCCTTAACCTCTTCCTCTTTTATCGCATCAATGATAATTTCAATTTGTGCGATTAATTCTTTTATTTTCTCCTCCTTGATTTTCACTAGGTCAAGATTTGCAACAATAATATTCACGAATATATCCTAGGAGTTGTGAATATATCATGATTTTGATCATGTCCATTACATATAAATAATTTACAGCTCAAATGCGGCGCGAAAGCCTTAAATCCATTGATGATGGACTACTATGTATTGTATTGAAAAGTTATTCCTACCGCAACAACCCAAAAGACTTTGGCTCACTTGGCAATTCTTTACGATTATATGTAGTGTCAAATCTAGGATCTGATATATAAGGCATTCGTTCTTGTTTTATCACTTCAATAGTTAAAAAATCAAACTCCGACACTACTTTTCCGGTAATTCGATAAATGCCCTTTCCTCTAAAAGGGTATTTTTTTGCTACAGGCGGGAAATGTACGGTATCTAACCACTGCCCTTTTTGATCGAAAAAAGTACCAAAAAACATCCGGTCCCCTTTTGAAGTACTCGTATTTTTTGCAGTTACTAAATACCCATAAATTACAACCACCTTGTTTAAATAAGTAGCTAGCTGACTACATAACAATCCATTACTAGGTGGATCTTTAAGCAGAATAAATGGGTTATACAGCGTGAAATTTAACAGCTCAAGCTGATCAAATGCGTTTTCTAAATTGGTGATGGTGAATTCGGGTAAAGCAAAATTTTTAGTATGCAGCTTAAAGAGTTGTTGCTGCAATTCGTTTATCACTATATGGTTGCACTTAAAATGTGCTTCCCATAATAGGCTTCGTTTATCTTTCCCAAAACATCTAAACGCATTAATACGAATTAAGATATCTAACTGCTCTATACTCATCGGGACACGCTCCATAAAATCATCTAAAGAAACAAATAAACCATCGCATCTTATGTTCATAATCTTGAGCATATTCCGCTTTTCAAAGCCCTGTAAGTGCTGAAATCCTAAATAGATTTCTTTTCCTTTAATAATAGTTTCAATACAACTGGTGTTAATACAAGGAGCGTGAATGGTCGCTTTTTTCATTCGAGCTTCATGTACATAGGTTTCTACTCGATAAAAGCCGCCACCATTATTAATAGTCGCCACCATATACTCCAGCGGATAATAGCATTTTAAAAATAAACTTTGATACGATTCTACCGCATACGAAGCCGAATGTCCCTTTGCAAATGCATAGCCTGCAAAACTTTCAATTTGCCTCCATACTTCAAAAATCACCTCATCTGTCTCTCCCTTTACACGGCAATTATCTATAAATTTATTTTTTACAGCCTGAAACTCCTCACGGGATCTATACTTACCACTCATTCCCCTTCGCAATACGTCAGCTTCTCCTAAATCGAGTCCAGCATAATGGTGTGCTACTTTAATCACGTCTTCCTGGTATACCATAACACCGTAAGTATCTGGCATAATATCCCATAATACTGGATGGGCTTGCTTGCGTCTTTCAGGATTTTTATGCCTTAGAATGTACTCACGCATCATTCCGCTTTTGGCAACTCCAGGCCTGATAATTGAACTAGCAGCCACCAATGTCAAATAATCACGCACTCCCAATTTTTTAAGTAGCATACGCATGGCAGGCGACTCGACATAAAAGCAACCTATACAATCGGCTCGTTCAATCATTGCATTAATATTACTATCTACAAAAAAAGGTTTTGCATTGTGAATATTAGGAAGCTTAGCTGTCGGTTGATTTTCCCTTACAATGGTAATTGCATCTTTAATTTTTCCTAAACCTCGCTGACCTAAAATATCGAACTTATAGAGCCCTACATCCTCAGCAATATGCATATCAAATTGTACCGTAGGAAAGCCTTTAGGAGGGAGATGTGTAGCAGAAAAATAGTGAATCGGTTTTTCTGAAATAAGAATTCCTGCCGCATGTATGCTTAAATAATTTGGTCTGCCATGTAGATACTTTGCATACTGAAGCACTAATTTTGAAAGCTTATCTAGCTGATTAGGGTTGTACCGACCATCACTTAACTTATCAATTTCATGTTTAGGCAAACCAAAAACTTTACCGAGTTCCCGTACAGCACCACTATGTTTAAATGTTACATAAGCACCTAGCAAAGCAGCTTGTCCCTTTTGACCAAATTCTTCAAAAATAAATCGGGTGACATCTTCACGATCCCAGGTAGAAAAATCAATATCAAAATCGGGCGGATTTGCGCGATACAAATTCATGAATCGCTCAAAATACAAGTCGAGTTCAATCGGGTCGACATCGGTGATTTCTAACAAATAAGCAACAATACTATTAGCTCCACTGCCCCGACCAACATAATAGTAGTCATTAGACTTTGCGTACTGAATAATCTTCCAATTAATTAAAAAGAAACTTACAAATCGCTGTTGTTTAATAAGCGAAAGCTCTTTATCTAAACGACGACGTATTGCATCGGTAATTAGATCGTATCGTTTTGGAAGTCCTAATTTGCATAGTGCAACTAATTTTTCATAATCAGCATTAGTAGTACCAAAAACGGTTTTTAGATTTTGATTATCACGACTTTTTGAAAAGTTAAATTCAATACTGCATTGTTCTACCAATCGATTGGTGTTAGTTATAATATAAGGATAATCGCTAAACGTATTTTCTACTATTTCTCTGCTATGCATGATATGTTCTGGCTTAGCTTGCTGTGATTCTGGTAATTTACTTAGTAACATATTAGCATCTATAGCACGTAAAAGTCGATGTGTATTATAATCACGTTTATTGCGAAACGTAACTGGATGTAGTATGACAAGCTTATCTGTAAATTCACGCAGCTTAGAAAACCGTAATTTATTAATATCAGCAAGTCCGATACCTATAAACTCATTTGTTGAAAATGATGTTTTTTCCAGTGCTAAAACACGTTCAAACGGATAAATAATGAAGCTATCTTTAAACTTTGGAGCATAATCAGGAAAGGGTTGTTGCTTGTGCAAATGAGCTGAAAGAAATTCATTCAGTTCTAAAAAGCCTTCATTGCTTTTAGCAAGACATACATAGTATTGTTCAATATTATTCCGGAAATCAATCCCTACAATAGGCTTTATATTGTAAGAAGCTGCCTTTCTCACAAAATTCAAGCATGCCGAAGTATTGTTGATATCAGTTATCGGAAAATACTCACATTCATTTTCCTGAGCCATTGCTAACAATTCAACCTCTGATATGGTACCATATCGTAAACTATAATATGAATGATTATTTAAATACATATTTACTGCGTTCTATGTGCTAAAACTATAGGTGGTTCTCCATTAAAAGGATTTGTGAAATTACCTACAGTACGCGCTCCTTCACCCATGGTTACAGCTCGCATAACACTTCGGTCCCCATACCGAATGCGAATAGCATCCATCGCTTTATATAGATTTACCGTTTTCTTTTCATCATCAAACAAACTAATTTGATAAGTACCTGATGTCAAACTGCTATATCGAACACCTACTAGCCGTATTAGCAGTCTTCTGTTGTATAAACTTTCAAAAAGCCGCATCACTACTGGTAATAAATGATGATCGGCAGAGGTATATGGTATTTTTAGTTGTTTTGAATAGGTTTGAAAATCGGAATATCTAATTTTAACTGTCACGCATGAGCTTAGCTTACCTCCACGCCGCAATTGAAAGGCAAGATTTTCGGCCATTGCAATAATGGTAGTCTTTAGCTTTGTTATATCAGTAGTATCTTGACCATAGGTACGCTCGCTAGATATTGATTTGCGTTCATGGTATTCTATAATAGGACTATTGTCTATTCCGTTAGCGCGTTGCCAAATTACTCGGCCATTTTTGCCAAAAACAGATAGCATCATTTCAACTGGCATTTGCTGTACAGTATTCACGTTTTTAATACCCATATTGCAAAAAGTGCGGTAAGTTTTTTCACCAACCATCGGTATTTTTTTTATTGAAAGTGGACTCAAAAACGCTTTTTCATACCCAGTATCAATTTTTAGTTGATTATTAGGTTTAGCCTCGTTTGTAGCGACTTTAGATACCGTTTTATTAATTGAAAGTCCGAATGAAATGGGTAATCCTGATTCGTGAATGATCTTTCGACGCAACTCTGAAGCGAACTTATAGCATCCAAAAAAACGGTCCATACCTGTCAGGTCAGCATAAAATTCATCAACACTTGATTTTTCTAAGACTGGAACTTCACTCTGCAAAATTTCAGTGACCTGTTTAGAAAACTTGGTATACGTTCCCGCATTACCTCTTATATATATGGCATTAGGACAGAGCTGCCTTGCCATTTTCATGGGCATTCCTGAGTGCACACCATATGCTCTTGTTTCATAGCTTGCAGCACTCACCACTCCTCTATCTCCAGTGCCTCCAACAATTACAGGCTTGTTATTTAGTCTACTATCTAAAAGGCGCTCACAAGACACAAAAAAGGTATCAAGATCAAGGTGCAAAATGGTTCTATTCATACAATAGTGGAAATTTTCCAAATTTATGGAATATTTCCATATAACAAAAAATATATCATGTCAAAAAAAATCCCAGAAAACAAAAGAGAGTAGAGATTTAGTAGTGATTAATACATTTTGATATACAGCATCAAAATGCGCTTGTGCCTGTCTCTTTCTGAAAAATGACCCTCGTCATTTTGCAAAATAATACTTATACATACTTTAGAACCTTATACTAAAAAGTCATGAAAAAAGATTTTGAAACAACATTTACAGGCTGGACCTTTATTACTGCCGCAGTATTGTTATGGGGTGGTTGGTTTTTATCACCACATCATGTAGGTGAATATTTAGTTGCTTCCGATTTTGCCGCAATTGGCGACCAACTTTGGTATTGGATATGGATGTATCGCATACATATTTTTGGATGGGTTACAATGGCAATAGCACTCTTTGCTTTAGTATCGATTACGCTAAAAAAACCGTATAGAGTTTTAATATTGCCGGGAGCTGGAATGGTCATAGCGGGCACCCTTACCCTTGCGATTGCCAGCGCATTTTATTATAACTTTGGTGCTTGGGGTGTTGGTCAGACAATGAATAAATCTGTGGTAGAGGTTCAAGAATTTATGAACAATATTTTGTACACCAATCAGTATGTAACTTGTTTTGTACGTTTTGGACGTGTTTTTTCTGGAGTGGGTCTGGTTTTATTGGGGCTAGGTTTAGTAAAATGGAATATGGTTGCCGCTTGGTTAAGTTGGTTTACCGTTTTATTAGGACTTGCCGCCATGGCAATAGTCATGGGTATTCCGGATAACTTTGAAATCTACAAACCAATTTTTCATATCAAAGCTATTTGGTTAGTATCGATGGGTATATTCATCGTACGTAGAGGAATACATTTTTCAAAGTTAACAGCTTGAAAAAATTACATGATCTCTTTAAATTTGAAAATTGCTTAAAAACTAAAATCGCCTGTAAAGAATTTCATCTCAAAGTTTCAGTAAACATGTTTGTTATTCTAACTATAAAAAAGGCGACGCTTTTACTACTATAGTATCGCCTTTTTAATTTATAACAACTACTTATTATTTTCGAGATTTTCCGAAACCATAAATTTCTTGATGTAAAAAGTCTTGAGGAAAATCTTCATCTCCAGGAAATCCCAACTCAATGGTGCCACTGTCTTCTGGAATATAATTTGTTTTAAAAATATAATCCCAAAGACTTAAGCTAATTCCGAAATTAACCCCGTATGAACCTTTAGGAAGTACGTAGCTATGATGATATAAATGCATAACTGGATTATTGAAAAGATACTTTAAAGGCCCCCAAGTAATTTTTATATTGGCGTGGTTAAGATGTCCAATAGCCACAGCTGCAAAATGTATTATATATGCCTGTTCTGGCTCAAACCCTCCTAAAATCATTACACCAAATACCTTTAAGGGTTTATATAAAATATTTTCCATCCAGTGATAGCGAAGATGCGCAGCAAAGCCCATTTCCTTTACTGAATGGTGTACTTTATGAAATTTCCATAAAAAAGAATACTTATGTAGCAATACATGAGTAAACCATTGCACAAAATCTAGTACTATAAAAAACAGCAGTAATTGCAGCCACATAGGCATTGTGCTAATATCTATAACTGCAAGACTTTTTGCAGTAAGCCCAAAATCCATGAACAAAATTTCTAACATCTTATAAAAACCACTAATCATAATAGAAAAAATAAAAAAGTTGAAATACATATAAAAAGCATCCAACCAAAAATCTTTTCTAAATATAGACTGTTCTTTTCTCCAAGGAAACGCAATCTCTAAACCCCAAACAATTAAAGAAATAACCGTAAGACCCCAAACATAGTTTGTGTACCATGGAACCTCAAACAAAATAGACTTCCAAGTCCATTGTAAGCTTCCCATAAAAGAATTCCAAAAAGCTTCTATATATTTTTCCATAATTTATTTATTTACTATTGTTATACTATCTTTTTCAAATGGCAACGTATTAAACTGACTCCATTCTGTCCAGCTGCCATCGTAATTTCTTACATTTTTATAACCTAATATTTCTTTTAAAACAAAAGTGGTATGTGCAGACCGAACACCTGTATGGCAGTATACAATAATCGTATCATTTTTAGATGCATTCATTTTACCATATATTACTTCTAATTCAGCCTTTGTTTTAAACTTTTTTGTCCCATGATAGTCAATTGCGTTTGCCCAGTCAATATGAATACTTTTGGGGATTCTTCCTGCTTTAACCGCCCCCTTTTTTCTTCTTTTACCAGTAAACTCCTCGCTACTACGAGTATCGAGCACAATAATATTATTTGTTGAATTTAAGAGTCCTAAAAGCTCATCATAGCTTATCCATATATTTAAATTTTCATTGTGTGGAAAAGCGAACATTGAAGGCTCTATATTAGTCATTTGGTGACTTGTATCTCCATCAGCATTTTTCCACGCATCAAACCCACCGTTTAGTAGTTGGACTGATTCAAAACCATAATATTTTAATAACCACCACAATCTTGCAGCATCACTTGATCCCTTATTATCATAAACTACAATCGTATCGTCATCACGTATACCCAATTTGCTAAAAAGTGACTCAATGTGCTCTTTTTTTGCCATCATACCACCATATGCATAGGTAGCATCTTCGATATCCGTTCGCCAAATATTAAGAGCTCCTTTTATATGATTTATTTTATACTCCTCTTTTTTTCTAAAATCGACTATAACTAGGTTTTCATTTCTTTGAATTTTAAGAAGTTCTTCTGCTTCTATAATGCGCTTAAGACCTTTGTTGCTTGTTGCTTTTTCTGGTGAACCATCTACCCTATTCTTACAAGAAACAATTGTAATGAAGCATAAAATGATTTTTATACTATTCTTGAAGCTCATACCAATCAATATTTGACAATAGTTCTCTTCTTCCCTTTTTCTTTACTGGGTAGTTAGCTACCAGATAGTTGACTATAATTTCTTCATTTTTACCAAGATCCCATAAATTTTGAGTCTCTTGCATCCATCTAATAGTCGCTACCCAACGTTCTTTATTCATTCTATTTTGAGTAACCAATTTAGCTGAGTGACAGTTAGTGCAATTATTGACTACTTCCATTAATCCCTCGCCTTCTATAAGACCAGTACGAATATGTATCCCATTTTCTATTTTATCAAAATCTTCTTCACTAAGTTGAACCTCATTATCTTGATATACCAGAATATCTTCGTCAGCAGATGGAACTGATTTAAAGGCGGAAAGCGTTGGATCAACCATAAAATAGACCAGCATACCAATCATAATACCAAAAACTACAAGTATTACGGACATTAACCGAGACACCTCCCTAATCGCTTTTCTAATGTTTTCTGAATTATCCATTAGCTCACTTTAATCGCAATTCGGTGACATGCATTATTTAAATATCCTTTCGGATTCCAACCCGGCAAGAGCATTGGTTGTGCTATACCTTGCTCATCTGTAGCGCGGGCCCATACTTCGTAATAGCCTTTTTTTGGGAAAGCTATACTCGCTGAAAAATGCTGCCATGCTAAACGGTTTGCAGGTTTATTCAATGTACACGATTTCCATGTAGATCCAAAATCTATCGAGTATTCCATTTTTGAAACTTCTAGTTCACCCGCCCAGGCATGTCCCCTAATATTCAGCTTTTTTCCTTCTTTTAGAACAGCCCCGGATTTCGGGTATGTAATTAACGACTTAACTGGCATTGATTCTATAATACACATGTCTTCGTCTTTTACCTTTTCACCAGGAGCCACAGGGTTACATGGAACACGATAAGCTGTTCCAGTCATTTTTGCACCATCATGAACTTTATTACGCACGCTAATACCATTTATCCATTTACCAGAAACCGAAGCAGGCCAACCTCCAGCAACTAATCGCAGTGGATAACCATGTGCTAGCGGAATATCTTTTCCATTCATTTTGAATGCTAACAATGTTTCTTCTTGCATGACCTTTGCCATTGGCGCGCCTCTTGAAATTGGTTCTTTGCTAGGGTTTCTGCTCAAATGAACATCGGCCGCGTGATATCCAATGTAAACCGCATCATCTTTTATTCCTACATCGGCCAGCACATCTCGAAGCCGTACACCTGTCCATGTGGCACAAGACACAGCACCAATAGTCCACTGATTTCCCTTGGCTGGTGGATCGAATTCACTACGCCCATTACCGCCACATTCTAAAGTAAGCTGATAGGTGTGTTGTGTAAATTTTGATTTTAGCTCTGCAAGAGTAAATGTTTTCTTTTGTTTTACAGATTCTCCTTCAATAGTCAAGGTCCAATTTTTCTCATCAATATCTTCTGGTATAAGACCATTGTTTCTGATGAACATATACTTATTGGGGGTGATTTTATCATCTAGCAAGTGTGCTTGTGCTTCGATATTCCATGGCTTGTCATTAAGAACCACCATATCCCTGTCTTTGTCGAACATTTTAAACGGATCAGGATCTTGCAGCGCCAATGGTTTATAACCATCGGGCATAGACGACCCAAACACTATTTCTGTGCCAATAATAGCACCCATCGAGCCTAACATGGCATTCTTGACAAATTTTCTTCTTTTCATAAGTGTTATTTAGAAAATAAAATCGTACTAAGCTAATTCTTTTTCGAAAGTCCTTTTGTAACAAATGTTACTATTTAAAATTAAATACTTTATAATTTGTTCAAACAAAACAACAATCTCTCTGGTACTCATTATTATATATTGAAACTATAACTATAATCCTTTCTGAACAATGATTATAATCATTTTAACGTAGGTGCATATAAGATACTTTAGCTCGAGTAAACATCATATTTTCGATATATAAAACATAGTAATAAGACTTTGTTTTATGTTCAAATATTAAACTATCCGATTATGAAAAATTACTTTTTAAATTTTTGCTTACTACTTTTCTCTACCCTAGTATTTTCCCAGGCTGGTCATATAATGCAGGGCGTAGGATCTGTAAATATGTCTATGGGAGGCGCTGCTACAGCACAGCCTTTAGATATTTCAGGAGCTTTGCACTGGAATCCCGCAACAATATCAGCTTTTAACGGAAGTATTCTGAAATTTGATATAGGGTTCTTCTCTTCCTCTCCTGAATTGAGTTCGACAGTACCAGAATTTGACATTAACGGACAACCAACTGGCAATTTTTTCAATGGGGTAACAGAAGATGACAGAGGTATCTCACCATTGCCTGCACTCGCATTTGTATGGGGTAAAGAAGATAGTAAACATACATTTGGTGCTTCGGCTTTTGGAATTAGTGGCTTTGGAGTGACTTTTCCTGAAAGTACCACAAACCCGATAAATCTACCACAAGGTCAGGGCGGTTTTGGAAGAATAGAATCTGATTATATTCTATTACAAGTTGGTTTTGCTTGGGCCTATGACATATCAGATCAATTTTCTATTGGTGTGCAGCCCACGATAAACTATGCAACTTTAGAACTTATTCCGAACCCTACTGCCAATCCAAATCAATCAGGGTATCCATCAACCGATAAAGCAACTGCAATTGGTTTTGGTGGTCAGGTTGGTGTATTTTTTAACTCTGAATCTGGATTTAAAGCTGGAGCATCTTATAAAACCACTCAGTCTTTTAGTGATTTTGATCTCGACAATACTTATTTAGATGGTTCAACCGCTACTAATGAATTTAATATGGATTATCCTGCTATTTTGTCATTCGGTCTTGGGTATTCTCTAGGAAATATTGATCTCGCCGTTGATTATCGACTTGTAGATTATGAAAATACAGACGGATTTTCGGAAACAGGTTGGACACCGACAGCGGCAGTATCGGGCTTTGGTTGGGAAAACATCAACATAATATCCGCCGGTATTCAGTATAAAGGGATCGATAAATTACCCATAAGAGCTGGCTACACCTATAGTTCAAATCCAATTAACAGTGATGTAGCATTTTTTAATATCCCTGCAACAGCAATCATTAAAAATGCCTTTCAACTAGGTTTCACATATAAGGCTAGTGACGCATTTTCATTTGATGCCGTTTACCATTATGGATCTAGCGGAGATGCTACTACTGGACCAGTTTTAAATCCACAATTCATACAAAATTTTCCACCCTACGGTGCTATTCCTGATAGTGAGGTGTCTTATGACATGACCACTTCAATGATCATGATTGGTGCAAGCTACACCTTTGGTAAATCAAAAAACAATAATAACTAACACCGTATTTTTTAAAGTTTTAGTAGGAAGTGATATACGTTGTGTATCACTTCTTACTTTAGGGCTATTAGGTTCTGTATTACCGAGTTTTTCTAACAATACAGATCTATAAAATGGTATATTTCTTTCAATACCGTTGTCTTTCTAGATTTCAAAAAGCTTGAAGTAGATGGAATGACAAATGATGGATTTGAAAAATCAAAAATCTAATGCAGCAATAACTCATCTGATCTTTCTATTAAAAGTAAAAACCCCGTTAAAACGGGGTTTTTCTTCTAATAAACGCTATGGTACTAAATAAATAATAGATGGGTATCTTCGCGATCAGCTCTATTATAAAAGTCTCCTATAGTCAAAATCCCATCAAGCTCATCAATTAAATCCTCTTTTTCTAAATGAAACATATCAATTGCGAGTTTACAACCCCATAATTTGCATCCCGAGTCTGATAATATTTCTATAAACTCATTAACAGGAGGCATATCTAGTTTCTCCATTTCTCTCTTCATCATTTTAGTGGCCAGTGCCTCAACACCTGGCAAACCACCTAACATTGTCGGCATATGCATAGCCGGATTTCCTACTGTTGCTACACGTAGGTGTTCTAGCTTTTTTTTCTGGATAGCTTCCAATCCGAAAAATGTAAAAAATATCTCCGATTCAATACCCTCCATTCGAGCACCATTTGCCATGATAAAAGCAGCATACACATTTTCTATGGTAGCTTTTGATAAGATGAAAAGCATTTTTTTGACTTTAGTATCGCTCATAATTTAATAGTTAAATGTTCTTAATTTCTTAGCTGTTTTCGATAAAACTTATATGCAGCTCTTAGGCTTTGGAATACCCGCTATCTTGGTACATTTTTTTAAAGGACCTCCTGGAAACAAACCGTAAAACTCTTTAATATTGATAACACCACTTTTTTTGATGCCTCTAATTGATAAAGCCACTTCATTTTTGTACTGATTATGGATGTAATCAATAACCTCCCAGTGTCTATCAGACATATCAATATTTTCTTCTTTAGCGATTTCTTCTCCTATTTCTTTTGTCCATTGGCTGAAATCAGTTAAATAGCCTTCTTCATTTACAGAAATTGTTGCTTGTGCTATAGTTTTGTTCATTTTTATTGAATTTTAAAATTATTATTACGTGTTTACTTCTTCTAATTGCTTGCCTTTGGTACTCATCGTTGCAGAAACAAATGGTATGTGTATACCTTTTATCAACATATTCCAGTAAATCCATCTGAAGGCCATTTTTCCCATATGGTTCGTTCTGCTTTCTTTTAATAGTTGCAAAGGCCCTACACCAGGAAAGGGAAATGTACCTTCAACAGGTTCATGGGTGTAATTAAAATCTATTAAGAGTGCTTTTCCTCCTCCTGTTTCTATAAAACAATTGGCATGTCCATCGAATTCTTCTTTCAAAGGCTCACCATTAATATGCCTCATTATATTATCGGTCAAAATTTCTGCCTCAAAATGAGCCACAGATCCCGCTTTAGAGGCAGGTAAGTCAGTAGCATCACCAATAGCAAAAATATTTTCATAGTCTTTGGTCTGTAAGGTAGCTTTGTTGGTAGGTACAAAGTTTAGGTCATCGCCCATACCAGATCGTTCTAGCAAGGCATCCCCCATATTGGTAGGTACCGTTACTAATAAATCGTACTCGACTTCGGTATCAGCATAATCAATAATCTTGTTGTTTTCAAAGTCAACACGTTCAATATTAAAATCGGTGACCTCCTTTATATTTTTTTCTTCTAATAGATAATGAAGTGCTTTGGTTGCTTTTGGTTTTGTAAATGCTCCATCTAAAGGAGTAACAAAAGTGATATCAACCTTCTCCCTTATTCCTTTATTCTTGAAGTAGGAATCAGCCAAAAAAGCAAATTCTAGTGGCGCTACTGGACACTTAATTGGCATTTCCGAAATATGCACTACCAATTTACCACCTTCCCAATCGCGCAATTTATCACGCAATGCTTTGGCGCCTTCGTATGTATAAAAATCAAAGATATTTTTATACCATTTAGGGCTTTTCATGCCATCAATCTCTTCAGGTGCAATCTTTGTGCCTGTTGCAACAATCAAAATATCATAAGTCAACTCTCCAACCTCTTCAAGGATTACCTTATTTTTTTCTGGTACAATCAACTCAATTTTTTCTTGAATGTATCGAACGCCCTTAGGTATAAACTTTTTTCCGTTTTTCTTTACTTGTTTCGTCGTATAAATGTCAAAAGGAAGAAATAAAAACCCAGGTTGGTAATAGTGTGTTTTATATTGATCGATTATGGTAATTTTCCACTCACTTTTAGGCAACTTTTTAATGAGATGGTTTGCCATCATAGTTCCTGAAGTTCCTGCTCCTAATATGACTAAATTTTTCATCATTCTTGAATTTATTGATCCCTCTTTTATGTGAATAAAGGTATTTTACAAGTCGCTAATCATCTATGACAATTATCATATGACTAAAAAAGTTGTGTAACATTAGTCACACAACTAGCTGTTTTTTAACGAGTTGAGATAAGAAGAATAGCAGAATTAGGTTTTTTAACCGATTGATCTTAAATGCTATAAGAACCTAATCTTCATTTTTAAATAGTACCTTAAACCGTGGTCTTTTTAAAATATTTTTCTTTGATTTTTTTGGTACTGACCGTTAATATAACATAGAGTAGTATGTAAGGGTAAGGCAAAGGAATTTCAGGTACGCTCTGTTTCTGTAATTAGGATAGTCGTAACATCTAATGAGCAACTTTAAAAAATGTCTCTGACTATTTGAGTTATTACTTCAAGGTCTTGGTTGAGATCAATTTGTTACTATGGGTCTTTACAAAATGATAATTTATGGAAGATTCCGCGAAAAAATTTATCTAAAAAATAGGCAGTTAAAAACTAGCTCCCATACTTAAAAAAGTAGTGATCCAAATAATAATAGAAGATACTGATATACCGACACTATTTGCCAAGAAGGCTTTACTCCTATCCATGCTAAACAAATAAGCGGCAATACTACCAGCATATACCCCAGTACCAGGAAGCGGAATCATTACAAAGAAGGTGAGTCCTAAGAAACCGTATTTTCTGATTTTATCACCAGAGCCTGATTTAGCCCTTCTTGCGACAAAAATAGCTGGCCTTTTATACCAACGAAATCGAAGTAGATATCGATTAATATTATCTAGGAAAAACATCATGATAGGAAACACCAAGATGTTGGCTGCTAAACAAATAAAAAATATCACATAAATATTTGCACCGTTGAGCATACCGTAAGGGATACCAACCTTGGCTTCACCAAAAGGCGAAATACTCCATAAAAACGATATGACGATATCTTCCAGCAATCCTTTTCTTTTAGGACTGGCAAAGATAGACTGTGTTCTACTTACTTATTGCATAGAAAGTCATAAATAAACATTAAATATCGTCTATTAACCGCTTTTAAGTAATATTTAGTTATTACTACTACTTATTGGCAGACTGCGATCGATCAAATCATAACTCGGCCAGAGTGTTCGGGTATTAATTTCCGTTTCAACCGCTAATTGCATCCCATCTAAAATTGTATCGCTAGGTCGGGTTCGAGAGTTTCCAATAATAGCATACCCAAAAGAATCATTCAGTCTATTAAGTATGCTTGCTGTTCCAGGTAGAGAGCCAGTATGAAGCCAATTAAAAAATCCAAAGTAAGTTTCATTTGAACTGCTGGTTGTAATGATATCAGCAACAACAGAGTTTCTATCAATATGCGTCAAAAACTCTGCTAGATCAGTGGCATTAGCAATCCAGCCACCATGAGCGTCCATCCTACGAACATTCATATCATAAGCACTTGTTGACTCTTGGCTATAGTAATACACTTCATCGCTTTTACGTTCTGCAATCGTATTTCCAGCAATCTCCATATTATATACTCCAGAGGGAGCTAAAATATTTTGATTAATGTAATTCTCATAGGTCATTCCAGAAAGCTCTTCAATAATTCGACCTAATAACGAATACCCAAAATTTGAGTATGAATAAGTAGATCCCGGTGTTGTCGTCAACGCTCTGTTATCAACCATATCATCTATTATTTGAGTCTGACTCAAATTTATATCACTAAACATTGGGTCATTAGGCGTATTGGTCCAACCGGACTCATGGTCCATTAAATGACGTACACTTATATCTAATTTGTCTGCAGTATATGGTGCAGTACCATATTGATTGCCCAATATAGAGCCTGGTCCAAAAACCTTATCGTCAAGACTAAAATCGCTTAGATCTTCGGCCAGCTTTAAAATAGCTGCCTGTGTAATAGGTTTGGATACTGACGCCACTCTAAATCGAGAACTGTTGGTTACCTTCTCTCCTGTTTCTACATTCGATTCTCCATACGATTTTCTATAGACTAATTTTTCGTCCTTTAAAATGGCTAATTGAAAGCCCGGAGTTTCATACTGTGTCATCAGACTTGCGATTGCTGCATCTAAGGCAGGGAAATCCATAATTATATTTATATCCCAAATCTTATCAGATCCATCTTCGGCAGTTACCTTTATCAAAGCCCCATTTTGAAAATCAACAGTACTTTGCCCACTAATAATTTCTTGACCGTTGACTGTTGCCTTTGCTTTTGAAGAAATCACGAACTCCGGCTTCAGATTTGTCAAATCACTTCCAGGAGGTAAAAAAAGAAGAACCCCCGTGTTATCTATTTCTCCAATAGAATTTACTTCGATTTGATTTGCGGACTTCAAGAATTTAAATTCTAAAAGCTCTTTTTCATCACTTAATAATACTCCTATCTGCGGCTCGTCTTCAGAGCAGCCTAATACTAGAACAATCAATAGTAGGGGAATAATAATCTTTTTCATGACCTTAACTTTTAAAGTAAATATATCTGAATCCACATTATGGAATGGTCAGGTTTGAACCAATGGATATTTTTACTGAACGAATGGTAAGAATTTGATTATTTGTTGATTGGAAGTATAATTTTCACTTCTGTACCTTTCTCTTCTTCAAGGTCATAATCCCGTTCGCGAATTTGTATTGAAGCATTATCATCGTAAAATGATTGTATTCTATCTGAAGTAATTTTGGTACCTACGGATGTTTTACCAAGATTCTTGTTAAGTTCTGAAGAAGCCATAATTCCGATACCATTATCAGTTAGCGACAATTCAATATTGTTATCTACTTGACGAATAGTTAGGTCAAGCTTTTTCTCTCCGTCTTTATGACTAAGACCATGCCAAATGGCATTTTCAATATAGGGCTGCAAAAAAAGTGCAGGCACTTCAATGTCCTCTGGCACTATATTCTCATCTAAATCTAGATTAAAGTTAAATCCTCCTTTAATACGTATCGCTTCTAGTTGTACATAGGTTTTTATAGTTTCTAATTCTTCACTTAAGCTTATGCTATTCTTGTTAGAATTTTTCAATATTCGCCTTATTAGTTTTGAAAACTTAGCGAGGTAATCTGATGCCTTTTCAGCATCGTTTTTTATAATATAACTTCTTACTGAGTTTAAGGCATTAAATACAAAATGTGGATTCATCTGTGCTCGAAGGGCAGTCATTTTTAATTCGGAAGCTTCTAAAGTTTTTTGCAATAGAGCGATTTCAGATAAATTCTTATCTCTTTCTATCGAAGCTATTCTAGATCCAATACTTAAAGCAAAAAAGAGAATTTCCATAACGGCGCCAACTTGTACGTAAACTGAAGGAGATAATGCCAAATGGTTTTGAATTTGTTCCGAAGGCACAGTGTAGGAAGCATACAATGCCAAATTAGCTCCGATCACATAACAAATAGTACCAAGGATGAAAAAATAAATATATGGCGATTTTATTTTGAAAAGTATAACTGCATTTGTAATACTCGCTATTGACAATATAGTAAGTGCCACAGAAGCTAATGTCGATAACAAACTTGGACCGATAAAATAGCCTATTACCGCAATAAAAACAATGTAAAAAAGTAAAAAGTACACTAGAAATTTCAAAACCTTATCCCATTTGGGTACAGTGATTCTTGTCTCTGCAAGCTCTCTTATAAAAGAGATATAAAAAACATAGGCCAACAGATGAATTTGATGGTATATAACCGGAATAAATGGAATACGAATCGGCTCTAGAAATATGGCAGGGGATTCAAATAAAAAATATATGGTTAAGGCCAAAATATACAGGCTATAGAATAAGAAAGTCCTACTCTTATTCTGTCCGTAAATAAAAAAGTGATATAAAAACATCACTAATAACATACCCTGTACCCAAGCGAAAAACCCTAAAGGCCAATCTGGGTCCTGTATACCACTTAAAGGTGCATAACTATTAGTGCCTTCTACACTCTTTTCAAGAAATTGTATAAAACTCATAATTTGTTAAACAGCTCCTCTTTCTTAGTACGACTTAAAGAAGCAGTATTACCATTGGTAAGTTCGATTACCGCATCATTACCCTTGCTTATTTTTTTTATATGATTTAGATTGATTAGATAGGAGTTATGTGATCTAAAAAAAATATCCTGAGGCAGATCAGCCTCCACACTTTTTAATGTTTTGGATAGCAAAATTTTCGTGCCATCAGATAAATAAATTCGGGTATAATTTTTCTCTGCCTTTAAATAAATAAGCTCGTTTGGTTCAAACAAGTGAAAATTTCCTTCGTACAGAATTTTCACCTTCCCAACACCAATTCTTTCTTTGGTAGTTATTTTTTGAGGCACTATTGCCGATAATTTGGCTACAGCTGCAATTAAATCTTCTTTTTCAATAGGCTTTAGTAAATAGTCTAGTACCGAGACCTTTATTGCAGGAATTGCAAATTGATCATGGGCCGTGGTGAAAATTGTTTGAAATGCTGGTTCACTAAATTGTTCTAGCAGATCAAAACCAGACATTTTGGGCATTTGCACATCTAGGAATAAACAGGTAGGACTTTGTTTTTTAATGGCCTCAACGGCCTTTAGAGGATCGTTGTAAGTTCCTATAATTTCTAATTCAGGACAATATCGATCAAGCATCCATTGTAGTGTTTCCAATGCGTCTTGTTCATCGTCTACCAAAATGCATGTTTGCGTTGACATAGCTTTATGTTGATCCAAATAGGAAATATCTGGTATAAATTACTAAATAGTTCCTAATAAACAATCTACTAAGCTATTCTATCTTGGTCAACTCATGATACCCAATCAATTTACCCTTTTTATTGTATGATTCTGATCTAACTACTGCCTTATCATCTAAATACCACTCTTTGCCGGAACCCCTAATTTTTAAGATCCCAAATTTTGATTCGAAGTCAAAAGTAACTACCTGACAATCAAAAGTTCCAGCAGCTGTAGTAATTTCTTCATTTTCATGTACTTTTCGATTAAAAACATCAAAGGTCATCGTAACCAAAGTGAAATCATTTTTATTAACCTTAATCGTGATATCTCCATCCTCAAGCTCATCGCCTGCGTTCATTTCAACCGGAAAAGAAATTACTGACCCATCAATTTTCAATTCAATATCGTCATCATTATGTTCTGATAATTTCCCCATATCAAAAAACCGAAGCATATCAACTGTGAATAGTCCATTTTTACACCCTGCGCCATAATTACTACTAAATTGCTCTTTTCCCTTTAAATCGTAGAGTGTAGTCTTAAACTCCGCTACTATGCCGCCATCTACAAAGATTACTTTAGTTGTTTCGTGTGAGTTGGTGTTCTTAGCCCTTCCTTTTTTATTATAGTCTGTATAGGTCAACACAGAACCTTCTTTAAAGAAAATAGCCGACTTACATTCCTGTGCCTCTCCTATGCTTAATACCAACAAAAAACATATCACTATAATCGATCGTATCTTCATTACCCTACTTTTTTAAGATGAATTCCACTCTTCTATTGTTCGCCTTTTCTTCAGGAGTGCTATTACCGTTTAGAGCTTCCGCCTCTCCTTTTCCTGAAGTAGTAAGTCGCATTGCATCAATATCTCTATCTAATAATGCTTGTTTTACTGCTTCTGCTCTTTTTTGAGATAATACTAAATTACTTTCATCATCACCATCGGAATCAGTATGTCCTACGATCTCGAATTTCCAATCAGGATTATCTAACAACATATCGGTAACACGTTTTAAGACACCAGCCGATTGGGCTTTTAATGTTGCCTTCCCTGTATCGAATAAAATACCATGAGTAACAAATTTGCCATCAGCAATAACTTGAGCATAGGGCTTACCGCCACCTTTTGCTAGTTTGAAATTTTTTATACTCAGTACGCGTTTTTGTTTAGAACTCTCCGAATAGTACACTTTGATTTTATTCAACTTTTCCGGAACAAAGTCCAACCTAGGGATATTCAATACTTTTTGCTCATCAAAGTACATTTTTAAATAGCCTTTATGATAACTAATGGCAATATGATGCCAACCATTAAAATCACGAATATTTTTATACTGACTGGTGCTATGCTTGAACGCTTTATAAGTAACCTCAAAAGGGAAGTAGGACTTGATTTCGATTGGGTTATACAAATCATCATTAAAGTAAAGCTTGTATTCAGATCTGTTATTTTGGGCTACCTCATCAAAATAAATGTCAAACTCAATACTAAATGCATCAGGAAGATATTTCTCTTCCTTAAACAATGGATTGATCACAGTATTTGTGTTATAAAAAAGAAGCACTTTCTCCTTACCAAATCGACCAACCTCAGCATTACCTCCTAATAAATCCCACCTACGAGGAAAATCCCCATAATCTTCCTCTTGCATATTATCAAAGAAGATCACTTCTTTACCCGGTATAAAATCATAGCTCATCCAAAAGCCTATCTTCTCTTCTCCTTCTTTAGGGTTCTCATTTTGGTTTTGTGATGGTTTTGTAGTTCCCTTTTTTGGATTCTTGGCAGCAGTAATAGAATCTTTTTTTCGTTTTTCTTCCGCTTGTTTTGGATTAAGAACCTTATCAATCTTTTTGTCAGTTTCTTTAAGTACTTTTTGTTCTACTTTCTTTTCAGCACGTTTTTTTATTTTCTTCCAAATTTGGGCTTCTGATTGTTGTACGAACGCTATTGCGACTACAGCGAATAATATCTTTAGTGTGTTTTTCATGATTGATCGTTTTATTATGATGAACAAAAACCAAACTAAAGATACCCCATATAGCAGTGTTTATAGGGCTTAATGAGAATTTGACTTAAACGGTTTAGAATTTGATAGTGTCTCCTGAGAATTTATGATAGCTGATCAAGAAAACGGGTTAGAATCGCTTTTTTGCTTTGCGAAACCGGGATTTCTCTATTGCCAGAAAGTAGCAGCATATCCGTTTTTTTATGATATGCTTGTATATGATCTAAGTTGATCAAAAAACGTTGGTGCACTCTTAAAAATCGGCTTTCCTTAAGTTGTTCTTCAAAGGTTTTTAATGTTTTTGAAACAAGAATTTTTCGCTCATCATTAAGGTAGAACTTCGAATAATTATTATCAGATTCAACATAAATGACGTCGTTAACCAACACCACGTAAATAGCATCTAAATTTTTTAAAACAAGCTTTTTATCTATGTTCGATGTGTTGACATTATGGTAAAAAGCGTCTAATTGATTGGTTTGCGTAGTCCTATCAAGATCTGCAATGACCTTTTCTACAGCAGTTACTAAATCAGAGGGGATATAGGGCTTAAGTAGGTAATCTAAAGCGCTAAACTTAAATGCCTGTACAGCATACTTATCAAAAGAAGTGGTGAAAATAATCTTGAAATTAATTGCGTCTAACTGCTTTAATAAATCGAATGCATTCCCATCTTTTAAATTAACATCGAGTATCACAAAATCGGGCTGCTCTTGTTTTAATTGAATATAGGCAGACTGGATATCCGGGATAATACTTGCAATAGAAATCTCATTAAAGTTAGTCGTAATGATCTCTTGTGCCATGGAAGCAGCTGAAACATCATCTTCAATAATTATACACGACATGGATTTCTTCATCAATTAAATATAACTACAATTTGCCGTATCTAATGGGAAAATCAAGATAAACCGTGGTTCCTTTCATTGTACTTTCTGTTTTTACTTTGCAATGAAATTGATGCGTTTTTTTCAGATTATCAATACGCTCACTTAATATTTGTGTACTCATTGAGCGGTTTAACTGTTTGGCGTCTTCTTTATTCTCATTTATTCCATTTCCATTGTCGGAAATAGTTACTTGTAAACCATCCACTATTAATTGATATTTTACTTTTAAGATTCCATTTTCAATTTCTTTGAATCCGTGTAAAATGGCATTTTCCGCATGCGGCTGTGTGAACATGGGAGGAATTAAAAGCATACTATCTTCAATCCCATCATCCATTTCAATCTCAAAATCCCATTGATTTGTTGTATTCAGTTTTTGAAGGTCTAAATATGATTCTAAGGCCTTAACATCCTCTTCTACATCTATAAAATCACGATCGGAGCTTTCTAGAATAGAGCGCATGAGTTTACTAAAACTTCCTAAATAGTTAACGGACTCGTCTTTCCTATTCTGAAATACAAAACTTTGAATACTGTTTAATGCATGAAATAAAAAATGTGGATTTAGCTGTGTTTGCAATAGTTTGTGTTGAATTTTAGCCGTCTTAAGTGATTGCTTAGTCCGTTGATTTCGATACCACAAAAAACCCGAGACCAATAACAATATCCCCAGTATTCCTGCGATCAGAAAATAGCTGCGCTGCGCGTTTATTTTTGCACTATTTAATTCATCTTTTGCTTCCAGTACTTCAATCTGCTGTTCTTGTTTAGCAGACTCGTATTTCTCTGTCAATTCAGCAACTTCTCGACGTTGCGACACCTCCGAAATAGAATCCTTTAAAACGGCATATAAATTGGCATAACCAAGTGCCTTTTTTGTATCGTTTTTTAATTGATATGCTTCGCGAAGATTATTATAAGTTAACACCCGAAGCTCGGCACTTATATTAGGAGAAAGCATTTCTAAATATCGAATCGCTTCATCAGGATCTCCTTTTTGCAAATATGCATATCCTAGATTATTTAGAATTACATCGGTGTTTTGTTTGAACTGTTTCTTATACTCAATTCCCTTTTTACCATAATAGATAGACTTTTCAAACTGCTCATCCCCTAGATAATAATTACATAAATTAGAATAAATAATACCTAGAAATACGGGAATCTTATTTTTAATTGCCAACTGCTCTGTTTCTAGAGAAAGTGAGATTGCCTCATCAATCTTTTTATCACTAAATGCCAACGCCGCAAGATTGACTATCACCTGCATTTTCTGAGGCTCATTTTTATCTAAAAACTCAATGGCTTTATTGAGATAATCGGAAGCCTTGTCAGTGTTTTTAAGTCGAGCGTGAATACCTCCTACATTGGAATATATTTTGCCCAGACTGGCCGTATCCTTATTTTTTTCAGCAAGTTCAGACGCTTTTAAATAATAGGCTACTGCCTTTTCAAAATCTTGTTTGTAGTTGAAAACAGTTCCTAAATTTTGATAAGAAGTCGTTAAAGACACCTCATCTATTTCTGCCTCGTCTATGTTTTCTTCTAGCAGTTGTTGTGCTTTATCAAATTCAGCTCGATAAATATGGATGGCGGATTTTTGATTTTTTACGCGAATAGTTAGGGTCTTATCTTTTAAAGATTTTGAAAGATCTTCTGCCCGATTAACATAATAAAGTGCACTATCTCGATTAACCAATGCATATTTTTTAGACGTAGTCAATGCATCCTCAATTTGTGCTTTTACTGCATCAGTATCCTGTGCAGAAAGATCGGCGTACAATGCACAAAAAAGCAATAATATAATTAGTGTTGTCTTTTTAATACTCAAGGGTATATGTACTGGTTGGTAAGATAAAATTATGTAATTAATGCGACAGCCGCCCCATTCCTTGGCTATTTAATTATTTTTACGGCAAACAACCAAACATGAGTATTGAAAGAGAATTGGGCAAACGTAGTGGGAATTTATGTGAATTATGTGGTAGCGATGAACAGCTAAATATTTATGAGGTTCAACCCATAAAGAAAGATGCTTTATACTCGAGCATTTATGCTTGTACTAACTGTACTTCTCAAATTGAAAACCCCGATAAAACTGACCCTAATCATTGGCAATGTTTAAATGATAGCATGTGGAGTGAACATGCAGCCGTAAAAGTAATAAGCTGGCGAATGCTGGCTCGTTTAAAAAAACATGATCTTCTTGATATAATCTATTTAGAGGAAGATGAATTAGAATGGGCAAAAGCTAGCGGCGAAGGTGAAAATGATGAGGATAAAATTGTGCATCGTGATAGTAATGGTGCTATTATTAATGCCGGTGATAGTGTGGTTTTAATCAAAGATCTTCCTGTTAAAGGATCAAGTATGATTGCCAAACGCGGTACCGCTGTTAGAAGAGTATCCTTAGATCATGAAAATGCTGAATACATAGAAGGAAAAGTAGACGGGCAGCAAATCGTAATCATTACGAAGTATGTAAAAAAGATTTAAGCAAGGGTTCTCAACCCAAAACCTTAGGTTCTAACCACAAGTATATTACACAACACATAAAAGCGAAGAAAAACCACAAAGGAGAAATGACCTTTGAGATGTATGACTTTTTCAAAGTATGAGAAGCCCTATTAGAAAATCTTTTATTTTCAAGGATAGTTCGGTACTTGTTATGTGCCCTCCATTTTAAAGTATCCGTTACGAAATAGTTCATTACTGATGCAGAGTCTTCTTGTGTCGACAATAAGTTCCAACCTAAATTTTTAGGGTAGGTTTTTCCATGCCAGAGGTTGGTAATATCAATATCCTCCTTCAAAGGGATACTAAATTCGTTATTCGATCTTACTCTTACGTTGTCATTTGTTGTTCTCACACCAAACTCAAAAGGGTAATCTTTGTATGCAATTTTTGAATCGGTATTCCATTCAACTAGCTTAGATTCTTTTTCGCTAATCTCACCAATTATTTTACTCCAAAGCTGCTGGTATTCATCTGTATTTCCACGTAAAAGTAGCTCGTAACTATTTTGCAATACACTTGAACCAATCTTGCCATTACCGATTGTTTTATAGGCAGATACTAATTTGTTTTTACTCTTGTGAATACCGTTAATTCCTAAACTCTCATTAAACGAAATTGGCAATTTTGATAGCCTAAGCTTTGAATCATCCAAAACACTTATTTCATTTAATCCGTCAGATTTAAACGAAAAATCACCAAAGCTTTTCAAGGTGTTTATACCGCCGTTATTCATTAGCACAAAAATCCCCAAACCATCCTGTTGTACTGCATTTTTTAATTCAAGCTTAGTACTACCACCAAAATTTCTGAGCGTAAGTGGGTCTAATATCACCAAGTCGAACTCACCTAAATTCTTTTCAGTAAGTCGACTCAAAGGAGCCCTCTTTCTATTAAAATACTCATACTTAAAGCGACCTCTGGTGATTTGGGTTCGTATTAATAGCTCATGCCCCATTTCAGCCAAATAGTTTTTGAGATATTTCGATTCAAAAGTGGGAAAACCATTGAGCATTAGAATCTTCAATGCTTTTGGATTGTTTGCTATTACGGGAATTGGATCTGAAGATAAAACAGTACCCGTTGAGTCTTTTTCTTGAATAGAAAAAACGAACTTACCACTTACAGCTATATCCGTTTTTAAGTTAAAAGGTTGCACTAGTGTATCCTTTAATGCAATGGAGTCTAAGTCAATGCCTCCGGGTCCTTTAAGTATCAAAACCCTTCCATTTTGTGCTTTTTGATAAATACCATTGAATAAAAACTGCTCGCCGACCGTTACGTCATTAGTATACTTAAATCTAGTAATTCCCTTAGGTAAGGTTCCTTTTAAATAAATAGTATTTACAGAATCCAATTGCCAAAGATCAAAGGGTTTAATGCCGTTTCCGATTATAAAGGTGGTATCAGGAATAGCTCCAGCTTTAAATAACGGTTCATTTACTTTGTATGAAATGAGCTTTATATTCTTCTGTTGTCTTTTTAAACTATCGAGCTGTTTTCTGGTATGACCTTCTGTAATTACAACTGCTTTATACGATTTAGTCTCTTTATTAATAACAGGTTTTAAAGCGAGCATTGCCAATGATACAATTGCAATAAGGCCGGCAAAAAGTCGTATCCAAAAGCGCTTTTTACCACGTTCCTGCCATTCTTTCCAGGTAAAAACAATCATTAACAAAAGTCCTATGATTAGCACTTGCCAAAGCCAAGTCTTATTCAGGAATAGCAGGAGACTAGTCATTAATATTAAGTTCATTAATCAATAACTCGTTTATCTCACTTTGACCAACAAATTTTTTTGATGGATTCGGCTTTTTTGATGGGACGGCCGCATACAACCCTCTTTGAACTGATCTCAATAGCACCTGTGTTGATTGATTTGTATCGGATATTAATTTTAGTTGTTGCAACGTTTTTAGGTAGTTTCCTGGATTTTCAATGGCTTTTGCAGCAAGTTCACTTCCTGCATTTTTAAACAAAACCCTATCCTCGGTCGTCGGCATTTTATTTTCTGAGATCAGTTGCGCTAGTCTATCAATAGTTCGTCGTATTGATGGGTAGACTTCAGGTATTTTTAAATCCTCATTTTTTCTAAAATTAGAAACCTCATCAAGTTTTCCACTTAATCTTTTGTCCTCTTTAATTGGCGGCGGGTCAAACCCAATACGATGCACATAAATTCTCGCGCTATTCTTAATTTCTTGAATCAGTTTTAATGCTCTGTATTGATAGGGTAAGGATTTCTCTGGGGTGTACAAGCGTAAGTAAAGTTCTGCATCCCACATTTCATTTAGGGCTTGGCGTAATTTACTTTTTAATGATTCAGTAAAAAGCGTTGCTTCTTCAGGATCAGAATGGTCATGAATAAACTCCTCTAGAGGGTTATTCTTTTTGTCCTTATCCTTTTCTTCAACAAGATTATGCTCGTTTTCATTATCATGATCGTGGGTATACTCCGCAAGCGGATCTTCTTCACTGTGTTCGGCTTCATGATCAGGTGTTTCTTCTTGACTTTCAATAGATTCACCAAAATCGGTTTCTTCTCCCATAAACTCTGCATACTTTAAACGCAGCGATTTTTGATCAAAACCTAATTCGTTACTCGAAAACTTAAAATCTTTTGTTGTTAGTTTGGGTTTATTCTTAATAAGCTTTTCAGTATCGATAATTAATTGTCGTTGGCTCCTGAAATACTCTGGCATCAAATCAACACCCATGGTTGCCTCAACAGCAAATTGATCGGATACGGTGTCTTTTATTGCTGCAAAATAAGTTTCACTTCTTGCCTGATTTGATTTGGGCTTTTTGCGATCTAGAGCTTCAACATAAAAATAAAGCTCATCCCCCGGTTCCATTTTTAGGCTTTCTAGCTGCATTGTTTTTGATACAGTTTGCCTTTTATTTCCTATTGAAATTGGGTTATCAAAATTTAATTTTTCCTCTCTGAATTTAACGGATTCCCCGGAACCTTTGCTTACAGTTGCAATAATATAAGCATCGGCCAAACCATAATCATCAGTGATATCCGTTCGAAATGACAACTTCATATCTTCATCGAAATCAAAAGAAGTAAACTGCTCAATATCCCTAATTTTTATATTCGGTTGTTCATCCTTTAGCATTTCTATTGAATACAATTTTGAAGTGTATTCATTATCCTTAAGGTCAGTAAATTTAAAATTGTAAAACCCCGATGCCTGTACTACAAAAGATTTTTTATAAATCCCTTCATCTAATTGCATCGGATAACTTTTACCCATGCTTTCAATAGAAACATCCTTAATATTCATATCAAAGCGTAGCTCCCAAGATAAGCTTGAGCCCTCTAAAGCCTTTACATTCATATTAGTGTTTTTAAACACACCAATATTCGTATATCTAGGATATCGAACTTTAACCAATTGATCAGTAATATTAGGGGGCTTAAAATTTGTTTCAGTAGAATCAATTGGCACAAAAGCAATACTTTCTGATGCCGGCCTTTTAGGTGAAGTCCCCTTGACATATTCAACTAAATTGAATTGATATACGGCCAAGCCTACTAAAACGAAAGCGAGCATCACCAAACTGGCTTTTAATACATTATTTGGTGGTTTTATAGTATTTAAATTCTTCTTAAGCGTCTCGAGAACTTTATGCTGCTGCAACTGCGCTAAACCTGAAAGCGTATCTTTTCGCTTAAGCAGTAAACCCGTACTGTATTCAGCAATGTCAAGCTTTTTATCAATGTAAGTAGTCACCCTATTTAAGTTTGATGACCATGGCTTGATGAGGAAAGAGATTATGGTTCCAACTGATAGAAAAACAACCATAGCAATTAACACATTAACCAATAAAAAATATACTAAGAATGCAATTCCAAAGGCATATAAAAAAACTTCTAGCCAATTTAGTAGCTGCCATTTTCTCTTAAATTGAATCAATATGTTGGTCGCCCCACTCATTATTGTTTTCTCATTTTTGAAACTATCCTTTCGGCTATTAAAGATACTACCAACAGTAACCATAACCATTTGGTAATAGAAACATTAACAGTTTTATGAATGCTTTTTATTGATTCATCGCCCGTAGTACTTATTTCATTTAATGCGACTGAGGTATTATCGTACTGTTCGATTTTCTCTTTTTTTAGATCGTTATTCAGCCCTAGTATTTTTAATAGTTGTTCTGCAAAATGTTGTCCTATAACCGTGTCTGAGTTCAGTGATGCTGTTAAGTAAAACATATCCGGCTCTTCGCTCTTTTCAATAAGACTATTTGCTAGATTATCAGGTTTATAGACTAATAACTTACCTTCATTTTTAGGAGCTTGCTTATTGCTTAACCAAACTAAAAGATCGTATTCTATATTTTTTACACTACTACTATCATTGCTACTACTAACTTCAATATGATATTTTGTATACTTAGAAATTGCATTTAGCGATGCTTCCGCATACCGTTTTTCATTAAGGAGACTATCCTCAAAAAAGATGTGTGTCTTGATCTCTCTTGCGCTATCTACCTTTAGTCTTTTGACAAGTCCATTTTCATTAAAGACCAAACTATCTCCTATATTATTTAGTTGAATTGCGTTATCGTTAACCTTAACTATATTTCTGTCATAGATGTGTTTTTCTGAGTTACTCAAAACCGACACTAACTTGATAGAATCTCCTTTTCTTTCAGCCTTTATAGGTTCTCGAAGAGACATTTCAGTATTGAATACCACCCATTGTATTCTGTTATCTAATACAGGGCGAATTCCTTTTATTCCTTTTGAAAAAGCACTGGTAAAAACGACAATACTATCAGTTCGTATATCTTTCATCTGCTTTGCCAAATCCCAATAATTTGGAGTTTCAACAATAGCATTTAAATCTACATCCTCAAATTCAGGAAAATCCTTTTGTAATAGTCTTATACTACTTTCATCCAGCGTATCGATTATGGCAGCTATTTTAGTGTCATTTAATAATGAAGGCTCGACTATATATGTCAATGGAGTCGTAGTAACATTTTTTCTTAGTTGTGGTTCGGCAATAATGAAAACCAAAACAGTAATTAAAAAAAGACGTAGCAACAATAGTAAAAGCTCGTTGAGTTGGATACTACTAGATTTTTTTGAATCAGACTCTTCAATTAATTTGATACTACCTATCTTAATAGTTCTACCCTCTTTTTTACTCCACAAATGAATCGCTATTGGAATAGCAAGCGCAAACAGCGCCCAAAGGTATGTAGGGTTTAAAAAGGTCATGTTAAGCAATTCTATTTCTCATTTTGATGAATAATTGCAGTGCGTTACCAATAGGTTCATCTAACCTAAAAAGATGATAGCCAATATTGCTGGCTAGTAAGTTGTTTTTCGTTTCGGCAATATGAGTTTTAAGCGATTGTAGATAGTATTTCTTAGCCTCCTTAGTATCAACTTTCCGCTTAGCACCAGTTTCTAAATCTTCAAAAGTCAATGTGCCTTTATAGTCAAAGTCCATTTCGTTTTTTCCCATCACATGCAGCACCATAACTTCGTTTCTAGGAGTTTTCAATTTCTCTACAAAACTGCTTAGCTCATTACTATGCTCATAAAAATCGGTTATAAAGAAAATCAATTCCTTATGTCCGCGATCATGAAAAATATTGGATTCTTTTGATTTTTCAGGCCATTTACCACCACTTTCAATCTTGGTTAAGGTGCCGAGTAGCTGATTAAAATGCTGTTTCTGTATTTTAGGAGTGAGGCTATATAATTCATCATCATTTAAAGCAAACAACCCAATAGCGTCACCTTGATTTTGTGACATATAAGCCATTGTAGCGATCAAAACTCGGACGTAATCCATTTTTGACAGCTCATTTTCGGTATGCATCATTGAACCACTAGCGTCTAGTACAAACTTGACCGCTATATTGGTTTCAATTTCTGACTGCTTAATATAATACCGACCTGATCTTGCTAGCATTTTCCAGTCCAACAATCTTAGATCATCGCCAGCTTCATAATTTCTAAACTGGCTAAATTCCATCCCGGATCCTACTCTACGACTATGGTTTAAACCAGAAAGGTATCCATCAACAATAACCTTAGCAATAAGTGCCAGTCCAGATACACTTCGTATTAATTCTGGTTTTAAAAGTTGATGATAGTCTTGTTTCACGTCTACGTTTGTTAACCTATGTCATCTTGTTTAGAAGCTCTTGGGTGACATCATCAGCAGTAATGCCTTCGGATTCCGCTCTAAAATTTATGATGACACGGTGACGCAATACAGGAAAGGCCACATGTTTTAAATCATCTAAAGTAACCGATAACCTACCTTGCGCTAATGCCCTCGCTTTAGCTGTTAATATCATTGCCTGACCCGCTCTTGGTCCGGCACCCCAACTAACCCATTCCTTTACATAATTACTTGAAGTAGTTTCGGGTCTAGTAGCCCGAACCAACTTGCTTACTAAAGCAATTAAGTCATCACTAATCGGGATTTCTCTAACCAACTCTTGTAAGCGAAGTATTTCTTCCTCACTAATAATGGCATTTACCGTTTCCTTTTTTGTTCCGGTAGTATTTTTTAGGATAGTAGTTTCGTCAGACTCGGTCGGGTAACCGATTTTTATATACAAAAGAAACCGATCTTGCTGCGCCTCGGGCAACATAAATGTCCCAGATTGCTCAATAGGATTCTGTGTTGCCAAAATGAAAAATGGTTTATCTAAAGGATAGTTTTTTCCGGAATATGTAACCTTAAATTCTTGCATCGCCTCTAAAAGTGCAGCTTGGGTTTTGGGCGGCGTACGGTTAATTTCATCAGCCAAAATAATATTAGCGAAAATTGGTCCTTTATTGAACTTAAAAAACTTCTTTCCTGTGCTATGATCTTCTTCTAAAATTTCCGTCCCAATAATATCCGACGGCATGAGATCGGGTGTAAACTGAATACGTCTGAACTTTAAATCAATTGCTTGAGCTAGGGTTCGTATCATTAATGTTTTCGCCAAGCCGGGTACACCTTCTAAAAGTGCATGCCCACCAGCCAAAAAAGTAATTAGAAGTTGCTCGACCGTTTCTTGTTGACCGGTAATAACTTTTGCAATTTCCACTCGTAAAGCATCAATCTTATCAGTAAGTGTACTTACCTCCTGCTCAATACTTGCTAATTCTTTATTCATATATACTTTTTTACTCGATAATTGAGATTTAAATGCTCCGAGGCTTGCCTCTAATTTAAATGTTTTTCCAAACGAATGTCTCTTTGGCTTGACCTGAGGTGGTTTAAGATGTTAGTGCATACATAACAATGTTAACACCAAATCGAGTATTATCAATTTTATACCAACGTTTATTTCTAAAATCATAGTCCCATTCACATCCATAATCTTTATTGCTAAACAACACACTTATCCGCCCATTAATTGTAATGGCTTTGAGGTAGTCATGCACTAAGTCATCACCCCAACCATTAAGTTCTTGGGAAGTAGTAGGCGGTCCATTTTCAAATTCGAAAAAGACTTTGTAAAGCTCATGATCATTAGGGATTTTTTTTAATTGTCCTGGAAAGATATCTTCCATCTGTCTTTCAAAAGATTTTGAAAACAAACCATCAATATCATGATTACAATCATCAACAAAAACAAACCCCCCGTTACTTATGTATTTCTTAAAGTTTTCACGTTCTTTTTTTGTGAATTGCACTAGTTTATGCCCCGATAAGTAACAAAATGGGCTTTTAAATATATCGTTACTACTAAGTGAAATTATTTTTTCCTGGGTATCGACAGCCAAAGTAGTATACTCTACTAACGAATTAAGCAAGTTAGAAGGCATACGCTGATCGACATCCCAATCACCTGATTCATATTGCAGCCTAGTAAAGAAAAACTTATTACTCAATACACGAATTGTTTATCTAAAAGAAAAACTGGCCATTATGATGTTATCAAAACAACCAGTTTATTACTATTATTAATGAAAATTATACCGCGTCAGAAAGGCTTGTAAAAGTAAAGTCTCTAACCTTCATATACGGTATTAAATTACCATTTATACGAACCTGCTGGCCTAGAGTCTCTAGATTATTAAGCATAATTATCGGACTTTCATTAAACCTAAAATTCTTTACTGGATGCTTTAATTTCCCATTTTCAATATAGAAAGTTCCGTCACGGGTTAAGCCTGTGTAAAGCAGCGTTTGCGGATCAACACTGCGTATATACCACAATCTAGTAACTAAAATTCCCTTCTTAGTATCTTTTATGAGGTCTTCCAATGAAGCATCACCTCCCGCCATAATTCCATTTGATGGAAAAGGAACAGCTTCTACGCCTTTCTTCTTTGCCCAATAACGGCTATACGAAAGGTTTTTTACTACTCCGTTTTCAATCCATTTCATCTTTTTAAGAGGCTGCCCAGATCCATTCCATGTACCTGTTGGTACTTCAGAGTTCAATGGGTCTGACCATAATTGAATACGCTCATCGACTATCTTTTCTCCAAGTTTAGTACCTCCGCCTTCTTTTGACATAAAGCTTCGACCTTCATCGGCAGTACGCGCATTAAATGCTCCAAACATATTTCCAAGAAGTCCTATTGAAGCTGCAGGTTCAAGTATAACCGTATACTTACCAGGTTCAATAGCCTTTGCTTCCTTAGACATCAAAGCCTTGTCAATTGCGATTTTTGAGGCCTCAGCAGCATCAAACTTGCTTATATCATTATAATCTCTAGTCACCCAACCAGAACCAGTGCCATCATTAGTACGCATGGTAACCGTAAAATTGGCACTTGTAGATTTGTTATAAGCAAAAAGACCTTTTGAGTTCATCATTGCTGAAAAACCTGCAGAGTCGTTTAAAAATCCAGCAGCTGTAACATCCTTCGCTGCAGCAGGCTCTATACTGCTATTTGCAACTTTTGCTCGATATTCCGGTGTTATGTTAGCCGTAGCTTCGCTAAATGTTATTGATTCATCGTAACTCTGTGGCCCCAAAGGCTCCATAAATTCCGGATTTTCGGGAGATAGTTTTGCCAATTCTTCTGCTCTTCTAACCACTTTCTCTAATGATACATCATCAAATTCATCAATAGTAGCTGTTCCAGATTTTTTACCAAAATTAGATTGAACAACCAGCGTTTGATTTGATCTATGTCCGGCGGTCGAAACTGTATTCCGGGCGTAACGGATATTACCGCTTTCACTTCCATTTAAATTAACTTCGCAAGCATCTGCCTTGGAAAAGCTCAAAGCCTTTTCCATGATTTTTCTTGCTTCTTCTTTTGTATATATTGCCATGATATTTTCTATTTGTTATAAAACGATGTATTAAATAGTTCTACCTGTATTAATGACGTTTACACCATTAAATCTTGTAGTAGAACTTCCGTGAGAAACAGCACTTACCTGCGAAGGCTGCCCTTTACCATCAAAGAAAGAACCGAACATTCGATAATCACTTTCATCACAAATCTTAGTACAAGAATTCCAGAATTCCTGCGTATTTGATTGATAGGCTACATCGTCTAGCATACCCACGATTTTACCGTCTTTAATTTCATAGAACACGGTACCACCAAACTGGAAGTTGTAGCGTTGCTGATCGATAGAATATGAGCCTCGCCCGGCAATATAAATACCTTTTTCAACGTCCTTGATCATATCGGCAACAGAGTATTTTTCTTTACCTGCCTCTAAGGACACATTTGGCATACGCTGAAACTGAACATCGTTCCAACTTTGGGAATAACAGCAACCATGTGACTCATTTTGCCCAATCATATGAACCTGATCACGTATTGCTTGATAATTTTTAAGTACGCCATTGCGCACTAAATCCCATTTTTTCGTTTTAACACCCTCATCATCATAACCAACAGCACCAAGGGATCCTACCTGCGTTTTATCGGCTACTAAATTGACGATGTCACTACCATATTTAAAGTCTTTTGATTCCCATTTATCAAGGGTCGCAAAACTGGTCCCCGCGTAATTTGCTTCATAACCAAGAACGCGATCCAGCTCTAACGGATGTCCTACAGATTCATGGATGGTCAATCCTAAATGATTAGGTTCTAGCACCAAATCATACTTGCCTGCTTCAACTGACTTAGCTGTTAGTCTTTCTTTGGCCTGTTGCGCACCCAAAGCAGCGTCTTCGACCATGTCGTAACTGTTTCTGTATAGCTTAATACCCGCTGGGCCATCTAACTTCTCAGAATCAAGTCCATCCATATATTCATAACCCATTCCCATTGGTGCACTCAAGGCTTGGCGCGATTTAAATTTACCCGTACCTCTATCAATACATGTAACGCCAAATGTTGGCCAAATGCGGTGTACATCCTGATCAATATAGGAACCTTCAGTAGATGCAAAATACTTTTGCTCATTCACCATGAATAGTGCTGAGTTCACATAATTTGCACCGTTTTTCATTGCTGCGGCATTTGCACTTAATAGCAAATCCACTTTTTCGGAAACAGGAACATCTTTAAAATTCTTTTTAATAGGTGTTTTCCAAGAAACCTCTCCGTACGACTCTACAGGAGCAAGTTTTACCGGTACTTTCTGAATTTTGGAATTAGCTTTCGCTATTGCAACTGCTTGCTCTGTAGCTTTTTTAATTCCATTTTCGGAAACATCGTTGGTAGAAGCAAAACCCCATGTGCCGTTGGTAATGACACGTATTCCTATACCAAACGACTCGGTATTTACAACATTTTGCACTTTGTCTTCTCTAGTAAAAACATACTGATTAAGGTAGCGACCAATTCTGGCATCTGCATAAGATGAGCCCAGGGACTTGGCAGTATTAAGTGCCACATCAGCTAGTCGCTTTTTAACCGCAACATCCATTCCGGGTGCGAGCAAAGCTTCTGCGGAAATGTTATTACCTAACATTAAAGAAGGTACCATTAAGGCACCCGCTCCGAGCCCTGCGTATTGAACAAATTCTCTTCGTTTCATAAATTATTCATTTTTTGATTGTGTTATTTTGGTTGATTAATTGTGGTGTACTAAAAATAGATAAATTGTATTGCCCTACAAGATTTCAAAAAGTATTCAATAAAGCTGTTATTTTTATGTTAAAACCTCGGCAAAATAGGCCTAAAACCGATTAGTTGATAATCCTTGATTACTCACTCATACTATAGGGTCGCGAAATTTTTTTACATATGCTTATAAACAGAAGTGACCTACAAAGTTTTAAAAACCTTGTAGGTCACTTTTCATTGTTATTGATTACAAATAAGAAAGCCGCTCCAGGATACCAACCAATTAACTAAGGAGCGACTTTCTACTCAAACAAAAAATAACTTTAGTGTTTGCTTTTACTTGATACTATAAGTAGCTGTTATAGTATAGTATTGTTTCGTTTCTCCAGTCATATAAAACCATTCGCTACGGTCGTAATATGTGTCTTCTACTAATTCTAATTTGTCTACACTTTTACCAATCTGTCTTGCTAGTGTTCTTACCTTTGAATCGGCCTCTTCTAGTCCTTTTGTGACAATTTTTTTGTAGTGGTCCTTGGACGATTTGCAATACATCTCTGCCTTAAAAACAGTAACATTTTTAGGTTTCTTAGTCATCAAAATAGTTTCTAGATCTTTCTTTTTTACGGTTTCATAGGTAAGAATAGTACCAGTATCGTAATAACTCGATAATGCATACTCCATTCTATTGTCAACAAATTTTGAGGTATCGATTCCTTTTTCTTCAAGTGAAGTAAAAAAAGCAGCCTTTAGCTCATCAATTGTTGCTATTTTCCCGTATTGGTCGGCATAAGTATCCTCGCGAACCATTAATTTAATTCGATACTTAGTTGCTTTTAGATCATACTTAACATAGGCAGTTACTTTTAATTTAGAACTTGTTTCTTTAGTTCCTGTTTGCTGTGCTTTAGCCAAGCCAATAGCCAACAAAATTGTCAATAGTGCGAAATACTTTTTCATCTATTTAAAAATTTTTGTTTGATTTTAAAGTTGTGTAATTAGGCGATAGTAAAGATGAATGTAGCAACGATCATCCAAGCACCTACTGCTATTCCTAGTATGCCTAACTTACCTTGTTTGGGAGCAATTTTCTTTCTTAGCTGCTCTCCTTTTTCTTTTGCCGCCTCGTTTTTAGACAAGAAAAACTTGCTAATAAGTCCGTAACCTAGCATAAAACCTAAAGTGGCTTCAACTACACATCCTGCTAACCAAGTAATCCACCAGATAGGTGCCGACGTTAAAAGACCCATGTTTAGAATACATGAGATAATTCCCCAAACACCCCAGAAACAGAAAACAATACCAATCCAACCTTGGTACGGTTCAATTTTTTCTAAAAGCTCTTTAGCATTTGGTTTTTTTGAAAGTATTAGAGATGGTACTGCGATAATACTCAATAGGATTAATGAAATTCCCCAGATCATAATATGTTATTTTAAAGATTATTGTTGCCGACAAAGTTGCAGCAAATGCCTGCTTGAGAATACACTAGGAAGCGTGAAAATGCCCTCCCTGAAAACAGGGATACAAGTAGATCTTGATCAGAAAACATTAATTTTTTTATGATCAAGGAAACCTTCTAATTTCTAATCTTTAGTTCTATTAATAACAAATTTTGATCTTGTTGTTAAGGAAATACTTTCTCTTCAATAATTGATATTTGTCATAATTTTCAAGAAACTACACTTATACTTTTGTATACATCTACTAACAATCTAAGCGCGTTAAGATGAATACAATTACTACAATACTCGTCCCTTTCAATAATTCTGTCACTTCTGAAGTTGCTTTAAACTATGCCATCAATTTTTCTAAAAATGAAGAAGACATAACAATACTATTAGCAACTATTGAAAATGGTGATGTTGTGCCTAATTATGATCCTAGAGTGCATTTTGACAGGGTGATTAGTACATACAAAAGGCCTCCAAAAGTAAAAGTTGATTTTCTGACAGGAAAAGGTGACTTAATTAATAATTTGGTTGAATTACAAATAGCTAAAAGGGCAGATATTATCATAATGGGAACCAAAGGAACTAGTGATTCTGATACTGCTGAAAGCAACACCTCTAAACTAGTCCTTGCGGCAGATTGTCCAGTAATCGTTGTACCTAAACATATTAAGACTAACTCAATAAGTAAGATAGCTCTAGCTATAGGTGCTGAACCAATTGATGAACCTTCTTCATTAAATGTTTTACTAGATGTATCAAGACGTTTTGGTGCTCAGGTACATGTACTTTCAATAGATAATGATTCCACTAATTTTTCGGCTATTGATGAAAAAACAGAAAATACATTGGAGTACTATTTAGAGTCTTTTTATACGAAACATGCATTCCCAGAAAGCAGTGATATTTTACAAGGCATCTTTGATTATGTAAATAAAAATCAAATTGATTTGTTGGCTATTTTACCAAGAAATCATATCAAAAAAGGAGAGGCTTCAAAAGGAAAACTTACCAAGCTTCTAACATTACATTCTCAGGTACCTGTACTAGCAATTGATTAAAACTTAAGAGGTTTCATACTATGACCATACTTCTTATCATTCTAACTATTACCATTGCATTATTTATTTGGGGGAAATTCCCGCCAGATGTGGTTGCGCTCATGTCAATGTTAGCCTTATATATATCAGGAATACTTGATTTAAAAGAAACATTAGTAGGGTTTAGCAATACTACAGTAATAATGATTGCGGCACTTTTCATAATTGGTGAAGGCTTATCAAGAACTGGTTGGACTGCTTTAGCAGGGCAAAAGTTTGTGGGTTGGGCTAAAAAAAGCGCTCCTAGATTGTTAATGATCGTAACTCTTGGTTCAAGTGTATTATCGGGTTTTGTAAGCAATACAGGTACTGTAGCCGCTTTATTACCAGTTACGATTTCTGCCGCCTGGAATGCTGGCACTATGCCATCTAAACTTTTAATGCCAGTCGCATTTGGCTCCAATACAGGTGGGCTTTTGACCTTGACAGGAACTCCGCCAAACATTATAGTTAGCAATGCATTAGTAGAAGAAGGATTAGAGGGGTTTTCATTTTTTGAGTTCGCTTTAATAGGTCTGCCGCTATTAATTATCGCAATTGTGTATTTCAGGTATTTAGGATACAAATTACTGCCAGACAACCGAACAAAAAATAAACCAGTAAATATTGATTCTGAAATGCATAAATGGATTGAAGATTACAGTATTGATGATAATGTATACAGATTACGCATACGGTCAATGTCTCCAATGATTAACACCAAACTTGGGGATTGGGAATTTGAAAAAAAATACAACGTCTCAGTCATGAGGTTAAGACGACGACATCCCAATACAATGAAGGGTATTCAGCCTTTTGTCGAATTCCCAAAACCAGAAACTGAGCTTCGTTACCATGATATTATCACCTTAAAAGGAAAAACAGAAGCCATTGATAAACTAATAATTGGACTCAAACTTGGTATAATTCCTACCAAATACGATAACAAAGAATTAAAGGAAGAGCTTATTAATCATGAGGTAGGCATGGCACAAATGATTATTACTCCAAAGTCAGCCTTTGTAGGTAATACCATACCACTGGGATATTACCTTGATCAGGCTGGTATTCAGCTATTGGGTGCTTCAAGAAATAATATGCCTTTAAAAGACACTCGTATAAAAGTACGGGCTGGGGATGCCTTTATTATAAGAGGCTCATGGAAAGACATTGAAGCATTACAAACTGCATATGAGCACCTTTTAATAGCAGGAAGTCCTGAGGCAATGGCAAAAAATGTGGATAAACTTAATACCAAATCATACATAGCAATGGGCACTTTGCTGCTAATGATCATTTTATTAGTCTTTAATATACTGCCTGGTGCCATTACCGCTTTAGTATGTGCTGGAATTATGATGTTATCTGGTTGTGTACCAATTTCAAAGGCATACAAAGGTATTAGCTGGACAAGTGTGGTCATGATAGCCGCAATGATCCCAATGGGTATTGCGTTGCAAAAAACAGGAGTGGCACAGCTAACAGCTAAAGGTTTGGTAAACTATTTAGGTAATATTCACCCCATAATGTTATTAGCAGGCATTTTCTTGCTAACGACTAGTTTTAGTCAGACTATTAATAACTCGGCAACTGCCGTATTAATGGCGCCAATAGCGATTTTGGCAGCTACCTCATTAGGCGTATCGCCCAAACCATTTATGATTGCAGTAGCAGTAAGCGCATCAACAGCATTTTTAACACCTGTAGGTACGACAACAAATGCCATGGTATTGGCAGCAGGCGGATATAAGTTTATGGATTATGTAAAGGTCGGAGCTCCATTGCTTTTATTATTCTTTATTGTCACATTACTAATAGTACCTGTTTTCTGGCCATTTTAAATATTAACTTAAAAGAAACGATATGGAAATTTTATCTCGAACACCCAAGAAATCTGATTTATCCATTTATGGGATAACAGAAGCGAATGTAAATTGGAATCTTTCCGCTGAGGAACTACAAAGAAGAACTGTCGAGAGCGGAATGGGACAGGAAACGGAAAATGGCACTTTGGCTGTAAATACAGGAAAGTTTACTGGAAGGTCCCCTAAAGATCGTTTTTTAGTAAAAGACGATTATACAAAAGATAAAGTGTGGTGGGGAAGAATTAATAAACCCATTGACCCCGATAACTTTGACAAGTTGCATAGTGAGGTTATAAAATATTTATCTGGCAAGGAAATTTACGCCCGTGATGGTTATGTATGTGCCCATCCTAGTTACAGAATGAATGTAAGGACGGTTACTGAATATCCTTGGTCCAACTTCTTTGTCAACAGCATGTTTCTAAGGCTAAATGAAGATGAAATGGAAGATTTTGAAGAGGAATGGCTAGTGCTTTGCGCCCCTGGCTATGTTTGCCCCGATCCAAAAGCTTATGGAATTCGTCAGGGTAATTTTTCGATTCTAAACTTTTCTAAAAAAATTGCCTTAGTAGGTGGCTCAGCCTATACAGGCGAAATGAAGAAAGGTATTTTCTCCGCCTTAAACCTTATACTACCAGTTGAGAAAAATGTTTTACCAATGCACTGTTCTGCCAATGTAGGAGAAGATGGTGACACCGCTATTTTCTTTGGACTATCGGGAACAGGAAAAACTACACTATCTGCCGATCCTAAAAGAAAACTTATTGGTGACGATGAACACGGTTGGACCGCTGAAAATGTAATTTTCAATTTTGAAGGCGGCTGTTATGCCAAGGTGATTGATCTTACTGAGGAAAAAGAACCGGATATTTATCGAGCCATAAAACCGGGCGCTTTATTAGAAAATATAGTTTTCAAAGAAGGCACTAAACAACCCGATTATAAGGATAGTTCTATTACTCAAAATACAAGAGTTAGTTACCCTATCGAGCATATTGACAATATTATGAAACCCTCATATGCCGATAATCCCACTAACATTTTCTTTTTAACCTGTGATGCTTTTGGAGTATTACCTCCTATATCGAAACTAAGTCCTGGGCAAGCTGCATACCATTTTATTTCTGGTTATACGGCTAAAGTTGCCGGTACCGAAGCAGGGATTACCGAACCAGTTCCGTCGTTTTCTGCGTGTTTTGGTGAACCTTTTATGCCATTACACCCAACTGTATATGCAGAAATGTTAAGCAAAAAAATGCAAGATGCAGGAGTAAATGTATGGTTGGTCAATACCGGTTGGAGTGGCGGTCCTTATGGCGTAGGATCTCGTATTAAGCTTAAATATACAAGAGCTATGATTACAGCGGCCATGAATGGTGACCTTGACAATATTGATTTTGAGCAGCATCCAATTTTTGGCTTATATATGCCTAAATACATACATGATGTTCCAACAGAAATGTTAGATCCCATAAATACATGGTTACAGAAAGGAGCATATATCAGTAAATCTATTCAACTGGCACATTCTTTTCACTTAAACTTTGATAAGTTTATTAATCAGGCATCTGACGAAATAATAAATGGCGGTCCTTTGATTGATGCACATCACACATTAGATCACCATATGTAGTGAAACAATTAAACCCGGATTATTCCTATAGTCCGGGTTTCTTTTTATTATTAGTTTCAAAGTTGAACTAAATATCTTACTATTTTATTAAGCTCCCCTCTTTAGTAAAGAGGGGAATGAATTGAGCTCTGCTGAATAGGGGGGAGATGTGTAAGGTTCTTTCTAATCATTATTAGTCTGGGGTTGAATCCCTCCGACTCCGATAAAATCGGAGTCACCTCCCTTTACTAAAGGGAGGAGTATTTTTGTTGTTAACGGATTAGATTTTAAACTACGACTGCAAACTGAAGACTTCTACTGCCTACTGAATACTATTCCACAAGTCCCATTTTAATTGCCTGCTTGGTCAAGCCCGCTAGATTGCGAACGTCTAGTTTTGCGATTAAATTTTTGCGATAGCTTTCAACGGTATGTTTACTTAGAAATAACTTATCAGCAATTTCTTGAGTAGTATGTTCTTGAGCGATTAATGTTAGTACTTCTTTTTCTCGTTTGGTCAAAGGAGCAACAGTTATACTTTCATCATTAAAAATGCTATTAGAATAAACCTTTTTAATACTATCAGAAAAATACTTTTTCCCGCCTAAAATGGTATTTATCGCCAATAAAAGTTCTTCTTTTTCCGCATTTTTTGGCACATATCCGTCCACCTTATCATTAATTAAAGTACTTATCTTAACAGGATCATGATGCATACTAACCACTAAGACCTTTACACTAGGATACTTTTTCTTTATAAGCTGATTTAATTCTATGCCATCGACCTCAGGCATACTAATATCCGTTACGACTAGTTGAACCGTTTTAGGATCATTAATCTCAAGATACTTCACCACATTGGCTCCGGTATTCGCGGTAAATAGAATATTGAAATTCTTTTCTTTTTGAAGGATTCCCAATAAACCTTCCAAAAACATCTTATGATCATCAACAATAATAATATTAGGACCCATACATACTTTTTTTAAACCGGAATTTCAATATTAACAGCCGTTCCTCTATTCGAAATTGCATCTATAAACATAGTCCCATCAATGGCTTTAATTCTATTTTTCATTCCAGACAATCCCATTCCCAAAGTTACTTTATCGAGATCAAAACCAACACCATCATCTTCAAATAAAACGGTAAGTTTTTGGTCATATACATTCAAATGAATTTCAATATTAGTCGCCTTTGCGTGTTTTAGGGTGTTCGTTAGTAATTCCTGAATTACTTTAAAAACCTCCACTTGAATATGCTGCTCAACAGTATTTACTTTTTCCTCCGGATGGGGATTAAAGCTAATTGTTGCCTCAGTACCCGAATTAATATTACCAATGTATTCGGCAACAAGTTGGGTGAAAGCGTTTTGTTCAAATTTTTTGGCGGTTAAATTATGGGACAGATTTCGTACCTGCTCATAGGTATCATCCAATTGTTTAGCAATATTTTTATAGGCAGGTGATTGGGTTTCATTAGTTGCTAATTGCAATTTGATACTGGCCAAATTTCCGCCTATACTATCATGTAGTTCCTGTGCAAGTCGTTTTCGTTCCTTCTCCTCTCCTTCAACAGATGCTTTTATCAATTTTAATTCTTGATCCTTTATTATAGAAGTCACTTTTTGCTGATTTACTTCTTCCTGAGATTCGTTTAAGGCAATCTGAGTTTTTAATTTTTGGTAGTATGTAACCAACAAAGCAATTACAGGAATAAGAAGTACTAAAAAACCAATAAGTAAGCTGTTTTTAATCAAACGTTGCCTATCAGTTTCTTGCTCTATTTTGTCAACTTCGTGTTTAATCTCAAGCTCCTTTACTGCATTATAGTTTTGGTTTTTAACGATCCTTTCATTTAATGCTGTGTATTGTGTCATCAATGCGTAGGCATTTTTGTAATCGCCCTGATCGCTATAAAATTTCGTCAATACTCGTTGTAACCGTTTTTCTAATTGCCAACGATTCCATTGTATGGCATTAGTATATGCCATACTTAAGGTCATATTAGCAGCATCCGTATTACCACTTGCCATATACATCTTACCAATCTCTATGACCACCTCCGTATATACATCATAGTAATCACCTGCTAATGCCTCATTCTTTATATTCTCAAGCCGGTTAAACAATGATTCATCATATTCACCATTTTGAATCATTTGAATTTCACTCAACTCAATAATCATTCTAAGTTTATCATTACCAGCCTTCTTTGCTTTACCAAGTGCAGCTAATAAAAATTGTTCTGACTCTGACTTTTCTCCCTTCGCCCTATATAAAAGAGAAGTGTATAAGGCGGCTTTTGAAGAGATAGATAAATCCTTGCTATCCTCGAATATTGATAGGAAAAGTGGCAGGGCTTTTTCGTACTCCCTTTTGGAATAATATGCCTTGGCGATACCAAGTTGAATTTGATCTAGCAGCAAAGCATCCTGAATATTAAGTTCTAAGGCTCTTAAATGATATCCTAGTGCAGGATCAAAAAGTCCGTTTAATTGTTTGCCTACACCAGTGATGTAATACGCTTTTGCAAGCCAATATGGTTTGTTTACAAACTCACCTCTATTGAATTCCACTTCTCTTTGAAGCATCTGACCATAGCTTATAATTGAATCTGTAAAGCCGTATTTCAGGTGAATTTTTGAAATGGTATCTATTAATCGAAATCGAGAAAGAGGATTCGATTCATTTTTAAGACTATCTAATAACGACTTCGGAACTTTAGCAGGATTCGTTGCGAAAGCGGTGTATCCCGCGCTACTTTGCTGACTATGAATAGCCAGTGTTATAGCAAAAAAAACAATAAATAAATGAAGCTTCTTTAAATCCAATCTCGTCATTAATTCATGCTAAAATAGAAAATTATATAGCTACATTAGCGTCGACCTTGTTTGCAAAACATTAGAATTTATGGTGTTGGATACTACATTTAAGAAAGAAGATCATTCTGGGTCTTTCTATACACATAAAGAATTTGAAAACTGTCGGTTTGAAAATTGTGATTTTACTGATGCCGATCTTTCCAATTCTTGTTTTAATGAATGTGTTTTTGTCGATTGCAATTTGACCAAAGTACGTTTAAAAAACACAACCTTTAATGATGCTCGCTTCGTAGATTGTAAAATGATTGGAATCATTTTTAGTGAGATGAATTTCTTTTTGGTATCACTGCAGTTTGAAAACTGTAACCTAGAATTCTCAAGCTTTGCCAATGCTAATTTGAAAGCAACCCCATTTAATGACTGCAAATTAACCGATGTTGATTTTACCGATGCCGATTTTAGTCAAGGTCTCTTTGCAAATTGCGATTTAAAAAATGCCATTTTTGATCAGACTGATATTACCAAAGCAGATTTGACAACCGCATACAACTTCTCAATTGATCCTGAAGAAAATCAATTAAAGGGAGCTAAATTTTCGAAAGATGGGTTAGCGGGTTTACTGAAGAAATATAAGTTAGATATTCGCTAAGAACTTATGGAGAGGTGATTTCCTATTTAACGTATTTTTGAAGTCTCCCCTGGAGGGGAGGTTTAGAGGGGTGTTTTTCTCAAATTAGACTAAATTTTCATTACAAAATTGTACTATACTAAAATGGACACCCATCCCCGCCCCTTCCCTCAAGGGAAGGGAGTTACCTACTGCTTTCCATTGAGCCAGATATCTCCGCATCCAACGCAAAAAATGCTTCCTGAGCTAATTCTGTTTCATTAATCTCAGCGGTGCGCTTCTTTTTGTCATTTAAAATTAAATGCATTGTGAATCCACCAACAATTCCACCTCCGGTAGTTGCGAGTGCATCAACAGCATCAAATTTATTGCCATCTTCTCCACTGTCAATTAATTCTTTTGCGATACCGGCTGCGGTTGATGTAACAAAACTCCAGATTAATGCTTTTTTTCGATTTTTTGTGGTCGACTTTACTATGGTGTAGGTTACCGCACTAATACCAAATCCTGCTGCAGCGTGCAACACTTTGTCATTGTCTTGCGCATTAATTGAAGTTGTAAAAAGAAATGTAAGGGGCAAGAATACTACTAATACTAGTCTCATGTTAGTTGGTTTTAGAAATACTTGCTAGTACAAAATAGTATAATCCTTACTTAGTACGTGAGAAAGTGGCTATCTAGCAATGTTTACCGATTAATGGTGTTTTGAATTGAAAATTGAGAAAATGTTTTATTCTAATAGTATTAGTAAACAATTGTAATTGGTTAACTATTTTATAGTGCATTCAGCATTTCCGACACACATAGATAATTTACTTTCCTTTTACAACTATTAATAAACATTTTTTGTGCATAAAAAAGTGTTTCTATTTAATAACCAACAGAGAATCAATTTGTAATTTTAAAATATTAAACCAAGTGTGATTTTGGCAGAAAACTCAAATAGGGAAAATATATTCAATACAATCGAGAAAGTTGAAGACGATTTTGAGAAAAAAATAACTCAAATTTCTGCAGGAGCATTAGCGCTATCTATAACCTTCATCGATAAAATAGTTGATTTATCTAAAGCCGAGCATTTCTGGATATTAATAGTTGGCTGGATATTATTAACATTAACACTATCCATTAATTTAATCTCTATCCTTGTTTCCCGAAAATTGAATCTCCAAACTATAGATGAATATGATGATTTCGAGAGAGAGAAAATAAAAGAAGAGGAATTAATTAAAAATGTAAAAAAAAGAAATAAGTTTATTTCCAACTTAGACATTATTTCACTCGCGAAACTATTATCAGGAATTTTTATGATAGTAATTTTTTCTTCTATAAATATTAATAACAAAAGCAAAATAGATATGCCAGACAAGGACAGAATTGAAAAAGGGAGAACTATTCACGTTCCTCAGACAAATCCTCAAAGTAGTGATACAGGAAATGAAAAACCTAATCAAAATACAACCGAATCCAACGATAATCAAGATTCATAGAATATGAAAAAGAAAGATGATGATATACTTAAAAAAGCTTTTAATGGCCGCTTAATTAAAACTCCAAAGTTCATTACTCCAAAAACGAAAACTGAATTCAAAAAGGAAACTAAACCTAAAGAAAAGCGAAGTTCCAATAAATAGAACGCATGTACGATTTAAATGTAGAAATACCACAAGTTATTTAACCGATGACGGATTCTCTACATAGATATGATCCATAAACCACATAGCTAGCCCAACTCCTCCTCATAATAATGCGTAGCATCATAAACCAAATCATTTAGATATGATTTTTCGCTCTCGACGCGTTTTTCATCCCAATCAAGATAGTTTACGATATCTTCTAAAACCACATCCAGATATTTGGGAATCGAAGTGATATCAAAATAAAGTCGACCTGTCCGTCTTACAAAAAAGTCGGTAAGACTATTTGTCATTTCGTTGTGAATACAATACCAAAGCTCAGCGCGAATTAAGCGCTCATGCACATTATCGTTGGCAAAGTAGTTTATCTTATTTAAAATGGTATCGGCTTGTTTACCGTACGTAGTAGCTAAATACCAAGCGAAATAGGCATTATCAATTCCTATTTCACCCAACCTAGTCTCTAATTCTTTTTGATATGCATTCACCTCTTTCATTGATGTTAAAGCGGGTGATGTCAATGGGATTTTTTCTGTTTTTGATTTCTTGAATTTGTCACGACGCTTACTGCTCATTGTTTTTAAAACAGCATCAATGGTACGATGTGCCATTTTACGATATCCCGTTAGCTTTCCTCCAGCTATCGAAATAAGTCCCGTATCAGAAACAAAAATTTCATCCTTACGCGATAATTCAGAAGGGTCTTTTTCTTCTTCGTGAATTAGTGGACGTAATCCCGCCCAGTTTGATTCAATATCATCGATTGTTACATTTACTGTCGGGAATGTGGCATTTACTGCATCTAATAAATAGATAGCATCATCTTTTGTTGCCACTACTCTATCTAGGTTTCCTTTATAATTCGTGTCGGTAGTCCCAACATAGGTAACTCGACCACGTGGAATAGCGAATATCATTCTGCCATCCGGCACATCAAAATAAACTGATTGTTTTATAGGTAGTTTTTCGGCAGGAAATACTATATGCACCCCTTTGGTGTGATGCAAGTATTTGTTATTCATGCTATGATCTTTCTTCCGTAAAAGATCGACCCAAGGTCCAGCTGCAGAAACAAATTTTCTTGCGGTAATATTCAATTTTGTTCCTGTGTTATGATCAACACAGTTCACACTTTTTACCTTTCCCTCATTGTCATATACAAACTCCTCCATCTCACAGTAATTAATTACTGTTGCGCCAAATTCAGTTGCTTTTTTTAACAGCTCAATTGTCAAACGCGCATCGTCTGTTCGGTATTCCGCATAATAACCTCCACCTAACAATGTACTTTCATCTAATAGAGGCTCTTTACTTATCGTCTCTTCTTTATCCAGCATTTTACGGCGATCATTCCCCTCTACATTTGCAAGAAAATCATATACTTTTAAGCCAATAGAAGTCATTACTTTTCCATAAGTACCTCCTTCTACCAAAGGCAATAGCATTTTTTCAGGAACTACTAAATGCGGAGCCAATTTGTGTACTATCGCACGTTCTGATCCTGATTCTTTAACCAATCCGATCTCCAATTGCTTTAAGTATCGAAGTCCTCCGTGAATTAATTTGGTGGATTTATTACTAGTCCCACTAGCAAAATCATTCTTCTCTACTAGACATACCTTCATTCCTCTTGCAGCGGCATCAAGTGCAATTCCAGACCCCGTAACTCCACCACCTATTACTATAAGATCGAAGGTGTCAGTAGCTAATTTTTTAAGCTGATTTTCCCGATTTAAAATGGAGAATTTATGAGCCTTAGCCTTTTTTTTCGTTTTGGTAGAACGTGTTCTGTCAACTGCTTTTAACCAGCCTTTATATTTTTGCTTGCGTTGTTTCGATTTCATTTCAGGCTTGAAAATACGCTCTGCTTCTCTCACCGATTCAATGTCTTCCAAACTCCAGATACCTTGCTTAATTCCCGCTAAAAACGCAGCGCCTAAGGCAGTAACTTCTAACATTTTTGGTCGGTCTACCTCCACATTTAAAATATCAGATTGAAATTGCATTAAATAGTTATTAGCACAAGCACCACCATCTACTTTTAAGGTGGTCATTTGCTTGCCGCTATCTTCCATCATCGCATCAATCACGTCACGTGTTTGATATGCCAATGCTTCGACTGTTGCTTTTATCAACTCTTCTCTACCAGAATCTAATGTAAGTCCGTAAACCGCTCCCTTAGCGTTTGCATCCCAATAAGGGGCACCCAAGCCTGCAAAAGCCGGAACTACATATAAATCTTGAAGCGGTGGAATGCTATTGCAAATTGCTTCAGTTTCCGACGCTTTTTTTATCACTTTTAATTGATCTCGCAACCACTGTATAGATGCACCACCGACAAAAATGCTTCCTTCTAAAGCGTATTTTACCTCATCCTTATTCAAACTGGCTGTGAGTGTGGTCAACAATCCGTTTTTAGAAACGACATGCTTTTTTCCTGTATTCAACAACATAAAGCAACCCGTACCATAGGTGTTTTTTGCAATCCCAGATTTGAATCCGCCTTGACCAAATAAAGAAGCTTGCTGATCACCTGCAACTCCATAAATGGGAATTTTATGTCCTTTGTATTCAACCGAACCAAAATCAGATGAAGAGGCTTGAACTTTAGGTAATAATGACTTTGGAATATTTAGTGCCTTAAGCATGGTCTCATCCCATGTCAGGTCTTTGATATTGTAGATCATTGTTCGCGAGACATTCGTATGATCTGTTAAGTGATTTCCCGTGAATTTATAAATAAGCCAGCTATCGATTGTACCGAATAGTAGATCTCCAGCTTCAGCTTTTTCTTGAGCACCTTCAACATTATCTAGAATCCATTTTAGCTTGGTTCCTGAGAAATAAGAATCAACTACGAGGCCAGTATTTTCTCGAATATAATCTTCTAGCCCTTTAGCTTTAATATCATCGCAAATATCTGTAGTTCGTTTATCTAACCATACAATGGCATTGTGAATAGGCTCTCCAGTTTTCCTATCCCATACGACGGTAGTTTCACGTTGATTGGTAATACCAATAGCAGCTACTTCTTCTGGTGAAATACCAGAATCTTTCATCACATTTTTGAAAGCTGCAAGTTGATCAGCATAGATCTCATTGGCATCATGCTCTACCCAACCAGACTTAGGATAATGCTGCTTGAGTTCTTTTTGAGAGATGGCAACAATGTTCCCTTTTACATCAAAAATAATAGCCCGGGTACTAGTTGTACCCTGATCGAAGGCAATGACGTATTTCTTTTTCATAATGTATGGATGATTCGTTTAAAGTTAGGCCTAATAAGGATTAGCATACCCTGTTCCCCTCTATTTTTAAGTAAAATAACAACGAAAACGTTTTAATTGGCATCAAACATTAAACAAAATCACACACATCCTAATGCTCACCTAAACGCCTAAAAAATCAAATAGGTGCTTAGTACTAATAGTGTTATAAAAATTCCGACCGGAACTGCCCATTTCCAAGGAGTTGTATCTATAACTCTCGTTACTTTTGGAACGTAGATATTTTGTTTTGGTTTTAGTGCGCCAAATATCAACATAATGATAATATTAACCACGAACAATATTCCCATAACATGTAAAAAGTGGGGATATGCTTCAGCTTCTATCAGACTGATTTTTTCCATGTGGGCGGGTATATCGGTCACCCCTATTTCTTTAAAGTAAGCTGCTAGTTGTTCGTCTTCCAATCCACCTAAGAAATTAGACCCTTGAATTCCCGCTTTATCTAATGCACTTTGGATAAATATCGGACTCATTATAAATTGACTTATCAAATACATAATGACTCCACCAACAAGCACCACTTTTGCGCCTATGGCTGGTACTTTTTTAGTCAAAATTCCAATTGCTACAACTGCTAAAATTGGCACACTTAAACTTCCTAAAGACTCTTGTATATAAGCAAACAATCCATCAGGTGCATTACGGATAAAAGGAGCTATCGTCATAGAAACGGCGGCCAATCCAAGACCAAATCGCTTACCAGCCTTTACAGTTTGTAATTCATTTGCTGCTTTATTGAAAAACTTTTTATACAGATCAAAACCAAACAGAGTAACACTACTATTTAAAAGGCTATTAAACGAGCTTAATACTGCACCGAATAATACTGCTGCAAAAAATCCGAGTAATCCTGCTGGTAGAACACGTCTTACCAATTCGGGATATGCAGCATCGGCATCATTTAATTCCGAACCGAATAATTGCCAAGCAATGATACCAGGAAGTACAACAATTACGGGAATTAAAAACTTCACGAAAGACGCTAGCATCATTCCTTTTTGACCATCAGCAAGGCTTTTCGCCCCAAAAACACGCTGCAAAATTGCCTGATTTGTTCCCCAGTAATACATTTGAGCAATCATCATACCTGTAAATATGGTGCCAAATGGAATTGATGACGTAACACCACCCGTGACATCGAACTTATCTCGACTTTCCATCCATAAGGTTGATAACCCTTCGCCTACATTACCGTCACCAATCATTTTAAGACCAAAAATGGGAATTAAAATTCCTCCAACTAATAGTCCAATGGCATTGACCAAGTCAGATACAGCAACAGCTTTTAATCCACCATAAATTGCGTATACAATTCCTATTAAACCAATACTCCAAACGCAGACCCAATACGTAGCTGTTTCAGAAAGACCCAACATTTCATTAAGCTTAAACATCGTAATGAATGCTTTGGAACCCGCATACAATATAGTTGGTAATAAAACAATGCCGAAAGCAATCAAAAATAGTATAGACAGGATTGCTTTTGTATTACTATCAAATCGTTTCTCTATAAATTCAGGAATGGTAGTAATACCTACTTGCATATACTTAGGCAATAACCAAAGTGCGGTAATCACCATTGCAATTGCCGCCAAGGTTTCCCAGGCCATCACCAAAATTCCTTCGGTAAACGCTTGCCCGTTTAGTCCAACAATTTGTTCTGCAGATAGATTGGTTAACAATAAAGATCCTGCAATTGTTATGGCTCCTAAACTTCGTCCACCTAAATAGTACCCATCAGCCGATTTTTCATTTGTTTTTCTTGTAGCATACCAGGCAATAACTGCAACTAAAAGCGTAAAGCCAATAAATGAAATAATCGAAAATGCATCCATAAGAATTTGTCGTGTTGGTTTGTTAGTAAAGATCTATTCAATAGTAAAATCAATTTTATTGAATAATTCAGTTAAAATAATGAAATTATCATCATTAAGGATAATAACTATTGCTTTCTAAAAAATTGTAATCCCTCTAACGTTTTCGTTTTGGTCGATTTAAATTATAGCAAGTTTATTGAAAAGAGCAAAATAACCATTTAAAAAACTGATAGTCATCCAATAATCTAGATTAAACCTCAAAATTAATTCCGCTGGCTACCAGTTGCTGATACTTATCATAATCAAATTTATACAGGAAAGCCCCTTTTTTTGAACTGAGCTTATCCTTTTCATTCAACTTAATCAAGACACCAAATGACAATACTTTCTTTCTGAAATTTCTAGAATCCATTTGTTTTTGGTAGATGGCTTCGTATAAATTTTGCAATTGTGGGATTGTAAATTTTTCAGGAAGTAATTCAAAGCCTATTGGCTGGTATCGTGCTTTTCTGCGCAATCTTGTCAACGCATCTTTTACCATTATATCATGGTCTAGTACCAATTCAGGCAACTCATTAAAGGGATACCAGATCGCTCCGTGCTTTTCCACCAATTCGTTGTCATAATCGCTGATGCGAATCAAAGCATATTGTCCGATCGATATACAGCGATAACCAGGATCTCTCATCACCTCATTATAAGTCCGAAGTTCTTCCATAAAAACATTCTTCAAACCTGTGATTTCTTCTAGAACTCTTTTGGCAGCATCAGTCACACTCTCATTTAACTTCACAAAACTACCTATTAAGGAGTAAGCCCCTTTTTGGGGTTCTACCCTTCGCTTAAAAACCAAAAGTTTTAATATCCCTTCATCAAAACCAAAAATGATACAATCAGTTGCTATATATATAGGATCATGCTCCTTATACCAATCTTTCGACCAGGGTGAGGTTTTGTTACTCATAATGATTCTTTGATTTCCTCAAAAATAAGTCAACTCTTTTATTTTCTAGGTTTTTATTCCATTCAACATTAATGATGATTAATAAATCCTTTTTAAAGTATAAAAAAATTAATTAACGTAAAAAATACATTTATTATATTTGCTCTCATCATCTACAAGAATTATTAAGCCAATATTAAAAACCCACTAATTGAAACCAGCAGATCTAAAGGGTAACGTAAAGAAGGATCAAACTGCTTTTATCGAAGCGTTTTCCCCAGAACTCGTGGTGCATTCACCAGGCAGAATAAACTTTATTGGTGGACATACTGATTATAATAATGGGCTGGTTTTACCAACAGCAATCAATCAAAAAATTCATCTGTACTTTAGAAAAAATAGTTCTAACAACCAATGTTCTGTCACCAGTATTGGCTTTGATGAAGTATTGAAAATCGATCTTCATTCAGTCAAAAAAAGTAACAAACAATGGGAAAACTATATTCTTGGTGTTGTTCAAGGCTTACAAAAACGGAATAACGCAATTACCGGTTTTGACTGTATTATTGATAGTCAATTACCTATTGGTTCTGGTATTAGCTCTTCAGCTGCTTTAGAATGCGGTATGGCATACGGACTAAATCAACTTTTTGACCTTGGTATTTCTACTCTTGATATGATTAAATTATCAAGAGATGCCGAACATGAATTTGTTGGCACCAAGTGTGGCATTATGGATCAGTTTGCTGTAATGATCAGTAAAAAAGAACATGTTGTATTGCTCGATTGTGAATCGGTTTCTTACTCGTTAATACCAATGAATTTGAAACCTTATAAATTATTGCTTTTAAACACTAATGTTTCTCATAATCTTGCTACTAGCGAATACAATACTAGAAGGTCGGAATGCGAGGCGGCAGTTGAATTTATTCAAAAATACTACCCGGAAGTAAATTCATTGCGCAATGCAGAAAACCATATGATTTATGATTTAAAAAATAAAATGGACGAAACTTTATACAAGCGAAGCCACTTTATTGTAAATGAAAATGCTCGAGTTCAAAAAGCGGCCGATGCATTGAGAACTGAAGACCTGAATACATTTGGAGATATGCTATACCAGTCGCATCACGGACTGAGTACATTATATGAAGTAAGTTGTCCAGAGTTAGATTTTTTGGTTGAATTTTCAAAGAATAACGAGCATATTCTAGGTTCAAGAATGATGGGCGGTGGTTTTGGTGGTTGCACTATTAACATCATTCATGAAGATGCAATCGAAGATTATATAAATAAGGTCAGTATGGCTTATGAACAGGAATTTTCTTTGAATCTAAGCCCTATTGTTGTAGAGCCTGATGGTGGAACAACTCATAAAACAAACCAATAATGAGCGTACATTTTTACGAGCAACCGCATAGACGCTATAATATTTTAACAGGCGAATGGATATTAGTTTCTCCACATCGCACTAAAAGACCCTGGCAGGGCAAAGTTGAAAAACTGAACCCTACTAAACAGCCAGCTTTTGATGAAAATTGCTATTTATGTCCAGGGAATACACGAGCGAATGGAGAAGTCAATCCTATTTATAAAAACACCTTTGCATTTACAAATGATTTCGCCGCCTTAATTAGTGGCGATAAAAATGAAACTTTAGAAAATGGTTTGTTTATAGCTGAAACTGAATCAGGAATTTGTAAAGTAGTCTGCTTCTCTCCAAATCATTCGTTAACCTTACCACTTATGACTATTGATGCGATATCTAATGTCATATCACTTTGGCAAGACGAATACAGCGCGCTAGGCGCCTTAGAAGAAATCAACCATATTCAGATATTTGAGAATAAAGGTGCAACTATGGGTTGCAGCAATCCGCATCCTCATGGTCAAATATGGGCACAACAAACCATACCTCACGAAGTAGCTAAAAAGGATTCACATCAGCTAGCCTATTGGAACAAGAATAAAAGAAGTATTCTTTCTGATTATTTAGCACAAGAATTAGATGCTGATGAGCGTATTATATTAGAAAATGAATATTTTGTTGCTTTAATTCCCTATTGGGCTGTTTGGCCCTATGAAACAATAATTATTCCTAAGCGGCATCTACAACACATCGGACGGTTAACTGATTTAGAAAAGCAAGCATTTGCCGAAATCATTAAGGAATTGACGACGAAATACGATAATCTATTTGAGACTTCTTTTCCTTATTCTGCTGGAATACATCAAAGCCCAACCAATGGAAATGACAATGAGCACTGGCACTTTCATATGTCATTTTACCCTCCCCTTTTACGATCGGCAACTGTGAAAAAATTTATGGTAGGATACGAGATGTTCGCAGGACCACAACGGGATATTACGGCAGAACAGGCAGCTAATTCTTTGCGCAGTTTACCGGATGTTCATTATACACTTAGATAATTTGAAAATGAGTCTCGACACTTCTAACTCACCTTCTTAAACACTACCTCTTTTTTGGTAGTTGGCATTTTTACAATACAAAATGGTTGACAAATAACAGTAGTGGCGACAAGACCAGGCTCAGATTCTTTTACATTAATGATTAATTCATTTTTGGTCTCTTCTACAGAATCTATGGAAATTGAATAACCGCCACTATTTTTTTCGCCCATATATAAACCTATAATCATTTCCTTGTCAAAATCAACTTCAGGTATCGGAAATCCTGGGCGTCTTGTCATATTGATCTTAGCATAAACCGCTTGCAATTCCGTCGGTTCTTTGATAACTTTTATTTGTGGTTTGTCATAACCGCCATGGGAATGTTGCACTAACACTTCAAAAGAAACTTGTTTCTGATTTTCGGATGATGCCTCTTCCATATTTCCGTTTTGTTGTTTAACTGGACCGCAAGCAGCCATAAGCGCTGTTAGTAAAATCAATACCATTTTATTCATCGTCGTAAATTATGCTAGTTCGAATGCCTTTTGATAAATTTCCTCATAAATAGGAACAATATGTGTTATGTCAAACTTTTTCGCCTCATTTATCGCGTTTTGTTTAAAACGTGCCAATACATCATCTTTCTTTAAGATCTTAAGTGCATTAGCGGCCATTTCTTCTATATCACCTACATTGCTTAAAAAACCAGATACTCCTTGAATATTCACCTCAGGAATACCTCCTGTATTACTGGAAATTACTGGTACTCCACAAATCATTGCTTCTAAAGCTGCAAGACCAAAACTCTCGGTCTCTGATGGTAATAAGAATAGATCAGAAAAGCATAACAATTTTTCAATTTCCTCGCTATTTCCAAGAAATACAACATTATTAGCAATGCCCAATTCTTCAGCCAATTTCTCTGCACCTTCCTTTTCAGGGCCCTCACCGACCATTAGTAAACGTGCAGGAATCTCTTTTTGTATTTTGTGGAAGATTCTAATGATATCTGGAATTCTCTTTACTTCTCTAAAATTACTAATATGAGTAATTATCCGTTCATCTTCATTTGCAATCATATCTCGCTGGCAATCGGTGAAATTATTATTATATTTCCCCGCATCGATAAAATTTGGTACCACAGAAATATCTTGTTTGATATCAAATAATCGTATAGTATCTCGCTTTAAACTTTGCGATACAGATGTCACCACATCGGATTTATTGATACTAAAACTAACCGCTGTTTTGTAGTCAGGGTGATTTCCAACCAACGTTATATCGGTACCATGTAATGTTGTTACCATAGGAATTGTGATTCCTTGGTCTTCTAACATTTTTTTAGCCATATAACCCGCATATGCATGCGGAATTGCATAGTGAACATGCAACAAATCAATACCGTATAGTTTTACCATATCAACCAACTTACTAGACAATGCAAGTTCGTAGGGCTGATATTTAAACAATGGATATTGTGGCACGTGTACCTCGTGAAAGTGAATTTTACTATTCAGCATTGCGAGGCGCACTGGTTGCTTATAAGTGATGAAATGCACCTCATGACCTCTATTTGCAAGTGCTATACCTAGCTCGGTAGCAACTACACCACTACCGCCAAAAGTAGGATAACATACTATCGCTATTTTCAAATTTTTATGTTTAAGTTAAAAGCTTCTCTTTTTAGTGCGTTTTTTAATCAAAAACTTACACTATTATTCAATTACTGATTCGTAAATAGCTCGTTGTATTTCTGTTCTAATGTTTGTTTTTATTAGCTTTCTATTCGCCATCGTTGGATATGTTCTATTCGATAGAAAAACATATACAATTTCTTTATCTGGGTCTGCCCATGTATAGGTCCCTGTAAAGCCCGAGTGACCAAAACTGTCCATTGACACACAACCGCATGTCGACCCTTTCTCACCCAATTGAGGTTTATCAAAACCAACACCTCTTCTATTGTTTTCAGGGCAATAATAACAGGTATTAAAACTATTAATAGTGGCTTTTTCTAAATACTGTTTCCCACCATAATTACCTCCTTGTAAATACATTTGCATTAGCTTAGCAACATCATTAGCATTGCTAAAAATACCGGCATGTCCTCCTACACCATCAAGCATTGCGGCACCCATATCATGAACATAACCATGTACGGTTTGATTACGAAAGTACGTATCATTCTCACTTGGGATTATTAATTTTTTATTAAACTTTTGAAGCGGATTATAGGTAGTATTATTAGCTCCTAGTGATTTATAAAAATTATCCTGCACCAACTTATCCAAACCTTCGCCATAGGCTTTTTCGATATAATCTTTCATCAAATAATAAGGCAGGTCACTATAGCGATACTCCAAACGATTACGGAGACCACTTTCAAGTACCATTTTAACAATACTATCTTTATAGTCAGTTCTTAAATAAAGATCATCAGCAACTTTGACAGAAAAGTTTTTAGAACGTCGACGCTGATAATATTGTGCCAATAATTTACCTGAGCCGCTATCTAATGTTTTTAAATAGAACGGAATCCAAGGTTTTAGTCTTCCATAATGCGATAAGACTTGCTTAATTGTTAAGGTGTCTTTGTTGGATTTTCTCAATTCTTTAGAGAGCTTTCGTAATCGGGTATCGATATTGATCGCTCCAGAATCTACTAACTTCATAACCATAGGCAATGTTGCCATTATTTTGGTCATACTGGCAACATCATAAATGTCAGTTGGTTTTACCTTTATTTTTTTATTATATGTATGATGACCAAAAGTCTTGTGATATACCACTTTTCCCTTTTTAGCTATTAGCAATTGAAGCCCCGGTGCCATTGCATCTTTTACTACCAAATTAGCTAGGGAATCAACCTTTTGAAGTCCATAGCTACTTAACCCTACAGTTTCAGGCAAGCCATATTTCAATCTGTTAACTGACTTAGTTTTTAATGAAGTACCTACGGGAAAATCGGAGCCCGAAGTTACGGGAAGCACCCCTCTGAATGGCAAAGCACCAAAAATAAGTTGTGCTGATTTTTCTTGGCTCACTTTGTTATTTTGATAACTAGCAATCACCGCATCGATATTAACCGTAGTCAATAATTCGTTTAGGGCATAGGGTTTTGTAAACACATCGAGAATTAGTTTTTTCTCCCGAGCAATTTCATATAACCAAACTTTTTCTTTATCGGTAAATTTGAAGTCCTTCCAAGGAGTATCAGTAGCCTTATGTAAACCTGCTATCACATGTGTATATGGTTTTAACTTCGCTGATAATTGATCCAGTTTCTGTGCTTTTATAACATCGACCTTTCCATAATTCTTAAGCATCTGAACAAAGGCTTCTTCATTAGCATCGCCAAACTTTACATATGCAATTTTACTTCTTTCAAGATCTCGTATAGGCAGCACACTATCCTTATTCTTTAGCAGTGTAATGGCATTTTCATAAACTTTTTCTTCTAATAAATCATTCTTCAAAGTATGCAAATCCGATCGAAGGTTCTCTATGTTGATGTCGCAATAGTTGTTCAATCCAACGAGGTATTTCGCTTTCAATATCTTTTTTACTGAACGCTCTAGTCGAGCTTCCGTAATAATTCGACGATTGTAAGCTTGCATAATTTTTTCTGAGGCTAATTTCACATCTTCGGAAATCAATAACATATCATTCCCGGCTAAAAACGCTCTTAAATCGACATCTCCAGGGTTTCCTGCATCTGCAACGCCTCTCATTTCTAAAGCATCAGTAACGACCAAACCATTAAAACCTAATTCTTCTTGTAATAAATTAGTAACTATCTTTTCCGATATAGAAGACGGTGTATTCGCTGAATTCTCTAAAGACGGAACATTCAAATGTGCGATCATCATACTCGCAACATTGCCTTCAATTAAACGTTTGAAAGGATGCAACTCAATACTATCAATGCGGGCTCGAGTAAATGGGATTGTCGGCAATGCTTTATGTGAATCAGTATCCGTATCACCATGACCAGGAAAGTGTTTTCCGCACGCCAAAACACCTGCACTTTGCATTCCTCTTGTAAAAGCCAATCCTAGATCGGTCACTCGCTGCTTATCTTCACCGAACGAACGACTACCAATTACTGGATTTTTCGGGTTAATATTAATATCAACATCTGGCGCGAAATTAATATGAACACCAATACGTTTGCAGTGCTCACCCATTTGGCGACCGACCTCTTCTATTAATTTTTCATCTTTAACGGCACCCAAAGTGACATTGTAAGGGAATGGGAACGTATCATCCAAGCGCATACTTAAACCCCACTCGGCATCCATACCGTTTATTAATGGAATTTTAGAAAGTGATTGAAACTCATTATTCAATTTTGCTTGTGATACTGAATTTCCTAAAGAATAAATGATTCCGCCGATTGCGTGATCATTAATTAGCTTTTTGATCTTGTGGCTATTCTGATTTTTAGTGCCCGAAAAAGCACGTACCATAAACAATTGGCCGACCTTCTCTTTTAAAGTAAGTTGACTATAAATACTATCAACCCATTGTTGTTGTCCTACAATATCCTTTGCTAATAAAGGATCAGGTTGTTGTGAAAAGACACTAAAAGTAATGCTCAAAAAAAGCAGAAAAGTAATTCTAGCTCGCATAAAATCTGTACATAATTCTACCCCTAAAATAACGGTTTAAGTGGGATAAAATTTTGTTTTAACAAATTGCTATCAACAAAGTTATTTGAAGGTTGCAAAGACCCTTTCTGAAAGAACGTTTTCCTAATACCAACGACGCGTGATTGAATAATCATAAATTAATTAGCAAGTAAAACCAGAGATAATATTTATATTTATTGGAACTCTGACTAATCATAGTGTATATACAATAATGAACAGAAGAATAACATTCCCACTTTTAGCACTTACGATAATTTTATCTTCCTGTCGCCAAATTGACCCCAATAAACAAGTTGATGAGGGTACTGTCGAAAAAAATTCTTATTCAAGCAAAGAAATTGGATGGAGTATTACGATACCTAATAATTGGAACGTTATTTCAAAAGAACAGACTGATAAATACCAAGAAAAAGGTTTAGATGCAATGGGAGAGCTGGTTGAAGGAGAAATTGATGTTTCAGGACTAAGAAACCTAATCGGATTTGAAAAAGATAGGTTTAACATATTTCAATCAACTTCAGAACCATTTCAGCTCGAATATGATGGAGAATGGCAAGAAAACAATGCTGGAATAAAGGAGCTGATTTATAATGCATATAGGCAACAAGGTATAAAAGCCGATTCGACCGCAACTACAGTTGAAAAAATTGACGGACTGGATTTTCTGTCGTATACATTTACGATATACGCCCCAAACGGTGATGTGATTTTAAACCAAATAGTATACAGTCGCCTAATTAATGGTTTTGACTTCGGAGTAAATATCAATTACAATAATGATTCGGACAAAAAGGAGATGATGGATGCATGGCTCGGGTCCAAATTTAAAAGATAAGGGTAATTCTTAACTATTAGGAAAATAGTTGAATTCTTAAAGCACTAAAACCTTACTCAAACGCTAACACCTCCCTTAATCCCTACTCAAGGAGGGAAACTCATATGAATTTGGTATTTGAAAATTGGAATTTCCCTATTTTACATAAATCGATTATGCCAACTCTCCTCGACTGGAACCTCCCAGTTCTCCTCATACTCGGCTTTATTGGTAACCAAATTATTGAAGACGATCGTTTTTTTAGAAACGGAACGGTTTTTAGCCATTTTTCTAAAATCCGATAGTGTTTTGTAAGCTACGAATTCGCCTTGTTTGTAAGACACATTCATTTTATCTAGCAAATCGACATTATATTCCTTTTCCAATTCTTGAATAAAACGCACTGATGCATCTATTGAACAGCCACTAGCAGCATTCATATTTTGATCGAGACCGATCGTAATAAAGCGCTTGTATTTTATATCGTATCCCGCTTTTAAATCTGAACCATGAGCAGTCCATTCAGCAATAAACCCATCTAATTTATCTTGAATTGCGGCTAACTCATCTTCAGTAAAGCTACGATTTGCTTGGTAAATCCAAACTCGAGCTGTATCGGGTAATGTATTAAAATCGACAAGCATTTTTTTAGTTCTGAGTTATGAGATTTAGTTAAAACTATTTTTCAGTAATTGATCTCATTACTTTATAGTTACGATACTCTTTCAAATTAGGATCATAAAATTCCTTTTCTGCAAAGAAAATAGTAAATGTATTTCCTTTTGCTTTTGTATGATCTTCTAACAATTCACTTCCAGCGAAGTAATCTAACCAAACAAGTTTATGTTTTCTTCCTCCCGTCTCCTGAAACTCGATCATGGTGAAAGTTCCTTTTTTAAAACCGATTAACTTGCCGGTCATTTGCTTTTGTGCACTATCGCTTTCAAGATCACTTTCGTAATCTCCATCCGCAAACATCATCAAAATCTCAGGACATTCCGATGCCATTTTCAAACCAATATCAACACCTACTGCCTCCATTTCAGCATCATTATCCATATTCAACTCTTTTCCAAAAGCTTTTACATAGGCTTCCCTATGTTCTGAATACGCAGTTAGAATACATATTCCCAACATCATTTCTACTTGCTTGGGACTGTCTTGTGCTGTTATCTCACTATTTTTACCTTCTATACAAGGGCAAACACTTTTTGCAATATCATTTAAAACCTTGTCTTTGCCTTGAGCAAAAGAAAGTGATGTAATTAGAATGAGGGAAACTAAAATTTTATACTTCATCAAATAATCTATAAATCTTGCGCATTCGCTATTAATTCAGCAACATCCATCACTTCGACACTGTCTTCTTTCTCTTTTCCTTTTACACCATCTGTCATCATGGTATTGCAAAAAGGACAACCAGCTGCTATAATGTCTGGTTTTGTTTCAAGCGCTTGCTCAGTACGTTCGATATTTACGTCTTTGTTACCTGGCTCTGGCTCTTTAAACATTTGAGCTCCGCCAGCTCCACAACATAGTCCATTTTTCTTGCACTTACGCATTTCGACCAACTCCACATCGAGCTTTCTGATCAAGTCACGAGGAGCTTCATACACATTATTAGCACGACCTAAATAACAAGGGTCATGAAATGTAATACGTTTACCTTTAAATTTCCCCCCTTCAATAGTTAATCGACCTTTATCTAAAAGTGATTTTAAAAATTGAGTATGATGCAATACTTCATAATTACCACCTAAAGCTGGATACTCGTTTTTAAGCGTATTAAAACAATGAGGACAGGCAGTAACTACCTTTTTTATTTCATAGCCGTTCATCACTTCGATATTAGTGACTGCTTGCATTTGAAACAAAAACTCGTTACCTGCTCGTTTAGCTGGATCGCCGGTACAACTCTCTTCTGTACCTAATACCGCAAAATCAACATTAGCACGATGCATTAATTTTACAAAGGCTTTCGTAATTTTTTTTGCTCGGTCATCAAAACTTCCTGAACAGCCAACCCAAAACAACACCTCTGGTCGTTTTCCTTCAGCCATATATTCGGCCATGGTAGGCACCTTTAATGTCTCACTCATATGCTTTACTATTTAAACGAAGAAAATCGCGATCAATAAATCAATCGTGATGTCCGTCGTCAAATACTTCAATAGTTACTTCTTTTTCTACAAGATCGGTAAATTTCCCTTTGTAACGCGTCGCTCGCACTAGGTGATTATCGATCCAGTGGTAATTTCCACCTCTTGGTTTACCCATTAGCAGGCTATGAAATTTGAATCCATGACGATTTAACCACTCCGTTGTAACCGCACGATGATCCTCGGTTCTTGAGGTGAAAAAGCAAATAATATGCCCTTCATCATACCATCTATTTAATGTTGCCAACGCATCAGGAAATGGTTCGCAAGTTCCCATTCGTTCCGGTTCTTCGTTTGGTACATCTTCCGTAATGGTTCCGTCAATGTCAATAAGATAATTCTTAACGCCTTCTGGCAGCACCGGGCTTACATGTTCTCCATCTTCTAGTTTGTCATGTAATAACTTCTCTACTTCTTCTTTGTTCACAGTAATTAATTAATTTAAACTTCTTCTTTCCAATTCAGGCGGTCCATTTGGTTAAATGGCCATGGTGCGCCGTTATTTTCAATATTAGACATCATGTTATTCAAATCGGTTGGTGCAGCCGATTGTTCCATTACAAGGTAACGACGCATATCAATAATAATTGATAGTGGGTCTATACCAATTGGGCAAGCTTCTACACATGCATTACATGAGGTGCAGGCCCATAATTCTTCTTTGGTGATATAATTATCTAAGAGTGATTTGCCATCATCAACAAACTCACCTTTATTAGCATCTATATTTTTCCCTACTTCTTCCAATCGATCACGAGTATCCATCATGATCTTTCTAGGCGAAAGTTTTTTCCCTGTTTGATTCGCTGGACATTCACTAGTACAACGACCACATTCAGTACAGGTATAGGCATTGAGTAGCTGTACCCAGTTGAGATCGGTTACATCACTAGCACCAAACTTTTCTGGTTCGCCTTCAGTCTCATCTTCGGCTGGTGCCGCAAAAGGATCTGCAGTAGGATCCATCATCAACATAACTTCTTTAGTTACTGAGTCGACATTAGTAAGCTGCCCTTTTGGTTTTAGATTGGCATAAAAAGTATTTGGGAATGCCAATAAGATGTGTAGGTGTTTCGAGAAGTACAAATAATTCAAGAAAATTAAAATGCCTACGATATGAGCCCACCATGCTCCGCGCTCAATCAAGTGAAGTGTTTCTGGATTCTCTCCATAAATCGAAGCAAAACTTCCACTTATCCAATTCCCTATTCCAGCTTCTTGAAACGAGGTATCGGTAGCATTCATTGTTAAGAATAACGTCATTAAAACGACTTCAAAATACAGGATAATATTTCCGTCGTTTTTTGGCCATCCCTTCATTTCAGGTTTTATAAAACGAGCCAATTTAATGGCATTTCTACGCAACCAGAATATAATTACTGAAACTAAAACGAGTACGGCTAAAATTTCAAACGTACCAATTAAAAAGCCATAAACAGTATTACCTAGAATAGGCTGAAAAATGCGATGCGTACCAAAAATACCGTCAATAATTATTTCTAGCACTTCGATATTGATAATGATAAAACCAACATAAACTATAATGTGAAGAAGGCCAGCAATTGGGCGAGTCACCATTTTTGACTGCCCCAATGCAACCATTGCCATATTTTTCCAGCGTGCCGATTTATTATCACTACGATCAACATCTTTACCTAACTTAATATTACGCATTAGCTTGCGCACATTCATCGTAAAATATCCGACCCCTGCTACAAATATTATTAAGAAAAGTATGTTAGCAATACCAAAATGCATCGATTAAAATTTTATTAGTTTGATTAGTTTGTCTTGTCCTCTGATTCCTCTGGCCCTTCATACTTTACCTGCTTCTTACCAAACAGTGAAAAATGTACATAACGCTTAGGATTCAGTTTCATATCTTCTAAAAGTGCTTCTAATTGTTTCGAAGCCCCGCTTAAATTGGCGTACAGCGCTTCATCTTTCAATAGTTTACCAATAGAGCCCTCTCCTTTATCTATTTTAGCTAGCACCGAATTGAAGTTAGTAACTGTCTCCTTAAGATCTTTCATTGTTTTTTCAAGATCGGCCTTCGCAAGTGCATCTGTTGTCACTGAAAGATCCTTAGTTACTTTATCTATATTACTAATCGTACTTTCTAATTTGTCTTTATTCCCAGAAACAAGTTCGTTTAAAGTTTTAGAGGTATTGTTAAAGCTTGAAATTGTTCTATTAAGTCCAGTTAAGCTATTTTTAAAATCGCTTTTGGTCTTGTCATCTAACATCGAGTTGATATTCAACATTAGTGAATCGGCACTCCCCAACATTGATTCAATTTTCTTTCTAAGCGGTGAAATCGTTTCATTTACCAATGCCGTAAGACCTGGTTTTACTGCAGATGCTAAAGTATCTCCACTTTTAGCTGGGGTAGAACCATCGAATGCGGGGACAATTGACAGGGCCTTACCACTTATAAGTCCTGGTTCGTATAGTTCTACAGTACTATTTATTGAAAAATCAAAATCATTTTCAACAGTAAAAGTAACTAACAGCTTACCTGTTTTATCTTTAAAATTTATTGATTTTACTTTACCAACCGGAAGACCATTGATGGTTACATTGGTAGAAGGAGCAAGGCCTTCAACATTATCGTAAACCGCATAAAATTCTTTATTACCATTAAAAATGGAATTAGATTTTAGATAACTAAACCCCATGATAAAAAGTAGAATTCCACCTAGCACGATCATGCCAGTTTTAAGCTCTTTTGACAGTTTCAAATAATCCGTTTTTCTTGTAAACAAAATTAGAAATAATTTCCGAAGAACACTTATAAATAGGACTAATACATTTCACAACTTACTAAAACTGCAACAGGGGCGCTTTATCGGCCATTATTAGAAGTAGCTGTACTTTCTTTTTGCTGTGCTTTAATCGCCTGATTAATAGGGATTTTAACACCATCCTTATAAGCCACTATATAACTAGATTCATAGCCAGTTTCTGACGCCTTTTTCTGCAGCTGTTTTGCCTTTTTATAATCGGAAGTACTACCGTACAAATAACGATAGAAGTCTTTGTATTTTTCCTTTGAAATAGGGCTTAAACCTTTGAAATTATATGCTTTAGTGTCTAAACTTTTTTTACTGGCAGCAAGTTGAATTTTATATAATACTGATGAATCCGCTGTAGTTTCTTCCTCAACCAGCTCAACTTCTTCTTCAACTGCATCAAAAATTTGATCCCCTACAAATTCATCGATTTCTGATTTGTATGACATTATTGCTGATGCTATTGACTTTGCCAATGCTTGTTGACCCTTAGTAGAATTTAAGTACTTACCTTCAGATGTATTAGTCAAAAAACCAGTTTCTACCAACACGCTAGGCATATATGTTTGATGCAACACTATAAAAGCCGCTTGTTTTACACTGCGGTCCTTTCGTTTTAGTTTCGTCTTAAAATTCTTTTGAATCATACTCGCCAAGTTGATACTTTGATCGAGGTACTCTTCTTGCATCAGCGTCAGCCCGATCATCGATTCTGGGGAGTTGATATCGAAGCCTTCGTAATTTAACTGGTAGTCATCCTCCATATAAATTACTTCGTTCTCTTTTTTGGCAACTTCAAAATTCTGTTTATTACCATGCAGCCCTAACACAAAAGTCTCTGTTCCGTAAGCCTGACTGGTATGTGCATTACAATGTACGGATACAAATAAGTCGGCATTTGCGCGATTAGCAATTTCTCCGCGTTTATATAAATCAACAAAAACATCAGTCTTTCTAGTGTAAACAACTTTAATCTCGGGTTGTTTTTCTAGTATCTTTCCAATTTCCAACACAATATTCAGTGCGACATTCTTCTCTCTATATTTATTGCCAGCACCTAAATTACCACCATCTTTACCTCCATGACCCGCATCTAAAACCACAGTAAACACATCAGTCTTGACAGGTTTTTTGATGCTAAATGAAGTAAGAAGAAGCAAACTGCTTAAAACAATACCGATATAGATAACGTTATTTTTCACTTATTATATAATGTTTAGAAAGGCTTAAGCATATAAGCTATATTAATACAATTTTAATTTCACTTGGTCAAACTGCTCGATTTTTATTAACTCGTTATGAACACTTTTTATCAAACTATTAATACTAATGATGATATTTGACAAAAAAATATATGTATGTTTGACACTCCAACAATCGCGCCATACTTTTAATGTTGTATAATTCGTGTTGCAGATAACTAAACGCTACATATACAGTACCTTAGGGCTACTACTTTTTTGCTTTACAGCTCTAGCCCAAGAACCGCCTAAAGAAAAGAAATTAGAGCAGCCTAAAGCTAAAGACAGTATTGTTGTTGGTAAAGACAGTCTAGGTCTTATTCCGAGTGCCCGAATAGACACTACAAAAACGGATACTACTAAGCAAAAACAACCTATTTTACTTGACAAAATCAAGTATAAAGCTAAGCAATACACCAGAATCAACAGAAAAGAGAATAAGATTTATCTCTACGATGAAGCAGAGTTATATTATCAGAACACTGAGTTGAAGGCGGGTATTATTATACTAGATTATTCAAAAAATGAAGTGTATGCGGGTCGAATTAAAGACAGTACAGGTATACTAACCCAATACCCCTACTTTAAACAAGGTGATCAGGTTGTAGAACCGGATTCTATACGATTTAATTTTGATAGTGAGAAAGCATTAATCTGGAATAGCCGTACTGCCCAAAACGACTTTAATGTTTTTGGTGAGATGACAAAAAAGGAAAACGACTCAGTAGTCTTTATCAAAAATGCAAAATTCACCACTGCCGAGGATATTGACAATCCCGAGTATTATTTCTTTTCTAGAAGAATTAAAATGGTACCACGGAAAAAGATTATTACCGGCTTTACAAACATGTATATTGCAGATGTACCTACTCCTATCGGGTTACCATTTGCATATTTCCCGTTAAGCAGTGAGGAGTCGATTTCCGGAATCCTGTTCCCTACTTTTGGTGAACGTGGTGACCAAGGCTATTTTTTACAGGGTCTAGGATATTACCAAGTAATAAGCGAATATGCGGATATCGCCTTACTAGGTGATTATTTTACGAACGGCAGTTATGGTTTACGAGTAGATAGTAAATACGCAAAACGCTATAAATTTCGAGGAAGCCTTAATGCACAGTATCAAAATCAAGTACGAAGTCAGCGTGGATTTCCTGATTTTTCGCGTAGCACACTATATCGTATTGGTTGGAACCATAGTAAGGATGCAAAAGCGAGTCCGAATTCAACATTTAGCGCCAATGTGAATATATCAAGTAGCAACTTCTTTACAGAATCGCAAAGCATCAATACGGTAGCTGATAGAGCCACCAACCAAACACAATCATCGGTAAGTTATTCCAAGACATTTCCTGCTTACCCTTCAGTAAATATGTCATTAACGGCGACCCACAGTCAAAACAACAGGACGCAAACTATCGATATGACACTGCCAACTTTTCAGGCGAATATGGAGCGTATCTATCCTTTTGTAAGCAGAACAGGATCGAAAAAAGGCCTTATTAAAAATTTCAACTTCCAGTACTCTGTTAACGGATCAAACACCATACGAACATCGGATTCGTTATTCTTTAAAAAGGAGATGTTTGACGATGCGAAATTGGGCGTACAACATCGCATTCCGGTCAGCACTAACTTTAAACTCTTAAAGCATTTAAGTGTTACTATGGGGGGTAACTATGAAGAATCTTGGGTGTTCGAAACGCTAAACGTTTCTGACTATGATGATAATGGTACTCCAGATGATATAACCGATGATATTGAGCCCATTCGTGATACACTTTCAGGATTTGATTCGCATCGTCGTTATAATTTCTCGGCTGGTATAGGAACAACCATTTACGGTACTTTTAACTTTGGAGATGACAAAAAAATCCAAGCAATACGTCACACTATTGCGCCTCGTATAAGCTACTCGTTAAACCCAAGTTTTGAACAGTTTTATGATGAATTCGTCTCTGATATAGATGGAAATGTAACCCAATACAGCCCTTTTGATATTAGCTTATTTAGAGCTCCTGGAAGAAATAAATCCAGCTCGATAAATTTGGCCGTAAGTAACAATTTTGAAGCAAAAGTCAGAGATAAAGACAGCACCGCTACTGAGCCTAAAAAAATTAAGTTATTAAGTAATCTAAACTTCTCTACTAACTACAATATCGCATCCGATTCCTTACAATGGAGTCCTGTGAATTTTTCGGGGACAATACCGCTTTTTAACCAAAAACTCAACCTTACCTTTGGTGGTATTTTAGATCCTTATGCGATTGATAATAATGGTCAGCGCATTGATAAATTTAATATTGACAATGGGGGTAGTTTATTTAGGCTAACTGCGGCAAGAGCTAGTTATAGCTATTCGTTTAGTAGCACTGATTTTGAAAAGGATGATAAGAAACCAGGAGGAGGGCGGCGAGAAGAAACCACTTATGATTTAGATGCGGAAGAAAGCGATGCATTTTTTGGAAAGGATACCGACTTCAGGGATCGACTCTCTAGCGATCCAAACAGAAAAAAGGAAGACGGCGAAGAAGAGTATTATAGAGTAAAGATCCCTTGGCGATTGAGTATTAGGCATAGTTTTAATTATAGTAACCGAAATCGGGAACAAAATATCAGCGCTCACTCCTTACAATTTAGTGGCAGTGTAGACTTAACACCACAATGGAGTATTGGTTTTAATAGCGGATATGATTTTGTAAGAAATGGTATAACTTCAACCCAATTGCGTTTTGCAAGAGATCTTAAGAGTTGGCAAATGGATTTTACTTGGAGTCCGTTTGATACACGTGTTAACTGGAGTTTCTATATTGGAATCAGATCTAGCTTCTTAAGCGATATCAAATACGATAAACAAGCACAACCGGATAGACAACTTTAATAGAATTAAGAATTAAGAATTAAGAATTAAGAATTAAGAAAGTTAGAATATTTGCTTTAAATACATACCAAAAATGAAAAAAGTAATCACAACTGATCAAGCTCCCGCTCCAATAGGCCCATACAATCAAGCTATTTTATCTGGCAACACTTTATATATGTCAGGACAAATAGCCTTTGATCCCGTAAGTATGGAATTGGTTACTGATAGCATCGCAGAGGAGACAAAACAAGTAATGAAGAATCTAGAAGCGGTTCTTTATGCTGCGGAAATGACATTTGAAAATGTTGTAAAAACATCAATATTTTTGTCAGACATGAACAACTTTAGCGAAGTTAACTCGGTGTATGCGATCTATTTTGACGAAAGTACAGCACCAGCTCGCGAGACTGTTGAAGTAGCCAACTTACCAAAATTCGTCAATGTAGAAATCTCAATGATTGCAATAAAATAGTGGTAGCCCAGTTTCTTGTCTTTTTCAAGATTATAAAATTAGGCATGCATTTTATTCTTCAAATGATAATCGACCAATCCTTCAATTGGCGCTTTGATTATTTTTCCTGGAGTAATGCCGTATTCTTTTAACACCGCACGAAGTTCTTTTTCTAAGTAGAAACCAATAGACCCTACAAAATGAACGGGAATTTCTCGGCAATTTTCAAACTGCATAATTTGATTCTCCACAAATAACTGAAGTCCTTTTTTGATGAGTTGTTGCGAATACTCCTCATCTTTATTCTCTATTAAAAAACGAGCGAAAGTTGCTAAATACGTATTCGGATTTGGCTCTCGATATAAATGCGTTTTAACCGATTCTGCCGAAAGCTCATAATCTGTTCCAAACTTCTCTTTTAAATGATCAGGCATTTTACTAAAGTGGTAGTCCCGTATCATTTGTCCGCCAAAATAATTTCCACTAGCATCGTCCATCAAAATATATCCTAAGGAGATCACTTTTTGATGCACAATATCGCCATCATAATAACTGCAATTAGATCCTGTACCTAAAATACAAACAATACATGGGGTGCCTTCTTCAAAAACAGCATATAAAGCAGCATAGGTATCTTCCTTAATATGAAGTTCTGCTTTGGTAAAGAAGTCTCCAAAAACATCATTAATGCGTTCTTTAGGTCGCTCTACCCCAAGCCCCGCACCATAGAAATACACATCAGTTACCTCATCTTTATGTTGATACAACTCAAAATTATTGATGATGCGCTCCTTAATTATTTCACGGGTAAGAACCTGTGGATTTAAGCCTAGTGTTTGGGTTTGAAAAAGCTCCTCTCCATTTGCGCTTAGGGCAATCCAGTCGGTTTTAGTCGATCCGCTGTCAGCTATTAAAATCATAGGCTGTAAAAGAAAAATTCCCGCTTACCGCGGTTAGCCAATAAACGGGAATTAGATTTTTAATTTCTTCTTATAAGCTAGCGGCGTGTGCTACTAGATCTAGTAATTTATTTGAGTATCCAAACTCATTGTCATACCAAGAGATTATCTTGTAAAAACGTTCGTTTAAAGCAATTCCAGCTTCAGCATCGAAGATACTTGTTCTAGCATCCGACACAAAATCAGTTGATACTACAGGCTCATCTGTATAACCTAAAATTCCAGCTAGATCACCGTCAGCCGCATCTTTCATTGCTTTTTTAATGTCATCATACGACGTGTCCTTTGCTAAACGCACTGTTAAATCAACTACTGATACATTTGGTGTAGGCACTCTAAATGCCATTCCTGTAAGCTTTCCTTTTAAAGAGGGTATTACCTTAGTTACAGCAACAGCAGCCCCTGTTGTAGATGGAATAATGTTAGCCAAAGCAGAACGTCCTAGTCGATAGTTTTTTCTTGAAGGACCATCTACCGTAAACTGTGTTGATGTTGCCGCATGTACTGTCGTCATTAATGCTTCTTCAATACCAAAATTATCATTTAACACCTTAGCAATTGGCGCTAAACAGTTGGTTGTACATGATGCATTTGAAATAATTGTGTCAGATGCTTTTAACTCGTGATTGTTTACTCCCATTACGAACATTGGAGCATCTTTAGAAGGTGCAGAGATTACTACTTTCTTAGCCCCTCCCTGAAGATGAAGATCAGCAGTTTCTAATGTAGTAAAAATCCCTGTACATTCAGCTACAACATCAGCTCCTACTTCATCCCATTTTAGACTCTTAGGATCTCTTTCCGCAGTAATGCGAATAGTTTTTCCATCAACGATTAAATTGCCATCTTTTACTTCAATGGTGCCATCGTAACGACCATGTACTGAGTCGTACTCTAACAAATACGCTAGATGATCAACATCTAACAAGTCATTAATTGCTACAACTTCTATATTATCTCGGTTTAACGATGCTCTAAAAACCAAGCGTCCGATTCTACCAAATCCGTTTATTCCAATTTTTACTGTTGACATAATTCTTTATTCTGATTATTAAATTTAGGTTGACATGATATCTGCTACCCTTAGTAATTCTTTATTTATTTGATGTGTGCCTTTCACCGCTTTATCGAGAGGTGTTAGGTCCAGTTTATTGTTATTAATCCCGACCATGAAATTCGATTTCCCTTCTAATAAAGTTTCTACGGCCTTGACCCCCATTCGACTTGCGAGAACACGATCATAACATGATGGTGCTCCACCTCGTTGCATATGTCCTAATACTGATACGCGTACATCATATAATGGCAAATTCTCCTCGACGTAATCCTTTAATTCGAATACATTTTTACCGATTTTATCACCTTCAGCTACAACTACAATACTAGACGATTTACCCGAGGATTTACTCTTTTTAAGTGAATCTAAAAGCACATCTAAGCCGATATCTTCTTCTGGGATTAGGATCTCCTCCGCACCACCAGCGATACCCGAATTCAATGCGATATCTCCTGCATCGCGTCCCATTACCTCGATAAAGAAAAGACGGTCATGTGAACTTGCTGTATCTCGTATTTTATCAATAGCCTCTACAACCGTGTTTAAGGCTGTATCGTAACCAAGTGTATATGCTGTACCATAAATATCGTTGTCAATGGTACCAGGAATACCAATTACAGGAAACTTATATTCTTCATTAAAAACCATACCTCCAGTAAAAGTACCGTCACCGCCAATAAGCACTAATGCCTCAATACCTTTAGCCATAAGATGTCTATATGCCTTTTTACGACCATCTGGTGTCATAAATTGCTTTGATCTAGCTGATTTTAGGATAGTTCCACCTTTATTGATTATACCACGTACACTACGAGCATCCATATCGGTAAAATCACCTTCGATCATACCTTGATATCCTCTATAGATACCTACACATTCAACTTCATGATAGGCACATGCCCTAACAACTGATCGTATTGCAGCGTTCATTCCAGGAGCATCTCCGCCTGAGGTCATAACCCCAATTCTACTGACTTTTTTAGACATTAATTGCGAATTGAATAGCAAAATTACGAACTTCATGCAATAAACCTGTTACTACAGGGTATTATTTACATGATTATAAACACGTAAACGATTTCGTTAACAATTATTTATTTTGATGTTTCAAATTTTACATCAATTAATTGCTAAATCCTCATTTTTTATGTCCAAAAAATGGGACGACTGAAGGGAAAGAAAATTATTTATTGGAAGTAGACTTCTTAGGTCGGAAATTTACCAGGGCTGGTTCAGCCACAGAGTCTTTTTTACGCTTGGGCTTTTTCTCCTTTTTAGCATCTTTGTCGGCCTTCTTAAAGATTTTATGAAGTAGTTCCTTAAACGTATCAAAATCGTATTCATAAGACAAGCCTACACCTTGGGTATAACCAATATTTTCAGCTACTTGGGCAAACTGCAACTCATTTTCGCGGTTGAATACTTTAGCGCGTAATGATCCATCTTGATTTAGTAAAATATCAACCTCAACATTACCAACAACTACTGTTTGACTAACACCACCTACAGGTACACCAAACTTACCGTTAAGAAGAATACGATCACTTATTCTTGTACTTAGTGTCAAACCTAGCCTATCTTCTGTCCTTAGATTGTTTAAACCAGACCGATCTCCTTGATCATAGTTAACACCCAATTGCAACACATCATCGTCCCCAGAAATCAGGTCATTGAATACATTACTGGCTGTTTGAAATAAATTACCAGTTAGTGCTTGTTGAGATATACTGACCTGGTCAATAAAAACCCCTTGCGTAATCAACGATAAGGCCTGTAACTGTTTTTGGTCTTCATCTTGCATCGCAAATTGCAATTCTGACTTTACAACGCCACTCGCATTAGGGAAGTCAATATTAAAAGACGGTGTTAACTCGTCAAAATTTCCATCCAAAATTATAGAAACTTCAGTAGGGATTTTTCGATTAAAATCTTGACCATTTGCAAGTAATATAGCCGGATTCGCCTCTAGGCTATAAATAGCTGTCATATTTGTCAATTGGGCGCCATAAGGGTCTCCTTGCCAATCAATATTTCCACCGGGCTGTACTACAAAGTCTCTACTGTAAAGTCCGCCCAAAGTCTTGTAGTTATAAATACCCTCATAAGCCGCGAAACTACCAAACATATTAAATTTACCATTAGTATTAATCTGCATTAGTAGTAGTCCTACCCCACTGCCAGATAACTTACTTCCTGTTTTTTTATCAATAACTACCGAAACCTGAGCTTCCGTTGTGATATCAAGATCAAACTCCATTTCAATACCCTTAAACTCCTCTGCTACTCGACGTTCAGCATTGCTCTTTTTTAACTCATTTTTATCAATAAAGGTGATGAATGATTCATCACCCACACTGGCAGTGTCATCTATTGGAATTACTATAGAAGTCCCTTTTTCTGACCGTGCATCCGCTTTTATGGTTAGCGCATCAATCGGACCAAATATATCTCCTTCACCACTTATAAAAGCAGTACCATAGTATAGTGCTTCATCCCCTTCAGGAATATCGAATACCATAAGACGTCTAGGTGCTAAGACCTTTAGGTCAAGGCGCCAATCATCAAAGTAAGTATGCGATATACTTCCATCAATATTTCCTCTTGTACGATATGCAGTATCAGTAATATTTATATTATCAAAAATAAAGCTCTCTTCTCGTAATTGAATAGTCGAATTGTTATCCATTGCCAGATCAACGTTCAAATCGGGTAGGTAAATACCCCCGTTATCCAATTCTAAATAACCATTAATCATAGGTCGATCAACAACTCCAGAAATTTTTGCTTTTCCAGTGGCATCTCCTCGAATACGTTGGATTACATCTTCGCCAAGTGGACTAAAAGGATCTAACTTAAATTTGTCCAGTGAAACATCGAGATCATAGACATAACCACGAGCCTTCTTATTAATGCCTCCTTTTATAAATAGCGGCCTAATATCACCATTAACTATCGACGCATTTACATCAAAATCGCGTAAACGTTCGTCTCCTTGAACATCTACTAATAAATTACCATACTCGTATTTATTGACTTTAAAATCGGAAATTACCATTCTTGAATTAGGCAAATACACACCTTGACGCTGAATGATATTTACTTTCCCATCAATAACACCGTCCAGTCTAAGACTATCTACCTCGGGTGTAATTTTGTTAAGATCGACTACTTTAAAACCTATACCAATGTCCTTATAAGTGCTGTCCAGCATCACTCCGCGAATATTGATAAATTCATCTTCATGATTCATAGAGATATCCTCAATGCTTATCGTATCTAGTGTTTTATTAAGTACTACCCTATTTTTTCTATCTCTTTCCTTATTGATATACCAACGATTACCTTTAAAATCTACTTCCGATTTTTGAATACCAACAACCGATCTATTTTTATTATCTATCGTATGATAAAAACTAAGATTGTAATCATCATTATCTTGCTTACCTCCTTTAAAATTTGTTTTGAAGAATAGCGTGTCCCGAAGTGTCTTATTGATGAGATCAAAATTACTAGCTTGATAAAAGCCTGCGTCGATCTTACCTATTTCTATGGCTGTATTAAAAAGAGGGTTTTTATTATCAATTTGAACGCTCACCTTATCCATCATATAATCAAAAACATCGATTCTGGGTGATCGGAAATTGAGTTTAAACTCACCGTTATCGGCTGCAATTCTACCTCGAATTATAGTGTTAGGGCCGAATTTCAGCTCTGGATAAAACACTTCAACAATCTTATTGTAAACAATAAAATTAAAGTCAATAAACTGGCCCATGTTCACCTCATAAGGACTGTAGTTGGCATAAATACTCCCTATAGAGTTTTGAACAAGTTTATCTAGCTCATTTATTGAAAAACGTCCTGATAATTTTCCATTTACAATATCAGGGGAATTAAACGTCAAGGTTCTAATACTATCTTTAAAGGACGAGCTTACATTAAAATCATTAAAGTAATACTGATCATTTTGATTTTGATATCCAGTTTTCTTAAAACTTAAGGTACCAGTCATATTATCGATATTAGTACCTACAGTATTGATATCAATATCACCTCTAAAAATGGAAATACTATCTCGCTTTATAAAATTGAGAATATTCAGATTCGCATAACCGACATTTGCTTTGAAATCAAACTGGTTTTCTGCTTTCGAAAAATCTGCTAAACCGTCAAAACGCAATTTCAAATTGGGGTCATTAGACTGTAAAAACCCATCAAAAAGCTGATCTTTTAAAACACCTGATACTTCTAAATTTTTGTACTTGTAGTTATTAAACTGGAGTGTATCAACGGTACCAATAATCTCAGTGTTCAATGTTTCTTGTACGAAACCTTTACCATCTACATTCAGCTTTAATGATGCTTTACCAAGTATTGGATCGTTTAAAAAATCGCCTAGATCAAAACCTTTTAATTCGACCACACCTTCATATGACGCATTATCGATATTCTCGATATTGGTTAATGTTAAATTAGAAACCGATCTACCAATTCGGGTATCAACAGTTAACTGCGCATCGATCATGCTTTCGGAAATAATGGTATTTCCTTTAATCTTAAACTGTCCAAGTTTCGAAAAACTAGAGGGTAAGGTTTTACCTAAAAGATCTGGAAGGAGTCTTCTTAGTTGCTGATAATTTGATGTAAGTTCTTTTAAATCGGCCTCCATATAAAATGGTTGCTTGCTGTCAAAAATATCCTTGAAATACATATCGCCCTTGATACGCGTGTTGGAGGATACGAGATTTAATTTTTTAAGTTCCAGCTCATTTAATGTCCCTGTAAAATCAGAACTGAAATAGGCGTTACCTAATCCAAATTCATCATAAAACAAATTGATCTCGTTAAAACTAATCTTAGAACTTACGAAGCTGCCATTTACTTTAACCTTATCGGTAAACTCCTTCATATCCTCTCGTTTGTAATCAAAAACAAGAGAACCGTTTACTTCGGAGTCTTTTGTATTTATTTCTAGCTCATCAAATCTCATTTGAGACAGACTGTATGAGAACTTTGTTTTTAGTTGTTCCATCTCTAGCCCACGCTGGTCTATAAATGACATCTGATTAATATCGGTGGTCACATTTGGTCCAGAAATTTTAAAATCGCTGAGCTGACCAAACAAATTTTTGAAATTAAGAACCTCAGCTGTTTCTAAATTTTCATCAATTAATCTAAAAACACCATTTTCCAAACCAATGTCCGCTGCTTTTAATAAAAATGAAGATGGCTCTGTTGATTCTGAAGGCGTATCCAACTTATCTACAAATACGTCAAGATTGGTAAAATCTTCGCCTTTATACGTTTTTAAATTAAACTGTAAACCATCCATATCGACAGCGCTAAACTCTAACTTACCATTAATGGCATTTTTTATCCCAAGAATAGAAGCCTCTAATGATTTGATATAAATGAGCGTGTCTTTCTTATAGTCTTCAATATAAATATCCTTAATATCTGCATTGCCGGTTAAGCTAAGGCCTACTCTACCAATATTAATGTTTGTTCCGAATTCTTTATTAATACTATTGGTTGCTTTACGAGCAAAATACGTTTGGACTGCGGGGATATTGAAAATGATAAAAAGCAACAAAAAAAGCAGCATGATTCCGAGAAGAAATCGAACCAATATTTTTCTGAATTTTTTGATAGCCTTTAAAGTTTTAATTTTGCTAAATAAGGGTGCAACGACCGTGCCTTTTTTTATACTTTAATGAAACCTTAACGTTTTTCTTCATTTTGAAAGAAACCGACACTTACATTCTAGGCATTGAATCATCCTGCGATGACACAGCGGCTGCTATACTACACAACGGCAAAATACTATCCAATGTTGTTGCAAATCAGGCTATTCACTACCGATACGGAGGGGTTGTTCCCGAATTAGCTTCGAGAGCACATCAACAAAATATTGTACCAGTAGTACATCAGGCCTTAGCCCAAGCAAATATCGATAAAAAACAACTAAGTGCCATAGCTTTTACTAGTGGTCCTGGACTTATGGGATCTTTACTGGTAGGAACCTCATTTTCAAAGTCTTTGGCAATAGGATTAGATATCCCTTTGATTGATGTTGACCATATGCAAGCGCATATTTTAGCTCATTTTATAGATGAAGAAGGTTTTGATAAGCCAGACTTCCCATTTTTGGCAATGACTATTTCTGGTGGCCATACTCAAATTGTTCGGGTAGATGATTATTTTAAAATGGAAGTTATCGGTCAAACCATCGATGATGCGGTTGGTGAAGCATTTGACAAAAGTGGAAAAATACTAGGCCTTCATTATCCTGCAGGACCAGTGATAGATAAACTGGCAAAGCAAGGAAATCCAAAAGCATTCTCATTTACAAAACCTCGTGTTGATGGTCTCGATTTTAGTTTTAGCGGATTGAAAACGGGAATACTATATTTCATACAAAAACAAGTGAAAGATAATCCCAATTTCATTGAGGAGAACCTAACAGATATTTGTGCCTCTATTCAACATACTATTATCAATATTTTAATGGATAAGTTGGTAAAAGCATCTAAACAAACAGGTATTAAACAAATTGCTATTGGCGGCGGTGTTTCTGCGAATTCGGGAATACGACAAGCATTGAAGGATGCGGAATCGCAATACGGATGGAAACCCTTTGTTCCTAAATTTGAGTATACTACCGATAACGCCGGGATGATTGCCATAGTCGGCTATCTAAAATACTTGGAAGGTAACTTTGCTGATGATCGCGTAGTAGCGAAAGCCAGAACTAGTTTTTAACCATCGATCTATGCAACTATTCTATCAAGCTGATATTACTGCAACATCAAAAAACTTTTTTATTGATAAAGAAGAAAGTAGGCATTTGGTAAAAGTACTTCGCAGAAAAGAAGGCGATACATTAAATTTTACAAATGGAAAAGGATTACTATTTGAAGTAACCGTTGTAATAGCCGACATACGAAAATGCCAACTAGAAGTGATTTCTTTTAAAAAACAGTCAAAGAAAAACTACAGACTACATATAGCGGTCGCTCCTACGAAGATGAATGATCGTTACGAATGGTTTTTGGAGAAGGCTACCGAAATAGGAATTGATGAAATTACACCAATAATTTGCGACCACTCCGAGCGTAAAGTAGTAAAGCACGAACGCCTTCAAAAAATATTGATTTCAGCAATGAAACAATCGCTGCAATGTCATTTACCAAAATTGAATGAGGTTATTAATTTTTCTGATTTTGTTAAACAATCAAATACAGATGAACTATTCATAGCGCACTGTGAAGAAACTGATAAAATAAGTTTGAAAAATGAGATTGTTGCCGGTAAGGATATCACCATTTTAATAGGACCCGAAGGGGATTTTTCTACTAGCGAAATTGAATCAGCCCTGGCGGCTAACTATACTGCTGTTAGTCTTGGTGAAACACGGTTACGGACCGAAACTGCAGCAATTGTAGCCTGTCATACGGTAGCGTTGATGAATGAGACAAACTCCTCATCCTAACCTTCTCCTCAAAGAGAAGGAATTATTATCTACCTCCTATTTGGAAATCTTGGAAGCAACAGCCGTCAATGTAGTCAAATTCTCATCTTCTGCGATTAAGATTAACGACAGCTCATCACTGTTTTCAATCCACGATGGTATTTGAAGACTTACTGTGGCTTCAGTAATTAATTTTGCCCCTACTTCAGCAGCGACAATATTTTTATTGGTAAGCGTTAAATTTCTATTTTCTCCGCGCTTAATATGCGTAGTCTTTTCTTTTACAACTAATACAGCTCGCAAATTTTTGCTGTCTGAATCTCCATTAAATGTATAGCTCGCTTCAACAGTATTGCCATTTCTTTTCAATGATTTAATTACAATATTTTGGTCCGACTGGTAATTCTCAGAATATCGTTTTATAGCCGACTTTAATTTAGTCTCGCTACTACCCACAAAATGCTCACTGCCATTTACGACTAACTGTGGTGTATAGATGGATCGGCTTCTGAACTTCTGGGCATATAAACGTTGTTTGTCGCTATATTTCTTGCTACTAAATGGATCTTTCCAACCAATATAATTCCAATAATCTACATGATAACTTAAGGTAAAAACCTTTTTATTATTATACGTTTCGCTTATTTCAGATAATAACTCATCAGCAGGCGGACAGCTAGAACAACCTTGAGAAGTAAACAATTCTAAAAGTATCACGGGCTCTCCTTTAATTGTCATTTTATCTTTATTTGAGGCTTGTGCATTCGATACAAATACTACCCCTATCACCAAAACGGCTGCTAAAACAATCCTAAAAAGTATTTTCTGCATAGCAATTATTCTTATTTTTGATTTGGTAGGTTTAGTCCGCGTAATTTCAAATACTTTACAATGCGTTATTTTATTTTAGGGTTTTTCATGAGTTTATGCACTTTTTCAGGTGTCGTAAAGGCTCAGGAAATTGCTATTTTAAAATACAATGGTGGCGGCGATTGGTATTCAAACCCTACTGCACTGCCCAACCTAATTTCATTTTGCAACCAACAGATTAATACTAAAATTGATGCTAAACATCAAACTGTAGAAGTTGGTAGCGTTGATATTTTTCAATATCCTTTTATTCATATGACTGGGCACGGCAATGTCTTTTTCAACGAAGATGAAGCTAAAAACCTACGCACCTATTTATTGAGCGGCGGCTTCCTTCATATAGATGATAATTATGGGATGTTTAAATACGCTGAAAAAGAAATTAAAAAGGTATTTCCTGCTAAGGACTTGACAGAAATTCCAGCCGACCACCCCATTTTTAATCAAAAATTTAAGTTCCCAAACGGACTACCAAAAATTCACGAACACGACGGGAAACGACCACAAGCACTTGGCATTTTTCATGAAGGAAGATTGGTGTTATTGTTTACCATAGAATCGGACTTGGGTGATGGCTGGGAAGATACAGCTGTGCACAATGACCCGGAAGAAGTCAGGCTAAAAGCATTACGCATGGGTTCGAATATTGTACAATATGTTTTTGAAAACTAGTTTATGAAATTAAGTTACTCTTGCGATAGTTGTAAAAAAGAAAATAGTTATAAAACGAACGCATCAGATCGCGTTGACTTACAAATGCGACTGGGCAAGGACGAAATTAAAGAACACTGTAATAATTGTGGACATTTTAATGCCAAACACCTAAACCGTCTGATAGCAGTCCCTAACAAAATGTTTATGTTTATAGGAGGGCTCATTGGGTTAATTATTGCTTTATACATTCTTTTCAGGTTTGGTATTTTGGGCGCTTTGGCCTTTTCATTGCCTATTATGGTTATCGCGCAGCACAAAAAATCAGTAAGCAGTTTTAACAAAACAATGATTCGCAGAAAATAAGATTGTGCAACAGTGTACCCATTACAATACCAATTTTGAGAAACTAACACTTCCCATTGTATTAATTGCCGATGGGGTTTCGATGCCCGCTAATATCGGATCGCTATTTCGTATAGCAGATGCTTTTGGTGTATCTAAGCTTCTGTTCGGAAATGCCACTATCGACTTTAATTCAAAACGAATTCTTAGAACCGCGAGAGCAACCATCAATCATATTGAACATGCCTGTTTGGATAACATTGAAGATGAAATCTCAAATTTAGTAACGGAAGATTACCAACTAATTGCCATAGAAATCACAGAAAACAGCATTCCCCTTAGTTCATTTAACATAGACCTATCTAAAAAGATAGCATTAATCGTCGGTGCAGAGAATTTTGGGGTTTCCGAAGCAGTTTTAAGGTTAGTTCACACTACCGTACATATTGATATGTATGGCCATAATAGTAGTATGAATGTTACGCAGGCAACTGGTATTGCACTTTATGAATTATCTAAGCAACTTGTAAGTGCAACTTCATGAATTAATAGTTATATTTCATTACTAAATCAATTAAATGAAACCAAAAACCATAGCAAATGGCATTTTAAGAGCCGTTGGTATTCTTGTTGGGATTTTTATCCTACTATATTTTCTTTATCAAATTCGTTCGGTTTTGGGCTATATAGCTATTGCGGCCGTTATCTCATTAATTGGAAGGCCCATTGTATTATTCTTAAAGAGTAAACTGAAGTTTAAAAATACATTAGCGGTTATAGCCACTATGGTTTTAATGGTAGGGCTTTTGCTGGGTGTGTTTTTCATGTTTATCCCACTTGTTCTAGAGCAAGGAAAAAATCTTTCCTTATTAGATATCGATGCTTTAAGAGGAAATCTTGAGGACCTATATGCCCAGGTATTATCTTATTTTGATAGCTCGAATATCGATATTGAGGAACAAGTGAAAGAGGCGGATGTTTTCTCAAAATTTAATTTTCAAATGATTCCCGACTTTCTGAACTCCGTTGTCGGAGCTTTCGGCAGTTTTAGTATTGGTTTATTCTCGGTATTATTTATTGCCTTCTTTTTATTAAAGGATAGTCAATTATTAGTTGATGGTATTATGGTGCTCACACCAAAAGGAAAAGAAAAACGAGCCAATAAATCGTTTGAAAAAATAAAAGGCTTGCTGTCGCGATACTTCATTGGTTTATTACTTCAAATTCTCATACTATTTATTCTTTATAGTATAGTCTTATTAATTTTTGGAATTGATAATGCCATTGTGATTGCATTTTTATGCGCTTTAATGAATCTTATTCCCTACGTTGGGCCTATTATAAGTGCTGTTTTGTTAATGATCCTATCAATGACCTCAAATTTGGGAGAAGATTTTAGCAGTGTTATTTTACCAACTACTATATATGTCATGATTGGATTTGTTGTGGCCCAATTGGTCGACAACTTTTTTAGCCAGCCTTTTATTTTCTCGAGTAGCGTGAAATCGCATCCCTTAGAAATTTTCTTAATTATTATTATTGCCGGTTTACTTTTTGGTGTAATAGGAATGATCGTTGCCGTACCCGCTTATACTGTCATTAAAGTAATTTTAAAGGAGTTTTTGGCAGAAAACAAACTGGTAAAAAGCCTTACCAAGGACATTTAACTAGCCCATTTGAATAGGCATATTTTACATATAGAGGTTCAAGAGTTTTTAAAAAACTACGGATCGAAAGATCCTCTTGATCTAGCATTTAAAAAGCAGTTTTTTGAACATATTGAAAACAAGGAGCTGATCGATCAGCTAATCGCAAAGAAGAAATCTAAGAATAAACTTCCTAGCTGGCATAGACATTCAAATATATATTATCCAACTCCATTATCTATTGAACAAACCTCATCTGAAATTACAGCCGCTTACAAAGCGAGTTTAATTAATGGAGCATCTGTCATTGATATCACAGGCGGTTTTGGTGTGGACGCATTCTATATGGCAAAAAAAGTTGATACTCTTATTCATTGCGAACAACAAAAACAACTTTCGGAAATAGCGGTACATAACTTTGAACAGTTACAAGCCAATAATGTAAGCTGCGTAGCCACTGATGGGATTCAGTATCTAAAGGATACAAAATCCCATTTTAGTTGGATATATGTCGATCCCGCAAGACGTGATGACAACCAACAAAAAGTATTTTTTCTAGCGGATTGTATTCCAAATATTCCAGAACTCATCTCATTACTTTTTGAGAAGGCAGATAATATACTGATAAAAACATCACCGCTACTCGATATTAGTATCGGATTGAAAGAACTACAGTACGTTCAGGAAATTCATATTGTTGCTGTCAAAAATGAAGTAAAGGAATTGCTCTGGATTTTAAATAAAGAACAGGTAAGCGCAGTCGATCTTATAGCTGTTAATTTAGATAGTGATCAACCCATCTATAAAACAACATTACCACTTCCCGAAGTTGTTATAGATTTTGCCGAGCCCATGCAGTATTTATTTGAACCTAACGCTGCTATCCTAAAATCTGGAGCATTCAAAAATATTGCGGAGGCGTTCACATTAAAGAAACTGCATCAACACACACATTTATATACATCAAATTCAAAAATCAATTTTCCTGGGCGCATGTTTAAGGTAGTGGCAGTACAATCTTTTAATAAGAAGAAGATTAAGTCACTTTATAAAGGAGCTAAGGCAAATGTAAGCTGTCGTAATTTTCCAGAAAATCCAGATACGATCAAAAAATCATTCGGAATTAAAGATGGTGGTGATACCTATTTATTTTTTACCACTGTACATGATAACAACAAAGTAGTTATTGAATGTATTAAGGCCGCTTATTAATTATCCACCCAAAATCATACTTTCTTAAAGCTGGGTTAAAAATGGTATGATTTTATATATAAATGTTAACAAATGTTAATATTTAAGTATTTCATCGATATTTATTTGCTTATAATCGATGTAAATATATATTCGCTATGTCGAACATTGACAACACCTATAACCCTAAAGCAACACCTATGAACCCAATTAACCTATTCTATGCTAAAATTCTGCAGTATTTCACCTTTGCCGGAATCAAAGCAATTAATGTACATGCGCAAGCTTCGTTTATTTTTTCGGCGACCTTGTATTTTTATTTTCTTGAGGTAGTTCAACTTTTTACTGGAGAAGCTTCTGTATTTATCCAATTAATGATTTTGGCTATTGGCCCCATGATGCATCTCATTTCATATTCTTACTTTAATAGTGCTGCAATGGCAAGTAAATTATCAGACATTATAGAAAATGAATCTGCACAAACCAATGCGATAAGTAGTTTACTTACCGTCGCTTTTATCCTACCTATGATCATTTTCTTTACAATAACTGTTTTTGCAGTTTAATTAAAACTAAACTAAGCCCCCAAATCCTTATTGTTTTAGTATAAGTCTAAACCTATCCTTAAACATTTGGTCAAAAAACCGTCTCATCTAAGACGGTTTTTTTGTTTTTCGTAAGGAAATAGAGTTTTTCCTGACAACAAACAGAATATTGATTATCAAGCTTTTACAAACAATTTGAAAAAAAAATAATGAAAAGGGTAGGGTTTTTTAGGGGGTAGGTGTTTAATAATTGCAACAACATCTTACAATAATCACCTAAACAAAAAGACATGAATAACCCCGCTATCTTATTTTACTCGAAAGTTTATCAGTACTTCAACTACGCTGGAATTAAAACCTTCAACTTACACGCTCAAACTTCTTTTATCTTTTCAGTAACCGTTTTCTTTTACGTATATAAAATGGTAGAAGTTGTAGGACTTGAGTTAAGTTTGCCTTACAGAATAGCTTTATTATTATTACAACCTACTTTACATGTAGCTACTTATATGATCTTTAACCAAGATAAAATGACTTCTCATGTAATGAACTTCCAAAAGAATGAAGACAGCAACGGAAATGCTATCAGTACCCTACTTACTGCGGCACTTGTTTTACCAATGTTAGTTTTCTTTACAAAAGTGGCTTTCGGAATGTAAAAGACAAAACAAAGACTACTACTATAAATTATTTATTTAGCAAAAAGATCCCGGATGACAACATTCGGGATCTTTTTGTTACCTTACTTTTTTAATATATGCCCGCTTGAGCTTTGCATAGGCGTATTGAACCCGCATTGTAATGCTATTTTTAAAATTGATATCGAACTCATGATCATCAATTTTATGAATTCGAGCAATTTGCGTTGAAGTTCCGGTTAAAAATGCTTCATCCATAGTTTTTAACTCACTATACGCAACAGCTTGTTCTGTAAAAGGAATACCTAGTTCATTACATAGCTCAACAACCTTTAAGCGGGTAATGCCATTTAGAATATGGTGATCCGCTGGATGGGTGAATACCCTACCATTTTTCACAAAAAAGGCATTACAATGAGAGCCTTCGGTAATGAGACCATTTCGCACCATAATACTTTCATAACAGTTGGTATTTATGGCTTTTGTTTTTGCCATGACATTCCCCAATAAAGATGTCATTTTAATATCACACCGATGCCAGCGATTATCAGGGGTAGAAATTGTGTCTAAAAATGTCTCATTAATATCGGTAACTTCCCTATTAATTGCATACATAAATACCGTTGGAGAAATACTTTTATTGTATTGATGACCGCGCATAGCCACTCCTCTACTTATTTGCACATACAGAAAAGCTGAGTTCTTTGCTACTTCTTCATGTTGAAGATATGTACGTATTCTCAATTTTAATTGCGCAATATCAGAACTCATGTCTAAGGCTTTCAAACTTCGTTGTAACCGATTCCAATGGGCATCTTCAAACAAGATAACGCCATTAACTATAAGCAGTCCTTCATATACACCATCACCAAAATTAAACCCACGATCAAAAACTGATATCTTAGCCTCGCTTGTTGGAATAACTTCGCCATTTAGGGACACATAGGCAGGAAAATCGGAATTAAATTCTAACATTCTTGTTTGTTGATTAACAGCTTTTAACACGACAAAGTTGTAATCATCTTTTTAAATGAGTAACTTACATAGTTGATAAAACTGCTGAAAATAGATGTAAAAATACGAATTATGACCACCAAAAAATCAATTATCAAACAGCTGTACGGCTTAAGTATGGTGTTATGCCTAGCTCTAGGTATTAATCATACCGCCTTTGCACAAGATCCAGTTCAAATAGCTCCTACAGTTGCCTTTAATCAATATAAAGGCACTGTGGTAAATAGTTCTAATAACGCCCCCTTAGTCTTTGCCTCATTAACGGTAAATGGCACTAATATTAGCACCATAACAAATAGTGAAGGTGAGTTTGCACTTAAAATCCCCAAGACCTTAACTGCCGGTAAAATAACCGTTTCCTTCTTAGGCTTTAAAACAAAAGTATTAGACATTCAAGATCTCAAAGAAGAAAAGACGAAAATTAAACTTGAAACATCTGTTACCGAACTTAGTGAGGTTAATATTTCTGTACCAAAAAATGCAAGAGAACTTGTTAGGAAAACCCTAAAAAATCGCGGAACCAATTATGTTAATGATCCTACAGTAATGACTGCTTTTTATCGGGAAACTATTAAGAAGCGTCGAACGAACGTATCATTATCAGAAGCGGTAGTAAATATTTACAAACAACCCTACACGTATTCTCGCAAAGACGCGGTAAAACTTTACAAAGCAAGAAAAAGTACTAATTATAAAAAATTAGATACCGTGGCGCTCAAATTACAAGGTGGTCCTTTTAGTACCTTGTACCTCGATATAATGAAGTATCCTGAATATGTATTTACAGAGGATATGTTGGAATACTATACCTTTTCGTTTGGAAGAACTACATCGATCAACAATCAACCAGTATATGTTGTAAATTTTAAACAACTAGAAACATTAAACGAGCCACTATACTATGGCACCTTATATATTAACCCTGAAAATTATGTCTTAACGAGTGCCATCTATCATTTAAATCTTGAAAATGAGAAATTAGCATCGGCAGCCTTTGTAAAAAAGAAACCTCGAGACGTAACTGTTATTCCTACGGAAGCTTCCTATCGTGTTGATTATAGAAATAAAAACGGAAAATGGCACTACGGTTATGGCAATGTTCAACTAGAGTTTAAGGTAAACTGGCGTAAAAAGTTGTTTAATTCTAGGTACAAACTTTCATGCGAAATGGCTATAACAGACTGGGAAACCAATACTGAAAATAATTACTTAAAACCGCGAGAGCGTTTACGTCCTACTGTCATTATTGGTGACGAAGCTTCTGGTTTTTCTGATCCTGAATTTTGGGGGGAGTACAACGTAATAGAGCCTGAAAAATCGATTGAAGCAGCAATTAAAAAAATACAACGCAAGCTCAAAAAAATAAAAGACAGTTAGTCAACAATCGTTTTCTATAAAATAATTTAAGGCCTCATTTTAAAATGAGGCCTTTTTTATGCTTTGATTTACGCGCTTTTGCGATTAAAGAAAATGCAAGCGACGCTCTGACTTATATTAACTATTTAGCCGATAATTCTCCCAAACCCAATTTGATATTTCTAGACATTAATATGCCGGGCGTGAGTGGATAGGATTTTCTGGAGGAATACTAAGCCTTACCTGAAAATAAAAAGGTAAAGATTATAGTTGCAATACTTACGACCAGTTTAAATGTTGATGATGAGAAAAAGGCTCATAAATATGAAGATGTGAAAATTTTCATGAAAAAACCATTAACTCATGAGGAATTGGAAGAAATAATCAATAACTATTTTAACTATTTCTAGTTACTAGGCTTTCCTATTAGATCAAAATCAGTAGCTTCCGTAATAGTAATCATTGCATAATCGCTGATTTTCAAATAGTGCTCAGTAGCATCTATCAAGACTTCATTATCTACATCAGGGGAATCATATTCGGTCCTACCTACAAAATGATTCCCTTCTTTTCGATCGATAATACACTTAAAGGTCTTACCTATTTTTTCTTGATTAAGTTCCCACGAAATCTGGCTCTGTATTTCCATAATCTGATTAGCCCGATCTTGTTTTACATCCTCGGGCACATCATCTTCTAAATTATAAGCATGTGTGTTTTCTTCATGGCTGTAAGTAAAACAACCTAAGCGGTCAAAACGCATTTCGCTAACCCAGTCCTTAAGGGTTTCAAAATCCTCTTCTGTTTCACCCGGATAGCCAACAATTAATGTAGTACGAATTGCCATTTCAGGCACCATTTCTTTAAACTGTTTCAACAGCTTAGTTGTCTTCGCTTTTGTGGTGCCACGACGCATACTTTTTAATATAGGGTCGGCAATGTGCTGTAACGGAATATCGATATAATTACAAACCTTAGGCTCATTTTTAATCACTTCTAGCACGTCGACAGGAAATCCAGTTGGGAACGCGTAGTGTAGGCGAATCCATTCGATTCCTTCAACTTTGACCAAAGCCAATAAAAGTTCGGCTAGGTTTCGTTTTTTATATAAATCAAGACCATAATAGGTTAGATCTTGGGCAATCAAAATAAGTTCTTTAACACCATCCGCGGCCAGTTTTTCTGCCTCGGTAACTAACTCTTCAATTGGCGTTGAGCGGTGTTTACCCCTCATGATAGGAATAGCGCAAAAACTACATGGCCGGTCGCAACCCTCCGCTATTTTTAAATAAGCGTAATTTTTTGGTGTAGTTGTTAGGCGTTCGCCAATTAATTCGTGTTTGTAATCGGCACCTAAAGCTTTCAATAATAGCGGTAGATCTGTAGTACCAAAATATTGGTCAACATCAGGAATTTCTTTTTCAAGATCTGGCTTATAGCGTTCGCTTAAACAGCCTGTAACAAAAACCTTATCGACAGCTCCTTCTTCTTTTTTAGAAACATATTCTAAAATAGTATTAACACTTTCTTCTTTGGCATTGTTAATAAAACCACAGGTGTTTATAACTACAATATTTCCTTCTTCTTCATGCACAACCTCTTTATTATTTGCCCGTAACTGGCCCATTAGCACTTCGCTATCATATACATTTTTGCTGCAACCTAAGGTTACGACATTTATTTTGTTGTTTTTAAGAGATTTAGTGCGCATTACAAGTCTTTTTAAAAGGTGTGCAAAATTAGGGTTTTGAAAAGTGTTTTTTTCATAAAAGATGGCAAAATTAGTATGTTTGATTAATTGAGTCCAAAAATGTATTGCTATTATCAAGACAGACAAAAATTTAACAGAAGCTTACTAAAATCTTAATGCTATTTTATTGAAAACCATCACAATGTTTATTAATTTGATATTCATTTAAATCAAAAAATTTATTGTATTAAATGACTTCGTCGATCAGAGCTTTACGTGCATACTCCATTATAGTTTTTTTAGTACAGTTTAACTTTTCAATTGGACAGCAAATTGAATTTATCAACGGAAAATTAGTTGACTCTAAAGATGCTACTTCTATTCCATTTGCTACTATCAAAATTAAAAACAAATCAAAAGGGCTGATTAGCAATCTCGACGGTGGATTTAGAATTCCTTACGAACTTGTTAGCTTGAAAGATACTTTGGTAATATCTTCTATGGGCTATAAGACAAAGGAAATCCCTTTAACCGACCTTTCTAAAAATCAAATTAATTATATACGTCTTAGTGAAAAAGTAGAAATGCTGGCAGAAGTGGTTCTTATAGACTCCAAAATTCGCAAAAGACTCAAAGCTAAAGAGATTGTTCGAAAAGCTATAAAAAGAATTCCTGAAAATTTTCCATTTGAGCCATTTTCATACATTGGTTATTATCGAGATTATCAATTAAAAGACAGTAAGTATCTTAATTTAAAAGAAGCGATATTAGAAGTATTTGATCCTGGGTTTGGTTTTGAGGATCTGAAGAACACACAAACTAAAATATACAACTATAAAACAAACATTGATTTTCCAATTGATACGCTAGCAGCTAAACCGTATGACTATATAAATAGAAGTAAAATCATCAACAATGCCACCTTAGACGGACAGGGAGGAAACGAATATACCATACTTCGTCTGCATGACGCATTGCGAAATCACAACATAAACACCTATGATTTTATAAATCGTTTGGACATAGATTTAATTAAAAATCATAGACTTAAATTAAGCTATGAAACTTCGTTAAATGATATTCCTTTATATGTTGTTAACCTCATTAAAAATCAAACTCCTTATAAAGTTCAAGGTAAAATCTTCATAAGTAAAGGCGATTTTCACATATACAAACTGGAATATAATGTTTATGATACTAAAAATAATAAAGGTCAAAAACAAAGCAATAGCTTCAAGGAGGCTAATGAAAAAATTCCAGGAAAGCTTCTATATCAGATTATTGTGGAATATCAACTCCATAAAGACAGAATGTATCCTAATTATATATCCTTCAATAACTCATTTGAAGTTTTACAACCGCCAAAGTTCATTCCCGATACTGTAAAAGTTAATCATGACAAGAAATTTTTTGAAGTTGTATTTAATAATCCCCCTGTACCGAGTAGTGCAAGGAAAAAGAATAGGTATCGGTTATGGTATCAAGGTATTTATCTAGCCATAGATAGTATTGTGACAAAAAATAAGAGTGTTCGATTATATCCCAAACAAAAAAGCTGGGTTTTTGACAGTAAAAGAATTCAATCACAGCGAAAAACAACAAATAAGGGTATTACCCTCGAAGTGAAAAACGTAGTAGACATTTACGGAAATGAGGTACATAAATCTGAATCTACTTCCTATAGCCAATTTAGAGAGTTTTTTGTGCAACAGTTAAATTCAAATAACTTAAAATCTACAGATGGTCATTTTATGCTAAAAACTCGTCCTTTACACAAAAATCAGGCTATAGTTGCACCAAAAAATTTAACTGGGTATTGGATGAATACTCCACTTAAAAGCAATAAGAACAACTAAAGTAGTTTTTGCAATTTTTCAATATTCTTTTGATTCATCCTAACAAACTCATCTTTGCCAAGTGAATCAGCAATTTTAAGTGAGGCTTTAGCTTCTTTAATTGCGTTTTTATAGTCCTTTTTTTTCTCTAGAACCAAAGATCGAATACGATGAATATAATAAGTTCGTCCACCAAGTGTCTCAGCTTTATCTAACCATTTTAAAGCCTTAATTAAATCGTGGTCCTGCTCTTGATAATATCTAGCCGCCTGGTAATAACTCATTGCTGTCGGATTGTCTTTCAATAATGTTTTAATCCGACCAAGCATCATTTCATGTGTATCAACCTTAATAGGAATACTAACCTTGGTATGTTCCCAGATCCATTCCATTATTCCGCTATTGTGATCTAAATGATTTAGGGTGATTAAAAAGGTCTCTTGAAAATCAGCAGTTTTTTCGGGTTTTATTTGAATTCTGAACGCGTCCTCTTGCGGCTTGTAGTCGGTACGCCCGTCACCCCAATGAGTCAGATTAGTATGAAAAATAACTTCCCAATATTCCTTATGAGGTATAGCATACAGAACATAAGTTCCTTTTTTTAATAGATGTTCTCCTATTGTAATATCATGAGAAGTAGTGAACTTGGTCGATTCATTAGCACCTACTCTCCAAATGCGATCATAAGGCATCAAGTCTCCAACAATGTTCCTTCCCCTTGCGCTTGGTCTTGAATAATCTATAGTAATAGTGACTAAGCCTATTTCTTGTTTTACCGAAGAAAACGGACTCATTTTAGGATGTGTAATTTGGGATATGGAGACTTGCCATATCAACATAAAAACCAAAAAACATATATATCTTAACTTACCCATTCTTGAATTAAATGTACCAAACGTATTTCATAAAAACGCAAGGCCGAGATTAGTACAATCGATAGTATTACAAAAATGCCGCTGAACTTCTTTTGCTTTATTTGATAAAAAGCTAGTCCTCCCAATATCAATAAAAGAGCTGCCAAAATCAGATTTGGGACGAGCCAAGCGCCACGAAAAATAGCGCTTATTTTAAGTAAGCCCATAAACAAGCAATAATAAGCCACGATTCTCGTAATCATGACAATAGCTCCTTTCATTTTATTCATCTACTGATATTTTTTAGGGGTCTTACGTTCCTTGCTTACTTTTTCATACGCGCTACCAAGTTGTAATAACTTTTCTTCTTCAAACTGTTTTCCTATAAACGTTAAGCTCATCGGCTCACCACTTTCCTGATATCCCATAGGAACTGTTAAGGCTGGGTACTTCGCGACGGCAGCATAACCCGCATGATAATTATTTATAGAAAGTACTGCATCTACCTTTAAATCATCTAATGCAGTATTAAAGAAATTACGACCTAAAGCTTCTAAATTTGATTTTATCACATTTAGTTCTTCAACCGTTGTAGTATCGCTTACAATACCTTCAAACAATTGCTGCCCGTAAGGTGCTCTTATTAGGGAATCTTGTTTATTGAAATTCACGACATCTTTGACCGATTTATATGATAAATCCTTATTTCCGTAATCAGCAAAATAATAAGGTAAGTCTATTTTCATATCAATATTCAACAAGGTAATAAAACCAGATAATCCTGGACTACCTGGATCAAATTCAACCAGCTCGGCTCCCGCTTTTGCTATTTTATCTAATGCAGCTACGTACAAAGAGTCTTCCTTCAAAGCTTTTATAACGCCAAAACGTTTTCCTTTTAGATCGGCATCTTCAATTTCTTTTAAATTCACTTGAATAGACTCTACTGTACTAGAATCTGCCTTGTCCTTGCCTAACATAGCATTAAGCAAAATGGCATTATCAACTACACTTTTTGTCATTGGGCCTGGAGTGTCTAAAGTACTAGAAATAGGCACTATTCCTCCACGACTTAACTTACCAATTGTTGGTTTTAAACCGACAATACTGTTTTTACTTGATGGTGATAAAATCGATCCGCTTGTCTCGGTACCGACCGTAGCTACTGCATAATTGGCTGCTCCTGCTACTCCACTACCTGAGCTCGAGCCCCCACTCTCAAACTGCATACGCCCGTAGGGATTCATTGTTTGTCCACCTAGCGCGCTATAGCCTAAAGGACAACCGCTACAAAAGAAATAAGCCCATTCACTTAAATTCGCCTTCCCTAAAATAATCGCACCACTTTCCTTTAATTGCTTAGTGATGAACGCATCATCAACCATATTATCTTTTAGCGCAACCGCTCCTGCTGTTGTCGGAATTCCTGCTAATCCGATATTATCCTTGATCAAAATCGGCATTCCTTTGATCGAGTAAAGGTCCATTGCTTCTGCATCCAAATTTTCATCTAGATCTATTGCAATACGAACCGCTTCCGGATTTAAAGCAATAACCGCATTTAATGACAAAGTGTTATCACTTTCAAATTGACGAATTCGGTAAATGTAAAATAAGGTCAACTGCTCATAGGTCAATTTCCCTTCTTTTATACTTTTATTAATTTCAGGAATTGATTTTTCAAGTATGTACGGCTTTAATCCTTCATATTCCGCAGCTGAAAAGTATGACAACTCGGTAATAAAAGGTTCCCAAATACTATTCTTATCTGTGACAACTGAGTTTACCAACTTATAACGCATTCGTTCGCTTTCGTGCTCTTGCTGAGCAGCAAGATCAACAGACTCGTCATAAGCTTCCCAAATGACAGCTGGTTCTTTTTGTTTTACCTCCTTTTTGCATGCGATCAAGAGGGCAAAAACGGTAAATACTACTAGTAGTTTTTTCATTTTATAGTTGAATTTCTTTTTTAATTGGTTTCAGACTTAGGGTGGCCTCGAGATACTCGATCGTCCTATTTTTTACACTCTCAAAATCTTTACTTGTAATATGCGAAGTCATTACATGGTCATTGACATTGGCAAATGCCTGTTTACTTTTTAGTGTGTTTTTAGTTCCTAGCTTTCCATACATGTCCAACATCGCAGAAACCGAAACTACTTTATCCTGATTTTCTTCATCTCGATAGTAATATCCCATAAAAACAGGCTGTTTTATAGCACCAAAGACATCCTCGTTCATCGTATCATCAATCAACGCCTGCAAATGAGTCAAAGCTTCTACTCTGTATTTTGTTGTCCAATATTGCCGTTTGATAGAATCGGCTTTGAATGAAAAGTAGTCCCCTCCTTGCACCAATCGAACCAATTGTAACCCCCAAGGTCCTGATAACAATTTAGACGAACTATCATAGATTTCAACATTTGGAGAATACAATAATAAAGCCTCGATATCAGGATGCTCACTAGCTAACCACAAACCGATAGTACCTCCTGTTGAAGTGCCCATAACAATTACCTTTTCTCCTATTGTTTTTGCAACAGCTAAGGCTCTTTTTGCACTATTCAAATAATCGGTAGCAGTTAGATTGAGCATTGGCTCCCCTTCATTTAAACCATGGCCGGCAAGTCGAGGTAAATATAAATTGGCTCCATATCGTTTTGCCATTTGTCGATGTAAGGGCGCGCCTTCTTCATGGCTTGCAGACCAACCATGGAAATACACAAAACTATATTTAGTTTTTTTAGGAATTGAATCAAACCACACGATGGTAGATTGATTGTCAATTTTTACTTTTTCATTTGATTCTTCCTGGCTATTTATCTCATTTTCTAATTGTAGAAGATCTGTTGTTAGCTCAGGTAAATCCGGATTTAATTCTGGTTTTTCTACCCGTGGACCGAGAAAATAAACAAGAGCCAAAAGCGCTATGAGAATAAGCAAAAAACGAAAAGTCTTCTTTAAAAACCGCACTTGGAAGTAGTATTATTTTAGGTGTTTAAAGATACTGCTTAGAATTTGAAATAGGAATGCGTTAACAACATTAATTAGGCGGCTTGACAAGCGGAGTCTATATGATCTCAACCTAACAGTAAGCTTTTGGATACAGCAATAAAGACTTTATGAAACAAAAAAGCCAAGAAACCAGACTGAAAATAGTCCTGTTTCTTGGCGCTAACTTTTTGCTTCTTGGTCCTTATTTAACAGCAACCAATTCTACGTCAAAAACGAGGTTTGCATTTGGTGGAATTACACCGCCTGCACCACGCTCACCATATCCTAGATGACTTGGGATTACTAAACGAGCTTTATCACCAACTTCTAGTAGTGCGATACCTTCGTCCCAACCAGCAATTACCTGACCTACGCCTAAAGCAAAATCAATTGGTTGGTTTCTTTTAAAAGAAGAATCGAATACAGTCCCGTCATCTAACTGTCCTTTATAGTGAACCGATACTGTTTTTCCTTTTCCAGCTTTTACACCAGAATTTCCTTTTTGAATGATTTGGTAACGAAGTCCGCTATCAGTTCTTTCAAATCCGGCAGATAATTTATCTAAAGCAGCATTTTGAGCTTGAACCGCTGCGGCTAAACGAGCTTCACGAGCACCTTCAAAAGTTCTAAATGCCTCAATAGCATTAAACGCTTCTGCAGAAGCACCAACACGAACGATTTCAATACTATCAATAGTATCTCCTTGTGCAACTGTATCTACAATATTTTGTCCTTCAATCACATTACCAAAAACAGTATGCTTACCATCTAACCAATCAGTAGCGATATGAGTGATAAAAAACTGACTTCCGTTTGTTCCTGGACCCGCGTTTGCCATCGAAAGCATACCAGGGCCGCTATGTTTTAAATCAGGATGAATTTCGTCATCAAATTGATATCCAGGACCACCTACTCCACTTCCTTGTGGGCATCCACCTTGGATCATAAAATCAGGAATCACCCTGTGGAATTTAAGTCCATTGTAATATGGTGTGCCTTGAGGTTTTACATCATTTTCTAAGTTTCCTTCAGCCAACCCAACAAAATTACCAACTGTACCTGGTGTTTTTTCAAATTCTAGATTTACCAAGATCTCCCCTTTAGAGGTATTGAATTTGGCATATAAACCGTCTTGCATTTTTCTATTTTTAAATTGGGTGCAAAGGTAATTAATTCTGAAGTTTTCATTGTTGTTTTGAAAGTAGATTGTAGTAAATGAGAATACTAAAGTAAATTAGCATTTATAAATTCGTAAAAAATAGGATTACTAATGCGTATTTGATGAAACAGATTGCGAATAAAATAGCGTTTTTAGGTAAGGCTTTAGCTGACGAAATATTGCATGCGGCCATTGTTAAGCAAATACCTAAGGCCACAGAAATTTTAAGAAAAGATCAATATATTAATGTAATTCCATTTGTGGTCGAAGGACTTGTTAAGGTGATCTCTAGATTTGAAGAACGAGAACTGCTTTTGTATTACATTCAACCAAAAGAAAGTTGTATAATGTCTTTTTCAGCAGGATTGTACAATCAACCAAGCAAAATATATGCGGTTACTGAAGAGGATTCTACGCTACTTTTATTACCTGTAGAAAAGGTGAGAGAATGGATAAAAACATATCCCAAACTCAATGAGTTATTTTACCAGCAATACAACGAACGTTATGTCGATCTCTTAACTAGCATAGAGCAAATTTTGATTAGCAAAATGGATAAACGACTATATGACTATTTAAAAGAGAAAGCGAAAGTAACGGCAAATAACGAGTTGAAAATTACGCACAATCAAATAGCAAACGAATTAGGCACTGTACGCGAAGTAATTAGCCGAGTATTGAAAAAATTAGAGGTAGAAAACAAAATTAAACAGTCATCACAAACCATAAAAGTACTTTCGGCGTGACTTTAGTCACTTCTTTTTAGCAAAATCGAGACTACTTTTGTTTAGTAAAATGGATAAAAACAAGATAATAAAGCTAGGTTTAGTGTGCATAATTTGCTTGGGCATTATTTATGGAGCCGTTTTACTTTTAACCAATGTGTTTAACTAAAATTAATTATTATGAAAAAAAACATGGGAACTACGGATAAGATTGTTAGATTGCTAGTCGCAATCGTTGCGGCCGTTTTGTATTTTACAGGAACGGTAACTGGAACATTGGGAATAGTACTATTAGTGGCTGCAGGAATATTTTTACTAACTAGTTTGGTTAGTTTTTGTCCGCTTTACGCTCCTTTTGGTATTAGCACCTGTTCAGTAAAGAAGTAGAGTCGAATCCCCTGACTATAAATATGAATCGATTCGGGCTTTAAAATCGATTTGTACTAAGAAAAACCCAGGTATATCCTGGGTTTTTCGATTAGTACTATTCTGAAATTTGAAATTTCAATGGAAAATAAAAAAGTTCCAACGGCATATACCATTGGAGCTTTTTATGCTAATTATTAATGTGAAGCCGGCGGAATAAGTACACCAGTTATTACGTGTACAACTCCATTTGTTGCTTCAATATCTGCAATAGCCACTTGAATTACATGACCATTTAGATAAATCTTTCCGTTATTATAAAAGATTGTTACATCCTGACCTTGTAAGGTTGTAACGGTATGCAATTGCTTCAAATCATCGGCCAACAACTTTTGCCCTACTACATGATACTTCAACACTTCTACTAAAGCATCACCTTCTGGTAATGCTGCTAATTGAGCAAAAGCATCGTTTGTAGGTGCAAATACTGTAAAACTTCCTTCACCATCTAAAACACCATCCAAACCTGCAGCTTCAACAGCGCTAACCAAAGTTGAAAGTTCCGGAGTCTCTTTCGCTAGGTCTAAGATTGTTTTCCCAGTAAAACTTGGTGGAATCAATACTCCATCAATTACATGAATAACGCCATTAGAAGCCATGATATCTTTTACAATAACGCTTATCGTTTCATTTAAAGTAATCATATCGCCATTACGCACAACAGATACCTGCTCTCCTTGCTTTGTAGTTACTAATGTTTCTCCTTGAGGGATGTCTGCTGAAGCTATTTTACCATCAATTACATGGTATAATAACACTTGAACTAGTGCATCACCCTCAGGAATTGCATCTAATTGATCAAATGCAGTATTTGTGGGTGCGAATACTGTAAACGGGCCATCGTCTTGTAATGCTTCTACTAAGCCAGCTTGCCCTAATGCACTTACCAAAGTGCTAAAGTCAGGATTGCCAACAGCAATATCAACTATTGAAGGTAAGGGTTGTAGACTTGGCGGAATTAATACACCGTCGATTACATGAATTACCCCGTTCGACGCCATGACATCTTTTAAAATCACCGTAATAGATTCATTTAAGGTAATCATATCTCCATTTCGAACTACAGAAACTTCTTCTCCTTGCTTCGTTGTCACTAATGTTTCTCCTTCGGGAATATCTCCTGAAGTAATTTTTCCATCAATTACATGGTATAATAAAACTTGTGCTAATGCATCCCCTTCTGGAATTGCATCCAATTGATCAAATGCAGCATTTGTTGGAGCGAATACTGTAAATGGTCCTTCTCCTTGCAAGGCATCTACCAAATTTGCTTGACCTAAAGCAGCGACTAGAGTGCTAAAGTCAGGATTACCAACAGCAATGTCAACTATTGAAGGTAGTGGCGGTAACAAAACTGTATCGATGACATGAACGATACCGTTCGAAGCCATAATATCAGCAATCACCACTTTTACCATTCCATTTAAAATCACATCATCGCCAATTTTTTCTACGGTAATTTCGGCTCCCTGAATAGTTGTTACTTTTCCATCTGCTAATAATGTAGCGGCATCAAATTTCCCAGCTGCAACATGATATAATAACACATCTTTTAAAGCATCGCCTTCTGGTAGCGCATCTAGTTTTTCAAAAGCATCATTTGTAGGCGCAAATACTGTAAATGGTCCTTCACCTTGTAATGTTTCAACCAAATCAGCAGCGCTTAGTGCACTTACCAGTGTTGAGAAGTTTTCATCTCCTGTAGCAATATCCACAATAGATGGCAGCGGCGGGATTAAGACATCATTAATAACATGTACAATACCGTTTGAAGCCATAATATTTGCAATGGCAACCTCAATATTCCCATTTAAAATGACCTTATCATCAGTCATTTCCACAGCAATTTCCGCTCCATTATTAAGAGTAACTACTGTACCAGCTTCTACAATATCTGCTGCAGTGAGCTTTCCAGATGCAACATGGTATAGTAATACCTCAGTTAAAGCATCGCCTTCAGGAATGGCTGCCAACTTCTCAAAAGCGGCATTAGTAGGAGCAAATACCGTAAAAGGACCGTCTCCTTGGAGTGTTTCTACTAAGTTAGCAGTTGTTAGTGCATTTACTAAAGTGGAGAAATTCTCATCACCAGTTGCTATCTCTACAATAGAAGGTAAATCCTGAAATGATGGTGGAATCAGTACCGCGTCGATGACATGTAAAATGCCATTTTTGGCTCTAATATTTGCTTGCACTAGTTTTACAACATCATTAATAATGATCTCATTATTCTCATTTAAAGAAACCTTGATATCTTCTCCCTGTAAGGTTGCAAGCATTTCTTTTTGCAGCAACTTCTGCGTACGGAACTTACCATCTAAAACATGATATAATAGCACTTGTTTTAGCGTATCTCCTCCTGGAACTGTCTCTAATGCAGCAAATGCATCATCCGTAGGAGCAAATAAGGTAAGTGGACCATCTCCTTTAAGTGCATCAACTAAGCCAGCATCGGTAGCCGCCTGAACCAGTGTATTAAAACGTCCATCGGAAGCAACAATATCCACTAAGTCTTGACTTGGGTTGGTAACACTCGTCAATTCAGCTGTCCAATTTCCTACACTTCTACCGTTTCTGGTAAAGAATCTAAACCGACCTTGAATATCTCCGTCGTCATCTGCTTGACCATAGCCAAATACTAGACTGTTGTCCGGGAGACGCATTATCAGATAAACAAAACCGTCACTAATCCAAGCTCCTCTTAAAGCAGCGCGTTCACCATCTCCTAGATCTAAAAACCCACGAATGATCGCAAAGGATGCGTGATATAAAGTAAATTTTACATTCAACTCCCCACTCAACTCAGCACCTTCATCAGCGCCGCGAGTTACAGTTGCGTTAAAATCGTAACGTCTTCTTTCTATACTAATCCCCCGATTAGCAGCTATTTTGCCGTCGGTTTTAGATGTAGTTTCATCATTAAGTTCACCATCAATCGTGGTTTTGGTCATTTCATCAATTTCTTCGAAACTGATGATGGGTGATTCTGCAAATTCTCCTTCTTCAAAAGCTTCTTCGACGACAAGGGGACCGTCATCATTTTTACAAGCTCCTAGAACAAGGACGAATGCCATTACCCAAATACTCTTTTTAAAAACATGGTTAATTAGTGTTTTCATGCTGTGTGATTTTTAAAAAATGGTTTATGTTTTATTCGGTGTGATTTATTTCATGTTATTATGTTTAACTTTAAAACAAAATAATTCAACAAATCATTGATACAACATGAATAGAATGGTTGCTTTGTTTAATATTTTTTAATAAATATTTAACAAAAATAAATAGTTATCGCTATGAAAATTATTGCTCTTTCTAAACCCATTACTGATAAAAACACAGTGGATGTGAGTTAAATATTGATTGCTAGGACAGAAAATTACCAAAGGTCAAATCAGCAGTTAATGCTACTTAAAACACCCATTAAAACTAAAATTATCTATTGTAATTTTCTACTGTTAGTAGCTAGAGGGAACACTAAACTGTAATTGGGATAAGAGTATTTGTATTTAGGATAAATACCTAAACACTATTTCAAAAATGGTAGATACTTTTTTTGTAGAGAAAGTATAAAAAATCTAACGAAGGTGCTTTAACCAAAATCAGCTGTTTAATACATTTTGAAAACTGATAAACAAACAGCAGTAATAAGATGCTTAAAGCTCTTCTATACTAAAATTCGCAAACAGCACAGATTCATCTCGAAGATCTTGTGCGTTTATTAAACTGCGATAAATACCCCATTTGGGTCTAATGAAAGAAGCGCCCGCTCTCCAATTTATGATATCGTCATTGGTATATTCAAACAAAATAGTATCATCGCCTATTCTTTTTATTTCTAAATCATAGGTCCCCGAAGTACCATAGGTTATTGTTTCTGTAACGCTTACCCATTTGTCTATAAAAGGTGCTAAATCCGTTTGGGCTAATGTAACCTGTCTATCAGTTTCAGCATAGCGCAATTCGAGCCTATCTGGACTACCTTTTCTTAATGTAAAGGTGTACATTGGCATTGCCGCTAAATCACCACCAACCGATTTTAGCTGATGTATATGTGTAAAGTCTGGTGAAGACTGAAACCCTGCAGGTAATTTAAATTTCCATTTGTAAACAACCTTTTCATTTTGTGTTCCCAATCTATCATCTGGTGATTGGTCGTAGGTTTTTATTTCATTACGCTGCCTATCAAAGTTTCTACATCGATCATTGTCAGGTTCAGTATGCATAAAGAACCTAAATACATTTGTATTTAACTCATTGTCAAAAACCTCGTCAATATGCCTTCCAAAAGCCGTATGCCCGCAATCTGGTACTTCGACTGGCTCGGCGCCAGGTGCGAGTATTTAAGTAATTAATTCATATGTATCACCTGGCCCATCTGCATCTAATGATACAATATTTGGTTGTACCACTTCTTCTTTTTCCAGGGTGATTGTCACGGTATTGTTGGATACATTTACATCTCGATATACCGTTCGAAATGCATCCTTAAAACCTACAGTAGCACGAACTTGCGATGAGTCAGAAGCAAAAATTATTGTTTTTTCAACCTCACTTTCAAGTGCCCTACCATAATTATAGCTTACTGTATTATTGAGTTGTTGCAGTAAATCGGAAGTATCAGCCCAAGAAATGCAACAACTAGATTGTGATACAGAAATATCCGTTTCAATAGGACCAGCCATTGGTTCCTGATCGTCTTTACAACTTGTAAAAAAGAAGAATGAAACGAGTATAAAAGCTAAAACTAATGATTTTTTCATAGTACAAATATAGATTCAAAATACTTAGAAAAAGTAGTTGCATTTGATTCCAAAAGTACCGGGCTACTTCATAGAGCTGTAATTCTTATTGTGGCCACTATCTTTTTATACTCTCTAAAGAAAACGAGAACAGAGCAATTAGATCTTGTAGAAGATTTAATTCGCAACCTCACTAATAAACTTTATGCGATATAGGCGTAGTTCCTCATCGTCATAATCGCCATCAAACTCCTCGATAGCATCGTCTATTTTATCAGATTCGGATTCCATGAAATAGTCATGAATTTCTTCTTGTTGATCTTCATCTAGCAAATCATCAATCCAATAGTTGATATTCAACTTTGTACCAGAGTAGACAATGGCTTCCATTTCCTTAATGAAGTTATCCATCTCCATGCCTTTTGCTGATGCAATATCGGTTAAAGGCAATTTTCTATCAACATTTTGAATGATATAGAGCTTCAAAGCGGAGTTCGCTCCAGTACTCTTCACGATCATATCTTCTAATCGAGTAATATCGTTTTCCTCGACATATTGGGCAATCATATCAACAAAATCCTGGCCATATTTTTTTGCCTTTCCCTCACCAATACCGTGAACATTAGAAAGTTCTTTTAAGTTTATTGGATATTTAAGGGCCATATCTTCTAACGAAGGATCTTGAAACACCACGAATGGCGGTACCCCTAATCGCTTTGCAGTACTACGACGCAAATCTTTTAGCATCGTCATTAATTTCTCATCAGCGGCAGCACCACTACCTTTAGCATTCGTAATTATTCCTGCATCGTTCTCCTCGTTATATTGATGATCCTCGGTCATCATAAACGAGCGTGGACTTTTTAAATACGCTCGTCCCTGATCGGTTAGTTTAATAACTCCGTAAGTCTCAATGTCCTTACGTAACTCTCCAGAGACTAGAACCTGTCGTAGGAGTGCCATCCAGAATTTGTCGCTTTCCTCCTTTCCGTTACCGAAAAAAGGCTTTTCATCAGTCTTATGCGACTTCATTAGCGCGTTCGACCTACCAATAAGTGTATTTACAATTTCTTTTGACTTATATTTCTCTTTAGTAGCTTCAACAATCTCTAACAACTTTACCACTTTATCTTGTGCCTCATGTTGCTTTTTCGGATTGCGAATGTTGTCATCCATCTCACCACCTTCTCCCGTTTCATTATCAAACTCTTCACCAAAATAATGTAATATGAATTTACGTCGTGACATTGAAGTCTCAGCATAAGCGACCATTTCTTGTAAAAGCGCATGCCCAATTTCTTGTTCTGCTACCGGCTTACCCGACATAAATTTCTCAAGCTTCTCTATATCTTTATATGCGTAAAAAGCAAGGCAAATACCTTCACCTCCATCGCGTCCTGCACGACCAGTTTCTTGATAGTAACTTTCGATACTTTTAGGAATATCATTATGTATTACAAAGCGAACATCTGGTTTATCAATTCCCATTCCGAATGCAATGGTTGCAACTACCACATCGGCATCTTCCATTAAGAACATGTCTTGATGTTTTACTCTTGTCTTTGCATCGAGCCCTGCATGATATGGGACGGCATTAATTCCATTAACCTGAAGGGTTTGAGCTAGCTCTTCTACTCGCTTTCTACTTAAGCAGTATACAATACCAGATTTACCTGAATGCTGCTTAATAAAACGAATCACATCGGCATCGACATTTTTTGTCTTTGGTCTTACTTCATAAAACAGATTGGGTCGGTTAAAAGAGGCTTTAAAAACCTTAGCATCAGTCATGCTTAAGTTCTTTAAAATATCCTCCTGAACCTTGGGTGTTGCAGTTGCGGTAAGGCCAATTATTGGGATTGACTCTCCAATACGCTTTATAATATTTTTTAAGTTTCGATATTCAGGTCTGAAATCATGCCCCCATTCTGAAATACAATGCGCCTCATCAATCGCCATAAAGCTAATGGTAACGGATCTCAAAAACTCGACATTCTCTTCCTTCGTAAGTGATTCAGGCGCGACATACAATAATTTAGTCACACCGTTGGTTATATCTTCTTTTACCTGGCGAATTTCAGTTTTAGTAAGCGATGAGTTAAGTACATGGGCAATACCATTTTCTTCGGATATACTTCGAAGTGCATCTACCTGATTTTTCATCAAAGCAATCAAAGGAGATACTACGATGGCTGTTCCATCTTTTACCAAAGCAGGTAATTGGTAGCAAAGAGATTTTCCTCCACCAGTTGGCATGATCACGAAAGTGTTGTGATCATTTATAATATTGTTTATTACCTTTTCTTGTAATCCTTTGAATTGACTGAAACCGAAGTATTTTTTCAGTTCCTTATGTAAATCAATTTCCATTGGCACTAATTAACTATAAGTAATTAATAGCTACATTTGCATTTGTTAATGAAATATAAGCATTTTTTAGGTTAAACAAAACTTAGCTGCCTATTTAATGGACAAACAGAAAATAATTCGGGTTGCCCGAAATACCATACAAGAAGAAGCAAACGCAATTGCCAATTTAGTCGATTTAGTTGATGAGGACTTTTGCAAGGCTGTCGACTTAATTTACAACTCTAAAGGTCGCGTTATTGTGACTGGAATAGGTAAAAGTGCCATTATTGCGCAAAAAATAGTTGCCACTTTTAATTCAACTGGAACACCTGCAATTTTTATGCATGCGGCAGATGCCATTCACGGTGATCTGGGTAATATTTTGACCGATGATGTGGTGATTTGTATCTCCAAAAGTGGAAACACACCGGAAATTAAAGTGCTGGTTCCTTTGATCAAGAATTACAAGAATCCTATTATAGCTATTACTTCTAATAAAACATCATTTTTAGGTACCGAAGCCAATTGTGTTTTGAATGCTTATGTTGAAAAAGAAGTATGTCCTAACAATCTCGCTCCAACAACCAGCACCACTGCTCAATTAGTTGTAGGTGATGCCCTGGCGGTAACCTTATTAGATATTCGTGGATTTTCTAGCAGTGATTTTGCTAAATACCATCCTGGCGGTGCTTTAGGCAAGAAATTGTATCTAAGAGTAAGTGATATTACTTCGCAAAACATGAAACCACATGTAGAGGCCAATGCCGATATCAAAAAGGTAATTATCGAGATTTCCGAAAATATGCTGGGTGTAGTTGCCGTGACAGAAAATGATAAGATCATCGGGATTATTACTGATGGTGATATACGAAGAATGCTTACAAAGAATGAGGATTTTAGCAAATTGAAAGCAGCCGATATTATGTCAGCAAACCCTAGGGTAATAAATAATGATGCCATGGCTGTTGATGCGATGGAAGTGATTGAAGAAAATAATATTTCACAGTTATTAGCTGAAGACAATGGAAAATATGCAGGAGTCGTTCATTTACACAACCTTATAAAAGAAGGAATTATTTAATGGGAGCAAGTGAACAAACCGGCACCGAAATGTCATTTTTAGAGCACCTTGAGCAACTACGTTGGCATTTAATAAGAGCTACAGTCGCTATTTTAATTGGGGGCACAGTCGCATTTATAGCCAAAGGAATCATATTTGATGTGCTTTTATTTGGTCCAAAGGATGTTAATTTTCCAACGTACCAAATTCTTTGTAATATTTCGAGAGCAATCGGGCTCGATGAATCATTTTGCTTAGAAGAAATACCCTACACCTTACAAAGTCGTACGGTAGCGGGTCAGTTTTCCGCTCACATGTGGACATCTATTACCGCTGGTTTCATAATTGCTTTCCCTTATGTCATATATGAATTTTGGAAGTTTATTAGCCCAGGTTTATACGATAATGAACGTAAAACAGCAGGAGGGTTTATCTGGATATCATCGCTTTTATTTTTTATCGGGGTCTTATTCGGTTATTACGTGGTTACACCATTATCACTGCGCTTTTTAGGAAGCTATCAAGTAAGTGCCGTTGTCTTAAATGAATTCGATATCGGCTCTTATATCGGTATGGTACGTGCATCAGTATTGGCGTCTGGCCTTATTTTTGAGCTACCCATTATTATTTATTTCCTCACAAAAATCGGACTTGTCACCCCGGAATTCCTGCGAAAATATCGAAAAATGTCGCTTGTTGTAGTATTGATACTTTCGGCTGTTATTACACCACCTGATGTTACAAGTCAGATTATCGTAGCGATACCCGTATTGGTGCTCTATGAAATAAGTATTTTTATCTCTAAAAGAGTGATAAAAAATCAAAAGAAAAAAGAAGCAGAAGCTAAGGCTAATCGATCAAAATAATGAGTCAAGTAGAAGAGTTTAACGCCTATCGCGAGAAAATGAATAGTAAGTTATTGAAAGACAATAACAAGATTATTAAACGCATTTTTAATCTAGACACGAATGCATTTATGGCCGGTGTTTTGGATGTAAAAACTAAGGAACTATTGGGCTTGGTCGCCTCCACTGTGCTACGTTGTGATGATTGCGTAAAATACCATTTAGAAACATGCTTTAAAGAAGGTGTTTCTAAAGAAGAAGTAATGGAGAGTTTAAGTATCGCAACCTTAGTTGGTGGTACCATCGTGATTCCGCATTTAAGAAGAGCTTATGAGTTCTGGGAAGAACTTGAGGCGCAGTAAACAGTATTCAGTTGGCAATAATGAAGGCTAGAAGCTTTGAACTGCAGCCTTAATGTATACTTTAATAACAAATTATAATCCCTTATTTGGTATTTAACCATTGATACCTCATCTTTGAAACATGATCTTACGAGCTGACAATATCATGAAGACCTATCGAGGTCGAAAAGTAGTAAAAGGCATATCTCTTGAAGTGAATCAAGGAGAAATTGTCGGGTTACTTGGCCCTAATGGTGCTGGTAAAACCACTTCTTTTTATATGATTGTGGGGCTAATAAAACCTAATGGAGGACAGATATATCTAGATCAAACGAATATCACCAAATTCCCAATGTACAAACGTGCACAGAATGGAATTGGATATTTGGCGCAGGAAGCTTCTGTTTTTAGAAAATTGAGTATTGAAGATAATATTTTAAGCGTTCTACAGCTTACAAAGCTTAGCAAGAAAGAACAGCTACATAAAATGGAATCGCTCATTGAAGAATTTAGTCTTGGGCACATTCGAAAAAACCGAGGAGACTTATTATCGGGAGGAGAACGGCGTCGAACAGAAATTGCTAGAGCACTCGCCACCGATCCTAACTTTGTTTTACTTGACGAACCATTTGCCGGGGTTGATCCAGTTGCGGTAGAAGACATCCAGCGTATAGTGGCACATCTTAAAAATAAGAATATTGGTATCCTAATTACAGATCACAACGTACAAGAAACACTAGCAATTACTGACAGAACCTATCTCATGTTCGAAGGTGGTATACTTAAGGCTGGTAAACCTGAAGAACTTGCTCAAGACGAAATGGTTCGTAAAGTGTATCTTGGTCAGAACTTCGAACTTCGCAAGAAGAAGTTGGAGTTTTAAGTAATTACATCAACATGAAACATCTTATTTGCGGTCTAATTATGGCCGCTATCTTTGGTTGCAAAGCTCAGGATCAAACTCATTTTTTTAATTCTTTCGATGAAACCAAAATTGCCTTTACTGATGAAGGTAATGGTGACGCTATACTCCTGTTACACGGATTCATTAATACAAGAAAAAATTGGGAGAAGAGTGTTCTAAAAAAAGAACTACTCGAAAAAGGATATCGGGTAATCGCCCCAGACCTTCGGGGCAATGGTGATTCTGATAAGCCGCAAAGTGATATAGCTTATCAAGATTTTGCAGAGTTAAAAGATATCATTGCTTTGATGGATCATTTAAAAATAAAACAATACCGAGCTGTTGGTTATTCTCGAGGCGCGATCATTTTATCAAAACTACTTACGATGGACGAGCGCATAACCAGAGCCACGATCGGTGGAGTCGGATCGGATTTCACGAATCCAAATTGGGAAATACCTCCTGCTTTTTCGAGAGCTTTCAGTGGTGAGGATAAACTAACTAAAATGACTGAGGGAGCCGTTAATTATGCAAAATCAATCAATGCAGATTTAAAAAGCCTAAGTCTTCAACAAAAATATCAGCCAACCACTACAAAACAGGAATGTGCAACCATCAATATTCCACTGATGATTATTTCAGGAAGGCAGGACACATCGAACGGAAATAGAGAAGCGCTCCAAAAAATGATCTCAAAAAGTTTTTTAAAGTATGTTGAAGGCGACCACAACAATACCTATAAACAAGAAAATTTCAGTAAAGCCGTTATCCAATTTCTAGAAGGAAAGTAGTTTGATAAACTTAACTTTTTGGTGTGACTAAGGAAATAATCACATAAAGAATAAGAAGAATCGGAATTGCAATAAATTTAAGCGTTAACAATAGGATAATACAAGCTAAAATAAAAAGATAACGCACTGCATTCTCCTTGAAACCCCATGTTTTAAACTTTAACGCAAACAGAGGTATCCGCGCATTCAGTAAAAAAGCACTCAAAATGGTTACTCCGATCAAAAACCATTGATTTCTTATTATTGTAAATGCCATTTCACTAAATTGATATTCCAATATTAATGGTAACGATAGGATAAGTAATGCATTTGCAGGAGTTGGTAGGCCTATAAAAGAATCTCTTTGCTCATCATCAATATTAAACTTAGCTAAGCGATAAGCAGAAGCAAGAGGTATAATAAAAGCTACAAAGGGAATTAACGAACCTCCAAAAATTCCCTCGAAAGTCCAATCATTACCATATGTCGAGTAATCACTAGTGCTACTTTTCATTAGCGACATCATCACAAATCCTGGTACCACTCCACTCGTGACCATATCGGCAAGAGAATCTAGTTGTACTCCCAACTCACTTTGCACTTTAAGGAGTCTTGCCGCTAGACCATCGAAAAAATCTAAAAAAATACCCAGACAAACGAAAAAAGCAGCGTATTCCAGCTTATTGTTAATCGCTAATATTGTCGCAATCAATCCACAGGAAAGATTACCCATGGTTATTAAATTAGGTATGTGTTTTTTCATTAGTCAGTTTCGCTAAGGCTAAAATAAGGTCTTTTCATTTATTTTATGAATACCCAAGCATATTAACCAAGTAAATATTTTTATTTTCACGTTTATAAAACAGCATAAGCCGCATCGAAAATGCCATTTTAATATGAAGTCGTTTTACATCTTTTTCCTACTAGTTTGTTCCAGCATTTTCAGTTTTTCGCAAGAAATTGAACTATCTAATAGGGCCGAAATTAGTATTCTTACGGGAGGGCCTGGTGACAATTTGTACACCAAATTTGGTCACACTGCGGTCAGAGTAAAAGACACTGTCGTCGGATTTGATGTTGTTTTCAATTATGGTTCTTTTGATTTTGACCAACCCAATTTTTATCTAAATTTTGCCAAGGGACGTTTATTATATAAGCTCACCAATTATAAATATGAGTATTTAGAACGCGCCTATAAAAGAGATAACCAGTCAGTACAGGAGCAGTGGTTAAACTTAAAACAATCTCAAAAACAACAATTTTTTAACAAGCTTTTGATCAACGCCAAACCTCAAAATAGCTCCTATTTATATGACTATTTTTATGATAATTGCGCAACTAGACCAAAAGATGTTTTACAGCAAGTTCTAGGAAATAATCTTGTTTTCGATGAAACTTATGTAACAGATATTCGAACAATTAGACAGTTATATTTAGATGAATTACCAGCAAATGATTGGGGAAATTTAGGCATAACTACAGCTCTAGGTTCCGTAATTGATAGCGATGCCTCGCCAATGGAACATATTTATATTCCGCATTATTTAAATAAAGCTTTATCAAAAGCAACCATAAAGACTGAAAAAGGTATCATTCCGGCAGTTGAAAAATCAGAAACTATTATTGACAGTACAAGAAAATCAGGTTTTGGTATTGATTTTTTCTGGAGCCCCGTATTTATATTTTCAGCACTGGCTTTTTTGGGGATTTTTATCACATATAAAGATAGAAAAAACAACAAGCGAACCAAGCTTCTTGATTGGCTTATCTTTTCTATAACGGGGCTCATTGGAGTTGTACTTTTACTATTGTGGTTTGCCACCGATCATATAGCTAGCGATAATAATTTTAATATTCTCTGGGCATTTACACCTAACCTATTATTCCTTTTCTACTTAAGAAAAAATAGCCAGAACTGGAACAAGCGTTATATGGCATTTCTCTTAGGCGCAATCTTTTTAATGCTGGTTTTGTGGGTATTCGGAATTCAATTATTTGCACTTTCTCTAATTCCAATTTTGGTATTATTATTGATACGATATGTATATCTATATCAATACTTTTCAACCAATGCAACAAGCAGTTAGAGTCCTACTTTTAATAGCCCTTTTATTTACTTCAACTAAGGTTTTATCATACCAATATGAAAAAGAACGCCCCAGTCATACAAAAGACAAACTGCTTAGTATTGGATATCAATATAGCTTTGGGGAGCCTAATCAAAAAAGGTTTCATTTAGTCGATCTCAACTATCAAAAGTCATATTCAAGCGGTATTCATGGTTCTAGTCTTAATTGGTATATCGGCAATGAATTCACAGTAGGCAATTCAGTATTTTTAATTGGCCCAAAAATTGGTGCTTACTTAAGCTATGGTGGTATTGTTTTAGGCTCACAAATGGTGTACTATACTAGCTTTCGAGAGGACAGTTTACGGTATGTGCCGTTTTTTGGTATTGGTGCCTCTTCATTCAGATTAACCATCAATCCACATATACGACTAACAAATACCGATTTTGAGCCAATAAATCGTGGTAGTGTGAATATCGTTATCGGAATCAATTTGAATTAAAACTATAGTATTCAACTTGCATTAGTACCTTTGGCAGGAATTCTATTTATAGCTTCTAGTGAACTACCTTTCAGTTGAAAATATTTCAAAAGCCTTTGGCGAACGCGTTCTATTTAGTGACATCTCATTTGGCATCAATAAAGACCAAAAAATAGCCTTTGTCGCTAAAAACGGAACGGGAAAAACATCCATCTTAGATATTATTGCTGGCATAACTCCACCCGATTCTGGGCAAGTAGTAAGCAGAAAAGGAATCAAGATATCATTCCTACCTCAAGAACCTAATCTAGATGGTAATCTAACGATAGAAGAAACAATTTTTGCTTCGGATAATGATATTTTAAAGGTCATTGAACGTTATGAAAAGGCATTAAACAATCCAGAAGATCAAGATGCTTACCAAAAAGCTTTTGACGAAATGGAGCAGCTACAAGCATGGGATTTTGAAACCCAATACAAGCAGGTCCTTTTTAAGCTTAAGTTGGACCAGTTAGATAGAAAGGTGCACCTACTATCAGGCGGGCAGAAAAAAAGGTTAGCAATGGCGAATGCATTGTTGAATAAACCAGATCTGTTAATATTGGATGAGCCTACGAACCACTTAGATCTAGAGATGATTGAGTGGCTAGAAGATTACTTTGCAAAAGAGAATATCACCCTGTTCATGGTAACGCACGATCGCTATTTTTTAGAACGTGTTTGTAATGAAATTGTCGAGTTAGAAGATGGTCAACTTTATAGTTACAAAGGAAACTATTCGTACTATTTAGAAAAGAAAGAAGCTAGGCTGCAATTAGAAGCTGTAAATACGGGAAAAGCAAAACAGCTATATAAAAAGGAATTGGAATGGATGCGACGACAACCAAAAGCGCGTACCACGAAATCTAAATCTCGCATTGATGATTTTTCCGAAATAAAAGCTAAGGCCCATAAACGGCGAGAAAATCATACCATGCAGCTCGAGATCAACATGGAACGAATGGGCAACAAGGTTGTCGAATTGCATAAACTATCTAAGTCTTTTGACGATAAGATTATATTAAAACAATTTGATCATAGTTTTCAACCAGGAGAACGTGTTGGAATTATCGGAAAAAATGGAACGGGTAAATCTACATTTTTGAATATGATTACTGGTGCATTACAACCAGATGCTGGTAAAATCATTACTGGAGAAACCATAAAGTTCGGCTACTACACTCAAAAAGGAATCAATATAAAACCAGGACAAAAGGTTATTGAGGTTATTAGAGAGTTTGGTGATTACATCCCGCTTAAAAAAGGGCGTCAAATATCAGCGCAACAACTTTTAGAACGCTTTTTGTTTGACAGAAAAAAATCTTATGATTTTGTAGAAAAATTAAGTGGTGGAGAAAGAAAACGACTCTACTTATGTACAGTTCTTATTCAAAACCCAAATTTTTTAATTCTAGATGAGCCTACGAATGACCTAGACATCGTTACCTTGAACGTTCTTGAAAGTTTCTTATTAGATTTTCCGGGCTGTCTATTGGTTGTTTCTCACGATCGCTATTTTATGGATAAGATTGTCGACCACCTATTTGTTTTTAGAGGCGAGGGTGTTATTGAGGATTTTCCCGGTAATTATTCTGATTTCAGAGCTTATGAAGACAGTACTCCTGTTGCAGCTCAAATTAAGGAAATAAAAACTGAAAAAACCGACTGGAAAAAAGATAATACTGCCGGAAAACTCTCTTATAACGAACAGAAGGAATACGAAAAAATCGAGCGTGAACTCAAACAACTGGAATATCGTAAAAAAGAAATGGAGGCTTTATTTGCGGAAGGAACTCTAGACAATGAAGCCATATTAGAGCAATCAAAAGAACTTGAGCAAGTAATTAAGAATATTGAAACCAAAGAAGAACGTTGGTTTGAACTAGCAGGAAAACTGGAAGGATAATTAAGCTGTCTCACTAAGGACATCGGCATCCTTTCGAATCCCATAATCTGTCCATTTTAATTTTTTAGAACGAGTCTCAAAACGAATAGCCCTGTTTTTCGCGATTGACTCTTTATTCTTATAACCACGTGGGTGGTCTAAGTGAATACAGATAGCACTATAGCGTATTTGTTTTGATTTAATCCCTGAATTGAAAAGGCGCTCTCCCAATTCGCGATCCTGACCTCCATACTGCATACGCTCATCAAAACCATTTATGGCAACGATATCTTCTTTCCAACCAGAAGCGTTATGGCCATTCCAACTTGCATTGGTAGGAGTCAATTTATTTAGTAGTTTGGATTTTAATCCGCTAGAAGTAAGCTTATTTGTTTTAAAGGAAGAAGGAAGCCCATTTGCAGCTAACCACTTAGCATCAAAACAACGTCCTGATCTAATATCTTCTTCACCGATGGCCTCAGAAATATTCATCGGCAACATAAAATATCCACCCGATAAAAAATAGCCTTTTTCTTTACGCTCTTCATGAATCGACAGAAAATCCTTTCTAGGAATACAATCGCCATCACTCATTACGATATATGGTGCGCTACATGCTTCAACTGCTTTATTAAGAATACGAGATTTTTGGAATCCGTCATCTTCTTGCCAAACATGTACTATAGAATAATCAACAATTGAACGATATCGATCGATTAAAGCCTTAGTTTTGGGACCTGAACCATCATCGGCTATAACCATTTCAAAATCTTTAAAATCTTGCATAGCATATCCTACAAGTACTTTTTCAAGCCAAGCCTCTGCATTATAGGTGCTTATGATTACCGATATATTCATTTAAAAGTTAGCCGCTTAAACTACTGCGAAGTTAAGTTTCTTTTCTATCATAGCAAAAACTAATATTTTTGATAACAATTTCTATATGAAGATATTGGTAATACAACAAAAAATGATCGGTGATGTTTTAACCTCATCTGTCATTTGCGACAATCTTAAAAAAACTCAGCCCGACCATGAAATTCATTATATGGCTAATGAAAATACGTTGGCTGTTATCGAGCAGAATCCGTCGATTGATTCCATTGTTGTTTTTAAAAAAGATTTTCGCTCAAGCAAGTACAAGTTCTATCGATTTCTACGATCAATTAAGAAAGAAAAATATGATATCGTAATTGATGCCTATGGGAAATTGGAGAGTAATTTAGTAACACTCTTCTCAGGAGCAAAAACAAAGATCGGTTGGAAAAAGTCCTATTCTAAGTGGATCTACACCAAAACCTACAATGCTTCACAACAGCAAAAAAACAAAGATTTAGCCGTTAATGATCGATTACTACTGATTGAATCATTTGTAAAAAACGAGGATGAAATAATTGTAAAACCAACCATCCATTTAACCGATAAAGAGCTAAACCAGGCCATTAGTTTCCTAAAAGAACATGGAATATCACAGAATGAAAATTTCATAATGATCGGAGTTCTTGGCAGCTCACATAACAAAACATATCCCATACCATACATGGCGAAACTGTTAGATATAATTGCTAGTAAAACGCAAGCTCACCTCCTATTTAATTATATACCTTCTCAATTTGAGGAAGCTGAAGCCATTTTCAATCATTGTAATCACGAAACCAAATCGCAAATTAAATTAGAGGCATTTGCGCCTTCACTCCGTTCGTTTCTAGCCCTATTATCTCATTGCGATGCACTAATTGGCAACGAAGGTGGTGCTGTTAATATGGCCAAGGCGTTAAATATTCCGACCTTCAGTATTTTTTCTCCTTGGATAAATAAAGAAGCCTGGCATTTGTTTGGGGATGATATCAATCAAGCAATTCATTTAAAGGATGTAAAACCAGAATTATATCGAGAGCTTAACAGAAAAGAACAAAAAGAAAATGCTATTCATCTTTATCAAGAGTTCAAACCAGAATTAATCGCAGAAAAGTTATCCGCTTTTTTAGATATCTTGTACCCTAACAAATCGGTATGAAGCTTAAAGAAATTCCTGCATCCATTTATCAAAACCTTCGCTTGAAGTTCGTTCCTATCAGAAGACTTCATAGAAGCAAAAAAGAAGCTTTACCCATAATTGTTTCGCTTACAACCATACCAAGCCGGCTTAAAACGCTACATATTACTATTCGCAGTATTCTCGATCAAAGTAGAAAACCAGAAAAAGTTGTGCTTTGGATAAACGAAAATGATGTTAACAATATTCCCTACAGTCTAATTGTACTTACTGGCGAGCGTTTCGAGATTGAGGTGTCCCCTTATACATTTTCGCATCGGAAATTGATTCACAGTCTAGAAAAATTTCCAGATCATATAATTGTTACATGCGATGATGATATGATCTATCGGAAAAACTGGTTAGAAATTCTGTATAATGAACATTTAAAAAATCCTCTGGCAATAACAGCAAATCAAACACGACATATTCGTTATGATTCTGACGGGACTTTAAAACCTTATAAAGAATGGCTATATCCTGAAAAAAATGAAATCAGTGAAACTGCTATATTACCTATTGGGGCCGAGGGCGTATTATATCCGCCAAAAATGCTGGATAGTGAAGTGTTAAACGTTGATCTATTTTTAAAACTCGCGCCGAAGGCGGACGACCTGTGGTTTAAAGCAATGTCCTTTTTAAAAGGAACTAAATCTGTTCAAGCAGAAAAAACTACTAAAAAAGCTATTCCTATTTTTGGTACACAGGCAATTTCTTTGAAAAAACACAATATCGATCAGGATAAAAACAGAACCCAATGGCAGGCATTGACTGATTATTTTGATATAGAGTTATAGGTACTTATCTAGACCATTCCCTGCCCAGGTTATTTTGTTTTTAATTGCCTCGTTTTGAATTTTACTGTTCTCATCCATCATACTTTTATCGCTAATGGTATGATCTAAATGAAAAACGAGCCCTTTAAATTTCATTCTTCGAGATTGAACACCGATATTATGAAGCCGGATTGCCATTTCGGAGTCTTCTCTTCCCCAACCGTGAATATCCTCGTTAAAACCGTTTATTTTCACAATATCCTCTTTCCAGAATGACATATTACATCCACGTAATTTTTTAGAAATACTCGATTCCTTTTTGCTTAGATTACTTAAAAAAGGAATTCTTAGACGTCTTGGTCTTTTCCCTAAAGAAGGATGCAAAATAGAAAAGTGGATCTGACCCGTATCCTCTATTTTAGAAACATAAGGTTGCTTAATGTGAACCCTTGTGCCATATAGATAAAGTCCCTTCTCGGCGAAACTTAAATGATCTTCAACACACTTTTCATGTAAAATACAGTCGCCATCAATTTGAATAATATAATCCGCCTTAGATAATGCAAGAGCTTTATTCAAGACAACACCTTTCCGAAATCCAATATCTTCATGCCAAACATGATGAATTGTTGATGATATTTTATTTCTATAATCGTCAATTAGTTCCTTGGTATCAGACTTTGACCCATCGTCAGCAATCAATACTTCATCTGGTAATTTTGATTGATTCGCAATACTTTTAAAAACAAGATTTAGCGCTTTGGGCCAATTATAGGTACTGATTAAAAGAGCAACTTTCATGTGTCAATTTAAGGCTTAAAAATACTACTTTTGCCACATTATGTCTATAGATACTGAAATAAACAACGCCTTAAACACTCTAAAAAAAGGAGGCATTATTCTCTACCCTACTGACACTGTTTGGGGCATTGGTTGCGATGCGACAAATGCAGATGCCGTTGATCAGGTTTACAAACTTAAAAACCGTGATGATAGTAAAGCCCTGATTTGTTTAGTTGATGGATATCGAATGTTAGAGCAGCATATTGAAAATGTTCCAGAAGTTGCTTATGATATTTTGAAAAATACTTTTAAGCCAACTACTGTTATATATGATCAACCGATTCGAGTAGCAGGCAACTTAGTCGCTGAAGATAATACGTTGGCAATTCGTGTTGTAAAACATAATTTTTGCCAGCAACTGATAAAGAAATTAAAGCGTCCATTGGTTTCTACATCCGCAAATATTAGTGGAATGCCAGCACCAAAGTCTTTTAAGGATATAAGCCCTGAAATTTTAAATGGTGTGGACTATGTAGTCAATCTTCAAAAGGAAAAAAGCGGTTCAAAACCATCCTCTATTATCAAGTTATCGAATAGTGGGGTTGTGACTATAATAAGGAAATAAGATAGGATTGGCAGATATAATTTACAAAGAAGAAAGTTATAAAATTGTTGGGTGCCTTTATGAGGTTTTCAATAACCTTGGAGGTGGATTCTCTGAAATCGTTTACAAAGATGCAATTGAGTACGAGTTTGCAAAAAATGATATCCCATTTGAACGTGAAAAAGAATATCAAGTAAATTACAAGGGTATTATTCTGGAGCATAAATTTTATGCTGATTTTGTAATCCAGGATAAAATTATTTTAGAAGTCAAGACTATTTTACAATTGACTGATGTTCAACTAGGGCAATGCATTAACTATTTAAAAGTTTCAAATAATAAACTTGCCATTCTAGCAAATTTCAGTCAACAAGGTTTTGAATATAAAAGAGTGGTTCTTTAATCTAGACAAAAATTTAGCGATCAAAGAAAAACTACAACTATTTCACCACGAATACACGAATATCTATATGTGTATGCTTAGTGAATAAAAATCATCTAGGCTTAAAACCAATATCTAATTTCTTAATATTTTATTGTGAAGTAAAATCAAAAAAATATTCGTGTATTCGTGGTGAAACATAACTAAGGCTTCTATTTAATAACAATAATTCGAACATTAACAATTATCTTTGTTGACAAATTCCTATCATTAAAAAGCTTTCTCATTTGTGAGTACCCATAATTTAAAATCAGCATTAAAAAATCCCGTTTTTGATCTTGTTGCAAAGGCAGCTAAACAGACCAATCTTGAGACCTATGTTATAGGCGGATTTGTGCGCGATTATATTCTAGAACGCAACAATGCCAAAGACATTGATATTGTAGCAGTCGGTAGCGGAATTGCACTTGCAAAGCAGGTAGCAAAAAATATTGGTCCTAACACCAAAGTACAAGTATTCAAAAACTTTGGTACTGCGATGGTACAGGCAGCTGATATTGAACTTGAATTTGTGGGTGCTAGAAAAGAAAGTTATGATCGAAACAGTCGTAAACCGGCCGTGGAAAATGGGACCTTAGAAGATGATCAAAACCGTAGAGATTTTACCATCAATGCTATGGCCATTAGTCTAAATGAGCATAATTATGGAGAGTTGGTTGACCCTTTTGATGGTTTTACTGACCTCAAGAACAAGCTCATTAAAACACCACTTGAGCCCAATGTAACGTATTCCGATGATCCGCTAAGGATGATGCGTGCGATTCGGTTTGCTACTCAACTTGGTTTTAAAATAGATACGGCATCATTTAATGCGATTAAGGATAATGCAGATCGTATTATGATAATTTCCAAAGAACGCATCAATGACGAATTGCATAAAATAATACTAAGTTCGAAGCCTTCCGTCGGTTTTATATTGCTTGAAAAAACAGGTTTATTATCTCATATTCTACCAGAATTAATTGCTCTAAAAGGTGTTGAAGAAGTAGAGGGGCAAACTCATAAAGACAATTTCTATCACACGCTAGAGGTAGTTGATAATATTTGCGAACATACAGATGATCTATGGTTACGCTGGGCTGCCCTATTACATGATATTGGTAAAGCGCCAACAAAGCGATTTAGCAAAAAGGTGGGATGGACCTTTCACGGACATGAGTTTGTCGGGTCCAAAATGGTTTATAAGTTATTCAAGAGATTACGAATGCCATTGAATGACAAAATGAAGTTTGTTCAAAAAATGGTACTAATGAGTTCAAGACCTATTGTCTTAGCTCAAGATATTGTTACCGACTCAGCCGTTCGTAGATTGGTTTTTGATGCCGGCGACTATATAGAAGATTTAATGACGTTATGCGAGGCGGATATTACTACTAAGAACCCTAAGCGCTTTAGAAAATACCATAACAATTTTAAGATCGTACGTCAAAAAATGGTAGAGGTTGAAGAACGTGATCACGTTCGTAATTTTCAACCACCAGTTTCGGGAGAAGAAATCATGGAAACTTTTGACTTGAAGCCTTCTCGTGAGATTGGAATCATTAAAGAGGCCATTAAAGAGGCCATTTTAGAAGGGGATATTCCGAATGAATATGAAGCTGCCAAAGCACTTATGCTTAAAAAAGGAAAAGAACTTGGATTAAAAGTCAATTAATGAGAAAGTATTTAAATCGCACATTTTTGATATCATTCTTAGTCAATGGTGGCACATTTGCTATTGCAATGGCCATTTTAGATTTTTCAGATGATAAGCCCTTTAGACTTTGGAGGTTTCTTTTTAATCTCATTTTCTTCGGACTTTTTATGGCCTTAATTTTTGTTTGGAAACGAAAAAAAGATTCTTCAAAATAGATCATGAAAAACAACTTTAGAAAGGCTGCTAAGGCAAGTTTAATTCTGGTATATATAGTAATCATCGCTGGTGCAGTAGTGCGAATGACTGGCAGCGGGATGGGTTGTCCTGATTGGCCAAAATGTTTTGGTTACTTGATACCACCAACAGAGCGGGCGGAGCTAGAATGGAAACCAAATACTTTTTACAACGAAGGTCGCATTATAATTGTCAATGAAACGCTTCGAATTACCCCCAATGATTTCACTTCATCATCAACATACAACGAAAGAAATTGGGATGCTTATACCGCACATGACTATGCCATTTTCAATCCACTTCATACGTGGATAGAATACATAAATCGACTATTTGGTGCATTATCGGGGATTCCCGTTCTACTGATGACTGTACTTTCTTTTTTCTTATTTAAGGATGATAAATGGCTTGCATATTTATCCGTCTTGACCCTAATAGCGCTAGGATTTACCGCCTGGCTTGGTAAAACCGTTGTCGACTCCAACTTAGCACCAGTAAAAATTACGATACATATGGTGGTGGCGCTGCTGATTGTTGCACTAATTCTCAGTCTGATTTATAGAAGTAAAGAAAGTGTTTCAAATTTCATTTACAATGCTTCATTTAATAAGCTGTTAATCGTTGCGGTTGTTCTAAGTTTAATTCAAATAATATTAGGCACCCAAGTGCGGCAGTTTGTAGACATGAATATAAAACAGGTAGGATATGAATCACCTGAATTATGGTTGAACAATCCAACTATTACATTTTATATTCATAGATCACTATCCATTTTAGTAGTTGTACTCAATGCCTTTTTATGGTATTTAAACAAGAAAAATAGCTTAGGTTTTTCAAAAATAAACTGGGTAATGGCATTTATTGGTATTGAAGCACTAACTGGTGTTTTAATGTATTATGTTGATTTTCCATTTGGAAGCCAGCCAATACACCTTGTCATTGCAACACTATTATTCGGGATGCAATATTACTTGTTTTTAGAATCAAGAAAAGCTCGTGTGTCCGTTCAAAGTTCGTAAATTTACACGCTAAATAATTTATAATGCTATATCGTTTAAGAGTCTTACTCGATAGTGAGGCGGAAGAAGATGTTTTTCGCGATATCGAAATGCTCAAGCACCATACGCTCGAAGATTTTCATAACGCTATCACCCAATCATTTGGGTTCGATGGAACAGAAATGGCCTCTTTTTATGTAAGTGATGACGACTGGAATCAAGGCGAAGAGATTTCTCTTTTTGACATGAGTGATTCTAGCCAGCCCGTACGCTTAATGGGAGAAACCATGCTAGAAGAAGTAGTGTCTGAAGATAAGACGAAGCTAATTTACGTCTATGATTTCTTTAATTTGTGGACTTTTCTTGTCGAGTTGGCCGATATTACTGTGGTACTAGACGGGACTGATTATCCTAACCTAATGTACGTTCACGGACAACTGCCAGACGAAGTACCAGAAAAGCAATTTGAAACAGACAATGTTGGAATGGACGATGACCTAGATCCGGAAGATTACGACGAACTAGGCTTTGATGAAAATTGGAATTAAAGCAAAAAAAGCACCTAAAAAATATAGTTATACCTATTTATGATTAATCTGTATCCCGTTAATATTGAAAGCCTATCATTGCACCGAGTAGGCAACAAAAGTAGAAATGAAGGTATGTTTCTTTCAGAAAATCCATGTAGATTGACTGATGAACTGCAACCATTGATCAAGGAATTTTTCTTTAAACCGTTTCGAGATAAAGAAGAAAACTATTTTCAGTTTACGAACGATGTTGATGTTACCTTTAATAGTTTATTCGAAATTGTATCGGCGATTTTTGATAAGCCTGAAGCAGTACACGAACAATCAAAAAAAATAACGAGTTTACTTTTTGATCAATCACAACATCCACATATCAAAAATGGGGAAGTCTACGTGAGCTATCTGACAAACGTTGTAATCGACAATCAAAAGGTCGAGGCTGTTGGTATTTTTAAGTCAGAGATCAAACAAGACTTTTTACAGTTTGAAGAGCAATCTAGTAACCTTGAAATGGTATTACAACAAGGTATCAACTTAAACAAATTAGATAAAGGCTGCCTGATATTCAATATTGAAAAAGAAAATGGTTATAAAATTCTTTCTATTGACAGTAATAGGTATGACACGAAATACTGGCTTGAAAATTTTCTTGGTGTTGACGCCTTAAATGATGAGAATTTCAAAACTAAAAAGTATTTAAAATTCTGTCAAGATTTCGCTAAAGATGTGGTATTACCAGCTGAGGATAAGAAAGAACAAGTAATGTTCATGAATCGAGCAGTAAATCACTTTGCTAAAAATGATGATTTTGAAGAATCGTCTTTTTTAAATGAGGTGATTGATAATCCTGATTTGATTCCCGAGTTTAAACACTATAAGGTTGAAAAAGCGCCTAAATATCAAATTGAAGACCTTACTTCTTTTCCTATTGCCAATAAAGCCGTTTCTGCCGCAAGAAAAACAATTAAAAATGTAATTGATTTAGATACCAATATTCAAATTAAGATGGATTTTATCAATCCGGAATCTGCAGAGAAGTTTGTTGAAAAAGGCTGGGATGAAGAAAAGCAGATGTATTATTATCTAGTGTATTTTAATAAAGAACAGAAAAGCTAAATAAAAATTACTGCTTTAGAATGACCAACCGTATCACCGAACTTTTCAACATCAAATGTCCCATAATCCAAGCTGGCATGATATGGGCCAGCGGTTGGAAGTTAGCATCGGCTGTAAGTAATGCTGGCGGATTGGGAATTATCGGAGCTGGATCAATGTATCCTATTGTCCTGCGCGAACATATTCAGAAATGCAAAAAAGCTACTGATAAACCTTTTGGCGTAAACGTACCAATGTTATATCCCGATCTAGAAGAGATCATGAATATCATTGTTGAAGAAGGCGTGAAAATCGTATTTACATCGGCAGGAAATCCAAAAACATGGACTCCCTATTTCAAAGAAAAAGGCATTACAGTGGTACATGTAGTAAGTAGTGTAAAGTTCGCCCTAAAAGCACAAGAGGCCGGAGTTGACGCTATTGTTGCGGAAGGTTTTGAAGCGGGTGGGCATAACGGCCGCGATGAAACTACAACGCTTACCTTGATTCCCATGGTAAAAGAACAGATCAAAATTCCGCTAATTGCCGCTGGTGGTATTGCTACTGGTCGAGCAATGCTTGCTACCATGGTTTTGGGTGCTGATGCTGTTCAGATAGGAAGTCGATTTGTTGCAAGTGACGAAGCTTCATCACACATTAAATTTAAAGAAGCAGTAGTCGCAGCAAAAGAAGGTGACACTCAACTTACTTTAAAAGAATTGGCACCTGTTCGACTAATTAAAAATAAGTTTTATAACGACGTCCAGGAATTGTATCGAAAAGCGCCATCAATAGATGAACTGAAAGAACTACTTGGTCGTGCTAGAGCCAAAAAAGGTATGTTTGAAGGAGATATGGACGAAGGGGAACTAGAAATTGGTCAAATTGCTGGATTAATTCACGATATCAAACCCGCTGCAGAGATCGTCTACGATCTTATTTCTGAATTCAAAAAAGCACAGCAAGAGTGCGCCAGCTATTAGCTAAATCTAATTTTTAGTAACTTTAGGTATTATTGATTGAACAATAAAACCTAATAAAATGAGTACTCAAGACACTCCCTTCTCTGAAGCGCAAATGCGTATTAGAAAACCCGCTTCTGAAGTTTTTGAGGCTTTAGTCAATCCTGAAATCACCAAGAATTTTTGGTTTACGAAAGGCAGCGACCGTCTTACGGTTGGAAAAGAAGTGATATGGGAATGGGAAATGTACAATATTACTACCAAGGTTGTTGCACAAAAAATTATTGCGAATAAGCATATTCAGTTTAATTGGTATGGCGGAGACAACTTTACCAAAGTTGATTTTGATCTAAAGGAACTTAGCGACAATACAACGTTTTTGACTGCCAAGCATTATGAATTAGGAGTCACAGGAAGTGATCTTATTGAAGCAATAAAAGATTCCACTGGGGCCTTCCATATTGTGTTAATCGGACTTAAAAGCTATTTAGAATATGGCATCAACCTTAGATTAATTGAAGATAAGTTTCCTAAGGAAATAATGGATCATTCTTAAAAGCTTATATAAGCTTATTTATTTGCGCATACTGCAATAACATCATTGTCTTTGCATCTTTGATTTCACCCTTTTGCATCATCGCCACAGCTTCTTTAAAGGGGATTTCCAGCACTTCAATATTTTCAGTTTCATCGTCATGACCTCCTCCTGTTCCGACTTTCATTTCAGAATCGTATTCAGCTATAAAAAAATATAAAATTTCGCTTACCGATCCGGGAGACATATAGGCTTCAAACACCTTTTTTACTTTAGAAATGCGATAACCAGTTTCTTCTTCGGTTTCTCGTTTAATAGCCTCTTCTGGTTGTTCATCATCTAGCAAACCAGCCGGCAATTCGATCATCATTCCGGTTTCATTCCCGTTAACATAGGTCGGAATTCTAAACTGACTTGTCAGAATAATAGTCTTCTTTTCTTTATTGTAAAGCAAAATCACCGCCCCATTACCACGATCATAAACCTCGCGATGCTGCTCTTGCCAAGAGCCATTTTTTAATTGATAATTGAAGAAATACTTCTTTAAGGTGTACCAATTATCAGAAAGTAATTCCCATTTTTTAATCCTAACACCTTTGTTGCTTAGTTTATTTGCCATTGATCTCAATCCAATATCCGCTAGGATCTTTTAAATATACTTGTCGTATTCCATCTGGTCTATCGTTTGTTGCATTCGCTTTGCCAAACCAGTTTTCAAAACCTATTTTTTGTTTTTGAAGGTGTTTAATGAACATATCAAGATCATTTACACGAAGTGCAAAATGAACTCCTTTTACATCGGCTTGCTTATGATTCTTATCTTCAATAATGTGTAATTCGGTATTGTTGCCTAAAGAAAACCAACGAATATGATCAAGACCTGTGCCGTCTTCAATTTCTTTTAAACCAATAACATTCATATAAAATTGCGCACTTTCAGAAAGGTCTTTTACAAGAATGGCCTCATGATCAAACTGAACTTCAATCTCTTGAGCAGAAAGCACTGAAATAGACAAAGTGCCTATTAATAAAATATTTCTGAGTATTTTCATCTAGTAAAGTACGTAACAATTTTTTACAGATGAAAGGATATATCAAAGAGATTCACCCAGTGCTACCAGTCAAAAATGTTTTCGAATCCTTATTGTACTATACTGATAAGCTTGGATTTAATGTCGCATTTGCTGATGACGAAAAGAATCCGACCTACGCCGGCATCACCAAAGACGGGATTGAAATTCATTTACAATGGCATGATGCAAGCGAATGGGAAGCTGGAATTGATCGGCCAATGCTTCGATTTGTAGTACAACATATTGAATCACTTTATGAAGAATATAAATTAAAAAGTGTGTTTCATAACCACACTTCCTTATCAGAAAAACCATGGGGAACTAAGGAGTTTGCATTTTATGATCCCGATATGAATGGACTTACTTTTTATTGTGATCTTTAGTGGTTATTGGCCCTTATAATACCAAAAAGGAATTCTGGCAATACGCCAGTCCGAAGTATCCTTCCGCCAAATACGTTTTCGTTGAACATCTAAATAGTGTTTCCCTTCTTCGAGTCCCTTCAAGTTTACAAAAGTCTCAAAACCCAATTCGTCTTTTCTACTTTGCGCAAGAATAAAATCGCTTTTATACTTAACCGTATCGATTTTTATAGTAACAATCTCGTTGAAGGTCTTTAAATATTCTAATTTAATACTGTCCCGGTTTCGCCTGGGCGTATTATTACCATTATTAAATTGTAAATCAAAATGTAAACCTCGATCATCTTCTTCGGGCTCAATACCTTGATTAAAATCGAAAACAGCATCTTCTAGACCATCATCATAAACAATGAATACTTGTAAGTAAGGCTTTGTTATTACTTTAGATGGTATTGCCGCACGATTAATAAAAACATCGTCTTTGTCTTCAAGAAGATTCTCATAATTCCTATTGTTAGCATAAATCGAGTTCGACACATCAGAAGTCTCGAAATAATTTGAATTTTTGAAATATAAGGAGCTAGCAAATAATATAATTATATACAAAGGCACGAGAATAAAACTCAAACGCTTACCAAACTTGTGATCTAGAAAATTGTAGACAAGGGGCCGGTATAGAAATGATAATGTAATGAAACTGAAAACCCAATAAACGGGAAAGTATATTTTAGAAATCCACTGTTTCTTTTTTAACCAACCTTGTGTAATAAAATCAAAAAAAGTTAGTAACATACCAAAGACAATGAAAAGCAACAAAGGAATACCTAATCCATTAGAAATGTAGCCTGGTAGATCATCGCTGCTAATTATGTAATTGGCTACCAGAAAAATACAAAGTATAATAAGTGTAAACGAAAAAACATAAAAAATGAGTAAGAAAGAAATAGCAAAAATGACACTACAATAATTTTCAAGCGTTCCTATGTATCGATCAAAAGATCCTATTTTCTTCTGAAGGTATTTTGTGAATTTTGGAGAGTAGTTCAAAGCCTCATAATCTATGTCCCCGGAAACATAGCGTAGTCCTAAGGCACCAATCCACAAACCTCTTAAAATAACATGCAGAAGTAAATTGAATAATAAAATAAAACATGAAATAAGAGCAATGTTTAATGTGATATACCCTGCAGGATTCTCTACATTTCTTGCCTCCGTAGCTGCAATACCAATTGGGTCTAAAGCAGTGAATAATCCGAAAATGGCAAAACCAGAAATAATAAGTTCTAATTGCCAGCTTTCTTCCTGTAATTTTTCCAGTAATTTTTTGAAGGAAGTTTTAGTGTAGTCGGTACTCATAAAAGTTGTTTAGTACTGTAAATATAATGGTTGCTTGAATTCGTTACACCTAATAAAGGAGACATCTATTTTACATATTAACAAATTCATAACCCGCTAATGGTTCGTTACGAAGATCAACCTCCGTTTCATTAAGCAGAACACCATGCTCTAAATATGCTTTTAAATTAGCGAGCCAAAAGGTCCAGCCATTACTACAACCATAATGAATATCGAGTTTGTTTTTATCATCAGTCGGTATGTTAGATTGTATAAGCTCTAGCAAAACTGCATCTCCTTTTTGATACATGTTTACTTCAACTTTACAATCACCAGCAAAACTCCAAGCTATACTATCTTTTCCATTTGCAGCCATTACTTTTCCTTTTTCTGCAGTATCCCAATTATGCCACATCCAAGTATATGAATCTCCTTCTTGAATAAATTCTCCTGGTACTCGCACGCTACCAGAATCAGAAATATACTCAGCATTACGAAGAAACCATGAAGCAATGCCATCAGCAGTGCCCCAACACCAATACAATTTTTCGAGTGTTGTTTTAATGTAAATCTTTTTAGTGAACGAATCGAAACCTAACTTTTTCATTGGTCTTGCGTTTTTCTATTTAGTTCATATTGATATACCTGACGTCCTAATTCAGCTAAAAAAGGAATTCCAACCTCATCATATTCATAGGTATCATCATTAAAAATTTGATTTTCATTGACATGAATTGTGGCTGTCAGAATAAAAGCGATCTTATTTTCATAATCAGTAATGTAAGCACAGTCCGTTAAATATCCATAAGCATACCCCACCTTGTTATAAACTGAAACATTAGCAGGAATCGGGTCTTTTTTATCGCCGTACATGAAAAACTTAACGTAACTATCATAGTAGGTCTCGGGATCATATTTTTTGAACTTTACATCCTTTGGTAACGTTGACATCGCCACAATGAGAAACTCTCTATCTACTTTACTGATATCAAAACGCTTCTGTTCGTCGAACAAATTAGGAATCACTAACTGCTTCATGCTATTGTGCATGGCGCTTAGTGAATAATAATTCTTTTCAGAAAAATCCATAGGTTTTTCTATTAGCTTACCTCCTTCTTTATATCCTTTTCCTTTACTAACTTTAGTAATGGCTATTGGCATAACTACCTGATTCTTGATACTTTCTTGTCGATGCGCTAAACTATCCCCTATGAAAAACATCATTGTTTTGGTTTCATTTTTTGCAGAATTAGGAATAGATAATCGGTGTGCCAATCGCGAAGGCACTAGACCTTTTTCTTCCATTTTTTGATTGATATAATCTCGGCCTAAAAATTCATACAATCGGTTAAAAGCGGCATTATCGCTTACAGCGAAAATTTCGATGATATCTTTTGATATGGTATGTTGAATGCTGTCGCCTTCGAATTGATAAGGTGTATTTCTATTTACATTGATATTGTTCTGCTGCATTGCCTTCAATTTCTCTAAAGCAAGAAAGGCAATTGGCATTTTTACAGTACTAGCAGGATAGAAGTATTGATTATTATCTAGCTGAAAACTGTGATCTGTAAAGTAAGGCTTGCCAACACTATCTCGATCAATCTGGGTGTACAGTATTTGCACCTCATGACCTTCAAGATCATTCATTACTTTTTTAAGAATAGGATTATCTGCATCCAAAATCTTTTCAATCGGTGTTTGATCTTTTTTACAAGACACCATAAATAGTATCGCAAAAAGAATGGTCAGTCGGCTCATGGATTGGCTGTTTATCTTTTAAAGATAAAAAAAGCCCTAACAATAATGTTAAGGCTTGTGTATTAAACTTAGATATGTCTATTTAACCAACACTTCTTTATTCAATGCTATTGATAAATCAACATCAACTTGATTATGAAGTAGATCGTCAAAGGTTTCCCTCTTACGAATTAAGTGGGCTTTATTTTGATGCCATAGGACTTCGGCAGGACGGTATCGTGAATTGTAATTAGATGCCATGGTCATGCAATAAGCACCAGCATTTTTGAAGCAGAGAATATCGCCTTCTGATATTTCATTAATACGACGATTGTTAGCAAACGTATCCGTTTCACAGATATAACCAACCACTGAATAAAAACGCTCACGTCCTTTTGGATTGGATATATTTTCTATTTCATGCTGCGAACCATACAACATCGGACGGATTAAATGATTAAAACCAGAATCTACCTGCGCAAAAACGGTTGATGTGGTTTGTTTTACCACATTTACCTTGGCAAGAAAATATCCTGCTTCACTTACCAAAAATTTACCTGGTTCAAAAGCTAGGGTGAGATCTCGACCATATTCGGTACAGAACTCATTAAATCTAGTTGACAATTTTTCTCCTAGCTCTTCTATATTTGTTTCTATATCGCCAGCTTTATAGGGCACTTTAAATCCGCTACCAAAATCGATAAATTCTAGATCTTTAAAATTCTTGGCGGTCTCAAACAAGATTTCAGAAGCATACAGGAATACATCGATATCTAAAATATCACTTCCTGTGTGCATGTGAATACCGTTAATGTTCATTCCCGTATTTTCAACAATGCGCAACAAATGTGGAATTTGGTGGATGCTTATTCCGAATTTGGAATCGATATGACCTACCGAAATATTGGTATTCCCTCCTGCCATTACATGCGGATTAATTCTAATACAAACAGGAACGTCCGGATGTCTGGTACCGAACTGTTCGAGAATTGAAAGATTATCAATATTTATTTGAGCTCCTAGTGAAGTAACTTCTTCTATTTCTTGCAGCGAGACACCGTTTGGAGTAAAAATAATTCGCTCGGCAGCAAAGCCAGCTGCCAAACCAAGTTTCACCTCTTGAATAGAAACAGTATCAAGACCAGCTCCTAATTGGTTCATCAATTTTAAAATAGAGATATTGCTGAGCGCTTTACAAGCGTAATTAAGTCTTAAATTTGGTACAGCGCCAAATGCATTATTAAGTCGATTGTATTGATTGACAATAGTGTCGGAGTCATATACATATAATGGGCTGCCAAATTCAGACGCCACATTTAAAAGATCGGTCGTATTCATGTTCTAATTTTTGATAAAACTAGTAATGATGTTTTTCTGAAACAAATTCCAATATTGATTTTTATAAATTTACAACAAAATGTTGTATTTATAACAAATATAAATTATTGATATTTTCGTACATTTAAAATGAAAAAGAAAAAATGTCTGAAATCCTGCCACTATTCCCCCTACAACTAGTTGCTTATCCTGGCGAGCGTATTCCGCTACATATTTTTGAAGACCGGTACCAGCAATTGATTCAAGATTGTGAAGAACTGGACATCACTTTTGGCATTCCAGCTGTTGTTGATGATCAACTAAAATATGGCACCGAAATAAAATTGGATTCCGTAGTAAACCGATATGAGAATGGAGCTTCTGATATTATTTGCGTAGCGGGTCGGGTTTTTAAGATAGATGATTTTATCAATCCGCTTGAAGACAAACTATATGCCGGTGGTCGCGTTACCTGGATTAGTGATATTGATGATGGTACTGAAGCACAACGTAACCTTCTCTTTCAACTAATTAATAAATTGTACGATCTTATAGATACCGATCTTCCTAAAGATATTGACACGGTAACCAACAGCTATCAATACGCCCATAGAATTGGGATGAGCATTAAGCAAGAACATGACCTTCTTGGTCTTACCAGTGAACAGGAAAGGTTACAATTTATGATCGATCATATTCGTGAAATCATTCCGGTGCTCGACGAGGTGAATCGAACAAAATCCATCATCCAAATGAATGGTCATTTTCGCAACTACGACCCACTAGATTTTAAAGACTTCTCTGTCTAATTCCTTTTTGTAAAGTTGCCACTAATTATATCGAAATTCTCTAAATGGTTTCCTATTTTTGCAATCGTATAAAGCATAATAGCATTCAACCAAGATGAATTTACACGAATATCAAGGAAAAGAAATATTAAACAGTTTCGGTGTTCGCATACAACGCGGTATCGTAGCTCAAAATAAAAATGAAGCAGTAGCTGCTGCAAAGCAACTAACCGCTGAAACAGGAACAGGGTGGCATGTAATAAAAGCCCAAGTTCATGCAGGTGGTCGTGGTAAAGGTGGTGGCGTTAAACTTGCCAAAAACCTTGAACAAGTAGAAGAAATTGCTGGACAGATTATCGGGATGAACTTGATCACTCCGCAAACATCTGCTGAAGGTAAAAAAGTACATCAAGTATTGGTTGCTGAAGATGTTTACTATCCTACTGAAGGTGGTGAAACAAAAGAGTTTTATATGTCAGTTTTATTAAACCGTTCTAGCGGTCGGAATATGATCATGTACAGTACCGAAGGTGGTATGGACATTGAGACTGTTGCAGAAGAAACGCCGCATTTAATTTTTACCGAAGAGATCGATCCATCTGTAGGATTAATGCCGTTTCAAGCAAGAAGGGTTGCATTTAACCTAGGTTTAAGTGGAGCTGCATTTAAAGATATGACCAAATTCGTATCAGCTTTATATAAGGCCTATGTTAGTTCAGACGCTTCATTATTTGAGATTAATCCTGTTTTAAAAACAACTGATGATAAAATCATGGCTGTCGATGCCAAGGTAACGATAGATGATAACGCATTGTACAGACATAGAGACTATGTTGATATGCGCGATCTTCGTGAGGAGAATCCTATTGAAGTTGAAGCCAAAGAAGTTGGATTAAACTACGTAGATCTTGACGGAAATGTTGGCTGTATGGTAAATGGTGCTGGCCTCGCTATGGCAACTATGGACCTTATCAAGCAAGCTGGAGGTGAACCTGCAAACTTTTTAGATGTTGGTGGTACTGCTGATGCGAAGCGCGTTGAGGAAGCCTTCCGTATCATTCTAAAAGACCCTAATGTAAAAGCAATCTTAATCAACATTTTTGGTGGTATCGTTCGTTGTGATCGTGTAGCACAAGGTGTTGTTGATGCTTATAAGAATATGGGTGATGCTATTAAAGTGCCAATCATCGTAAGATTGCAAGGTACAAATGCAGATATCGCAAAAGAATTAATTGACAATTCAGGACTGGATGTACAATCGGCTGTACAGTTTCAAGAAGCAGCTGACAAAGTACAGGCTGTTATCGGATAAATTATCTTAATCAGATAAATAATATTTAGAAATAAGAGGGAGATTTTTTCTTCCTCTTATTTTTTTGTCGACACACAACCTTGAAGAGGTAAATAAAGTTTTGAGGTTCCTTGCTTCGATGATCTTACAAACTCATCATTATTGATAAAATCATCTTCAAAAGAATAAGGTAATTCGTTTATTTCATGAATTCGTTTTACTATTTGCTCCCTTGACGGTGTATTGAAGAACCTCCATCCTCCTTTCATTAAACTTTCCTGTTCCGGTCGCCAGACATTATTTGGCACATAACCCCCACCTTCATAGGCTCCAACAAAATCAGAATAGTTTGGATGGGCTGCAATGTAATTCCATTTTATAGCCGTTAGATCATTTGTATTATCTAGGTTATTAACGAAGGATGCATCATAATTCTCATCTCGATTTTCTTCAAAAAAATATTCATCCGCCAAGCCACCTAAAGCATGACCCACCTCATGAACCATTGTTTCTAAATTATTCTCACTAGCAATTGCCATTATTCCATTGGCCGCTCCGTTAATAAAACTTCCCTTTGATACAATCATAATTAAATGAATGTTTTCTCGGGCTGGCACCGCTCTTTCGGCATATTTATAAACTACTTCCTCATCATTAACAAATACAATTGCTCTTGGTGCATTAAAAAAATTGTTTTCAGAAAGCCTGAGGTCCAATGCCGTATCGTACGTTGTATCATTAAAGCCATCGACTCCTGTCTCCTGAGATTCAGTATAAACTATATGAACATTAAAAAACTGCTCTCGTCCTTTGAATGGTGGAATCGTAAATAAAAAATCAATCTGTTCCTTCACTTCTTGCTCATAGGCCCCGTTAATTTGTAGATCATTTCTAACAAAGCCGTCCCCCATAATCACAATATTTACCCCTTTCGAATTATTGGCAAATAGCGTTTCAACCTCTCCGTCCTTATGGAGGTCAGATTCTTCTATCTCTGGTTGAAAGCTCGGATCAATTCGCGAGTCTTCATAACCAGAACAGGATACTAGCAGAATTGTGAGAACCAATATCACATACTTCATACACTAAGAATAGTTATTCGCTCCACATTGAAACAGCGTTAACAAATTGCCAATCAACGTTAAAGTACGTTAAAAGGTAAAACGGCTTGTAACACTTCTTATTGTTTGACCGTCTTTATAGTATCAATCATTAAATAGAACATTATGAAAAAAATCAGTGTTTTCTTATTGGCAACCGTTTTTGCCGTAGGAAGTGTTCTCGCGAACGAAACAGAACCAAAAACAATTAACAACGCAGCCATTTCTGCCGAAATGACTAAGCTCTTAAAAACCCCAGAATTTGATTTAAATGAGGATGTAAGAACCTTAGTAAAATTTACATTAAATGACGAAAATGAAATTGTCGTTTTATCAATCGACTCTAAAGATCAGCGTGTAAGAAGCTATATAAAATCTAGCTTAAACTATAAAAAACTTGACACTAAAGTTAACAAGGAAGACTTACCAGAATTCAAACTTCCTGTAACTATTAAGAAAAGTAAATAACAAACAAACCTTAGGAGAAAGAATCCGATTTTGACAGGTTCAAAGTCGGGTTCTTATTATATAAAACAAAAAAGTGTCATTTTGACATTGTTTTTTATTCCAAAGATGACAGAACGGCAGTTTTTATTAACTGGTATATAATTTGACTAGTATTCATTGAATTTGAAAGTTAATATTCAATCAAACTTAAAAATATAAGACAATGGGTTTAGTTAAAAGAAAAAATGATATTTGGTTTCCTTCTTTATTAGAAGATGTTTTAGGAAATGATTTTTTAGGCAATACAGCATTAAAATCATTTAAAAATAGCACCCCATCGGTGAACATTATAGAATCTGATGCTAATTTCACTTTAGAAGTTGCAGCACCAGGGCTAAAAAAAGAAGATTTTAACATTGCATTAGACAACGATGTGTTGAGTATTGCATCTAATAGAAAAGACGAAACAACAGAAAAAGAAGGTAATTATACAAGACGGGAATTTAATTATGTTGAGTTCAAACGTTCTTTTACAATTCCAGAAACTGTAAACAGCGAAGACATTAACGCTGTATATGAAAATGGAATTTTAGTAATTACACTTCCTAAAAAAGAAGAAGCAAAAGTACCTGCGAAACGCGAAATATCGATCGCATAATAGGGTATAAAGATTTTCCAGTGTTTGCTAGGATGCTGGAAGTTTGGTTAGTTAGTTTGAAAGCGTCCCGTGATTTTACGGGACGCTTTTTTTATACAACACCCTAGAAATCTATTTCTTACAATTTAACAAGTAGGGTTAATGACCTAAGAGTTGTTATAATTACGGTAATAACCCCAAAACCACCATTATTATGAAATACCTACACCTATTGGCACTTTCATTTGTGCTATTATTTGGTTCTTGCTCTAAAGAATCAACTCAAGAACAAGAGGAATTACTAAATGCTCAATTCGCAACTACCAAATCTGGATCAGACTGCAATACTGCTTTTGTCAAAGGAGATGATACCGTCTCAACATGTTTTCTAAAAGATGGTTTTAGAAGATGGGGTTGGACGATTGGTCCATTAACACCCGGAGATTATTCATTTCCTATTTATGCAGGCGCAGGTAGATGCGATATTGAAAAAGGTGCCTTAGCGGGGACTCTTAATGTGAGCTTCGACGGATCGAGCGATACGGTTGATGTAGCCTACGTTGCTAATAACGGATTCGAATTTACTGAAACACATTTATACATTGGTAGCACTCCATATCCTATGATTAAAAAAGGAAAAAGAGCAAAAGCGACAGTTGCTCCGGGTAAATACCCTTACCAACATGCCAATCCCATAAATCGGAAAAATGACGAGTATAACATTACAGATGTAAAAGAAAATAAAATATACATGATTGCACATGCTGTGGCTTGTGAAGTACCTTTAGATGTAATTGAGGACCCGATTGATGATCAACCTGTAGACGAACCAGTCGATGAGCCTACACCAGAAGAAAATTGTGTAACATGTAATAATGGTGTAAGCAATCTAATCCTAAAATATACTGGCTCAACTGCAACCAATCTAATCATATTCCCAGAAGTGGGAGATGCCTTATTTGATGAAACAGTACAGCCTGGTCAGATTATTGAAATAAACGGTGCGATGGTCGATGGCTCCTTTGGATCTCTCTTAGAATTCTACCTTAATTTTGAGTATGATGCCGTTATGTATACAGATTGCTCAAGAAGAATAGGGCCTGAATTAACAAAAGGATCGTTTGAAGTGATTAGTGGAAAAACCACTGCTGGAGATTCATTATGCCCAGTGTCGTTCGAACCATTTTAGAAAACAAATTCCTTAAATATCGAAAAGTCCGCTAGTTATAGTGGACTTTTTTATTGCACAACATTCAAGTTAGCAATAGTATAATTTAGTAAACTATAAAAAAGACAATCATAAAAGTTTTTTGTTTATAGTGCTAAAAAAAAGATCCCACTCTAAACATACAATCATATTTTCACGCGACAGTAGGGTATTTAGGATTTAAATTGTTCTATAACAGTAAACCCAAATACTACACACCATGAACATGGATCAAAAATTAGCCTTTTGTAAGCAATGTCAAAAAAGATCATTCGATCGTAATATCGGAATGGTCTGCTCACTTACACAACGTAAACCTGATTTTATTGATAACTGCGCTACCTATGTTGCGGACCCCAAAGAAGTACAGAAGCAAGCTGATCGTATTAAAGAAGCAGCCTACACGGCTAATACTGAAAAATCATCAACAGGATCAAGTATTTGGGCTGTGGTTGTGGGTATTTTAGCTATCATTAAAATTATAGCAATATTTGCAAGAAACTAGCCCCCTAGGCTAGTTCCTTTATTTTATCCTGGGCAACTTTAATCTCATCACGAAGTTTAGCGGCTTGCATAAAGTCAAGATCCTTAGCTGCTTTTTCCATAGCTTTGCGCTTCTCGCGAATTTTCTTTTCTAATTGCGGTTTGGTTAAATATTCGCTTTCAGGTTCCGCTGCAACTTGCGGCATCTCCTCATCAAAGCGATATGGGCTAAAGGCTTTGCCTGCCAATGCGCTATCAATGCTTTTCTTTAAAGCTTTTGGAGTAATGTTATTTTTATTGTTGTATGCAATCTGCTTTTCACGACGATAGGTCGTTTCATCAATTGTTTTTTGCATACTATTGGTAATCTTATCAGCATACATAATTGCCATACCGTTTAGGTTTCGTGCAGCACGTCCTACCGTTTGAGTTAGCGATCGGTTGCTTCGCAAAAAGCCTTCTTTATCGGCATCTAAAATAGCAACTAAAGATACCTCAGGTAAATCCAATCCTTCACGAAGCAGATTCACCCCAATAAGAACGTCAAAAATACCTTTTCTCAAATCTTGCATAATCTCTACACGCTCTAGTGTATCAACGTCACTATGGATATATCGACAGCGAACTTGAATACGCGTTAGATACTTTGCCAACTCTTCTGCCATCCGCTTAGTAAGTGTCGTAACCAAAGTACGTTCATCTCGTTCGACTCTTACTTGAATTTCTTCAATTAAATCATCAATTTGATTTAAGCTCGGGCGCACTTCAATAATAGGATCGAGCAGTCCGGTGGGCCGAATTACCTGCTCGACATACATTCCTTCTGTCTTCTGCATTTCATAATCCGCGGGTGTGGCACTTACATATACAACTTGGTTTTGTAGTGCTTCAAACTCATCGAATTTTAATGGCCGGTTGTCCATTGCTGCAGGTAATCGAAATCCATAATCAACAAGGTTCTCTTTTCGGCTTCGGTCACCGCCATACATGGCATGTACTTGTGAAATCGTTACATGACTTTCATCTACCACCATCAAATAATCATCCGGAAAGTAATCTAGCAAACAAAAAGGCCTTGTACCAGCCGCTCTACCATCCAAATAGCGCGAATAATTCTCAATTCCTGAGCAATATCCTAATTCCCGGATCATCTCCAAATCAAAATTAGTGCGTTCCTCAAGGCGTTTTGCTTCCAAATGTTTACCAATATCTTTAAAGTAATCCACCTGTTTTACAAGATCATCCTGAATTTGATAAATGGCATTTTGCAACACATCTTGCGAGGTCACAAACATATTTGCTGGATAGATATTCAGTCTATCATATTTTTCTAAAATGGCATTGGTTTCTGGATCAAATGCTTCTATCTCTTCAATTTCATCACCAAAAAAATGGATGCGAAATGCGATATCTGCATAGCTCGGAAAAATATCAACCGTATCTCCTTTAATTCTAAAATTACCGCGTTTAAATTCCGCCTCTGTTCTTGAATATAAACTTTGTACTAGCTGATGTAGTAATTTAGTTCTTGAGATTATTTGATCTCTTTTAATCTTGACTACATTCTTTTGAAACTCAATCGGGTTTCCTATACCGTACAAACAAGAAACTGATGCGACAACAAGAACATCTCTTCTACCCGATAGTAAAGAGGACGTTGTGCTTAATCGCAGCTTCTCAATATCTTCATTAATAGATAGATCTTTTTCAATATATGTCCCAGTTACAGGAATATATGCTTCTGGCTGATAGTAGTCATAATAGGACACAAAATACTCAACCGCATTATCCGGAAAAAACTGCTTAAATTCCGAATACAATTGGGCGGCTAATGTTTTGTTATGTGCTAATACCAAAGTTGGTCGCTGCACTTCTTTCACAACATTTGCAACGGTAAAGGTTTTACCTGAACCCGTTACCCCTAATAAGGTTTGATAACGCTCTCCAGAGGTAATACCATTCACTAATTGACTTATGGCTTCTGGCTGGTCACCAGTCGGATCGAATTCTGATTCTAGCTTGAATTGCATCTTGTAAAATTACGGATTTATGATGCGAATCTGAATTCAAAGTTCGCTAAAAAAGCTTTCTGAAACGGCGCCGAGTCAAAATCATTACTCACTACTAACAATCATTGAGCCTACCCTAGTTAATCATCATCTTTTTAGTGCAAAATGCCCTTTGAAGTTACGCCCATCTTCCAGTTCAACTGTAAACCAATAATCAGTAGAAGGATATGGCTTACCGTCGACCAAACCATCCCAACCCGGGCTATCTGTTCGTATTTGTTTTATAAATTTGCCAAACCTATCGAAGATATAAATCTTGGTATCGGTGGGTATAGAATTGTCTATTCCTTTTATTTGCCAAGTATCATGAAAGCCATCGGCATTAGGTGTAAAGTATCTCGGGTATCCGATAACTGCCACCTCAAATTCAGTAATACCACAGCCATTTTTATCTCTTATATAAATTGTCCTAAAACCAGGTCTTACATTATCGAAAAAATTACTGTCCTGATACGTTCCTTCAGGATTATCTAACACATATTCATAGTCGCCTTCTCCCTCAACAAATACTTCTAATGTATTGTTATCCATGATATCTTGAACGTCAACATCTGTAACTGTTGCAATATTTGAAGCAATTACTTCAAAATCCATATCATCTTCACATCGCGGGCCAAATGGACTGTTTTCAAATACTGTAAGATTGTACATTCCAGCTTCAGTAATGGCAATTTGAGAATCAGTTTCTATAACAGTATTATCTCCTACCCTTCTCCATTCATAGCCATCGAAACCAAAAGGAGCATTAATACGCAGTGGTTCAGGAAGATTATTTAAACACAGAATGAATTCAGAAGGCATTACAATAACAGGCAACGGAATTACTAATAAAGTAAGTTCTGTAATTTGAGCACTACAGCCCTGAGAACCTCCGTCTACGCGAACGTATAAAAAATCTGGACCTGTTACCAAATCCCCGGTAACGGGATTTTGGTTGTTTTGAGCTTCTGCCAGTGTTCTGTGAAATGTGATGGTTACATCTGGAGCTAAACCAATTTCAGTATAAATCTGATTTCGTTTACGTTCTAGGTCAAAAAGACCTATATCATCTCTATCGACTCCGTTGGAATCATCACAGACAGCTAAAGGTGGAATACTATTTAAAACTGGCGTAGTAGCACTATCGAAATCGCAACCTACTCTTAACCGTAATCTTACAACCTCATCACAACCTGCGGCATTGCTAACCCGCACATATACTTCTTGCGGATTCGCAATATTATCATAAGCAGTCGGATTCGGAATCTCATCAGTAATTGAGTTATTCTGAGCATCATCAATATCTTCAAAAAACTGTAATGTTAATCCGGGAGTTGTATTGGTTATTTGATTATAAGCTGAAGTAAGATCGAATGTATTAATACCGTTTGCATTGGTATCTGGAAGTGTCAAAACACTCACATTATTGGCATTAACCCCAGTCTCAACCACCAGATTGAAGGGGCCCGTGGTAAATACCAATGGATCTGTAATATCTTGTGCTCGATACCAAATTTCTTGCGGATTAATAGTATTGGAAAAATTCTCAGGATCGACGATCAGATTAGTCGCGTCGATTGCATCTTGTTCTGTTAAGTAATAAAAGATCGCAATATTAGGATCGCCCTGAGAAATCTCATCATTTTTTTCAGTAAGATCGAACACTGTTAACCCATCAAAATTTTGTTGTCCTTCGCATTCAACTAAATCCGTTACACCCGCTGTAACACTTCCCGTTCCCGTGCTAAAAAATTGAAACTTACATGCTGGATCTGCTGGCCCATCAAGATTGTAAGGTATTATCTGTATAAAAATGATCGTATTTGCCGGTAGATCAGCCGCTGGATCATAAAATAATTGATTTCCAACATCAACATTATTAGCAATATTTCCAGCGGTAGGAGTAACGGTACTAACAGTAATTCTATATCCCAAAGCATCGTCTTCTTGCTCCCAAGTGATATTTGTATCAATGGCTACGCCAACAGCTCCATTAATTGGCGCTGTTAAATCGACACATCCAGGAGGAACAAAAACTTCGCTAAAAGCCTGATTTTGTTCTACATAGAAAAATAAAAATACAACTAGAAAGAAAGCGGAGATTCGGTTGGTAGTCATAATTAAGATTACAATAGAAAACGTAATGGGTTAAGGTCTTCTAGAATAACTTAAAAAATGACAAAATATTATAAATCTCTACGTTTTAATAAAGCGTATGACCAGTATATAAAAAGTGAGCTCCACACCAATACGATTAATATCTCATACCAATGTACAGCATAATCAAATTTTAGATCTTCACCTATTTGCTGTCCTAGGTTTTGCACTGCAGACAATCTACTAAAAGGCTCGTTAATCAAATTCGCCATTGATTCTAAAGGAAAGAAATTCTTGATCTGTTTTGCCGTATCCCAGGTGGTCAACTTCCATCCTATTAATCCAAATAGCAACTGCTCGATGATAGTCCACAATATTAAAAAGCCTAATGCAAAAGCCGAGCGCTTCACCAATATTCCGAGAAATAAACAGAAAGAAAAGAAACCGACCAACTTTATAAAAAAGGCAAGAATGAATTCCAAATCGGAAAAAATTATTCCTATTTCATTGTAATCAGAATATCCGAGACCTAGCAACAGAGAAACAACAAAAATAAATACAGTCGATACTGCCGCAAAAGCCAGTACCGTTAAAAATTTAGAGTAAACAAATTCCCATTTACTAAACCCATCGATCAAATTTTGCTTGATGGTTTTATTGCTGTATTCATTTGCCATCATAGACACAATGACCACGGCTAAAAACAGCTTAAAGAAAGCAGCAATAAACGTATTAAAATGCCATACATAGGGAAAGTTAAATATACCTAGTTCAGCTAAATGAAATTTAATTGGCCCTATATCAAACTTGATAGCCGCCACCAATGATATTAATGTTAGTAGGACAAAATAAGCAACTATTAATACCTTGCTCGCTCTATTATTCCAAAGCTTTATCCATTCTATTTGAAGTAATCGTACCATTTTTTGATTGCTGTTTTAGTTTGATTGATTTTGAGTGATGGTTAAGAACTGCTCCTCGAGACTCTCTTTTCTTTGTACTAAATGAGAAAGGACAATGCCTTTTTCAAATAGCAATTTATTCAGCTCATTTGATTTTAATGGCTGGTTCAAGAAAGCGGTGATTAAGTCGCCTTCCGTTGTGATTTTTCCGAAAGCATTATGAGATTCTAAGAGCTGCACCAATTCGCCGTTTGCTTCACTTTTTAACTCGAAGAAACCGTGACTCGCAACCATCTCATCTACTCGGCCGCCGTATAATTTTTCTCCTTTACGAAGAATTACCACATGGCTACATACCTTCTCTACCTCATCTAATAAATGAGACGCCAGCAAAATCGTAGTACCCTGACTTGCAATTTTCTTAATTATTTCCCGTATTGAATGAATTCCTTCAGGATCTAGTCCGTTTGTAGGTTCGTCCAATATCAATATCTCAGGATCATTTAATAAAGCTGATGCAATAGCTAAACGTTGTTTCATACCTAAACTATAGGTGCGAAACTTGCTATTTTTGCGCTCTAACAGTCCTACTATCTTAAGCTTTTCTTCTATTTTATCCTGAGAAACGCCTTTAATTTTACAGACCAATTTCAGGTTCTGTATCGCAGTCATATACGGATAAAAATTAGGTCGCTCGATGATTGCGCCTACCCTTTTTAAAGCTTCGTGGGTTGATACGTTTCCGTCGAACCAATGGAAATCTCCAAGGGTTTTATTTACCACATTTAAAACAATACCTAGGGTGGTACTTTTTCCACTTCCGTTGGGGCCTAAAATGCCATAAACATTGCCTTTTTCTATGGTAAATGAAAGATCTTTGACCGCAGTAATATGCCCGTACTTTTTAGTCAGGTTATTAATGGTCAAAATAGTTTCTGAACTCATGTTTGGTTTGATTGATTATGTGTGTATGACGACCAAAATACAGTTTTGTTACAAGAAAGATGCTAACTTTACCCAAAAGCCTCTTAATGAGTGAAGAAAAACTAATGTCGAAGAAAAAACCGTCTTATCCGGTTAACAAGCAGCTTCATCTGTATCTAAATGAATACAATAGGAATATTAAAATTCCCATTTTTTATGATGATTTGCTACGCTTTTCGGGATCTATTGTGGTATATGACAAAAATGATCAAGATACCTTATGGGTGCGGGTGTATTATTCTGAATTTGAGCGGGAAGAAATAGACCTTAGTTTAAAGAAAGTATACACCATTTTACATTCCGATGGTAATGAGGAAACAATCCCTTTTTTAAATGTCGATGCGATTGATTATTGCACCTTCGGAAATTCAAAGCCTTTTCGCGTTAAGATTCGAAATGTCCTGAATGATAATTACACTTATTTCTACGTCAAAAAAGCTGATGCTTCTCGAATTTACGGTTTAGAGTTAGAGCATATGCTATCGCCCCATAACCTGAACTTTTTAGTTTATAAAGACACTTTAATTGAGGAGCATATTGCTGGAATTCCTGGTGATGTTTTTATAAAAGAAGAACTTCCAAAGGTTACAGAAAGTGCCAAATCACAAATCGCAAAAGAGTTCGTTAAGTTTAACGAACGTTGTATGATTCGTCTGCTAGGCGATATGCGGTCATATAACTACGTTATTGTTCCTGTACATGATTTTGATCATGTAGTATATCGTATTCGAGCAATTGATTTTGACCAACAATGTTTTGAAGGTAAATTAAAAGTCTACCGACCTCAGTTTTTTAAAGAGAATAATAAAATGGTAGAGCTGGTTCAAGAAAAACTACAAAAGCGATCTGTCGATCAATACAAGATTGAAGAACGCTCAATTGTTGCAAGGAGAATGTTAGCCACAGAAAATCAACTTGAAGATCTGTTATTGTGCATGCTAAATGATGAAATATCATTAATCGATCATATCAACCAATTAAAAACGGAAATTTTCAATCTAACCGGAGATATCGAATTCAAAAAAAGCTCCAACATGGGCGAAGTCATGAAAGCTGCACTGGACTTTGTAAGAAGAAACTATGAAAATGTGAATATGCGAAGATTGATGATGGAATGAGTACCTCTTTAAATTCCAAAAAACAAAATCCAAATTTCAACAAGGAACACCTATAGGATATCAAACAATAAAACATTGAACTCGTCACTCTGAACTTAAAAGAATCAGCCAATAACTCCAGAACCCACTAACTCATCCCCTACATACCAAGCAACAAATTGCCCAGCAGTAATGGCAGACTGTGGCTCATCAAAATCGACATATAAACCTGAATCTACTTGATATAGTGTAGCTGTTTGAAGTGGTTGGCGGTAGCGAATTCTCGCCTCCACACGCATGGTTTCATCTATATTTAATCGCATATCTTCACGAACCCAATGCACTTCATCTTGATTTACAAAAAGCGTACGTCGATAGAGACCAGGATGTGCTTTTCCTTGCCCAGTATAAATGACATTTTCATTGACATCAGTATCAATAACGAATAATGGTTCAGCAGTTCCGCCAACAGCCAATCCTTTTCGTTGACCGATAGTAAAATAATGTGCGCCTTGATGTTTACCCACTACATTACCTTGATCTACCGAATAGTCAATTTTATTTGAGAAAAACGCTAGTTCATCTTCTTTTGAATCAAAATCTGGGATTGATTTTTGATAAAACGATTGATCCTCTGGAATTTCAACAATAACACCTTCTTTAGGTTGTAATTGCTGTTGCAAAAAGTCCGGTAGCTTCACCTTTCCTATAAAACACAAACCTTGAGAATCTTTTTTCCCTGCGGTAATTAAGTCTTGTTCTTTTGCAATTTCACGCACTTCAGGTTTGGTCAAATGCCCTATCGGAAACAAGGTTTTTGATAATTGCTCCTGCGAAAGCTGACACAAAAAATAAGATTGATCTTTGTTGCCATCTGCTCCGGCTAATAACCGATGAACTGGCTTTCCTTCAACTTGAATAGTATCTTTTTGGCAATAATGCCCTGTAGCGACATAGTCTGCACCCAAACTCAAAGCGATTTTTAAGAATACATCAAACTTTATCTCACGATTACAAAGTACATCAGGATTTGGTGTACGACCGCGCTCGTATTCATTGAACATATAGTCAACGATACGCTCCTTATATTCTTTACTTAAATCAACTGTTTGAAAAGGGATTCCGAGTTTCTCGGCAACAATTAATGCATCGTTACTGTCTTCGAGCCACGGGCATTCATCTGAAATAGTAACAGAATCGTCATGCCAATTCTTCATAAACAGGCCAATCACCTCATATCCTTGCTCTTTTAAAAGATATGCGGTTACACTACTATCTACTCCACCAGAAAGTCCAACTATTACTCGTTTCATTTTGCATTTTTCACTTACCAAACAGCTGTCGCTATTTGATCTGCAAAATTACAACAACCTGTTTAATATTCAATAGTTACTGGCTTATTCCAGTTCTTGTAATCAACTTCTTTCACCAGCTTATCTCCTTCATAGTATTTCCATAACCCAGCCTTTCTATCGGCGGCGTATTCGCCTTTTATAATAACACTGCCTTTTATGTCATAATAAGTAGCTGGACCGCGTAATTTACCATCAACATATACCACTTCGTGAATAATGGTTTGATTGGGTGCATATTTTTTTGAAGGGCCATCTTTCAGTCCAAATTTGTATTGAAATGTTTCTGACAACTTCCCATTTTTATAGTATATCTCATATAAACCGTCAAGCTCGCCACTTTTATAACTCTCTTTAGACAACAAGGTTTTTCCGTCTTTTTGAAAGAGTTCCCAAACACCTTCGCGTTTTTTATCTACGAGTATTCCTTTGCTGATCAATCTTCCAGAAAGCGCAAAAAATTTAACTTCTACCTCTGTGCTTCCACTCTTAAAAAACCGAGTTGCAACTGGTTGATCCTTACTTTTCCTTGTGTAAAACTTAAAAAGCCCCACTTCTTTGCCGTGCTCAAACTGACCTTCATAACGAAGCTGTTTGGTTCCATCGAAATACTTTTTCCAGATACCATGACGCTCGTTATTCTCATCAAACTGATTAATACTCTGTGCAACCATTGATTGAGCGAATAACAAAAGAAAAACTACGAGTGATTTCATTTTTTAAAATACTTCTTTATTTTTTTTACTTAGTAATAAACATCCAATACGCATCACAATAACGTATCTAAGACATCGCTAGTATTTCAAAAATACTGCCAAACCCTCCGTTAAGACCAATACTTCCTAAAAATCAGTTATCGCTGATTGTTAAACTTTTATTAAAACCGATGAACGTAAGCAACCATTTGCAATAATGCGCAACTTAATGTTGTTTAATAAAATGTAAAATATCTTAAACAAAAATCAAATTAAACATTATGAAATCTATCTTCAAAAAAACCCAAGTCTTATTATTGGCATTTACAGCAGTATTTGCTTTTTCATGTAGTGATGACGATGATGGTGGTGATCCACCAGCAACGTTAAATATTGTTGAAACTGCCCAAGCAACTGCCGATTTAAGCAGTCTAGTTGCAGCTTTACAAGCGGCAGATGGTGACTTAGTAACTACATTAAGCGGTAGTACAAATTATACGGTCTTAGCTCCCACCAACGCTGCTTTCTCGACCTTCCTTAGTGAAAACAATTTTGCTTCTTTAGGAGATGTTCCTACAGACGTTTTAGCTCAAATTTTATTAAATCATGTAATCGAAGGTAAAATACGCTCTGCAGTATTAACGAGTAATGGTGCCGGATATACAAACACACTATCAACAGGGCCTAATGATACGAACTTGAGTATTTATTACAATACAAGTGAAGGAGTAAAATTTAATGGTATATCTACGGTATCAACTGCAGACGTTGACGCTTCTAATGGGATTGTTCACATTGTAGATAAAGTAATCGCTAGACCCAATATCGTGACTTTTGCGACCGCCGATCCCAATTTTTCTGTGTTAGTTAGTGCTTTAACAAGAAGTGATGTCGCTGACCAGAATTATGTAACCACCTTAGCTGGCACAACCAATTCTCCTTTTACAGTTTTCGCACCTATAGATACAGCGTTTACCGATTTACTAGGAGAACTAGGAGTTAGCGAACTAAGTGATATTGATACTGCAACCTTAGTAGCGACATTAAATCACCATGTTGTTGCTGGTGCCAATGTGCAGTCCGGTCAAATAATGGATGGTATGACCGTAGCGACTCTTGGTGGGGACGTAACGGCAAATATTGATCCTGTAAGCATTACCGATGCTCGTAGTAGAGTAAGTAATGTAATTGCAGCGGATGTGCAAGCAACCAATGGTGTAATACATGCTGTTGACAAAGTTATTTTGCCACCAGCGCCAAGTAACTAACTCCCAGACATCTATATTGATTATATAGTTGAAAAGGCTAGCTTGATGTTAAATCAGACTAGCCTTTTTTATACCATATCAAGACGTTAATCGAATAAATATGTACTTTATTTGTTGGAAACAATAATTTATACTGTTTCCGTTCAATGGCAAACTAAATGCCATGCACAAATTAATTAAAAGTACTGCGTACCTGCTAGCTTTCTCCTTTTTATTTTTTGGATGTGAAGTTCAGACGTTAGATCCTGAATTGGAACAGCTTCTAGAAGATATTCAAAACAACGCCGACGATGATACGGAAGGTGATCAACAAAGCGAAGGTGACAATGATGACTCAAATGACGGATCAGGTCAAGGAGATGGTTCTGACGGCAACAGTGATGGATCAGATGGAGGTAACGACGGTTCTGGCGACGGAAATAATGATGGTGGTAATGACAATGCCACACAAAACATCATTCAATACATCATTGCAGACGCCAATTATAGCACCTTTAAAGATGCCCTTGATCGTGTTGGGTTAACCAATGCCCTAAACAACGATACCGGAAGTTTCACAATTTTTATTCCTGATAACGATGCTTTCGATCGATATTTTGCTACTCTGGGAATTGATATTACACTCGACAATATTCAAGCTAACCTTTTAACTGCCATTATAAACTATCACTTAAAAAGTGGAGCAACAGCGAGTGGAGATTTCATGAATGGCTATGTTAGTACTCTTGCGAAAGAACCTAGCAATAACCAAGATATTGATCTGTATATACAAACGGGTTCAAGTATTACCATAAACGGTACGGTTATGATTGAGCAGGCCGATATTGCTGCAACTAACGGAACCATTCATAAAGTAACTGAAGTTTTAAAACTTCCCGCTGTATCCGATTTTATAAATGCTGATCCCCAAATGTCCTCTTTAAAAAGTATTGTAACTGATGATATTAATGCAGCTTTATCTGATCTTGATACTGATTTCACCATTTTTGCACCAACCAATCAAGCGATTAACGGGACAGATCTTAGCGGGTTCACAAGCGAACAAGTGGTAAGTATTTTAAATTATCACACAATAGTTGCCACCGGTGGTCAAAAAATATTGATCTCTGCCAGATTAATGGACGGAATGAGTATTACCACTCAGGAAACAGGTGTCTTAACAGTAAGCAAAGTAGGAAATGATATTAGTATTACTGATGAAAAAATGAATACTAATACGCTAAGCACCCTTGATATTCAAGCGTGGAATGGCGTTGTACATATGGTAGATGGTGTTCTATTACCCGATAGTATATAGATCGTTTCGCTCAAGAAAAAAATCAAGATATAAGAGAAAAGCTCCAAAGATTGTCAATATTCTTTAGAGCTTTTTATATAATTTCTAGATGACACTACCCTCTTTTTCGTTCTAATAGCACAAGCATCATTAAACTTAACATCAAGCGATGATCATCATCGGCATCTGTCTGTTTTAAGGCGGTAATTTGAAATTTTCTACCGAAGAAAGAAGGTTGTTTTTTCAACTTCATTACTTTTTGGTCCCTCGTATCCGACACGATGTAAGCAGGGTTTGCAAAATATCCCGTGAAAAAATTCAAAATAGGAATTTCTCCCAAAACGCCATCAAGCACTTTTACCCAAGCATTTTCTTCCTGAATGCGGTACTGCAGCTTTTCGTTTTGATCAATCACTTCATAGTTAGCTTTCCAAATCGATTTCCAACCTTTACGAGCAACCTTTCCCAAGTTCGCACCATTAGAAACATCAGTAAACTTATAAGCGGTAGAAAAATCGAGCCATTTATCAGCGTTTATCTTATATAGCTCATGCGATTTCGTATCATTATTATATATGGTAATCGCCTCTTTTAACTTAAACATCTTTTGACGCACATATGCAATAGTATTGCCATTTGCATCAGTAGCTGTAAAATCGTTAGAAAGTGTTGAAATTTTAAAATCGAAGTTAATTGGAAACTTAAGTTCGTTCATGTAACAGGTTATTTATAGTTATAGAGCTAAATGTAACTAAAAGAATTTTATTCGCTAATGTCATAAGACCTATTGACAATAACTTCTATAAGATGATATTGGAAACCAATTGCTCTACTGTAGCATGATCATTACCACCAGCTGGTTCAATGGTAATATTGATGGATGCGGCATTAGGAATGTATTTCATTCTCACCAATTGTTGTTCGGCTGGTACTACACCCATATTAATCATTTCACCATCAACATCGGCCCAGAGTTGATAGTCTTTATCTTTAGGCAATGCCGGCATTCCTTGCGAGTTAATGACCACTTCCATCTCCTCATGGTTTAAATAGACTAATGCTACCGCCTGCGGCATCTTTTGATTGCCCAACAAGCGCAATGGTATTACCCGAGGGTTGTTAACCACATTGTATTGCTGTTGTGTCTGATTTAATTTGCCCTCAATCTCATTTAATTGATTCGACAAGACAACGGCTTCATTTTGACTTTCTATAAGCTGTTTTTTAGTGTTCTGCCACTGTGTAAATAGATATCCAGCCAACGCAATTGCTATAAAAGCAATACTTGCAGCAATAGATAAATAATATGATTTTTTCTTTAAGGGGATGCTTTTTGTCTCTTCTTCCCTAGTAGCTTCAATCGATCTTAGAAGGTTCTTTTTTATCGCTGATGACGGCGCCACAGCATTTTCAAATGCTAATTTTTCAAGATCTTTTTCGATTTGCTCAACTTTCCTTTGTAGTTCCTCATTTTCAGACAATAAAGATCTGACTTGATCTCTTTCATCCTTAGAAAGTTCACCAAGTACGTATCGCTCCAAAATCCCTTCTTCTTCCAAAATATTTCTCTTCTTCATGATACAACCATTTCAATTAAACTAATAAACAACAGTAGTTGTTTTTGGTAGGTCGCTCTCAACTTTTTTAAAGCTTGGCTGACATAGGACTTAAAGGTGCCTAAAGGAACTCCCATTTCTTCATGAGCTTCTCTGTGTGTCAATCCTTTAAAGTAAACCAATTCAATGGCTTCCCTATGGTGTTGGTCTAGTTGATGTATAGAACCTTTCAACTCGCTATAATCGTCTATGGGTTCTGCAGCAGCTTTATTTGTATATACACCCATATCTTCCGTTTGGATGAGCTTTTTCGAATTTCTTATACCATTTAATGCAGTATTTTTTGCAACACGATATGCCCAAGTATAAAATCGCCCTTTTTTAGGGTCATATATTGCGGCTTTATCCCAAATTTTCATGAAAGTTTCCTGAAGCAATTCCTCAGCCAAAACCTCATCTCTACATATTCTGACAATTACACCATTTAGGGCTGGAGCATATTGGTCATACAATAATGAAAGCGCGGTGGCGTCTTTTTCTTGCAATCGTTTAATTAAGCTAAGATCTTCTTCCATAAAAGATGTAATAAATCAAAATTAAGGAATAATTGTTCAATAAACACATTAATAAATGCCTGACCCTATTCTATATTTTGTTTAATAAATTTAGTTAAAAGTTTCACAAAAAAAATTATTACTCATCCATCAATCTCTTTTTGGTGTTTATAAAATTGAAAGCGCTTAACATTCATTTTAATAAACATTAGAAAAACAAAATCATGAAAAAAATTATCGTAACATTCGCATTAATAGCATTCACAGCTGTTTTTAATCAAACTCAGGCTCAAGCTAAAAAAGACATCGTAGATATTGCAGTATCAGTAGATGACTTTTCCACCTTAGTAACTGCCTTAAAAGCAGCCGACCTAGTAGGTGCTTTAAAGGGTGATGGACCATTTACCGTTTTTGCACCAACCAATGATGCATTCGGAAAAATTGATAGTAAAACTTTGAATTCATTATTAGAACCAAAAAACAAATCGACCTTAGCGGGTATTTTGACATATCATGTGGTTTCAGGAAAGTTAATGGCCAGTGATGTGGCTGCGGCCTTAAAGAAAGGAAAAGGCAGTGTAGAACTAACTACTTTAAGTGGTGGAAAACTAACTGCAATATCTAAAGATGGTGGTATCTACTTAAAAGATGCTAACGGCAATTACAGCAAGATCGCTAAAACCGATGTCGCCGGAAGTAACGGAGTAATTCACATTATCGAAAGTGTAGTGATGCCTCAGTAAGGCTTGTTATGGTTGATTGAAAAAGCCCTGATGATTATGTCAGGGCTTTTTGTTTTTTATTCCTATTGATTATGCTACTGCTCAGGAACAACAGCTCCTTCTGGAACTTCAAAAATTTTCGCATCAACAGTTTCTTTTGAAACATTAATATTCGCAAACGTTCTTGTAGAAACGGCTTCTTTTATAGCTCCTTCTTCAACTTTATGCCAAGTCATAGAATTTGGTAAAATTAGTCCACCATGATCTCCCCAATCACTATATCGGATGTATTTAACATTTGTGCTGGTATCGTCTTTCCCAAAAGTAACCGTATAACCTAACCATTGCATTTGCTTAGTAGCTTCATCATAGTACAGAAAGTAATTGTCATTTGGTGAATCACCTATATGGGCATTATAGGAGACCTTAATTCCTGGATAAATCTTTTCTTCAAAAGTAATAGGATCAGCTTTTTCAAAATTAATCCCATCATCTGCCAATACAAAAGGCATGGCATAAAAGTAAAACATCAAATTATGGTAAAAACGAGCGTTCCCTTTATAGGTTCCTGCTTCTTTTTCTAACAACCAGGACTTTGTGCCGTCAAAGCCAATCGTATGTGATGGTGTTTCGATTAAATCATTTCTGCTTTTCAGGTCAATGGTCTGTTTTTCATTCCCATCTTCTTTTACGATCTCAAAAGACATAGAATTCATTTTTTTCCATGTTTCAAGTCCACCATGAGCATTAAAAATCGCAGCTACATCGGCTGGATAGACTTTTGAAGGTTTTACTTTTTCCGCGACTGCAGTTTCAACTGTTGAAGATTCCTTTTGCTCTTGTTTACAGGCGGTAAACATCAATAGCAAAGCCGCTACTAAAATGGTATTTTTCATGTGGTGCTAATTAATTGGTTCGTTATTATTTAATTGCTAACCGCAATTAAGTCGAAATATACACCAATGCATTACGGTAAAATACCGTTATTTTGTGATATTATTTAATAATATGATCAAACGGATAGAAAGCCTACAAAATTCCACCATTAAAGAGGTGGTAACTTTAAAAGAAAAATCTCGGACACGAAAAAAAACGGGAACCTTTCTTATTGAAGGAAGTCGCGAGATAATACTGGCGCAAAAGGGTAACTATCAGCTTGAAACGCTTTTTTATTGTCCAGAATTAAGCTACGAAGACGAATTTGAAGCAATTGACAAACAAGATGTCGAACTTATTGAAATATCAAAAGAGGTCTATCAAAAAATAGCCTACAGAGAAAGTACAGAGGGTATTTTAGCTATTGCTAAATCCAAAGAACACAGTTTAAGCAACTTATCAATTCCAAAAGAAAATGCCTTAATACTAATTGCAGAAGCACCTGAAAAACCTGGAAATATTGGTGCCTTATTGCGCACGGCGGACGCTGCCAATATCGATGCGGTCATAATAGCTAACCCAAAAACTGACTTGTATAACCCGAATATTATACGCTCGAGTGTTGGCTGCGTATTTACCAATCAAATTGCGACTGCAAGCACCGCTGAAGTAATTAATTTTATAAAAGAAAAGCAAATCCCGATGTATGGAGCAGCGTTAACTGCTTCAGTACCATACCATACGATTGATTTTAGGAAATCTACCGCAATTGTTGTGGGTACAGAAGCTTCGGGATTAAGTGAAGAATTCTTACAACACACCGAAAAAAACATCATTATACCGATGCAAGGAGAAATTGATAGTATGAATGTGTCAGTTTCGGCAGCTATTGTTATCTTTGAAGCCAAGCGACAGCGTAACTTTCAATAAGTTAGCTCTCGCCCCCAAACAACTAGCTATACCTAACCTACCCAATATGATATGACTGCTACCTATCTATTTTATTTGATTATTGGCATCCTTATCATCAACTTTTTGATTGATAAAGTGATTAATGCCGTTAATGCCCAACATTTCGAGGACGCTTTACCGGGAGAAATAAATGATGTCTATGATCAGACTGAATATGAAAAATCTCAGCGTTACAAAAAAACAAACTACCGCTTTTCATTAATAGTTTCTTCAATATCTTTTATTGGACTGTTACTATTTTTCTTTTTTGACGGGTTCGCCATAGTCGATGGGATTGCTAGAGGTTTTTCAAATAATGAAATTGTAATAGCCCTCACTTTTTTCGGAATTTTAGTGTTTGCAAGTGATATTATAAGCACCCCGTTTAACTACTACCACACCTTTGTTATTGAAGAGCGTTTTGGTTTTAACAAAATGACTAAAGCCACCTTTTTAATTGACAAATTAAAAGGTTGGCTTCTTATGGCATTTATTGGTGGCGGAATATTAGCATTGATAGTTTGGTTTTATCAGCTTACCAAGGAAAATTTCTGGATTTACACCTGGCTTTTCGTAACAGTATTCAGCTTATTTATGAATATGTTTTATGCGCGCTTAGTTGTACCAATTTTCAACAAACAAACCCCTTTGGAAGATGGTGAATTAAAAGCCGCCATATCTGATTATGCAAAAAAAGTCGGATTTAAACTGAAAAACATTTTCGTTATTGATGGCAGCAAGCGATCTACAAAGGCGAATGCTTATTTTTCGGGATTTGGTCGAGAAAAACGTATCACTTTATACGACACCTTAATCAATGACTTAGATACTGATGAAATTGTCGCGGTGCTTGCACATGAAGTAGGTCATTATAAAAGGAGACATATCATTTATAATATGGTTATTTCTACCTTGTTAACGGGCCTTACTTTTTACATTTTGTCGCTATTCATTAATAGCCCATTATTATCAGAAGCTCTTGGGGTAAGTATTCCGAGTTTTCATATAGGTCTTGTGGCATTTGGTATTTTATATAGCCCGATTTCAGAAATTACGGGAATTGTAATGAACTATGTTTCTCGCATGTTTGAATATCAAGCGGACGATTATGCAAAAGAGACTTATCAACCTGAGCCTTTAATTACTTCGCTTAAAAAACTATCAAAAAACAGCTTAAGTAATCTCACTCCACATCCTAGTTATGTGTTCATGAATTACTCCCATCCGACCTTATTACAACGAGTTCGCAATTTGAGAAACTCATAATATTTTCGAACGGTATTGGATTCGAACTAATAAATCAATTCAAAATTTTATCCTGCAAATTCACCTTTTATCCATTAACTTTTGCCTTTCACCCATTTCACTTATTACACTTCAATAAATCGCAAGTAGTACATCTAAAATCATTATATTTAATATATGGTTGAAGTTGATGTTGAAAAAGAAAACAAAGAAATTGCCAAACAGTATAAAGAGCTTCTCCGAATTAGTTATCAGACTTTAACTGATGCTGATAAAAAACTAATTCGTAATGCTTTTGATATCGCTGTTGATGCGCATAGTGAGCAGCGCCGTAAATCGGGCGAAGCATATATTTTCCATCCCATTGCAGTGGCCAAAATTGTTGCTTCCGAAATTGGTTTGGACGCTACCTCAATCGCGGCGGCCTTACTTCATGATGTCGTTGAAGATACTCCCTATACACTAGCTGATATTGAACATATGTTTGGTGAAACGGTGGCACGTATTGTCGATGGACTCACCAAAATATCGCATCTTAAAAAAGACAAAGATGTATCGATGCAAGCAGAGAACTTTAGAAAAATGCTTCTCACTTTGCACGACGACGTTCGGGTGATTATTATAAAAATAGCCGACCGTTTACATAATATGCAAACTATGGCATCTATGCCAGAGCATAAACAGGTAAAAATTGCATCAGAGACCTTATATATATATGCACCTTTAGCACACCGAATTGGGCTCTACAATATTAAAACTGAATTAGAGGACCTCGGATTAAAATATACAGAACCCAATGTTTTTAAGGACATCCTCGGGAAAATGGAGGATAGTAAAGAAGCGCAGCAGGAATATATCGATTCGTTCACTGCAGTAATTCATGATTCCTTAGAGCGTGAAGGGCTCAACTATCAAATAAAAGGCAGACCAAAATCCGTTTTCAGTATTCGGCAAAAAATGGTCAAGCAAAATGTCTCTTTTGACGAAGTCTATGACAAGTTTGCGATTAGAATCATATATCGATCTGATAGAGCTAACGAAAAATTCCTGGCTTGGAAGATCTACTCCATCGTTACAGACCACTTTAGACCAAATCCCGTGCGACTTCGCGATTGGATCTCGTCGCCAAAATCTACTGGATATGAAGCATTACACATTACCGTAATGGGACCTAAAGGTCGGTGGGTCGAAGTACAAATAAGATCTGAACGTATGCATGAAATAGCCGAAAAAGGCTATGCCGCACATTTTAAATATAAACAAGGTGCTCAAAACGAACAAGGCCTAGACGAGTGGCTAAATCGTTTGCAAGAAGCGCTAGAGGATCCAGAATCAAATGCCGTTGATTTTGTAGAAGAATTCAAACTTAATTTATATGCGAAAGAGATTTTTGTATTCACCCCAAAAGGTGAACTAAAATCACTTCCGAAGGGAGCCACTCCCCTAGACTTTGCATTTAGTATTCATACGGAAGTTGGTATGCAAACCCGAGGTGCAAAAGTAAACGGTAAGCTCGTTCCATTAAGTCATACACTAAATAGTGGAGATCAAGTAGAAATTATTACCTCCAAAAATCAAAAACCGAATTCGAATTGGCTAGATTATGCCCATACCGCAAGAGCACGTTCAAAAATTAAAAGCGTTCTAAATGCAGAGAAAAAAGAAATCGCAGCAGAAGGAAGGGAGTTGTTGCGACGTAAACTAAAACAACTTAAGATCACTTTAAATGAAAGGTCGATTAATGAGATGGTGACATTTTTTAAGTTAAAAACTAGTTTAGATCTTTTTTATCGTGCGGGAATTGGTACCATAGATAACACGAAAATTAAAGAGTTTGCTGCAAGTAGAAATAATGCTTTCGTAAATTTCTTTAAAAACAGAATACGCCGTGGCACCCAAAGTCAGGACATTGACAAAGAAGAGATCACTGCTAAATATGACATGCTCGTTTTTGGTAAGGAAGAGGAAAAACTGAGTTACAAATTAAGCAATTGTTGCAATGCCATTCCCGGAGATGATGTTTTTGGCTTTGTTTCTGTCAACGATGGAATAAAAATTCATAAAAAGAATTGCCCGAATGCGTTGGGCTTACAATCAAAATATGCCTATCGTATTATTCAAGCAAAATGGATCGATTCTTCGCAGCAAGAGTATACGGCAGTTTTAAGAATTTCTGGTATCGATGACCTCGGTTTAGTAAATCAAGTAACCAAGGTAATATCGAGTAATATGCATGTGAATATGAAAAACATCAACTTCACATCTGATGATGGTGTATTTTCAGGTAAAATAACAGTTGTGGTAAAATCGAATACTGAACTTAAAAAGCTAACACAAAACCTTAAGAAAATAGTAGGTATAGAAAAAGTAATCCGTGAATAATCCTGTTCAAAAGTTATACCACTTTAACTTTGAAATGACAGGTATAGAAATTGAATTATTTTTTAGTTATTCAAGGCGAAAAATCTAAGCATAGCATTAGTTACGGTTATATTTTTTAACGAAGAATAGCTAAAAAAGAAACAATTTATTAGGGTTATCTCAAAGTTAAAATGGTATTAGGTTTAAGTTAGCATATAGACACATCTTAATTATGTAATTATAATGTACATTTGTCACTTAGTGCACGTATTATGGTCGAAAACAAAAATCAAGAAATTGTAAAAAACGTATTTACGAAGTTTTTAGAGGATAAAAGCCATCGTAAAACTCCTGAGCGTTTTGCTATTCTTCAAGAAATATATGATAGTGAGGAGCATTTTGACATTGAATCATTGTATATCAAAATGAAAAATAAAAACTATCGTGTTAGTCGTGCAACATTGTATAATACGATCGAGCTATTATTGGAATGTAATTTGGTTAGAAAACACCAATTTGGTCATAATCAAGCACATTACGAAAAATCGTATTTCGACAAGCAACACGATCACATTATACTAACCGACACTGGCGAGGTAAAAGAATTTTGCGATCCTAGAATTCAGACCATAAAAAAAACAATTGAAGAGATATTTGATATCGATATTCACAATCATTCTTTATACTTTTACGGCACTAAAAAATCGACTAACAAACAGACTACATAATGGCGGTAGATTTACTACTAGGATTACAGTGGGGAGATGAAGGAAAAGGTAAAATTGTTGACGTTCTTACAGCAAATTACAATATCATAGCACGCTTTCAAGGAGGTCCAAACGCAGGACACACTTTAGAATTTGACGGAATAAAACATGTACTTCATACAATACCCTCGGGTATTTTTCATGAAAGCGCCATTAACCTCGTAGGTAATGGTGTCGTGATCGATCCCGTAATTTTTAAGAAAGAGCTTGACAACTTGCAAAAGTTTGATATCGACATTCAAAAAAAGTTACTAATCTCTAGAAAAGCACATCTTATTCTGCCAACACATCGATTGTTAGATGCAGCATCCGAAGCCTCGAAAGGCAAGGCCAAAATAGGATCTACTTTAAAAGGTATTGGCCCGACTTATATGGACAAGACTGGTCGAAATGGAATTCGGGTAGGTGACCTTGAGTTGAGCGATTGGAAAACAAGATATCGTACGCTAGCAAATAAGCACGAAGCGATGATCGACTTTTACGATGTCGACATTCAATATGATCTTAAAGAATTAGAAGAAGAGTTTTTTGCGGCGATTCAAATACTTAAGAATCTACAGTTTATTGATAGTGAAGAATACATACATCAAGCAGAGAAAAGTGGCAAAACCATTTTAGCCGAAGGAGCTCAAGGTTCTTTATTAGATATTGACTTCGGGACATACCCGTTTGTCACTTCATCAAATACTACAGCAGCTGGTGCTTGTACTGGACTTGGTGTAGCACCTAATCACATTAAAGAGGTATTTGGAATCTTCAAAGCGTACACCACTCGTGTAGGTAGCGGACCATTTCCAACAGAACTTTTTGATGAAGATGGGAAGACGATGGCAAAAGTCGGCAATGAATTTGGCGCTACCACAGGTCGACCTAGACGTTGTGGTTGGTTAGATCTTGTTGCACTTAAATATGCCGTTCAGGTTAATGGTGTAACCCAACTAATGATGATGAAAGGTGATGTACTTTCTGGTTTTAAAACCTTAAAAGTATGTACTGCATACGAATATAAAGGTAAAAAGATCAAGCACCTTCCTTATAATATTGAAGAAGAAAACGTAAAACCGATCTACACCGAAATGGCAGGTTGGGCTGAGGATCTTACCAAAATGACATCAGCAGATCAATTACCAAATGCCCTAAACGACTATATCGCTTTTCTAGAAAAGGAATTAGAAGTACCTATTAAAATAGTATCTGTAGGTCCTGATCGCACGCAGACAATTCATCGGTAAGTATCGCTAGTAATGCTAAATATTTCCTAATCGCCTAGCATGGGTGGTTGTTTTCATTACTTTTGAATTCGAATACCCGTTTTAAATAAGATGAAACAACACCCATTTCTTTTAATGCTCTTCTGCTCACTTTTGGCATTCTCAATGAATGCCCAAGAAAAAGAACCTGCCAAAATCAGGATTGAGTATGCTGGTTCCTTCGATGTTGATGAAGATAAATTCCCAGGCGCAAGCATTTTTTCTAAAGATGCCACCAAACGGGTAAAGTTTGTTCATGAAGGTGCTGAGTTATTTTGTGATCGAGCAGTATTTTATAAAAAAAGCAACAATCTAAAGGCCTGGGGGCAAGTTATTTTCCAACAAGGCGATACCATTAAACAAACAAGTGGATATATTGAATACAACGGAAATACTAAACTCGCCAAATCTCACACTGACGTAAAACTTACCACACCAGAGCAAACTTTAGAAACGGATACGCTTTACTTCGATCGGGAACGTGAGGTAGCGTATTATCGAAGTTTCGGCACCGTTAAGGACTCTGCCAATGTTTTGACTAGTGATAAAGGACGTTATTTTCTAGCTCAAAAAAAATATCAATTTGTGAGTGATGTGGTGATTACCCATCCTGACTATGTATTGAATTCTGCACAACTCGATTATTATACAGATGCTGGCAATGCTTACCTCTATGGTCCATCGACTATAACTGGAGAAGAGTACAAAATTTATTGCGAACGCGGCTTTTTTGATACTACGAATGACAATGGATATTTCATTAAAAATTCAAGAATCGACTACAATAATCGAATCATTGAAGGAGACAGTCTGTACTTTGATAATATTAGAAAATTCGCATCAGCAACGAACAATATTCAGGTAACCGATACCATTAATGATGGTATTGTACGCGGTCATTATGCCGAGGTATTCAAAGAAAAAGATTCCGTTTTTATCACTAAAAGAGCAGTCGCCATTAACCTTGTTGAGAAGGACAGCGTTTATATTCATGCAGACACCTTAATGGTTACAGGAAAACCTGATCATCGTATTATAAGAGGTTTCTATAATGCTAAATTTTTTAAATCGGATATGAGCGGTAAAGCCGACTCTATTCATGTTGATAACAAAACGGGAATTACTCAATTAATTAGAGATCCAATTATGTGGTCAGGTGAAAGTCAAATGACTGGGGATTCTATCTATATTTTATCGAATCTGGAAACAGAAAAACTGGACTCATTAAAGATTATTAACAACGCATTTATAGTTCAAAAAGACACTTTGAGCAACGATGCTTTTAACCAAGTTCAAGGAGTAAATTTATATGGCAAATTTATCGACAATGCTTTAAGAGATGTCGATGTTGTAAAGAATACCGAAATCGTATATTATATGCGAGAAGAAAGTGGTGAATTGGTTGGCATTGATAAAACTATTTGTAGCACAAAAATCAATTTAATACTGGAAGAAAATCAGATAACTGACATTACATTTTTTACTGATGTCGACGGTGATATGTATCCTGAAGCAGACCTACCACCTAATGCACGCAAGCTTAAAGGCTTTATTTGGCGTGAAGATGAGTGGATTAAAAAGAAAGACGATATTTTCGATGAGGACGATAATAATATAGAACTAGTTAAGATCAGAGGTCTTGAAGAACGGGTTGATATCGATCTAGAACTACCCGGTGAAGAAGAGGAAGAAATCCCAAAGAAAAGTAAGCCGAAAAAGAAAAAATAATCAGGTCCGACATGGCAAATGTTTCATTTTCAGATATTATTGACCAACGATCAGATGAAGCATTATTTAATCTGCTTACCGTAGAGCGTGGCCTTTATAAAAAGGAAGCGATTGCTTATGCCGAAATCGTCTTTCAAAAGAGAGGGTTAGAGCTCAAAACCCTTCAACAAAGTAGTAAGAGGACCACAGACGATTTAGCAACCGAAGTGAAAAATCGACTAAAATATGGCGAGTCAGTCGCACAAATCATTCAGCACTTTAATGCACGTGGTCTTGAATTATCAAAAGAGATTCTTGTCAAGACAAATGAAAAAATAAGAATAGAGAATAACATAGACCTTAGCAGAAAATTGATTGTTTTTATTCCAGCTACGGTCATTTTTGTTATAGCTTGTATTACCCATTTAATATCTCAATCTATCTACAGAATTGGCATGGGAATCTTTTTTTCGATTTTAAGCATGGCAATGCTAAGGATAATTTATCGACTTTTGAAGAGAAAAACACCACAGCATAGGCTAGAGACAACTCAAATTGAAAAGTGATTTCCTAAAATATCAAGCACAGACCACCCCGCATCCACTTGCGATGGAAATTAGTCATGCCAAGGGTTCTTATATATTCGACACCAACCAAAACAAATATCTCGATTTTGTAGCCGGGGTATCGGCCAGTAGTCTGGGTCATTCGCACCCAAAAGTAATAGCTGCTATAAAAAATCAGCTAGATAAATATATGCACGTAATGGTCTATGGCGAGTATGTGCAACAACCAGCAGTCGATCTTTCAAAATTACTCGCCGAAATACTGCCAGATAATCTAAATAAAACCTATTTGGTAAATAGTGGTACTGAAGCGATTGATGGTGCTATGAAATTAGCGCGCCGTTTTACAGGCAGAACGGAGATTCTAGCTGCAAAAAATGCCTACCATGGTAATTCGTACGGCGCACTCAGTTTAATGACTCATAAGGACCGTACAGCACCCTTTCAACCAATGGTTGGTGATATTGGACACATTCGTTTTAATTGCTGGAATGATATTCAAAAAATAAGCACAAAAACAGCTGCCGTCTTCCTAGAAACTATTCAAGGGGGTGCCGGATTTATTGAACCTCTCCCTGGATATTTAAAAAAGGCCAAAGAACGTTGTGAAGAAGTAGGTGCCCTTTTAGTCCTTGACGAAATTCAACCTGGAATGGGACGCACTGGAACTCTTTTTGGTTTTGAACATTATGGGATAATACCGGATATTTTAGTGATTGGAAAAGGACTAGCTGGTGGAATGCCAGTTGGGGCATTCATCGCTTCAGAGGATATCATGGATAGCCTTTCAGACAATCCCAAACTAGGACATATTACAACCTTTGGTGGGCATCCTGTAATTGCAGCAGCGGGGCTTGCAACACTACAAGAAATTACCTCTTCTAATTTAATTGAAGAAACAATCATTAAAGAACAACTCATTCGCAAAAAACTTAAACACCCACTTATTAAAGAAATAAGAGGTAAAGGTTTAATGCTCGCACTCATTTTAGAGTCACCAGAACAAGTAAACCAACTTATTTTAAAGTGTCAAGACAAAGGTCTAATCTTGTTTTGGTTGCTTTTTGAACCAAAAGCAGTGCGTATTTCACCTCCTTTAACCATTTCCAATGATGAAATAATCGAAGGCTGTCAGATAATTCTCAGCACCCTTGACAAGCTGTAAAACCTACTATTTATGGCATTTCATTTGTTACCAACAATGGTTATTTTCAATGGTCATGTTAATTAATTTGTTAAAAACTACGAATTCGGAAATCTGATACAGGCGTATTGAATACTACATTTATAATTGTAGAAAAGCCTAACCCAGCGCATATGCAATTTAGTCCGAACGAAGATCATAACATTTCCTTATCGAAGTTCGAGTCCATGCTAAAAACTAACACTGTTTTTTTCTTTGATTCATTAGAATTTGAAGATATCATACACTACTATCTTGACACTGGTAAAATAGGCTTGGCAAAAAAGGCCATCAAAATAGGTTTAGAACAGCATCCCGACGCCATTAATCTTAAGCTTGCAAAAGTGGAATTAATGGTATTTGAAAATAAGCTCGATCTGGCCGAACAATTGCTAGACGAATTATTCGCTTTAGAATCTTCAAATGAGGAAATCTACATTCAAAAGGCCAATATCTACTCTAAGAAAGATGAACATTATAAGGCTATTGATCTTTTAAAAATGGCATTGAGTTATGCTGAAGATGAAGCTGATGTATTTTCATTAATAGGAATGGAATATCTTTTTGTGGAAGATTATCAGGCATCAAAAGAATATTTCATGAAGTGCCTTGAAATAGATCAACAAGATTATGCTGCACTTTACAATGTCATTTATTGCTTTGAATTCCTAGAAGATTATGACGGTGCCATAGAATATCTGAATATATTTTTAGATAGTAATCCCTACAGTGAAGTCGGATGGCATCAGTTAGGAAAGCAATACTATACCAAGAAAATGTATCAAGAAGCCCTTACTGCATTCGATTTTGCGGTAATTGCTGATGATACCTTTATTGGAGCCTATTTTGAAAAAGGAAAGGTACTTGAAAAGCTTGGGCGCTTAAATGAAGCGATAGAAAATTACGAGATCACGCTTCACTTAGACGATCCTACATCATTTGCCTATTTGCGAATGGGACAATGCCACGAAAAATTAGGAAACGACACCCTGGCTGTCGATTTTTATTATAAAACCGTTCATGAAGATCCACTTTTAGACAAAGGATGGACTGCCATAACAGACTTTTATTATCGTAAAAAGGATTATACAAAGGCATTAGATTACATCAATAAAGCCATCGCTATCGATGACAAAAATGTAATGTATTGGAAACGGAATGCCGAACTGAATAAAAAACTTCACTTTTACGAAGAAGCTGACATCGCATATCAAAAAACAATTGAGCTAGGCAATTACGAACTCTCTACATGGATTTCCTGGACCGATATTCTATTGCATCTAGGCGAATATAGTTCTGCCGTGCAAACCTTGTATCAGGCCGCTGAATTTTACCCTGAGCATGCTGAAATCGAATATCGACTAGCTGGCGTTCATATGATGCTATCGAATACCACAAAAGCACAATATTATTTAAAAAACGCCTTGATTATTGATGCGGAATATTTGAATATTGTTGAAGAATTGTTTCCAAATACATTCGATAAGGCATCGCTAAAAAGCATCATCCTTACCTACAAAAAAGCATCATTTTAAGCGCTTAATAAATAGTTATATTTGCTAGCTTAAAAACGAATTCTATGCCAAGATCGGTTAGCGACTATTTTATAATTACCCTAAAGGGGCTTGCCATGGGTGCGGCCGATGTAGTGCCGGGAGTTTCAGGAGGTACTATAGCATTTATTTCTGGGATTTATGAGGAATTGCTATCGTCTATTAACGGTATTGATCTAGCCAAACTAAAAGGGCTTCGTAAAAACGGTTTAAAAGCTACTTGGCAAGCGATTAATGGTAATTTTTTACTAGCGCTTTTTACAGGAATTGCTATCAGTATATTTTCATTAGCAAAAGGATTGAAATGGCTATTGGTAAATAAACCTATTTTATTATGGTCTTTCTTTTTTGGTCTAATTGTAGCGAGTGCAATTTATGTAGGAAAACAAATATTAAAATGGGATGTAAAAGTCATTCTTGCTTGCATTGTAGGCTTAGTACTATCTTATTTTATTACAATTTCTGAACCCTTAGGAGATTCTGAAAATAACTTTTACTTATTCTTTTGTGGGGCTATTGCAGTCATAGCAATGATCTTACCCGGCATATCAGGTTCTTTCATTCTTATTTTATTAGGCGCTTATGAAGTGGCATTAGGGACAATAAATAATTTAAGAGAAGGACTTTTTGAAGGTGATATGGACAAATTTGGTAGCGCGTTTATCCGATTTTTAGTCCTCGCTTTAGGCGGTATTATTGGCTTAAAGCTTTTTTCTAAAGCACTAACGTGGATGTTCGAAAAGCAAAAAGATCTCACTCTGGCCATACTTACCGGTTTTATGATCGGGTCACTAAACAAAATCTGGCCTTGGAAAGAAACCCTAAGCACACGTATCAATTCTCATGGAGAAACTGTTCCCCTACTTCAAAAAAGCATAAGTCCGCAAGCCTTTGACGGTGATCCGAAAATACTATTTGCCGTAGGTCTCATGGTCGTAGGTTTTTTAACTATTTTTATTCTAGAAAAAATCGCTAACCAATCCGCTAACTAATATGCAAATGCAACCTGCTAGATCTGTACAAGACAAGATTTTTCTTGTATTGAAAGGATTAGCAATGGGTGCAGCAAACAAAGTTCCTGGAGTTTCTGGCGGTGTTGTGGCCTTTGTAGCTGGTTTTTATGAGGAATTCATCCATTCTTTACAGCGCATCAATAAAACGGCATTTAAGCTGCTATTTACAGGCAGATTCAGTAGCTTTTTTAGATACATTAATGGTAGGTTTTTAGGCCTCCTCATTCTCGGAATGCTCATTAGCTATTTCAGCGTTTCTAAGATATTAGACTATTTCATTCAGCAGAAAGAACTTTATGTCTGGTCGGCATTTTTCGGGATGATTCTGGGTTCAATCTATTATATATCAAAAGATTTTAAACATTGGACTAAACGAACAATCACATCACTGATCATTGGGATGGCGATAGGAATTTCAATTAGTTTTCTAGACCCCGCTCAAGAAAATGATCATTTATTGTTTGTTTTTGTTTGCGGAATAATTGGTGTTTCTGGTATGACATTACCAGGACTGTCGGGATCGTTTTTACTAATTTTATTGGGTAATTATGTATTGCTGCTAGTCGATTCCGTGAACGCGCTATACGACACTCTATCCGAAATTGTCGCTGGTGATTTCTCATTTACAGATAATTCTGAACGCATGCGTCTTTTAAAAGTATTGGTAGTATTTGCAAGTGGTTCATTTACCGGTTTAGTGACCTTATCTCATCTACTAAATTACGTGTTGAAAAACTTCAAACACATCACCATTGCCGTTATTATCGGGTTTATAACTGGAAGCTTAGGAACGGTCTGGCCATGGAAAGAAACTATTTTTAGAACAGAATCTACTGGCGAACTAATGTTAGATTCGTCAGGTCAACCAGTAATTTTGAACTATCATCGGTTTGCACCAGATCTTTCGGATATAGAAACATGGATTGCTGTTTTTTTCATGATCTTAGGCATCCTGATCGTTTTATCGTTAGATTGGTACGGTCAAATAAAAAGGAAAAAATTAGAAAACTAAACCAATTTGCAACCAATGCGTTTCGGACTCATCGGAAAAAACATATCGTATTCATTTTCTCAGGCTTATTTCAGTAATAAGTTCAAGCAACTAAAATTACCGGCTAATCGGTATGATAATTTCGATCTTGAAGATATTGAAGCCTTGCCTCAAGTTTTAAAAGACTATCCTGAATTAAAAGGTCTTAATGTGACGATTCCGTATAAAGAATCGGTAATTCCATTTCTAAATAAATTAAGTAAAAAAGCAGAAAAAATAGGTGCAGTTAACACCATTAAATTTTTAAAAAATGGCGGATTAAAAGGGTACAATACTGACTGCTATGGCTTTAAAAAATCCATAGAGCCTTTCATCAAAAAACACCATAAAAAGGCATTGATATTGGGGACTGGCGGCGCCTCTAAAGCTATTGCATTTAGCCTAAAAGAATTAGGCATTAAGTACAAGTATGTTTCAAGATCTCCAGTTAAATCTAACCTTTCTTACGATGATCTAAATGAAAAGATCATCACTCAACATCAAATTATTATCAACTGTACACCATTAGGTACCTTTCCTAAAATAGACGAATGCCCTAATATTCCATATGAATATATTTCTGAAAATCACTTGCTATACGACTTGGTTTACAACCCAAAACGTTCCTTGTTCCTTACCAATGGCGAACAACGAGGTGCAGTTATCACCAACGGACTAAAAATGCTAGAATTTCAAGCCGAAAAAGCTTGGGAAATCTGGAATAATTGAACCAGTAGTCAAGTTTCAACCTTAAATCTTTAGTTTCTTCATTTAGCTTTCTACCCTGCCAAAATATTAGGGATATAAAAGATAAGTTAGTATCTTTCATGTTGAAAGCAATGATGAACTTTAAACATTTTAATAATGTTAGACGAAAAACAAGAGCCTACTACTTCAGAAGAGGTTAATGATGACCAGAAAACTGAAGAAGTAAAAGCCGATACCAAAGAGAATACCACTGATGTTGATGAAGTAAAAGTTGAGGAACCAACACCCGAAGCCGAGCAAACAGATGATGACTCAAAAGCTGAAGAGTCGACAAATGAAACACAACAAGCAGTTGATGAATTAGAAGAGAATGTCGCGGAAGATTCAGAAGATGAATCTGCTACCAAACGACATGAAATTCCTATGCTCGATTATCACTCGATGAGCATGGAAAATTTGGTAAAGGAATTTGGAAAGCTTGTTAAAAATGAGAAGATACAGGCAATCAAAGACCATATCGATCAGATAAAAACCGAGTTCAATCAAAAATATGGTGAACTGATAGAACAGAAAAAGGAAGAGTTCTTAGCCGATGGCGGTAATATTATTGATTTTCGCTATACCTCTACGGTTAAGACAGATTTCAATACCGTTTACGGTGAATATAAAGACAAAAGGAACGCTTATTACCAGAATCTCGAGCAGAACCTAAAGGAAAATTTAAAAAAGCGACTGGCAATTATAGAAGAGTTAAAAGGGCTCATAAATGTTGAAGAAAACATTAATGATACCTACAAACACTTCAAATCTTTACAAGACCAATGGCGTTATGCAGGTCCTATCCCAAGAGCAGAATACAACAACGTTTGGAAAACCTATCACCATCATATTGAAAGGTTTTATGACTTTTTACATTTAAACCGAGATCTGCGTGACTTAGATTTTAAACGAAATCTTGAAGAAAAAGAACACATTATCGCTCAAGCGGAAGCATTAGCTGATGAAAATGATGCCAATACGGCTTTTAGAAAACTACAATCACTTCATAAACTATGGAAGGAAGAGGTCGGCCCAGTTGCAAAAGAATTAAGAGACGATATTTGGGAACGATTTAGCAAAGCAACCAAGGTTATTCATGATAAACGTCAAGAATATTTAAAAAATATTGACGCTATTTATGAGCAAAATCTCATCAGGAAAAATGAGATTATTGCCAAGATTAATGAGGTGGCAAGCGAAAAAGTAACGAGCCATAACATTTGGCAGAAAAAAATAAAGGAGATTGAGTCACTTCGAGAGTCATTCTTTAATGCTGGAAAAGTTCCATTAAAAGTAAACGAGAAAACCTGGGCTGCTTTTAAGGAGGCGGTACGATCTTTTAACCGAAATAAAAATGCTTTTTACAAGGACCTAAAGAAAGACCAACAAGTCAACCTAAATAAGAAGTTAGATCTTGTAAAAACGGCGCAAGCTAATAAGGATAGTGAAGATTTTGACATGACCACACCACTTATGAAAAAAATTCAAAGTGAGTGGAAACGCATCGGTCACGTACCAAGAAAACATAGTGACAAAATCTGGAAGGAATTTAAGGACGCCTGTAATCACTATTTTGATAGACTTCACGCTTCTAAAAATAAGGCTAGCGAACAGGAGGTTGCCAACTTAGAAACCAAAAAGGCTTTTCTAGATAAAATGAAAGCTATTGAATTTTCTGGTAACAAAGAGGAAGATCTGGCTCTAGTAAAACAGCATATTGATGAATGGAAAGGTATAGGACGTGTTCCGTTCAATAAAAAGAATATTGAGGATACATTTAACAAAGCGCTCGATGGTATTTTCAAAAAACTAGGACTAGACCCAACTGAAGCGGAGCTCATTAAATATAGCAATAAAGTTAGTGCCCTATCTGGAAGTAATGATAGTCGTAAGATCGAAAACGAACGCAATTTTGTACGTAAAAAAATTACCGATATAACCGGTAAAATGCACCAGTTAGAAAACAATTTACAGTTTTTCGCGAATAGTAATTCTGATAATCCACTAGTAAAAGACGTACATAAAAACATCGAAAAACACAGACAAGAACTTGAGATCTGGAAAGCGAAGTTGAAGCATTTGAGGGAGATTTGAAACTGAGAAATTATTGATCAAGGTCGCTAAAGTCTCTTCGCCTCTTCCCAAAAAACATCCATTTCGGCTAATGTCATGTCCTTTAAATCCTTGTTAAGTGATTTTGCTTTTGACTCAAGATATTGAAAACGCTTACTGAATTTTTTATTGGTACGCTCTAATGCATTTTCCGGGTTGATGTCCAAAAAACGTGCGTAATTAATCATGGAGAACAAGACGTCTCCAAACTCAGCTTCCATTTTTTCTTTATTCCCAGCTTTTACCTCGTGTTGAAATTCAGAAAGCTCTTCTTCAAGCTTTTCCCATACTTGTTCGGGTGCTTCCCAGTCAAAACCCACACCAGCTACTTTATCTTGAATTCGATTGGCTTTTACCAAGGCAGGCAAGCTTCTAGGTACACCTTCTAAAACGCTTTTCTTCCCTTCCTTTAACTTCAGGTTTTCCCAGTTGCGTTTTACATCTTCTTCATCTGCAACCTCAACATCGCCATAAATATGTGGGTGACGACTAATTAGTTTTTCTGAAATACTTTCGGCAACATCAGCGATATCGAAGTCTTTAGTTTCACTGCCTATTCTTGCGTAAAACACAATATGCAATAGCAAGTCACCTAACTCCTTTTTGACCTCTTCGAGATCATTGTCTAAAATGGCGTCGCCCAACTCGTAAGTCTCTTCGATTGTAAGATGTCGAAGACTTTCCATTGTTTGCTTTTTATCCCAAGGGCATTGCTCACGCAGCTCGTCCATAATGGTGAGCAGTCGATCAATGGCTTTAAGTTGTGCTTGCCTTGAGTTCATGAGATAATATTAAAGTATTCGTATATTAAAACAATGTCTCCCCTTGAGGGGGAGATTTAGAGGGGTGTTTGCTCAATTAAACTCGATTAGTAAAACACCCATCCCAAGCCCTTCCCTCGAGAGAAGGTAGCTCATTATCATCTTAAGCCAATCTTGGATCCAACCTTTTACTATTTCGTCTCTTCTTCAGTCTTCTCCTCTTCTTCCGGCTCAGAAAAGTCCATCATACCTTTAGACTGCAACAAGTTGTACCACTGTATTACCTTCTTAATATCGCTAGTATAGACTTGGTCCTCATCATATTCCGGTAGGACTTCACTAAAGTAAGCTTCTAACTTCTTTTTGTCGTCTTTGTGCTTAACTGAAGTTGAATTACCATCTTCCTTGTCCATTATTTTTTGGAATACTTCGCGAAGTGGAACTTCTTCACTGTAAGTATAAATTGCAATCTCACTTAGCAAACTTACATTGCTTCGCATTCCAACGGTGATTCGTTTTCCGTCTAATAATGACTCTGCTACAAAACCGGTTCGCGTCTGGGTTTTTAATTCAAATAATCCAGGTTTTCCAGTAATACTTAATATTTTATCTAATGCCATTTGTTCTATTATATAATAAATCTAGCGTTTATCTGCCTTTTTTTGCAGCGGGGAAACGCATTCTATAATCAACTTTAATTTTTCCTTTCGATATATTACTCAATTTACCTTTAAGTAAACGCTTCTTTAAAGCAGAAAGTTTATCGGTAAATAAAATACCTTCAATATGATCGTATTCATGTTGAATAACACGAGCCGCAATACCTGAATACTCCTGGGTATGCTCCTTAAAATTTTCGTCCAGATAGGTGATCTTGATATACTCATTTCTTGAAACGTCTTCGCGCACATCTGGAATGCTTAAACAACCTTCGTTAAAAGGCCATTCATCGCCAGTTTCTTCTTCGATCACTGGATTGATAAATACTTGTTTAAAATCAGCTAGTTGTTTGCGATCTTCTTCCGTCAATTCTTCATCATCAGCAAATGGAGAGGCATCTATTACGAATAGTCTTATAGCCAACCCAATTTGAGGTGCAGCCAAACCTACCCCGGAAGCTCCATACATGGTTTCCCACATATTATCGATAAGCTCATTTAATTTTGGATATTCTTGATCAATATCAGCAGCCATTTTCCTTAAAACAGGATCGCCGTATGCTACTATAGGTAATATCATTCTTATACAGTTATCAGTTAATTGATGAGGAGTTGCTTTCTAAATACGATTGTAAAATTATCGTTGCACTAATCTCATCAACCAACGCCTTGTTTTGTCTTTGTTTCTTTTTTAAACCACTATCAATCATGGTTTGAAATGCCATTTTAGATGTAAATCGCTCATCTACTCTAGCAATTTTAATTTCGGGTAATGCCTCAGTTAGTTTTTTAATAAACTCCTGAATATGAACCTCACTTTCCGAAGCAGTATTATTCATTTGCTTAGGCTCTCCTATCACAAATAATTCAACAGATTCGTCAAGCACATACTGTTTCAAAAAAGGCAATAATTCTTTGGTGTTTACAGTAGTCAACCCGCTAGCTATTAGCTGTAACTCATCTGTTACCGCAATACCAGTTCTCTTCACTCCATAATCTATTGCCAAAATGCGGGACATTCCAAAAATTTTGGCAAAAATAGGATTTTAGCTTCGATTATACGTTTTTATTAATTCAGAATTATGAATTACAAATTCTAGATTCAAATTCCTGATTTGCTCGTTATAAAAATCACCGTTCTAAAGAACTACGTTACAAACGGCACTTTTAAGATTATTCTAACTTTTTTCCCACTTTAACAATCCAACTAATGCAGTTATATTTGCGCAAAATATCCAATTAATGACCGAATTACAATCAATCATAGAAAAAGCATGGGACGACCGCAGCATGCTTACTGATACTACAACAATTAACGCTATTAGAGAAGTCGTTTCGCTGCTGGACGCAGGAACACTTCGAGTAGCAGAACCTACTGCCAATGGCTGGCAAGTAAACGAATGGGTTAAGAAAGCTGTTGTGCTTTATTTTCCGATTCAAAAAATGGAAACCTTGGAGGCGGGTATTTTTGAATATCATGATAAAATTCCATTAAAATCAGGTTACCAAGAAAAAGGAATTCGAGTAGTGCCTAATGCCGTTGCAAGACATGGTGCTTATATCTCTAGCGGTGTAATCATGATGCCTAGTTATGTCAATATTGGTGCGTACGTTGATGAAGGCACTATGGTAGACACTTGGGCGACTGTTGGTAGTTGTGCTCAAATTGGTAAGAATGTTCACCTTAGTGGAGGTGTCGGTATTGGTGGTGTGTTAGAACCTTTACAAGCTGCACCTGTTATTATTGAAGATAATGCATTTATCGGTTCACGTTGTATCGTTGTTGAGGGGGTGCGTATAGAAACCGAAGCCGTACTAGGAGCGAATGTTGTGCTTACCGCATCGACCAAAATCATTGATGTTACGGGTGATAAACCTGTTGAAAGAAAGGGCTTAGTTCCTGCACGATCTGTCGTTATTCCTGGTAGCTATACCAAGAAATTTCCAGCGGGAGATTATAATGTGCCTTGTGCATTGATCATCGGAAAACGCAAAGAAAGTACTAACAAAAAGACATCATTAAACGATGCTTTGCGCGAATACGATGTAGCTGTTTAAGGAATTCTTATTTTTATAGAATAAACGACCGGATTCTGTATTATTTTTCAAACAACTAATAATCCCTTATTGAGTAAACAGAAACTTTCCGCATTACTCATTGTATATAATGAGATTGACCATATTACTGATGTATTGGATAATTTATCTTTTGCTGATGAAATCGTAGTGGTTGATTCGTTTAGTACCGATGGAACGGTCGAAGAAATTAAAAAGCGACCCGAAATTAAATTGTATCAACGTGTTTTTGATGATTATACATCACAACGAAATTATGCAATAGAGCAAGCGGCAAACGATTGGATATTGTTTATCGATGCTGATGAACGGGTAACACCTAAACTCGAAAAAGAAATCATCGAAACGATTGCAAAGCCAGATGCCAATGATGCCTACTTTTTTTACAGAAAGTTTATGTTTTGCAACAAACCATTGCATTTTAGCGGTTGGCAAACCGATAAAATATTCAGGCTTTTTAAAAAAGAAAAAGCATCTTATGTGGCAGAACGTTTAGTGCATGAAACTTTAAAAGTAGATGGAAGTATTGGTAAACTAAAACATAAGCTTATTCATTATTCCTATTCTGATTATGAATCTTATAAACACAAGATGTTAAGCTATGGTCGATTAAGAGCAAAAGAACTCTATAACAAAGGAAAAACGCCAACACTGTTCCATAGGATTATAAAACCAGCCTATAAGTTTATAAATCACTACATATTTCGATTGGGAATTTTAGATGGAAAAAGAGGTTATATTATTTGTTATCTAAATGCGCTTGGGGTTAAAGAACGGTATGTAGAATTAAGTAAGCTGCAGCGAAAAAAACCTGTTAATGTTTAATTCGCGTACCTATCAATACTATAAATTCTTATTACGATCAACAAATAAACACGGTGTACACTCCCCTTTTGTGTATGATCTAATTACTAAATGTTTTAAATGGGATTGTAATAGAGGCCGTATCTATCGAACTACTGAAGTTCAAATGTTACGCAGTCTAGCTTCATATTTCAATGTGCAAACAATTGCTACAGATGGTGATTTAAAGCGCATGCCTATTCTTATTGAAAAGGACTATAAATGGGGAGATTTAGATAGTATTTCAAACGAGACTGACTTTATTATCATTTTTAAACCGAAAAATATGCGGGCGCTTGTTGAAGAAGTTTTACCCTCTTTAAAAAACGATGTTTGCATTGCGTTGGTCGACGTGTATCGAAAAAGAAAATCGATTCGAGCATGGAAAACACATCAAAAAAATGAGGACATCACTGCTAGTATTGATTTTTACAAAATAAGCCTCCTATTCAAAAGAAAAGAACAACAAAAACAGCATTTTGTTATCCGTCTTTAAAAAACCTATATTTATTAAAACGATTTGACTTATGTGGTGGGCACTTTTAATAATTCCGCTTTTTATATTGGTTATCAAGAATAATAAAAACAACCAAAAACGATTGTATGATCGAAAAGGGCGTAATTTTCGAAAAAGCTATTATCAACGCAAAAAAGAAACGAACGAAGAAGAATAAGTTGAAAGTCGAAAGTTAATGTGCCAAAATTTTAAATTATGAATTTTCAGTCAACTGTATATATTCCTTGGACATTAATTGCCATTATAATCGGACTGTTCTTTGTCTTTAGAAGCAACAAAAAGGTAAAAAAGAATTTAGAAGATTATTTCAAGAATAAAAAACAGGAATAAGGAATTTCCAGAATGACAACTCATAACTCTGAGCTCTGAGCTCTGAGCTCTGAGCTCTGAACTTACAAGTCTAACTCATCAATCGTAAATCGAAACACGTAAATCAACTCATGAAGATATATACCAAAACAGGTGACAAAGGCACAACCGCACTTTTCGGCGGAACTCGCGTACCGAAACACCATATACGTATTGAAGCCTACGGCACCATAGACGAACTTAACAGCCACCTAGGACTTATTAGAGACCAAGAGATTGATCTAAGTCACAAGAAGGTATTAGAGTTTATACAGGATAAACTGTTCACTGTAGGGGCCATTATGGCAACCGATCCTGAAAAAGCAGTCCTTAAAAGCGGTAAAGAGCGGCTGAATATTCCTAAGATCACAGAAGAAGACATTCAGTTCCTAGAAAAACAAATCGACTCAATGAATGAGTCATTACCGCCTATGACACATTTTATTTTGCCTGGTGGGCATCAAACGGTGTCATTCTGTCATATTGCTCGCTGTGTATGCCGCCGTGCAGAACGTATGGCGACACAACTGTACGAAATTTCACCATTTGAAACCTCAAGTTTGTCATTCATCAACCGCTTATCTGACTACTTATTTGTGTTGGCACGGAAATTGTCCAACGATTTGGGCGCAAATGAGGTAAAATGGATTCCAGAAAAACTGTAAAACCATTATCATATTCGTAGTTTTTGATGATTTTAAGCATCAAATACGCATTGAATTAACCTCTTTTGTACGTTCATTCAAATAATTACGAGTTTAAGTATATTTTACTTGACTTTTTCGCATAAAAATTTATTTTTGCAACAATTTTAAAAAATACGCTATATGTATTGGACTCTAGAACTGGCATCTTATTTAAGTGATGCCCCTTGGCCGGCAACTAAAGACGAGCTAATTGACTATGCAATTAGAACAGGAGCTCCTTTAGAAGTTGTTGAAAATTTACAGGCAATTGAAGATGAGGGCGATTCGTATGAATCGATACAAGAAATTTGGCCAGATTATCCCACCGAAGAAGATTATCTTTGGAATGAGGATGAATATTAAATAAACACTAAAAGCTGAAAAAGTCTCATTTGAGGCTTTTTTTTTGCTTAATTTTAAACCTGATAACAAACCATTTTGTTATTTATATAGAACACGAAGGAGCATGAGTTTTGTAAACAACCTTTTAAAGGTATTTGTTGGAGACAAATCAAAAAAAGACATAAAAGAAATTCAACCATTGGTTGATAAAATAAAGGCTGTAGAATCTGAAATAGCCACATTATCTCACGACGAGCTTCGTGCTAAGACAGCTGAATTTAAAAACAGGATTACCGAAGCAAGAAAAGAGTTTAATGATCAGATCGATTCACTTCAAAAAGAATCAGAAACTGCAAGTATTGATCGCAAAGAAGAAATCTATACAGAGATCGATCAGCTAAAAGAGCTTTCATATGAAGCTTCAGAGGCTGTTCTTCTTGAAATACTACCAGAAGGATTTGCCGTAGTAAAAGAAACAGCAAAACGCTTTAAGGATAATGAAGAGCTTGTAGTAACCGCATCTGCTTTTGACCGTGAGGTTTCTGGCAAAAAGGATAATGTCACTATCGATGGTGACAATGCCATTTGGAGTAATAGTTGGGATGCTGCTGGTAAAGCAATTACCTGGGATATGGTGCACTACGATGTGCAGCTTGTTGGTGGTGTTGCAATGCACCAAGGTAAAATCGCTGAGATGCAAACTGGTGAAGGTAAGACCTTAGTAGCAACCCTTCCTGTTTATCTAAATGCACTAACCGGTGATGGTGTTCACTTAGTAACTGTTAACGACTATTTAGCAAAACGTGATAGCGCATGGATGGCGCCTATATTCGAGTTTCATGGTTTAAGTGTTGATTGTATTGATTACTACCAACCAAACTCAGAAGAACGAAGAAAAGCCTATAATGCCGATATTACCTATGGAACCAATAATGAATTTGGTTTTGACTATTTAAGAGATAATATGTCGCACGCTCCGACTGATTTGGTGCAGCGCAAACATAATTATGCAATAGTTGATGAAGTTGATTCCGTATTAATTGATGATGCACGTACACCATTAATTATCTCTGGTGCTATCCCGCAAGGTGATCGCCATGAATTTAACGAGCTAAAACCGAGTATTGCCAAAATTGTAGCGGAACAGCGTCAATATTTAACAGGCGTTCTTGCAGAAGCGAAGAAACTCATTAAGGAAGGTGATACCAAAGAAGGAGGATTTCAATTACTTCGTGTGTATCGCGGACTTCCTAAAAACAAAGCATTAATCAAGTTTTTAAGTGAAGAAGGTGTAAAGCAGCTACTTCAAAAAACCGAGAACTTTTATATGCAAGATAACAATCGCGAAATGCCAAAGGTTGATGAGGCCTTGCTTTTTGTGATTGAGGAAAAGAATAATCAAATTGAATTAACTGATAAAGGAATCGACGTACTTTCTGGCGAAGACGATCGTGACTTTTTTGTAATGCCAGATATCGGTACAGAAATCGCAGCTATTGAAAACCAAGGTTTAGAAGCTGAGAAAGAAGCCGAGCTTAAAGAAGAATTATTCAAAGAATTCTCTGTAAAAAGTGAGCGTATTCATACGATGAATCAGTTATTAAAGGCCTATACCCTATTCGAAAAAGATGTAGAGTATGTGGTAATGGATAACAAGGTAAAGATCGTTGATGAATCTACGGGTCGTATTATGGATGGCCGTCGTTATAGTGACGGACTTCACCAGGCGATTGAAGCAAAAGAAAATGTAAAGATCGAAGCAGCAACGCAAACATTTGCAACAGTTACGCTTCAAAATTACTTTAGAATGTACAGTAAACTATCCGGTATGACGGGTACTGCTGTAACAGAAGCTGGAGAATTTTTCGAAATCTATAAGCTAGATGTAGTTGAAATTCCAACAAATAGACCGATTGCTCGAGATGATCGTCAAGACTTGATTTACAAGACGAAACGAGAAAAATATAATGCAGTAATCGACGAAGTAACCGAGCTTTCAAAAGCAGGAAGACCTGTTTTGATTGGAACAACTTCCGTCGAAATATCAGAATTATTAGGCCGTATGCTAGCCATGCGTAAAATTCCGCATAATGTTCTGAATGCAAAATTGCATAAAAAAGAAGCCGACATTGTTGCCGATGCTGGTAACCCAGGAATGGTAACTATTGCAACTAATATGGCTGGTCGTGGTACCGATATTAAATTATCAGATGCTGTAAAAGAAGCAGGTGGTTTAGCCATTATTGGTACTGAACGTCATGATTCACGTCGTGTTGACCGTCAGTTACGCGGTCGTGCTGGTCGACAAGGAGATCCTGGTAGTTCGCAATTTTATGTGTCTTTAGAAGATAATTTAATGCGTCTTTTTGGATCAGAGCGTGTTGCCAAAATGATGGACCGCATGGGTCTTGAAGATGGTGAGGTGATTCAGCACTCAATGATGACCAAGTCTATTGAGCGCGCGCAGAAAAAAGTTGAAGAAAATAACTTTGGTATTCGTAAGCGATTGTTAGAATATGATGATGTAATGAATGCACAACGAGAAGTGATTTACAAACGTCGTCATCACGCATTATTTGGCGATCGTTTGAGCGTTGATATCGCAAATATGACTTACGATACTGCAGAGTTAATTACCGATACCAACAAAGCAGCAAACGATTTCAAGAATTTTGAATTCGAATTAATCCGATATTTCTCTATTAGTTCTCCAATTACTGAGGATGAACTTAAGGATTTAAGTCTTCAAGATATTGCCACTAAAGTATATGATGCGGCTTACGAGCATTACAAAGAAAAAATGGAGCGTAATGCGTTAACAGCTTTTCCTGTAATTCAAAATGTATATGAGGATCCTAACAGCAAATACGAACGAATTGTAGTTCCTTTTACTGATGGTGTGAAGACTTTAAACGTAGTAACCAATCTTGAAGAAGCATACAATTCAAAAGGAAAGCAATTGATTGCTGATTTTGAAAAGAATATCACGCTGGCTATTATTGATGATGCTTGGAAAACCCATTTGCGTAAAATGGATGAGCTGAAGCAGTCAGTTCAACTTGCAGTGCACGAACAAAAAGATCCATTGTTGATATATAAGTTCGAGTCGTTCGAGTTGTTTAAGGCCATGATTGATAAGGTTAATAAAGATGTAATTTCATTCTTATTTAAAGGTGAATTACCTACTCAAGATGCAAATAACATCCAAGAAGCGAGACAAACGCGTCGTCGTGAAAAAGTACAAACTTCTAAAGAAGAGGTATTAAACAGTGATGAAATCGCGGCTAGAAATCGCCAAGCGGGGCAAGGTGCAAGTCAACAGCGTCAAGTGGTGGAAACCATTGTTCGTGATAAGCCAAAAATTGGGCGTAACGATCGAGTGACAATTGCCCATGTAATGTCAGGTGAAAAGAAAACTGTAAAATACAAACAAGCAGAACCACTCATCAATAAAGGTGAATGGGTTATGGTCGACGAGTAAAATGTCAGGTTGAGCGCAGTCGAAACCTATTTAGACATTTAATTAATAAATGAAAAGCCGGTTTAAAGCCGGCTTTCTTTATTTTAGTATTTTACTCACTATAATGGCAAAAAATATATTTAAATCTGACTGGTTTAGCTCCACTATTGGATCGATGATTGGCGTTTTAGCAGCCTTTCTTTTAAATAATCTTTGGAATGATTATCAATCCAATAAACAACAAGAATTGGTAATTCAAAACATTCAATCGGAATTAAGTTCAAATGCAGAAATTCTTGAAGAATCTATTGAAAAACTCGATACCTATTTAACCACATTTACTCAATTTAACCGAGTTTACAATTCTGAAGAAAGCAAAATAATTGCCACACCAATAGACATGAATCTTCTTAGGAGAAGTACCTCTGATTTATTTAGGATTTCTGATTCCATTCCCCTTGAAAACGGCAAATATGAATACAAAGGTGAAATTCAGTTATTTTATAATTTCAATATGCTTGACAGTCAGCTAAAGGAAAGTGCGTGGAATAGTGCGCTGGCTATTGGAGAACTTCAAAAATTTCCGATTAAAAAAGTACAAACATTAGAAGAAACATATTCTTTCCAAAACAAGGTTAAAGACAAAGCCACTAAACTAACTGATGGTTTTCTGGAAGTCCTTTTAAGGTCAACCTCTCAAAAAGAAGCTATTGAAACAATGAATGTATTTGTCACCGATATTAACTTATACAAACAATATAACGAGCTATTGCTAATAGGATATCAAGAATCGCTTGATCAACTTAAACTTGATTGATTCGAGTTAGAAAAATCAAAATCGTTACTTTTAAGCTACCAATTAATCAACACCACCACACCAATGTCAAAGACTTTTTTGGCCAGTTTCTTTTTACTGGTAAGTACAACACTATTTTCTCAAGATTATTTTTTTAAGAAATATGCTCCTTTTGATAGCGAAATCCCATCTCCTGAAGAATTTTTAGGATATCCCATCGGTTTTCAACATACGCGACATGATATGATTGTTGGCTATCTGAAAAAGTTGGCAGAAATAAGCAATCGAGCGTCTATTTACGAATATGGTAAAACTCATGAAGGAAGATCATTGGTGATATTGACAATTACCAGCGAAGCCAATCTTCAAAATCTAGATGAACTCAAAAAACAACACTTAGCATTTACGAGTACTTCACAAAATGTAACTAACTACGATGCGGTTCCTATTTTTGTCAATTTAGGATATAATGTACACGGTAACGAACCATCGAGTTCAGAAGCCGCAATGCTATCCGCTTACACTTTAGTGGCATCACAACACCCTGAGATTAAAAAATACAGAGACGATGCCGTAATTTTTGTAGATCCTACAATTAATCCCGATGGTCGTGATCGTCACACACAGTGGGCGAATATGTATAAAGGAAATCCATTGGTTTCCGATCCTTATGATGCAGAACATAATGAATATTGGCCAGGAGGAAGAACTAACCACTATTGGTTTGATCTTAACAGAGATTGGCTTTTAGGAATTAATCCTGAAAGCCGGGGCAAATTGAATTGGTATCACGAGTGGTATCCAAATGTAGTAACCGACTTTCATGAAATGGGAACCAACAGTAGTTATTTCTTTGAACCAATGAAAATAAATGCTTCGAAAGATCCAATTATGCCAAGGGAAAATTACGAAGACCTAAACGAATTGTTTGGAAACTACTTTGCAAAGTCACTAGATGAAATTGGAAGTTTATACTTCACCAAAGAGGTTTTTGATGGCACCTATCCTGGCTACGGTTCATCGTATCCTGATTTACAAGGTGGATTAGGATTGCTATTTGAACAAGCAAGTTCACGTGGTCATGTACAGGAAACAAGTCATGGTAAGGTAACCTTTCCCTTCACTATTAGAAATCAGTATACGTCGAGTATGACTACTGTAAAAGCCGCAGTAGAAAATAAAGCCACCTTATATAAATATCAGCAAAACTTCTTTAAAAGCGGTCTTAAAAATGCTGCCAACTCCAAAGTGCGATCGTATACTTTTGGCGATGCAAAAGATGCCAACAGAACCAAGGCTTTTATTGACAAGCTCCTACTCCATCGCATTAAAGTGTTCAAATCGAATACTAAAGGAGAATATATAGTTCCCACAAATCAAGATCAGTATCGCATGGTGCAAACCATGTTCGAAACCTATTCACAATATAGAGATAGCGTTTATTACGACGCATCAGCTTGGTCGGTGGCGAACTTTTATAATATGAAATATAGATCATCTACGAGAGCTGCTAATCTTGGCAACCAGATTAACTCAACCAATGATCTAATCGATATTCAACCTATCAATAAGTCATCGTACGTATATCTTATTGACGGTAATGATTACAACAACCCAGCGGTCTTAAATCATTTATTACAAAAAGGAGTTAATGTATCGGCTGCATTCAAGCCATTTAGTATTAATACCAATCAAGGTAATAGGTCATTTAACCAAGGGTCATTAGTAGTAGCAGTTAGCAAACAAGCCATTTCTAGTGATTCCGTTTTTAAAGTGGTACAACAAGCTCAGAAGAAATTTGAAGTCCCTATGTTTTCAGCTTCATCTGGTTATAGCACGAAAGGGGTTGATTTAGGAAGCCGATGGATGGCTCCCGTACAGAAACCGAAAGCAGCGATGCTAATTGGTGATGGTGTAAGATCGTACGAAGCTGGAGAAGTTTGGCATTTACTCGATACCCGTATGCATATGCCAATTACGAAAATTCCGATGCGCAATTTTAATCGCAGAAATCTAGATAAGTATAACACTTTGGTGATGGTATCTGGTTCGTATAGCACATTAGGAAAAAAACAACAGGAAAAAATTAAAAATTGGGTATCAAAAGGTAATACATTAATTACCATTGCAGGAGCTTCTAAATGGGTTATTGATAAAAAATTAGTAAAAGAAAGTATAATAAAAATTAAAAAAGATAGCACTAAAGTTGTAGAACGAAAGCCTTATATGGAAGCAGGTGAAAACATCGGAAAAGAACAAGTAGGTGGCATTATCTTAAATACCGATATCGATGTTACCCATCCGCTGGGATTTGGATATACCAGTGGAACCTTACCGGTTTATAAAAACAATACAGTGTGGCTCGCTCCTAGTAAAAGTGCATACGGAACCGTGTCAAAATACAGCAAGAATGCCCATATCGATGGATTCATCACCAAGAAGAATATGGATGAATTCGTAGCCAAATCAGCTTCACTAATCGTAAGCAAATTAGGCGGTGGACGTGTCGTAATGTTTGCTGACAACCCTAATTTCAGAGGATCGTGGTATGGCACGAATCGACTGTTTTTAAATGCCATTTTCTTAGGCGATCATATCAATGTTCCTTCTAACTAATTCGATGTTTATGTCAACCAAAAAAATCTCATTTTGCAGCTTTCTTGTATTACTGCTATCATTCACTTTTATACAAGCTCAAGACACTTATTTAGGTGAAGGCCCCTTTGACCAACTAATCCTCCGCGGAGCGATGTTGATAAACGGAAACGGAGCACCACCCATTGGACCTGTCGATATTGTAGTTGAAAAAAATAAGATTGTAAATATAAAAACAGTCGGATATCCAGGTGTAAAAATTGATGATTCAAAAAGACCACAACTAAAAGCTGGTAGCAAAGAAATAGATTGCACTGGTAAATATGTACTTCCTGGATTTATTGATATGCACGGTCATATTGGCGGGACTTCCCAAGGAGCAGATTCAGAGTATGTATTTAAATTATGGATGGCACATGGCGTTACCACAGTTCGAGAACCCAGTGGCCGCGGATTAGATTGGACTTTAAACCTGAAAAAGTTAAGTGCGCAAAATAAGATTGCCGCTCCTCGATTAATTGCATACACTGGATTTGGCCAAGGCAGTAAAAATCCGATTAGCACCGCTGAGCAAGCAAGAGAATGGGTAAGAAACAATGCAAAAAAAGGAGCTGATGGCATCAAATTCTTCGGAGCAGAGCCCGAGATAATGACCGCCGCTTTGGATGAAAATAAAAAATTAGGATTAGGGTCAGCCTGTCATCATGCACAAATGAGCGTTGCGAGATGGAATGTTTTAAATTCAGCCAGAGCTGGACTCACCAGTATGGAACATTGGTATGGACTTCCCGAAGCCCTATTCGAAGACAGAACCGTTCAACACTATCCCTTAGATTATAACTATCAAAATGAACAACATCGTTTTGAAGAGGCTGGCAAACTATGGGAACAAGCAGCAAAACCGTATTCTGATCATTGGAATAAGGTGATGAATGAGCTTATCGAGCTCGATTTTACCTTAGACCCTACTTTCAACATTTACGAAGCCAGCAGAGATCTACATCGAGCCAGACGAGCGGAATGGCATGAAGACTATACATTGCCTTCCTTATGGAAGTTCTATCAACCTAGTAAAATATCACACGGTTCATATTGGCATGATTGGGGTACCGAACAAGAAATTGCCTGGAAACGTAATTTCAAATTATGGATGACCTTTATCAACGAATACAAGAATCGAGGTGGTCGTGTTACTGCAGGTTCCGATTCTGGATTCATCTTTCAATTATACGGATTTGCATTTATACGTGAATTAGAATTACTACGCGAAGCAGGTTTTCATCCGTTAGAAGTTATTCGAGCTGCAACCCTTAATGGTGCAGAGGCTTTGAAAATGGATGACAAAATTGGATCTATAGAAATTGGTAAAATGGCAGACTTTGTTGTGGTTGATGAAAATCCGCTAAGGAATTTTAAGGTTTTATATGGCACAGGCGCTATCAGACTAACAGAAGATAATAAAGTCATTCGAGCTGGTGGTGTCAAATACACCATTAAAGATGGTATTGTGTACGATGCAAAACGTTTATTAGCTGATGTCAAGAAAATGGTAGATGAGGCAAAAGCAAAAGAGGGATTTGAGTTGAAACAACCTGGGAATTAGTTCTGAGTTTAGAGTTTCGAGTTCAGAGTCAACGCGAAGTATGAAAAAGATTCTTTTTTCCTTAATTACCGCATTTGGATTAATCTGTTACCAACCAATAAGATTCAAGTATGCGTGTGATTTTAAGGAGCACGGTCCTGAGTTTTATGGTTTCCCTTTTGTGCAGGAAACTGGAACTTGGGTATCTTCATTTTCTGGTATCCTTTACTTAAGTGGATTTCTAGGAAACCTTGCGTTTTGGTTTGTACTTGTTTATAGTCTTGTATATTTCATCAAAAAAACAAACAACAGAATTGTAAACAACATCAAATCAATACTTGTTTATAGTATTATCCTTATTTCAATTTTTTATGGTTATCTACATTTTGATGTCTTTATTTGGGATATCGAATGGTCACATGATAATTTTAAAATGAATTATTTTCAAGAAGATGTTGAATGTGAACGCACCCTATTATTCTTTAATAATTAATAAAACACATTAAAACTTTAAGTTTTTACCTTTAACCCTTCACCCAAATACAAATGATCAAAAGAATATCAACCGAAATAAAATGGGGAGCAATCCTTTCTGTAATTGCTGTTTTATGGGGTTACCTAGAAAAGAGTCTGGGCTGGCATGATGAAAAAGTAAGCATGTATCTCATATATTCAATGTCTTTTGGAGTTCCTGCCCTGCTTGTTTATTTCTTCGCTCTAAAAGAGAAAAGAGACCTCGATTACAATCGTATAATGGATTGGAAACAATTAGCTGTTTCGGGAGCTATTATTGGAACCGTAGTTGCAGCTTTTTCACCGCTGGTCCAATATGTAACATTTCACTTTATCTCTCCAGATTATTTTAGCAATGCCATAAAAGCTGGTATTGAACGCGGTATGAAACAAGAGGCAGCTGAGAGTTTTTACACACTAGAATCAGCGATTAAGCAATCCGCATTGGTGGCCATTCCATTGGGAGTAGTTGCTGGTACTATTTTTGGATTGATTTTGCAGAAGAAGAAATAATTCTTTTTAGATTCAGAAACGATAATTCCCTGAAATAGAGCTATATGTTCTAATTTGCTCGCTGCATTTCCCAGTATTACCAAGTTTCTCTGTGTCCCTCTGCGTTTCTTTGTGCAACTCTGTGAAATAACCTTTTGCATTATTGCTTAGAAAAACACTAAGCTGTACTCAATAAATCTTCAACAACAAATTCGGATCAGGGCAGTTTACTAAATGTTCTTCCAATCCGTCTTCAGAAAACACACCAGGAAAATCACCTTCTTTCCCATTTAAATCTCTTATTATTTGAAAGTGAAGATGTGGTGCGTAATTGACATTTTCTTTTGGAGTACCGAGATTAGCCAATACATCTCCCGAACGAAACTGTTTTCCAACGTACATGTCATTTAAAGAAGTTCTTGCCAAATGACCATATAATGTATAAAAAACAATCTCATCAAATTGGTGTTTTAAGATTATCGTCGGGCCATAATCACCTAATGAACTATTGTCTGCAAAACTATGGACCTCACCATCAATGGGCGCAACAACTTTCGTACTCGCAGTAATCCAAAAATCCATAGCTAAATGGATATCTCTTTGGTTTCCTGTATTGAACATTGGGCTATTTTTATAAAGCAGCCGTTTTTCTCTATAACCGCCATAGGCCACTTTCGCATTTCTTATTTCAAGAAAACGATCAAGATATTCCTGCATTTCGTATGGGTCGGAAAGGTCAACCGATTTCAATTCAGCATTTTGAGCAGTAAGGTCTAACGGTACGTAATCCGCAAATGGTATAGCAGGGTCAATTACAGGCGTTGTTGAAGTAGTTAGCGAACTCAAAAACTCCTCAAAAGTACTATTCATTGTTTAATGCCATCTGTTTTTAAAGGTCACTTTCAGTATTGGTATTTGAGCAAAAAGTAGCACCGCCAATGCCAACATTGCAAATATTACTGTTTTTGGAATTCGTTGCAGTGGTGATGAAATAGCTTCAAAATTAAATGATGGCAGCTTACTCATAATATCGTATTGGTTTCCTGTTCCAAATAGCAGGATTAATAGTATAGAGCCAATTAAGGTTATAATGGTAATTGGAATTACCCACTTACTAAAAGGTGCTTTATATTTAGCCATAGATCCTGGAATCGGCAAGCTACTGATTTGCTCCATGACCTTGAATTCGAAATTACTATCGGGTGATTGTAATTCTACTTCCTTAAACAACTTTTTGCTCAAGGCTTCCATCTCTTTATTTTGTTCCTCTTTCATAAATCGCAAGTGTTTCTGGATCCAATTGTTTCTTCAAAATACCAAAAAGCATTTTTCTACCTCTATATAGTTTAATCTTTACATTGTCTAATGTTCCGCCAACCACTTTGGTAATCTCTTTCAAAGATAACTCTTCAAAATAATATAAGGTTAGTATTGCCGCATAGTCCTCTTTTAAAGACAAAATGGCTTTATTAATTATTTCTTTTCGTTCTGCGGTTTCCAATTGTCCCAAGCCATTCTCAACCTGATCAATTCCAATTTCATAAGTAGCATCAATTGATACCGTATCAAAATTCCGTTTTTTCTTCTTTAATGCATCTAAGCATTTGTGATATGCTATTTTATATATCCAAGTACTAAATTTTGCATCACCCTTAAAGCTCGCCAGACTTGTATATACTTTTACAAAAACATCCTGAGCTACTTCATGAGCGTCATCTTCATTTTTAAGCATTCTAAGAACAATACTATACACCAAATTCTTATACCTATTTACTAGATGGGTATAGTAACTTGAATCACCTTCAAGTATTTTGGTTATATAAAATTGATCTTCTTGGTTAGTCATTGTTTATTAGTTAAGACGACAAGGCCGTAATCTTGGTTACAAAAAATATTTTTTAATTTTTCTGTAACCAGTTTTGAAAAAGTATCGTCATAAGAAGCAAACAATTAAAATTAATCTTAAAAACGAACAATCATGGGATCAGAATTAATTATTATACCAATTTTCTTTGCAGCAGTTTTCGGTGTCTTTTATCTTTTCATTACATCACGAAATAAAGAGCGAATGGCTCTTATTGAAAAGGGTGCCGACGCTTCAATCTTTTATGGTAAGAAAGGACCACTATCATCAACTCGTATGATCGTACTTAATCTTGCCCTACTTTTAGTTGGAATAGGCGGAGGTATTTTTGTAGGCGGCTTAATGTCTGAATACGGAGGCCTTGAAGAAGAAATAGCAATGCCGGGCGCAATATTTTTATTCGCAGGATTAGGGTTATTTGCATCATTCTTCCTATCAAAAAAAGTAGGTGAACAATAATCTTAACACCTTTTAACCACCAAGGCGTAAGGAATTTAGTTAGTTTCGACTATCTTGTTAAATAAAATTGACATGCGAAATTTTCAACTAAGTTCCTTACTATTTATTCTCATATTTTCTTCAAGTTGCATCTATAGCACGGCTTCCCGTGATAATGCTGAAGTAATTACAATCGACACAAATCAAGACCTGAGCAAGTACAGCAAAGCATATTTTGCAAGTGGTTGCTTTTGGTGTGTAGAAGCTATTTTTGAAAGTGTGGAAGGAGTAAAAGAAGTCATTTCTGGTTATGCTGGCGGACTTACAAAAAATCCGACCTACAGTCAAATTGGTACAGGTAAAACCGGACATGCGGAAAGTGTAGAAATCTATTATGACCCTAAAGTCGTTAGTTTTGACACCTTATTGCGCGTATTTTTTGGCTCTCATGATCCAACTACTTTGAACAGACAAGGACCCGATCGCGGAACACAATACCGATCGGTTGCTTTTTATACATCTGATGCTGAAAAGAAGAGCATTGAGCGTTATATGAAAAAATTGACTGACGAAAAAATATTCAGCAAACCACTTACTACTCAGGTACTCGAACTAGAAAAGTTTTACAATGCGGAGGCTTACCATCAAGATTTTGAACGCTTGAACCCTAATAATCCGTATGTGAGAAACGTTTCAATTCCTAGGTTAAAGCGTTTTCAGAAGTTGTATCCTGAATTATTGAAAAAGGGAGCGCACTAGTATAGCCCTTTCCTGAATAAAATACAGACCCCAAAGGTTTTCGAAACCTTTGGGGTCTTTGTATATTTAAAATTCAATATAAACTGATGTATCGCCTTTCTCTCTTTCTTATCCTAATTTCACTATCACTAACAGGTCAACAACTCCCCGACGGCTTTACTTATGTCAAAAACGAGATTCCTGATATCATTTTAGAATTACGCTATTGTCAAGATGATAATTTTGTAGGAGAAACTATCGACGGATATGAAGACGATGTTTGTATACTATCGAGTGAAGCTACATCAGCATTAAAAAAAGTTCAAACTGACCTTAAGAAAAAAGGATACGGATTAAAAATTTTTGATGCTTACCGACCACAGCAAGCAGTAAATCATTTTGTGCGCTGGGCGCGTGATCTTTCTGATAAAAAAATGAAAGCGCAATATTATCCCAATGAACCTAAAGCTCGATTATTTAAACGGGGTTATATCGCAAGTAAGTCAGGACATAGTAGAGGTAGCACGGTTGATATTACCTTAGTTGACAAAGATGGGAAAGAGGTCGATATGGGAACGCCTTGGGATTTTTTTAGTAGAAAATCGTGGCCTTCTAATACACAGATTACCAAGAAACAGCAAGTAAACAGGAGAATACTTCGTGAAGCGATGCTTAAACATGGTTTTAAGCCATTACGGACAGAGTGGTGGCATTTTACGCTAATTAATGAGCCTTTTCCCAAGACCTATTTTGATTTTCCTGTACAATAAAACAGGTACTTACATTGCTATCACCCAACACAAGTACCTGTTGCCTCAAACCAAAACACTTAGGCTTCTAATCGTTTAGTTGTTTTTTAAGTAGATCGATTTCTACTTGAAGTTTCTCAATCTCTAATTTTCTCAGATCAGGATCTTTATGATCAGCACATCCGCAATCGCAAATTGAACATTCTGAAACCTTTGGTTCGGCAATTACATTATGCGTACGAACACAATACTCCGTTTTATGAACTACTCGCGGTTTATTAAACTTGCTATCCCTAATCGCTTTGATACGTTTTAAAATCGCATTCTTAGATTTAGCCGGTACGTTCAACGCTGCAAATCTATTGTTCAATAATGCATCGTCAAGCTCTAAAAACTGACGTTCCTCTCTAGGATTTAACTGCTCAAATGACCTTGAAACACTTACATTCTTAGAAGGTTGACTAGCAGAAACTGCAGCTGCTGCAAATGCAACATTACTTGCGATATTGCTCGCTGCCTGGCTTCGATTTCCTAAATCTGCAAGTTCTAAAGTTTTAACAGGTAGAATCTCCTGAGTATCACTTACAGCTAATTGTTTCAGGATAAAAGGAGAACGATTACCGAATATCGGTGGTAATACTCTAACAATATCAAACTTTACTGACAAGAGTGATACTTCAAAACTATACTTCTTATGCAATTGTTTAAAGAAATAAGTAACCACTTTGCAATCATTCGGATTCTTAATTTTCCTTAGTGACCTGAAGCGATTTTCCACTTCGGTCTTAATATCAATTGCCACGTCATATTTGCGGCTAACACTCAGAGAGGTTTTTGCAATTACTTCGTTAAAGAAACTTTGATCGAAACTAAAATCTTGCTCAGCCGTTACCTCAGCTCCACCTCCAAATAGTCCGAAGAAGTTAAAGCCACCTCCAGCACTTTGGGTAAAATTGAAATCTTGGCTACTATTAAGTTCAACACGCATGGTGTTTTGTAGTTCTGTCTCAAACTCACTTTCTACCGATCGCTCTTCGTGAAGTGCTTTTGAATACTTAGAACGTCGCACAATTTCAACTTCCTGCTCTTCGCCTGGTAATAAGCTAAATGCATTGATCAAATTTCCAGGAGCAAAACCTTCAAAACAAGTTTTAATCTGATAATTTCTTGTAATTACTAGACGGAATGCTCCTAATCGGATGGTGTGATGTGTTTTGTACCTTGAGGTCCTACACGGATCACAACCATCAACAATTTCGGTACCTAAGTCATAGGTACATTGGTCCATTTTCATGATTGGTTGATTTAAATGATGCCTACTCTATTTATCGGCTTTTCGGTTTACGCCTAGTTCATTGATTTAGCCCTTGAACTTCACAAAATTAGATGTGCAAGGCCTATTAAATCAAGAGTAGAAATGCGGTATCGAATAAAGAAGACTACCCAATTTTAGAAGTATTTTTCCTCGGGAAATCAAAGTGAAAGGTGGTAGTAAGAAAAGGGGAAAGTAAGGTGCAGTTAAAGTAAATATCTATAAACCAAATTTGCAGTATTAAAGTAAAGTCAATTCATGTAACTATTGCTTTTTTAAAGTAACATTGCTGTATTTCGCATTTACATCAACTAATTTAGTGGAACTCGTTGTTCCGTTTTGTCCTAATAAGTAAATGGTATCCCAAGATTTCTTTTCTGTTACTTTTAAACTTTCAGGATGGTCTATTCTGCTGCGTTCACCCTGATATTTAAAATCATAAGTTGTGCTTGGTAAAACGATTACGGCATCGGTATTTTGTAAACTAACCAATACCGATTTGAATTTAGGATTTACCTTATCTATACTTAATGAGCCTCCTCTTGACGATAAAAATACATTCGTCATCACTTCATCAATAACAACGTCTGATGACTTTGCCAAAAGATTAAGCTCCTTTACATTTTTAAGTTGTACATCCTTAATATAATTTACGTTTAGGCGTCCGCCGTTCCAGTTATCAATGATAACTGGAGCGTAGGAACACTTAATTTCTGTTTGATCACCATCAATCACTTCAGCTAATAAGCTGCTATGTGATAAATCGGCTTTGATATTTCGTAGTACATTGGCCATTTTAACCTCGCCATGACGCACATTCATATTGAGTTTAGTGCCTTTTGGCATTTTTATAATGATGGTCTTTTCACTTTGGCACTATTCTCATCATCCTTGCCGCCGTAGACTCTGAAAAATGAATTCTGCCCTCCATCGGACCAAATCACACTTCCATTAGCACGCCTTTCCTGTTCGTATCTTTTTCCCTTGTCAACTCTACTATTTAGTTCTTTCTGACGCTTTTTTATTTTTTCTTCTCGTTCTTTCAGCAATTTTTCTCTACGCTCAGCATATTTACTCTTTCTCTCCTCCAATTGCTCCGTTCGCTCTGCTAAACGCTTAGCCCATTTTTCCATGCGTTCTTCCCAGTCTTCATCATACTTATCTTTATATTCTTTTTTCCATTTCTCTACGTACTTGTCGCCATCCTTTTTGTACTTCTCGTAGTCAAAACTAAACTTGTTTTTTCCTGAATACACAAATGGCATAGGGGGCATTTCATCAATAATGCCAAGTAAAGGTTCCACATCAAACTGCCCATGAAAATCAGGTAATACCCTAAATGAGTAATCATGATCTGTACGCCCACTTCTTGCTATTGTTGACGCAAATAAGCCACTTCCTCTGCCTGAGTTAATGTCAATCTCTCGACTATTTCCTTTTGCATCAAAATTCCAGTTCTTAATGTAGCGGTCTGCATCTTCCTTATCCATATCTTCTACGGTGATGGTCGCCACAATCTCGACGCGATCTTTGTCCCAGGTTTCGAACTGGACATCGGTATGGGTTGTGTTTACATTAAGGGTTACATCTTTGCTAACATCAAAACCTTCTTTATAAGTCTTGGTTTCTTGTGCAATTACTACTGAGCCAATCAATAGAAAAGCAATACAGATTTTAAATTGATTGATTATTAAATTGTTCATTTTTTGATTCTTTAAGTTCTTTAATCTTTTCATTTAAATCGAGCATCAACTGCAAGCGTTTTTGAAGATTATCTATTTGCGCACCAACGATTAACTCATTCGGACCGAACTCGTTTAACTCTTTATTTAACAATTGAAATTCATCGGTTAACTCATTTAGTTGATCCATATAGGAATCGAATAATGCCTTGGTTTCTTCTGTAGATTCAACCTGAGAAAGTTGATAATTAATGTTAGAGACATAGTAGTTCTCAATCTTTTTGAGATCAGGGGATATATCACCTAAAGAAAGTCCCTTTTCCTCCTCACTATCTATCTGGACAATAGTTTCCTGAGGATTATCGACCGATTTTAAGGATTGATACCAAATACCAAGTGAAACTAAGACAACTACAGAGGCAGCGGCTATCCATAAAAATGGATAATTCCCTTTTCGCTTCTCTGGCAATGCCTCTTCTAACTTATCTAAAAAACGATTTTCATGTCCCGATGTCAATTTAGATGTACTGTTTTCGGCCTCGGCTTCAAACATTTTTCTAAGATCCTGTCCCATTTCGTTTATGTTTTAAAAGTTCTTTGAGTTTTAATTTCCCTCTCATTAATTGTGTTCGTGATGCGGTTTCAGAAATCTGCAGTATTTCTGAAATCTCACTGTGGTCATACCCTTCCATTAAATACAACATGACCACATATTTGTATTTTTCTGGAAGTTGTTCAATAGCCTGTTTGACCTCATCGATTGAGATGGTTTCTTCAATTACCCAATCATTGTCATCAGCTATTGAAAGTGGTATATCGTCAATTTGAACCCAGCGCTCTTGTTCGGCTCTTAACTTGTCGATACTTTTATTCACTACTATTCGCTTTAGCCAAGCACCAAAAGTTACTTCTCCAGTAAACTGATGCAATTTTTGAAACGCTTTAATAAAGGCTTCTTGCATTACATCTTCAGCATCGTGCGTATTTTTCACAAAACGATTTGCTACACAAAACATGGCATCGCAGTACTGCTTGTACAATACCATTTGCGACCTACGGTCATTCTGCTTGCAACGTTCTATAATGTCAACTTGCGACATGCTGATTGGTAACTTGGTTTAGTTGATGTTCAGTTTTAAAGACGTAAGAAAGAAAACAGTGTGGCAAAAGCAGTTAATTTTAACATTTGATTATGTAATTTACGGCTGAAAATCCACAGCGAAATTGAGCAAAATCATTCTTGAAAATTCTCATTTAAAGGTTGAAATTTTGACCTATGGGGCCATTATACAACGTTTGTTCGTTAAAAAACATAATGACAATTGGCAAAATGTAGTCATTGGTTTAAATACTGAAGAAGATTATAAAAAAGGTAATCCAGCATACCTCGGGGCATGTATCGGTCCTTATGCGGGTCGGATTGATAAAGGAATGTTCCCTCTTGAAGGGAAGATAATTCAACTTGATTCAAAAGATGGTGTGCATCTTCATGGTGGTAAATCTGGATTTCATATGAGAGAATGGACAATTGAAAAATCCGGTAAAGGCGAGAAGCCATTCATAACACTTCACTTGAACAATAACCATGAGTATAGGGGTTACTCAGGGAATACTACAATTAAATTGACCTATACCTTAGTTAAAAACGAATTGCAACTGCATTATCATGGAACAACTGATAAAAGCACGCTACTAAACCTCACCAATCATTCCTATTTTAATCTGGGTGATGGACTTCCTATTACAGAACATACATTGTTTATAGATGCGGATCATTACTTAGAAACTGATAATCGCTTAATTCCAACAGGAAAAAAAATAAGAACAACTAATTCTGCATATGACTTTAAAACCAAGAGAAAGATAGAATCTCCTTTTTTAGATGACACTTTTATTCTAAATAACGATAAGAAAGTACAAGCTTGTTTGTCCTGTCTAAACACAGGACTGAAAATGGAAGTCATTACGGATCAACCTGGTATGGTCGTTTTCACTCCAAAAGAAGGTAATAGTATTTGCTTTGAAACGCAACACTTTCCGGATGCACCCAATCATCCTAATTTCCCAAATACTGTTTTGAATCCGAATGAAATGTATCTTCAGAAAACGGCATTTAAATTTTCGCTACTTTAGTAGTAGCAACCAAAATCAATCAAAAAATGAAAAAATTTATCGTTTGGACGGCATTAATACTTGGTATTTTGACCTTACTGTTCTTCTTCGTATTTGTGCCAATCATGAAAAGTAGTACCAAAAAACATAGTCCTGAAGAGACAATCACCTATACCAAAAACAACAATAACATCGAAGTTTTTTATTGTAGGCCGTATAAAAAAGGTCGGGAAATTTTCGGTGGACTCATACCTCTTGATGAAGTATGGAGAACTGGCGCAAACGAAGCCACAACTTTTGAAACCAAAAATGATCTTAGTTTTAATGGCGAGACCTTACCCAAAGGAAAGTATACCTTATGGACCAAACCAGGTTTAAGTAGCTGGCAGGTTATTTTTAATAGTGAACTATACGGTTGGGGCGTTTCATTTGGTGGAGTTGCCTCTAGAAAACCAGAATCAGATGTTTTAAAGATCACTGTTCCTGTACAACAGGTGCCAGAAGTAGAACAATTCACTATTTCATTTGAAGAGAATCCACAAGCAATGACGCTTTCTTGGGATCAGACCAAAATTAGTGTTCCCTTTCAATAATTAAATTGGATAGCAATAACAAAAATAAATCCGCTTTAAGCGAAAAAGATGGGGTTGAACAACCTCAAAGTATGAACTCAAGTGCTTCTTCTACAATAAAGAAAAAGAGAAGGCAGCAAATTGATATTAACACATTAGGACAACAACTTATTCAAGGGAATATTACTGCTTTAAGTCGCGGCATTACCTTGGTAGAAAGTGAAAATTCAAATCATCAACAACAAGCTGAGCAGCTAATTGAGTATTGCTTACCTCATGCCAATAAATCTGTTAGAATTGGCATTACTGGTGTTCCCGGGGTTGGAAAAAGTACATTTATTGAGGCTTTTGGTAACCATTTGACCTCTCTTAACAAAAAGGTTGCTGTACTAGCTGTTGATCCTAGTAGTAGCATTTCTAAAGGCAGTATTCTTGGTGATAAAACAAGAATGGAGGATCTCGTTAAAAACAAAAACGCATTTATTAGGCCTTCCCCTTCTGGAGATTCCTTAGGCGGTGTTGCCAAAAAAACAAGGGAGAGTATTATTCTTTGTGAAGCAGCTGGTTTTGATACTATTTTAATTGAAACAGTTGGTGTAGGGCAATCAGAAACGGCGGTGCACAGTATGGTCGATTTCTTTTTATTATTGAAATTGGCTGGAGCGGGTGATGAATTGCAAGGTATTAAACGTGGGATTATTGAAATGGCTGATGCGATTATCATTAATAAAGCGGATAAGGATAACGTGAAACGCGCAAAAATGGCTAAAACAGAATTCCAACGCGCGCTACATTTATATCCGCCAAAAGCATCTGAATGGATTGCAAAAACAGCTACCTGTTCTGCAATAGAAAATAAAGGCATAGACACTGTTTGGGAAATGATATCGGACTATGTTTCACAAACAAAAGCCAACAACTATTTCGAAGCCAACCGCAAAGAGCAAAACAAATACTGGCTTATTCAAACCATAGAACACCATTTGAAGTCTAATTTTTATCAGCGTAAAAACATCCAAAATTTATTAGATGAACTGCTACAGAAAGTTAAAGAAGGTCTGGTTTCACCTTTTAGTGCAGCAGCTAAACTATTAGATGAATATAAGAAGCTTAAATAGCTTTTAAGAACTATTTTTGCTATCAAATAATTAGAAAAAATTAAACCCGATCATATTGAAAGCTAAACTATCAAAATTAGAAATCTTCGGATTCAGTTTTTTACTGATCGTTTTTGTGCTAGGCCTCTATTTTGGTTTTACTGACGAAAACTACTTTAATTCAGTTTTTACAGTTGAAGACGGTCTTGTTGAATATTTAACTGCTCTTATGCTTATCGGTATATCAGTTTTATGTCTTTATCGTCTTTTTACCTTGGCAAAAAATAAGAAAGCCTTTTGGATTATTGGTACTGCTCTATTTGCCATACTTTTTATTTTTGGTGCAGGTGAAGAAATAAGCTGGGGTCAGCGCATTTTCGGGGTAGAATCAAGTGAATTCTTTAAAGAGAATAATGCACAAGGAGAAACCAACTTGCATAATATGGTAGTTGGTGGTAAGAAAGTAAACAAGCTTATTTTTAGTCAGTTATTAACCTTGATATTGGTTATTTACCTGATTATCTGCCCAGTTTTATACCGAAAAGCAAACTGGTTTAAGGATCTGGCTAACCGCTTTGCAGTGCCTATTCCCAAGTGGCCTCATACCATTGCATTTTTAATTAGTACCGCTGCAGTATTATCAATTCCTTCTGATAGAAAATGGGAAGTGTATGAATTGGCTTTTGGAGTTATTTTCTTGTTGATTTTTATCAATCCGCTTAATCTTGGGGTATTTACCAAAAATTCCAAATAGAAAATTTCAAGCTCGAATTTCCAATTTCAACAACTTTCAGATTGAGCGATTTCGCAAAGCACTTAATTTCGAATAAGCCGCTTAGAGGTCAAAGTAAACAGTTTATAAAATCCCCAACCAAACAACATCCCAAAACTCATTCCGGTGATAACATCTAGTGGATAATGAACTCCTATATAAATTCGGCTATAAGCAACAGATAATGCCCAAATTAACAAAAAAGCAGGCCACCATTTATTAGACCCTTTCAATAATAAGGCAAAGAAAGTTGCCACGGCAAATGAATTAGAAGCATGCGCCGAGAAGTAACCGAATTTACCACCACAGTAAGATTTAACCAATCGCATCTGGCTAAAAATCGCCTCATCATGACAAGGTCGTAAGCGAGCAAATCCATTTTTAAAAGCATTAGAAAGTTGATCGCTAGCCGTTATCATCAATGCAACAAAGACAAGTAATAATAATGTCGGTTTTAAACCAAGTTTCTTGTATGAGAAGAAAAGTAAAACTAAATAAAGTGGAATCGAGCTTAGTTTATCAGTAATAAACATCCAAAAACCATCCCAAGTTTCGGTTCCAAGACTATTTAGGAAAAGGAAAAGTTGTTGATCATAATTAATAAGCTCTTCCATAACCGCTATTCATCATATCTTGCAACCTCGCGATCATAAAAATCAGTTGCCTGTTGAATCATGTTCTCAGCTTCGGTTTCTAATTCTTTTTGATCCTCTTTATCAAAATCCTCTAGCCACTCGACTTCATCATTTTCTAGATTGATAATGAATCTTGGGAAATCAGTATGAATCACAAAAATTGCATCTGGAAAATCGGTATTATCGCCTAGTATGAATTTTGGTAGTTCCATTAAGTTTTATTCTTTGTTCCGATCAATCGCTTCGTTAAATGATCAAATCGAATATACAAAAATATTGCCGCTGTGGTGAGTCCGGCTAGCAATCCTATCCAGATTCCTGTACTTTTATATTCTGTGTGCAATCCTAAATAGTACATTACGGGAAAACCAACCAACCAATAGGCTATAAAGGTTATTAAAGTTGGTATTTTGACATCTTGCAACCCTCTTAATGCACCTAAAACTACAACTTGAATTCCGTCTGATAGCTGGAATACTGCTGCTGCTAATAACAGTTGGGCAGCAATTGCCATTACTTCAGTATTATCAGCAAAATTATCAGAATCATTTAGATCGACATAAACGGTCGGCAACACTTCATTAAACAATAAGAAAGTGGTTGCAAATACCGTCATAATCATTATTGTAAGCAAGAAAATAGAAAAGGCAATACGTCTTAGTTCCTTAAAATTCTGCAGCCCCTTTTGATTACCAACACGAATCATAGAAGCTACACTCATACCCATTGCCACCATAAAAGTCATTGAAGATAAGTTAAGTGCTATTTGGTTAGCAGCTTGCGGATTTTTCCCCAAAATACCCGATAACCAAATTGCTGATGTAAATATGGCTACCTCAAAAAACATTTGCATTGCACTAGGCGCACCCAAGCTTATTACTTTTTTAAGCATACTCTTGGCTAAAGTGAAGAACTTGATATTGGTTACAAATCTTTTTGACTTTTCCCGTTTTGCAAGCAACCCCCAAATAAAAATAACCATTACTAGGCGAGATGCTAACGTACCAATTGCTGCCCCAACAATTCCCATTTCAGGAAAACCAAACTTACCAAAGATCAATAGGTAGTTTAAAATAACATTGACCACATTGGCAATAAGCGTAGCAATCATTGGCAATGTAGTCATTGACAAACCGTCGCTAAATTGTTTGAATGCTTGAAAAATGATTAGTGGTATCAGTGAAAATGCAACGAGATCAAGATACGGAATAGCCAATTCTACTACTTCTTCAGGTTGTTTCATTAAATACATAATCGGCTTGGCAAAAAATACCATTAGAAAAAGTACGATACCTAAAACAGTACATAAGAAAAGACCATGCTTAAAGGCCGACTTTCCTGCTTCAAAGTTCTTAGAAGAATCTGCCTCGGCTATTAAAGGTGTGATTGCAGTGGAAAAACCAATACCAATAGACATAGCGATAAACATAAAGCTGTTACCCAAGGAGACGGCAGCAAGTTCTGCAGTACCTAATTGTCCCACCATGATATTATCTACAAATTGCACAAAAGTATGCCCTAGCATCCCCAGCATTACGGGAGCTGCTAATTTCCAATTATAGGCGAATTCTTTGGTGTAATTGGTTAGTGACACAGCAGGAATTTTACACTGTAAAAATACACTATTGCATTTCCCTTTTTAAGTTTTAATCGATAGGATTTTTAAAAGTATTCAACACTTTTTTACGCTTACCTGAAGACAGTAAGGGAATGGAGTCAATATAGTTAATCTGGATATTAGCATCCTGACCGAAGTGAGTCTTCATATAGTCCAAAATGTCTTGCTCCGCTTTAAATTTATTATTGATTACCAAAAATATTGCATATCCCTTTTCTGATATTTGGTCAAATTGATATTCAATAATTCCAGGATACTCTTCAAGATGTGTAGGTATAAAAGATGATACCAAATCACCTTTTGTATTAAAAATAGCATCCATTATTCTTCCCTCAATTCTCTCAAGAAATGGTGTCCCGTGCTCATCCACATTCATTACTCCTAAGTCGCCTGTGTCATAACGTATTAATGGCATCGCATAGTTAAAAAGATCTGTTACTACAATTCTGCCAACTGTTCCATGATCTGCAGGTTTATCATTTTCTAAATGAACTATTTCAACATAATAGCTCGCAGTGTTGATATAAAATCTATTTGGAAAGTCCGGATGATGTAATTGCTGTGCTATTATCCCATTTTCTGTATTTGAGTAACGAGATACAATAGGGACATTGAAAAAATGGGCAGCCTTTTTCTTTGTTGTATCCGATAATGCTTCGGACATGGCAATTAAAGAAGATACTTGGCTAAAATCATATTTTTTCTCTGAATCTTCCAAGTAGTTGACGAGTTTATCGAAGCCTGAAGAATATGCTAAAATCGATTTTTTAGTCTTATCTTTTTTACTAATATCTCGGCAAAATTCACTTATCAAAGCCTCATTCAATCCAATTATTTCATAAGGTTTAATGTTTTGCAGAAACGCATCCACTCCGCTTTTTCTAAGTGAAACATCCCAAAAACGAATAAAATACAATGGATACCCAATATTGTATCCTACCAACTTTGAAAAAAAGATAGTGTCCGCATTATTTCGCCTAACTTTATTGAGGTCTTGTCTTACTTTAAAAGGCTCACCAGTAGAACCACTTGTCGATTTGACTACGCAATCTGAAGCATTATAGCCTTTGGAATAAAACGAATCGTAGTTTGTAACTATTTGTTTTTTGCTAACTACAGGTAGCTCTAGGAAATCGGCATTTTCGTAGTTTTTGTAGAAAGGAACTGTGCTAGTAGCATGTTGCTTTAAACTATCTAAGTAATTGTTTACAACAACTTTTGTTTCTTCCTTATTTTGAGAATTAAAGATGCTTTCAATATCATCAACATATTTTCGAACAACTCCCCCTTTTACTGCATCAAAGGCCCAAAAACTTTTGGTGCGAACTTTCTCAAAAAAACCCATATTAAGAAGTGATACTAGCCTTTAATTTTAGGCTGTGGCTGTGTTTTCACCCCATACTTATCAAAAAGATAAATTAGTGATGTCATTGCAGCCGCTCCAAGTTCTAATTCTCTTTTATTTACTGCATCAAAAGTATCATTGGCTGCATGGTGGTAATCAAAATACCGCTGTGAATCGGGTCTTAAACCTGCCATTGCAATCTCATTATTTTTAAGTGGTCCAATATCGGCACCACTGCCCCCTTTTTCAAAGTAGTGAATAAGATAGGGTTTGAATAAAGGTTTCCATGCTAATACTTGATTAAAAGCAGCATCGCTTGCATCAAAGGAAAAACCTCTTGGACTAAATCCTCCCGAATCACTTTCTAAGGCAAACACATGACGCTCTCCTTTTTGCTTTGCAACCTCAGCATATTTACGTCCTCCTCGAAGTCCGTTTTCCTCATTCATAAACAGCACAACTCGTATAGTCCTTTTAGGTTTATAACCTGTTTCTTTTAATAGGCGAAGCACGTCCATACTCTGCACTACTCCTGCACCATCATCATGACTTCCATCACCAAGGTCCCAAGAATCTAAATGACCACCTACGACCATAATTTCATTTGGAAATTCACTTCCAGTTATTTGTCCTATTACATTGTGAGATTCTACATCTTTATATTGTTCACATTGTTGCTTGAAATAGAACTTTGTATCTAAATTCCATTTAATCATCTTACTCAATAGTTCGGCGCCATTTGTACTTATCGCTGCAGCAGGAATCCATTTTCTTTTTGGCAAATCTCCATAACTCATAGTACCTGTGTGTGGATAATCGTCTAATCGTAAATTCATCGATCGCACGATGACACCTACTGCTCCATACTTTGCAGCTTCTCGTGCACCTGCTGAACGCTGATCAACACAACCACCATAGGCACGAAAAGTGTTGATCAAATCGGCTTGCATTGGTCGATTGTAAAAAACGATCTTCCCTTTAATTTGTTCTTCCCCAAGACTATCTAATTGTTGTAGTGACTGCACCTCAATTACCTTGGCTTTCAATCCTTCTTTTGGAGTCGCTATAGATCCACCTAATGCACAAATTGGCACTTCATTTTTTGAACCCGGTTCTGCTTCGATATATGCAACTTCTTTTGGACCACGAACCCATTTTGGAACCATCACAGGTTGTAACCATACTTTATCTAATCCGAGTTCTTCTAATTGCTCTTTAGTATATTTTACAGCCTTTTCCGCATTCAACGATCCTGATAAACGTCCACCTATTTCATTTGACAAATGATCTAGCCATTGGTAACTATGTCCGTTAGTCAACGCTGTGTTATAGATATTTTTAACTTGAATTTCGTCATCACTTGATTGACTAAAAAGTGAGAAGCTTGACAATAGTAGCAGTACGCCTAAAAATTTATTCATTGTTTAGTTGATCTTTAAATTCATTGATTCGTAGTTTTACCTCATCATCTAATTCGGGCTCTTCTATATCCTTATATTGTTTTAGCCGATCGTACATGATTTTAGCGGTAATGTATCTGGCCGTCGGTTTATCATCTGCTGGAATAATATACCATGGGGCGTGCTTTTTTGATGTTCTATTGATCGCATCTTGATAGCAGCTTTGATAGCTATCCCACAATTTTCGTTCTTTCAAATCACCTGGTGAGAATTTCCAGTTTTTCTCTTGTAATTCCAATCTTCTTAAAAGGCGATTTTTTTGTTCATCTTTTGATAAATGAAGAAAGAATTTAAAGATGATTGTTCCGTTTTGAGTAATGGTTTTTTCGAAATTATTAATCTGCTCAAAGCGCTTATCCCAGAAATTATCGTTCACATCATCTACTGAATGAACATCAGGTAAGTTTTCTCCTAAAATGTATCCAGGATGTACTCGGGTTACCAAAACATTCTCGTAGTGCGTGCGATTGAATACAGAAAATTTACCTCTAGCGGGCAAGGCGATATAATGTCGCCATAAAAAATCGTGTGAACGCTCGAGATCAGTCGGAACTTTAAAGCTATGAACGACAACACCCCGACTATTAAAATCTTTAAACACTTCTCTGATTAAACTATCTTTTCCTGCAGTATCCATTCCTTGAATACACACAAGAACAGCATATTTACCATGTGCGTATAATGTATCTTGAAGCTTACCCAACTTTTCACGGACGTCTTCCAGTTCTTTTTCAACCTTTTTCTTAGATTCATCTAGATTAAAGGTTGTTGATCTTTTTTTTAGGTCAACTTCTGAGGTTACTTGGAAGTCGTTAATAGAAATCTTCTTCATTTAGTCGATTTAGTGTACTTATAGGTATCTAATATAGGTCATATCTGGAATTTTTTCCTACATTGTCAATTCCAAATTTTACAATACTTATTAAAATGAAAACTTTACTACCTACAGTTTTAATGCTGTCTGTCTCATTATTTATCAAAGGACAAGTATGTGATGATGCAGCTTCACAAGCATCTTATGCGTATTCGCATGCCAAAAAAGCCTATGACAGCAATAACAGAGATCATCTAACCCAAGCATCCGAAAGGGCGTATGAAGCTTTTGTAAAAACAAGAGATGCTGCCGAGAAATGTGGATGCAACGATGCATACAACAAAGCCTACGATGCAGTTGAATTAATATCAAAAGCTACAGATGTTGCTAAATGGGAAGATGGACGTTATTACGTGAAAAAATCTAGAACATTAGCACAAGAAATAATTGACGCCCTGGATCAATGTGCAGCCAATGGGCCTGTTGTAGAAGAAGTTTCTGTTGACGATAGTGGTTTAACTGAATTACAGGAGCAACAAAAAGCGTTAGAAGAGCAACAGAAGGCGCTAAAAGCTAAAGAAAAAGCTTTGAAAGAAGAAATGGCAGCGAAAGCAATTCAAAAAGAACGACTTCAAAAAGAGGCTTTCGTAAAAAAACAAAATGCAAGTATTATGGCATTTATTGAAAGTGCTAATAACATTTTAAGCACCACCAAATGTGATGATGTTTTAGAAACTACCGAAGCTGACAATAGCATTCTAGATTTAAGCATGACAGAAATTGAAGCTTATTTTAAAAGTGAAGCAGCTGATCTGGCAAAAGCTCTTGCTGATAAGTTGAAGGCTTGTAAGTAAGCATCTAAAAAAGGATCTCGATACATTTTCCTTCGTGCCTCGGAAAACACTCCATCTGACACTAGGTTAAACGATGTCAGATCGGGTATTTTTTGATTGAACGATAGTGAGATCAAAAAAAGTATCGAGATATAATTGAAAAGACTAAATAAAAAAAGCCGAATACTTCTTTTGAAGTATTCGGCTTTCTGTTTTATCATAGAAACGTTTATTTCTTTCTAGCTTTTTGTTGTGCCTCGGCCTGCTCCATCATATCAGCCATACGCTTTTGGAACTTATTTTGTTTTTTAGGCTTAGCCTTGTTCTCTTGAATACGAGCATGAATCTTTTCCTCATCAATGATATATTTCTTGATTACTAACATAATTCCGATCGTTAGTAAATTCGAAACAAAGTAGTATAAACTCAATCCACTTGCGTAGTTATTGAAAAATATCAACATGAATAGAGGTGATACATAAATCATATACTTCATAATCTTACTCATATCTGGCATACCCTCTTGTGTAGGCTGACTTGCCATTTGCTGACCAGTTGTCATTTTCATATAAAAGAAGATCGCTACTGAAGCTAGTATAGGGAACAAACTAACATGATTTCCGTAAAACTTTGAAATAATAGGAATATTAGTAGTCCATTCGAATATGGTGTCATAGGATGAAAGATCTTCCGCCCATAAAAAACTTTTTTGTCTTAACGCAAATGCTGTTGGGAAAAACATGAACAGTGAATAAAACACAGGCAATTGTAATAATGCTGGAATACAGCCCGCCATCGGGCTTGCCCCTGCCTTACTATACAACTTCATAGTGGCCTGTTGCTTTTTCATTGGGTCGTTCTTAAACTTTTCACCAATCTCAGCAACTTCAGGTTTTAATACTTTCATTTTCGCCTGAGAAACATAGGATTTATATGTAACAGGTGACATTAATAAGCGAACTACAATAGTCATAACTATAATAGCAATACCAAACGGCAAGAAACTGCTTAGCAAACTATATAAAGGAGAGAAAATATATCTATTAATAATTCCAAAAATACCCCAGCCAAAAGGAATACTATCATCAAGATTAGCATCATACTCTTTTAAAACTTTATAATCTGTTGGTCCATAATACCAACTTAAGTTTTCAGCAAGCTCATTACCCTTTAACTCTAATGGGATTTTAGTTGTATATTTCTTAGTAAATACCGTGTCAATCGTTGCATCTTCCACCAAATCTTCCGATGTGATAGACGCTGTTTTAAAAGGTGAATCAGTCAATAAAATATTACTGAAGAAGAATTGACGATAGGACAACCAGCTAACAGCTTCTTCAACCTCATCATCAGTTCCTGTTTGGGCAAGTTTATCTATTTTTCCACCATCATGTTGATATGTTAATCGTGTATATCTATTTTCATAGCTTACACTTTTTGCTTGACGACGTATTTTCTGGTCCCAATTTAATTCAATAGGCTCAGTGCCATCTATAATGCCATCAAGTCCCTGTGAACGAACACTAAAATCAACCATATAATCATCTGGTTTCATTTCGTACCGATATTCTAAAAAGCGATTGTTATCAACCTTCAGCTTCATTGACAAGACTTGATTCTCGCCATTTTTCGTCATTGAAGGCTCAAAAGGCATCTCCTGGGTTCTGATCTTACGGCCGTTTTTTGTTCTAAATGTAATTCCGAAATCAGCATTACCATCCTTAATCAAATACACAGGAAGCGAGTCAAAACGAACGAACTGGTTCATTTTTGCCTCTTTAATCGTTCCTCCTTGATTAGAGACTACCAGTTTTACTAATTCATTATTAAGAATGGTTTCGCCTCCGTTTGCAGAAGGCAATCCTAGTGCATATGCAAAGTCTCCAACTTTCTCTTGAGCGGCGGCCATTGCAGTAGAGTCTCCTACAGCCACAGCGGTTGGTGTGGCAGTTGTTACATTAGTTGTATTTGTAGTATCTGCTTTCTTAGCAGCTTCTACTTGCTCTTGCTTTGCTTTTTCAGCATCAATTTCCTCTTGTGTCGGTTGATTACTGATGGTCATCCACATTAAAATCCCAAAAATTAGTACGAAACCAATAATCGAGTTAATATCCAACTTCTTATTTTCCATGTGTTTTTTTAATCTTAGGGTACTTGCTTAAAAGGTCTATCTCAAAATGATAGCCAAAAATGAGATTCATGCCATAGTGACACACTATTTTTTTGTTTTATAGGCTAAACTTGCTTTTACAAAGGCCACAAATAATGGATGTGGATTGGCAACCGTACTTTTATATTCAGGATGATATTGCACACCAACAAACCAATCATGTGCTGGTAATTCAATGACCTCCACTAAGTTTGTTCCTGGGTTTACTCCCGAAGCAATCATTCCTGCATCAGTAAATTGATTTTTAAAACTATCATTAAATTCGTAACGATGTCTGTGGCGTTCTTCAATTAAATCATCACCATAAATTGAGGCTACTTTACTATTTTTAGAAAGCTTGCACTTCCATGATCCTAAACGCATTGTGCCGCCTTTATTGGTAATATTTTTCTGATCCTCCATAAGATCAATTACTGGATAAGGCGTTTCAGGGTCCATCTCAGTCGAGTTTGCTCTGTCAAGTCCTAGGACATTTCTGGCATACTCAATAACCGCCATCTGCATTCCTAAACAAATGCCTAAAAACGGAATGTTATTTTCTCGTACATATTTGATAGCGGCGATCTTACCTTCAATACCGCGCTCGCCAAATCCTGGAGCTACTAAAACCCCATCGAGATGTTTTATTTTTTCTTCGGCGTTTGATGCTTCTAAATATTCTGAATGAATACTTTCAACAACCACCTTCACCTCATTTTCTGCACCCGCATGTATAAAGGCCTCTAAGATCGATTTGTACGAATCCTGTAATTCGACGTACTTACCAACCAAACCAATAGTCACTGTGTCTTTAGGATTTTTATGTCTCTTTAAAAACTGATTCCACTGTGTGAGGTCAGGCTCTTTATATCCTTTAAGGTTTAGTCGTTCTAGTGTTACCTTGTCTAGCCCTTCTTCTAACATCAAGTTAGGAACATCGTAAATTGTAGATGCATCGATGGATTGAATAACTGCTTCACGTTTTACGTTACAGAACAATGCCAATTTATGTCGAAGATCATCAGACAATTCATGCTCGGTTCTGCAAACCAAAATATCGGCTTGTACCCCACTTTCCATGAGGGTTTTTACAGAATGTTGTGTTGGCTTCGTTTTTAACTCCCCTGCAGCAGATAAGAAAGGTATCAGGGTTAAGTGTATAACAATTGCATTATTTTCACCCAATTCCCATAAAAGCTGTCTAACAGATTCAATGTATGGTAACGATTCAATATCACCGACAGTACCACCAATTTCGGTGATCACTATATCGTAGTTACCTGACTTACCGAGTTTTTGAATACGGTCTTTAATCTCATTTGTAATATGAGGAATTACCTGAACAGTTTTTCCTAAAAATTCGCCTTTGCGCTCTTTTTCAATTACACTTTGATAAATACGCCCCGTAGTCACATTATTTGCCTGTGAGGTAGGACTATTTAAGAAACGCTCGTAATGACCAAGATCTAAATCGGTTTCAGCACCGTCATTTGTAACATAACATTCGCCATGCTCATAGGGATTTAGCGTTCCTGGATCTACGTTAATATAGGGGTCTAATTTTTGGATGGTAACTTGATACCCTCGTGCTTGCAGCAATTTTGCCAAGGAAGCTGCAATAATCCCTTTACCTAATGACGATGTAACGCCACCGGTAACGAATATATACTTGGTCTGAGCCATTATAAAAAAATGCGATTTTTGACGCGGCAAAAATACAAAAAGAAATGAGATAGCCTTTATGAAATCAAGGCTATTACCACAGCATTATTGAGGTAATTCTTGGGTTGCCAACTGTGCTCGAAATGGCTTTCTTGCTTCACGCGCCCAGCTTATTAAAACACTCTTGTCTTCATCAGATAAGGTCCCGTGAATCCAAGTGTAGCTATCTAAAGGCATATGTCCTTCTTCGACCTCTTCAATTAATTCATCTAACTTATGGTCTTTCTTTTTAACGGAATAGGAAGCCCAATCTGACATATTGAAATCGCCTTTTCCGTGTCTGATATGGTCATCTAACCACAACGAAATTGGTGCTACCTGCGCATACCATGGATAGCTTGTTTGATTACTATGACAATCATAGCAATTGGTTTTTAGGATTGCTGTTACCTTATCTGTTGGTTTTGTATCAGCTTCAAAAGCGGCTAAGGTTTCATAACCTGATTGGTTTTTTTCAGGTCTCCAGAACTGAATTCCTATAAGTGCTATGAGCGCTACGATTAGAACTTTCTTAATAATCTTCATTTCGTGTGATTAAGTTATAAGCTGTTTATTGTATATAATGTCATTAGTCTTTCAGCTCTCAAATATAAATATCGACAAATTTTTATTCATTTTCCTTTCTGTTAAAAATTGACTTTCAACAAACTGAATATTTCCTTAATGTTAAATATCGTGCTTTATTTTTATTTATTCTAAATAAGCTTTGCTAAATAGAAACTGTGTTTTATTTTTGCCAACTCAAAAGTAGTAATTATTTTTAATTAGTCTAAATAAATGAACAAACTCTTCCTACCTGCACTCTTCATTATATGTGCTACCGCCTCAATCTACGGACAACAAAATAACCAACCACAAAGAAAAGACAGTATATATAAGCTCGACGAAGTTGTACTTTCTGCTAATGTAATTTTCGGCAGTAAGTTTGCCGCAAAAAACAGAACCGGATCTGCTTATTACATATCTCCAGAAGAAATTAAGAAGTTTGGCTATACTGATATCAACAGAACACTACGTAGTGTGCCAGGTGTTAACATTTATGAAGAAGATGGGTTCGGACTTAGACCTAACATTAGTTTACGCGGGACCTCACCGGAGAGAAGTTCGAAAATTACCTTAATGGAAGACGGTGTGCTAATCGCACCCGCACCTTACAGCGCGCCTGCCGCCTATTATTTTCCAACAATTGGACGTATGCAAGCCGTTGAAATTTTAAAAGGTAGCAGTCAAATACAGTATGGCCCTTACACCACTGGAGGAGCTATTAATATGATCTCAACCCAAATCCCAAATCAGTTCAATGCTGGTTTGATTGCTTCATACGGTAGTTTTAATACTGCTAGAATTCAAGCTGTAGTTGGCGAGAGCAAAACGAACTTCGGATACCTCGTAGAATACTTTAATTATAACTCAGACGGTTTTAAAGAACTTGATAATGGTGGTAATACCGGTTTTGATAAAAATGATCTTGTGGCTAAATTTAGAGTTAACACCGCAAAAGAAGAAGGATTAAATCAATCGCTAGACGTAAAGTTTCAATACTCTGACGAAGAATCAGATGAAACCTACCTAGGACTTACCGATGATGATTTTAATGCTACTCCATTTAGAAGATATGCCGGGTCTAGAGAAGATTTAATGACCACTGAGCATGTTCAACTTCAAGCTGATTATTTATTAGACTTCGGCACTAATTTTAAAATTACAACAACAGGATATTACAACGGCTTTAGTAGAAACTGGTATAAATTAAACGATGTAGTTGCTAACGGAGATAAAGTTGGAATAGCATCGGTATTAGAAGACCCCATTACTTTTGCCGATCATTTTGCGATTGTGAATGGCACACAGGATGCTGCAGCTGATGCATTGTATGTAAAAGCAAACAATCGTAAATACATCTCTAAAGGTATTCAAACCAAGTTTGATTATCACTGGACTACAGAGACAGCTTTTCATGACTTAGAAGTTGGTTTACGTTATCACTATGATGAAGAAGATCGTTTTCAGTGGGTTGATCAATACGGCATTAACAATGGACTGTTAAACTTGACTACTGCTGGAATTCCCGGGACTGATGCCAACCGAATAAGCAGCGCAACGGCATTTGCATCATACATTACCTATAAATTTAAATACAAGGATCTTACACTTACGCCCGGAATTCGATATGAAAACATTGAGCTGCAACGCGAGGATTTTGGGAAAAATGATGTTTCAAGAAGCGGGACTGATCTAAGCACTCGAGAAAACAAGGTCGATATTTTTATTCCAGGAATAGGCATAAATTATAATGTAAATAATAGTGTATCAGTTTTTGGTGGGGCTCACAAAGGGTTTTCACCTCCAGGAAGTAAAGATGGTGAAGAGGCAGAAGAAAGTATAAACTACGAATTGGGATCTAGATTTAAGTTTGCAGGTATTTCAGGAGAGTTAGTCGCTTTCTACAATGATTATAGCAATTTGTTGGGGAGTGATCTTGCTGCTACAGGAGGAACAGGAAATCTGGAACAATTTAATGCCGGTGAAGTCTTAGTAAGCGGATTGGAATTTTTGATTAATTATAACCTCCTTAGTGGAAATGATAAGTTGGCGCTGCCTCTTACATTTGGTTATACTTTTACTGATACTGAATTTCAAAATAGCTTTGGAAGCGAAGAAGATCTTTGGGGTGAAGTTACTGCCGGGGATGAGCTTCCATATATAAGTAAACACCAATTTAACGCAGGGATTTCTTTAGAAAGCAAGAAGTTTGAAGTGAACTTAAGTGCTAGACTCAACGGAGAATTTAGAACGGAAGCCGGGAGAGGAAGTATTCCTGAAAACGAATTAGTTCCTTCTAACTTCACAATTGATGTATCAGGAAAATATCACTTTAATAAACACTTTAGTCTAACAGCAAATATCATCAATGCACTTGACGAAACCTATGCTGTATCACGAGTGCCAGCAGGATTAAGACCAGGTCATCCTTTTGGAGTGTACGGTGGCATTCAACTTAGATATTAAAAGAAAGAAATTTATATCACGATAAAAACGTCATCAGTTCATACTGATGGCGTTTTTTTATTAATGATAGGAATTAAAGATTTTACTCGCCTCGTTATAGGCACTCTCGAAACTCATAGGTCGGATATTCGTATCGGCTTTTTCTACAGTAAAATAAGATACCATTCGCTCAGTGGGCATGTTCCCGGTCAGCTCATCTTTGGCCATAGGGCAACCACCAAAACCTTGTATAGCGCCGTCAAAGCGTCGGCAACCTGCCTTATAAGCTGCATCTACTTTTTCATGCCATTTCGTAGGCGTTGTATGTAAATGAGCGCCAAATTCGATGGCTGGATATTTTGGAATGAGGTTAGAAAACAAATAATCAATTACTTTAGGAGTCGAGGTCCCCACGGTATCTGATAATGATAAAATGGAAACGCCCATATCGGCCAGCTTCTCGGTCCATTCCCCAACAATATCCACATTCCAAGGGTCTCCATACGGATTGCCAAATCCCATCGAGAGGTATGCTACTACCTTTTTATCAGAATTCGCCGCAATCTCAAGAATCTCCTTTAACACCTCAATAGATTGATCAATGGTTTTATGGGTATTCCTCATCTGGAAGTTCTCAGAAATTGAAAATGGATAGCCTAAATAATCTATTGGATCGTGCTTAGCAGCGTCGGTAGCGCCGCGAACATTGGCAACAATGGCTAATAACTTACTGGTAGTTTTCGATAGATCTAGTTTTGAAAGTACCTCAGCTGTATCGACCATTTGCGGAATTGCTTTGGGTGACACAAAACTTCCAAAATCGATAGTATCGAATCCACAACGCAACAGCGATTGAATATACTGTACCTTCTTATCTGTAGGAATAAAGGTCTTAATGCCTTGCATGGCATCCCGCGGACATTCAATTAATTTTACTTGCTGCATGTAGTTGAAAAATAACCTACGTAAAAATAATTTATTTATCTGGGATTAATATGAAAATAGCAATCCCAACAAAAACGACAATCTGAAGCCATTTTAGTACTACACCAGACTCTGGATTCTTTTTAATATACCTTGATATCACTCCAGCCAGCAAAGCAATTAATGTAAACACAACAAAGCTACTCGCAATAAATAGAAAACCTAAGGTATAAAACTGAACAACCTCCGTAAGTTCGTCACTAAATAAAAATCCTGGAAAAAGCGCTAGAAAAAATATAGAGACTTTCGGATTTAACACGTTCATAATGAAGCCTTGCTTAAATAACTCGATTGTAGTTTTTTTCTTGATTTGCTCATCACTAAAAGAAATTTCCGAACTACTTTTGAAAACCCGATATGCCAGATACAGTAGATAAAGCGCACCAAATAACCTCAGGCCAAAGAACAAATAATCATTCGCTTGTATAATTGCAGACACTCCGAAAGCAACTAAAGTAGTGTGAACAATACAGCCCGTCATCAATCCGATTATCGTTGCAAAACCGAACTTAAAACCATTGACCATACTTTGCATTAACACAAAAATATTGTCTGGCCCAGGTGTTAATGCCAATAGCATTGTCGCGCCCATAAATGAGAGTAGTATTCCGTAATCCATTTACGAAGTACTTTTTAAAATCGCTTTATTTATGCTATTAATCAACCGCGGCCCCTCATAAATAAAACCCGTATATAGTTGAAGAAGATCAGCTCCAGCTTCTAATTTTTCAAGAGCGTCTTCAGCACTATGAATTCCACCCACGCCAATAATCGGAAATGCCTTATTACTTTTTTCAGCTAAAAATCGAATTACTTCTGTGCTTCGGTTGGTTAAAGGTTTTCCGCTTAACCCACCTTTCTCATTTGTCAAGGTTATCGGACTCCTCAATCCTTTGCGAGAAATGGTTGTATTTGTTGCTATTACACCTGCAATCTTTGTTTCTTGAACAATGTCAATAATATCTAGCAACTGCTCATCAGTCAAATCGGGGGCTATTTTTAATAGAATAGGTTTTGTTTTTTCCTTAGTCTTATTTAATTCCTGTAGGGTATTTAGCAACTTTGTTAACGGCTCTTTATCTTGAAGTTCTCTTAAATTAGGTGTATTGGGTGAAGATACATTCACTACAAAATAATCCACATGTTCATACAAAGCATTAAAGCAGATTGTATAATCATTTACTGCTTCATCATTTGGTGTCACCTTATTCTTCCCAATATTACCTCCTATTAATACACCTTTGTTTTTTCTTAGGCGTTTTACGGCATCTTCTACCCCACCGTTATTAAATCCCATTCTATTAATAATAGCGCTATCCGTTTTTAATCGAAATAGTCGCTTCTTTGGGTTACCATCTTGAGGTTGAGGAGTAAGGGTTCCTATTTCAATAAAACCAAAACCAAAATTAGAGAGTTCATTATACAACTTGGCATCTTTATCGAAACCAGCAGCAAGTCCCACAGGATTATCAAAGCTTAAACCAAATAATTCACGTTTTAATTTGGGGTTTTCTACCTTATAGAAGTTTCTAAAAAGCCATTTAAATCCTGGAATTCTACAAACAAAACGAATTAGTGAAAAAGTAAAATAATGCACTTTTTCAGGATCGAATTGAAAAAGTATAGGTTTAATTAATAAGCGATACATATAATAAGGTGTAGTTGCGCAAAAATAGGAAATAGGTATGGGAGTTTAAAGAGCAAATACCTAAAGTTATTACAGCTTAAATTACAACAATAAAAAAGGAAAAATCCCTAGTTTATATTGCCGCATGTGTCGTAAATTTATAGTAGAAAAGCCCGCGCTATGATAGATAAAAAACAACTGATAGATCGCTTTATTAGTTATGTGAAAATTGATACTGAATCTGACCCGAATTCCGATTCTTGCCCAAGTACCGAAAAGCAATGGAAGCTAGCCAACAAACTAGTTCGCCAATTAAAAAAGATGGGGATGAGTGACGTTTCTATCGACGATAACGCCTATATCATGGCTACCTTGCCTTCAAATGTTGAGCATAAAGTACCAACTATTGGTTTTATATCTCACTTTGATACTACACCCGATTTTACTGGTGCAAATGTGAATCCGCAGATTATCGAAAACTACGATGGAAAAGACATTGTATTAAATGAAGAATTAGATATTGTTCTTTCGCCAAAAGAATTTGATGATTTAAAGCAATATAAAGGCCACACCTTAATCACAACTGATGGCACTACCCTTTTAGGTGCAGATGATAAAGCAGGAATTACTGAGATCATGGAAGCCATGAAATATCTTCTGGCGAATCCCGAAATAAAACATGGAACTATAAAAGTTGGTTTTACTCCAGATGAAGAAATTGGTCGAGGAGCGCATTTGTTTGATGTTGATAAATTTGGTGCAGATTGGGCGTATACGATGGATGGAAGTCAGATTGGAGAACTTGAATATGAGAATTTTAATGCTGCAGGTGCCAAAGTACATATAAAAGGAAAGATTGTTCATCCCGGATATGCAAAAGGTAAAATGATAAACAGCATGTATATTGCACAGGAGTTTATAGATTCGCTGCCAAGAATGGAAACACCGGAGCATACGGAAGGCTACGAAGGCTTTTTTCACTTAACTGACATGCACGGTAATGTTGATCAAACTACTTTAGAATATATCATAAGAGATCATGACAAAGAACACTTTGTGGCTAGAAAAAATATGTTCGAACAATTGGCTTATGATATCAATAGTAAATATCAAAAAGAATTGGTGAGCGTTACCATTGAGGATCAATATTACAATATGAGAGAGAAAATTGAACCGGTGATGCATATAGTCGATCTTGTAGAAAAAGCAATGAAACAGGCTGATATTAAACCTCTTATTAAACCAATCAGAGGGGGTACTGACGGATCTCAATTAAGCTACAAAGGACTACCCTGCCCAAACATCTTTGCAGGAGGTCATAATTTTCACGGTCGCTATGAGTATGTACCAGTCGAAAGTATGATGAAGGCTGTAGAAGTTATCGTTAATATAGCAAAAGAGGCTTCAAAATCTTAAAAATTATCTCGTTCAACTTAAATATCAGTTGTTTATCGAAAAGGCATACTTTTTTAAACAAAAGTTCTTTCTTAGTTCTGGTTCTATTTAATATTGTACCAAGGTACAATCGCAAATAGTACCGATTATTTTGAATTAGTCAATGATAATTAGGAATAATTATCATTAAAATTTGACAAAAACAAAGTCCCCAACTCGACCTATACAGTCTACTTGTTTTTGCAAACTAGAAAACACCTGCTCCGGCGGGTGTTTTTGATTTTATATACTTTCTATTCCATCAAATTCGTATCTTTTTGTCATTAAAACTATCAATCATGGATAAAGCTGAAAAACTCGAAGCTTATTTCAAACGCAACCTGCAATGGGGAGAAGAGCTATATTATTTGCGAAGTTTACTCAACCAATCTGAATTGACGGAAGATTACAAGTGGAATTTCCCAGTTTACACATTGAATAATAAAAATGTTATTGGTCTAGGCGCGTTCAAAGCCTATGTTGGACTCTGGTTTTTTCAGGGATCTTTTTTAAAAGATGAACATAAAGTTCTTATCAATGCGCAGGAAGGAAAAACAAAAGGATTGCGCCAATGGCGGTTTACTGGTAAAGAAGAGATGGATGAAGCGCTCATAGTAAAATATATAGCAGAAGCAATACAAAATCAAAAGGATGGAAAAGAGATTAAAATAGGAAAAAAGTCGGACGTTATTCCAGAAATACTTGCCGAAAAACTAGCAAAAGACAAAACTTTGCAAACTACATTCAATGCCTTAAAAGCTGGTCAGAAAAGAGAATTTATTGAATATATCAATGAAGCAAAAAGAGAAGCGACTAAGCTAAGTCGGCTAGAAAAGATTATACCTATGATATTAAGTGGTGTTGGGCTGCATGATAAGTACAAGTAATTAAAATCTCAATATTTAAATTCCAAATCACAACTAATAAAGACTATGGTCAGTTCGAGTGTCCCGATAGCTATCGGGATGTATCGAGAACCCTTTCTAGGCGAAATGTGAGTTGTATCAGTAGGGTTCACTGAGATTAGCAGAGAAATCAGCTTTAATTTGACAACAAAAAAAAGCCGCCCAAAAGGCGGCTTTTTATATCCAATCGTATATTCGCTATAGTTATTTTTTCTCAGCGGCTGGAGCATTGAGCTTTTGGCTCATCTCCAATGATAGTGCGCTGCGCTCGAACTTGATCTTTCCTGCACCTGTTTCAATTACACAAGTGTTATCCTTATCATTTAACTCAAGTACTTTCCCGTGCATACCACTTTTAGTGATAACACGATCTCCGCGTTTTAAACTATTTGCAAAATTTTTCTCCTTTTTTTGACGTCGTTGTGCTGGTAATATCATAAAAAAGAATATGACCACGATCATCATTAATATAAAAGGTAACTGTCCTCCTAATCCTTCCATCTACGTTTGCTTCTGGTGCTAATTAATTATTTACCTGCTGTTGCTGCTGTAGTAGGAGCGGCTGGCTTAACGAATGCTTTAATTCTGAAAGTTTCCTTACCAGACTCCGTATTCACATTTGCAGTAAGTGTTTTTGTTACTTGGTTTTGACCACTACCATTGAATTTTACCAAGATCTCTCCTGTTGCACCTGGTGCCACTGGTTCTCTTGTCCATTCTGGAGCTGTACAACCACAAGTGGTGTTGATATTTGCAATTACTAAAGGTGCTTTACCAGTATTTGTAAATTTGAATACATGCTCTTGCGGTGCTCTTGATTCAATCTCACCAAAATCCCATTCAGTTTCTTCGAAAGTCATTACTGGGAAAACTCCAGTATTAGCATCTCTTTGCGCAGCTACTTCAACATTCTCAGCTTTTACTTTAGAGGTTGCATTTTCTTTACAACCTATAACAAGTGTCATTAGTAATACACTTGATAAAAGGGCGATTTTTCTCATTTTTATTGAATTTTAAAGGGTAAAAATACTATTTTTTCGTTCACATCAAACCTCGTCCTACCTTATTTAACGTACCTTTTTGTTGATACTCTTTAACTAACTTATCAAGAATACCATTTATAAATACACTGCTCTTTGGTGTTGAATATTCTTTTGCTACCTCTAAATACTCATTAATAGTAACCTTTACAGGTATTGAGGGAAATTTAGTAAACTCGCAAATTGCCATTCTCAACAAAACCGCATCAAGTTGTGCAATACGCTCTTTATCCCAATTTGGTGTCTTTCCTTCAATCTCTTTTCCAAGTGATTCCTCATTTAAGATTGTCTTTCTGAATAGATCGATGGCAAACTTTCGGTCATCATCATCCTTAAATAGTTTAGGAAGTCTAAAATCTTCTTTTCCCTCCTCTATTTTACGAAGTGTTTTTAGCACCATCGTATTCACCAAAGGAAGATCATCTAACCAAGTAAGTTTTTTGTCCTCCAAATAATCATATAATTTATCATTAGGAGCGATGACTTCTTTATAAAGGTCTAAAATGATATTTCGATCGTCTTTGTATGATTGGTTCTCATCTTTTAAATACGATTTATACAAATCGCTTTCAATAATCGCATCATATATAATACGCACATACTCATCGTCATCCTTCCAATTTCGAAGTTTACGATCTTCGAGTAGTTGCATCAAATTGGAATCGTTATGCAAAGCAGCGACCAATTCATTTTCAATAAACTTTCGTGATGGGTTCTTTTCTTCTTCTGTTGCAGTGTACTTTTTCTGGATTTTCTCTAATTGAGATTCCGCTACACTATTTACCTCTACTAGTAGGTTTAGCATTAGCAAATAGAGATCGTACATATGATCCATACTAGCGGTTAAAAACTTTTCTTGCGGCTTAAGATCATCTGAGGCAGCTCGCTGAAAAGCGTAAACCGATTGCATGACTTTTACCCGAATATGTCTTCTTGTCAACATTTGTAAAGAACTTGGCTTTGAATTAAAAAAGGCGAAAGAATTTGATCTCTTTCGCCCTGCAAAAATACTATTTAATGCTAATTATAATCGAAAAAGTATTAATTTTTGTTTTGTTTTTTTCTATCGTTAATTCGCTGTTGTGCAATACTTAAGGCCGACTGATGAGAAGTTAATCCGTTTTGTTCAGCGTGCTTAAAAATATCCAGCGTTGTATTATAAATATTTTCAGTAGTCTTAGTAATCCAATCGCGATCTCTAGCTTCTAACTCGGTATATACATTAATAATACCACCAGCATTAATCAAAAAGTCAGGTGCATATGCAATGCCCTTATCTTTTAACATAGCTCCATGTCTATTCTCATCTGCTAGCTGGTTATTAGCTGCACCTGCTATCACTCTCGCTTTTAATTTTGCAATTGATTCATCATTTAAGGTAGCACCTAAAGCACATGGTGCGTAAATATCCATCTCTTCATCAAAAATATCTGCGCCTCTATAAATAGTTGAATTGTATTGTTTGCTTACCGCCTGTAACCGCTCTTCATTAATATCTGCGATCACAACATTTGCGTCTTCCTTTGTTAAGTAATCAACCAACGTTTCGCCTACATGTCCAATACCTTGCACTAATACCTTTTTCCCTTTAAGGTCATCAGTCCCAAATTGGTATTTAGCAGCAGCTTTCAATCCCATAAAAACACCATAGGCAGTTATTGGGCTTGGGTTACCTGCTCCTCCAATTTCTTCTGAAATCCCAGTTACGTATGGTGTCACAGTTCTAACAAGATCCATATCCGCCGTGTCCATACCTACATCTTCTGCAGTGTAATACTCGCCGCCTAGTGTATGAACAAACTCACCAAAACGTTTCATTAATTCTGGTGTTTTTTCGGTTTTAGCATCACCGATTATCACGGCTTTACCTCCGCCTAAATTCAATCCAGTAATAGCGGCCTTGTATGTCATTCCTCGTGAAAGTCGTAAAACATCATTTAAAGCGTCCCATTCACTTTTATATGACCACATTCTGGTACCGCCAAGTGCAGGTCCTAAAACTGTGTTATGAATTCCGATGATTGCTTTTAAACCTGTATCTTTATCCTGACAAAAAACTACTTGCTCGTGGTCGTTAAATGAAAGTTGACCAAACACAGGATCGGCCTTAATCAAGTCTTTTTTTTCTAGTATTTCTGATGTCATAGTGACTAGCTGTTATGATGATTGATTTTAGTTATTCGTAAAATGATGGGGTAAAAATAAACTCATTTTGAAGAATCTATTATAAAATACTATTAAAATTGTCAAATGCATATATTTTAACGTCGATCAGCAGATCAGTACATGAAAGAACTTCAACACCTAAATAAATATTTCTATAAATACCGAAAGCAATTAACCATTGGGATTATCATCACCATAATTGCTCGGATATTTTTGTTATTTACGCCAAGATTAATAAGAGAATCTATCGATGCTGTAGTCGATTATGAAGAAGGCATTATTACCGAAAAATCAGTTTTAAAAGCTGAATTGCTAGAAAATATATTGCTCATTATTGGTGCCGCAATTATTGCAGGTATTTTGACCTTTTTAATGAGACAAACCATTATTAACGTCTCTCGATATATTGAATTCGATCTTAAAAATGAGGTCTACCAACAATACCAGCGTTTGTCGCTAAACTTTTACAAGAGTAATCGTACTGGTGACTTAATGAATCGTATTAGCGAAGATGTTGGTAAAACCAGAATGTACGCTGGCCCTGCCATTATGTACAGTATCAACACCCTTACACTGTTTATCATTGCATTGGTCTATATGTTTAATGTAGCGCCTACGCTTACCATGTATACCATCATTCCGCTTCCTATACTTTCTGTAATTATTTATAGGCTAAGTCGTGCTATACATAAGCGCAGTACAATTGTACAGGAGTATTTGTCAAAACTATCCACTTTTACACAGGAGTCATTTAGCGGAATATCTGTCATTAAAGCCTACGGAATTGAGAATCCGACGAATGCTTCTTTTTCAGTTCTTTCCAATGAAAGTAAGCAAAAACAAATCGACCTGACTAAGGTACAGGCCTTGTTTTTTCCTTTAATGCTATTACTTATTGGTATTAGTAACCTTACCGTAATATATATAGGAGGAAAACAGTATATGAGTGGGGAGATTGCAAGTATTGGGATTATTGCGGAATTCATTATTTATGTAAACCTACTAACTTGGCCGGTAGCTACAGTTGGTTGGGTAACAAGCATCGTAAAACAGGCTGAGGCGTCACAAAAGCGTATTAACGAGTTTTTAAGCGAAGAGCCAGCTATTCAAAATTTAAATGAAAATCCGACTCCTGTTAAAGGAAGTATCGAATTTAAGAATGTGAAGTTTGTATACGACGACACAAATATAACCGCACTTAATAATGTTTCTTTCTCCGTAAATCAAGGCGAAACACTTGCTATCATTGGCAAAACAGGGTCTGGCAAATCAACTATTTTAGATCTTATAGGCCGACTATATGATACCACTTCAGGCGAGCTATTAATCGACGGGCGTCCTATTAAAGAAATGAATCTAGTCGACCTAAGAAAAAGTATTGGGTACGTGCCTCAAGATGCATTTTTGTTTTCTGACAGTATAAAAAACAATATCAAATTCGGTAAGCAAAAAGCTAGTGAAGATGAAGTAATTACCGCAGCTAAAAATGCCGCTGTTCATGACAATATTGTCGATTTTGCCAAGGGGTATGAAACTATTTTAGGCGAACGTGGCATTACACTTTCTGGTGGACAAAAGCAGCGAGTATCTATTGCTAGAGCAATTATAAAACAACCGCAACTATTACTTTTTGACGATTGTTTATCGGCTGTAGATACGGAAACCGAAGAGCAAATTTTGAATAACCTCTATGCCATTTCCCAAAATACAACTACCATTATTGTAAGTCACCGAGTATCTTCTGCTAAAAATGCAGATAAAATTATCGTGCTCGATGAGGGTAAGATCATTCAACAAGGCACACACGATTCGCTTATAAATATCGATGGTTACTACAAAGAGCTTTACAACAAACAACTCTCTGAAAAAGAAATCTAAGAATTTGTTGGTGGCTAACTTTTTTTTTTTCAAATTTGATTCAGTTTTAAACCAAACTTAGATTTAAGCAGAAGGAACATGAGTGAAAAATCAATTTTAGAAAAAGAAGAAATTTTTTCTAAAGTACTAAGAGCAGGACGTAGAACTTATTTTTTTGATGTAAGAGCTACTCGCGCAGGAGATTACTATTTAACTGTAACCGAAAGCAAAAAATTTACTAACGACGACGGATCGTTTCATTTCAAAAAACACAAAATCTATTTATACAAAGAAGATTTTGAATCGTTTAAAGAAATTCTAGAGGAAATGACGCAGTACATTGTCAATGAAAAAGGGCAAGAAGTTATTTCAGAGCGCCACCAGCGAGATTTTAAGCGCGAATACGAAGAAAACGGTACTGCTCCTTCTGACAATTCCGAAGAAAATACTAATACAGACAGCTTTACTGATGTTAGTTTCGACGACATTTAGAAAGTTTTAACGTTTTTATATGAAATCCGCATTGATGTTATCAGTGCGGATTTTTTTATTTTTATAGCAACACCAACAAACCACTACACTAACTACTATGAAGAAATTTTTCCTGTTACTACTAACAGTATCTGCAATTTGCACCGCACAAAAACCAGTTGACCTTTCTTATTATTTACCAGAAAATGTAACCTATGATCCAAATATCCCGACACCAGAAAGTGTTATTGGGCATCAGGTTGGTCAATGGCATGTGTATCATAGTAAGTTAGCACAGTATATGAAAGCACTAGCAGCGGCATCTGATCGTATTACGATTGAAGATCGAGGAAAAACCTTTGAAGACAGACCATTGCTATTATTGACAATCACTTCACCAAAAAATCATCAAAATATTGATCAATTGCGACAAGATCATCTTGATTTTGCTAGCGGAAATTCATCTAAAAATGCAAATGATTTACCTATTGTAGTCTATCAAGGATTTTCTATTCATGGTAACGAACCTAGTGGAGCGAATGCTGGCTTATTGGCAGCATACCACTTAGCCGCAGCTCAAGGTCCGGAAATCGATGCCTTATTAAATGATGTTATTGTTTTATTTGATCCTTCTTATAATCCTGACGGACTTTCGCGATTTGCTTATTGGGCCAATACCAATAAAAGCATTCACTTAAATACTGATGGCAATGATCGTGAGTTTAGTGAGGTTTGGCCGGGAGGTCGCACCAATCACTATTGGTTTGATATGAATCGTGACTGGCTTCCAGTACAACTACCGGAGTCGAGAGCACGTATTGCAAGTTTCCACAAATGGATGCCAAATATCTTGACCGATCATCATGAAATGGGAACGAACAGCACCTTCTTTTTCCAGCCAGGTGTTCCTTCAAGAACCAATCCGTTGACGCCTAAAATGAATCAGCAGTTAACTAAAGAAATTAGTCAATTTCATATTTATGCCTTAGACAAAATAGGATCCTTGTATTATGCTGAAGAAGGATTTGATGATTTTTACTATGGAAAAGGAAGTACGTTTCCTGACGTAAATGGTGGTATTGGTATCTTATTTGAACAAGGTAGTTCTCGAGGACACGCACAGGAAAGTGAAAATGGTGTAGTGACCTTTCCTTTTTCTATCAGAAATCAATTTACAGCAGCTTTGTCAACCTTAGCTGCTGCAAAATCGATGCGCACCAAGATCTTAAATTATCAGCGTTCTTTCTACAGCGATGCTAAAAAAGAAGCTGCGTCCGATAGAAATAAAGCCATCGTTTTTGGTGATGAAAAAGATGCCGCAAAAGCATATCATTTAGCCGAAATTTTAAAAAGACATCAAATTAAAGTACACGAGCTTAAAAGCGATTTCTCTCAAAAAGGAAAAAAATACAAAAAGGGATATAGCTATATCATCCCGATGCAGCAGCAGAATTATAAGTTGGTAAAAGCGATGTTCAATCGTCAAACGAACTTTCAGGATAGCATTTTTTATGATATCTCAGCTTGGACATTCCCTTTGGCTTTCAATTTAGATCATGCAAATTTGACCAACCTTAATCAAGCAGGAGCTGAGATCACTGATTTAAAAGCGCCTTCGCCAAGCATTAACAAAAGTAATTATGCATACCTATTCGAGTGGCATGAGTACTATACACCAAAAGCACTTCATAAAATATTAAAAAAGGGGTTACGTGCTAAGGTAGGCGCTACTCCCTTTAAACTAAATGGAGTGAATTACGATTACGGAACAATCATGGTGCCGGTTCAAAATCAAAAATTAAAGTCGGATGCGTTGTTCGATTTTCTAAAAGAAGTTGCTAGCGAAAGTCATCTAAAAATCACAGGAGTTAACACCGGAAATACGGTAGGCATTGATTTAGGAAGTAACGATTTCGATGCATTAACACTGCCTAAAGTGGCAATGCTCGTGGGTGATGGCGTTGCTAGTTATGATGCAGGCGAAATATGGCATTTGTTCGATACGCGTTATGAAATGAATGTAACGAAAATTGATAGTCGCAATTTTGGCAATACCAATCTTTCAAAATACACACACTTTATTTTACCAAACACCTGGGGCGGATTAAGAGAACAAGATTCTAAAAAATTGAAAACTTGGGTTCAAGGCGGCGGTACACTAATTGGATTCCGAAACGCGGTTAGCTGGTTAAAGCAAAAAGAATTTATCAAACTTGAGTTCAAAAAGAATGATATGGATGCTGAGAATATCAAATTCGAGCAACGCAGAAATTTTAGAGGAGCACAGGTAACGGGCGGCGCTATTTTTGAAGCCAATATAGACCGCTCACATCCAATTAATTTCGGATATAAGAACGACAAAGTATCCTTGTTTAGAAATACAAACATTCACATCAAACCAGACAAGAACAGCTACAATAATCCGATAAAATATAGTTCGAAACCATTGTTAGCAGGTTATATTTCGGAAGAGAATTTGGATAGTCTAAAAAATACTGTTCCTTTTCAAACCAAAAGATTGGGCAGAGGTCGTGTAACGGTATTTACCGACAACACCAACTTTAGAGCGTTCTGGTATGGCACAAATAAGCTAATGATGAATGCTATTTTCTTTTCGAAAATGATGTAGAGATCAGTTGGCAGTATTCAGTCTTCAGTTGGCAGTGCTTACTCGAACTCTGAACTCATAACTCGTAACTCTGAACTTTAAACTTAAAAAAATGGCTCGCACACCGTCAAACATGATTCCTTTAGGGACCGTCGCACCAAGCTTCGAACTTTTCGATACCGTTTCTGGAAACAATATTTCATTACAACAAGCAAAAGGCACAAAAGCAACCGTGATTATGTTCATTTGCAACCACTGCCCGTTTGTAAAGCATGTAAATGATGAATTGGCAACTATGGCAAACGATTACTCAGGTGAAGAAGTCGGCTTTATCGCAATATCAAGCAACGACGTTGAAAATTATCCAGCGGATTCACCCGAATTAATGAAACAAAATGCCATTGATGAAGGTTTTAGTTTTCCATATTTATATGATGAAAGTCAGCAAGTAGCAAAGGATTATGATGCCGCTTGCACACCAGATTTTTATGTTTTTGATGCTGACTTAAAGTTGACATACCGTGGTCAGTTAGATGATTCCCGACCTGGAAATGGTATTCCTGTAACTGGAGTAGATCTCAGAACCGCGATTGACGCTACGACTTCTGGAATGGCGGTAAGTGAACCCCAAAAACCAAGTATTGGTTGTAATATTAAATGGAAGGTATAAGTTTTAAAAAGGCTACTGCTTCGGATATTGAGCTTTTAATTCCAGTTGCACAAAAAGCCTACCTACAAGCCTATACCCACGTTTGGGAACATGAAGAACCTGCATTCTACTTAAAGAAGGCCTTTACCAAAAAAGCTTTTTTAAAAGATTTAAGCGATTCAAATACGGAGATTCAACTTATCTATTTTGCTAATACGCTTGTTGGATTTTACAAGCTGGAATTAGATAGTGCTGTATCAACATATACTGCTATAGAAGCGATTCAACTTGAAAAAATCTATATCCTCAATGAATTCTCAGGAAAGGGAATAGGAAATCAATCGCTAGCGCATATTATTTCAGGAGCGAAGCAAAAAGGGAAATCGGTGTTTTGGGTGGATGTAATGGACACCAGCCCAGCCAAATTCTTCTATCAAAAAATGGGATTTGAAACGTTTAGTTATTGGGATTTAGACTATCCTGGCTTAAAGGCTGACCAGTTGAAGATGCATCGGATGGTTAAGAAGCTTTTGTGAAGCCAAAACTGTTATTATGATGTAGTAAATAATAACTACGATTTGTTATCTTGGTTGTTATAAGTGGGATAGCATCAATGATGTTATCCAATTGTTATCTGTAATTAAAACTGAATGGAAAATATCTTAAATGAACCAATTAAAAATTATCTGACCGAAAAATCGAAAAGTTTTGGGGGTAACGAGTTGGCCGCTAAGTTTAGAAAAGATTTCCCTTCTGAAATAGAAAAAATAATAGTTGACAAAAATAGATTTAAAGTTGTTGGCTCACCAGGAAAAGGTAATTGGACAGAATGTCCTTGGATCGCAATTTTGGACGTTTTGATAACTGATAGTCCTCAAAAAGGGTATTATCCTGTTCTAATATATAAATCTGATATGTCAGGAATTTATTTATCCTTAAATCAAGGTGTGACTGACGTAATAGAAAATTACAAAAAAGAAGCAATCTCAGTATTAAAACTAAGAGCTGAAGATTTTAGAGCCAAGATTGACTTTGATTCAAAAAACTATTTAATAGATATTGATTTAAATTCTACAACTCGAAATGCAAAACACTATCAGGCGGGTAATATAATAGCCAAATACTATCCCAAGGAAAATTTACCAAACTCAATACAGCTAAGAAATGACTTAACTGAGATTTTGGAATTCTATGAAAACCTAACCTATTCAGATAATTCCTTTAGCGATGATTTAAGCACTATAGGATTTGAAAGAAAACAAGTTCGATTGCATAGAAGAATAGAAAGAAATACTTCATTGTCTAAAAAAGTAAAAAAACTGAAAGGTTATCGGTGTGAAGTCTGTGAAATAAAATTTACCGAAATATATGGTGATATTGGAAAAGACTTTATCGAAGCTCATCACCTAAACCCTATTTCCGAACTCGGAATTGGTAGTTTTAAAGTAGATCTGAAAAATGATTTTGCTGTACTTTGCAGTAATTGTCATAGTATGATACACAAATTGGACGATCCAAGTGATCTAATTAAACTAAAGCAAATAATAAAAAACACATAATAATTTGTATAGTACATATGCCCTTCGGGATGCAAACGTATAGTACAAGAGACGTTGTAAAACATTTAAACCAAACCGATAATGGGATTAGATTCAGTTGAATTAGTAATGTCAATCGAGGACAAATTTGGAATACAAATTGAGGATTCTGAAGCGGAAAAAATTCGCACAGTTCAGGATTTCGCAGATATTGTTTTCAGTAGAATTATCACAAATCCTACGGATAAATGTTTGACTCAAATAGTATTTTATCGAATAAGAAAAGTATTAAGAAATTTGAGTTCAACCGAAAAGGAAATAAGACCTGATACCAAAATATCCGAATTACTCACTCAAACGCAACTGAAAGAAAAGTGGAGTCTATTAAAAACAGAACTTGGACTTGAATTACCTAATTTAGTTGCTTTAGATTTTAATCCAGAATTAGGTTCTCACGTCAAGATTTTCGGAATTAAAACCATTAAACGAACAACACCTGTTTCAAAAGGGACAATCAGGCAGTTAGTGGATTGGACAATATCGTTAAACCGAGATAAATTCATCGATGTTGAAAAAATATCAAGTAAATATGAAATTGAGCGGATTATTTGTGGAATTACAGAAGATAGAATTGGAGTTCCAATAAGCGAAATCGAATTACATCATTCTTTTACAAATGACCTAGGAGTTGATTAAAAGTATTTTACAACAATATGTCCCATTAAAAGCTTTGTCAAAATTTTTAAAATAACTTAAGGCTTTCATCCTTTTTACCCCTCTCTTAACTCCTATAAACCACAGGCAACTGTAACTTAAACTTCACAGCCAGCAGTCATTAATAAGCTTAATGTTTGGCCATATCTATGTAATGCGCCTAATTATTAGGATTTGCTATCTTTAGTTACAACAAAAAAAATACCACTTAGGCAACCGCTAGCTTTTATTATAACCAACCATTAACCAATGATAGAATTCTTTGTACGAAATAAAACTGAGGTCACAATTCTTGTTTTTTACTGCGTGTGCCAATTTGGTTTTACACAAGAACATGAAATGCGATCAAATGGACGTTCTATTTTAGGCACCTATGAAGAACGCACGGCGTCAGTTGCTACTGGAGATGTTGATGGTGATGGTGATATTGATATTATTGTAGCTAATGGAAGACATTGGCCAGGTCAAAATCGAATTTTCATAAATAATGGTAGAGGGATTTTCACTGTTGAAAAGAATTTAGGTGATCAAAGGTCAACAACTTACGCGGCTGAATTGGCAGATCTTGATAATGATGGTGATCTTGACATTGTAGTTGGAAACGACATGGCTCCCAATTATATTTATAAAAATGACGGAAAAGGCAACTTTTCAAAGAGTTCCTCCTTTGGAATAGAATATGCCCCTACGAGAAATTTGACATTAGCTGACCTAGATCAGGATGGCGATATCGATATTCTTATAACAAATAGAGGTCGCACTAATGAAATTTGTTTGAATAATGGTGATGGAGTTTTTTCAAAGAACTTGAGTTTTGGAACTAAAAAGGATTCGACTATAGATGTAGAAATTGCAGACATGAATAATGATGGCAATCTGGATTTAATTTTAGCAAATCGTGATGCGCAATCAAATTATGTTTATTTGAATGATGGCAAGCTAGATTTTTCTGAAAAAATTCCTTTCGGAACAGGTAGCGATAACACGCGTTCTGTAAGTGTTTCCGATTTAAATAATGACAAATTATCAGATATTGTTGTTGCCAATATTGGCGAACCCAACGTAATTTACTTCGGAAGTAGCAACACACCCTATAAAACTTCTGTTGTTTTTGATTCATCTAAATTGAGAAGTTATGCTGTTTCTGTTGCCGATCTAGATTTAGATAACGACATAGATATCATCATAGGAAACGCTGGTAGTCCGAACACTCTGTTTTGGAATTCAGAAAATGGCAAAAAATGGACTAAGTCAACATTATCTGATGAAGAATTTCGAACGTACGATATAATCCCCGCGGATTTAAACAATGATGGTTTTATCGATATTATTGAAGCGAATTCAGATGCTATTAATCGCTACTATTTTAACCAAAAAAAGAAATAAAACCAAACTAACCGATATGGGCACCTTTAATAAAATCAAGCATATGAATTCCAGCAGACACAAACTGTTTGCACTCTTAAGTGCTATTATTTTTTGTCTCTCTCTGAGTACACATGCTCAAACTAACCCCATTAAATTAAAATATCTTGGAACTGCAGGTTGGGAGATAACCGATGGCGACATTACTGTATTAATAGATCCTTATATCTCGCGGTTCAAACTCGGTACCGGCCCTGGTATAAGTCCTGATGACAAAAGAGCAACTGTTAAGCGATCAGATATTGCAGTTTCAGATACAATCACTATTGATAGTCTAATTACCAAAGCTGACTTTATCTTGGTTCATCATTCCCATTTTGACCATCTTGCCGATGTGCCCTATATCGCCAAAAAAACTGGAGCAAAAGTTGTTGGCACTGAAACAACCTGCAATATTTTACGCGGATATGGAATCCCAAACGAGCAATTATATCCCGTCAAAGGTGGAGAAGATTATCAATTTGATAATTTTTCGGTAAAAGTTATTCCTACGTTGCATTCCGCATTAAATCAAAAGCATTATATCGATAATAGGGTTTATACCGAAGTACCTGAAACGCCACTTAAAGTATCTGAATTTATAGAAGGTGGATCACTTATGTTTCTTGCTAGATTTTCAAATCATCAAGTATTAACTATGGGTTCAATGAACTTTATTGAAAGAGAACTATTGGGTATTAAGCCTGATATCTTATTAGCCGGTGTGAATCGTTCACAACTTGGTCTCTATAAATACAACGAACGTCTTCTTGCCATTACAAATTATCCAAAGGTGATTATTCCAACTCATTGGGACAATTTTAGACTGCCTTACGGATTTTCACAAAAAAAAGGCGTCGAGGATAAACTAATTCCATTTCAAAAAGATGTAAAAAAACTCGCTCCCCAAACAAAGGTTATCATTCCTACACATTTAGAAACGATAACTATTAATGAAAGGATAAAACCCTAATCATTATTTCTAATAATGCGGGCGAATTGGTATTATTGCCTAAATCTCCTTATCAGTTCTTATAAACCACCGGCAACTGCAACCTAAACTTAACAGCCAGCAGTCGAACTAAAATTACTGTAAGTGCTGTACCAATATCAATAACCAATGTATTGGCTCCTAGGTACTGTGCCACGAAATAAAATACACCACCCAAAATACAGGCAGTCGCATATACTTCTTTTCTAAAAATAACAGGAATCTCATTACACAAAATATCACGTATCACGCCGCCAAAACTTCCTGTCATCGTACCAAGACCAACACAGGCAACGGCACTAATCTCTACAGATAATCCTGCTTTTATACCTAATAAAGTGAATACACCAAGTCCGATGGTATCAAATAGAAAAAGTGATTTACTTAAGTATTTTAAGTAGTTTCTAAATAAGATGGTAAATACGGTTGCACCAAAAATGATATACACATTAAGTAGATCGGTCATCCAGGAAACAGGCGTTTTCCCGATTAATACATCTCTTAAAGTACCTCCACCAACTGCAGTAACAAAGGCAATGATAAAAATGCCAAAGGTATCCATGCGTTTATTCAAGGCCACAAGTGCACCGGAGACAGCAAAAGCAAAGGTTCCGGTCATATCAAAAATCTCAAACAAACTCACATCTGCTGGGTGTAAAAATTGTAGTCTTTTAAGATGGTATCAATAAAATGATAGTCGGATGAGAGGGTATTTTTAACATCGATCACCTCTTCAATTTTCTTGCGAAGTTTGACAATAGTATTCAAGTCATTATTCTTCTTCGCAATAAGATAGCTGTCTTTAATAATCGTTGCATCACGATCTGACAGTCGTATCACACTAGGGAACATCGGTTGATACTGCTCGTGAATTTCCTCTAATATGGTGTGCGAAATATTAATATCATTTTTAAGGCGAATTACTGCGGTACCGGCTGCGATATCCCCTAGCCTTCTGTTTTTATCGTTGAACACAATCGCCAGCATACCGATAATACCACTTCCTAAATAAATCTCCACGGTGCGAAACATCCAACGCACAATATAATCCGCAAAGCCGGCTTGATACCCATCGATTTTAATCACCTTTACTTTCATGACCCGCTTACCTACAGTCTGCCCTTCTAATAACATTTCGAATAAGAGAGTATGAAAAATTGCAGGTAGTAATACAATCGTTACAACAGTTCCTTTTGACCAACCATCCCAGTCGCTAGTCCAACTATCAAAATTGAAAACATTAAAGAGCAAATAGAGAGAAATAAACACATATGCTCCTATGATTAAAAAATCAATTATAAATGCAAGAATACGATGTCCTACGGTTGCTGCCGTGAAGTTTAAATTCACATTTTGTGTAGTGTTTACTTGTAATTCTGACATATATTGTATTACATTAGCCCCAGTATGAGAGAGGCTGCATTTATTAAGCAAAATAAGGAAAAATGGCTCGATTTCGAAAAAGCGATTTTTACCAATAATTTTAAAAATCCCGATGAGCTCGCTTCACTTTACATTCAGTTAATGAATGACCTTTCTTTCGCTCAAACCTATTACGCCAAAAGTAAGACAATAATCTATTTAAACAATTTGGCGGCAAAGGCTTTTCAAAAAATATACAAGACCAAACGAGAAGACAAAAATCGCTTTGTACATTTCTTTAAAACTGAAATTCCCCTGCTAATGCATGAATATCGTCGTTATGTCTTATACGCTTTTCTTGTTTTCGGATTGTTTGTTACCATTGGCGTTGTTTCGGCAATGAATGATGATTCTTTTGTGCGATTGATCTTAGGAGATAACTATGTAAACATGACCTTAGAAAATATCGAAAAAGGTGATCCCGCTGCTGTTTACAAAGGTGGTAGTCATTTCGGGACTTTCTTCGGTATTACCTTCAATAATTTAAGAGTTGGTATTTACAACTTCTTCTTGGGTATTTTTGGTGGCATAGGAACTGGTTTTGTCATGTTCAAAAATGGGATAATGCTTGGCTCTTTTCAATACTTCTTTTATGAACAAGGTGTATTTTGGGAGAGTGTTCGCGCTATTTGGATTCATGGCAGCATGGAGATTTTTGCTATCGTAATCGAAGGCGCAGCTGGTTTTATGCTAGGTGCAAGTATCTTGTTTCCTAAGACATATTCAAGAAAAATATCGTTTGTTCGCGGTTTACGCGATGGCTTTAAAATATTAATTAGTACCATGCCTTTTACTATTGCTGCTGGCTTTCTAGAAGGCTTTATAACCCGATATTATAACACCATGCCCAATTGGGGATCGGTAACCATAATTTTAGTGACCTTAAGTGCGATATCATATTATTATTTGATCTATCCGCATATTGTGAAAAGAAAATTTAATGCCCAGTATGGAATTATTTAAATCAAGAGATTTTAGTTCATTTTTTAGTGATACGTTCGATTTTGTAAAGTTTAACGGAAAGCATTTTTTTAAGCATTACCTGATCATTAACGGAATATTCTTAATGGTGTTAATGACATTTATGTACTTCTTTTCAAAGTTTTACGCCAATCTACTTACGAGTTCATTATACGGCGGGGGGCAGTCTGAATTCGAAACATTTATAGATAATTATGGCCCAATAGCAATTGTACTGGTAATTCTGTTTTTCTTTTTCGCAATTTTCGCAGGACTTGTTAGCTACTCATTTACCCCGATTTACTTTCGGCTTTACGAAGAAAACAGCGGTCCTAATTTCAGTACTAAAGAAATACTAGCAAGCTTTAAATCAAAGTTTGGCAAATTGATCATTTTCGTTTTAGTATCCGTTTTTTTACTTTCAATTCCCACAATCATTGCTACAGGAATTGCGGTGTTTATCGTGATGATAACTATTGTTGGTATTTTGCTAATACCAGTTGTATTAGCTATACCCATGCTCTTTTTTCACTCGATGCTAATGGAATACATAAGAGGCGAAAAAGGTATTTTTGATTCCATGGGGTATAGTTTCAGTGTAATCGGCAATAAGTTTGTTCATGCCGTGGGTTGCTTAGGTATTCTGCTTTTTATGTCCTATATCGTTCAGTTAGGATTTGGTTTTGTACAATCTATCTTTACCGGAGCCGGCATTTATACCATGACTCCGGAAGCACAAATGGACGTAGCAGATTCCTCAGCCATTATGATAACGGTAATGGTAGTTACCTATGCCATTAGTTTTGTGGTACAGACCTTTTGCGGCTTGATTCTCCAAATAAATCAAAGCCTTGTTTTTTATACGTATAAAGAAGAAACTGAACACATTAACACCAATAGCGTAATAGACCAGATAGGTGCGGGTGAGTAGGTTTTTAAAACATATCAATTTTATTATTATCCCTTTATCTCTACTTCTTTTTGTAGGACAGATTAGTTATGCCCAGGAAGTTGTTGAGCCTGACACTGAGGAAAAAGAAGAAAGCATCCTGCACCATGTAAAAGATCCCAGATCAGTTTTAGAAGATGCAGAAGATAATTCAGCCCGATCTCCTCGAGAATTTCAAGAGGATTTAAATGAGATTTACGAAGGAGAAGAATATCGATATGACCGTGAGACCAATCCTACAGGTTGGTGGGCCCGGTTTAAAGAAAGCTGGCGTAGGTTTTGGGACGAATTATTTGGTGCGCAAAGAGATGCATCAGCTTCTGGCGTTGTACGAATCCTTTATTGGATAGGTGGAATTGCCTTATTAGGACTTGTAATCTACTTTATTGTACGAGCCATCATGAATGATGAAGGTAATTGGATATTTGGCAGAGCGTCTGACAAGGGTGTGGTCAATGCCATTGATGTGGAAACGAATATTCATGAAACCGATTTTATCGCTTTGGTAAAACAGGCTAAAGAAGAAAAGAATTATAGATTGGCTGTTCGATATTACTACCTCTGGGTGCTTAAAAATTTAAGTAGTAAGGAGCTTATTGAATATGATGTTGAAAAAACGAATAGTGATTATCAACATGAGTTAAAAGACAAAAACTTACAAAAGGATTTTGGCTATACATCCTACTTATACAATTATATATGGTATGGTGAGTTCGATGTAAACGAAGACGAGTTCAAAAAGGCAAGCGCGGCCTTTGATTCATTAATCAAAGCTACTGCCGCATGAACAAAACAGCTCGCATATATATCGGCGTACTCCTACTCTTCTTTGTGGGCATTATTGCTATCGAATTCTCTCAACCCACACCGGTCGATTGGCGACCTAGCTATAACGAACAGCATAGCAAACCTTTTGGTTTAAAGATTTTTAGGGAGCAGCTTCCTAAAATGGAGGGCATTGACTCCGTAGTTACCATACGTCGCACGGCTTATGAATTTCTAGATAATGAGTTCGACTGGGAAGAAGGTACTTTTAACGCTAAGGGTACATTCCTATCCATTAATACTAGTGGATATATGGATGAATATTCCACCAAAGAATTGCTAAAGTTTGTTGATGAAGGGAATTCCATTTTTATTTCAAACACTTACCCCTCTTCTTATTTATTAGATACGCTAGAACTTGATATAAAAACAGATTATAAGCCGGCAAAGAAGGGTGCACTTCTTTTGGCTAATAGTCGATTTAAAGAAGATTCTATAAATATCAATAGAGGGCTTAACCAAAGTTACTTTACAACACTTGACACCACAACGACAACGGTTTTAGGGTATCACAAACTAACATCACACGATACTACTCGTGTAAATTTTGTAAAAGTTGATTTTAATAAAAAAGGTTCAATCTTTTTACATCTTCAACCAGCAACCTTTACCAATTATCATTTACTGAAAAATGAGAATAAAAAATATGCTGAAGCTGCGCTTTCTTATATTCCAGATGGTGCCGTGTATTTTGCGTCGGTAAACCGAGTTGGCGATGAACTTGGTGACAACGAACTGCGATTTATCATGAATCAGCCGCCACTTCGTTGGGCTTGGCAATTTGGTCTTGTTGCCTTATTAATTTTCATGATCTTTAATGCTAAGCGTCGTCAGCGTATCGTAAAGGTCATTAAACCACTAGAAAACACTACCATTGCATTTACCAAAACCATTGGTAATTTGTATTATGAAAGTAAGAATCACAATAATTTAGTTGATAAAAAGATCACTTATTTTCTAGAAAACATTAGACGTACCTATTACCTCAACACTCAGGTAATGGACGATAAGTTCGTTAAAAACCTCGCTATGAAATCGGGCAAGGATAGAGAACAAATAGCGCGACTTTTTAAGTTGATCGCACAACTAAAAGGAAAAAAATACTGTTCAGAAGACGATTTACTTCGGATTAATAAAAACATTGAAAATTTTTATAGCAACTAGCATACTATGGAACATCAAGAAGGAGCACAACCAGAAGAAAACAAACAAGAAATAAATCCGATACCACCTGTTGGTAATGTACCGGAAATCACTCCAGCTAGTGATGATCTTAGTTTTCAGAATAGAATAGATCTAAGCGAATTGCAAGAAGGAATTGCATCAATCCGCGCAGAAATAGGCCGGGTTATCGTTGGCCAAAAAGAAATGGTCGATATGCTTATCGTTGCGATGTTAGCAAAAGGACACGCACTTATTGAGGGTGTGCCTGGTGTAGCAAAAACAATCTCAGCAAAGCTATTAGCAAGATCATTAGATGTTGGTTTTAGTAGAATTCAATTCACGCCCGATTTAATGCCTTCTGATATTTTAGGAACTTCAATTTTCGATATGAAAAAATCGGAATTTGAGTTTAAAAAAGGTCCGATTTTCTCTAATATGATCCTAATTGACGAGATTAACCGTGCTCCTGCAAAAACGCAAGCAGCATTGTTCGAAGTAATGGAAGAACGTCAAATCACTATCGATGGTTCTAAGTATGTATTGGATTCTCCTTTTATGGTATTGGCAACTCAAAACCCAGTTGAGCAAGAAGGAACTTACAGACTTCCAGAAGCACAGTTAGACCGTTTCCTATTTAAAGTTGATGTCGATTATCCGAATCTTGATGAAGAAGTAGAAATACTAACAAGAGAGCATGCGTTAAAGGGCGCAAACAAATTAGGTAAAGTACAATCGCATCTAACAAAAGAGAAAATTGAAAAATTTCAAGGCCTAGTCAATGAGATTATTGTTGAACCACACCTATTAACTTATATCGCACAGCTAATTGTAAATACGCGAAGCAATCCGTTTTTATTCCTAGGCGCCTCACCACGTGCATCGATAGCAATTTTGGCATCATCAAAAGGTTTTGCGGCAATTGAAGGTCGAGATTTTGTGACTCCTGAAGATATTAAAAGAGCAGCTATACCTGTATTACAACATCGTGTGATCGTGACTCCAGAGCGTGAGATGGAAGGAATCAGTGCAAAACAAATAATTAGACAAATTATTGATGCGGTAGAAATACCTCGCTAAAACTAGTTATGCTAAAAACGATTAAAGCACTTTATATAAACAACAGCTTTTTTTATTGCTGTATTGGCATATTTGCCCTGTTTATTGCCAGCTATATATACCCACAACTATTTAATGTGGTGAAATGGTTGTTGGTCGCTTTGGTCATTTTCACCATACTCGACATCATTATTTTATTTGCCACTAGGAAAGGAATTTTAGGTAAACGAACAACAACGGAAAAGTTTTCAAATGGTGACAACAATCCCATTACAGTAACCATAACCAACTATTACACCTTTAAGGTTCATGCCAAGATTATTGATGAAATTCCTGAGCAATTTCAGGTTCGAAATTTCAGCGTAAAGCGGGCAATAGATGCATCGAGTAATAAAGCAATAGAATATGAATTGCGGCCTACGGAGCGTGGAGAGTATCACTTTGGAAAATTAAACATTTACATCAGCTCTGCAATCGGCCTTGTAAGTCGTCGTTTCATTTTTGATGATCAGGAAATGGTGCCTACCTACCCTTCTTTTATTCAATTAAAAAAATATGACCTGCTAGCAATTAGCAATAATTTATTGCAATACGGTATTAAAAAAATCCGTCGTCTGGGTCATACGATGGAGTTTGAACAAATAAAAGAATATGTTCTAGGTGACGATATCCGTACGATCAATTGGAAGGCTACTGCGAAGAAAAATCAGTTAATGATTAATCAATTTCAAGATGAAAAATCACAACCCGTTTATTCAGTAATCGACAAAGGGCGTTTAATGAAAATGCCATTTGAGGGATTAAGTCTTTTGGATTATGCTATTAATGCGACGCTTGTGATTAGCAACGTCGCTACAAAAAAACAAGATAAAGCAGGAATGTTCGCCTTTTCTAAAAAGGTGGAGAATATGGTGGTGGCAGAGCGCCGCAATTCACAAATGAACTTGATCATGGAAGCTTTGTACAATGTGGAAACGGACTTCTATGAATCGGATTTCGGAAGGCTCTATGCTGACATTAAGAAAAATATATCACACAGAAGTTTACTCTTATTATATACCAACTTTGAAACACTTGACGGATTAAATCGCCAACTACCCTATTTAAAAGGACTTGCTAAAAATCATTTACTGGTTGTTATCTTTTTTAAGAACACTGAGCTAAATGAGCTTATTAAAAACGAGGCGAAAACAACACAACAAGTCTATGATAAGGTAATCGCTGAAAAATTCGCCTACGAGAAACGACTTATTGTAAATGAGTTGAAAAAATACGGTATCTACTCCATTTTAACCGAGCCAGAAGATCTTACCATTAATACAATTAACAAGTATTTGGAGATTAAGGCTAGAGGCTTGTTATAACAGTTGGCAGTGGCAGTCTTCAGTCTGCAGTATCTGAATGCCCCTGATATAGGTTGACCACTGTACGTAAATAACAAAGTTTCAAATTCCATTTTTTTAGATATGTCACTTCGAGTGGTTTTTATTGACTGATAAGGAAATAAAAAATGTATCGAGAAGCTTTTGCTAACCTTCATTTCATGAGTTATTTCACAGAGTTGCTCAGATTTTTCGCTGAGACTCACAGAGAAAAATATCCAATAGAATCTATCTTAACGAAGTAGCTAGATTGAAAACTGCATACTGCCACTGAGGGCTGCATACTGAATCTGACAACTCATCCTACAAAAACTACAATTCGGTATTTCCTTTTTCTCAAGATCGAACAATGTGTTGATATTTGACATGTCATTAACAAAGAACGAACACTAATTAATTATCAATCATTAAAAACTAAATCATGAAAAAACTAACATTAATTTTCGCATTGGCACTAGCAACATTAACCAGTTTCGCACAAGAAAAAACAGAAGGAATTACAATTACTGTAGCAACAGACAACTTTAACAACAACGAAGGAAAAGCCATGTATGCGCTTCATACAGTCGATACATTTATGAAAGGCCCCGGCATACAAAATGCAGAAGCTAAAATTGAAGAAGGTAAAGTGACAGTTACTTTTAAAAATGTAACTCCAGGAACATACGCAATCATGTTATTGCACGATGCAAATGAAAATCAAAAAATGGATTATGATGCCAGCGGGATGCCAAAGGAGTCATACGGAATGAGTGGCAATGATATGAGTTTTGGTCCACCACAATTTGATTCAGCTAAATTTGAAGTAGCGAAAGAAGATCTTGAATTAAATATAAGATTATAAGTAAATAACCTGGAAACAGGTCAAGAAAAAGAACAACCGTTCTATCGGCTTATGGCTGATGCCCCTCTGCTCTGCGGAGGGGTTTTTGGGTTTCAGATATTTTTATTGTAACATTTTAAGCTCCCCTCTTTAGTAAAGAGGGGAATGAATTTCGCTTGCAGAAGAAAAGGGAGATGTGTCGGGCTTTTTCTAATTTAAATTGGTCTACGGTAGAATCCCTCCGTCCAACTGTGTTGGACACCTCCCTTTATTAAAGGGAGGAGCTTTGAGGTTTATCAAAAAAGCAACCATTTTCAGGCAAGGTGAGACTGCAAACTGCTACTGCCAACTGAACACTGCCTACTGATTTAGCCCCACCAAACAACAAAAAACTTTTCCATAGTTCCATCTGGTTTTTTCATCCAGACCATAGGAGCACGTTCATTTAAGTGCTGAAGGTTAATCTCCATCAAAGTATCGAAATAGCTACTGAATTTTACTAGAGCGTGAGGATTATGCAACCATTCATACTTTCTAGGCAAATAGAAACGGTTAGCCTTAAAATCTCCATTTTCAAAATCAGAAAACCTCAGCCAGTAACCAACAATACAATTGGTGTTTAGTGGTCGAATAGATGGTGATTTCTGCCCATAAGGAGCAAATAATTGTGCCTTAAAACAAACTTGCTGTTCAATATTTTCTGTGGGAAGCCCTTTACCAATTAAGGTTCGCTTAGAATGATCTGTAAATAGTAAAGGAAGCTGTTTGTCTTTGGTTTTATCCAATTTTGTAAAAAACATATCTCGTCGATTCGGCCCTACCAAACGATGAATCGGTTCGGAAATATCGGGGTCTAATAGGTAGAATTTATAGCTAAGTTCCAGATGAATAGTCCGTTGATTTTCATCCGCGGATTGTATTAAATAATCCAATTCGCCTATCGTATCATTCCCATTTTTTATTTGAATACTATGTGCTAGTAACTCATATTCATTGCAATGATGAAGCAGTTGCGTGAAAATATGTTCTATTTGATGTCCTAATCGAAGATTGGTAGGAATTGGTTTAGTCTTGAATGTTTGAAGATCGATTAAAGGTATTTCAAATTGTTCTAATCCAAATTGATTGCCAGTCCACAGGACTTCCGAATTTATAAAACCCCTAATGTGTTTCAAACCTTCTGTTTAAGCATCGAGTGATAATACGTTTCTAAGTATTTACTAGTCGTACCTTTTTCAGCTTTGGATTTTTTTAGCTCCTTTAAAACACCACCGATAGATAACTTAGTTTCTGGAAGCTTTTGATGCCCCTTGGCATGTGCTATTATCACTTTAGTATCTGAAATCTCGTCCCGCACTTCGTATACATCGAACTGGTCAATAATAGGAATCATGCTAAAGGTGGTTACTTTACCAGTCATAATTGGAATCATAATAAAACCATTAAATTCAGTTTGACTGTCCACTAACTTTGGAACGCCTTCAATAATAATACTTGATGATAGCTTGCCGTGATCAATTGCCGCAGCAACAGTCATATGTTTTGGCTGATATTTTTGGTAAGCGAGTTTCAAGGTATCATCCAATTTTGATAGTACATTATTCTTACTACTAACACTAAGCTCAGATAGCAACATTTCTAAATGTAGAATCATTTCTTGTTTACCACTTAAAAAACCAGCTACCTTGCTAAGTTCAGCTTGGCTAATAACACCATCATCTTCTTTAGTAAATACGTTAAAAAAGCGGCCTCCGTTATCTAAGGATTCCACAGCCTGCATGTTGTTTGTATATGGTATGATCTCTTTCATTAAAGCGTAGTTTAGTTACCAAATAAGTGTGAGCAAAACTCTTTTTGTTACAAAAACGAGACTAACTTTTATTTTCATCTTCAATTTCTGGTTGCCCCTGCACCTCAAAATTAAACAGATCATTACGGGAGTAATGACCAGTAACATCAAAGTCCAATTTGCTGCGCGTCACATCTTCAAGATCAATCTCGGTAATTAAAGCTTTTGCTTCATTAAAGACAGGGCCCGCAATAACTTTTCCTAAGGGGGAAACAATTACACTACCGCCAGGACACATTGCTTCAGTCTCGTCTTTAGCAAGCGGCTGATACCGATCAGGTAACATTGATTTTGTAAAATATTGATTACAACCTAAAACAAAGCATCTGCCTTCTAACGCAATTTGCTGCATGGTAGCTGTCCACGCTTCTCTTGAATCGGCAGTTGGTGCTATGTAAATTTCTACGCCTTTTTGATACATCGACATTCGAGCGAGCGGCATATAGTTTTCCCAACAAATAAGTCCACCTAACTTGCCGATATTAGTTTGAAAAGTTACTAAAGACTCTGCTCCTGCTTCTGCCCATATAAGCCGTTCTGTTCCCGTTGGTTTAATTTTTCGGTGTACACCTAACAATCCAACTTTTGGAGAAATGTAGAGCATGGAACAAAATAAACTTCCGTTAGCATTTTGTTTCTCAGTAGCACCAATCACAAGATAGGTATTGGTGCTTTTGGCAAGTTTCTCTAGCCGTTTTAGATCATCACTTTCTAAGTCAATACTGTTTTTATAGTACTCGTTGTATAGTTCACGACCCTCATCCGTTCTACTACCTATTACCGCACCAAAGGAAAACCCACGTGGATATCCTGGAATAAACGATTCTGGAAATACTATTAATTGACAGCCATCGCTTGCATGCTTTTGAGTAAGATCTTCTATTTTTTGGATAGTTTTTCCCTTGTCGAAAAAAACAGGACTATCTTGAATAAGGCAGACTTTTAGCTTCATTTGGCCAAATTGAAATTAGCCTAAAACTAAACAATATAATTTAAGCAAAAATAGGTTGCATTAATCCAAAGAATCAGGCCCAAACCAACTTTAAATAAAAAAGCCTTACGATTTAAATCATAAGGCTTTCAATAAACTTATATTTTGATTTTAGTTTCCTTCGCTCAGGGAATAACTACCATCTCCGTTAAAATTAGTAATTGTTATGGTTACTGTCCAATCTCCTGGAGTACCAGCAGCAGTTACTCCAGAAAAAGAGTCTGGCTCAACATCTCCATTAAGTGATCGGTCAAGCACTGTATTTCCTTCAGCATCAACAACAACCATCTGAAAAATACCAACCGCTGAACTAGTAATGTCAGCGTTATAGTCTGCTGTTGCTAAACTATTGCTCCAGCTAATTGTTCTAGCAGCATTTCCTCCGTTACCGGTAAAATCGCCTCCTATATCACCAGATGGTCCTTCATTGACAGTAATACTTGCAACTGGTCCATCATCATCACTACATGAAGTAGATAATACTAATAAAAGGGCAACAAAAACAACTTTTAAAAATTTAAAGTTTGGGGAATTCATATTTATGTATTTAAAATTAGTGTTCAATAGTATAACAATCGAAATCCTAATATTCCTACTTGCTTTTTTATTTTTTTTAACAAAAAAAAACAAACCGTAACTATATCAACGAGTTACAGCCTAAATTATTTCTTATAGTTTCTTAACTATTTTAACTCCATTACCTCGCCCAACAATAATGGCAATCCATTTTCTTCAATTTGATCGTTATTCCAATGGCTTAGTACACAGCCTACATAATTGCCGCGAACGGGAGCTGCAACATAATAGATAGTTAGGGTTTCACCGCCAGACATACTTGCTAGGAGCGATTTAATTCCTTTAAAATCATAAACTACTTTTTTTGCTTTCACTTCCTCTCCTTCAAAAACAATATCAACCTCTTCTTCCGAAATGACCTTCCCTCCTCTTTTAGCCTTAGTAATTTCGAATTGATATTGAATTGCATTTTTAGCACTTTCTAGGTCCTTGTAAACCGACCAATTCATCTGTCCATGACCTGGGCATTGAACAGAATTCACATCCATCCAACGACAAACACCTCCTAATTTAATCTGTCTTCCCGCAAAATTGATACTGTCCGTCGAAGTAGGCGAAAAGTTTGATTTTGGAATCTTATTATTAATGATCAAATCCAGCATTTTTCCTTCAAACGACTTATCCCGCTTATTAATATTACTAAATCGAATGATATCAACTCTTTTCTTCTCATTCTCCAAAAAGTAAAATGAGTTTTTTTGAACAATACCATCTGTTAATACGTCATTGTTAGTCACATAAAAATTCTGATTTGCAATTGCCACATCTTTAGTTTTAGGATCATCTTTCTTAACCTTATACTTACGGTAGATTTTCTTAAGTCCTTTTTCCGTAAACGGGTAATTCAAAGTTTCTTTTGTAATACTGTAACCATCAATATTAAAATAAACCGTTCCCCCATTTGCAATGGCTGTAAGTCTTTCGAAAATGGGATTTTGCTGCCCAAAAGTGAATGAGGTCGCGAACAGTATTACAAGAATCAGGTATCTTCTCATAGTTTGAATAAAATAGTTGTTGTTTTAGGTAAGAGGCAAAATAGCTTTTATTTGATGGATATCAAGTTAAAAGCTTGTTAGTTTTTAGTCGACAGTTTTCTCTTTATCAAATATAAATCTGATACCTGCTTTTACCTCATCCTTCGACTTTGCATGTTAATGTTTTGGTAAATACCATCTATTTGTTTCACTATTGATTAAATTCGTTAAACAAAATAACCAACTTTAGATTAAGGTCATGAAATCACTTCTATTTAAATTCAGTCTCCTTTCCCTTGTTTTATTAATGTCTAACAAACCAGCTCCTCAGGAGTTTCAGGGGCAAGCCACCTATTTTGCCAAATCGACTATGGATTTAGGTAGTTGGGGAGCTAGAATGAGTGAAGCTCAGAAAAAACAGATCATGGCGCGCCTTAAAAATCGACTTGAAAAAACGTTTGTTCTTAACTTCAATAAAGAGGAATCAGTATTTAATGAAGAAGAGAAGTTGGATGCCATCTCTGGAGCTACCGACTCTTGGGGTAAAAATTTCTCACAAGGAGAATCTTATAAAAATGTAAAAGAAAATGCCTTAGTCCAACAGCAAGAATTTTATGGCAAACAATTTTTGGTAAAAGATAAGCTGCAAAAATTCGAATGGAAAATGGGTTCTGAAACAAAGCAAATAGGCCAATATACTTGTTTCAAGGCTACTGCTACCGTGCCAACGGATGAATTGACTTGGTATAATTTCTCTTGGGGTAAATTAAGACAACAAGCCAAAAAAGAAGGCGATTCTACAAATACAGAGCCCGAAATAAAAATGACGGAAGTTGAAGCTTGGTATACGCCACAAGTTCCTGTAGGTCACGGTCCAGCTGAATTTTGGGGATTGCCTGGTTTAATTTTAGAGGTAAGCGCTGGTAACACTACAATGCTATGCTCTAAAATTGTAATGAATCCTAAAGAAAAAATTAAAATCGAAGCTCCTAAAAAAGGAAAGGAAATAACCAAAGATAGCTACCAAGAAACCATAGTCGGTAAGATGAGGGAAATGGCAAATAATCGTGGACGCAGAAGAAGTCGATAATTTTTGTAGCATACATTTTCATCAAACTAGTACCTAAGACATTACTATGAAACATTTTCTTTGCGTCGCACTTCTTTTCGTAGCGAGCATTGCTCAGGCCCAAATAAAAATTGAAGGCTTCGTAAGAGACAGTTTAAAAACTCCTTTAGAACTAGCAAATGTCATTGCTATAAATCAAAAAACAAAGGCATTAGAATCTTTCGGTATTACTAGTGAAGCAGGTCGATATAGGCTAGAGTTGACTACAAACGCTACCTACGAAATTCAAATAAGTTACGTAGGGATGAAAACCCTGAAAGAGGTTGTAACTACAAAAGAGGTCGATATCAAGAAAGATTTTATAATGACACCTGATAATGCGTTAGATGAAGTCGAAGTCATATATGAGATGCCAGTGCAAGTTAAAGGGGATACCATTGTTTACAATGCGGACTCCTTCAAAAATGGAAGTGAACGAAAACTAGAAGATGTGCTGGAAAAACTACCAGGTGTAGAAATCAATGAAGATGGGCAGGTCGAAGTTGAAGGGAAAGTAGTCAACAAATTAATGGTTAACGGCAAAGACTTTTTTGATGGCGACACCAAATTAGCGACAAAAAATATCCCATCAAAAGCAGTAGATAAAATACAAGTACTCCGAAATTATTCCGAAGTCGGACAACTACGTGGAGTAACCAATAATCAAGATAATGTAGCCTTAAATATCAAACTTAAAGAAGGAAAAGAGAACTTCTGGTTTGGTAATATTACTGCAGGTGGAGGTATCTCACCCGATAATGAATTGTATGTATTACAACCCAAGTTGTTTTATTACAGCCCGAACTATAGTCTTAATTTTATAGGAGACCTTAACAATACTGGAGAAGCTGCTTTAACGCGACGCGATATACGAAACTTCGGTGGTGGATTTAGGGCACCTAGCAGAAGTAGTGGGACCAATATCAATCTTGGAAATAACAGTCTTAACTTCTTGACAACTCAGGGTAATGCCCTTGAGATTGAAAATAAATTAGCAACAGGTAATTTTAGCTATTCTCCTACTAAAGCATTAGATTTAAGTGGATTCTTGATATACAACTCAAGTCGTATTCTTTCTAGAGAAACGAGTTTTGTACAGTACACCAATCCTGACTTGGGCATTCCTGACGAAGCTACGGAGCAGTCAAGTAAGGAACGTTCTAATCAAGGATTATTAAAACTAAGTGCATCTTACCAACCCAACCTTAGTAATCAATTAGATTATGATGTGTTGGGACGAATATCGAATGACAGACAAAATCAGAATCTTTTTTCATCAGTTATTGGCAATACTACTCAAGTTGATGAAGTGACTCCGTTTAGTGTGAATCAGAACTTAAATTATTACTACACCCTTAACGAAAAAAATATATTTGCCTTTGAGGCACAACATTTACTAAAAGATGAAGATCCATTTTACAATGCACTCTTGGTAAATGACCCCAATGGTCCTGATGCATTTGACACCACTGCTGAAGCTTTAGGTATAGACACCTCTTTAACCAATTATGACCTAGGACAAAACAGGCGAATTAAGTCAAATCAATTAGATGCCAAATTAGATTATTATTATCTGATCAATCAAAAAAGCAACCTCAACATAACGCTTGGAACGATCTTGAGTAACCAAGAGTTTAATTCCAATATTTTTCAATTTCTAGGAGATGGATCCCTTTTTAATCCGACTCCGACTATTAATAATGGTCGGGCGACAAACGATACAGAGTATAATTTTAGCGATCTCTACATGGGATTTCATTACCGCTTAAAAACAGGAAAATTCACTATTACCCCAGGTTTTTCATTACATTCCTATGGGAACAAGAATACCCAATTTGGCGAAACATTTAAGGATAATTTCTTTCGCGTCTTACCAGACTTTGAAACCAGAATACAGTTAAAAAAGAGTGAATCATTAACCCTGCGATATGATATGCGAAATCAATTTACAGATGTCACTCGATTAGCGCAAGGATTGGTTTTGAATAATTTTAATAGTATTCAGTTTGGTGAACCTGATCTTCAAAATGCGCTATCGCATAATGTAAGTTTGTTTTATAGTAGTTTCAATCTATTTAATTATACCAATGTATTTGCCAGAGCGGCCTACTCAAGCAATATAGATCAGATACGAAGTTTGACCAGTTTTGAAAATGTCATTAGAACAAGTACTTTTTTCAATTCTAGTTTTGCTGATGAAAATGTTAATGTATTTGGCCGTGTACAAAGAACTTTTGGCAAAATAAGAGCTGAATTACGGGCTAGTTTTAACTACAGTAAAATCAACCAGTTTATTCAAGGACAACAGTCATTAAACGAGGGCTTTACGCAAAGCTATACTCCAGGTCTTAGAACAAATTTTAAAGTAGCGCCAAACATTAATGTAAGATATCGCTACAGTGTAACTGACAATAATCAAGGTGGGCGTAAGACAACTTTCAGAACAAATGCTCCTTCAGTAGAGTTTGATGCATATATATGGAAAAAAGTAACATTCCGCACCAACTACACTTATACTAATCAAGATCTTGGTAATGGTAATTCACAGTCTTTTCAAAATTGGGATGCTACTCTTGCTTATAGAAAAGATCGTGACGCTAAATGGGAATATGAACTAAAGGCAACCAATATTCTTGATATTGATTCACAGGTTCGAAATAGTGCAAATAATTTATCAGTATTTACTTCAGAAACTTTTATTCAACCGCGATTTGTGACTTTTAGGTTTGTGTATACACTTTAAGACCAAACCAGCAGATGTAATTTATTGACGAAGGATTAGTAATAAAATAGTTTAGTAAACTGGAAAATTGAAATGCAAACTAATAGAACGCCTATAACCCTATTAATCCTTGTTGTGATATTTTTCATTCTTACCTTTAACATATGACTAAATTTTCCATAACCGTAAAGCGTAATTACTTTTCCTGAAAAAACACCAATAATAAATAGGATTAATAATGTATATCCAACATTTACGTCGAAGTAAATCATTCTATTATTTAAAAATGAAATTACTAAAATCCAATAAATCAATACTGTAGGATTAACCAATCCAAGTATGAATCCGAGCGTTTGCTTTGAAATTTGAAATCTTCTTTTTTTAATAATAATGCATTCTTCATTTTCATCTTTAACGCATTCTTTCCTTCCTAAAATAAGAATAATACCTACCAGTAATAATAACACCGCAATTCCATATTGTATCCAAATATTCATATCTACAAAATTTTCAATTTGCATGTTAAAATTGAGCGCAATTAACACGAGAATTAGTTCTGCGAGAGCAGCGGTATAGACAATTTTTAATGCGCTTTGAATATTCTCTTTTATAGTTGTGTTTATAACAGCCACGTTAGTAGTGCCTAATGGTAAAGCACCAATGATTGCCGTTATAAATCCTAAGAACAAATATGTTATTATAGTCATAATATTATTTAAGTCAATAAACAGTAGATTAGTTTAGTTTTTTGCGGTTTTCATCCGCCTTAGCTTTCAATTCTTTAGAAGATTCGTATGTGTTATTTTCCAAAGAATTATAAAAAAGGAATAATTTAATATATGGATGATTTCTTGTCTAATTCTCGGATATCGGATACCTGTATTTTTATAATGGACCAGTCTTCCATTTTTTCAACAATTCCTGTTATTTCAGATGGTTTTCCTATGTATTCAAGTATGTCTTTATTGATAGGTTTCCCATTTAAATCTGTGATTAAAAAATACTCCGAAATGTTATTTTTATCTGTGGTTGCTAACACAGGTGGAATACCACCCGAAACGCACCGAACAGCACAACTTCTATGAATTTTTCCCTTACCTGGTTTCATGACACCGAAATAACATTTAGGATCGATGATCTCGCCGGTTAATGTCATTTTACTGATCACTTCCTTTTCAGGTAGTCGTTTTTTTGAAGAACTCTCCAAGATTACTTTTTCGTCATCCGTAATTTGAATGAGTGTCTTCCCATTATAATAAATGAGATTACCTTCAATACTTACGTTTTTCCCGTTTAAATCTTTAACTTCCTTTTGAAGTTTTTCCAAATAAGGGTTGGCGCTTGATTTGCCAAAACCTAAAAGCAAAATATTTTTAAAAGTATTCTCAGCTACCTCAACCCTAAGCATGGGATAAGGCTTTTCGTAATAGGTTCCAGTAATATTTGTAGCACTTGTAAGTTCGAACGTACTGTTTTTAAAAGGCTTCTGAAAAAAGCTAAATAACAACGCCCCAATTACAATTGTTGCCAACGCAATTATGGAAAATCGTTTTAGTGTAGTTTTTGTTTTAGGACCTAAGCTTCTGTCTATATAAGACACATAAAATTCATCATTCTTTTTCATTACTTAAATTTTACAAGGGTTAACTTCTGTTCCTTCCTCAAAAGCTTTCGGGTTAATGTAAACGGTTTTCCCATCTAGTTTTAATTCATAAGTCGCTACTTTTTCTGTGAATGGAGGCGGCGATTGTCCGTTAGCTGGTAAATATTGATATCCATGCCAAGGGCATGTAATACAGCCATCTATAATTTTTCCCTCGCCTAATGGGCCACCTTGATGCTTGCAAACATTATGAATTGCGGATAATTTTCCATCGTATTTAAAAATAGCGATACGCTCTTTTTCAACGGTAAATATTTTAGCTCGATCTTCTTCAATTTCTGAAATATCACAAACTTTTAGCCAGCCCTCTTTTTCTTCAGTTTTGGCAGTATCGATATGACCTTCTTTAAATGCTGTTATTAAATGTAAACTAGATACCAGTATAAATCCGAAAACCAAAATACCAATGGTGAAGGGAGATGTTTCTTGTTGAAAGGCACCAAGAAAAACATGAGCGATAATTAAGGCATATGCAGCATAAACCATCATATGAAGACGCTTCCAGGTTTTTGCAGATAAGTTTCCGAGGAAAAAATCATGACTTGTAGATGCCATTACAAACAAGATAAGTAAAGCTAAAAACCCTAAAACTTGAAAAGGAAAATCAGTAAGAGAACCATAATCCATGTTTGAAATAAAAATCGAATAGATGGGATTTACATCACCTAAGGCATGAAATTGAAACATGGAAAAACCACCATGAATAAAGGCTGCAATAAACATACTAACACCTAAATGCCTTCGATTGTAAAGTATAGGCAAGAAAGCACTATTTAACCTAGCTAAGGGTCCGATAACTAAAATGATGTGCAACATAATGATAGCTAAAGACCCAAATGCCCTAATCACTAATGTCTCAATACTTGTTTCAGAATTAAAAACAAGTGTTACGACGGCAAACAAAATGATATAAAGCAGCATGCCAAGCACAATAAGCTTATCATATGTTTTCTTGTGGTTATTCCACAATACTAATTGATAGTTTAATCCCATTTATAGCGGTAATACGGTTAATATATTTATATCTTCTTTTCCTAAGGGGTCTTTTAGTATAATAGCTTCAATAACTTCATCAACTTCGAATTTGTAAATCCCAACAGATGACAGTTGGCCAATAACTTTAGCTCCGTCTTGGGCCTGCAAGCTTTCTATTACAAGAGACGCCTGTTTAATAGGTTTTTTTAATATGACCTCTAAAGAATACAAGCTATCTTTTTTTATAAGTGATGCTTTGAGTATTTTGTTTTCCGAAGTTTTAACGATAGTACCTTTGGTGGCACTAAACTTCGGTTTTAAATCTTCTTTTAGCGAAAAAACATCCAAATCCTTTACGGCAAAAATCATCAAGATCGGAATAGTCATTACTAATAGTAACCAAACATATTTATGCGCTTTTCTTTGTCCAGAAGTCATATTAAGCAGTTTTAGAATTGAATAATTTGCCTATAAGAAAAGGCCATGTCGCTGCGACACCTGGGAATAATAAAAAGCGAACTTTCTTTTTTGTATCAGCCATTAGCGGATCAATTTTGGGTGCTTTAATTAAAAAGAAAACACCAAAGAGAATTCCAATTAAAGTATACACTCCCAAAATCCCTAGAAATATTTTGATTACGATTTCCATATTAAATGAGGTTAACATCGGTTATTACTTCTAAAACACCAGCTTTTGGTTGTCTAAACAATTCTTTCATTGCTGTTTCCAAATCTTCTTGTTTTTCGACCCGCTTTCCCCACGCACCGCATGATCGTGCAAAGTCTGCAAAATTTGGATTCGATAAAGACGTTTTCCAAACATCAAATTCGCCTGCACGTTGTTCTTTAGAAATCTTACCCAACTCATCGTTGTTCAATACAATCAATTTGATAGGCATATTGTATTTAACAAGTGTTGTTATTTCTGCCAAATATTGACATAAACCGCCATCTCCTGCAACTGCAATTACAGGTCTTGAATCTCCTACAGCAGCCCAGGCCCCAATAGCTGCAGGTAAGGCAAACCCGATAGATCCTAAATAGCCGGACATTAAAAAGTCTTGGTTTTTTGGTTCGAAATAACGACCAAAAGAATAGGCGTTATTCCCCACATCAACACACATTACTGCATCTTCTGGAGTGTGTTTATTCATAGTTTCAAAAACAGCTATAGAGCTTATACCTTTATCAGACCTTTCTAATAAGCGCTTTGCTTTCTCGGCTTTCCAGATTTTCCAGCGAGCTGCTATTTCGGGGCCTTGATCTTCAGTATTAATATGTCCTTTTAATTCCGAATTGAAAATAGCTAAGGTCCTAGAGATTTCTCCCCATACTGCGACTTCAACTTTATGAAATTTACTTAAGGCTAAAGGATCAAAATCTATCTGAATAATCGGTTTCTTGGGTGTGATTCCGGTATGATTAGAAAAAGAAGCGCCAAAAACAATTAATAGGTCTGCTTCATTCATAAACCAGGAAGCTATCGGTGTACCACTTCTCCCTAAAACTCCACCCCCAAGTGTGTGGCCGTCTGCGATTAAACCTTTCCCTTTAAAAGTAGTTACAACCGCAGCGTTTAAGCTTTCGGCAAATTCAACTACCGCTTTTTTATGTTCTCTTGCTCCATGCCCCATAACTATAACGGGGCGTTTTGATTTTTTAATTAATGATACCGCATCATTTACCGCTGCAATAGGTGGCGCAATTTCCAAAGAGGTTATCCTTTTTTCTGGAGTCTTCACTTTAGCACCAGTTTTGGCGTATTGCTCCTGTACTTCATCTGGAAATGTTAAGTGGGAAACATCGCGTTTTAAAATTGCGTGCTTTATCGCTAAAGACATTAATTCAGCATGTTGACTATCACTTTGAACACGCTGATTAAATTCGGCCACTGTATTGAAACCTTGCACCAAATCGACTTCTTGAAAATTGCCTGTACCGACCACTTGTGTTTTCACCTGACCTGTTAATGCCAGAATGGGTGCTCGATCTACTTTAGCATCCCAAAGTCCAGTATACATATTCGTAGCTCCAGGACCAGCAATTGAAAAACAGGCTGCAGGTTTGCCAGTCAATTTCCCATAGGCCGAAGCAGCAAAAGAGGCTGCGCCTTCATGACGAATACCATAAAAATTAAGATTTCCCTTATTCTCTTGGCGTCTCATGGCATCTGCAAACCCAAGATTAGAGTGACCAACCATTCCGAAGACTTTCGTAACTCCCCAATTAACCATTGTTTCTACCATAATATCTGAAACAGTTGGTTGATGTGCAGGTTCCTCTTCTAAGCCTACATAAATAGCATCTCCCTCTTCTTTTATAGGGAACGTGTCAACCCCATCATCAAAACCTCCAGGTGAATTGCCTGTACATGGATGGTAATCCCAACCGTGCCAAGGACAGCGTAACATTCCATTCTCTATGGAACCTTCCCCCAATGGTCCACCTTGATGCGGACAGCGATTATCTAAAGCCGAAAATTTCCCCTCATAATGTGTTAAACAAATACCTTTATGATCCGCAGTTACTGTTTTTACACGACCTTCAGGAAGGTCTTTTTTATTTAGTAATACTTTATGCCAAATTATTTTTTTATCCTGCATAGTCTCTTGTTGTTTCTTTTTACTATTAATGAGGTATTTCTTTTTCTTTTTTAGCCAGAGAAAAGTTAATTAGGGCTCCTACGGAAATAAAATGATCATCTAATTCACTGACCACATATTTGTATTCTCCAAAAAAGAGAATTCTCCCAGAGGCATAATGCATACCCGCTCCAATATTTAATCCAAACGCGTTCTCGGTATGTTTTTCCTCTGTTTCATTAAGATCTTTGGTTTCTGTCTCAGTAGTATAGTTGAATCCCCCTAAGGGATAAACCCCTAATCCTTTTTTTAAATCTAGAATGTAATGAAGATTGGCATTTGCCTCAAATAAAGATAGTTCACCCTCTTCTGTATCTTTTTTAAAAAAAGAAACTTCCGGTCCAAAACAATAATGATGATCTGCCGCATAATACAACCTTGCATTTATTCCAGTTACTTCAAGCTTAGTGGAATATGTAGCCGCAAGTCCAGGCATAATTGTTGGCGGCTCTACTTGTGCCTTTACATGATAGCTTGTTAAAATCCAGAAAAACGCACAAAAGGTTTTGAAATTAGAAGCAATCCAAACTATCTTTTTTTCCATCAGTGTTGCTTTAAAAGTTTAGAAACCAGTTTCTCTATGTTTAACCCTTGGGTAATAATATCAACAACTATTTCAAACATTATGCTATTGTATTTAGATAACTATTAATAGCCGTTTGAGAGAAATCAATTGCTGTCTCGTTATCAAGCCCATTTAAAGAAATAGCAAAACCTTGCCATTCATTAGTGTAATAATTACCGTGTTTTAAATCGTCAACGGACTTCAAGATTACAGGATCATGCCCATCATAACCACTTATATAAAAATAGAAGTCGTTAATGAACGAATCAGGAATAGCCATACCAATGCCTATGGATAAGTTATCATTAACTATAACAAAAGCTCCTGTATCAAAATGATGAGGCCATATTCTAATTGCACTATCGAATTCGTTAAATTTCAAAATACTGCTAATAACATCTTGCGCTAAATCTCTTTGTTTAATTAATGTATTTAGATCTTCCCTATTTGTTAATTCATAATTACTCTCATCTGTAACCTCATTATATGGAAGTTCATAGTGCAACTCATATTTATATGGTTTTTGTATGTCTTTACTAATGCTTGTTTGAGAGATCCAATCTGTAATCTCCTTATGAGTTGATTGATTTAAACTAAATGATTCTTTGCTCCCATTTTGTTGCATCCATTCTAAAGAGAAGTTCTGATAGTTTAGACCTAGTTTATCTCCATTTGAAAATTCATGTGTTTCAAGAATATGGTCGTTCCAACCTAAATTAGTATGGCTGTCGTCCTCTTTTTTAACAATAAAACTGATGGCTGCAGTTGCGAGATACTGCGCGGCTAAGTGCATTGTAGTTTTCATAGTTTAAAGTGTTACGCCAGCATAGCTAATTCCAGTTAATTTGTGCATATCTAGGTCAAAAGTTGATAGGTCATTGTGATTAAATTTTGCAACATCATCATAGCCGCAAGAGCGAGCCACTACCTTAATTAAATCGTTTGTCGCTTCAAAATAGTTGTGCAATTGTTTCGCAGATGAATCTATTATTAATCGGCTTCTTAAGGACTCCTTTTGAGTAGCAATGCCAACGGGACAATTATTACTACCACAGGCGCGCATACCCAAACATCCAATAGCCTGTAAAGCTGAGTTTGAAACGGCAATTGCATCTGCCCCCAGCATCATGGCTTTTGCAAAATCTTCAGCTACTCTAAGACCACCAGTAATTACTAAACTAACATTGGTGGCCCCTACACTATCCATATATTTTCTGGCTCTTGCCAATGCTGGAATAGTAGGTACATTTATATGGTCGCGCAAAATGGTTGGCGCAGAACCAGTGCCGCCTCCACGACCATCGAGAATGATATAATCAACACCACAATCTAAAGCGAATTGAATATCCTTTTCGATATGGCTTGCAGCAATTTTAAACCCGATAGGAATTCCGTCAGTACGTTCACGAACTTTAGCACTAAAATCTTTAAAATCCTTTACAGAATGAAAATTAGGGTTTGCTGCTGGAGAAATGGCTGTTTCTCCTTCTTTTAGCCCTCTTACTTCGGCAATTTCTTTACTTACTTTATTTCCTGGTAAGTGACCCCCAGTTCCTGTTTTTGCACCTTGACCACCTTTAAAGTGAAAGGCTTGTACATTATCTAATTTATCCCATGAAAACCCGAATTGGGCTGATGCTAATTCATAAAAATATTTTGAATTATTAGATTGTTCTTCTGGCAACATACCACCTTCACCTGAGCAGATTCCTGTTCCAGCCATTTCCGCACCTTTACTTAATGCTATTTTTGCCTCACGGGATAAAGCGCCAAAACTCATATCACTTACAAAAAGAGGAATATCTAATTCCAAAGGCTTTTTTGCATTTGGACCAATAACGACTTTGGTAGCCACATCTTCATGGTCTAATAAAGGCCTTGTTGCTAATTGGGCTGGAAGAAATTGAATGTCATTCCACTTTGGTAATATATTTCTATCAACTCCCATGGAAGCTGAAAAACCATGATGACCAATATTCTTTAATCCATTTTGAGCGAGCTCTTTGATATATGATGTATAAGGTTCCGTATCTTCTGGATGCGTATCTGCATATGCTCCTAAGTATTCATCACGGTTAAAAGGCTGTGGGTGATCAACCTCAAAGGCTACAATCTCATTTTCATCGACTAAAAGCGAATCGCCCTCTATATATTCTTGAAATTTATGAAGTACCTCTTTATTATTATATTCTGAAACTCCAGTATCAACTCGGTAATCCCAACCGTGAACACCACAAATAAGATTGTGCCCATCAACATAGCCGTCAGACATTAATGCACCACGATGTAAACATCTACCATAAAGAACCGAAATTCCCATTTCATGCTTTGTTATAACGAGATCTGTATTTTTAACTAAGGCGTGTGAAGGTTGGTTTTGTTTTAATTCAGAAATTTTAGCAATTTTAATTTTGTTGACTTTCATTTAAATGATTGTTTAGTGTATGACTATTTTAGGGTCGAGAGGCTTCGAAATTGTAAAGTTCAAAGAGCTAGGGTCTCAGGAAATGTCATTAGCACAATCTTTTTTTTTAACACTTTTATTTTTCTCATACCAAATTAATTTAAACGCTATAAAAAAATTCACGTCTATAGGTGAAATTCCTGAAATACGCTAAGGAAAGTGTTAAGTTATTGAATTTTACTGTAAAATATTGTACAACAGTCCTAAAGCAACTTTTATTTAATGAGCTATTAGTTTTATAATACTTGTTATTGTATATATTCTGTAAGTATATTCGAACACCTCATTAGTATATGCAAATAGACTGTTTTATGAAAAAGAAAGAAAATAGCCCTTCCAAAACAAAAATGCCATGGCCAACTGCAGATGCAATGAAGCAGATCTACGAAATGAAACTTTGGGGTGGTAATAACACTCCTTTTTATTCAGGTGATGGGTCGCATGATACAGCTATTGTCAATCCGTATATAGCTGTAGTGATTTCTTTTTTAAAATCATTTCAAAGTCCTCTAGTGGTTTGTGATTTGGGTTGTGGCGATTTTAATATTGGAAAACAACTTATCGAGCACACCAAAAAATATATTGCCATCGATATTGTGCCCGACTTAATAGGTCATAATAAGCAACAATTTCAAAACGAAAATTTAGAATTTAAGTGTTTAGATATCGCAAAAGACGATTTACCCAAAGGAGATTGTGCGATCATACGACAAGTATTACAACATCTATCTAATGTTGAAGTTCAAGGTGTTCTAGATAAACTAACTGCGTATAAATATGTCATATTAACAGAGCATATCCCAACTGGAAAGTTTACTCCAAATAAAGATATCATTTCAGGCCAAGGCATTCGCCTAAAAAAGCAGAGTGGACTAGATATTTTGGCTGCTCCATTAAGATTTAAGGTGAAAAGTGAAAAGGAATTACAATCTTATTATTTAGAGGACGGGAAGGGTTTGATTAGGACCTTACTTTATGAAGTTCTGTGAGATAATTATCTTGACGGCTCAACTTCTTTCCATTCCACTTTCAACGTCTCTGGATTGTATGTTCCATGAACAATGAGGTTTGAACGTCTCGAGTGTTTCCATTCTACTTTTTCCGTGTTCGGATTGTACACTCCATAAACGGTATAATGCGCATGATTGGGCTCATTCCATTGTACTTTTTTGAGATGAGGATTATATACCCCATGCACCTTACGATGACCATGCCTTGAATGTTTCCATTCTACCTTTTTCTCGCTTGGATTATAAACTCCGAAAACGGTATAATATTCATGCTTCGAATTTTCCCATTCTACTTCTTTCAAATCTGGGTTATATACGCCGTGAATAGTATAATTTTCATGCCTAGCTTTTTGCTCTTCTACTTTATTCGTATTTGGATTATACACCGAAAAAGTCATGGTAAATGTAGGCTCCTCTTCTTCTTCTTCAAATAGATAACTTAGTGCTATATTTTGAGGACATGAATAATCAACAAACAAAATATCCTCACCCAATAAATGATTTATCAAAACGGGATTTTGAGAGCGTAATTGGTTTACTGAAAAAAGTATAAAAAAAAGGAAGATGGAATGTCTGGTATTCATAACACAAATATTTATTGTACTATAGAAATATCAATAATAATGCCAGGCACATGATTAATTTGAAGTTGCAAACTTCGGAGAGCTGGAGATAAAGGTGCTATTGTAACTACTCTTTATGAAGTATGATAAACAGGTTTTTAGCTGAATTATTTACTAGTTTTACTTCCAACTTCAAATATTGGAATCAATATAGATATTCCAATTTCCGTCTAATTCTTTTTTCCAGATAAGAATGTATTTCCCATTATAACTTCCGCTACATTGGCCTATTTCAAAGACGAAATTTGCATTTAGCACTTCCAATTTCATTGGTTCAAGGCTTAGGTTATAATTACTATTATTCATGTAATCATATTCCTTAACCAAATCGTCCCACCCTTTTACTATTGGTTTATGATTGAAATAAATAGTATTAGCACTATAGAGCTGTTTGACAAGGTTCTCGGCATTATTCGCATTACAAAGTTCCATCCATAAATTTCTTCTATCGTTTATCTGGTTTAAATCCACCTTTTTTGTTTCTGGAGTATTTCGTTCGGTAAACTCAAATTCCCGTATAACCTTTCTGTTTTCTAATCTCCAAATTACAAGCTGGATATTTTCATTTAAATCCTCGGTTTTATATTTGATTAATTCATAATTGATGTGTCTGTCTTTATTAGCTTCTACACTAAATAATGATTCAATTGAGGTAATACCGTTTTTACTAATTCCATAAGAAGTAGCTATCTTTGACGAACTTTCAATTATACTATCCGCAGAAATCACCTTCATAGCATCAGGTGCATACATCTTTTCCAAAGCGTTAACATTATTACTATTTATTGCATCGACCCAATCACTGATATAATCAGCAACTTTTTCGGATTCAACAATCTTCGTTTTGGATTCGGTTTTGCTTTCTTCTTCATTAGTATGCTGTTTACATCCTATACTAAGTAAAGCAACAAAGGAAAGTATTATGGTATGTAATTTCATATTCTTGTTGTGTTGAAATCAATGGTCCTGTTATCAGTCGTTATACCTTAGCGTTGAATAATAACCATTACTTCCCTACTCATCCACTAACTCCAATTGTTTATGGTAGTTTTCAATTCTGGAATTGGCATTACTGTCTACCAACAAAATAGCTACCATCATCGCAATGGTTGTGATGCTTATTGCTCGCCAAAGCGGTTTGTCAAAAACAACAATTAATAAGGCAGCAACTATTATAATCATCGGTATAACTTTGAAAACGATGATCCTATATTCCCCCATTGATTTTTCTGTGCGTATTATTTCCGATTGTACAAACTCTGTGGGGTTGGTATTGTAAGCTTCAGCGAAACTTGTGACACGTGATTTATTAGTAAAAAATATACCAAGACCCACAGCTAAAAGTAAAACTCCGGCCACTAATGTTGGAATGATATAGGCTTTAGCGGTTCCCGTTTTTCCGAGTTGCCAAAATCCTATACTCGCGGTTAGGAATAAGATTGCGAAAAGAATGAAGAATCTTGATGAAAAAACTTCAGCTTTGGCCCATTCAATTGCTATTTTTAATATATCCATGATGCTAATTTCTATTTATAACATTGTATAGTGTATTGTAGTTTCTAATTTCACATTCGCGTTTTTTTAATGAGGTCTTGGTTTCATTGCAAAATCATCCATTAGAACATTCTGAGATAACCAAGCCTTCACTGCAAGATAAGAATTTCGGGTAGGAAATTCAGGCGCTGTTAGTTATAGCCTTTATGCAATGGTTTTTTTTACTTTTTTCTAGTAATTAACATATCTAATTCCAAGTATTTATTCTTCATTATACTCAATCCAAATGCACCGGCTGAGGCTGCGAAGACAGAATAATCAAAAGCCCCTTTTATTCCCGAAGAAAACGTAATTGCTAAGGCAAAGATTATCATAAGATAACCACTCAATTTTGCCGTCAATTCGGTTTTCAATCCTATAATCAAACAAATTCCGAATAATACTTCAGCGATGGTCACCATAACCCCAACAGTTGGAATTAATATTTCCGGAATTATTGCATTAATTGATTTGGTATATCCCAGAAAATTCTCCCAATTCCCCCAAGCCGATATTTCCGCAGGCCATAATCCCAATCTATCGGCAACAGCGGATAAAAACCCAACTCCAATTGTAATTCTTAAAAATAATTTGATGACTCTTGAATTCATTTGTACAAACTTTAATTTGCACAAAACTAAGTGCTATAAAGTCTATACTTTTTGACAATTGTCAAAAAATGAAAAATTAGGGATGCTTTCTTATTCGACTTAAGGTCTCTTGTGTTATACCGAGATAGGAAGCAATATGACCCAAATTAACCCTATTTATAAGATGAGGCCTTTTCTTGATCAAATTGTCATATCGCTCTTTAGCTGAGTAAAATAAAAACTCTTCAATTCTATCAGCTCCTTCAGCATATAACTGTTCTAAAATTAACCTCATATATTTTTCGTGCTCAGGGTGTTTTTCCATAAGGGATTGAAGCGCTTTGTAAGAGATTGTAAGAATTTCACTGTCTTCTAACAATTCAACATTATACCGACTTTTTTTTAAGCTTATTACGCTGTCGATAGCCGTTATAAGCTCTCCTTCTGAAGCAATATGGACTGTAATATCTTTACCTTCTTTGTAAAAAAAAGTCCTAGCTATTCCTTTTTGCACTAGGTATATATGGTTGCAAATAGTACCCTGTTTATGTAGTAAATGATTTTTAGAAAATGTTTGTTTTTCTAGCAGACTTAGAATTTCAGAAGCTAGATCTAACGGTACTATTCCGCTTAAATTATTGAAATTCATGAGTTCTAAGATCTAATAATTTTGGATTTAAGAATTAATTTTTTTGCTTGTTCACAACGGACTTGTATATGAAACGTAGCGCGAACAAAGACGTTAATTCTTCGGATTAAACATAGTCCAATTTTATATTTTGTTATTAATTTATCCAACTCAATATTTTTTCCGGTTCAGCAAAGTTTCCAATTACTTTTTCTACTCCAATATTTTTTAACTTTCGATTGTTTTTAAAGTCCACACCAATAAAGTCAATTCCAAGTGCCCTAGTTGTTTTATAGTCCCAGAGTCCATCTCCGAAATAAGTAATAGACTCAAACGCCTTTACATTATTAATTCTCAAAGCTTCTTCAATAACAAATTCAATGATCTTAGCTCTATTGTAATGGTCATTAGAGGATTTAAAAATGTAATCATTAAGACTAAGACCTACTGAATTACATTTCAATTCAGCCGTTTCTTTCCAACCACCAGTTGCAAAACCAACTGCAAAATCAGTTTTAAGAGAAGTTTGTTTTATAAAGGCCAAGGATTTTTCAATTTCAGTACATTGTTGAATATGGTCTTTTAATAAGTTTTTGAAATATAATTTTAAGTTTTCTATTTCTTCTTTTTTGGGTTTTCTATTAAACCATTTTTCAAAAATTTCAATCGTCAAGCCAGTATCAGTTACATTCGTGAAATCATTCCAGTCCGTATTTATCAAACTAATTTGATACAAATCTTTAAAAGTTTGGATAAAGCATTTATCATCTGCATTTACAGAATCTAAAATTGTTCCATCTATATCGAATATTAAGAGTTTCATTTAATGACTGGTAAATGTTGGGCTATTGTTTCGTTGCAGAATCATCCGCTAAGACATTCCGAGTAGGAAATTCCACGGCAACCCGCCAGAACGACTCTGTCGGGCTGGTGAATTATATCCGTTGCTATACTTTCGTGATTAGTAATACTCAATTCTTTTCATATGCAAAGCTAAATTCCTTTGAATAGACATGTTCTTTCTTCATGATCTTGACAATTTTTTCTACAATTTCAGGATTTTCAGTAGCAACATTATATTGTTCACCTATGTCGGTAGCTAAATTATAGAGTTCAATAGGCACTTTTGGGTTATTGTCCATGTTCAAGCGTATCCCTTTCCAATCCCCAAGTCTTACTGCTTGTTTCCCTCCTTTGGCTTGAAATTCCCAGTACAGATAGTCATGATGGTCTTGTTTTTCTCCCAATAATTCTGGTAAGAATGAGATGCCGTCTATATTTTTTGGAGTTTCTATTTGTGCAAGGTCACAAACGGTAGGTAAAAAGTCCCAAAAAGCTGAAATGTGATTAGAAATAGAATTTGGTTTAATTTTGTTTGGCCAATATGTAATCATAGGTACTCGTATTCCACCTTCATACAAATCGCGTTTGTATCCTCTTAATTCTGCATTGCTATTAAAATAGTCGGGGTCAGCTCCACCTTCTTGGTGAGGGCCATTATCTGATGTAAATAGTATGATGGTATTTTCTCCAATACCCAGCTCTTCTACTTTTTTTCTTATTTCTCCTACTTGCTTATCTAAAAGATAGATCATCGCTGCAAAAGCAGTATGGGGTTCTTTTTGCGAACCATATCCTCCATTTTTATACCCCCTACCATCATCTACTCCCAGGTAGCTTTTTTCAGGTAATAATTTTCCTCTAAATTTTGTCATATATTCTTCTGGTGCAGCAAGTTCCGCATGAGGAATAATCGAGGGATAATACATAAAAAAAGTAGTGTCTTTATTCTTTTCAAGAAACTCCATTGCCTTATCATGAATAATATTAGGAGCATATTTTTCTGTTTTTTTTTCACTATTATCTATTAGTGAATCTTTGGTTTGATTGTGCCACAAGTAATATGGGTAGTAATTATGTCCAAGCCGTTGACAATTGAAGCCATAAAACTCGTCAAATCCTTGGTTATTTGGATCTCCCTCTGAAGATGGATATCCTAAACCCCATTTTCCAAAAGCTCCTGTTACATAACCTCCAGATTTTAAAAGTTCAGCAACTGTTACTATAGATGAATCTAAAGGATGTTGTCCTTCTGGTTGGACCTCTCTATTTCCACGAATGTAAGTATGGCCTGTATGTTGGCCTGTCATTAATGCCGAACGTGAAGGGGCACAAACTGTTGAACCTGAATAATGTTGGGTGAAAAACATTCCATTTTTTGCTAATTTGTCAATATTTGGTGTTGAAAAATTTACTTGACCTGTTAAACTTAAATCACCATAGCCTAAATCATCTGCCAGAATATAAATAATGTTAGGTTTTGGTATTTGACTACCCTCATTAGTCTTTTTTTGATGGTTACAACCACCAATTGTAGACAATAAAATAACCAGAGATACTATTTTTATTATTTGATTCATATGTTTCTTTTGCTATTTTAATTCGTCACAAATACATTTCATGAAGCACAACTTTTTATATCAATCATAAATACACTGTTATCAGTCTGTATATTTCCCCATAACAGCACTTTACATGATCTTTATCTTCTTTCCTGTTTCTACTCTTCTTGCTGCTGTTCTTGTTCTGGCTGCTTAAACAAAGCAACATAAGCTTTGCCAATATGGTTAATAATATCGCCAGCAATCATCGCTTGGTAGCCTCGACCTTCTAATGCTAAATCTCCTGCTGTGCCATGTAAATACACTCCAAATACGGTAGCTTGTAGTGGGTCATAGCCTTGTGAGATTAATCCCGTGATGATTCCCGTTAATACATCTCCACTTCCGGCAGTTGCCATACCAGGATTTCCTGTAACATTAATGTATATTTTTTCGGGATGTACCGTAATTGTATTGGCGCCTTTAATGGTAACAATCAACTTATATTTTGCAGCAAATGCTTTTGTACGTTCTAATTTATCAAAATCGTCTTCCCATTTTCCTACCAGTCGTTCTAGCTCTCCCGGGTGAGGTGTTAAGACTGTATTCTCAGGAAGCAATTCTAATAAGGTTTTATCAGCTGCCATAATATTCAATGCGTCAGCATCAATGACTAGTGGTTTTCTATTATCTTTCAAAAATACCTCAAGCGCAATTTTCGCTTTTTTCCCAGTCCCCATTCCCATTCCGAGTCCGATTACGGTTGGGTCTATTTTGAACTTTATTTGGGTAATCTCTTCTTCAGAACTATCGGTCAATACCATTGCTTCAGGTAATGCTGTTTGCATACTATGATAACCACAACCTGGCACATAGGCGGTTACTAGTCCAGCTCCTGCGGTTAAAGCTGCTCGTGATGCTAGTTGTACAGCACCTATTTTACCGTGACTTCCACCAATGATCAGGCTATGACCGTAAGTGCCTTTATGATCGAATTTTTCTCTAGGCTGGTATATGGGCAATACTTCATGTTTCCCGATAAGCTCCGCTGCTGTTTGTGTTTCGACTAGATACTGTCGGTCTAATCCGATGTCGAGTATTTCCCACTGCTCGGTATAATGTCCGGTCTGCGGTAAAAAGAATATAAGTTTTGGTGTTTGAAAGGATAAGGTATAACCAGCTCTAATTACCGCTTCAGGCTTCTCAGGAAGTTTATCCGAAAAAAGTCCAGAAGGTATATCTACAGAAACAATGTAGGCCCCTGCATTATTCAAACCTTGCATAATCGTAATTACCCAATCATCTGGGCATCGGTTAATGCCAATTCCGAAAATAGCATCAACAATAATATCGTCTTTCCCTATTTCAGGCAATTCATCTCCTTTTTTTATTAAAGTAGGCCAGGATTTGGTCTCTGCTTTAATACGATCATAGTTCACCAAAAAATTCTTAGACCGTTTATCACTACAATTCACCACATAGGTATCGACATTATAACCGTGTTGATATAAATGTCTAGCAAGCACCAAACCGTCGCCTCCATTATTCCCTATTCCGCAAAACACATGAATCTTTACTTGTGCGCCTTGCATACGTTGGTGCATCCAATTAAATACCTGTGTTGCGGCACGTTCCATTAATTCAATCGAAGAAATGCCTTGACGCTCCGTGGTTATTTTATCAGCTTCGTAAATTTGAGCTGCTGAAAATATCTTCATTTATTAATTTTTAAGTTTTTTATGGGCTTTATTATCAATATCATATAAATATTGAATATCTACCGAAAAGTATTCATCAGTAAAAATAAAAATTATAAGTTTGCCATGTAAATAGTAATCGTGAATACTACAACTTCACTTATCGGCACAGCGATCATCCCAATGGGAGGCACTATTACTATGACTATTATTACAATGACCCTTAGGGGTTTATAATTGTACATATCACCACCGGCTTATATCTATTTTTTAGATCAACATTTATTTTTAAAAAAACCAGATGTCAATTATGACCTAGGCGGCAAGCGGATGCAATTGACACATATTTTCTGATAACAAACCATCATGAACGTTTTAAAATTTGGAGGGACTTCAGTCGCTAATCCAGAAAACATACAAAAAACATTATCAGTAGTTTCAAAAACTGCTGAGAACTCGAAATTATTAGTTGTTGTTTCTGCTTTTGGTGGGGTCACCGATCTATTGTTAAATGCGGCCGATCTCGCAGGCAAAAGAGATGATTCATACCGCACTATCTTTCAAGAAATTGAAACGCGACATATAAATGCAGTAAAAGAATTGATTCCTGTAGCCAATCAAAGCGCAGTACTTAGTGCCGTTAAAACACGTCTTAATCGCCTTGAAACCTTGTTTGAAGGTGCCTTTATGTTAAGTGAGTTATCACCAAAAACAGCCGACTTAATCGCTGGTCATGGCGAACTTTTAAGCTCATTTATCATCGCAGAAACAGCCAAAATAAATGGATTAAATGCAGCGTTTAAAGATAGTCGTGAACTCGTTATTACAAGCAACGCATACGGAAAAGCTTCCGTTGACTTTAAGGAAACTGCTAAACGTGTTTCAAATTTTGTGGCAACCAATAAGGCCCAAGTTAATATATTACCGGGCTTTGTGGCTTCAACCCTCGATGGAAACACCACTACCCTCGGTCGCGGTGGGTCTGATTATACAGCTGCAATTTTAGCTTCGCTTGTCAATGCAACTGAATTACAAATTTGGACAGATGTGAGTGGTATGTACACGGCGAATCCGCGAGTCGTAAAGCAAGCATTTCCTATCGCTCATATTTCGTATCGAGAAGCGATGGAATTATCCCATTTTGGGGCGAAGGTTATTTATCCGCCGACCATTCAACCGGTCCTAGAAAAAGGCATTCCTATTTGGATAAAAAACACCTTTTCACCTGATGATATCGGAACCTTAGTAACGGACAAACCCAATGGGAAAAATCGGCCGGTAAAAGGTATTTCTCATATTGAAAATATTGCATTGATTACTCTAGAAGGTAGCGGCATGATAGGAATTCCAGGAGTTTCTAAGCGATTTTTAGAAGTGTTTTATCAAAAGAACACCAATGTAATCATGATTACGCAAGCGTCGTCGGAGCAATCAATTTGTGTAGGCGTAGATCAGGCAGATGCCGATGCTATTGAAATTGCTATTAACGAAGCCTTTGAATTGGAGATTATGCGCAAACATATCGAACCTGTACAGGTTGAAAAAGATCTCGCTATTCTTGCCTTGGTTGGAGACAGAATGAAAAGCCACCAAGGACTTTCTGGTAAAATGTTTAGCTCCCTTGGCAAGAACAACGTAAACATTCGTGCTATTGCGCAAGGTGCTTCTGAGAAAAATATATCGGCCGTTATCGCTAAGACTGATGTAAAGAAAGGCTTAAATATTCTTCATGAGGAGTTCTTTGAGGACAGACTAAAACAACTCAACTTGTTTATTACCGGTGTGGGTAATGTGGGTGGAAAACTGCTAGAGCAAATTAAACAGCAACAATCGTATCTGAACGAAAAATTACGATTGAATATTCGGGTGATCGCTTTATCCAATTCAAGAACAATGGTTTTTGATGAAAAAGGATTGGATCTTGACAATTGGGAACAATTGTTGGCCAATGGTGAAAAAGCAGATCCTGAAGCATTCTTAAAGCGAACTACCGAACTAAACATCAGAAACAGCATTTTTGTCGATAATACAGCGACTGAATTTATTTCTAGAAAATACTCCGATTATTTAAGAAACAGTATTGGTGTGGTCACCTGTAATAAGATAGCTTGTGCCGATGATTATGAAAATTATGAGGACCTGCAGCGCCTTTCAAGAAAATATGGCGGTTCGTTTTTATATGAAACGAATGTAGGTGCTGGACTTCCAATTATTGATACACTAAACAATCTTGTAGCCTCGGGTGATGAAGTTCATAAAATACAGGCCGTACTATCTGGAAGTCTAAATTTTGTATTCAACAATTTTGATGAAAATTCTTCTTTTCATGATGTTGTAAAACAAGCGCAAGAAGAAGGATATACAGAACCAGACCCTAAGATCGACTTAAGCGGAGTTGATGTTGCTAGAAAGATTTTGATATTGGCTCGTGAGAGTGGCTATCAATTGGAATTATCTGACATTGAAAATGAGTCTTTCCTACCTGAAGAATCATTGAATACTAAAGACAATGATTCATTTTTCGCTTCTTTAAAAACTCATGCAAGTTCATTTAATGATTTGCTAGCGAATGCTAAAAAGAACAATTGCCGTTTAAAATATGTGGCACAATTTGAAGAGGGGAAAGCGAGTGTTGGCTTGCAACAAATTCCTGAGGGACATCCTTTTTATAACTTAGAGGGTAGTGATAATATTGTACTTTTTTATACAAATCGTTATAGTCAACAACCATTAATCATAAAAGGTGCAGGTGCAGGTGCAGATGTTACTGCATCGGGTATATTTGCTGATATCATTAGAATAGGAAAGAATTAATATGGATACAGTTCGTGTTTTTTGCCCGGCTACTATTGCCAATATATCTTGCGGATTTGATGTATTAGGACTTTGTCTTGATGCAGTTGGTGACGAAATGATTATTAAAAAAGTGGATCGTCCTGGTGTAGTTATTACTAAAATTACTGGACAAGACCTTCCTTTAGAGACAGAAAAAAATGTGGCTGGCGTTGCAGCACTAGCGATGCTTAATGCATTAAAAAGTGATGCTGGATTTGAGATTGAGATTCACAAAGGAATAAAAGCAGGAAGTGGTATTGGTAGTAGTGCTGCAAGTGCGGCAGGTGCCGTTTTTGGAATCAACAAACTGTTGAATGAGCCTTTTACGAAAGCTGAATTGGTTGCTTTTGCTGCGGAAGGTGAAAAAATAGCTAGTGGGGTGGCTCATGCAGACAATGTAGCTCCTGCCCTATTAGGCGGATTCACTTTAGTACGTAGTTGCGATCCGCTTGATGTGATTGCCATTCCCGTTCCCGATGAGTTAATGGCTGTGGTAATTCATCCGCAAATTGAGGTACGTACGGAGGATTCACGAGCGGTTTTGAAAGAAAATATTCCTTTGAAAAAGGCCATTGTACAATGGGGCAATGTCGGTGCGCTGGTCGCAGCATTATATTCTAATGACTATGAGCTTTTAAGTCGATCATTACATGATGAAATTGTCGAGCCGCATCGGTCCATTTTAATTCCAGGATTTGATAAACTGAAGAAAGCCGCATTAAAGGCTGGTGCTTTAGGCTGCGGAATATCTGGTTCTGGTCCATCTATTTTTGCGCTGACCAAAGGGGAAACTAATGCAAAAGAAGTGGCTTCTGCAATGAAAAATGCATACGCTGATTTTGATATCCAACACGATATTCATATTTCAAAAATAAATACAAAAGGTACTGTTGTTATCTAAATTACCATCAATGAATTATTACAGTCTAAATAAAAAAGCTCCTAACACAACCTTCAGGCATGCGGTCATCAATGGCATTGCTCCTGATCGTGGATTGTATTTTCCTGAGTCGATTACACCGTTGCCAGCTTATTTTTTTGAACATATAGATCAACTCAGCAACACTGAAATCGCATTTACAGCAATCAAACAATTCGTTGGCGATGATATTCCTGAAAAGGATTTAAAAGCAATTATTGAAGATACTTTACAGTTTGATTTTCCTCTAGTGGAAGTGGAAGACAATGTGTATTCGCTAGAACTTTTTCACGGCCCTACCATGGCATTTAAAGATGTGGGGGCTCGTTTTATGGCCCGCTGTCTTCAATACTTTAATAAAAATAATGACGAAAAAGTAACAGTATTGGTAGCCACTTCTGGTGATACTGGCGGTGCGGTAGCAAGTGGCTTTCTTGGCGTTAAGGGCGTAGACGTGGTTATTCTATACCCTAAAGGAAAGGTAAGTGATATTCAAGAAAGACAACTTACCACCTTAGGACAAAATATTACAGCCCTTGAAGTTGATGGCGTTTTTGATGATTGCCAGGATATGGTGAAATCCGCATTTTTGGATACCGATATTACCAATAGTCGGAAACTGACTTCAGCAAATTCGATTAATGTAGCTCGTTGGATGCCCCAACTTTTTTATTTCTTGTTTGCCTATAAAAGATTAAAAAAACATGGACAAAAGATCGCTTTTTCAGTTCCTAGTGGGAATTTTGGGAATATTTGTGCTGGAATTTTAGCTCATAAATTGGGAATGCCTGCGGATCAATTTATAGCATCAACCAACGTAAATGATGTCGTGCCTAAGTTTTTAGAAACTGGCAACTATGAACCTGTCGCCTCTAAACAAACTATTTCGAATGCGATGGATGTCGGAAATCCGAGTAATTTTATTCGCATTCAGGAATTGTATGGTAATGATACTAATGCGTTAAAAGAAGTATTTTCCTCTAGTAGTTATACTGATGATACTACCAAAGACGCAATGAAATCTATTTACAATAAATCGGGTTACACGGCCGATCCGCATGGAGCTGTTGGCTATTTAGGATTGAAAAACTATCTAAAAGATCATCCTGAAACGGTTGGTGCTTTTTTAGAAACTGCGCATCCAGTTAAATTTTTAGATGTTGTAAAAGAAACGCTTGACATCGATATTGCTATTCCTGAGCAAATCCAGTCGGTTTTAAACAAGAAAAAAGAAAAGATCAGTATATCAGATTATAGCGGATTGAAACGCTTTTTATTGAGCTAAACAAACAATAAAATCACTGTCACCAAAGCTCCTGCCAAAGCAAAATAAAGTCCTTTTTTAAAGATAGGTGAACTTGGCAAAAACATCCAAAATGCACTGATAACAAAAAACAACAGTGCTAAACCGAAAAATATATTCAAAAAGAATAACGGATCTCCCGATTTCGCCTTGTGAAATTTAGTGATCTTATTGAGTATATAGGGTAGTTCTTTTTTGGTGTAATTCGCTACTCCTGTTTTTGTGTTGTAAGTACCTGTTTCAAAATAATAAATTCCATTTTCTTCTTTACTAACAGCAAGTTTTTTAATCCCAAGTGCTTTACCCAGGGTTTCTTTATTTACATTTGGTTCTAGTGTTTTTTCAATAGCCACTTCTTTCTTAAATGTATCAGAATCTCTAAAAATTAATGTGATACCACTAATGGCATAAACAGCCATAATACCAGTTAAAAAATAGCCTAAATAGCGATGTGCAATTCTTGCCTTCATTGAAGGCTTTTTCACTTTGTTCATAAATGAATAATTGGTTTGAGATGTTTAAATCATCTCCTTTAAGTTCTTGAAAGAATTTTGAAGTGTTTCAGTTGGAGTTGGTGTAAGGTCACGCTCTAAATAAAAATGATCTACACCTGATTTTATTGCTTGTTTTATGATTGATTTTATATCGAAAATACCATCTCCGGGGTCGGCCATTTTTGGAAATCCTGCCATCCATTGATCTTGTGTTCCACCATCTCCAGAAAAACGATATGTTGAAGCAGCATCTTTAATATGAAGCATTTTAAATCGACCTGGATACTTTTTCAAATACGCTATTGGATCTGCACCAGCAGCTGCCATCCAAAAAATATCAAGTTCGAACTTGACTGTATCCTCATTTGTATTTTCAATAAGATATTCTAACGGGATTTTATCATCCATCAATGTATGTTCATACCCATGGTTGTGATATACAAACTGTATCCCATATGGTTTCATTTGATCTCCAAATGCATTGAACTCCTCTACTCGTTTTTTGTAATCGTCTAAAGAAGATCTGCCTTCCATTAAAATTGGTAAAACAACATACTTGGTTTCCAAAGGAGCTAAACCATCTAATAACTCATTCATATTAGAACGTAGCGAATCAATATTGACATGGACGGATGGCGTGGTTAAAGTAAACTCATCTAACATCGACTTCACCGCTTTTGTATCATGACCATAAAAAGCATGTTGCTCTAAACCAAGCATTGATTTCATTTGCTCAAAACCTTTTTTAGCAGAATCAGCACTGAACGGATAGGGGCCAAAAAACTCAATTTCCTTATATCCAATTTCCGAAAGCAACTTTAAAGTCCCCCGTAAATCTTTTTCAACCATCGCCGGAATGGTAAATAATTGTATGCCAAAATTAATCGATGTATTAGTCATTGGTAAAAATTGTTTCATTGCATTTAAACTTGGAATCAAGGCCAATGTCCCAGTTGCTAAAGCAGTTTTCTTTAAAGCTTGTCTCCTGTTCATTCTTCGTCCTAAATAGTAATATGAAATAGTTCTATCATTTTTTTGAAATGGTATTTCTAATCTTATAAACCAATACAATCCAAGCAAAGATAGAAGTGATAAAATTTGAATAAATCATGGGAGCATTGTCAATTAACACGCCATAAACAAACCACAACACAATTCCAATACAGAACATACTATACATCCATAAAGAAATGCCGCTTGTGTCGTTTGTCCTAATTGTTTTAATAGCCTGCGGTATAAAGGAACATGTAGTTAGAACGGCAGCTGTTTGTCCGATTAATTCGGTCATCTTGGTTTCGTCTTTAATCAATAAAAAAAACCTCCATTATAAGTTAATGGAGGTCTTTATCTTTTAGCCCTCTTTGGGTTGATATTTATCTTCTACATTCTCTTTGACATATTCGATACAGGATGAGAAATCCTCGAAAATACGATCAGGAGATACCAAATCTGGAACAATATCAATTTGCTTTAGCATCATTAAAGGCTGTTTTTGCGGATTAATAAGTAATGTATGTACATCACGTTGCTCTAGATCTAGTAAAACATCTTCCAACGCATATAGACCAGATTGATCTACATAAGGCACTCTATCCATCCTTAAAATAACATGTGATGCCGTATCTGGAATTTGTTTTGCTAATACTTGGAAATCGCTTGTATAACCGAAAAACAATGGTCCTTCTAAATGTTTGATAAACACTTCCTCAGCAAACTCTTTAGGGAAATCACCTTCATCATTCCAACTGAGCTCTCCTTTATCCAAATTTTCAAGATTGGTTATGCGTGATTCATCGGCTGTAAAGTCTCCCATTTTTTTCATAAAAGACAGGGAAGCCATAACAAGTCCGATCCCAACGGCTGCAACCAAATCCCATACTACGGATAATACCAATACCACTAGCATGATTACCACCTCGGAACTAAGTTTGAAATATTTTAGATCTATATCCTTTTGCATACTCGGTATTGCACGTAGTCCTTTATAATCCATAACACCAATACCAACTGTAATTAAGATACCCGCTAATACCGCTGCTGGAATTTTTGATGCAATAGGTCCCATTGCCATTAATATAACGAGTAATAAAAGTCCAGCAATCATACCAGACAGTCTTGTTTTACCCCCTGAGTTAATATTTACAACTGTTCTAATAGTCGCACCCGCACCTGGAATACCACCAAATAAGGCCGCTATACTATTTCCTATACCTTGACCAATTAATTCTTTATTGGGTTTGTGCCTTGTTTTGGTCATGTTATCCGCCACTACAGATGTTAGTAACGAATCAATTGCCCCAAGAAATGCCAATGAAACTCCGGCAAATAAATAGGGTTTAATCGACCCAAAACTAAAATCGGTAATAATCCCAAGATTGATCTCAGGAAAACCCTGAGGAATAGTTTCAATAGGAATATATTTGAATCCTGCAAAGTAAGCAACACCAGAAACAGCTAACAATGCAACCAATGTACTCGGAACGGCAGTCGTAATTTTCTTAAAACCATAAATTATAGCTATCGTGACTAAACATAATATGAGTTCTAAAAAATTAATGTTCTTAAATGCTCTTGGCATTGTTCTTACCGCACCAACCACTCCACTTGCACTTCCTTTGGCTAGTGTCTCAGCCTCGATCATAATATCAGCTTCGGTTATTTCTCCAGCTCTTTTAATAGTTTCTTTGAAATCCTCAAGCACCAAAATACCTTCCCCTGCTTCATTTTTAAGAATCTTATCAAGTAATACTTCCTCCGCTTGCGGTATAAATGAATTGACCAGATCTTCGTCTTCCTTAGGATAATATCCAACAGCTGGTAATATTTGCGTAAGTAAAATCATGACACCAATAGCTGTCATAAAACCAGAAACAACAGGATATGGAATGTATTTGATATAGCTACCAATACCAATAAAACCAAATAAGACTTGTAATAAACCTGCTAGCAAAAAGATGGTTAAAATAGCCGGCAATGCTTTCTCTACATTTCCTTCATTAGCTGCCACAATTCCGGCAATTACTAACATACTTACAGCTGTCATAGGTGCTGTTGGGCCAGAAATCTGTGTATTTGTGCCGCCAAAAAGCGCTGCGAAAAATCCTATGAAAATCGCACCATATAATCCAGCACTAGGCCCTAAACCGGAACTTACACCGAAAGCCAATGCCAACGGTAATGCGACTATACCAGCGGTTATACCACCAAAGGCATCACCTTTAAAATGTTTAAAAAAGTCTTTCATTATAGTTGTTCAGGATAGATTATACTAAGGTCACTTTTCCGCTTGCCAATGCGTATACACCGCCAACGATAGTTATTTCGCCATTGTCTTCCATTTCTTTTAAGATCGGGCTTCTTTCACGGATTCTTTTAATAGTCAATTTCACATTATTCTCGACCGTTTTAGCGACAAAAGCCTTGTTAGAAGAATTTGCTTCACCCTCGACCTCTTCAGAAGATTGCTTAACAGCAGGAATGATATTATCGAGCATTGCAGTAATATTACCTAACTCAACTCCGTCACAAGCCGCTTTAACTGCTCCGCAAGCCTCATGACCTAGCACCATGATCAACTTACTACCTGCAACTTTACAACTGTATTCCATACTTCCCAAAATGTCAACATTCTCGAAATTACCAGCAACACGTGCTACAAAAACATCCCCTATTCCCTGATCAAAAATGGTTTCTACAGGAACTCTAGAGTCAATGCATGACAACACCACTGCTTTCGGAAACTGTCCAGAAACGGTACCACTGCGCTGCGCTGCATAATCGCGCTGCAATGCGCTGGCATTTGTAAATCTTTCATTACCGCTAATTAAATCTTCTAATACGCTAGTTGGAGTAAAATTGTCTTGAGTGATTTTATCTACTGTTGTTGTGATCATTTTATTATTCAATTTGGTTATAAATTAATTAGGTTGGACGGCTTTCATAAAGAACGCTATCCGTTAGTTTAAATATTTAGATGAATTTAGCTGTTTATTTCCGGAGGAGGAGAGAATATAGCTAACAAAATGGAATGTGGCAGCTCAATGCCATTATCACCATTAAATTCGTGATCATTAAAAGAAAATGAAATGTTGTTGTGTGATATTGCATCTACTACTTCGTTAAAATCCGACTCGTTAGAACATTCATGTGATTCGCTTTCGCCGTCTATTAAATCGATTAAACATATCTCATCAACACCCGTTATGTCAACAAGTGGTAATAAGGTGATACTACAAGCGATCGAAATCGCACTAAGAATAACAACGAACTGTTTTGTACTACTCATCATAAACAAAGATAAAAGGAAAGTACATACAGTTCGTTAAATCTTTTTAAAAAGTGGCTAAGCAGCCCTTAATTGCAAGAGTAAAGCTAGGTAAGTAAATTACCTTCATCGTCCCAAACAGCCTGCTCGCCTCTTTTGCTTTGATCAACACATTTTGCAATCCACTCGGGATCATAGGCAACTCCATGTTGATCGAGCACATCTTGTGGCACTCCGTCCCAAACATTTGGCTGATTTCCCTTATACCCCAAATCTGCAATACCTACTTTAGAAGTGTAGTACCCAGTAAGAGTAAGGTTTCGCATTAAGGCAAAAAATTGGATTTCTAATGGCTGCTCATCTAAAGGGACCTCTATATCATGCCAGCAAATCTCATCACATATTTGCTTTTGCTGTTCCAATGTAGCCGATTTAAATTCTATACCGAACTCTGTATTACTTTTATGATCCATCCACATAAGCCCTCCTAAGAGTGTGTTTTGCATTTCAGGAATATCTTTTGCCATGAATTCTATCAACTCTGGAACCTCAGCTTCTATAGGTCCTCCATGTGGTTCTTTTGGAGGAAGAATTACCGTACTTAAGACCCCTATTGTTTCCATTTCATGTTCGTTGAAAACCTGTTCGGCTTGTAGCTTTTCAAGTCGTTCTAATTCTTCAGGTGTTCTACCGAAATACTTGGTTTCTTCTACTTTAGTAAGTGCTTTATCTTTATCATCTCCATCAACTTTACAACCGTGAAATGCCAATGCAGATGCTCCTGCTCCCAAGATAATCGTCTGTATACTTTTTCTCCTGTCCATTTCTTAGATGTTTTGTTCTTTAAGTTGCTGTATAATATAATCAGATGCTCTCCAAGACAACGCTAAAATAGTCCACGTACAGTTCTTATCAGCTTGGGAAACAAACGGGCCAGCATCTATAATAAAAACATTATCAACGTCATGCAACTGATTGAATTTATTGGTCACTGAAGTCTTGGGATCGTTCCCCATACGGGTCGTTCCTACTTCGTGAATGATCTCTCCCGGTGCATGTAAACCATAATCGCTATCCTTACCAGGCTTACCACCCCATAATTGATGGCCTCCCATATTGTGAATAAGCTCTGAGAACGTATCTTGCATATGTTTTGCCTGACGTACTTCGAGGTCGGACCATTTATAGTTAAATTTCAGGACAGGAATCCCATAATCATCAACTGTTGTTGGATCGATTTCACAATAGTTATCCTTTCTAGCTATACCTTCACCGCGACCTCCAAAGCCGACTACAGAGCCGTAATACTTCTTCACGTCATCTCTTAAAATATCTCCATATCCTCCAACTTTAGTTCCGAAGAACTCATTAAATGCGTTGGCATCAAAACCAAAACCGTAGTTTGGTTGTCCCATTCCGCCCCATACTTCAATGTGGTATCCTCGAGGAAAGTCTAGCTTAGAATTGTTACCCCACCAGGGAGAATAGACGTGCATTCCGCCTACGCCATCTTCGTTATATGATGTCTTCCGGTTCATAAGACCAGGAATAAACCCAGCAGCACTAGCTCCTGTAGAGTCGTGTAAATATTTACCGACTAGATCACTACTATTTCCAAGTCCGTTAGGGTGCTGCTTGCTTTTAGAATTCAATAAAATTCTAGCCGAGCTACAAGCGGATGCCGCTAAAATAACGACTCTAGCCTTTAATTTATATTCCTTTCTGTCTTCTTTATTTATATAAGATACTCCGGTTGCTTTACCCTCTTCATTTGTAGTAACTTCTCGTACCATCGAGTTTACATAAATCTTTACCTGACCTCCATTTTTCTGAGCAGGAAATATTAAGCAACTTCCCGAAGAAAAATCAGCGTATACCGAGCATGAACGTGAGCATTGCCCACAATAAAAACAAACACCTCTATCGTCATTTATTTTTTTGGTAAGCATCGACATCCGGCTTGGTATAACAGGAATACCCGATTTTTTTGCTCCTTTTATATAAAATAATTCATGTAATCTAGGTTTTGGCGGAGGCAGAAAAAATCCATCAGGATCGTTCTCAAGACCTTCATTGGTACCAAAAACCCCAATTAATTTGTCAACCTTATCATAATATGGTTTTACATCATCATAACCAATAGGCCAATCTTCACCATAACCATCACGCGTTTTTCCTTTGAAATCCTTAGGCCCAAAACGCAAAGAAATGCGCCCCCAATGGTTGGTTCGACCACCTAGCATTCTAGATCGCCACCAACGAAACTTGGTTCCCTCTTCAACTGTGTACGGCTCCCCTTCTACTTCCCAATCACCCCAAGACATATCCCATTCTCCAAAAGCACGATCTGTACCTGCACCTCTTCGAGGAGAATCGTAAGGATTCTTTAATTGGGTCATTGTTTTCGGGTCTGCCGGATCAAAAAATGGACCTGCCTCTACAACTGCGACTTTAAAACCGGCATCGGCTAACTGTTTAGTTGCCATTCCTCCACCAGCACCAGAGCCAACAATAATAACATCATAGACTTCGGCGGATTCTTTTATTTGCATACTGTAATTTTTAGTAGAACTATTTAGAGTAGAGTCTGTTTGAAAGCTAAAAATTACGAATTATTGGTCAAGAAAAATAAGGAATGACAAAATTGAATAAGAAATCGATAAAAAATTAACACTACCAATCTACCTTTGATGATTTGTAGTAATTAATATTCATTTTTTCAAAACGATTTTTAAAGCTCGCAAGTCGTGTTTTATATTCACCCCAGGACCGAAGACTATCTTGTGTCCAGCCTATTTCAGCGTATCCAGGTAGTCTTGGAAAAACCAAAAACTGCAACTCATTCATATTTGTCACAGTTTCTGTCCATAATGGCGCTTCAATTCCTAATATATTTTCTTTAGTAATACCTTCAACATAGGCCGCAGGATTCCAATCATAACCCGTATCAACTTCAACATAGCCAGCCCACTTTAAGCCAAGCTTTGTAATGGAATCATACTTCATGTCTAAGTACGCTTTTTTCGCTGGAGACATAATGAGTTTAACATTCTTCTCTACCGCTGTTTTAGCATTGTCTTCACTTGCCCAAAACTGAGCGATGGATGATGATTTGATATTTGCAGTTACTACTTCGTCCCATCCGACCATTGTTTTGCCATGTTTGGAAACGATGTCTTGTACTTTATCTACAAAAATTACATAATCGGCCTTCTTGGTCGCATGAGATTCATCACCACCGATGTGAAAGTACTTTCCCGGACTTATGGCCGCCAATTCTCTAACTACATCGTCAATAAACTTATAGGTTATTTCCTTATCTACGCAGAAAGAGCTAAAGCCAACTTTCATACCAGTATAAGGTTCTGGTGATTTTCCATCACAATTCAACTCAGGATACGATGCTAACGCAGCATTGGTATGTCCAGGCATGTCAATTTCAGGAATTATTGTTATAAACCTATCGGCAGCATATTGTACAATTTCTTTGTAGTCTTCTTGAGTGTAGTATCCGCCTTCGGTACCACCAACTTCGGTTTTACCTCCTATTTCGGCAAGCTTTGGCCAGGATTTTATTTCAATTCGCCAACCTTGATCATCAGATAAATGCAAATGAAGCACATTCATTTTAAACATTGCCAAATAGTCAATGTACTGTTTCACATCATCTACACTAAAAAAATGTCTTGAAACATCGAGCATAGCGCCGCGATATTCATAGTTAGGATAATCGATTATTTTTCCTGAAGCAATCTCAATTTTATTGGAATCAATAGTAGTTGGCAGTAGTTGTTTTATCGTTTGGATAGCATTGAAAATTCCAGAAGGATGATTAGAAGAAATGGTCATCACATCTTCTTCAATATTCAACTCGTAGCCTTCTTCTTTAAGATCATCATTAGTAGTTTTCTTTGAAAGAATTATCCCCTCTGATTTTGATTCATCTTCGTTTTCAGCAATACCTATGTTAATTCCGGTGATTTCTTTTAATTCCGCAGCCAAGGTTTGTGCTTGAGCTCTAAATTCTTGGTCTGTATAGATAACACTTTCTGAGCTTAGTAAGAATGAGCTACCCGTAGCCACCATACCAACTGGCTTTGGAATAAGGTTTTCCTTTGCTAAATCCATCGGTGTGGCAACTCTTTTTTCTTTACACCCCATAAATAACAATAGACTAAAACAGGTGATTAGTGTGGATACATTTTTCATGATTGCGTATTTTAAAGCACTCTTCGTATTCCCGAAAGCTCCTGACGGTATTGGGTGGGAGTGCGGCCTTTATTTCGTTTAAAAATCCTATTAAAGTTAGCTATATTATTGAAGCCACATAAAAAAGCAATTTCCGATATACTCAGATCTTTTTCCAATAACAACCGAGCAGCATAACCTATTCTAACTTCGTTAACATAGTCAACAAAAGTTTTTCCCGTTCGTTTCTTAATAAATCTATTAAAAGACACATTACTCATATTCACTAATTCCGAAACTTCAGTCAATGTGATCTTCTTTGAATAATTTGCTTGTACGAAGTCATAGACAAGCTTTATTTTGTCGCTATTTTCAAAACTTTCTCGATAGCCAACACTGGAAGAAATTAGTCGCTGATTTCGAGAAATAGCCATATCGTGTAGCACAGACATCATTTCAAGGAAATAATCCATACCATCTAACTTAGCCACTTTATGTAATCGAGGCTTAAGTTCTAATGCTGTTTTTTCTGAGAATGAAATTCCGTAAACACATCTGGCCAGCATATCTTTAATTGGCTTCATAATAGTTTTAGAAAGGAGATCTTCATTTAGCAAAGTATCATGAAACTGTACCATGATCTCGTGAATCTCCCCGCCAGCAAAATTTGCGTTGGTCCATCCATGTGGCAGATTTGGGCCGATAAGCACAAGACTTAAGCTACCCAACTCTTCAACGCTATCCCCTATAAACTGATGCACACCAGAGGCATTCGAAATCAAAAGCATCTCATATTCCGGATGAAAGTGCAAAGGAAAATCAAAATGGTCTTTTCTTCTGTCAAAAACTAGAAAGCTATCTTCTTTTTTAAGCTGGGTAATTTCACGATGTACTTTTCCAAATCCTATCATCAAAAAAAATTTAATTTTTTACCAGTAAATGATAAAATCATACCACAGCAATATTAACAAAAAATTTAATTTTGAAGAGCATTTTTAGATTCAAATTGATTAGAACTATTGAAAAACTAATCGAATTAGTAAATTAAAGATAAAGTATTTGAAAACCATATAGGTTTGAATTACCGAGTAAAATCAATTTTACAGTAAAATATGGTTTGTATTGCACATCCCGCAATTCAAAATACTTTCAAATCACCCAAAATAGAACTCCACAGACTGTTTTAGGTGTCTTTTTTGTGACAATTTCGACAAAATAATACTACAAAAAGCCAATTTAATATTGCTCTAAAAGTTTATTATTTCACATAAATATGACAAAATAATACTAAACTATAAATAGCTGATTAATTTAACTTAGTCTTAAGATTAATATCTTATCAAAATCATAATTACTGAATAATTTATATGTGAATTATTCAAAAATTATGTTAATTTTTTTAAACAACCATAATTCATTTCAAACAACTCTATTATGAAGAAAACCAACATTTTACAACTTCAAAAAACCTCCCCTCCCGACAAAGGAAGCCTAAAGAAAGTGCTGCTAGGCGTTTTCTTAATGCTCTTTTTTACAGTTACTGGTTTTGCCCAACAAACCATTTCTGGAACCGTTTATGATTCAGACGGAGCTCCTTTACCAGGAGCAAGTGTTGTAGTTAAAGGAACTACAACTGGTACACAAACTGATTTTGACGGTAATTATTCTATCTCAGCCGCTAGTGATGCTACCTTAGTATTCAGCTATGTCGGTTTTGCAACTCAAGAAGTAGCCGTTAATGGCCAAACTACTATTGATGTGACTCTTGCAGAGGCCGAGAATCAGTTGAGTGAGGTGGTAGTTACTGGTTATAGCACCCAAACAAGGGGTGATATTACGGGTTCAATTTCGTCCGTGGACGTTTCTGAAGCTACGAAAGCACCTATCGTGAATGCCGCTGAAGCTTTACAAGGGCGCGTAACTGGTGTTACTGTAGTTAATAACGGTAATCCTGGAGCTGCTCCAAAAATTAATATCCGCGGTTTTGGTACAAGTAATAATACCAATCCATTATATATAATTGACGGAGTGCAAACGGACAATCCCTCAGTACTAAACAGTATTAATCCAAATGACATAGCGCAATTCAACGTTTTAAAAGATGGTGCGGCAGCTATTTATGGTGCACGTGCATCCAATGGGGTTGTAATTATCACTACCAAAAGTGGTGGTTATAATATGTCTAAACCAGTCATTTCTGTGGATTTGTATACTGGTTTTTCTCAGGCTACTAATATTCCAGAGCTTTTAAATGCTCAACAACACGGTGACATGTTATTTCAAAGTGCAGCAAATGACGGTGTAGCTGCCTTCAGCCATCCACAATATGGGAGTGGTGCAAATGCAGTAGTACCTACTACTTTAAATGGATATACCCGCGTGGTGTCATATAATCCCATAGTTAGAGGACCAGCCTCTGCTTCCGTTACACCTGGGGGTACAGATTGGTTAGATGCAATTTTGGACACTGCTCCAACGCAAAGCGGTTCTATTTCGATTCAAAATGGTAATGAGACTGGCAAGTATTTAATGTCAGCATCTTTTTTAAATAGAGATGGAATTCAACGAACCACTGGATTTAAACAGGGAATTACTCGACTAAATTCAGAGTTTAAGTTAAATGAATACATTACTATTGGTGAACACTTAAGTGCATCGTTTTCAAATACTGTAAATGGAAATCAAGTAAATGGCGCATTACGGAGTAGCCCACTTATACCGGTATTTGATGATGAAGGTCGTTTTGCTGGAACAGGTGGAGCAGGTGGGTTAGGTAATGCTAGAAGTCCTGTTGCCCAATTAGAAAGAGGTGCTGATAACTTTAATAAACTGTTCCGTGTTTTTGGTGATGTTTATCTTTCTGCCAAAATATTTGATGGATTTACTGCAAAGACAACTATTAGTGGAAATATCGAATCATTTGATAGTAGATCTTTTCAAGCCTTAGACCCTGAACACGGTGAGCCTTTGGGAACCAATACGTTAACTGAACAAAGTATCAACAATTATAATTGGACTTGGACCAATACAGTTAACTACAATAAGACTTTTGGTGATCACAGCATAAATGCTCTAGCCGGTATTGAGGCGGTTAAAGAAGGTAGTAAAGGAAATTCAATATCTGTTGATGGTTTCCTATTTGAAACTCCTGATTTCTACTTATTAGAGAACGGTACGGGTACGCCTAATGTAGGTTTTGCTTTTGACGGCAGTAATAGTTTATTCTCAATCTTCGGTACGGCAAATTATTCGTACCAAGGAAAGTATTTTGCTACTGTTACGGTACGTAATGACAAATCTTCTCGTTTCTTAGGAGATAATCAAAGTCAGACCTTTCCATCTTTTAGTGCTGGTTGGTTGTTAAGTGATGAAGATTTCTTCCCATCTGATGGATTTCTTAATCGTGCGAAAATAAAAGCTTCTTGGGGTGAACTAGGTAATCAAACATTACCGGCCAATAACCCAACCGTAAACATATCTGCCTTAAGTTTAAACTTGGCAAACTATGCTATTAACGGAAGTACGATTGCCACTGGTGCAATTTTAAGAGATGTAGGGAACCCAAATTTAAAGTGGGAAACAAGTGTTACTACCAATGTTGGGTTTGAGTTGGGAATGCTAGACAATAAACTGTCTTTAGAGTTTGAATATTTTAATATTGAAACCGACGATCTTATAACAAGAGATTTTAGTTTAATTAGTTCCACCGCTATTGATGCCAGCGCACCTTTTGTTAATTTAGGAACGGTAAAGAATACTGGTTTCGACCTTGCTCTTGGTTTTAATGACCAAAGTGATTCTGGTTTCGCTTATGGTATTTCTGCCAATATTTCCGCGTATAAAAATGAGGTAACGGAGCTAATCAGTGATTTTCAAACTGGTGCATCATTTAGACCTGGTACGCTCACACGTACAGAAGTGGGTCGTCCAATATCATCGTTTTATGGATTAAACATAACGGGTTTTGATGCTAATGGAAGATTTACTTATGAAGATTTGAATGGTGATAATACCATAAATGCAGAGGACCGACAGTTCATTGGTTCTCCGCATCCAGATTTTACTTTTGGTCTTAATCTAAATGCGTCATACAAAGGATTCGATATATCAGCTTTCTTTAATGGATCTCAAGGAAACGACATTTACAATTACGAGAAGATATTTACTGATTTCCCTACCTTCGTTAATGGTAATAGAAGTGTACGAGTTTTAGATTCATGGACGCCAACAAACACCAATGCTATATTACCTGCATTAAGTTTGGGTGGTACTGGAGAAACTGCACCTAGTACATATTTCGTTGAAGATGGATCCTTTATAAGATTGAGAAATTTACAAATTGGATATACACTACCTTCTAATGTAACGGATAAAATTGGCATGGATAATCTTAGAGTTTATGTACAAGGCTCTAATTTGTTTACCATTACCGATTACGAAGGGTTTGATCCAGAAATAATTACAAATGATAACCTAACTCTAGGTGTTGATAGTAATATATTTCCACAAGCAAGAATAATAACCTTAGGAGTTAATCTAAAATTATAAAAATGAAAAAGAGAATAATTTATGTATTTATTGCATTCATAGCAGTATTTGCATGCAGTGATGATTTCACGACTATTCCTGCAGTTGGAGCTTTAAGTGATGAAGCAGTTCAAAATGAAGCAGGAGTTGACCTTTTACTAATTGGTGCTTACTCTACTTTAGATGGCAGAAGGAATAACGGTGCAGGTAATGGTTTTGCTCAAACCGGCGATAACTGGTGGTTAGATGTATTAACAGATGACGCTCATAAAGGAAGTACCGATGATGATCAAGCGGATTTGTTTGAAATGGAACGTATTAATTGGGATGCTTCTAACCCATATATACTGGGAAGGTGGTCATCTATTTTTGCAGGTATTAATAGATCAAATGCTGTAATAGCGTTGATAAATACTATTGAGGGTGCTGACTTGACCGGCAAACTTGCTGAAGCGCGTTTTTTGCGAGGACATTTCAACTTTGAATTACAGCGTATGTATGGGAATGTCCCTTATATATCTGATGAAAACTATGCGAATACTGAATTCAACCAGCCAAACCCAGGTCCAATTTGGGATCAAATTGAAGCTGATTTTCAGTTTGCCATTGATAATTTACCAGATTCACAGGCAGATGTAGGTAGACCCTCTTCTTGGACTGCGAAAGCCTACCAAGGAAAAGTGCATTTGCAACAATCTGAATGGGATCAAGCATCTACTCTATTTACTGATGTTATTAATAATGGTCCTTATGCATTGAATGGCGAGTTTTTCGACAATTTCTCGGCAGGTGGAGAAAATAGTGCCGAGTCAGTTTTTGCAATACAATTTACTGCAGATGCTGCTCAATCACCTAATGGTAATATCGGTGGGGTATTAAACTTCCCCAACCCTGGTCCTTTTGGTTCATGTTGTGGTTTTTACCAACCTTCTCAAGATTTGGTAAACGCATTTCAAACTGAAGACGGAACTGGACTTCCTCTGCTAGATACATTTAATCAAACAGATGTTTTTAATGATTATAATACGGATTCTTTTGAGCCTGCTCCAGATCCGTTACCAGATGATTATGTACCAGTTCCAACCCCATATACCCCGCATACAGGACCTCTTGATCCTAGGTTAGATTATACAGTAGGAAGAAGAGGAATAAATTACAATGGTTATGGTCGACATGTAGGCCAAGCTTGGATTCGTGCAACAGCTGCAGATATTTCAGGTCCATATTTGCCGTCTAAAAATGTATATCGCTCTGGGGAAGAAGGAACCAACCAAGGTACTGGGGCATGGGGTCAACAACATTCTGGAATTAACTACAATATTATCCGTTATGCAGATGTATTATTAATGGCCGCGGAAGCTGCCGTTGAAAAGTCTTCTCCTGATCTTGCCGCTGCGTTAGATTATGTGAATCAGGTACGTAACAGAGCTAAGAACATGACATATGTCGAAACTACGGATGCAGATGGTAATGTTATTAATACTCCTAATTATCAGATAGAACCTTATCCTGCTTTTGCAGACCAAGCTTTTGCAAGAAAAGCTGTTCGACATGAAAGACGTCTCGAACTTGGAATGGAGGGGCATCGTTTATTTGACCTGAGAAGATGGGGCAACGCTGTTGCCACCATGAATGCTTTTTATATAAATGAGGCTCGTACTATCACAGAGGGGAATTACTCTACAAAGTTCAATACCTTTGAAGCTAAACATGATTTATTACCAATTCCTGTTGATGCAATCGACTTAAGTGGAGGTGTTCTAAACCAAAATACTGGTTTCTAATACAATCGAATATTTAGCTATTAAAACAGGGTGTTTTTTCATAATACCCTGTTTTTTTTATTATAGACATCCACACTCTTATTAGTATATTGTTATTACTAAAATGCGCATATATCAATGAACAGATTTTCCTTGTTTACAATCTTAAGTTTTCTTCTTTTCTCGTCTTGCAACGAAGAGGGCAAAGACGTAAAAATTTTTAAAAAGCTATCGGCGAAAGAAACAGGAATCCAATTTGCCAATAACCTCGTCGAAAATGATTCAATAAACTATTTCACTTATGCCTACATATACATGGGCGGTGGTGTTTCTGCAGGTGATATAAATAATGACGGACTTATTGATCTATTCTTTACTGGAAACATGGTTTCTAATAAGCTATACCTTAACAAAGGAGGCCTAAAATTTGAAGATATTACTAAAACTGCAAGAATATCCGGTGATAAACGTTGGTATACAGGCTCCACCATGGCCGATGTAAACAATGATGGCTTTATCGATATTTATTGCTCTGTAGCCGGCAAAAATGGGAATAAAGAAAATCAACTATTTATTAATAACGGTGATAATACCTTTACCGAAAAGGCAAAAGAATATGGCATTGCTGACTTAGGTAATAGCGTTCAAGCTACCTTTTTTGATTATGATCTAGATGGTGATCTCGATCTTTACGTGGCCAACTACCCTCCTACCGCCTTCAATGCCCCCAATAGTTTTTACAGGTTTAAACAACAATATTTAAAAAACATTGAATCAGATAGATTATACAGAAACGACGGGGACACATTCACCAATGTCACTAGAGAATCAGGCATACGCAATTTCGGTCTTTCGTTAAGTGCAACCGTATCCGATATCAATAGTGATGGCTGGCCAGATATTTACGTGTCCAATGATTTTAGTACACCTGATTATTTCTTTCTTAATAATAAAGACGGAACCTTTTCTGAGAGTGTAAAAAAAGTAACAAAAAATACCTCGTTCTATGGTATGGGCGTCGACATAGCGGACTTCAATAATGATCTCCTTCCTGATATATTTCAGGTTGATATGAGCCCAAAAAACAACAGACGGGCAAAAGCCAACATGGCGAGTATGGACCCTGCTCTATTCTGGGGAACAGTAAATTCAGGTTTCCATTATCAGTATATGCAAAACAGTTTGCAACTTAACAACGGGGTTGTTAATGATTCGCTACCCGATTTTAGCAATGTCTCACGACTTGCGGGAGTATCATCCAGTGATTGGAGCTGGGGACCGCTTTTTGCCGATCTAGACAATGATGGCTGGAAGGATATTTTTGTTTCAAATGGAACAAGGCGCGAAATAAACAACCGTGACTACTTTCTGGCATTGGAAGGTAAAAAAATACCTAAAGATAGTTTCTTAGCAAAAAGTCTTGCAATTCCATCTGAAAAGATAGACAACTTTGTTTTTGAAAATAGTAAAGATCTCACGTTTGAAAAGGCAAATGATAAATGGGGAATCTCTTTCGAAGGGTTTTCGAACGGAAGTGTTTATGCCGATCTTGATAACGATGGTGACCTCGAAATTGTTCTAAACAATATCGATGATAAAGCAGTAATATTTGAAAATATAAGTTCGGATAACACCAATTACATCTCACTTAAATTTGAAGGATTAAAAGGAAACACCAATGGACTTGGGGCTAAAGCCTATATCTACGCAAATGGCCAATCGCAATTTCAAGAATTGACTCTAACCAGAGGCTTTCAGTCTTCAGTGGCGCCGCAAATGCATTTTGGTTTGGGTAAAGCGCAAATAATAGATTCTATTAAGATAGTTTGGCCCGGAGGTAATTTCCAATTACTAAAAAACCCAAAGATTAATGAACTATTGGCTCTCAACTACTCAAATAGTCTTGAGAAAGAAAAGCAAAATTTAAAAAGCAACACACTTTTCGCAACAGTTAAGGACTCACTAGTCGCGCCAAAACATCTTCATATTGAAAATTATTTTGACGATTTTTTAAATGAAATTCTCCTACCTCATCGAACCTCAATGTTTGGACCAGGACTTGCTGTTGGCGATCTTAATGGAGATAATAAAGATGATTTTATTGTTGGTGGTGCTAAAGACCAACCAACTGCAATCTTTTTTCAACAAGAAAAGGGTTTCGAACTTCAAAACATAAGTGTAATTGAAAATGACAAGATCTATGAGGACTTAGGCACAGCATTATTTGATGCTGATGGCGACGGAGATAATGACATTTATGTAGTAAGTGGTGGTAACGAGTTCTCATATAATTCCGAGTATTTACAGGATCGTTTGTACATTAATAATGGAAAAGGTGAATTCGAAAAAGTTTCAGATGCGCTACCAGAAATGATTACAAGTGGTTCTCGAGTAAAACCATATGACTTTGATAAAGATGGTGACCTCGATCTTTTTGTTGGAGGTCGACTTATTCCAGGCAATTATCCATCTCCAGCCAATAGCTACATATTAGAAAATATAAATGAAAATGGGAATTTAAAGTTTAAGAATATTACTGATGAAATTGCGCCAATGCTTACCAAATTAGGCATGGTAACAGACGCCACTTGGACTGACTATAATAACGATGGTCAAATAGATCTTATCGTTGTGGGAGAATGGATGCCGATTACCATCCTAAAAAATAACAACGGTGTATTCGAAAATGAAACGGAAAACTTAGAGCTAGACCAATCTAACGGTTGGTGGTTTAACATTGAAAAAGCCGATTTTGATGGTGATGGAGACGAGGATTATATTGTAGGAAACCTGGGCTTAAACTATAAATACAAAGCAAAAAAAGACGAAACTTTTGATATTTATTTCGATGATTTTGATGGAAATAACAAAAATGATATTGTGTTGAGTTATTATAATGACGGCGAACAATTTCCTGTACGAGGCCGCGAATGTACATCGCAACAAATGCCCGCTATTAAATCTAAGTTTAAAGACTATGAGTCTTTTTCATTAGCTACCATGGATGATATTTATTCTGAAGATAAGCTTGAAAATTCACTGCATTATCAAGTAAAGTCATTTGCAAGTATTTACCTTGAAAATACTGGAAACGGGTTCAAAAAACATCAACTTCCTAATCTTGCACAGTTATCGTCTATCAACAAATCATTAATCAAGGATTATGATAAGGACGGGAGTCTTGATGTTTTGATAGCAGGTAACCTTCATGCATCCGAAGTTGAAACTCCAAGAAATGATGCATCAAACGGATTACTTTTAAAACAAAATAAATCTGGTGATTTTTACCCAATTTCAACCTCAAAATCCGGTTTTTATGTCCCGGGCGACGTAAAAGATATTGCTGAGATTATGGTTCATGATCAACTCTATATTATAGCGGCTAAAAACAATGCTTATTTACAATTTATTCGTCTTAATTAAAGAATAATTTCTAATTAATTTAGAGTGGAAAGAAGTAAGATCCTGATTTTTTATCAAAATTAGTACTGTCCATGCATCGGAAAAATTAGCATAAAAATCTTACAAAACACATATATATTCGATGAAATACACTTTTTGAAGTATTTTACCTACAAATAAATACAAATTAAATTTTACATTTGTTTTCCCAACCAAAAATCTTACTTGTTATGAAACGTGTATTTCCATTGCTGCTTTTTGTCAGCAGTGTTTTGTTTCCGCATTTGGCAGAAGCCAAACACAATTTTCTCTTATTAACCTTATTCTCAAGCCCAACCGCTTCTGAAGCACCACAGCCAACCTTGTTTGTACAACATGCAGCCAAAGTGGCCTCATCAAACGAGATTACCATTTTATTATCTAGCGGAGTTCTTGTTGCAATTAGCTTACTAGTTTATGTTATTTATCGAAACAAGATTCTTAACAAAAAATTCCACAAGCTTAAAAAAGAGCTTTATGGTGAAACGATAAAATTAGAAAGTTAATTTTCTGAATTTATTAAGCGATAAATTAATAACGCAGCTCTTTTAGTAAGTGTTTCAACAGTATTTAAGTTCACTGTTTCTTGAGGAGTATGGGCATCTGTTCCCATTGTTCCTAATCCGTCTAGGCAATCGACATATTGTGCTACAAAAGAGATATCAGCAGCACCTCGACCTCCTGGGTCATAGGCTTTAACACGACCTTGACCTAAATCTTTACTAACTCTATCGAGTGCTTTTAGTAATTTTTCATTTCCAGGAGTAGGTCCCATTGCCGGGTAACTATCAGTAAACTCAATTGTGGCCTTAGTCTTTGGTAGATTATCAGCAACGATTGCTCTCATTTTAGTTCTCGCCTCTTCTTTTTGCGCTTCTGATATAAATCTAAGCCCTCCTTTTACAACTGTTTTCTGAGCAACGACATTACTCTTACCAAAAGCGTTGCCACGGCTTGCATTATAGTCAATAGACAAATCCGTCCCACCCATTATAATTCCAGGATTAAACGTCAAGTATTCTGGACCTTTCACTTTGGTATAAAACTCATTGAGAATACGGGACATTTCAAAAATAGCTCCTGCTCCTACACGCTCATTAAAAATACCTGATGAGTGTGCTCTAAAACCAGAAACCTCTACCTTCCACCCACTACTTCCTCGTCTTGCAGTAGTAGCATCATTATATCCCGTAGATGTTTCAAAACCCAATGCAATATCACTGCGCTTTGCGGCATCAATTAGTGGTTTTCGGCTTATACTTAATGGCTTTCCTGTACTTTCTTCATCGCCCGTAAATGCCACAATTATTTGCGCATCTTTCAATAGCTTATTTTCTTGTAAGGCTTTAAGCGCGTATAGAATAACAACATCTCCGCCTTTCATATCATTTGCTCCTGGACCTTTTGCTATACTATCATTCACTTTTTCAAATTGCTGAAAGGGACTATCTTCTTCAAAAACGGTATCCAAATGCCCTATTAAAAGTATCTTTTTTCCAGTATTTCCTTTATGCTCAGCAAATAAATGTCCAGCACGTTTCATGTCCGTTGGCATATCAATCCAATTTGCGGAGAAACCAATATCATTAAACTCTTTTTGAAATACCATACCAACTTGCTTTACTCCTTTTAAGTTTTGAGTACCGCTATTGATATTGACTACTTTTTCTAAAAATTGAAGAGCTTCTTTATTATTACGTTCGATCGTCTTAATGATCTTACGTTCTTTTCTAGAAAGATTTTTTTGTGCAAAAAGTGGCTGAATACATAAAAATGAAACAACCACCAAAAGAAGAGTAAACGACCTCATGTCAAATTGAATTTAAACTAAAAGTAATCAATTTGACATGAAATCAGTTTAGAAAATTAAATAGCACTAATGATATCGTGCTTGGTAATAATATGATGCTTGCCGTTACTTAATTCCACCAGTACAGCTTGATTTTCTTTAGTAATCAAATTAGAAACCTTATCTATTGTCGCATCCGCCTTCACAATCGGAAAAGCAGCTTGCATTACATCTTTAATAGGAACAGTTGCAATGTCACCATTTTTGATATAGGCCTGCAGTAACGCAGTCTCATCTAAAGAACCTACGAAACCTTCATGGTCTTCGACTGGAATCTGAGAAATTTTATACTCGCGCATGCGTTCAATAGCATGTTGCACTAATTCTTCAGTTCTTACTGTCACCAAAGGTTTATCACTATGATCTTTTATAAGATCAGCAGCCACTGTTACCTCTTCATCTAAAAATCCACGGTCCCGCATCCAATCGTCATTAAACATTTTACCAACATAACGACTACCATGATCGTGGAATAAAATAACCACCACATCATCTTTTGTGAAGTGTTCTTTTAATTGCAACAATCCTTTAATTGCAGCCCCTGCGGAATTACCAAGAAACATTCCTTCCTCTTTTGCCAAACGACGGGTATAAATCGCAGCATCTTTATCAGTAACCTTAGTAAAACCATCAATTACACTAAAGTCAACATTTTCTGGAAGAATATCTTCACCAATTCCTTCAGTTACGTAAGGGTAAATCTCATTCTCATCAAAAATTCCTGTTTCATGGTACTTTTTAAATACCGATCCGTAGGTATCAATTCCCCAAACCTTAACATTCGGATTTTGCTCTTTAAGATACTTACCAACTCCTGAAATCGTTCCTCCAGTTCCGACACCAACAATAAAGTGAGTCACTTTTCCGTCAGTTTGTTTCCAAATTTCTGGCCCAGTACTTTGGTAGTGTGCTCTAGCGTTAGACGGATTGTCGTACTGATTTACATACCAAGAATTTGGAGTTTCTTCAGATAATCGTTTTGAAGTGGAATAATACGATCTCGGATCATCGGGCTCCACATTCGTTGGGCATACTACTACTTCACTTCCCACCGCACGAAGAATATCCATTTTTTCCTTCGACTGTTTATCGCTAATCACGCATACCATTTTGTAACCTTTGATGATTGCTGCTAAGGCCAATCCCATCCCTGTATTACCCGAAGTACCTTCAATTATGGTCCCTCCAGGTTTTAATCGACCATCAGCCTCTGCATCTTCAATCATTTGCAAGGCCATGCGATCTTTTACCGAATTACCTGGATTAAAGGTTTCGTATTTAGCAAGTACCAAAGCATCGACTCCTTTTACAAGCGTATTCATTTTTATCATTGGGGTGTTCCCAATTGTACCTAATATATTTTCAGCGTATTCCATTAATCAAAATTGTGGTGCAAAGATACTTGTAATCTTCACAATAAAGAAAGTTGAATAAGAAGGTTTTAATCAAACCGAATTGCCTTAACCGGGCTAATCTTGGTTATTATTTGAGAGGGCAACAATAACATGAGCACACACAGTAGCAACACACCCAAATTAAGCGCTATGATATAGCGAACATCTATATAAACAGGAGCCTCGGTAACATAATAATTGACAGGATCGAGTTTAATGAAACCAAACTTTTTCTGGATATATAATAAGCCTACACCAATCACATTGCCCCAAAGTAGCCCTAGGACTATTAAATAGCCTGCATTATATAAAAATATCTGCCTTATGCTCCTGTTTTGCATTCCCATGGCTTTAAAGATGCCAATCATAGGTGTTCGTTCTAAAATAAGAACTAGCAAAGCCGTAATCATATTTATACCTGCCACAAAGATCATGATAACCATAATGATCAAAATATTAAAATCGAAAATCGCGAGCCACTCGAAAATGGTGAAAAATTGGTCGGCAATGGTGGTGGTATTCAATGTAGATAGAACACTTCCGTACACCTCATTTCCTTTTTCCTGTAGTTCAGAAAAATCATCAATAAATACTTCGAAACTTCCAACTTCATCCGGTTTCCAACGATTCATACGTTGAATGTGCCTGATATCGGCAAAGACATACTTTTCATCAAACTCTTTAAAACCGCTATCGTATAAGCCGACAATTGTAAAATTGCGCTTGTTGGGTATGTCTGAATTATTTCTGAGAAAAAAAGAGCCAAAAGAATCACCAACTGAAAGTTGTAATCTATTGGCCATATAAGCCGACAGGATCACCTCCTTGTTTTCCTTTTCTTCATCGACTTTCGGAGTTCGACCTTCAACAATAAACTCATCGAAATTTTGCCATTGATAATCTGCTCCAACACCTTTTAAAACAATTCCTTCAAAAGTATTTTCAGTACGAATAACACCAGCCTTTGTAGCCACAGCCTGGATATGCTTAATGCCATCTACCGTTTTAAACTCGGGATAAAATTCTTGATTTGTAGAAATGGGCTTTCCCGAACTTTGAGAATTGTTATTGTCGAAATTGACTATTTGAATATGTCCATTGAACGCTGCAACTTTATCTCGTATTTTTTGTTGCAAACCAACACCAACAGCAATGGCAACCATCATCATGATCAAACCCAACGCAATTGCACTAATGGCAATTTTTATTATCGGCCCCGATATGCTACTTTTATAATGCTTGCTGCCAATAATACGTTTGGCGATAAAATATTCTAAATTCAACGGATCATACTGTGTTACAACTTTTCAAAAATACGCTTTTAGCTTGTCTTTTTTTACTCATTTCTTGTGGAGGTCAGACACGGAAAAAATCTATTTCTCAAGACGAACAAAAGACCTCAATCCCCAAAACACCTATTACCGCAGCGAACCAAACTGAAAACTACATACATAAGCTAAAAGGAAAGCGTATTGGTATTGTAGCGAATCAGACCTCAGTTATTTTTAAAAAAGAAGGATATACCCATTTAGTCGATTCATTAATATCGCTTAATGTAAATGTAGTAAAGGTATTTGCGCCCGAACATGGATTTCGCGGTTCAGCCGATGCTGGAGAAGATGTTGAGGATGGTTTTGACAAAAAAACCAAGCTTCCCATTTTTTCACTACATGGAAAACACAAAAAACCCACGGAAGAACAATTACAGAATCTCGACCTCATCATTTTTGATATTCAAGATGTGGGTGTTCGTTTTTACACCTATATATCAACCTTGCATTATGTTATGGAAGCGGCGGCAGAAAATAGCAAAAAAGTATTAGTTTTTGACAGGCCCAACCCCAACGGGCACTATGTTGACGGACCGACCTTGAAAATGGAATACTCAAGCTTTGTAGGCAAACATCCTATTCCGTTGGTTCACGGAATGACTATTGGTGAATATGCTCAAATGATCAACGGCGAAAACTGGCTTACTGATTCGACAAAATGTGATATTGAAGTAATTCCAATAGCGAATTACAATCATAATACTCAATACAGTCTACCGATACGGCCATCGCCAAATTTACCAAATGATAAATCGATTAACTTATATCCTAGTTTAGGTTTATTTGAAGGCACGAACATCAATGCGGGTCGTGGCACTGAATTTCAATTTCAACGATACGGAGCACCATTTTTAGATACTCTGAAATATGATTTTAAATACTGGCCAAGACCTAATTTTGGAGCGAAATACCCTAAACATTCTGGTGGAGTTTGCTATGGAAAAGATCTTACCAAAACTCCGTATTTATCTAAAGTTGATTTGTCTTGGGTTATTGATGCCTATAACAATACCAAAGACAAAAGCTTATTTTTTAAAGATCGAGGCTTTACCATTCATGCGGGGAATGAGGAATTACGAAAGCAAATTGAAGCTGGAATGAATGTGGAGGAGATTCGTGAGACTTGGAAGTCTGATCTAGAGGGATTTAGAGAGATAAGAAAGAAGTATTTAATATATGATTAATAATGAATAAGATTTTCGACACCTACCGTCCTGATGGATTTCGAACCGTAAATCCCTATTTATTTACTGCCAATCCGGAAGAGTTAATTGACTTTATGAAACTTGTGTTTTATGCTGAAGAAATAGGTCGCTCTTTACATCCTAAAACTGGGGTGATTCCTAATTGTATTTTGAAAATTGGTGATTCTTGCATAATGATCAGCCAAGCACCAGCCTCTTTCTTAAATATGAGAACTGCACTTTATTTATATGTTGATGAAGTAGATGAAATACATAGGCGTGCAGTAGAAAATAGTGCTAAAGTAGAGTTTGAGCCAGCAGATATGGACTATGGTGATAGACAATCGGGTATTGTTGATCCAGCTGGTAATTACTGGTGGATATCAAAACGACTAGTTAAAAAAGGGTATCATGATTGATTCATATTAAATTCGGAAAACATGAAACAAAATATTTTAATACTAGTGTTACTTCTTTTTATTTCAATAGGTTGTACTGACAGAAATCAAAATGATCTTGAAAACTGGCAAGCTGAGATTATTAAAGTCGAAAAAGACTTCAATGACATGGCTCAGAAAGACGGTTTAATTAAAGCCTTTGAATTTTATGCCGCGAAGGATGGAGTTATCCGAAGAGGTAAAAAAGTCATCAAAGGAAAAGAAGCCATTGCCAATTGGTATCAAAAGGATGTAAGACCAAACGAAACCCTAACTTGGAAACCAACCTTCGTTGATGTAAGTGAATCCGGAGATTTAGCGTATACCTATGGTGACTATGTTTTTACTTCATTGGATTCTTTAGGTAACAAAAAAGAAAACAAGGGCATTTTTCATACTGTTTGGAAAAGGCAAAAAGACGGTAATTGGCGATTTGTTTGGGATTAACAATTATCAAAACGTTCATATTACATTCCTTTAAGCCAAAAAAAAAGAGGTCTCGACTCAGCTCGACCAGACAATATTTTTAGGTTCTATCCTTTGCATAGAATTCAATTTTCTTAAAATTCTCTCAAAAATTTAAATTGATTTATTATTTAGTTGATATATCAATTATATTTACATCAAATATATTGTCTAATGCATTTCGAAAGTCCTTCTAAAACGATCTTTTATCAAATAGAAAAAGCTATAAAGCAGTACCGCACTATGGCGCAGGTCAATCTCAATCAACTTGGCTATAATGTGACCATTAATCAAATTCTACTGATGATCCAAATACAACAGCAGTCAGACATAAGTCAGGTAGAACTTGCTAATCTTTTATTTAAAGATGTGGCCTCAGTAACTCGAATGATCGAATTACTAGTTCGGGAAAATCTTGTTCAACGTGCAGAAAACAAAATTGACCGAAGGAAAAAAGATCTAAAAATCACTAAAAAAGGAGGAGAATTGCTGAACAAAGCAATTCCCGTAATTTCCAAAAATAGGGCTACTGCTCAAAAAAATATGAGCGAAGATGAGCTACAAACCCTTTTTAAACTATTAAATAAAATCATCATCAACACATCAAAAAAATGAAACAGTTAATCAAAGTGCTATGTTTTGTTTGCTTAGTAGCCTGCAAAACAAATGGAAAATCACAATCGGCTTACCAAGGAAATGTCGAAACAGTAAAAAAACTACTCGATAGCACCGATTTAGGTAAAAATTATAATGGCTCCATACTAATAGCTGACGGAAAAGACGTTCTTTTTAAAAAATCGTATGGTACTAATCCACAAAACAATCAACCGAATGAAGTAGATACAAAATACGGAATCGCCTCGATGGGTAAAATGTTTACCGCTATTTCGATTATGCAGTTGTTAGAGAAGGAACAACTAACACTGCAACAAACCATAGGTGATATTTTTCCAGACTATCCCAATGAGCAGGCCAAAAAAATCACCATCCAGCAACTACTTTCTCATACTTCGGGGCTTGGAGACTTCTTCGGACCAGAATTTGACAAAAATTCGGATAACATAAAAAGCTTACAGGACCATTTACCCTATTTTGTGAACGACCCTTTAGAATTTACTCCAGGTGAACAAATGCGCTACAGTAATGCTGGTTTTATTATTTTAGGTTTGATTATCGAAAAAATCACAGGCGTCGATCACAATTCTTATGTCACTAAAAATATATTGATTCCATCGGGTACGTCATCAGCAACATCATTATCAAGTTCAGCGGGTGGTGGAGATTTAACAGTTGAAGATCTTCACAAATTTGCCGTTGCACTTAAAAGTAATGAACTCATTAGTGAAGAATCACATTCTCAAATTACGACCGATCATTTTGGCAACGGATATGGCTATGGAATGAGCTTAAGAAACTTAAACGGCAAGGAAATTTACGGTCATAATGGCGGTGCTCCAGGTGCATCAGGAGAATTAGACTTGGTAAAAGGAGAATCACTAATCATAGCTACATTATCTAACAGAAGCCCTATGGATGGCTGGGCACAGGTACGAACGCATTTAAGAAAAGAGTTTTTTGGAAGTACACCCAAAACCACAGAATTTTTAAATACCGAAGAAGTAGTTAAAACTTACAAAGAGCAGGGTTTCGAAAAAGCAAGCAAACTACTCGCGAAGCTAGACAACAACATCTCTGATCGAAATACCTTTCGATTTGCGCAACAATATGCTGAACAAGGACAAGTAAACAAGGCTGTTGACATTTTAAAGCTAATTGTACAAGCCTATCCTGATCAATGGCATCCTTACAGTTTTCTTGCCGATTTTCAATTACAAGCAGGATTAAAAGATGAAGCAATTAAAAACTATAAAAAGAGCTTAGAAATAAATCCAGAAAACCAACAAGCGATCGAACAGCTAAAGAAAATTGAGTAGCTGTTGCACACAATATACCAACCTAGGGATTGTTACTAGTCCCTATTTTAACCACTGTTCACTCCCGGTCCGATAGCTTTATTCTGGCAGGGAGTACTTTCAAAATACCTATACTTCTCGACCTTGTTGTATCTTCTTGGATCTTAATTGGCCCAATAATCCACTACAAATACCTTTTCTAAATGTGGTTGCAAGGCAGCAACAAATTCCTGATGCTTTGGGTGTGGTGAATAGACAGAGTCACGATCTTGTTCTGAACCAAAAGTTACCAAATAACAATGGGTAAAATCTTGATGAAAATTTTCCGGACTGTCATTAATTCCCCATTCAAAATCTTTTATTTCAGGAATAGCGGCAGGCAATGCGTTAAACATATCATTTAAATTGTTTACAGCCGCCTCAGGTGCTTCATCTTTAAATTTAAATAACACCACATGACGTAGTAATTTTTCAGGCATAATTTCTTCTTTAACAGTTTCGGAAATTTCTTTTTCTTCCTTTTTCTCAGCACACGATTGACTACCTACTCCAATAAATACTAATAAACATAATGCAATTTTCACTCGATTGATCATTCAATTTTTTGTTTTAATTGTTATAAAATTCCACCAATACTACCACCATCAATTTTAATAGCTGCACCGTTTGTGGCTGCCGCAAGCGGACTTGAGTAATATGTTATTGTACTTGCAACCTCATCTACTGATGCAAAACGTTGCAATAACGAAGACGTTCGTACTTCCTTAAAAAAGTCATTTGCAACTACTTCTTTTGTTTTGTTTTCTTTTTCTGCTACATCCTCTAAAAAATCTACTGCTCCCTCGGTTAAAGTTGATCCGGGAATTATCGTATTTACGGTCACTCCTTTTCCTTTTGTCAATTGAGCCAGTCCTCTTGAAATAGCAAGTAACGATGCCTTCGTTGTGCTATAAGCAATAAGATCCTCAGGCACCAAGCTGGCACATTCGCTAGAAATAAATAAAATCCTACCCCAATTTCGTTCAAGCATTTTTGGCAATAAATTTCTAGATAACCTGACACCACTCATTAGGTTAACTTCCATTTGGTTTTGCCAATCATCATCTGTCGTTTCAAAGAAGGTTTGAGACTTATAAATACCCACATTATTGATTAGTATATCAATATTAGGAAGCTTTTCAATCAGCAACTGGACTTCTTTCGGATTAGAAAAATCAGCAGCAATTCCATTTATATTGGATTGGGGGAACTGACTTTTGAGTCTTTCGAGAGCATTATTAATACCTTCTTGATTTCTTCCGTTAATAATAACACTTGCTCCCTCTTGAAGTAGTGTCAATGCAGTTGCAAATCCAATTCCAGAAGTAGATCCTGAAATAAAAGCAGTTTTTCCTCTAAGGTTTAATTCCATATTGACTACCAGTTTCTCAAACCTAGTAATTTTTCTCCTAGGGTGTTCAATTTTGCAGTTTCATATTTTGTCTGTTCCCAGTTTCTAGGGTCACCAGGAAATGCATAACCTTCTGGTGCAATTCTATTTTTCCATGAGTTTATTCGCCATTCTCTTAGTTCCTTATTTTCTTCTTGCGCCGGCATCATCGCAATATATTGAGCTATACGCACTTTATCTTCAGAAAGATTTGGTCTAATACCATGCGGTTCTGAGCTATTAAAAATAAGAAGGTCGCCAGCTTCCAAAGGGACCTTTACCAGCTTATCTTTCAAATCGGATACATCTGGTTTAAAATGATCTCGATCTTCAGGTTGGGTTAACTTCCATGTATCATAATTTTTAAATAACCATGGAATGCATTGAAAGCCACCCATATGCTCGTCTATTTGATCGGCTAATGCCAAAACTCCTTGCACATTTTGAGGTTTTGTATCTGGGTCATAATCCCAATGAATAAATCCCTTATACTCAAAACTAGGTCGAATTGGGAAATTTAAATTGGCACGATCGATAGTCACCCATAATTTTTCCGTTCCCCATATATCTACAAAAGCATCATATACCTTTTGTGTTTGTCTATTATTCCAAAGATGTTGGTTGTTATACACCTCAACCATTCCGGTACCTGCTAATTCTTTCATTTGCATTTCCGCTCTCGGAGCAGTATACCATGTATTTTTATCATTCGGGTTCTTGTCTTCAAACTCCCATAAGAAAGATGCCGTCTTAGCTGCCTGATCTTTTGGTACTGCATTCTTTATTACCACATAACCGTTCTCCTTCCAAAAATTCCACTGATCTATCGTTAGAACGCGTAACGAATCTGGTGTGGCTTCCCTTCGAAGCTGTACATTACTACTTTTCGCAGTTGACGGATTTCCTGGAATATCAGTATGTTCATTTTTGGGGACCATCGTCGGAGCCATTGTTTTGTTCTCATCTTTCATAACCCAATGATTTTAATTAATAACTACCACAAAGTTGAATTATATTCTCGTTGGATAGTTTACGATAGTTAGCCAAAAATTGTACAATATTGATATTACTTAAATAATTAGCTCTTTTTTATCTTAATTTAGTGATAGTTATGAAAATTCAACTCGAAACAATTACTAGCAATACTGACCGATCATTTTCAATGATGTACAATCCTCGGTTAAGTGATCTTTTCTATTGGCATTTTCATGAAGAATATGAATTGGTTTATGTAGAAGCAGAAAGCGGACCTCGACATGTAGGCGATCATATTAGTACATATCAGAAAAATGATCTGGTATTGATCGGCTCAAATATTCCCCATTTAAATTTTGATTATGGTCTAAAAACAGCATATAGAAAAGTTGTTGTGCATTTAAGAAGAGATTTTATCGAGAAACATATTCAAAAATCTCCTGAGCTTGCTTCTCTAAATACTTTATTTGAGAGATCTCGATATGGAATAGCCTTTATTGGTAGTGTCAAAAAGAATATAGGAGAACAACTATTCGGTTTTGAACAACTCCAGCCTTTCCAACAATATTTACAATTGTTAGAAATTCTAGAAACCCTAAGCAAAACTACCTCCTTCGAACTTTTACATAACAAACCATATACTAAAAGATATAGTGAGCGCCAGCAAGACCGTATGCGCGCTATTTATGCATTCGTGGATAAGAATTATCATCAAAAAATCGAATTGAGCGAGATATCTGGTATAAGTAATATGACTAAAGAGGCATTCTGTAGGTACTTTAAAAAAGAAACTGGCTATACCTTTGTATCCTTTCTAAACCGATATAGAGTTAGTCAATCTAAACGCTATTTGATGTCAGGAAAAAGCATTAGTGACGCTTGTTATAGTTGTGGGTTCGAGAGTTTATCATATTACAATCGCATTTTTAAAAAGGTAACGAACGAAAACCCCAGTGTTTTTAGAAAGCGTTATCAGTAATTTCATTTTCTAATAGATTAATCAAACGGTCGGGATAATCCGTGATAATACCATCAACCTTAAATTTGAGCAAGGTTTTCATGGTAGTAGTATCATTTGCCGTCCATGGAATGACCTGCAGTCGTTCATCCTGTAACAGCTCTACTTTCTTTTCGGACAATAACCCGTAATAAGGACTAATAATGGAAGGTTTAAATGAAAGTGCGCTCAATTTTAAATCGATATTCTCATTATCCTCAACCAACAAAGCAGTGCTGAGCTTGGGATTCATTTGATGCGTAATTTCCAAAGCGCGAATATCAAATGACTGCACTGTCACTCGGTCTTCTAAATTTCTTTCACGAATAAGATTGATTAACAGCTTGGTAAATTCTTCTACTTTGGGAGTAAAAATACCATCATAAGTCGGGTGGCTCTTAATTTCGATATTGTACAAAATGGTTTCATCAGTCTCATCTTCCGCTAGGTCAAAGATTTCTGAAAGTAACGGTTTATGCGCTTTAATTTTTTGTTGATTGGGAAAACGGAGATGTTTTTTCATTCCCACATCAAATCTCTTTATCTCCTTATAATTCATTTGATAGAGGTTGAATGATTTCTCATTCTCCTCGGTAATTTCTTCTCCATTAGGTCCTATTGAAATTTCATGATTCATAAAAGGTTCATGAGAAACTACTAGTTGATGATCTTTGGAAACTGCCAGGTCTAACTCTAAGGTTGTCACTCCCAATTCAATTGCTTTTTTGAATGCAGGAATGGTATTTTCTGGCAATATTCCTCTACAACCACGGTGGCCTTGTACGTCAATCATTAGTTTATCTTTTGGTTGGTTACATGCCGCAATGAATAACAAGAAAATTAAACATACTCTATTCACTGGTTGTCGCTTTACGATACCCTTGAAATGGGATTTTTAATAACGGAACAATCTCAGCATTCTCTTTAGGATCCGGCACAGTATCTATTCCATACACAATATCTTCATTATTCATTTTGGCAAAAGTCCCAAAAAGTCGATCCCAAATTGAAAAAATATTACCATAATTTGTATCGGTATACGGCATTACATGATGATGATGCACCTTATGCATATCTGGCGAGACGATAACCCAACTAAGCGCATTATCTAGCCATTTTGGAATTTTAATATTGGCATGATTAAACTGGGATAGCACAACAGAAATACTTTGGTATAAGAACACAAGGGCAATAGGTGCTCCCACAATAAAAACCCCAACCAACGTAAATGCAAACCGGATTACACTTTCCCCGGGATGATGTCTATTAGCAGTGGTTGTATCAACATTGGTATCGGTATGATGAATAAGATGAAACATCCATAATGGTTTAATCCTATGCTCCGCCCAGTGCGCAGTATACGCGCCTATTAAATCTAATAACATTAGTCCGATCAACACATATGCCCAAAGTGGCACTTCTGGCAACCATTGTAAAACCCCAAAATCATTTGCGATTACCCAATCAGATGTCCACAATAGTAAAAATGCTAGAACAAAATTGACAACAACTGTTGTTAAGGTGAAAAAGATATTAGTCCAAGCGTGCTTAAACTTTCTATAACGCATTTTGAATAAGGGTACAGCGTACTCCAATAAAAAGAAAAATGTAATTCCTGAGACAATAATTAAACTTCTGTGTGATGAAGGAATGGTCTCAAAATATGCAATAATCTCTTCCATGTTCTTACTTTTTTTAGCAATATAATTTTTTTATTGCAATCGTTGTTTCATCTTTTCCACAATGTTGAAGGCAGCGGGGCAAATAGCAACATTTTTAAGGGTGAGATTTCCTATTTGATGAAATTTCTTCCTGTCAGTATGTGGAAACTCGCGACAAGCCTTTGGCCGAACATCATAAATTGAACAATAATTATCAGTGCCAAGAAAAGTACAAGGAACTGATTGTAAGACGTAATCATTGTCTTCATCAACTCGTAAAAACTGACTTATAAACTGATGATCCTTCATTTTAAAATGCTTCGCTATTCGGCTTACATCTTTATCAGTAAATAATGGGCCTGTAGTTTTACAACAATTGGCGCATGTTAAACAATCAGTTTGCTCAAACTCTTCTTCATGCAATTCCTGCATGATATAATCTAACTTTTTAGGAGGCTTTTTTTTAAGCTTGTTAAAAAACTTCTTGTTTTCAGTATGCTTATCTTTGGCCTTTTCTGGAAGTTCTCGCAACAGCTCGTCCATTCTTTTTTATACAAAGTTAACCAATTCGTACTATGGATATTTTAGGCATGGCCATGCTAGATTATATAAACGGAAATTATTCTGAAGACATTATTACAGAAACTTCTATTTCGGAAAAAGACACCTTATCGGTTCCTTACCTTTTTAGAAGCTACCAAGAAATGCCAAAAATTGAGCGTGCTGCATTAGATCTCGCTAAAGGAACCATTCTTGACGTTGGCTGCGGAGCTGGCAGTCATAGTTTATATCTCCAAAATGAGAGAAAACTGATGGTGAAATCTATCGATATTTCTGAAGGAGCGATCGAAACATGCAAAAAACGAGGTGTTCATAATGCACAACTTCAAGATTTTTTCGACCTAAAAAATGAACAATATGATACTGTTTTATTGTTGATGAATGGTCTTGGTGTATGCGAAACACTTTCTGGAATTGATCGTCTATTCAATCAACTAAAAAATATTTTGAAACCAAATGGCCAAGTACTTTTAGATAGTAGTGATCTTATCTATATGTTCGATCGAGAAGAAGATGGTAGTGTTTTGCTAGAAGCAGGACAAGGTTATTATGGCGAACTCCAATTCATAACCTATTACAAAGACGCCGTAGGTGAGCCTTTTGATTGGTTGTATTTAGATTTTAATACGCTACAAAGGGCTGCAGACGTTAATGGCTTTAATTGCGAACTAGTTGTTGAAGGGGAACATTACGACTATTTGGCCAAGCTAACTGCTAAATAGGGCAAAAGTTTTACATTAAAAAAGTCTTTTTAATCTCATCTATTTTAAAACAACTCAATCAGCTATTTTACGATAACGCTCTACACAGGCTTCAAAGCACGGGTAATAAATGAATAAATTGTCATCCTTTAGCTCATATCTAACACTCGAATCTGCTGAAAAAACCTCGCAAATAATAGTAACTAATGAAGATTCATGCGAATACGTACCAGTTTGACTAGCGTTTTCATCATTAACTAGATCACAAAGAGTTCCTCTGGATATCATTACCGTTCCGTTTTCATCAAAAACAAGCTGTTTTCCAGATGATAGTGGCTGAAATGCGCCACTACCGTCACCAGGATCTACTAAACGCGCATTTATTTCCCATGTACCAATAACAGTATTCGTATCTAAATCATCATTGTTACAAGAAATAGTGAGCAGAAAAATTGATATTACCATAAACCACCTCATATCTTAGTATTTTTAAACAGATGTATTTTAAACCAATGGTTGCGTAAGTATGTCTTAAAAAATACAACTAAGCTAAAGTTGAAATATTTTAACATTTTAGCAGTTATGTAATTGTTGTTTAATCAAATTGCCAAATGATAGGGAAAAAGTTAGTATTAGGTATTGCGTTTTTTAGTTTGTTTATTATCTCATCATGTAAGAATGATGATGGCCCAGCCGATCCAGAAATAGATCGCACAGCCAATTTATTGGCAACTGGTGATTCTGCAAATGATTTATTAAGTGATACAACATATAATAGTCTAGTTTTAGAAATTGTATCAGTTCGTGGTTTCGAGCTAAGGTCAAGTTCGGTTCAGAATCTTACTAATTTTTTGAATGAACGAATTAATAAACCTGGCGGAATTCGTGTGATACAACGTTCAATCGATGCACCCCAGAATGAAGATTATAGTTTACAACAAATCGCAAATATTGAACGTGACCAACGCCAAAATTATAATTCTGAGGATGAAATAGCGGTATACCTTTTTAATGCTAATAGAAAGTCTGAAGAAGACACTGATCCCGATAGTTTTACACTGGGGGCAGCCTACAGAAACACGAGTTTTGTGCTGTTCGGCTCAGTAATTCAAGACCTAGGTACAAGAAATAATGGTGTTAGTACCGAGCAGATTGAGAGTGCAACTTTACAACATGAATTCGCTCATTTATTAGGCTTGGTTGATCTAGGAACACCAATGCAAACAGATCACTTAGATGAAGAAAACGGACAACACTGTAATGTTGCTAATTGCTTGATGAATTTTCAAATTACGTTTAGCTCGGGTAATATGAACATGATGGGCAGTTCCGATCCAGAGTTAGATCCTCTTTGCATCGCTGACTTGCAGGCTAATGGTGGACGTTAAAAATAGTATTCAGTTGGCAGTAAAATACAATCCCCAATTCTGACTCTGAACTCTGAACTAAACTTAAGGTATATTAAGATACTTATGTGTCTGTAAGGAGACTTTCCACTTAGGGTTTTGCATTACATAGTCAACAATTTGCGGAATCATTTTATCGCGCTTACTCCATTCGGGTTGTAAATACAAAATGCAATCGTCTGGCACTTTATCAGCTTGTTCTTCAGCAAACTCAAAGTCATTTTTATTGTAAACGATCACCTTTAACTCGTTGGCATTCCTATAAACTTCGGGCGTGGGTAATTTTAGCTTTTTAGGAGAAAGACAAATCCAGTCCCACTTTCCTGTTAATGGATATGCTCCTGAAGTTTCAATGTGAACGCTAGCGCCTTTTTCTTTAAGTTCGTTCGTCAACTTAGTCATATCCCAAGTCAATGGCTCACCGCCAGTTACTACAACTGTATCGCTATATTTTATCGCATTTTCTACAATTTGTGAAGTCAAAGTAGGCGGATGCACTTCTGCATTCCAACTTTCTTTTACATCACACCAGTGGCATCCCACATCACAACCGCCTATTCGTATAAAATAAGCGGCTGTTCCTTTGTGATAGCCTTCTCCCTGTATGGTGTAAAACTCCTCCATTAAAGGAAGCATTTCACCTTTTTTTACAAGCTCATGTGTTTCTGCGGTAACCATGCCGCAAAGATAACTTTTTGCTATCTAGCTGCAACACATTCGATCTCAATCTTTGCGCCAACAGCAAGACCGCTCACAGCAAAGGTGGTACGTGCCGGTTTATTAGGAAAAAACTCTTTGTATACTTCATTAAACGCAACAAAGTCATTAATATCGGCTAAGATTACAGTGCATTTCACAACATTATCTGTAGTCATTTGATGTTGCGCGAGTACCTCAATAATGTTCTGACACACCTGTCTTGTCTCTGGTTTAATGCCTCCAGGCACCAGTTTTCTGGTGGCTCCGTCGATACCTACTTGCCCTGCTAGAAAAAACAAATTCCCTACTTGTACGGCATCAGAAAATGGAGCATCCTTTTTACGCTCTTCATGAGATGCATGAAATGTAACTTCTCCTGAATTGTTACAGGAAATTAAGGATATTATGCAGAATACACATAAAGGTATTTTAGAAAATTTCATTGTGATTGGTTTTCGTTAGATAGTATTAAAAGTAGTGAAAAGGAAAATTCCCAAAATCAAAAATTGCAACTATCCAATCTTAAATATCAAATCCGCTCTTTTTATCCCATTTTCGGCACGCTTTATCTCTTTTTAATTTTTCGACTTTTACCCTTTTTCACTTACAAAGGGAATCGCTATTTTTAACAAAACTTAATTCGATGAGCAGAAAGGACGAATTTTTTGAATATATAAACACTGGCAATACGTTTAAGGGTGAATTTATCACTATGGGAGCTGGCATCTTGGATGGCGAAACTGTTACGAATGCACATGTAAAAGTGCCATTAAAAACTATGAACCGTCACGGACTTATTGCAGGTGCTACGGGAACAGGAAAAACGAAAACGCTTCAAGTAATTGCAGAAAATTTATCAGAAAAAGGAATTCCTGTATTATTAATGGATATCAAGGGAGATTTAAGTGGAATTGCCCAGCCTAGCCCAGGACATCCAAAGATTGATGAACGCCATGAAAAAATTGGACTTCCGTTTAATGCCAAGAAGTTTCCGGTTGAGATCATGTCACTTTCCGAACAAGATGGCGTACGAATGCGCGCAACTGTTTCTGAATTTGGTCCTATTCTTCTTTCTAGAATATTAGACGTTACAGAAACACAGGCTGGTATTATAGCTGTTATTTTTAAATATTGTGACGATAATAAGCTACCCCTTCTAGATCTTAAAGATTTTAAAAAGGTGCTACAATACGCCACTGGCGAGGGTAAAAAAGAAATTGCCGAATTATACGGTCGTATTTCTACCTCATCGACTGGAGCCATTTTAAGAAAGATTGTTGAGTTAGAACAACAGGGAGCTGATCTGTTTTTTGGTGAAACCTCGTTTGACGTTGAAGATCTAGTGCGTGTAGATGAAAACGGAATGGGATATATCAACATCATTCGACTAACTGATATTCAAGATCGACCTAAATTATTCTCGACTTTTATGTTGAGCTTGCTTGCGGAAATTTATGAGACTTTTCCTGAGCAAGGCGATAGCGGAAGACCAGAATTAATCATGTTTATTGATGAAGCCCATCTTATTTTTAATGAGGCTTCCAAAGCGTTATTATCTCAAATTGAAAGCATTGTAAAGTTGATACGCTCTAAAGGAATTGGATTATATTTTGTTACTCAAAATCCGACTGATGTGCCAGAAGCTGTGCTGAGCCAGCTAGGATTAAAGGTACAGCATGCACTAAGGGCTTTTACTGCAAAAGACCGTAAAGCCATCAAATTAACTGCACAAAATTATCCAGATACTGATTACTACGATACAGCTGAAGTATTAACTTCTCTTGGTATTGGTGAGGCACTTATTTCTGCTTTGGATGAAAAAGGTCGTCCTACTCCACTTGCTGCAACCATGTTGCGTGCTCCGATGAGCCGAATGGATGTGTTGACTGATAGTGAGCTAAAAAAATTGCTCGATGAATCCAAATTGATAAAAAAATACAATGAGGACATCGACCGTGAAAGTGCTTACGAATTGCTTGATAAAAAAATCAAAAAGGCCGAAGAGGTAAAAGCAAAAGAAGAAGAACGTGAAGCCAAAGAGAAAAAATCAAGATCAACTAGCAGAAGTTCAAGTCGACGTCGAAGTACAGCGATGAATCCTGTCGTAAAAGTATTGACAAGTGCCACCTTTATTCGTAGTGTTTTTGGGATATTAAAAAAGGTATTATAAACCTGTAATTATTTAAGATAACTTCTTCCAAAAATAATAGCTTTGCACTTTTAACGAAAGTTAAAACTAGAACTAGACTAAAAAACAGATTGACATGCAAGTAACATACAAAGCCTTTACTTTGTGTATGTGCCTATTATTGGCCTGTGGTTGTGCTAAAAAGGACACCACCTTTTTAATTTCTAAAGGAGCAATTGGTGCTTTAAAAAACACGAATAATGCATCCCAACTTGATTCCATTTTTGCAGCAGATTCTGTCGTAAAAAGAAGTAGTAAAGAAGATATCGTTTATACAGGCGGTGATTCATTTTTGATATATGAAAAGGGTGGAAAGCATCTATTTACTGCCACACCATCTTCAAAAGACACCCTGAAATTAATTGAGACAATTAGAATTATCGATTCGCGCTACAAAACAGACAAAGGACTTGGCCTAGAAAGTACGTTTAAAGATATTCGGGATAATTATACAATTTCAGGTATTCAAAATAGTATTAATTCTGTAGTGGTTTTTGTAAATGAAATTGATGCTTTTATTACTATAGATAAAAAAGAATTGCCAGCAAATTTGCGCTACGATTCTAATATTAAGATTGAAGCAGTACAGATACCAGATACCGCTAAATTCAAATATTTTATGTTAGGCTGGTAAATTGACATGAGCAAAAAATTCAACATACAAAAATCGCCTTTTGTTGTTCCAACAACAGATGGAAAAGTAATTGAAGAACATTGGGGCCTTGCTACCGATGGTAATGATCAGATCAGTATTGCTCATATGATAGCACCACCCGGGTGGAGTGAACCTTTTCAGAGTCCCGAATTTGATGAATATACCTATATCATTCGCGGAAAAAAACAGTTCATTATCGAAGAAGAAATCGTTGTTTTAGAAGCGGGTCAGTCAATAAAAATAGAAAAGGGAGCCCGCATTCAATATTCCAATCCATTTGATGCTGAATGCGAATATATTGCCATTTGTAAACCAGCTTTCTCGATGGGACGTGTGCATCGCGAAGAGGAGTAATACAACTGCTTATGATAAGAAACCTACTTATTCAATTTTATCGTACCTACTTAAATTCACTGGTCTATATTGCGCCAAAATTTGCAGCAAAAACCGCCATGAAGCTATACACTACTCCTAGAAGTGGAAAACTCACTAGAGAGCAGTCAGAATTCCTTTCATCGGCTACCCGACAGCAACATCAGCATGATGATCTAACACTATACAGTTATTTATGGCCTGGTAGAGAAAAAACGATTTTGTTGGCACACGGTTGGGAAAGTAACGCTGGGCGATGGGAAAACACCATTTTGAAACTTAAAGAAACAGGATATTCAATTGTCGCATTTGATGGTCCTGCTCATGGACAATCAAGCGGAACTCGATTTGATGGTATTTTATATGCTGAATGTATAAAAACAATTGTAGATTTTTATAAACCATCTACTATCATAGGACATTCGGTAGGCGGGATGAGTTCAATTTATTCCTATTACAAATACCAATTTCCGGCTTTAGAAAAGTTAATCTCTATTGCTGCTCCATCAGAGTTCACTCATTTAATGGATAATTACAAACGTATTATTGGGTTTAATGATCGAATGATGAATGCTATTTACACCTTTGTACACCATAAGTACAACTTTGACCCAAGGGAATTTTCATCTGCCAATTTTGCGGCTTCTTTTGAAATAAACACCATGGTAATTCACGATAAATACGATGATATTATTGCATACCAAGAGGGCGTAGCAATAGCTAGTAGTGTTACCAATGCGACCTTTATTACAACTGAAAATATGGGGCATTCCGTTAACACACCCGAGGTTGATAAGTATATCTATGATTTTGTGAAACCTGATTAGAGTATCTTTGCCAAATGCCAGAAGAAAAACAAATACGCATTAACAAATACCTTAGTGAGATTGGCTATTGTTCGCGTCGCGCTGCAGATAAATTGATCGACCAGGGACGCATTACTATTAATGATAAGATTCCTGAAATGGGAACAAAAGTAACTGAAGGCGATGTTGTAAAAGTTGATGGCAAACAAGTAGGAAAAGAAGATCAAGATAAAAAAGTATATCTCGCATTTAATAAGCCTATTGGTATTGTCTGTACAACGGACACCAGAGTGGAAAAAAATAATATCATCGACTACATTAACTATCCTACTCGCATTTTCCCGATAGGTCGGCTTGACAAACCCAGTGAAGGCCTTATTTTTTTAACCAATGATGGTGATATCGTCAACAAAATTCTTAGAGCGCGGAACAATCATGAGAAGGAATATATCGTATCCGTAGATCGACCTATTACTCATGATTTTATCAAAAAAATGGGAAATGGCGTGCCTATTCTCGATACAGTAACTCGTAAGTGTGAGGTAAGTCAAGTAAGCAAATTCGTTTTTAGAATCGTTCTTACCCAAGGATTAAATCGTCAAATTAGACGTATGGCCGAGCATTTAGGATATGGCGTCACCAAATTAAAGCGTATTCGCATCATGAATGTAAAACTAGATATGCCTGTAGGGAAATGGCGCGATCTAACAGATGCAGAGCTAAATGAAATAAATAGATTGGTTTCAGATAGTAGTAAAACCATCTAGGTACTTGTTAAGAATTTCATAATTGGCTTTCATTGGGTCACTATCATAATTATCTTTTACCTATACTAACCAACTTTTAAATAGGTAATGAGAACATTTCTATTTGTCATTTTTATTTTCATTTCTAGCAACATATATTGTCAAAATCTATACAACTTCGAACCTAGTGAACAATTTCCTTTTGGAAAATTGAACCCAAAAGCGCCTAAGCAATTGGCAGATTTCGAACCTCTAATTGGTAAATGCGAATGCTCATCAGAAAGTAGAAATCCAGATCAAACATGGGCTAAGCCAATAAAAATGACTTGGCAATTTAAATACATAATGAACGGAATGGCCATACAAGATGAGACCCTAAAGGAGGATGGGCGTCATTCCGGCAGCATTAGACAATTTAATAAGGATAGTTTGAAATGGTATGTACATTATTATTCATCAGGGTCAGCGGTTCCAATACTACCAGCTTGGGAGGGAACTAAAAAAGAAAATGGAAACATCATTTTATACAGAAAACAAAAAGCACCGAATGGCATGCATGGGTTTTATAGATTAACCTTTTACGCCATAAATGATAAAGGCTATAAGTGGATCGGTGAATGGGTAAATAAAGATGAAACAATCGTCTTTCCTACTTGGAAAATTAGTTGTGTTAAAATGTGAAGTATAGATTTATTGAACACATAATTATTCCGATCTTTGAGTAATCAAAAAAATAAAAAGCATGTCATCAATCACTCCCTTCCACGTTGCAATACCAGTTCATAATTTGTCAGAATGCAGAACTTTTTATCGAGAAACTTTAGGCTGCAAAGAGGGCAGAAATAGTGATCACTGGGTAGATTTTAATTTTTTCGGACATCAATTGGTAATTCATCACAAAGCACAAGATGAAACAGATAGTGCTGCTCATAATGACGTAGATGGCAAAGCCGTTCCTGTACCACATTATGGTGTTGTCTTACCATGGGATACGTTTCAATCGTTCTCAGCCGACTTACGATCAAAAAATATTGAGTTTATTATTGAACCATATATCCGATTTGAAGGTGAAGTTGGAGAGCAAGCTACCATGTTCTTTAAAGATCCTTCGGGAAATGCTTTAGAGTTTAAAGCATTCAAGGATATGGAACAGTTGTTTGCCAAATAAGCCATTCAGAACAAACCAGTAATATCGCCGTTCGCATCCATTTTGATATGATTTGCTGATGGTGTTGCTGGTAATCCCGGCATTCTTAAGATGTTTCCTGCAATGGGCACAATAAAGCCCGCGCCGGTGGCAATTTCAAATTCTCTTATATGAATGTCAAAGTTTTCTGGTCGACCAAGTCGCTTTTCGTCATCACTGAGGCTTTTCTGAGTTTTGGCAATACATACTGGTAAATTACCATAACCCATGGCTTCAAATTGCTTTAGTTGCCTATTCGCCTTATTACTTAAAATCACATTCTCAGCACCGTAAATTGTTCTACAAATCTTTTCCATTTTTGTACGGATGTCATCAGTTAGTTCGTAAGTTGGGCTAAATTTTTGAGTGCACCCTTCTACAGCCGCAGCAACTTTATTGGCAAGATCGACACAGCCTTTACCTCCTTCTGCCCAGCCATAACTCAAGGCGACTGGAATGTTATTTTTCTCGCAATAATCGAATAAAAACTTCTTTTCGGCATCTGTATCACTGCTAAAGGCATTAATAGAAACAACAATGGGTAATCTAAAACTTCGTAAACTGGATATGTGCCGTTCTAAATTTGGCAGGCCTTTTTCAAGAGCATCTACATCCTCATTGGTCAACTCTTTTATATTTTTCCCTCCGTGATATTTTAATGCTCTAATGGTCGCTACCAAGACAACTGCTTTAGGAGAAAGATTTGCCATTCTACATTTAATATTCAAGAACTTTTCTGCGCCTAGATCAGATCCAAAACCTGCTTCTGTGACTACGTAATCACTAAGACTTAACCCCATTTTTGTAGCGAGAATCGAGTTTGTTCCTTGAGCAATATTGGCAAAGGGCCCACCGTGAATAATAGCTGGATTACCTTCTAGGGTTTGCACTAAATTCGGTTTTATAGCGTCTTTAAGCAACACCGCCATCGCGCCTTGCGCATGCAAATCTTTTGCATAAACTGGTTTGCCCTCCCAAGTGTCTGCGACATAAATATTCCCACATTTTTCCTGAAGATCATTCATGTCTCTACAAAGGCAAAGCAAAGCCATAATCTCCGAAGCAGCTGTGATATTAAAACCAGTTTCTCTAGGAACACCACCCGATTTACCTCCAAGAGCAGCAACGATTTTTCGGAGTCCTCTGTCATTCATATCCATACATCGTTTCCAAATGACTGTACGCGGATCGATACCGATACTTTTGGTCTTACTCTGAATGTTGTTATCTATTAAAGCTGCTAACAGGTTATTCGCTTTTTCGATAGCATGAAAATCCCCGGTAAAATGTAGATTGATATCTACCATAGGAATTACCTGGCTATATCCGCCTCCAGCGGCACCTCCTTTGATACCAAAAACTGGACCTAAACTAGGTTCTCTAAGTACCGTAACAGTTTTCTTACCAATGTGACTTAGTGCGTCACCTAGTCCTATAGATGTGGTTGTTTTTCCTTCCCCAGCGGGTGTGGGGGTAATTGCTGTAACTAAAACTAAATTTCCATTGTTAACGGATTTCTCATCGATTAAATCTAACGGGAGTTTGGCTTTATCTGACCCATAATACTCTAGTTGGTCTTCTTGGATACTAAGTTTTGAAGCAATTTCCTTAATATGTTTTGGTTGGATGCTACTGGCAATTTGTAAGTCGGTCATATGGTGGATTTATGTGAACTAAGGTTGACGATTTTACTTCTTAGGAATTGAACGATATAGGAAATAAAAAATTGGAATAAATATTAAAACTAGAAAGGCAATTAAAAAATACGAGCCTAATCCGCTTTGCTTTCCGATTGCAACATTAATAGTGCTATAGGTTATATATGCAAATACTAGGGCAATCGAAGTATTTAAAAACCTGATAAGCTTAGTTGCATTTTGATATTGTTTCTTTGCATTTTCAGCAGTAATCTTTTGAGGATAGTTAAAAATGTGTGGATATTTATTCAACATAAATAAACCAAAAAACATTACAGTTCCTAGTATTGGTAATAACCAAATAGAACTTTTACTTCCAAAATCATCGGCAGTACCGTCGGCTCCAAAATGTGTTGGTATTTTTTCAGGAAGTTGATTGTAATAAACAATGGGTAAAACAAGTATAATTATTATGAAAGCTAATCCTAAAGTTTCAAGAAAAACATCAAGAACATCCTTTTCAATTTTAATTTTAGGTCTATCCATTTTTACACCTGTTTATTTATAACGCCAGCTAGTCAAATCAGCGTCCTTTGGTGCACTTTCAGCTATTCGTTTCATTATTTTAGGAACATACATACTGTTGTATCGCAGTCTAGAAATGGCATTGGGTTGATCTGGATCGCCATTCCAGCAGTGCTCATCGCCATCACCATAGGCAATTTCTCCATCGTAATGTGGATTGGTTGTATTCTCTAGGAAATCCTCCATTAAATACACCGCATTATTCAAATAGTAATTATCCATATCACCACAATAAATATGGATTTTCCCTTTTAATTTCTCTCCTAACTTATCCCAGTCTCGTTCCATAATATGGCGTAGGTCATAATTTTCTTTCCAGAATTCAGCTACCTCATGATCGATATCACCTGTGTATTTATCCCATATTCGTTTTGGGTATCCGTCTTCATCCTGAGGTGAATAGGTCGCCTCCCATATATCCCATTGCTGCCCACTTCTTGACTCATTTCCTAAAACAAGTTCTAGGTGATTTGCCTCGCGTACCGTTGCGTCAATCTGCCCTAAATAATCACGATGCATAGGAACTTCTATTTTCTTATGCTCGCTTTTGTAGTAGTAGGCATTTTCATCTTCATAAATATTAGCTAAGCAATAGGCTCTGAAATCAATTGGGTCCGGGCATGCCGCAAAACATCCATTGTACTCATCTGGATATTTCACTTGAACAGCTAATGCTTCCCAACCACCAGTTGAGCCACCATATAAAAAACGAGACCAACCCTCTCCTATCCCCCTAAATTGCCTCTCTATTTCCGGGATTAGTTCATGAGTAATTGCATCTCCATAAGGACCTTGACTAGCAGAATTTACCGCATAACTATCGTCGTAATATGGTGTGGGGTGTTGAATTTCAATAATTAGAAAACGAGGAAAATCAGGTTCGTTCCATCGTTTATAAAAGTCATAGGCTTCTTGTTGTTGTGTAATATTGTATCCATCTAATTTGAAGCGATCGGAGTACTCCGGCTTTAAATTAGGATCTGGAGGTGTTGTACGAAATCCGCCAAAATTGGAAGGAAAATGCCCGTGAAATACCATTAATGGATACTTCGCTTCGGAATGCTCATTAAATCCTTTAGGAAGCAATACATGAGCTCCTAAATAAATATCTCTTCCCCAAAATTTCGAGAGCTTTTCGGACTTTACCTTAATGTGTTTGATCCACTCTGTATCCTCAGGTTCTTCGATTTCTGGGATCATTTGATCCATCACAATCTCAATTGGTTGCGAGTTTTTCGGATCAATATTAATTTTGATTGGTTTACTATAGATGTTTCCTGGTGATCTATTCCATTGTTGTCCTTCGCCATTATCCATTGGCAGTTTTACTGTATGTCCTGTCGACAGATTAAAAGTTTCATAAGTATGTAACAAAGCCTGCACATTATATTCACCTGGCTTTATGTCTTTCAAACTTTCGATTGGAAACCCGAAAATATCCTGATCGAAACTGCTAGCTACATTTGGTTCCCAACCCTCAACATTCTTTCCGTAAATGAGTTGTGTATTTAAACCTGTAGAAATTTGAAAACGGGGTTCTTTTTCATCATTCGTAGATAGCATCAATAACAATCTACCATCTTTGGCATCTTTACTTATTGCATCTGAAAAAGACACATTTATTTGAAGTCCACTTTCTTCTTTTTTACAACTAGTAAAAAGAACGAGTGATACTACTACTATTCTTAACAATCGCATTTTGGTTGGTTTTTGATAGCCTTAAGATACTCATTTTCTTTTTCCTTTTGAACAACAAAAAACCCGAAGCAGATACTTCGGGTTTTGTGATTGTTTATTTTGATTTAAGGGATCTGTGCCGTTCTCTTGCGAGCAATGTGTTTTTCAATAACATGGCAATAGTCATTGGCCCCACTCCGCCAGGAACTGGAGTTATATAACTAGCTTTTTTACTAACATTCTCAAAATCGACATCACCGGTGATATAGTAACCTCGTTCTCTTGTTTCATCAGGGACTCTTGTGATACCCACATCGATAATGACTACATCATCTTTTACCATTTCGGCTTTTAGGAATCCTGGAACTCCTAAAGCTGAAATAATAATATCAGCTTGACTAGTGATTTGTGTAATGTTTTTTGTTCGACTGTGTGTCAATGTTACTGTAGAGTTTCCAGGAAATCCTTTTCTACCCATTAATATACTCATAGGTCTGCCCACAATATGACTACGCCCGATTACGACTGTATGTTTTCCCGAGGTTTCAACATTATAACGCTCTAATAATTCCAGAATACCAAATGGTGTCGCTGGAATAAATGTACTCATATCTAATGCCATTTTACCAAAATTCATTGGATGAAATCCGTCAACGTCCTTGTCAGGATCGACCGCCATTAGTACTTTTTGAGTGTCAATTTGTGGAGGAAGTGGGAGTTGGATAATGAATCCATCGATATCGTCGTTATCATTAAGTTCTTGGATTTTCTTCAATAACTCAATCTCAGAAGTTGTATTAGGCAACTTCACTAAAGTAGACTCGAAACCAAGACGCTCACATGCTCTTACTTTACTTCCTACATAGGTTAAACTAGCGCCATCATTTCCCACTAAAACTGCAGCTAAGTGAGGAACTTTTTCACCACGTTCTTTCATTTTATCAACCTCAACCTTGATTTCGGCCTTGATATCATTACTTGTCTTCTTTCCGTCTAAAATTGTCATCTTTTAAAAGTCTTCAGTTGGCAGTCTTCAGTCCGCAGTTTACAAACCAAACTTACCCGGATTATTAATCATAAAATTCAGAAGTTTTCCCACTTCTAAACTCAGATTATCAAATTTCTTTTTCTCTTTACTAGAAATATATTCACAGGCAAGAGCAAACTCTAGCCATAATTGTGTTTCAGTATTTTCACTATCAGCATCAGAAAGTTTACTTTTCCAATGCTTCTCATATTGTCGTTTTCGATAAGCTTCGGCAATTGCTGCACAAACAGATCGGGATGATCTTCTTATTTGACTTGTTAAGTCATATTTTTCTTCAGCTGGAAATTCTTTCGATTTATGAAAGAGGTCCATTGCCAATTCAAATGCATTTTGATATGCTACTAAGGTTTTAAATCCCATAGCTACCAAATTTTAAATCTTCACTGTTAACTGGAGACTGCCAACTGAAGACTTATTTCATTCCCTGCATCATTTGCATCATCTTACGGCCGCCCCCACCTTGCATCATTTTCATCATTTTACTCATTTGGTTGAATTGCTTTAATAATTGATTCACCTCCTGAATTGTTCTACCAGAACCTTTTGCGATCCTCTTTTTTCTACTAGCATCAAGTAAAGCAGGTTTTGTACGTTCAGCTGGGGTCATTGAGTGAATGATGGCTTCGACATGTTTGAAAGCATCATCATCAATATCAACATCTTTTAAAGCTTTACCTGCACCTGGAATCATACCCATCAAGTCCTTCATGTTACCCATTTTCTTGACTTGATTAATTTGCTTTAAGAAATCATCAAATCCGAATTGGTTTTTGGCTATCTTCTTTTGAAGTTTTCTCGCTTCTTCTTCATCAAACTGCTCTTGCGCACGTTCAACAAGGGAAACAACATCTCCCATTCCCAAAATACGATCGGCCATACGATCTGGATAGAATACATCGATCGCTTCCATTTTTTCACCTGTACCAATAAACTTAATTGGTTTATTAACTACAGATTTTATGGATAATGCAGCACCACCTCTAGTATCACCATCTAGCTTGGTTAAGACGACACCATCAAAATTTAGAATATCGTTAAAGGTCTTTGCCGTATTCACTGCATCTTGACCCGTCATAGAATCAACAACGAACAATGTTTCTTGAGGCTGAATAGCTTTATGAATGTTTGATATTTCATTCATCATCTCCTCATCAACAGCCAAGCGACCCGCGGTATCGACGATAACTATATTATGACCATTGCTTTTTGCATGCTTAATCGCGTTTTGTGAAATAGCAACAGGATCTTGATTTCCTTCTTCTGAATATACTTCAACTCCGATTTGCTCTCCAACTACATGCAACTGATTGATTGCCGCTGGACGGTATATATCACAAGCAACCAATAATGGTTTTTTGGTCTTTTTAGTTTTAAGATAGTTAGCCAGTTTACCGGAAAAAGTTGTCTTACCCGATCCTTGCAAACCTGACATTAAAATAACAGTTGGTGTACCAGATAAGTTAATACCTTCTGCATCACCACCCATTAATTGAGTTAACTCATCTTTTACGATCTTAACCATTAACTGTCCTGGTTGAAGGGTAGTTAATACATTTTGACCTAAGGCTTTTTCTTTTACAGTTGTCGTAAACTGTTTTGCAATTTTGAAATTGACATCAGCATCCAACAATGCTCTTCTAACTTCTTTAAGAGTTTCTGCTACATTGACCTCGGTGATGCTTCCATGTCCTTTTAATACATGTAAAGCCTTATCTAATTTATCTGAAAGATTGTTGAACATATCTGTACTGATTCAATTTTATAGAAAGCTGCAAAGTTAATCAGTTAATTTGAAAATTAGGGGATTTGATGATTTGAAAATGTAATATCTGAAACAGAATTGTACATTGATATTGCTTTAAACAAAATTATGCGTAGAATCTCTACGATCGTACCTCAATAGGGACCACTTGGCTCTTATTATTTCACAAACGAAGTGTAATCAAATAATAAGATCTCAGTGAAATGAAAAAGGCTGCATCTCCGAAGAAATACAACCTTTTTTCCCAACCAAAAACCTAATGTAAATTGTTCATATAAAACTGATCAAACATCACTAAAATCAGTTTCTGTATTTTTTTAAACTTAGCCAATTAAAAGGGGCATTTTTAATTGGTGTTTGTTCTTGTTTGTTTACATATATAAAACAACTACAGCACCAAATACCCTACCCTATTTTTTTACTTTTTTCGAAATTCTTTTGTTCTCGGGAACAATCATAATTTTTAACAAAAAATCCTGACAATAATCGTCAGGATTCATTTTATAATTACAATTAGTTTATTTCGGGTAGTTTATAATTAAACAATCTAAATCGTCTTGCTATAGACAGCCTCCTATAATATCTCCGTGTCGCAAGTGTGCTGCCAATGTACTTATTTCAACAATGCGTTCTGTTCGTCCGTTAGCACCAACATGGCATACGTTTACAGTACCAACTGGCTCTGCTATCAGTCGTACTTGATATTGATCACTTATTAGCTTAATCTCACTTGTCAACTGATCATTATCTATAATACTTATAGTTTTATCCTCAAATTCCGACCGTATCGAAATGGGATATTCAATTTCCAACACATCAGATTGTAACATATTTGTAAGTAGATTCATCATGTCTCGGTTATTCCTAACCAAGATCATTCCTCTTTCTCTAGAAATAGTATTAAAAAAGGCAAAACTTACTGGATAAATTACAGTGGCGCCACTAACCGCATTATAGTCAGGCTTATTTTTGTATTCCTCTTTTACAGTAACTAATTGCTCTTCATTCTCAATTGTTTTGACTGAAAAATCGTTAAAGCGCATGTCTATAGGGTAATCAAAAAACACTTTATCATCATCTTCGATTGAATACTCAGCAACAATCTCTGCAATTTTAAGGCCCTTTCTATTTTCAACAGTGAATGTTTGTCCATTCATCGATACTTTGACAGGAAATATAACCTTTGCCTGCGACAAGGAGTCTAGCACATCATCCCTGCTACCATTTATTGTGGTAATCTTTAAAATATTATTTACAAGAGGATCATTCTTAGTAATTGCCTCTTCAGAGATCGTATATCCTTCTTCAGGCATATTCGTCTCATCGGGCCCATCACTATCAGCTTGACAACTGCTAAAAAGCAAAATTGCTGGCAATAGGAAGATTAATGCTTTAAGGGGGGTATTACATTTCATAATATTATGCTTTTAATTATAGTATTAAAAACACTAGTTTGGCATAGTCTATCTACTATTAAACAATTTGGTTGTACTTAACCCTACCTTATATCGATAAAGTGTAAAGTGTCGTATGTCTAGCGATAGATTTAATATTCATATTAGGCACATGAAAAAGGCTGCATTTCCTAAGAAATACAACCTTTTTTTCCAACCAAAAACCTAATGTAAATTGTGTGTATTAATCCAATCTAGATTGTTGGATTAATAGCTTTCTTGTAAAACTTATTTTTGAAATTATGCAACGGTAGTTGCAACTAACAATCCTACGATTGTTATCATGGTAAGTGCAATTCCACTTAGCATAAAGTTAGATTCTTGACGTAATTTTCGGGGGCTTAATAATCGTGTTTGTGCTTTCATGCTTATAAGACAATTATAAACATAAAAACCCTACCTCTTTTTCTAATAAAAAAAGCGCAAAAATAAATAACTCATTTGAAATCAGTAATTTATAATTACAATTTATCAAAAACCAAGGTAGCTTCTAAGGTACCCGCATTAAAAAGTTCTAGGGTTATTTGATCATCATTATAATTAAGTACCTGCCAGCTTGTGGCTATTTGTGTAAAGGGAGGTATATCTTCAAACGTCATCGCTAATGACAAATCAAACTGATCGCGTATAGTAACTTGCCAGGTGCCTTCTACCCCAGCATTATTTATTGCAGCACGAAGTTCACCATTTGAGCTAAACGTAAAAACACGTTGATTGAAAAGGATAGTTTGATCGCCACTAGCTGCAGTGGTATAATTACTAACCTGCCAACCTGCACTAGCAAATAATGTATTCAATTCGGGAGGAGTAGTAGCTCGGACTCTTCGTAATGTCAAAAATTGATCTCTAAATCTGATATCAAATTCTAAGTCGTTTAACTGTATAAGATCCCAATCTCGATCAAATACACCGTTTAAAGTGGTATCGTTAAAATCAAGGTCCAATTCTAGCGAACTGTAATCTCGTTCTAAGCTCCAGTTTCCTGAACTATTTGTTCCTCCATTATCAACTTGTAAGGTACCATCCGTATTAAAGGTCACATTATTGGTCGAAAACTCTACAGTACGATCATTGGTTCCTTCTATATAACTCTTAATAACGAAGTCGTCTGCATCAAGTAATGCTCTAAAGGCGGAATCATCTAAAATAAGCCCATCGGGTGTAAAACAATCATCAGCTGCAATTGCTTCTAATAACGTTTCTAGCTCAGTACCATTAGCAACATCTCGCATTTCGCCATCTTCTAAAGTAACCTCTACCGGGTATAATAAACTAGCTATTTCCTGTTGGTTTAATTCTAAACCTTCATTGTCAGCAGCCAAAGCAACCATGAAATCGAATAACTGTTTATCAGTTTCTAGTCTAAAATTATCAGAAGTTTGTTTTGCCTGATCAAAAGTGATCATAAATAAAGGATAGGTGAAATCAAGACAAGTAAGCGCTCCCAATTGAAAATCTCGTTCACATTCTTGGATTAGCGCATCGAAATCTGCCTCGCTCGCAATGGTGTCTATCGTATGATCATCGTTTAAAAATGAAATTGGATACGTAAATGTCACAAAATCATAATCAGCTGTACTACGATCAAAAATGGCTTGAACCTGGCTTATTCCATCATCTGATGTTAAGGTTAATTGTTCTCCATTTACAGTCACTGTAACGGGATATACTAACTCACCACAATTATAATCGTCGATTAAGTTATCAACTCGACCATCGTTTGCAGAAGTATTTTTAATGAAAGTAAAAAGATCCGAATCTACCGTAATAGTTTCTAAACTAATAACTGGTCGCTCTTCTATATCCGGTATATCTTCTTGACAACCAATTAAAAACAAAAAAATCGCACCTATTGTATATATACCAAATTTTGAGGGATTAATCATAAAATAAGATGTCACTATACTATTTGATTTAGTGCCTAAATTACCACCTTTATTTTCTATTTTAAAAATTGTTTTCTCTAAATGCACTCAAAAACGTTAATTTTGGCTAGATTTAAATATAATTTCTACAATAAATACGATTTATTTTGAGTGAGGTAGTTATCCCTAATGTATGTGAAGAGGCTGTTTTTGGAAATATTTATATGACGAACTCAAAAGCCATATACCGATACATATATTATAAGTGTGGTGATGAAGACAAAGCCAACGATGTAGCCCAAGAATCTTTTCTAAAGCTTTGGGAAAACTGTAAAAAGGTTGCAAGCGATAAAGCAAAGGCTTTTTTGTATCGGGTTGCCAACAATTTGTTCTTGAATGATGTTAAATCGAAGAAGATTGCTTTAAAATATGCCAAGCAAAGTGAGAATGTTGATAACGAATCACCTGAGTATGTTTTAGAAGAAAAAGAATATAAAGATAAATTAGAGCGGGCACTAGCTAGATTAACGGAAGCTGAGCGCACCGCTTTTTTAATGAATAGAATTGACGGCAAAAAATATAAAGAAATTGCCGAAATGCTTGATATATCAGTAAAAGCAGTAGAAAAAAGGATTCATAAAGCCCTCCAAAAATTGCGAGAAACTATAGATGGAATCTAGTTTTTTAAAATTTTTTAATTTTTTTTCGAAAAAGAGGTAGGGTAAACTTAAAACAAGTTGTTATATGTATGTAGCACCAGATTATTTCGAGTTTGCGACGAGATTTAAAAGTGTTATATAGTTTGCAAAACAAGTTTAAAGTTTAAGAAATTTTTACCATGAAAGATAATTTTTTAGCAAAATGGCTAAATGATGAGTTAGAAAGCTCAGAGCTTCAGGAGTTACAAAAAACTCCAGAGTTCGAGTCGTATAATAAGATCATTAGTACATTAGATAAGTTGGAAGCCCCAGCCTTTGATGAAAAGGCGGCATTTGCTTCTTTTAAGTCCAACTATCTTGCTACACCCCAGATTAAAGAAGAAAAAGAAACCAAAGTCATTAAAATGAATGTTTGGAAACCAATTTTACGCATAGCAGCTGTGGTTGTGCTTGCTGTAGGTTTCTACACATATTTTAATACACTTGATACTTCAGTAGCTACAGATTTAGCTCAAATGTCGGAAATTACACTTCCTGATAATTCTGAAGTAATAGTGAATGCCGGTTCTGAAATTTCTTTCAACAAAAACAGTTGGAATGAAAACAGAGAAGTAAACCTTAAAGGTGAGGCATTCTTTAAAGTTGCAAAAGGACAAAAATTTGACGTAGTCACTACTGATGGTATTGTATCAGTATTAGGTACGCAATTTAATGTAAATAACCGCGAAGGACTATTCCAAGTAACATGTTACGAAGGTTTAGTAAGTGTAGCGCATAAAGGTCAGGTAACAAAATTACCTGCAGGAACTGCCTTTACCGTATTAAATGGTGAAGTAGTTTCTAAAGAGTCGCCTACAACTCAAGTTCCTTCATGGACAATTAATGAAAGTTCTTTCAAGAGTATGCCGTTAGGTATTGTAATTGCAGAGCTTGAAAGACAGCATAATGTCGTTATTGAAACTCAAAATTTAGACTTGAATAAGAATTTCACAGGAAATTTTAGTAATAACGACGTAAATTTAGCTTTGAAGAGCATCAGTATTCCTTTAAATCTTATATTTGATATTCAAGATAAGAAGGTAATATTATATGCAGAAAATAATAAGTAGGAGTTGGCACCTATTAATACTCCTCTTTTTATTACATAATTTTCAGGTAAGTTTTTCGCAAGACTTAAAACAAAACAACAAATTGCTGCTCGTTGAGGTACTTCCTCAAATAGAGCAGCAATTTTCTGTTACATTTACTTACGTAGATGAAACACTTGATAATGTTTATGTTAGGGCTTTTGACGTAAAAAAAACCTACTTAAGTAAACTTCTCCAAAACATTTCGAGCCAAACACAACTTGTGTTTAACGAGCTTACAAAAGGCAACTATGCTATTAGTGAAAATCCAGAATTAACTGTCTGTGCAACGATCATCGATGCAGAAAATGACGACCGTATTTTTGGTGCTACTATCGTAGTCGTAAACAAAAGCCAGGGAGCATTAAGTATTGAAGATGGTAGTTTTAAACTTTCAGAAATAAAGCGAACGGACTCTTTAGAGGTTCGCTATCTTGGGTATAAATCTGTTGGGGTATACGCAAAAGACCTACTCGACCTTACCAATTGCCCTCTTATTAAGTTAGAAAGAAAGTACGAAACCCTTAACGAAGTAGTCTTAACCGAGTTCTTAACTGTTGGTATTCAAAAGCAAAAGGATGGCGTAATTAGCATGTCTCCTGATGATTTTGGAATTTTACCTGGTCTTGCAGAACCAGATGTGCTTCAGACCATACAGGCATTGCCAGGAGTAAAAAGTATTGACGAAACCATTTCGGACATCAATATTCGCGGCGGTACAAATGATCAAAATTTAGTTTTATGGGATGATATTAGAATGTTTCAACTAGGACATTTCTTCGGTTTAATATCGGCATTCAACCCCTATGTTACTAATAACATTGCAGTCATTAAAAATGGAACCAATGCACAGTATGGTGATGGCGTAAGTAGTGTCATAAAAATGGAAACCGACAATGACGTTAAGGAAGAATTTAGTGGCGGTGGAGGTATAAATTTTATTGGTGCTGATGCGTATGCTAACCTTCCTATAAGAGAAGGGCTTTCTGCACAGGTTTCTGCACGAAGATCGGCAACCGATTTCTTACGATCACCGACCTATGATCAATATTTCACTAGAGCTTTTCAAGATTCGAAAATCACCGACCTCACTACAAATGAAGATGTTGAAGATATAGAAGGTGAAGAAACTTTTTTCTTTTATGATCTATCAGCAAAAATATTATATGATCTTGATGATAAACATTCGTTTAGAGCTAGCTTTATTAATATTGCAAATAAACTTACCTATGTAGAACGGGCTGAAGTAACAGGAAACCCGTTTGACGAAGAAAAAGAAAGTTCTCTCGATCAAAAGAGTTTAGCCTTTGGAGGAAATTGGACTGCAAAATGGACTGACCGACTCACCACTACCCTTTCGGGTTACTACACAAACTACGATCTTGATGCGCTCAATTTTACACTATTTTCTGATCAACGTCTACTTCAATTAAATGAGGTACTTGAAACAGGAACCAAGTTAGTAGCTACCTATGATCTTCAAGGAGAGCGCGTCTACTTATCAGGAGGATATCACTTTTCAGAAATTGGAGTAACCAATATAACTGATATTAATATTCCTAGTTTTAACGAAACTCGAAAAGATGTTTTGAGAAATCATGCTGTTTTTGGTGAATACAATTTTTCATCTGAAACTGGAGATCTAGCTGCACGTCTTGGACTTCGAGCAAATTATTTTTCCAATTTCGAAAAATTGGTAATCGAACCACGTCTTAATGTTGTATACAAGTTTTCTCCGGAAATAACTGGAGAGCTTCGTGCAGAAATGAAAAGTCAGACAGCAACACAGGAAATTGACCTTCAGGATAATTTTTTAGGAGTTGAGAAACGCCGCTGGGAGCTATCTAACGATGGTAGTAGACCCATAACGCAAAGCAAGCAAGCGTCAACTGAATTTAGTTATAACAAGAATAATTGGCTTGTGTCCCTAAGTGCTTTTTACAAAGATGTTACAGGAATCACCACCTCAAACCAAGGCTTTCAAAACCAAAATCAGTTTGCCCGTTTCGAAGGTGGTTACAGCCTCTCGGGAGTTGAATTCTTATTAAATAAAAAAGCAGCCAATTTTAGTGCTTGGTTAGGTTATAGTTATAATGTAAATAATTATGAATTTACCGATCTCGATCCTGGTGAATTTAGAAATAACCTCGATGTGCGACATGCAGTTACCGTAGCAGCTACTTATACTTGGCAAAAAATCCGGTTTGCACTTGGGACTAATTGGCGAACAGGTAGGCCTTATACCTTACCGCTACCAGGAAATGAAATAAATGAAAGCGGGTTAATCAACACCATTAATTATGATGTCCCCAATGGTGCCAATCTCGATGATTATTGGAGAACAGATTTTTCGGCCAACTACAAGTTTAATGTTAACGACCGATTAAGAGCTACTGTAGGAGCAGCTTTATTAAATATTTTTGACAGACGCAATACCTTAAACATATATTATCGACTTGACACACCTCAATCAGATAACGTTCAAGAAGTAGAGCAAAAGTCTTTAGGTATTACTCCAAACGTAAGTTTCCGCTTAAATTTCTAGTGTATTTTAAAAGGATAGTTATTGGCCGTATGTATCATTTCGATACGCCCATCTTCCTTGATCCAATTTAAAATCGTCCCACTTTTTTTAATTCCGTATTTACGCTGTAGCTTTTCGATACTTAAAAACCCATTCTGATATTCCTGAATGACTCTGTTTTTAAATGCCTGGCTGTAAATACGTGAGCCTTTTGATTTTTTTGTAAGCATGTTGCGTTGTGTCATTGTTGTTTGCATGAGTGCAATACTCAAGCATGTTGTCATGTTGTTGTATTAGGAAATAGGTTTGGGAGAGAACGAAAACTAAAGGTCTTCAACTATATAACAATTCGTCCAAGAAAAACCCTACCTAGTTCTTTTGTAAAATGCAAAAACCCCGCCACAAAGTGACGAGGTCTCCCAGTTTGACAAACCTATAAAAATGGGTTTGTTCAAGGTGTTTCCTTATGAATATTGCAATTTGTGCTTATTTAAGGCTATTTGCGTTTCTAGTTTATTTAAATATTGTTTTCTGTTCGAAACAGAACTTTTGTTAGTATAATGACCAATCCAGCTCAATATCTCATGACAGGTGTCTATACCATATTTATTTCGAAGTCCTTCGATACTTAGCAAGCCTTGCTCGTACTCTTTAGTCACCAACTGCTTAAAAGTTTCGCTGTATAAAGTAACTTTTTGAATATTTTTTGGTCTTGCTTTCATTGATAAGATTGTTATAAATACTAACTTTTTGTGCTAGTACATATAAAACAATTTGCTTCAATAAAACCCTACCTATAATTAAGAGGTTTTCGAAAAAAAATGTGAGGTGAAAATTGAAAGATTACATACGTTCAGGAACGTCTATACCCAACAGACTGCAAGAAAGCTTAATAGTCTTTCCTACTTTGCCCGCAAGCTGAATTCTAAATGCTCTTTTTTGGGCATCTTTTTCTCCTAGAATATGAATATTTTGGAAAAATGAGTTGAACTCTCTTACCAAATCATATGTATAATTTGCAATCAATGCTGGACTATATTGAGCCGCCGCTTGTTGCACTACATCTGGGTACTGTTCCAAGCGTTTTAAAAGATACTTTTCCTTTAGATCAATGTCAATAGTTGTATCAATAGGTGCTACTCTATAGTCCACTTTTCGCAAAACGGATTGAATACGTGCATAGGTATATTGAACAAAAGGACCTGTGTTTCCTTGAAAATCGATAGACTCTTTTGGGTCGAATAAAATTCGTTTTTTAGGATCAACCTTTAATATATAGTATTTTAAGGCAGCGAGACCAATAGTTTGATATAATGCTAACTTTTCAGCGTCAGTATAATCCTCTAATTTGCCTAATTCTCTAGAAATTTCGCCAGCAGTTTCAGCCATATTCTGAATAAGGTCATCCGCATCTACTACAGTACCTTCTCTACTTTTCATTTTACCCGAAGGTAAATCGACCATACCATAACTTAAATGATACAAATTTTCTGCCCAGCCAAAACCAAGTTTTTTCAAAATCAGAAACAGGACTTTAAAATGATAATCTTGTTCATTACCCACTGTATAAACCATGCTATTTATCTCGGGATTATCATTTACACGTTGTATCGCTGTACCAATATCTTGAGTCATATATACAGCAGTACCATCGCTGCGCAAAACAATCTTTTCATCAAGCCCATCATCAGTAAGGTCTATCCACACACTGCCATCTTCTTTTCTATAAAAAACCCCTTTTTCTAGCCCACTTTCTACTACATCTTTTCCTAATAAATAGGTGTCACTTTCATAATAAAAGCTATCAAAATCTACCCCTAGGGCTTTGTATGTGACATCAAATCCGTCATATACCCATTGATTCATCATTTTCCAAAGTGCAACTACTTCTTCATCCCCTTGCTCCCATTTGCGCAACATTTTTTGAGCTTCCTGCAATATAGGAGCTTCTTTTTTTGCTTGATCTTCAAGTAGACCGTTGACCATTAAATCTTCAACTTGTTTTTTATACTCCTGATCAAAACGAACATAGTAGTTACCTACTAGCTTATCTCCTTTTATTTTTTCCGAATCTGGAGTAGCTCCATTTCCAAACTTCTGCCAAGCCAACATTGACTTACAAATATGGATACCACGATCATTTATGATTTGTGTTTTTATAACTTTCTTACCGGCTGCCTTTTGTATTTGAGCAACCGAATACCCTAAAAGATTGTTTCGAATGTGCCCTAAGTGTAGCGGTTTGTTCGTATTTGGTGAGGAATATTCAACTAATACCCCACCGTTTGATACGTCAGGAGTTATATGACCAAATTGCTCGTCTTGCTGTATTTGATTAAAGTAATTAAGGTAATAGCCATCAGCAATTACCAAATTTAAAAAGCCCTTTACCACATTATAATCGACGACCTCATTGGTATTTGTTTTTAAATAGACACCTATGGTTTCGCCTAGCTGCACTGGATTTGTTTTTACATATTTCAGTAACTGAAAGATTACAACAGTGATATCGCCTTCAAAATCTTTACGCGTACTTTGAAATTCAACAGCATCGATAGTAACATCATAATCATTTTTAACTAACTGTTTTATTGCATTTGTAATTACTTCTTGCAGCATTAACTTCTTTTTTAAGGCTGCAAAGATAACTATTAAACCGAAATTGATGATGTTTTGAATATAGCTTATATGAGTGTATATAATGGTATCTTTATAAATAAAAAAAACGCGCTATATGTTGTTAAACGTTTCGTATAATGACCCCAAGATTAAAGAACAAATTGAACAAGAAGTCGGTAAGCCTTATACATTAAAAGAGCGGTTAAAACTAAAAGGTGTTGGCTCGCCAAAATTACTTATAACATCGACTAGTATAGAAATTCATAACCTACTCATTTTAGACAAATACATCAATACCTGTAATATTGAGCTACGCCCCAATGGTATTATTGTTCGATTTAGATCGCTCTTAGAAACATTTGCACTTGTCATTCCATATTACAAATTGTCCCTTTATAAAGGCAGGTCGGATGAATATTCCATTTTTAAGGATCAATATTTCATAAAGATAAAGGCTGAACCTACCAACAATCAACTTAACAAATTCATTAAAAAAATAACTCAAAAAAAAGCCGACATCTCCTCTTTCAATGGTGATATTTATTCGTAATTTATGATCGTAATCAAATGAATATGAATGTATTACTAACCGGAGCCAATGGCTACATTGGAATGCGTTTACTTCCAAGACTACTAGATATGGGGCATAACGTTATATGCTGTGTACGAAATGCAAAACGCCTATCTGTAGACCAAGAGACACTTAATAAAATAACGGTTATTGAAATAGACTTTTTAGATGAGCCTGATCCGGATAAAATCCCACCAGAAATTGATATAGCGTATTACTTAATTCACTCAATGACTTCATCTACAACCGATTTCGATCAAAAAGAAGAAGTATCCGCACGCAATTTCAACACGTACATGAGTTATACATCGGTAAATCAAGTTATCTATTTAAGCGGAATTGTAAACGAAAAAAATCTTTCTAAACACCTTTGGTCTCGTAAAAATGTCGAAGAAACCTTGTACGAAGGTAATTACAATGTAACTGTTTTACGAGCTGCCATTATTGTAGGTTCTGGCAGTGCTTCTTTTGAAATAATTCGTGATCTATGTGAAAAATTACCCTTTATGATTACACCAAAATGGGTCTTGACAAAAGCGCAGCCTATTGCAATTCGAGATGTTATCAATTTTATGCTCGAAGTAATAGGAAATGAAAAGTGCTACAACGATTCTTTTGATATTGGCGGGCCAGATATCCTTACCTACAAACAAATGCTTCATTTATATGCCAGAACAAGAGGCTTTAAAAACTGGATTTTGACGCTACCACTGATGACACCTAAATTGTCATCGTATTGGCTTTACTTCGTTACCTCGACCTCATACAAACTTGCACTAAATCTTGTAGATAGCATGAAAATTGAGGTGATTACCAAAGATACCCGCTTACAACAAATCTTAAAAATTGAGCCCCATACCTATACAGAAGCTATTGAAATGGCTTTTACCAGAATAAAACAAAATCGTGTCGTTAGCAGTTGGAAAGATAGTATGATAAGTGGCCGGTTTAAAAAGGAATTAAAAAAGTATGTTGAAGTACCTACTTTTGGCTGCTTGAAAGATGAAAAAACAAAAAAAGTAGAGAAACCCGAATTGGTTTTAAAAAACATTTGGAGCATTGGTGGGGATAAGGGTTGGTATTATGGCGACTGGCTATGGAGGATAAGAGGGTTTATAGATAAGCTAATAGGCGGTGTTGGCTTAAGAAGAGGGCGTACTAACCCGAACAACATATACGAGGGTGATGCCCTAGATTTTTGGCGAGTGCTTTTAGCTGACAAAAAAAACAAAAGGCTTCTCCTTTTTGCAGAAATGCGTGTGCCCGGTGAAGCATGGTTAGAATTTAATATTGATGAGAACAATGTGCTACACCAAACGGCAACTTTTAGACCACGAGGACTTATTGGGCGTTTATATTGGTACAGTATGCTTCCTTTTCATTTTTTTATTTTTAGTGGGATGATTAGAAATATATGTAATGTAAATTCTATCGATTAACACGCACTTAAAAAGTCGTTAATGGAGAATATGTGCCGATGATAGAAATTGAATCTTAAAACCCAAAAATTAAGTCAAGGATTATTTTAAGTTCTTATTTTTATAATTGCTAACATCCCCCTAGCGTTATGATTTTTAGGACCCGTTTTTTAAAATGGTACTTTATAGTCGCCCTAGTTATTCCTTTGGCGTATATTTTACTTTCTTATACAAAAGATAGTGAGCCAATAGCTAGTGGAAAAGTCCGAATTGAAAAAACAGTTTCAGGATATCAATTGTTAAAAAACAACAAGCCTTTTAAAATTAAGGGCGCAGCAACCGATTCTCTCTTTTTAAATGAACTTTCTTTAGCAGGTGCAAATACAATAAGAGTATATGATACATTGGGGTTAAGAAAAATACTCGATGAAGCAGCTGCAAATGATCTTAGTGTAATGGTCGATTTGCCCATACAGCGGTGCCTACGAGAATTGTGCGATTTTTACGAAGATGAAACCTTCATTCAAAATAATCTAAACACCTTCGATGCATTTATAAAGACTTATAAAGATCACCCCGCTTTATTAATGTGGGTACTTGGTAATGAGGTTAAATTTCCTAAGCGATCAAAAAGTAAAAACTTCTATTCTTTTTTCAACCGTCTCGTTAAAAATATTCGAAAAAACGATCCTAATCATCCAATCACTACGGCTATATCCAATTCATCCAAAATACAGATTATGCGCATTGCGCTTTGGTGTGAACCATTAGATGCCATCTCGTTTAATAGCTTTGGAGGATTAGGAAACATGGAAAATGACCTTGATAAAACCTCCTTATTTTGGAAAGGTCCTTTTATTATTTCGGAATGGGGAATTAATGGACCATGGGAAGCTGCAAGTTATACCAATTGGGGTGCACAAATTGAAGATACTAGTACCAAAAAGGCGGAACAGTATGTTGAGCGGTATCAACAATTTATTAATACTGACAATACAAGATTCTTAGGTGATATCTTCTTTTATTGGGGAAAAAAGCAAGAGCGTACACACACATGGTATAGTACTTTTTCAGATGACAGTCTAAAGACAGAGGCAGCTTTAGCAATGGAAAGTATTTGGAAAGAATCAAAACAAGAGGAAAGTATTCCAAAGATAAAATATCTACTAATTGATAAAAAAGGAGCAAACGAAAGTCTTGTCTTTCAGCCTGAAATAACAAAAGAAATTGAACTGGTACTCGAAGAAAACGGTGGTTCACATACAGTAATTTCTTGGGAAATACTACCTGAAAATTGGTATTATCGCTGGCATGATGTAGAAGAAAAACCAAAACCAGTTTTTAAATTTCAAGACAGTACCGCAACTAGAATAAGCTTCAAGACACCAAGTGAACCAGGGCCGTATCGTATATTTAGTTATATCAAAAACGCTAAAGGAAATTACGCTACCGCAAATATTCCTTTCTACGTTTTAAAAAAGGATAAAACAATCTAAAATATGGTACAAGCCCCTACAAAAAAACAAGTGCGCGCATTGCGATTCTTAATCATTGTTGGGGTTCTTACTACAATCAATTTTTTTTATTGGTTCTTAAACCCAGATTTAATCGGGTATAAACCGGTGTATATCATTCTAGTAATTACGATGGCATATTCGTATTCTAAGGTTATTTATGAATGGTATCACTATTGGGATATTTCTGTTCCTGATGAACCCAATGGCAATAAGAAATTTACTGTCGATGTACTCACGACTTTCTTTCCAGGAGAACCCTATGACATGATCATCGATACGCTGACTGCTATTCAAAAAATGCCTTATCCACATACGACTTATTTGTGTGATGAAGCCAATGATCCTTTTTTAAAAGAACAATGCAAACGGTTGGGTGTTATTCATGTAACTCGTGATAACAGAATTGACGCTAAAGCTGGAAACATTAACAATGCATTAAAGCAAGCAACTGGAGAAATTTGTCTTATTCTCGATCCTGATCATATGCCGCAACCTAATTTTTTAGATCAGGTACTACCTCATTTTGAAAATTCAGAGCTTGGTTATGTACAAACAGTACAGGCATACTCTAACCTAAATGAGTCTTATGTAGCCAAAGGAGCAGCCCAGCAAACATTTCAGTTTTATGGCCCGATGATGATGTGCATGAATTCATACGGTACCGTAAATGCCATTGGAGCAAATTGCGTTTTTAGGCGTGCTGCCTTAGATTCAATTGGTGGGCATGCAGCTGGACTTTCTGAAGATATGCATACCGCAATGAAGCTGCATGCTAAAGGTTGGAAATCGATCTATGTACCAAAGGTTTTCACCTTAGGCCTTGTACCATCAAATATAACCGCTTATTACAAACAACAATTAAAATGGTCGAGAGGTACCTTAGAATTATTGGTAACTACCTATCCTAAAATATTCAGAAAGCTTAGCCTTCGACAAAAATTACATTATGGTCTTATTCCGTTTCATTATCTCATAGGCATTATATACTTAATCAATTTTCTTATTCCAATAATCTCTTTACTTACTTGTACGTATCCGTGGAAAGGTAATATGGTCATGTTTGGTATTATTATTCTCCCATTAGTTTTTAGTGTTCTTCTTATAAGATCATATGTACAACGTTGGGTTATGAACGAAAGAGAACGCGGATATCATATAATAGGTGGATTATTACAAATAAGCACTTGGTGGGTGTATTGTTTGGGACTTTTCTATACCATTATAAGAAAAAAAATACCTTATTTACCAACACCAAAGGACGATTCAGATCAAAATAACTGGCCTATCGTTTTTCCAAATTTAATTATTGCCGCGGCCTCTATTTTTGCAATCAACTATGGGTTATCTATAGATTGGACTCCATTTAATGTCTTCATGTCCGGCTTCGCATTATTGAATACGTTTTTCATGTTATTTTCGGTCTATTTGGCGCGACATGAAGTTGGTAAATATGCTGGCCCCAACGCAAACGCTTTTCAGAAAAAGTATCAGAATGTTAAATTGAACATTAAAATCAGATTGTGGAATACAAGACACATCTTATATGATATTTCAAGAAGGTTCGCTGTGCCAATTTTGGTGGGCGCTTTGTTACTATCTGGCGGATTACTAAAATACCATCAATACACACAATGGGATGGAGTTAAAGCGGACAAACAATTTAGTTTAAAGCCAAATTACACCGGTATTTTTCTTCCTACAAAAAATGACGGTTTATCGAATATTGAAACCATCAGCGCGATAGAGGAATCTCAACAAACTCATTTCGATATTCATTCACTTTATCTTGCATGGGGTGATGATGAACAATTTCCAGAGAAATTGGTTTCATCTATTTATGATAATCAAAGTATCCCTATGATCACATGGGAGCCTTGGGCCAGTACTTTTCAAATAAGCGACAGTATTGATCAATTAAAAAATAATCAGAAAATCTTCAAGCATATTAACGAAGGTTTTTTTGACGATTATATAACTAGTTTTGCCTTGAAAATAAAGGCTTCCAAAAAACCGCTATTTCTTCGTTTCGCACATGAATTTGATAACCCCGCTTATCCATGGTCGCCAAAAGGAAAAAATACTGCTGGAGAGTTTAGGCAAGCATGGCGGTACGTCCACAATAAATTCTCAGAGCTTAATGTCACCAATGCTATTTGGGTTTGGAATCCTTGGAAAGCAGATGCAATAGCCGATTATTTTCCAGGAAAGGAATACATTGATTGGGTAGGGCTTACTGTCCTTAACTATGAAAACAATTCTTTCGAAGACTTATACGACCATTTCAAAACTGAATTAAAGTATACCACCAACGCGCCAATAATGATTGCTGAATTTGGCTCGCTTGGTTCTGAAGAATATAAGAATAGGTGGATAAGCGATGCCCTTTCTACAATTAAAAATGAGCATGATGAGATTAATGCTCTTGTCTATTTTAATAGCAATGTAGACACGAATGTGCCTGATGCTTTGTCAGCCGATGTATTAAAATGGGATATTGAAAACTTTGGTGGACATAATGCTCAATTTACTACTAACAATATTCCATCATACACCTATGATGAATTGGTTTTTAACACTTTAAGGAGTCAAAGTAAGATTGATCAGTCTATTTTCACCAAACCAATAAAGGGAGTTAACTACAAAAAAGGAAGCAATTGGTATAAGGATCACTATGTATTAAATAGAATAAACTTGATTGAAGATTTTACTAAAATGAAATCTTTAGGGATAAACACTTTGCAGTACTTTGGTCCAGGAATCTATGACAAAAACGTTCTTAGCATTAGTGCAGAGCAAGATCTTGATGTTATTTATAGTTTTTGGATTGAACAGGATATTGACTTCATAGCAGATAAGTCGACACTAGATGCACTAAGCAAAAAGATTACTAAAACAGTAAAGTATTATAAGAACGACGAACATATCATTAGTTGGAATATTGGGAATGATGTTTTTAAAAATTTGTATGGTGTCTTTGATAAGCCGGTTTTACAGCATCAACAAATGGCATATTTAAATTGGGCTCGTGATCTTATTTCAAAAATTAATGTGATTGACGACAGACCTATTTTTATAGATATTGAAGTAAATGACCGCACTTTGTACCAATTAGAAAAAATGACTGCCAAATTACCTTCTTCGGTTAATTATGCATTACGTATTAATGATGATTCAAAAAATATTGCTGCCATTGTATCTTATTTTAAAAAAAATAAAATGACATATTACCTTAGCAGTATTTCAGTCAATAAAATGCTAGAAAGCGACTTAGTTGATGAAAATGTGTGCATTACTAACTGGCAAGATCAGTTTGAAAATAACCGATTAAGTTTTGACGGATTATACAACCAAAAAGGATTGGCAAAACCGACAGCTATTGTTTTACAAAACAAATGGAGCGGAGTTGATATCGATACTAGGACTTCTCATTTATTACAGCCCCATATCCTTAAATATGCAAAACCAACGTATGCAGGTAATCAACTGGCCTACAGGGCTATGTTTTTAAAAGATGATGGTAATTGGGTATATGGAAAGGACCTACCGGGTCGTATTAACTATCAATGGAGCATGGTCAAAATGGCTGGACCGCAAGCAGCAATCGCTTCGAAGATCCTTGGCACGGGACCAAACATAAGTATTATAATTCCAGAAAAAAGTGAAACGTATCAGCTGTTATTGGAGGTCCAACAAAATGGTGTTGTTACAAGCACCATGAGTACTTTAAATACTGAACTTATTTCAAAGTAAAACAGAATCGCAGGTAGTTATTTCTTCTTAATATCCATAGCAAGTTGTCTAGTGAACATTTCTGCACTTTTAGAAAACAAATGCGATCCGTCGTAATATGTATAGCTTGAATGATCCTTAGTATAATCCCAATAAGGTACATTTACTTTATTAGCAATTGAATCGATTTGACTATTCATTTCGGGCCAAAACTCCGTTTCAAAATCTAAAACATCTTTTAAAACTGGCGTACGAACCACATACACCTTTCCGTATTCTTTTAGCATTAAAACTGTATCCTCAAAAGCTTTCAATCGAGCAATCGAAATTTTTTGTCCTACAAGTATTTTCTTATATGATATTAAGGTCTCTTCACTCCATTTATCTACCATCTTCTCAGTGATTTCATAGGTACTGGTTCCTTCCCTAAATTCTATCCAGCCATTATCGTGGGTTACAACCACGTCATTTTTCGGCCAGAAAACAATACCCTTATATAATGGATTTGCATAACATTTAACCATGTATTCAAAATTGGGATCAACATTAACATAATCCATCTTACCAAGCATGGTATCTTCGTCAAGCTTATCTACATCATCTTCACTAGAGTTAATTGGGATTAAAAAACTTCCCGGAGACACTGATACTATAAATACACCATTTGTCGTCCCTTCAGCTATCTTATTCTCAATATCCTTTTTATAAACCGATCCGTAAGGCGATCTATATAATTCAAATGAGAAATTAAGGACTGGTTTCGCAATCTCATCATCTCCAAATTCTTGATCTAATACTTCAGGAGAAATCCCAAAATTAGAACGAGATAAACCAACTACCATACTTCCCGCTGGATACCTAAATTTGTGATAATAGCGATCTACATATCTATCAATAATGAAATAACTGCAACAAAAGTATAAGGCCAATAAAATGATAAGCAGCCCCGTCAGTTTAAATATGAATTTAGATAGTTTCATTAAAATTGAAAATATATAAAACTATTTTGTCTATTAAATGCAAGTAATACCATTGCAGCAATACAAACTACATATAAACTCCAGCGTATTGCTATTTTCTTTGATGAAAACAGCTCATAAATTTTATCATTTCCTTTGTAAAAATGAATTGCTTGAACCAAGAGTATTAGCAATATCGAAATAATAATCTCGACAATATCATTAGTGATATTAAAGTAAAAAGCTCGAATATCAAACATACTCTTAATATAAACTAATGCATTGTAAATAGAGCTTGATCGGAAAAAGATCATTGTAAAAGCTAAGTAATGTAGTGTAACAAATCCCCATAAAAATTGCCTAATATGTTTAGAAATCGGAATTGGTGACTTATCTAAAATCCGATTTCGCAGCTTGTTTGTTCCTTGTTCAAATAACAAAAACAATCCACATAACACACCCCATACTACAAAAGTCCAGTTGGCACCATGCCACAGTCCGTTTATGAAGAATACGACAAAAACGGCCAGAAATGCTTTTAATTTAAAGTCCCTAACTAAAGGACGATATAAATAATCCCTTAACCAGTGCATTAATGATCGATGCCATCGTTGCCAAAATTGGGCCGCACTAGTAGAAAAGAATGGTCTATTAAAATTATTCATCAAATCGAAACCCAAGACTTTAGCTGCTCCAACAGCAATAATGGAGTAGGCTGAAAAGTCATAATAAATTTGAAAACCAAAAAAGTACATTGCCAGAAACAATGGTATTCCAGGAGTTCCTGCTGGATTGCCATGGGCGTAATCTACATACACCCCTAGCCTATCGGCCACAACCATTTTTAAAAAAAACCCCCAACTCATTAGGATTATTCCTTTGCGAATAGCCTCAATATCTATTTCTATTTTTTTATGGAATTGGGGTAGTAAACGCGAAGCTCTCTCGATTGGACCAGCAACCAGTTGAGGGAAAAATGCCACGTAAAGTGCATACTTTCCTAGATGGTGTTCTGGTTCGATTTTTCCTCGATAAATATCAATACTGTAACTAAGTGTTTGAAATGTATAAAAACTAATACCTACAGGGAGCAAAATGTTTCCATAAGCAGAAGTTGAAGCTGTAACTGTATTTGTATCTACTTGCCCAAAATATGCCATTATTTGGCTAACAGATTCGCTAAAAAACCCAAGGTATTTAAAGAAGAAAAGCATTCCTACATTGGCCAAAACGCTCAGCATTAAATACCACTTTCTCCTTTGTTTATGAGCTGTCCTATGCATTTTTATTCCTAATGCATAATCAATAAGCGTCGATGCAATTAATAAGAAAACCAAGGTGACATCCCATTGCATATAGAAGTAATAACTACATCCTAGCAACCAAGCCCATCTGTGTTTATGGGGAAATAAGTAGTAAACCACAACTGCTATAGGGAAAAAGAAAATAAAGTCAAGCGAGTTGAATAACATTTGAGAGCTACCTAATTTTCAGGAAAAATAAGGCTTCTACGAATGCTACCAAAATAAAAAGGAAGAAGTCCTATTTTTGACACACAAGCGCTTAGTCAACACCTAAGTGAGTGCAAAAAACTACAAGACATAAAATTTCAAAGCAAAGAAATCTTGTTTTGTTCTATTCCACAAAACCAACAGCACAGGTATTATTTGTCCGTGGATTGATCAAAATGAATGCGCCATTATTTTTATTAACTGCATAATGATCTAAGAAAATGGGGCTTGCTAGTTTTAAACTGGTAATTGCAATATCATTTAGTTTAAGACTTGAAGCTTCCTGCAAATTTGATGGGTTTTCTGGTGGAATTATTGCGTGTATTTGTTCTAGTCTTACTTGTACGGTCTTACTCCCTGCTTGTAACAAAAATTTTGAACCTATTGCAGCCTGATCTTCTTCTAACCAAACCAATTTTGCCTTAATACTCTTTTCTGTTATTGGTATTGCCTCGTTATTTTTTGTGATGATAGATCCACGGCTAATATCAATTTCCCTATCTAGAGAAATGCTAACAGAATCTCCTGTAGCTGCATTTTCCAAAAGATTGATATCTTTCCGTATTTCGGTTACAATCGCATTTTTTTGAGAAGGATAGACCATCACTTCATCTCCTAATGTAATGGTCCCGCTAGCTACGCGACCAGAATAGCCACGGTAGTCAACAAACTCATTATTTTGAACATGCAGTACGTTTTGTACATCCATTCTAAACGCTGTAACTATATCTTGTTCTGATTCTATCTGATGCAAGACACTATTTAATGTTTCGCCTTGATACCAAGCTGTATTGCTAGAATGATTAACAACATTATCACCTTTTAATGAACTAATCGGGATAATTTCAATGTTCGGATTACTATGTTCGAAGGATGCAGTCATTCGTTGTATATCTGCGGCGATTTTTAAAAATACATCTTCACTGTAGTCAACAAGGTCCATTTTGTTGATACAAAAAACAACAGTATGTAATCGTAACAATTGGCTAATGAAAAAATGGCGATAGCTCTGTTCTAATAGTCCTTTCCGAGCATCAATCAGAATAATAGAAACCTCAGCATTAGATGCACCAGTAACCATATTTCTGGTGTATTCAACATGCCCAGGGCTATCAGCAATTATGAACTTACGCTTATTTGTTGAGAAATAAATATGGGCTACATCGATAGTAATGCCCTGCTCTCGCTCTGCAATTAATCCATCGGTAATCACCGAAAAATCAAGATCGGCTAAGCCTTTTTCAGCTGTCTTTTTCTCAATAAGCGCTTCCTGCTCCTTAGTTAATGCATCGGTATCGTATAAAAGTCGACCGATCAAGGTACTTTTACCATCGTCTACACTTCCTGCCGTACTTATTCTTAGTAAATCCATTTACTGTCTGTTTCTATAGATAATTTAAAATCTCCACTCCCCATGCATCTCGATACAATTTCAATTTCCCTTCCAGTCAATTGAAATCACTCGATGTGACATTAGTCTTTTATTAAAAATATCCGTCTTTTTTTCGTTGTTCTAATGCTGACTCGCTTCGTTGATCGTCTATACGTGCACCTCTTTCGGAGTGCTTTGAAGCTTTGTTTTCATCTAAAACTAATTTGACTGTATTCGCAGTTGATGGTAGTGCAGCTGTACAGGTCATATCGCCAACCGTTCGAAAGCGTACTACATCTTCTATAATCTCATCTGTATCAACCAAATTGAGGTAATCAGAAAGCGCTAGAAAAGCGCCATCCCGTTTCACCAACCTACGCTTATGCGCAAAATAGATGCTTGGTAATTCTAAATTTTCTTGAAGAATGTAACTCCAAATATCTTCTTCAGTCCAGTTGCTAATAGGAAATGCTCTGACATTTTCACCAAATTCAATTTTCCCATTTAATATTTGAAATAATTCAGGTCGTTGCTTTTTGGCGTCCCACTGGCCAAAATCATCACGCACTGAAAAAATACGCTCTTTCGCTCTTGATTTTTCCTCATCACGACGCGCACCTCCTAAACAAGCATCAAAACCGAGTTCTTCAATTGCATCTAACAAAGTTACTGTTTGAAGTGAATTTCTGCTGGCATATTTTCCACTTTCTTCTTTTACTTTATTCTGATCAATCGCATCCTGTACATATCGTACTTCGAGCTTAACGCCTAACTTTTTAATATATGCATCCCGAAATTCAATCGTCTCAGGAAAATTGTGTCCAGTATCGACATGTAAAAATGTAAAAGGGATTTTAGCAGGGTAGAAAGCCTTCTTAGCGAGATGAGCCATGGTAATGGAATCTTTTCCGCCGGAAAAAAGTAAGGCGGGATTTTGAAATTGAGCTGCAACCTCTCGAAGTATGTAAATACTTTCGTCTTCTAATGTCTGTAAATGACTGTTTTGTACTGCCATATCTTTTTAATTTGAAATAGTATTGCTGTGCAAACCGCATTCTCTATTTTCCAACACTTTGGTTGGATCATAATATTTAAACTCATTCGGTAAATCATGCTCAGATATATACGCATCTAATTGTGTATCCGTCCAATGATAAAATGGACTTACTTTTAGTACACCATCCTTTCCCTGAGAAAAAATATCTAGTGAATCTCTTAATGCCGTTTGTCCTTTTCTCAGATTAGTAAACCAAATATCTGGCTGATGTTTTGCCATCGCTCTTTTAAAAGGCTCAAGCTTTACTTGATTTGTAAACTCGCCATGAAGCGGTGAATCTATATCGGGAATTCCCATTACCGCATCGCGATGAGCAGACGTTTGTTTAGGAACATATAAATCTATATTAAGATTTAATCGATCAATCAAATACTCGGCATGCTTATACGTTTGAGGAGTATTATAACCTGTATCGCACCAAATCACATCTATTTCTGGTATAACATTGGTAACTGCGTGTAAAATTGCTACTTCATAAGGTCTAAAATTGGTGGTAATTACCAGTTTTTTGCCTGACGAATTTGCAAACTCAATTACTTCATTAATTGATTTATCCCGAAATAATGTGTTGATATTTTCAATATTCATATTGCCCTTTTAATGTCTTTTTACTTTATTCCAGATACGCTCATGAAAATAATACAAGACCATTTTTGATACGACTTCAATACCCCCAATACCAAAAGCAATCTTCATATCTCCAGTTAGCAAATATGATATTATCATAGTATCTAAAGTGCCAATAATGCGCCAAGAAATTGTCTTAAGAAGCGATATTTTCGGACTGTCTGATGTCTGTTTAGATTGATCTGGTCGTAAAATATCAAGTATCATTTAATAGCATGGTTTTAATAAAGGCTCAAATATACTATTAATCTATCGGATTAGTAGATTTATGAGTTAAATTTTTTTAATCGAATGTTAAATCGTGAAGTGTTTTATTCTCTAGTACATTTAGTGTATTATCTCGAACTTCGATCATAAGTTTATGCAATGAGCACGCCGCTTCATCCGGGCAATCAGCGCATTTTTCATAGAAATTTAGGCTCACACAAGGTAGCATCGCAATGGGCCCTTCTAATATTCTGATAAGAGACGCTAGTGTAATCTCTTTCGGATCTTTAATAAGATAGTAACCGCCACCTTTGCCCATTTTTGAAGCGAGAAAACCTGTATTTTTCAATAATAAAAGGATAGTTTCCAAAAACTTTCTTGAGATATTCTCATTCTCAGCAATCTCAGAAATAAGTACGGGACTTTTATCTTCTTTTTTGGCAATATACGTTAAAGCCTTTAATCCGTATTTGGTTTTCTTAGAAAGCATGGTAGAAAGATAGCATTATTTTCTCGGAAGAAAAACCTCGGCCATCATGCAACGTGCGCTTCCCCCTCCGCAAGTTTCAATTGTGTTTAAAGAACTTGATAAAATTTCGCAGTATTTCTCGATGGTGGCTATTTGTAATGGTGTTAAACTTTTATGCGCAGCCTCGCTCATTACCAAGTAAGGTTTCCCATCATCACCTTCTACTTGAAGCATATTACCTGCAAAGTGCAGCACCTGTTCTTCTGATATTTCAATGACTTCCTTTTTATCCTCTCTTAAATGGGCCAATACGTTTTTACGCTCTTTTTTATCATCAATACTATCTAGACAAATCACACAAAAATCCTCCCCCAAACACATCATCACATTGGTATGATAAATGGGACTTCGCTCACCATTAAATGTCTGATTGGCAGTAAAAACAACCGGAGTATATTCAAAATCTTCACAAAACTCAATGAGTAATTCTTCATCCGCTCTTGGTGACAAAGCACAATAGGCTTTTCTGTTTACTCGGTCCAACAGTAAACTTCCTGTTCCCTCTAAAAAGACTTCTTCATCCTCTGCGCTAGTATAATCGACAATACTTTCAATTTTAAATCCATCCTTTTCTAGCACTTCAAAAACATCTTCTCTGCGTTCTGACCTCCTATTTTCTGCAAACATAGGATAGACCGCCACAGTGCCTTTTTCATGAAAAGAAATCCAATTATTAGGGAAGTGCGCGTCTGGTGTATCTGTATTTTTATCACCTTCAATTACTACAACATTTACACCAACATCTCTAAGTTTTTTTACAAACGCATCAAACTCACCTACAGCTTTAGACAATAATTCATCTGGCGCAATATGGTCAAGTGACTTTTGATAATAATTATTGACAGCCGTTTGTTCATTAGATCTGAAATTGGCCGGTCGTACCATTAAGATGGTGTTGGTTACTTGTCTCATTGGGTTTCGTTTGTAGTTATTGGATTACTGAGTTGCCTTGTTAATAGATTTGTAAACGCTGTATTGTAGTTCTTGGCTCTTTTCTACCTGTTCTATTCTCTTTTTTTGAATCACAATACAGACTTCGAAACTATTCTCGACACAATTTTTGATTTCACTATTGTTCAATCAAAAATCATTAGAACTAACATCACTAGAAATTTCTGTTTTCTGGCAGCAAAATTAGTTCGTAAAATCGTATTTATTGATATGAAGGTGAAAATAAAAGTCTAATTTTTATCCCTAATTAATGGCATGGTACTGCAGCGCAATAGGCCTTCTTGTTTTGAGATTTCGGCATAGGGCACCTCTTCTACTGTGATACCATTAGCTCTCAACCAGGCATTAAGCCTTGTAAAACCTTTTTCCGAAATCACCACATCGGGTGCGATTGAAAAGATGTTACTATTCATATGATACATTTCATCCTTGGTAATTTCAAAAACTTTATCCTTACCAAAAAGATCAACTAACCAATTGTACTCCTCCTCTATTAGGAATCCGTTTTTATGAATAATTGCCATATCCTTCCCGACCGGCTGAAAACAGCAATCTAAATGCAAGGCATTGTTTTTAGCATCAGTATTTGATTTACGGAGCTCAAACGCTTTTACCTTCTTGTTTGGAAACAGTTCCTTCAAAGCATTCACTGCTTGAATATTAGTTCTCGCTGTAATATAATCAGGATAGTCATCTCCTGTATATGTTCCAACAAAAATGTAATCATGATAAGGCATTACATCACCACCTTCGACATGGGCTTCCTCAGGAAGGGTAATTACTTTTTCAGGATCTATCTGATTTATTAAATAATCAATAGCATGGATTTCACGTTCGCGATCCGGTAAAATATTCGACTTTATAAATTTATCCTCGATAACAAAAGCAATGTCGCGAGCAAAAATCTGATTGTAATTTTCAATCACTTCTGGTCGATGAATTACCACATCATACTTCCTAAAAACGGCAGCAACTGCTTCCATTTCTCTTACCATATCCTCTTCTGCAGGATACGTCCCCTGTTTTATGTGCAGTGCTGATTTGGGGTCATAAGCATCCTCTATCTTAGGAGTTGGACCATTACTTTTTGCAGTACCTAAAACAACAGCCCTAAGGCGCGAAGTTTCGTCATTTACATGAAGTTGTAGCATGTTGTATTGCTTAAAAAAGAAAAGCGATACTTAGCTAAGTATCGCTTTATACTATTTAAATTGATTTTATCTCTTTTCCAATGAAACGAAGTTACGGTAGTTCTCACCGATATAAACTTGACGAGGTCTTCCGATAGGCTCTTTACGTTGGCGCATTTCTCTCCATTGGGCAATCCAACCTGGTAAGCGACCTAGTGCGAACATTACAGTAAACATCTCTGTCGGAATTCCCATTGCTCGGTAAATAATCCCAGAATAAAAATCGACATTAGGATACAACTTACGTTGTACAAAATACTCGTCTTTTAAAGCTTCTTGTTCCAATCCTTTCGCAATATCCAAAATAGGATCTTCAACGCCTAAGTCGCCTAGTACTTCGTCTGCAGCAACTTTTATGATCTTCGCTCTAGGGTCGAAGTTTTTATAAACTCTATGACCAAAGCCCATAAGTCTAAAAGGGTCTGACTTATCTTTAGCTTTCGCCATGTATTTTTTAGTATCACCGCCATCTTCTCTAATAGCCTCTAACATTTCTAAAACAGCTTGGTTAGCTCCACCATGAAGTGGCCCCCATAGGGCAGAGATTCCAGCAGAAATTGAGGCAAATAATCCCGCATGTGATGAACCCACGATTCGTACAGTAGAAGTAGAACAGTTTTGCTCATGGTCAGCATGTAAGATTAGTAATTTGTCTAATGCATTTACTAAAATTGGATTCATTGTATACTCTTCATTTGGCTTGCGGAACATCATTTTCAAAATATTCTCTACATAACCCAATGAGTTATCACCATAATCTAAAGGAAGTCCTTGCTTTTTGCGCATTGTCCATGCTACTAAGACAGGAAACTTTCCTAGTATTTTTACAATAGAACGGTACAAATCTTCTTCCGAATCAACGTTAACTGATGATGGATTAAAAGCAGTTAGTGCACTCGTTAAAGATGACAATACACCCATTGGATGTGCTGATTTTGGAAAACCATCTAGAATTTTCTTTACCTCTTCATCAACAATTGCCTTATCTTTTATGTCGGCATGAAATTTATCATGTTGTTCTTTTGTTGGTAACTCACCAAAAATCAATAGATACACAACCTCCAAAAAGTCCGCTTTTTCAGCAAGATCTTCGATTGAGTATCCTCGATATCTCAAAATACCTTTTTCGCCATCTAGAAAGGTGATTCCACTTTCACATGAACCTGTATTTTTATAACCAGGATCAATGGTAATAACCCCACCAGTAGCACCGCGAAGCGTCTTGATATCGATGGCTTTCTCCCCTTCTGATCCTTCAATTATAGGAAATTCATATTTGTTTCCACCTATTTCTAAAGTAGCTGTATTTGACATATAAAATTGTGTGTTTTTAAAAGGAATACGAAATTACGAAAACCTTTGCGATTTATAAAGTTAAGCGCGTCTTGAAACGCTTAAATATTTGACAAAAAAATCCACCTAAACTTACAATGAGTTTGGTGGATTTTTTTGAATTATTGCGCTTTTTTGAAAATAACTAATTCATAAAGCTTCTCGATACAATCTCGATAGCTATCGAGATCACTCGAAGTGACACTTGTATTATTTTACTTTAAAAGCGTTTTGCTGCGGAAAGTAAGCAACACTTCCTAATTCTTCTTCTATTCTTAATAACTGATTGTATTTTGCCATACGATCTGAACGGGAAGCAGAACCTGTTTTAATTTGCCCTGTATTTAGAGCGACAGCAAGATCAGCAATAGTGTTATCTTCCGTTTCACCCGAACGGTGCGACATAACCGATGTATAACCGGCATTATGCGCCATATTCACTGCTGAAATTGTCTCGGTTAAAGTACCGATTTGATTTACTTTAATCAAAATTGAATTTGCAATACCATTCTCGATACCTCGACTTAAACGCTCAACATTGGTAACAAATAAATCATCACCTACTAATTGCACTTTATCACCAACTTTATCAGTTAGTGCTTTCCAACCATCCCAGTCATTTTCATCCATTCCGTCCTCGATAGAGATAATAGGATATTTTGCACTTAGGTCAGCTAAATATTGTGCTTGTTCTTCTGATGTTCTAACCGCTCCTTTATCACCTTCAAATTTTGTGTAGTCGTACTTACCATCTACAAAGAATTCAGCAGCTGCGCAATCTAAGGCAATCATTACATCATCACCTAATTTATAACCAGCCTTATCAACAGCAAGTGCAATCGTGTCTAGTGCATCTTCAGTTCCGTCTAATGTTGGTGCGAAACCTCCTTCATCACCAACTGCTGTACTTAAACCACGATCATGCAATACCTTTTTAAGGTTATGGAAAATCTCAGTTCCCATTTGCATCGCATGGGTAAAGTTTTCAGCTTTAACTGGCATTACCATAAACTCTTGAAATGCGATTGGTGCATCACTATGTGAGCCGCCGTTAATAATATTCATCATTGGCACTGGAAGTGTATTAGCACTAACCCCACCAACATAGCGATATAATGGCATTCCTAACTCATTTGCAGCTGCTTTAGCAACCGCCAACGAAACACCTAAAATGGCGTTGGCTCCTAGTTTTGACTTGTTTGGAGTACCATCAACATCAATCATTGTTTGATCGATTAGGTTTTGTTCGAAAACAGAATAACCAATTAATTCCTCAGCAAGTATCTCGTTTACATTTTTGACTGCAGTAAGCACTCCTTTCCCCATGTAGTTTTTACCACCGTCACGAAGCTCTACTGCCTCATGTTCTCCTGTAGAAGCTCCTGAAGGAACAGCAGCACGACCTAGCACTCCATTTTCAGTCATTACATCAACCTCTACAGTTGGGTTACCTCGTGAATCTAGAATTTGTCGTGCATGTACATTAATAATGATACTCATTTCGTAGTTTTTATTGGTTACCTAATTTTAGAAAATCAAAGATACGAAACCGATAAATTTCAACGCTCATTTATACACGAAACCGTGCGGAAATGTGGCGATAACGTTTTAGGAAATTAATTAATGATGAATAATTAAAAAACAATTATAAAAAATGGGAAATTGATAATGCAACCATATTGAATTAAGCCCCTAATAACACTTCATTTTTTACTTTATGATAAGTAAGCGCCAATTGAATGCAATGTTTTAATTCGGTTTCAGGAATTTGTTCATTCAACTTAAAAACGATTGCCCTATTCCCTTCAAAATTAAATACACCCTTGTATATTTTTCTAAAAGTCGGAACCAACTTTGTCGAACAGCTAAAATACATTGCATATTGATCGGGAGATTTTTGTTTCCAATCCATTCGTAAAGTACTTCCGTTCATGGTTAAGTAACTTGGTTCATTCCATTTTAATGTCTCTTCAATTGAATTTAAACCATCAATAGAAGCAGCAACTTCGAGGACTAATGCTCTTAGATGATTCATTTTCGCCTGGACGTTCTCAGGGTAGTGATCGAAAATTTCTTTGACTTTTGAGTTGGTGTTGAGTTGCATCTGATTGGTAATTGAAATATAATATGAACATAAAAAATAAGACTTCCAAATAGAAACCTCGCAGATAGAATCTATATTTTAAATCGCCGAGCTTTTGGATTTTACCCCAAATAAAAAACGAGCGATTTTAAAGGGATAAATCACGAACCGATAAATCACTATCGTAACAGATAATGTACTTATTAGAAGCAGCGCTATTTTAAACAAAATTGAAAGATTCAACTGCACTATATAATACGCTAGTACAACAATGACTGTTTGATGCAGTATATAGAAAGGATATGCTGCCTGATTAAGCAATGGCAACAAATTGCTTTTTCGATTAAAGAATACTTGCCCATAACCAAGTGCAGTTATAATTAAAGACCAACTTAAAAGTACTGAAACGGTATACCAAATATCCCATAATAGCTTATTACTAACATTTTCTGGCACCCAACCTTCAGGAAAAAAATAGTACCCATAGAAAACTATAATACTAAACATGCTAAGTTTTAAGTTATGCCTCCTGTAATTCTTTAAGTTACTCCAAATCAAGTCGGATTGATTTATCAAGATACCGGCGATGAAAAAATATCCGTAAAACAATGTTGAGGACAGGTTGGTAATATCTTTGGAATCAGACGGGAAGTATTTTTTCGAAATTATTCTGATCAATACTAAAGGAATTACCCACAGAAACATGCCGAGTTTTGTAGAGGTTGTTTTTTCTACCCATCCTAACATTGTTTTAAATCGTGTTGATTTGAAAAACAAAATTATTGGTATACACAGAATTGACAGAAAAAATAAGTTTTCTAGAAACCATAGGTGATTTGCCTTCAATTTAAAATGCTCTTTACTATAAACATCCAGATACGAATTGAATGACTCGTAATTCTCGAAAAATGTTTGAGGAGGAACGATGATCAATACGCCAAAAATTAAGGGTATTAATAATCGATAGGATCTCTCCTTAATAAAATGAATCCAATTTCGTCTTTGAAAAGCATAAACCGTTCCGACACCGGAAATCAGGAAAAGTATGGGTAATCTAAACTGTTCAAAAAATACCATAATATCATCTAGCAGCTTACTAGATTCATTATTCATGATATGAAAATCATCTCCGTTAAATGGCATTCCTATATGATGAAGATAAACAGCGAAGATTGAAATCACCCTCCACCAATCTAAATCGTAGCGTCTTTCTTTTATGTTCATTGCTAAATAAAATTGATATTTAGAGAACAAACATAGTCCTACAACTAACATCCTAGTGACTAATGTTACCAATGACAAAGGGATGTTATAAAGAACAAAGAAAAGAAACTTAGCCAATAAGGCCTTTCATGGACTGAAATTAATTTCTCCTCGATATTGTTGTATCAAAAAATCGAATATTAGCACGTGACACGGGAATTTTATCTTTTACACCAGACAATGATAACATATAACCTTGAGCATTGCCGGAAACCGAATTAATGTAATTACTATTTACAAGAAAAGAGCGATGTGTTTTTATAATATGTACGTAATCTTTAAGCTGGTTTTCCAGTTCCTTAAGTGATATACGAACCATCGTTCTATTGGCACCTGTTTCATTTCTCAAAAAAATATCGGTGTAATTTCCATCTACTTTCGCGAAAACGAAATCTGATAATTTCAGATCAAAGTACTCTGATTTAAGCGGAGTTTTAATTGTTACTAGAACCTCCTTCGGTTCTGCCGAACTGTTCAGATTAATACCTTTAGCTTTTTTCTTATATTTCGATAATAACCTTTCTAAATTAAGAGGTAACACGACTGCAACAATTAAAATTCCCACCAGAAATGTGTTTCGTATCTCTTCAAAAAAATAACGTGAAGACCAATTATCTGGTTTGTCATAGATAACATCACGTATCAAAAAACTACCAATTCCCACCAAAAAAAGGTAGATCGATATCCACAGAGCCTCTTTTCCAATCGACCAGTCAGTCTCTTCTTTTATAAGATTATTGAGTACTGAAAAAAATACAATTCCTAATAGCAGTGGCACTACGGAATGAATAACACAAATCCAGAAATAGTCGATTTTATGTTCTGCTCTATTCACCTCAAAAGGCTCAAACACGTAACTAAACAAAAAGCTTAAAGCTGAAATTAGTAACAATATCGCTATGACCTTTCTAATACTAGAATAATAATATGGATATGGATTTTTTAGATAGTCAATAGCATTTACTGGCATTCGAAAACGGAAATTTTGTATCACTAAAGTAAGGGAAATTGAAATATTTGAACAAAAAAAGACCTACAAGGTTTTTAAAAATCTTGTAGGTCTGTCTGTAGTCGCTAAACTACTATTTCTAATTCGCCTTGGCGATATTCTCAATAAACTGATCGAACAAATACAGCGAATCATTTGGTCCTGGGCTTGCCTCTGGATGGTATTGTACCGAGAAACAATTCTTATTTTTCATTTTAATTCCAGCTACCGTATCATCATTTAAATGAACATGGGTCACTTCAAGTTCGGTATTGGATTCAGCTTCTTCACGATTTACAGCAAAACCATGATTTTGTGAAGTAATCTCTCCTTTACCTGTAAGTAAATTTTTAACTGGATGATTAATCCCGCGGTGACCGTTGTGCATTTTATAAGTAGACACTCCGTTTGCTAAAGCGATCACTTGATGCCCTAAACAGATACCGAATAAAGGTTTATCTTTTTCAATGATTTGTTTAGCAACGCCAATGGCACTTTTTAATGGCTCAGGGTCACCAGGACCGTTTGATAAGAAATACCCGTCAGGATTCCATGCTGCCATATCTTCGAACTTAGTGTCGTATGGAAATACTTTTACGTACGCCCCGCGACTTGCTATATTTCTTAGAATATTCTTTTTGATACCAATATCTAAAGCGGCAACTTTATAATTCGAATTCTCATCACCAAAATAATACGGTTCTTTAGTTGATACTTTAGAAGCCAATTCTAGTCCGTCCATATTCGGAACTGCCGCCAATTGCTTTTTTAGTTCATCCAGCTTCTCGACTTCTGTGGTAATAACACCGTTCATAGCACCATTGTCACGAATATGACTTACCAAGGCACGGGTGTCGACATCAGAAATGGCTATTAGATTGGATTTTGCTAGAAAATTCTCCAATGAATCGTCGGCCTGTTCTCTAGAATATTGATAACTAAAATTACGGCATATTAATCCTGCGATCTTAACAGAATCTGATTGAGACTCTTCCTCTTTGGTACCATAGTTACCAATATGTGCATTGGTCGTAACCATTAACTGACCGTAGTAGGATGGATCGGTGAATATTTCTTGATATCCCGTCATACCGGTATTAAAACAAACTTCACCGAATGCGCTACCTTCTGTTTCTCCCACAGCTTTACCGTGAAAAATGGTGCCATCGGCTAATAAAATAAGGGCTTTTTTTCTTGATTGGTACTTCATCTTGTTGTGCTGTTTTATTCTATTTCAATTTGTATTCAAAAATCTCGTCAATACACGAGCTGCAATTTATTTTTAAACATTAACCGTTTTCGGTTACAAAAAAACATAAAAAAAAGGATAAACTTAAAAGCTTATCCTTTTTGATATTAACGAATAATGTTCATTACTCTTTCGTTTCTTCAGCGTTGTCGTCTGCTTTAGGCTCTTCTGCTGGAGCTTCTTCAGCTTTCGTTTCTTCTACAGCTTCTGCTTTCGCCTCAGTTGCAGTTTCTTCAACTTCTGCTTTTACTTCTTCTACTGTCTCTTCAACCGCGACAGGAGCATCAGCTTTTTTCTTAGAACGGCTACGACGTGATTTCTTCTTAGCGGGTGTTCCAGACGTGTAGGTCTCGTTAAAGTCTACCAACTCGATCATTGCCATTGAAGCGTTATCACCTAAACGATTTCCCATTTTAATGATACGTGTGTATCCCCCTGGGCGATCGCCAACCTTTGTTGCTACTTCTCTAAAAAGTTCACCAACAGCTTCTTTTTGTCTTAAGTAACTAAATACTATACGACGGTTGTGCGTAGTGTCTTCTTTAGATTTTGTAACTAGCGGCTCTACAAATTGCTTTAATGCCTTTGCTTTCGCCACTGTTGTATTTATGCGCTTGTGCTCAATTAATGAACAAGCCATATTGGCCAACATCGCTTTTCTATGCGCTGTTTTACGACCTAAATGATTAAATTTCTTTCCGTGTCTCATCTTCGTTAGATATGAGATTTTAGATGTTAGATATTAAAATCTAACTTCTGTAATCTATACGTTAATCCTTGTCTAATTTATATTTGGTAAGGTCCATACCGAAGTTTAGTCCTTTTACATTTACTAGCTCTTCAAGCTCAGTTAATGATTTTTTACCAAAGTTTCTGAATTTCATTAAATCGTTCTTGTTGAAAGATACTAGGTCACCCAATGTATCAACTTCAGCAGCCTTTAAACAGTTTAATGCACGTACTGAAAGATCCATATCAATCAACTTTGTTTTAAGAAGTTGACGCATATGTAATGACTCTTCATCATAAGTCTCAGTCTGAGCGATTTCATCCGCTTCAAGAGTAATGCGCTCATCAGAGAACAACATGAAGTGGTGAATAAGTGTTTTAGCAGCTTCGGTTAATGCATCCTTAGGATGGATAGATCCGTCAGAAACGATTTCGAAAACCAATTTTTCGTAGTCAGTTTTTTGCTCAACACGGTAATTCTCGATGCTGTACTTTACATTCTTAATTGGAGTGTAAATAGAATCGATTGCAATAGTACCGATTGGCGAACTTGACTTTTTGTTCTCTTCAGCAGGAACATAACCACGACCTTTCTCGATAGTAATGTCCATATTGATGTTTACAGAAGGTTCCATATTACAGATAACCAAGTCTGGATTTAGTACTTGAAAACCTGAGATGAACTTCTGGAAATCTCCAGCAGTTAACTGCTCTTTTCCTGTTACTGAAATAGCTACTGCTTCGTTGTCAACATCTTCGATTTGACGCTTGAAACGAACTTGTTTCAGATTAAGGATGATTTCTGTTACATCTTCTACCACACCATCAATCGTTGAAAATTCGTGATCTACCTTATCCATACGGATTGAGGTGATTGCAAATCCTTCAAGTGATGATAACAGCACTCTTCGCAGAGCGTTACCAACTGTCAATCCATATCCAGGTTCAAGTGGACGGAATTCGAATTTTCCTTCGAATTCAGATGAATCGATCATGATAACCTTATCCGGCTTTTGAAAATTTAGTAATGCCATAATTTAGTTGTGGTAAATTATTATTTAGAATACAATTCGACGATTAGTTGCTCTTTAATGTTTTCTGGAATTTGAAGACGCTGAGGAATAGTAACAAACGTTCCTTCTTTCTTTTCAGAATTCCAAGTAATCCATTCGTAAACGCTACTGTTTGATTGTAAAGCATCTTCAATAGCCACTAACGATTTTGATTTTTCTCTTACAGCAACAACATCACCAGGTTTTAATGAGTATGATGGAATGTTTACCAAGTTACCATTAACCGTAATGTGTCTGTGCGATACTAACTGACGAGCACCACGTCTTGACTTAGAGATACCCATACGGTATACTACGTTGTCTAGACGACGCTCACAAAGTTGCAATAATACCTCACCGGTTACGTCATTACTACGCTTTGCTTTTTCGAACAAATTGCGGAATTGACGCTCTAAAATACCATAAGTGTATTTTGCTTTTTGCTTTTCCATTAACTGAACAGCGTACTCAGATTTTTTTCCACGACGACGGTTGTTACCGTGCTGCCCTGGAGGGTAATTTCTTTTTTCGAACGACTTATCGTCTCCGAAGATCGCTTCGCCAAATTTACGAGCGATTTTAGTTTTTGGACCAGTATATCTTGCCATTTCTAAAATTTAAAAAGTGGGGTTATGAATTAAGGTCTCTTTCCTTCGATAACCTAGTTCCACTTCGATTTATACTTAATTAAACTCGACGTCTTTTTGGTGGACGACAACCATTGTGTGGTAATGGAGTAACATCGATAATCTCAGTTACCTCAATACCATTATTGTGTAAGGTTCTAATTGCCGATTCACGACCGTTACCAGGACCTTTTACATATACTTTTACTTTTCTTAGTCCAGCTTCGTGTGCTACTTTTGCACAATCTTCGGCTGCTAACTGCGCTGCGTATGGTGTGTTCTTTTTAGAACCACGGAAACCCATTTTACCGGCAGATGACCAAGAAATTACATCACCTTTTTTGTTGGTAAGTGATACAATGATGTTATTGAATGAAGCAGTAACATATGCCTGACCAACTGACTCAATAACCACTTTACGTTTTTTTGCTGCTGACTTTGCCATAACTACTACTTATTATTTAGTTGCTTTTTTCTTGTTAGCAACCGTTTTACGCTTACCTTTTCTTGTACGTGAGTTGTTTTTGGTACGCTGACCACGTAATGGAAGACCAGAACGGTGGCGAATACCACGGTAACAACCAATATCCATTAAACGTTTGATGTTTAACTGAACTTCTGAACGTAATTCACCTTCGATGGTATAAGTACCTACAGCTTCACGAATACGACCAATTTCGTCATCCGACCAATCTGATACTTTAGTACTTTCATCTACTTTTGCAGCTTTCAAGATCTCTTGCGCTCTGCTTTTTCCGATACCAAAGATGTAGGTTAATGCGATAACCCCTCTTTTTTGCTTTGGTACATCTACTCCTGCGATTCTAGCCATAACTTACCCTTGTCTTTGTTTAAATCTAGGATTCTTTTTATTAATTACGTACAATCTTCCCTTACGACGCACAATCTTGCACTCGGGACTTCTCTTTTTTACTGATGCTCTTACTTTCATCGTTGTCTATTTATGATTTTAGAAATACGATTATCTAAAATCTAATATCTTTATTAGTATCTATAAGTAATTCTTGCTTTGGTCAAGTCGTATGGACTCATTTCCAATTTCACCTTATCACCTGGTAACAACTTAATGTAATGCATACGCATTTTACCAGAAATGTGAGCGGTTACTACGTGACCGTTTTCTAGTTCGACACGAAACATTGCGTTTGACAATGCTTCGATAATCGTTCCGTCTTGTTCTATTGCTGCTTGTTTAGCCATAATTATGCAACTACTTTTCTATTTTTTCCGGTTTTCATCAAACCATCATAGTGGCGATTAAGCAAATATGCATTAACCTGCTGCATGGTATCGATTGCAACTCCAACCATGATTAATAATGAGGTACCACCATAAAATAGTCCCCAGTTAGGCTGCACTCCCATTAAATTAACCGCAAAGGCAGGAAAAATAGCAATAGCTGCTAAAAATATCGAACCTGGCAGTGTAATTTGAGACATGATCTTATCTAGATACTCAGAAGTTTCAGTACCCGGACGAATACCAGGAATAAAACCACCGCTGCGTTTAAGATCATCAGCCATTTTGTTTGTAGGTACCGTAATTGCAGTATAGAAATATGTAAACACAATTATTAATAAAGCAAACACAAGGTTGTACCAGAAACCAAACATATTATTACCAAAGTTGGTTTGTAACCATTGACCAACATTAGAATCTTTTAAGAAAGATGCACTACCGATTAATCCAGGAACAAACATAATTGCTTGTGCAAAGATAATTGGCATTACACCTGATGCATTTAATTTTAGTGGAATGTATTGACGGCTTCCCATTACATTGCGCTCATAACCACCTGAAGCAGTACGACGCGCATATTGTACTGGTATTTGGCGAACCGCCATTACCAACAATACACTTAACAAAATAATGATCAACCATACTACTACTTCAATTAGTACAAGCATCCATCCGCCGTTACCAGCACCTAATCTAGCAACAACTTCTTGAACGAAGAACTGTGGAAGTGTCGCAATAATACCTACCATAATTAAGATAGAAATACCATTACCAATACCTTTATCAGTAATTTTTTCTCCTAACCACATTGCAAAAACACAACCGGTTACAAGAATTAATACTGATGGAATCAACCAATCTAAACCACGACCCATAATGAATGCACTTTCGTCAACTCCTAAAGTACCAAGACTTAATAAGTATGAAGGCGCTTGTACCAAACAGATACCAATGGTTAACCAACGTGTTATTTGATTGATCTTTTTACGACCACTTTCACCCTCTTTTTGTAGCTTTTGCAAATAAGGTATAGCAATACCCATTAACTGCACCACAATCGACGCAGAAATGTATGGCATAATACCTAATGCGAATACAGATACATTTGATAAGGCACCACCAGTAAATGCATTAAGCAATCCACCAATACCACCATCAAAGTTATCACTAAAAGCCGACCCTAAAAGAGAGCTATCAACACCAGGAAGTGCTACTCGCGTACCGAAACGGTATACTAGTAAAAGACCCAACGTAATCATAATACGATTACGTAGTTCTTCAATCTTCCAGATGTTTGATATAGTTTCTACTAATTTCTTCATTCTAAACGATCAATTACAATGTTACAGCTTCTCCGCCTGCTTTTTCGATAGCAGCTTTTGCTGTAGCAGTAAATTTATGTACGGTTATTTTTAAAGAAGCTTTTAATTCACCTCTTCCTAAAATCTTAACCAAGTCATTTTTACCAGCCATACGGTTTTCAACCAATACGTCCATGTTCACAACATCTTTGATTACACCTGCATCTACCGCTTCTTGTAAACGATCTAAATTGATACCTGTGTACTCTTTTCTGTTAATGTTGGTAAAACCAAACTTAGGCACTCGACGTTGTAAAGGCATTTGACCACCTTCAAAACCGATTTTACGAGAATAACCTGAACGTGACTTAGCACCTTTGTGACCACGTGTAGCGGTACCACCTTTTCCAGAGCCTTGACCACGACCTACTCGTTTTCCAGCATTTTTTACTGAACCTGCAGCTGGTTTTAAGTTACTTAAATTCATAACTCTATATTATTATTTAGTTTCTTCAACAGAAACTAGATGATTAACTGTTCTTACCATACCAAGAATGTTAGGCGTGTTGTCATGCTCTACTACTTGGCCAATTTTACGCAAACCTAAAGCCTCTAACGTTCTCTTTTGATTCTGAGGACGTCCGATTCCGCTTTTTACTTGCTTTACCTTGATCTTTGCCATCTCTATTCTTAGTCTTAAGCGTTAAATACTTTTTCTACTGAAATACCACGTTGCTTAGCAATCGTACGAGCATCTCTTAACTGTAATAAAGCATCGAAAGTTGCTTTTACCACATTATGCGGGTTTGATGAACCTTGTGATTTTGAAAGTACATCATGTACACCTACTGCTTCTAATACCGCACGAACGGCACCACCAGCAATTACTCCTGTACCAGGAGAAGCAGGCTTGATAAATACACGTGCACCACCAAATTTACCTTTTTGTTCGTGTGGTACTGTTCCTTTTACTAAAGGAATACGTACTAGGTTTTTCTTAGCATCTTCAACTGCTTTAGAAATTGCTTCAGCAACTTCTTTAGATTTACCTAGACCGTGACCTACTACACCGTTTTCATCACCAACCACAACGATTGCTGAGAAACCGAATGCACGACCACCTTTAGTTACTTTGGTTACACGTTGTACACCAACTAAACGATCTTTTAATTCAAGTCCGCCCGGTTTTACTGTCTCTGCACTTTTATATTTCTGAAACATAATTCTTAGAATTTTAATCCGGCCTCTCTTGCACCGTCTGCTAATGATTTAACTCTACCGTGATACAAGTAACCACCTCTATCGAACGCTACTTTTTCAACACCAGCTTTTGTTGCTTTTTCAGCAACTGCCTTACCTACTAGTGTAGCGATCTCAGTTTTATTACCCTTTGCTTTTGCAATCTCTTTGTCTCTTGACGAGGCTGATGCTAGAGTTACCCCATTTACATCGTCGATTACTTGAGCGTATATTTCTTTGTTGCTTCTAAAAACAGCAAGCCTTGGTGTTGTTGCAGTACCAGAAATAGTTTTTCTGATTCTATAACGAAGACGCTGTCTTCTATCAGTTCTTGATAATGCCATAATACTATTGATTATGCTGATTTACCAGCTTTTCTTCTTATTTGTTCACCTACAAACTTCACACCTTTACCTTTATAAGGTTCTGGCTTACGGAAGCCTCTAATTTTCGCTGCTACTTGCCCAACTAATTGCTTGTCATGCGAAGTTAGCTTTACGATTGGATTCTTTCCTTTTTCAGATATAGTTTCCACTTTTACCTCAGGAGCAAGGTTTAATACGATGTTATGAGAGAACCCTAAAGCCAAATCTAATTTTTGACCTTGGTTAGAGGCTCTATACCCTACACCAACAAGCTCAAGCTCTTTTGTGAATCCTTTTGAAACACCTTCAACCATATTATTGATAAGCGAGCGGTATAAACCGTGCTTAGCTTTATGATCTTTAGATTCCGTAGGACGCTCAAGAACTATATTACCCTCTTCTTGCTTTACAGTAATATCAGCAATTTCTTGCGTCAATTCGCCAAGCTTACCTTTTACAGTAATCGCTCCTTCTTTTATATCTATTGTAACTCCTTCTGGAATTGCAATTGGACTTTTACCTATTCTTGACATTTCTTTGTCTTTTACTAATTAGTAAACGTAACACAGTACTTCACCACCAACGTTTTCTTTTTGCGCTTGCTTACCTGTCATTACTCCGTGAGAAGTAGACACGATTGCAACACCCAAACCGTTTAAAACGCGAGGTAGTTCTTGAGCACCAGCATACTGACGTAAACCTGGTGTACTGATACGTTGAATTTTTTTGATAACAGGTTCTTTTGTGAACTTGTCATATTTAAGTGCAATTTTGATATTACCTTGAACGGCATTCTCATCAAACTTATAACTTAAAATAAAACCTTGATCGAATAAGATCTTAGTCATATCTTTTTTCAGGTTTGATGCAGGCACTTCTACAACACGGTGTCCAGCTGCGCTGGCGTTACGTATTCTTGTTAAAAAATCTGCTATAGGATCTGTAAACATTTGTTATCCTTTTAAATCGTTATTACCAACTTGCTTTTCGAACTCCAGGAATTAACCCTTTGTTAGCCATTTCACGGAACATTACACGAGAAATACCAAACTGGCGCATATATCCTTTAGGTCTACCTGTTAACTTGCAACGGTTGTGCATACGCACTGGTGAAGCATTTTTAGGCAATTTCTGCAATGCTTCGTAATCACCTGCCTCTTTTAACGCTTTACGCTTAGCAGCATACTTAGCAACCGTTTTCGCGCGCTTACGTTCGCGGGCTTTCATTGATTCTTTAGCCATATACTAGTTCTTTTTAAAAGGTAATCCTAATTCTGTTAATAATGATTTTGCTTCCTTATCGGTATCAGCCGAGGTCACAAACGTAATATCCATTCCTGAGATGCGGTTTACCTTATCGATATCGATCTCTGGGAAAATAATCTGCTCTGTCACACCTAAGTTGTAATTTCCGCGACCATCAAAACCATTAGCTTTGATACCTTGAAAATCACGTACCCTTGGTAAGGCAGCAGTTACCAATCTATCTAAAAATTCGTACATACGATCACCACGTAAAGTTACTTTAGCGCCAATTGGCATACCCTTACGTAATTTGAATGATGCAACATCTTTCTTGGACATCGTTGCAATTGCTTGTTGACCCGTAATTCTGGTCATTTCATCAACTGCATAGTCGATTAGTTTTTTATCAGCTACAGCAGCACCAACTCCGCGAGATACAACAATCTTCTGAAGTTTAGGAACCTGCATTACATTTTTGTAACCAAACTCTTCTTTAAGAGCGGAAACAACTCTGTCTTTATATTCGTCTTTTAATCTAGGTGTATAACTCATGACTAGATAACTTCGTTAGATTTTTTTGAATATCTCACTTTCTTGTCACCTTCCATTTTAAAACCTACACGTGTTGTTTGACCATCAGCGGTTAACAACGATAGGTTTGAAATTTGAATAGGTGCTTCTTTTTCTACAATACCACCTTGAGGATTTTGAGCACTTGGCTTGGTATGTTTTTTTACAACATTAATACCCTCAACGATTGCTTTGTTCTTAACACGATCAACGCTTAGTACTTTTCCTTCTGATCCTTTGTGATCTCCAGCAATTACCTTTACGTTGTCTCCTGATTTTATCTTTAGCTTTGTCATCTTCTCTAAAATTAAAGCACTTCTGGCGCTAATGATACAATCTTCATAAACTGCTTGTCACGTAACTCACGAGCAACAGGACCGAATACACGAGTACCTCTCATCTCTCCTTGTGGGTTTAACAATACACAAGCATTATCATCGAAACGAATGTAAGATCCGTCAGGACGTCTTACTTCTTTCTTGGTACGAACTACTACTGCAGTCGATACAGTTCCCTTTTTAACACTACCATTTGGGGTAGCATCTTTAACGGTTACTACAATCTTGTCTCCAACAGAAGCATATCTCCTTTTTGTACCTCCTAGCACACGAATCGTAAGGACTTCCTTAGCTCCGGTGTTGTCTGCTACTTTTAATCTAGATTCTGTTTGTACCATTACTTAGCTCTTTCAATGATTTCTACTAACCTCCAACATTTAGATTTACTTAAAGGTCTTGTTTCCATGATCTTTACAGTATCTCCTTCGTTGCAGTCGTTATTCTCGTCGTGCGCTACGTATTTTTTCGTTTTTAAAACGAACTTACCATACATAGGGTGTTTTACTTTTTTCACCTCAGAAACCACAATTGATTTCATCATTTTGCTACTAGTAACAACTCCTATACGCTCTTTTCTTAAGTTTCTTTTTTCCATCTGATCAAGTGACTACTACTGTAGTTCTCTTTTTGTTAATTCAGTCGCAATTCGTGCAATAGTTCTGCGAGCAGAACGAACTTGAATTGGATTTTCTAATGGAGAAATTGCATGAGCCATTTTCAGGTCAGCGTAACTCTTTTTAAACTCACCAAGCTTTTCTTGAAGCTCAGCTACCGATAATTCTTTAATTTCAGATTGTTTCATCGTTAAATAAATTATGCTTCGTAGTCTCTTGCTACAATAAACTTAGTTTTTACTGGCAATTTCTGTGCTGCCAAACGCAATGCTTCTTTAGCTGTGTCATAAGGAACACCACTAATTTCGAACAATACACGTCCCGGCTTTACAACAGCTGCCCAATATTCTACCGCACCTTTACCTTTACCCATACGTACTTCTAATGGCTTTTTGGTAATAGGCTTGTCTGGAAATATTTTAATCCACAACTGGCCTTCCCTTTTCATGTAACGCGTTGCTGCGATACGAGCTGCCTCTATTTGACGAGACGTTAGGAAATTTGAGTCTAATGATTTAATACCAAACATTCCGTTTGAAAGCTGGTGTCCACGTCCGGCATTACCTTTCATGCGACCCTTTTGCTGCTTGCGGAATTTTGTTTTTCTAGGTTGTAACATTTCTTACTTTCCTTTAAAAATTACTTTCTGCGACGTGCGCCATCACGGCCACCTTTTCTATCACCACCTTTTCCTGATTGCTTTTTGGACATACCAACAAGCGGAGAAAGTTCTCTTTTTCCGTACACTTCGCCTTTCATGATCCATACTTTAACACCCAATCTACCATAAGTAGTGTGAGCTTCAACTAAAGCATAGTCAATATCTGCCCTGAAGGTAGATAATGGAATACGACCATCTTTGTAAGATTCAGAACGTGCCATTTCAGCCCCGTTTAATCTTCCAGAGATTTGGATCTTAATTCCCTCAGCATTCATACGCATCGCAGCCGCGATAGCCATCTTGATTGCACGACGATACGAGATACGATTCTCGATTTGTCTTGCAACACTAGCAGCTACTAAATGTGCGTCTAGCTCAGGACGTTTGATCTCAAAAATATTGATCTGTACTTCCTTATTAGTAATTTTCTTAAGCTCTTCTTTTAACTTGTCTACCTCTTGGCCACCTTTACCAATAATGATACCTGGTCTTGCCGTAGTGATAGTAACGGTTACAAGTTTAAGCGTACGCTCAATAATTACTCTACTTACACTAGCTTTTGATAAACGAGCGTGAACATACTTGCGGATTTTATCATCCTCAGCAAGTTTGTCTCCATAGTCGTTACCACCATACCAGTTAGATTCCCATCCTCTGATAATACCTAGGCGATTTCCTATCGGATTTGTTTTCTGTCCCATACTACGTCTTAGCTTTGTGTATTATTGTTAGCACCTAACACGATCGTCACGTGGTTAGATCTTTTTCTTATTCTATGAGCACGACCCTGTGGTGCTGGGCGTAAACGCTTTAACATTGCTCCACTGTCTACTTTTATTTCTTGCACAAAAAGATTTGCATCTTCAATGCTTGCATCTTCATTTTTAGCTTGCCAGTTAGCGATTGCAGAAAGTAGTAATTTCTCTACTCTACGTGCAGCCTCTTTTTGACTAAACTTTAAAATAGCAAGTGCTTTTTCTACATTTTCACCACGAACTAAATCCGCTACTAAACGCATTTTTCTAGGTGATGTAGGGCAGTTATTCAACTTAGCAAAAGCAACCTGTTTGTTGGCTTCTTTTATTTGCTGCGCTCTTTCTCTTTTACGAACTCCCATAGCTACTTATTATTTTTTTCCTTTATTCTTCGCACCTGCATGACCACGGAATGATCTTGTTGGTGAGAATTCTCCTAACTTATGACCAACCATATTCTCAGTTACATAGACCGGTACAAATTGACGACCGTTGTGTACTGCAATAGTTTGTCCTACCATATCTGGAGTTATCATAGAGGCTCTAGACCATGTTTTGATAACTGCTTTCTTACCAGACTCTATATTAGTCTGTACCTTTTTTTCTAAACTGTGACGAACGAAAGGTCCTTTTTTAAGTGAACGTGCCATATCTTATTTCTTTCTTCGTTCTATTATATACTTATTACTCGCTTTAGTTTTAGAACGTGTTCTAAATCCTTTTGCTGGAAGTCCTTTTCTAGAACGTGGGTGACCACCTGAAGCACGACCTTCACCACCACCCATTGGGTGATCGACTGGGTTCATTGCCACTGGTCTTGTTCTTGGACGACGACCTAACCAACGACCTCTACCTGCTTTACCAGATACTAGTAACTGGTGATCAGAGTTAGAGATAGCGCCAATTGTCGCTAAACAATTAACAAGTATCATTCTTGTTTCACCTGAAGGCAACTTAACCGTAGCATACTTACCATCACGTGCCATTAACTGAGCAAATGCACCAGCACTACGCGCGATAACCGCACCTTGTCCTGGACGAAGCTCGATACAAGAAATGATTGTTCCTAAAGGAATATCACTTAAAGGCATTGCGTTACCAATTTCTGGAGCAACATTACTACCAGAAACTACTTTTTGCCCAACCTGTAAACCATTTTGAGCAATGATGTAACGTTTTTCACCATCTTCGAATTTTACCAATGCGATAAACGCAGTTCGGTTAGGATCATACTGAATTGATACAACTTCTGCAGCTGCATCTTTTCTATCGCGCTTGAAATCGATAATACGATACCTTTTCTTATGACCACCACCAATATAGCGCATGGTCATTTTTCCTTGACTGTTCCTACCACCAGATCTTTTTTTCGGAGCTAACAAGCTTTTCTCCGGCTTATCAGTCGTAATGGCGTCAAATCCATTTACAACTCTAAAACGCTGAGCTGGGGTTATCGGTTTTAATTTTCTAACTGACATTTTGTGTCTTTACTTATATATTACTGTAAAAGTCAATTGCTTCACCTTCTGCAATCTGAACGATTGCTTTTTTTGTAGCATTGGTTTTACCTCTTTGTAATCCCGTTTTTGTATAACGAACTTTACGTTCAGGATGATAATTTAAGGTTCTAACTTTCTCGACAGTCACACCGTAAGTTGCCTCAACAGCGTTTTTAATTTCGATCTTATTAGCCTTAGTATCAACATAAAACGTGTATCTGTTTAGCAATTCGCTATCAGCGTTTGCCTTCTCGGTAATAATCGGTTTTATTAAGATACTCATGTTGATCTATTTACTTAAATTAGACTCAATTCCTTCTACACTACTTTCAAAAAGCACAACACTGTTTGCATTAACAATTTTGTAAGTACTTAATTCTGAACTAGTTACAACTTCTGAGCGTTTTAAATTACGCGACGACAAATATACATTATTATTTGAGTCACCCAACACAAACAAAGACTTTTTGTTTTCAAGGCCTAAAGAGGCTAAAACATTGATGAAATCTTTTGTCTTTGGCGCATCGAAATTAAAGTCTTCGATTACGGTAATTGCCTTCTCATTTGCTTTAAGAGTTAAAGCCGATTTACGAGCTAAACGCTTTACGTTTTTATTCAATTTAAATCCGTAGTTACGCGGTCTAGGACCGAAGATTCGACCACCACCTCTAAACACTGGAGATTTAATACTACCTGCACGCGCGGTACCGGTACCTTTTTGCTTTTTGATCTTACGAGTACTTCCCGTAATTTCAGCACGTTCTTTAGCCTTATGAGTACCTTGACGTTGATTAGCCAAGTACTGCTTTACATCTAGATAAACTGAATGCTCATTAGGCTCTATTGCGAAAACAGCATCAGAAAGCTCAACCTTTCTTCCTGTTTCTTTTCCATTAATATCAACTACTGCTACTTTCATTACTTCTGAATGATTACGTATGAGTTTTTGTGACCAGGAACTGCGCCTTTAACAACAAGCAAGTTCTTGTCAGCCACTACTTTTAATACACGTAGGTTTTGAACTTTCACCTTCTCGTTACCCATTTGTCCTGCCATGCGCATACCTTTAAATACCCTTGCTGGGTAAGATGCAGCACCAATAGAACCAGGAGCACGCAGTCGGTTATGTTGACCGTGAGTAGCTTGACCTACACCGGCAAAACCGTGACGTTTTACAACACCTTGAAAACCTTTACCTTTTGAAGTTCCTGAAACATCAACAAACTCTCCTTCAGTAAAATGCTCAACTGTGATAGTATCACCTAATTTATACTCCTCTTCAAATCCTTGAAATTCGACAACTTTGTACTTAGGCGATGTTCCTGCTTTCTTAAAGTGACCTTGAGCCGCTTTAGGAGCACGTTTTTCTGCCTTGTCATCGAAACCAAGTTGAAGAGCTTCATACCCGTCAACCTCTTCGGTTCTGACTTGGGTAACGACACAAGGGCCAGCTTCGATTACTGTACATGGTATGTTTTTACCATTTTCGTCGAAGATGCTGGTCATGCCGATTTTCTTTCCTATTAACCCAGACATTTCTAATTTAGATTTGAGCCTCCGAACTCCAGATACTATATCCTTTATTCTTCTTCTCTATTAATAATTATTTAAACTTTATCTCAAAATAAACGGGATCAAAACAAATTCGATCCCGAATATTATTTTGTTTCCGTTTTTCCCTAACCTGTCGTTAAGGACATGTTTTATAATTCTGAATTCAGAATTCTGAATTTAGAATTATACTTTGATCTCTACTTCAACACCACTTGGTAATTCCAACTTCATTAACGCGTCAATCGTTTTTGAAGATGAGCTGTAAATATCAAGTAATCTTTTGTAAGAACTTAATTGAAACTGCTCACGTGATTTTTTGTTTACGTGTGGAGAACGTAATACGGTAAAAATCTTTTTATGTGTTGGTAAAGGAATCGGACCTGTTACTACAGCTCCGGTAGTTTTTACCGTTTTTACGATTTTCTCAGCAGACTTATCTACTAAGTTGTGATCGTAAGACTTTAGTTTTATTCTGATTTTCTGACTCATTTCTCTTTTATTTAAGCTTCAACACCTTTAGCAGCTTTGATTACCTCTTCTGCAATATTAGTTGGCGTTTCAGCATAGTGTGAAAATTCCATAGTAGATGTTGCTCTACCAGATGACAACGTTCTAAGTGATGTTACATATCCGAACATTTCAGATAATGGCACAGTAGCTTTTACCACTTTAGCACCAGCACGATCACCCATGTCACTAACTTGACCACGACGTCTGTTTAAGTCACCTACAATATCTCCCATGTTTTCTTCAGGAGTAAGAACCTCTAACTTCATAATTGGTTCCATGATCACAGCTTTTGCAGCTTTTGCAGCAGCCTTGTAACCAAGTTTTGCAGCAAGTTCGAACGAAAGTTGATCAGAATCCACATCGTGATACGAACCGTCTCTCAATGTAATCTTCATTGAATCCATTTCGTATCCAGCCAAAGGACCATTTTTCATAGCTTCTTTGAAACCTTTCTCTACAGAAGGAACAAATTCCTTAGGAACATTACCACCTTTAATTACAGATTCAAATGTTAAGCCAGTAGTACCTTCTTCAGCAGGCTCCATAGTAAATACGATATCTGCGAATTTACCACGACCACCAGATTGTTTCTTGTACACCTCTCTGTGATCAGCAGAAGCAGTAATTGCTTCTTTGTACTCAACCTGAGGCTGTCCTTGGTTAACTTCAACCTTGAACTCACGTCTAAGACGATCTACAATAATGTCTAAGTGAAGCTCGCCCATACCAGAAATAATAGTCTGACCTGAAGCTTCATCAGTTTTAACCTGGAAAGTTGGATCTTCTTCAGCCAATTTAGCTAAAGACATACCTAACTTATCAACATCGGCTTTTGTTTTAGGCTCTACTGCGATACCAATTACCGGATCAGGAAAATCCATAGATTCCAATACGATTGGAGATTTCTCAGCCGATAAAGTATCACCTGTTTTAATGTCTTTAAATCCTACAGCTGCTCCAATATCTCCTGCCTCAATATATTCGATGGCATTCTGCTTATTAGAGTGCATTTGGTAAATACGAGAAATACGCTCTTTTTTACCAGATCTATTATTAAGGACATATGATCCCGCATCTAAGCGACCAGAATATGCACGGAAGAATGCTAAACGACCAACAAAAGGATCAGTAGCAATTTTAAATGCGAGAGCAGCAAATGGCTCATTTACATCCGGCTTACGAACTTCTTCTTGCTCAGTATCAGGATTAACACCTACAATACCTTCTTTATCTGTTGGTGAAGGCAAGTAACGACATACAGCATCTAATAAGAACTGCACACCTTTATTTTTAAATGCCGAACCACAAATCATAGGAATGATAGCCATATCCATTACAGCAGCTCGAAGCGCAGCATGCACTTCTTCTTCTGTAATAGAATCTTCATCTTCCATGAATTTTTCTAAAAGGTTTTCATCATAAGTCGCAACCTCTTCAATTAAAAGTGCGCGATACTTACGAGCTTCCTCTTTCATATCTTCAGGAATATCGATTACATCAAAAGTCGCCCCTTGAGTTTCATCATGCCATACAATAGCACGGTTCTTCACTAAATCGATAATACCTTTAAAATCTGCCTCATCACCAATGTTTAATACAATTGGCACAGCGTTAGACTTCAACATATCTTTCACCTGCTGACAAACAGCAAGGAAGTTAGAACCTTGACGGTCCATTTTATTTACGAAACCAATACGAGGCACTTTGTAATTATCTGCAAGTCTCCAGTTAGTTTCCGATTGAGGCTCAACACCATCAACAGCAGAAAATAAGAAAACCAACCCATCAAGAACTCTTAATGAACGGTTTACCTCTACTGTAAAATCAACGTGACCCGGAGTATCGATAATATTAAAGTGATATCCTTTAGCATCCGCAGTTGGCTTCCCATTCTCAGTTGGGAATTGCCATGTACAAGTTGTAGCAGCCGAAGTAATGGTAATACCACGCTCCTGCTCTTGCTCCATCCAGTCCATAGTTGCAGCACCATCATGCACCTCACCAATTTTATGAGACACACCAGTATAATAAAGAATACGCTCGGTAGTAGTTGTTTTCCCTGCATCAATATGCGCAGCGATACCTATGTTTCTTGTAAATTTTAAATCTCTAGCCATTTTTATTAGAATCTGAAGTGAGAGAATGCTTTGTTTGCTTCTGCCATTTTGTGCGTATCAATTCTTTTCTTAACCGCAGCACCTTCTTCTTTAGATGCAGCTAATACCTCTGCAGCTAATTTTGCAGCCATTGACTTTTCATTTCTCTTACGAGAAAAACTAATCAACCACTTCATTGCAGTAGAGATTTTACGATCTGGTCGTATTGGCCTTGGAATCTGAAAAGTAGCACCACCTACGCGGCGACTTCTTACTTCTACATGAGGCATTACATTAGACAATGCATCTTTCCAAAGCTCTAAAGCTGTTTTTTCGTCGTCTTGTTTCTTTTCTTCCACGATATCAATCGCATCATAGAATACTTTAAAAGCTACCGACTTCTTTCCATCCCACATCATCATGTTTACGAAACGAGTTACTAACTGATCGTTAAACCTTGGATCTGGAAGAATCGGTCTTTTTTTCGCCTTTCTTTTTCTCATTACCTTATTATAATACTATATTATACTATTATTTCTTAGGGCGTTTTGCACCGTATTTAGATCTACGCTGTGTACGACCCTCAACACCAGCTGTGTCAAGTGCCCCACGAACGATATGATATCTAACTCCTGGCAAATCTTTTACCCTTCCGCCTCTAACCAATACTATCGAGTGCTCTTGTAGATTGTGACCCTCTCCTGGGATGTAAGCATTCACTTCCTTACCATTGGTAAGACGAACCCTTGCTACCTTTCTCATTGCTGAGTTTGGTTTCTTAGGCGTCGTAGTGTAAACACGTGTACACACCCCTCTTCGTTGAGGACACGAATCTAAAGCAGCCGATTTACTCTTCTTGGTTATTTTGGCCCTTCCTTTTCGTACTAATTGTGAAATTGTTGGCATAAATAAATTATGATATTTTTAAAACCCTCTTTTTGAGGGCTGCAAAGGTAGAAATATATTTGAACTATTCAAACCTATCAAGATTAATTTTAATCAGGTTATTTATTCATTTCAATTTTGATAAATCTTCAGTTCGAAAATAAAGCATAATCACAGAAAAAATCGATCTATTCTCGATCTTCAACTTGCAATCGATTTTACGATAATATTCTGTTAATATTTTATAACAATCGACCAATAATCTAACATTTACTTAAAGAAGAGTTAATTTTTATGACAAAAAAGTTGTGCGGTTAACATTAAATTATGATTTTTGGCGATAGCTAATTCAAATAATTTAAAAAATGAAAACAAAGTTTAGTGGATTTTTAACGCTATTGCTAGCGTTTGTAGTGCAACTATCCTTTGCTCAGGAAAAAACCATTACTGGTGTAGTAACAGACCAAAGCGGTCTGCCACTTCCTGGCGCAAGTGTAGTTGTTAAAGGTACCACAACAGGTACGCAAACTGATTTTGACGGTAATTACTCGATTCAAGCGAGTGCTGGTCAGATATTAGTTTATTCTTATGTTGGTCAAAAAACAGAAGAACGTACAGTTGGAGCTGCCAATACGATTAATGTGCAACTTAATGAAGATGCTACCGCACTTGAGGAGGTAGTTGTTACTGCACAAGGTATTCGTAGAGAGAAAAAGGCACTAGGTTATGCGGTGAGTACGGTAGGTTCTGAGCAATTAGAACAAAATCCGGAAAATGACATTAACCGTGTTCTTAACGGTAAAGCTTCAGGTGTTCAGATAACCCAAACAAGTGGTTTATCTGGTTCGGGTACTAACGTTGTTATTCGTGGTTACTCTTCATTTGGAGGAAGTAACCAAGCATTGTTTATTGTAGATGGTGTTCCTTATAACAATGACACCAATGCTGTTGGTGGCGCTAGGGTTGGTAACAACGGATCAAGTAGATCGTTAGACCTTGACCCTAACAACATTGAAAGTGTTAGTGTACTAAAAGGACTTGCTGCGGCAACTCTTTATGGTAACGATGGGCGTAATGGTGTAATTCTTATTACCACTAAATCAGGTTCAGCTAAAAACACAGTTAAGAAAAATGAAATTACTGTAACCCAGTCTTATTTTGTTAATCAGGTAGCTTCATTACCAGATTATCAAAATGAATACGGTAACGGTTTTGATCAAGCTTTCGGTTGGTTCTTCAGTAACTGGGGACCAAGTTTTAATAGAGATGGTGCTGCCGGATGGGGAGCTCAAAATGCTATTAACGGAACAGCCTCTGGAACGCCAGGTTTCTTACAACACCCTTACTCAACATCAACTCCAGCAATTCAAGCTGCATTCCCTGAGTTCCAGGGAGCACTTTACGAATGGAGACCATATGATAGTGTTGAAAACTTCTTCCGTACAGGTGGAACAAGTAACACATCGATAAGCTTTAGAGGCGGAAACGAAACAACTTCTTTTGGTGTTTCTTTTAGTCACCTTGATGAAAAAGGATTTACACCTGGGAATGGTCTTAGAAGAAATAACCTCTCTGTAGGTGGACGTTCTCAGCTTTCTAACAAGTTCACGATCTCTGGATCTATGAACTATTCTCGTACTGATTTCAAAACTCCTCCGGTAGCAGAGAGTGAAGGTAACGGTACGTTCTCTGCGGGAACTTCATCGGTTTTCGGACACTTATTCTTTACACCGCGTTCTGTTGATGTAGCCGGACTTCCTTTCCAGAACCCTGTAGATGGCTCTAGTGTTTACTATCGCCAAAACAACAGTATACAACATCCTTTATGGACAGTTGCAAATGCACAAATTTCTCAGTTGACAAATCGTATTCAAGGAAATTCAGTTGTACAATACGACTTTAATGACAACTTAAATATCTTCTACCGTTTTGGTATGGATGTTTATAGTGAGTTAACGAACAACTACCAAAATAAAGGTGGTATTGATTCAAACGTACTTGGATTTTTAAATACTTCAACTGTTCTTAGCGAAACTTGGGATCACAGTATCGTACTTAACGGTAATTACAACCTAACTGATAAGATTGATGTTACCTTTAACTTAGGTGCAACTTCACGAAGTGAAAACATTGACCAATCTGGTGTTGCAAGTTCTGGCCAAAATGCTTTTGGCATTTTAAGACACTTCAATTATGATGTTCAAGATGAAATTCAATTCAGCTCAACTTTGAATACTTTGGGTCTTTATGGTCAGGCACAATTTGATTATGATGATTACTTATACTTAACGTTGGCTGGACGTAATGATTGGGTTTCAAACCTACCAGGTGAGGTAAACAACTTATTTTACCCTTCTGCAAGTTTGGCATTTTTACCGACTGCAACCATCGAAGGTTTAAAATCTGAAAATGTTCTTAACTATTTAAAATTAAGAGCTAGTTATGGTACATCTGCACGTTTTGCTGGAGGATTCCCTGCAGTAAACACGCTTGATTTCAACACCCAACGTTTCCAAACAGATGGTGGAACAAACATTCCTGTAAACACCACTAATGCGCGTTTAGCGAATGCTGCTATTAAGCCAGAGCTTCAAACCGAAATTGAATTTGGTATTGAATCAAAATGGTGGCAAAATCGAATTACTTTAGATGCTTCTTACTTTACTAGAGTAACGGAAGATCTTATTATTCAAAACCAACCTTTACCGGTATCAACAGGTGTAACAGTTACAGCTACCAATATTGGTGAAATTGAAGGAAGTGGTATTGAAGCTGATTTAGGAATTGATATTTTTAGAAGTGAGGGAGATGGATTCAACTGGAATTCAAGAGTTAACTTCACGAAGTTTAAAAATACTGTTACTGATCTAGGTAATGATGTTGACCAAATTATCTACATAGGTGGATCGGGTCGAACTGGTGGTAACGTTGCTCGTGAAGGTTTTGAACTAGGTTCTATGGTTGGAACACGTATTGCAAGAGATGCTGACGGTAACTTTAGAGTAAATAGTGGTGGTACTTACGTTATTGAAAACGTAGATGAAGAAGGTTTAACACCTGTAGTTGGTAATCCAACTCCAGATTTTGTAATGAACTACATTAATACCTTAAGCTTTAAAAACTTTACTTTAGGTGTTCAAATTAACCATACTAAAGGTGGTGATATTGCATCCTCAACAGTAAGTACTTTATTAGGTCGTGGTTTAACGACTGATACTGTAGATCGTGAGAATACATTTATCTTGCCTGGTGTTAATCCAGCTGGAGGAACAAATACTGTTCAAATAAACAACTCCACTTATTACTTCTCTAACTTACTTTTCGGTCCAACTGAATTGAGAGTGTATGACGCATCAGTAATTCGTTTACAAGAAGTTTCTTTAAGCTATAGATTCCCGCAAAAGTTAATTGAAAAGACTCCATTCGGATCTCTTTCTATTACTGCTAGTGGTAATAACCTATGGTATGATGCATACAATACTCCAGAAGGAACTAATTTTGATCCAGGTGTTGCACTTGGAGTAGGAAATAGCCGTGGTTTTGAATTCATCAACGGACCAAGCGGTAAGAGATGGGGAATTAGCCTTAAAGCAACATTTTAATAAAGTAACACTATTAGATACTTAAAATCATGAAAAGAATCAAATATTTAGTATTAAGTGTTTTCTGTGGGGCAATGCTTGTTTTCCAATCTTGTGAAACAACAGAATTAGATCTTACAGAAAACCCTAACGCACTAACTCCACAGTTCGCATCGATCGATTTGTACTTGAATTCGATCCAACTTGACTATGCCTTTAATATGGAAGGACTAAGTGGACTTGGCGCATCATTAACGCGAGTTGAATATATGTTTGGAAGAGATTACTTTAATAACTTCTCTCCTGCGACATTAAATCTAACTTGGACGCGCGCATACAGAGGTATGTTCACCGATCTAAGAGAAATGACAGTTTTAGCTAACGAAGCACAGCTGCCAAGACATATTGCAATAGGTGAGATTTTACAAGCCCACATGCTTATCACACTTGTTGATTTTGTAGGCGATATTCCTTGGTCTCAAGCTATCAATCCAGATGAATTCCCGCTACCTGCGGTTGATTCTGGTGCCGATGTATATGCTGCTGCTGAGGCAATGTTAAACAGTGCCATTGCTAACTTAAACGCTGCTTCCCTAGGTAACCCAGCGAATGACTTATTTTACGATAACGACTTTACCAAATGGGAGAAATTGGCAAATACCCTAAAAATGAAAATTTATCTTCAAACGCGCTTAGTTGATGCTTCGGCAGCATCTAAGTTTAATGCAGTAGTTGCAACTGGAGATTTCATTTCAGGAAATGCTGACGATTTTCAATTTCAGTGGGGTAAGAACATACAACTGCCCGATTCAAGACACCCTAAGTACATAGGAGATTATACTCCAACTGGTGCTGGGAACTATCAGTCAAACTGGTTAATGGATCAAATGGATACAAATAATGATACACGTATTCGTTATTATTTCTTCCGTCAGACTGATGAAACCCCTGGAGCTACTGGCGTAGATCCTAACGAAGAGACCTTAAATTGCTCTTTGGTTGCACCGCCTGCACATTATGTAGCTGGAGGTTTTACTTTCTGTTATTTAGATAATGGCTATTGGGGCCGTGATTCTGGAGATGATGCTGGTACACCGCCAGACGGTTTCTTAAGAACAGCTTATGGTGTTTACCCGGCAGCCGGTAAATTTGATGGAGATAATTTTGCAAATTCAGTGGATGCTGACGATTTCGTTGGACTAAGTCTTGGTGGAGGCGGAAATGGTATCACTCCTATTATGTTAGCTTCCTATGTTGATTTCATGCGTGCCGAAATGGCAATGGCTGCAGGAGACATGCCAGGTGCTGAAGGTTTCATATCAGATGGTATAGAAAAGTCGATCGCAAAAGTGCAATCTTTTGGAACTAAAGATCCAGGTGCTAATTCGGCATTTTTCCCAAGCGCAGCCGACAATACTGCCTTTGTTACTTCAATCACAACAGCATTCGATGCTGCTGACATGAACGGAAAATGGAATATACTTGGAGAACAATTTTTGGTAGCACAATTTGGTGCGGGTATTGATGCCTATAACTTCTACCGAAGAACAGGTTTCCCAACAACCCTTCAGGCAAATATAGAGCCGAACCCTGGAAATTTTGTAAGATCCTTCTTATATCCAGGAAATGAAATTAGTGCTAATCCAAGCATTACGCAGAAGGCAACTCAAGATGTTCAAGTATTTTGGGACAATAATCCGCCATCAGCACCTTCAGGAGGATTTCCTGCGGCAAATTAATAGTTAATTAAATTGAATAGTACAATGAAAAAAATATCAAAATATTTATTGAGCTTCGGTTTGCTAGTTGGTGTTATTTCATCATGTGATGAAGGCGATGCACTTGTTGATCAAGTTGTAGCAGATACTACAAGAGGGGCTATTTTAAGAACAATCGAAATTGGTAATACAAGTTTTAATCGTTTCGACACTACTTCTGAGTTTTCAATAAGAATTGAAGAACAGGATATAGAAAATGGTGGACTTTTATCCGAATTACAGGTTTATCTTTCTTTTACTGATAACAAGGATGACGGAGTAGATAATAATAAGGCCGAGTCTTTATTAAGAACAATTTCAGCATCAGAATTTGAAACTGGTGACAGAGGATTACCTGTAACAGGTATTAGCTTTACCTTAGCAGAGGCTCTGTCTGCATTAGGTCTTGTTGATGGTCAGTTCGATGGAGGTGATGAATTCACCGTTAGACTGGAGTTAGTTCTTACTGATGGAAGAACATTTACTAGATCAGACGCTAGTGGTAATGTTACTGGAGGTTCATTCTTCAGCTCTCCTTATCGCTATACTGCTGGAATAAAATGTATTCCAGTAGCCCCAGTAACAGGTGACTATGAGTTAGACCTTGCTGACAGTTATGGAGATGGTTGGGATGGTGCAAAAATTACTGTTACAATTGACGGTACAGCCACCGATTATACGTTCACTTCTGGAAGCGCCGCTTCGTTTACAATTACAGTACCAGCGGATGCAATGGAGTTATCATTCGTTTATGTACCTGGTAACTTTGAGGGTGAACACTCTTATACTTTAACAGCACCTAATGGTGATACTGCTGCGGCTGATGGACCTGGTCCAACACCTGGTGAAATTGTTTTAAATATTTGCATTTAGTAAATAATGAAAACTGAAACATAAAGAACGAAAAGACCGCCAATTGGCGGTCTTTTTGTTTTATGTTAAAACTAGGTTGAAATTCATATCTTTTATTAAATTTACCGCCATAAACCTTTATTTTAATGAGACTTACAGCCATACTACTTTTGTTCTTCATATTTACGGGGTTTAGTTCTTGTGAAAAGGATACTCCTGTTACTCCACCCATTGATCAAGGAGATGGAGACAGTGATAGCGGAAATAATGGGGGTGACGACCCGGATCCAGATACTGGTGGTGGAGACAATCCACCTTCAGAAGAAACCTCTGTCGAATTTATTAACAGAGATTTAGTTGATAATAATTTGCTACTTGTTAATGACGCTGCTGCGAACAAAGCATATATAATGGACAAAGAGGCCAATGTTCTTTTCGATTGGCCATTAAATGGCGAACGACTTGGTAATGACGTATTCCTAATGGATGATGGCAGTGTATTGGCGAATCTTGAAGCTCCTGATCCAAAAATCCAAATTGGCGGATTCGGAGGTAAATTGCAAATTATTGATAAAGAGGGTAATATTAGTTGGAATTTCGATTATTCTTCAGATGATTTTATCGCACACCATGATGCTGCTATGCTACCCAATGGAAACGTGCTTATCATGATTTGGGAAAAGAAAACGGCCTCACAAGCAATAGAGACTGGCTATAAGATGAATGTCGATCTTTTTCCTGATGGGATTATTGAAGTAAATAGAACGAGTAATGAAATAGTCTGGGAATGGCATTTATGGGATCATATCATTCAGGATAATGATATGACTAAACCAAATTTTGGTGATGTCTCGGCGAATCCTCAAAGAATAGATATTAATTACAACCAACGCGCCGATGGCGATATTACTCATGGAAATGCATTGACATATGATGCCGAGAATGATTTAATCTACCTTAGCGTAAATTTTTATCATGAAGTATGGGTAATTGATCATAGCACAACAAATGAAGAAGCTGCTGGAACCACTGGAGGAAATTTTGGGAAAGGTGGAGATCTTGTTTACAGGTTCGGAAACCCTACAGCTTATGAAAGCAGTTTTGGGCAACGTTTATTCTACAATAACCACTTCCCTAATTTGATTGACTCGCAAGAAGGAAAGTTATTAATATTTTCAAATGGAAATAGCTTAGACCAATCCACCGCTTATGAATTAAAACTGCCCTTACCTTTTGATCTAAAAAAAGATGCTGACAACGAACCAGAAGTGGTTTGGAGTTTTACAGATCCTGATTTATACTCCCCTAAGGTTTCAGGGGTTGTATTATTGCCAAATGGCAACAGATTAATTACGGAAGGCGATTTTGGTATTTGGGAAGTTACGGAAGCAGGTGAAGTAGTTTGGAAATTTAAAAGTCCAGGTTTTTTCTGGAGAACCTACTCCTATGAAAAAGATCATCCAGCCATAAAAGCGATCGGACTTTAGTTAAGCTGATATACGGCGAGCGGGCCATTATTTATACCAAAAAGCAGCAAGGAACCCAATGTCTTATGAGATATTTGGATAGTAGATTTTATACTCCTATCAAAATCAATATTAAGTTCTTCACCTGACAAAACCCCTCCTCCTCCATCGAGTCTAGGTGTTTCTACTTCGGTATCATAAATCGTTCCCACTAGGATCATCTCTTTCTGACTACCTTGATTAATATCAACATTTACACCATCTAAAATGGGAAACACTTGATTCTCTATGCCTAAATCTTCTTTCTGGAAGCTCCCATCACCATTGTTAATCAAAACACGGGATTTAAAAGTATTTACTTCGGCCTTGTATGCATTATCCAGATTATCCTCATAAATATCTTCTAAACTTGCGTTAGCATAATCGCTATAAGTACCAAACTTCTCTGAAATAAAAGGCATTTGCTCAGTAGAGCATTCCTTCCCACGTGAGGGGACATACTTTCCTTTATACTTTTTACTTAATACTATATCGAATGTGCCGTTCCCGTCAAAATCGCTTGCATACACCTTAAAAGGCTTTTCTTTTGATGCATTATGCTTTAAATTCAATCCTACATTTCCTAATACAAAATCAGCTAAGCCGTCATTATCTACATCGGTTTCCGTAACACTAAACCACCACCCTTTTTCATCATCCAATCCGCTATTAACCGAGGTATTTTTAAAGATTCCATTTGTATTCATGAAAACTCCAGGCGTGCCCCACTCTCCTACTGCTATAAAATCAGGCCAGCCGTCTTTATTGATATCAGATATTGCGACATCATTTACGATTCCTAAGGCTGCAAATTCTGGAGCCACCACATCAACAACTTCTTTTAAAACTCCACCATCATTTCTAAATATTAGTGATGTTGCTGGTTTAGGGTAATGTCTTGCCTCTATTCTATTTCCAACTATAATATCAAGATCACCGTCATTATCAAAATCGAAAGCACCGACAGCTTTCCCACTTTGATGTTGTTCATTAAGTCTTGTATTTTTTCTTCTTTCAAAATTACCCGAACCATCATTGATATATAAACGATCAATATAATTGCGAGAGTTAAACTCCCATTCATTACCACCGCTAACAACATACAAATCTTGATCACCGTCATTATCAATATCAAAAAATACTGACTCCATATCCTCATATAAAGCATCCTGTTCAAAGGCGATTATCAACTTATTTTCGAATCCCTGTTTTGTTTGAATATAAAGTTGTGATACCTGTCCAGAAGCACCTCCAATAAAAAGATCATCCAAACCATCACCGTTTGCATCTCCCTTTGACATAAAAGGGCCTAAGGTTGATTGTTTATACGGTAATAACACTTCTTCATTAAAATCATTAAACTGATTTTCTTTGTGAACAAAATCTAATCCCAGCAATTTAGGATTTAGTCCATTAATGAACTTGTTACTTACTTCGGGTATTTCCTTTTCTTGAAAACCTGTTTCTTGAAAAGTAAATTTTTGGTTTGTATACATGCCATTAAGCATAAACTGTTTACCTGATGGCCAGGTTATGATTACACTATCAATTTTTTCAACTTCACCCAATCCAAAATACATAGCATTATCAACGGATGACAAATAACCCCTTGTCCGCTTACTTGTGGCTATCTGCTGTTTGCCATTATATTTTAAAGTAACTGTAGCGAAAGTTTCAGATAAATCACCATCGGCAACAATTTTTAAGTAGTTGCCCCTTTTATTTTCAACGCTAATATTTTTGTATACACCAGCTTCGGCATCGATGTTATTTACCACAATATCAAGATCTCCATCATTGTCGAGATCGGCGGTCACGGCTCCATTCGAAAATGTCGCATCACTAATTCCCCAATTTTTGGCTACCTCATCAAACTGCAAATCGCCTTGACCTCTATACATCAAATTAGGTAATTTTTCAGATGGCATTTGGTAGTATAGTTCCTTTTTTACACTCAGAGGCACACGACCGCGATACTTCATCTTAGCCTGGCGTATTTTCTGCTTTAGATCATTGTCGAGCGCATAACGTCTATAACCATTAGTTACAAAAATGTCTTTCTTTCCATCCAGATTAAAATCTTCCATGAGCACTGCCCAGCTCCAATCTGTTTTTGCGACCCTTGTTAAATGAGCTACATTGGTAAATGAATTACTTCCTTTATTAAGCTGAAGGGAATTAAACATGTACTGATGAGGCATTTCCAAGCTATCTACCAACAAGCTAAAATTATCGACATTCATAGATGCCATTAAAGTTTTGGCTCGATAATGATCGCTAGACGCCATATCTAAGACAAAAATATCCTCTTTAGTATCGTTATTTATATCAGCAATATCAACGCCCATACCATAGAATGAGAGTTGCTTTGTGTATTCCTTTATCTTGTCGTCAAAACCGCCTTTACCATTATTAATATACATAGCATCGGGTACGTAGTAGTCATTTGCTACATAAATATCCTGCCACCCATCTTTATTAATATCCGCCACACAAAGTCCAAGGCCAAAAGCAGGCTTCAGCAATCCTGCTTGTTTAGTAATATTTTTAAAATTTCCATTGTCATTTCGATATAAATGAACACTACTTTGTTCTAAAAGCTTTTCATTGTTGTTTAAAATTTCATAAAAAGTAGATGGGTCTGTTCCGTACAACTCATTTTCATTTGAAACAACACAATCGAGATCACCATCCTTGTCAAAATCAAAAAACGAAGATTGGGTACTTATACTTTCATCTGCCAAACCAACCTCAGCTGCAGTCTCATTAAAAGTGAGATCCTTTTTATTTATATACAATCGATTTTTACGTGCTTCACCTTTATTAGGACCACCTTGAGAAACGTAGATATCAAGCCAACCATCATTATTAACGTCAGCAAAAGTCACACCACTAGACCAACCCTTACTGGCATTAATACCCGCCTTATCCGAAATATCTTCAAATACAAAATTGCCCTTATTTAAATAAAGCTTATTCGATTCTTGATTTGCACAGAAAAATAGATCTAGTAGTCCATCGTTATTGATATCACCAACTCCAACACCAGAACCATTGTAGAAAAAGTCATAATCAAACAAATTCTCTTTCGTATCAATACGATCTGTGATAGTATTTGAAAAGGTGATATTTGTTTGATCACTTTTGAGTTGCTCAAATACCTTTTCTAAGGTTTTTTCTTCGTTATTTTCGGCTATAGAATTATCGCTCTTACCTGCTTCCTGCCTGCAAGAGGTAAATATGATAACAACGAAAATGAATAATCTAAATTTCATGTAAAAAAGAGTTCCGCGCTAATATCTTATTTTTTTTGAATATTATGCCCCTATATTGACTAGAACACGCATTTTAAGCTACTTTTGCTGCATGGAGAAAGCAACTCAAATTTTCGGATTACGGGCTATAATTGAAGCCATTAATTCTGGTGATACCATTGAAAAAGTGTTTTTACAAAAAGGATTACGAGGTGATCTTTTTAAACAATTGGAGCAAACTGCCAGAAAAAATCGAATTTCAATAAGTTATGTCCCAGTAGAAAAGCTAAATAAGCTAAGTGATAAAAACCATCAAGGCGCCATTGCAACACTATCTCCTATCGCCTATCAGGATTTAGAAACCATAGCTCTACAGGTTGTAGAATCTGGTAAAAATCCGCTTTTTTTGTTGTTAGATGAAATAACAGATGTGCGTAATTTCGGTGCAATTATTAGAACAGCTGAGTGTGCTGGCGTGCATGCAATTATTGTAGGAAAACAAGGGGCTGCTCCTATTAACGGGGATACCGTAAAAACGAGTGCGGGCGCTGTTTTCAAAATTCCTATTTGTAAGGTTGATCATATCAAAGATGCTGTTTTTATGCTTCAATCAATGGATATTGTCGTTGTTGCAGCAACTGAAAAAACAGATAGTAGTATTTATGATATTGATTTAAAAGTTCCTGCAGCAATCATAATGGGTTCAGAAGGCCGTGGCATTAATCCTTCTATCTTGAAATTGGTTAATCATAAAGCAAAGCTTCCTCTCCTAGGAGATATAGAAAGTTTGAATGTATCTGTAGCCTGTGGTGCACTTTTGTATGAGGCTGTTCGACAACGGATGTAATTGGCTAGTCTTCTAGATTAGATTTCGACTTCTTATCGATATAATTATAGACATACTTTACATTTCCTTCTTCTGATTCTTCCTGTTTTTCCATTTCTGAAGATGGCACAAAGTTTCCCTCTTCATCAAAATGCTTTAAAAAAGGATCATTTTCTTGTTTATAGTGGTCTTGCTCCCAATGATATCGTTTAGGAATATAAAGCCTTGCATTGATTAAAAAAGCAAGCGCAATACCTGTGATCAATCCCGCTAGGTGACCTTCCCAGGACATGTTTTCTTTAACTGGAAAAATATACCAAATCATACTACCATAAATAAATACAACGACAAGTGAAAGTGCGATTAGGCGATAGTATTTAGTGCGTACACCCTTGAAGAAAATGAAACTGACTAAAACATAAATCAACCCACTTGCTCCAATGTGATTGGCAGGTCGACCTATAAGCCAGGTAAGCAAACCAGAGACCAAAATTCCTAAAATCAATACTTTTACTGCAATAGATCTATAGAAGTAGAATAAGCCAAGTGACAACAGAAACAAGGGAATTGTATTGTGGTATAAATGCGATAAGCTACTATGCAAAAACGGGCTAAAGACAACACCAGATAAGCCTGAAAGCGTTCTAGGTTGTACTCCATAACTACTTAAATTAACCGAAAACCGAAGTTCTAAATAGTACACCACCCAAATTGCCAGAACAATCAACATGGGAAATGCAATGGTAATTGCAGTAAATTGAAATGGTTCATTTTGTTTCACAATCTAAAAATACCAAAAACAACACCAAAGACGTTTTGACTGCAAAAATGTCATCAATATCATTATTTTTACCTAATGAATGAGCCTTTAGCAGAACGTATTCGCCCAAAAAATTTAGAGGACTATATAAGTCAGCGACATTTAGTAGGCGAAACCGGTTCATTGACCAATCAAATCAAGCAAGGGTTTATACCATCGCTAATTCTTTGGGGACCTCCTGGTGTTGGCAAAACGACCTTGGCCAATATTATTGCCAACGAATCGAAACGCCCCTTTTACACTTTAAGCGCCATTAATTCTGGTGTAAAAGACATTCGTGAAGTAATTGATAAAGCAAAACAAAGTGGTGGCCTATTTACACCCAAAAACCCCATTTTGTTTATTGATGAAATACATCGTTTTAGCAAGTCACAACAGGACTCATTATTAGCAGCAGTTGAGAAAGGTTGGGTTACCCTAATTGGTGCTACGACCGAAAATCCGAGTTTCGAGGTTATTCCTGCATTACTTTCTAGGTGTCAGGTTTATGTTTTAAATGAATTTGGAAAAGACGACCTAATCTTTCTATTAGATAGGGCCATTAAAGAGGATTCGCAAATTGCTACCAAGAAAATTAACCTAAAAGAAACAGATGCACTACTCCGATTGTCTGGAGGTGATGCTAGAAAATTATTGAATATTTTTGAGCTTGTCGTCAATTCAGAAGGTGGAGATAAAATCACTATCACAAATGATATGGTATTGCAAAAGGTGCAACAAAATACCGTTCGCTATGACAAAACTGGTGAGCAGCATTACGATATTATATCTGCATTTATTAAATCAATTAGAGGAAGTGACCCTAATGCAGCCGTGTATTGGTTAGCCAGAATGATCGAAGGTGGTGAGGATTTGAAATTTATCGCAAGAAGGTTACTTATTAGCGCGTCAGAAGATATCGGACTTGCAAACCCTACAGCCCTAGTAATTGCAAACAACTGCTTTCAGGCGGTGGCAACTATTGGATATCCAGAAGCTAGAATCGTACTTAGCCAGTGTACTGTTTATTTGGCAACATCACCAAAAAGTAATGCGAGTTATACGGCTATTGGAAAGGCCCAAAAATTGGTAAGAGAAACGGGAGACCTTCCCGTGCCATTACCTATACGAAATGCACCCACAAAATTAATGAAAGAGCTTGGCTACGGCCAGGAATATCAATATGCGCATGACTTTGCGAACAACTTTACAGAAATGGAATTTCTTCCTGAAGAAATTAAAAACACTGCGTTGTATCAACCAGGAAATAACAGTCGCGAAAAAGCGAATCGAGAATTCTTAAAAAACAGATGGAAGGATAAGTATGGCTACTAGAATTTGATATTCACTTTTGCCTTTACAACTTTCCCATTTTCAATAGCTTCTATAAACCACTCGCCATTCTCTTTTTTGAGTAATCCCTTGAAAAGGTCACTGTCCATAAGAAAAGAATCTACATCTGAGGTTTTAAAAATCTTAGCTACTATTTCCGGTTTCGAATTTACTAACTGAAAACCACCGTCGATAGCCTGTGCATATAGAATGTCGCCATTAAATGCCAAAGTTTCCTTTTTAGTCGGCACTTTTTCGACTGTTTTCTGAACTTTTTCAACTACCGCCGGCTCCGCAACCTCAACTTCTGAAGTTATCTGTTCTACTACAACTTCTTCAAATGGCCCATTATCTTCTACAATTTTTGTTTCTTGTTTTTCCTCAACTGCTACATCGGTTGCAGGTTTCTCTTTAGGTTCTTCATAATAATAGCCCAAAAACTCGACAGATTTAAACGCTTGCCGAATAGCTTCATGATACGCTTTTCTATATTCTTTAACCTTACTTTTCCCTTCTTGAGAAACAAAAACCTGCTCTTTATAACAGTTTTTCAGACTAATAATAATTCGTGTTGTTAATAAACCCGACAGATTATCGACAGAAACTAATAGACCTTTACAAGGATCATTAATGTATTCTTCGGGTAGAACCTCATTATCATAAAATACTTCAAACCCTTCTTGTTTAAAAAGATGTCTTGTTAGCGTACTTGTACTGTACTGATCATCTTTCTTAACAAAATCTAATCGTTTAGGAATAATAACGTATTTGTATTTATTTAATGTCTGCCCGATTAAAGGAAAGCTTATGAATAAGGCAAAAACAACTAGGATGATTTTTTTCATTTAAACTAATTTTTGTTAGTTGGCACGACAATATTCAGGCCAAACTGTACTGATACTTTTTGAGCATCGGCTAAGTTAGTATATCCTAACAAATTGTCAGCCATTAAATATGCGTTTACTGGACCCAAATGCATCGACATGCCTGCACCGAGGTTGGTAAGTGAAAAAGAATCAACTGTATAAGCCACCTTTACTCGCAAACCATTAAATAGTCTACGGTAGTAAAACAAGCTTGCTGCCATTTTAGGACTTCGCGATCTGCCAATCATGAACGTTTGTGCCCCAATTTGATTTAGATAGGTTGTCTTTGCCACTTGTCTACAATCACAATCATCATCCGTTCTTGCTATTCCCCATTCATAACGCAAGGCCGCGTTAAATTTCGGAGCTCTCCATCGTGTATATGCTTTTGTAATGGTGTCAACCGGCAACGCTTCCTTTAAAGCATCGGCTACTTCTCGATAGTAATCGGTACTTTGATTATTGGTTGTGGGAGCCCCTGGAAACAATAATTCAAACCCATCGTAAGTAAAATTTCCCTTCAATTGATAAGATTCTACATCTTTACTATGCCTAATAAAGCCTATATCTTGAATGCTCGCGGCAAAACTTAGTTGCTTGTCAAACCGATATGTAAATCCTGCATCAACACCCAAACCGAGATTTCCGCCTAGTAATGCCCGTTTGCGAAAAGTAGGCGCTATATCTGCCCCTTCGACAGGTGGATTTGCGTCGCTATCACTCCTTAAAGAAGCAATACCAGAGGTTTGTATCAAAAGATCGGCATTAATGCTATGTTCGAAAAAGTTAGTGTCCGATTCTCTGGTTACAAAAGTACCTTCATTGTTAGTACTGGAGGCGCTAACAATACTCGAATAAATTTTTGCTCGGCCGCCCACAGTAAGCTTATCATTCACTCTCTTATTGATACCAAAGTGAAAAACAGTTAATAAATCAGCTTTTAGGTTGAGATCTGATAAACTGAAAGCCTCATTTATATTAGGCTCATTCCCTTCAAGAGCAAGTTTCGCATAATCATTAGGCCAGTATCCAAAAAAGTCAAATTCCTGATACATTCCGAAAGAATATCGAATGTCATCATAGTACTTACCTCCTACCTTGAAACCAACATTAAAAATTTCAAGTTGCTGGTTAATCGATGTGAAATCATTACGGTCTAGTCGTGCAATCGCATTTCTAAACTTTACATTAAAGTCCACACCGTCAACAGCAAAAACGTCAAATGCAGAAACCCCACCAGTAATTCCAGCCTCAACCGATACTCCAGAAACTAAAGGAATGCCGGTGTACCATTTATAGTCAACTTCTTCGCCAGGATTTACCATTAAAGATTGTGGTATCTCTTTAAAACCAAAAAGCAAATTTTTGTTTTGAGCGCTTGCAATGCTAAAAGTAAGCAAGAATATCGCTACTAGAATTTTTCTCATAGATCGAAATCAAAAAAGGCTGTTGCCTTAGATTTTAGGTTGAATTCGCTCGTGGTAGTAGCGTCAAATTGAGTGCCTGATGAATTAATTATTGTGGCAGTTAGTATTATTATTTTTGATGAAGTAAATCGGTCTAAATCTGCACCTTCAAATACCTCTGTATAGTCTACAATAGCAGGATTTGCTAACGAACCTTCAGGAATAGGAATATCAAATTCATACTGATCAGCAAACTCATCATCAGTAAAACGAAAATTGAGATTAAAATCCGCCTCTATATTGTTGACAATATTAAAAGTGAGCTCTGTCCTAATGACATTATCTTTATAAAAATCTTCTCCGATAACATCAAGCCGAACTGTATCAATAACGGATGCATTCTGTATAACTCCGGGCTGGGCGTATTGCAACGGGCTCGCACTAAAAGTCACTAAACTTGCAGTAAGTACCGGCTGAATACTCAGATCCTTTGCCTGTTCAAAATCTACTTGCTCTGTGCATGATGTATAAAACAATACCCCTAAAATGAGATAGCACAACAGTTTGACATTCTTCATAATTGGTAAACGAATAGGGTCTCAAAATAGTATTGAATTGCCAATTAATTAAAGATAATTTTTGAGCTGAAGTAAGCTAGAAATATGAAAATCAGCTTTCTGATTATTCGGATCTGGTTCAAAGTGAATAGACTGCATTCCGACTTTTGAAGCACCCTCGATATCTGCTTCTATATTGTCACCAATCATCAAAGCATTTTTAGATCTTACATTGGCACTTTTTAGGGCAAATTCAAAAATCAACGGATTTGGTTTTTTCACCCCGACAGATTCCGAATCGACTATCTTGTCGAAGTAATGCTTTATTTTACTCGTTTCCATTTTAACACGCTGCACTTCTCTAAAACCGTTGGTAATAATATGTAATTTATAGCTTGGTTTTAGGTATTCTAAAATCTCAATAGCCCCTTCAAATAAATGATCGTTATCTGGTAGTCTTTGAATATAATCATGCGATAGCCTATTGATTAATTCATCCGTAGAATTAAAATTTAAACCATCGAAGGTTTTTTTGAGTCGACTATATCGCAATTCTTCCTTACTAATTCGTTCTTCTCGATACAGCTTCCAATACTCAAAATTAATAGGAACGTATACAGCTAGAAATTCTTCTAACGGTAGTTGAACTGAATGCTGACTAAATATTTTTTTAAATGTAAGTGCTGAGTTTTTTTCAAAATCCCAAAGAGTGTGATCAAGATCAAAAAAAATATCAGTAACCTTATTTTTTAGTGCCAAATTGCTGTAATGTTTTAATGTAAATTTCTCGCCAACCCTTCCATTCATTTTCGATTAATGTATGGTTATGTAATTTGAAGATAAAAGTACCATTTACCGATTTTATCGCTTTACCGATTTCTGTTATCTTATCTATAATTTGATCTTTATCTCCTATAAGTTTAAGTGCTTCATCTGTAGTAACCACAGGGTTTATTTTTAGAGCCGTTGGCATCTCTGAACCAATATCATAAAAGTAAAACGGCGTGCAGGTACTCGCTCTAAAACCAATAGTATCAGGATAACCCATGGTATAATCCTCCTTGACTTCAGAATCTATCAAATTGCGATAACTATCAGGAAAATCTAACTTATTATAGTGCTGCATCACTCGTATGATTGGTCTATGAATTAGATCTGACAAGCGCTTGCGTTCTTTCTTTAATAGGTCAAAATCATAAAACGCCTCATACGAAACCAGTAAACTAGTAATCGCATGATCCGAAACGGATTTAATGAGCGCCCGAAACACATTACTGTAGACCGAAATATTTTTATCATAGGTCGCATATTTCGCAAATAGAAAAAAGAATATGGCCTGTATATTATAGGTGTTATGTAGATTAATAAAATCGTCAAATGTATCGTAGGGGTCTTTTTTTATGCCGAAAAGCACAGCATAACGCAATAGGACTTTTCTTAATCTAAATCGAAACAAATCACCAAATGTCCCGGAGACCGTACGTAAAATCCCCACCTTTCTGTATGCAAAAACTAAAGGAACTGATATCGCTGGAGTAAATTGAAAAGGTGTTGGTTTCGCTTTGAGGTCTGGGAAACGTTCCTTCAATACTGTCAACAACTTATATGCCCAAACATCGATTACTGGTTGCTCTAGAAACTTGTTTTTATATGCTAAACTTTCATTCACCGGATATCTCCCGTGCATATCTTTTACATGAGGTACGTACTCTTCATACCTACTCAATAAATAAAATGCAGCCGCAAAAATGTCAAAAGGCAAGCTACTTTTATCGCTATTAGTCGCAAAAAAACACGGAGTATCATCCCATTGTTGCATGTTAATTTCAATATCCCCTATACCCTGCTCAAAAAGCAGGTCGTTACTTTTTACGAAAAACTCATTCTGTAATGCCTGTTTGGTATAGGTAATTTTAAGCGGCCCGTGAGCAATGAACTCCTCTATCCGGGTAGTAAACTCGATAGGAATTTGTAGCACTCTAGTAAACATATGCTTGAAAGCATATCGCAAACGCGGGGTAAGTTTATGTGTGTATATTAATAGCATACGTGGCCTATGCCGCTTTAGAAAGCTTAAAAATACTGTTTTAGGGGGTATTTTGCGTTTTAAAGATTGAAAATTCAGCAATGATTTTACAGAAATCATTTAAAAAATAATGATCGACTTAAAAACAAGACTAATTAACCGTTTATTAAGCCACTATCTGCGAAACTATAATAGCCACTATCAGTAATTATTAGATGATCGAGCACACGCATATCCATACTCTTAGCTGCCTGCTGCAACTTTTCAGTTGTTTGAATGTCTGACTTACTAGCTTTTAAGGTTCCTGAAGGGTGATTATGGGTAAGTATTATTCCGGTTGCATTTAGCTCTAAAGCCTTTTTAAGAACTAAACGAGTATCGACAATTGTTTGACTAATTCCACCTTTACTTAGTTGCATTTTATGCACAACCTTATTCGCATGATTTAAATATATGATCCAGAACTGTTCGTGATCGAGATCAGCTAAAATTGGATGCATTATGGCGTAAATATCTTTACTTGAGGTTACTTGAGAGGAAACCTCTACATTTTCTGCACCACGCCTTCTACCCAACTCTAAAGCCGCTGCGATAGTAATTGCCTTAGCCTCCCCTATTCCCTTAAACTGCATGAGTTGATGAATACTGAGTTTTCCTAAGTCTTGAAGATTGTTATTTACGCTTGCCAAAATACGTTTACTTAAGTCGACAGCGCTTTCGCTTCTATTTCCCGAACCTATTAAAATCGCAACCAACTCTGCATTGGTCAAAACGGCTCTTCCCTGTTTCAATAATTTCTCTCGAGGTCGATCATCTTCTGACCAATTTTTTATGGAAAATGATTCCCTCTGACTAGACATAGCGTAAAATTTCTCTAAATATAATAAACTTGAAAAAAAGCATTAATTTTAAGTAACCGATAACCAACTAATATGAAATCACTGCTTACTGAGGAAGCTTATAAGGAGATTAGGAATCGACTCGAGAACCTAAATACAGAATCGCAAAGAGTTTGGGGTAAAATGAATGTAAACCAAATGTGCAAGCATTGTCAATTTGCACTGGAAGTTCCTTTAGAGAAAAAAATGATGCCTAGCCCGAATCCCATCATGAAATTGGTCTTCAAAGCCTTTAAAAGCTCGATGTATAACGATAAACTTTGGAAAAAAGGTTTGCCTACTCCAAAAGAGTTTCAGGTAACCTACGAACCGAATTTTGAGGTGGAAAAACAGAAGTTAACTGAACTAGTTGATGAATTTTATAATAAGAATGATAAGCAAGATTGGATTAGACACCCTGCATTCGGTAATTTTACTTCTGAACAATGGGGAAAGATGCAATACAAGCATTTAGATCATCATTTAAGACAATTCAACGTTTAAGTGATCGTTTTTATCGAATTTTTAAAATAGCTTGAAAATGAAGTCGTTTTCACTTTGTATTGATAAGCCTTAGGGCTAAACCAAAACAGTGAGTAACGTTTAAATCCATATTTTATTATGGTATTTGAACGGTGATTTATGTTGTTTAGTCGATAAAACAGTTAAAACTGTTCAACTTTGGTCTATCTTTGTACTATAAATTAAGTTTAACCTAAAAACCATTAATTATGGGGGCACTATTAGTATTAAAAGAAGCTTACAGGAGAAAGCTTGCGAATGTAAAAGGTATCGAAGCCGTTACCGTAAAAACCTTTACTTGGGTTTATTTAACGTTGATCGTTTTAGGTCTAGTGACTTTCGCGTACAACGCAATCGTAAAATTTCTTTAATTAAGCTACAAACAGTATGAAGTAAAATTACTTTTAAAAAGAAACCCTGACAACATCACATCGTCAGGGTTTTTTTATGCCTTTTATTTAAGGATTTTAATAACACTAGTTAATTAGCTCAATAAAATCTTCCTGTTCGATTCCACCATAATTACCCGAACTCATTAATAGCAACGAAGTATCATTTAAGTTTTGAGATTGTAGAAATTGATAAAAAGTTTCAGGATCAGTAAATACTTTCAAGTCTTTTCTGGCAAAAGCGTTCTTAATATCTTTTTCATCTAAATTCGACAATCGTTTTATAGCGACCGCTTTTGGTGAATAAAATACTACAGCCAAATCTGCCTCATCTAATGCGCCTTCATATTCGCCTATAAAATCGCTATTTAAACTACTATATGTATGAAGCTCTAAACAGGCGATAAGTTTTTTATCATCATATTGCTGCTTAACAGCCTTTGTAGTTGCTTTTACTTTTGATGGTGCGTGTGCAAAATCTTTAAATATTACCGAGTTGTTTTTTGCGGCGATCAGCTCTAACCGTTTCGAAGCGCCTTTAAAACTAGCTATTGCATCGTAAAAGTCAGCTTCATCGATACCCATATGTTGGCATATCCATTTTGCGCCAGCAAGATTATTCATATTATGTGCACCAAAAATTTCAACAGGCACTTCACCTTCAGGTGTTTCTAGTAGGGTCATTCCCCCTTGTATCGAATACGGTGGTGTGGTATAGTTATTCCTCTTAATCGTATTTTCTGAAGCTTCAACAATTCGCTTAACCTCTTTATCTTCTTCATTGTAAACAATAATACCTCCATGCACAATGGTATCTACAAAAATTTCAAATTGCCTTGTATAATCTTCGAAAGTGGGAAACACGTTTATATGGTCCCAAGCAATACCACTCAATAAAGCAATATTAGGCTTATAAAGGTGGAATTTTGGTCGCCTATCTATTGGAGAGGACAAATATTCATCTCCTTCCAGGATCATAAAATCATTGTCATCAGTAATCTTTACCATGGTATCAAAACCTTCCAACTGGGCTCCGACCATATAATCTACTTCGCGACCACAATAATCCATTACATGTAGAATCATGCTAGTAATCGTGGTCTTACCATGGCTACCTCCAATTACTACTCTTGTTTTATTCTTTGCCTGTTCATATAAAAATTCGGGATATGAATAAATAGGAATACCTAGCTCTTGTGCCTTGGCCAGTTCAGGATTATCAATTTGTGCATGCATACCAAGAATTACTGCATCTATATCCTTAGTAATATTCTCACTAAACCAACCTTCATTTTCAGGAAGTAAACCCGCTTTTTTAAGCCTAGAACGTGAAGGTTCGAATATGACATCGTCACTACCAGTTATTGTATCTCCTTTTTGATGCAAGGCCAATGCTAAATTATGCATAGCACTACCACCGATAGCTATAAAATGATATCGCATAGATTAATTTTTGGTAAATATAGTTTTTGAAAATGTGAATTTGAAGAGAAAAGATTATAGATCGATGGCTAGCTAGAACCAAGTTTCCTGACAACAATATGCACAAGAATAAACTAATAATTAAAGCGCTAAAATTAAGTTTTCTTCTTTTTTAGAATACTTAGCCACTTCTTTATTCTTATTAGCCTTTTTCAAATAAGAAATAGCAGTCTCTTTATCCTTTTTAATCCGATATGCTTTTGCTAAAAATAAATACCCCCACTCTTTAGCAACACTATCACTTTTCTTGTGCTTAGCTACAAACCAATTTAAATGTTTTAGCCCCAGCTCGATATTCTGATTATTGTTAACCGATGCCTTACCTAACTGATAGTGAATAGTATTGCGCTTATAATTTTTTGATATTGTAGTACAACTATTCAAAGCTAGCTTTTGGTATTTCTTTTCCCGATCGTACTCCTTTTTATAGTTTGCAATGTAAGCCTTGGCCAAATGGCCTTCAACTTTTGAGAGCCCTGCAAGTTCATTGGCATAACCGTCAGCTTTTTTATAGCTACCACCTATGATTCCGGGTAGTTGTAAATAGGTTTCAAGCAAAGCCCATCGTACATCAACATGATCTTTATCCAATTCGGCAGCTTTATGAAATGCCTTTTTCATCTTCTTAACCAAACCCAGTGCTGAAAGCTTATTTTCTAGGGCCTTCATTCCTAGAGCACCCCCATACCAATAATAATAATCAGCATTATTGGTTTCTAATTCAGTTAAGATTTTATAGTGGTTTATGGCTGCATCCCATTTCTTACTATTACCAGCAATATGGCCTAAATAAATATGTGCAGTTTTATTTGAACCATTTTTAGCCAGCAACTGTTTACCCAATTGTTTCGCTTTGCTATAATTTCCAGATTCGAAATAGTCTTTCAATAGCACATCACTCTCATTTTGAGAAAATAAAAAGATTGGAATTATTAAAAGGAAAAGAAATAAGCGATTCACAGACAACTATTTTACTCAATAACGAAATAACTATGCAAAGCGTTTAAAGACAATGTTAAATTATGCATTGAGCATTTTCCAAAGCGTATCTTTTAACTCAGTAAGTCCCATTTGTGCGACTGAAGAGATAAATATATAAGGTGCTTTAAGATCTTTATCCAGTTCGGCTTTCATTTCTGCCTTTAGTTCGTCATCCAACATATCGCATTTTGAAATTGCTACAAGTCGATCTTTATCAAGCATTTCTGGATTGTAACGACGTAATTCATCCAGTAGAATTTCATATTCCTTGACAATATCCTTTGCATCTGCTGGGACTAAAAATAGTAACAGCGAGTTACGTTCAATATGCCTCAAAAAATAGTGCCCTAAACCTTTTCCTTCGGCAGCACCTTCAATGATACCAGGAATATCGGCCATTACAAATGTTTTGTAATCCCGATAAGCTACTATTCCTAAATTTGGCTTTAATGTAGTAAACTCGTAATCGGCAATTTTAGGTTTAGCCGCAGTAATAACCGATAGTAATGTTGACTTACCGGCATTTGGAAAACCTACTAGGCCAACATCAGCTAGCACTTTTAATTCGATAGTGATATCTCGCTCTTGACCATCAACTCCTGGTTGCGCATAACGCGGAGTTTGATTTGTTGAGCTTTTAAAATGCCAGTTACCTCGACCTCCCATGCCGCCTTCAGCAACAATCTCTTCTTGACCAGCCTCAGTAATCTCGAATAAGGTTTCTGTGGTTTCGGAGTCTTTTACGACCGTACCTAAAGGAACATCAATGTATATATCCTTCCCATCAGCTCCAGAGCTTCTTCCCTTTGAACCTGCCCCTCCGTGCTCTGCCTTTAAATGACGTTTAAATTTTAATGGTAATAATGTCCATAAATTTGGGTTACCTCGAATGATAACGTGACCACCACGACCACCATCACCTCCATCAGGACCACCTTTGGTAATAAATTTTTCCCGGTGAAGGTGCACAGAACCTTTGCCCCCTTTACCAGAAGTGACGTGTATTTTTACGTAGTCAACAAAATTACCTTCAGTCATTTATGCAACTTGTAGTGAATCGATCGCCTCGCTTAGTCGATCGGTTATTTCCTCAATAGAACCTACTCCATCAACACCAATAAATTTATCTTGCTTTTGGTAGTAGTTTTTTAAAATAGCTGTTTGTTCATAATATACTGATATTCTTCCACGTATAACATCTTCATTGGCATCATCAGGACGTCCGCTAGTTTTGCCACGTTCCATTAGTCGGCCTACCAAAATCTCATCATCTACCTCTAAGGCAATCATAGCATTTACTTGACTCCCTTTTTCTTGCATTAAAAGATCAAGTGAAGCCGCTTGTGCTTCGGTACGAGGAAAACCATCAAAAATAAATCCATTAGCTTGTGGGTTTTTGTCTACCTCCGCATTTAGCATTTTTATCGTTACCTCGTCGGGTACCAAATGCCCTTTATCCATATAAGATTTGGCCAAAGTACCTAAGTCGGTGGCATTTTTAATATTATATCTAAAAACATCGCCAGTTGAAATATGTACTAAATTGTATTTTTCTTTAAGTACATCAGCTTGCGTTCCTTTACCTGCTCCCGGAGGACCAAATAATACCAAATTTGTCATGTTAGTTGCTTTAAGTTGATAAACATCGGACAGGTTTCTTCCCAACCCATCATAATCTAGGCCATAGCCAACGATAAAACGGTCGGGTATCTCAAATCCGATATAGTGAATAGTATGTTTTTTTGTGTATGCAGTTGGTTTGAAGAACAAGCTTGCGATCGCAAATTCGCTTGGCTTTTCTTTCTCGAATAGTTTATAAATTTCTGTAAGGGTATTGCCTGTATCAACAATATCTTCTAACACAACTACTCTCCTATCCCGAAGATTCTGACTTAATCCTAATTGGCTAAGTACAGTTCCTCTAGAGGTCAACCCATCATACGATTTCATTTTAATAAATTGCACTTCGCAATCACCATCATAGTGTTTTACTAGATCGGCAACGAAACGAAAAGCACCATTTAATACACCAACAAAAATAGGAACCTCATCACCGCAATCTGCCTTAATATCAGCAGCTATTTTTTTTATGCAGCGCTCAATTTCTTCAGCCTTGATATACGGAGTAAAATATTTGTCGTGGAGTTGTATCAATTCCCTAATAAATAAAGGCGCAAAGATAGATAAATCGCCCGAAGTACAAGCCTTTATAAGGTGGTATTTGGGTTACGCCCATATAAAATCAAATTGAACGCTAAAAAAATTGATAAAACTGACGACTCCAAGAATTTATTAATAACGTATTTTTGTGTGCATCATTTAAAATTACCCTGTGACTGATTACTTTTCATCGCATTTTAAATTAGGAATTCTAGGTGGCGGACAACTAGGTAAAATGCTACTTACAGAAACTAGAAAATTTGATATTTACACTTCCGTTTTAGACCCGAGTCCTAATGCCCCTGGGCAATTCGCTTGCAATGATTTTGCGCAAGGCAGTTTACAAGATTTCGATACCGTATATAATTTCGGAAAAAAGGTCGATGTTCTAACCTTTGAAATCGAATTAATAAATGTCGAAGCACTAGAACGGTTGGAAAAAGAAGGTGTAATTGTATACCCATCTTCTAAAACGATAAAAACTATTCAAAACAAAGCAGTACAAAAGCTATTTTACCAAGACCACAATATTCCCACAGCGCCATTTTCGCGTTATGCTTACGTCCATGAAATAGATACGGCTTTAGCGCACGAAAGCCTTTCGTTTCCTTTCGTATGGAAAAGTGCTCAATTTGGATATGATGGTAAAGGTGTAAAAGTGATTAAAAATTATGATGATTTAAAAGGTTTACCCGAAGGAGAATGTATTGTTGAGGAGAAAGTAAATTTCAAGAATGAGCTAGCGGTTATTGTTGCTCGAAATCCTTCAGGAGAGATTAAAACCTATCCCGTTGTTGAAATGGAATTTCACCCAGAAGCCAATCAAGTTGAATATGTAATCTGTCCGGCAAGAATTAGTGATGAAGTGGCAAAAAAAGCCAGGTCAGTTGCTTTGAAAGTAAGTGAATCTTTCGAGCACGTTGGGCTTTTGGCAGTCGAGCTTTTTCAAACTCAGGATGATGAAATTTTGGTAAATGAAGTAGCACCTAGGCCACATAATAGCGGGCATTACAGCATTGAAGCATCATATACATCGCAGTTTGAACAACATTTACGCGCTATATTAGATCTTCCTTTAGGTAAAACCGACAGCAAAGCTGCTGGAGTAATGGTTAATTTAGTTGGTGCAGAGGGGTTTGAAGGCGAAGTCACCTATAAAAATATTGAAGAGGTTCTTAAAATGGATGGGGTCACACCCCATGTATATGGTAAGAAAACAACACGACCGTTTCGAAAAATGGGACATATTACCATTGTAGATGCGTCGTTAGATAAGGCAAGGCAAGTTGCCCAGAAGGTTAAAAGTTTAATTGAAGTAATTTCAAAATAGGAACAAATGAGTAAAGTTGGAGTTATTATGGGAAGTACATCAGACCTTCCAGTAATGCAGGAAGCTATCGATATATTAAAAGGCTTTGATATTGAAGTCGAAGTCGATATTGTATCCGCACACCGCACACCAGAAAAGCTGTTTGAATATGGCAAAAAAGCTCATACAAATGGCTTTAAAGTCATAATTGCAGGTGCCGGAGGGGCAGCTCATTTACCAGGAATGATTGCTTCTTTGAGTCCATTGCCTGTTATTGGAGTTCCTGTTAAATCAAGAAATTCAATCGATGGCTGGGATTCAATACTTTCAATTTTACAAATGCCACGAGGTGTCCCTGTTGCAACGGTCGCACTAGACGGCGCAAAAAATGCTGGGATATTAGCAGCTCAAATAATTGGCACATCTGACAAATGCGTTCTCGATAAAATTTTGGTATTCAAAGAGGGACTAAAACAAAAAGTGATTGATGGCGCAAAAGACCTAAAAAAGTAACAACAAAAAACCCTGATTATTCATCAGGGTTTTTACGGGCTATTAATCAATTAAACACCATTTAGTAAAACTAAACAACCATCTAATGAACTCTTTAATAAGCATTTCGCTTAAACGACTATCTCAAGTTTGAGATCAAAATTCATCTATTAGTTGGAGTTTTTAAAAAAGTAAAGTATAATATTTTGGCTTTTCGACCAAAACCCTTAAAAAGTCGATTAAATACATTAAAATGAATTATTTACTACACAAATTCTCAACCAAACATAATACAGCACCATTTTCTAAAATAAAAAACGCCGATTTTTTACCTGCATTCAAGGAAAGCATAAGTCAAGCACAAAAAGAAATCTCAAAAATCACAGGTAATGAGCAAAATCCAGATTTTAAAAACACGGTAGAGTCACTGGAATATTCAGGAGAACAACTTAATCGTATTTCTAGTATTTTCTTTAATCTGAACTCGGCAGAGACTAATGATGAAATTCAGCAAATAGCTCAAGAGGTGTCGCCTTTACTTTCTGAATTTCAAAACGATGTCACACTTAATGAAGCTCTATTCAAACGAGTGAAATATGTATATGATAATGAAGATAGATCTGGATTAACAGCTGAACAACTAACACTACTCGACAAAAAGTATAAAAGTTTTTCAAGGAATGGTGCGAATTTACCAGAAGATAAAAAAGAACAGCTAAGAGAAATCGACAAACAGCTTTCCAAACTCAAACTCACCTTTGGTGAAAATGTATTGGCCGAAACCAATGCGTTTGAAATGCATATAAAAGATGAATCGGAGTTATCTGGACTACCAGAATCGGCCTTAGAAGCCGCTCGAACATTAGCAAAAAGTAAGAAGTTGGATGGATTTGTTTTTACACTGGATTATCCAAGCTATATTCCCTTTATGACTTATGCTGATAATCGGGAGCTCCGAAAAAAAATGGCTTTGGCTTTTGGGTCAAAAGCCTTCAACAATAATGAGCATGACAATCAGGAGAATGTTTTAAAAATTGCCAATTTAAGGCATGAGCGTGCAGCTTTGTTAGGGTATCAATCACATGCACATTTTGTTTTAGAAGAACGCATGGCCAAATCGCCTGAACAAGTAATTACCTTTCTAGAAGAACTTTTAGTAAAAGCAAAACCCGCAGCCGAAAAAGAGTTTAAAGAACTTACCGATTTTGCAAGAGAACTTGACGGAATTGATCAACTGCAAAAATGGGATGGCGCTTATTATTCTGAAAAATTAAAACAGAAATTATTTGATTTAGATGATGAACAGCTGAAACCTTATTTTAAACTTGAAAATGTAATTGATGGGGTTTTTAAAGTTGCTCAAAAATTATTCGGACTACAGTTTAAAGAAGTCGATACTATTGACAAATACCATGAGGAAGTTAAAACCTATGAGATCTTAGATGATAATAATCAGCTAATATGCGTTTTTTATGCCGATTTTCATCCTAGAAAAGGGAAAAGAGGCGGCGCATGGATGACACTTTTTAAGGGGCAGCAAAAACGAAATGGAGTTGATGAGCGACCCCATGTATCGAACGTATGTAACTTTACCAAGCCGACCGAAACGAAGCCGTCATTATTAACCTTTAATGAGGTTACAACGCTATTTCATGAATTTGGTCACGCCTTACACGGTATGCTCGCCAATACAACCTACCCAAGTCTTGCAGGCACTAATGTATATTGGGATTTCGTGGAATTACCAAGTCAAGTTTTAGAAAATTGGTGCTACGAAAAAGAGGCTTTAGAATTACTTGCCTTTCATTATAAAACTGGAGAAGTAATTCCAATGGAGTTGGTTGAAAAAATCAAGAAATCGGCAACTTTTCAAGAAGGAATGAAAACCTTAAGACAGTTAAGCTTTGGCATGCTCGATATGGGTTGGCATGGTAGCGACCCAAGTTCCATTAAAAATGTGAAGGAATTTGAAACAGCGGCATTCGCTGAAACATCATTATATCCCGATGTCCCAGAAAATTGTATGAGTACTTCATTTGCTCATATTTTTCAAGGTGGATATTCATCTGGGTATTATTCTTATAAATGGGCCGAGGTATTGGATGCCGATGCTTTTGAATATTTTAAAGAAGAAGGTATTTTTAATAAAGAGGTCGCGACCAAATTTAAGGATCATGTCCTTTCTAAAGGAGGTACCGAAGACCCTATGGAATTATACAAACGTTTTCGTGGAGCAGAACCAAAGCCTGAGGCTTTATTAAGACGTGCTGGACTTATCGGAGTTAAGAGTTAAGAGAAATACTGCTTTTGGAATTTTTAGATCAATTATTTCGGGCTTGAGACTACTTGTTCTTCTCCTCAATCCACTTTGCCATATACTTTGTGCTTTGTAGCTGATGATGAGTTAATAGCTGTCCAACAGTGTTTTTTTCTCGATGCTGTCTTAGATTTAACAATAGCTCATTTAGTCGGTCAACAAAAGCCATTTGGTATTTTGATTTTGAAAAGTGATCATTAATGGTGCTAAAACCAATTTTTTGAGCTCGTTTCCACTCTGCTTTATCGTTATATAATAGAGCAGCTTTTGTTGCAATTTCCTTAGGATCATCTGAAACATAACCAGGCCAATTGTCATTAATTGACATTCCTTCTGCGCCAATTTTTGTTGTAACAATGGGCGTTCCGTTATTCATTGCGTCTATAAACTTACCTTTTAATCCAGCGCCAAAACGCAAAGGAGAGAGGCAAACTCGCGCCTTACTCATTATATTGCTAACAGCTTCGGCTCGTCCTTGAATTAAAAAACCCTCTTTTTTATTATGCAGTCGTTGTACTTTTTCATAACCATACGCACCATAAATATTGATAACGATATCAGGAATTTTTCTCCTGATTAAAGGCCATACCACTTCCTTTAAGTAAACTACACTATCAAGATTTGGTGGATGTAAAAAATTACCAACAGTTACAAAGCCCGTTCTATCATCAAAACTAGGAAGTTCTTGCTGCCTCGTCGCCGAAATTGAATCTTGAAAAAATGGAATGTAATGAAGCAAATAGGATGGGAAATCGAATTTATTTATCAGCAAATAATATTCAAAAGAAGAAATAATTAAACTTAGATCACATCGATACATGGCGGCCACTTCTCTTTTAAAATGATCGTTTAAAAGGTCTCTTTTCTCAGCTACTGTTTCATTTTTAAAAGCCACTTCTCTCCCCTGTCGAAGAAAGTGCAAATCCTCTGTATCTAAAATTCGAAGCGCATCGGGGCAATGCTCAGCAACTCGCCAGCCAAACTGTTCTTCAATCATAAATCGATCAAACATAACAGCAGTTGGCTGCAATGCGCTTATAAACAAATCAAAACTGGAGTCGTTTAATACTATCTTCTTTATGGTGACTCCGAGCTGCTCTAAATTGAATTCAAAACCTGAAGAATCAGCAGCAGTGGCAAAAGTAATATCCCATTTATCCTCAATAAATAATTGAATAAGCTGAAGCATTCTAGAACCCGCTGCGGTTGAAGCGGGTTCGGGAAATACAAAGCCAATTATTAATAATTTCTTCATGAAAACAAATGTACTATTTAGATATCGATAAAAATGAACTTTCAATAATTATTGAAAGTTTAAAAATTATCATATATTTGTCCTATGACTTACAATGAAGCGAAAGATAAATTTATTCAAACTTGGGGCGCGTTAGGTACAACTTGGGGTATTAACAAAGCAATGGCGCAAATTCAAGCCTTGCTTTTTATCTCGACTGAGGCGTTGACTATGGAAGAGATTATGGACGAATTACAAATATCACGTGGAAATGCAAGCATGAATTTAAGACAGCTAATGGACTGGGGAATTGTATTCAAAGAATCGAAACGTGGGGAACGAAAGGAATATTTTACCACAGAAAAAGACGTTCAAGAACTGGCTAGACAAATTGCCAAAGAACGAAGTCGTCGTGAGATTAAACCAGTAATTAAAGTACTAAAAGAACTTTCTGATATCAAGAAGGACGGATCTGCTAAGAATGATGAATTCATCAAGCAAACAAAATCGTTGTACGAACTTGCCGAAACGGCGGATACAATGCTAGAAAAAATGGTAAATCACAAGCAAAACTGGATTACCAAGTCGATATTTAAAATGATCAAATAATATTTTTTTTAATATATATATTTCAATAATTTCTGAAACTTTAAAATAAAAGAAAAATGAAAACAGTTTATAAATTAAATCTCTGCATCTATATAATTACCCTTGGGTTGTATTTAACTATCTATTTTGGTTTGCTCAGCCAAATACTTTTGGGCGTACTTCAACTAATCATCTTCTTCTGCTTATTATTCACTTTAAAAAGATACTCTCTTGAAAGTATTAAACGGATTTCTATATACGGAGTATTGGTGCTTTTCTACTTCCTAGTTGCCTTTATCATAAAAGAAAACAACTTTTCAGGTGCTTTTTATGTATACATAATGTATTGGACTTTAATCCCCATGTCTTTAGCTACTTTCTTTCTTTTTATTACTTATAGACTAAAACAAGAGCACTCATGAAAACACTTACAAATCACACCTTAATATATGACAGCGATTGTCCTTTATGTGTTGGATACACAGATTTGTTTATAAAAAACAACATGTTGGATAATCAAGGAAGAAAAGCTTTCGCTCAAATAAATGAAGAGGAATCAACTTTACTCGATATCAAACGAGCTCAAGATGAAATTGCTTTGATTAATAAAAAATCAGGTGTAGTCACTTACGGCTTAGAAAGTATGCTGCTGGTTATCGGAAATCGGTACAAATGGATAGAAACACTGGCAAGAATTCCTATTCTATTCTTCCTATTAAAAAAACTGTATAAATTTATTTCGTACAATCGTAAAGTAATCGTGCCAACTCAAAAGTCGACTACGGCAATTGAGTGCACACCATCTTTTAGTATTCGGTATCGATGGTATTTTATCTTATTCAGCGTATTGATATCTACACTGGTGTTACATCAATACTTTTTGTTAATACCGAGTATTATTTCATCAACTGGTCTAGAAAAAGCATTAATCATGTGTGCTTTACAAGTGCCATTTCAAGCATTAATGCTTCGGTTAACTACTAGAAACTATATCCTGACATATTTAGGAAATATGATAGCGATCTCGCTTATTGGTTCATTATTATTGCTCCCAATACTATTAGCAAGCCAATTTATTTTTCCTGGTGAGGCGTTTCTAATAGCATATTTCATACTCGTTTTTGGTTTTATGGTGTTATTTCATATAAAGCGAGTTGCTAATCTCGAGCTCCCACCCTATTTAACACTAAGCTGGATAGTATATCGGTTACTATGGATTCCAATTTTAATTCAATTTATATGAAAAAGATGGTCATCGCAGGTGGTACTGGGTTTTTAGGTCAGATACTCGCTGAATACTATAAAAATAAATACGAAACGATTTTCATTCTCTCTCGAAGGAAAAAAGATTCCAATGGTAATATTAATTATGTACAATGGGATGGAAAAAGTAAAGGCAGTTGGTTTTCTCATTTAGAAAATGCCGATGTGCTCATCAATCTTACCGGAAAATCGGTTGATTGTAGGTATAATGAGAAGAATAAAACGGCAATACTAAATTCTAGAGTCGACGCAACAGAAATTCTAGGCCATGCTATTAGGATATGCGATAATCCACCAAAAGTTTGGCTTAATTCTTCTACAGCAACTATATATCGCCATAGTATGGATAAAGAAATGGACGAAGAAACGGGCGAGATTGGTACTGGGTTTTCCGTAAGTGTGGCTACATCTTGGGAAGAATCATTCTTTAGCCAAATAACTCCCAAAACAAGAAAAGTAGCCTTGCGTACCGCAATTGTATTAGGGAAAAAAGGTGGCTCTTTAAAACCTATTGTCAATTTAGTAAAAGCTGGTTTGGGAGGAAAACAAGGCTCAGGAGATCAATATTTTAGTTGGCTGCACGAAGATGATTTCGCAAATGCAATTGAATATATCATAAGCAATAAACATTTAGACGGAGTCTTCAATCTTGTCGCGCCAAAGCCAGCAACTAACAAACAGCTTATGGGAAGGATTCGTTATCTATTAAAAATTCCATTTGGTATGCCACTTCCAAAATGGCTTTTAGAAATTGGTGCTATTATGATTCGAACTGAAACCGAACTTGTATTAAAAAGTCGACGTGTAATTCCGAAAAGATTAATGGATGAAGGCTATTCATTTAAATATGGTGATTTAACAAAATGCATGAATCATCTACTGCTAAACAAGAAAAAATGAAATAATTATTTTACATTTGGGTGGTCTCATAAAGCATTATGACGAAAGAAAAAATAGAACCGAACAAATGGATAGACCGCTATGCGGATTATCTTTTTAACTACACTATAACCCGTGTAAACGATCGAGAGATTGCACAAGACTTAGTACAGGAAACATTTTTCGCTGGTTTAAAGTCAATGAAAAATTTTAAAGGAGAAGCAAGCGAGCGAACTTGGCTAGTTTCGATTTTAAAAAGAAAAATCATTGATCACTATAGAAAAATAAATAGTAAAAAAGGCCAAGCTGAAGTACGAATAAACTACAATAGTAGTGAGGAAGGTGAAGGCGATTGGCTCGAAGAGCGTGTTGCCGACCTTTCCGATCTTGGTGCAGCGGGTAACATGGAAAATGAAGAGCTAGGAGATGCCATAAACAACTGTATATCTAAATTACCTGAAAAACAAGCGGCGGTTTTTAAAATGAAAACACTGCAAGGCTATGAAACCGAAACTATTTGTAATGAATTAGATATTACCGCGTCTAATTTGTGGGTAATAATCCATAGAGCACGAACTGCATTAGCGGAGTGCCTAGAAGAAAATTGGTTTTAAAAAAAGAATTATAACAATGGCATATAAGAAAAGTGTCTTATTTATTAGCTGCGATGAAGCCAAGCACATTTGCGACAAAGTCCAATACGGTGAAGCAAGTGGATGGGAAAAGTTCAAATTGAACCTAAGACTATCATGGTGTAGATTTACAAAAGCATATAGTAAGCGTAATAACAAGTTATCAGAATTAGTTCAAAAAGCTGAGGTTAAGACGTTGGATAACGATCTTAAAAACAAGATGCAAAAAGAACTAGAAAGAGAATTATCAAACAGTAAGTAGTATTGAATAAAAAATTACTTTAAAATTAAGATGAGTACTAACCAAAATATGGGAATTCCTTCTACCCACAATGCACTGTAATACTTGTTCTGTTTAGGAGTACTTCGAATTAGCAGTACAGATAAGAGTAGTAATACAAATAATGAAATACCCACTTGAAAAGTGGAAAAATCATCCCTAAAAAATTCCAAAGCGAATAGAATTATCACCAAAAATAATGCTATTCGTTTTGTTCTTTTTATACCTATTTTTTGAGGTATGGTTCCCAATTTAATACTATCATATTTCATATCTCTAATTTCGAATGGAATCATCAATAAAATGACCCATAGAAATCGTTGCGCAGTTTCAATCCAAACATCATGATATAGCGCTATTCCCATTTCAAAAAAAGGTAGGATTACTGTAACACCAGCCCAAACCAATGCAATCACATAAATTTTAATACCACTTATGCTTCGTAAATTTTTGTTCTCATCAATTGGACTTAATAGTTTAGGTACAAACGGTATAGCATAGAAAAAAGTGATTGCAGCAAAAACTGCCACTAACTTTATAGTGGGCATTGATAGCTGAAAGAAAAAATATACCATCAATACAAAACAGAAAAATGAGAAAATCTGAATGATACGCAAACTTTTAGTAAGACTACGATGATGAAATTTCGCTACCCCAGCGTATTTAATAAAATTATAACCTGTAATTGTCGAAAAAAAAACAAAGAACAAAAGCTCGTACTTATACATAATGTTGAACCTTTCTTGTGTAATTACTAAAAAAGAAACAACAGATAAAGCAACATGAATGCTACTATTTAAATAAAACTCTAAAAGTCGAGTAAACCACTTCATTAAACAAAAATACAGCTTATGTTAACAACCGCTTATTTTGTGAAAAACTTGCCTGTATTTGTCTATCGAAAACGTTATCAAACGAACCTTTTTTGGTTTATTTTTGCAGGACTAATTGTTTTTTAATGAATACGCACCTATTCGCCAATCGCCATATAGGCCCTACGGAAAATGAAAGAGATTTAATGCTCAAGGCTTTAAATCTTGATACTATTGATCAGTTAATGTTTGAGACCATTCCTGATAATATTAAATTAAAGGAGCCTTTACAACTTGACGACGCACTAAGTGAATTTGAATACACCAAACATATCAACGCACTTGGGGCTGAAAACAAAATTTTCAAAAGCTATATTGGCCTTGGATATCACGCAGCTGTTTTACCTGCTGTTATTCAGCGTAACATTTTAGAAAACCCAGGTTGGTACACGGCTTATACTCCGTACCAAGCCGAAATTGCTCAAGGTAGGTTAGAAGCATTGCTAAATTACCAAACCATGATCACCGATCTAACTGGTATGGAATTGGCCAATGCCTCGCTTCTAGATGAATCAACTGCTGCCGCAGAAGCAATGACCTTATTGTATTCAGTTAGAGAAAGAGCCCAGAAAAAAAATGATGTAGTAAAATTCTTTGTTTCAAGTGAAGTATTACCGCAAACTATATCCTTATTAAAAACTAGAGCCGTTCCATTAGGAATTGAATTGGTTATTGGTGACCATGCCGAATTCGATTTTGATGAATCATTTTACGGTGCCCTATTGCAATATCCTGGCAAAACAGGACAAGTTTTTGACTATCGCGACTTTGTTTCTAAGGCAAAAGACGCTCAAATTAAAGTTGCCGTTGCGGCTGATATAATGAGTTTGGTCTTACTAGAGGCCCCAGGTGATTTTGGTGTTGATGTTGTTGTTGGTACCACACAACGTTTCGGAATTCCTCTTGGATATGGTGGACCGCATGCTGCTTATTTTGCAACTAAAGAAGCCTATAAACGAAATATTCCAGGGCGGATTATCGGTGTAACAAAAGACACTAATGGGGAACGTGCTTTGCGAATGGCATTGCAAACTAGAGAGCAACATATAAAAAGAGATAAGGCAACTTCAAATATTTGTACGGCTCAAGTATTACTTGCCGTAATGGCTGGAATGTATGCTGTTTATCATGGCCCCAAAGGCTTGACTCATATTGCAAAAACAATAAATGACAATGCTGCGGCCCTTACAGATGCGCTTGAAAAAATGGGATTGTATCAAGCAAATGAGTCCTATTTTGATACTATTCAAATAAAAGCAAATGCAGCTAAAGTAAAAGAGGTTGCCGAGAAAACTGAGGTGAACTTTTGCTATCCAGATACGGAGACAGTTACTATCTCAATAAATGAGACGACATCAACGGAAGATCTTAATGAAATTGTATCCATTTTCGCTAAAGCGGAAAATAAATCTGCAGTTTCAATTAAGAATGTATCAAATTCAAATACCATTCCGGAATCCTTGCAACGCTCCTCAGAATTCATGCAGTTGGATGTTTTCAACTCATATCATTCCGAGACTGAATTAATGCGTTACATAAAAAAATTAGAACGAAAAGATCTTGCTTTAAATCACTCGATGATCAGTTTGGGTTCATGTACTATGAAATTAAACGCAGCAGCTGAAATGTTGCCATTGAGTAACGCCCAATGGTCTAATATTCATCCATTCGCACCAATAAATCAAGCTAATGGATATCAAAAAATAATTAAAAAACTAGAAGAACAATTAACTGAAATTACCGGTTTCGCTGGCACATCATTGCAACCCAATTCGGGAGCTCAAGGCGAGTTTGCAGGATTAATGGTAATACGTGCATATCATAAATCAAGAGGAGATCACCACAGAAATGTGGTGTTGATTCCTTCTTCTGCTCACGGGACCAATCCAGCATCAGCAGTTATGGCCGGCATGAAAGTAGTGGTAACAAAAGCCATGGACAACGGTAATATTGATCTTGAAGACATTAAAATTAAGGCAGCTGAATATGCTGATACCCTTGCAGGATTAATGATTACCTACCCCTCTACTCACGGAGTTTTTGAATCGGCAATTAAAGAAATTACACAAACCATTCATGATTTTGGTGGTCAAGTTTATATGGATGGCGCCAATATGAACGCACAAGTAGGCTTAACAAATCCAGGGTCGATTGGCGCTGATGTTTGTCACCTAAACCTTCATAAAACATTCGCTATTCCTCACGGTGGTGGCGGACCTGGTGTTGGACCAATATGTGTTGCAAAACACCTAGTGCCATTTTTACCAACGAACCCACTTATTCCAACAGGTGGCGAGCAAGCAATCGATGCTATATCAGCAGCACCTTGGGGTTCCGCATTAGCTTGTTTAATTTCCTACGGATATATTACTATGCTTGGCGAAGCTGGACTTAAAAAGTCAACAGAATATGCCATTTTAAATGCAAACTATATTAAAGAACGTTTAAAAGACCACTACCCAACATTGTATTCTGGTGAAATGGGACGTGCAGCGCATGAAATGATTATTGATTGCCGCCCGTTCAAGGAACATGGTATCGAGGTTGTTGATATTGCAAAGCGTTTAATGGATTACGGTTTTCATGCGCCAACAGTATCTTTTCCAGTTGCTGGTACAATGATGATTGAGCCAACTGAAAGTGAGAATTTAGCAGAGCTAGATCGCTTTTGTGATGCGATGATATCCATCAGAAAGGAGATTGATAACACTGATAAGGACGATTCTAATAACATCTTAAAAAATGCGCCGCATACTTTGGCAATGTTAACCGCAGATGAATGGGATTTACCCTATTCAAGAGAAAAGGCAGCCTATCCACTATCATATTTACACGAAAACAAGTTCTGGCCATCAGTACGCCGCGTTGACGATGCTTATGGCGATCGAAATTTAATTTGTACTTGTGCGCCGATCGAGGCTTATGCTGAGGCATAAATTAGATTTGGGTATTGAGATATTAGATAAGCCTTTCTGTATATTTATTATACGGAAAGGCTTTTTCTTTTGCTCCAATGTTAAAATGTTTATGTTTGACAAACTTTTAATTGCATCATGAATTCTTTCAAGCCTCTTTTTACATCAATTATTCTCTTACTTTTAACCAATAGCTGTCTCGATGGTTTTAAAACTTCTCCCGAAAAATTGTCTCCAGCTAAAGACTTTCAAGAGGTAAACATACAGGACAAGTACATCATTTCAGTGCCTAATTACATGAAAAGCACCACTATTTTAAATGATGAAGCATCTATGCAATATATGAATGCCCTGAAAGAAACTTATATGGTGGTAATCGATGAAGACAAAGCCCAAATGATAGAAGCCTTAAAAATGGTTGACGAATACAAAGAAGATCAATCTGTACTTGACAATTACGCTAGATTTCAGACTACATCGATTATGGAAGGATTAAATGTAGGCTCGCAGTCAGAGATCAAATCAGTTACAGTTGATGGCAAATCAGCCCGAGTTTTTGAAGCGGATGGGCGTTTGGATGGCGTACCCTATGATATTCAATATATTTTAGGTTTTACTGAAGGTGAAGAAGATGTGTATATGATCATGACATGGACGTTGAAGAGTAGAGCCGAGAGATATTCTGGGACCTTGCGTCAAATAATTAAATCGTTTAAAGAAATCTAGTCAACATCTATCAATTCAAGTAATTGATTTTCTCGAATCGTGATGTCATAATTCGATTTACAATGCTCTTGGATTTTTGGAAGATACTCGGTTCCGTTTTCAAGAGCATTTTGCAAGGTTTTCTCAAAGGCTTCGATAGTCAATTTATCAAAAACCAGCGCGTCAGTATTTATAATTTCTTTTGTCGTTTCAATACCATAACCTATGGGAATGCATCCTGACAAAATTCCCTCTACCAAGGCAATTCCAAACGATTCGATATAGGAAAATTGCAAGTAGTGTTTTTTGGTTTGAAGCAACTTCAAAAGCTCATTATGATTTGTTGGAGGTAATATTTCAAGATTTTCTAATTCAAAAGACTTAAGATACTGAGCTGCCCTGCCAAAAGGACCGACTACCATGAAATGTTCATCAGGAAACGCTTTAGCCACCTCCACTAAAAAATCCGCTCCTTTTATCTTTAGGCGCCTCAGGTCTTCCACTTTATATATCGTTATGAACCCTGCTCGTTCAGACTCTACTTCAATAATACTTTCGACAGCCACACCATTATAAATTACCTCGGATTTGTTAAAAACCTTTTCCCCTAAATTCTCTTGTGTTAGAGCCGCTGTATATTGACTTACAGGCAACACCTTTTTAGCTAATAATGCAATTTTCCGAATAAAATAACTGCGCCAAGGTTTGATATGCGCTCCATAATTAAACTCAGGGTTCTTATCCGCATCAAAACCTCCGATTACCAAATAGCTTTGCTTTCCGTAAAGCTTAGCGAAAAATAAAGGCCAAAATCCATGATAATCAGCAAACCAACAAAACACAAAATCGAATTTACCTAGATTAAAAAGACAATACCAAAAGGATTTAAAAAGTTCCCAAAAAAGAAAAATGGGGTTTTTAGGCATTTTCATTTGATACTGACGCATCTTAAAATACTTCTTTAGTAACTCAAAATCTTGAGTTATAAAAGTAGTTTGATGTCCAGAAATAAAAAGCCCTTTTTTCATCCTTCACTAATCGTCATCATCATTAAAAAAGTCTAAGGGATCAAAAGGCAAATCGTCATCAGGGTCATGATCATCGTAATTCACTCCCGGCGGATTGAATAAGCCCCAACGATCAATACTATAATTTTCAGGATCAAAAGTTTTCACCCATTCAGCAAATAGTATTCGAAACTCATCCACTTCATTACGTAAAATCTCCAAGTAGTCAACATCCTTAAAACCGAGTGAAACTAGACCCGTAGAATCGGTTAATAACTCCCTTGCAGATTTTCTAATAATGACTGCATTTTCCATTTGAATATCATAAAGATCAGCACTTACGGCTCCAGCAATTTTTGCAGGGATAATGCTTGCATTTTCGACCATATAGTCAATATGAGTTGCTATAGCATCCCTTTCATAATCGCTTAAACCCTCTTCTTCTTCTGCATCAATTTTCTCGATACGCATTACGATATCGTAAATCGCTTCCGCCTTTTTATACACTGGCAAATCCCCCCAATTTGCTCTATTTTCATCAAAATCATCATCGTCAAACATGGTACGATAGTATTATAATTTCTTATTAAAAAACAACATAATTGTCATCGCGATTGCCACTCCTATTAAAATTGCTGTAAAACTAATGCTTAAATCATATTGTTTAGATAACCAGCCTAAAAAAGCTGGACTTATCAAAAAGCCGACATAACCAAAACCAGCTACAAATGAAATCCCTTCAGCCGGTGATACCTCTTTACTTTTTCCTGCAAGGCGAAACAACTCCGGAATGACCACGGAAAAACCAAGACCCACAAATGCAAAACCAATAAGCGCTATTGTAAAATCGGCTAACAAAACTCCAATCAAACCAATAATTGCAATTAGACAACTAGCTATAATTAGTTTTCTTGCCCCAAATCGCGAGCTAATAGCATCACCAAAAAAACGCCCAATAGTCATGGTCACAGAAAAAGCCACGAAACCATAACCAGCAATTTTATCGGTTGATACCTTTACAATATCTAATAAATATAGCTTGCTCCAATGCTCGACTGCTCCTTCTCCCCCCATAATCAAGAATGCAATTATGGTCAGACCTAGCAGCGGTCTTAAAAGTTTTATATTGAACTTATTCTTCTCGCGAGTTACCTGTTTTCCTTTGATATTGATATAATTCTTTAGCAATAATACATTCGTAATAATTACCAAAATTGAGGCAGCCAGAATATGATGCAATGGAATTTTAAAATAGGTAATTATCAATGTACCAATACCTGCGCCGATCACGCCACCTAAACTAAAAAAGCCATGAGCAGCAGACATGAAGTGTACCTCATCATTCGTTTCGATTTCAGAAACAAGGGCGTTCATGGCCACATCTGTTAAACAAGCGAATAAACCCACAACATACAGTGCGAGGCATAATAGCACATAAGAAGATGCAACAAATGGAAATAAAAATACCAGCGAAAAAACAACAATCCCAGCAAAGGTGGTTTTTCCCAAGCCCAGCCGTTTGATGATTATTGATGAGAATGGCACCATAGATAAGGTCCCAGCCGCAATACAGAACAAGGCAATACCTACTTGACCGTCATCAAGAACAAGTTTGTTTTTAATAGTGGGTATATAAAGTACCCAAGTAGCTATTAAAATATTAAGAGATGTAAAAACCCAGGCAGGGGCAAAATATCGAAATTTCGATAGAATGAGTACTAGTGATTGCATACTCAAAAATAATCCAAATTGTATTAGCAAAATGAATTAAAAAAGACCGCAATAAATCGCTATTTTTGTTAGACCACCAATACTATTATTTCCTTGAGCGAGCACACCAAAGCTATTGAATTTGCCAAAGAATTAGACCTAGCTGATCCTTTAAACTCCTATCGCGATCGATTTCATATTCCAAAAGATAGTTCGGGCAATGAGCTCATTTATTTTTGTGGAAATTCATTAGGACTTCAACCCAAAACGACGAAATCATACATTGACCAAGAACTTCATGATTGGGCTAATTTAGGCGTTGAAGGTCATTTTGAAGCGACAAACCCATGGATGCCATATCACGAGTATTTGACCGAAGCAATGGCAAAAATTGTTGGGGCTAAAAAAAACGAGGTAGTGGTGATGAATACATTGACCACTAATCTTCATTTAATGATGGTTTCTTTTTACCGCCCTACCCCTACTCGATATAAAATTTTAATCGAGGGTGATGCATTTCCTTCTGATGATTATGCTGTGAGTTCTCAATTAATTAATAATAATATCGATCCTAATGAAGGTCTGATCAAATGGACGGCAAGAGAAGGTGAAGACCTTCCTAGACTAGAAGATCTTGAAGCTATTTTAAAAGATCAAGGGCATGAAATTGCGCTTATAATGATTGGCGCGGTAAATTATTATACAGGTCAATTTTTCAACTTAAAAAAAATAACAGAACTAGGCCATCAATTTGGATGTAAAGTCGGATTTGATTGTGCTCATGGTGCGGGTAATGTGCCGCTTGATTTACATGATTCTGGTGCTGATTTCGCTGTTTGGTGTTCATACAAATATTTGAACTCCGGACCCGGAAGTTTAGCCGGCTGTTTTGTGCATGAACGACATGCAAATGACAAAACGCTAAAACGCTTTGCTGGTTGGTGGGGTCATAATAAAAATACTCGTTTTAATATGCGCCATGGTTTTGATCCTATTCCAGGTGCTGAAGGCTGGCAGTTAAGTAATCCGCCTATTTTATCAATGGCTGCAATTAAAGCTTCGCTCGATATTTTTAATGAAGCGGGCATTCATAACATTACAAAAAAATCAAAAAAACTTAGTGGCTACTTGCAAAGTCTTATTACTAATATGCATAATGATCGTATTTCAATCATTACTCCTAAAGACGAAATACGGCGAGGTTGTCAAGTATCTATTAAAGTTAGTAAGGCTGACAAAAGTCTTCATGATAAGCTTACCGAAGCCGGTGTTATAACCGATTGGCGAGAACCTGATGTTATTCGCGCTGCGCCGGTGGCGCTTTACAATACATTTGAAGAAGTTTTTGAAATGGTAGAAAGATTGAAGTTCGTTTTAAATTAAAAGATGTACACACCTAAATACTATAAAAATGAAGACCTTGATGAGATATTGGCTTTCTTGAAAGCGAATAGCTTTGGTATTCTAGTTTCTAAAACGGAAAAACTTTTAGCCACTCATATCCCAATCGAGTTAATTCAAAAAGAAGACAAAAAATGGTACTTACAAGGTCATGTTGCAAAAGGAAATCCGCAATGGAATGATTTTAAAAATGAAGAAGTACTAGCTATCTTTAACGGGCCGCATAGCTACGTATCATCTTCTTGGTATGATTTTGAAGAAGTACCAACGTGGAATTATATCGCAGTTCATGTGTATGGAAAAATAAGAACTACCACTGAGGATGAGCTTTTAACAATGCTACATGCATTAGTAGATAAATATGAGGCGGATTCAAAAGACCCGATCAAATTGGAAAATTTATCCCCCAAAACAATACGTCAAATTCGCGGAATAGTAGGTTTTGAGATTGAGATTACCGATATACAAGCGACCTACAAACTATCGCAATCACATAGTGACCATAATTATCATAATGTTGTTGACGAACTTGCAAAAGTGCCTAACGAAGGTTCCAAAGAAATTGCTCAAATAATGAAGAAGAAAAGATCGAAGTAGCGAATGAAAAAAGATGATACCATATTAATTGTTGGTGCAGGCTTGTGTGGCAGTTTGCTGGCTTTGCGTTTAGGTCAACGTGGTTTTACAGTGAATGTTTATGAAAAGCGACCTGATCTGCGTAAAGTAGATATTAGCGCAGGACGTTCTATTAATCTAGCTTTTTCAGATCGAGGAAATAAAGGCATGAAATTGGTCGACCTTGAAGAAAAAGTAAAAGAATTATGCATCCCGATGAATGGGCGTATGATTCATGATAAAGAAGGTAATACATTCTTGTCCAACTACAGCGGCCGTGATTATGAATATATCAACTCGATTTCTCGGGGTGATCTTAATGCATTGTTATTAGACGAAGCAGAGAAACACCCTAAAGTGAATGTTCATTTTAATACCTCATGTAAGAAGGTAGACTTTGAAAATACCAAGGCCTATTTTAAAAATTACAATACAAAATCTGAGTTTACCCAAACGGCAGATGTTATTATCGCCACGGACGGTGCCGGATCAGCATTACGGAAAAGCTATTATTTAGAACGTAAATTCTTATTTAGTTTTTCACAAAACTACCTTACTCATGGGTACAAAGAATTAAGCATCCTTCCTACCGAAAACGGAGGTTATAAAACCTATAAAAATGCCTTACATATTTGGCCAAGAGGTGATTTTATGATTATCGCGCTACCAAATCTAGATGGCAGCTTTACCGTTACCTTGTTTTTAAGTTATGAAGAAGGTGAATACAATTTTAACAATCTCACCAATCCAGAAATCGTTACTGAATTCTTTAAAAAGGAATTTCCAGATGCTTTAGAGATTATGCCCAATTTGGTCGAGGACTTTTTTGAAAATCCGACAGCTCCATTGGGCACGATAAAATGCTCACCATGGCATTATAAAGGCAATACATTATTAATGGGTGATAGTGCCCATGCCATAGTACCTTTTTACGGTCAAGGCATGAATGCTTCTTTTGAAGATGTAGTTGAATTTGATGCAGTATTAGATGAAGAGCATGAAAGTTGGGAAGCAGTTTTTAAAGCCTATCAAAAACGTCGAAAAAAAGATACTGATGCAATTGCCGATCTTGCTATTGACAATTTTCATGAGATGAAAGATCATGTCGCAAATCCGATTTTTCAGGAAAAAAGAAAATTGGAAATGGCTCTTGAAGACCAATTTCCAAAAGACTATTCCTCAAAATATTCCTTGGTGACTTTTAATGAACATATAGGTTATCGAGAAGCCATGATAAAAGGTCGCGCTCAGGATGAAGCAATTTTAAATATGATTGCTGATGGTGATATTGAAATTAAAGATAATATGTCAAAAGAAGTACTTGCCGACGCTTTAAAAAGGGTACAAGAAGTAACCAATACCATTTTAAAGCATGACCGTATAGCCGAATTAAAAGAATAACTAATGGAAGAAAAGAAAGTTACGCCCCGAGGCGCTTACCCGCATACAAAGAGAGTTGGCGATTTTATTTTTGTTTCTGGAACCAGTTCACGCCGTGCAGACAATACTATCGCTGGAGTTGATATCATTGATGAGATGGGAACGAAGCGACTAAATATTGAAGTCCAAACACGTGAAGTCATAAACAATATCGAGAAAAATTTAGGAAATGAAGGCGCTACTCTAGCCGATGTGGTTGATGTCACCTCTTTTCTAGTTAATATGAATGACTTTGCAGGATACAATAAAGCCTATGCAGAGTTTTTTAATTCAGAAACCGGTCCAGCCAGAACAACAGTTGCCGTGCATCAATTACCACATCCCGATTTAGTAGTTGAGATTAAAGTGATGGCTTATAAGCCAGTTTAGAATTTAGAAACGTTGAAAAACATGACCATACAAAACTTCATAAATGGCGAATATATAAATCCAGTTGATAATAATTGGATAGATAACTATTGTCCAGCGAATGGTGAAGTGTATGGTAAAATCCCTGATTCTTCATCAAAAGATATTGAAACAGCGGTTGATGCAGCTGAAAAAGCATTTAAGCAATGGTCTAATACCAATATTGATGAGCGTAGTGCTATTCTTTTAAAAATTGCAGACAGAATTGAATCTCAAATTGATTTACTAGCTAAAGCAGAAAGCAAAGACAATGGAAAACCTGTTAATCTAGCAAAATCTGTTGATATCCCGAGAGCTGCAAGCAACTTTCGGTTTTTTGGGCATGCCATAACACAATTCGCTAGTGAGTCGCATGAAAGTATTGGTCAAAACGCAATAAATTATACCCTAAGACAACCATTGGGTGTTGTTGGCTGTATCTCTCCCTGGAATCTGCCTTTGTATTTATTCACATGGAAAATCGCGCCAGCAATCGCAACTGGTAACTGTGTAATTGCAAAACCCAGCGAGGTAACGCCAATGACTGCTTATTTACTTGGAGAAATTTGCAATAAAGCTGGATTACCAAAAGGAGTGCTAAATATTGTTCATGGGAAAGGCTCATCAACAGGTCAAGCTATTATTGAACATTCACAAATAAAAGCCATTTCATTTACTGGTGGCACAAAAACAGGAGCTCATATCGCATCTGTTGCCGCTCCAAAATTCAAGAAACTATCTCTTGAATTAGGTGGAAAAAACCCAAATATCATTTTTGCTGATTGTGACTATGATGAGATGTTAAGTACTACGGTAAGATCTTCCTTTTCTAATCAAGGGCAAATATGTTTATGCGGTTCACGAATCTTTATTGAAGAGCGCATTTACGAAAAATTCAAAGCCGATTTTATCCAAAAAGTAAGTCAGTTAAAGGTCGGAGATCCAGCCGACAGTAATTCTGATCTCGGTGCATTAGTATCTAAAGAACATTTAGATAAGGTAATAACTTACATAGCATCCGCAGATAAAGAAGGAGGAAGCATTTTGTATGGAGGAGAAAAAATAACGGTTTCCGGTTTGGAAGATGGTTACTACCTAAACCCGACAATTATTGAAGTTGAAAGTAATTCATGTAAACTAAATCAAGAGGAAATTTTTGGCCCTGTAGTTACCATAATGCCTTTTAAAAATGAAGACGAAGTTTTAAAAATGGCAAACGATACTATTTATGGTTTATCAACCACTTTGTGGACCAACGACCTAAAACGCACAATGCGAATGACAAAGGCACTACAAAGTGGTATTGTTTGGGTAAACACTTGGATGATGCGAGATCTTCGCACTCCTTTTGGTGGAGTAAAAAATAGCGGAGTCGGTCGAGAAGGTGGCTTCGAAGCACTGCGATTTTTTACCGAGACGAAGAATGTGTGTATTAAATACTAGAAACAAGACATAAAGAATCAAGAAAGGAACATCATGTCTGTATCCTGATTCTTAATTCAAATATCTAAAAAATGAATTTAGATCTAAATAACAAAAACGCCTTAGTCTGTGGCAGCACTCAAGGCATCGGAAAAGCAACAGCGATACAATTAGCTAAACTAGGTGCAAATGTCATATTGGTAGCAAGAAACGAACAGAAATTAAAGAGTGTTTTAGCCTTACTACCGAACAACAATCAACATCACAGTTATATCGTAGCAGATTTTAGGGATCCTGAGGAATTGCAACAAAAAGTATTGATAAAATTGCACGGATTAAAGGCTGTTCACATTCTTATTAATAACACTGGTGGTCCAGCTGGTGGTCCAGTGTACAGTGCAAAAATTAGTGACTTTGAGAGTGCCTTTACCCAGCACCTAAAATGTAATCATTTATTAGTGCAAGCGGTAGTCCCCAAGATGAAAGAAGTTGGCTATGGTCGTATCATTAATGTCATTTCCACATCAGTAAAACAACCCTTGCCCGATTTGGGGGTTTCTAATACTATTAGAGGCGCTGTTGGCAATTGGTCAAAAACACTTGCCAATGAACTTGGTGAATTTGGTATTACGGTCAACAATGTGTTACCCGGTGCTACAGAAACCGAACGGCTAACTCAAATTATCAATAACAAAGCAGAAAAAACAGGAAAAACATCTGAAGAAATTGCCAATACAATGAAATCAGGCATTCCCGCTAGGCGTTTCGCTCAACCTGAAGAAACCGCTAATGCCATCGCCTTTTTAGCAAGTGAAGCCGCAGGCTATGTAAACGGCATTAATCTTCCTGTTGATGGCGGGCGGACCAAATCACTTTAAAAATTACTACTAAGGAATTAAAGTAATCTTAACCAAATTAAACTTAAAGTTTAATATCTTTATTGGATTACTTAATCAACAAACATGAAACGTAAACTTCGCATTAACGGTCATTCGCACCTCCTGCCCTATCCGCATGAAATTCCGAAATTCATGAAGGATAAAGAGATTTTTTGGGTGGATGATGAGCGCAAGTTTATGCTGCAAAAAGGCTGGAAACGGCCTGTCACCGATTCTAGTTTCTTTTTAAATGAGAAGTTGGAATGGATGGAACGTTACAAGATTGATCATGCTGTCGTACTCAATCTTTCACAACTCTACGGAAACGGACTTCGTTTAGAAGAAATGAAACAAGCATTACGATTTCAGAATGATTTCAATGCCCGTATTCAACATGAAAACCCTTCAAAATTTACAACTGGTTTTGTAGTACATCCTGGATATGGACGCGGTGCAGTATGGGAAATCGAACGATGTGTTGAAGAACTTGGTATGAGTTTACTATGCCTACCAACGCATTATATGGACACTATAGGCACTTGGCGATGCATTTTTGATGAAGAGAATGAACGAATTTTTGAAGCAGCTGACAACTACGGTTTAGCAGTAGAAATTCACCCTTATGATGGTGAAAAATTTATACTCCTTGAAAATACAAGCTGGCGTTTTCACTTGATATGGATGCTGGCACAATGTGCAGATGCATATCATTTTTTGACACTAAATGGCTATCAGGATAAATATCCTAATATGCGTGTTTGCTTCGCCCATGGCGGGCAACTTGCTCAAATCAATCTCGGACGCCGTATTCAAGGATTTGATGGTCGACCCGATCTTTTTGAAGGTAAAGCGCACCCAAGAACCGCAGTCGGGCATCCAAATATATTTTTCGACACCTTGGTTCACGATACAGGATCATTAAAATTATTGGCCGAAAATCAAACTTCCAAACAAATTGTCATGGGCTTAGATGATCCTTATCCGCTAGGAGAAATGGAAAGTGAACCGCAATCATCCTATCCAGGAAAAATCCTCGATCTAGCCAAAGAACGTGGCATTTTTACTGCAGAAGAATGCGACGCAATTTGGGAGGATAATGTATTGCAATGGTTATATGGAGATAACACCACCAAAAAACAAGAATTAATAGACAAAATTCTCGCTCAGGAAGTATCTGTATAACGCCAATTTGGCATCTTTTTGACCATCCTAAAAACAAGTCTGTTTTTCCACAATTTTTTGTTAATAACTTACCACTTCAAACACCTATAAATACTAGGCTATGAAGCCTATTTTGCTATATTTGCTTGTTAGCGAAATTTTGGGATTTTTTAAACAAATTTTGCATGGTTTTTGCACAACAGAAACTATAGAAAACACAAACCCAAACTCAATTTTATGAGCGAAGAAAATAAAGAAGAGAAAAAACACAATTATTCCGCCGATAGTATTCAGGCGTTAGAGGGTATGGAGCACGTACGTATGCGTCCATCCATGTATATTGGTGATGTAGGAGTTCGTGGTTTGCACCACTTGGTTTATGAAGTAGTAGATAACTCGATCGATGAGGCGATGGCTGGCTATTGTGATGCCATCGACGTTTGGATCAATGAAGATAATTCAATCACCGTTCGTGATAACGGTCGTGGTATTCCAGTTGGAATTCACAAAAAAGAAGGTGTTTCTGCCTTAGAGGTCGTAATGACCAAAATTGGTGCTGGTGGTAAGTTCGATAAAGATTCTTACAAGGTTTCTGGTGGACTTCACGGTGTAGGTGTTTCCTGTGTAAACGCACTTTCTAACCATTTAAAAGCAACCGTTTTTAAAGATGGGAAAATCTGGGAACAGGAATATGAAAAAGGGAAAACGCTTTATCCAGTAAAGGCTGTTGGCGACACTGATGATAATGGTACTGAAGTAACCTTTACGCCAGACAACACCATCTTTTCACAAACAACTGAATATAATTACGATACACTCGCAACTCGTCTAAGAGAGCTTTCCTTTTTAAATAAAGGAATTAAGATTTCGATTACTGATAAGCGAAATAAGGATGAAAAAGGGGAATTCGTACGCGAAGATTTTCACAGTACGGAAGGACTTCCTGAATTTGTTCGATATCTAGATAGTACCAGAGAGCAATTGACCGCCGGTGTAATTGCAATGGAAGGTGAAAAAAATGGGATCCCGGTTGAAGTAGCAATGGTTTACAATACTTCTTACACTGAGAATCTTCACTCTTACGTAAATAACATTAATACCCATGAAGGTGGAACACATTTATCTGGTTTTCGCCGTGGACTGACCCATACGCTAAAAAAGTATGCGGATAATTCAGGAATGTTAGACAAATTGAAGTTTGATATTGCGGGAGATGATTTCCGCGAAGGTCTTACGGCAATTGTTTCGGTAAAAGTAGCTGAACCTCAGTTTGAAGGTCAGACAAAAACAAAATTAGGGAACCGCGAAGTAAGCTCAGCTGTAAGTCAAGCGGTATCAGAAATGTTGACCGATTATTTAGAGGAAAACCCTAATGATGCAAAAACCATTGTACAAAAAGTAATTCTTGCCGCGCAAGCGCGTCACGCTGCTACCAAAGCACGTGAAATGGTACAACGCAAAACGGTCATGAGTATTGGTGGTCTCCCTGGAAAATTAAGTGACTGTTCCGAGACTGATCCTGCTCAATGCGAAATATTTCTTGTTGAGGGTGACTCGGCGGGTGGTACTGCAAAAATGGGACGCAACCGAATGTTTCAGGCAATTTTACCATTACGTGGTAAGATTTTGAACGTTGAAAAAGCAATGCAACACAAGGTTTTTGAAAATGAAGAGATCAAAAACATGTTTACTGCGCTAGGTGTTACAATCGGTACAGAAGAGGATAGTAAAGCATTGAATCTATCTAAACTTAGATATCATAAAGTAGTGATCATGTGTGATGCCGATGTCGATGGTAGTCATATTGAAACCTTAATCTTAACATTCTTCTTCCGTTATATGCGCGAGCTGATTGAGAACGGTCATATATATATCGCAACACCACCATTATACTTGGTTAAAAAAGGTCAGAAAAAGGAATATGCTTGGAATGATGATCAGCGTGATATGATCAATCAAAATATGGGTGGTACTGCGACTATTCAACGCTACAAAGGTCTTGGTGAGATGAATGCAGAACAACTTTGGGAAACTACAATGAATCCTGAATTCAGAACACTTAGACAAGTAACAATAGACAGTGGTAGTGAAGCCGACAGAATTTTCTCAATGCTTATGGGTGATGAAGTACCGCCTAGACGAGAGTTTATTGAGAAAAATGCAAAATATGCGAATATCGACGCATAATCGCATTCAAATAAATACATTGAAAGTCCATCTTTTTAGGTGGACTTTTTTATTGATTAAATCTCTGTGAACAATCAATGAAAATCTCATTTTTTTTGTCAGCAATTTCTTAGCTTTGCGACTCAGTTCAAAAAATAAATTTAAAGTATATAATATGAAAGTTACCGTTGTAGGTGCAGGTGCTGTAGGAGCTAGTTGCGCTGAGTATATTGCAATCAAAGATTTTGCTTCAGAAGTTGTTTTAGTCGACATTAAAGAAGGTTATGCTGAAGGAAAAGCAATGGACCTAATGCAAACGGCCTCTTTAAACGGATTCGATACTAAAATCACAGGAACAACTGGTGATTACACAAAAACTGCTGGTAGTCATATCGCGGTAATTACAAGCGGGATTCCACGTAAACCAGGCATGACTCGTGAGGAATTGATTGGAATTAATGCCGGTATTGTTAAAACGGTTTCTGAAAACTTGGTAAAACATTCTCCAGATGTCATCTTAATCGTAGTTAGTAATCCTATGGATACGATGACTTACTTAGCACATAAAGTAACAGGCCTGCCTAAAAACCGAATTATCGGTATGGGTGGTGCCTTAGATAGTGCTCGTTTTAAGTACCGTTTAGCAGAAGCTTTAGAAGCTCCTATTTCAGATGTTGATGGAATGGTAATTGGTGGACATAGTGATAAAGGTATGGTACCTTTAACTAGACTAGCTACAAGAAACAGTGTATTAGCTTCAGAGTTCTTATCAGAAGATAGATTGAATCAAGTATTAGAAGACACAAAGGTTGGTGGTGCTACATTAACCAAATTATTAGGAACAAGTGCATGGTACGCTCCAGGTGCTGCAGTAAGCGGTTTGGTTCAAGCAATTGCATGCGATCAAAAGAAAATGTTTCCATGTTCTACCTTACTTGAAGGAGAATATGGTCTGAATGATCTTTGTATTGGTGTTCCTGTTTTATTAGGGAAAAATGGTATCGAGAAAATCGTTGAGATCGAATTAACTGATGCTGAAAAAGCTAAAATGCAGGAAAGTGCTGCTGGTGTTAAAGCAACAAATGGGTTGCTAGACGCTTAAGGCATTCTAAACATATTTTAGAAAAAGGCTACATTAATGTAGCCTTTTTTGTTTCTATTAAATCGGGAAAAAATCTAGCCAAAATCATTCTTTTTGTAGCCTTTGTTATAAGGATTGATTCTAATAGCATAATAGACTATCTTGCCAATCAAATAATATTGTTTTAAAATCCCCACTTAAACCCCAAAATAATTGGGTATTCTTGATTGAAATAATATATTTGCTCGTTTTAAAAAAATCACAGTAATATAATAACGTAAAACATGCAAAATAAGGGACTCGTTCGGCTATTTGCTATCTTGTTTACCCTGGTAAGTATTTATCAGTTGTCATTCACTTTTGTAAGTAGTAAGGTTGAAGGTGAAGCAGAGGATTTCGCAGTAAGCAAAATTGCCGATAATGTTGATGGATATTTAGCAAAGCGCGATAGCATCGAAATTAAATATCTTGATTCTATCGGAAGTAAGAAAGTTTACAGTATTGGTATCGCAGACTATACCTACAACGAGGTAAAACAACTAGAGCTTAACAAAGGTCTTGACCTTAAAGGTGGTATCGATGTTACACTACAGATTTCTGTAAAAGACATTTTAAAAGGTCTTGCTAACAATACAAAAGAACCAAATTTCAATGCAGCTTTAGAAAGGGCTGACGAATTACAAAAGTCTTCATCTGATCCTTATGTAGAGTCTTTCTTTGAAGCATTTGAAGAAGTAGCAGCAGGTTCTATCGGACTTTCTGATCCTGATATTTTCGCAACAAAGGAATTATATGGTACCGTTAATGCTGGCGATAGTAATGATGTTGTACAAGGCAAAATTCGTACAAAAATTGATGAAGCAATTGTATCTGCAAACGAAGTATTACGTAAACGTATTGATCAATTTGGTGTCACACAACCAAACATACAACGTGAGGGAAAGTCTGGTCGGATTATCGTTCAGCTTCCTGGAGTTAAAGATATTGATCGTGCAACCGGATTACTTCGAAGCACTGCTCAATTAGAATTTTGGCCAACGGCGAAAGCAGCTTTATATCAAAACTTTGTTGTAAGTGCAAACGCTAAGTTGCTAGAAATGCAGCCTAAAACTGCCGAAGAAATCATTGAAGAAGAAAAATCTGAGATCGATTCACTTTTAGGAGGCGTTACTCAAGACTCTGTCAGTACTCCGCAAGCAAATCCGCTTTTTGATGTTTTCCAATACTCTCCTTATGGTGCAGGTATTGGTAGCGCTGCAATCAAGGATACTGCAAAAATAGGTGCATATCTGCGAATGCCAGAAATTACACAATTACTGGACAAAGAATTAAAATATACCAAATTTGCTTGGGGTAAAACCGAAGAAAACTCGGAAGTTGTTGAGTTATTTGCTTTGGCATCTAATCGTGATAAGAAACCACCTTTAAGTGGTGGTGTTGTTGTTGATGCATCACAGTCTTTTGACCAACGAGGAAAGCCTGCAGTCTCTATGCAAATGAATACTGTGGGGTCTAAAGCATGGGAAAAACTAACAGGACAAGTATTTGAAGATCAAGGCTTCATAGCAGTAGTTTTAGATAATATTGTCTATTCAGCACCCCGTTCTAATGGTGCGATTGCTGGAGGTAGTACACAAATTTTTGGTCAGTTTACACTTAACGAAGCAGTCGATCTTGCTAACGTATTACGTGCTGGTAAACTTCCTGCAAAAGCTGATCTTATTTCTTATGAAGTAGTAGGTCCATCATTAGGACAAGAGGCAATTGACAGTGGTTTAATGTCATTCTTAATTGCCTTAGCTGTTGTATTACTTTGGATGGTTTTCTATTACGGTAAAGCGGGATTATTTGCAGATGTAGCACTCGCCTTAAACATCGTATTAATCTTTGGTGTTCTGGTAAGCTTTGGAGCTGTACTTACCTTACCTGGTATTGCAGGTATTGTATTAACAATTGGTATGTCGGTAGATGCAAACGTACTATTGTTTGAGCGTGTACGTGAAGAGCTCGTAAAAGGAAAAGGAAATAAACAAGCTGTTGAATATGCATTTAGCTGGAAAGGTGCAATGTCATCAATTGTTGATGCGAACATTACTACTGGTCTAACAGCATTGATCTTATTTGTTTTTGGTAGTGGACCAATTAAAGGTTTCGCAACTACCTTAATCATTGGTATCTTAACTTCATTATTTACAGCAATCTTTATTACACGTTTATTAATTGATTGGTATTTAGGTAAAGGTAAATCACTTGATTTCTCAACATCGATTACTAAGAATCTGTTTAGAAACATGAATATCAACTTTATCAATAAGCGTAAAGTAGCTTACATCATTTCTGGTGTTATTATGGCGGTTTGTGCATTCTCTTTATTCTTTGGAAACAAATTGAATGAGGGTGTTGATTTTGCAGGTGGACGATCGTTCCAAGTGCGTTTTGCTGATGCAGTGAATGCTGAAGAAGTAAAAGAAAATGTAATCGCAGCTTTTGAAAGTGCCGAGGTAAAGACCTTTGGTGCGGCCAATCAGTTAAAGATTACTACAAAATACAAAGTTGATGAAGTAGGTCTTGAAGTTGATGAAGAAATTCAAGAGAAACTATTCCAAGCCGTACAGAGTTATTTACCTGACGGTATGACGTACCAGTCGTTTAAGCCAGGTGAGGATAATACAAACACAGCCAAAATAGGAATCATGAGAACCTTTAAGGTGAGTCCTACAATTGCTGATGACCTTTGGAGAAATTCAATTTACGCTGTATTCGGATCGTTATTTGTTGTATTCCTGTACATCTTGTTCCGATTTAGAAAATGGCAATTTAGCTTAGGTGCTGTTGCGGCAGTATTCCATGATGTATTAATCGTGTTGGGTATCTTCTCACTTACATGGAAAATAATGCCATTTAATATGGAAATTGACCAAGCCTTTATTGCAGCAATCTTGACCGTAATTGGTTACTCGTTGAATGATACGGTGGTTGTATTTGACCGTATTCGTGAGTTTGCAGATGAGCACAGTTCTTGGAAATATTCTAAAATTGTAAACAGCGCATTAAACAGTACGCTTAGTAGAACCTTGAACACGTCACTTACTACTTTGGTAGTGTTACTATCGATCTTTATATTTGGTGGTGAATCAATTCGCGGATTCATGTTCGCATTAATTGTAGGTGTTATTGTAGGTACATACTCATCGATGTTTATTGCAACGCCAATTATGTACGACACCACCAACAAAGGTGATGAGAGTAAGAAAAAAGAATAAGGTTATTTAATTATAATAATCTGGCTAATTCAAATAGGAAAAGCCCTGACAAATGTCAGGGCTTTTTTGATTATCAATTTTTATGTATATGGTCGAGCGCAGTCCAGACCTAAGCAGGCTGCATCACAGATGCCAATGACTTCTCTAACAAATCTTTCATTTTAAAGTCACCATTAGTACCTAAGGTTGGCAACCAGTTGCGATCAGCTCCAAGATAAGAATGTGAATCTAATTCTAATAAGCCAAGTAGCACTTCACATGTTAAGGTAGCTCCTACTGGGCCAAGACCTTCACCTGGATTGAATCCTGATTTGTCTTCACGACCAATTACCTCGGCCTCGGCAAGAATATAATACCATAACGGAATACCATAATCAAGATCAATATTATTTGCTTGAATCTGGTTCTTCACAAAGGCCTTTACCTGATCGATCTCTGCTTGTGATCTTCCAATTTTTTCGGCTACGAATTCGCCTGAAGGTAACAAGAAACTCTGTCCTCTTAATAGATTTCTAGTTGCCAACGATTTCATCGCTGCCGGAGTTTGTGGTGGCAAAAACGGTAAAGCTAGCAAAGTACTTGCCATTTGTGTATCCATTTTTCCAGAACGCTGGTATGTACCGTCAAAATCAAAGAAACGTTCCCAATGTACCACCTGATCTTCATCAGCCAATCTAGTAAAACCACGACCTACGGAAGACGAAAACAAATCATGAGTTGCGCCACCATTTTGAAGAGTTACTTCTTGAGTGATCATAGAATGACCAAAGCGGTAGGATGCAACCGAGAACTCAACGGGTATGAATGATCTGCCGGATGGGCAATACCATTTTCTACCTTTTCCTAATATATTGTCCACAGCAACTTCGCCGGCAATAGTTGGTAAAAATTCGTTAACAACTACCCATTGATAATGCCAAGTCGCTAGTTGCCGTGCCTCTTCGTAATTCTCTTTGGCAGAATGTCCAGGATTAGCGGCTTCTACATCATTATATACCTCATTATAAAAACGAATAAATGCCAATTGCAATTGCGATACTATTCGGTTTTCGTCATTACGCGGATCCCCAATCATAGCTCTCCCCTGTCCGTTTCTTGCCAAGTCATGCTTTTCAAGATCCGGACCTTGACCAATATTGTTATTCGTTTCTCCTGTTAGTAGTCTCAGTGATCCACTCTCGTAAAGAAAAGGCTCATCTTCTGGTCCTTCACCAAAAATACAATCGAGGTCTAAAGCTGGGGTTCTAAAGTTTTCAATCTCATTGGGGTTGTTTACTCGGTTTACCGAAGAAGTGGTATCTAATGTAATGTCATGATCAATAAATTGCCCGAGATAGATCATTCCTAAAGGAACATTGTCCGTCGTTTCTGCATTATTACCTTCGTCCATCGGGCCAGCAACCTTACCTAACTCAATAAGCACATTAGGATTGACCCATAGCGGTGGATGGTTTTTGAAAATTCGGCCAAATCGACCTTCTCGCTCCTTACTTATTGAATCGTGGTAGCAAAGAAATTCTTGTCCAGGATTCACCTGCATTCCGTGATGATTTTGTGACATGGTTTTTGGTTTAAAGATTAATGGCACAAATATCACTGAATATCAACGAGATAACTCAAGGAAATAAAAGGTGTTTTACAAGGGATTATTCTAGGAATAAGAGGGGAAAAACACAGTAAAAATGCCCGTTAGTAGAATTTTTTGTCCCGTACATCGAAAGCATTTTGTAGCACTTCCTCTAAAATAGTCTGATCGATTTCTTCAAGGGTTCTATACCTAAGTGATTTCATGACCTTCCGATTAGCAGTGATCAAATGCTCTAAATGGACAGTAATGTATCCTGCATTCCAAAACCCAATATCAACATAGTCTTTGGTATGATTTAAGTAGCAAAAAGGTCGTTTCCCAAAGTAGTAAAATGGGATTCTGTATTTATATTTCAGCTCTACTTCATCAAACAAGTTTTCAATCGTGGCTTGGACATGAAGCAGGACTGATCGAAATGGCTCGGGTTGTTCTAAAATATAGCGTTCAGCGGGGTTCATTTATTTAAGAAAATAAAAACGCAACGAAGTTAACTCAAAAAAAATAAGACCGAAAAGGCATTATTTTAAAATTTTATTATTTACTTTGTATTTCAAAGTACTTTTAATATGGAGTCAAAGGATTATATAAAGGACATATCTGATATAAAAGAAATGATGACAAGGTCATCCCGCTTTATTTCGTTAAGCGGATTATCAGGAATACTGGCGGGTGTATACGCGCTTATAGGTGCCGGAGTAGCTTATTGGTTAGTTATAAATTCCGGTAGAGAATATCTTATTTTAAACGGGCGTGTCTTTCAATTGGTAATGCTCGATCTTATACTCGTAGCAGTACTAAGTATTTTAACTGCCATTTTTCTAACGAATAGAAAAGCTAAAAAGAATGGTGAGAAAGTATGGGATTCTAGTTCAAGACGACTTGTTTTTAATTTCCTCATTCCCTTGGTTGCCGGTGGTCTTTATATATTAATCATACTTAATCAACAAAAATATGGGCAAAGCGGAGCGCTTATGCTTATTTTTTATGGTTTAGCACTTGTCAATGCATCAAAATACAGTATTGGTGATATTAGATATCTAGGATATATAGAGATTGGGCTCGGTTTAATTTGTGCGATCTATCCTGGATACGGATTCTGGCTATGGGTTGTTGGTTTTGGCATTATGCATATTATTTATGGGACGATGATGTATTTTAAATATGAACGTAAATAGGGATTTCCGTCTGCGCGGAAATAAATATGGGACTAATAAATAACATAAATAAAGCTTTTGACCACCGAATACGATTGGGCATTATGTCGATCTTAATGGTCAACGAATATGCCGATTTTAAAATGTTGAAAGAGTTGCTGGATGTAACTGATGGTAATCTAGCAAGCCACGCCAAGGCTCTAGAAAAAGAGGAATATATTAAAGTAGAAAAGTCATTTATAGACCGAAAACCAAATACAAAATACAGCGCTACCCCATTAGGACGTGCTGCTTTTAAAAAACATATTGAAGCTTTAGAAAAGCTCATCGGGAAATAGAATCATTTTTTTTATTCTATTACTTTGAAATACAAAGTACTTTATGGCTATGAGAACAAAAAGAAAACAACTTATCATCTGGCTCTTTGAGCATTCAGAAAAAATATATACCAAGTATTTTAAAAGTAATACACCTTGGGGCTTTTATAAAAAAGACCTGTTGCACTACCCCAAGAATTCATTCGGGTACCATCTTGGAACATTTTTAGATAAAAACAATTTCGAATTAATCCCCAAAGTAGAACGTCATGATTGTTATCATGTACTTACTGGTTACGGTACGCAAGTTGAAGATGAAATAGCACTTCAATACCTATGTTTTGGTAATGGCAAGCGCAGCCTGTACTTATTTGCTGTCCTCATTCTAGGCACCATCATTTTACCAGATTATATGACCTACTATATCAGGTCATACATAAAGGGAAAACGGGCTAATAGCTTCTATCATTTCGATTTCAAAAAACTTTTAAACATCTCCATTGTGGACTTAAGACGAGCAATTTTTTTAAAATCATATATCACACTTATAAATCTATAAAACATGGAACATACATCATCAAACAATCAAGGTAGCCGGTTTGGTAACTGGATAAAAACATCAATAACCGCGCGTATGCTAATGGTGGGATTACTCATCGTAGTACTTCTAATTCCGCTTGCCTACATTAAAAGTCTTATTAGCGAACGTGCTGGAAGACAACAAGAAGTAATATCAGAAATAAATGACAAATGGGGAGAAGAGGTTCTTATCTACGGCCCTTTTCTTAAAGTCCCTTATAAAACGTATATCGAGACCACCTATACTGATCAAGAGACTAAAAAAGTGCAGACCGAACGCAAGGAAAAAATAAAGTATGGTTATTTCTTTCCTGAATCCTTAGATATTAAGGGTACCGTAAATCCCGAACCTAAAAGTCGAGGAATTTATACTACTGCTGTTTATCAAAGTGAAACTATATTAACTGGAACATTTGCAAATCTTGATTTTTCGGAAGAAGAAGTTGCACCCGAGGATATTGTTTGGGACAAAGCACGAATGATCATTAAAACATCTAACCTAAAAGGTGTTAACGATGAAGTCGCAGTTAATATTAATTCGAATCGCTATCCGTTTTCATCATTGTATGAAGGAAAGAAAAATCAGGGGTATTATGACCCGAATAATATCACTATGCACACACTACGTAGTATAGTTTTAAAAGATACTGATACCCCTAAAGAATCTGCAGTAACTTTTTCAATTGATTTAAACATTAATGGCAGCAAGCAAATTCGATTTGTGCCTGTTGGAAAGGAAACCACAGCCAATCTAAAATCAGATTGGAAAACTGCAAATTTCATAGGTGAATTTCTGCCAAACAATCCAGATAAAATTACTGACAACGGCTTTGATGCCAAGTGGAAAGTACTCGATCTTAACAGGCCATTTGCACAACAAACCTTCAATTATATTCCTGACCTGAATGAATATGCTTCTGGTGTAAATTTTATGATTCCAGTAGACGAGTATCAAAAAAGTGAACGATCAGCAAAATATGGTTTTTTAGTAATCGCACTAACTTTTCTCATTTTCTTTTTAATACAAACATTAAGCAAGATTAATATCCACCCGTTTCAATATTTAATGATTGGCTTAGCACTAACGATGTTTTACACCCTGCTCATTTCAATATCGGAGCATAGCAGCTTTTTAAAAGCATACCTAATTGCCGGAATTTCAGTAATCGCTTTGATCACTTTATACTCAAGATCAATCTTGAAAAACATCAAGTTTCCCATGTTCGTTCTAGCATCCTTAACAGCGCTCTATGCATTTATTTTCACCATCATTCAACTAGAGAGTTATGCACTACTAGTTGGCAGCATTGGCTTATTTGTCATTCTAGCAATTGTAATGTATGTATCACGTAAAATTGATTGGCAAAATGGATAAAGAAGCACTTTTTTGGCCAATACAGCTTGAATATATGAGCAAATATATCGGCCTAGCAAGCTTCGTAATAGGCACCTTGTTTTTCACTGCTTACCTGACGGCGCCCTCCGATGAAGTATTTCGATTAGGATTACTGTTTGTGCTAGGTGCTGTAATAGTAAACAGCACCATGGTTTTCCTATTATTCATTGGTGCATTTCTTTTTAAACCATATACACAGCGGTTACTAAAAACGGCACTTGCAATACTCATTAACATCCCAATTGCGATAAGCTATGTCTGGATATTATTCAATTAATTCATCATTTAAATCAATAAAAAATGAACACACTTTTTTTAAATAAAACCTCAATTATAAAGCAGTTATCAGTACCGCTGGTAATAGGTTTCCTCTTCCTAGGAATCCGGCTTTACATTACAAAATCATCATTATTTCTTTTTCTGGTATCGAATATAATTTTGGCAACTGTTCCGTTATTTTGCGCTCTAGTATTAATTAGGAAAGAGCGTTGGCAAAAACCACTATTATTTGCTCTTATCTTTTTAGTATGGTTGGTGTTTTTTCCGAATGCCCCATATATCATAACCGATTTTATTCATCTTGAAGGCTGGTCACAAATGCCATTATGGTATGATTTTATATTAATCGGAAGTTTTGCTCTAGCGGGTTTGCAAATGGGGTTGTACTCTCTTGTCCTTATTCATGAAAGTCTTAAATGGCATTTCACGCTTGGTTCATGTCAATTTATTATTATGGCCTGTTGTTTGCTTAGCGGTTATGGGGTGTATTTAGGTCGCTTTGTACGACTAAATAGCTGGGAAGTAATCACAAACCCCCTAAAACTAATAAGTCTAGCCACAAAAAGTCTAGGCAATGTTAACACATGGATCTTTAGTTTACTCTTCGGTGGGTCGATACTGCTTGCATATTATCTCTACCGAAAAGTAATAAAGATTGACTGATTTCTTTTTTAAAGATGTATCGGTTTTGATTTAACCTTTGTAGTTGAGTAATAAGAGGGAATAGAAATTGTAAATTCCATTTAAACGACGCTTTAACTCATCATATAGATTGTTTTACAATCCTTCGTGTGATTTGTTTTAAATTGGTGGTACACACCACCTAAACCATGCATTATCGTTTTTTACTGATTTTGCTTGTACTATGCCTATATAGTATAAGCGGACAAGAACCCCCAAGTAATTCTGGAAGTACTTCTATCGAAAGTCAACTTTCGGGTAAAGAAAAAATCTGCAAGCTTATTCGATTAGGCAATGAATGCCTAGAAGCAGATTCGAATCAATCTTTAGAATTTGGGAAAACTGCGCTAAATGAAGCTTCAAAATTCAATTTTCGAAAAGAACAAGCAGAAGCGCGACTACTTATGGGGCTATCATATTGGTCAATAAGAGAGTTAAAACCCACTCTTGTAAATCTTAACTCGGCAAAACAAGTTTATGAACAGCTTCTTGACCATGATGGCATTGCTAGATGTTATATAAATATGGGATTGGTTTATGCTGAAATTGGTGAATATGACAAAGCCATAGAATTGTATTCAAATGCCAAATCGCATTTTGAGGAGCTTAATCTTAAGGAATTAATTGCGAATACATACACTAAAATATCAAGTGTACTTATCGAGAAAAAGGATCTAAATGAAGCCGAGAACATCTTACATGACGCACTAAACATTTATGATCAAAGCAAAAATATTAGAGGCATTGTAGAAACGAATAACTTGTTGGCAAAACTACATATTAATAAGGGTGAATATGAGCTCGCAGGATGCTACATAGAAGAGTCTATCATTAACAGTCAAATAATTAAAGACAACAATGCGCTAATCGGAAACTTACTACTTTTCAGCAAACTACAACGCAATAAAAAGAAATATGAAGTAGCAGAACAGCATCTGACTATCGCATTAAAACTTGCCGAAAAGAAAAATTTACGCAAGCTCAAGTTAGACACCTACGAGGAATTACAGTCCATTAAAAAGGAAGAAGGAAAATTTCAAGAATCTATCGAGTATTTTGAGGAATACGTTGCCTTAAAAGATTCAATTTATGACACCAATAAGTCCAAACAACTTGCTGAGTTTGAGTTTCAAGATACTATTAAGAAAAAGGATGATGAACTAGAATTTATGTATCTAGAAAAGAAAGATTTTCAAATTATTCAATGGATACTTGGTATTGGATTATTTATCATTACACTATTGGGTCTATTACTAACGCGAAGTTTACGAATAAAGAACAAAAAGCAATTATTGTTGCACGAATCTAATCAGCGAATTAATCAAAGTGAAATTGAGAATCAATTGTTAAAACAAAAGGAGCTTGAACAGCAATTGCATTTTAAAAACAAAGAATTGACATCTTATGCCCTCAACTTTATTCAAAAAAATGAGTTTTTAGAAAAACTGCAAAACATTATAAAGGAGATAAAACTCACTTCTGCAAAAACGAAAGTATTAGCATTAGACCAACTAGAGAATATTGTAAAGCAACAACAAAACCTTGATAAAAACTGGAACGATTTTAAAATCCATTTTGAACAAGTCCATACCGATTTTCTAAAAAAACTAAAACATGAGTTTCCGAATCTGAGCGCAAATGATTTGAAGGTGGCCGCACTTACTAGACTCAATTTAACAATAAAAGAATGCTCAGGTATATTGGGTATCTCCCCTGAAAGTGTCAAAACCGCTCGATATCGCCTTAGAAAGAAACTGGATCTTGAGCGTGAAGATGATTTACTTTCCTTTTTGGTGAAAGTTGAAGTTTGATTAAGACTACTCTCTATACAATCATGAATCCCTCTAATACAATTATTTAAGACAACTGTCTACTTTTTATAAATGGTTGAAAAATAGAAAATTTTGCCTTGTCTACTTTTAATAGGAGTCTTGCTATACAGAATTTGATTGTTTTTGGCGTATTTCGCCAAATAAGCTACCATAAATGCTTACAAAATATTTATACCCCCTTGACAATTACGGGCTAGGTTACGTATTTCAACCCTCCAATGAGGATTGATTCCCCGACCTTGCCTTGGGCATGGATTAACGTCCATGCCTTTTTTTATCCATTAACTGAATACACCTTATTCTATCATTTTTCTTTGTAAAAACCCGATTTCTCCTTGGTTAGAAATGAGACTATAAAATACTGACAAGTAGGGTTTTTTGGTTAATTATTGTTCTATTAAGGAATAAGCTGCTAGTCAGCTCCAAACCAAAACCCATGAAAAATCTAATTTCTCTTTTCGAAACAGTACAAACTGACAAAAAGAACAACGCTCTTATTGGCCTACTTACAACCCTACTTTTTGCTAAATAAGTGCTTTTTCAAAACTAAAGAACCCAAATTTTCTAATCTTAAAAATTACTTACCATGATCATTTTTGGAACAACTGGTATTAAATCTACCGTAAAATCAGGGCATTTTAATTGCCCACAATGCGAACAGAACAAACCGTATAGACACCGTAAGGTAACTCAATTTTTCACGCTTTACTTTATTCCATTAATCCCACTAGGAAACAAAGGTGAGTATGTAGAATGCGGTAGTTGTAAAGGCACTTTCGTTACTAGAATAATAGACAATCCGTCAACAAATAGAGATGAATTTATGTCTATTTATCAAAAAGCTATACGCCATTCTATGGTAATGATGATGCTTGCTGATGGTGAAATTGATCAAAATGAAAAAGTACAAGTACTGTCTATCATCAATAAGTTTGGTCATAATGATATTGCTATGAGTGATCTAGATAATCTAATTACCGAGGTGAAAAATGAAAATCAAGATGTCACTACTTATCTTAAAAGAGTAGCACCATCGCTAAATGAGCACGGTAAGGAAATCATTATTAAATGTGCTATCTCTGTAGCGGCATCGGACGGGAATGTTGACCAATCTGAATTAGATATGATTGCCAAAATGTCTCAAGCATTAGATATGTCGGCATCTCATTTAAAAGGAATAATTAACGAGATGACACAACCTGACACTTCTTTTTCTCAAAACTAGATTAGTAGTATGGATTTAAATAAAAAAAGGCATATTGATGAAGCCATCAAACTGCTGAAGAAGTCGCAGTATCAATATCAAATAAAAAATCATCTTAAGAAAAAAGGCTTAGATGATGTTTCGATAGCAGAAATAATTGAGGAGGCTACAGCGATACACAAAACGGCTCAAGGAAAACTTCGACGTATACTTTGGATCGCACTTACGGTAATAACATTTGTAATATTTTATTTTTTAATACCTACAAATATTTATAATGTTTCGCCATTTATCATATCGACGATTGGAGCAATATTCTTCACGATTTTTCTTTTGCAGTCTATTGTCAATTTTGAAAGTTTTGATGAGTTGAATACAAAAGACAAGTCTAAGACAGATTGGAGACATAGTATTACACCATTCTTTGTTGTTCCAGCTATTATCATGTTATTGGTATTCAATATGCATTTTAGTGCTAGTGAACGAGCTGAACTAAAAGAAGATGGTATCACTGTAAAAGGTGTTATTGTCGACGGCAAGGCATACGAATCAAGACGAGGTGGAACATATTCTGTCACCGTGAAATTTAAAACCAAAACTGGTCAAGCTATGCGGGTTAGTGAAGGTGTGTCTGAAAGTGAATTTGACAACCTTTACAAAGGTCAAAAGGTTCAACTCGTTTATTCAAAAAAGAATCCTTCTTTGATAGAAATACTTACTTCTGACTCGGACATTGCTAGTTACACTGGAATAGAAAGTCGAGATATAACTCCCGAAGATCTTATGAATTTGATTAACAAAGAAAATCATGAGGTGGGTAAAAGTCTAAATGAAATTAGTTATTCTTGGAGGTTTGACAAACAAGATTCTGTTTGGATCAACGAGAAAAAAAGTTTAGCTGTGAAAGTTAAACAAAATGAGACCATTCGATATATTTCTTTTAATCATAAATCACTACTATTTGGAAACGAACTTGAAAAAATAGGTTTTAACCAAGTAGAAAATGAAGATAAGAAATTGAAGTTATTTGAAGGTGAACAGCACTATGCAGCTGTCGAAACTACTTTGCAAGATATGAGAGTAGGCACAATCATTACAGTGCAGAATAAGTAATTTTTGACTACAAAACTTAAGAAACAGGTATAAAGTTCGCTTTGTACCTGTTTTTATTTACCATCAACATAATCTTGAAGGTACGAATACCGTTTAGTCAACTTCCCTTTTTTGGTCATTCTGGCCCTTTCTAAAATGCCATTTTTATCGCCATCAAAGAAAGCCGGAATGACATGTTTAAGAAACGCATCACCAAAACCATCGCTCGCATCTCGAGGTAGTTCGCAAGGTAAATTATCAACTGCCATTACTGCAATGGCAGTATCATTCATAAAATCAACTTCTTTTTCTGTAACAGGATCATAACCGTAAATAGGATCAGCAATTGTAGACGGCTTTATCGTTGTCGCGACAGGGCCATCAATATCACAACTAACATCCGCTACTACCTTGATTTTAAAATCTGGATGCTTCGCATCATCACGTGTATATAAATACGGCGCACCATCACCATAGAAATGACCGGCAATATAAAAATCTGTTACCTTGGCAAAACGAAAAAAGTTCGATTTATACTCCTCAGGATTCGCGAAGAAGTCTTGCTTATTCCCTCTTACACCATCTTTACGTTTATTGTACTCCGATGCATCAATTTGACAATATACCGATTCGTTAAAATCCTTTTCTAAATACTCTTTGACTGTTACCCGCTTCATATTCATTCCATCGAGCATTTCTCGTGCGCCATTTCCAACACGTCCTCTACCGGTAAGTAGAATTTTAATATTAGGAAGTTTGATCTTATTCTGTTCATCAATTAATGCCTGCTGGTTCTCAAGTGTTTCAGCTTTTGGCATGTTGAACAAATTGAACTTCAAACCATAGGCTCTGAGCCCGTTATACGCACCAACGATTCCGGCATATCGCCCAAATGCCACTAAACGCTTACCACTCTCCCCAGTAATTACCTCATGATCATACAACTCAATATTCTTATCTAAAATAGCTTGTAATAACTTTCTATTATAGGGCTGTTTTTTGATAGTATGAGAAAAGAAAAAGTACTTTTTATTAGGAATTAGCGCATCAATTGGTACTTCTTTTACACCTAATAATACGTCACAATCTTGAACATCATTTACCACTTCAATTCCCATTTTCGCATACTCCGCATCTTTAAAAACACGTACATCAGAGCTTTCAGCGACGAGAGTTCCTTCAGGAAACGAATCGACTAGCTGTTTGGCAGCATTTGGTGTAAGTACAACTCGGCGATCTGGTGGGTTTTTGCGTTCCTTTATAAGTGCGAATTTCATTTCAGGCGGTATATTTTCAAATTACAGAAGTTAGCATACTGACAAAATAACAAATGGCATAGGTTTTGTTATTTTTTAACGGAGGTAAAGATAGAATTTTTAATAGTATCTTTGCTGTCCGTTTTCAGGGTTCAGAATTAATGTGAACTAGAGACTGAAGACAAAAATGGGGTCGACTGGTTTTGACAGCGAGACCAATTATAGTGTAAGCACGCCGAGCTATGAAATTAATGCTCGTTAAACGCTTATTTCAACTTTTTAAACGGCGATAATAACTACGCCCTAGCTGCATAATCTGAATTTTAGTAAGATTACGCCTCGGTCTACAAGGTAGACAAGCAGGAAATCTCTCGGGAGCCTTGGTTTATGGCGACTGATTATGAGATTTCGTAAAAATAAACCTAGATGTGGTAGCACTTCGATGCCACATCGAAATTAAAGAAGATAGGCTTTAGGTAGGCGGTTTTTGGTCAGCCTAAAGATGAAAATTAAACAAAAACTAAGCGCGTAGAAAGCATTTTAATTGCTTGTTTGGACGAGGGTTCGAATCCCTCCGACTCCACTGTAAACCCGCCTAAAGGCGGGTTTTTGCGTATTCGGGAGATTCGCCAGCCCCATCTTCTGGCTCTTTCGCTAAAAATGTCAACAGGGCATTTTCTAAACGCTCGGTCCTCTCCGAGTCCACAATCTCAACTTAAAAGCCCCATAAATAGGGGCTTTTTTTTTCTAGCTGACAGTATCGTTGACAATACTATCGATTTAATTAAAGACTTTAAAGATTAATCGTCATCTTCTTTAACTTCTCCAGACTGATTCATTACCATTTCGTGATCATATTGGCAACATCCGGGTAAGTTTTTATAAGCCTCTTTACTTCCTGAAACCTTTTCGGTATCATAACCTGAAGCTGCAATTGCCTTATGAATAGCCATTGCATCTGTTTTGTCATCATCATAAGACACGTCAATTTTCTTTTTATCTACATCCCAATTGGCACTTGCCACGCCATCAACGCTATTAGCTGCCTTTTCAATGGTACTTTTACACATACCACAATTACCTCTTACACCAAAAGATAGGTCTGTCATAGCCACTTCCCTGGATATTTCTTTAGTTGTTGTGTCTGTTTCTTTTTTAGTTTCGTTTTTACAACTTGTTAAACCCAATAAAGCTATTACGGCTACACTTAAAATTACTTTCTTCATTATTTAAAAATTTAATTGCTATTATTCTATTATTTGCTTTACTTCTCCACAGGTTAGCATTGCATCACCAAAATATGGATTGATTACTTTTTCTTCTTTGCTCAACCAATATGCGCCCTTGTTGTTATCTGCCATCGGACAAAATTCCACATAGACTTTTTCATTTATACCAAACAATTGAACAACATTGATTAGATGTGATGACAAATGTTTAAAATGGTCTCTTTGCGCTTTAATAGCTGACAAATTAGATATTGAAGTTGCAGAAGATTTTATTTCTTTTACTATTGACATCCAATGTGTGTGAGCGTTATTATCTGATAACAATTTCATATCTACTTTACTTAAATTGTTTAGTAAACTTGTTGCATTAACTGAAGTATTTTTTGAATCTTCTTTAACTAAAGCATTTTTTAAATGGATATAATCATTGAAAACAACTTTTAATTGTTCTTGAAATTTCTCTGATACCGTGAATCGTTCATTCATATTAGTATGGTCACTTTCTTTTTTTGAAGTAGTATTATCCATACCTAAATGTCCTTCGTGACCTGTCATTATTTTACCCCCTTCTTTATTCATCATAGATTTTTTACCTTGCAATTGAGCTGCTGCATCTACAGTAAATGTTCCGTTAGTCACGATTTCATTGCCAACAAATAATCCCTCTAAAACTTCATATTCATTACCAATTTGATTGCCTAAAACTACTTCGCGCATTTCAAAAACGGTTTGGTCTGGATTGGCTTTTAAATAGACAACAGAACGTTCACCTGTCCAAAGCACAGCAGATGCCGGAATTGTTAATACCTCATCATTACTACTTGAAACTCGGTCAATATTTGCAGTTACAAACATTCCAGGTTTAAATACATCGTTTTTATTATGAAGCACTACACGTAAGGCTACTGTTCTTGTTTTGATATTTAAAATAGGGTCTAGGAAATCGACTTTCCCTTTAAATTTCTTTTTAGCATAAGCATTTGTAGTCACTAAAACTTCTTGTCCCTTTTTAAATAAATCGATTTGATTTTCATATACATCAAAATTTGCCCAAACCGTATTGAGATTTGCAATTTTAAGCAATGGTTGACCTTGTTTGATGTAATCGCCTTGTTCCACTAATTTTTCGGTAACTGTTCCTGAAACGGTTGCATAAACTGGAAAGTTTTCTTTTACTTTTTGGGTTTCTTCAATCTGATTGATTTGATTGTCAGAGAGTTTCCACAATTTTAATTTATTACGAACTGCTTTGTAAAGTGCAGGTTGCGATTCTTTTAGTGACGAAGCCGTAATCAATTCTTGTTGTGCTGCATACAATTCTGGCGAATAAATGGTTGCCAATAATTGGCCTTTACGAACTTCTTCGCCTGTAAAACTCACATTCAAACGTTCTATTCTACCCGAAAAATAACTGACTTGTACTGCGTTTGCTTCTTCATTTTCAGCGATTTTACCAGATAATTTAATAGTGTTGCCTTCAATATTTCCCTTGCCAACAACAGTCGTTTGAATATTGGCTAATGCCATTGCATTTTCCGTTAATTTAAATTGGTCTGCCAATAAACCATCTGCACTACTTTCGGCAGGAATTAAATCCATCCCACAAATAGGGCAATCGCCTGGTTCTGGTTGCATAATTTGTGGATGCATTGAACACGTCCACATTTGATTTGTTTCCGTTGTTGCAGAATGATTGTGATATGTACTTTCATTAGACGAATCTCCAAACAGCAACCAACCCAGGAGTAAACCAACTACTAATATTCCTCCATAAATTAATATCTTTTTCATCTCTTACTTTTTATTTCGTTTTAATAATTTTCTAACTGAAGCTGAAGATGTAAACCATAATAAAAATCCACTTAATACAGTAATTAAACCTAAAAGCGAAAAGGCTCTTAATACTATTGTATTAAAGTTGTCTCTACCCTCATAATCCATAGTATGTGTCATCCATAAAAAATCGAACCAACGCCAACTACGATGCCTTACTGTTTGAAATTTTCCATCTTTTACAGATACATAAGCTTTAAGAGATTCATCTGTTTTATATGAAATCACGTATGCAGGTAATAGCTTTTCTCGATATTCGTGGTGTTTTCCAGCTTGAGTTATTTGTTCTATAGTTTCTACTTTCAAGTCACTTTTTATATAATTTTTTGCGACATAGAGCGCTTCATTTTTTGTAATGTTATACTTTACTTTTCCATTAATGGCATTGTATAATTGCTCTTTATTTACCCAATAGTAAGGTGTGTTATCGATGTCTCTCAATTCAATAGTATTAATACCTTTCGAAACATGAAGTTGTGATGGACTAATGAGGTCGTTAAATGCTTTAGGCTGGTATTCCATATTTTTAAAATGGTCTCCATGTATATCATCAATATTTGTCCAACTAAAGTATAAGCCACTTATGGTCCAAAACAAAAATTGAATACCCAAAAACAAACCTAAATAGCGATGTGTTTTCCTTATTTTTAATGCTGTATGTCTGTTTACCATAATTAAATTATTAACATTAAACTTGCCATAACTATCATAATGGCGTTCTCTATAAAAGTGGCTTCTGTCATTGGTAATTTAAGGGCCGTACCTAAACAGGCACATCGAATAGCTTTCTTATCTAAAAGTGTTTTCGTAACTCCAATTGTGGTAATTACTAAAACAACAAGTGTGACGATAAGTGCGATATTTATTTCAAGGCGCATTAGGAACATTATGCCTAAAGCAGTTTCAACAAAAGGATATATTTTACCGTAAATTGGAATGCGTTTTGCTAAAGGGTCATACATACTAAAGGACTCTGGAAACCCTTTTAAATCCAACATCTTAAAGAAACTAAATACAATGTAGAATAAGCCCATAAAATCCAGCATAAAGACACTCCAAGACCAATTCTTATAGTGAAGTAAAATACTCGATGAAGCGATATAAAAAATAATAAGTATTAGCGGTTTTAATTGTTGCAATTTGCTTTTTTCTTCTTCCATTGGCATTGCCGACATACTTGAAGATGTAAACACATTCTTCACTTTCTTTTCAGATAAGGTATACTTTTCTGGTAATGCTTTTTGCAATAAATCAGTTGAAATATGTTTGTCCATTTTCACTTCTGCTTCACCTTTTTCAAGATTAACAGATACCTCCGATATGTCATCTATTTCGCTTAAATATCTTTCTACGGAAGCTTTACAGTTATTGCAAGTCATTCCTGTTATATTATATGTATGTTTCATTGTTTTGGTAGCTTTAATATTATTGTTTGATTTAATGACAAATCATCAATATGGCCTGCGATATCTTTATCATCTGTCTTAAAGTGCATATGCATATTGGTTGTATGATGGGTAAAAACTGCTTGGTGTTTTGTAGAATAGAAACCAACGATTTGAACTTCTCGATCTTGCAAAGTTCCATTTAAACCAGATTCTTTATGCTTTTTGTGATTGTGGATAGTGTCGTCATCATTCCAGTTTATAACGTGCCAATCTAAAGAAGCGATAGTACCTTCTAATAGGAAAGGAAATGGTTTTTCTACGTCAATTCCATTATTTGTTGCTATTTCAAAAATTTGCTTTTCTAAATCACTTTTTGTTTTACTATTCTCAATTTGAAAAGAATCCCACGCTTCAATTTCTGCATATACTAATAGAGATGCTTTTAAATTGTAAGAATCTTTAATCTGTAAACTACTATCAACCACAAAACTGTTGCTTGGTTGACTATCAAATATTTGAATTTCGCCCTTGAGGTTATCCACAGCACCAAGAGCGTAAAGGTTTTTCATTTTTGAAAGTGTGTCTAAACTAATTACGGGTTGAATATTACCAGACATTATTGTTCTTAAAGCACCTGAATGTTTTACTTCTGTTGAAAGAGTTTTACTTTCTTTATCGCGACAAGACGAAAAGGCAATTGTAAAAAACACTAATACGATTATATATGTTAATCTTTTCATTGCTTAATTGGTTAAGTAATTAATAATTGTGCTTTGCACATAGTAACCCTTAATAGACTCTATTTGGTTCATTTGAAACTTTAGTTGCAATTCCTGAATATCCAAAACATCATTAAAATCTATCGTTCCTATTTCGTAACTTTTGATTAAGATGTCTTCTGCATCTTTAGCTTGTTTTAAATTCTTGGTTTGAGTCTCATAACTTATTCTTGCCGAAATACGCTCATTAATCGCTTTACTTAAAAGTGTTTCCAAAGTGTTTAATTGTTCTTGTTTTTGAGCTGTTATTTCTTGCTGTTCTAGCTCATTCTGCTTGGTTTGAGATTTATATTTTTTATTAAAAATTGGAATGGATACCGAAATCATAGGCATCACAATATCTTTACCATTATCCGTGAAGCTCATATCTGGTCTTTCGGAAACATTGATATAGTCTAAGCCAAAACCAATCATAGGACTGCTTTCTTTTTGGTTTAGTAATTCTGATTGTTCTATGGATTGAAATAGTTTATCATACTTTAACAGTTCAGGATGCAATGCTAAATTTTCAGTGATGATTTCAAAGTCTTCTGAAGGCATTATTAAACTCTCTACCACAGTAACAGAAATATCATTTTTCCTATTCAAAAGATTATTAAGATTCGTTTGTTCCGCCAAAAATTGTTGTTGCAACACCTCTTTTAGTTGTTGCATTTCATTTTGACGCATTTGTAATCGCAACACATCTACAGCAGAGGCTTTACCAACCTCAACAGACGTAAGTGCTAAAGTCTCATAAGTTTTGAGCAATTCAATATTTTGAACCAATACCTTTTGTTTCGCTTTGTTGGCGTATAAATTATAATAAGATTGTGATACAGAAGCCATCAATTTTCGCTTTGCGATAACAATGTCTTCATATTTTGCATCAGTTAATGAACTCACATAATTTTCTCTTGATGTAATTGTACCAAACCACGGTAGCATTTGTTTAGCTGATACTTTAAAGCGTTGCGCTCCTGTTCGTGTTTCTGGTTCACTTATAAAGTAACCTACACCAAATTCGGTATTCGGAATAGTGTTGACCTCATTTACTTTTTCTGAAACTCTCTTGTATTGTAACTCCAACTTTTGAATTTCTGGATTGTTATTTAATGCTACATCAATAAGCGTTTCTAACTCTTGACTTTGCGCAGAAACCACGAAGCATAAAGCACAAAGAACAAAGACTGCTTTTATATTGATTTTTATGTATTTCATTTTGATGCTCTTTTTAGTTCAACTTCTGCTTTCCAACTATACAAAACCGGCACAACAAATAAGGTAATTAATGCGATTAGCATTCCGCCGAAGCTTGGTATGGCCATTGGTATCATAATATCGCTTCCTCTTCCTGTAGATGTAAGTATCGGTAACAAAGCAAGAATAGTTGTAGCCGTTGTCATTAAACAAGGGCGAATACGTTTTTCTCCTGCTTCAATTACCGATAGTCGTACATCAATTAGGGTAAGGGGATTATTTTTGCTAAATGTTTGTTTTAAATAGGTAGCCATTACTACTCCGTCATCTGTTGCAATACCGAAGAGTGCAATAAAGCCTACCCAAACTGCCACACTTAAATTAATTGGGTGCATCTGGAATAAATCACGCAGATTTTCGCCAAAGAAGTTGAAGTTTAAAAACCAATCTTGGCCATAGAGCCATATGATTATAAAGCCACCTGCAAACGCTACTGCAATACCTGTAAACACCATTAATGATGTACCAACAGAACGGAATTGGAAATACAGTATTAAAAAGATGATTGCCAATGCTAATGGCACAACAACAGATAGTGTTTTTTCTGCTCGTAACTGATTTTCATACGTTCCTGTGAATGCATAGTTGATACCTTTTGGCACAATTAGCTCACCAGAATCTATCTTTTCTTGGATAAGTGCTTGTGCATTTTCAACAACACTTACTTCTGCAAAACCATCTAATTTATCGAACAGTACATAACCTACTAAAAAGGTATCTTCACTTTTAATGACTTGTGGCCCTTGTTCGTAGCGAATGGTTGCCAATTCGCTTAATGGAACAGGACTGCCTGTTGAAACTGGCACATAAATCTGTTGTAAGTCTGTTGGATTTGCTCGTAATTCTCTTGGATATCGCACACGAACACCATAGCGCTCACGACCTTCGACTGTTTGAGTTAAGACCATACCACCAACAGCAACTTTCAATACATCTTGAACATCTTGTATTGAAATGCCATATCGTGCGATTTTCTCTCTATCAATATCAATCAACAAATACGGTTTACCAACAATACGGTCTGCAAAGACAGCTTCTTTTTTAACACCTTCAGCTTCCTTGATAATGTTTTCTAATTGTACTCCAAACGCTTCAATTTGTTTTAAGTCTTGACCTTTTACCTTTATTCCCATAGGTGCTCGCATTCCTGTTTGAAGCATTACCAATCGGGTTTCAATAGGTTGTAGTTTTGGTGCTGACGTAACTCCAGGTAATTTGGTAACTCTTACAATTTCATTCCAAATATCGTCTGGTGATTCAATTTCTGGTCGCCAATTACGATAGTATTCACCATCCCCGTCTTCGATTAGTTGAGACCTTTTGACTGTGCTATAAGCAATATTTTCGGAATTATTAGGATTAGAAATAAAGCTACCATCTTTCAATTCAAACAAACCATCCTCATTTACCTTATAGCGTTGTCTTTCTCCATCTACATTCAGCATATATTCTGGCTTATACTGAATGATGTTTTCATACATTGATAGTGGTGCTGGGTCTAACGCTGATTCTGTTCTACCTGCTTTACCAACAACCGTTTCAATCTCTGGAATACTGGCGACGGCCATATCCAATTGCTGTAAAACCCGTTTGTTTTCTTCTACGCCAGAATGAGGCATTGAGGTTGGCATTAGTAGAAATGAGCCTTCATTTAAGGATGGCATAAACTCTTTGCCTGTATTCTTCATAATCAAAAACCCTGCAATAACAATCGCAGTAGGAATAGACAAAAACAACAATTTATTTTCTAAACACCACCTTAAAATACGCGTGTAATATTTGATGAATAGTGAGAAAACACCCAATAAACCAAAACAAATTACACTTACAAAAATGAGATTCCAAAAGATGCTTTTATCTACTCCTAATGGTCGCCAATATTCGGCTAACAAGAATACTATTGCTGATGCTGAAATAATGATATTGATAAGGTTAGTTTGTTTGTCTGCTATCTTATTTTGAAGATTGAGAAGTGCTGTAATTCCAAAAACTATCAAAATCAATCCTAACCAATACCCATAGACTATTGCTACGATACCTAAAGCTATTAAAACACCATTTAAAACATATTTAAAAGTGTTTTTAATGCTTTTCTTTCTGAATAAAAATGCTGCAAATGGTGGTATTAAAAATAAAGCAACAACAATAGATGCTGTTAAAGCAAAGGTTTTTGTAAAAGCTAATGGTCTAAATAATTTTCCTTCTGCACCAATCATTGTAAAGACTGGAATGAAACTAATTATTGTTGTCATTACTGCGGTTACAATAGCACCAGAAACTTCTGCTGTTGCATTATAAACTACCGTATTAATGGTTTGTGTTCCATCATCTTCATCCAAGTGCCTTATAATGTTTTCTGAAAGAATCACACCAACATCGACCATTGTACCAATAGCAATTGCGATACCAGATAAGGCGACAATGTTGGCATCTACTCCAAAGAACTTCATTGCTATAAAAACCATTAAAACTGCAATAGGTAACAAGCCAGAAATTAATACTGAAGCTCGAAGATTAAACACCATAATGATGATAACCAAAATGGTAATCAGTATTTCCAAAGTCAATGCTTCGTTAAGTGTGCCTAATGTTTCTTGAATTAATACGGTTCTATCGTAAAATGGTACAATGGTTACTTGTGATGTTCTACCGTCTGCTAATACTTTTGAAGGTAATCCTGCACTTAATTCGTTAATTTTCTCTTTGACATTATTGATTACTTCCATTGGGTTTGCTCCGTAACGAGCCACAACAACAGCACCCACAACTTCTGCACCTTCTTTATCTAATAATCCACGTCTTGTTGCAGGACCTAATGATACTTTTCCGATGTCTTTAATTCGTATTGCTGTATAATCTTCGGAAGTAACAACTGCGTTCTCTATGTCAGAAATAGACTTGACATACCCTAAACCACGTACTAAATATTCTGCATTATTGATTTCAATAGTTTGCGCACCAATGTCTTTATTACTTTCCTTAACTGCTTTTACAATATGATGCAAACCAATATTATATTGACGCATCAATTCAGGATTAACATCTACTTGATACTCCTGAACATAACCACCAATAGAGGCAACTTCTGATACTCCGCTTGCAGAGGATAGTGCATATTTAACATAGTAATCTTGAATACTGCGTAGCTCTTGTAAATCCCAACCGCCAGTAACGTTTCCATTTTCATCACGACCTTCAAGTGTGTACCAAAATATTTGTCCTAATCCTGTGGCATCTGGTCCCAATGCTGGATTAACACCTTGGGGTAATAAACCATTTGGTAAGGAATTCAGTTTTTCGAGTATGCGACTTCTGCTCCAATAAAATTCTATGTCTTCTTCAAAAATGATATAGATACTTGAAAAGCCGAACATTGATGAACTACGAATGGTTTTCACTCCAGGAATACCTAACAAGGAAGTGGTTAATGGATAGGTAATTTGGTCTTCTATATCTTGTGGTGAGCGACCATCCCACTTTGTAAAAACGATTTGTTGGTTCTCACCTATATCTGGTATGGCATCTACAGCAACAGGATTGCTTGGTAAGAAACCTGTGTCCCAGTTAAAAGGTGCATTTACCGTTCCCCATCCTACGAAAAAGACGAGTAGCAGTACTGCAACAAGTTTATTCTCGATAAGAAATTTGATTGCTTTATTAAGCATATAGTTTGATTATTAAACAGTTAGACATTGGTGTTGAGAAAACACCGAACACAACAAATTATCCTTAGGACATTGCAGTCATAGGATAAAAAAGTCTATTGCTTAAAAATCAAATTAAATAGGTCTCGTCAATCTTGAAGATTTGCCTGACGATGAGTGGTGGTTTGTATTCTCTAAAAGAGTTTATTTCTCCATCAAAACCCTCAAATAAATCAATGTAGCTTAAAACGAAAGAAACTACAATTTGTTGTTGTTCATAGGTCAGTCTTTCAAGAGATGTTTTTAACTCATTTTGACCATCAATTAGTAATTGCTCATCACTACAACAATTCTTTTTTTCTATTGAACAATCTGAACTTGAAGCGGACCGCATTTTCATTCCGCAATTTTCTGCCTTTTTGAATATCGCAGTATCTACTAAAGTATCTCCACAATAATGCATATCAATAGTAAATGACATTGTAGAGAATAACACTACAAAAGCCATTATTAATGACATTATTTTATGGAATATTCGTTTCATATTAATTGCAAAGGTATTAAATTTTAACAACTCAAAATTTTGTTTAACAGAAACTTAAAATAGATAATTTTGATTCAAATCAATGTTTTCGCTTAGAATGGCCTGTAAGTGAGAAGGCATTATGTAATCCGTAAGTACTTCGCCTGTAATAGCATCAATCCAATCTGAATTTTCTGGGTTGTACTCCCATTCTCTATAATCCATAGGAGGTTTTCTTTGGTTAAGGTTTTTTCGTTTTTTGGAATTCGCTAGCAGTATCGACTAACTCCTGCACTGCTAGAGCTTAATATACCTTTTCCGTTTTGGTCATTCTGATTTCACTTTAAAACAATCAGACACCCTCAAAGAAGCTTTTAAATTCTCTTTTCCATATGACACAAATCATTTAAACTACCAAGTCGGTTTATTAATTTCCTAGATGAAATATTTAAAACATCGAAATCATGAAATCGACCCTAATACTTTTATTTTTCGCCATAATGCCATTCCTCGCCTTCAGTCAAGATATAGTAGCATATGAAGCCATTGGTGAATTAAGCGAAGATCTTATCGCTGTTAAAAAAAACTCGAGCTGGGGTTTTATAGATTCCAATAATAAGGTGATTATAAACTTTAAAGACAATATCGTTTCTGAAAACTATTGGATGGATAATGAAAAAAAATATCCGTTGTTTAAAAACGGTCTCTGTATTATCGTCGAATACAAAGACGACATACCATATTATGGTTATATAAACAAAACAGGAACCATTGTTATAAAGCCTCAGTTTTTAAATGTCAGCAATTTTAATAACGGTTATGCCCTGGCTACTGTAATTAACAAACGTGTAAAAGGAGTAAACCAATATTTGAATAAAGAGATTATCTCTTATGATTTTTTCGAAGCCATTATAGATACCAAAGGAGGGATAGTAAAAGTTTTACGTGATATTCCTTATTTATACATGCGTCCAAAAGATTATGAAAAACCCTATTCAAATAGTAGGTTTATTGGTGAAAACATGCTTGCCGTGCAAAATAAGGCTAGCAAATGGGAAATTGTTTCATTCAACAAATAAAAAAACTATAGTTTTTGAAGCTTAATCAAGAGCGAAGTTCGTCTTGTTTTTAAGAATAAAAGCTGGTTTAATAGTTAGTCAAATCTTTTTTAAGAATATTCCGAACAGCTCATTTCCCATCCGCTCTGGAATAGAGTTATAACTTTGCTCAAAAGTCCTAACCTTAAAATGAGGTTTTAAGTAGCTCAAGTACGACTCTCGATCCCCACCAAAAGGTCGTTTTTCCATATCACCCGTTAAAGGAAAATCAAACCATAAACCGACTAACTTTCCATTTGGGTTGAGTAACTTAGCCATTTGCTTTGCATACAGACTTCTTGTTTCTTCTGTAGGAGGAAAAGAGCAGAAGAAGGTTTGCTCGATAATTAAATCATATTGATTATCGTGTTTAAAAAAGTCTTCAAGAAGCAATTGATCTTTGGGGAAATTGGGATTGCGCTTACCGAATTCCTTTAATGGTACCTCAGAAATGTCCATTACACATACATGCTTGAAGCCATTCTGAAAAAGATACTCAGCTTCATATGCATTTCCTGCACCTGGAATTAAAATGCGCATATTCTTATCCTTTAACTGATCAAAATAAGTCTTAAGCGGCGTAGAAATATAACCGATATCCCAGCCTGTTCGGTTTTCATGATAACGATCTGTCCAATATCTTTCTAAGCCTTTTTCAGTCATTAGCGTAGCTATACTTTAGAGTGAAAGTTACTCAATAATCTAGGTTTAAGTAGTTCTATAAACCGGTTTAAAGTTAAATTCATCTTTTTATCTTTAAACTATGATTGACAACTACCCTGAGGTAAAAGCCGTAATTGATAAAATTGGAGACCCGCAAAAAGAAGAAGATTGTATTGCTCTTTTTGATATGATGTTATATATCACGAAGCAGCCTCCGAAAATTTGGCGAGGTAGTATGATTGGTTTCGGCGAGTATAAATACACCTTAAAAAATGGTCGTGGAGGAAAATGGTTTCTTACTGGGTTTTGCCAGCGGAAAAAGTTTTTAGTTATATATATCATTGCTGGGTTTTATCGGTATGAAGCACTTCTAAAAGAATTAGGTAAGTTTGAGAATGGTGTTTCTTGCTTATATGTAAAAAATCTCGCTGATATTGACAAGGTGGCTTTAGCAGAACTTATTGGCTTATCGGTTGATTATGTTAGGGGTCAATATGATGTCGTATAACCATTGAATAACAAAAAATGACTACAACAGGATATTCCGGTACTCCATTAGCTAAAAAACTTGGTATTAAGTCTGGATTTGAAGTTTTGATTCTCAATGCTCCGACATCCTATTTATCATTTTTCAATGACTTTCCTTCTGATGTTCAACTTATAGAAGATGATTTATTTAAAGGAGAAGTAGATTTCATACACTTATTTGCAACTTCGGAAGATGAGTTAACAACATACTTTAAAACTGCAAAAAGCACTCTCAAAAAGTCTGGAATGCTTTGGATTAGTTGGCCTAAAAAAACATCAAAGATTCTCACGACTATTGAAAAGTTTGACGTGATGAAATACGGTTTAAAAATGGGGCTTGTTGACGTAAAAGTTGCTGCTATAAATTCCGATTGGAGCGGGCATAAATTTGTTTACAGAAAGACAGATCGTTAAAAAAGCCATTCTTTTTCGAGAATGGCTTTTTAATAATTCAACTTAGTAAGACCAGATATTTTATTTACTTACCACTATAAACTCACTTCGCCTGTTTTCTTCGTGGGTAGCATCATTACATTTTACACCATTACTACATTGGTTTAGTAATTGAGATTCTCCAAAGCCCTTTCCGCTAATCCGATCGGCCGGAATACCTTGATCAACAATCCATTTTGCAGTTGACTTAGCTCGTCTATCGGATAATTTAAGATTATATGAATCACTACCTCTACTGTCGGTGTGTGACCTGATTTCTATTTTTACGGTTGGGTTTTCTTTCATATAATTCAATACCTTCATGAGTTCTGGCACTTCACTTTTTCGAATTGCAGCTTTATTCAAAGCAAAATATATGGGCCTCAAATTCAATAATTTTGCAATATCCTCGCCCTTATATGGAGGGAGTTCCAATAAATCTACCTGAACATCAGGACGGTTGTTTTCCCGGCTCAAACTAAAACTCGATTCCCCGCTTTTATGGCCTTCTTTGCTTCCTACTATTTTGTATGCTTCATTAGCACAACTCGCATCGAAGGTAAATTTACCCTGAGCGTCGGATATGGTACTTGCAACTTCTTCGCCCTTAGCATTAATTAATTTTAGTGTAGCTCCAGAAAGTGGTTTTTGAAAATGAGTTTCGAACGCTAAACCATTGATCCCTCCGTCACAGGTAGTTTCTATTTCTCCGGTCCGCACAAAGCCATAAATATCATCTCCTCCTTGCCCACCATCTCTATTTGATGCGAAATATCCCATGTTGGTATCTTCATTAATGATAAAACTAAAATCATCTTTTGGGCTATTAATTGGTTCTCCAACATTGTAAACTAAGGCATTATTTTCAGTTATTGTTATCTGATCTAGGTCCGTAACAAAGACATCTAATCCGCCTAAGCCATAAAACCCATCAGAAGCGAAAAATAGCTTATTACTTTTTGTTACAAAGGGGAAACTTTCTCTTCCTTCTGTGTTAACCGTAGGCCCAAGATTCTCTATATCTCCATATGAATTATTATCTTTAATAGATACTCGGTAAATATCAGAAGAACCAACACCTCCTGGCCTATCAGATGTAAAATACAAGGTCTTTTCATCATCGCTTAAAGCTGGATGCCCTGTTGAAAATGTTTCGCTATTAAAAGGCAATGGGGTAATAGCATCCCATTTCCCGTTTTCATTTTTTGTGGCTTTATACAATTTTAGTAAAGTATTACCGTCACTATCCTCTCCCTTTTTCCCATCGTACAAATTATTACGCGTAAAATACATAGTATTGCCATCCTTAGTGACCACTGATGAGGATTCATGTAAGCGGGTATTGATTCCCTTTAGTTTCTTTCTTCTACTCTTCTTTATTTCATCTTGTTTATTAGGAACCACCTCATAAAGATCATATAAGGTTTCATTGTTCCACAAATGCTTTTTTACTTGAAAACCAATTAAAGATCCGCCAGAGGAAACCAGTAGATTTTCTCCATAAAAACTTGGAGCAAAATCATTATTATTAGTATTGAAGGATTGCGGTTCTAAAGTAAATCGGCCTCCGTTTTCTGCAATCTTTTCTAAATAGTTTTTCGTTTCAACAAATCTCTTTGCTCTACTGTCATTTGGTTCGGATTGGACAAATCGTTCCATCCATTTATCTGCTTCAACATACTTTTTATTTGCCTTTAGCGATTGGGAAAAACGGAAGTAAGATTCCGAAGCCACCTCCGCATTTCCCTTATCAAATAATTTTCGATACCATTCTTCAGCATTATTAAAGTCTGCATTGAAATAATAAGAATTAGCTAGCTTTTCTAGTATATTAACATCGACATTCGTATCATCATCGATTTGATTTGTATACAGCTTGATTGCCTTTTGATAATCGTATGATTTATAACTCTCATTAGCTTTTTCTGATTGTCCCATAGCTTGCCCTAAGCAAATAATGCCGCATACTAGTGATATATATTTTTTCATGATTGTCATTGTATTTAGAAAAATCTTGGAGAATACACCCCACTTGCGTTACTGAATAAATCCACTCTTAAAAAGACTTCATGCGAGCCCGAGTTAAACCGCCTTAATCTTGTAGTCTCAAAATCGTAGGCATAACCGATCATAATCCCATCCGTAATCTGAAAACCAGCCATTGCACTTAGAGCAGCACTCCATCTGTAAGCTGCTCCTAGCGTTAATTTTTCATTAATCAGTAAATTAGCCGAAAGATCAACTTGTAATGGAGCTCCAGAAACATATTTAGTTAGAAAAGCAGGCTTCAATTTTAGTGAAGGACTTAAATCGAAGACATACCCTCCTATTAAATAATAATTTACTCGTTCTTGTGCTAAAAAAGTATCAGAATTAGCACCGTTATCATCATAATGATCAGTTTCTAAAAAATTTGGAACCGAAAGTCCTACGTACCAATCATTACTATGCCAATACAAACCAACACCAAAATTTGGAGAAAAACGTCGGTCTATATTTTGCTCAAAAAGAGGATCGCCCGGTTCCAAGGTAGGTGTTTTAGAAAAATCCACATTCAGAATATTTCCACCGGCCTTTAACCCAAAAGATAATTTTGTATTCGCGGAAGTATTGATCGTATAACTAAAGTCAACAAACAAATTCTGCTCTTCACTAGGACCAATTTCGTCATTGATTACTGACACTCCCAAACCTAAGGTGCCTTCTGAGTCCAAAGGTGTATTAAAACTGAGTGTTTGCGTAGTAGGCGCACCATCCAGTCCTACCCATTGTGATCTGTGTAATAATAAACCACTAAACACACCCCTGCTTCCGGCGTATGCAGGATTTACACTGATGGTGTTATACATATACTGTGTGTATTGGGCATCTTGCTGCGCCTCGACACTATTGAAGCAAGTCAAAAGTGATATAACCAGTAATAAAAATAGCTTACGATTAAAATATATTAATCGCTCTGGATCACTGCTCGCTTGATTAAAAAGGAACAACCTTCTATAGTTTATTAATGTACTAAGTTGAATTTGGATATATATAGTTTTCATGATGGTTTCGGTTATCGGTTAATGTAAAGGAATCCTGAACGCTCGACTTGATCTGTACCATTATTATACAGTAACACGTAATAGTAGGTACCTTCCGGCAACTGTTTTTCTTGCTGCACGGTGACCCTGCCTTCCGACTCACCCCTGAAATACCGGTTATTCTGCATATAGCCATTAGCTTCATAAACCAACACCCCCCATCGGTTGTAAACTTCTAAAGTATTATCTGGGAAATTTTCTAATCCTCTGATGACGAATACATCATTTTTTCCATCTCCATTGGGAGAAAATCCGTTAAAGAACTGAACTTCTTGTCCATCATTATTATTTGGTTCTAAGTAGTCTGGAACCCCATCTACATCACTATCCTGTGCATCATCAGGATTTCCATCACCATTAGGGTCCGGGCCTTCATCTGCCGTGTCCGCCGGATCATCATCATCATTGTCATCAAGATAATCAGGAATTCCGTCCGCATCAGTATCCAGAGTATCACCAGTATTTGGATTTCCATCATTATCAGGATCTGATCCTTCAAATATTGTGTTAATACCATCTCCATCATCATCATCATCCAGATAATCTGGTGTACCATCTCCATCTGAGTCTTGAATATCGCCGGTATTTGGATCACCATCTCCATCGGGATTTGGATTCTCATAAATTGTATCTACTCCATCTCCATCATCATCAATATCCAAATAATCAGGAACACCATCTCCATCACTATCTTGAGTTTCTCCCGTATTTGGATTTCCATCTGCATCTGGGTTTGGGTTTTCGGTAATTGTATTTACACCATCGCCATCATCATCAATATCCTGAAAATCATCAATACCATCTCCATCTGAGTCTTGTAATGGATAATCTATTGCTCCGCCGTTAGGATCATCCTGTACACTATCCGGAATACCATCTGTGCCTACAGGACCGTCAAGTCTTCCATCTCCGTCAGTATCTAGAGCATCATGTCCTGCTTCATATATGTCGAGCACACCATCACCATCTGCATCTAGATCAATACTATCAATCAAACCATCACCATCCGTATCCAAGGTTGGATCTCCATTCTGTTCTTCCAGATCCGGAATACCGTCATTATCATCATCAAGATCAACATCGTCTGTAATCCCGTCATTATCAGTATCATTGTCATCTAAATAATCCGGAATACTATCTCCGTCTGAGTCTGCTGCGTCATCGGGATTACCGTCATTGTTAGGGTCAGGTGATTCATCTACGGTATTGATTCCGTCATCGTCATCATCCTGGTCTAGGTAATCAGGAGTTCCGTCACCATCGGTGTCTTGTGTATCTCCTGTACTAGGGTCTCCATCATTATCAGGATCAGAACCTTCGAAAATTGTATCGATACCATCTCCGTCATCGTCCTCATCCAAATAATCGGAAATTGTATCACCATCAGTGTCTTGAGTCCCCCCTGTTCCCGGATCTTCATCGCCATCTGGATTCGGATTCTCGTTCACTGTATCAACACCATCACCATCATCATCGGTATCCAAATAATCTGGCGTCCCATCACCGTCGGTATCTTGTGTTGCTCCAGTATTCGGGTCTCCATCGGCATCAGGATCTGGCCCCTCATTACTTGTAGCCACCCCATCACCATCATCATCAGTATCCAAGTAATCTGGTATACCATCTCCATCACTATCCTGTGCATCATTTGTCGAAGGATCTCCATCTGGGTCTGGATTTTCGTTAGAAGTCAGAACACCATCATTGTCATCATCCGAATCCCTATAGTTTACATCGTTAATTGGTGCTGTTAATGCATCACCATCTGTATCAGGGAGATCAGTACTTGGATCAGTATTCACTTGATTTCCATTTGGATCATCGTAACCCGTGGTATCGCTATCGAATGCATCATCAAGACCATCATTGTCAATATCATTGCCACTGGGGTTGATATTTGGTACTCCGTCATTATCAGTATCGAATCCTTCTATACTATCTGGAACACCATCATCGTCACTATCAGCATCCAAGTAGTCTGGTATATTTTCTGTTGTGTTTCCATCTGTATCGGTTGGAACAATTGTTATCCCTCCATTATCGGTATCATAACTATCATCTAGTCCGTCATTGTCAGTATCATTACCAGAGGGAACTAAATAGCCAGCTGTTGTTTGGGCTTCAACATTATCGGGAATACCGTCATTATCGGCGTCCAGATCAAGATGATTTGGCACGCCATCATTATCAGCATCCAAATTATCATTCACCCCATCACCATTCGAATCAGTAAATCCTGGAAAATCCGGGTCACGGAAATTTGGAATACCATCACTATCATCATCAGCACTAGGATCTATACCGCCACTTTCTGCAGTATCAGGAATGCCATCATTATCATCATCGATGTCTAAAACATCGACAATTCCATCCTGATCAACATCTGGCAGTGCTTCTTCCCTCCAGTTTGGCTCACCAGTTGGGAAATCCGTATCTGGAAATGGGTTGCTAGCAGTTTGACCTCCATTAGTGGGATCAAGATTCGCATCATCTGTATCAAAATTATCATCTAAACCGTCGTTATCAGCATCAGAATTTGCCGGAACAATATCGGCTACACCATCATTATCTGTATCATATGCCTCAATGGTATCGCTCTCACCATCATTATCACTATCTAAATCGATGTAATCAGGAAGGTTTTCACCAGTATCACCATCAGTGTCAGTAGGAACAACGGCTGCACCTCCATTATCAGTGTCATAACTATCATCTAACCCATCTCCATCCGAATCAGTACCACTTGGAGCTACATAGGTAGCTGTAGGTTGTGCCTCTATATTATCTACAATACCATCATCATCACTATCGATATCCAAATAATTTGGATTACCTGTGCCGTCAGAATTCGGAGGGTTTAGCGGTGTTCCTGAGGTGATTTCTCCACTGCCGCTACCACTATCAACATTATCCAGATCATCTGCCAAACCATCATTATCTGCATCAACCATACTAGTAGGATCTCCAGGAGTTGGATAATCTACACGACCATCACCATCTGTATCAGTACCGCCTGCTTCAGTAATATCAGGAATACCATCATTATCACTATCTAGGTCAAGATGATTGGGAACACCATCACCATCGAAATCAAAATTGTCATTCACACCATCACCATTCGAATCCGTAAATCCTGGAAAATCTGGATCGCGGAAGTTAGGAATACCATCACTATCATCATCGGCATTAGGGTCTATACCACCACTTTCTGAAGTATCAGGGATACCATCATTGTCATCATCTAAATCATTCACATCCGCTACACCATCACCATCACTATCTATTGGGTCTCTCCAATCAGGCTCTCCTCCTACATTGTCAGTATCCGGGAATGGATTATTAGCAGTTTGACCTCCATTAGTGGGATCAAGATTCGCATCATCTGTATCAAAATTATCATCTAAACCGTCGTTATCAGCATCAGAATTTGCCGGAACAATATCGGCTACACCATCATTATCTGTATCATATGCCTCAATGGTATCGCTCTCACCATCATTATCACTATCTAAATCGATGTAATCAGGAAGGTTTTCACCAGTATCACCATCAGTGTCAGTAGGAACAACGGCTGCACCTCCATTATCAGTGTCATAACTATCATCTAACCCATCTCCATCCGAATCAGTACCACTTGGAGCTACATAGGTAGCTGTAGGTTGTGCCTCTATATTATCTACAATACCATCATCATCACTATCGATATCCAAATAATTTGGATTACCTGTGCCGTCAGAATTCGGAGGGTTTAGCGGTGTTCCTGAGGTGATTTCTCCACTGCCGCTACCACTATCAACATTATCCAGATCATCTGCCAAACCATCATTATCTGCATCAACCATACTAGTAGGATCTCCAGGAGTTGGATAATCTACACGACCATCACCATCTGTATCAGTACCGCCTGCTTCAGTAATATCAGGAATACCATCATTATCACTATC
>NZ_JAABOQ010000002.1 GCF_010671565.1 Spongiivirga citrea
TAAGGTGGTTATAGCAATGGGGCTCACCTCTTACCATTCCGAACAGAGAAGTTAAGCCCATTAGCGCCGATGATACTACATTCGTGGGAAAGTAGGTCGCCGCCTTCTTCTAAAGACTCAATCAATTTATTTTGGTTGGGTCTTTTTTTTGATCTAAAGTCAAACGAATCAAGCCCGTGGTGAGAGTATTCTAAATTATTGTAGCTTTTTTGGTGTACAATAATTTAGAATACGAGCGTTTTACTTGTTCTTGTTTAGCCTTCTATAAATATTATAAGTATAACCCCATAAGTATCCTTAGCTAGTACTGATTGGTTAAGAATATTTTACCAGCCCTTCTTCCTGATACCCAAAATACCTCCTAAGTTTTTATACAATAAATTTCAGGTAGACTTCACGCACGAATGAAGCTTTTGTCGTATAACCTTTCTAAACCCTGACTCTAAATGTGACTATAAAGTCTTATTTATATTCAAATCTCAGAAAACTTAAATAGCACAATGTCAACTCAACCAACCCTAAATGAATCGTAGCGGTAGTACGGTATGATAAATGTTAAAAACTGTAACAAATAGCACAAATAAACTACATATATGTAAACTATAATTACAATGAGCTCTTCCTTGGCAAATGCTATTTTGAAAAACAACAGAAAACTGTTGAAAAAACCACATTTACCCTATATGGGTAAAAAACCTGTAGGTGGTGTTGCTAGAAAGAAAGAAGGATCTTATACTAAAGTTAGCGAAGCTCGTCTAAAAAGAATTCTTTTACATAAGAAACGTCAAAGAAGAATAGATGGTTTACAAACTCTATTAATCAGTATTCTAATAATTGTTGGATTGACCTTATTTTTCTGGTTCGTTTTAGGCTAAATATTTTAATCAAGTATGAATTTAAAAGCATTCGCGATTAACTGTATAAATTCCTCATCAGAATATTTGCTTTTGGCATGCCCCATACTGGTATAAAAACTTGTTCCACCATCTGGCCTGTTGTAGTAATGAGCAGTCATTCTAGGATCGTCATACGAATTTGAGCCTGTATCTTCAACGCGTAACAATTCAGTAAAAGAATTATTCAGATAACCACCTTCCCAGTAATACCATTCCTCACTATCATTCCACGGGAAGGTGATGCTTGCGGTTAGTACAGTATTCTGATTTTGAATTGTTACTGTCGCATCATAGCCCGCAGGTGTATGGTTAGGATTGTTTCTGACACTACAACCAGTAACATTCTCGGCATACCAATCCCATTGTCCTTTGCCATTTCCTGAGACTGTACTGGCAGTACTGTGTCCATAAGAATCACTAGCAGCGTGATTAGAGATAAAATTACCGCCTTGCGCGGCATAAGCTTCAACATTATTACGTTGAGATTCACTTAAAGTATTCCCAGATGTATTGGTGAAGAATATGATGTCGTATGTATTTAAATTCTCTAAGCTATCAAAAGTGCTACCGTCATCATTAGTATCAACATCAAAATCCTGCTGAGATGCTATATTCTCTATCATAGTGATACTTTCGCTCTTGGTATTATGGTTAAAACCTCTTGTTCTAGTAAATACAAGTACTTTTGCTCTAGATCCAGAATTGGCTTCTGTAGTTATGGTTAACGGATTGCTTTTATCAGACTCATTGTTGGAGGAATCGATAGCCGATATTTCAAATGTATATGAGGTTTCCGCATTTAGGTTTGTGACCTCATAGGTCGTATCAGTAACTTGTTGAATTTCGGTTCCATCCTGATATATCTTATAACCCACCACCGCTTCATTATCAGTTGATGTATCCCATGAAAGGGAAGTTCCAGTAACCGTTGTATTTGTGGCAGCAAGGTTTTCTGGAGTTGAAGGAACTTCTGTATCCGTTGATGATTCAGTGGTAATACTAACCGAATTACTTCTATCGGATTCATTATTAGAAGAATCGACAGCTGATACCTCAAAAGTATATGAGGTTGCCGGATTTAGGTCCGTAATCTCATAGGTTGTGTTGGTAGCTTGTTGAATTTCGGTTCCATCCTGATAAATTTTATAACCAGCTACTGCTACGTTATCGGTTGATGCATCCCACGAAAGCGAAGCTCCAGTTAAGGTTATATTCGTAGCAGTAAGATTTTCCGGAGTTGAAGGATTTAATATATCCTGAGTAATTTCTTCCGTATCACTGCTTTTACTACAGGAATTAAAAATTGATGTAATTACAAATAGGAGGTAAATTCTTTTTATTCTAACTAGTCTCATATTACAGATACGTTAGTTAGGTGTATTTTAGTTTTTAACCTAAAAAAGCAGTACCAATTTTACTCACCAATAATATGCAACTCACTAAAGTCTTTTGTGACTACTAGTGTATTATCACCATTTACCCGAACATCATCAAATAGGGCTTCTTCATTATCAATTTGTATTTTGAATATTTTGAAAGGCAATCCGTGAAGCTCTATTTTAAAAGTGTTATAGGCTGTAATGTATTTTCCAGATTTATATTGCTGAATAATCAATTCGTTGGTCTTACCAGTAAGTTTAAAGTTGCGCAGACTATAACGGCCTTTTATGTAATCGTAGCCATCGTGTGCATCTTCAAAAACTGTTGAATTTTCTTTTCCTTTTTTATAGAATACATCTAATGTAAGTTGTTCTATCTCTTTTTCACCTACATATTGCTGAATTGGATATTTAGGAATAATCGCACCTTCTTTAATAAAAATTGGCAGTTTGTCAATATCGGCATCTACCCATTGCTCTTTACCTCCAGTAACGATCTCATCATTCCAGAAATTATACCATTTACCACGCGGAATATACATACGCCTTCCTTTGGCATTCGGTTCTTGTATCGGGCAAACCAAAATATGATCTCCTACAACAAACTCATCAGTTCTAAAGTGCGTTTGAGAATCTTCTTGGTCATATAAAACCAACGATTTTAACATGGGTATGCCTTCGTCTGCATATTGCCAAAATGAGGTATATAGATAGGGAAGGAGTTGATATCGTATTTCTATAAATTTTCGTACAATATCAGTTACATCTTCATCAAAAGCCCAAGGTTCTTGATCGCCATGATCTCCGGAAGAATGTGTTCTACAGAAAGGATGGAAAACACCTAATTGAATCCATCGCGTATACAATTCACCATTAGGCTGTTCGGCAAAACCACCAATATCCGATCCTATAAATGAAAAACCAGACATACTCATGCGCTGCGCCTGTACATTTGCAATCCACAAATGTTCCCAAGTCGCTACATTATCTCCTGTCCATGATGATGTGTAACGTTGTGTACCTGAATAGGCAGCTCTTGTTATTGCAAATGGTCTTTTCGGGTAGGCAAATTTCTTAAGACCTTGATAGGTTGCTCTGGCCATTTGCATTCCATAAACGTTGTGCGCTTTTCTATGACTACACGGATTACCATCGTAATCATGACGCACGTCGTCAGGAAAGGTTTTTCCTGGAACTTCCATTACAGCAGGCTCATTCATATCATTCCATACACCACGAACACCAATTTCTTCGACTAACTCTTTATAAAGATTAGCCCACCATTCCCTCACTTCTGGGTTTGTGAAATCAGGAAAATAACACTCCCCAGGCCATACTTTTCCTTTCATATAAGGTCCATCAGCACGTTTACAGAAGTAGTCTTTTTCTAATGCTTCTCTAAAGACATCGTAATCCATGTCGATCTTAATTCCAGGGTCGATAATGACTACGGTTTTAAAACCATCTTCCTCCAACTCTTTTACCATTTTCTTTGGATTTGGAAAATGCTTACTATCCCAAGTAAAACAGCGAAACCCATCCATATAGTCAATATCTAAATAGATGGCATCACATGGTATTTTCAATTCCCTGAACTTTGTTGTGATCTCTCGTACTTTGGATTCTGGATAATAACTCCACTTACATTGATGATAACCCAAAGCCCACAATGGCGGTAGTTGATGTGGTTTACCAGTAAGGTCAGTATAATTAGCTACGACGTCAGACATTTCCGGACCGTAAATGAAATAGTAGTTCATTTCACCGCCTTGAGCCCAGAAACTTGTTATATGTCTTCGTTCGTGCGCAAAATCGAAAAACGATCTAAAGGTGTTATCAAAGAAAATACCGTAGGCTTTTTTATGATGTAAGCCGATATAAAATGGAATGGTTTTATAAATAGGATCGGTATCCTTTCCGTATGCATAAGAATCAGTAACCCAATTCTCAAAACGCTTACCCTTAAGGTTGAGATGTACTGGTTTATCACCAAGACCATAAAAACTTTCTCCGTCGGGTGAAACCTTGCTCATTTTAACTATGTCCCCACCGTATTGATAACTTTCTTCCCAATGAAAGCCCAATTCATCTTGGCTTATCAATGTTTCATCCGCCGCATCATAAATAGACTTTTTAAGATCAGTCTTATCTATTTTACAGATAAGTTTGGCTGTGGTTATGATATAATGGTCATTATCTTCAGATATTTCCAGCTTGTTATATCCGCGACTTGCATATTTTGTAATGGCATACGAAAAATCGTTTCCGAAAATACCAGTGGTGGCATAACGAAAACGTAAAACACTATCTCTTAAAATAGTGACCTGAAGTGCCACTCCGTTTTTAGTAACGAAGTTTAAAACGTCGACATTTTTTTCGTAATTGGTAATCTCCGAAGGAAATAGATCTCCCTTGCGTTCAAGTTCAGTATTAGTAATCATAGCTTATTTTTCTTGACGAACCGTCACAAATGAACGCATTTTAACCTACATTTAAAAGTAATGTTACTAACATTATGAGCCTTATAGTTAAAGCTGGTTTTTAATACAATAACAGTAATAAAATCGTTTTTTTCTGAAGATTTCGAAAAATGAATAATCAATTTTTTATTGAAAATACTATTGTTGATAAAGGAGGCAGTGAAACCATAGCAGAATAATCTTTGAAGTGCCATCCAAGATCATCAATTTTTATTGGTTTTGTATTACTCACTCCACTACCACAATACTTTTTAAGATCTGAATTAAAAACTTCTTTTAATTTGCCTTTTTGATGTACGCCTATCTTATAGTTTTCTCTTAGAACTGGTGTCATATTACAAATCACTATTAGATCATTCTTGGTATCATGGCCCTTTCTGATATAGGATAGGACACAGGCTTCACTATCATTATGTTCAATCCACTCAAATCCTTCTTGACTAAATTGTTTTTCGTACAATGCCGGATAGGTTGTGTATAGGGCGTTTAGATCTTTTACGCATTGTTGAACGCCTTTATGATAGTCATATTGGAGTAAGTGCCAGTCAAGACTTTGTTGAAAATTCCATTCGGCAGTCTGCCCAAATTCACCACCCATAAATAATAATTTGGTTCCTGGATGAGTAAACATATATCCGTATAATAGCTTCAAATTGGCTACTTGTTGCCATTCATCACCTTGCATGCGCCCTCGAATGGAGTGTTTGCCGTATACCACTTCATCATGCGATAAAGGAAGCATAAAATTCTCGGTAAAGGCGTAGGTCATGCTAAAAGTAATATCGTTATGATGGTACTTTCGGTATACACTTTCTTTTTTAAAATAATCGAGCGTATCATGCATCCAACCCATCATCCATTTCATACCAAATCCCAGTCCTCCGTGAGAAATAGGTTTTGAAACTCCCGTATATGCAGTCGATTCTTCTGCAATGGTCTGTACATCGGGAAAATCCTTGTAGATCGTTTCATTTAATTCCTGAAGGAAGGAAATAGCCTCAAGGTTTTCGCGTTCTCCATATTTATTAGGTTCCCATTCACCATCTTCTCTGGAGTAATCGAGATACAACATGGAGGCAACCGCATCGACACGAAGTCCATCAATGTGGTATTTATCCAACCAAAATAGTGCATTTGATATTAAAAAAGATCGCACTTCGTTTCGACCATAATTAAATATCAGGCTTTTCCAATCCGGGTGGTAGCCTCTGCGTCTGTCTGGATGTTCGTATAAATGCGATCCGTCAAAAAAGCCAAGACCATGTGCATCTTCTGGAAAATGAGATGGGACCCAATCTAAAATTACTCCGATATCATGTTGATGTAACTTATCGACTAACAACATAAAATCTTCAGGATAACCAAAACGACTTGTTGGTGCAAAATATCCTGTTAGTTGGTACCCCCAAGATGGGTCATACGGATATTCCATAATTGGCATAAGCTCGACATGGGTAAAGCCCATTTCTTTCACATAACTAACAAGATTGTCGGCTAGCTCGACATAGCTAAGAGGTCGATTGTCTTTCGTATCAAACTTCCACGAGCCAAGATGCACTTCATATACTGAGTATGGCTTGTCTAACGCATTTTTATCCTTTCGATAACCCATCCAATCCTTGTCTTTCCAGGAATAATTTAAATCCCAGACTTCAGAAGCTGTGTTTGGTGGGTGTTCGGACCTTTTGGCATAAGGATCGGCCTTTTCAGTTACGATTCCGTTATGATGACTATGTATTTTGTATTTGTATTTTTCTCCTTGACTTATGTTAGGAATGAAACCTTCCCAAATTCCTGAACCATCCCAGCGAACATGAAGTTGGTGTTCATTATCATTCCAATAATTGAAATCGCCAATAACGGAAACAGATTTGGCCGAAGGAGCCCAAACCGCGAAATAAACTCCTTTTGTATCGTCAACCTTAATAATATGAGAGCCTAACTTTTCATATAATTTGAAGTGCTTACCAGCTTTAAAAAGTTGAATATCGAAATCGGTAAAAAGGCTATGCGCTTGAACTTTCTGCATTAAAATGAGATTAGTGCTAGATTAAATTGTAAAACCATGCGGAATTGTAGCGCCAGCTTTTATAACGACAATACCATCTTTTACAACGTAATTTTCATGTTCCTGGTCATCTAGGTGCTTACCACCGTTGATACGCACATCATTGCCTATCTTACAGTTTTTATCGACAATGGCGTGGTTAATATAACATCGGTCACCGATACCATTATAGGGTTGATTGTTTTTAATACAATTGTTAATCTGGTCTAAGGTCTGGAATTTACTATTCCCCATGATATAGGAATTAGCCACTGTAGTTCCTTTTCCAATTCGTGCTCGAATGCCGATTACAGAGTTTTCTATTCTACTTGCATTGATAATACCACCTTCGGCAACCATTGTTTTTTCTAAAGTAGTACCGGATATTTTTGATGGCGGAAGAATACGCGCTCTGGTGAGAACACTTTTGTTACCATCGAATAAATTAAATTTAGGGACATCATCAGTCAAACCTAGATTAGCTTCATAAAATGAATCAATATTTCCGATGTCCGTCCAATACCCTTCATACTGATAGCTTAACACCTTATGATCATTGATGGCTCCTGGAATTATCTCTTTACCGAAGTCTATTGTTTCGGTATTTTCCAATAACTTAACTAGTAAGTCTCTGTTGAAGATGTAAATACCCATGGAGGCTAGATATTCTCTGCCCTGATTTTTCATTTCACTAGTAACATCCGATTTCCAATCCGGTAATAATTCCGTGGCTGGTTTTTCGATAAAACTATTGATCACGTTTTTTGAATCGGTTTTTAGGATTCCAAAACTAGTAGCATCTTTTGCATTTACCGGCAATGTGGCAATACTAATAGCCGCTTTACTTTTTATATGGGCTGATACCATATCATTAAAATCCATTTGGTACAGTTGGTCACCAGAAAGGATCAATGCATACTCAAAATCATGTGCTAAGAAGTGAGGTAAGCATTGTCTTACAGCATCCGCAGTACCTTGAAACCAAGTCTTGTTTTCGGGTGTTTGCTCTGCGGCTAGGATATCGACAAAGGCATCGCTAAATATACTGAAGTTATAGGTATTTTTTATGTGCTTGTTTAGTGAAGCAGAGTTAAACTGCGTTAGTACAAACATTCGTTTGATCTCGGAATGGATACAGTTAGAAATGGGAATATCTACAAGTCGATATTTACCTGCGATTGGTACTGCAGGTTTCGATCTACTTTCAGTTAGTGGATATAAACGCGAACCTTGACCACCGCCAAGGATAATTCCCAGTACTTTTTTATTGACCATTTTTTAACTGTATTAAGGATTTGTAAAGTGCTATATATTGTTTCACAGAATGATTCCATGAATGATCGATTTTCATAATCTTCTTTCTAGTTTTCTTGAACTTATCTTGCTCATTGAACAGTGCCTGTGCCTTAAAGATAGCATTTCCTACAGCTACAACCGATACTTCTTCATGTTTAATTCCGAAGCCGTCTTTTTCATCAATGTCAATGATGGTATCTTTAAGTCCACCAATATTATTTACAATAGGAATTGTACCATACCGCATAGAATACATCTGATTTAACCCGCAAGGTTCAACCCGAGACGGCATTAATAAAAAATCCGCACCAGCATACATTCTGTGAGAGAGTGCTTCATTATATCCTGTATGGTTGTTAAAGGTGCCTGCAAATTCTTTGGATAAGGCCTCTAGTTGTGATTCAATCTCTGTATTACCAGAACCAAGTACTAGAAAGTTGCCTTCATTCTTATCAGCTAGTAAAACCTGTCTAAAAATATCGGGTAATAAATCGGCCCCTTTTTCCCATACGAGACGCCCTATGAATACGAATAATGGTTTCTTTATATCAAGTTTAAACTCTCCGCACAACGCCTTTTTCGACGCTTTTTTTCCTGTCTGAACTTTTGCAGCATCATAGTTTTTCGGAATTAAAGAATCTGTTTCCGGATTCCATGTTTTCCAATCTATTCCATTTAAAATACCAATACATTTTGCTTTTTCGTGCGCTAGTAATCCTTCAAGGCCATTGGCATGTATTGTCATTTCCTCCATATAACTTGGCGATACAGTTGTTACGCGCCAAACGCATTTTACGGCGGCTGCCAGAGGATTTATACTACTATACCAATCTAATAAACCAACATTCTCCTGATTGAAATTAGGAATAAGATCGAACTGATCATAACCAAATTGCCCTTGATATTGCGCATTGTGAATGGTTAAAACTGTAGGTATATTTTTTAGTGATTTAAAATCATTACAGTAACCCATCATAAATGGGACCAAACCAGTATGATGATCATGAACATGGACTAGATCAGTCTTTATATCTTCTTTTATAATCCAATTAAGAGCAGCAATTTGATAACCTATAAACCTAAGATGATCGTCATCGTAACCATATACGTTTTCTCTATCCGTTAAACCATCAATTTTGACCAAATAAATGGGAAAACCGAACTTTTTTTTAGGTACAGATTGAATGGTAAATGAAACCAAATTCTTACCGATAGCAACCACTTCCTCAAAAATGGTTTTGGTCTTTAGGTCTTGTACCACCTTAGTATTATAGTATGGCATTATAACCGAAGCCGAAATACCTAAACTATTCTGATATGAGGGAAGTGCTCCTACAACATCTGCCAATCCACCAACTTTTGCTAAAGGATAACATTCGGCACTAAAATGGAGGATATTCATAAGGTTCAGTTGATTATGATGTTAAAATTACGAAAAATCCTACCTACCAAGGTATTTATTAATTCATAAGATTTCACTTTTTTCGACCCTCATAATTTGAGGTAGTTAAGATTTCAAGAAATCCTCATATTCCCAAAAAAAGGCCTCAAATAATGTCATATTCTTATTGAAGAATTCCATGGTTTCTTGCCATGTATTTTTATTATGGACACTTACGTTGTGCAGTACTATATATACTCGCGAAATTTCTTTTCCATTTTCCAAGATAAATGAATCATCAAATACCAGATCGTTTATAAAGTCCCGTGTAAGTATGGTTTTAAGTGAATTGATTTTTTCCCAAAGTTCAATTCGTTTTTCTAACCGGTCGTCTTCAATATCTAAAGAAACAAAAGCTTTTTTTCGATCAAAACTGAATTTAAAGCTCATATCCTTGATTTTGGTATTGTATAAAAGCCATTTTTTTGGGAATGACTTTCCGAAGGACGTCCAAAACTCTTGTCTTATTTTACGTGATTCTTCTTTACTGAACATGCATTAAGATTAACTTAACAAAAGGTTAAATACCCTGGGCTAAAAAGTAAGCTTCATTTTAATTTAGTAATTTAGGAATTCAATCGTTAACTAAACCAAAAACTATGGAATCATTTACCATAAAAGTGAATGGTGAAACTAAAACCGTTCAAGCTGATGCAGATACACCTTTATTATGGGTGCTGCGTGATCACTTAGATCTTGTTGGGACCAAATTCGGATGTGGAATAGCGCAATGCGGTGCCTGTACAGTGCATATTGACGGTGAAGCTGCAAGAAGTTGTTTACTTCCAATTTCTTCAGTAGGAGAAGGGGCCGTTACCACAATTGAGGGTCTGTCAGAAAAGGGCGATCATGCACTACAAGAAGCCTGGAAAGAAGTTGACGTGCCGCAATGCGGATACTGTCAAGCCGGTCAAATTATGACGGCCGCTGCTTTTTTAGAAAAGAACCCTAGTCCATCTACAGATGAGATTAAAGATGCCATGCATGGCAATATTTGCCGTTGTGCATCATACCAACGCATTCATAAGGCGGTAAAAATTGCTTCAGAAAAATTAAGTTAAAACCAGAAACATCATGTCAACCAATATACCAAATACATTTAGTAGAAGAGACTTTTTAAGAACCTCTGCACTTGCCGGTGGCGGAATGCTAATCGGTTTTAATTTGATAACTGCTTGTAAGGAAAAGGCTGAAATGCCTGTAGATATAGCCTCATTAAATTTTAATGATTTTAATGCATTTATTAAGATAGCAGATAATGGCTACGTAACTATCTATTCTCCTAATCCTGAAATAGGCCAAGGTGTCAAAACATCGATGCCTATGATTATTGCCGAAGAATTAGATGTGCCTTGGGATCATGTAAATGTGGAACAAGGAAAATTAGATACGGAAAACTTTCAAAGACAAGTGGCTGGGGGTAGTCAATCGATCCGATTTGGATGGGATGCCCTTCGTCAAACGGGAGCAACAACCCGGCAAATGCTTGTGAACGCCGCCGCTGCCAGGTGGGGAGTAGAAGCTTCCACTTGTAGCACAAAACAAGGTGTAATTACCAATGCAAAAGGAGAAACATTAGGCTATGGAGATGTAGTGAAGGAAGCAGCCGCTCTTGAAGTGCCGGAAGGGGTTACTTTAAAGGAGCCTAAAGATTATACAATTATAGGTCATGACGCTGTTAATGTTGATATTGAAAAAATTGTAACAGGTAAACCGTTGTTTGGTCTTGACTATAAAAAGGAAGGGATGCTATATGCAGCTATTCTTAGACCACCATCTTTTGGTAAAAAATTAGTGTCTTTTGATGATACTGAAGCCAAAAAAGTAGACGGTGTCACTGATGTAGTGCGATTTGGAGAAAAGGCCATAGCGCTTAGAAGTGCAAATGCTTGGGTGGCAGGAATGCTCGGTCAAAGTGATAAGATTGCTGTAGTAGCAACAAGTACTTGGCAGGCAATGAAAGGTAGAGACGCTTTAAAAGCGGTATGGGAAGATGGTAGTCCGATGGAAAGTACTGAAGGACATGATGATGAACTGATCAAAATTTTAGATGGTTCTAATTTGAATACCCTTCGTAAAGATGGAGATGTAAAAAAGGCTTTTGCTAAAGCGGATGCTACTTTAGAGCGAACCTATGAATCTCCCTTTTTACCGCATGCATGTATGGAGCCTATGAACTTTTTTGCGGATGTAACTGCTGATAAAGTTCATTTAGTGGGACCAATACAAACTCCTGCAGGGACAGCTCAATCAGTAGCTGGTATGTTGGGTAGAGACCCAAAGGATATACATTTAGAAATGACCCGAATGGGAGGAGGTTTCGGAAGACGATTGTATGGTGATTTTGCGATCGAAGCAGCTGAGCTTTCGGCAAAAATTAACAAACCTGTCAAAATGGTGTGTACTCGTGAAGATGATATTGGAATAGGAGTATATAGACCTGGAATAAAATACCGGATTAAAGCTGGTGTGAAAGACGGTAAAGTAACTTCATACCATTTAAAAGAGGCCTGTATTAATAGTAATATGTACGGCTTGATACCACATTTCTTCCCAGCGGGTGCAATAGAAAACTATCAAGTTGATGCAGGTAATTACAAGAGTAATATCACTACGGGAGCTTGGAGAGCGCCATATACACATTTCCTTGCCTTCGCTGAGCAAGCATTTTTTGATGAGTTGGCCGAAATGATGGAAATAGACCCTGTTCAGTTGCGACTCGATTTATTGCAAAACGTAAAAGGTCATAAGGATGAGAACATTCAGTATGAGCCAAAACGTATGGAAGATGTGATTAATCTTGCAGTTGAAAAATCTGGTTATAGAAATAAAAAAGACGGAGTTTTTCAAGGTTTTTGCGCATACTATTGCCACAATACTCATGTGGCTGAAGTTGCTGATGTAGTGATTGAAAATGATAAGCCTGTTGTGAAAAAGGTAACCGTAGCAGTTGATTGCGGAATCGTAGTGAATCCAACAGGAGCTAAAAATCAGATAGAAGGTGGGGTTATTGATGGAATTGGCCATGCCATGTATGGTGACCTGTCGTTTAGTAATGGAACACCGAATGCCCAGAATTACGATAAATATCGTTTAATACGTATGAAGGAGGCACCAGAAGTAGAGACGCATTTCGTAGAGAATGAGCTATCTCCAACTGGACTTGGTGAGCCAGCTTTGCCTCCAGCGGTAGCTGCGATTGCCATTGCAATAAATCAAGCTACAGGGAAGCGATTGTATAAGCAGCCATTTGCTAATAAATTAGAAGTAAAAGAGCTTATTGGATAATTTCGAATAGTTATTATTTTAAAAATAAAAGGGTTGACTTTTTAAGTCAACCCTTTTTTGTTTTCCGGAAACAGTCAGGCCTATGTCATTTTAACCAACATAAATATTGCCATAACGATCATTACACTATTTTCTATAAATGTTGCCTGGGTCATCGGTAGCTTTAATGCTGTCCCTAAACAAGCACATTGTATAGTTTTCCTATTTAATAATGTTTGAGTCACTCCGATAGTTGTAACTCCCAATATAGCTAAGGTTCCAACCAGAGCATAGAACACTTCAAACCGAAACAGAAACATTAAGCCAAGTGCAACTTCAATAAAAGGATATACCCAACCATATACTTTTATTCTTTTTGCAATAGGATCGTACATTGCGAAGCTATCGGGAAAACCTTTTAAATCTAATAATTTGAAAAAGCTAAAAACGATATAGAATAATCCCATAAAATCAAGCATCGCTTCAGCTGTGTTCCAGTTTTTTAAATGAAGTAAGACACTTGCGCTTATCAGATAAAAGAAAATAAGAAAGAGTGGCTTTAGCTGCTGCAATTTTGTTTTCTCATCAGTGGTAATGCCTTTGGCAGCATCAGATTGAAAAACATTTCTCGTTTCTTTCTCTGAAATTTGATATTTTTCAGGTAGTGCTTGCCGCAATGTATCTATAGAAATATGATGCTCCATTTTAATGATAGCTTCTTCTTTTTCAAGAATGACATTTGCTTTAATCACACCATCAATCTCGTTTAATATTTTAGAAACTCCGGCCTCACAACCTTTACAGGTCATTCCTTTTATTTCGTATATATGGTTCATAATCAAGATTTGGTTGACTCTGTAGGCTTTAACTCGTAAATGGTTAACTCGCTTGTACGATAATTGGTGATATACAACTTCTTCTTTTTTACCAAAACATCGGTTGGTTTTTTAATCGCTGTTTCCAGAACTTGCTTTAAAACTCCTTCTAATGTAAACACCAAAACACGACTATTTTCAAAATCGGTGATGAATACTTCTTTATCCGAAACGAAGATACCGGTAGCTGCGTTCATTTTCTGATCTTCGCCAATCATCATTTTGAATTTTCCTTCTTTATCAAAAACCTGAATGCGGTTATTGTAGGCATCAGCAACCCAGATATATTCTTTGGTAATATGAACATCAGTAGGGTAGTAGAGTTCACCTTCGCCTTTTCCTTCTGTACCAAAACTGATATAATTACCGCTATCTGCACTATATAAAATCCGATTATTATAAAAATCTGCAATGGCTTTTTCATTGCGATATACAGCGACACCAGCCGGAGCATCTAATGAGTCATTTAAGATAAGATTACTGTGATTATCCCCTTTAATTATGGTAATTTGGTCATTACCGTATTGTGGAATTAGAATTTCTTTTTCCGTACTAGCGATATGCATTGGCCTTTCAAGAGAATCTATAGTTCTAACAATTTCTCCCTCTTTATTAATTAGTACTAATCGATTGTGATCACCATCGCTTAACCAAGTACCTTCATTATTGATGGTGATACCTATAGGGTTTACACCATCTAGTTTTGTGGTATTGGCATGTTGCCAACTAACTTCTTTTGTTTTTGTATTGCAACTTGTAATAAGTAGCGCAATGGCAATATATATGATATGATTTTTCATTTCTTCTTATTTGTAAAGCGTATTCATCCCATTTTTTTTGAAATGCATACATACGCTTAATAAATTATAGGCTATTTATTTGACTACTCGATACGTTCGTATTTACAACAGCCCGGTAATTCACCATAAGTATCAGCTTTTGCCTTGTGATTTTTTGTATCATGCCCGGCTTTAGCGATGGCCTTTTCAATCTTTTTTAAGTTGGTTTGTTTACTATTGAAACTAACTTCTAACATTTTAGTTTCCCGATCCCAATTAGATTTCAAAACCCCAGCTACTGACAATGCAGCTTTATTAATTCGCGCTTCACACATTTCGCAATTACCCGCGACAAATGCCTGCTTGGTACTCTCATTACTATTAATTGTTGCAAGGTTAGAAGCACTAATTTCTTCAATAGTACCATCGGCTCTTGTCACTTTCCCCGACATTGGTGTGTATCCGGCTTTATTTACTTGTTGCGTAACTGCATCTAAACTGAGTGCTTTTTCAGTTGGATATGCAAAGCTAAAATCGCCAGTTTCAATGTCAATTTTCACTTTTTTAATTCCTTTGAACTCTTTGAACTTTTTTTCAAGTCCATAAGCACAAAACGGACAGCCTAGTCCATCTACTTGTACTTCAAATTGATCAAAACTTTTTTGTGCGCTCATGTTCATGGCAGGAACTACCATTAAAACTGCGAATATGATTATTACTATTTTTTTCATGATTTTATGTTTTAAATTTTAAAATGTATATCGTGTACCAATAAATACACTGTTTTTTAATTCACGCCCGGCATCTACCGTTTGTGTTAATGGTAATTGCACCGCTAGATCAAAAGTGATGTTTTTACCGGCATATTGAATTCCTTGTGCATACAATAACTGATACCAATCTCTTTCTGGTAAAAAGGCACTTGTATATTCAAAATAAAGATTCAATTGCTTATTAGGATACTGTGGCTTTAGCAGCGGTAATCCGAATCCTAATTTGGCTCTAAACTCATCTAATGTGCCATCTGGCATCCAATTGTATCCAACTTCGGTAGAAATACCATATTTCAATGTTTCATATCCAGAAACTATGCCATAGTAACCGGAATATTTTCCAGTGCTAATTTCCATAACATCAATTTCTTTTCCTGTGGGTAAACTTTGAAATGTCTTGGCTACTACACGAAAGGTTTTACCAGTAGCATCCTTACGGTAAAATTGATACTTACCAAGTATCTTAATATCAGCAAGTCCAGATCCTGAAATGTTATTAAGATCATAATCCACATAAGGGAGGTGAACTGCCACTAAAGAGTTAGAAGTAGGTAGGTAATGCAACATTAAGGGAGCATAAACGACTGAGCCTCTTTCTGTATTCCTAATTTCAATAAGTGTTTTTGTAGTGAAGCTATTACCACCAAGCATAATGGGCTTATCGGCAGTAATAGGTGGCCCTTGCGCATTTGTTTTCACAAATGACATCACGAAAAAAAGCGATATATATATGTATTTCATTGTTTTTGTATTTATAATTCAACCTGTGAGTAATACGAGGTAGTGAATTATAAATCAAATTAAGAAGGTCTCTTGCAAGACATGAATGTCTTCAGTGAGAATTGGTGGCGGATAACCATCAAAAGGAACAATATTTTCAGCTAAACCTTCAAAAAGATTAATATAGCTATAAGCAAATGAAGCAAGAAATAATTGCTGCTCAAGTTGTAAGTTGAAAGTAGCAGTATTCAATTCATCTTGTGCTTCTACAGCAATAAAAGTATCTGTGCAGCATGCCATTTTAGAAACCTCAAATGAGGTATTGGAATCATAGGAGTTTTCCATGATCATTCCGCAGCCATGGGCCTCATCAAAAAAAGCAATATCAACTAAGGTAGACCCGCAATGATGCATATCTATTGTGAATGATACTGATGCCACTAGCACAATAAATGATAAAAACAAAGCCGTTATTTTATGAATTACTTTTTTCATTTGCTAATGCAAAGATACATAATTCCCAAAAAAGTCTCGGTATGAACCTGGTTATTCGGTTATATAGTATAGCTTTTTAACTTTGTTCTAAGATTTGGGTGACTTGCTAATTAGCCAATTTAGGATTCGGATAATTATCTGATTGGTCTTCATCTCGTGAATCCATACAAACAAGGTCTTTTTCAACTAATAAGGCTAATTCATTACCATTAGAAGTGATTATAGTTTGAGAAAACCCTACTTGATCATTATCAAACCAATCTTCACTATTGGTTTTATTTAAATACAGCGTGATAGTGTTACTTTGAAAATCAGCATTAAGAATGAAATCCTCTTCCTTGGCTTCAAGAGAATATGTAAAAGTTTGGCTGTCAAAATGGGCTTGCTGCATTACTTTCCCCGTTTCGCAGAAAGTCTTGACCTCTGATTTGGTTAACCGATATCGAATAGAGTTTCCTTTAATTCTAATTTTCATCTTCTTCCTTTTCGTTGACTAGTCCCTTTGTAAACTCATTCAGGGTTTGCACTTTTTCCTCAAAATCGCCCTTAATGGTTTTACGAAATTCGTTGAGGTTTTTGACAAGATCATCAATATTGTCTGGAATAACATCTTCGAAAAATTGTCGTAAACGTTTTGCAGTTGTGGGAGATTTTCCGTTGGTCGAGATCGCCACTTTCACATTTCCTTTGGTAACAATGCCGCCCATATAAAAATCGCAAAAAGGTGGGTTGTCGGCTACATTAACTAAAATAGTTCGCTCTCTACAATCATGATAAACTTGTTCATTTACAGGAACATTATCTGTAGTTGCGACTACCATATGCCTGCCTTCTAAGTAAGATGAATTGTAATGATCAATATGCATCTCAATATTAAATTTTTCGGCTAAAGCTATAGTTTCAGGTCTAAACATTGGCGAAACCATGCTTACTTTGGCATTCGGGCTCGATTTTAGTAAAAAGGTTAATTTTTCTAAGGCAACATTTCCGCCACCCACAATTAAAATATCGAGCTGAGATACTTTTAAAAAAACAGGATATAATTCGTTACGATCCATGTATTGCCTCGTTTTTTTCAGTTTTATAATTGATAGTAACTCGCGTTCCTTTGCCGGGTTGGGAGTTGATAAACAAACGACCGTTAATATAACTTATTCGTTCTTTCATAAAGAATAAGCCCATACCACCTTCACTATTATTTTTTGGCACGTCATTTAAAATAGAAGGGTCAAAACCTTTACCATCATCATCGATGACAATGCTCAAAATATCATTGGCAAAGTTAATGGTTACCAAAATATAGTTTGCCTGAGCATATTTTATGGCATTATTAACGGCTTCTTGAGTCACTCTATAAATGTTGGTTTCCGCTAAAGAATCAAATCGGATATTCTCTTCTGATTTGTTTTCAAACAGCACTTTCTTACCAGTAAGTTTAGACAGCTCAATAGTCATTTTATGCAATGCGGGAAAAACGCCATGATCGCTTAATTCCGGAGGTGTTAAATTGAAAGTTGCCGTTCTTACTCCTTTTATTAAATCGGCAGTCAGGTCCTTTAGATACGCAATTTTTTCAACGGTTTTTTCTTTATCATTCGGTTCAATCGACTCGATGTTGAACTTTAGTGCTGTGAGCATTTGTCCAATTCCGTCATGAATGTCTTTTGCAATACGCTTGCGTTCTTCTTCTTGACCTTCAACAATTTGGCTGGCTTGTTGCTTTTTTTGCAACATCTGTTCTTCAAAGTTCTGCTCGGTAAGTTGTTCTACTTTTAACTGGTTTTGCTTTCGCTCTGTTATATCGGAACACAAGATTAAAATGCTTTGTTGTTTGCTGGCCTGATGCATAGGAATGATCGAAATATCTAACCAAATATGCTCTCCTTTAAAAGTGGTAATTTCAATTTCCTCATTTCTAATATTGGTCTTTCTGTTGCTTTTTAAAACTTGCTTTAAGTATTGCTGCTGACCTTCATCCTTTGTTAACAATTCAGATAAAGGACTATTAAGTTGATCTTTTCGCAAGCCCAATAAGTTTGTAAACTTCTTACTAATAAATACAATACTACCGTCATTACGGGCACTCGCAAAAAGCGCGGCATTGTCGATGACGAAATTAAGTTCTCGAAGTTCCTGAAGCGATTTTTCTTTTTCTACTAGTAAGTTCTCTATTTTTTTTGTGTTTCCATCAGATTCTAATTGACTTTGCATTAAATTAGAAATCGTCTTACGAATTTGAATGGATAGTGGTTTAAAAATGAAAATTATTTCTAGCAGTAGGATTAGTAATGAAAGGGCGACTAATAAATATTCTTTTTGTTTTAAATTTTGAAGTTTCTTATTACTGCGTTCATCATATTTGTTGACAATATTGTCCATCATTTTCAAAAAATCGCGCTCGTTGTCAAGTAGCACGTTTTTCTCTTTTTCAAAATCAAAATTGCTACTTTTTAATTGCGATACAATGGTTTCTGTAGCGTTGACCATTGCTTGATGATGAATATCAATTTCTTTAAATAGTAAAAGAATCTCAGTGTCTTTTTCTATCGGAAGATTTATTTCACTATTACCAGATTGTAGTCCGATGTGTGAAGTTTTCCATAGTAACAAGGTCTGATTAATCTGCGATACAATTTGATTTTGTACTGTCGTATCATTTGAAGGGCTTAACAGCAAGACTTCCTTCACCAGTTTTTGACTTAATGCCCGTTGACGACCAGCCACATTGATAACACGCGAATCGCTAAGTTGAGAGTTGAGGTGTGATTGAATTAATATTTGCGCAATGATAATGGTTAATGCAATGGTAGCAAATGCCAATAAATACCACTTGCGAATTCGTAAGAAAGTCGCTGTGTCTAATGGTTTTTGACGTTTTTCGCTAGACATTGTTATAATTGAATTATTATCAAAGTACTCGATTAAGCATTAATCGCTTCAGACACGAAACTTAATGCATATTCCGAAAGAGGAAGCTCTAAAGCGGCTTTTTGTCCTTTCTCCGACATTTTACACCATGTTTTTTGCAAAATATCGATTGTTTTTTCTTTTGGATATTTCATTGCAAAAGCTTCGAAATAGTATTCTAAAAAAACCAAACAAATGACATCTTCTAAAACTTGAGTTTCTTCATTTTTGCGCAATTGCTTTTTTAGAAGAAGAAACTGCACCTTCTCGATCATTTCCTCAGAGTATCCTACTTCTCGTAATATGGTAGCTGCCTTTTCTGCATGAAATTTTTTTAATTCCTGCCGCCATCTTAAATAGCCTTCGCGATTCATGGGGAAGGAGTTTCGTGCAATTTCCCATCGACAGATATGTTGACATCTAGCGGTTAATTGCAACGCTTCCGATGCATCCGGAAAAAACCGATTTAACTGCCTTGTCATTCTATGTGCATACAGCAACTCTTTTGGATATGATTTTCCTTCAAAAACTTCCGTATTAGGGTCTTGTTGGTTGGCCGCATCAAATAGTTGAAAAGCGTGCTGAAGTTTATCTTGATTAGGCATGTATTTGAATTTCGCTAAAGCTATTCAGAAAAGCCTACATACACAAAGTCATTTTCAATTTTAACGGGATAGGTCGCGATTGGATCCAAAGTACCATTCAAATTGTCTCCTGTTTTTAAAGAGAATGTGCTTTTATGCAGCGGACAAGCAACTTTAGGTTCTGAGTTCTCTTCGCCAATTATCCCGCGTGACAGCACCATTTCCATTTTATGGGGACATAAATTCTGGCAGGCATACCACGTATTTTCTCTTGCGAAATTGAATATTGCAATTTGCTTATCCTTGTATTTAATACATGCACCACCGTTTTTTGGAAATTTAGAGATATGGGCTGCTTTAAACCAGATGTTTACTGCTTCAGGAAGTACTGTTTGATACATATTTAAAGTCGTAATCATAACTATTGTTTTAAATGAAGGACTCCGTAAAAAGACCTAGATGGTTCTTGTTAATGTAATTTGATTAAGCCCATTGTTTAGGCATTTTTTGATCTCTGAGTGATACAAATTCAATGTTGTTGTCAGTCTCTTCTGAATTCACAAAATGCGTATAGCGCTCTCTGATTTCTGGTGTTTCCACAGCTTCCTTCCATTCGCATTTATAAGAATCGACCAAGGCTTGCATTTCCCTATCAAGTTCATCAGCAATTCCTAAAGAATCGTTGATAACTATGTTTTGCAAATAAGTAATGCCACCCTCTAGTTTATCTAACCAAGGAGCGGTTCGTTGAAGTGGTTGTGCTGTTTTAATATAGAACATAATAAAACGATCCACATATTTTATGGCGGTTTCTTTATCCACCTTTTCAGCTAGAAGTTCGGCATGTTTTGGGTTGGCACCGCCATTTCCACCTACATACACATTCCAACCACCTTCTACGGCTATAAATCCAAAATCTTTACCTCTTGCCTCAGCACATTCTCGGATACATCCTGATACACCGCCTTTAAATTTATGCGGTGAGCGTATTCCTTTGTAACGATGTTCAATTTCCACAGCAAAACTGACACTTTCATCCATACCATATCGACACCAGGTTGAGCCAACACAGCTTTTAACCGTTCTAAGTGATTTTCCGTATGCTTGCCCGGTTTCAAAGCCTTCTTTAATTAGTTCCTCCCAAATAAGTGGTAGTTCATGCAATTTTGCGCCAAACATGTCAATACGTTGCCCACCAGTTATCTTGGTATATAGATCATATTTTTGAGCGATACGACCTAGTGCCATTAGCTGTTTGGGTGTGATTTCTCCTCCGGCAACTCTTGGTACCACGGAATAGGTTCCATTACGTTGAATGTTGGCTAAATACCGGTCGTTCGTATCTTGAATGGTGTTTTGCCGGTTTGCCGTTTCATTGTAAATGCTAGCGAAAATTGCGGCAACAGCTGGTTTACAAACTTCACAGCCATGACCACTTCCTGCCAAATCAATCAATTCATCAAAGTTGTCAACTTCTCTTAGCTTAACAATGTCAAATAACTCCTGCCTAGAATAGTCAAAGTGTTCGCAAATACGCTCTTTTACTGTTTTTCCAATAGTTTTAAGGCTTTCAGTTATTAAATCTACCACCATTGGCTTGCAACCACCACAACCCGTTCCGGCTTTTGTGTCTTTTGCAACCGCTTTTACGGTTTCATTTCCATCTTCAAGCACTGAACAACAAATAGCGCCTTTTGTAACTGCTTCGCATGAGCAAACTACTGCAGTATCTGGTAAGTCCATTGCACTGCCAAATGAAGCTTCTCCTTCACCGCGACTTCCTATAATTAGTGCTTCTGGATTTTCAGGTAACGGCATTTCATTTTGGTATAGCTGTAGAAGCATATTGTAGTCCGATGCATCCCCAACAAGTATACCGCCTAGCAATTTTTTCCCATCATGACTAACATTGATTCTTTTATATAAGCTTTGGGTTTTGTTCTCGAAAATGATTGAATGCCCTTTTGCCGTTGGCATAAATGGTACACCAAAGCTAGCCACATCAACTCCAATCAATTTTAGTTTGGTTGACATATCAATCGACGATGCCATCACCGTTTCTTTTTCTTCCAAAATTTGATCAACCGCAACTTGTGCCATTTCGTAGCCTGGTGCGACTAGACCGTAAATCATTTCATTATATAAAGCCACTTCACCGATTGCAAAAATATTCGGATCAGACGTTTGCATTTTGTTGTTTACGATGATTCCTCCTCTAGTTCCCATAGCTAGCCCTGTGCTTTTTCCCAATTCATCTCTTGGGCGAATTCCAGCTGAAATTACGAGCATGTCAACATCGAGCATATCATCTTCACCAAATTCCATTCCTGTAATTTTCCCATTTCCTAATATCTGATTGGTGGCTTTGCTTAGGTGAATGTTAATTCCCATCGATTCTAGCTTTACCTGCAGCACCTTACTACTTCTTGTGTCCAGCTGTCTGGGCATTAATTTTGGGGCAAATTCGACTACATTGGCTTCCAAGCCCATATCCATAACCGCTTTCGCAGCTTCAAGTCCTAAAAGGCCTCCACCTAAAATAGCTGCCTTTCCACCTTTAATCGTTTCGGCATAAGCGAGCGTCTCCTCAAGATCTTCTATGGTGCGGTACACAAAAACCCCTTTCTTTTCAACACCACGAATAGGAGGTACAAAAGGAACAGAGCCAGTTGCTATGACCAATTGATCGTATGTTACTGTATTTCCTTTAGAAGTATCAATGGTTTTATTAGTACTGTCAATATTGATGACTCTCTCATTAGTACATAATGTAATGTCATTCTCATCGTACCAAGATCGTGGTGCTAAGCTTAAACGATCGGCATTGCCATCTTCAAAAAACTCACTTAAATGTACACGGTCATAAGCCTCTCTGGGTTCTTCACCAAAAACAATGAGTTTAAATTGGTCGCTATTGGCCTTTGCTACAAACTTCTCGCAAAATTTATAACCCACCATTCCATTTCCAACAACAATGATTGTTTTCATACGTATTCATTTTTAATCATAGGACAATATTACGTATTAATACGTATTATATGTGTAATTATTTGGAAATAAATACGTACTATTGTTGTCAATTTGATAATGTAGATTCAAAAATTTGATAAAATGAAGTTTGACATTCAGCCAAAAGTTAGTTTAGTAGGCGCCGGTCCTGGTAGCGAAGATCTTATAACAGTAAGAGGTTTAAGGGTGTTGCAGTCGGCTGATGTAATTTTGTACGATGCATTGGTGAGTAAAGAGCTACTTAATCAAGTTGATGTGTCGATCCCTAAAATATACGTAGGAAAACGTTGTAGTCAACATTCGTTTACTCAAGACGATATTAATATAATGATTGTAGAAAATGCATTTAAACATGGTCATGTTGTTCGCCTAAAAGGTGGTGATCCTTTTGTTTTTGGGAGAGCGTATGAGGAGATTGATTTTGTAGAGTCTTTTGGAATTTCAGTATCAATTGTTCCTGGAATTTCTAGTGCATTAGCAGTTCCGTCTAGCCAAGGTATTCCCATGACTACACGAGGTGTAAGTACTAGTTTTTGGGTAATGACTGCGACCAAGCGAGACGGCTCTTTTTCAGAAGATCTTCAACATGCCTCGCGATCCTCAGCTACTATGGTAATACTTATGGGAATTCGAAGATTAGCTAATATTACTAACGAAATCCTTAAATACAGGGGGTTATCTACACCTATAGCAATCATTCAAAATGGAACATTATCTAATGAGAAGTGTACCGTTTCTACACTAGGAGATATATCCAATTTAATTCATACTATTGACACCTCAAAGCCTGGTATTATTGTTGTTGGTGAGGTTGTAACCAAACATGCGGCATTTTTCGAAGAGGAAGTGCAACGGGTATTGTATCCACATCTGTAATTACTCGTTCAAGCCAATAGTATAGTCTGCTCGCTGCTAAATCTTCATCTTTCACTTAGATTTTATTCTTTTAAAAATTGGAATTTCTCAATTTCAATATTCTTTTTTTCTCAATCCCAAGATTTTTTGTGCATCATAATTGATTACTCGTAAAAATACGTATTAAATGATATTTTTTTCAAATATTATTACGTATTAATACGTAGTAGTACGTATTTTTGACACATCAACAGAATGTTTAACAATTAAATCTATTGAAAATGAAATTAACTTTAATCAAAGCGTCGGTCTTTTTGGTATCTATCTATATATTGATAGGCTGTGGCGGAAAAGAATCAAAAAAGGATACTGTTGCTGTTAATACAGACACAGCGACATCAAAAACAAAGACCTTAGATATAGAGAAGCCACAACTTACTTTTGGTTTCATCAAGTTAACAGATATGGCTCCTTTGGCCATCGCAAAGGAAAAAGGTTTTTTCGAAGATGAAGGTTTATACGTTTCTGTAGAGGCGCAGTCTAATTGGAAAAATGTATTAGACCGTGTTATAGATGGTCAATTAGATGGATCACATATGTTAGCCGGTCAGCCGATAGCTGCAGGTGCTGGTTTTGGTAGACAAGCGCAATTAGTCACTCCGTTTTCAATGGATTTAAACGGAAACGGGATTACCGTTTCTAATGATGTGTGGTCAAAAATGGAGCCTAATGTTCCTAAAGGGGCAGATGGTAAGCCAGTTCATCCTATAAAGGCAGACGCTTTAAAACCCGTAATTACAGATTATAAGAATAGTGGTAAGCCATTTAAAATGGGCATGGTCTTTCCGGTATCTACTCATAACTACGAAATACGTTATTGGTTAGCTGCAGCAGGAATTCACCCGGGAATGTATACTGCCGACAATGTACAAGGACAAATTGATGCTGAAGTATTATTGTCAGTTACACCTCCGCCACAAATGCCAGCTACGCTAGAGTCAGGAACAATCTACGGTTATTGTGTAGGAGAACCTTGGAATCAGCAAGCCGTATTTAAAGGTATTGGTGTTCCGGTAACTACAAACTACGATATATGGAAAAACAATCCTGAAAAGGTATTTGTAATGACAAAGAAGTTTGTTGATGAAAATCCAAATACTGCTATTGCCGTAACCAAGGCATTGATTAGAGCTGGGAAGTGGTTAGATGAGCCAGCGAATAGAGCAGAGGCAGTTAAAATATTATCGATGTCACAATATGTAGGAGCACCAGAAGAGGTGCTTGCTAACTCTATGACCGGAACCTTTGAATTTGAGAAAGGTGATAAGCGTGCAATGCCCGATTTTAACGTGTTTTACAAATACAATGCAACTTACCCATTTTATTCTGATGGGATCTGGTTCTTGACTCAAATGCGTCGATGGGGACAAATTCCAGAAACGAAAAGTGCGCAGTGGTATGGCGAAACTATTAAAGATATTTATCGACCTGATATCTGGAAAAAAGCTGCCGACTTACTAGTGGCTGAAGGGCAAATTCCTGCAAGCGACATTCCTCAAACGGATGGCTACAAGCCGCCAACCAGCGAATTCATCGATGGAAATTCATTTGATGCAAAAGATCCTATAGGATACATCAATAGTTTTTCTATTGGGAATAAGGATAAGGCAGTGCAGTAAATTGATTTAATACCAAAAATTATGGGACAAGAAATTATATTAAAGCAAGGACAAAATTCATCGTTTTTGAAGCCTTTGTTATTGAAATTGACTTCAAGATTTCAGAAGAAAAGCGTGTTGTCCAGTCTTAAAAAAACTGGAATAACGGTACTTTCAATACTATTATTCTTGGGATTATGGCATTTAGGTTCTAAAGCGCTTTATAATAAAGAGGCGTCCTTTAAAATAGAGAAGGCCTTGACTGAACGTGGTCAAGCGGCAGCAGATGCTGAGCGTGATTGCATTGCATCGGGTGAGAGTAGCTGTCAGCCAAATACCTTGCCCTCGCCAGCACAAGTGTGGTCTTCATTACAGTCGCTAATTGCCGATCATAAAGTAATTACTGCCGACAAAGCCGCTTTTTCGGCAAAAATGGCTGATGTAAACGCCAAGTTAATCGCAAAAGGTAAAGATGCAATTGTATATACCGGTAGAGCATCTTTTATAGATATTGTATTGACTAGTATTAAAACGGTATTCGCTGGTTTCCTGTTGGCACTCTTAATTGCAGTACCTATCGGAATCATAATAGGACTTAGTCCGTCATTACGCAGTGCGTTCAATTGGTTTATTCAAGTTTTTAAGCCAGTTTCTCCTGTGGTTTGGTACTTATTGGTTTTTATGATTGTAAAAACGCTATACATTGGTGATAGTACTGATAACGCTTTTGTTATCTCATTTATTAGCGTTGGTCTTTGCGCCATGTGGGCGACCTTGGTCAATACTGCAATGGGCGTATCTTCAGTTGATAAGGATTATATCAATGTAGCTAAAGTTCTAAAACTAGGCACTTTTCAAAAAGTGTTTAAAGTGATTCTACCATCATCTTTGCCATTAATATTTACCGGATTGCGAATTACATTGTCTGTAGCATGGATGGTATTAATAGCAATCGAACTTTTAGCCCAAAGTCAAGGTCTAGGATTATTTGTTTGGGAAGAATTCCAAAATGGAGCAAACGATTCTAATGCGAAAATAATTGTGGCCATGTTTGTAATTGGCATTATCGGTTTCTTATTAGATAGGCTTATGCTTACTGTGCAGAATGGAGTTTCTTTTAATAAAAACGAAGCAGTTTAATCATTTTTAAACGAAATAAGATGGCTTATCTGGAATTAAAAAATGTCTACAAAACCTACGGTGAAGGCGCAAACCAAACCGAAGTGTTATCTAATATTAATTTGTCTATAGAAGAAGGGGAGTTTGTAGCGATCGTTGGATTTACGGGAAGCGGCAAAACAACCTTAGTCAATCTAATAAACGGACTTTTAAGGCCGACTAGTGGTGAAGTTTTGTTTAAAGGAAAGCGAGTAGTGGATACGAGTCACGAAAGAGGGGTCATTTTTCAGAATTACTCCTTGCTACCATGGCTTACCGTTGGTCAAAATGTATTTATGGCGGTCAGAGAAGCGTATCCTAAAAAGGACAAATCATTCTTGAAAAAACGGGTGAGTGAATATGTTGACATGGTAGGGCTTACGCCTGCAATCAACAAAAGACCGAAAGAACTTTCTGGCGGAATGAGACAGCGAGTTGCGGTTGCAAGAGCACTTGCTATGAATCCCGAAATGATAATTATGGATGAGCCCTTAGGTGCTTTAGATGCCTTAACACGTGGTAATCTTCAAGATGAGATACTTAATATTTGGAGTCAAGACAAACGTACAGCATTATTAATTACTAATGATGTCGATGAAGGTATTTATATGGCAGATCGTATTATTCCATTAAAACCGGGGCCTAAGGCAACTTTGGGACCAGAGTTTAAAATTGAGATCGATAGGCCTAGAGATAAAACGGCACTTAACGACAATCTTAATTTTAAAAAGACTCGAAATGCCATAATTGAGTATTTGATGGATATCGGAGAGTCTAGAAAATCATCGTCGAGTGAGGAGTTTAAGCTTCCTGAAGTAAGTCCAAAAAGCTTTGTCGCCTAATTAAAATAATAGCTATGAGCATGGAGACATTAAATCAAACGACAGTAGCAGAAAACGGTATTGTATTTCCTTCAAAGGTAATGCTCGATTTGGCTAAACTGAAAAAGGTGTATCCCACGCCTAAAGGGGATTATGTGGTACTCGAAGACCTAGATCTTCAAATTATGAAAGAAGAATTTGTCACCATCATTGGGCATTCTGGTTGCGGTAAAACAACGATGCTTTCTATGATTGCCGGTCTAAATCCTATTTCTGGAGGCAATATTTCTGTTTTAGGAAATCCTGTAAAAGGACCTGGGCCTGATCGCGGTGTGATTTTTCAATCACCAAGTTTAATGCCATGGATGACCGCTTTAGAAAATGTGATGCTTGGAGTTAATCAGGTTTTTCCGCATGTTTCAAAAAAAGAGCGAAAAGATATTGCCAAATACTACTTAGATAAAGTCGGTTTAGCTGGGGCGTTCAATAAAAAGGCTGCCGAACTATCACAAGGTATGCAACAACGCGTTGGTATTGCCAGAGCATTTGCCATAAAACCTCAGGTCTTGTTACTAGATGAGCCATTTGGGATGTTAGATTCGCTTACTCGAGGTGAATTGCAGGATATTCTAATTGAGATATGGAATAAGGAAAAAATTACTGCAGTCATGATTACCCATGATGTTGACGAGGCCATCTTTTTGGCTGATCGTGTAGTCATGATGACTAGCGGACCACGAGCTAAAATCGGAGATATTTTAGATATAGAATTCCAACGTCCACGAACAAGAAAATCAGTTTTAGAACACGACGATTATTACGAATACCGAAAACACTTGATCGATTTTCTAGAACACTAAAAACAAACTAATTTATTAAAACAACTTGAATATGAAAAAGTTAAGCAGCTTAATAATCCTATTATGCCTATCGGTTAATTATATTAATGCTCAATTTACCTTAGATGGCGAGTTTAAACCACGAACAGAATACCGTCACGGTTTTGGAAGTATCATTCCTGATGCTGCTGATGCCGGTTATGCGATTTCAACACGTTTACGTCTTAATGCTGGCTATCAATTTGATTCTTATAAGTTTTATGTAAGTCTACAAGATGTAATAGTTTGGGGGGAAAACAGACAGCTTAGACCGGAAGACAGTAATAACTCTTTTGCGATTTTCCAAGCCTGGGCTGATATCAAATTGGGTGAAGGTTTTTCTACCAAACTAGGTCGACAATTATTGGTATATGATGATCAGCGTATTTTTGGTGCGGTTGATTGGACGCAACAGGCAAGAAATCATGATGCTGCCTTAATAAAATACAAGAAAGGTAAATTCATGATGGATCTTGGTCTGGCATTTAATCAGGATTTTAATAATCCGGCGGGTTTCCAGTCAGTAGGGAATACATTTAATACGCTAGGGTTTTTCACTTATAAAACCATGCAGTATGCCTACCTGAAACAACAATGGAATAGTTTTTCTGCTAGCGCTTTAATTTTAAATAACGGTTTTCAAAATTTTACAGGACCGGCAGATGCTCGAGTAGCGGATGGTGTTAGTAGTTTACAAACCTTTGGAACTCATTTAAACTATAAAAATGGGAATTTTGGAGCGGCATTTAATGGTTATTTACAAACTGGAGAAAGACAAAATAGTCTTGAAGTGGATGGTGCGTATTTACTTGGATTAGATCTTACCTATAAAGCCTCTTCGAAGGTTACCCTTGGTTTAGGAGCTGAAATTATTAGCGGAAATGATGCAAGTACTGCGGATGCAACCGAGGCATTTTTCCCATTGTTCGGTACCAATCATAAATTCAACGGTTTTATGGATTATTTCTACGTAGGGAATCATGCAAACTCTGTCGGATTGACGGATATTCATGCAAGTGCAAAATTCGCATTAGGTGAAAAATCAAGTTTACTTGTCAAAGTATTGAATTTTAGTGGTGAACAAGATTTGCCAAGCGGTGAAACTTCACTTGGTACCGAGGTTGATTTGGTATTTGCGAAGAAGTTTAAAGGATTTGGCTTAGCAATTGGCTATTCACAAATGTTTGCTAGTGACGGCATGTACGAATTAAAAGGAGTTTCAGAAGATCTTGCTGCAGACAATCAGAACTGGGGATGGGTGCAATTAACGATCAAGCCTAAGTTTTTGAATACTAAGAAAGTGGATTAAGAAAAACTACAAGATGCTTCAATTGACTGCTATGACCACTTTTTTGGTTGTGGCAGTTTTGCTTTAAATCACATGTGTTAATTACATTTTGATAAGCTTCGCAGGCTGATTATATTTGTACGTATAACTACTTATATTTTGAATAGAACCACCATTGTTTTAGTAGACGATCATTCGCTTGTACGTGACGGAATAAGAGCTTTGTTGGAAAGTGAAGACGATCTTGAAGTTATTGGAGAAGGAATTGACGGTGTCGAAGCTATAAATTTGGTTGCTGAGAAAAAGCCAGATGTATTGATTATTGATATCCGAATGCCAAATATGACCGGTATTCAGGCGGTTGAACAGCTAAATAAGTCCAATAGCGGTGTAAAGTCTATTATTCTTTCAATGCATGACTCTGAAGAGTATATTTTGCAATCAGTTGCTGCTGGGGCAAAAGGCTATTTGCTAAAAGATACCGGTAAGGCGGAGTTTATTAAAGCGATACATGTCGTACAGGAAGGAGGTACTTATTACAGCGGTGATATCTCGAAAGTATTGGTAAATAATTTGCTTAATCCTCAGAAACAAGCGACCGCTACCTCGAAAAAATCTGTAAAGACAGACAATCCATTCGATCTGACTAATAAAGAAATTCAGGTATTAGAATTAGTGTTATCAGGATTGACCAACAAACAGATTTCCGAAAAACTACAGAATAGTAAACGTACCGTTGAAACCCATCGCTTTAACTTAATGCGAAAAATGGAAGTCAAGAATTTGATGGATCTTTCGAAAAAGGCCCAAGAGTTTAACTTGGCTTAAGTCTTCATTACCGCTATATCGATTTGGTTTACAAGCTTTTTGTAAAATGATAATAAAGCCCTAGCATTATTATCAATGCTGCAAAAATAACGACAACTATTACCATATTGTCACTACGTAATAGTACGTAATTTTCTAATTTGCTAATGGAATTTGATAGTGATTTTCAAAGGCAAATTCAATGCAGAAAAAGAAGAAAGAAAAAACCATTTGTTCCTATTGTGGCGTTGGTTGTGGTATATTGGTTGATGTTGATGCTAAAGGGACAATTTCAGTAGAGGGCGATCCGGATTATCCTGTAAATAAAGGAATGTTATGCTCCAAAGGCAAAAATTTGAACTACGTTGCGCAAGACACAACTGACAGAATTTTGTATCCCGAAATGCGATGGAGCAGAAATCACCCACTACAAAAAGTATCATGGGATACTGCTTTCGAGCGAGCAGCTGCTGTCTTCAAGAGTATTATCGCCAAACACGGTCCTGATAGTGTAGGTTTTTATGTGTCTGGTCAATGTCTTACTGAGGAATATTATTTAACCAATAAACTAACCAAAGGTTTTATAGGAACGAATAACATAGACACCAACTCTCGTTTGTGCATGAGTTCTGCCGTTGTAGGATATAAGAAAACGGTTGGTGAAGATTCCGTTCCCATTTCCTATGCTGATATTGAGCTCGCTGATTGTTTTTTAATAGCAGGAGCAAACCCAGCTTGGTGTCATCCTATTCTTTATAGACGTCTAGAAGCGCATAAAGATCAAAACCCCAATGTAAAAGTTATCGTTGTAGATCCTAGAAAAACGCAGACCGCCGCAGCAGCCGATCTGCATTTACAAATTCTACCTGGAACCGATGTAATTCTATTCAATGCCATTGCTCGTTTGCTCATTGAAAAACGAAAAATAGACAAAGCTTTTATCAAGAAACACACAGTTAACTACGAAGCGGTTAAGGAGATGGCATTTTCCTTGACCATTCGACAAGCTGCCGATAAATGTGGAATTGAGTTTTCAGACTTAAAAAAGGCGGCTCAATACATCGGCAATGCCAATAAGTTTATAAGTATGTGGACAATGGGCCTTAACCAAAGTGTGATTGGGGTCTCTAAAAACGTTTCGCTTTTAAACCTATCCTTACTCACTGGACAAATAGGAAAGCCAGGATGCGGCCCCTTTTCACTTACCGGTCAGCCCAATGCAATGGGCGGTCGTGAAGTAGGAGGAATGGCTAGTCTATTGGCCGCACATAAGGACTTAGGAAATCCTGAACATCGAGCTCAAGTGGCAGATTTCTGGGGTGTTGATCATATTAAAAAGGAGCCTGGCTATACCGCTACTGAAATGTTTGATGCCTTAGAAAGTGGGAAGTTAAAGGCCATTTGGATAATCTGTACGAATCCAGTAGTAAGCATGCCAAATGCCCGCAAGGTGGAAAAAGCACTGAAAAATGCTGCTTTTGTAATTGTACAAGATATATCACATAATTCGGAGACTACTAAGTTCGCTGATTTACTCTTGCCCGCAGCTGGATGGTTAGAAAAAGAAGGAACAATGACCAATTCTGAGCGCCGCATCAGCTATCTACCTAAAGTGATCGATCCACCCGGTGCAGCCTTAGCTGATTCAGAAATCCTATGGCGTTTTGCTCAGGCAATGGGTTACGAAGGATTTGATTATAAAAATACGAGCGAGGTTTATGATGAACATTGCTTGCTGACTAAGAGTACGAATATTGATATTTCGGGATTGTCGTATGATAGACTTAAAAACGAAGGTAGTTTTCAATGGCCGGTACCACATTCAACACATAAAGGGACACCGCGCTTGTTTGAAGATTTTAGTTTTTATACGAATGATAGAAAAGCCCATTTTAACCTGCCGCAAAGTTTATACAACACATCAGAAGAGACCAATGCGGAATACCCTCTTATATTAAATACAGGTCGCGTTCGAGATCAATGGCATACACGAACAAAAACTGGAAAAGTGAAACGCTTATTAACTCATATCCCGCAGCCGTATTTAGAAATGAATGCGGTGGATGCTCATCTGCTAAAACTTAAGGAAGGCGATATAGCTGTAATTAAAAGTCGAAGGGGGCAAGTACAGGTTAAGATCAAGGTGAATTTTGATATTCGTGACGGCGTAGTGTTTCTTCCTATGCATTGGGGAAAAGTGTTCAATAACGATTTTGGTAGAGCCAATAACATTACTAATGATGCAGTAGATCCTATTTCAAAAGAACCCGATTTTAAGTATTGTGCTGTACAAGTCGAAAAGTTTCAAAAACCAAAACAAAAAATTATAGTCATTGGCGCTGGTGCAGCTTCGTATCGTTTTATTCAATCGTATAGAGAGAAAAACATTAATGATGAATTGCATATCTTTTCAAAAGAGAAAGATCCTTTTTACAATCGTGTGCTTTTACCAGAGTATGTAAGCGATGAACTTTCGTGGGAATCCTTAGAAAAATTAAAGAAGGGAGAGGTCGATAAACTAGGGGTATATTTGCATGCTGGTTTAGGGATTACGAATATCGATTCAGAAAAAAAGTTAGTTACTGATAGTGATGGGAAGCAGCATAGTTACGATTTATTGATCATGGCTACAGGAAGTCGCGCGTTTGTTCCCAGCGATGTGCAAATGCAACAGCCCGGTCGGTTTACGATGCGAGAACGAGGAGATGCAGACCAACTTCGGCATTACTTAAAACAAACGGATCTTCCTGCGGAAAAACAGCATGTTGTAATTGTTGGAGGTGGATTGCTAGGTTTAGAACTGGCCGCTGCTTTAAAAAAGATCAATATTAACATCAGTATTGTACAGCGTGCGCCTAGATTAATGGAGCGCCAGTTAGATCGTGTCGCAAGTAATTTACTAGCTGAAGATGTGGCTGAACGGGGAATCAACGTTTATTTTGATAATGAAGTAAGTACTGTCTTTGAAGAAAAAGAAACCAAACACTCCTTATTGGTCAATTTAAAAACAGGCCGTACTATTCAGTGTAACGCCATTGTATATGCCATTGGTACACGGCCGAATATTGAGCTTGCAAAACAGTCCAATATAAAAACACGTCGTGGGGTATTGGTAAATTCCTATTTACAGTCTAGTGATCCTTCAATTTTTGCTTTGGGTGAAATAGCGGAATTTAATAATGCTCTTTTTGGTATTACCTCCGCAGCGGAACAACAGGCTGATATTGCGGCCAATTACATTCTAGGTGACTATGGAAGCATTTACAATGGCTCCGTTTTAATGAACATTCTCAAGTTTGAAAATCTAGACCTATGTAGTATTGGTATGGTGAATACGCCAAAAGATGACAACAGCTATGAAGAAATTATCTTGATGGATGTCAGCAAACGCTTTTATAAAAAATGTATTGTACAAGATGATACGCTGAAAGGAGTTATACTTATGGGTGATAAAAATGAGTTTGCTGAATTTAAAAGACTCATTGAAGAAGAAATAGAACTTTCAGAAAAAAGGGACGAATTACTGAGAGGAGTTTCCAATAGTGAACCTTTAAAAGGGAAGTTGGTTTGCTCTTGCGGTCAAGTAGGAGAAGGAAACATCTTAGATGCAGTTACTGGTGGCTGTTCAGATTTTACTTCATTGTGTTCACAAACAGGAGCCGGTTTAGGATGTGGTAGCTGTAAACCTGAAGTTAAGGAACTGCTCGATAAACAATTAACTACTGCTTAAACTAGTGGAGAATGAACGATAACTTACATAGAATTTTACTTAAAGGAGGTGTCACTTCTCCTGGAGAGTTAAAAGATATCATCAGCATGCTCGAAGCAGCGGGTCAAAAACAAGTGTATTTTGGTTCTCGACAAGATTTACTTTTTCCTTTGAAAGAGGATGAAGAAGAGCAATTAGAAGGCATTTCAACCTTTAATACAGACATCATTTCGGATCGGCAATATCAAAATATAGTTAGCTCCTATGTGTCAGCCGATGTATTTGATATGACTTATTGGTTGAAAGGCTCAACGTATTTATACATTATTGAAGGCTTTGACTTTATTCCTAAATTAAAAATAAACATCACCGATCCTAAACAGCGTTTGGTTCCCTTGTTTAGTGGTGAGTTAAATTTTGTAGCCTCAGAAAATGAGGATTATTGGTACTTAAATATTAAACTTCCCCAATGGAACACGGCTGCTTACTATCCCGTACTTATTTATAGTTGGGATATTCCATTAGTATCAAAAACTATTGAAGATGTGTATGAAGATATTACTGATGTAGAGGAGCTTTTCTTTATTGTGAATAAGCGCATTGATACGAATAACAAAACCATTGAAAAAGAACTCGTCGTACCGTATCTCACATTTCCGTATTATGAAGGAATGAATCGAATGGGAATAGATCAATATTGGTTGGGCCTGTATTGGCGTAATAATCGATATGATCTTTTATTTTTAAAAGAATTTTGCAGTTTTTGTCTGGACAATGGTATCGGAAAGATATGTATCACACCTTGGAAATCGTTTATTGTAAAAGGAATAAAGCAAAGCTGTCGTCCAGAATTAGAACGTTTTTTGGGGCAATGGGGAATTAATGTACGTCATTCTCAATTAGAGATGAACTGGCATTTACCAGTTGATGATCTAGATGCTTTAGCACTTAAAAAGTTTCTTGTTAGAAGTTTCGATCAAAATGACATTAGTACGTATGGGCTGACGTTTGGGATTAGTAATAATCCGAAAAAGCAAACCCATTTCGCTTCGATTATTATTGAAAAAAACAGCCAACCAACTATCGTAAAAGAATTCGAGGTAAGGCCTACTTATAATGTGTTACACTGTGAAAATTTTGATCCAAATACACAAACGTATATTACCTATGCACAGGATATCGATAAAATTGAACTACCCGGATTATTGATGGAGTTAAGTAAGGCGTATTTCAAACAATTAAAAAATGATCCAACACCGAAACTCACGCAAACCAAAGTGGAACAGCAGCTAGAAAGCCGCGGAATTTATCAATGCACTCAGTGCTTTACTATCTATGATAAACTAGCAGGTGATTCAAAAGCAAACATTGAAGCTGGAACACTCTTTAAAAATCTTCCTAACACCTATTCATGTCCGGTTTGCGATGCTTCAAAATCCCATTTTGAGAAAGTACAATTACAAGTTGACTCATTTGAGATTAAAGGTTAAGTATCGTTTAATGTTTCAATTGGTTATTAAAATATTGAAGGTCACCATATAAATATTAAGCTATAATATCCATTTAGCTGCAACAACTAAGTTTTTGTAAATAATCGAAGTCAAATCCTTTTGGTATTTATACTGATTATCTATTTTTGCGAACCTTACAGGAAATGGCTATTTCATAAATTAATAGACTGTTTCATTGGCCAGGGAACCATCTGGCCGCTCAATCCGGGTAGTAGCTTAGTCCGGTTAAAGTGCACGGCTGGGGGCCGTGAGATCGGAGGTTCGAATCCTCTCTACCCGACCAAGGAAATCCAATCATGAAAATGGTTGGATTTTTCTTTTCAAAAGTGCTGAGCTTGCTTTTGCACTTTTGAAAAGAAAAAGACAATCAGGCGATAGCCCGAATTGGGTTTCCTTGAGCAACATACCCTAAAAAGGATGAACGAGGTTAATCCTCTCTACCCGACCAAGAAAATCCAATCATGAAAATGGTTGGATTTTTTGTTTTAATAAATGGTGATTCAGACAGATTATAGTTCAATTTATATGAAAAACACAAAATAGTGCAGATAAGAAGGCAAAAGAATCAGCAGGAACTGATAGCTTCACCTTTTCAGTATCCAAATTGGAGCTATACATTACTTAAAAAATCCCCAGCCCCTCTAATGGCTCATATTTTATTATCGTTTATAGACTTTAACCCAGTCTACTTGCATTTGCGAATTTTCAACGAATTGTGACGAATCGACACCATTAAAGAAAGCTCCGCCCACAGCTACATTTAGTACGATCTGATGCTTTTTGCCAAATAAGGAGTTGACAAAGTTTTTGTCATTGGCATCATAAGTGTGCAATAGTTGATTGTCGAAGAAAATTTGAAGCTTATTTTCGGTCCATATTACCTGATATTCATGAAAATCATCAGTCAAATCTTGGTTGATGTTGTGTACTTTTTCAGTATCCTCATTTTTTGTGAGTGGAGTGCCCACCTCAGTTCCATAAAATATGTTGGATTGAAACTCTAACGGAGTATTGCCTCTCGCTTCTAAAATATCAATTTCTCCATTAGTTGGCCAATCATCGCCATAAGACCAGAATGCTGGCCACATTCCGTTTCCTTTAGGTAATTTAATTCTTGCAGAAATTCTTATTTCCGTATTTCCTGCTACTTCTGTAGGCCCGAATAAGGTTTTACTCTCCACCCTCCCTGAAACATATTCAAAGTCCTTTGTGGTGTTGTCAAACGGATTCGTATTTCCTTGCACCGTTTCGCGCTTTGCATTAAATGAAATAATGCCATTTTCTAAATTTAGCTGTTCCTTTTTGTATAGTTGAATTTCATTATTAAAAGCTCCGCCTTCCCAAATGTTCCACTGGGCTAAACTTGGGTCATCAAAGTTTTCCTCGAAAATAAGTTCCCAGTCTCCACTGGGTGTTGGATCTGGATTTTCAATTGGCTCTTCTTCAGCATCGGGCCCTTCAACAGTAACCACATTTACGTCTGATTTGGAGCAAGAAACTGAAATGAGCATAATAAGACTGTAGATTAAAGATATTTTCATGTACTTGGGTTTTTTATTTTTTAAATGGTATTTCATAACAATTTTTAAAGTTCGAAAAGAGGATCTTTGAGCGTGACCATCTCTGCGAACCGAACTCTATATTAAATGAGAAATAAATTCTCATTAACTCAAGTGAAAATTACTTCACATTATTGGGTTGTATACCATACAAATGATGCACAAAATGTAACAATAGTTGTATAACAGGCTAATTTTAGTAAAACAGGCTTATTATTAGCTAACTACATTATATAAACTGAAGAAAATTATTGTTTATTGCTGCCATAATATATTGTATACCATTAATATTTAAACCGTTGGGATCCTGTATATCAATTTTAGAATAAAATCCAAGAAAACCTTTTATACAGCTATTATAAAACAAATAGGAGAAGAAATTATTAATCCATAAAAGGGGTCTTTAAGTTCTAGGGCTTTTTATAGATTTTAAAGTCTTACTTTGAGAGTTGTATTATTCTAAGACGTATTTTCTAATACCAATAAAAACTAAAATTAAGATAGAATATCCCATAAAAAATGGAATTACAAATTCTTCTAAATTTAAAAGTAGCATTAGAGCCATAATAAGAAGTTGGAATCCCAGACCATACATGGAGACTAGGGTCATAAACCATTTTGGAAAGGGTTTACCATTCATTGCATTTCTATCTAAGTAATAGATGGTCTTATCAAAAACGATGTAGAGTACATCGTAAATCTTATAAAAGATATCGACAGTTCGTTGTTTTTCGCCTTCCATGGCTTCTGGTACGACATTTTCAACAACTCTACTTGTTGTGTCGCCGTTTAGATTATTTCGTAGTATAACGTAGTAGTAGTTGTACACCGTTCCTTGTAGTTGAATCCCAATAAATGCGAGTAGCATAAAGATAATAGAACCATCTGTGATGTGCCAGAAGGTAAGAAGGAACAGAAAATTCAAAATGATGTCGGCGATAGAGTCGTAATAACGACCGGTATAAGATGGTGTGTTTTTTATTCTAGCTAATTCACCATCAGCTGCGTCTAAAACAGATTTTAAAACTAAGAAAAACGCGGCTGCAACATTGTAATTATTCAACATACAAATAATTGCAATAATTCCCGAAATAATGAACATAGTTGTCACATGAATGGGAGTGAGGCTTGTTCCTTTAAGAGATCTTGCAATGAGGCGAGCTGGCGATCTTCCGTAATCCGATAGATCAATAAATTTATGTTGTTTGGGAAGTTTTGACATAAGCTCTAAGTGGGCATTTGGTAAAGGTACTTCGACTAAATCGATTTATTACTTTAATGCAATTAAAATGTAAACTAAAGCTATATGACCGAATCAAACACCTGAAGTTAAAGTATTAGGTAAGCGACACTAATTCCCAAGATGATTGTAATGATTTTTGCCAAATTGAATTTATGTCCAGCAGAACTCTCAAAAAGAATAGTCGTACTGATGTGAAGGAATATTCCAATTACAACCGCACTTATTTCGGCTAAATAGTCTCGAAAAAATGAAACATGTTCGCCTAAATAACTTCCTAGCGGTGTCATTAAAGAAAATAAGAGTAGAAAGATAAACGTATAGCCTTTACTAAATCCGCTTTTGATGGTAAATGAGGTTAGTATTATCGCGATTGGTAATTTGTGGACCATAATGCCGTAAACTAGGTGATCATGATGATGTACAGGAATTCCTTCCAGTAATGCATGTATTGTTAGACCAATTATAAGCGCTAGTGAGAATGTTTTTTTCTCTTTGTCGATATGCATATGTCCATGCTCTGCACCTCGTGACAAGAATTCTAAACTAATTTGCAGTAAGATACCAACCATTACTAGTAGCCCGATGGTTTTTGAATTGTTAGAAAAGACCTCAGGAATCATCTCTAAAACAGTGATCGATAACAAGAAGGATCCACTAAATGCCAATAATAGTTTTTGCTTCTTATCAATAATAGGTTTGAAAAGAATGACGACTAGGTAAGCAATTAAAACAGATGCTATTAATAAAAGGTATTCCATTATTACTTAAAGACCATAATGAGACGCTCTGACGAATCTTGCTTAAAGCTTCCCAAATTATAATCACCAAAAATATCTAAAAGATCAATACCAGCTTTATCAAAATATTTTTGAAAATCATCTAAAGAAAGAGAACGTACTTTTTCTATATAAGTACGTTTTTCGCCATCTACGGTAAAAGTAATTTCTTTAATAATGTGACCGTTTTCAACATAACGTTCTATATGAAATTCAATACCATCAACCATCTTAACCTCATGAGGAACAAGATTTGGTATTACCTGATCAACATTCATGAAGTCTAGTACTGCCAATCCTGTTTCATTAATATTTTTTTTGATGGCTTTCAGTGCTCTTAAATTGTCATCGTCACTATCAAAATATCCAAAACTGGTGAAAAGGTTAAAAACGGCATCAAATTGTTTGTCAAAAGGAACACACATATCATGTTCTACAAAATGAAGCGTTTCGTTTTCATATTGTTTGGCAAAGTCAATACTGTTTTTAGAAAGATCAGCTCCTGTAACATCAAAGCCTAAACTGTTTAAATAAATGGAATGGCGGCCTTTACCGCAAGCTAAATCTAATATTTCGTCATCTGCCCCAAGTCCGAGATAGGTTGTAAGCTTGTCCATGAAGAGTTGTGCTTCATTACTATCTCTATCTCGATATAAAATGTGGTAATATTCCGTATCAAACCAACGACCATACCAATTTTCAACTTCTTTTATCATCTATTCAAACTAAGGCGGCTAAATTAGCCTATTTTTGCAATCTAAAAGTCGCTTTTAATGCAAAATAATTACGAAATGGTTGCTAAAACTGCCTACGGCCTAGAAGGTGTTTTAGCAAAAGAACTTCGCAATCTCGGTGCACAGCATGTAAAAGAAGGAGTTCGCGCTGTTACATTTGTTGGGGATAAAGGTTTTATGTACAAAGCCAATTTATGCTTACGGACTTGTATCAAAATTTTGAAACCAATAGAGCGATTTTGGGTTCGTGATGAAAAATCACTGTATAATCAGGTGTATAAAATGGATTGGAACCAATACATTAAACCCGATCAAACTATCGCGATTTACGCAACGGTGCATTCTGATCTTTTTTCTCATTCAAAATACATCGCTTTAAAAACCAAAGATGCTATCGTTGATCGCATTCGCGATGATCATGGAACACGACCAAATATAGATACTGCTCACCCTCATGTACAAATTAATGTGCATATTGATAAAAGTAACTGTACAATTTCATTAGACACCTCAGGAGAATCACTTCATAAAAGAGGATACCGAACGGCGACGAATATCGCTCCATTAAATGAAGTCTCTGCAGCCGGATTATTGCTGCTGTCAGGATGGGATGGACAGTGTGATTTTTTAGATCCTATGTGTGGTAGTGGTACAATACCTATTGAAGCTGCAATGATCGCAGCTAATATACCGGCAAACTTGAATAGAAACGAATTCGCTTTTGAAAAATGGCCGGATTGGGATGTTGATCTTTATGAGACTATCGAAGATTCGATGATCAATAAAATCCGAAATGTGTCATATTCGATTACGGGTTATGATAAGGCTCCATCTGCAGTTAATAAGGCGAAGGATAATGTAAAGAATGCCAATTTGCAGGAGTTCGTTACTATTAGACATGAGGATTTCTTTAAGACGAAAAAAGAGACCGAAGGGCCACTTCACATTGTCAGTAATCCTCCTTATGGCGAGCGTATTGCGATTGAGAGTGAATCTTTTTACGGGAATATTGGTACGACTTTAAAACACGGTTATCCAGGAACAAATGCATGGATGATTACCTCTGACATAGAAGCTTTGAAATATGTTGGCTTGCGTCCATCAAGGAAAATAAAGTTGTACAACGGGAAATTAGAAGCTAGATTTGTGAAGTACGAAATGTACGAAGGAAGTAAAAAGGCCAAAAAACAAAACCAATAAAATGTCTGTAAAAACCAAAGCACTCATCTTTAATTTTATCTGTTTTGCGATTTTATTTCTGGCTTTCCGCTTCGGAATTTCTGCGCTCGGACTACAATTACCTTATATCCCGCTTGTCGTAATTAGTGTTGTTTTGGCAAGTCTTATTGCTCCAAAATTTGGTGTACGTACTAAAGATGGCAAAGAGGTACTTATAATGAAGACTTTTTTAAGGAAAGACATTAAAGAATTTTAATTATCGATCCTTTTTAAAAATGGGAATTCGATAGCTCAGGGTATAATTAAACCCTACTCCAAAACTACTATCTTCAGTAACTTTATTGAAGCCTGGAATCCAGAGATTTGCAAAACTATCAGGTTCAGTGCTAGTAAACAACCGTGAGATGCGAACACTTGCACCCATATAAAAATTATTGAAAAGTTCAACCTTCGCTCCAAAGACTAGTTCAAGCCAGCTAGCATTTAGTCCTGAGAACTCGGTGCCAGGTTCAGAAAGTGTGTTTTCTTCAAATACTGCTTGATTTCTATCAATAAGACTAAAACTATTTAAGGTTTGGGAAAAGGTACTAAAGCTGTAGCGACCACCAATATAAATCATATTATCCATGCCATACCAATTGTTGTATAGCTGATAGTCAACACCAAGTTTAATATAACTACCCTTCGCAGTAAAGTTAACTTGCTTGTCATCAATGGTATGTTCTTCGTTACCAAGCTCAGCAGCAATATATAGTTTTTTTGAAATTCGAAAATCCCCAACTATCTCAAATCCTGTATAGTTTTCTTCGTCTAAAAAAGTGAAAACAGGACGACCTAGGTCGATACCAAAACGAAGACCGTATTTATCTTTTTTAGAAATTGAATCCCGGGCGGTTTCAATAAGTTCACCTTGTGGTGTCTCTTCATCTTTAGGTGCTTCTTCCTGTGCCACCATATAAGATGACACCAATAGCAAGAGTATGCTAGTGAAATATCTTAACATGGGCAGCATTTTCATTTTCTACAGTAGTGTTAATAATTTCAATAGCAGGGTCAGCGGCAATCCATTTATCGATATCTGGACTGCTAACTTCAGTTAATTCGAAGATAGCCCGAAAGCCACAGGCTCTAGATATAAACTCATCAGATCTGGTATATGTAATATCAAGCGTGTCAATTTGACCAGTTTCGTTACCATCATCATTGGAAGCTGAATTATTGATCAATAAATATCGGGTTGTTAGTTGTTGTGTTCTCAATGGAATAGCAATTGAATCACGATCAGTGCGATCACCTGTTTCAAAGAAGACATTGGAGTCTTCCCTTACGGCAACTACCCGCAGGCTCGGAACAGCTTTTACTGTTTCAATATCTGTAGCATCAAAAAATCGGATAATTAACTGCGGAGTATCTGGAGTCACCTCGGAGCAAATATCATCTTTCTCGCAGCTATAGCTAATAAAACCTATTGCAATAAGACTAAAAACAAAAACAAAAAAACGTTTGTTCATATATATCCGAAATGGGATTTGGAGTAAAAATAATTTAATTTTTAAAAGCACTAGCTTCCAGTTGCCATTTTATCTTTTTTCTAACAAGACTACATTTTCAATATGGTGTGTTTGCGGAAACATATCTACAGCTTGTGTTTTTGTTACTTTGTAAACATCATTTAACTGTGCAAGATCTCTGGCTTGTGTTGCGCTATTACAGCTAACATAAACTATTTTTTCGGGTGCTATATTTATTATTTGCTGGACCACATCTTTATGCATGCCATCTCTTGGGGGATCAGTTATAATAACATCTGGTTGACCATGAGTTTGTATAAACTGATCGTTAAATACACTTTTCATATCACCAACATGGAAACTGGTATTTTCAATTCCATTATGCTTTGCATTTTCTTTTGCTGCCTTAATGGCGTCAGGTACAGCTTCAACTCCAACAACTTTCTTCGCTTTTTTTGCTACAAATTGAGCTATTGTTCCAGTTCCGGTATACAAATCATACACTAATTCATCGCCCGTTAATCCTGCAAAATCTCTTGCTGTTTTGTATAATGTATAAGCTTGATCTGAATTTGTTTGGTAGAATGACTTCGCATTAATTTTAAACTGAAGCCCCTCCATTTCTTCAAAAATGTGATCACGGCCTGTATAACAAATTACTTCCTGATCATAAATAGTATCGTTAGCCTTGCCGTTAATTACATATTGAAGCGATGTGATTGTAGGAAAACGATCTTTGAGGTGATCTAGTAACAATTCTCTTTTTTCAATATCTTCTTTAAAGAATTGAATAAGCACCATAATCTCACCAGTTGATGTAGTGCGAATCATCAATGTTCGGAGCAATCCAGTCTGATTTCTAGTATTGAAAAAATCTAGCGAATTCTTAACAGCAAATTCTTTTACTGCGAGTCTAATTGCATTAGAAGGATCGGCTTGTAAATGACATTTTTTTATATCGAGAATCTTATCCCACATACCAGGTATATGAAAGCCTAAGGCATTGCGGTCTCCAAGGTCTTCACCAGAACCAATTTCTTCCTTTGTTAACCATCGACTATCAGAAAATGAGAATTCCATTTTATTGCGGTAGAAAAACTGCTCCTTACTACCTAGGATAGGACTAACTTCTGGTAATTCAATTCCGCCAAGACGGGTTAAATTATTCGTAACCTCCTGTTGCTTATAAAATAACTGATGTTTGTAATCCATATGTTGCCACTTACAGCCTCCACAAACCCCAAAATGTTCGCATGCGGCTTCGGTGCGCTTATCTGATAGCGAATGAAAATGAACAGCACTCCCTTCAAAAAAGGCCTTTCTTTTCTTGTAGGTTTGAATATCGACAACATCACCAGGAACGGCATTATCGACGAATATTACTCTACCATCCGGAGCCTTCGCAATCGATTTTCCTTTAGCACCAGCATCAATAATTTCGACCTTTTCAAAAAGCTGTCTTCTGTTTTTTCTTGCCATGCGGCAAAAGTAGCTATTTTGTTGGTAGATTAGGATAGGATTTTACGGCGACTGAGTAGAAAAATGAAATTAATTGGGAACCTTTTGTAAATCGATATGTCTATAGATAAAGTAAATGTGCAGTCCAGATAAGATATTAGATTCTTGGTTGGTTTTATCCTACAAAACAGGCAACAATAAGGCACTTGCATTATTGGTGAAACGGTGGCATAAGAAATTATGTCGTCAGGCTTTTTGGTACACCAAGGACATGGACAGCGCTAAGGACATCGCACAAGATTCATGGCAGGCAATTATCAATAATATCCATAGCCTTAAAAATGCGGATCAATTTGGTAGTTGGGCATTAACAATTGTTACCCGAAAGGCAATCGATTATAACAAGAAGCATAACAAATTAAATAGAAACTTTCAAGTTGAGGGAATAGCAGAAAATACCAGAGATCCTAATCAAATAAGCCTAGAAGATGATAAGCTTTTAAAAATTAGAAAAGGACTAAGGCAACTGCAAGATGATAAAAGGCAGATATTGACGCTGTTTTATTTGGAAGGATATTCATTAAAAGAAATAAGTGCCATTTTGAAAATGCCGATAGCTACAGTAAAAACAAGATTATTTAGAGCAAGAGAAAAATTAAAATCAATTATAAAAAATGCCAATTATGAAAAATGATAAGGAAGAGATAGATAAGCTTATTAAACAAGCTTTAACCGAGGAGGAAGCTCAGTTTTATGACGAGTTAGATGAACAAAACTTAATTCAAAAGTTCGGAAATGTCCATAAAGGGAAAACCGGTTGGCTTGCAACAATTATGACTGTGTTTAACATCGCTGTAGCAGTGCTGTTAGTTTATTGTATTGTTCAGTTTTTAAATACGGAACAGACTAACGAGTTAATTAAGTGGGCTGCTGCTGGTTTTTTATGTATGATTTTTATGTCGATGATCAAGCTGTACGTCTGGCTGCAAATGGATAAGAACGATATTTTAAGAGAGTTGAAGCGCCTAGAGCTTCAAGTGGCTTCTTTTTCTTCAAAGCAGAACAAGTGAGTCTCAGAATATTTTATTAGCCTGATTATAATTAGTAATTTGCGCTCCTCTAGGGATGATTTCTCTCCCACGCTGAATTTTCGTCTCGATACTCATCGAGATTCAGAAAGGATAAAGGTACAGTAGGAATGGTTATTTTATGAACTTAAAACATTAAATGAAATGGCTGTTTTAGATCAAATTACTTCGCAAGAAGCTATTAACTTAGAAAATGAGCATGGTGCTCACAATTATCATCCGCTTCCCGTGGTTTTAAGCAGAGGGGAAGGTGTGTATGTTTGGGATGTTGAAGGCAAGAAATACTTCGATTTTCTCTCTGCCTATTCCGCAGTAAACCAAGGACATTGCCATCCACGAATTGTTAATGCAATGACTGAGCAGGCAAAAACCCTGACATTAACTTCGCGTGCGTTTTACAATGACATGTTAGGTAGATTCGAAAAATTTGCTACCGAGACCTTTCACTTTGATAAGTTGCTTCCTATGAATACGGGTGCAGAAGCAGTAGAAACTGCCTTAAAACTATGCAGAAAGTGGGCTTATGAAGTAAAAGGTATTAACGAAAATGAAGCCGAGATTATTGTTTGTGAAAACAATTTTCACGGGAGAACAACAACAATTATCTCCTTTTCCAATGATCCGGTAGCACGAAAAAACTTTGGCCCTTATACTAAAGGGTTTATTAAAATTGAATATGACAATTTAAAGGCTTTAGAAGATGCTTTGAATAGCAGTAATAATATTGCTGGCTTTTTGGTAGAGCCAATTCAGGGTGAAGCAGGAGTATATGTACCAAGTGAAGGCTATTTAGCTGCCGCAAAAGCATTATGCGAAAGGCACAACGTCTTGTTTATAGCTGACGAAGTACAAACCGGAATTGCAAGAACTGGTCGATTATTAGCCACTTGTGGAAATTGTTCATGTGCCGATAAGCACTGTTCGGGAACACCAGAGATAAAGCCGGATATTTTAATATTAGGTAAAGCTTTATCTGGTGGTGCATATCCAGTTTCGGCTGTATTGGCAAATAATGACATTATGAATGTTATAAAACCAGGTAATCACGGAAGTACTTTTGGCGGGAATCCAGTTGCAGCTGCCATTGGTATGGCCGCCTTGAGTGTTGTTAAAGACGAAAGTTTAGCTGAGAATGCTCAGCAATTAGGTGAATTGTTTAGAGCGGAATTATCTAAATACATTGAAACGAGCAATATCGTGAATGCCGTAAGAGGAAAAGGTCTTCTAAATGCGATCCTTATTAATGATACCGAAGAAAGTAGTACTGCCTGGGATATTTGTATGGCATTAAAGGAAAATGGATTGTTAGCAAAACCAACACATGGAAATATCATTCGTTTTGCACCACCTTTGGTGATGACCAAAGATGAGTTATTAGAATGTGTAAGTATTATTACAAGGACACTTAAAGCTTTTGAGAACTAAAATTTCACGATTTTTATACTAACAAAAAACCCGCCAATTGGCGGGTTTTTTCTTGATAAAAGATTTTATTATTTATTGGTCTACACCCCATTCTTCAAGAATCATTCGCTGTTGTTCTTGTAGTTCATCCCAACCAATGGTCGAAATTCTATAAATGGTCCAACCTAAATAAAGTATGTTGATAATTAAAGCAATAAGCGCTATAATTTTAGCAGTCTTAATTTGATTATAATTATCGTAATTCTCTGGGTTTTCTTTATACTGTTTTTCAGCTTTGTTTGCTAAAAAGAAACCGATTCCTGCAGGAATAAATCCGATTCCGCCAATACAGCAACAAAGATATCCGAAAACCCCAAGAATTATACTTAGGACTCCATTAGGTAATTTTTGTTTTTCCATAATTTAATTATTTAGTGTGTGGTTATTTTAATAATATAACTAATGATGATTGTTGCCACGGTAATTGCGGCAGTAATAGTAATTATTTTAGTTGAATATTTGAACTTAACGAAAATGTTGAGAATAATGAAGATCGTTAATAATAAAAGCCCATAAATTCCTGGATACATTTTGAATGCAGCGATAAACTCTCCTTCATAAATTAACGCAAGTGATCGCTGTATACCACAGCCCATACAGTCAAAGCCTAAATACTTTTTTGTAGAGCAGGGTAGCATGTATTTGTCAAGATCACCGACCAAAAAAAGGTTCATAAAGAGTCTAAGTTGCAGCTAAAAATAGTATTATTTTTGTGAACCAAAGTTATTTTTATAAAAAAGCATGAAGTATCCTAAATATATTGATTACACCCTATTATTAGTAGGGGCTATTTTTCTACTTTTTGAACAAGCCAAAGACGAGGATGCCAATATTTATATTCTCATTGGTTCCCTGATTGTTTTCATGTACGCTCTGTATCGAGTGACTAGTATTTGGACAAAAGCTAATCCGCGCAAAGCAAGGGAGGAATTTCCCTCTTTGGAAGATACTATTGAACAAGAAAAAGATGAGGACTAATGAAGTTTGTAGTTGGTGATCGGGTTGAAGCATTAGACGATGTAATTTCAGGTATCGTACAAAAGATAGATGGTAATACAGTTACTATTGAAACTGATGAAGGATTCCCAATGACACTTCAATCGCGCGAATTGATAAAAAAGCAAGAAGGAATTCAGGTATCTAATGCCCAAGTTGCTAGTATTAAAAAGGAGAAGGAAATACCAAAGAAGCCAAAATCCACAAAATCAAGACCTAAAGATCGTTCTATACCTGCAATGGAAGTTGATTTGCATATTCATCAGCTCGTCGCGAATGAAGGAGGAATGGAACCTCATGATAAATTGACACTACAGCTCGATACGGCAAAACGCCAATTAGAATTTGCAATGAGAAAACGAATACAGCGTATCGTTTTTATTCACGGGGTAGGCGAAGGAGTATTAAAATTAGAATTGCAGTACCTTTTTAAGCATTATGATAATGTCAAATTCTATGATGCCGACTATCAGAAATACGGATTAGGTGCTACCGAAGTATATATTTATCAGAATGTAAAACCCTAATTCTTCGTCGTTGTAGTTTCAGGAGCAGTAGTACTAAAATTCCCGAAAAGGTAATCGGAATCTATTAACCGTTCGCCATTACCGTCATTTTCAAAAACAACACTTTTAAATCGTATTTCATGATCAAATTGTAGCGGGTTGGTTTCATTTTGTGTGGTAGTTACCTCAATGGTTCCGCTCAATGCATTTAATTCGCTTATAACTGAAGGCTCCGTAAGCGGTACTGCCGAACAGAAATAAGTATTACTTACTGTTCCGCTGAAAATGCGAATATTCACATCAAAGTCATTTGCAGTTATTGTTCCTTCTCGAGGTTCATCTAAAACTGTTGTTTCATTTATTAAAAGACCAGCATCTAAAGTTAAAATAATGGCTTCGTCGCCATTAATAATAAATAAAACAGAGGTGTCATCATCACAGTTTTCAACCGAATCAGGATTAAAATCTAACTCTTCAACCTCTAAATCCCCATCGTCACACGAAAACAGTATAAGTGCACTTAATAAAAAGAGTATTTTTTTCATTTTTAATACTTGTTAGAGCAAATGTAATAGAAAAGTAAGGTAACGAAACACACATTAAGAATAATTTATTTGATTTACTTTTGCGCTTATAAATTGTACTCCTGTGAATGTATATTTAGATAATGCAGCGACAACCCAAGTACGGGGTGAGGTAATAGAAAAAATGCAAGAAGCACTTGCCCTTAGTTTCGGTAATCCTTCTTCCACACATAGTTTTGGTCGTACATCAAAAACGATCATTGAAACTGCGCGCAAAACAATTGCTCAGTATTTAAATGCAAAACCTCAGGAAATTATTTTTACTTCGGGCGGGACGGAAGCGGATAATATGATTATGCAATGTGCAGTGCGGGACTTGGGAGTACAAACGATTATTACTTCGGAGGTAGAACATCACGCTGTTTTACATACGGCAGAAGAGCTAGCTAAATTAGAGGGAATTACTTTAAAATTTGTAGACCTAAAGGATTGTGGTACGCCAGATAGTGATCATCTAGAAGCATTGTTGAAAGAAGATGATTCGAAAAAGTTGGTAAGCCTAATGCACGTGAATAATGAGGTAGGGAATATGATTGATATTAATGCTGTAGCCAATTTATGCAAACAGCATAACGCATTATTCCACTCAGATACTGTGCAATCAATAGGGCATTTTAAACTCGATGTTGAAGAAACTCCAGTCGATTTTATGGCTGTTGCTGCTCATAAATTCCATGGTCCAAAAGGAATTGGATTTGCATACATTCGAAGAAATTCTGGATTAAAACCTCTTATTTTTGGAGGCGCACAGGAGCGAGGTTTTCGAGCGGGCACGGAATCTGTGCATAATATTGTCGGTTGTGCTGAAGCAATTAAATTAGCTTATGATAATCTAGATGAAGAAAAGGCGTATGTGTCTGATCTTAAAAAATATTTCATCGATCAACTAAATTCAGAATTACCAGGTTGCACTTTTAATGGCAATAGCGAAGATTTTGAAAAAAGTACCTACACTTTAGTCAATGTTAATTTGCCAGTGCCTGAAAATAAAGCATTAATGCTGCTATTTCATTTGGATATAAAAGGGATAGCTTGTTCAAAAGGTAGTGCTTGTCAATCAGGAAGTGCATTGGGTAGTCATGTGCTTAACAAAATTCTATCTGATGACGAATTGAAGCGTCCGTCGGTTCGTTTTTCTTTTTCAAAATACAATACGAAAGAAGAGCTGGATTACGTTATTAAGGAATTGAAGGAGTTTGCCAATAATTAGCAAGAAATCTAATAAGATATCTTTAACAATTCTGAAAAACTTTTTATCCACCATAAATACTGCAAAAAATGGTGAAATGAACTAATTTTGCACCAGTTTTACGCAAACGAACTACTTCATGGAAAACGCCATTGCGAAAGTCTTATTCTCCACGAGATTAACTGCTGTTTTATTTATTGTTTTTGCCATTGCTATGGGGCTTGGCACCTTTGTTGAAAGCTGGTATAGCACCGAAACAGCCAGAGCTTGGATTTACAATGCATGGTGGTTTGAGGCGATTATGATCTTTTTTGTTGTTAACTTTTTAGGCAATATTTTTAGATATCAACTGCATAAAAAAGAAAAATGGTCCATTTTGACTATTCATCTTTCTTTTATTTTAATTCTTGTAGGAGCTTTTGTTACCCGCTACATTAGTTATGAAGGTGTGATGCCAATTCGTGAAGGCGAGGCATCGGATTATATGCTTACCGAAAAGACCTATGCGACATTTTTTATTGATGGTGATATTGACGGGAAAGCAATGCGAAAAACACTTCAGGAAGATGTTTTGCTAACACCAGAAACAAGTAATAATTTTAAATACGATAGCGATTTTAATGGCGTGCCCTTTACTATTGAAATGGTTGATTTTATTGATGGTGCAGAAGAAACACTTGTTGAGGCTGAAACAGGCAAGAATTACCTAAAAATTGTAGAGTCGAGCGGAGGAACACGACATGATCATTTTTTAGAAGAAGGACAAGTTACAAGTATTCATAATATTTTATTTGCCTTAAATAATCCAACTAAAGGTGCAATTAATATTGATACTACTGGAGAAGAATATACGATTGATTCGCCTTTTGAAGGGGAATTTCTTCGTATGCGAGATCAGCTAAAGGGTAACTTAGTAAAAGATAGTATTCAGCCTTTACAACTTCGATCATTATACACTACTGCGGGAATGCAATTCGTTATTCCCAATCTCCTGATAAAGGGAGTATATGATGTAGTTGACGTTCCTGAAAATGAAAATAAACCTGATGCTATTGTGGTCGATATTACATCAGGAAATGAGAAAAAACAACTTAAAGTATTAGGAGGTAAAGGTTTTAATCAACCACCAAAACAGACAATGGTTAACGGCTTAGAGTTTTATGCTACATATGGTTCTTTGCGAAAGCAATTGCCATTTAGCTTAAAACTAAACGATTTTATCGCTGAAAAATATCCTGGCACTGAGCAAAGCTATTCTTCATTTATGAGTAAGGTAACTGTTCAGGATACCGAGTCTTATGATTACGATATCTATATGAATCATGTTTTAGATCACGGGGGGTATCGGTTTTTTCAGGCTCAATTTGATCCAGATGAAAAAGGAACAATCTTATCAGTAAGTCATGATTTCTGGGGAACCTGGATAACCTATATTGGATATTTCTTGTTATACATTGGATTATTATGGGTCTTGTTTGATCGTAAAGCTAGGGTTGCAGATCTCAATAGAATGCTTGCAAAAATAAAAGAAAAGAAAGCGGCATTAACCCTATTGTTCTTATTCGGACTAAGCTTTACTGTAAGTGCTCAAGAGCATGGACCTAATGATGGGCACGACCATTCTCAAGAACAAGAGGTTCGAGTTGAAAATGGAAATGTAGTTCAAGAAGAAAAGCCTGCGGATATTACAGCTCACAATCACTTCGCAAAGCCGGATACTAAGTTAACTACAGAACAGCTAGATTCAATAATCATTGCAAATGCTGTTAGTAAGGAGCATGCTGCGAAGTTTGGAAAACTTGTAATTCAAGATTTGGGTGGCCGAATGAAACCAGCCAATACTTATTCCTCCGAGTTCTTGAGGAAGTTGAGTAAAAAAGACGAGTATAAGGGATTGGATGCAAATCAAGTACTGATTTCCATGGTTGAAAATCCAGCAATTTGGTATAACATTCCATTGATAAAAATGAAATGGGAGAACGATAGTATTCGTAAAATAATTGGTGTTGAGTCCATGGAAAATGCCACGTTTTTAGATTTCTTTAATGAAAAAGGTGAGTACAAACTATCACCATACCTTCAAGATGCCTATCGCGCAGCAGTACCAAATTCCTTTCAAAAAGGCTTTAAAGATGCTGATCAAAAACTTAGCCTTATTTCTTCAGCATTAGACGGTGAGGTTCTAAAACTATTCCCAGTACCAAATAGCCCAAATAATAAATGGGTTTCGTATCCAGAATTAAAGGAGTATTCTTTTAAAGATAAAGACTCGCTAATTGCATACAAGGTACTACCGTCTTACTTTTTTACCCTTCGAGATGCCAGAAAAAATAATAACTACGAGGAGTCTGATCAACTGCTATCTATAGTAAAGGAATATCAAAAAATGAGAGGTGCTGAGGTGATTCCTTCCGAAGAAAAAATTGAAGCAGAATACCTTTACAATAAATACAACATCTTTCAAAAACTCTATCGCTATTATGCCGTGTTTGGCGTGTTAATGTTCATTTTCTTGATTGTTTACATTTTCAAAGAATCAAAAGGTATTAAGATTACATACAATGTTTTTAAAGTTGGTATAGTATTGTTATTTGTCGCACATACAGCTGGTTTGATAGCACGTTGGTATATCTCAGGACACGCGCCTTGGAGTGATGCTTACGAGTCGATTCTTTATGTGGCGTGGGCAACAATGGGAATAGGCTTAATATTTATGAGAAAGTCCGATATGACGGTTGCGGCATCTGGTTTTGTTACAGCTTTATTACTATGGGTAGCCCATCAAAGTTGGACAGATCCTGCAATTGCAAACCTCCAACCAGTACTTGATAGTTACTGGCTAATGATACACGTTGCTGTTATAGTGGCGAGCTACGGACCTTTTACCGTTGGGTTTATTCTCGGAACCGTCTCATTGCTATTGATGCTTTTGACCAATACCAAGAACAAAAAGAAAATGGATCTTAATATTAAGGAACTCACCATTATTAATGAACTAGCTCTTACTGTTGGTCTAGTTATGCTTACCATCGGTAACTTTTTAGGCGGCCAATGGGCCAACGAGAGTTGGGGGCGTTATTGGGGTTGGGATCCTAAAGAAACATGGGCGCTAATAAGCATTATGATATATGCTTTCGTTATACATATGCGCTTAGTGCCAGGACTTCGCGGTCGATGGTTGTTTAATCTTATGGGCATAGCTGCATTCGGTAGTATTATGATGACTTACTTCGGAGTAAACTTTTACCTTTCTGGATTGCATTCCTATGCTAGTGGTGAAAAGATTGTCACACCATCATTTGTATATTATGCGGTTGCCGGAGTTGCAATTTTAGGTACGGCATCTTATTTTCCTTATAAAAAGTATTATAAGAAAAAATAAGATTAATACATCCAAATTACATTTTGCACCTTCTGGTCATCGGCGTCAATATGAATAAACCGATCGGATATTCCGATTCTTGTAAAACCTACGGCTATCGCAGCATTAATAATAATTGATCTGGTTTTACTGTCTTTGCACCGTAGATCAACCGCTACACCTTTGGTATGACTCGAGCCGTTCACACCACCAACCCTTTTGTTATGTGCTCTGGTCCGATAGCCCGAAGTAATGATAAATGGAATTTTTGCTTGTTCTCGGGCAGCTATTAACATCTTAAGAAAATGTGGTTTCATTTTTGCTCCGCTGCCAGGTTTGTCTGGTGAGTCGAACTCTTCTTGCTTGAAAAACTTCATAGTTAAAAGTTTGATTGTTTTATAAATAATATATATTTGTAACGTTATGAAGCTCTAAGTATTGAACATTCGATCTTTTTTATGCAAACACCGTTCTAGGTGTTAATGCATATTCTATTCATTCAATACTTATTATAATGCGTTCAAATTCATATACTTTCAAATCAATTTTTAATGTACTTAAAGCTGCAGTAAACGGTTCTCAACAGGATTTTACCTCTGGGAGTATTCGCAAAGCGGTCTTCATGTTATCTGTTCCCATGATCTTAGAGATGATGATGGAATCAATATTCGCACTAGTAGATGCCTATTTCGTGTCCAGTTTAGGGCCAAATGCAATCGCTACAGTTGGACTCACTGAATCTGTTTTAACCCTAGTATATGCCGTTGCAATCGGATTAAGTATGGGTGTTACGGCAATTGTTGCCCGAAGGATAGGTGAAAAAGATGAAAAGGGAGCTTCTAAGACTGCAGTTCAAGCAATTTTCCTTGGTTTTATTATCGCAATGTTGATTAGTGTGGTTGGAATTCTTTTTCCAAAGGAAATTCTTCGACTAATGGGAGGAGAACCCGACCTTATTGAAGAAGGTTTCGGCTATACTCAGATTCTTCTTGGTGGAAATGTGACTATCATGTTGCTATTCTTGATTAATGCCGTTTTTAGAGGCGCGGGAGACGCTTCAGTAGCGATGAAAGTCTTAATTTTTTCTAACCTGTTGAATATTATTTTGGATCCGATGTTCATTTTTGGATTCGGACCTATTCCTGCTTTTGGAGTTAAAGGGGCTGCAATTGCTACGACTATTGGAAGAGGCTCAGCAGTACTTTTGCAATTACTGATTCTTTTTAAAGGATGGAGTAAAATCAAGGTTGGATTCCATAATATGGTTTTAGAAACAACCTTAATGATCAATTTGATCAAGGTATCGCTGGGTGGTATTGGTCAATTCATAATCGGTACTAGTAGCTGGGTATTTTTAATGCGAATCATGGCCGAATTTGGTAGCGAAGTGCTCGCAGGCTATACCATTGCAATACGAGTATTGTTGTTTACCCTAATGCCCTCGTGGGGTATGAGTAATGCAGCAGCAACACTTGTAGGTCAAAATTTAGGAGCCAAGAAACCAGAACGTGCCGAACAGTCGGTATGGAAAACTGGTAAATACAATGCCTATTTTATGGTATTTGTATCCATTTTCTATCTGATTTTCGCTAAAGAGATCATATCAATTTTTAGTGAAGAAACAGACGTAGTTTATTACGGAGCTCTAAGTTTACGAGTTATAGCTGCCGGCTATATTTTTTATGCATACGGAATGGTGGTAATTCAATCCTTTAATGGTGCAGGTGATACAAAAACTCCAACGATCATTAACTTTTTCTGTTTTTGGGTATTCCAGCTGCCGTTTGCCTATGCCGCAGCTATTTGGTTTGAAATGGAAGCATTGGGCGTATTATTGGCCATCACCTTTGCAGAAGTATTAATCGCAGTGGTAGGGATTGTCTGGTTTAGAAAGGGAAAATGGAAAGAGGTGTCGGTATAATTCTGCATTCCGCATTCATAATTCTGAATTAAACAACTGTCCCCGATGTGGTTTCAAATCCTGACGTATTATGTTTACAAACGATTCATCAGTAACTAGCCAAACCTCGGTTTTAAACTCGCTTAGTTCATGAATTTTTAATAAGTGGTGTTCAATTGTTTTTTGCTGTAAATATTTAATTAAGTGAATTTCGTGATGTTTGGCAGTTTGCATTGCAGCTGGCCCACGAAAATCCCATATCATTTTAACCTTTTTCATCTAGTGTTTGGTCAATACTTCATAAATTATTGGTAAATGTAATCATATCTAAAATAGCTCTTAGGTTTACACGTTACAATAAGGTGTTGCAAACAATGGTAATATTGTTATTTTTGCGGCTTGCGGTAGTAACTAAGTAATTCCTTTTGAATAAAATTTTTAATCATATCAGTACGCAAAGAATAGTATTGTTTTTGTTGGTGGCGTTTGCCGTTCAATCATGCGATTTATTTCGACCAAAACAAGAAAAGGAAGCAGTTGCGCGAGTAGGTGAGTCCTTTTTATATAAGGAGGATATTGAGCGCCTATTAAGCGGTAACGTTTCAAAACAAGATAGTGCGGTATTGGTTTCAAATTATATTAATAATTGGGCGACACAGCAACTGCTTTATAATAATGCCCTTATCAATATTTCAGAAGAACGTCAACAAGACCTAAATGCACTTGTAAACGAGTATAAAAACGACTTGTTTGCAAAAGTCTACAAAGAGGCAGTGGTTAAAACCAATATTGACACCGTGGTGCTGTCAGTCGATTTATTAAAGTATTATGAGGCTAATAAGGAGAATTTTAAACTAAATGAAGAGCTTTTAAAGCTGAGATATATTCATTTGGGAGTTGATAATTCAGACGTTGATGAGGTAAAGGATTATTTGAAGAACTTTGAGTTGGAAGACCGTCAAAAATTAGATTCACTTTCATTACAGTTCAATGCGTTTTCTTTAAACGATTCCATTTGGGTTAAAGCGGCGCAAGTGTATAACAAACTTCCCAAGCTAACCGATAGACAACGCGATAAATACTTAAAAAAATCACAATTCTTTGAGCTTAAAGATTCCTTAGGGGTATATTTGATTTACTTAAAGGATATGCTTCAAAGAAATGAAACTGCACCTCTAGAATATGTCAAACCAACCATCAAGCAAATAATTCTGAATAAGCGAAAGCTAGAGTACATACGAAATTTTGAAAAGGAAATATTGACAGATGCTACAAAAAATAACAAGTTTGAAACTTATTAATATGATGAAGAAAAGTGTATTTGCACTGGCTGTTTTATTGACAGTACAGGTCGCAAAAGCGCAAGATGATGCCGATGTTGCGGTGGCGAATGATACCGTGATGGCTCCAGCTGTTGAAAAAGATACTGTAAAAGCACCATTTAAGCGTGTTAAACTTGATGGAGTTGCTTCCGTTGTCGGGGATTATGTGATTTTAGATTCTGATATCGATAAAACGATTTTTGATCTAGCTCGCCAAGGTATTGACACTAGAAAGTTAACACGTTGTGAACTGCTAGGGAAATTGATGGAAGATAAACTCTATGCCCACCATGCGGTTCAGGATAGTGTGGTTGTTAGTGACGCTGAAATTAATGATTATGTAGATCGCGTAATTCAGTATTTCGTTCAGGAAAAAGGAAGCTTGGAAAAAGTACTAAAATTTTACCGTAAGGATAACGAAGCAAGTTTCAGAAAACAGTTATTCGACATTAATAAAGAGCAAAAATTAGCTCAAAAAATGCGAGAAACTATTACAGATGAGGTAGAAATCACTCCAGAAGAGGTGCGTACCTTTTTTAAAGGTATTCCGGATGATGAAAAACCCAAATTTGGTGCGGAATTAGAAATCGCTCAAATTGTTATAGAGCCAGTTATTCCTAAAGACGTCGAGGATGAGACTGTTGAAAGGTTAAAAAGAATGCGAAAGGAAATCATAGAAGATGGTGTGCCTTTCCGTACGCAGGCTATTTTGTATAGTCAGGATCCAGGATCTAGTTCTAAAGGTGGGTATTATCCATTAACGAAGCAAACAAATTTTGCTAAGGAGTTAAAAGATATGGCTTTTAGCCTTGAAGTTGGACAAGTTTCAGAACCTTTTAAAACTGATTTCGGTTGGCATATTGTTACAGTTGATAAAATTAGAGGGGAGGAGCTAGATATTCGCCACTTATTATTAATCCCAGAAGCGCCAAAAGCTGAAGTACTAAAAGCAAAGGAACGTATGGATAGCATTCGTCTAGCGATTGCTAAAAATGAGATCACCTTTTCCGATGCCGCTTTAAGATTTTCTGAAGAAAAAGAAACGCGTCAAAATGGGGGTAAATTGATCAATCCAGCGACCTTCGATACTAAGTTTGAGTTGACAAAAATGGAACCAACTTTGTATCAGCAAATTCAAAACTTAGCCGATGGTGAGTTATCGTTACCATTAATAGATCAAAGTCAACCAGGGAAGAAAAAATTCAAAATCCTAAAAATAACCAATAGAATAAGTGCTCATGAAGCGGACTATTCCAAGGATTATATTAAGATTAAAGAACTTGCGCTAAAACAAAAACAACTTGATGTTATAAGAAAATGGACGCGCGAAAAGATAATTGACACGTACATTAACTTAAGCAATGATTACTCGGGCTGTAATTTTGCTAACAATTGGCTAAAAAAATAACTGCATGTCCGACGTCGCTGCTGTCAACCTTTTGGTTGAAAAACACAAAGCTTTAAAGAATGAAATTGCTAAGGTCATTATTGGCCAAGAAGCCGTAGTTGAGCAGATTTTATTATCTGTTTTTTCTGGTGGACATGCCTTACTTATCGGAGTGCCTGGTTTAGCAAAAACATTAATGGTAAACACCATTGCCCAGGCATTAGGATTGAATTTTAAGCGAATTCAGTTTACACCAGATTTAATGCCTAGTGATATATTGGGTAGCGAAATTCTCGATCAAAACCGGGAGTTTAAATTTATTAAAGGGCCCGTTTTTTCCAATATTATTTTGGCTGATGAGATCAACCGTACACCGCCCAAGACTCAGGCTGCTTTGCTAGAAGCCATGCAAGAGCGTGCTGTGACCGTTGCTGGCCATCATTATCAGTTAGACCTACCATATTTCGTCTTGGCAACGCAAAACCCTATTGAGCAAGAAGGAACTTATCCATTGCCAGAAGCGCAATTGGATCGATTTATGTTTGCTATCGAACTGACGTATCCTTCTTTCGAAGAGGAAGTGAATGTAGTAAAGGCTACCACGACCGATACAACAGAAACAGTTAGGCCGCTGTTTAGTGCTCAAGAAATTATAGATATTCAACACCTTATTCGTCGTATCCCTGTAGCTGATAATGTGGTGGAATATGCAGTGGAGATAGTTTCCAAAACAAGACCTAAAGGAGCAAAAGCAACAGAGTTGGTAAAACAATATGTCGATTGGGGCGCAGGACCAAGAGCTTCTCAAAACCTCATTTTAGCAGCTAAGTCTCATGCGGCAATTAATGGTAAGTTCTCTCCAGATATGGAAGATGTTCGTGCCGTTGCTATGGGAATTCTACGTCACCGAATTATAAAAAACTACAAGGCAGAAGCTGAAGGTATTACCGAAGAACAGATTATTACTAGTTTATTTTAGTATTTGCTATGTCTCCTGGAGTGCCGTCGAGAGGTTTTCCTAATAACTTTAAGTATGTCTTCTTGAGTATTAGAGACTACATCGGATTTGTTAGTTTATACTCACTTTCTACTAGATGACTGAGAATTTATCAGCATTAATCGATAACGATTTCGGCTACTTTATACAATAAATCGATTTGATCAAAAAAAATGTAATGAAAATCATTATTAAGTTGGCAATTTTCAACAAAGATTATTAACGTTTTCCTAAATTAATCTCATTTTTCATTCAAAAAAATTAGAATTATTTAAATGATATCCTTAGTTGTTGAATATCTTTTAAAAGACTACTGCATTTCGTAAATTTGACACACTTTATAAACCAATAAACAAATAGATAATGGCATTTGATATAGATATGATCAAAAAAGTTTACGAAAACATGGCAGAGCGTGTTAACGCTGCTCGTGAGCTAGTTGGTAAACCATTGACACTTTCTGAAAAGATTTTGTATTCTCATTTATGGGAAGGAAAAGCAAGCAAAGCGTATACACGTGGTAAAGACTACGTGGACTTTGCGCCAGATCGTATCGCATGTCAAGATGCAACTGCCCAAATGGCATTATTACAGTTTATGCAAGCTGGTAAAAATAAAGTAGCTGTACCAACGACGGTGCACTGCGATCACTTAATTCAAGCAAAAGAAGGTGCTGAAAAGGATCTTAAAAATGCAAATGATGTTTCTAGCGAAGTCTTTAACTTCTTAGAATCAGTATCTAATAAATACGGAATTGGTTTCTGGAAACCAGGCGCTGGTATTATTCATCAGGTAGTTTTAGAAAACTACGCATTTCCTGGTGGGATGATGATTGGTACCGATTCTCACACAGTAAATGCTGGTGGACTAGGAATGGTTGCAATTGGTGTTGGTGGTGCTGACGCGGTTGATGTAATGGCAGGAATGGCTTGGGAGCTTAAATTTCCAAAGTTAATCGGAGTTAAATTAACAGGAAAACTTTCTGGCTGGACTGCTCCAAAAGATGTAATTCTAAAAGTAGCAGAAATTCTTACCGTTAAGGGGGGAACAGGAGCTATTGTTGAATATTTTGGACCAGGAGCGACTTCAATGTCTTGTACAGGTAAAGGTACGATCTGTAATATGGGTGCTGAAATAGGAGCAACAACTTCGACTTTCGGTTATGACGATTCTATGGAGCGCTACCTGCGTGCAACAGAGCGAGCTGATGTTGCTGATGCAGCAAACAGAGTAAAAGAACATTTAACTGCCGATCCGGAGGTATACGCAAATCCGGAGAAATATTTTGATCAAGTAATAGAAATTAATCTTTCAGAATTAGGCCCATTGTTAAACGGTCCTTTTACACCCGATCTATCTACGCAGGTAGGTTCGGCTATGACGGAAAAGGCAACGGAGAATGAATGGCCTTTAGATGTTGAATGGGGATTAATAGGTTCTTGTACGAATTCATCTTATGAAGATCTTTCAAGAGCATCATCTATAGCGCAACAAGCTATTGATAAAGGATTAAAAATGAAATCAGAACTGGGAATCAATCCAGGATCTGAGCAAGTGCGTTTTACGGCAGAGCGCGACGGAATTTTAGATGTCTTTGAAAAACTAGATGCTAAGATATTTACCAACGCATGTGGACCATGTATTGGGCAATGGGCACGTTATAGCGATCCTAAAAATGCACCAAAAAATAGTATAGTACATTCATTTAATAGAAACTTTGCAAAACGGGCCGACGGGAATCCAAATACCCATGCATTTGTTGCATCACCGGAATTAACCGCTGCAATAGCTATTTCGGGTCGACTAGATTTTAATCCGCTTACTGATTCTTTAATTAATGAAGAAGGACAAGAAGTAAAGTTCGATGAGCCAACAGGATGGGAACTTCCACCAAAAGGATTTGATGTAAAAGATAATGGCTATTTAGCTCCAGTCGAAGATGGCAGTGGAGTAAATGTGGTAGTAAGCCCAACTTCTGAGCGTCTTGAGTTATTGACTCCCTTCGAGCCAATTAAGAACGAAGAAATGCAAGGCATGAAACTGCTTATTAAGGCTTTCGGTAAATGTACCACCGACCATATTTCTATGGCTGGACCTTGGTTGCGTTTCCGTGGTCACCTTGATAATATTTCTAATAACTGTTTGATTGGTGCTGTAAATGCTTTTGGTAAGAAAACCAATTTTGTCAAAAACCAATTAACAGGTGAATATGGTGGAGTACCGGATACACAACGTGAATACAAAGCTGCAGGCATTAAGACTATTGTTGTGGGAGATCATAACTATGGTGAAGGTTCATCTCGAGAACATGCTGCTATGGAACCTCGTCATTTAGGTGTTGCTGCCGTGATTGTAAAATCTTTTGCTCGTATTCATGAAACAAACCTGAAAAAACAAGGAATGTTAGGGTTGACGTTCGCGAACGAAGCAGATTACGACCTTATTCAAGAGGATGACACCTTCAACTTTATAGATATCGCTGATTTTGCGCCGGGAAAACCACTAACGATAGAAATTGTTCATGCCGACGGAAACAAGGATACTATTAAAGTAAATCATACATATAACGATTCTCAAATTGAGTGGTTCCGCGAAGGAAGTGCATTGAATTTGATTAAAAAGGAAAACGCCGCATAGGGCGTTATTCCATTTATAACTTTAGTGAAAAAGCATTCTAAAATTCAATTTTAGAATGCTTTTTCTTTTTTACGTACCTTTCTAGCATACAACCAACTAGACTTATTTTATGAAAGCGGGCGCAATCGTATGGAAACGTATTAAAACGTTTTCACACCAAGATCTCTTTTTGGTAATTACCATTGTTGGACTACTTCCAGCTATTTATGATTTTTCGTTATTTGCTTTATTTGGGTTTTCGCAAGGAAATTTTGGCAATCTAGACCCTGATAAAGTTAGTTTCCTTCAAAAATTACATTTCAGAACTCTTTGGTTATTTCCATTAGGACTCTATCTAGCGGTACGATATCGGAGACCAGATAGATTTATCGGGCTGCTACCTTATATATTTTCGTTTGTGATCTTCATTGTAATGCAATATGATCTGCTACCAGAAAATAGCAGTCCATTGCTAAATATTCTCTACTTCGCTAGTTACAAATTGGCCTTTTTCTATCTAATAGAAGAAAGCCGTCTGAGGTCGCTATCTATGCTTATAGGAGCATTTATTGTTTGGCTCTTACTAGATCTTCAACATGTATTGTTATTTATTACATATACAGCTTTAATAAGACTTATCTATTTGGCGATAGTTCAGAACCTAGCTATTTTCAAAAATACTAGGGTGACGAAGAATTTTTCGCTATTTGGTAAATCCCTTTTGTATTGGAGCCCGCTACTACTTTTCATCATCCCCAGCGCAATTTTTTCGAATAAGATGCACAAGAAAACCATTGATGGAATTTATGCAAATACGTTTGTCCAAACCACTGATTCCGTTAATCGATTCAAAAGAGTGCAGTTTGAGAAGGATTTGAAGATTTCTGTTGATAAAGAGGTCGATTCGTTTAAAGTTAGTATTGATGCTGCAATGGATTCTGTCAAGGTAGAAAGTAAAGATATGAGTGTTGCATTACCGAATAAAGCCGGCAAAACATTTTACCGAGTAGTGCCTGATGAACTCGGCAAGGTCATTCCTGGATTAATGAAGGATGAATGCACATTTCCAAACATCTTCTGTTATTTTGAGAATGGTGTAAAAGGCGAGATGGATAAATCCTATAAAAAGTCTAGACGAAAAGGACATCGAAATTTGGTAAAGGAAGTAAGAGGAATGACGAGTAGCACCAATGATAGTATACAAGCCTTAGCCGGGAATACTAAGTTACTAGTGGAAACAAGATTGAATGATGTCAAAACGGGATTGAGAAAGACTATTCAAGGAGTATTTGATCTTAATTTGTTCGTCAGTCTATTATTAGATATTCTTTTTGGGTTTGTGATCATTAAGAGTTTTATGTATGTGTTTTCAAGAGTAGCTTTTTCGCAGGAAGCAAGTAATTATATAAGCTTGCTAGAAAACGAAGATGGAATGGAAAAGGGAACATTGAAAAAGTTCGAAAATCAATATACTATTCCTGCTTCTGGAAATCAAGGGTTTTATGTTTCCCGATCTTATGAACCCAGTGGGCGCGCACCAAAATTTAGTATACCACAATGGAATGCAGCCTTTATAGCTCGTTTATTTAGTGGTAATTACGCCATGAATCATATTAAAATGCAAGAAGCAGATAGCTCAGTCTATTTTCGGGCAATGGGCGGGCAAGAATTTGTAGAATGGGATTTAGCTGATGGAGAAGAGGTCATTTTCAACTTTAAAAACTTTGTTGGGATGAGTGACGATATAAAAATATCCGCTGTAATAAGTATGCGTTTGACATCACTGCTATTAGGGAGAATTATATTTACAACTGCCAAAGGGCCAGGAAAGTTAGTGCTGATGACCACAGGAAAACCAATTATTTCCGATGAGCGTAAAGCCGAAGCAAGTGTGGCTGTGAGCAGAATTTTAGCTTGGCAACGCAACACAAAATTTCAAGTAGAATCAGAAGTCAATGTGGTTGATGTTTTTATGAGTGGTATCTATCTGCGGAAACAACCTGATGATCTTATTCTAATCGATGCAGATGTCAAGGGAAAGGCAAAAAGCGGAATTGTGAAATTCATCAAGAACTTTTTAATGCCGGTTTAAAATTAGTACTCAGTTGACAGTAGCAGTCTACAGTAGAAAAATGCTAGCCCTGAACAATTGGCATTTCTATCACATTTTACTAAAAATGTATCTACCTTTGGTCTAAAGAATCAAAAAGTTGCATGAGTCGTTTTCTCCTAGTTTTTATAATCTTAATATTGTCAATTGCATGTGCTAAAGATGAACCTAAAGTTAACCAAGAGGTAGATGAAGTCCCTTTTGCGGTTACCATTTTAGCAAAACAAGGTGCTACTGATTTTCAAATAGACCTTTTGAGTGATGGAACATTAGGAGCTCCTGTAAATTTGTTTCAAAAACTTGAATTACCAGAAAGTTTTAATAAAACTATTGTTAGAGATCAATTAGTATCCTTTCACGCATGGTTAAGAAACGATTATTCAAGTCATCAAATTGACCTGAGTACTGATGGGGTTATGATCAATAGGAACTATTGTTTTAATGAAGATAGTTTTGAGGTTGTAGGTATTGACAATTCACAAAAGTATTTGGCATTTATAAGTGCTTCAGTAGAAGCTTCAGGTGCTACTACTTTTAGTCTCAATGTTTATGATCAAGTGGCTGATGAATGTAGATCTTCTGTAATTCCCACCATAGGATTTCCTTCGAATTTTAGTGCTAGAGGGGACTATTTTATCTTATTTCAGCAAGATTCATCAGACAATAGAGAGCTCCTAGTATATGATATGAAAGATTTGTCACTAGACAGAATTACTCTTACTACTGATTACAATTTCTCAGTGAATGACGACCAAAATCTTTACATATTCAGTAGAAATGGAAGTTATCAAGTTTTAGATTTGGAGAATCTCAGTTTGATTAATGCGGGGAGCAATCAAATATTTGAAAATCCAATAACTGATGGAATATTAGATATTACTATACAAGATGGTAAGATGGCTTTTTTTGTTTTAAATCCTCAACCTAGTACCATTGTTTCAAGCCCATTAATCTATGATTTCACCTCTAATACGGTCATAGGAGACGGGAAAGCGCTTTTTAAACTTATTGACGAGCTTGAGAAACAGGTACAATCACCCATATCAATAAAGACATTTAAAATTAATTTGAGTACTGAACAAGTTGTTGTAGGCTACAATTACTTCAAGGATGCTTCAACAGAAATTGGAGGGGTTGCTTATATTGATTTTGAAGGTACTTTGATTTACAATAAAGAGATTGATTTTACACCAAATCAATTTGTTTTAAGATCTAACTAATATAATTCCAGATATTTTTATACTTCATTAACTGCGAATAAGCAAACCGGATAACCTGGTTTTCTTCTTTGGCGAGCGTAGGATCATCTTTCAATAGTTTTAGCGCAAACTGACGTGCTAGTTTTAGTATGTCATTATCCTTAACAATATCAGCTATTTTCAAGTTCAAAACTCCGCTTTGCTGCGTCCCCATGATATCTCCCGGACCACGTAATTTTAAATCTACTTCTGCGATTTCAAAACCATCGTTAGTCCTTACCATAGTTTCTAGTCGGGTTTTGCTATCATTACTTAATTTAAAACTAGTCATTAGAATACAGAAACTTTGTTCTGCACCTCGACCTACGCGACCGCGTAATTGATGTAGTTGCGATAATCCAAAACGTTCTGCGCTTTCAATAATCATTACCGAGGCATTTGGTACATTCACTCCGACTTCAATAACCGTTGTCGCCACCATGATCTGCGTTTCACCTTTGACAAAACGATTCATTTCAAAATTTTTGTCCGCAGGTTTCATTTGACCATGAACAATTGATATCTGATAGTCAGGCATCGGAAATTCTCGTACGATGCTTTCATAGCCGTCCATCAAGTCTTTATAATCCATTTTTTCTGATTCTTGAATCAATGGATAGACAACATAGATCTGCCGCCCCTTTTTTATTTCATCTCTTATAAACTGAAATACTTTTAGTCGATTACTATCATATCGATGAACCGTTTTAATTGATTTTCTTCCAGGAGGTAATTCGTCAATTACGGAAATGTCCAAATCACCATACAAACTCATCGCTAGTGTTCTTGGAATAGGGGTGGCGGTCATCACCAAAATATGAGGTGGCTGCTCATTTTTATGCCATAATTTAGAGCGTTGCGCAACACCAAATCGATGTTGTTCGTCAATAATCGCTAAGCCGAGATTATGAAATTTCACTTTGTCTTCAAGTAATGCATGGGTACCGATCAAAATATGTAATTGCCCATTTTGTAAGTCGGCATGTATTTCCTTTCGTTTAGAGGTTTTGGTTGATCCTGTCAGCAATTGAATTGTAATTGGCATATCAATTAACAATGCTACTAATCCGTGATAGTGCTGTGTTGCCAAAATCTCCGTAGGTGCCATTAGACAGGCTTGAAATCCATTATCGATGGCCAATAGCATCGTCATTAAAGCCACAATAGTTTTACCAGAGCCTACATCGCCTTGCAACAGTCGATTCATTTGTGCATTACTACCTAAATCGGTGCGTATTTCTTTGATAACTCTTTTTTGAGCCCCTGTAAGTTCAAATGGTAAATGATCGTTGTAAAACTCATTAAAAAAGGTACCGACCTGATAAAAAGGATAGCCCTTAATCTTTCGTTTTCGCAGCATGTTCTTGCTAATCAGCTGCAGTTGAATATAAAATAGCTCTTCAAACTTTAATCGAAACTGGGATTTAGCCAATAATTCCTGTGATTTAGGAAAATGAATATTGAATAAGGCTTCACTTTTTGGAATAAGTTTTAACTCATTAAGAATAGCGGGGGATAGAGTATCCAAAAATTTCCCATTTGTTTCTAGGAAAAGCTGTTGAATTATGTTTGATGTTGTTTTGTTAGTAACACCTCTTGCAGCTAGTTTTTCTGTTGATGGATATACCGGTTGCATAGCCGTACGCAACTTTTTTTCATAAGTTGACAGTAATTCCATTTCAGGATGTGGCATACTAAAGCCATTATAGTAATTAACCCGACCAAAAATAACATAAGGTTCATTTATTTTAAGGTTTTCACGAATCCATTTCTGCCCACGAAACCAGACAAGCTCCATTTTTCCGGTATCATCGACAAAACTTGCGACAAGGCGTTTCCCTTTTTTTTGATCTATGGTTTTAAGGTGAATGATCTTGCCTAAAACCTGCACATCTGCATTGTTTCGCTGTAATTCTTTAATCTTATAAAATCGGGTTTTGTCTATATAACGATTGGGAAAAAGGTTGAGAAGATCTTGATAGGTATGAATGCCGAGTTCCTTGCGAAGTAATTCGCCCCGATTAGGTCCTACGCCTTTTAAATATTCGATAGGTGTTTGAAGCACATTCGGGTTCATAAAACTAAATTAAATGTTTTATGGCAAATCAAAAATATATTGGGAATGCATTTCGTTACTTTGGAGTAGTTATTGATTAAGTTGATACATGAGAATTCGATTTTTGTTCCTTTTACTATTCATCACGCTTGTATGCCATGCGCAGCAAGCAACTGTTGTAGATTTCGAAAAGTTGCAAGCGGTACTGTATATAGACCCATATCAGAAAACAGTTGAAGGAAGCGTAGCGGTTCAATTTAAGGTATTGAAAGATACTTCAATGGTATACCTCGATGCTCGCAATATGGAGTTGTTAGGAGAATTGAAATCGGATAAAGTTTTAGTATCTAGTGCTAAAAATAAGATTGAGTTCAAGGGTGATTTTAAAGCCAATAAGATCTATAAAATCTCATTTTCATATAAAGCTTTTCCTAAAAAAACAATGTACTTCTTTGGATGGGATACTGAAAGCGCTATAAAACAAGTTTGGACTCAAGGTCAAGGAAAATATACCAGTCATTGGTTACCTAGCCTTGACTATATGAACGACAAGATCGAGTTTGATCTTACCATTAGGTTTGATAAAAACTATCAGGTAATTACAAATGGAAAATTAGTTGAATCCAACACGAACAATGGGAAAACTCAGTGGCAATATGATATGCAACAGCCTATGAGCAGTTATTTAGTTGCTGTGGCAATAGGTAATTATGAATCTCAAAAGCTCATATCGAACTCTGGTATACCACTAGTTAATTACTATCACCCAAGTGATGCCAATAAGGTGGAGCCTACCTATAGATATACCCAACAAATATTCGATTTTCTAGAAGCTGAAATTGGTGTTCCTTTTCCTTGGCAAAATTATAAGCAAATTCCTGTCCGTGATTTTTTATACGCCGGGATGGAAAATACAGGCGCAACCATTTTTGCGAATAGTTTTATGGTCGATTCAATAGGGTTTTCGGATAACAATTATGTTAATGTCAATGCACATGAACTAGCGCACCAATGGTTCGGTAATTTAGTTACCGAAGTTTCGGGAACAGATCATTGGTTACATGAAGGTTTTGCAACCTACTATGCCTTATTAGCCGAAAGAGAAGTTTTTGGAGCAGCCTATTATAGTCAACGATTATATGAATCCGCCGAGCAGTTGAACGAACTTTCCCAACAAGGAAAGGGTGAATCCTTACTAAATCCGAAGGCTAGCAGTTTAACTTTTTATCAAAAAGGTGCTTGGGCCTTGCATATGCTTCGAGAAGAAGTCGGTGATGAGGCATTTGAGCTTGCAATAAAGAATTATTTAAAAAAATATCAGTTTAAAAATGTTACCACAAACGATTTTATGGCCGAAGTAGAATTGACTAGTGGTAAGGACTTGGTCGAGTTTGTTGAACTATGGCTGCAGTCAAAGCATTTTCCTTATGAAGAAGCAATGGCAAGTTTAATAGCACAGCCTGACTTTTTTATCGATCGACTATTCGAGGTCACCCAAAATGAATTTCAGCATCCGTCAAAAAAGAAAAGTAATGAGCGCTACGAGTTCTTTAAAAAGGTTTTAGATGCAGCTGTTTATTATCCCGTAAAAACTGAAGTAATTGATCAAATAAAGGATGATGTTGTACCTTTTAGAGTTGCATTATTGAAACAGGCACTTGCAACTGACGACCTTAAATTAAGACAGTACATAATTGGAGCAGTAAATGAAATTCCGCAAGAACTTCAAGCGGAGTTTGAGTCGCTTTTAGATGATGAATCCTATATCACACAAGAGAATGCACTATTTAGATTGTGGGCTAATTTTCCGGATATGCGCATGACTTATTTAGATAAGACAAAGGGTGTAGAGGGCTTACGAAACAAGAATATTAGAACTTTATGGCTTGCCTTGGCATTAGTGACTTCGGATTATAATGAAGAAAACAAAGCAAGTTGGTATCAAGAACTGTCTTCATATACATCACCAAAATACAGTTTCGAAATACGAGAAAATGCATTTCGTTATTTAATTGAATTAGCGGCATATAACGATCAAAATTTACTCGACTTGATCAATGCAGCGACACATCCAAATTGGCGTTTTGCAAGTTTTGCCAAAAAAACACTACAAAGCCTGTTAGAGGATACTACTTGGCAAGAGCGGTTTAAAAAATTGGCTGCCAAGCTTTCTTCATCAGAACAATCAGTTTTAAAACAACTACAAACCAAATGAAAGCACTCGTAATTAGCGGTGGTGGAAGTAAAGGAGCATTCGCAGGAGGTGTTTCTCAATATTTAATAGAAGAGAAGCAGAGGGATTATGATCTTTATTTAGGTACCTCTACAGGAAGCTTACTTATTTCTCATCTTTCATTAGGAAAAGTAGAAAAGATAAAGGATATCTATACCTCCGTTGACCAAAACAGCATTTTTAGCAACTGCCCTTTTACAGTTAAAAAGAAGTATGGTGTTCAACAAATAGGTATCAATCATATAAATGTGCTCATTAATTTTTTAAAGGGGCAAAAGACCTTTGGTGATAGCCATAATTTGAGAGAATTGATTGTTAGATCTATAAGCAAAGAGGAGTTTCAAGAAATCAAGTCAGGACCAAAAGAGGTAATTGTTACCGTATCTAACCTCTCTTTAAATCAGGTAGAATACAAATCGATCAAGGATTTCGACTATGATGACTTTATCGACTGGATATGGATTTCTTGTAACTATACTCCTTTTATGTCGCTAGTACGGAAAAATCATTATGAATATGCGGATGGCGGCTTAGGTTGCATGATTCCTTTGGAAGAAGCAGTAAAGCGGGGAGCTACTGAAATCGATGCAATAATCCTAGCAACCGAAATAACTAGTATTAACAGAATGCCATCAAGAAATGCCTTTTCATTAATTACCAACGTATTTAATTTTATGGCGGACAGAATTGAATATCAAAACATTCAAATTGGCAAGTTTGCTGCATCTCACAAGGATGTGGTCATCAATTTTTATTATACACCTACTATTCTGACAACGAATTCACTTATTTTTGACAAAGAGCAAATGACTGATTGGTGGAAACGTGGCTTTAAGTATGCGAAACGTAAAGAAGCTGATGCCAACGAAATAGTAATATAAAAGCAACCCGAATTTTATGCGCGCACTTGTAATAAGTGGTGGCGGTAGCAAAGGCGCATTTGCCGGAGGTATAGCCGAGTTTTTAATGAAAACAAAAGGACATGAATATGATCTTTTTGTTGGGACTTCTACTGGTAGTTTACTAATTCCCTTTTTAGCAAATGGTCAGATCGACAAGATTCATGATATATATACAAGTGTTAATCAACGAAAAATATTTAGCAACAATCCCTTTTTAGTAAAGCATAAAAAAGGGCAGGAGTACGTTTCGATAAATCACTTAAATGTATTGTGGCAACTTATAAAAGGAAAGCGTACGTTTGGTGAAAGCAGAAATTTACTTCGTACAATAAAAAAGAATTTCTCAACCGATGATTATGAGAAAATTCATTACAAAGCAAAAGACGTTATTGTTACCGTTTCGAACTTGACCAAAAATCGCACCGAATACAAAAGTATTAATGATTTTAGCTATGAAGACTTTTGCGAATGGATATGGATTTCTTGTAATTACATTCCCTTTATGTCTCTGGTCGAAAAAAATGGCTATCAATATGCCGATGGTGGTTTTGGTAGTGTTGTGCCCATACGAGAAGCAATTAATAGAGGAGCAACAACGGTAGACGCTATTATTTTAGAATCGGAAAATATGGATTATCAGAAGGTGATTGGTAAAAACCCGTTTTCATTGATGGTTAGTTTGTTTGGTTATTTATTGGATCAAATTGAAAGACACGATATAACCATTGGTAAATTGGCAGCAAAGAATAAGAATATTACTTTAAACCGATATTATACACCAACAAAACTTACCGAAAACTCATTAGTGTTCAATAAAAAGGCAATGAAAGAGTGGTGGGAGCAAGGCTATGAATATGCTAAGGCCAAAGATGGTAATGTTAACTTAAGATAGTCACTAGGATTACCAAATATCCGAAATCTCTTCTTTTATAAAAGACAAAGCTGTCGCTGAAGGTGCCTGTTTATCCAACATTTCACTTAAAATTGCTTCTCTGAGCTTATCAGCATTTTCGACTTTCGCACTCATATTGGTTGTGCGTATTAAGCGAATAGTGGCGTTCTTAGCTGAGTTGATAACACCCCAACATTCATTTGTCATATAAATTTGCTGTGCAAGATTGTGTTCAAACTCCGTTTCAATATTGTTCACTAGCAAGGCTTCATAGGCCAGTTTATCCTCTCCATTAGGTTTTACACGAATAAGGAGTTTTGAAGGCACTATGCGCTCTAAAAACAATGTCATACGCTCGTATGCCTGCAAACGTTGTGGCAATGCATTTACTTGCAAATCTTTTTTAAGAAGAAATCGTCTTCGACCATCCTCATTTTTTGTGTGTAAACGAAAAAAGTAATAAGCAATCATACCCGTAACGATTGTTGGTACGGTGTATTTAATAACCTCTAATAAGCCTTGTTGCTCAGCGAATAATAGCATAGTGTTTTAAGTTGGTTTTTGTAAAAACGAAAAACTATATAAAGTGTTGTTCTAGTTTGAATTAAATAACAGTTAAACTTAGGCTGCTTTTACCTCCTGAACCAGCTGCTTAATCTTAATATTGAAAGCTGCAAACAGCAAGGTCATAAACGGACTTAGCCAGTTGAAAATCGCATAAAAGAAATAATCAGCAACCGGTACTCCCAAGACCCCACTTTGATAAGCACCACAGGTGTTCCATGGTATTAGAACAGAAGTTACTGTACCAGAATCCTCAAGCGTTCTTGATAAATTTTCGGGGGCAAGTCCACGATCGCGATATGCTTTACTGAACATTTTACCGGGTACTACTAATGCTAAATACTGATCGGATGCAGTGACATTTAGTGCCAAACAACTAGCAACGGTGCTCGCAAACAATCCGAAGGTTGTTGTTGCAAGGCTAAGCAGTGCACGACTAATTCTAGCTAATGCTCCAATCGCATCCATAACACCCCCAAATACCATTGCACAAATAATTAGCCAAATCGTGCCGAGCATGCCTTTCATTCCGCCAGAAGAAAACAAATCATTCAACTCGCTGTTCGACGTTTCTACAGCACTGTCTATTGTAATTGCACCCATAACAGCGAAATAAGCGCTCTGCATGAATGAAGTTGGTGATCCTTTGATTTCGAACTTATCTATAACATTTCCTTCCTTAATTACTTCAACGGTGCTCGATTTGGAATTGGTTATAGCAGCATTCGGAGCCGATAATTCTAGACTATTATTCTTTAAGGTTATCGAATTATCGTTAGATACTAACGAATGCGTCCCAGGATCATAATAGTTGTATTTACCACCATCCCAATCGAGGATCTTTTCATATTTCGCAGGAATTTCAGATAAGCTATATTTTAAGCCATTGTTCCAAATAATTCCTGATTGAAAAATAATAGCAAAAAGTCCACCTAAAAGCGTACCTGCTAGTAGGGCAATCAGAGGTGGAGTTTTTCTAATGATTAATAAGATTACAATAACAGGAACTAGAAATAGCCAGCCTGAAATATTAAATGAACCTTTGATTGATTTGAGAATTGAAGCCGTATCAGCAGCACCACTTGTGTCGATGCTCAATCCTATTATAATAAAAACAATAAATGTCACAACAATCGTTGGTACCGTAGTATAGGTCATATATTTAATATGACTAAAAAGTTCACCTCCAGCCATTGCGGGGGCAAGGTTTGTGGTGTCACTTAATGGTGACATTTTATCACCAAAATATGCCCCAGATAAAACTGCTCCCGCGGTCATACCCAATGAAATCCCAAGTGTTTCTCCAATACCAATAAGTGCAATACCCACCGTTGCCGATGTAGTCCAAGAGCTACCCGTTGCAATAGATATAACAGCACATATAATAACACTGGCAGCTAGAAAAATTGTTGGATTTAAAATTTGTAGACCATAATAAATCATGGATGGGATAATCCCACTAATTAACCAGGTTCCAGCCAATGCTCCAACCATTAGTAAAATTAATATGGCTCCGGTTGTGGATCGGACGTTCTCTGCAACTTCTTCGAGCATTTGTTTGTAAGATACTTTGTTAAAATAGCCTACAATCGCGGCAACTGCCGCCCCAATTAATAATATAAATTGATTACTTCCGCTTAATGCATTATCACCATATACATAAACATTAAAGGCCAATAGCCCCACTAAGACAAAAACAGGAATTAATGCTTCCCAAATATTAAGTTCTTTATTCTCAACAATATTTTCATTTTCAGGGTTTAGCGGGTTGATATTTTCGTCTTGCATTGAGTTTGGTAGTTTAATCGTACGGTAATGTTACGATTTTGCTAATAGCTATGCAAATGTGAAGTAGTTTCAGAAGTATGAGAACAAAAAAAGCCATCAATTTTGATGGCTTTTTAAATGGCGTATGAATAGTTTAATTAAGGCAATACCTAAAACCTAGCCCAAAGCGGGCTGGTTCAAATGTATCCCCTCCATTGGCATCTCCCAAGAAAATTGCCGGTCTCCAATCAAAAGTAATTGAAAGAGGAACGTTGGAAATTTTGAAATCTAGTCCGGCTGTTGGTCTTAAAAAGAAATCCGATCCGCCATCAAAAAAGGCGATTGAAAATCCTGCACCAGCAAACCATTTTAAGCCACCAGCATTTGGGAATGCATCATTATATTGATACAAAGCGGTCAAGGAGGTAACATCATTCGCAAAAGTTACTTCGGCAAGCCCGGCATTATTACTGTCAAAAAAATGTTTTACAGATGGTCCAACAAAAGTTGATCCTTCTCCAAAGTCCAATCCTAGTCCGATTGCCGTATCGTAGCTATCTTGGGCTTGTAAAGTCGTTGTACCGATCATTAGGGAAAATGCTATAAGGCAGATTAGTTTTCTCATTACATTTGAGTTATTTGGTTAATAATAATGCCTGCAAAACAGCTATATATAACTAAAGAATGAGAATTTATCCCTCCGAATTAGCAAGATATATCTTGGCAAGCTTACAGAAAATACGACAGAAATGAGCAGTTTAGATGTTCGCCGTTTCTAAATTATTTGTTTTATCGAGTATATTTAGTTGTTGTAAACAACTTTTCATTTGCTGGTAGGTACGTTCTATATCGTTGTCCAGCCCAATAGAAAAGCGAATTAACCCATCTGTTAATCCCATTTCTGTTTGTTCTTCCTCAGGAATTTCAGAAGAAGTAGAACTACCTGGAGCACTAAATAAGGTTTTATAAAAACCAAGACTTACGGCAAGGTATCCTAAGTTTTCTTTTTGCATTAGTTCCATTAAGGCATTCGCCTTATCTAAAGATCCAACATCAATAGTTAACATACCGCCATACCCATATTCCATATTCATCATTGAACTGAATATATTATGACTAGGGTGTGATTTAAGCCCTGGATAGACAGTTTTTAGCCCGTCTTCTTGAAATTTCTCGGCCAAGTACATCGCATTCTCGCTGTGTTTCTTAATCCTAATATGAAGGGTGCGAAGGTTCTTTAAAATACTTGATGCTCGAAGGCTGTCCATTGTAGATCCTAAAAGCATGCAGGCACCATCATTTACATTTCGAAGCTGGTCAATAAACTCTTGAGTACCACAAACAACACCACCAACCGTATCGCTTGATCCGTTGATGAACTTTGTCAAACTGTGTATCACTACATCAGCTCCTAATTCCGCAGGTGAGATACTTAAGGGAGAGAATGTATTATCTACTACCAGCTTTAATCCGTGTTTTTTAGCAAGCTCTGACAACGCTTTTATATCTGCAACTTCTAATAATGGATTACTAACCGATTCACAATAAATCACTTTTGTATTTGAGGTAATGGCAGCTTCTACAATATCTAATTTTGTGATATCGACGAATGAAGTATCAATTCCCAAACGTGGCGTGAAGTTTTTTAGGAATGCATAGGTTCCACCATAGATCGTTCTACTCGAAATTATATGATCACCTGCTTCACATAGTTGTAATACTACTGGAGTGATAGCTCCCATACCTGAAGACGTTACCGTAGCGGTTTCGGTGCCTTCCATAGCAGCTAAAGCTTCGCCTAAATATAAATTGCTGGGTGAAGAATGTCTAGAGTATAAATAACAACCATCGGCATTCCCTTCAAAGGTATCGAACATGGTTTTTGCCGATAAAAAAGTATAGGTTGATGAATCTGAAATTGAGGGATTCACTCCGCCAAATTCGCCAAAATACTGAAGGTCTTGTATGTTGTTTGCTGGTTTAAATTTCATGGGAAAGCTATTTAGTTATATATCAAAATTCGTTAATCAGTGTCTAAAAATCAATGATTATTGAGTAATTTAGATTTAAATTCATATATAATTGATATTTATAGATTTATTATCTATAAATGTTATATTTGATTCAATTTTATAGAATAATCATCTTATGGAGCTGGATATTACGGATCGCAAATTACTTGCGTTATTGCAAGCCAATAGCAAACAGACGACCAAACAACTTTCATTGCATTTAGATTTATCGGTTACTGCAGTTTATGAGCGTATTCGTAAGTTAGAACGAGCTCAAATAATCACGGACTATGTTGCCTTGGTGGATAAAGAGAAAGTAAATAAAGGTTTTACAGTTTTTTGTCATGTTGGGTTGGTGCGGCACAGCAAGACTTTTTTGACTGCTTTTGAAAAAAAGGTACAGGAACTAGATGAGGTTAAGTCTTGTTTCCATGTTAGTGGCGATTACGACTACATTTTGCATGTGTTAGTTAAGGATATGGACGCCTATCGAGATTTTATGGTTACCAAGCTAACTTCAATCGAACACATAGGTAATACGCACAGTTCATTTATTATGAGCGAGGTTAAAAACAGTAGTGCAATCGCTGTTTAATGCCATTTATTTGGTATTTTTAGAAGGTGAATACAGTTACCTATAACAAATCCTTTTCTACCTATCGGGCGATCGAGTTTTTGATCATATTTATTCTAATTCCGGTAAGCTATGCCTTTAGCTACAACCCAATTTTAAAAGGGGTTATTGGACTTTTAGGATTTATCTATATGTTGTATGTGCTTCTTAAGGTCGAAAAGCTATCCTTCAAAATCAATAAAGATCTTTATTGGCCAAGATTTTGGCAATCCACCCTAGTTAAACTTGGTGTAATAATTTTCATTACTTGTATGTATGTTTATTTGGTAGCTCCAGAAAAATTGTTTTCTGTTTTACTAACTAAACCACAACTGTACGTTATCATCCTTTTTGTATATACTTTTTTTTCGGTCTACCCGCAGGAATTACTGTATCGAACTTTCTTTTTTAAGCGATATGAGGTTTTTTTTAATTCTAAATGGCAGCTTATTTTTATCAATGCAATTGTTTTTTCCTTAGCTCATATTTTTCTTAAGAATATTTTGGTCGCTGTGCTTACATTTTTAGGAGGATTGTTATTTGCCTATACCTATTACAACGAGCGCTCTACCTTGATGGTATCGATAGAACACGCTATTTACGGTTGCTGGTTGTTTACTGTCGGAATGGGTGATATGTTGGCATTTCCTTCTTGAATAGTTCACTACAAACTACTGGATTTTTTTAGCGACTTAGTCAACCTGGTAGCTGGCTTTAGAATCTCCTATCTAATCACTAAAATCTAAAATGGAATCTCTATTTTTGTGTACCAAATAAAAATCGACTTAAAGATACATTATGAGTTCATACGATGTAGCCGTTATAGGCTCAGGACCAGGAGGATATGTTGCAGCAATTCGTTGCGCACAATTGGGAATGAAAACAGCAATAATCGAGAAGTATTCTACACTAGGCGGTACTTGTCTTAATGTTGGCTGTATTCCTTCAAAAGCCTTGTTAGATTCATCTCATCATTACGAAGATGCAGTGAAGCATTTTGAAGAGCATGGTATTGAAATTCCAGGCGAGGTAAAGGTGAACTTAGAAAAAATGATTGGTCGTAAACAGGCAGTTGTAGACCAGACTACTAAGGGAATTGAATTCCTAATGGGAAAAAATAAGATCGATGTTTTTGAAGGTTCAGGTAGTTTTAAAGATGCAACTCATATAAATATAGCCAAGGCCGATGGAAAGATGGAAACAATAGAGGCAAAAAATACTATCATCGCGACAGGTTCTAAACCTTCGACCTTACCATTTATAAAAATTGATAAAGAGCGAATAATTACTTCAACTGAAGCTTTAAAGCTTAAGGAAATTCCAAAACACATGATCGTTATTGGTGGTGGTGTAATCGGATTGGAATTAGGTCAGGTATACAAAAGACTAGGTTCTGATGTTACTGTGATCGAATATATGGATCGCATTATTCCAGGAATGGATGCTGCACTTTCAAAAGAATTGATGAAAGTAATGAAAAAGCAGAAAGCGAAATTTCATCTTTCACATAAAGTAAAATCAGTAGAACGCGTTGGTGATGAAGTTATCGTTAAGGCTGATGATAAAAAAGGGAATGAAGTAGAATTCAAAGGAGACTATTGCCTAGTTTCTGTTGGAAGAAGACCCTATACTGATGGATTGAATGCTGAAGCAGCAGGCGTAAAGTTGAATGATCGTGGACAAGTAGAAGTAAATGAACACCTGCAAACAACAGCGTCAAATATTTATGCCATTGGCGATGTTATCCGAGGTGCGATGCTAGCTCACAAAGCTGAAGAGGAAGGCGTCGTTGTTGCTGAACAACTTGCAGGGCAAAAACCACATATTGATTACAATTTGATTCCAGGTGTAGTATATACTTGGCCAGAAGTTGCTGCAGTAGGTAAGACAGAAGAAGAATTAAAAGAAGCGGGAGTAGCTTACAAAGTAGGACAGTTTCCTATGCGTGCTTTAGGTAGAGCACGGGCGAGTATGGATATCGACGGTTTTGTGAAAATCCTAGCAGATGCAAATACAGATGAAGTATTAGGAGTTCATATGATTGGTGCTCGTTGTGCTGATTTAATTACCGAAGCAGTTACTGCAATGGAATTTAGAGCTAGTGCGGAGGACATGGCGAGAATGAGTCACGCGCATCCAACCTATGCAGAGGCCGTTAAAGAAGCTGCCTTGGCTGCAACCGAGGATCGGGCTTTACACGTATAGTATAGCCTCTAATTATTAAGTTAATAGTAAAACGTTATTAGGAAATTATGATTTCCTAATAACGTTTTTTGATTATGCTAAAATTCTTAAGCTCAATCGTCACCCTGAATTCATTTCAGGGTCTCATTAAATCGTGAGATGCTGAAACAAGTTCAGCATAACTGATCTGAATTTCATATTAAAAAAGGATTTATATACTCTTCTTAGCCTTTAATACTCGTTGATACGACTCTTCAATCCGCTCTTCAGTAATTTCACCACTTTGTACCATTTTATAAATGGCGTTGATCATTTTAGAAGCGATATCAGGGTCATATTCTAAGTTATTTCCAACAACCAATACATCAACATCCGCTTCAATGGCTTTTTTCAATATGGTTTCAAAGGGAAACATGGCATTCACAGCCTTCATTTGTAGATCATCTGAAAAAACCAAGCCATTGAACTCGAAGTTATTTCGTATTATTTTTTTGATGACATTTTTAGATAGGGTAGCAGGATAAGTGGAATCCAATTCTTTGTTCATAACATGGGCTGTCATAATTCCCATTGATTTTTTGGCACTTAACTTTCTAAAAGGAATAAGCTCTTCCACAGACCAAAAATTAGTGATATCCGTAATACCTTTATGTGAATCTGCATCGGCGCTACCATGGCCTGGAAAGTGTTTTAAGGTGGAGATAATTCCTGCTTCGGCGTGGGCATCAATCCAAATGGCTGCATGTTTTTCGACGATTTCTGCTTTTTTAGAGTAGCTACGCTCATAACCACCAATAACCGGATTATTTGGATTGATATCCATATCAACAACTGGTGCGAAATTGAGATTAATTCCTAGACTTTTTAAAGTTTTGACGTTGCGTTCCGCATACAATAAAGTCGTATCAACATCATCTATTTGACCTAAATATTTAGCTGAAACACTTTCAGGGAATCCGTATTTCGGTTTTAAGCGACTTACTTTACCACCTTCTTGATCAATAGAAATAAAGAGCTGATCCTCGTTTAGTGACTGTAAATCGGCGATGAGTTTTTTAAGTTGATCAGGAGATTTGATATTGCGATCAGCCTTTTTATATACAACGTCATAATCGAACAAAATTATGCCGCCGATTTCACCTTTCTTGAGTTGATCTTTTAAAATAGAATCCACTTTCTGGATGGAATCACCCCGAAACCCCACAAGGATCATTTGACCAATCTTTTGTTTTAACTCGTTATCTAGGGTCTTCTCAATAGGTTCTTTTTTCTTTTCGAAGCATGAAAGGCTCAACAGCGCTATAAAAAGCGTAATAACTTTGGTATGTAGTTTCATTAATATCTAACTAAAGCATTTACAATGCTCTAAATTAGGATAATTATTTAATCAATCGAGTATTGGGATAGGCTGCTTGCCATCCAAACCAAAAGGCATTAAAAGCGGGAATTCTTTTTAAAATATCACCTTTACTGCTCTTCAAATAATCTTCAGTAACTTTCCAAATAGTTCCATTAGTGTCAATTAAATCACCATCTTTTGTGTAATTTTTAAATTGAATGTTCTGGCTTTCATACACCCGATTTGCTAGAGATCTGCTTGTTAGGACCACAAATTTTCGTCCTTTAATCTCGTTATGGTAAATCCGATTATTTTTTAGGAATTTAACTGAAATGGCTAACGGGTCATTGGGGTGCTCATCCAATCGTATCGCTAGAATAGATGCTTTATTTTTTAACTGTTTATCTACAGAAGGTACATTGAACATGAGATTGTCCGTTGCGAAGTAGTTTTGATAAGCAACACCTTCACCATAATCTCTTTTATAACCCGTATTTAAGGAGAGTACTTTGGTTTCCGGATGCAATTTTTTCCATTCTCCCCAGGTTGTGGTCACAACGCTGCGATATTCTAACTGAATGCCTTTGCCAACTAAGGGGCCTACGACTGGTTTGCCTTCCAAAGTACTCCATAATGATTGGGTTTCTTGATCGTACATTAATTTATTAGATCGATATAAAAAACCACTAGTACCCATTTTATGCTGTTTGCCTTTGTGTTTGGTTTCATATAGAATAACGGTGCCGCAAAGTGTGCAATACACGCCGGCAACAGGTACCTTTCCAACGACATCGGTAAACATTTCATGCCAAGCTAAAATTCGTTTAGGGTATGCTCTAGTATCTCCATTTACCGAAATTCCAAAAACGATATGATTGTCATTTAAATAGTCGGCTTCATTTGCATTAATCATTTCTGGATCGCGAAGTGGTGGTATACCATCTTGTTTAACACCACCCCAGCGAATTTCATCAAAACGAATAAGCGCATCTTTTTGCCTAGCTATAAAATAAACTCTGAATTTCCGGTCTAAATAACTGTGAAGTTTAGCTTTGAAAATATGGTAATCTGGTAGAATTTTTTGTGGTTTATTCCACAAATACTCATACCATTTGTTAGCATCAAAAGCGAATTTCTTCCCAGTCTTTCTTTGCATCACACCTAGTAATTCGCTGCGCAGTTTATTGCCATCGGCAAAATACATGATCTCTAGCAACATGATTTCATATTCGGGTTGCCAGTTAGATTCAATATCGCTTAAAATTGCCTTTTGAACCTTGGTATCACTTATAGATAATAAAGACAAAAACTGATTGATAACCGGATCTATTTGATCGGATGTCGTTGTATAAGATATATCAGATTCTTCAGCACTTAAAGTAAAGCTGAAGGAGAGAAGTATATAGAGAGCAAGAAGTTTTTTATGCATGTCGAATTTTTTAAATCAGTCGACATGCATAAATTAAACTAACAGTTATGCATTATGCGAACCATCGCAATACGGAGGATTTTTAGTGAGCTTGCAGGTGCATAACCAAGCTTCTTTAGCCTCTTCAACTTGAAAAGTAAGTGGAGTAGTAGCTTTTTCTTTTCTATGAGTACCATTACAAAAAGGTTGATCGCCGTGACCACAGCTGCACCAAGAATAATTCTTGTTTGCTTCTAGCTCGACTTTTATTGGGGCATCGCCACCACGAATGTTATTCTCTTTCATATCAAATTAAATATAGATTAAAAATAAGATAAATTCGTTTTTAATGATTCTATATAACTACTGTTGCGATGGTATTTGGGTTGGTCTTTTGGATGAAACTCAAAGCAAGGACACCTCCCTTAATCCCTCCTCAAGGAGGGAAACTCAGACGTTTTCAACGTTTCTTGTATCTTATTTCTTGTAGCGCAGCGGTCTTGTATCCCTATATTCTAGCCTGATAGGTATACAACTCAAAATAGCGACCTTCTTTTTCTATTAGATCATCGTGAGTGCCTCGTTCAGCAATCTCTCCTTTTTCTATTACAAGTATTTGATCTGCTTTACGAATAGTGCTTAGCCTGTGAGCAATAACAAAAGTTGTTCTTCCTTTCATCAACTCAGCTAAACTTTTTTGAATTAAGGCTTCGCTTTCAGTATCGAGATTCGAAGTGGCTTCATCTAAGATGATAATTTTAGGATTAGCCAAAATGGCCCGTGCAATAGCAATTCGTTGGCGTTGTCCTCCAGATAATTTAACTCCGCGCTCTCCGATAAGAGTATCTAAGCCTTCGTCAAATCGATCCGTAAACTCGTTTACATAGGCCGCCTTTGCGGCTTGTTGTAGTTCTTCTTCAGTCGCATTAGGTCTGGGAAATAAAATGTTTTGACGTATGGATCCTTCGAACAAGAATTCATCCTGCAAAACCACTCCTAAATACTTTCTATAATCACTTAGTTTTACTTTTGATAGGTCGACATCATCAATGGTGATTAATCCTGATTTTGGATTTAGAAATGTTGCTGCTAAACCGGCTATTGTAGATTTTCCCGAACCTGAACTTCCAACAAGAGCGGTTACCGATCCTGCCTTAGCTTCGAAACTTACATTATTAATTACTTGTTTTTCCTCTTCATATTCAAAAGACACATCATTAAATATGATATCTCCTTTAATGCTAGTTAATGGAAGGTTTCTAGTTTGTTCATTTTGTTCAGGAGTCATATTCATCAACTCCTCTGTACGATCCAGACCTGCAAGCGCTTCGGTTAATTGACTGCCAATATTACTCATCTGAACAATGGGTGCGATCATTAGACCTAAAATGAATGTAAAGAATAAAAACTCACCGATTGTCATGCTTCCTTCTATGATGTAATAACCACCCATTCCTAAGATACCGGTTGTAGCTACACCTAATAAAAAGGTGGATGAGCTTGTCATAAAAGCAGTTGCTGTCAAACTCTTTTTTACATTCTGAAATAAGCGATCTACACCTTCTTCAAATGATTTGTTCTCCTGTTGTTCGGCATTAAAACCTTTAATAACCCGAACGCCGGCTAAGGTTTCTGTTAGTCTACCGGTAACTTCGGCATTGATAACACCTCTTTTTCTAAAAATAGGGCGTATGTATTTAAAGGCTTTCAAGGCAATAACTCCAAAAATTGACAATGGAATGAATACGAATAATGTCATCCATGGATTCAGGCTAATAAGAATGAATAGAGACACAATAGCGGTAAACGTTCCTCCGACCAGTTGGACCAAGCCTGTACCGATCAAATTACGAACACCTTCAACATCACTCATAATCCGGGAGACTAATGCCCCGGATTTAGTATTATCAAAAAAGCTAATAGGCAAGGAGAGTACCTTTTTCTGGACCTGCGCTCGCAATTCCGATATTAAAAATTGTGCTTGAACGCTTAATATTTTAGTTAATAAGAATGAGGTTATCGCCTGCACTAAAATTGCAGCAACTACAATTAAAACGAGATTTAATAATTCACCTTTTTGTTCCTTGGGAATTATTTCATCCATCAAGACCTTGGTTTTCCAAGGCAATACAAGACTAGCAAGTCGGCTAATAATGATTAAAACAAGACCTATAAAAACGAGATTACGTCTAGGCCAGATAATGGTTTTAAATGCTTTACCAATGCTGACCTTGTTTTTCTTTTTCTTTGCCATATACAGGCAAAAATAAGTGGATTTTGTAGAAATCTATCGTGTACGCTGTCTAATAATTCGGTAGCGAGCAACAAGATTTGTTTTCAAGCGAATCAAAGATTGTAAGCCTTTCTGTTTTAGGCTACCTAACAAGCTAAAAAACGCCGGCTCTAATCTGTAGTATTGTAAAACCAGTATACAAACGACAAGTATAAAAGTCAATGCTCCCAAGAAAGCAGCTATCGGACTCAGACTGTTATAAAAGAATTTCGAAAGACCTATTCCGGTTAAACTTCCATAGAGAATAACAAAATGAATGATGTAAATAGAAAGTGTCTTACTACCCAGATCAACTACTAGTTTTCTTTCGAATCGCTTTCTGAAAATCGCAAACAATGCAAAAATTATGAGTACATCGCCCATTCGTGTAAACAGGTAATTGTAATTGGAAGAAGCGAAGAAAATTTCAATACCAGTAAGATCATAAATAAGACCTAAACACCAGCTAGAAGTAAATAACAATACCGATCCTATAATCAATAAGGTGTATATAAACCACTTGTAAAAATCGGTTCTTTCGACATTATTTTTAAATACCAATGCAATGAATCCACCTGCCGAAACATAGCCGAACCAAGGAAAAATGGTGAATACCGATCCGTTTGCTTTAGTAAACCAGTTTGCCAAAAATTCAGGTAAAAAAGCGAAGTCGTAGGCAGCATAAGTGCGTTCCCAAAGAAATATGACTATCGCTAAACATAACAAGGTATATTGAAAAATCTTTTCAGAGACCTTAGAGAACAGCAGATATAATCCGATTATTAATAAAATAGATATTCCTATAATCTGTAATACATTTATTAAGAAGAAATAACTACCCAAATTACCCCAAAGTAGTGAGGTTAAACTAAAGTGTAAGGCGTAGCCCCATAAAATGAGTTTTAGGGCTCGTTTAATTCCTTTTTTAACTCTAGGATTTTGGAATCCTTTTTGGCCTTTTTTGAGTAACAAAAAGACAAAAACAAAACCAGTTATGGTAAAGAACATGGGAGCTGTGATACCTCTAAAATATTCCCATAGGTTGTAGAAGAAGTTCGTTTTATCTTTAAATTCTTCAGCTAATAACGAACTAACAAAATGCCCTTGCAACATCATTAAGATGGCAAATGCACGGATTGCATCTATAAAATAGATTCTGTTGCTGCTTATCTTCACTTTAGGCGTTTCCATCTATATACGTTAATGCCAGTATATTGGACGTTTTCAAGGCAAAAGTACTCTTTTTTAAACGATGTTAGGTTTTACCGGAATATTTGCCTTCAACATGCCTGCAGAAATTAAACTTAATGGTTAATTTTATATCGAATTTATCTGAATATCGATATGGCATCAATTTTAGCTTTTAATGGAAGTAATAGTAGTAAATCTATCAATTATGAATTGGTAAAATACGCATCAAGCTTAATTCAAGACCACGAGGTTAATTTGCTGAAAATGTCACGATATCCTTTTCCTATGTATAGTGAAGATTTGGAAAAGAGTGATGGCTATTTGAATTCTCTTATAGAGTTAAAAAATGATATTGTTTCGGCCGATGGGCTTATCATATCAGTTAACGAGCATAATACTATGTTATCGGCATACTTCAAAAATCTTATTGATTGGCTTTCTAGAATAGAACGAAAGTTTTTAAAAGATACGAAGTTGTTATTATTAAGTACTTCTCCTGGACAACGTGGAGCACAAACGGCGCTTTCTTTAGCTAAAGATGTATTGCCGAGATTTGGTGCAGAAATATATGATGCTTTTTGCCTACCCTCGTTTAATGAGAATTTTTCTATGGATTCTAAATCGATTTCTAATGTTGAATTAGATGACCAATTAAAGACCATTGTAACTGGATTTTCTAATCAATTTTCTGACTAGGTGCGAAGCAGCTTTAGCCAGTCGCTATTAAATACCAAAAAGTTTAAACGCCAATTACTACAATGGGCGCAGCAATTTGATGATGTAATTTGGTTAGATAGTAATGAAATTGATCATCCTTATGCGGAATATGATGCAATATTGGCTGTGGATGCTTTTACCTCTTTAAAAACAGATTTCTCAGGTGCTTTTGATCAATTAAAAGAATATAAAAACACCACTCAAGATTGGATTTTTGGATATCTAACCTATGATCTTAAAAATGATGTTGAGCGTCTAGCATCTAAAAATCACGATGGTTTAGGATTTGCTGATGTTCATTTTTTCCAACCTAAAAAGCTCTTTCTTTTAAAAGGGAATACTATCGAGCTTCACTATTTACGAATGTGTGATGATGAAATGGAGTTGGATTTAAAAGAAATAGCTGCCACCAATATACCAAGTCTTCAATCGATTATAGAAAAGAAGAACAATGGAACCGAGCCGCCAGTAAAGATCAAGCTTCGAATTCATAAAGAAGCCTATTATGAAAAATTAGAAAAACTCTTGGCACATATCCATCGAGGTGATATTTATGAAGCTAATTTTTGCCAGGAATTTTATGCCGAAGATGCACATATTAATCCGATAGAGACCTATTTAAATTTAAACGATATTTCAACACCTCCATTTGCCACTTTTATGAAGTTAGATGAACTGTATTTGTTATCAGCTTCTCCCGAACGTTATTTAAAGAAAAATGGGAATTCGGTCATCTCGCAACCTATAAAAGGAACCGCCAAACGATCGGAAAATAGAGAAGAGGATATCGAGTTGGCAAAAGCACTTAAAAATGATCCTAAAGAACGATCCGAAAATGTAATGATAGTAGATCTAGTGCGAAATGATTTGTCTAAACACGCTCTAAAGGGAAGTGTTCAGGTTGAAGAATTATGCGAGGTGTACTCCTTTAAGCAAGTGCATCAAATGATCTCAACAGTGACAGCAAAAGTAGCTGATACCAGAGATGCTCTTGATGTTATTGAAGCTTCATTTCCAATGGGTAGTATGACAGGCGCCCCAAAGATTTCGGCAATGAATATAATTGAAGAATTGGAGGAAACTAAAAGAGGTATTTACTCAGGTGCGGTGGGGTATTTTACTCCAGATGATGATTTTGATTTTAATGTCATCATCCGAAGTATTTTATACAATAGCGCAACAAGCTATGTTTCCTATTCTGTCGGAGGGGCAATAACTGCGGAATCAATCCCAGAAAAAGAGTATGAGGAGTGCTTGATAAAAGCGAAGGCAATGCGCCAGGTACTTGAGGGTTGATTAAGCACAGCTTCAGAAACAAGACCGCTACGCTTTAGATCCAAGAAGCAAGATTATTTTGTCTTGTATCTTACTTCTTTATTCTTGAATCTATGTTCTCAATGAAGTCCGTATATGAAGAGCGTAATGGAATTATCTCGATTCAATTTTAGATAGTAACTTTAGCCCATGAAGCATCAAGAGTTTTTCTTAAAAAAATACCACAAACAAATATTCGCTCAATCTTGGTCGCCAGATAGACCCAAAGCCGTTATCTTATTGGTCCATGGTTTTGGTGAGCATTCTACCCGTTACGCCGATTTTGTTGTGCCAACACTAGTTGAGAATGAATATGCCATTTTTACCTATGATAATATTGGACACGGAAAATCAACTGGAAAGCGAGGAGACTGCGAGAGTTATGAGCAACTCATGGCCATTTTAAATGATGCTTATGATGAAGTAAGAGAACGTTTTGTTGATCTTCCTGTATTTTTGTATGGTCACAGCTTAGGTGGTAATCTAGTTATTAATTATACCTTGCGCATTGAGCCTGGAGTAAAAGGTACAATTGCTTCAAGTCCGTATTTAAGGTTAGCATTTAAGCCACCAAAATGGAAAATGAGTATTGGAAAGTTGTTTTACAAAATTGCTCCATCAATTACCTTATCCGCTGGCCTTGAAGTAAATCACCTTACAAGAGATAAGGCTGAGGTAAAGAAATATGAAAATGACCCTTTAGTTCATGACAATGTAAGTCCGATGTATTCGTTTCCTATTATGGAAGCAGGAGAATGGGCTATTTCAAATGCCGATCATTTAAAAACACCTATGTTTGTTGCGCATGGTACAGGCGATAAGGTAACAAGCCACAAAGCGTCAGAAGAATTTGCGAATGGAAGCCCTAAAGCAACTATTCGGCTTTTTGATGGTGGATACCACGAAATGCACAACGATTTCCATAAACAGGATTTCATGGATGCTTTAATCACCTGGATGAATAAACAGCTGTGAAAACCGCATTTTCTGATCATATTGATACCAATTTCCCTTTTCTTAAAAAAGGAAAATTACTTATTGCCGTTAGTGGAGGGCTGGATAGTGTTGTTTTAACACACTTATTACATTCCTTGTCACTAGATTGCACCTTAGCTCATTGTAATTTTAAATTACGTGGAGAAGAAAGTGATGCTGATGAGGCTTTTGTTATTGCTTTGGGTGAAACCTTGAATTTTGAGGTGTTTACCCAATCGTTCAATACTGACGAGTATGCCAGCAATAGTGGTATTTCTATTCAAATGGCAGCGCGCGAATTGCGATACGATTGGTTTTATGATCTATCAAATCAGTTTGGTTTTGATGCCATTCTTACTGCACATCATGCAAATGATAATCTGGAAACTTTATTGATTAATCTCACTCGATCAACTGGAATAGAAGGCTTGCTAGGAATACCAGAACAAAATAATAGTATTGTGAGACCTTTGTTATCCTTTGACCGAAAAGAGATTGAAGAGTACGCAAAAAAACATGAATTAGAATGGAGAGAAGATGCGAGTAATTCTGATGAAAAATACTTTCGTAACGCGATTAGGCATCATATCATTCCTGAGTTAGAAAAACTGAATCCGCGGATAAATAGATCGGTCAAGCAAACACAGGAGCATTTGGCAGATAGCTGGCAATTGGTTGAGGACCGAATTGAATGGCTTAAAAATGAACTCGAACCGGAATGGAGTGATGGAAAATTGAAGATTGATAAATTGAAAGAATTATCCAATACCAAAGCCTATTTATATTATTTATTAAAGGACTACGGATTTACAGAATGGGATGATGTCGTTGGCTTATTATCAACAAGTCCAGGAAAGAAAGTCACATCGAGAACACATACCTTGCTAAAAGACCGTGATTACCTGATTTTAAAGGCTGTTGACGAGGTTGCGAATGGTGCTGCTTATTTGATAGAGGAAGGCGCAGAGGCACTTACTGAACCAGTTTTATTGCAAATTACAACAGATAATACGATCATTAACGAATCAAATAGTGAGTTGTTTGTGGATAAAGAAACGTTAAAATTCCCTCTTACGTTAAGAAAATGGGAAAAAGGCGACTATTTTTATCCACTAGGGATGCAAGGCAAGAAAAAGAAGCTAAGCAAGTTTTTTAAAGATGAAAAATATTCCCTTTTTGATAAGCAAGCACAATGGTTGTTGTGCTCTGATGAGAAAATCGTTTGGGTAGTTGGTAAACGAGCAGATGATCGATTTAAGGTAACGGAAAAAACAACCACAGTTTTAAAATTCAAACAAACCGAATGAAGTCCCTCTTTTTATTTTTCACATTAATAGTTTTTGGTGTTACAAATGCCCAATTCGAGGATCGAGTTGAATGGTCAACTGCTATAGAAAAGCTTTCTGAAGATGAATATCGGCTAACATTTACGGCTGTTATGGATGAAGGTTGGCATATTTATGGTCAACCATCAGAAGGAGAAGAGGACCCTTTTGGACCAATTCCAACTGAATTTATCTTTAATAATGCTGATGGTAATTATGAGCTAATAGGAAAGACAACTCAACCAGATAAAGCACCTTATTTTGATAAAGTCTTTGATCGTGATGTCATTTACTTTGAGGATGTTGCTATTTTCAACCAAAGGATAAGATTATTAAATAAAGATTTTAATACTGTAGACGTTGAGGTTGGATATAGTGTTTGTGATGATAAACAGTGCATGCCACCTACAACTATTGATATTTCAATAAATTTAGATGGATCGGTCGTCGAGAAAGAGGAAAAAGTAGTTGATGAGGCCAGCCTTATAAAAGCTGACAAATTAAAAATCGATATTCAAAATACCGAACTTTTAAAAACGGAAGGCAAATCTGCAGAACAGCAAAATAACCTTTGGGTAATTTTCGGATTAGGTTTTTTAGGTGGATTAATAGCCTTACTAACTCCTTGCGTATTCCCAATGATACCTTTAACCGTTTCGTTCTTTACGAAACAGTCAAACGATCGAAAAAAGGGAATTGCTAACGCTTTATTATACGGGCTTTTCATTGTGGTGATTTACTTTTTATTGAGTTTGCCATTCCATTTAATGGATAATTTGGATTCGGAAATACTGAATACGATCTCTACTAACGTTTGGCTTAATGTATTCTTCTTTGTCATTTTCGTTTTCTTCGCATTCTCATTTTTTGGATATTATGAATTGACCTTACCTGCGAGCTGGGGAAGTAAAATGGACAATGCTTCGAACGTTGGTGGTGTTGTTGGAATATTCTTTATGGCTGTTACCCTTGCCATCGTTTCCTTTTCGTGTACTGGACCTATTTTAGGCGGTTTGCTCGGGAGTACCACCTTGGCAAATGGAAATGTAGCTACAAACCTTTCAGCTGGAATGACTGGTTTCGGTGTCGCCTTGGCGCTCCCGTTTGCTCTGTTTGCCATGTTTCCGGCTTGGTTGAATTCCTTACCGAAATCTGGTGGATGGCTAAATACGGTAAAAGTGCATCTAGGATTTGCGGAATTGGCATTGGCATTTAAGTTCTTATCATTATCCGACCTTGTGCAACATTGGGGATTATTGAAACGCGAAGTTTTTATCGGAGTATGGATTGTTATCGGGGTACTATGGCTTTTATATACTTTGGGTAAATTAAAATTTCCGCATGACGGTCCGATTAAGAAATTAGGTTTTGCCCGAATAGGCTTTGCTACTTTGTTAATCGCGATAATTGTTTACATAGCGCCAGGCTTAATGAAGAACCCAAAATGGGATGCTACTGCCTTTAGCGGCATGTTCCCGCCGGATTTTTACAGTATTTACGAACGGGAAAATGACTGTCCGCTAGGAATCGATTGTTATAAAGATTTTGATGAAGGCCTAGCAGTAGCAAAAGCGCAGAATAAACCAATCATGATTGATTTTACTGGTTGGGGTTGTGTTAATTGCCGTCGAATGGAGGAAAATGTTTGGGTAGAAGGTGATATCTATAAGATGCTTAAAAATGACTATGTTTTGATCTCTTTGTATGTTGATGATAAGAAAGACTTACCTGCAGATCAACAATTTGATTATGAACTGCCAACGGGTCGAGTAAAAGAGATAAAAACTATTGGAAACAAGTGGGCTACTTTTCAAACTATCAATTTCCAAACTGCATCGCAACCCTATTACATTTTAATGGATGCAGATTACAATTTATTAAACACTCCAGAGCAATATACCGATAAGGCCACCTACAAGACTTGGCTAAAAGAAGGTTTAGCAAGATTTGAGACGAGTACAGCGAAGCCGAAGTTTGCTTTTTAAGCTTTATTGATATTAAGGGTTTCCGATTTCGCTAATCCTCATCCTCCAAACTAAAAAGCTCCTCTACTGACTGACCAAAAAACGCAGCTAATTTTAATGCAAGTACCGTAGACGGTACATACTTTCCTTTTTCTAATGCGTTGATTGTTTGTCTGCTTACACCAATTTCATCAGCTAAGGTGCCTTGAGTTACGTCTTTTATAGCTCTGGCAATTTTTATCTTATTCTTCATAACGCAGTTCTTTTTTTGATTGATGTAATAAGAAATGAAACCGGATTACAAAAAATAGAATCGGAGTAAAGGCATTAAAAATAAGTACGTTGAAATATGGCATATCGTATACGAAGATTGTTGCAAATACAAATATTATGGAATTGAGATAGATCGCCCAAATAAGTGATTCAGTTCTAATTTTTCCTATAAACTCATCTTCATCTTTCACTTTGGCAAAGCCAACAAAAATGCCACCTAGAATGATGCAAATAGTTAGTATTTCATCCAATATACCATTTTCGATAACCTCAAAAAAGTTGTCAGAAGGGGAGCTAGATAGAAAAGTATCTCGCCAAATGGCAAAAACGGAAGTCCTCATAACCTCGTCAAATTCGAAGCCTACAATGTGAACGTAAATCCCATATAAAACACTCGGTATTAAAAGTATCCAACCAACTGTTTTAAGAGAATGGGGTAATAAAAAACGTGTGTTCATTTTATGATTGATTTTAATTAATAATGATACAAATGTAAAATAAAATTGATATAAAGTAAAATAAACTTTACATTTTTTAAAACAAACTTGTCATTATGCTTTAATTTTAACGAATGTAATTTTCTAATTGTGGTATATTTATACATCTAAAACACCAATTAAAATGACTCGATTTTTAACCCTAGTGCTATTATTTTTAGTTGTTGGTTGTAAGCAACAAGTTGATAAAGAAGAAACTACAACAGCTATTGATGCTTATGATGCTCGAGAATACTATGATAAAAAGGAAGTAACTATTGCAATGCGAGATGGTATTAAACTCCATACTACCATTTATAGCCCTAAAGATACTTCTAAAGAATATCCTATAATTATGTCTCGAACTCCATACAGTTGCCGCCCTTATGGAGAAGACCAATACAGAGAAAAAATCGGTCCGAATACCACTATGATGAAAGATGGTTACATTGTAGTGTATCAAGATGTAAGAGGTCGTTGGAATAGTGAAGGGGTGTATGATAATATGCGCGCGTTTCTTCCAAATAAAACAGGAGATCAAGTAGATGAAGCTTCAGATACATATGACACTATCGACTGGTTAATCAACAATGTTGATAATAATAATGGTAATGTAGGAGTTTGGGGTATATCGTATCCTGGATTTTATTCAACATATTCGGCGCTTTCTGGACATCCAGCTTTAAAAGCAGTTTCACCACAGGCACCAATTGGCGATTTCTTTTTTGACGATTTTCATCACAACGGAGCCTATTTGTTAAGTTATTGGCGGGCGACTGCGGTTTTTGGTTATATGAAGGATCAACCTACAAAAGAGTCTTGGTATTCCTTTCCTGACTTGGGTACAAAAGATCAATATCAGTTCTTTTTAGACGTAGGTCCACTGTCTAATCTTGATAAATATTATGATGAATCAAACGTTTTTTGGACTCAACTAAAGGAGCATCCAAATTATGATGAGTTTTGGAAAAGCCGCGGGATCATTCAGCATTTAAAAGATATTAAACCAGCAACTATGATTGTTGGTGGATGGTTTGATGCAGAAGACCTATACGGCCCACTTGAAACTTATGGTAGTATCGAAGAAAACTCAAAAGGGAATTACAATACGATTGTAATGGGGCCTTGGAGCCATGGCGATTGGGCAAGAAACAAGAAAAGACAGGCTATTGGCAATGTTTATTTCGGGGACGATATCTCCACCTTCTTTCAAGAAGAGATAGAAACAAAGTTCTTCGAGCATTTTTTAAAGGGAGAAGGTGACGGAAACACTGGCTTACCTGAAGCTTATGTGTATGATACAGGATCGAAGGATTGGAACACTTTTGATTCGTGGCCGCCTAAAAATACGGTGCAGTCTAACTATTATTTGCAACCAAACCAGACACTTTCTGTTAGAAGAGGAGAACCATTAACAAAGGTTGATTTCGTAAGTGATCCTAAAAAACCAGTGCCATATTCAGAGGATATTAAAATGGTATTTACGCCCAGGAAATATATGACCGACGATCAGCGTTTCGCCGCAAGAAGACCGGATGTATTGGTTTTTGAAACCGAAGTTCTTGAGGATTCTGTAACCTTAGCAGGCGACATCATAGCTTCATTAGACGTCGCTACAACGGGAACTGCTGCTGATTGGGTTGTAAAACTTATAGATGTATACCCTCCTGACCATCCAGATTATGAGGAAACACAGGCTTATCTAAAGATGGGCAATTATCATCAAATGGTGCGAAGTGAGTCGATGCGAGGACGTTTTAGAAATAGCTTTGAAAACCCTGAACCCTTCATTCCAAATCAAAAAACTAAAGTCCAGATTAAGCTTCAAGATGTAATGCATACATTTAAGAGAGGACATAAAATTCAGATTCAAGTACAGAGTACTTGGTTTCCATATATTGATCTGAATCCGCAGACGTATGTAGATAATATTTTTAAAGCCGAAGAGGACGATTTTAAAAAGCAAACACATACCGTATATAACAGTTCTAGTGTCAGGATGAGTATTCTTAAAAAGTAAGCTGTTCAGCTTTTTTGGTGCGGTTAATCGTGAATATTGTCTAGTTGCAGAATTAAGTATAGGGAAGTATTTAAACTTGATGGATTTTTCTATTTTTATTCATTCGTTTAGTCCCCAACCTATTTTGCCCGAAATGTACCTTTTATTAATAGTAATGGGCTATATTACTTTATGAATAGAAATGAAAAATCGTTTATTTCCATAGGCGGGATGCTAAGATCGTTTTTTACGGTATGTGTCTTGCTAATTTCTACATATTCATTTGCGCAGGTTGATTTGCGTATGGAGCAAACGGGAGGGCCAAACCCAGTTACTCAAGTTGGTGATGTTGTTGGTTTTACCATAACTGTTGATAACGCTCAGTTAGGAGCAATAGCTTTAACAGGTGTTGAAGTTGAGTTTGTCAATCCAAATTTTGTCGCAACCTTACTTGTTCTAGATTCCGGTGACAGCAATTCAAATGGAATACTGGATGTTGGAGAAGCCTGGTTATATTCTAGTTCATATACAGTTACTCAAGGGGATATTGACAATGGCTCTCGTTTAACAAATGCAGTTAATTTGACAAGTAATGAACTTCCGGCAGAAAGTACTGCTGCAGTTACACTTATTTCGGTAATTAATCGTATTTCGATTGATAAAACACAAACTGGAGGCCCAAATAACGTCACCGCTGCTAATGAAGTCATAGAATATACAATTGTTCTTACCAATGAAGGACAAATCAGTCAGACAGCTATATCGTTAAGTGAAACTTTTCCAGGGGCAGGTCCAAATACTCTTAATGGCCCAACAGAAAGCGGTACGGTAGACAATATACTTTCGCCGGGAGAAACATTTACGTACAATGCAACTTATACCACAACTGCAGCTGATATTGTTGCTGCTGAGACATTAGTAAATAGAGTTCGCGTTACCACTAACCAAATTTCAGAATCACAATCATCAAGCGCATCAACACCAGTAAATAACAGTCCTATATTTACAGTTACCAAAACACAGGTTACAGGGCCTACGATTGTTACTGCCGCTGAGCAGCAATTGGAATATGATGTTGTTGTAGCTAATTCAGGTACTAGCAATCTAACGGATGTTCAAATTCAAGAGTTTTTTCCTGGAAACGGAGTTTCTTCTCAACAGGCAACTCCCACTGAAAGCGGAACTGTTGATGGTATATTGAGTCCAAGTGAAACATTTACCTGGCGCGTTCGATATCGACCAGACCAAGAAGATATCGATACTAAGATCAACTTAATTAATCGAGTGCGCGTGACTGTTGCTGAATCAGCTGTAATTCTTGAAACGCAGGAGACAACTCCTATTCAGCCAATTACTTCGTTGTCGGTAGTTAAGAATCAGACGGGAGGGCCGGCGAATGTCACTGCAATTGGTCAGTTGCTCACCTATGAGATAACGCTTTTGAATACGGGAACAAGGACGCTCACTAACCTTGTTTTTACCGATGATTTTCCTGGAAATGGTGCAATGTCCCTAACAGGTCCAGTAGAAAGTGGCACAGTTGATAATGAAATATCACCAGGAGAATCATTTGTCTACACAGCAACGTATACTGTAACACAAGAAGATATTGATGCTGCTAACCCTCTAGTGAATAGGGCATTTGCGGTTACAACTGAATTTCCAACTACAATTACAGATACTGCAATAACACCCGTTAATGGTATTCCGTTATTTACAGTAACTAAAACACAAACTGCTGGACCTGCGTCAGTCTCAGCGCCTGGTGAAGTAATCACCTATGAAATTTTGGTAGCAAATACAGGTACGGTTAGTTTAAGTAATGTTGTTTTAGATGATGTTTTTCCTGGAACAGGTGCAAATAGTATAAGTGCGCCAGTTGAGAGTTTCGCAACAGGGGTAACTGGAATTTTAGAGGTAGGAGAGACATTTACCTATACCGCTACATATACTGTTTTGCAAGAAGATATTGATTCAAACTCTCAACTAGTAAATACTGCCAATGTCACTACCCAGGAAACTGGAGCTACAGTAGTCAGTGATACGGCTACTACCCCTGTTGATGCTGTTTTATTACTTGAATTGATAAAGCAAGGTACTTATGTTGATGAAAATGGAAACAGTATTACCGATGTTGGGGATGTTATTAACTATGTTTTCACTCTTACCAATGGAGGGAATAGAACGCTTAATAACATTACAATTAACGATCTGAATACTGATGTTGTGGTCTCAGGATCCCCAATAAATCTTAATTCAGGTGATTCGAACAATAGCAACTTTACAGGGCAATATGCCATCACCCAAGTGGATATTGATGCAGGTTTTTTTGAAAATACCGCTGTTGCATCTTCGGATGAGGTCGATTCACCAACTGCGGTTTCGAATGTGCCATTGACGCAAACTTTCGGAATTACTTTAGAGAAAAACGACACTTTTGATATTGGTGCTGATGGCATTGTAAATCCTGGAGACATTATCACTTATAATTTTACGATCCGAAATACTGGAAATACTACCTTGCAAAATATACAAGTGGTTGATAATGTTGCTGGCGTTATGTTAAGTGGTGGCCCGTTATCTCAACTAGATCCTGGAGCTGTCAATACTGATACGTTTATCGCGACCTATGCAATAACACAAACCGATATAGATAACCAACAATTTAGCAATCAAGCTAGAGTTACTGCCTTAGCTCCTGACAATACAACTGTTGTTGCGGATAATGCTTCTGACGACCCGGATACAGCTGATCCTAATGATCCCACCATTACTACCGCACCTAATATAACCGGATTACAACTTTTTAAAACAGGGGTCTTTAACGATGAGAATGGAGATGCGGCTGCACAAGCGGGAGAAACCGTTTCATATTCCTTCACTGTAACCAATACAGGCACTGCAACTATAAATAATTTGAGCATAACCGATCCTTTAGTTGTAGTTGATGGCGGACCTTTAGTTGCTTTAGCCCCAGGAAATACCGACAGTACTACTTTTACCGCAATCTATACTTTAACGGATGCCGATGTGGTTAGCGATTTCATTTTTAACCAAGCTACAGTATCAGGTACCGATCCCGATGGTAATATGGTAACCGATTTATCTGATGACCCAAACACCCCAGAAATTGATGATGAAACAGCTACAATTCTGGAACGTTTTCCGAATATTAGCTTGTCAAAAACCGGTATTTTTAATGATGAAAATGGCGATTTTTTACCACAAATAGGAGAAACTGTAAGCTATACCTTCTCATTTAGAAATACCGGTAACGTTGCCCTTTCTAACATTACAATTAATGATCCCTTAGTTGCCGTTAATGGAACATTTACAGGGAGTTTAGAACCAGGGGATGAAGACACAGCAACATTTACAGCGACATATTCAATCGTACAAGCTGATATTGATGCCCGTTTACTAAGTAATCAAGCGACAATAAGTGCATTTTTTGATAACAACGGTGCTTCTGAAGAAATTCAAGATCTATCAGATGATCCAAATAACGATTCTGATGTTGATACTAATGGAGATGGAGAACCCGATGACCCGACGGTCTTAATTTATCCGGCAGATACCGATGGTGATGGAATCCAGGACTTAACAGATTTAGATGATGATAATGATGGGATTCCTGATGCAATTGAATTAGAAGGAAATGCAACTCGAGATACTGATGAAGACGGCATTATTGATAGTCTGGATCAAGATTCTGATGGTGATGAGCTATTCGATTGGATTGAAGCAGGGCATTTCGCAGAAAATATAACCGCCGACAATCGGCTAGCAGGACCTTTTGGTGACGATGGTATATCTGATCAAGTACAAGACGACCCTAATTCTGGCGTGATTAATTACGAGCTGGCTGATATATCAGATGAGGACGGAATACCGAACTTTCAGGATATGGATGATGATGATGATTCCGTCTTAACCATATTTGAAGGCGCGAATCCAGATGGTGATGGAAACCCTTTGACTGGAGATACACTAGATACAGATAATGATGAAGTTCCGGATTTTTTGGATCCTGACGATGATAATGATACTCAATTAACGATAGATGAGTCACCGGATCCTAATGATGATGGTAATCCTGATGACGCTATTGATACTGATGAAGATGGAATTCCAGATTATTTAGATCCAAGTATTGATATTGAGTTTACCGAATTTAATGCGATCACCCCGAATGGTGATGCATTGAACAATCAATTGGAACTTAATGGTATCGAGCTATTCCCAGATAATAAAATAGAAATTTTCAACCGTTGGGGAGCCAAGGTTTACGAAACCAGTGGCTACGGAATAGGAGATAATTTTTTTAGAGGTTTTGCCAATAGTGGGAATGAAAGTGGAAAAAGCCTACCGTCAGGAACATATTTCTATGTGGTTAATTACGCTAACGGTGTGGAACAGGTAACCAAATCAGGCTATTTATATATCAACTAAATGAAGAACAGAAACATCATATTCGCTTTTTTAGCATTGTTCTCATATTTAGCAATAGCGCAACAAGATGCACAGTTTACTCAATACATGTATAATACGGTAACCATTAACCCTGCCTTTGCCGGAAGTAGGGGTTTGTTTAATGGCACGATTTTTCATCGATCACAATGGGTTGGTTTAGAAGGAGCCCCAGTTACACAAAGCGTTAGTTTTAATACACCTTTGGGAGAATCAAATAGAGTTGGATTGGGTATATCAGCATTAAATGATGAGATAGGACCTTCAACAGAGCAGGTATTTTTTATTGATTTTTCCTACAACATTGACATTTCTGATAATACAAAATTGGCTTTTGGTTTAAAAGCTGGAGGTAATTTACTAACCGTTGATTTTTCAAAATTGGGTATTCGAGATCCTCAAGACCCTGGTTTTGGTGCAAATATTGATAATCGTTTTGCGCCTAATTTTGGAGTCGGTGTTTATATTTATGGAGATAATGGGTACGTAGGGCTGTCCGCTCCAACAATTTTGGAGACCGAGCATTTTGATACTGATGAGAATCCGTCGTCAAATAGTTTGGCGGTAGAGCGTGCTACGATTTATTTTATGGGGGGTTATGTATTTGAGCTAAGTGATTCGTTTAAATTCAAACCCGCAATTTTAACAAAGTACACTGCTGAGGCACCAATACAAGTTGATTTATCGACCAATTTTTTATATAACGAAAAGCTCACTTTCGGGCTTGGTTATCGACCAGGCGGTACAGCAAGCGGTTTAGCTGGCTTTCAGGTATCTAAAGGTATATTAATAGGGTATGCTTATGATTTTCAGTTAAATGGGCTTCAGGACGCCACAAGTGGATCGCATGAGGTGTTTTTACGTTTTGAAGTGTTCAAGAAAGAAAAGGCAGCAGTTTCACCGGTTTTCTTTTAAACTATGATAAAAAGAATTTTAATACTCATATTAGTGTTAGTGCAAACTGCCATGTTTGCACAGAGTAAGTTAATGCAAAAAGCCGATATTTATTTTGCTAATTATTCTTACGCAGGGGCGATTCCTTTATATGAAAAACATCTAAAAAAGAATTCGGCTGAGGTTGATGCAATCAAAAAACTAGCCGATAGTTATTTCTTAACTGGAAACTTTTCTAGGGCAGAGTTCTGGTATGAAAAACTTATGATATATCGTGATCAAGTGGAGAATATTGAGGACTATATGTTTCGTTATTCACAGTCCTTAAAGGCATTTCGACAATATAAAAAAGCGGATGAGTGGATGGAAGAACTTGGGAAAATAAATCCTGAAGACAGGCGCTATCAGCTTTATAAAGGTAATCCACAGTACTTGGAGATTATAGAAATGAATAGTGATCGTTTCATTGCAGTTAATTCACCTTTTAACAGTAGATATAATGATTTCTCCCCGACTTTTTTTAACAACGATATTCTTTTTAGCTCATCAATGGCTGAAAAATCCGCAAGAAAAGTGCGCTCAGGATGGAGTAATCAGCCTTTTCTAAATTTATATGTCTACTCCAATGGAAAGTTGTCGACTTTAAAAGGCGATGTTAATGGTTCTGGGCATGAGTCTTCAGCTGCTTTGTCACCTGATGGTACTACACTATATTTCACGCGTAGTACAAACTCAATTAATACGGGTAAAGGGATTCTTAAAATTTATATGGCGAAGCTTCAGGGTAGCCAATGGAAAAATATAACAGAAGTTTCATTCAATAGTGAAGATTTTTCGACTGCACACCCTACCATTGATAAAACAGGTAAAAGATTGTTTTTTGCATCAAATCGAGAGGGCGGTTTTGGTGAATCTGACCTATATGAAGTGGAAATCTTAGGAGACGGTATATTCGGTGAACCCAAAAATCTGGGACCTGCCATTAATACAGAAGGAAGGGAGTCTTTCCCATTTATTAGCAGTACAAATCGCTTGTATTTTTCTTCAAACGGGCATCCAGGGCTAGGAATGATGGATGTTTTTACATGTGATTTCGAGAAACCTAATTTTCAAGTATATAATATTGGCGAGCCTGTAAATAGTACAAAGGACGATATTACTTTTATCGTAAACGAAGCAGATAAGAATGGTTATTTTGCATCAAATAGAGATTTTGGTAAAGGAGCTTACGATATCTATCAATTTAATAGAAAAGAGCAACTACGTACGGATTGTGAATCAGTTGTAATAGGTTCTATCGTTGGGGCTGACCAGAAAAACTTGATTAAAAATGCCACTGTAACTTTGAAAGATCTGAATGGGAATGTACTAGGTTCATCAAAATCTGATGGTAGTGGATCTTTTTCTATTCCAACGAGTTGTTTTGTCGGCCAACAGGAAGTAATAGTAGAGCGTGATGGTTATGAAAAATCGGTTACTACTATTAAAGTTTCCATTAAAACACCAGAGGTAGAAACGCAAATAACACTGAATGAAGTAGCTCCATTATTGTATAAGGATCTTATCACAACAATGAATTTAGCACCAGTTACTTTTGGTGATAAGAATACTAAATTAAATGAGGATTCTCTCTCAGTAATAGATGCGGTTGTTAAGGTACTACAAGATAATCCATCGGTATCCATAAACATACGATCGCATACTGACCTTAGGAGAAACTATACCTTCAATCTAAGCTTATCCCGCAAGCGAGCCAATGTAATAAAAAACTATATCGTTAGAAAGGGCATTTCTTCAGACCGATTACTAACGGAAGGCATGGGAGAGATCGAGCTAAAAGTAAACTGTGGATTCAAAGTACGTTGTTCTGAAGAAATTCACAAACAAAATAGGCGAATAGAGTTTGTAGTTGTTTCGAAGTAGTATAGCATTATACTATGAATTTCGATTATTTCTGATTTTAACACTACCATTCCGATATAAGCATTAGAAAGCTCTAAAATATTTTCTATTTTTAAGATTCCATATAGGATATAAACTTTATGCAACAACTACCTAACCTTTTGATCATACTATTCGCAGTATGTTTCACTTCTTTTGGCTTTTCACAGTCCACTAATAACAAACAACATTATCTCTGGTTTGATTCAGTTATCGGAATTGAAAACACTGGTATCTATAAGGGGACTTCGTATGTAGAATTGTATCGTGTGATCAACGAAAAACATAAGTTTTTTGAATTGGCAGATTTTACTAGTGGTGAAGTGATTTACGACAATCAACCCTATTTTGATCTTCAACTAAAATATGATCTTTTTGAAGATAGATTGCTGGTAGCCCATCCTGTAGGCAATAGTACTCAGGTAATGATTTTGATAAAGGATAAGATTAAAAGATTTGCCTTAAATGGTGCAAGTTTCGTCAATACATCAAAACTTAGTTCTGGACAAAATAGAGGGTTTTGTGAGGTGTTAACGCAAAAGGAAAACTCTTGGTTACTCAAAAAGTACTTTAAACGTCCGATTAAAAAATTAGACAAGGGATCCACTTACTATGAGTTTAGAGAAGAAACGGGATATGTTTTACTTCACAAAGATGAGTTTTTCGACATTAGGAATGTACGCGATCTTTTTGCTGCCTTTCCTGAACAAAAAAATGAGATAAGACAATTTGCAAAAGATTATGCGGCCTTAAGAAAAAGTGATGAGGACGGCTATATGACATCAGTTGTTCAACGTTTATTTAAATCTCTTAGATCCTAACATATGAAGAAGTTTTTATTCGCTATTTTATGTTGCGGCTTTTTTTCCGTTTCATTTTCCCAGGATCAAAATAAGAATATTGCCATTTCATTTGAAAATGAGACCTTATATAATGCATTAATCAAATTAGAAGCTCAGCAGAATCTTCAAGTATATTTTGCAAAGGAATGGATTCCGGAAAAGATGATTTCTGCAAATTTTGCGGATGCTAGTTTAGCTGATATTTTAGCGGAACTGTTTAAAGATACCCTGCTCAATTTTTATGTGCTTGATGATAGCACTATAGTGCTAACCAGAAACAACATTATTTACGATAGTGTTCCTGATGGGTTTTTTGGTAAGGAAATTGATACTACAGTAGTCGTTAAAAAGCAACGAAAAGGAAATGTAAGCCCTATTTTCTTTAGTGGCCAAAAAACGGTTAAGACCAAGAGTTTCCCAACAGTTCGTATTGGTAGAGAAAGTGCACAAGCAAGTGGAGAAACCTTTGAACTAAGAGGAAAGGCAATTAATTTAAGAACTGGAAATCCGATTACAAACCTGACCATTTTAGAAAAGGCGAAAAATATTTTTGCTGTCACAAATGATGAAGGTGAATATCGAATTGAATTGCCTGTTGGTGTTAATCTTATTGAAACAAAATCCTTAGGTATTGAAGACACGAAAAGGAATATTGTAATTTATAACAATGGTACTTTCGATTTTATGCTTGATGAAAGTATCGAGCAATTGGATGAAGTTGTACTGGAGGCAAATGTTGCTAAAAATGTTGAAGAGGCTAGTACAGGAAATACTAAAATTGATAATGAAGAATCAAAGAACATTCCTTTAGTTCTAGGTGAACGGAATATTTTAAAAGTAGCAACATCCTTACCTGGTATAACAACTGCTGGTGAAGGAGCTGCAGGATATAACGTAAGAGGAGGAAAGGCGGACCAAAATTTAATCTTGTTAGATCAGGCTGTTATTTACAATCCGACACACTTTTTCGGAATTTTTGAGGCATTAAATCCCTTTACGACCAAAGAGGCCAATATTTATAAAGGAAACATTCCAGTTGAGTACGGCGGAAGGCTGTCATCAGTATTCGATATTACGTCTAAAGATGCTAGCGTTACCGATTTTAAAGGCGAAGCATCTATTGGGCCAGTAACTTCAAACTTGGCATTAGAAGTACCCGTAATCAAGGATAAATCTGGAATTTTAGTAGGAGGGCGTGGTGCCTATTCTAATTGGATACTTAGATCTCTAGACGATGAGAACCTACAAAATAGTGAAGCTTCGTTTTACGATGTGGTAGCCAAATACAATCACAATATCAACGAGAACAATGATGTGCAATTATCAGGCTATTTTAGTAATGATCGTTTTAGTATTACATCTGATTCTATTTATGGCTATACCAATAGACTATTCTCGGCTAAATGGCGGCATAAATTTAATGATAATACCACAGCGGATATTACACTAGCGAATAGCCAATACCAATTTGATATAGAATTTGATACGAATAGTATTAATGATTTCGATCTTGGATTTAAGGTGGAAGAAACAGCCTTTAAATACAAAATGAAGTCGGTGGTAAATAGTAATCATACTTTAGATTACGGTGTATCAGGAAAATTATATTCCTTAAACCCAGGAAAGATTGAGCCTAGGGGACCAGATGATATAATTTCGTTTTTAGAGATACCTGAAGAACGCGCTTTTGAGGGGGGTATATTTTTAGCGGACAAATTTAAGGTTAGCGATAAACTGCTTTTTGATGTTGGGCTGCGCTATTCCTTTTATGCGGCCTTGGGCGCATCTAATCAACGAATTTACCAGGAAAATGTTCCTAGAAGTGAGCAAACACTTATAGAAACTCAAGCTTTTGATAAAAATGAGGTTATAGAAACTTATGGTGGACCAGAAATTCGAGCAGGACTTCGTTATTTGTTTACCAAGGACTTTTCGGTAAAAGCGAGTTTTAATAATTCATATCAGTTTATCCATCTATTGTCTAACAATACGACGATCTCACCAATTGACACCTGGAAATTGTCAGATTTGAATATAAAACCCCAACAAGCAAATCAGTACTCTTTAGGGTTTTATAAAAACTTTAATGGTAATGATTATGAAATAAGTTTGGAAGGATTTTATAAGGATCAGAAAAATATCCTAGATTTTAAAACAGGGGCTAGGTTGCTATTAAACGAAACAATAGAGACAGAGGTACTACAAGGCGAAGGTCAGGCATATGGTGCAGAATTGTTAGTACGGAAAAATGCTGGTAAATTGAATGGTTGGTTAAGTTATACCTACTCAAGATCTTTTTTCAAACTAGATAGTGAGTTCGATGAGGAACGAGTGAATAACGGTAAATTCTTTCCATCAAACTTTGACAAGCCACACGATGTAAGTCTAGTTACAAATTATAAGTTTACGCGTCGATTTAGTTTATCGACCAACTTTGTATACCAAACAGGACGTCCAGTGACCTTTCCAGTAGGTAATTTTGTTTTTAACGGATCGGAATTTGTCTTGTTTAGTGATCGTAATCAATTTAGAATTCCAGATTATTTCCGATTAGACCTCGGTTTTAATGTTGAAGGGAATCACAAGAAAAATAAGTTGGCTCATAGTTTCTGGACGGTTTCTATTTATAATGTTTTGGGAAGAAATAATCCATATTCTGTGTTCTTTGTTACGGAAGCTGGAGAGATTCGACCTCTTAAGAGCTCAATATTTGCAATACCTGTGCCTTCGATTACTTATAACTTTAAGTTTTAGATAAACATGATAATGAAGAAAGTGACATACATGAATTTGATAGCCCCTTTACTGGTGCTATCTTCTTGTATAGAGACTTTCGAGCCAGGCACCCAGACTTTTGAGGATACACTTATTATTGAAGGTAGAATCACCAATGAACTGAAAGAGCAAGTTATTTTTATTACAAGATCGTTTCGGTTTGAGGATGAAGGCCCTAGTCAGGAAACCGGAGCTACAGTTCGAGTGGTTGGAGATACTGGAATGACGATTAATTTTATTGAAGCATCACCAGGAAAGTATATTTCTGAAACTCCTTTTAGTGCTCAAAGCGGAATAGGGTATCATCTTGAGGTGATATCGAAATCTGGCCAGCATTTTCAGTCTACGCAGACTAATCTACCTCCGGTTGTTCCCATAGCCAAAATGTATCATGAAGCTGGGTTTGATAGTAATAATTCACCTGGAATTGGAGTATATGTTGATAGTGAAAACCCACAAGGTAATGCCAATTTTTATCGTTACGAGTTTATTGAAACTTATAGGATAGAGGCACCTAAATGGTCACCATTAGAAGCAATAGTTATAAGTGATGTCTGGGAATTTGAAGTTGATACTGCTCCTAGAGAACAAGAAGAACGTGTTTGTTATAAAACAAATCATTCCACAGCAATTATGCAAGCAACTACGAATGCTTCAACTGAAGATAAAATCCAAAAATTTCCTGTTCGGTTTATCGTTAAAGATGATTATATGACCACCCATCGGTATAGTATTTTGGTGAAACAATATGTCCAGACTAGAGAGGCATATCGATATTTTGAAAAACTGAATGAGTTTTCGCAATCTGAGAATTTATTTAGCGATATACAACCAGGATTTTTAGAAGGTAACATTCGATCGTTGGATGATGCGGATAAAAATGCAGTGGGATTTTTCGAAGTTACTTCAGTTACTTCAAAGCGACTTTATTTTAAGTATCATGATGCGTTTCCTGGCGAAAGACTACCTAAATTTGTGACTAATTGTACTGAAGTCGCACCACCTTTGGCATCTGGTCATGCACCAGAAGCAGTTACTTCACCTTTAATTGATAATATAAAGCTAGGGCTACTTCGTTATTTTGATGTGAACAATAGAATAACCCTAGATTTCCGAGGACCTTTTATAATGGTTCCTCCAGCTTGTGGGGATTGTACAGTACTAGGAAGTAATATAAAACCAGACTTTTGGGAGGATGAATAGAACGTATTGTAAAATATCATTTTTATGCGGTATAGCAGTATTCACTTTGTTTGGGTGTATAGAGACCTTTGAGCCAGGTACTGAGACCTTTGAAGATATTCTGGTCGTACAGGCAACTTTAACGAATGAAATGAAGCAGCAGGAGGTTGTCTTAACAAGATCGTTCAGGTTTGAAGATGAGATGCCCAGCTTTGAACGTCAGGCGGAGGTAAGAATAATTGCATCAAACGGTGCAGAATATGTGTTTACCGAAGTAGTACCGGGTACTTACCGATCCTCAACTAGTTTTGCCGCTGAAGCAAATGTTGACTATGAACTAGCAATTCAAACAGCTAGCGGTAATAGCTACAGGTCAAGAGCCATTCAACTGCCATCGATCACAACCATTGATAATTTAGAGGCTAAACGAATGACTAATAGCAATGGAGTAGAAGGGATGGCTATTTTGGTAGATAGTTTTGATCCGACCGGAGGTTCTCAATACTACCGATATGAGTTTGAAGAAACGTATAAAATAATTGCACCTGAGTGGAGACCATTCGATCTTGAAATTGCATCTTTTGCACCCCCCGCTGTTAATGTTATAGTTCGTGATCGTGAAGAACGTATTTGCTATAACTCGGCCAGAGAAACTTCACTTATTCTGGAGAGCACGATAGATCGAATCGAAGATCGAATAGAAGATTTCCCTGTACGTTTTATCAGTTCTGATAACTATATTATCTCTCATCGTTACAGTGTTTTGGTAAAGCAGTATGTTCATTCTGTAAATGCATTTACGTTTTATGAGACTTTGAGAGACCTATCGCAGTCAGAAAGCTTGTTTTCAGATAATCAACCCGGTTTTATTGCAGGTAATGTTTTTTCAACTACCAATGAAGATGAAAAGGTTGCTGGTTTTTTTGATGTGGCCTCTGTAGATCAGAAACGTATCTATTTTAATTATGTCGATTTTTATCCTGGCGAGAGGTTACCACCCTACGTAACAGCATGTGTTACCTTTGCACCTGAATTGCAAGACCCGGGTGGAGGTACTCCTTTGCTAGATGCCATTGCCGATGGTAATGTCCGATATTTTTCGGAAAATGAGAATCCCCGACCTGATGAAGGGCCTTATTTATTGGTTTCAAGAACATGTGGCGATTGCACGGTACTAGGCAGCAACATAAAACCAGATTTTTGGGAGGATGAATAAAAAAAATTGCGTCATTATACTTGTTTTGAGCATTACAAGTTTTTTAAATAATGCTTGTTTAGAAACATTTGAACCCGGTACTGAAACCTTTGAGGATATTCTGGTGGTGCAAGCTACCTTAACCAATGAGATGAAGCAACAAGAAGTAATATTAACAAGATCATTTCGATTTGAGGACGATATGCCAAATTTCGAAAGCCAAGCAACTGTAACAGTTTCTGCTTCTAATGGGAATACGTATTCATTTAGCGAGGTACTTCCTGGGACTTATACTTCAGATATTGCATTTGCGGCCCAAGCTAATACTGAGTATCAATTGAACATTCAAACAACAGACGGATCGAGTTATAATTCTCGACCAGTAACCCTTCCAGCTGTTAGTAAAATAGATGCGATTAGGCCGCAACGCACAACAAATAGTAATGGAGTAGAAGGAATGGCTTTATTAGTTGATAGTTTTGATCCAACAGGAAGCTCTCAGTACTATCGCTATGAGTTTGAAGAGACCTATAAAATAATAGCACCATCATGGACTCCATTAGATCTTGAGGTGGCATCTTTTGAACCACCTGCCGTTAATTTTGTAGTTCGAGAAAAGGAAGAACGCATTTGCTATGGTACAGGAAAAGAATCGTCTATTATATTAGAAAGTACAGTTGATCGCGCTGAAGATCGAATTGAAGGATTTCCTGTTCGATTTATAAGCTCTGATAACTTTATCATTTCGCATCGTTATAGCATTTTGGTGAAACAATATGTGCATTCAATTAATGCATTCACCTTTTACGAAACGCTTCGTGATCTCTTGCAATCAGAAAGTTTGTTTTCAGATAATCAACCAGGATTTATTAATGGTAATATAACGTCGATTGCGGGAGAGGATGAAAAAGTAGCCGGTTTTTTTGATATAGCATCAGTTGACAAGAAGCGTGTCTTTTTTAATTATGTCGATTTTTATCCTGGAGAAGCTATACCACCATATGCTACGGCTTGTGTTACATTTGCCCCAGAGTTGATAGATCCAGGACTCGGGACTCCCTTATTGGATGCGATTGTCGATGGAAACGTTCGTTATTTTTCAGAGAATAAAAACCCTGGACCTGATGAAGGTCCATATTTAATGGTATCTAGAATATGCGGAGATTGTACAGTCTTAGGATCAAATATAGTACCCGATTTTTGGGAAGAATAATTGCTTATGAATACTAAAAAAATTATTACAGTTCTTTTGCTTGTAGGTGCTTTAAGCTCGTTATCTGCGCAATTCGTTATTAAAAGTGATGCGCAGGTAAAACAGATTAGAGAACTACCACAAGAGACCACCTTTGTTCATTACAATGCGACGACCTTGTTTGCAGGAGAGTATCTGTATTATCAGATAGATTGTTTTAACAATGAAACTAGAAAACTCAGTGATTTTAGCAAGATTGCCTATGTAGCTTTAATCAATGAGAATAAGGAAGAGGTTTTTAGACATAAAATTCGATTAAAGGATGGTGTTGGATATGGCGATTTTTTCATTCCAGTGACGGTACCTTCAGGTAGTTATAAAGTTGTGGGCTACACCCGCTGGACGCTAAATACTCCAAATACCTTTTTTCAAGGTGACCTCGGCATTATTAATCCATATTTAGGAGATCAAAAAGTTATACTTAAAAATGAGAATTTGAATGTTAAAACAGATGATGTTTCTGAAGCTATGAACCGCAGTTCTTCAGATTTAAAGTTGTCACTATCCAATAACAAATCATATGCTAAACGGACACAAGTTTCATTCTATTTAACTAGTACAAATAATAAGGTTAAAAATGGACAGTATGCTATTTCTGTTCGTAAGCTAGATGCCATCCCTGTTCTTAAGGCAAATAATACAGCTACCGTTTTAAATGAATCTTCACTACAACCACGTATAGGGCAAGAATGGATACTACCTGAATTGAGAGGCGAATTAATTACAGGTGTTATTAGTGCTAAGAATACAAACGCTTCTTTAGAAAATAACAGTGTATCCCTATCTATTCCAGGAGAACAATATCAACTTGAAATAGCAAGTACTGATAGTAATGGTCGATTCTTTTTTAATATGGAACAGGAGTATGATGGCAACGAGGCCATTGTTCAACTATTAGATACTACAGATGATTATAGCATTCGTTTAGAAGAAGTTGGTCGACCTAATTATGATATTGTACAGTTTAAGAAGTTTACGATCGACCGATCATTAAAAAATGCGATTGAACAGCGGAGCGTTTACAACCAAATCGAAAATGGGTATTTCGAGAAAAAGCCAGATTCGGTTATAGTTGGCCCTCCTGTAGCACCTTTTTATGAAGGTAATGTAGAACGATATGATCTAGATGCCTATAGTCGTTTTAAAACCATTAAGGAAACGCTTGTTGAGGTAGTTGATAACGCTTGGGTCGAACGTGATGAGGCATTTAAAGTAAGGGGCCCTATTGATGATGTTCAAACTGACCTTCCGCCATTGGTAATTGCTGATGGATTGCTAATTAAAGATCACACGAATTTGCTAGCTTATGATGCTCGCCGTATAAAGTATATAAATTTAATAAGAGATAAGTATATCTACGGAGCCAAATTATATCAAGGCATCTTGGCATTTGAAACTGAGGAAGGCGATTATAATGGAGGCTCTTCCTTTTCAAATATTTTGACCGAGCAGTTATTTAAACCCCAACAAAGCAAAAAATATTTTAAGCAAATATATACCGCAGATAGCAATCAGCGTATTCCGGATTATAGAAGCCAGCTTTTATGGTTGCCAAATGTAAAGCTAAAAGAACAACAACAATTCGATTTTTATACTTCAGATAATACGGGTACCTATCTAATTACGATCAGCGGATTCACTGAAGGGGGTGCACCAGTTTCGATTTCTAATACTTTTAAAGTAGAATAACATATAAGTCCGATTATTAGTCTCCCCTTGAGGGGAGATATAGAGGGGTGTTAATCCAAAGAAAAATTTATTATTGGAGAGTTGCACCCATCTTAACTCCTAAATAAACCAAATTTTGGACAAGGACCTCAAGTAAAGGGAACCTCATTTTGTCAAATAACATTTCTAAAAGCGGTTTAGAATTAAGATATTTTCTATTTTAGACATTCCTACCAACAATATTAGCAGTATTCACTGATTAATAAAGTATTACATGTTACAAAAAGTATATGGCAGCGCTGTTTTTGGTGTTGATGCTACCACTATCACTGTAGAGGTTAATATCGATACAGGAATTGGTTACCATTTAGTAGGATTACCAGATAATGCGGTTCGTGAAAGTAGTTATCGCATAGCGGCAGCATTAAAAAATATTGGCTACAAACTTCCAGGAAAGAAGATTACGCTTAATATGGCGCCTGCCGACTTACGCAAGGAAGGTTCGGCTTATGACCTTACGCTTGCTATAGGTATTTTGGCTGCGTCTGGTCAAATAAAATCCGATAATCTAGAGGAGTTTGTGATTATGGGAGAGTTGTCCCTGGATGGTTCTTTACAACCTATTAAAGGAGCACTTCCTATTGCGATAAAGGCAAGAGAAGAAGGTTTCAAAAATTTCATTTTACCAAAGCAAAATGCTAAAGAAGCTGCGGTGGTAGATAACATTACGGTCTATGGTGTAGATAATATCTCGGTAGTCATTGACTTTTTTAACGGAACAAATACTTTAGATCCAACAGTGATTGATACTCGAGAGGAGTTTTATAAAAACCTAGATTTTCCTGAATTTGACTTCGCTGATGTAAAAGGGCAAGAGAGTATTAAACGCTGCATGGAAATTGCGGCGGCTGGAGGACATAATATTATTCTCATTGGTCCGCCAGGATCGGGGAAAACCATGTTGGCAAAACGCTTGCCGAGTATTTTGCCGCCAATGACCTTACACGAGGCCTTAGAAACCACTAAAATACATAGTGTAGCGGGTAGAATTAAAGAGCATGGTGGACTCATGGCCCAACGTCCTTTTCGTTCGCCCCATCATACAATATCCGATGTGGCGCTTGTTGGAGGTGGGGCATTTCCGCAACCAGGCGAAATCTCCTTATCCCATAATGGCGTGTTATTCTTAGATGAATTACCAGAATTTAAACGCAGTGTGTTAGAAGTTATGAGGCAACCATTGGAGGATAGGGAAGTAACCATTTCACGAGCTCGATTTACGGTTACTTACCCAAGTAGCTTTATGTTAGTGGCTAGTATGAATCCAAGTCCGGGAGGGTACTTTAACGATCCCGATGCCCCGGTAATGACCTCGCCAGCAGAAATGCAGCGCTACTTAGGCAAAATATCAGGTCCTTTATTAGATCGAATCGATATACATATTGAAGTAACGCCAGTTCCTTTTGAAAAACTATCCGATGATCGAAAAGGGGAGAGCAGTGTCGATATACGTAAGCGTGTAACTAAAGCTAGAGAGCTGCAGACCGAACGTTTTAAAGAGATACCAAATGTTCATTATAACGCACAGATGAATACTAAACAAATTAGATCGTATTGCGAATTAAGTGATGCTTCAAAACAACTATTAAAGACTGCAATGGAGCGGCTGAATCTTTCGGCCAGAGCCTATGATCGTATATTGAAGGTAGCACGTACAATTGCCGATCTAGAAGGAAATGAAGATGTTTCAGGAGATCATATCTCAGAAGCCATCCAATATAGAAGTTTAGATCGTGAAGGATGGTTAGGTTAATTCCTAATAAGAGTAGCTTGTGCAAAGACTATAAACTTCATTATTTCCCGTTATACGGCAGGGGATTTTCCCCATAATAAACCTATTCTTTTTTTTGTGGATTGTTTTTCTATACCTTCACTAACCTATTAACCAATCCAATATTAAAATGAAAAAAGCAATTACAAGGATTCCTACGATCATGCTTATGATGGGAATCTTATTTTTTATGAATTCTTGTGATCCAGAAGATGTAAAAATCGACAAACCAGACGGTACACTAACACCAACAGAGGCGACAACCTTAAGTAAAAATTTTGTAAAAGATCTTGAAACCTATGATGAAATTGCTAAACGTTATTTTTTATTACTAGAAGAATTACAAGGCTTAGATGTAAAACAACAGGCAGCTTTAAGAGGTCCAGTTGGTGAAATGATGCAGAAAATGGTAAAACAACAACAAGAAGAACCATTAGTAAAGCCAACTTTTCAATTATCTGCTTCTATTGCATATTCTGTTAATGAATTGGATACTTATATGAAGTATGCCAAACAACAAGCGGATAGTCTTAAATATGATCTTACTGGGTTCAGAATTTATTTTGGGGTATTCCCAAAGGATAAAAAATATGACCGAAAAAGTAATGAGTTAACAGTATTTATTTCTCCTACAGGGGTCAAAAGAAAAACACAAGAAGGGAATATGTTTTCAACTTTATTATTTCAAGAAACTAATGGTGATATTCCAGGAATTGACTTGAAAGAATTTGGTGAAGACTGGGATCCTCCAACCGCTACTTATCCAATACAATAAATGCACATTGGAAATAATTACTGAATTTTTAAGGATAAAGTATTTAGCTCTTTTAGTTGCTATTGTTGCCACTATTAGATATAGTAGTTTCTCGCATGGCAGAGCTAAATACTTTCTCTTTTCCTTATGGCTAATTGCAATAACCGAGTTTTCTTATGAGTTCGTTTTCTATCTTTTTGATCATAAAGTAAAAACAAGATTTGTTGGCAATACTTATGTGATACTGCAATTTTCCTTTTATATATTGTGGTATAGAAGCCTGTTGATTAACGAAAGACGGAAAAGGTTTTTCTTTTTTTCTTTTTTATTATTTCTAATCTTCGGAGTAGTTAATAGCATTTTATTTCAGAATTTTTATGAAGACACGCAAACTTATACGTATTCACTTGGTGTTCTATTGGTCGCTCTAGTTATTTTTAGTTTTTTGATAGAATTTCTTCGATCCGAACGAATAATAAAGTTTGACAGATCAATATTTTTTTGGTTTAGTTTGGGTATTTTGCTCTTTCATATTCCTTTTTTACCATTTAGATATGTTAAAGAGTTACTTGGTTTCAAGACAAATGATATATACCGTTTTGCGGTTAACTCTTTGAATATAATTATGCATGCCTGTTTCCTAATCGGAATTTTATGGAGTCAGAAGAAGTACAACTCTTAGTAATAATATCATCGTCGATATTATTCGCGATCATTATTTTTATAGTGATCATCTTCTCTGTGTTCCAAAGACGCAAAAACCAACTCCTTATCGAAAAGGCCGAACAACGCCAAAAATTTGAACTAGAACTTGCTAATTCACAGTCCGAAATTCAAGAGCAAACCTTGAAAAATATTAGCTGGGAGCTCCATGATAATGTAGGACAGCTGCTCTCAGTAGCAAAACTTCAACTTAATATGCTTACAACTAAGGTGAAAGAAACCAATAAAAAGGCCCTTGAAGAAGTCGGTGAGGTTATTGGTAAAAGCTTGCACGATATTCGTATGCTTTCCAGAACCTTAAATCATGAGGTGCTGCAAAATATCGGCTTGGTAGAGGCTATTAAAATGGAATTGCAGCGATTTAATCGTGTAAAATTCCTAGAAGCTTCTATAGATGTAAAAGGAGAAGAACGACAGATTAATAATAAAGATGAAATCATTATCTTTAGGATATTTCAGGAGTTCTTTTCTAATGTTACTAAGCACTCGAAAGCCAGCGAGTTACAAGTGAAATTAGATTATGAAACAGAGAAATTAACCATCAGCGCCGAAGATAATGGCGTGGGCTTTAATATGAATGAAGTTAAAAGCGGACTTGGACTAATTAATATGAAATCTAGGGCTGAGCTGATCAAAGCGGACTTTTATCTGACTTCGAAATATAATGAAGGCGTTAAACTAAAACTGGTTTATCCTTACAAAAACCAAAACCAAAATGAGCAAACATAATGTAGTAATTGTTGATGATCATCAACTGTTTGCAGGCTCGTTAGAAGGACTGGTCAACTCGTACCCTAATTACGAAGTTGCCTACCATACTCTAAATGGTAAAGAACTTATAGACAAGCTTGAAGCTACCAATCGCACTCCTGATCTAATTCTTCTCGATATTAATATGCCGATTATGAACGGTATTGAAACAATGGAATGGCTAAAACAAAATCGCCCTGATGTCAAAGTATTAGCGCTTTCTATGGAAGATGATGAGGACACGATTATCAAAATGCTACGCCATGGGGCAAAAGGCTATTTGCTAAAAGATATCGAACCGTTGGTTTTTAAACAGGCATTAGACGATGTGATGAATAAGGGTTTTTATTACTCGGACAAAGTCTCTAACACCTTGTTAGGTTCATTAGATGGCGGAAACTCCGATCGCGTAAAGCTAAAAGAACGCGAGATTGAATTTTTAAAACTGGCTTGTACTGAAAAAACATACAAAGAAATCGCTGGCGAGATGTTCCTTAGCCCAAAAACCATCGATGGCTATCGCGAAGCCCTATTCGAAAAACTAGAGGTAAGAAGTCGAATTGGCCTCGTTTTATACTGTATTAAGAATAAGATTTATAGAGTTTAGTTACTGTTACGAGTAAGTAGCTTATAGTTTTTATAGACGACTTAATCATTTGCGAATCTTTTTACACCTCTAGACAACTACTCCCGAAAGATCTGATGTTTTAAACTCTTATCAAATTTAGAGAATCATCATATTTGCAAATCAACAAAATCTGTATCTTCACATACGTTAATCAGTAAATTACCCTATTTAATTGTTCAGATTCCTTAAAAACATCGGCCCAGGCCCGCTTGTAGCGGCAGCTTTTATTGGTCCTGGCACCGTAACTGTTTGTTCACTGGCTGGAGTGCGATTTGGTTATTCGCTTTTGTGGGCGTTGGTCATATCCATCGCCGCGACCATTATTTTACAAGAAATGGCGGCTAGACTTGGACTTATTTCAAAAGCAGGTCTTTCAGACGCTATACGATCGCAATTACAGCATCCTTTTTTAAAAATAGTGACACTTTTCCTTATTGTATCTGCAATTATTATTGGGAATGCAGCATACGAAGCTGGAAACGTTACGGGTGGTGTGTTGGGCTTAGAAACTATTGTGGGCAGTGGTCAGCTACAGCTAGGCAGTCGATCCTATAATTATCTCAGTATTATCATAGGGTTTATCGCTTTCGGACTTCTTTACATTGGTAATTATAAGTTTATTGAGCGCATATTACTTACACTTGTTATTTTGATGAGTCTATCTTTTCTCATTACTGCAATAGTGACCAAACCTGATATTTCTGCCATTTTAAAAGGAATATTTGTTCCGAATTTAAATGAAGATACCATCTTAGATGTCGCTGCCTTAATTGGTACTACAGTAGTACCATATAATCTCTTTTTACATGCATCTTTAGTCAACACCAAGTGGAAAGGAGAAATATCATTAAAAAGCGTTAGATTGGACACCTATGTCGCGATTATATTGGGCGGACTTGTTTCAATGATGGTTGTTATTACTGCAACTGCAATTACTTCTGGAGAAATTACTAATGGTGCCGATCTTGCTAAAAGTTTAGAGCCATTATTCGGCTCGTACGCCAAATATGTAATGGGAATAGGCCTTTTTGCAGCTGGATTGACTTCTGCTATTACTGCTCCATTAGCGGCAGCCTATGTTGCTGCAGGTTGTTTTGGGTGGAAATCTGATTTAAGATCGAATAAATTTCGTGCTGTTTGGGCCTTGGTGCTCATAGTTGGAATTTTATTTTCTTCTTTAAGTATAAGTGCTATTGAAGTAATTTGGTTCGCTCAAATTGCAAATGGGATTTTACTACCCGTCATCGCAATTTTCTTGTTGTGGATAATGAATAAAAAATCAGTTCTTGGTGCACATACCAATACGCTACTACAAAATATACTGGGAATAGTGATCGTACTATTCACTATTTTTCTGGGGACAAAGAGCATACTCAAGGTGATTTCCAACTTATGAAGACAGTTATAGACATTAATTGTGATCTAGAGGAAGGTTTTCCTTATGATGAAGAATTGATGAAACTGATTAGCTCATGCAATATCGCTTGTGGTGGGCATTATGGAACTAAAGATTCGATCGTAAAGACTATAAAGCTAGCTCAAAAATATGGCGTAAAGATAGGAGCTCATCCAGCATATCCGGATAAAGCGAATTTCGGTAGAACTGTTCTTGATATAGATAATCATAGCTTGCAATCTAGTATTGAAGATCAATTGCAACTATTTAAGAACGTTGCGGACGACTTGAATGAGTCAATTCATCACATAAAACCGCATGGCGCATTGTATAATGTATGTGCAAAGAACAAAGAGATAGCAAATTCGGTTTTAAAAGCAATCGTTTCAGTATATCATACTATTCCGATATACGCGCCATATAAGTCAGTTATTGCTGATTTGGCAAAGGGCTTTGGTATTCCAGTAATTTACGAGGCATTCGCCGATAGAAATTATAATGACGATTTAAGCTTGGTTGCAAGATCTCAAAATAATGCACTGATTCACGATCCGATAATAGCATCAAATCACGTCTTGAATATGATAGGAGGAAAGTTGTTATCTGTTACTGGAAATGAGCATAAAATTCAGGCTGAAACTTTTTGTGTTCATGGTGATAATCCGGCAGCTTTAAAGTTGGTGGACGGTTTGGTGAAATCGCTCACAGAAAAGGGTTTTACAATCGCATAGAAATGGGAAAATTCAATCTAACTTTTTCGCCTTATGGAGACCGTGGAATATTAATAGAATGGCCTGCCGAAATAAGCGACACCATACTCCATGACCGACTTTTTTTTGAAAATTGCATTCAATCTTATTATATTAAACAAAAAATTGAGATAATCTCTGCATACAATTCATTATTAGTTATTTACAAATCAACTATAAATAACCTCTATAGTGTTAAAAAACAGCTTTTAGCACTTTATGACGAGCAAAGCAGTGATTTTATACAAACAAAAATACGATGGACAATCCCAGTCTGTTATGAAGAAGAATTCGGGACTGATTTAGCTGATTTATCTGCCAACCTAAAGTTGTCAAAACAGGCAGTCATTCATAAGCATAGTAAACCGATTTATGCAGTTCATTTTATCGGTTTTTTACCTGGGTTTTTATACTTAGGCGGGCTCAATGAAGAATTGCATTTAGCACGGAAATCAACTCCTTCTTTGAGTGTTAGAAAAGGGAGTGTTGCCATTGGCGGATCGCAGACAGGTATATATCCAATAAATAGTCCAGGCGGTTGGCATATTATCGGTAATAGTCCAGTTAATTGGTTTAATGTAACAAACGAAAATCCATGTTTTGCCTCTTCTGGTGATGAGATTAAGTTCCAACCGATTACTAAATCGGCCTATAATGAAATACTCGAGCGTATTTCCTTGAATGAATATCAACTTGAAAAGGAGATTATCAATGATTAAGGTTTTACAAGCTGGTACGATGAGCTCATTTCAAGATTTGGGACGATTTGGATATCGACATCTTGGTGTTCCTGTTTCTGGTGCTATGGATCAGCAGGCGATGACCTTAGCAAATGCGTTGGTTGGGAATAATGAAGCTGAAACCGTTATTGAATTTGCTTTAATGCCACCAAAGCTGCGTTTTGAAGTCGATACAACCATAGCGATTGCTGGTACTAGTTTTCAGCCAAAGATTAATGATAACCTCGTTAAATCAAACAAGTTGTTATCAATCGCAGCAGGGGATATACTTAGCTTTAAAGCTGCTTCTAGCGGGGTTTATACATATTTAAGTGTATCTGGTGGTTTCAAGCTAGACAAGGTATTAGGTAGTTGTAGCTACTATCCAAATATTGCTGATGATCTTCAACTTAAAAATGAGACGACAATTCAGTTAAAACAGCCGCACTCACACTTTTTAAATGCTAGGATACGCCCTCAATCAAATATAGATAATGCTTTTTTAGAAGTTTACAAAGGCCCCGAATTCAATCTCCTTTCAGATAAACAACAGTCATTGTTATTAGATACAGAATTTTCAATCTCAAAGACATTCAATAGAATGGGAATTCAACTAGAAGAACAAATTGAGAATGAATTAGCGTCGATTCTAACCTCAGGTGTTTTACCTGGTACGGTTCAACTCACCCCGTCTGGAAAACTAATAGTATTAATGAGAGATGCGCAGACAACTGGAGGATATCCAAGAATACTTCAACTAACAGAGGGCTCAATTAATAGTATCTCTCAGAAAAAATTTAAGGATAGCATACGATTTTCTTTAATTCCGAATCCCGAATTCAAAAATATTTAAGAAACGTCTTTAGCTGACCCAATTTGCCTTTATATGGTGCATACCGAATAGGAGCATCGAGCCAATTAGCTCTTTTAGAAACGGCTTTGTTATGCGTAAAGGTTTCAAAGGTCTGCTTGCCGTGATAGCCACCAATACCACTATTTCCAACACCCCCGAATGGTAAATTCGGATTGGCATAATAGACAATAGCATCATTTATTACTCCGCCACCAAAGGAGTATGATGAGAGCAATTTCTTTATATACGCCTTTCTTGTGGAGAATACATAAAACGATAAGGGCTTATCGTATGTTTTGATTATGGCATTAATTTCAGTTTCATTGTCATATCCTAGTACTGGTAAAATAGGACCAAATATTTCATCTTTCATCACCTCGCTATCCAAATCAGGTTGATCAATAATAGTCGGTTCTATATATAAGTCATTTTTGTCCGTCCTGCCACCAAAGGGAATTCTCTCATCTTTCAACATCGCTTCAAGTCGATTAAAATTTTTCTCGTTTATAATACGTGGATAATCAGGTGACTCTTGCGGATTTTCACCATAAGCTTTCTTTATTTCGTTTTGATAATGCTTAATAAATTCGGTTTTTACTTTGTTGTCAATAAGAATATAATCGGGTGCAACGCAAGTTTGACCTCCATTTAGAAACTTAGCCCAAACTAAGCGTTTAGCAGCCAACTTTAACTTGGCTGTATGGTCAATAATACAGGGATTTTTTCCACCTAGTTCCAAAGTAACAGGGGTTAAGAACTCCGCAGCTGCCTTTGCTACAATTTTTCCAACAAAAACACTTCCGGTAAAGAATATATAATCCCATCGCTTCGATAAAAGTTCTTGAGAAACTTCTACACCGCCTTGAACAACGCTAACATAGGCTTCGTCGAATACTGTTTTGCATATTTCATTAATAACTTTAGAAGTGTTTGGAGTCAACTCCGAAGGTTTCACAACGGCAGTATTTCCAGCTGCAATTGCTCCAATAAGCGGAACTATGGCAAGTTGAAACGGATAATTCCAGGGTGCAATAATCAATATAGTTCCATAGGGATCTTTATAAATGTAATCAGCAGAAGGAAAATTAAGCATGGACGATTTTACACGCTCTGGTCTAGACCACCTAGCTAGGTTTTTGATAAGCAGATTCAATTCTTTTTGAACAATTCCCGTTTCTGACAATACCGATTCAAACTCAGATTTTTTAAAATCAAGATTCACTGCTTTATGAATATCCTGCTCTCTTTTATTAATCTCACTTTTAAGTCGTTTTAGCGCAGCAATACGATAAGCTATCGGTTTCGTTTCATGCGTTAAGAAAAAATCACGTTGAGTATTAATAATTTTATCTATGCTGTTTTTCATAAAAAAGTAAAATCAAGTTCGTTTTATTGTCAATCTCCTAAAAGTTTAAGAAGATGACAGCAATGTAAATATTTATATATAATCTTGTAACTGTGTTTAAGAATTTAATTGTTAACAACGTCATAGTTATTATTAGCTCCAACCGGAACTGATACCGCTTTGCGTTGCTATATAAAAGCCTGTGTCAGTAAATGATACAGGCTTTTTTAATACAAGAAAAATACTAGCAATAATTGCTGATTGACAGTAATATAATAATTAAGTTAAGTAATTGAAAATCAATTTTTTATAAAAAATATTGTTCGTTGAGTTTGATAACAAGTACCAAACTGTTAAAATCGGACTTTTTTAAACCAATTAATTTCGATTAAGAAAATAAGTTAGACCTATTAATGAGCTATAACAAATACAGTAGAGTAGTAACCCAAGATGAGACGCAACCGGCAGCACAAGCTATGCTTCATGCAATTGGACTTACAGATGATGATTTTAAGAAACCGCTTATCGGTATTGCGAGTACAGGATATGAAGGTAACCCCTGTAATATGCACTTAAATGATCTTGCTGTTTTGGTTAAAGAAGGAACGCAAGATGTTGATTTGGTTGGCTTGATTTTTAATACAATTGGAGTAAGCGACGGTATTTCTATGGGTACACCTGGAATGCGTTTTTCACTACCCTCACGTGATGTTATTGCCGACTCTATGGAAACAGTGGTACAAGCTATGAGTTATGATGGCTTAGTGACTGTTGTAGGTTGTGATAAAAATATGCCCGGAGCCCTAATGGCAATGATTCGATTAAATAGGCCATCAGTTTTGGTGTATGGTGGTACAATTGCTTCTGGTTGTTTAAAAGATAAAAAGCTAGATGTAGTTTCTGCTTTTGAAGCATGGGGTGAAAAGGTAGCCGGTAAGATTGATGATAAACAATTTAAAGATGTAGTACAGAATGCCTGTCCAGGCGCAGGTGCTTGTGGAGGCATGTACACGGCTAATACAATGGCATCGGCGATTGAAGCATTAGGAATGGCATTACCGTATAATTCGTCTAACCCTGCAATTAGCGACAATAAAAAAGAAGAATGTAAAGAAGCCGGTAGAGCATTAAAGTATCTTATTGAAAATGATATCAAACCTTCTGATATCGTTACAAGAAAATCATTAGAAAATGCTGTACGATTGATAACAATTCTAGGTGGTTCTACTAATGCAGTGCTTCATTTCTTAGCAATTGCAAAGGCAGCGAATATTGAATTTGGTTTAGATGATTTCCAAAAGATAAGTGATACCACTCCTTTTTTAGCCGATTTAAAACCTAGCGGCAAATACTTGATGGAAGATGTGCATCGTGTAGGTGGTATTCCGGCAGTCTTAAAATATCTATTGAAACAAGGATTATTGCATGGGGATTGTTTGACTGTTACAGGAAAAACATTAGCCGAAAATTTAGAATCTGTTCCCGATCTAAGCGATGATCAACAAGTCATAAAACCAATTGATAAACCCATTAAAGTAACTGGCCACTTACGAATTCTATACGGTAACATTGCCGAAGAAGGATCAGTTGCTAAGATTACAGGTAAAGAAGGGTTAAAATTTACAGGAACTGCAAAGGTTTTTGATGGAGAGTATGCTGCAAATGATGGAATAAGGGATGGTCTTGTACAAAAAGGTGATGTTGTGGTGATCCGTTATGAAGGTCCAAAAGGTGGGCCAGGAATGCCTGAAATGCTTAAGCCAACGGCTGCAATTATGGGAGCAGGTCTCGGAAAAGATGTTGCCTTGATTACAGATGGGCGCTTTTCGGGTGGTACACATGGTTTCGTGGTGGGGCATATCGTTCCAGAGGCACAAGATGGTGGAACTATTGCCATTTTAAGAGATGGAGATACCATTACGATTGATGCAGAAACAAATACAATTAAAGTCGATTTAACTGATGCTGAAATAGCAGATCGTAAATCGAAATGGGAGCAACCTCCTTTAAAGTTTAAAAGAGGAGTACTTTACAAATATGCAAAAACAGTTTCATCAGCATCGCAAGGTTGCGTAACTGATGAATTTTAAAATATAAAATGGGATTTTATGATTCCTTTAATACGATAAGATATGGCTACACAAGCAAGAGCTATCGAAAAACAACTAACAGATAAACCAATGAGGGTTTCAGGTGCTGAGGCAGTGATCCGTTCCTTATTGGCAGAGGATGTCGATATTCTTTATGGCTATCCAGGTGGGGCAATTATGCCAATTTATGATGAGCTTTATAAGTTTCAAGATAAATTACAACATATACTCACACGCCATGAACAAGGAGCAACACATTCTGCTCAAGGTTTTGCGCGAGTATCTGGTAGGGTTGGAGTTGCGATGGCTACTTCTGGACCTGGAGCTACAAATCTGGTAACGGGTATAGCAGATGCGCAGATAGATTCGACACCAATGGTTTGCATCACTGGTCAAGTACCAAGGCATTTATTAGGATCCGATGCTTTTCAAGAAACCGATATTGTCGGTATTTGTACGCCCGTTACTAAATGGTCATATCAAATTACCGAGGCATCTGAAATCCCAGAGATTATCGCAAAGGCATTCTATATCGCTAAATCAGGTCGACCTGGTCCTGTTTTAATTGATATTACTAAGAATGCGCAGATTGAGGAATTCGATTTTAGTTATAAAAAATGCACAGGAATTCGAAGTTATAAACCAGTGCCAAAAGTAGATACATCTGCTCTAGAATCGGCAGCTGAGTTAATTAATGCAGCCAAAAAGCCAATGATTGTTTGGGGTCAAGGTGTAATTCTCGGTAGAGCTGAAGAAGAGTTCAAGGCATTTGTAGAAAAAACAGGAATTCCAGCGGCTTGGACGATTATGGGAGTGTCGGCAATTCCGTCGGACCACCCTTTAAATGTCGGTATGGTAGGTATGCATGGAAATTATGGGCCAAATGTATTGACAAATGAATGTGATTTACTACTTGCAATCGGAATGCGATTTGACGATCGTGTTACAGGCAGTTTAAATACCTATGCTAAGCAAGCTAAAATTGTTCATTTTGAGATAGATCCAGCCGAGATTAATAAAAATGTACCAGTTGATGTTGGTGTACTAGGGGATGTAAAAGAAACATTGGCCAAAGTATTACCAATGGTTCAAGCAAATTCACATACTTCTTGGTTAGAAGAATTTCATAAGAGAGATAAAATAGAGTTCGAACAGGTAATTAAAAATGATCTTCACCCTACCAAAGAAGGTTTGACGATGGGGGAGGTTCTAAAATTAATTAATCAGGAGACAAAACAAGAAGCCGTAATTGTTTCTGATGTGGGGCAGCATCAAATGATTGCTTGTCGCTATGCCAAATTCAACCAATCTAAAAGTAATATTACTTCCGGCGGTTTGGGAACTATGGGTTTTGCACTACCAGCAGCTATTGGCGCTAAAATGGGAGCTCCAGAACGTGAAGTAGTTGCCATAATTGGTGATGGTGGTTATCAAATGACTATTCAAGAATTAGGAACGATATTTCAAACTAAAGTGCCTGTCAAAATCGTGGTATTGAATAATGATTTCTTGGGAATGGTACGCCAGTGGCAACAACTATTTTTTGATAAGCGATATGCTTCTACTGAGATGGTAAATCCTGATTTTGTAAAGATTGCGGAAGGATATCATATCCAAGCAAAGCGCGTAGAGAAGAGAGAAGACCTAGAATCAGCGGTTAAAGAAATGATTCAATCTAAGGAAGCTTATTTCTTAGAGGTATGCGTAGAAAAAGAAGACAATGTATTTCCAATGATCCCAAGTGGAGCATCAGTTTCTGATGTAAGATTGAGCTAGTTATGAGCGAAGAAAACAAAACATTTACCATATCGGTATATACTGAGAATATGGTAGGCCTTTTAAACAGGGTTTCAGGTATATTTTTAAAAAGACATATCAACATTGAGAGTTTAACAACCTCACAATCAGAGATTGAAGGAGTCAATAGATTTGTGATTGTTGTAAATACGACAGAACAATGGGTTAAACGTATTGTTGGTCAATTAGAAAAGCAAATTGACGTGATTAGAGCCTATTATCATACTGATGAAGAAACAATTTATCAGGAGTCAGCTTTGTACAAAGTAAAATCTGATTCTTTGTTCGAACAACGACAAGTACAAAACATTATTAAAGACAGTCACGCAAAGATCGTTACGGTTTCCAAGGAGTTTTTTGTAATTGAAAAAACCGGATTTCGTCATGAAACAGAGCAATTGTATAACGATTTAATTCCGTACGGACTCATGCAATTTGTTCGTTCGGGAAGAATATCGGTAACCAAAGAAGCAATGCAGGTTTCCTCTTTAATAAACGGATTTCAACCAGTATAATTAAAAACCAATACTTAAAAATTAATAAAACAAAATGGCAAATTATTTTAATTCACTTTCATTACGCGAACAACTAACACAGTTGGGTAAGTGTAGATTTATGGAGCAATCGGAGTTTTCTGAAGGTGTTTCGTCATTAAAAGATAAAAAGATAGTTATTGTAGGCTGCGGTGCGCAAGGTCTGAATCAAGGCTTGAATATGCGTGACAGCGGTTTGGATATTTCCTATGCCTTACGTGAAGGTGCTATCAAAGAAAAGAGAGCATCTTTTGTAAATGCAAGCGATAATGGTTTCACTGTTGGAACTTACGAAGATCTTATTCCAAATGCCGATGTAGTTATCAATCTTACACCAGACAAACAACATACTAATGTGGTAAGTACAGTTATGCCTTTGATGAAAAAAGGAGCGACCTTATCATATTCTCATGGTTTCAACATTGTTGAAGAAGGCATGCAGATTCGTGAAGACCTAACGGTAATCATGGTAGCGCCAAAATGTCCAGGTTCAGAGGTTAGAGAAGAATATAAACGCGGATTTGGCGTACCAACTTTAATAGCAGTACACCCGGATAATGATCCGCAAGGACATGGTTTGGACCAGGCAAAAGCTTATGCTGTAGCAACTGGAGGGCATCGCGCAGGAGTGCTTGAATCTTCATTTGTAGCCGAAGTAAAATCTGATTTAATGGGAGAGCAAACCATTTTATGTGGGGTGCTTCAAACGGGATCTATCTTATGTTTCGATAAGATGGTTGAACAAGGTGTTGAGCCTAGCTATGCGTCTAAATTAATCCAATACGGATGGGAAACCATTACCGAAGCGTTGAAGCACGGCGGGATAACCAATATGATGGATCGCCTATCTAATCCGGCAAAAATCAAAGCTTTTGAACTATCAGAAGAGTTAAAGGACATCATGAGAACATTGTTCCAGAAGCATATGGATGATATCATGACGGGTCATTTTTCTAAAACAATGATGGAAGATTGGGCAAATGATGATAAGAACTTGCTAGGATGGAGAGCGGCAACAGGGGAAACAGCTTTCGAAAAGACAGCAGTTACTAACGATGAGATTTCAGAGCAAGAATACTTTGATCATGGTGTACTTATGGTAGCATTTGTTCGCGCTGGTGTAGAATTGGCATTTGAAACCATGACGGAAGCCGGAATCATCGAAGAATCGGCTTACTACGAATCTTTGCATGAAACACCACTTATCGCCAATACAATCGCTCGTAAAAAGTTATATGAAATGAATCGAGTAATTTCTGATACTGCGGAATATGGCTGTTATTTATTTGACCACGCAGCGAAACCCTTGTTAAGCGATTTCATGAAGAAAATCTATATAAACGTAATCGGTAAAGATTTCGTTAATGGTCAAGGTACCGGTGTTGATAATAAACGTTTAATTGAAATAAACGATATCATAAGAAATCATCCGGTAGAGATTGTCGGCGAAGAACTTCGTGAAGCAATGACCGATATGAAGAAAATAGTGTAATAAAAGAACTTTCAGACCCTCTCCCTTTGAGAGAGGGCTGAGAGAGAAAACATGCAAGAAACAAAAAAGACATATCTACCATTAATTTGGAATGTTCGCGAAGCGGCATTGAACTTAGCTGGAGTTGCAGAAAAAACACCTTTAAGTACAAGTGTTACCTATAGTCGTTTATATGAATCAAATGTGCTGCTAAAACGTGAAGATTTGCAGCCCGTAAGATCCTATAAAATAAGAGGTGCTTATAATAAAATTAGTACGCTTTCAGAAAACGAAACGGCGGCAGGGGTGGTTTGTGCTAGTGCTGGCAATCATGCACAAGGTGTTGCGATGTCTTGCGAAAAACTTGGTATAAAAGGAACAATTTTCATGCCGGCTCCTACACCCAAACAAAAAATTGACCAGACCAAAATGTTTGGAGGTTCGCATGTCGATATCGTGTTGGAAGGTGACACCTATGATGACTCATATAACGCTGCAATTAACTTCTGCAAGGAAAACGGCAGCACATTTGTGCATCCTTTTGATGATGAAAAAGTAATTGAAGGTCAGGCAACAGTAGGATTAGAGATTTTAGAACAAACATCAAAGCAAATTGATTATGTTTTTGTTGCTGTTGGTGGTGGCGGATTAGCTTCTGGTTTATGCAGTGTTTTTAAAACGCTTTCTCCAAATACCAAAATTATTGGCGTGGAACCTGCCGGTGCTCCATCAATGAAAACATCTATTGATAACGGAGTAAACACCAAAATCTTTGAAATAGAAAAATTCGTAGATGGTGCGGCAGTACAACAAGTAGGAGACATTACCTTTAATATTTGTAAAGAGTTTCTTCATCAAATGATAACAGTGCCAGAGGGCAAGGTGTGTCAAACGATATTAGATTTGTACAATAGAGATGCCATCGTTGTAGAGCCGGCAGGAGCATTGGCACTATCAGCTCTTGATCTGTTTAAAGATGAGATTAGAGGTAAGAATATCGTTTGTATTGTTGGCGGAAGTAACAATGACATTACAAGAACAGCTGAAATAAAAGAACGCGCATTACTGCATGCTGACTTAAAGCACTATTTTATTATTCAATTCCCGCAAAGAGCAGGGGCATTGAAAGAGTTTGTTGCCGAAATTTTAGGGCCTAACGATGATATTACTCATTTTGAATACACTAAGAAGTCAAGTCGTGAAAATGGCTATGCCGTAGTTGGTATTGAACTTAAAAGTAAGTCAGATTTTGAGCCGCTAGTAAACAAGATGAAAGCAAGAAACTTTTATGGCGACTACATCAATCATAAACCAGATTTATATCAGTTTTTAGTCTAAAAAATCAAAATAATTCCTTGCCTTAGAAAGGGTAGGTGCACAAAGGGCGGAGGGGTCAAAGCCCATTTTCCCCCTTTAGACAACACAACCAAAAAAAATGAAAACTAAAACTAATATTCCAAAAAGATTTCAATTAGATAGTCTGCTAAACCAAGACACTTATTTAGTCAACAATAAGTTGATCAAGTGGAATGGCCCGAAATCCGAAGTTTATTCTCCAATACTAACTGAAAATAGTAAGGGCGAATTGGATAAGACTTTACTAGGTACAATTCCTACCTTGGGAGAAAAAGAGGCAATATCTGCTTTAGATGCCGCTTCAAAAGCTTACAATAAAGGACAGGGCGAGTGGCCAACAATGAAGGTAGCCGATCGTATTAAGTGCATGGAAGTTTTTGTGGAGAAGATGAAAGCCCAGCGAGAAGAGGTGGTAAAATACCTTATTTGGGAAATATGTAAAAACACGGCTTCCGCAGAAAAAGAGTTTGATCGAACAATCGATTATATAAACGACACCATAGAAGACTACAAGCAAATGGATCGTGATAGTGCTCGCTTTGAAAAGAATAGCGGTATTCACGCTCATATTCGTCGTGGACCACTAGGTGTAGTATTGTGTTTAGGCCCTTATAACTATCCGTTAAATGAGACTTTTTGTCTTTTGATCCCAGCCTTAATTATGGGAAATACAACGGTTTTTAAACCAGCCAAACATGGAGTTCTTTTAATCTCTCCATTACTAAAGGCTTTTAAAGAAAGTTTTCCTCCTGGCGTTGTTAATGTTTTATATGGTAGAGGTAGAGCAGTGGCTTCACCGATTATGAAAGATGGACGTGTAGATGTCTTGGCATTAATTGGCCATAGTTCATCTGCCAACGCCCTGCAGGATTTACATCCCAAAGCAAATAGGCTACGTCTGGTACTTGGTTTAGAAGCCAAAAACCCAGCGATTGTATTGCCTGATGCCGATCTTGATCTTGCAGTTAGTGAGTGTATAGCAGGAACTTTGTCTTATAATGGACAGCGATGTACTGCTTTAAAAATTGTTTATGTACACGAGAATATCGCAGCTGAGTTTAACAAACGATATACAGAAGCGGTTGATAAATTAAAATATGGCAATCCATGGGAAGAAGGAGTAAGTCTAACACCGCTTCCTGAACCAGGAAAGGTCGATTATATTCAAGATTTAATTCAAGATGCAAAAGACAAAGGGGCTACTGTGATTAACAATCGTGGAGGAGAAGTGATGGGGAATTTTATTTTCCCAGCAGTCTTATTTCCCGTAAATAAAGATATGAAGGTATATGAAGAAGAGCAGTTTGGGCCTGTAGTACCAATTCGAACTTTTTCAAATATTGATGAGCCTTTAGATGATATCGCTGAGTCAAATTATGGGCAGCAAGTAAGCCTTTTTGGTAAAGAAGTGAAAACACTTGCTCCACTAATTGATACCTTAGTGAATCTCGTATGTCGAGTGAATCTAAACAGCTCTTGCCAGCGAGGTCCAGATGTATATCCTTTTACTGGACGAAAAGATTCAGCTGTGAGTACGTTGAGTGTGCATGATGCATTGCGTTCTTTTTCTATTAGAACCTTTGTAGCAAGCAAAGACAATGACTATAACAATGCCATTTTAAATGAGCTTTTAGAATGTGGCGAAAGTAATTTCGTGAGCACGGATTATATACTTTAACGAGGGTAAAAGCTTAAAAGGTAAAGGGATATTAAAGTTATCTCCCTTTACCTTTTAACCATTGCCTTTTAGCTAATTTTTACCTTCTTCTTTGAGTGGAGAGAACAGTTGATTTGTTGTTTTCTTCTTTTTCTTTCTTTATATAGTTTTTGTGCACCCATTTTTTCTGGTCTATATCAATAGAGGAGAACGTAAGGTGCCCATCTTTTGTTTCACGAATCTTTAGTTCTGTCGCTTCGTTTATCTTTTTGGTTTCGTGAGATCCTTCAGCAAGCTTTGATTGCTCAATGAATTTCTTAACGTCTTCAATCCTAACTTTAGTAGGAATGCTATCATTTGATTCAGCAATAGCTTCCGTTACAATCGATTCAGTGATTTTTGCGGAAAGATCATTGAATAATTTCTTGTTGGTATACATGTCTACACCATAAACTTCACCATTAATGGCATATGCATAGCCAATGACATTTTCTTTTTCATTCAATCCCTTTAAAACTGAGGTATGTAATTCTTTTTTCTCTTTTTTAAGTTCATCACTTTCCAACGCTAATTGTAGACTGGTAGCAGATTTATTTTGAGTAACATCAACTGAATTACCCGTTCTTTTGGATAGCTTGCTGCTTAATTTATGTTGTTCTTTGCTTACCTCGCTCCAAACTTTTTGCTGATTATTACTGTACTTAGCGGCTAGCTTCAATTTTTTAGAAGAAAGCATCTTGGAGTTTCCTTCAAACTTATCTGATCGCTCACCTTGCCTTGGCTTCCAGCGACCTTGTTCTACACAAAAGCTAGTTAGGGGAACATTTTTAGTGCGTGGAGGGATAATGACATCATTAGCTACTGTACGGTCTTGTTTTCCACCTTTTACAATATCTCCTGAGTGGATAAAAATGGCTTCATCGCTATTGTTATCAATACTTAGCTCATTAACGTTGCTAGTTTCTTTCACCTCGACTTTCTTTTCTTTCAAAGCTTTGTCCAGAGTTGTGTATTCTTTCTTTATTTCATCTTCACCTGTAATGGCGAATACTTGCAAGTTTTCCAGAGATGCAATTTCGTTTAATACATACGGGCCCATTGCGAGTTCTTTTAATTCCTTTTGATTGGGTGTTTCAGTAACCTCTTCTTTTTTTTCTTTACAAGAATTGAAGAAGAATAATGCGGCGACGATTAATAGTGAATAGCTTTTCATAATTATTAAATTTTGAGTAAACCTATACATCAAATGATTGTATTGCGACTTAGAATGAGTGAACGTTCTTTTTTAGATAGTGAACTCAGATATTTAACTAGACACTAACAAAAGCTTAATAATTAGTGGTGTATTATTTACAGAATGCTCAATTTTTAGTCCATTTTGTGAGGTTTTCACAAAAAAATCAGAAATCTTGACTTTGATTGCAGTCGAGTGAGATTTATTTTATAGGTTTGAGTAGAATTCAGAAAACGGTGAATCTATTAATCACGACATACTACTTTTTTTTCGGTGACTTTCCAGTTGCTTTAGTACCTGTACGTCCTGTTCGCCGCCCCCGTCCGCGCCTTTGCGCGTAATTTCCTTTTTGAAGAGGGTGCGTCCTTCTTCCCCGTGAGTTTTCAAATACCATTTTAATTTAAGTTTTACCATACATAATTGCTCGCTATGAAGCGCGTTCAAATTGTTGTTGCATCGAATAAGCATTTCAATTTTGCTGAGGAAATTTGCCAAGTAATGGCAGATTCTGCCAAAGTAAGAGGGACAGGTATTGCCAAAAGATCACCTGAATATATTCACAAGAAAATGAATAATAGTAATGCTGTCATTGCCATTTCTGAAGAAGGTAAATTCGCCGGCTTCTGCTACATCGAGGTCTGGGGACACCAAAAGTATGTTGCCAACTCTGGATTAATAGTACATCCTGATTTTAGGAATATGGGATTGGCCAGAAAGATAAAGGCTGCCATTTTCAAACTGTCTAAAAAGAAATTCCCAGACTCTAAAATTTTCGGAATTACTACTGGATTGGCTGTAATGAAGATCAATTCGGATCTTGGCTATAAACCTGTTACATTTTCTGAGTTGACAGATGATAAAAAATTCTGGCAAGGTTGTCAAACCTGTTCTAACTATGACATTTTAAAATCAAAACAGCATAAAATGTGCCTTTGTACAGGAATGTTGTACGATCCTAAAAATGGTAAAAGCGGTAAGCGAAAATGGTTCAATACCAAAATATTGAAAAGATTAAAACAAATAAAACACACTATTCTATTAAAGAATAAAACCCAGAAACAATGGACAAAGTTGTTGTAGCATATAGCGGAGGATTGGATACCTCTTATTGTGTAAAATATTTAATCCACGAAAAGAATCTCGAGGTTCATACCATCTTGGTGAATACCGGAGGTTTTGATAGTGAAGAGTTGATTGCTGTAAAAGAAAGAGCTCTGGAACTAGGTAGTTCACATCACGAAAACAAAGACATACTGGAGGAATTTTACCAGAAAGCTGTGAAATATCTCATTTTTGGTAATGTATTAAAGAACAATACATACCCTTTATCGGTAAGTGCCGAACGTATTTTTCAGGCAATAGCCGTAGTAGAGTATGCCAAAAAGATTGGCGCTAAATACATTGCACATGGTAGTACAGGTGCAGGAAATGATCAAATACGATTTGATCTTATTTTTCAAACGATGGCGCCGGAGATCGAAATCATTACACCAATTCGAGATTTACAACTAAGTAGACAAGAAGAAATGGACTATTTAAAATCACATGGTGTTGATTATAGCTGGGAAAAAGCACAATATTCTGTGAATAAAGGATTATGGGGAACAAGTGTTGGTGGTAGCGAAACATTGACATCAGAAAAACCGTTGCCAGAATCTGCCTATCCAAGTCAACTACAAAAAACAGATTCACAGACGATAACACTTCATTTTGAAAAAGGACAACCTATAGGAATTGATGATTATAAAGGAAATCCAGTTGAAGTTATTCAAAAACTTGAAGAAATTGCCAACCAATACGCCATTGGCCGAGATATTCATGTGGGCGATACGATTATCGGAATAAAAGGAAGAGTTGGTTTTGAGGCTGCTGCTGCCTTGTTGATTATTAAGGCACATCATTTATTGGAAAAACATGTGTTAAGCAAATGGCAGCAATATTGGAAAGAACAACTGGCTAATTGGTATGGAATGCTCTTGCATGAAGCCAATTATTTGGATCCCGTAATGCGAAATATAGAGTCTTTTTTAGATGATTCTCAAAAGCAAGTAACTGGCAAAGTGTTCATCACTTTAAAACCTTATCATTTCACTTTGGACGGAATTAAATCCGATCACGATTTAATGAAAAGCGATTTCGGACAGTATGGTGAAATGAATAAAGCCTGGACAGCAGATGATGCCAAAGGATTCATTAAGCTGTATGGCAATGCCAATAAAATTTATCATAACGTAAATAAAGAAGCATGATTAAAGCAGGAATTATAGGAGGATCAGGTTATACTGCTGGCGAACTACTTAGAATTTTGGTTTTTCACCCGAATGTGGAAATTGACTTTGTATATAGTACCACGAAAGATAATGAAGCAGTTAGTAACATTCATGCTGACCTTTTAGGGAATACTGATATAAGCTTTACAAATAAAATCAATCCCGATGTGGATGTTTTATTTCTATGCCTTGGTCATGGTACATCAAAGTCTTTTTTGTCTGAAAATATGTTTTCAAATGAAACTAAGATTATTGATCTGAGCAACGATTTCAGATTGAAGGCAGATGAGATATTTCAAAATAAGAAATTTGTATATGGCCTACCAGAGTTGAATAAAAATGAGATAATAAATGCGAATTACATCGCAAATCCGGGATGTTTCGCTACGGCCATTCAATTAGGGTTACTTCCATTAGCAAGTAAGAACTTATTGCAAAGTGATGTTCATATAAATGCAACTACGGGAAGCACGGGTGCCGGCGTTAAGCCAGGAGGTACAACCCATTTTAGCTGGAGAGATAACAACTTTTCGAGCTACAAAGTATTTAATCATCAACATTTAGGAGAGATTAATGAATCACTAGAACAGTTACAAGATGATTTTAATGCTGAATTGGTTTTTATTCCGAATCGAGGCAATTTTAGCAAGGGGATTTATGCGAGCATGTACACTGAATCCGATTTAGAATTGGAGGAAATTCAACAGCTTTACAAGGATTATTACAGGGATCATCCATTTGTTTTCATTTCTGAAAAGGCAATCAGTCTAAAACAGGTTGTTAATACAAACAAATGCATTTTACACATAGAAAAACACGGAAAAAGAATATTCATAACCTCGATCATCGATAATTTGGTAAAAGGAGCAAGCGGTCAGGCTATTCAGAATATGAATTTAATTTTTGGCCTAGAAGAAACAACAGGATTACTATTGAAAGCTTCGGCGTTTTAAGAGTAAGAGAAAAGAACAAAGAACAAAGAGAAAAGAATAAAGAGGAATAATACAAACGATGTCAGTTCGAGTGATTTTGATTGACGATAGGAAAATAAAAATAGTATCGAGAACCTTGAGAAGTTAGAATCTATAATACTTGCTCAAAACTCGACTTTCTTGGCTCAAAAAACATAAAATGGAAAACATAACAATTATAGGTGGCGGTAACCTCGGTAAGTCGATCGCTACCGGCTTAGTAAAAAGTAATTTATATAGTGCGAATGAGATTATCGTTACCGGTAGATCTCAAAATCGATTAGAAACGATTAAAGATTCTTTAGAAGTTGCAGTGTCAACGGATAATGTTTTGGCTATTGAAGGTTCTAAATACATAATTTTATGTGTACAACCGAAGCAACTTGCAGGTTTGCTTGCTGAGATAAAGTCTGCACTAAAACCTGAGCAAGTCCTTATCTCGACGATAACAGGAACCTCGATTCAAGAAATTGAAAATATGGTTGATGGGAATAAGCTTTTGAGAGCAATGCCCAATACGGCAGCGTCAAAACTACAATCCATAACCTGTATTGCCTGTGGCGAAAATGCTAAATCAGAATTAGATCAAGTGCAAATGATCTTTAGAACTATTGGCAAAACATTAGTTATTGACGAATCATTGATGCAATCAGCTACGGTTTTAGGAGCAAGCGGAATCGCATTCTTCCTGAGATATATACGTGCAGTAACTCAGGGAGGAATTCAAATGGGATTTCATCCTGGAGAAGCGCAATTAATTGCAGTACAAACAGCTATAGGAGCAGCCACTTTGGTAGCTGAGAATAATACACATCCTGAAAGGGAAATTGATAAAGTTACCACACCGATGGGTTGCACAATTGCTGGACTAAACGAGATGGAACATCAAGGATTGAGTTCGGCTGTTATAAAAGGCCTTATGATGTCTTATGAAAAAATCAATCACATAAAATAGAAAAACAAGAATGAAACTATTCGATGTATACCCACTATATAATGTAGAGCCAACAAAGGCAGAGGGCTGTTATGTGTTTGATAAGGAAGGAAAGAAATACCTTGATCTATACGGAGGCCATGCGGTAATATCTATTGGACATTCGCATCCACATTATGTGAAATCCTTAAAAGATCAGTTGGACAAAATAGGATTTTATAGTAATTCCATTCAAAATAGTCTACAGTTAAAATTGGCTGAAAGTCTAGGTCGAATTTCCGGTTGCGAGGATTATCAACTATTTCTATGCAATAGTGGCGCTGAAGCGAATGAAAATGCGCTAAAAGTAGCGAGCTTTGTAACTGGTAAATCAAAAGTAATTGCTTTCGAAAATGGGTTCCATGGTCGTACATCAGCAGCAGTGGCAGCCACTCATAATCCAAAAATTCAAGCCCCGATTAACAATCAGCAAGAAGTTGTGTTTTTGCCGTTAAATGATATAAATAAGGTTAAAAGTGAATTGGCAAAAAATGAAACCTGTGCGGTTATCATAGAACCAATTCAAGGTGTTGGAGGATTGGATATGCCAGAAGCGAAATTTATTAAAGAAGTGGAGTCGCTTTGTAAGCAATATGACACAATGCTGATTTTAGACGAGGTGCAATCTGGATTTGGCCGAAGCGGTAAGTTCTTCGCACATCAATATTGGGATATTAAACCGGACATTATTTCAATTGCAAAAGGCATGGGGAATGGCTTTCCCGTAGGCGGAATTCTAATTTCTGACACTATTGAAGCATCATACGGTATGCTAGGCACCACCTTTGGAGGAAATCACCTAGCATGTGCAGCAACGCAGGCAGTACTTGATGTTATTGAAGAAGAAGGATTGATTGAAAATACGAATGAGATGGGCGCTTATCTAAAAGAAAAATTAGCTAACATTTCTCAAATTAAACAAATTAAAGGTAGCGGATTAATGCTAGGATTGGAGTTCGATTTTGAGATTGCCAATCTCCGAAGAATCTTAATTTATGATTATCAGATTTTCACAGGTGGATCTGCTAACAAAAAGCTGTTAAGAATTCTTCCGCCACTAACAATAACCAAAAAGAAAATTGATCTTTTTGTAGTAGCACTGCAAAAAGCTTTAATAACGGATTGACATGAAAAAATATATAAACATAAATGATGTTGATAATCTTGATCTGATAGTTCAAGAAGCATTGGCCATTAAGAAGGCCCCATTTTCCAACAATAAATTGGGAACAAACAAGGTTCTAGGAATGTTATTTTTCAATCCAAGTTTAAGAACCCGATTAAGTACTCAAAAAGCTGCGATTAATCTGGGTATGGACGTAATGGTTATCAATTTTAAGTCGGATAGTTGGACGTTAGAATTTGCGGACGGTACGATCATGAATGCTGGTAAGTCAGAACATATTAAAGAGGCTGCACAAGTGATCTCGCAATATTGTGATATCATCGCTATTCGAGCTTTCGCGTTGTTAGAGAGTAAAGAACAAGATTATGCGGAGGAAGTCTTAAGCGGATTTGAAAAGTATGCTTCAGTTCCAATAGTCAATATGGAAAGTGCCACAGCACACCCACTTCAGGGCCTTACTGATACGATTACCATCAAAGAATATAGTAAGAATCCAAAACCTAAAGTTGTATTGACTTGGGCACCGCATTTAAAACCCTTGCCACATGCTGTTTCTAATTCATTTATCAATTATGCAAGTGAAGTAGATTGTGATTTTGTGCTAAGCTGTCCAGAGGGTTATGAATTAGATGCAGCCCTAGATAGGTCAATTACTATCATGCATAATCAAGAAAAGGCCTTCGAAGATGCCGATTTTGTTTATGCTAAAAGCTGGGCATCAAACATTGATTATGGAAAATTAACCGAAACTGATAAAGACTGGCAGGTAACGGCGAAAAAAATGGGATTGACCAACAATGGAAAATTTATGCACTGCCTACCAGTAAGAAGGAATGTGGTAGTTGAAGATGAAGTATTAGATAGTGAACATTCAATTGTTATTCAGCAAGCGAACAACCGGACCTATGCAGCTCAAGTTGTTTTAAAGCGAATCCTGGAAAATTTAGAATCATGAAACCGAGGTTAAAAGTTGTAAAAATAGGAGGAAATATCATTGAAAATGAAGAGGAGCTATCTCATTTTTTAACTGATTTTACAAAATTAGAAGGCCCTAAAATTTTGGTGCATGGTGGTGGAAAAGCTGCTAGTAAGCTTTCCGAAAAAATGGGAATTACTCCCAATATGGTAAATGGGCGTCGTATTACAGATGCCGATGCATTAGAAGTTATTATCATGACTTATGCGGGAAAGATCAATAAGAATATTGTGAGTCTACTGCAAAAAAATAAGACGGATGCCATTGGATTAAGTGGGGCCGATGGAGGAATTATAAAAGCTGTAAAGCGACCGGTTAGAAAGATTGATTATGGTTTTGTTGGAGATATACAATCAGTTAATGGTGATAGACTTAATGAGTTTATAGCGAGTGGGTTAATTCCAATAATTTGCCCGATTTCTATGACAGAAGAGGGACAGTTGTTAAATACGAATGCCGATACTATTGCTTCAGAAGTTGCGGCGGCTATGCAAGCTTTTTACGAAACGCAATTGGTCTACATTTTTGAAAAGAAAGGTGTTTTAAGATCAATCGACGATGAAGATTCAGTTATCGAGCATATTGATGGGGATAGCTATTTTAAATTATTGGAAGAAGGAATTATTGCCGATGGAATGTTACCTAAACTTAAAAACAGCTTTGATGCTTTGAAGAAGAATGTTTCTAAAGTTTTAATAGGAAACTCAACACTCATCACCACTAAACAAGATAAACACACTACGATTACATACCAAAATGCAGAATAAAGACCTACATACAAAAGCAATTAAGCTATTATTTAACCTTATTGCTACGGAGTCATTTTCTTCGGAAGAAGATGAGACTGCAAAGCATATAGGACAATGGTTAAGCAGTTTTAATGTTTCATTTACCAGAACCAATAATAATGTCTGGGCAGTTAACAAGCACTTTGATTCATCTAAACCAACTATTCTATTAAATTCCCATCACGATACTGTAAAACCTAATGGTAATTACACCCGTGATCCCTTCAAACCTGAAATCATCCATGGCAAATTATATGGTTTAGGAAGCAATGATGCAGGTGGTGCGTTAACTTCCTTGTTGTCGACTTTTGTTCATTTTTACGAGAAAGAGGAGTTGGCATATAATATTGTTGTGGCTGCCACTGCAGAAGAGGAGAGTAGCGGTCAATTGGGCTTGAATAGTCTATTAGAAGATCTACCAGAAATTGACTTTGCGATAGTTGGAGAGCCAACTTTAATGCAATTAGCCATAGCAGAAAAGGGCCTATTGGTTATAGATTGTAAATCAACAGGAACTCCTGGTCATGCGGCTCATATAAAAAATGAGAATAACGCAATTTTTAATGCAATTGAAGACTTGCAATGGTTTAATAGTTACGAGTTTCCTAAAACATCCGATGTATTAGGGAAAGTGAAGATGACCATAAGTCAAATTAATGCTGGAAAACAGCACAATGTAGTTCCTGAAGCCTGTGATTTTGTAGTTGATGTTCGGATTACTGATGCTTATACCAATAAAGAGGTACTTGCTATCATTCAGGAAAATACCAATTGTGAGGTAAAAGCTCGAAGTATGCGATTGAATTCATCATCAATTCCTATTGACCATGCCATTGTGCAATCTGGAATTAAATTGGGTAGAACAACCTATGGCTCACCAACATTATCAGATCAAGCCGTATTAAGTTGTCCATCTTTAAAACTGGGGCCAGGTGATTCAACTAGATCGCATAGTGCAGATGAGTTTATTTATGTTGAGGAGATTAAGGAAGGAATAGATTTATACATCAAGATTTTGGAAGGTATATTGTAAAAAGAAGTAAGATTTAAGAAAAAAGATCAAATATGAAACTCTGGGATAAAGGAATTGCAATTGATTACAAAATAGAGGCATTTACTGTTGGGAATGATCGAGAGCTGGACATGCATATTGCGAAATACGATATCATTGCCAGTAAAGCGCATGCAACCATGCTTCAGAAGGTCAGCTTGATTAGTGAAATAGAATTACACGAACTTATTGAAGGCTTGGATATTCTTGAACAACAGATAGAAGACGGAACATTTATAATCGAAGCGGAATTTGAGGATGTACACTCTAAAATCGAATATTTTTTAACTGAAAAATATGGTGAAGCTGGAAAGAAAATACACACAGCCCGATCACGTAATGATCAAGTGCTAACGGCACTTCATTTATATGTGAAAGAATCGATTACTGATATTAAAGCATTGTCGAATTCTCTTTTCAATACTTTAATGGAAAAGGCAGCACATCATAAAGATGATCTTTTGCCTGGCTATACGCATTTACAAGTAGCGATGCCATCTTCTTTTGGCTTGTGGTTTTCTGCTTATGCCGAAAGTTTGATTGATGATTTATACTTACTTGAAGCTGCTTATAAAATAGCCGATCAAAATCCACTTGGAAGTGCTGCTGGTTATGGAAGTTCCTTTCCAATAGATCGAGCGTTGACAACTGAATTATTAGACTTTGACTCCTTAAAAGTTAACGTAGTTGCTGCACAAATGGGAAGAGGGAAACTAGAGAAGTCTGTTGGCTACGCGGTTTCCTCTATCGCAGGTACGCTTTCCAAAATGGCAATGGATGTATGCTTATATAACAGTCAGAATTTCGGATTTATAAAGCTTAGCGATGCTTTTACAACCGGCTCTAGTATTATGCCGCATAAAAAAAACCCGGATGTATTTGAACTTATTCGTGGTAAGTGCAATGTTTTACAATCCTTACCCAATCAAATAATGTTACTCACTACCAATTTGCCAAGCGGATATCATCGCGATCTTCAGCTTTTGAAAGAGCTACTGGTTCCGGCGATTAGCACTTTAAAAGAATGTCTGGAAATTACCAATTATGCTACCAATGGAATGGAGGTGAAAAATGATATAGCCAAGGACTCTAAATACGATGATATGTATAGTGTAGAGAGTCTCAATCAGCTGGTACAGGAAGGATATTCCTTTAGAGATGCTTATAAAATGGTCGGAAATGACATTTTTTCGAAAAAAAATAAACCCACCAAGCAATTATCTCATTCTCATATAGGTAGCTTAGGAAATTTACGTCTTGATTTAATTCAAAAAAAGTATTCTAAATTATAAAACACTGTTAATCAGATTGGTATAATACTGTCTTTAATCGACATACTCTGCTCAAAAAACGAATAAATATTTGTTCAATTAAATATTAATAGTATTTTGGCATTCCAACCAAAGCATGTAAAACTAGTAAAGTGCGTACGAAGACCCCAAACTTCAGCATTTTAGTTTTTTAGTTTGATGATACACCTCTCCTACAAGGGTGTATTTAATTTATTATGTATGTTTAAGACTAATAAAATGTTTTTGGGGCGGTATATTTTTGGCTTTTTTGCCTTACTCTTAGTCACCCCCATAAGTGCCCAATTGATCGGTACACCTGAATTGTTTTTCTCTAATATTTGTCCTATGGAAGGAGCTTCCGCGGAATATGAGGTTGCCTTTGAAGTAGATCCTTCTCGTTTTAATCCAGATAACGAATTTTTTGTTGAACTTTCTGATGCCGATGGTGTATTTCTAGTAGATTTAATCGAAATACTTACAACAGTTACGAATGATGAAAATGAAAGTTTGGTTTATGCTAAGTTTAAGTTTGATAAGCCACTCTACGGGGAGAACTACCGAATTAGAATTGAATCATCGTCACCTACGGCCTTTAGTACTCCTTCCACCAGCTTTAATGGATTCTCAATAGGGGAAATTAATTTGGTATTAAATAACGGTGAAGATATCGTGATGAATTCCACTACGAATCAAGCTACAATAGCAGTGGCAGGAAGTACTGATAAAAAATATCATTGGTACAAAAACGGAGCTTTTTTTGAAGAAACGGATGGACAAGAACTGACAGTCTCTGAGCCTGGTTTGTACTACGTTTCAACTTATTATGGGGAATGTACGGGTTCTGATTTCTCCAACGTTGTAAAAGTCACTAATGCTAGTGGTTCTGGCAAGTCAATACCTCTTCAAAAAGTAGTTTCTCCTAATGGGGATAGCTTTAATGATTATTGGAAATTACCTAAAGAGCTAAGCGGCAGAGATATTCGAGTTACTATTCTTAACCAAAACGGAAATGTAATACTAGATACTGATTCCTATGAGAATAATTGGCCTCAGAATAGTGGAGGGGATAATAAAGGATTTCATAGGGTTGTTTATTACGTGTTAAGAGAAAAAGGAAAACTTTTAGGTAAAGGTTCCATCACAATAACGCAATAGCACTTTAAAATATAGCATAAAAAAGCCGTCGGTTAAGAGACGGCTTTTTTATGCTCAACTTTTTGTTTAGAAGTTTCAAAACTGTTTTAGGATACTTGATAATATTCATTTTGAACCTTTCATCATCATTTTTTCAACTCACTACAAAAAAGTTACAATTCACTACATCTAGTTTTTAGATTCTGGAATTGCAACGTACTTTCGTTTCATCATTAATCAAAAAACGAACAATTATGAATCATCTAATCAACCTAAAACCCAAATTAGTGATGCTTTTCGTAGCTACTACTTTGGTGTTTTCTATTCCAACAGCCGGACAATCGTATAAACAAAAGAAGAGCAAACGATCGGTTTCCGTAAACAATTCCAGTGGTAAAACCACTATTAAATACAGTAACGGAACTAACCGTTTTGAATTAGAGTATGAAGGAGATATTACTCTATCGGATGATGATAGTGATGTTGTCGCCATTTCTTCAGGTGGTTACTTCGACTTGAGAAAATCTACATTCGGCAATAGGAGACGAATTCTAATTGAATCTGACCGCAACGGAAGGTTGTTGAAAGAGTATTACGTAGGTAGAAAACAACAAGCTTTTACCCCAGAAGGTAAAAAATGGCTTAGCGAAGTATTAATAGATATTGTCAGGTCTACTACTATTTCAGCAGAAGCACGAGTCAACCGTTTTTATAAAAAAGGTGGTGTAGACGCCGTATTAGACGAGATCGACAAAATAGACAGTGACCATGTCAAAACGGCTTATTTTGAATATACTCTTGAAAAAGACTTGAACAAGGTCGAACTTGTTAAGGTGATAAAAATGAGTGGGAGAGAAGTAAGCTCCGACCATTATTTATCTAATATTTTGGTAAGCAATCAAGAAGCTTTTCTAAGCAGTCCTGAGACCACTTCAGCATATATAAGTGCAAGTGGTAGTCTAGGTTCTGACCACTACAAAACCAAAGTTCTTAACACCGCTATCAAAAATGGCAATATTAATAATGCTCAACTACGAGCATTATTAGAAATGACAAATGATATTGGTTCAGACCATTATTTATCTCAAGTTCTTTTGACAGTATTGAAAGAACGTGATCTAGATGCTCAGAATACGACTAGTGTAATTAAGCATACTAAGTCAATAGGTTCTGATCACTACAAAAGTCAAGTTTTAATGAAGGCTTTGAGTCAGCGAAATATTTCAAAAGAAGCGTATAATAGTTTTATAGAAACTATTGATGACATTAGTTCGGATCATTATATGACTCAGGTTATAGGCAAACTAATGAATAATGATTTTGGTGATGAAAACTTAGATCGTTTGTTAGATGTTGCTACTAATAATGTTAGTTCTGATCATTATTTATCATCGATGTTAAAGAAGTTGGTTAAAAACAATGACTTGACTGATGTACAATTAACCAAGGTTTTACAAGCGACTAGATCAATAGGTTCCGATCACTATGCATCGAGTTTATTGGTTGCTATCGCACCAAAAATCAAAACCGAAAGTAGTCGAGAAGCCTACAGAACTGCAGCCAAAAGTATTAGCTCTGATTTGTATTATGGAAGAGCATTAAAAGCACTTAACTAACAAATGTTTTCTTCTTCACCAAAGTAATCAATACTGTGAATAATTGATTACTTTGGTAGAATGAGGGTACTTTCTTTACTTCAAAACCAACCTGTTTTGCGTAACTATCTTCTCGTCATTCTTACCGGGAGTATTCTTGGTATATGTGTATTGTATTACCTGGCTTTTAGCGAGGGCGTTACCAAAGTATCAGCTTTAGCTTATATCTATGCTGCTTTTACTGGTGCTTTAACAGGAGTATCAGTTACCTTCCTTTCAAAGTTCCTGGATAATAAGATCAAATGGCAATCTCAAACTGGTTCTCGCTTAATCACGGGGATCATTTTAAATGCTGTTTTTTCGTTTGTACTAATCAACCTAATAATCAAACTATACAGTTTAGTTCATGAACTAACCTTAAATGAAGAAGTTCTTAATTTTTTCAAGATAAAACTTGCAATACTGGTAGTAATAATTATCATTTTATACAGTATCCTATATTTTACTTTTTATTCATATAACTACTATCATCACGAGCAAATTTCGGCACTTACAGTAGAACGTAAGCAAATTGACCTTCAATTAGATGCATTAAAATCACAATTAAGTCCGCATTTTCTATTCAATAATCTAAATACCATTTCGGCTTTGTACTTAAAAGACAAAACCAAAGCGGTGCATTTTATTCGGAAAATGGGAATTTGCTATCAGTATACACTTAATACATATCATCAAGTTTTAATGTCTTTATCCAATGAATTGACTCTCGTAACGTCATATTACGAGTTACTACAAACACGCTTTGAAAATCAATTAAAAATAAGCATTCGGGTTGATGATGCTTTGTTGAAAAAACAAGTTCCTGCACTGTCAATACAAATGCTAGTTGAAAATGCTATAAAGCACAATAAGATTGTAAAGAATGAACTTTTGGAGATTGATATTGTTACAATAGAAGATACAATACAGGTCAGCAACAATATAACTGTCAGCCCAGATTCAGTAGAATCATTTAAGGTTGGATTGGCGAATATTGAGAAGCGCTATAAGTTGATAAATGGAGATAAAATCACTTATGAACAAGGAATCGATTTTCGAGTAATATTACCATTAATAGATGAATAGCCTTTTTATACATCATCCAATATTTAGACTGATAGCGCCTTTATTGGGCGGTATTATGGTGTATGTATTGATTTTGATGTTGAACAATGATGTAGCGCAAATAACCGAGCAATTTTTCGGTGAGGAACTTTACGTATGTATTGCCTTGTCCTACTTAATACAAGAAGCAACACGACTGCTTATAAATGGCTTTAATAGGCTAAAAAGACCAACGAAACTGTTCCTTAGTTATCTCTTTTTGATTTGCATAACATTAATCGTTTCAATCTCGTTGGTTACAGCCGGAATGTATTTCTATTACGATCTAGTTTTGGGTTTTGAACCTAGTTTGGATGAGCTTAAGACCTTTAACAGCATTTTCGCTATTATCTCTGGGATTTATATTCTGCTATATGTGAGCCATCAGTTTCTTACCAAGGTCAATACTAAAAAAATAGAACGAGAAACATTTTTAAAACAACTTGTGATTGAAGATTATCATCAGTTTAAAAAGGGAATTAATCCTAATTTACTATTTGAATGTCTAGAATCATTAATGGTAGTTATTCAAAATGAAAATGAATCAGCTGATGATTTTGTAGATGAAATGGCAACCGTGTATCGTTATATACTTTCAAATTCAAAAAAGCAGTTGGTTCCGATAGAAGAGGAGCTGACAGTAGCGAAGGCATTGATCAAGTTATTTAATTACCTGCCGCATCAAGCCTCTGCATTAAAAATTAATCATATTGATAATGGTTATGTATTACCGGGAGCACTGCTGCATACTATTGAAGTAATTATCCGTACAACTATTGCGAGCAAAAACCGATCTTTAGAGATACTAGTGGCTCAAGAAGATGGATATATAACAATTAGATATACACCTAATGAACGTTTAATAAATCATTTTAATGAAAGCAGTATTAAAGATATTATACAAAGTTATCATGTATATACCGATCTTAAGCCAATGGTTTACGATGAAAATGAATATAAAAACATACAACTACCTATACTAACCATAAATGAATCAGTCGCATAATGAATGTTTTAATAATAGAAGATGAACTGCTTGCAGCCGAGAAGATAATCCACTATTTAGAGAAATATTCTGATTCATATACAGTTGCAGCCCATCTCTACGGAATTGAAGAAGCTTCTTCTTGGTTGGACCAAAAGCAAGAGGAAATCGACTTGATTTTTATGGATATTCAACTACAAGATGGTCTAAGTTTTGAAATATTTAATCGCGTTAAGGTTAACAAACCCGTGATTTTTGCTACTGCGTTTGATGAATATGCGATCGATGCATTTAAATCTAATGGAATTGATTATGTGCTAAAGCCTGTCACATTTATTGCCTTATCAGCAGCTTTAAAAAAGTTTGAGGGTCTCAAGGCACAATTCAGTCAACCAGCTGCAATCAATACCGTAATTAATGAAATAGAATCATCTAGATACAAAAGTCGGTTTTTAGTAAAGCTTGGGAATCATATTCACTCGGTAAAAACAGAAAATGTCAACTTATTTTACGCTGAAGGACGTACGGCTTATTTGGTAACCGACCAATCAAAAAAATATATTGTTGATTATAGGCTAGAAGATTTAAACAGTTTGTTGAACCCTCATAACTTCTTTCGAGTAAACCGCAGTTTTATATTAAACATAAATGCAATTGAAGATGTAATGGTTTATTCAAATAACCGACTAAAAATCAAAACATTTGCAAGTGTAGAATCTGAAATTATTGTTAGTAGAGAGAAAGTAAACGCTTTTAAACAATGGTTCGAGGGAGAATAAAAAAGAGTCAGGCTCCTCAGCCTGACTCCCACCTAAAACAAACCCATAACGTAGGTTCTAATGAGTAAAATAGGGATTTCTTTAGTTAAATAGTTCCCGAGTTAGTTTACCTTGATGTTACTCACTATTTTACGATAAAAGGGTATTTAGTCACTAAAATGACTAAACTGATTAATAGCTGACGGGGGAGTCTTTATTGGTTAATTAAATATACGGTTTTTTTGTAAATCGTTGATATAAAACGCTATAACTTTTTATATTATTGTCGATTGACCTAAATTTAGATTATCTAAATTGATCTTAAAGTCTTCATTATTAAGGATTAACTCAGCTATAAAATCCCCAACCCTTGTGGTTGAAAAACTATTTTCTTTATTAAGATCAGGGGTGCTCACTTTTAATTCTAACGATTTTTCAACCGCTTGACGCACCAAATTAGCTTCATCTACTAAATTAAACTGTTCTAACAACATTGCAGCAGATAAAATAGAAGCGATAGGATTCGCTATATTTTGTCCTTTTGCCTGTGGGTAAGATCCATGTATGGGCTCAAAAAGTGCACTATTGTCTCCAATAGAAGCTGAGGCTAGAAGCCCGATCGATCCACCAATTACACTTCCTTCATCACTAATTATATCACCAAACATATTCTCTGTTAAAATAACATCAAACTGTTTTGGGTTTAAGATCATTTGCATTGCAGCATTGTCGACAAAAAGGAATTCTAATGTAACATCGGAATATGATTTTGCTACTTCGGTAACAACACGGCGCCAAAGTCTAGAGGATTCTAAGACGTTTGCCTTATCTACCAATGTTAACTTATTCTTTCTCTTTTGTGCCGCCTTAAAAGCATGATGCGCAATTCGCTCTATTTCATAATCAGAGTATTCACAAAGGTCAGAAGCCGTCTTGCCATCCTCGCTTAAGTTCTTCTTACCAAAATAGATTCCCCCAGTCAATTCTCGATAAATAGTGAAATCGACATCTTTGATGAATTCAGTTTTTAATGGAGACTTTTCCAATAGGGTTTCGTAGGCTTTTACTGGCCTAATATTGGTGTATAAACCCATTGTTTTTCTCAATGCCAATAATCCTTGTTCTGGTCTAACCTTTGCATCAGGATTATTATCGTATTTAGGGTCACCAATTGATCCAAATAAAATAGCGTCAGCAGCTTCGCAAACCGCAATTGTTTCTGGCGGTAGTGGATTTCCAGTTTCGTCTATTGCGACAGCACCAACTAGGGCATCTTTATAAATAAATTCGTGATCAAAAGCGTCTGCTATTGCATTTAGAGCTTTTATAGCTTGGTTAGTCACTTCAGGTCCAATACCATCTCCGGGTAAAACAGCAATTTTTAGTTTCATATACGTATCGCAAAATGCGATTTTTCATCGTTATACTCTTGAAGCTTCGAAGGCTTCAATTTTTTCTTTATTACTAATAAGGTAGTCAATATCGTCATAACCATTTATTAGGCATAACTTTTTATATGGGTCGATATCAAAGGTACTTTTAATATCAGTATTTACTAAATGTAGTTGTTGGTTTTGTAGGTCGATACTAATCTCAGTATTAGGATTTTCTGTTACAGTAGTCATGATAGATTTTAAGATATCCGGACTTACTTGAATTGGTAAAATACCATTATTCAGTGCATTTCCTTTAAAAATATCTGCAAAAAAACTAGAGATAACTGCTTTAAGACCATACCCGGCCAAAGCCCACGCGGCGTGCTCTCGACTACTTCCACACCCAAAATTATCACCAGCAACTAAAATACTCCCTTTATAAGTTTCATCATTTAAAATGAAGTCTTTGTTAACACTTCCATCTTTGTGAAAACGCCAATCTCTAAATACATTGTCACCAAAACCAGCTTTGTCCGTAGCTTTCAAAAATCGAGCTGGGATGATTTGATCGGTATCGATGTTTTCAATGGATAGAGGTATCGCAGTGGAAACCATTTTTACAAACTTCTCCATTAATTTAAATGTTTTGTAATGTCAATAATTTTACCCTCGATTGCGGTGGCTGCCGCCACAAGTGGACTTGCTAGAATAGTGCGTGCTCCTTGACCTTGTCTTCCTTCAAAATTTCTATTTGAAGTGGACACGCAATATTCTCCCTCGGGAATTTTGTCATCGTTCATGGCCAAACAGGCAGAACAGCCAGGTTGACGTAATTCAAATCCGGCTTCTGTGAAGATTGTTGACAGGCCTTCTTTTATGATTTGCTGTGCTACTTGTTGTGAGCCAGGAACGATTAAAGCATTGACATTATTTGCCTTTTGTTTTCCTTTTATATAATCGGCAGCTACTCTGAAATCTTCTATTCTAGAGTTGGTACAGCTGCCAATAAACACCCAATTTATGGGCTGTTCTAATAACGATTGTCCTTTTTTGAACCCCATGTATTCCAGAGACTTTTCAAAAGAAGCATCCTCCAGTGCTGGGATTTCTTCATTTATTTTCATCCCCATACCGGGATTAGTACCATAAGTGATCATTGGTTTAATATCGGCGCCATCAAACTCATATTCTTGATCAAAAATGGCATCATTATCAGTTGGAAGCGATTTCCAATAGACTAATTTTTTATCCCATTCTTCACCTTTAGGCGCAAACTCTCTGTCTTTCACATATTCAAAAGTGGTTTCATCGGGGGCAATCATACCTCCTCGGGCGCCCATTTCAATGCTCATATTACAGACGGTCATGCGACCCTCCATACTCATATTTTCAAAAACCTCACCGGCATATTCACAAAAATATCCTGTACCTGAGTTTGTTCCTAACTTAGCGATGATGTACAAAATAACATCTTTTGGTAATACGCCGGTTTTAAGTTTTCCATTTACGGTTACTCGTAACTTTTTTGGTTTTTTTAGCAGTAAGCATTGACTTGCAAACACCTGTGCAACCTGACTAGTACCAATACCAAAAGCGATACTTCCAAAAGCACCATGAGTAGAGGTGTGGCTGTCACCACAGACAATAGTCATACCCGGTTGCGTAACTCCTAATTCAGGTCCTATTACATGTACAATACCATTATATTTATGTCCAAGTCCATAAAACTCGATATCGTTGGCTTCGCAGTTTTCCGCTAATTGTTTTAGTTGTTTTCTAGACAATAGATCCTTTACTGGTAAATGTTGATCCTTTGTTGGTGTATTATGATCTGCAGTTGCCAGAATCTGCTTGGGTCTAAAAACAGGAATTTTACGAGCGTTGAGTTCGGCAAACGCTTGCGGACTAGTTACTTCATGAATTAAATGTTTGTCTATATATAATATCTGTGGTCCATTTTCAATTTGATCGACCACGTGGCTATCCCATACCTTATCAAATAGTGTTTTTCCCATTTATGCGACTGCAGTTACTTCTACGTTACACGATTTGACGATTGCATGAATATCTTCGTCATTGATTTCCTTTTTGCGATCAGCAAAAGTTAAAAACTCATCATATACTTCATCAAGTTGAAGTTTTGTCAAGTCATAACCAACTTTTTTTGCACGATAGGCAAGGGCAGCACGACCGCTTCTAGCTGTTAGAACGATTGCCGATTCAGTTACACCAACATCATGAGGGTTAATGATCTCATAAGTTTCTCTATTTTTTATTACTCCGTCTTGGTGAATTCCAGAACTGTGAGCAAATGCATTAGCACCTACAATTGCCTTATTTGGTTGAATAGGAACGCCCATTTTGTCTGATACTGCTTGGCTTAAGCTGTAAAGATGGGTTGCATCTATCTTAGTATCTAAGTTTAGGTAGGGGTGTTGACGCAAAACCATAACCACTTCTTCTAAGGAAGTATTACCTGCACGCTCGCCAATCCCATTAATAGTACACTCAATTTGTCTAGCACCATTCTGAACTCCACTTATTGAGTTTGCAGTAGCAAGACCAAGGTCGTTGTGACAATGACATGAAAGAATTGCTTTTTCAATCCCTCTCACATTTTCCTTTAGATATTTAATCTTTGCTCCATATTCCTCAGGTAAACAGTACCCAGTAGTATCAGGAATATTAAGTACAGTAGCCCCAGCTTTTATGACTGCTTCGCAAACTCTAGCTAAAAATTCATTGTCGGTTCGTCCAGCATCTTCAGCATAGAACTCTACATCTTCCACATAACTTTTTGCATGTGATACAGAAGCCACAGCACGTCTAATAATCTCATCCTGATCACAATTAAATTTGAATTTAATATGCGATTCTGATGTGCCAATACCTGTGTGTATTCTTGGGCGTTTTGCATATTTCAATGCATCGGCTGCCACATCAATATCCTTTTTTACTGCTCTGGTAAGACCACAAACAGTAGTATTTTTTATCAGTTTTGATATTTCAGTAACTGAATGAAAGTCACCTGGACTTGAAATTGGAAATCCTGCTTCGATAATATCAACACCAAGCGCTTCTAGGCGTTCGGCGATCTCTAATTTTTGCGGAGTGTTTAATTTACAACCCGGTACTTGCTCTCCATCTCGAAGGGTAGTATCAAATATTTGAACGTGGTCTTTTGACATCAAGAAAATATATTTTCTAATTCTAATACTAATTTATACTTTGGACACCCGAACGCATTCAAAGGCTTTTAATCTTTTACAATGTTAAGATATAGTTATTTTGATTTAAATAACTGATTATCAATAATTTATATATAATTTTTCATTATGACTAATGGTCAAAAAGACGCATTATTTACTCTTATAAAATCGCTATCAAAGTCAGAAAAACGACAATTCAAATTGTATGTTAACAGACTTGGTATGAATGCGGAGGCAAAATTTTTGGCATTATTCAATCTTCTAGAAAAATTAAAGCAGTACGATGAACGACAAATTTTGGAGAGTGGTATTGTCAAAAAACAACAATTATCTAATTTAAAAGCCCACTTGTATAAACAAGTTTTAATTAGTTTACGTCTAAATCCTGTACACCAAAATGTGCGCTCGCAGTTACGTGAGCAATTAGATTTTGCAACTATTTTGTACCACAAAGGTTTGTATAAGCAAAGCCTTAAAATGTTGGATCGAGCTAAAACGGCAGCCATAGAACACGAAGAGAAAAATATTGCATACGAGGTTGTTGAGCTTGAAAAAATAATAGAATCGCAGTACATTACTCGTAGTATGAGTAATCGTGCAGAGCAATTAGTTGAACAGGCAAAAACAATTAGCAGACAAAACGTTCTCACGAGTCGACTTTCTAATCTTTCGCTTCAATTATACGGATTAATGTTGAAGACAGGTTATGTCAAAAATGATGAAGAGTTGCAGGTTGTAAAAAAGTTTTTTAGCGACAAATTACCGGAGTATGACAATGATTTGATGGGATTTAGAGAGAAATTATGGCTTTTTAAGGCGTACTTATGGTATAGTTTTTTAACTCAGGATTTTTTGGCTTCTTATCGCTACTCAAAGAAATGGGTTGATCTTTTTGATGAGTATCCTAAAATGATTAAATTAAATCCTGTTTTCTTCTTAAAAGGACATAACTACTTATTAGAGTCTTTATTTTTTATAAAAAAACAAACCCATTTTAAAGAAGTACTTACCAAACTTGAAAAATTAAACGAAAGCGAAGCTTTTGTTGTAGATGATAATATTGAATCGTTACTCTTTCTTTATACCTACAGCCATAAGATTAACTATCATTTTTTAAGCGGGACATTTAATGAAGGTATCCCCGTGGTAGATGAAGTACTAAGCGGATTAAAGAAATATCAATCACGTATTGATGAACATCACATTATGGTGTTTTATTACAAAATAGCATGTCTGTATTTCGGTGCTGGGGATAATAGAAGTTGTATAAAGTATCTGCAAAAAATAATCAATAACCGATCATTAAAGATGCGTCAAGATTTGATGTGTTTTGCTAGGGTACTTAATTTGGTAGCGCACTATGACGCTGGTATCGATTACAATTTGGAAATGCAAATACGAATTACCTATAAGTTCTTATTGAAAATGGATAACCTTCAAAAGGTACAGAAAGAGATGATTCGTTTTCTTAGAAGTTTAGGGGATTTCTATCCTCAAGATCTTAAGAATGAATTTGCAAAACTTCACGCCACCTTGAAAGAGTATGAAGATCATCCATATGAGAAAAGAGCCTTTTTATATCTAGATATCATTAGTTGGTTAGAAAGTAAAATTAAAGGAAAACCTGTAGGAGAGATTATTAGAGAAAAGGCTTTAATGCTTAATAAATAATACGGTTGAAAGTTAATCAGCACTTTGCAAGAGTAGCCGAACTTAATATAGCGATGATCTTGATAAGCACTTCAGGGGCATTGGGTCGCTATGTAACACTATCTCCGCCTGTTACAATTTTTTATCGTGCAATCATTGCGGTAGGGATATTATATGTATTTGCACGTTTTAGAAAGCTTTCATTTAAAATCGGATCATGGAAAGATAGAAGGACTGTTGTCATTAGCGGAATATTCATGGGATTGCACTGGGTAACCTACTTCTATGCGCTTCAGTATAGTAATGTCGCCATTGGGATGCTTTCTATTTTTACCTATCCAGTTATTACCACTTTTTTAGAACCTATTATACTAAATACAAAATTTCAACCTATTCATTTGTTACTGGCAGTGATAGTTCTAGTTGGTATATACTTTTTAGTACCAGAGTTTGATATTTCGAACAATTATACCAAAGCAGTTTTATTTGGAGTATTCTCAGCACTGTGCTATTCACTGCGTAATATTTTATTGAAGGGACAAGTAAAATCTTATGATGGTTCTATACTTATGTGGTACCAAATTGCAGTGATTTCGTTGGCTTTGTTTCCCTTTTTATTCTTTTTCAAAAACGAACAGCCAGAAGCAAACGAATGGGGAGCGATTGTTTTATTGGCCCTATTAACCACCAGTATTGGACACACACTTTTTTTGATGAGTTTTAAGCATTTTTCAATAACTACTGCTAGTTTAATAAGTAGTGCGCAGCCTGTTTATGGTATACTGATAGGAATTTTGTTTCTGAATGAAATCCCAAAATACACCACCATTATTGGCGGTATACTCATTTTAAGTACTGTGGTAATTGAAAGTATAAGGTCTGCTAAAAAAGCTTAACTATCTTTCAATTTTGAAGCTTGGTCTGTCCAATTATCTCGTTCTATCCTGCCTGGAAAAAATTGAATTAGTTCCGTCACATCATCAATATCCTTTTTAGTGAACTTACTTATTTGGTCAAAAGTATATATACCAATACTATTTAGCTTGTTTTCAATAAAAGGACCAACACCACTTATACGTTTCAAGTCATCTTTTTGAGATGCATCAGCCTTACCAAAACTTTCAAAATTAAGTTTGGGTTTCTCTTTAGGGGCATCATTAGGAATTGCTTCCTCAATAATCGCTTGTTTCATAATCGGTTTTTCTTTTTCTACTATAGCCGATGTAGCTTGCTTTTTACGTAGTGCCATTTCGGCTTCAACTTCCGCTTGTTTGATATTTAACTGGTTGGTCAAGCTTTGCTTATCAGCATTACAGTCATCAATAGCCAATTTTAGCTTGCGTTTATAATATCTTCTTGCGAAGAAGTATCCTATAAGAAAAGATATCAGGCATATGATGAACAGTACAACATACTCCCAAGTTGATACGGGTTTTAATTGATCTAACATAATGATATGGTTGGTAAGTTAATTAACTAGTATTTCTATTCTTCTATTTTTTGCACGTCCAGCTTCATTGCCGTTCGTTGCAATAGGCTGAGTTTCTCCTTTGCTGTCGCTCGTTATTTTATCAGCAGCTATTCCTTGTGAAATGAAATAGTTCTTGACATTTAAGGCACGGTTCCTACCAACAATAAAATTAGCCTCAGCAGATCCAACATCATCAGTATGACCTATGATGTCTACATTCTTTTCAGGATTACGTTCCAAATAGTTTTTTAATTCTATGGTATATGCCTTTAAAGTATTGTCGGGTTTAAAGTTTGCCGATCCAAAGTCTGCATATAGGGTTTTACGAGTAATACTTTTTTCAATTTCTGCTGTACGATTGTCAGACACCGTGTTTACAATAATTTTTATACCACCAGCATAAGTACCTGTTTCATCGTAGTCGTATACCTCTTGAACTGCTTCAGTCGATATTCGTTCCGCATTTATTCCATGATCAACCAACATATTCTTTATGTTTTCTGCGCGTTGTATACCAAATGATCCTAGACTATCTGTTTCTTGATTCTTGTAGAGACCTTGAATTAATAATTCTTTATCCTGATTATTATTCAAATAACTAAAAATAGAATCGCGATAACATAACAAGGCATCTGGCACATAAACTGATGTATTCCTATTATTAATTTCTAGTTGATCATTAAACTCGAATAAAGTCGAACCATTATCCGCAGATACGGAAAAACCAGGTTGAATTTCCTCAACAGGAGTTGAAATGACTTCTTTTACGGGGTTTGTTCGTTCAATACATAGGTTTTTGGTCTTACATGTGTAATACCATATTCCTAGTATAGACCAGCCTAAAAATATAATAAAGGCTAATAGAAAGTTTTTCATAATAAGGTCGTTTTTGGTTGAAGTATCACCTTATGTTTTACATTACTTTTTCGAAGTTAAATAATTATGCATTAATCATTTACGTTTTTTTTAGATTTTTTTAAGAAAATAGTTTTATTAAGCTATTGCGTGTCTTTTAAATTATACATTACTTTGTCATAACAAATGAAGAAAAATAATTTACATCGTCATCATTTTCATACTTGCACTCAAGCGAGGTGAATTTAGTATGTACGTAAATCATCATATTAAACCCGTTTGAGTTATCAAGCGGGTTTTTTTATTTCTAAAAATTGCTTGGTCACTCAGACAAAAAAGAAAAAGAATGACAAAAATTAGAATTGCAGTTCAAAAATCTGGAAGACTCAATCAAGAATCACTTTCATTATTAAAGAACGCAGGAGTTTCTATAGAAAATGGGAAGGATCAATTAAAAGCTTCGGCAAGAAACTTTCCTTTAGAAGTATTTTATCTGCGTAACGGCGATATTCCGCAGTATTTAAGAGATGGAGTAGTCGATATTGCCATTTTAGGCGAAAATACACTTATAGAAAAAGGCCAAGAACTTAAGATTGTAGAGCGACTAGGTTTTTCTAAATGTAAAGTTTCATTGGCAATACCAAAAAGAATCAAATATAAAGGTATTCAGGACTTTCAAGGAAAGAAAATTGCTACATCCTACCCAAATACGGTAAAAAACTACTTAGCAGAAAAAGGCATTGAGGCTGACTTGCATATCATTAATGGGTCAGTGGAAATTGCGCCAAATATCGGTTTGGCAGATGCCATTTGTGACATTGTATCTAGTGGAAGCACACTTTTTAAGAACAATCTGAAGGAAGTAGAAGTAATGCTCTCAAGCGAAGCGGTGATGACCGTTTCACCTAAAATAACAGAAGAAGCACAACAAATTCTTGACAAACTACAATTCCGTATTCAATCGGTCTTAAAAGGGCAGCGGAGTAAATATGTTTTGCTGAATGCACCAAATGAAAAGCTTGATCAAATTATTAGTCTACTGCCAGGAATGAAAAGCCCAACCGTTTTGCCATTGGCTGAAGAAGGGTGGAGTTCAGTACATTCAGTTATGGATAAAAACACCTTTTGGGATGTTATAGACGAATTAAAACTTGCAGGAGCAGAAGGTATTTTGGTTTGCCCGATTGAAAAAATGGTACTATAAATAGCGGTTCAATGAAAAAGATATATAGTCCAGATAAAGCAGATTGGAAATCTATTCTAGAACGTCCTACAAAAACAGTTGCTGATATAGAGGCAATAGTACTAGAGGTATTTGAAGATGTTAAGGAAAAGGGAGACAACGCTATTTCTAAATATACCAAGCGATTTGATAAGGCTGTTTTGGACAACAATCTTGTATCTCAAGACGAGATTGACAATGCAAAAAATCAAGTCGCGAATGATTTAAAAGGGGCAATTCAAATAGCTAAATCTAATATTGAGCGATTTCACCAAGCTCAAAAAACCAGTAAGGTCGAGGTTGAGACGACTTTTGGGGTCGAATGTTGGCAAGAAAAGCGCCCAATTCAAAAGGTTGGCTTGTATATACCAGGAGGAACGGCGCCACTTTTTTCTACGATTTTAATGTTGGCTGCACCAGCTAATATTGCAGGTTGCAAGGAAATTGTGTTGTGCACTCCGCCGGATGAAAATGGGAATATAAATCCAGCAATCTTATATACAGCTGATTTGTGTGGTGTTACAAGAATATTTAAAGTGGGCGGTATTCAGGCTATTGCTGGAATGACATTTGGTACAGAGACTATTCCACAAGTTTATAAGATTTTTGGTCCAGGAAATCAATATGTAACGGTTGCGAAGCAATTGGCTACAAAGTTCGGAGTCGCTATCGATATGCCGGCGGGCCCATCGGAATTGCTTGTTGTTGCTGATGAATCTGCCAATGCTGGATTTGTAGCTTCAGACCTTTTAAGTCAGGCGGAACATGGTGTTGATAGTCAGGTAATATTGGTTTCTACTTCTAAAGAATTGATTGATGAAGTTGAAAAGGAAGTGGAAGCACAATTAAATGAGTTGCCGAGAAAGGACATTGCTGCAAAAGCAATAGACACTTCGAAACTCATTTTTGTCGAGGATGATGAAACGGCTTTGGAATTGATTGATGAATATGGGCCGGAGCATTTCATAGTTTGTACCCTTGATCAGGAATTTTACGTGCAGAATATAGGTAATGCAGGATCTGTCTTTATTGGAAATTATACTCCAGAAAGTGCTGGCGATTATGCCTCGGGAACCAATCATACACTGCCAACTAATGGATATGCTAAACAATATAGTGGTGTTAATCTTGATAGTTTTATGAAAAGCATGACCTTTCAGAAAATATCTAAAGATGGCATTCAGAATATCGGAAATGCTATCGAACTAATGGCCGAAGCAGAAGGACTACAAGCGCATAAAAATGCTGTAACGTTAAGACTAAAAAGTTTAAAAGAATGAAATCAGATTACAATATAAACGAATTAGTCAGGCCGAACATCTTAAAACTCAAGCCATACAGTTCGGCTCGAGATGAATTCAAAGATTTTGATCAGGATATGGTGTTTTTGGATGCGAATGAGAACCCTTTTGAAAACGGTGTCAATAGATATCCTGATCCGCAACAGCGAAATTTGAAGTCGGTATTGGCAGAGCAGAAGGGTGTTGAAACAAATCAGATCCTACTAGGAAATGGGTCTGATGAAGTACTTGATCTTATCTTTAGAGCGTTTTGCGAACCAAAATCTGATAACATCATTACATTACCGCCTACTTACGGAATGTATAAGGTGTTGGCCGAAACAAATGATGTAGAAAATCGAGAAGTGCTCCTAACAACTGATTTTGAGCCAGATGTGGAAGCAATTCTGAACGCAGCTGATTCAAATTCAAAATTGTTATTTCTATGTTCACCAAATAACCCGACTGCAAATAGTTTTTCAGCATTAAAAACTAAAGAGCTATTAAATAATTTTAAAGGAATCGTTGTCATAGACGAAGCCTATATCGATTTTTCAAATCAAGAAAGTTGGATTTCAGCTTTAAAAGAACACCCCAATTTAATAGTTACGCAGACACTCTCAAAAGCCTATGGCTTGGCAGGAATTCGTCTAGGGTTATGCTACGCATCCAAAGAAATTATTTCAATCTTAAACAAGATAAAACCACCATATAACGTGAATGAGTTAACCCAACAACGGGCTTTAAAACGCGTATTGGATGTTGAGCATGTATCTGCAGAAGTCAACATGATCTTAGAAGAAAAAGCGAAGCTTGAAGATAATCTAAATAGGTTGAGTTTTGTTGAGAAAGTATATAACTCGGATGCAAATTTTCTTTTAGCCAAGGTTGATAATGCCGATTTGCGATATAAGGAATTGCTAGATCAAGGAATTGTTGTCCGCAATCGTAGTGGGCAACCAATGTGTGAAAACACATTGCGTTTTACGGTGGGAACGACAACCGAAAATAACAAACTGCTAACAGTATTAAACGAATTAAAGTAATGTCAAAACGAGTTCTTTTTATAGATAGAGACGGAACGATAGTTTTAGAACCAGAAAACTACCAATTGGATAGTTTAGAGAAGTTGGAGTTTTATCCGAAGGCTTTTCAATACTTGTCAAAAATTGCAAGCGAATTAGATTTCGAGATTACAATGATTACCAATCAGGATGGTCTGGGTACTGATAGTTTTCCCGAAGAGACCTTTTGGCCTACGCAGAATTTTATTGTGAATGCATTTAAGAATGAAGGAGTGGTTTTCGATGAAATTTTTATCGATAAAACCTTTCCGGAAGAAAATGCTCCAACCCGTAAACCTAGAACTGGATTATTAGGTAAGTATCTAGATAATCCTAACTATGACTTAGAAAACTCCTTTGTATTAGGAGATAGACTTACAGATATTGAATTAGCTAAAAACTTAGGCGGAAAGGGAATTTTTATAAACGATCATGATGCCCTAGGCAGCGAAGAAATCTCGGTTAAACGCGATGAACTATGTGAAACTATCGTTTTAGAAACCAATGATTGGCAAGAGATCTACGAGTTTTTAAAATTGAAGAACCGTTCTTCTTCCATAAAAAGAACTACGAACGAAACTGATATTGACATTACATTAAATCTTGACGGCACGGGAAAAAGTAATATTGATACTGGTATTGCATTTTTTGACCATATGCTCGATCAAATTGCCCGTCATGGTCAGATGGATTTAGATGTAAAAGTAAATGGAGATTTAGAAGTTGATGAGCATCATACTATTGAAGATACCGCCATCGCTTTAGGTGAAGTTTTTAGTAACGCTCTGGGTAATAAACTAGGAATTGAGCGATATGGTTTCTGCTTACCAATGGATGACTGTTTAGCCCAAGTTGCAATTGACTTTGGCGGAAGAAACTGGTTAGTATGGGAGGCTGATTTTAAAAGAGAAATGATTGGTAAAATGCCTACGGAGATGTTTTATCACTTTTTTAAATCGTTTACTGATGGTGCCAAGGCAAACTTAAACGTGAAAGCTGAAGGAACCAATGAACATCATAAGATAGAGGCTATTTTTAAATCCTTTGCAAAAGCAATTAAGGTTGCTGTAAAAAGAGATACAGAGAAAATGATCTTACCAACTACAAAAGGAATGTTATAATGAAAATAGTAATCATAGACTACGGAGCAGGAAACATTCAAAGCATTCAATTTGCCGTAAAAAGACTTGGATTAAATGCGGTTCTTAGTAATGATCCTGAGGAGATAAGATCGGCCGATAAGGTGATTTTTCCTGGAGTAGGAGAGGCGAGTAGTGCGATGAATAAGTTGAAGGCTTCCGGATTAGACAGTTTGATTCCCCAGTTAAAACAGCCTGTATTGGGAATTTGTTTAGGAATGCAACTAATGTGCAATTGGTCAGAAGAAGGAGATACGCAAGGCTTAGGGATTTTCGATGTTGATGTTGTAAAATTTAGCACTAGAGTGAAGGTTCCTCAAATAGGATGGAATCAAATTTCTGATTTGTGCTCACCAATTTTCAAAGGAGTTAAAGACTATGAATACATGTATCTAGTACATAGTTTTTATGTAAAAGAATGCAAGGAAACTATAGCCACGACCAGTTATGAATTAGAATACAGTTCCGCTTTACAGAAAGATAACTTTTATGGTGTACAGTTTCATCCCGAAAAGAGTAGTTCAGCTGGAGCGAAAATATTGAGTAACTTTTTTAACTTATTATGAGGATAATACCTGCAATAGATATAATAGACGGTAAATGTGTTCGCCTATCAAAGGGAGATTATAGCACGAAGAAAATATATAATGAAAATCCCGTTGAGGTCGCAAAAGAGTTCGAGTCATATGGTATTCAATATTTGCATCTCGTTGACTTAGATGGAGCAAAGAGTAAGCATATCGTTAATCACAAAGTGTTGGATCAGATCGCTTCTAGAACAAGTTTAAAAATTGACTTCGGAGGCGGACTTAAAACTGATGATGATCTTAGAATTGCTTTTGAAAGCGGAGCGAATCAAGTCACAGGAGGCAGTATAGCGGTAAAAGATCCAGATACCTTTAGAAGCTGGCTCCAGAAATTTGGATCAGATAAAATTATTTTGGGTGCTGATGCAAATAATGAAAAAATTGCAGTGTCAGGTTGGCTTGAGGAAAGTGATCAAGAACTAATTCCATTTATCAAGCAATACCAACAGGAAGGTGTTCAATATGTTATTTGTACTGATATTAGTAAAGACGGAATGCTTGAAGGACCTAGTTTTGATTTGTACAAAAAGATCATTTTGGAAACGGAGGAGCAAGCAAATTTGAAACTAATCGCTTCCGGTGGTATTTCAACTTTTGATGAGCTACCACAACTCGCAGAGATAGGTTGTGAAGGAACTGTAATAGGAAAAGCAATCTATGAAGGTCGGATTTCCATGAAGCAATTAGAATGCTTTATTTTAAACAATTAAGATGGAAGAACTATTAGTTTCAGAGTTTAAAGAAAATGCGATTTATCGTTTAGATGAGAGTAGCCGAATGGTTGCTAAAGCATTAAGGGATATTGATGAAATTCAAATTTGGAAAAAGCCGAATGGTGTTTCAAATAGTACTGGTAATTTAATCTTACATCTATGTGGAAATATCACTCAATATGCAATAGCATCCTTAGGTGAAATTCCAGATTTAAGAGATAGAGATGCTGAGTTTGCAGCAAAGAACGGATTGACTAAAACTGAATTACTAGAAAAACTTGAACGAACGGTTGAATCAGCTAAGGCAACTATCAAAAAGGCTAGTGTCGAACAACTAACACGAAAAAGAGAAGTGCAAGGCTTTAATTTTTCAGGAATCGGAATTGTAATGCATGTGGTAGAGCATTATTCTTATCATACGGGACAAATTGCTTTTTGGGTTAAACTGCTAAAGGACAAAGACCTGGGATTCTATGATGATTTCGATTTAAATATTAAAAACAAAGAATAAGATGCTAACTAAAAGGATAATACCTTGTTTAGATATAAAAAATGGGCGCACGGTAAAAGGTATCAACTTTGTTGATTTAAGGGATGCAGGAGATCCAGTAGAGCTTGCCGAAATTTATGCTCAGACTGGTGCAGACGAATTGGTATTCCTTGATATATCAGCTACAGAAGAAAGACGAAGAACACTTGCGGATTTGGTTTTGCGTGTGGCAGAGAAAGTCAATATCCCATTTACAGTTGGTGGGGGAATAAGCTCGGTAGAAGATGTTGATCGCTTATTGAAATGTGGTGCGGATAAGGTGTCAATTAATTCGTCAGCAGTTAAAAATCCACAGTTAATTAATGATCTAGCAGCGAAGTTTGGTAGTCAGTGTGTGGTAGTTGCAATTGATGCAAAACAAATAAATGGGAAATGGATGGTTCATTTAGTAGGAGGAAAAGTTTCTACGGAACTTGATCTTTTCGATTGGGCGAAAGAAGTTGAAGAGCGAGGAGCTGGCGAAATCTTATTTACATCTATGGATAATGATGGAACAAAAGATGGATTTGCCAATGAAGCACTAGCTAAGCTTTCAACAGAGTTGAATATTCCTATTATTGCATCTGGCGGTGCTGGAAACATGCAGCATTTTACTGATACTTTTAAAGAGGGAAAAGCAGATGCAGCCTTGGCTGCTAGTGTTTTTCACTTTAAAGAAATTGAAATAGTAGATTTGAAAAAAGAATTAAAAGAAAAGGGAATTCCCGTACGATTATAATGGAAATAGATTTCAATAAGAATAATGACGGTTTGGTACCTGCAATAATTCAAGACGCAGCAACGAAGAATGTGCTGATGCTTGGTTATATGAACCAAGAGGCATTTGATAAAACCAACGAAACTAAAAAGGTTACTTTTTATAGTCGAACAAAACAGCGGTTATGGACCAAAGGTGAAGAAAGCGGTAATTTTTTAAACCTGGTAGATGTTAAACTAGATTGTGATCAGGATTCACTATTGATTTCAGTAAAGCCTATAGGTCCAACTTGCCATAAAGGAACAGATACTTGCTGGGCAGAGAAGAACAATCAACATTTTGGATTCTTATCTGAATTGGAAGCAATAATTAAAGATCGAAAAGACAATCCGGAAAAGAATGATAGTTATGTTGCTTCTTTGTTCAGGAAAGGCATTAACAAAGTAGCGCAAAAAGTGGGCGAGGAGGCTGTTGAAGTGGTGATAGAGGCAAAAGATGACAACGATAAGCTGTTCTTAGATGAATCGGCTGATTTGTTATTTCATTATTTAATCTTATTGCAAGCAAAAGGATATACATTAAATGATATCGCTCAAGTCTTAAAGGGAAGGCATTAAAAATAAAAAAGCCGGAAAATCAACATGACTTCCCGGCTTTCCTTTAGTTCTAAAAGTACTTAAGCACTAAGCACTTTAGGATCATTAATAAATTTTCCATTTTTAGATTCACCCAAAATAACGACGTCTTTCGTCTTTTTGTATTGTTGGGCGGATTGTAACATTTGAGCTTCTGTTTCGCGCATAATTTTTACGCCACTTGAAGCACCTCTGTTACGTAGCTCTATATAGAAGCCATCCATTAATTTGGTTGGTTTTGTTGCGGGTCTACCCATAACTGATATTAAATTAAATTTGCGCAATATTGTGTTAAAAAAATGACATTTCCTAGTAATTAACGACTAATTAACAGCATTTTATTTCGAGAATAAATTCACAACATCCTAGAAGCCTTATGAGACAGCGGTTTTACTACATTATTAAAATTCAATTTTTAGGGTTTCGATATCATGGTTGGCAAAAGCAGCCTGGCGGATTGAAAACCGTAGAAGGCATGATAACCAAAACATTAGGTTTCGTTTTGGAAGGGCTTTCTTTCAAGATTTTGGGAGCTAGTAGAACCGATGCTAAAGTCTCTGCTAATGAAGCGTTGTTTGAGCTATTTTTAGATGATAATCCACTTGAAGATTTGCCATCTTTTTTGCAAGTATTCAATCAAAATTTGCCTTTAGATATTAGGGCTTTAGGAATTGAAAAAACAGATGCGTCTTTTAATATTATTCAACATCCGAAAACAAAGGAGTATATCTATCTGTTTTCTTTTGGCGAAAAAATACATCCTTTTGCTGCGTCCTTAATGATTTCATTTCCAGATGAACTGGATATTGAGCTAATGAAAAAGGGAGCTTTGCTTTTTGTGGGGAGGCATAATTTTAGAACCTATTGCGCACAAGCAAATAGGAATAAAGAGTTTATCCGAACTATTGATAGTTGCGAAATTATTGACAACGATCAGTATTCCGCAAGCTTTTTTCCTGAATCAAGTTATATATTAAGAGTGCGCGGAAAGGGTTTTATGCGTAATCAGATTCGATTAATGATGGGCGCATTGTATTTACTCGGAAAAGGCGAAATTGATCTGGATTTTATTAAAAATAGTCTACTAACTAATTCCGAATTAAGACTAACCTACATAGCACCTGCTTCAGGATTAACTCTAAATAAAATTGAATTGGAATAGATTACTATAGCTCAAAAAGGTCAGAGGACAAATAACGATCACCACGATCACATACAATAGAAACTACAATTCCAGATTCTAATTCGTTACAAAGTCGCAAGGCAGCTGTCGCTGCGCCGCCGCTACTCATACCCGCGAAGATTCCTTCTTCAGTTGCCAATTTTTTCGCCATTAACCGTGCATCTGTTTCGCTAACTTCTAGTACTCGATCAACTTTGTCTGCGTTGAATATTTTAGGTAAGTACTCTTCTGGCCATTTTCGTATTCCTGGAATTCTTGAGTTGTCAGTTGGCTGCACACCTACTATTTGCACTTCGTTGCTTTGCTCTTTTAAAAAGGTAGAAGTTCCCATAATGGTTCCAGTAGTCCCCATTGATGAGACAAAATGAGTTATTTTTTGATTCGTATCTCGCCAAATTTCCGGTCCCGTGGTTTTGTAATGTGCTTTCCAGTTGTCTTCGTTTGCAAACTGATTAAGCATAAAATACCCATCTTCAATCATTTTGGTTTCGGCGTAATCCCTTGCGCCTTCAATACCGATATCAGATGACGTTAGCGTGACTTTTGCTCCATAAGCTCTCATCGTTTGCACGCGCTCTTTCGTTGAATTTTCGGGCATGACCAATTCAATATTTAATTTAAAAATACCGGCAATCATTGCCAATGCAATACCAGTATTCCCACTGGTAGCTTCAATAAGCTTTGTTTCTGAATTAATGTCGCCTCGGTCTAAGGCACTTTTGATCATATTATAGGCAGCACGATCTTTTACACTACCACCAGGGTTATTTCCTTCTAGTTTAAAATATAAGCTAACATTAGGATTCGTATTTAGTCGAGTTGATTTAATGAGTGGGGTATTCCCTATTAGTTCGGCAATGGAATTATTCATTTACTTGTGTTTTTACCCTGATTTCTGGAGTATGAGATACGATTGAGTTTGCTGGAATTGATTCGGTGATCCAAACATTTCCGCCGATAATACTATTGGCTCCTATTATGGTTTCTCCGCCTAAAATGGTGGCATTAGCATAAATAGTTACATTATCTTCTACAGTTGGATGTCGTTTGGTATTTTCTAATTCTTTTGAAACATATAGCGCTCCAAGTGTTACACCTTGGTAGAGCTTTACGTTGTTTTTTATTATAGTAGTTTCACCTATTACGACACCGGTTGCATGATCGATAAAAAATGAATCGCCAATTGAAGCGCCTGGGTTAATATCGACGCCAGTTTCTCGGTGTGCATATTCAGTCATTAATCTAGGAACTAAGGGAAAACCTAGTTTATAGAGTTCATGGCTTAGACGATATATTGCGATAGCCAGAAATCCAGGATATGCCATATAAACTTCTTCGATAGATTTGGCCGCAGGATCATTTTCCACGATAGCGGTAGCGTCTAGATTTAGTTTTTGCAAAATTGCAGGCAAAGTATGTATATAGGTATCCCAAACCTCATGACAGGGCTTGTTAATATCCCAACATGCTAATGAAACAAGGTGTGAAAATGTAAGCGATAGCTCTTCAAATGTTTCTTCAACATCAGTTTGAGTATTAAAAAGCATTGAAAACAACTGTTCCGTGAACTGCTCCGTTGTTATTTTTAGCTGAAAATTGAGATTCGGTTGCTGCTTGTGTTTTTTTATTTGTTCGATGATTTGCTGTGAGCTCATTGACTTAATTTATAAAGTAAAAGTAGCTATTAAGATGTATCCTATTGTTAGAGAAATTGTAAAATATTATTATCAAATACTCTATTTAAAATCACTTTTGTTAGGAATGAAACAAGGTGGTGATAGTCGGATTAATTTTCGTATCATTTCATTTTGTATTTTCAAGTTTTCAAACCAGAAATATGAGTACGACCATACCAAAAAGCACCTTTACTTTTTTTAAAAAGCTAGAAAAGAATAATAACCGAGATTGGTTTAATGAGCATAAACCAGAGTTTAAGAACATTGAAAAAGATGTCAAGTTATTTTATAATTCTCTAATGGAAAAACTACGTTCTCATGATGATATTGAGGGAATGAAGATGTTTCGTATTTATCGTGATGTGCGATTCTCGAAGAATAAAGCGCCCTATAAAACACATTTTGGAGGAAGTTTTAAAAGGGCTACAGCAAGGTTAAGAGGGGGGTATTATTTGCATATTCAACCAGGTGAATCGTTTATAGCGACAGGTTTTTGGGAACCTAGTAAAGAAGATCTTTTTAGAATACGAAAAGAATTTGAAACGGACGATGAGGAAATACGAGCTATTCTGGATAATAAAAAGTTTAAATCTGTTTGGGGTAGTTTTGTTGGTGATGAATTAAAGACTGCACCAAAGGGATTTGATAAAGAGCACCCAGCGATAGACCTGATACGTAAAAAACAGTTTATTTTCACTAAACAATTTTCTGACAAAGAAGTCCTTGGAGATGATTTTGTTACTAAGGTCGATAATGCTTTTAAAGCAGTACGCCCATATTTTGATTATATGAGTGATGTGCTAACCACAGACCTGAATGGGGTATCATTATTAAAAGATTAAATATAAGTAAATTGGCTAATAATTTTAAATTATAAGTATTTATGCTTATATTTGGTTAATATTAGTAAAAAAGCTTATAAATTGAAACTTAAAAGTGCGGTAATAACCGCAGATATCATCAAATCATCTAGCTACGATCCTAAATCGTACGAGCTTATTATTAATCAACTTAAACAAGAAGCAAATCTTATAAAAAAAGATTTTGCTCCAACTTATGTTGAGTTCGAAATATCTCGAGGTGACAGCTTTCAATTGGTATTATATGATGCTAACAAGGCATTGCAAATTGCTTTGCGCTTTAAGGCCGCCATTAATAAAATCGTGTTATCTAATAAAAAGTCAAAATCATCTAGTAAGATTGTAGATATGCGTATGTCTATAGGTGTTGGTGCCATAGAGTACGAATCTAATATAGTTAGTGAGTCTAATGGCCCCGCATTTCACTACTCGGGCAGAGGCTTTGATAACTTAATGAAGCGAAACGATATCAAAACAATGGTACATACCGACAACACCAATGTTAATGATGAGTTTAAAACAAGTTTGAAATTACTAGATTACCTTATAGACAAATGGTCAATAGCATCAGCAGAGGTAGTGTATTACTTGCTACAAGGCTTAACCGAAACAAAAATCGCTGAACTTTTAGGTATTAGCCAAGCTGCGGTTAACCTTCGTAAAAAAGCTGCAGGTTGGGATGAAATCCAATCATTATTAAAACGATATGAGCAAGTTATAGATGCTCTTTAATAAATAGACACTATTAAAAAATGAATATTCTTTTACAATTACTACTAGCTCATGTCATCACAGATTTCGTTTTGCAATCTAAAAAGTTAGTAAACCACAAAAAAAAGCATAAGACTAAATCTTGGTTTTTGTACTTGCATTCGGCATTAGCGGGTTTTTTAAGCGTTTTATTTTTAATGGATTTTTCCTTTTGGTATATAGGGTTGATAATAGGAGTTACACATTTTTTTATTGATCTCTGGAAGTTGAATAAAGAGAAGGATAATCTAAAATACTTTTTGTTAGATCAGCTATTTCATATAATCATAATAGTATTGGCTTGGTTAGTGGTAGTAAATGGATTTAAGGATGTTTTTCCTTGGTTTAGAAGTGTATTGGCATCGTCTCAGATTATGGGAATTATTTTGGGATACATTCTTATTATTTTTCCTGTCGGATTTATTATTGGCAGAGCAACGCACCGCTGGCGAAAAGAAGTAGAAATTGATGGGGAGGAATCCAGCTTAGAAAAAGCAGGTCGTTATATCGGTATTTTCGAACGTATTTTGGTATTCACTTTTGTGATCACCAATCAGATTGCGGCAATTGGATTTCTAATCGCAGCTAAATCAATACTACGCTTTAGTAATAAAGAGGAGGTTAATGCCCGCAAGCAGACAGAATACGTATTGATAGGCACGCTTATGAGTTTTTCGATAACTATAGTAATCGGAATGTTAGTCGGCGAAATATCTTTCTAAGAGTTGCATATTACTTATTAGCCGCTCTTTTACCAAATTCATCATTCTCTTATTTATAGCCGATGAATTCTCGCAATATTTTTGGTATTCAATAATGGTGAATTGACCAATGACCATTCCTTTTAATGAGTTGCGAAACTTAATATCCTTTTGTACGGCGTTTTCTATGTATCGTATCTTTTCTTCATTAGATAAGTCGTAGAAAAGGTTTTTATGCTTCTTTACATAATTCTTAAAAACTTCAATAAATAGAGGTGATTGCAACTTAACGATCGGACGTAAGGTCTCATTTTGAAAACGCTCCCCTACACTCATATTTTCATAAATTTTTGCCGATAGTATTTCTGGTCGAATACGCATTATATCGTTTGGCCTGTCATCCATAATGAATCGTTTTGTTTAAAAGTACCTAAATAACGAGCTGACTTTAATCGGCTTCTGATTAGTTTTTAACGAGTTTATAAACACTATTGAATTGCAACGCTATTGTTGAATTAGTATTTTTAACCAAAGAACAATCATGAAATTTGGAAAAGTAGAAGATCCTTCGATTATTGATTTTAGTTTGCCGGAAGACCATCCGGACACAAAAAAATTACTGGCAACATACAAAAATGATAATGAGCTATCTGTTTATGTTGGCTGCGCAAAGTGGAATAGACAGGATCTGAAAGGGTTTTATCCGCGCGGGACAAAAGATGAGTTAGCATACTATTCAACACAATTTAACTGCATTGAGCTAAATGCCACTTTCTATCGAATATTTGGTGGTGATCAATTTGAAAAATGGAAATCGAAAGTGCCAGATGGATTTAAGTTTTTTCCAAAACTAAACCAGGAGATAAGCCATTGGAAACGATTGAATGAAGTTAAAGATCCGGTTCGAGAATGCATTGATGCTGCTATTCGGTTAGAAGATAGTCTTGGGACGCTTTTTCTTCAAATGAATAATAATTTCACACCAAAAGATATTGATCGGGTTGATACTTTTGTAAAAGAATGGCCCAAAAATATTCCGTTGGCTATCGAGTTTCGCCACACGAAGTGGTTTAGCGAGTCCGAAATAGCCGAACATATTTATCAATTGCTAGAAGAGCATAATATTGCTAATGTTTTAGTAGATTCTGCAGGGAGGAGAGATATAATGCATATGCGACTAACCAATAATGAGGCTTTCATACGTTATGTTGGTGCTAACCACCCTTCTGACTATTCTAGATTAGATGATTGGGTCGATAGGCTAGAGGTGTGGGTTAATCAGGGTCTTAGTAATATTCATTTTTTTATTCATCAAAATATAGAAAAGGAATCTCCTTTATTGGGCAGTTATTTCATTGAGAAAATGAATGATCGATTTAATCTTAATCTGCTTATACCAGAATCACCTAATAAACCGCCAACCAATCTTTTTAGTTGATGGCGACGAGTTTTCATATAAAATAACAGAAAACACTTAGGACTTTAGAAGGCAATTTTTCAATATGCGACACTCGTAAAAGTGTCGTTTTTTTTATGGAATTAACTCGAAAAATAATTTCATGAGAGTTTAGATTTTTAAATTTGTTTAACACAAATTTTGTTATACACAGATATTTTTATACATTTGATCTAAACTTTACCTATTATGACCCCTAAATCTGACCATCAATTAGCTGATGATATTGTAAATACTGGCAATTGGATTCAAGCTAAAATCACCAATCACTTAAGAAATTATGGGCTTACCTATATTCAATACAATACTTTAAATGTGTTGCATAGAGTGGGAGAGCGGCCTATGAATGTAGGAGAGTTAAAACAGAAGATTTCGTATGGTAATGCAGATGTTACTCGATTGGTGGATCGTCTTATTTCTAAAAAACTTGTAGAGCGAGATTTATCAGTTACAAACCGACGTCAAATGGAAATAAAGCTTTCCGACAGAGGTCAAGAGGTAATCACGCGTATTAACAAAGAGGTAAAGCAACTTGTAAATGTACTTTTTGAAAGTTTGCAGAACAATGAGATGCCACCCTCAGCCAAAACTCTAATGAAAAAAATAAGACAATGATACTTTATAACCTTTTTCTAGTAGCTATGCTTATTTTAAGTGCAGCACTTCTTGTAAAACAAATAAAACAGTGGCGGGATTGATCCCAAATCTTTGCTCGTCATAACCAAGAACTAATGTAGCTTGTTAGTTTCTAGTTGTCAAGCGTTCGTGTAAATCTGCTTATATTTAAGCATATTTACTTGGACGCTTATGTTTTTTAGATGTTTCTCCTTTCTCGTATTTCTTTTAGTTACTACCACCTTATCATCGCAACAAATTAAAGCTCTAGTAGGCGGAACCTTAATTGACGGTTTCGGGTCGACACCCATAGAAAACAGTGTTATTATTATTAAGAATGAGATTATTGTAGCTGTTGGTAATGTAGATTCTGTTAAGATTCCGGATAATGCAGAGGTTATTTCCACTGAAGGGATGTCCGTGTTACCAGGCCTATGGGATATGCATGTACACTTAATGATCAATGGACATAGTGATTATACGTACTGGGATAAAACGTATCCTCCTTTGTTTGAGGATGTGATAATGCCGTCATCGGCATATCAACTACTAATGGCAGGAGTAACTTCCGCAAGAGATCTAGGGGCTCCTTTAAAGGAAAGTATTGCCGTTCGTGATGCTATTAATAAAGGAGAAATTCCTGGGCCTACCATGTATATGTCGGGGCCGTTTATCCAGAAAAAGCCTTACCCCGGTACTGAAGATTTCCGTTGGGGAGTTAATGGAGCCAAGGATGCGAGGGCGAAAGTAAAGAAGCTTGCTGATGCAGGTGTTGATTGTATTAAGTTAATTGATCAAGATCAAATGACGATGGATGAGATTAAAGCGGTTGTTGACGAGGCTCATGCAAATAATCTTACCGTTGTAGCTCATGGTCACAGACCAGAAGAGATTGTTAGAGGGCTTGCGGCTGGTGTCGATTGTTTTGAGCATACAGGTTTGTCATCATCTCCTGAATATCCGCGAAGAGTAATGGAGGCATTAAAAGAGCGCACGGCTCAAATGAACTTAGGGCCATTATTCTGGACACCGACAATAGAAGGTTTATATAACTATGAATATACAAGAGATCACCCAGAAAAGTTAGATGGGGATTCATGGCATCTGGGTTTGCCAGATTCAATAATAACGGATATAAAGAATTCAATTAAACATCCCGATCGCTTGCCCTATTTTCAAATAACACCCATTAGAAAGCCGACGTTAAAACAAAAGTTTAAACAGTTACAAGAGGCTGGGGTAGTACTTTTAATTGGAACAGATAGCGGTATTCCAATGAAATTCCATTCGCAATCGACTTGGAATGAACTTGATGTTTGGGTGAATGAATTAGGTGTTGACCCAATGGCTGCCATAAAAGCAGCCACCTATTGGCCGTCGGTTATAATGAATGTTGATGACAAAGTTGGAACAATAAGTGAAGGAAAGTACGCAGATATTATTGCTGTAAAAGGAGATGTACTTCGATATATTAGTTTACTTCAAGATGTCGACATGGTCATAAAACATGGCAAAAGGTATAGGTAATTCTGCATTCCGATTCTACAAGTTTTTAAGTGTTTTTTGTCGTATGTAATTTCCGACGTTCTGCTAGCTTTTATCGGTTAATAACATGTTGATAACTCTGTAAGCCTAGTGTTTATAAGGGTTTTCAGAGGTGTCTTTTTTGTTAAAATGGCATTTGAAAAATGCAAAATTGAGTTTTTCAACGAAAATAGAGACGTTTTCATCTAAATGTTGGAGACAAATTTTGTAGGAGACATTTTATCAGATATGTTTGACCTGTGTTTGCAACAAAAGTTATTTAAACTAATACTTTAAGAAACTAACTTTAAATAGCTGCAAAACAAAAACAAACTAAAACCCTAAATCAAACATAATGCCCTACCTACAACTATTACTTAATAATATGCTTGCGCTATTGTTATTTGCTGCTTTCTCTTTTGTATTGTATGCAGCCGTGCTGATTTTTACAAGAGAGTTGTCTAAAGCATTTAAGAAGTGTTCCAAAAACTTTGCTGTGAATTCAATCAATGACCTTTCTATTTTAGGAAGAACTTTGATCACACGGTTAGACCCAACCATTTAACCTGTGTATTACCAATCTTAACCAGTGCTGTTATAGAATGGTGGAACATCCCCAATCGTTTCACCATTCTTTTTCAAAAATCTAACTTAACCTAAACCAAATGCGAATAAAAAAATTACTCGCACTAGTATCGCTTACCGTAGTTGCCCTGCTATTGTTCGCTTCTTGTGCTCCCGACAGTATAGCTGATAGCTATACACCAAAAACTGAAAAATCGTTATCGAGTGAATTTCAACCGAAGCCACCTAAATTCGGTTGAGTCATTCATTAAATTAAAACTTTAATATTTTATTTTAAATAATTTTAAATCAGTTAATTACAATTTTAAAACACATTTCACCTAAAAATTAATTCCTTTTATCCAATTGTTTGCCACAAATTTTGTAGCTAACGATAAAAGTTAGTACGTTTAAGCTATGGAACACAACATGCCCCAAAAAATTGAAGAACAGCTTGCCTCGCACATCATGCGAACAGGAAGCTATATCGAAGCGAAGATCGTAGATCATTTAAAGAAGTACGGTCTTACAATGACTCAATATAACATTCTTGAAATGTTATATAAATCGAACCCAACCCCAATGTCAGTGGGTGGTATTAAAAAGCGAATACCACATACCAATTCTGATATTACTAGGTTGATTGATCGATTAGTAAAGAAACGATTGGTAAAAAGAACCTTATCAATCGATAATAGAAGAAAAATGGATGTGGTTTTATCGAAATCTGGTTACGAATTGATTAAGAAGTTAATTCCCGAGATAAAGTCAATAATGACCAAGCTTTATAAAACCAACATAAGTGCTTCAGAAGCGAAGAAAATGATGGAAGTACTAGAAAGCATCCGCTAAAAATAAATCCCCCAACTTAACCTAATGTAGAGGATGGTAAGTGAACCCCAAATCAACTTACCATCCTTTTTTTATTTTATCTAGCTAGCAGATTCAGCTTGAATCTTTTGTGCGACCTCTTGTGCTTCATCTAGAACTCTCAATAAATTACCAGACCAAAGCTTTTCTATTTGGGCCTCAGTATAGCCGCGTTTTACAAGTTCATAAGTCACATTGAATGTCTCCGAAGCATCTTCCCATCCTTTAATTCCACCTCCACCATCAAAATCAGAGCTTATTCCAACATGATCAATCCCAATTAACTTCACCATATAGTCAATATGGTTCACAAAATCTTTGACACTAACGGCCTCAGGTGCATCGGTACTATTCGCTACTTTTTCCTCTGCAATAGATCTCACTTTTGGATAATACCCAATAAAAGCCGCTTTGGCATCTTCATCTAGAGTTCTGAACGTTTTCCAATCGTACCATTTTACATTCATGCTATCGGCAACTTTGTTGTACAAAGCAGTCATATAGTCATTTCTAGTATTGTGTTTTTCGGTATTTAAATAAGAACTGAATGCCACTGTTTGAACAACACCACCATTTTCTTTCATCCACATTAGCTGCTCGTCATCAAGATTTCTGCTGTGATCACATAATGCACGAGCTGATGAATGCGAGGCAATAATAGGTGCTTTTGAAAGCTCGATCATTTGCTTCATCGCTTCTTTAGATGGGTGAGAAACATCGATCATCATTCCTAATCGGTTCATTTCAGCAATTACTTCTTTTCCCAAGTCGCTTAAGCCATTATGCAACCATTCATCATTTTCTTCTCCTGTGTTAGAATCGGATAATTGAGAGTGCCCATTATGCGCTAATGACATATAACGTGCGCCTAGATCATAGAATTTTTCTACATTTTTGATATCATTCCCTACAGGATATCCGTTTTCAATACCAATCATGGCTACTTTTTTACCAGATTTGTGAATTGCGCGTACCTCTTCAGAGTTTACCGCAAGTCCTATCTTGTCAGGTGCGATTTCTTTTGTTAAAGCGTGTATTGCGTTAAACTTATCCATCGCATTTTTATGTGCTTTTTCAAAACCTTCGACCGTTAATGTATCTTGGCCTGTATACACAATAAACCAAGCAACATCTAGTCCGCCTTCGATCATTTTTGGTAATGTAACTTGAGTGTCAAGATCTTGCGTATAGTTTAGACTGTCGGTAAAATTATTAACATTAATGTCGTCATGGGTATCTAAGGTGATCACATTTTGATGGATTTGTTTGGCTTTCGCCATTAAATCTTCTTCAGGATTGCTGTTTTCTTGCTTTTTATCGTTTTTACACGCAATTCCTAGAATTGCGAAAAGTAAAATTGCTATTTTTTTCATCTGCTGATTAGTTTTGAAATGGAAAGTTAAGGAATAATTCTGCTATAGAAACGAACTCATAAATCTGGTTAATAACTAAGCAATTAAGAGGAACAAAATGATTTGGATTTATCTCAGAAATTATAAACCTTTGAAAATGTAACCCCCCACACTAAAAACAATGTCATATACACCTTACAAAGATTATTTGGGCAACCCGCTTTACCTCGAAGTTAGTTTTACAGAAATGTGCTATAATTTCGAGAAATCACTACTTGATTTGCTTGATCAAAATGGAATAGCAGTGGAAACTGTTTAGAGATTTTACTACTCATAGCTTTTAATAATATCGTATTTTAGAGATCGTAAAGAAAGGCATTATTCTATGATGCCTTTTTACTCGTTTTATTTGGATAGTCTAAAAAGAAAAATACGGTCGTACACTAAAGTCTCTGATGAAGACCTGACTTATGGGCTTCAATTTTATAAAGAACGAACTTTCAAAAAAGGAGAGTTTATAATTAAGCCAAGTCAGTACGTAAATTACTTTTATTTTTTAGAAAAAGGATGTGTATGCTATTATACTGAGGATGATCTCGGTTTACATGTAATGGAATTTTTCACTGATAATACGTTTTTTACCGATTTGTATGCCTACATCGAAGGTGTTCCTGCTGAAAATTACATTAAGGCTACAGAAAACTGTACCGTTAAAATGATTTTAAAAAAAGATGTTTTAAAATCGTACAACTACTCGCATGATTTAGAGCGTTTTGGAAGAATCTCGATGCAAGAAGCCTTCGTTAAGATTTTTCAAAAAACTAACGACTTAAAAACATTGAGTAATCAGGAACGGTATATTAAATTGTTAAATAAACGTCCTGATTTATTTCAGCGTGTCCCTCAGTATTTAATTGCGTCTTATCTAGGTCTTACCCCAGTCGGTTTGTCAAAAATTAGAAAAAGACTAACGGAGCAATCATAGATTGTATGAAGATTGTTAGTTTGTTATTCCACCATTTGGTCATTGTATTTTAGAGCTCATAAAAATCCAATTGTACAAATCCCAAATCCCAAAAGCGAAAATTCTTGGAATTTGGTGCTTGATTTTTGAATTTTTCATTCTCGCATTTATTAAACCTGTTTAATGAGAATCCGGCAAAATATTCTTTACTTTATTGTTCAGATTTTATTAATCAACAAAACAGTTTAGTTATGGCATCTACGTATATCGATATGGAGACTTTAAAGTTCCTCCTACATAAAGTTCATGATTTAGAAAGTGTATTAAAAAATGATCGTTTTGAAGATCATGATAAAGAGTCGTTAGATATGTTTCTAGACTCAGTGAAAGAGTTTTCCGATCGGGAGTTATTCCCTTATTTTAAGGAGATGGATGAAACTCCAGCCCACCACAAAGATGGTACTGTTATCGTTCACAAGCAGGTTGATGTAATGATGAAAAAAGGTGGTGAAATGGGATTAATTGCTGCTCCTTTTGATTATGAAGCAGGCGGATTACAAATCCCATTTATGGTGCATACTGCTGCCACTTATATTCAAGATGCCGCAAATAATCACTTACCAGGATATGCCGGATTAACACAAGGAGCCGCTGAGCTTATTGTGCATTTTGCAAATAAAGAATTAAATGATGCCTATGTCCCTAATATGCTTAGTGGGCAATGGGGTGGTACGATGTGTTTGACAGAGCCACAAGCTGGAAGTTCTTTATCTGATATTGTTACCAAGGCAACGCCTACGGATGACGGGCATTACAAATTAAATGGACAGAAAATTTTTATTTCTGGAGGAGATTATCAGTATGTTGAAAATGTGGTTCATTTAGTTTTGGCAAGAATTGAAGGTGCTCCCGCTGGTACAAAAGGAATTTCCTTGTTTGTTGTTCCTAAACATAGAATAAAGGAAAATGGCGACTTAGAGTTTAATGACGTTACTACAGTTGCTGATTTCCAGAAAATGGGACAAAAAGGATATTGCACGACTCACTTAGGTTTTGGTGATGCGGATGATTGTAAAGGTTGGTTAGTTGGTGAGGCAAATCAAGGTCTTAAATATATGTTCATGATGATGAACGGCGCTCGAATAGGAGTAGGTCGCGGTGCAGCTGCTATTGCAATGGCAGCTTATCAGGCTTCATTACAGTATGCAAACGAAAGACCTCAGGGGCGGAAGTTGCAGAGTTCAGGTAAGAAAAATCCAGAAGAAGGACAAAGTCTGATTATAGAACATCCTGATGTTCGGAGAATGCTACTACTTCAAAAATCGATTGCTGAAGGATCCATTAGTTTAATTCTTTTGGCGTCACGATACCAGGATATTTTAGAATCTTCTAAAGATGAAGAAGAAAAGAAAAAGGCAAAATTATTATTGGAAATTCTAATTCCAATGGTGAAAACGTTCCCATCTGAGGCTGGGGCACAAAGTGTCAATACAGGGCTTCAGGTTTTGGGTGGTTATGGTTTTTGCGAGGACTTCATCTTGCAACAATATTATCGTGATATCCGAATTTTCTCAATATACGAAGGGACAACAGGGATTCAATCTCAAGATTTATTGGGTCGTAAAGTTCCCATGGAAAATGGAAAAGCGCTTCAATTGTTATCTTCAGAAATCATGGAAACAATTGGTAAAGCAAGCAATCATAATGATTTAGCACCTTATGCTAAAAAGCTAGGAGGAAAACTAAAACTAGCGCAAGAGGTAATTGGTTCATTAATGCAGTACGCCCAGAAAGGAAACTATGAACGCTATTTGGCAGATGCTAATTTGTTTATGGAATTCTTAAGTCACATTACAATCAGTTGGTTGTGGTTAGATATGGCAACACATGCTAAGGTAAGTCTTGTTTCTGGTGACAAAACACATTCTGAAGAGTTTTATGAAAGCAAAATTCATGCGATGAAATTCTATTTTAAATACGAGTTAACCAAAACCACAAGTTTGGCGGAAACACTAATGGATTCAGAAACACTAACTGTTAAAACGGATCAGGAAGTATTTATTTAGTGTTAGCAGCTAGATAAAGCGACCATTAAACTCAATCGTATTATACAAAACCAACTTATATAAATGAATATAAAAGAACAGTTAGACTTAAACGGAAAAGTTGCCATCGTAACTGGATCTAGCAAGGGGATAGGCCTAGCCATTGCCAAAGGATTAGCTGAGAATGGTGCCAATGTTGTAATTAGTAGTAGAGATCAGGAAGCTTGTGATAAAGTTGCGGCTGAGCTTACTAATTCAGGTTTAAAAGCAATTGGAATTGCCTGCCATATCGGTAAAGAAGATCAACGTAAAGCGTTGGTTGATAAAACGATCAGTGCGTTGGGCGGAATCGATATTTTAGTCAATAATGCAGCAATCAATCCCGTTTTTGGTCCAATTGAAGATGCAGATGAAGCTGTCTTTAATAAGATAATGGATGTAAATGTGAAGGCGCCTTGGACGCTTTCAAATCTAGTATTACCAAGTATGCAAGAACGCAAAGGTGGTAGCATTATCAATATAGCGTCGGTTGAAGCATTAACTCCAGGAATGGGACTAGGTTTATATAGTACAAGTAAAGCTGCCTTGCTTATGCTTACTAAAAATCAGGCTAAGGAATGGGGCAAGTATGGAATTCGTGCCAATGCATTATGCCCAGGTTTGATTAAAACTAAATTTAGTCAAGCGCTTTGGTCAAATGAAAAAATATTACAGAAAGTAGAAAGAGCATTGCCGACAGGAAGAATGGGAATGCCGGAAGAAATGGAAGGTATGGTTTGCCTATTGGCCTCCGATGCCGGAGCTTATATGACGGGCGGCGTTTACACTGCTGATGGCGGTTATATGATCGCTGGTTAAGGTGGATTATCCAGAGTAAGTAGTCTCCCCTTGAGGGAAGATTTAGAGGGGTGTTTCTCTCAATTTCAAAATAATAAGATTGCATAATGAACTTCGAATATTCAGATAAGTCAAAAGAATTACAAGCTAAACTCAAAGCTTTTATGGAAGAACATATTCTTCCTGTTGAACAAGAGGTATATGAGTTTAATGCCAACCCTGAGACTTATTGGAAGCACTGGCCAGGAATGGATGCTCTGAAACAGAAGGCGAAGGAAGCTGGTTTGTGGAATTTATTTCTACCAAAGTCTTATGGAGACTTAAGTCCGGGACTTACCAATTTAGAATATGCTTCTCTAGCTGAAATCATGGGTAGAGTGTTATGGTCGTCCGAAGTTTTTAATTGTAGTGCTCCTGATACTGGAAACATGGAGGTGCTTGCAAAATATGGCACGAAATCACAGCAAAAACGGTGGTTAGAACCTTTGATGAACGGCGATATACGTTCTGCTTTCTTAATGACAGAACCAGAAGTAGCATCTTCTGACGCAACCAATATTGAAACCTCAATAAAATTGGATGGAGATCATTATGTAATTAATGGTCGTAAATGGTGGTCTTCCGGTGGAATGAATCCTGCTTGTGAGATTGCCATCGTAATGGGGAAAACCGATTTTGATGCCTCTAGGCACAAACAACAAAGTATGATTTTGGTTCCTATGGATTCGCCTGGAGTAAATATAATTCGGCCCTTGTCAGTATTCGGGTTTTATGATTCACCTGAGGGTCATGCTGAAATTGTATTAGATAATGTTAGGGTACCAAAAGAGAACTTGTTGCTAGGTGAAGGACGTGGATTTGAAATTGCCCAAGGACGTTTAGGTCCCGGACGTATTCATCATTGTATGCGTTTATGTGGAATGGCGCAACGTTCTTTAGAGCTAATGTCCAAACGAGCAGCAGAGCGAATAGCTTTCGGAAAAACTTTTATGGATTTTAGTAGTATTCGTCAAGAAATTGCACAGTCGAAATGTGATGTAGAACAGGCAAGACTTTTGACCTTATCCGCTGCAGATAAAATGGATAAAACTGGAAATAAGGATGCAAAGGATTTAATTGCAATGATCAAAATAGTGGCGCCTAACATGGCATTAAAAGTTATCGATAGGGCTATTCAAATTCATGGAGGAAAAGGAGTAGGCCCCGATACACCATTGGCTCATTATTTTGTCGCCGCACGAATGCTTCGTTTAGCTGATGGCCCGGACGAAGTACATATGTATCAACTGGGAAAAAGTGTAATTAAACAATATGCTTCACCAAAATAAAAACCAATCACCAAAATCTAAATGTCCAATCAACAAGTACGCAAAGGAGAAGAACTGAATGAGCAAAATCTTAAGCAATTTCTTCTTGAAAATGAGATCATCAATGATGTTAAAAACGATCTAGGAGTAAAGCAGTTCACTCATGGTTTTTCTAATTTAACCTATTTATTATCTGTTGAGAGCAAGGAGTATGTTTTGAGAAGACCTCCTTTTGGAGCTATCAAGCGTGGTCATGATATGGGACGCGAGTATAAAGTGCAAAGCGGATTAAATTCGGTGTTTTCGAAAGTTCCAAAGATGTATGCGTATACCGAGGATGAAAATGTGATTGGATCATCTTTCTACATTATGGAAAAAGTAGAAGGAATTATTTTAAGCTATCAGCAAGCAAAAAAACTAAATATTCCAAAAGAAGATTTTAGCACCATTTCAGATTCATGGATGAATACATTTGTTGAATTGCATCAAGTTGATTATAATCGAGCTGGTTTAGAGGATTTAGGAAAACCTGAGGGCTATGTTGAGCGTCAAGTGCTAAACTGGGGTAAACAATACTTGAAAGCGGCTACTGACGATGTTCCAGCTGCAGAAAAAGTAATGCAATGGATGCAAGACAATCAACCTACAGAATTTGATCACAGTTTGATACATAATGACTATAAATATGATAATGTCGTGTTTGCTGATGATAGTTGGAAAGAAGTAAGTGCCATTCTCGATTGGGAAATGGCAACCTTGGGAGATCCTTTAATGGATCTAGGGACTTCATTGGGCTATTGGACAATGGCCAGCGATCATGATTTTGTAAAACAAGGTATTCCATCACCAACTGTTTTTGAGGGTAACCCAAGTCGTAGTCAAGTTGTAGAAATGTACGCTCAAAAAAGCGGGAAACCGATTAACAATATTGTTTTTTATTATGTCTACGGACTTTTTAAGATAGCAGTTATAGCCCAGCAAATATATTATCGCTATAAATATGGTTATACGACTGATCCTCGTTTTGCTAACCTGAATAAGGCCGCTGAGTTGTGCTGTAACTTGGCACTTAAATCAATACAAACGAACAAAATAGATTAAATGAATAAAGAACATTATCTCGATCCTAGTCCAGAAGCGATTCAACAGCTGGCTGCGCTTCCAAACGATCAACCACTGCATATGCTTAATTACTTAAAGTATAATGAAGTTATGGACGATTCAGGTAAAACAGGAAGAGTACTGTATAAAGAGTATATGCAAGAGGCGTTGCCTTTTTTTGAAAAAGTAAATGCGAAAATTGTGTTTAAAGGAATACCGAGTATTCAAGTTATCGGCCCCAACAATGACGAATTGTGGGATGAGATATTGATAGTAAGCTATGCAAGTAAAAAGGATTTCTTAGCCATGGTAACTATGGAAGGGTATCCCGCTCATTTAAGAAGCAAAGCATTGAAAGATTCAAGATTGATATTTTGTAAATAAGAAAATATATGGAAGTAAAAGATAAAGCAGTTATTGTAACTGGCTCTGGTTCTGGTATAGGAGCCGCAACTGCAAAACATTTTGCAAATCATGGTGCTCATGTTGTCGTATCGGATTATACTTTGGAAAAAGCACAGACCGTTGCTGATGAAATTACAAAGGCAGGAGGCAAAGCTATCGCAATAAAAGCCAATGTGGCGAAATGGGATGAAGTCGAAAATTTAATCAAGGAAACAGTGAATCGATTTGATAAGCTGGATGTTTTGGTAAACAATGCTGGTATAGGCCCTAAAAATTTAGCTAGAGTAGCAGATTCAACTTTAGAGGATTGGGATCGCGTGATTGCCGTTAACCAAACAGGTGTGTTCTACGGAATGAAAGCTGCTTTACAACAAATGACAAAGCAAGGGCATGGAAATATTGTGAATATAGCTTCCTTAGCTGGATTAAAAGCTTCGCCTAATAACATTTCTTATAGTGCTAGCAAATTTGCAGTAGTTGGTATGACTAAGTCTGCGGCAATGGAATATGCAACCAAAAATGTAAGAGTGAACGCTGTATGTCCTGGATACACGGAATCATCTTTACTCAACTATCTACGCTCGGCAAGAGAAGATATGGATACCATATTAAAGAGTGTTATTCCAATGAATCGTTATGGTAAACCAGAAGAAATAGCTGATGCCATTGTTTGGTTAGCTTCTGATAATACAAAGTTTATTACAGGACAAACAATAACATTGGATGGTGGTACATCGCTTTAATTTAATAAATATGTCTGGTCGAGCGGAGTCGAGACCTTTATAAATGTTGTAATCAATGAACACAATCAATATAGATAAAAAGGAGAATTACGCAATAGTGCAATTATCCCGTGGTAAAGTAAATGCAATTAATCATGAAATGGTTAATGAACTATTGAGAGCATTTACAGATTTGGATAATGACCAAGAGGTAAAAGGAATTATCCTAACCGGTACACCTCATTTCTTTTCGGCGGGTCTTGATGTCATTGAGTTATATGGTTATAATGAAGAGCAGATCGAAGCATTTTTTACCGCATTTGGTCAGTTACATATTCAAATGGCGACATTCAAAAAACCGCTAGTTTGCGCATTAACAGGATATTCGCCTGCAGGAGGTTGCGTTTTTGCAATTACAGCCGATTATCGAATCATGGCCGATGGCGAGAAATATACTATCGGATTAAATGAGGTAGCTGTAAACATTCAGATATCAAATAACTTGATTAAAGCCTATGCTTACTGGATTGGTTATGGGAAAGCGCACGAAGCTATCTTAGACGGTAAGCTTTTCAATGTACAAGAAGCACTTGATTGTGGACTTGTCAATAAAATAGTTCCGTTAGAAAATGTCATGCCAGCGGCAGAGAAACAAATGAAAAAGTACCTTAAAGCTAACGAAACTATTTTCAAAAATACCAAACAAAAACTTCGTAAAAGCTGGATTGAATCCTTAGAAATGGATGGTAGTAAGGACCTTGGCGAAGCAATTAATCTTTGGTGGAGTCCAGAAATAAGAAGTAAAATGAAAGCTTTCGTTGAAAGTCTTCAAAAAAAGTAGTTTCCCTTGAGGGGAGGTTTAGAGGGATGTTCTCTCATAAATAACATTATAAAACCAAGAAAATGAATAAACAACTTATATTCAAGAAGAGACCAGTAGGAATGCCAGATGCAGATACATGGCAATTAGAAACAAACCCTATTCCTGACCCCGCCGATGGAGAAGTGTTGATTCAACATCACTATGTTTCGTTAGATCCTGCGATGCGAGGTTGGATGAACGATTCGAAATCGTATATCGAGCCTGTTCAAATAGGCGATGTGATGCGATCTGGTTCAATAGGAGTAGTTGTAAAATCGAATAACCATCGAACTTTTAAAGAAGGAGACGTCTTAACTGGTTGGGGCGGTGTGCAGCAGTATGCTGTTACTAATGGTGATAACTGGTATAAGGTAGATACGAACCTAGCTCCAATGCCTATGTATATTGGTACGTTAGGTATGCCGGGCATGACTGCATATTTTGGAATTCTTCAAGAAGGAAAAATTAAAGAAGGTGATATTGTTTTGGTTTCTGGAGCAGCAGGTGCGGTAGGAAGTATTGTAGGGCAAATTGCAAAGATCAAAGGATGTAGGGTTATTGGCATTGCCGGTGGACCAGAAAAATGCAAATATATTATTGATGAACTTGGTTTTGACGGAGCTATTGATTACAAATCAGAAAATTTGGCAACAGCATTAAAAAGAGAGTGTCCAAAAGGAATTGATGTTTATTTTGATAATGTTGGAGGTGAAATTTTAGATACGGCATTAACGAGACTTCGCACTAGAGCTAGGGTCGTTATTTGTGGAGCCATTTCACAATACAACAATAAAACGGCTGTAAAAGGACCAAGTAATTATCTTTCATTATTGGTAAATCGAGCAAGTATGCAAGGCATGGTGGTAATGGATTATGCAAAAGATTACGGTAAAGCCGCTCAAGAAATGGGTATGTGGATGATGCAAGGCAAACTTAAAAGCAAGGAAGATATCTATGAAGGTATTGAGAATTTCCATGAAACTTTTATGCGACTATTTAGTGGAGAAAAAATGGGAAAATTAGTGCTTAAGGTAAAAGAGGATTAAAGAATGAAAGCGATTGTTTGTAAACAATTTGGCCCGCCTTCTAGTCTGGTTTTGGAAGATGTAGAAAGCCCTTCACCAAAACCAAAAGAAGTACTAGTAAGCGTTAAAGCTTGTGGTGTTAACTTTCCTGATACGTTAATTATTCAAGGTTTATATCAATTTAAACCAGAACTACCATTTACTCCAGGTAGCGATATTGCAGGAGTGGTAGAGTCGGTTGGAGAAGGGGTGATGCATGTCAAATCTGGTGATGAAGTATTTGGATTTGTAATGAATGGCGGTTTTGCAGAGGAAGTAATTGTTCCGGCTAATGCCTGTTTTGCCAAACCACCCCAAATGGATTTCCCAATAGCCGCTTCTTTTATGATGGCTTACGGAACTTCTTATCACGCTTTAAAAGACCGAGCAAATCTCCAAAAGCATGAAACCCTATTGGTCTTAGGCGCCTCTGGAGGCGTTGGATTAGCAGCTGTTGAGTTAGGTAAGCTCATGGGAGCGAAAGTGATTGCTGCAGCATCGTCACAAGAGAAATTATCGCTTTGTAAAGAATATGGTGCCGATGAAGTGATCAACTATAATGAGGAGGATTTAAAAAGTAGAATAAAAGAACTAACAGATGGAAAAGGAGTCGATGTCGTCTATGATCCCGTTGGAGGTGCGTATTCAGAACCTGCTATTCGTGGTATGGCGTGGGAGGGCCGATATCTAGTGGTTGGTTTCGCCGCTGGTGATATTCCAAAAGTACCTTTAAACTTAGCACTACTAAAAGGTTGTGCTATCATTGGTGTTTTCTGGGGAAGCTTTGCAATGAAAACTCCCAAAAAAAACATGCAAAATACCATGGAATTGATGATGTGGTATGCACAAGGAAAACTTAAACCCCATATTCACAATATTTATCCATTAGTCGATGCGCCGAAAGCATTAGAAGAGATGATGAATAGAAAAGTTAAGGGAAAAGTTGTAATAGGAATTGATTAAAAATAGAATTTAATGAGACTTAAAGATAAAGTAGCCATCGTAACTGGTGGAGCTAGGGGAATAGGCAAGGCCGTTTCAGAATTGTTTGCACAAGAAGGAGCAACAGTAATTATTTGGGATTTATTAGATGCTGGTGTCGATACAACCAAAGGAATTAATGATAATGGCGGGAAAGCTGAGTTCCATAAAATATCAGTGACGGATAAAGAAACGGTACATAAAACAGTTGCCGACATTCATGCCAAGTATGGCAAAATTGATATTCTAATCAATAATGCCGGTATCACAAAGGATAAAACCTTAATGAAAATGAGTGAAGCCGAATGGGATGCAGTTATTGATGTTAATCTAAAAGGTGTTTTTATCTGCACACAAGCGGTGGCACCATATATGAAGGAAGCAAAGTACGGACGCATCGTAACAGCGGCCTCTAATGTTGGACTACGAGGAAATTTTGGGCAAACCAATTATTCAGCTACCAAAGCTGGTGTTATTGCGATGTCTAAGACGTGGACAATGGAATTGGGTAAATATGGTATTACGGCTAATGCCTTAGCTCCTGGATTCACACTAACAGAAATGACCGATCAAATTCCAGCTGAACATATGGAAACTATCAAAAAGCAGATCCCTTTACAATCAGCGGCACAACCAATAGATATCGCCTATGGCTACTTGTATTTAGCATCGGATGAAGCACGCTACGTATCTGGCATTTGTTTAACTATTGACGGAGGAATATCCCGTTAATGTAAACCAGCAAGGTGTTGTTTTGAAACCTACAAGGTCGGCAAGACCTTGCAGATTGAAAAACCCCCTTGTAGGTTTGAAGACTATTATGTAATAATATGGAAAAACTTATTTGTGCCAATTTTGAAGAATTTCGCTTACACAAAGGAAATAATTTACCAGATGGCGATTGGATAACAGTTACGCAGGAAATGATTAATGCCTTTGCTGATGCAACGCTCGATTTTCAATGGATTCACATTGACGTAGAAAAAGCTAAGCAACATTCACCCTTTAAAACACCAATAGCGCATGGTTTTATGTCGATTTCTTTGGTGTCTAAAATGCTTGGAGACGCTATAGAGATACAAAGCGCAAAAATGGGCGTAAATTACGGCTTGAATAAAGTGCGTTTTCCTCATCCGGTTCCTGTAAACAGTAAAGTACGACTAGTTGGAAGTATAGCAGATATTGAAGATTATGGTGATACTGGTCTCAAAATTACTTGGCAATGTACTGTTGAAATTCAGGGAGTTGATAAACCCGCTTGTGTTGCAGAGTTTATATCTTTAATGTTTGAATAACGGGTAAATACAATTTTTGTAAATCTAGATTTTATGATTAAATTGAACCATAATTAATAATATTGGTGAAAAAAATGGGAATTGTTAGAAAATCTATCACTTTTACAGAACAGCAGGATGCTTATGTCAAAAGTCTCATAGAACAAGGCTTTTATACAAATGATAGTGAATACGTTCGGGATATTATTCGAAAAGATCAAGAGCAAAGAAAACTCAGAATTGATTTAAATGAAGCTTTAATCGAGGGAATGGAGAGTGGACCATCTGACGCAACAATAGATAGTATTTGGAAAGAGGCAATAAACGAGCATAATGCCGGAAAGTAAATATATAATTAGTGTCAGAGCAAAAACTGATATTAAAGCTATTGCCAAATATACTATTCATCAATTTGGAGAAAGACAATCACTAAAATATGCCGTTGGTTTAAAAACAGCTTTAGAAAACCTTGCAATAAATCCAGATTTAGGTAAAAGGTACGTTGCTGTAAAGAATAAGATGCTTTTTAGATATCGTTACAAATCTCATGTGATATTCTATTATACTATTGAAGAAGGAATATTTATCGTTAGGGTTCTCGGAGGAATGATGAATTTCTCCAAGCATTTAAAATAAAACTATTAGTATATCATTCATTCAAACCAAATGATGCCCAACCAAACTTTTTTAGTAAATAAAACTGACCTTTTTGAAGGCAACGTATTTCATTTAGAAAAGCCTGTATTAGAAGATAAAGAAGTATTGTTTGAAATAGAGCGATTTTCTTTCACTAGTAATAATATTACCTATGCCGTTGTTGGTGAAACGATTGGTTACTGGAATTTTTTTCAAGCGGATGAGCCAAACGGGATTATCCCATGTTGGGGCTATGCAAAAGTTATTAAGTCCAATAATGAAGCTATAAAAGTTGGCGAGGAGTATTATGGTTATTGGCCAATGAGTTGCTATTTAAAGGTAAATCCCGAGAATATAAAACCATTTGGGTTTGTAGATGGAACTACACATAGAAAACCACTGCCACCCATTTACAATTTTTATGCAAAGAAACCCGAATCGTTTTCTGATGTGCAAAAAGGATATTATTCTATCATAAAGCCATTATTTACAACGGCTTTTTTGAATTATGGTTTTTTAGAAGAAGAAAACTTCTTTGACGCAGATCAAATTCTTTTAACCAGCGCCTCATCAAAAACTGCATTAGGCATTGCTTATATGTTATTTTTAAATAAAGAGAAGCATGGTAAAAAGATTATCGGATTAACATCTGCTAAAAACAAGCAGTTTCTTCAAGAAACAGGATTTTACGATCAAGTAATTTCATATGATGATATACCAGATATCCCTGATTTAAAAACCACAATGGTCGATTTAGGAGGGAATATTGAGTTGCTTTTAAGAATCAGTGATCAGTTAAAGACTAGTTTAAAATTCACTTCTTTAATAGGTCTTGCAGATTGGAAATCGGCTGGGGACATGAAAAAAGTTCCTAATTCAAAGTTCTTCTTTGCTCCAGATTATGCTACCAAACTGTTTACTAAAATTGGACCGGATAAGGCCAATCAACTAATCAATGATGCACAAGAAAAGTTTACTGAACTAGCACAAAATTGGATGCATTTGGAGTTTGTCAATTTTGAGGCTGGAATAAAAAAATTGTATCTCGATATCCTTCAAGGGAAGGTAGACCCAAGTAAAGGGTATGTGGTATTGGTAAACTAATAAGCTATGAAGATTATAAACACACCTGATTCATATTTCGAGAATTTAAAAGATTATCCTTTTTCAGCCAATTATCATGAAGTGCAGGAGGGTATAAAGATGCATTATGTTGATGAAGGTGACGGACCGATCATTTTATTGCTACATGGTGAACCAAGTTGGTCATACTTGTATCGAAAAATGATTCCTATTCTAGCCGGAAATGGATTTAGATGTATAGCACCGGATCTTGTGGGTTTTGGTAAATCCAGCAAAATTGTTGGTAAAGAAAATTACACATTCAAAAGTCACTTAGGTTGGCTTACAGCACTATTAGCGCATCTTAGTTTAAGGGATGTACATTTATTTTGTCAAGATTGGGGTGGACTTTTAGGATTGCGAAGTGCAGCCAACAATCCTGATATGTTTAGCTCGATCACTGTATCAAATACTTTTTTACCACATAGTGGAATAAAGGCAAGTCCAGCCTTTATTCGTTGGCGTGATTTTTCGCAGAATTCTCGATTTTTTGATTGTGCAGGTATACTTCAAATGGGTACGGTCAGTACTTTGAATGGGGATGTTCTTAAGGCTTATAATGCTCCTTTTCCTGATGACAGCTTCAAAGATGGCGCAAAGATATTTCCTGCTCTGGTGCCTTTTGATGATGAAGATGCTCATAACGAAATTCCCAATTGCGATGCCGCCTGGAAGGTTCTGTCTGCTTGGGATAAACCATTTTTAACATTGTTTGGTGATTCTGATGACATCATGAAGAATGGAGATTTATTTTTTCAATCTAAAGTGCCTGGTGCGAAAGGACAATCGCATAAACTAATAGAAAATGCTGGTCATTTTATTCAGGAAGATGAAGGTGAAGAACTGGCAGCCTTATTATCAGATTTTATTAAGAGTAATAATTAAATTAAATTGCGTTCACATAAAAAAACAAGATGAGTAAAGCACCTTTTATAGATTCCTTAGCATTACCAGCAATGGCAGCACCCATGTTCTTAATTTCAGGACCACAATTGGTTATCGAATGTTGTAAAAATGGAATTGTAGGAACATTTCCAGCATTAAATCAACGTACTACTGAAGGTTTCGAAGAATGGGTAATCGAAATTAAAACAGCTTTAGAGCAGTTTGAGAAGGAGACTGGAAAGAAGGCAGCACCTTTTGGTGTGAATCTCATTGTTCACGACACGAATCCGCGTCTAATGGCCGATTTACAAATCTGTATTAAACATAAAGTACCTCTTATTATTACCTCACTTGGTGCGGTTTCTCAATTAGTAGATGCAGTTCATAGTTATGGTGGATTAGTATTTCATGATGTAATTAAAAAACGCCATGCAGAAAAAGCTGCTGGAGCAGGAGTAGATGGTCTTATCCTTGTAGCTGCAGGAGCAGGAGGGCATGCAGGAACTATCAATCCAATGTCATTGGTTGCAGAGGTGAGGAAGTTCTTCGACAAAACAATTTTACTATCTGGTTGTATTAGTACTGGTCGCGATATCGCATCAGCAATGCAAATGGGAGCGGATCTAGCTTATATGGGAACTCGTTTTATCAACACAAAAGAAAGTAAAGCACCAGAAGATTATCGTAAGATGATTATTGATGCTGGTGCAAGTGATATTGTTTATACAGCTGCCATTTCTGGTGTAGCTGCAAACTTTTTAGGCCCTAGCTTAAATGCAATGGGAATAACCGAAGAGCAATTAAGAGCCACTAAAAAGGTTGATTTTGGAAAAGAACTTGATAGCGAGGCGAAAGCATGGAAAACGCTATGGTCAGCAGGTCAAGGGGTAACATCTATTACCGATTCTCTTCCTACGGAGGAATTAATAAGTCGTCTAAAAAGTGAATTTAAAGATTCGATTGAAGAACAGACTAAATTGCTTGAAAAATATGCTTAAAATGAAACTAGTAATCCCATTTTTTATAGCTGCACTTGTCTTTACATCCTGCGATAATAAGGCTTCAAAAACGGTAAAGCTTGCCGAAACCGACATTTCAACTGAGGAGACACTTGAAAGCTCATCTACCCTGGCACATTACATTTGTTCAAAAGGTTGTGGCTCTAAAGGTGGCGATGCTCCTGGAAGTTGTAAAGTGTGTGGATCAGAATTAACACACAATCAAGCATTTCATAATAAAGATGCCGATAATACCGCTCCGAAGATAGAAAGTCCATCATCAGTACCTTTGCCATCAATAAGTAACGAATCTCCTAAAAATGCAAAAGGTATTTTTCATTATACCTGTCCAAACGGGCATGATAAGGGGGGAGCAGGAGCGGCTGGCGCATGTTCTGTTTGCGGTGTTGCTTTAACACATAATCAGGCATTCCATAACTAAAACTAGTTTTTATCGAGATTGAAAAACTAATTAATGCTGAAGAAACTACTTAAACTATTATTGATCTTAGTAGCCATATTACTAATAGGTGGTGGATATTTGTTTTTTAGATTACATAACGACATTGCTAATGTTCTTCAAGCAGAAAATGATTGGCGCAGCGAAGTTTTAGAGTTTCCTTTGATTTTTGCGAGTGATATAGAATATGAAGGGGAGGAGCACATTCGGTTTGCGCCTGGCTGGGGTGAAAAAGATAACCAAGAATATTTCTCATATGTTTTTCTATGGATGATAGAGGAAAATCCTAATTTGAATTCGTCTAAACTGGAAAGTATCGTTAATGAATATTTTGATGGTTTAATGGGGGCTGGAGCAATTACAAATTTTAGTTTTTTTAAAGAAATTCCTGAAACCAAGACCTCTTTAGAGCAAATAACAGAAAATACATTCACAGGTTCCATTCAAGTGTATGATGAGTTTTTTAAAAAGGAATTAATCATCTTAAATACTGATATCAAAACAGAATACTGTCTTACAGAGAATAAATATCTCGTATGGTTCTATTTGTCTCCTCAAGAAGAAAGTCATCAGATTTGGAACAAACTCAAAGAAGTAAACCTAAACATAAATTGTCATTAGATTAAATGTTTTTATAATATTTTGTGTAACTGGTTTAAACGCTTCTATTTCCATTTTGAAAAATATTTTATCTGCTTATTCCAATTTCTTGTTAATAATATTTATCATAATCATCAGTTAACTTTTAGCTATAACCTTTAATTGTGCGTAAATTTGTGCGATTTTAAAAAAGCCGCATTGAGTTCAACATCACGCTTATTAGCAGAAAAAACATCTACAAAAGTACTTTACGACTATCAGGAGAGGGATATCAATGCAATTTTTGAGCGTCTTGATACCAAGCCAAGTGACTACAATTTGCTTTATCAACTTCCTACTGGGGGAGGAAAAACAGTTATTTTCTCAGAGATGGTGCGTAGATACATTAAACTCAAAGAGAAAAAAGTAGTTGTCTTAACGCATCGTATTGAATTGTGCAAGCAAACCTCGGCTATGCTTGAGGAGTTTGGTGTGACCAATAAGATTGTCAACAGTGCTGTGAAAGAGCTGGATGATCAAGATCAATACATGTGCTTTGTTGCCATGGTAGAGACCTTGAATAATCGCCTTAATGACGGATTGCTCGATTTGCATGATATTGGAATGGTGATTATTGATGAGGCGCATTACAATTCATTTAGAAAGTTATTCAAGTTTTTCCAGCCCTGCTTCATTTTAGGTGTTACGGCAACGCCTTTAAGTTCGAACATTAAACTTCCTATGAAGGATATGTATCGTGAGCTTATTGTTGGCGATACTATTACGTCCTTAATAGACAAAGGATTTCTTGCCAAGGCAAACACCTATAGTTATGACGTAGGTTTGGGTACGTTGAAAATCGGAATGAACGGAGATTATACCGTAAAATCTTCTGAAGATCTTTATACAAATATGACCATGCAGGAAAAACTGCTGAAGGCATATGAAGAGCGCTCAAAAGGAAAAAAGACACTTATCTTTAACAATGGTATTATCACGAGTAAATATGTATACGAGCTTTTTAAACATTACGGTTACGAAATTCGTCATCTTGACAATACCTGCAGCCGACAGGAACGAGAGGATATCTTAAAATGGTTTCGAGAAAAGCCAGATGCCATTTTAACTTCAGTTAGTATTTTGACGACGGGTTTTGATGAACCAACTGTTGAGAGTATTATTCTAAATCGAGCAACTAAGTCAATTACCCTATACTTCCAAATGATTGGTCGGGGATCCCGAATTTTAAAAGATAAATCTGAATTTACGGTACTTGATCTGGGTAATAATGCGGCTCGATTCGGATTATGGAGTGCACCTGTTGATTGGCAACATATTTTTAGAGCACCGGATTTCTACTATGAGAATTTGATTAGTGATGATGAGATCGAGCGCAATTTTAAATATGTCATGCCACCAGATGTCAGGGAAGAATTTGCCAAGAGTGAAGAAGTTTCGTTTGACATCGAGCTGGAATATGATCAGGTACTATCTGAAGGATTAAAGGCTAAGGAAGTACTTGATAGAAGCATCGAACAGCATGCCAAAATATGTGTAGAGAATAGTGAAGATGTATTTGATGCTCGGATTTTAGCCCGACTTCTAAACGATGATATCGCATATCGTGTACGTTGTTTTTCTTATTTAATTACATCTAATACAAAAAATTATAAGGACTGGTTACAAGAAGATTACAAGCGCAAATTGCGATTAAAATTGAATCAGTCGTTCGATTAACTTTATAAACCACTAGCTATGACCAAAGCGAATTGGATTACGGCCAAAGAATATACTGACATCACCTATAAAAAGAGCAACGGAGTGGCCCGTATCGCTTTTAACCGACCCGATGTTCGTAATGCATTCCGTCCTAAAACTACTTCTGAACTGATTGACGCGTTTTATGATGCGCAAGAAGATACTTCAATTGGAGTTGTTCTATTATCTTCCGAAGGACCTTCTTCGAAAGATGGTGTTTATAGTTTTTGTAGTGGAGGTGATCAAAAAGCACGTGGACATCAAGGATATGTTGGTGAAGATGGATATCATCGTTTAAACATTCTTGAAGTGCAGCGAATGATCCGTTTTATGCCAAAAGCTGTTATTTGTGTAGTGCCAGGATGGGCTGTTGGCGGTGGTCACAGTTTGCATGTTGTTTGTGATATGACTTTAGCATCTAAAGAACACGCCATATTCAAACAAACAGATGCCGATGTTACAAGTTTTGATGGTGGATATGGTTCTGCGTATTTAGCAAAAATGGTGGGACAGAAAAAAGCAAGAGAGATTTTCTTTTTAGGAAGAAATTATTCGGCACAAGAGGCTTTTGAAATGGGAATGGTCAATGCTGTTGTACCTCATGATGAGTTGGAAGATACAGCTTATGAGTGGGCTCAAGAGGTATTGGCTAAATCACCAACTTCTATTAAGATGCTTAAGTTCGCGATGAATCTTACTGATGATGGTATGGTCGGCCAACAGGTTTTTGCTGGCGAGGCAACTCGTCTTGCATATATGACAGATGAAGCTAAAGAAGGTCGAGATGCTTTCCTTGAAAAACGTAAGCCGGACTTCGAGAAGAAGTGGCTTCCGTAGTCTAACCTCAAAATACTCCTTAAATAAAAGTTAATATCCATTGGAAGGCATTGGTAAACCTATCTAAAATTCTATTTTTAGTTTATAAACCAATCCACTAATGAAAAAACTATCCGTTTTGTTATTTGCGGCTCTTCTATGCGCAAATACCTCTATTGACGCTCAGCGCAAAAAGAAAAAAAATAAGAATAAAACAGAGCAACCAGCCCCCCCGCCTAAAAAGAAAAATGGGATAAAACCCTACAGTCAGGTTATTACTAAAGATGCTAAGACTGATGAGGGTTTATTCAAAGTTCATAAGATAGATCAGACTTACTTTTTCGAAATTAAAAATGATCTTTTAGAAAAAGATATGTTGTTGGTTAGTAGAATTGCTAAAGTACCTGCAGGACTTGGCGGAGGCTACGTAAATGCAGGATCTAAAACCAATGAGCAAGTGGTGCATTGGGTTCGTTTTCAAAATAAAATACTACTAAAGCTAAAGTCCTACAATTCAGTAGCGGCCGATTCATTGGCTATTAATGTTTCTGTACAAGCGAATAATTACGAGCCTACCTTATTTGCATTTGACATCAAAGCTTTGAGTAAAGATTCGTCTGCAGTCGTTGTTGATGTAACTAAGTTTTACGGAACAGATGTGAAGGCTATTAGTGGTATGCCTTCGGCTTGGAGAACCCAATACAAAGTGCGAAATCTAGATAAGGACAGAAGTTTTATCAACCGAATGAGTAGTTATCCTGAGAATATTGAGGTCGTTCAGGATTTTACATATAATGCAAATACACCTCCAAGCAATAGAAGTACAGGTTCTATAAGTTTACAGATGAATCAGTCGATGATTCTTTTACCAGAGGAACCAATGCAACCAAGATTATTCGACCCTAGAGTGGGTTGGTTTACAACCAGTCAGTATGACTATGGTTCAGAGGAATTAAAAGCCGATAGAAAAACATACCTTCGTCGTTGGAGGTTGGAACCTAAGGATAAAGATGCCTATATGCGTGGTGAATTGGTAGAGCCCATTAAACCAATAGTTTATTATCTAGATCCAGGAACTCCTGAAAATCTGCGCAAATATATTAAGCAGGGAATTGAAGATTGGCAACAAACATTTGAAACTGCTGGTTTTAAAAATGCCATTTTGGCCAAAGATCCCCCAACTAAAGAGGAAGACCCTGAGTTTAGTCCAGAAGATATTCGGTATTCTGTAGTTCGTTATGTGGCGAGTACCACACGAAATGCCGTTGGACCTAGTGTTTCCGATCCGCGTTCTGGAGAAATTATTGAAAGTGATATCATTTGGTATCACAATCACCTTAGAAGTTACCGAAATAGATATTTATTAGAGACAGCGGCAGCAAATCCAAGCGCTAGAACACTAAACACACCAGATGAGGAAATAGGAGAGATGATGCGTATGGTTATTGCTCACGAAGTAGGCCACGCGCTAGGATTTCCGCATAATATGGCGGCTAGTTATGCTTATGATGTAGAGTCGTATCGCGATGGGGCATTCACCCAGAAAAATGGGATTGCAGCCAGTATTATGGACTACGCACGTTACAATTATATCGCTCAACCTGGAGACGAAAACATCCGTTTTATACGACAAATAGGGCCTTATGATCATTATGCAACCAATTGGGGATACCGATATTTAGATGCCAACTCGCCTGATGCAGAGAAAAATACTTTGACCAAATGGATTGAGGAAAAAGGAGCAGATCCTCAGTTTAAATTCGGAAGACAGTCAAGTAGGTTTGACCCCCAATCGCAAACGGAGTGTATAGGAAATGACCCTATGAAGGCAAGTGAATATGGATTGAAAAACTTGAAATATGTTGCAACCAATTTACCGAAATGGACAAGTGATGTAACCAATAATTATGATGATCTTGGGGAATTATACGGAGAAATGTTGGGTGTCTGGAGCCGTTATGTGGGACATGTGGTTACCAATGTTGGTGGAGTAAAAGAAGATTTGAAGGCACCAAACCAAGCAGGCACAGTCTATAAGCATGTAGATAAAAACACACAAAAATTATCGATGTTATGGTTGCAAGCAAATGCATTTGAAACGCCGAAGTGGTTGGTAGATAAAGACATTTTGCAAAATATCGACCACGCAGGATATTTCGAAAGACTTCGTCGATTGCAATCACGACACCTAAATGGATTATTAAGTTTTGATAGAATAGGTCGTTTGATCGATGCAGAAACGGTAAATACGGAGTATTATTCGGCGTTGAATATGTTGCGAGATTTACGAAACGGGTTGTTTAAAGAAGTCCGTTCTGGCAGAAAAGTTGATATTTTTAGAAGAAACCTACAACGAAGCTATATAGACAGGATGGAATACCTGATGACGGAAGATATGCGTCCTAGTTTCAGAAGTCGGATGGTTTATAATGTAAATACAAGCGATGTCCGAGCGCTTGTTAGAGGTGAATTAAAATCCTTAAGAACTCGATTACGAAATGCACGAGGAGGTGCTCAAGATACTGTTACGCGGTACCACTATGATGACATGGTTGCGAGAATTGATCAACTTTTGGATCCGAAGTAACTTAAAAACTACCAAATGTCAGTTCGAGTGTTTTCGATGACTGATAAGGAAATTGAAAATGTATCGAGAACTTTGGTCTAGCCTAAAGGTTCTCGATACATTTTTTACTTTTCACTACCGTTCAAATCAAAAAACACTCGAACTGACATTGTTCTAAAACTCTACGCGAACAGTAAAATTTGGTGTTCTGTTTAACGCTTGCTCTTGAATTTCATTAATCCGTCCGTTTGTAGCACGATAGTACTGATCGACGATGTTTTCACTATTAATAATGTTCCAGAGTGAGGCACCAGTATGTATTCTTACCTGGTCATTAACTTCAAAATCATAGGTAGCCGAAAGATCGAAGCGCAAGTAATCATCAATTAAAGCAGTATTTGCACCATGATAATCTAACTCGTTATTTTCATTTATATTTTGACTTGCTAATAGGGTAGTAGGTCGGCCCGAATGCCAATTCATACCAGCTGATATTTTAAAGTTCTTGTACTCATACGCACCTGCTAGATTTATAGTATGGCGAATGTCAAAATTACTTGGAAAAGCCTCAGCTTGGAGTGTCTCAAATGTATAATCGTTTTTGGCAATGCTATAACTTAACCAAGTGCTTAAGCGCTCTTGCTGCATATTAATTAAAAAATCAGCCCCAGTAATTTCGTAGGAGCCGATTGCATCTTGAAATTGGTATTGGTTTAAAAAGCTCTGACTCTTGGCATTAATGCCTGTTACTTTTTTATAGTAACCTTCTGCACTTAACAACCAATCTTTTGGTTTGTAATCTATCCCAAATGAAAGTTGTTGGCTTTTTATAATTGGAATAGTATTTTCATTTGATAGTACCCAACGACGATTTTCGATTCCTAAAAAGTCATTTTGAAAATTGACAATTTGGGTGGTGGTCTGATGCTTTAATTCTCCTAAAAGATTAATGGAAATATTATCAGTGATGTTTTGATTTAGGCGTATTCTAGGTTCGACTATTGCTTCATCAAACTTTTGAATATAACTCACTCTAAGTCCACCACCAAAGTAGGTGCCTTCTGTTGGATAATAGTCAATATCAGAAAAAGCAGCGTGTGTTACAATAACTTCCTTAATAGCCCTTCTGAAAATAGGATTATTAACATCTGTTACGTTCTCAATACCAGTTTCAACAAATTGATATCCTGGATTTATTTTTAGTTGATCGCTTAATTTAATGGTATTGTTAAATCGAACCCCTGTTTCTAATACATTATTCTCCTGTAGTAATAATTGATCATTCAGAATATCAACATTAGAGGATTCCAATCGGTAATTAGTACCATATAACTGAATGTCAGAACTAAATTGATCATTCCATTTGCGTTGATATAAAATTCCACCACCTAAGCTGTTTTGCAATGCGCTACTTTCTCTTGAATCGATAACACTATCAGTTAATACGGATTCTAAGAAAACAAGATTATTAGAGACACTTATAAAATTTAGTCGAAGCAGATCTTTATCAGATAGTTGATAATTCCACCGAAGGTTGACATCAACAAATGAAAAGGCCTCTTGAAGGTCTACGGGTTGGTCCTCAGAGATTACTTCTGTGTCTTGAAAAGCTTTATCAAAGAATTGATTATATGTGTTGGTCTCAAAAATATCATTGATCGATCGTCGTGCACTTATTTGAAAAGAACTACGTTGTCCAAGGGGAACATCAGCATAAACATCAGCGCTAATAAGGTTTAAGCCAACTTCTGCTTTTAAATTGTCATTAATTATGTTTGCTGAATTCAAAATAATTGTACCAGAGACACCATCGGTTAAATAACTAGGAGTTCCATTTTTGATCAAAGATACTTTGGCGGCAATCTTGGGATTTAAAGCAGATATCAAGCCGAAAAAGTGTCCAGATTGATACATTTTGATACCGTCCCATAAAATCAAGTTCTGATCATTAGTGCCTCCACGAATATTAATAGTCGAAACGCGTTCATCGATACTTTGTATACCAGGAAGTGCTTGAACAGTTTGCAAAACATCTTGTTCTATAAGACCAGGTAGTATTCCGAAATTATTATAATCAATTTCAAATAAACCGTTTTTGCGTTTATTTATTCCCGAGGTTAGGTAATTACTCACCACTACTTCGCTCAATGACTCCACTTGAGGAATAAGAACAATTGTTTTACATGGTTTCGTCAACAGGTCTTTTCCTAAAAACGTGAGTGTTTTATAACCAATATACCGAATGGTAACACGCTCTATATCTGGATTTACTTCTATTTCGAAATTGCCATTGGTATTTGATACGACAGCTTGATTTTTTGCTTGGACTGTGGCGCCTTCAATAAGCTCATTGGTGTATTTATCTTTTAAAACACCGCAGAATACAACCGTGTTCAATCTTGTTACGGCTATAAGATTTTCATTAAGAATTTTAAAAGATAGCGGGAATTGAGACTCTAAGTTGGTGATGGATTGCCTAAGGTTTAATCCGTCCGGAAGAGGATATACACTAAGATCTTTTATATCATTATCAGCGTAGGTAAACTTTACTTGAAATGTATTTTCTAAACCGAATAGCACGCTGACTAATGATTGTTTTTTTTGTGTTTCCTGAGCGGTAGAACACAAAAAGAACAATAATAAAACAATGGAGAATAATGGTTTACTTCTTATCACTAGAAGTAATACGAACCGTATTATTAGTTATTGTATAAGTAAGGTTAAAAGGCAATGTAATCGCCTTTAATGCAATGTCCCTACTATCATGAGCAAATTGACCAGTAAATAATTGCTTGGTATCAACCTCATTAACCTCTATTGTCAGGCCATACTGTCTTTCAAACTCGTCAAATACCTCTTGAAGCGGAATACTCTTAAAACTACTCACATTATTTGACCAATCAGGCTTGATTTTTCTGGTGATATCGCTCATCTTCTCACCATTAACAAACCTCACTGTATTGCCAGCTGCTAGTTTCAGTATTTCTTTATTATTGTTGACACTTACTAATCCTTCAAAACAAGTAACCTCTAAAACTTCGCCTCTTGATTTTATGTTAAACTGTGTTCCTAATACAGAAATGATACCGTTATCTGTTTCAACATCAAACTTATTTCCTTTAGCTACCTTAAAAAAAGCTTCACCATGCAATACTAATAGACGTTGTTGATCCCATTTTTTCGTGTCAAAGGATAGGGAGGAAGCAGCATTTAATACGACTTCTGAGTCGTCTGGTAATGTGACGTTTGTTTTTTCAGCAAACTCCGTAGAGATCTTTGTATCCCATTGTGAAGATGTAGCCGTGTAGAATCCAACAGCGAAAACAATTACAGCTGCTGCGGCATACCCTAAATAACGAATAATAGATGATTTCTTTTTAGGTCGATCAGTCATTAGCTGCTTTACCCTACTCAGTTCATCATCTACAATATATAATGGCGCTTTAAACGATTTGGCGGCGTTCGAAACCTTTACGATCTCGTCATAATCCTCAAGTTGTTTAAACGCTTCGAGCTCTTTTTCAGTAAGCTCGTCTCGCAACCATTTTTTTATTAATTCTTCTCTGTTCATAATAGTCTCTATTAATACAACAACTCAATTTGCCTTTTTCCTACCGCAATTCTTTAATTTCTTCTTTTAAGGTATTTAATGCACTATAAATACGCTTTTCAACGGCCTTTGCCGAAATACCTAGTAATTCTGCAATTTCTTTATGGCGTTTTCCTTCAACTCTATTTAATAAAAAAGCCTCTCGCTGTCCATCAGGTAGTTTTGCAAGTGCCATTTGATACTTTTTAAGGTATTCTGACTCCTCCATTAAAAACTCTGGGCTTTCATTCGTATAATCTTTTGGTTTTTCTAATTGATATTCTAAAACAATCTTTTCATGTTTAATACTGTTTAGCATTAATCGTTTGGCAACGGTAAAAACAAAACCACGAGCATTGTCCGGCGTCACCTTAGCGCAGTTATCCCATAATTTAATGAATGCCTCTTGTACTTTATCGCTTGGATTTAAGTTTTCACCATACTTATAGTATAGGAATTTATACAAATCCTCGGAGTTCTTTTTAAAGACGGATGCGAACACACTTTCTTCGCAAACTGTCGTATGTAATTTTTTGGGCATAAATACAGCTAATCAGGATAAAAATAAAAAAAAGTACGTTTCATGGTAGGAATTTTGAAAGTTGAGTTGTTTTCGTAGTAAAGGGTATAACATTATTAACCAAATTTTAAGCATATGAAATCCCAAATTAAGCAACTAGCACTTTTATTTTTAAGCATGTTATTCATGTTTACTTCATGTCAAAACGAAAGTGTAGAAGAAACAGATCCTACCAATGGCGAATTAGTAACTCAAAATTCTGAAGTAGCCAATTTAGTACTTAATATGGCTACTCGTGATGGTTCTGGTGATAATATTTTAGACAGAAATCATTGCACAGGAATTAAACTGCCAGTAACGGTTGTTATTAAAGGTATTGAAATCACTATCGATTCTGAAGAAGATCTAGAAACCATCGAACGCATTTTTGATGAATTTGAAGATGATTTAGATGAACTAGACTTTTTATTTCCTATTACTGTGATTTTAGCTGATTACTCTGAGCTGGTTATCGAGAATGAAGATCAATTAGAGAGATTGTTAGATGAGTGTGAAGAAGATGACGATGATATTGAATGTATTGATTTTGAATATCCAATTACTATTTCAGTATTTGATGATAACAATGAACAAATAGGCACTGAGACTTTTCAAAATGATAATCAGTTGTATCGTTTTTTCAAAAACTTAAAGGAAAATGAGTTTGTAAGCTTCAATTTCCCAATGGTTTTAGTTGATTCTGAAGGAGAAGAAGTGACCATTACTAATAATGAAGAACTAGTAGAAGCGATTCGCGTAGCACGTAACGAGTGTGATGAAGATGATGACGATGATTATAATGATGACGATTTTAGTATTGAAAGATTTGATAACTATTTAGTTGAATGTTTTTGGGTTGTGTTTGATGTAACAATCAATGGTGAAGATCGTACAGCAGATTACGTTGAATATAAGCTAGACTTTAGTGAAGACGGTAGTGTTGTTGCAACCCGTGTTATAACAAATGAAGCTTCTGTTGAAGGTACATGGACTTCAGAATTAACTGATCGCGGTGTGTTACTATCAATTGATATGGGAGATAACGAAATCCTGACAAATCAGTGGTTAGTTTACGAAATTGAAGAAGGGAAGATTAAGTTATATGATGAAGATAGTCGTATTAGAATGACTAGAAGATGTGTTGATGATGGTGAAGGAGAATTTAGTGAAGAAGAATTAGACGCTATAATTAAAGAATGTAACTGGGAAGTAGCTGCCTTTAATTTAAATGGGAATGATGTTACTGCTCAATATATGGGTTACAGCTTTACCTTTGGAGAAGATCAGGCAGTTACTGCGACAACTCCAGGTTCTACAGATGCCGTAACTGGTTCTTGGTCAACGCAAGGAGGTACTAATAGAGATGTGTTCTTCTTGTGGGATATGGCTGAGCCATTACAAGAATTAATGAACGATTGGAAACTATATGAATTAGATGAAGAGCGTGTGAAGTTTATAGCTGGAGATTCTTATGTTATTCTCGAAAGAAATTGTGAAGGTGATAACAATGACGGTGATCTAGATGCTATTAGAGGTTTTATGGTGCAAGGTGAATGGATGGTTGCTGATTACGATGATAGTTCTTTACCAGGAACAGATGAGTCAAACTATACTATCTACACTTTTAAGTTTACTGAGGATGGTAAAATGATTGCCACTAATCCTAATATGGTTGAAACAGAAGGGGCATATAGGGTGTATAGAGATGAAGCAGGAAAATTAAAGTTTGAAGTCCTAGATTTCGCTCAACCAGATTTATTAGAATTACTTGATGGTGATTTTTACATCGTAAAAGCTGAAGAAAACAGATTAGAAATTGAAGTAGAGTATTCAGAAAGCACTAAGAAAGTGGTTTATGAAAAAATACAATAAGAAACCAATTAACCTGCTAATGTTAACTTAGGTTTTAGTTTGAGTGTAAAAGCTACCTTTTTGATCGGAGGTAGCTTTTACTTTTTTGGTAGTTAGGAAGGAATAACTGAATAATAGCAAAAACAAAGCCCCGACATATATGTCAGGGCTTTGTTGTACCATAGTAAGTTAAGTTGTTACTGATAAGAGTTTGGGACTCTAATTTTTAACACTTATAATTTAAGTATGAATGTTTGGGGCATTCGCATATAAAACAACGCCAAAGTAAAAAACCCTACCATGATTTTAAATTTTAACATTTTTTTTTGAAATAGGCTGTAACAAATTTGATTTAGTGTAGTCTTATATATGTGATTGTCCACTAAACGTTCTTTAAAAATTATGGTAGATCTAATATAAAAGAGCTTGTATCCTGCTCGTTCGGGATAGGTGCTTTTTGCAAACTCCATATTCAGACGTTATTCTTGGCTAGGCTGAGAACTTCGTTGTTTATGTTTTAGATCAATATTTTTTTAATAAAGAAATAATCATCAATCAAACAAGCACAAAATCTAAAGAGCTTCTTTCCTGATATTCGGGATGGGAGCTTTTTTATTTTTGGTACTTTTATAATTGATGAATGAGTTTAAACACATAAAACTGCTGTTCACGGTTATTTTTCTACTATTAATAACAATGTCTTGTGTTTCGACTCGCATAGTCGATAAACCAATTGTTTTTGATAACCTTAGAGACTCCTTAACGATTAACTATTTAAAAGATCGATATCTTTTAAAACAAGATGCACCAACGATCACTCCAAAAATGATCGTTATTCATCACACTGCCATACCAACTTTTGAAAAATCCTATGCCGCTTTTAAAGAGCCTTTATTGCCTAGTTCTAGATCAGAAATTGTCGGAGCAGGTGCTTTAAATGTCTCTTCACAATTTATGGTCGATAGAGATGGAATTATTTATCGCCTAATGCCCGAAACTAAAATGGCGCGCCATGTAATAGGATTAAATCATTGTGCTATTGGTATCGAAAATGTTGGCGGAACAGATGATACGCCATTAACTGATGCTCAACTCAAAGCAAATATTCGTTTGGTCCGATACTTAGCCGCAAAATATGAAATTGAATATGTGATAGGACATTATCAATACACCTTGTTTGAAAACACATCACTGTGGTTAGAGGTTGATGATAATTATCGTACTCCTAAAACGGATCCTGACGCTGAGTTTTTGAATAGTATTTTAATACAAACACAGGACCTAAACTTTAAACCAATTCCAAAAGCTAATTGAATGGAACAACATTTTAGTTTGAGTGATTTAGAATTTGAGCGGTATTTTGAGAATTGCCTAATGAAACCGGCAGAATTTACACACAGTGCTCATTTAAGGTTAGCCTATATCCATATTACTAAGTATGGTATAGATAAAGCGCTAAAAAATATAGAAACACAATTACAGGTCTTTGTTGATTTTGCTGGCGCAAAAGAGAAATATCATAAAACCTTAACTAATGCTGCGGTACAAGCGGTCTATCATCATATGAAAAAAGCTCAATCAACTACCTATATCGACTTTTTAGAAGAATTCCCTGCTTTACAATATAATTTCAAAGAACTAATAAATAGTCATTATAGTTTTGATATTTTCAATTCAGCTGAGGCTAGAACAAAGTTCATTCTACCCGATTTGCAGCCTTTTTGTTGAAGTGGAAGCGAATAGTAGAAAAAAAAAGTTCAACATCAAATCTAAATTTGCATGTTGAACTTTGTTATCGTTAAAAGTTGTTTATCTAACTATTTCTTCCGGGGCTTGAATGTTATGTTTCTTTTTAGAGGCATTCGAAGAACGCTTACTTTATGTTTCATTCCATTCAAAAAAGATCAAGCTTTCAAAAAACTTTTGTTGCAATTAGTGATTGCTTACATATATAGAACAAACAGCATGCCAAAAACCCTACCTATTGATTGTAGTTTTATGAGAAAAACTTAGTTTTTTTGACTTAATTTTGAGGTATTAATAGATAATAATCCACTTTATAATGAATATAGCAGCAGTACAGCAAGGCGAATATAATCCGTATTATCAACCTTATTTCGACAAAATGACCAATATTGAGTTGGTTACAGGTCTAGAGAGCGATCATAGAGAAGTGCTAGAGTTTATGGATAAGCTGCCAGCTGATAAGCTTGAATACCGATACGAAGTGGGAAAATGGACAATTAAAGAAATACTGGTTCACTTATTGGATACCGAGCGAGTTTTTGCGTATCGAGCTTTGCGATTTGCCAGAAAAGATTCGACATCATTGGCTGGATTTGAGCAGGATGATTATATACAACCCTCAAAAGCAAATGAACGTAGTTTAGACTCTTTGCGATCCGAATTTGACGCCGTGCGCAAAGGGAATATTGAATTATTTAAAAATATGGATGAAGAAATGCTATCTCAAATGGGCACTGCAAGCGGTAGTCCCATGTCGAGTAGAGCAGCTGCATTCATGATTGTTGGACACAGTAGGCATCATCGTCAGATTATTGAAGAGCGGTATTTGTAAAGAAGTCAGGATTCCTATGCTGAGAGTCAAAAACCCCAATACTAACTCCATAAAACTAAAATCTCCAATCCTTATTCTTCCGGAGCTTCTTCTGGCAATGGTATGACAGCATCTGGATTATTCATGTCCTTATCATCATAATCGTCGGCATCAAAATTTGCCATATGCTTGGCTAGGGTAGTACTTACTTTGACAAGGTAAATGGTGTCTTCAGTTCGCACTTCGACAGCCTCAATGGTTTCATTCTTGTGATTGTTGAATGAAATGACATGACCATCATCATAGCCATAAGGATATTTTTCAACTAGCATTGAAAGAATATCAGGTGTTAGCTTTTTATAATCTACTATCTTTCGTTGCATACATTTAGGGGTTAAATGTTTCAATAATAACGAACTAGTCTGAATTTAAAGTTAGCGAAAAAAGCGCTTCAAAAAAATTAATTTCGATAAAAAGCGAAGGCCTCAGTAATTTGATCATTGCTAACTGAAACATCGAGAATATGCTTTCCGATATCACTAAGTAATACAAAATTGATATTTCCGAATGAATTCTTCTTATCGTGAATTAAAAGTTGATTAATTTTATCTAAATCTTCATCAGAAAAATCTACTTTACTATAAAGAGAAAAGACCTCCTTTTTTATTTCTTTTAGTTTATCTAAAGAAAAATCAAATAGCTGGTGCGATAAGTGTCCAGCCAATATCATACCAATACCAATGGCCTCGCCATGCAACAAAATAGGTTTCTCAGGATGAGTTAAACAATAAGATTCAATCGCATGACCCAGTGTGTGACCAAAATTCAATGTTTTACGTAATCCGTTTTCACGAGCATCTTCTAAAACCACATCATTTTTAATGGTAACTGATCTAAGAATAATATCTTCAAGTGCTTCTAAAGACTTTTCTTTTATGTTTTTAACCATCTTCCAATCATCATTACTAGTGATTAGAGCGTGTTTCAAAATTTCGGCATAACCAGAAAACAGTTGATCTTTTGCTAGAGTATTTAGATAGTACGAATCCACGATCACCATTTCGCCTTCATTAAATACTCCAACTTGGTTTTTTAAATTCCCTAGATCAATTCCAGTTTTACCACCAACGGATGCGTCGACCATAGACAATAGTGTGGTAGGCACATTTACAAACTCAATTCCACGTTTAAAAGTAGATGCTATAAATCCTCCGATATCAGTTATTACGCCACCACCCAGGTTAATCATTAGACTTTTTCGATCCCCATTTAGTTCTGATAACGCATTCCAAACACCAGCACAGGTTTCGATAGTTTTATGAATTTCGCCTGATTCGATCTCAATAATTTCAATAGTAACTTTTGTTTCAATTTGACTAAGAAAATAAGGCAGACAGTGCTCGTGTGTATTTTCATCAACTAAAACAAAAATGATTGAAAATGGATTTTTAGAAAGAAATGTATTGAGTTTTTGGTAACCAATTTCACCAAAATAAATGTCGCTATTGTTCGATTTTAAGTGCTGCATATAGCTTGCTTTGTAAGGCCGAAAATTAAGCAGAAAATGGGAAATAGAATAGCGCCTATTCAATTATATTTGTAATATTTTTCACCTGTAATGATAGCATCAAACATTTTTGAAAACACGAAAAATGCTTTCGCATTAAAATCGGATAGCGAGCTAGAACGTGCCTATTTCTTATTTAAATTAATAGGAAACGAACCGCTGGTTAAGATAGGAACTGCAGTTACCAATTTTGCCTTAAAGGCCCATTTGCCAGTTGAAGGCTTGATTCGAGCAACAGTTTTTGACCATTTTTGTGGTGGTGTAAACGAGTCTGACTGTCTTCCAAAAATTGATAGAATGTATACCAAAGGCATTCAAACGATCTTAGACTACTCCGTTGAAGGAAAAGAAAATGAAGAAGATTTTGATGCAGCGATGAATAAGAAGATCTCTTTGATCGACTTTGCTAATAATAAGGAGGAAATCCCATTTGCTGTTATGAAGCCCACAGCGCTAGGTCGCTTTGAAATCTGGCAGAAAGTCACAGAGAAGGTTGATTTGACTGCAGAAGAACAGGCAGAATGGGAGCGTACCCAAAAACGAATAGATGCTATTTGTAAAGCAGCTCATAATGCTAATGTTGGCTTGTTAATTGATGCTGAGGAAAGCTGGATGCAGGATGCGAGTGATGATTTGGTTGAGGAAATGATGCGTCGCTATAACAAAAACAGCTGTATTATTTACAATACCCTACAATGCTATCGCTGGGATCGGCTGGACTATATGAAGCAGTTACATCAGAAAGGACAAGCCGAAGGTTTTATTGTAGGAATGAAAATTGTTCGTGGGGCCTATATGGAAAAGGAGAATGATCGAGCCGAGGAAAAAGGGTATGCTACACCAATTTGTAAAGATAAAGCAACGACAGATAAGAATTTTAATAGCTGCATGCGTTATATTTTAGATAACCTATCTGAAATTTCATTGTTTGTAGGTACACACAATGAGGAGAGTACATTGTTGTGTTTGCAATTAATGGAAGAACTGAATATTGAAAAGAACGTCCATAGTGTTTGGTTTGGTCAGTTATATGGCATGAGTGATCAAATTACCTATAACCTAGCGCAAGAAGGGTATAATACCATTAAATTAATTCCATTTGGTCCGGTTAAGGAAGTAATGCCTTACTTAATAAGACGAGCAGAGGAAAACACATCTGTTGCTGGGCAAACTAGTCGTGAATTAGAATTGCTGAAAAATGAACGTAAGCGAAGGAAGTTAGATTAGCTTCTGGCGCTCCATTCACTTTTCAAGATCCCATAACAACACGAACTGCGTTTAAATCCATTTTTTACATAGACACACTCTCTAAGAATACCTTCGAGTTGAGCTCCTAACTTTTGGACAGCTTTACGCGATCGAATATTTCGTTCGTCAATGCGGAATTCTACTTTTTCAAATTCAAGTTGATTAAACGCATGGTTTAACATCAGGTGCTTTACATGGGTATTTAATCCGGTGCCTTGAACTGCTGGTGCAATCCATGTCCAACCGATATGAAGTACTTTGTTGCCAGTATCAATAAGCCCAAAGCGTGTGCAACCAACAATTTCATTTGTTCGTTTGTCCTCTATCACAAAAGGAATAGATGTGCCGATTGCTCTTTGTTGAATAGCTGCATCCAAATAGCTCGTTAATTTCTCAGGTATTGAAATATCAGACGGTCCGTATTCATAAAGATCAAGCTGCTTGGCGATTGGCCAAAGTAACGCAAAATGAGGTTCACTTAAAGGAATAAGTTTAGCTACAGCGTCTTCTAAAATTTCAAACGCATTCATAGTACTGTTTGAAGTAGTTCTTTTTTCAGTTCATGTTTCCCATCAAAAATAGTGTAGCTAATGCGATCACCAAAAAGTAAATCACCCTTTTCCTTTTCAGTTTTAAGCCGACTTGCGGTTAACCATTCATCTTTATCACCAACAATACTATGAACTTTAGTATTATTCTCATTCAAAAACGCCATATCATCTTTCGTGATTTCATGTGGAATGCTACCAGCAAATATCACCAACTTATCGCATTTGATTTTGTTATGTACGATCCATCTGCAGGCAATAGAAACTCCCTGAGAATAACCTAATACAATTAGATTGACATCTTCAGGAATTTGTTCAGTCTCGAAAACTTGCTGAGTATATGTCAAAACATTTTTTAGTGCTGTAGCAGTATCTTCTTTTGTTAACCAACTCGCCCCAACATGTTTGTATTCGCCATTTAAATAATATTTCGATGGTGCCTGAAGTGCGATAATATAGTTTTCATCCGCATCCAAATCTTTGAAATATTTCATGAAATAGCGACTTAAATAGCCAATACCGTGAAATACAACCCAGACGTTTTTTGTTCTTGGCCCTAGTGCATTTAAGGTGGAATAGGAGTTACTGGTGGTATATGTTATTTGTTTTTCTTGCATTAAGGAGATATTAGTATTTAAATTAGAGTATAGAGATCTTATTTGGGACTCAAGTTATCTTATTGAATTAAAATTTTGTGGCTACTACCATCCCACAAATGACCATAATATTTTGAGAACTCTCCCAGCATCATTTCATAAGGGAGATCATTAAATTCGCCATATTCATGTTCGTACACCATAAACTTACTTCCATCTTTAGAAAATTGCTGAAAAACAGCATCGTTTTCCCCATCAAAATCTAATACACCTACATTTAGTTTCTTACACAGTTCTTTATTGAAGGCTGGTGTTAATTTAATCCATTTGTTATTAAGCCAAACAACTGTACAGCCATGAAAAACCATTAAATCACTTTTGGTAAGCTCAACAAATTTACCAACAGCAATATGATTTCTCACATTTCCGAAATGCAGTTTGGCGGGAATATTTTTAGCTCTTAAAACCGCAGCCAATAAGACAGCTTTTTCAATACAATATGCAGTTTTTTTGTTGAGTACGGCGCTTGCTTTCATTCCGCTTGGAGAAAGGTCAAGTTCGTAGGGATTGTAATAAAAGTCATCGCGAACAGCAGTGAATAGGCTCTTCACCTGTTCAACTGTATCTGTTATGCCATTAGTAACTCTCTGCGTATAATTTTGAATGTCATCATTATCGCTGTCAATATAAAATGTAGGTTGTATGTATTGTTCCATTCTTAATCAATTAATTCAAATTAAACCATGCACTAACAATTGGCCATAGTAATTGCTTATGCTTGCTTCTAAAGAAATCGTTATGCCCTAATTTTTTAATGCCAAGTTCTTTTACTTCCAAATGCTTTCTAGTGATATCTGCGTTGACAAATACCTGTTTAGCTAAGGCATCAACTGTTTTTTTAGGAGCAAAATTATCATCATCAATGCTAATCATTAACATTGGTTGTGTGATTTTGTCATAATGATTGCTTTGAAATTTTTCAGCCAATCCTAACACGGATTTTTTACTTAACAACAGCGTTCGCCAGTCGTATGCAACTTGCTTTGGTAATGCTTCGCCCAACCCTACATATTTAGAAGGGAAGTATCCAAATATAGGCGTCAGAAAACCAACTATAAGTCCGAATCCGATAAGTATGAGCAACTGCATATGGGACGGGAAATTTTTAAAATAGCCAAATTGAGAGCCGATAAATAAAAACTTATCATATGACTTATATGCTTCACTTAAACCAATACTGTTTCCGCCAAAGCTATGCCCAATTAGATATTGTTTATTATTAGTATGCTTGTTCTTAACATGTCTTGTTATGGCCATAAAATCATAGTTGGTCCACTCAAAATAACCAGCATTTGTTTCATTTAAAGCGGTTGTTTTAGATAAAGCAATACCCCTATAATCAAAAGTGTACGTATCACATCCTTGTTCTGCCAACCATATTGCTAGCTTATAAAAAAAGTGCTGCGGTAAACCAACACCTCCTGCAATTACAATAGTTTTACCAGAAGGGTTTTTCGGTTTAAAGTAGGTCGTGGTAATTTGCTGATCATCAGCAGTTGTAATAGAAACTTGCCGCATTATTTTTTAATTGGTTTTTAAAATCATATTTTTCGCAGATCGGAAGGCGAGCCCCGGTGTGTTGTATATACCAATAACACGTTTTACACCGGGAGCCTTCACTTTAAAGTTTGTTGATCAATTTTCTCATTCTTTTTATTGCATTGAACAAGTAACGCTGATCTTGGTATACCTTCATTAATAAAATCCCACCTTCAATATCTTGTACAATCTGTTCTGCTAATTCCTTTGCTTCATTTTTATCATAGTTTACTTCCAACAGGGCGATTAGACCATTGATAAAACAATCAAAGAACTTTGCCACTTCATCAAAATAAATGGGATTGTAGTAAGCCGCTTCGAGAGCAGTGTTGGCCATAACACAACCCTCATGCCGATTTGTAAATAGTTTTCCCAGAAGGTGTTCTATGCCCTTGAGTTTTTCTGAAATCGAAAATTGAGAATTGGATAAAACTTTATTTAAGTTATAAGAGAAATAACTATTTGTAGTAGCTAAGACTTCTTTTACGAGCGCATCTTTACTATCAAAGTAGTAGTAGAAATGGGATTTTTGTATTTCGCATTCCTTCGCAAGATCGGCCATACTGGTGTTGGCAATTCCTCTTTTTCGAATAAGGGGGATTACTTTATTTAGAACAGCCTCTTTGCTTGTTTTTACTTTTGGCATTTTATTGAACGTTCGTTAAAATAAATTCAAATATACTATTTTTGAAATATAGAATCAGCTTCAATGTGTTAATTTTGTAGCGTAAAAATCAAGATTTGGATAAACAGAAAATATTAGAAGCCGTTAATGCCGTATCGCCAGGTACTTTAATGGAAACCTTAGAAATTACTTATACTGATGTCGGCGATAATTTCATGACAGCAAGCATGCCCGTTACATCAAAAGTACATCAACCAGATGGGGTATTAAATGGTGGGGCGACAGTCGCTTTGGCCGAATCTTTAGGTGGTGCTGCATCGCATGTTTTTGTTGACACTTCCAAATATCTTGTAAGGGGAGTCGAGATTGCTGCAAATCATTTAAAGAGTGTTCGATCTGGCCATGTGCATGCTAAAGCCGTATTACTTCATAAAGGCAGAACCCTACAACTTTGGGACATAAAAGTAACCGATGATGAAGGGAATCTTATATCTGTTGTGAAGCTTACCAATATATTATTACCGAAGTCGTAGTATGGCGGACACTACTGTTTTCTTTCAACAGCTAAGAACTCATTATAAGTCAAAGCTTCCCTTTGTAGCATACCGGAAGCCAGTTTCAAATACTATAAAAGGTCTACTGCAAGAGAACGATCAATTATTTCATTCGGAATCTATTAGTCGTTCGGGTTTTGTTTTTTGCTCATTTTCCGGAGATCAAAAAATCTTAATTCCAAAAGATTTATCGACTTCACTGTCTGTTGATTTTCAATCTAAAAAAGTAGATTCATTATCAAATTCAACAACGGTAAAAGCGGAGGCAGTTACTAAAGATTTGCACATCCAACTAGTGCAAAATGGTATTTCTGCGATTTCAAAAAATGAACTGGTTAAGGTTGTTTTGTCTCGCAAGCAATCAGTAGATATAGGATCAAGCGATCCTATCAGTTTATTTCAAAATTTGTTAAACACCTATGCAAATGCATTTTGTTATTTATGGTATCACCCTAAAGTTGGTATGTGGCTTGGAGCTTCACCTGAAACCTTTATAAAATATAAGAAGGGCGAGTTTACAACAATGTCTTTGGCAGGAACAAAGCCAATAATACAGGGGAAAGATATCGAATGGGATGCAAAGGAAGAATACGAGCAGCAATTAGTGACTGATTATATAACTCAACAATTAAAGACGGTTTGTACTAGTAATGTGGAGATTAAAACAGATGGTGTACACACTATAAAAGCAGGAAATGTAGGCCATTTGAAAACAACTATTTCTTTGCAATTAACAGATAAAAAATATCTAGAGCCAATTATTGAAGCTTTGCATCCAACACCTGCAGTCGCTGGCTTTCCTACTTTAAAAGCCATTGAATTTATAGAAAAGAATGAAGGGTATGACCGTAGTTTTTATACTGGTTATTTAGGAGAAATTGAAGAAGATAGACTTTCATTTTTTGTCAATTTACGCTGTATGCAACTACAAGATCAGCATGCCATAATTTATGTCGGCGGCGGAATAACCGCTGGTAGTATTCCTGAAAAGGAGTGGGAAGAGACCGTGCATAAGTCTAAAACTATGGTGAATATTCTTACTAATTAATTCGATTAATGCTCGGAAAAATTTGAGGTATCGAGTATTTTTGTAGCACATTGCTATGATGAACTATTCCAAAATTCCTTTAGCGCAAACAGTTGCGTATTTGTGTCAAGAAAAGGGCATTTCTCATATTGTTATTTCTCCTGGATCTCGCAATGCACCATTAACCATAAGCTTTACTGAAAATCCGTTTTTTAATACGTATAGTATTGTTGATGAACGCTGCGCAGCGTTTTTTGCATTAGGAATGGCGCAGCAGTTACAAAAGCCAGTTGCACTTGTATGTACTTCAGGTTCGGCTTTGCTCAATTATTATCCGGCAATAGCTGAGGCATTTTATAGCGATATTCCGTTAGTAGTGCTTAGTGCAGATCGTCCTATTGAACGCATTGATATTGGTGATGGGCAAACCATTAGACAGAAAAATGTATTTGAAAATCACATTTTATATTCTGCCAATTTGTATTCGGAGTTGGTTTTAGACAGCAATCCAGAATTAAAGAAATTAGCTCAAAAGCAATTTGAGTCTAAAAAACATAACGAGCAAGAAATTAATTATGCCTTAAATGCAGCTATTGAAAATAAAGGGCCAGTTCACATTAATGTTCCCTTTTATGAACCACTCTACGATCGAGTTCCAGAATTTTCAGTTTCACCAATTGTAATTAAGCCAAAATCAAAACCAATTTTTTCTGAATCCGATCTTAAGGATTATAAAGAAGCATGGGTAGCTGCTAAGCGAAAAATAGTATTGGTTGGGGTGAATACACCTAATTCCGTAAAACAACACTATCTCGATTTGTTGGCCAATGATGAATCAGTTATTGTATTGACTGAGACAACATCAAATATTTCGCACCCTCGCTTTTTCAATTGTATCGATCAATTAATTGCACCACTTCAACAAGAAGAGTTTAAGGATTTACAACCGGATATCCTTTTGACATTTGGTGGGATGGTGGTATCCAAGAAAATAAAGGGCTTTTTAAGAGACTTTCAGCCAAAACACCATTGGCACGTTGATGAAAAGAAAGCGTTTAATACTTATTTCTGTTTAGACAAACATTTTGAAATTGATGTCAATACATTTTTTGAGCACTTTTTAGATAACACTCAAAAGGCTAAGAGTCCTTATTTTGATTTTTGGCACAACATAAGAAACAACAGAAGACAAAAGCACAAGAAGTATTTGAGTGAGATTGATTTTTCAGATTTAAAAGCCTTTGAAATGGTATTAAATAACATTCCGTCTGGAAACCAACTACAGCTTGGTAATAGCTCGACCATACGGTATACCCAGCTTTTCGATCTAAATTCTACTTTAAAAGTATTTTGTAATCGCGGAACGAGTGGAATAGAAGGTAGCACTTCAACGGCCATAGGAGCTGCTCTCATTAATCGGACACAAACGACGTTTATCACTGGCGATTTGAGTTTTTTCTACGATAGTAACGCTTTGTGGAATGATCATATTCCCACTACTTTTAGATTGATAATAATCAATAATGGAGGAGGAGGCATTTTTAGGATTCTTCCGGGGGATAAGGACAGTGAAAATTTTGACACCTATTTTGAAACAACACATTCGCATAAAGCTGAGAAGTTATGTGAAATGCATGATATAGAATATGACAGTGCTTCTAACGAAAAATCACTAGCAACTTCACTTGTCAATTTTCATAATGAAAGTAAGCGTGCTAAGTTGTTAGAGATATTTACCCCAAGATTAAAAAATGACACCATTTTACTGAATTATTTTAACCAGATAAAATAGTAATATTTTGAACTTGGCACTTATTCATATCCATTTTCAAAAAAAAAGCTGACAAGTGTTAAAATTCCTTTATCTTTAAGGAGAAATTTAAATGCAAATCAACCTTTAATATCATTATTATGAGTAAAAGAGATGACCTGATAGCAAAATATGCGTCAGATTTGAAAGACAAATGTGGGGTAACACCTAATATGGATCTTTTGACAAAAGTAACAATCGGATGTGGCCCATCTATTTACAATGCGGATGCGGCAACAGTTTCTGGTTCAGACGAGAGCGAACTAGCAACGGTTAAGAAGAATTTCCTGATGAAGAAATTAGGTCTTAAAGACAGTGCTGATCTTGACAAAGCTATTGATGCGGTTATGGAGAAGTATGGTCGCTCTAATAGAAACAAGTACCGTGCAGTAGTATATTACTTATTGACTACACATTTCAAAAAAGAATCTGTTTACAAATAGTATTTGGATCCATATAAAAGAAATAGCCAGCTTTAAGCTGGCTTTTTTATCGATAAAAGTGAGCAATTCATATAACAATGACCATTCTTTTTTCGAATTCTATTAAAAATATTAAATTTACTTGCTATACAAATGCGAGCCTCAAACCCTAATGGATTTATCTAGATAAACAAGATTTAAATGCCGTATATAGAAGAGGATACCCTATTAGACCTTTATAAAGAGATTGACGTTTCGAATAAAGACAAGGAGCAATACCGCAGATCTTATTTCGAAAACAAAGAGTCTACCCAAAAGATAAAAAATTTTTACACCTGGGGAATGGGTGGTTTAAGCTTACTGCTAATTGGCGCATTGGGGTGGATTCTATATACAAGTTCAACAAGTCCTAAAGAATCAATAAATACTAACCAGCAAGCAGCCATACTAGCACTAACAGATAGTTTGCGGTATGCCCAAAATGAATCGGCAATTGCACAAGAAGCTTCGTTGCTAGGAAGCAATGGTCTTAATAGTTTTGAGCGTGTGGTGTATAAAGTGCAATTAGCTAATTATAAAAAGCCTACTAGAGTTGCCGTTAAACCTTGGCAAGTGGGAGATAAAGGATATATGCGCTTAGCTGTTGGAGATTTTGCCAGCTATAAAGAAGCTATCGCTCTTAGAGATGAGTTAAAGCGTATTGGTTTTTCTTCAGATATTTTTCTGATTGCAGTTTATAAAGACGAAAAAATTGATTTAAAAGAGGCTCTAAAAATGAGTAAGGAATCTTATTTATTGAATGTCACAAAGTAAAACTAAAGCCTGGCTATCCGCTGCCAGACTTCGCACACTTCCACTTTCGGTTTCAGGAATTATAACTGGTACGGCATTAGCCTATAATGAAGCTTTTAATTCAATTGTTTTTGTATTGGCTATTATCACTACGATTTTATTTCAGATACTCTCCAATTTTGCCAATGACTATGGCGATGGTGTTAAAGGAACTGATAATGAAAATAGAATAGGACCCAAACGTGCTGTCCAAAGCGGAATTATTTCAAAAGCCGAAATGAAAAAAGGCGTTATTATTACTGCGCTCTTCTCATTATTAGCGGCTCTCTCTTTAATCTATAGTTCTTTTGGAATAGATTACCTCCTGTATATCCTAGTATTTACAGTTTTGGCAATTGTTGCAATTATTGCTGCAATAAAATATACTGTAGGCGATTCTGCTTATGGTTACAATGGTCTGGGTGATGTATTTGTATTTATCTTTTTTGGTTTAGTGGCCGTTGGTGGCAGTTACTTCTTGTATACAAAGCGGTTAGACTTGATTATTCTTTTTCCCGCTACAGCAATTGGATTGTTAAGTGTAGCAGTGCTTAATTTAAATAATATGCGGGATGAAGATTCTGATCGTTCTTCAAATAAAAATACCATTGTCGTAAAGTTTGGAGGTAGGTGGGCAAGAAAATTTCATCTGGCTATTATAGGTATTGCCTTTGTCGCTATTTCATATTACTGCTGGAAAACTTTTGACAGTATTATTAGCTTGCTTCCGATTATCGCTTTTATTCCTTTAGCAATTCATTTAATCAAAATCCGAAAAATTCAACTGAATGGGGATTTAGATCCTGAATTAAAAAAAGTGGCCCTAAGCACCTTTCTTTTGTCATTATTATTAATGGTCAAAATGATATTTAGTTAATTTTCGTATTTGCATATACTATTCCAGAATTCTTGCGTTACCTATAAAAGCACTCTAGTACCTTATGTTATCAGTTTTAGCAAGTCCCTTATTATATTGCTATTTCACGATTAGACAATATTTTAATATTGTAAACATCAAACTATTTAATAGTCACATACTAAGTACATTCTTGTGTACTGCTTCATTATTTTACTACTCAATAGAATTGCATCATCAAATTGTTGGTCATTATTTATTAATTTCCCGTTGGTTTATTCTCGTGCTCGTCCCACTATTGTATTGGGTAATGCATTATTTTTTTACAAGTAATCTGGCTCTTTCATTAGAACCTAAGATCGATGCTCAAAAAAGTAGAGTTCCAAAACACTTGATTATTTTTTGTACGATTGTATTTTTAATTTTTCCAATAAAGTTCTTCGTTAAGGTTATTTTTGCCTAAATGATTGCAAGCTACAAGCAGCACATACTTCAATTTAAAAGACCTAGCGGTACCTCGCGTGGTATTCTTCATCAAAAAGAGACTTGGTTTATCATTTTAGAAGAAAATGGTAAAAAAGGTATAGGCGAATGCGGCTTGTTAAGAGGACTAAGCATTGATGATCGAGGTGACTATGAGGAAAAGCTTCAATGGGTATGCAATAATATTAATCTTGGTTTGGTATCATTGTATGATAGCCTAGCCGATTTCCCATCGATTCAATTTGGTTTAGAGCAAGCATTTCTATCCTTAGAAAGCAACGATCCCTTTATTTTATTTCCATCTGATTTCACTTTAGGAAAAAATCCCATTTCTATTAATGGTTTAGTATGGATGGGTGAGAAGAAGTTTATGCGAAAACAGATCATACAGAAGATTGATGCTGGATTTAAGTGCGTGAAATTGAAAATAGGTGCCATTGAATTTCAAGACGAGATCAACCTCTTAAACTTTATTAGAAAGGAATTTAGCTCTGATGATATTGAGATACGAGTAGATGCAAATGGTGCTTTCTCTCCCGAGGATGCATTCGATAAATTGAATCAGCTCTCTAAATTTGAATTACATTCGATAGAACAGCCTATAAAACAAGGTCAGTTAGAAGAAATGGCAAGGCTATGTGAAATCACCCCGCTGCCAATTGCACTTGATGAAGAATTAATAGGAGTATTAGATAATAATCAGAAAAAGGAAATTATTGAAACCATCAATCCGCAATACATTATTTTAAAGCCAAGTCTAATTGGTGGGTATAGTGGAAGCCAAGACTGGATAGATTTTGCTGAGGAACACGGAATAGGTTGGTGGGTTACAAGCGCTTTAGAAAGTAATATTGGTTTGAATGCTATTGCACAATGGACATCGACTTTAAATAATGGCATGCCCCAAGGCCTTGGAACAGGAGGATTATATACGAATAATTTCGATTCGCCTTTAGAAGTTAAAAATGGTTTTTTACATTGCAATCCCGAGTTGAATTGGGATATTAAAATTTTAGATAATTAAGTATGTATATAGCACAAGCGTTTAAAGGAGACAATGTTTCGTGGAAGTTCTGGATTACAACTTTAGTATGCGGAGGAATCTTCATAATTAATTTCATTTCTTATTTACTTACTTCACCAGAAGATATGGAAGCTGCTTATGAAATGCTGAAATCAATACCTAAAATTCTAGGGTTGATACTTAACTTAATCCCATTTGTTGTTTTACTTATCTTTTTGATTGTGTTTGTTGTTTTCATGCATAAGCGCAGTTTTTTATCGCTCACAACTTCAAGGTCCAAAATAGATTTTAAAAGAATATTGTTTTCTTTTCTACTTATAAGTGTTTTGACTATCGGTGGTTTTGTATATAGCTATTATAGCACCCCAGGAGAGGTAGTTTGGAATTTTGAGCCGGGAAAATTCACAGTATTAGTTATTGTTTCACTTATTCTATTTCCATTTCAAATAGGATTTGAAGAGTACTTTTTCCGTGGGTACTTAATGCAACAAATAGGTGTTGCTGTTAAGAATAAATGGTTTCCCTTGATTTTTACATCAGTATTATTTGGTGTTGCGCACTCGGCAAATCCAGAGGTGGCCGAAATGGGTTATATCACGATGGTTTTTTATATAGGAACGGGTTTGTTATTGGGTATAATGACTTTGATGGATGAAGGTTTGGAGCTAGCCCTAGGGTTTCATCTAGGTAATAATTTGTTAGCTGCATTATTGGTTACCTCGGAATGGTCAGCATTACAAACTGACGCCATGTTTAAGTATGTTAATGAACAAGCAACAGATGCTATGGTGAATGAGATGTTAGCCTCTGTAGCGATAAGTTATCCGATCATAATCATAATCCTAGCTTTTACTTACAAATGGAAAAATTGGGGAGATAAACTTTTTGGTAAAGTTGTGATGCCAGTTGAACAAGTAACGGAAAATGGGATTGGCAAATGAGATTCTACACGTTTTTAGTAACTTTAGCCAACAGCTAAATAACTAATGACACCACATTTTTCTAAGATTCATCTCCGTTTCAAACTAAACGGAATTTATTTTGATAGAGATGCCTTAAAAGAAGTTGCATATAGCTTTATTAAAGAAGGAGAACCCTATGAGATGGCTGTCGGCAATTTTTTGACCGATTGGTTAAATGATAAGGAAACCATTCGTATTAAAACTTCTGGAACGACTGGAGATCCCAAGATGATTTCTATTAAGAAACAGTACATGGTTAATTCGGCTATAGCGACTGGTAATTTCTTTAAAACTGAAATTGGTGATAGCGCTTTAAGTTGTTTATCCGCCAATTACATCGCTGGGAAAATGATGTTGGTCCGCGCTATGATTTTGGGCCTAGAGTTAGATTTGGCTCCGCCTTCATCCCGACCTTTGGGACATAGTAATAAACAATATGATTTTTGCGCTATGGTACCGCTGCAAGTACTACATTCAATCGATCAGTTGGACAGGGTTGGCACGCTAATTATTGGTGGTGCACCTATTACAAACACCTTATTTCAAAAATTACAGCTTGTTTCGGCTAACGCATTCGCGACTTATGGAATGACTGAGACGATTACCCATATTGCGGCTAAAAAATTAAATAATTTCGCCAGTGCTTCAGAAGTTAGACATATGCATTATCAGTTATTACCAGATGTTTCGATATCTCAAGATGAACGGAATTGTTTGGTTATTAATGCAAGCAAATTGAATGATGAAACCATCATTACTAATGACATCGTTAAGATCATTGATGAGAATACTTTTGAGTGGCTAGGTCGATATGATAATGTGATAAACTCGGGAGGTGTGAAGCTAATTCCAGAACAAATTGAATTAAAATTAGCAGAGAGTTTGCCAAGGGATTTTTTCGTTTCGTCATTACCAGACGAAACCTTAGGAGAGAAATTAGTTTTGGTAATAGAAGGCGATACAATTGACATAGATCCGGTTACGTATGCAAATTTGGATACCTATGAAACTCCCAAAGAGACTTTTTTTATTCCTGAATTTGAACGAACAGGAAGCGGGAAAATAAAACGTTCGACAACCTTAGAAACACTATTATGAGATTACTTTCCTTTTCATTTTTATTAATTGGTCTTTACACAAATGCACAAATTCTTCCGGAACGCGAAAGGGCAGCCGTAGTAGATGAAATTTTAGCGGATCGTTTCAATAATTTACTACCCGAATTAATGGATAAATCAGATATTGACATGTGGGTAGTCATTTCTAGGGAGTATAACGAAGATCCAGTATTGAGGACGATGCTTCCTTCTACTTGGTTGAATGCGAGAAGGAGAACTATTCTTGTTTTTTATCGAAACAAATCAAAGAATACTATTGAGAAACTTGCCATAGCCCGTTACAATGTTGGGAAAAACATCGTCTCTGCTTGGGATAAGGAGAAACAACCCGATCAATGGAAACGATTGATTGAAATAATCGAGGAACGGAATCCAAAAACCATTGGACTTAATACATCAACGCATTTTAATATCGCTGACGGTTTGGTAAAAACAGATCATGATGAGTTTATGACATACTTACCTTCAAAGTTTCAAAAGCGAATTACATCAGCAGAAAAACTTGCCGTTGCCTGGATTGAAACACGTACTGCTAGCGAAATGGTTATTTATGATCAGCTGGTAACGATTACCCATGATATTATTGCAGAAGCATTCTCCTCTAAAGTAATAACACCAGGAATAACCACGACAACCGATGTAGAGTGGTGGATGCGTCAAAAAGTAACTGATATGGGATTAGAAACTTGGTTCCATCCGTCGGTCGATGTGCAGCGATCAGAAAACAAGATAGGAAATCACCTGTATGCATTTTCTAACCGACCAGAAGATATGGTTATTCTGCCTGGAGATTTGCTTCATTGCGACTTTGGAATTACTTATTTGCGATTAAATACGGATTGTCAAGAGCTGGCTTATGTTTTAAAACCTAGGGAAAAAGATGCTCCGGCTTATCTCAAAAAAGCTTTAAAAGATATGAATCGAGTACAAGATATCTTTACGGGGAACTTCCAGGCCGGAAAAACAGGAAACGAAGTGCTGTTAAAGTCACTTAAGGAAGGAAAATCCGAAGGGTTGCGACCTGCAATTTATACGCATCCTTTGGGTTTATACGGCCATAGTGCGGGAACTACTTTAGGAATGTGGGATTCGCAAGGTGGAGTACCGGGAGATGGTGATTACCCTTTACAATACAATACGGTCTATGCAATTGAAGGGAATACGATGGTAAATATCAAAGAATGGAAACGAGATGTGCGCATGATGTTTGAAGAAGCTGGCTTTTACGGTAAAGATGGCTTTCGTTATGTTAATGGCCGTCAAACGGAGCTTTTGTTGATACCGAGAAATCAGGGTCATTTGGAGGATTAGTTTCTTAGTTAATCAACAATGTCAGTTCGAGTGGTCCCGATAGCTATCGGGATTGTATCGAGAACCTTGATGATATCTAAATGTTCTCGATACAGTTTTTCTTTCGTTCCTCAGAAAAACCACTCGAACTGACATTTGGATATGCTACTGAAATCAAAAAGCCCTTTCTACATTTGTGTAGAAAGGGCCTTGCCTTTTAAAAAGGACTTTTAGTCATCCCAATCATCATCATGATCATCGTCGTCATGATCATATGATCTATATTTTCTTTTTCTCTTTTTGTTTCTTTTACGGTTATAGAAATAATCGTCATCATCATCGTATCCATATCCGTCGTGATCAAAGTGGTTCACACTACATCCGGTAGTTCCACAAATTCCACATCCGGTATTATAATCGTTGATAAATCCAGATAACCTATTGTTATACCCACGGTTGTTATAATGCAACTGTAATCCACCTACATTATATAATCTACCTCGGTTGTAAGAGATATTAACTCGTCCGATACGTCTTACTTTTCCACGTCGGTTATAGGTGATGTAAACACCGCCTACCGTTTTAATTCGACCGTAGTAATCGTAAGAAACACGTAACCCGTTTCTAAATCTGTTTCCACGATTTCTGTAGTTTATATTAAACCCAGGAGCAGATATTGATGCACCATAGTAGGTTCCTCTTCGATGTCTAAGTCGTGTGCGTTGTGGATTGTAGTCAAAGGATCCATTAGGATACACAAAAAATACTACCCCACGCTCTACAAACCGAATTGGCTGTACATGACGATAGCGTTTTGTAATTCCGTTTAGGCCCTCATTTGTTGTCGCTGTTTCTGCAGCCGTTACAGTCATCATCGATGCGATCATAACTGCTAAAAAGAATGCTGTCTTTTTCATAATATCAGGTTTTGAATTACGCCTACTCATATAGCTTTTCGGCTTACGCTATTTGTCTAAGCAGTTTCAAAGGCCGTGCCAAAATTTAAAATAGAGTTTTATGTATTGAAGATGAGGAAGTTGTGAATCTAATATTTAATAAAAATGAAAACGGCTATTTTGTATATTTAAGAAAAACTAACAGCCTTGAGAAACAACTTTTGCGAAAACTGTGAAAGCGATATAGAATTATCCCATAATTACTGCCCTAATTGCGGCCAAATTACTGAAGATGACCTTACAGTTAAAGTCCTATTTAGTAATACCATTGCCAATTATTTTTCAGTAGATGCTCGTTTTTTTAGAAGTTTTATACCCCTTGTTTTTAAACCGGGAGTGTTGGCAAAACGCTTTGTAAATGGTAAGCGTTTAAAATACTTACACCCAGCTCAATTCTATCTTTTTATTTCGGTTGTATTCTTTTTCTTTTACTCTTTTGTACAGCGTGAGCAACAAGAACAATTTGATTTGGCATTGCAGAAAGGATTTAATAGTGAGATAAAAGTAGATAGTGTACCTTCTCAAAAGTTAGATTCCATTCAGATACAGAATATCATGGCTCCTTTAAAGAAGAATCAAAAGGTGATGGGTATTAAGGATGAGGATTTAAAGCAAATAGATTCAATAATACAGAATGCGGATGCGGATGATTTCAATAATTTTGATTTTGAGGCTAATAAGGAAAAATTAGATTCTCTTATAGCAATTGATGCAACTGATGAACAAATTTATAGAGAAATGGGGCTGACTGACGACGACTCCAATTTTAGAAAAAATATGTTTGGAAAGCTGCTTAAATTCTATAAGCAGCGCGGTGGTGGCTTGCTGGAAACTTTTTATAGCACTATTCCAATAGCCTTGTTTTTTCTGCTACCTATTTTCGCATTTTTATTAAAACTGATGTATTGGAAACGTGCTAGATATGCTCATCATATGGTGTTTTCCTTTTACTTTTTTACACTGGTATTTTTGTTATTGACATTTTTTCTCATGATTAGTATGATCGTCGAAATGGACGGCTGGTGGTGGACATTACTGTATTTGATTTTAATTATACACTTATTTATCTCGATGAAGAACTTTTACCAACAAGGTTATTTCAAGACATTTTTGAAGTATGTTTTCTTAGGATTCACTTTTGCATTATTTATTTTGCCTGTAACTTTTGGAGTACTTGTCTTTACAACTTTGCTACTCTATTGATTTAATAAGTCAAATAATACTCTAGAATAAGTAATCGCGAAACATAAAAAAGCAGTAATGAACAGAAAAAATTTGCATTTAGTAACAGGAATTTTAACAGGAATTGTATTTATAAGCGCCTTGCTTGATTCAGACGCTGGAACACTTTTCGGGAGCATATGGCTATTTAGAGGAGCGTTTTTACTTATTAGTGTAGCCTCTTTGCTTAGCTATTTTAAAATCAAGAAATCGGAGAAAGATGTACAGTAATATTTAGATGTTATTATGTTAACACTAACTTCTCTTTTAAATACTCCGCGGTATAAGATTCTTTGTTTTTGGCTACCTCCTCAGGAGTTCCTGATGCGATAAGATTTCCGCCATTTTCACCGCCCTCAGGTCCAAGATCAATCACATGGTCAGCGCACTTTATTAAGTCCATATTATGTTCTACAACAATAATACTGTGTCCTTTTTCAATAAGAGCGTCAAACGACTTTAGAAGCTTCTTGATATCATGAAAATGAAGTCCAGTAGTTGGCTCATCGAATATAAAAAGTGCCTTATCCTTAGTATTTCCTTTCACCAAAAAGGAAGCTAACTTGATACGCTGCGCTTCACCACCCGAAAGAGTAGAAGAGGATTGTCCTAGTGTAACATAACCTAAACCAACATCCTGTAGCGGTTTCAGTTTATTGGTAATTTTATCTTGTTTGTTTTCATGGAAGAAATTAACGGCATCATCAATCGTCATCGATAAAATATCATCGACATTCTTTCCTTCAAAATCAACTTCTAATACTTCCTTTTTAAACCGCTTGCCATTACAGGTTTCACAGGTTAAGTGAACATCAGCCATAAATTGCATTTCAATCGTTACCTGACCTTCACCTTTACATGTTTCGCATCGTCCACCATCTACATTAAATGAGAAATGCTTAGGCTTGTAGTTGCGTATTTTAGATAGTTTTTGATTAGATAACAGTGTTCTAATATCGTCATACGCCTTGATATAGGTAACTGGATTTGATCTAGATGACCGACCTATCGGGTTTTGATCTACAAACTCAATGTTTTTTATATTACTAAAATTCCCATCTAGGGAAGTAAATTGTCCAGGCTTATCACCATAACCGCCAACTTGCTTTAAGATAGCCGGATACAATATTTTTTTAACTAACGTGCTTTTTCCACTTCCAGAAACTCCAGTAACAGCGGTAAGTCCGCCAAGAGGGAAGTTGACTGTAATATCTTTCAAGTTGTTTTCTCGTGCTCCTTGAACTTCGATACTGTATTTTGTAGATCTCCTCGTTTCTGGTATTTCGATTGCCATCGTTCCGCCTAAATACTTGGCTGTGAGCGAAGCTGATTTTTTTAGTTCGCTAAATGTACCATTTGCAACGATCTCGCCACCATGAGTTCCAGCTTCAGGACCGATATCAATGATGGTATCGGCAGCAGCCATAATATCTTCGTCATGCTCGACTACTATAACAGTATTACCTAGGTCCCGTAAAGACTTTAATACTTTTATAAGTCGTTCAGTATCCTTAGGGTGCAATCCAATACTTGGTTCATCTAATATATACATAGAACCTACCAAACTACTTCCTAAACTAGTTGCTAAGTTAATTCGTTGTGACTCTCCACCAGAAAGGGTGTTTGATCTTCTGTTTAAAGTAAGGTAGCTAAGCCCAACATTTGTTAAGAAGGAAAGACGACTATTAATTTCTTTTAATAAACGTTTTGCGACTTGAGAGTCGTGTTCATTCAGTTTTAAATTTTCGAAGAATGCAGCCAAATCCTTAATCGGCATTTCTACCAAGTCCGTAATGGTAGTATCGGCTATTTTTACAAATTGAGATTCTTTGCGTAGACGCTTTCCATAACATACATCACATTTTGTTTTTCCGCGGTAGCGTGAAAGCATTACCCTGTTCTGTATTTTATAACTTTTCTCTTCTAAAAATGAGAAAAACTGATGCAAGCCTTCAAAATACTCATTGCCTTCCCAAACCAACCTTTTTTGATCCTCGGTAAGTTGATAATAAGGTTTGTGTATAGGAAAATCGAACTTATGAGAGTTATTAACTAGCTGATCTCTATACCAGCTCATACTTTCGCCACGCCAAGGGAAAATGGCATTTTCATAAACGGATAATGCAGTATTAGGCACTACCAAATCTGCATCTATTCCAATTACATCACCATAACCTTCGCATTTGGGGCAGGCCCCGTAAGGATTGTTAAAACTAAAAAGATGAACATTTGGCTCTAAGAATTGTATTCCATCTAATTCAAACTTATTGCTGAATTCTTTTAGTTTTTTATCCTCAAGCTTTTGAACAATACAAGTACCTTTTCCTTCAAAGAAGGCTGTTTCAATAGCATCTCCCAAACGGTTGTAAAAATCTTCTTCATCTCGTACTATGATTCGATCTACTACTAGAAATAGCTTAGAAACATCCACCTTTTTGGTGTCAAACTCTTCAATTCTCGAAACCGCATTTGCATATAAAATACGGGCATACCCTTGCTGAAGTAACACTTTAAGTTTATCGTCTAGTTTTCTTCCTTCCTCAAGAATAATAGGGGACAGCAGGAGTAACTTTTCACTAGTATCAAATGTCTTAACAAAATCTAATACATCGCTAGCAGTGTGTTTCCTAACTTCTTTACCTGAAACGGGCGAGTAGGTCTTTCCAATACGGGCAAATAGTAACTTTAAATAGTCATAAATCTCGGTGGTGGTTCCTACAGTTGATCTTGGATTGGTAGAATTTACTTTTTGTTCTATTGCAATAGCGGGAGCAATACCTTTTATATAATCAACCTTAGGTTTATTTAATCGACCGAGAAACTGTCTTGCATATGAAGATAAGCTTTCAACATATCGACGCTGCCCTTCAGCATATAAGGTATCAAACGCCAAACTTGATTTTCCAGAGCCAGATAAACCTGTAATCACTACAAGCTTGTTACGCGGAATTACAACGTCAATATTTTTAAGATTGTGGAGCTTAGCACCTTTAATTATAATGTTTTTCTTAGGATCTACGGTTGAAATGTCTTGATGCATTCTGCGAATTTGATAAACCTCAAAGATACGCTATTTGATATTCGCTGGAAAGTGCAGTTCGTCCTAAAAATCGGAAAAAATGTACTACAGATTTGCATTTCTAGAAATAATGTCATTATATTTGAGACGTATCAAAAAAACTTATACGCCTATAAAGCACATTTACTTTAACAATTATTAATTCTTGGCACGCCTCAAAACGCCATCTTAACTTAAAGTAATGTGATATGGGAAAAGAAGTTCTTGATTCCACGCTGGTCTCTAGTTATATCAAGGGAGATGAAACAGCAATCGAAACGTTGATAAACAAACATCAACAACGTATTTTCAGTTTTATTTATTCAAAAGTACTAGACAGAGACGTAACCGAAGATATCTTTCAGGATACCTTTATTAAGGTTATTAATACTCTTAAACGCGGGAGTTACAACGAAGAAGGTAAGTTTTTACCTTGGGTAATGCGTATTGCGCATAACTTGGTAATAGATCACTTTAGACGTAGTAACCGTATGCCTAAGTTTGAGGATAATGGAGAGTTCAGTATCTTTTCTGTCTTAGGTGATGGTGCGTTAAATGCTGAAAAGCAAATCATCAAAAACCAAGTTGAAAACGACGTTAAGCGTTTGATTGAAGAACTTCCTGATGATCAAAAAGCTGTTCTTAAGATGCGTATTTATCAAGATATGAGCTTTAAGGAAATATCTGACAAAACAGGAGTTAGCATTAATACCGCTCTAGGAAGAATGCGTTATGCTTTGATTAATCTGCGAAAGGTAATTGAGAAGCACAACATAATTTTAACCAATTAAAATAATAAATTAGATAGTTTGGCGTTTTAGGTGTATATTAATTGCACTAAATATTTTTTATGCCAAACATTTACTCTAAGAATTCTTCAGAAATGAAAAACCTTAAACCGAAGCGAGAAACCTTGAGTTTCTTGTTAGGTTATTCGAAAGCACTGAAGGTGGTGAAGACCAAACAGATGACTTTCGATCTTATTCTGAATTGAATTTGACGTCACAAACGACCCTCTTAACGGAGGGTCTTTTTATTTTTAGGCATATTGTAATAGTCTTTAATTACTGACTTTCTCCCAATAGTTTTTGTAATAATATCCTTTTCTAAATCCCATCCTCGTGCTGGGCTATACTCTCTACCATACCAGATAATTTGAAGATGTAGATCGTTCCATTTTTCTTTTGGGAATATGCGCTTAGCATCCTTTTCTGTTTGCACCACATTTTTGCCATTGGTTAAATTCCAACGATACATAAGTCGATGTATATGAGTATCAACGGGAAAAGCTGGAATACCAAAGGCTTGCGATAGTACTACCGCAGCCGTTTTATGACCAACTGCCGGAAGCGCTTCTAAATCCTCATAATTTTGAGGCACTTTGCCCTCGTGCTTGTCTATTAAAATATGAGAAAGACCGTGAATACCCTTAGATTTCATAGGTGATAGGCCCACAGGACGAATAATATCTCTTATCTCATCGACAGTTAATTTGATCATATCATAAGGATTATCGGCTTTAGCAAACAGTAATGGAGTGATTTGGTTAACACGAACATCAGTACTTTGAGCGGACATTAAAACGGCAATTAATAAGGTATATGGGTCTTTATGATCTAAAGGAATAGGGATTTCGGGATAAATCGATTCTAAGGTATTAATAACGAAATCTACACTTTCTTTCTTGGTCATTTTTGTTTAATTTTATCTTATTATTATTAAACAATAATTTAAAGTATAAAAATAACAAATATGAATACATTATCAGTAGGAGACAAGGTTCCAAATTTCACATCTTTTGATCAAGATGGTAATAGTGTCTCACTATCAGATTTCGCGGGAAAAAAATTAGTTGTATTCTTTTACCCTAGAGCAAATACGCCAACATGCACGGTCGAAGCTTGTAATATAAGGGATAATTATAAGGAATTAACCGATGCTGGTTATTCAATTTTGGGTGTCAGTGATGATAGTCAGAAGAAACAAACCAATTTTCGAAATAAGTTCGAGTTTCAGTATCCATTGTTAGCCGATACCGACCGAAACGTCATCGAGGCTTTTGGTGTTTGGGGACCTAAGAAATTTATGGGTCGTGAGTTCGACGGTTTGCATCGCACAACCTTTGTAATTAATGAAGAAGGAGTTGTTGAAAAAGTAATTGATAAGGTAAAGGCAAAGGAGCACACCTCGCAAATATTAGCATAACAAATAAAAGGCCGGAAATTTTCCGGCCTTTTATTTTTCCTTACATCTTTATTTATCTTTCAACCACTTCTTTACCTGTAAAGCCGAATAGTTTCTTATTTTTGATTAGAACACCAATTCCGTCAGGTAACATTTCTTCCCAGCCTTCATCTTGTTCTTCGATCATCTGTAATACTTTACGTGAGAAGATGTGCATTACACTTTCATCAGCATTTTCAATATCCAGCACTTTACCGTTGTGCTTAAAGAACTTATAAAGCTCTTTCATTCTCGGATGCACTTTCAAGTTTGCGCTGGTAATTAATTCTCCTGATTCCTCGCTCTTCATTGGGTATAAGTATAGCTTAAGGTCTTTAAAGAATAACTTACCAAAGGCCTCCAAAATACCACCACTTAGGTTGCGATAGTATTTTTCGTCAAATATGTCTACGAAATTATTTACTCCCATAGCTAGACCCATACGATATTTGGTATATCTACTGAAGTATTCGACCAATTTATAATACTCCTGAAAGTTAGATATCATAACGGTTTGACCAAGTGAGCAAAGTAATCGTGCACGATCCATAAAATCTTGTTCATCAATTTCACCTTCGGCACGAAGGTTAGAAAGAGTTATTTCAAAAATAACTTCTGTCTTACTTTCCTCAACCTTATTTTCCTGGATAAACATTTCATACGATTTTTGAAACATATCCATGTTTACCTTAGTAACGGGTCTAAAACTGCCCCGCAATGCTAGGATATTTTTCTTATAAAGTAAGCTGGCGGGCAGAATATTGTTACCGTCAGGACCAAACATCACTGCTTCTGTAAATCCATTTTTAACCAGTTGCAAGCTCATCAACCTATTATCGACAGTTACAAATCTAGGACCAGAGAAGTTAATCGTATCTATTTCTAGCTGGTCTTTATCTAAATGGTCATATAAATATCGGAGTAATTTTTTCGGACTGTCGTACTTATAAAAGGCACCATAAATAAGGTTAACACCTAGTTTTCCTAATGTTTCTTGTTGTAGTTTAGCATCTTTTTCCTTAAAACGAATATGAAGTACAATCTCATTATAATCTTCCTTAGCATCTACTTGATATCGGATTCCTACCCAACCATGACCCATATATTTTTTGGCAAAATCGATGGTGGCTACCGTATTTGCATAGGTAAAAAACATTTTATCCGGATGCTTTTCGCGAACGATTCTATTTTCTATTAGCATCGTTTCGTGAGCAAGCATTTTTTTCAAACGCTTTTCAGTTACGTAACGTCGGTCATCCTCTATACCATAAATAGCATCACTAAAATCTTTGTCATAAGCAGACATTGCTTTCGCGATTGTTCCTGATGCACCTCCAGCTCTAAAAAAACTCCTAGCAGTTTCCTGACCCGCACCTATTTCTGCAAAGGTTCCATAAATATGTTCGTTTAAGTTGATTCTTAGTGCTTTATCTTTTGTTGATGGGATCATGTCAATTGACTTATCTCCCTTTAACGAAACTGCCATTAGTATATGGATTAGTGTTATACAAAAGTAATTATTTGACCAACCAAAATGAAAAAATCAACCTATTTTTGTACTATGCCAAATAAACAATAAAATGCTACAAATCTGTTTGTTCATTTTACTTCTTCCTTCATTGTAAAAAGCACGTGTATCTTATGATATGCAAGAATTTTACAGCTTTGTAAGAAGCAAAAGCAACTACACATCTTAAGCAGCATTTTAAAATTCATTTGGCATTAAACAATTTTTAGTTGAAAGTTACTTTTTTAGGCACAGGAACATCTCAAGGAATCCCAATTATCGGTAGCACGCACCCAGTGTGTTTAAGTGATGATTCTCGTGATAAACGCCTAAGGGTATCTGTGATGGTTGAATGGGATAATTATAGGTATGTTGTTGATTGCGGTCCAGATTTTAGACAACAAATGCTAACAGCACAGGTGCGTAATATTGACGGCATCATTTTTACTCATGAGCATAGCGATCATGTTGCGGGCCTTGATGACATTCGCCCTTTTGTTTTTAGACAAGGAGATTTACCTATTTATGCTTATGATCGCGTTTTAAAAGCCCTACATAAACGTTTTGATTATGTTTTTGATGAAGAGAATCGATATCCCGGAGCGCCAGCGGTGGTAGAAAATGAAATTTTTAACGAACCTTTTGTTTTAAACGAACTCAAAGTAATTCCGGTTTTGGTAAAACATGCCTCCTTAACTATTTTTGGATATCGTTTTGGTGATTTCGCCTATTTAACTGATGTAAAAACAATCGATCCAGTCGAAAGAGAAAAACTAAAAGATTTGGATGTTTTAGTGGTTAATGCGCTTAGAATAGAACCACATCCTTCTCATTTTAATCTTGAAGAAGCATTACAGTTTATTAAAGAAATCAATCCTAAACGCGCATATTTAACCCATATTAGTCACTTACTGGGCTTTCATGTCGAAGTAGAGGCACAATTACCAGAAAATGTTTTTTTAGCATACGATAATCTTACAATTACTATATAAATGAGAAGCAGAATTTTCTTGTACCTATTTGTTTTTACCGCATTATTAGCATTGTTTCTTTATGTAAACGGAAATAATGCTATGAAAATGCAGACAAAGAAACTCCTGAACTCTGTCGAGAATCGGCATGAACTAAAAGATTCCATCAAGAATTTACTTTTAGAAAACGAAGAATTAAACCGTTTTACATTGAAGGGCAATAGTGATGCCCAAGAGTATTTTAATGATTTATACATTGACAGTCTGGAATTGTACTTAAAAGATAAGGTGTATGAGTACAATGAAATTAAAGGCGATAACCCGCTAATTCCGTATGAAGGAATGGAAGGGGATATGAAAATAAATTCCATTAAAATTCTGAACCATCGTTGGATGATTGCTGAGTTTAGTGATGGAAAGTATTGGGGAGAAGTATTGCTTCGCTACTTTTACGATAATGACACCCGTAAGGTAGATATAGAGCGTATTGATGAGATATTGTTTGCTTTTTAAGTTTGATCTTTCGTGTATGTTAGGGCCTTAGAAAGTAGAATAGGAGTATTGCAACAAGTATTACGATATAAAACCATATTCTTTTTGAACTATGGGTAGGTAAAATATGAGACCCTCTATTAGATTGTCTTTGAAAAGACATACTTCGTTTACTGTCTTCCTTCAGATCAAGTAAGATTTCCTTACTTTCTTGAAAGCTTTCTACTTCGCCAGTTTTTAGGTGGACACCATCATAATGGTCAATGTTTTGATCGAGCTTGTCAATAATTTCTTTTGCATCTTTAAGACCGATGCCAGCATTTGTTCTTAAAAAAATGATGGCAGCCAACTTATTTTGTTTTAATATATCCGCTATGGCGGATTTGGGAATCACCTTATCGTTTATTTTTATGTCCATTAATACAATTTAGTAAACTTTATATTGATGCATTTAAATGTACTTGTAAACAAATTCGACTGTTAGCGCTAACCTTATTCCAGTTTTTGTTTTCTCTATTATAATTAGCTTCTTATTTATATAAATCTCCGTTCAAATACTTCAATCCTGAATCACAAATAACGGTTACAATCGTTTTTCCTTTCCCAATTATTTTTGCTCTTTGCATTGCAGCCCAAACATTAGAACCAGAAGTAACTCCACCAAAAACACCCTCAATTCTTGCCAACTTTCTTGCAGTTTTATACGCATCTTCATCTTTTACTGCAATTATTTCATCTACTAAATCCATTCTAAATATTTCAGGAATGAATCCAGCTCCCATTCCTTCAAGTCTATGCGTTCCTGCTGTGTCTCCACCCGATAAGGTTCGTACATTATACGGTTCTATTGGAATACATCTAATATTCGGTATTTCTTTTTTCAATACTTCTGCATTACCAGAGAAGCAACCACCAGTTCCGACACCTGTTATAAACTCATCTATGTTCGTGCCTAAAACAGCCATTATTTCATTGGCCATTTGGTGATACGCATTGCGATTATCAACATTTTTAAACTGATCTGTATAAAACGTATTGGGTTGGAGTGCTATCTCTCTAACTTTTTTGATTGCATTATCTATGACTCCTGCTGTTATTTTTCCATTTTCACTTGGCACTAAATCCAACTTTGCTCCAAAAGCTCGCATTGTTTGCAGTTTCTCTTTCGCAAAAGCGTCAGATGATACAAAATGGGCTTTATAGCCTTTTGCGGAACATATCATCGCCAAAGAGCTACCAGTACTTCCACCAGTGTAATCAACTACGGTACCACCTTTTTTTAATTCTCCTCTTCTTTCAGCACCTTCGATCATTGATATTGCCATTCTATCTTTCATACTGCCAGTAGGATTTGCTCCCTCATACTTGACATAGATATCGGCACAATTAGAATCAGTAAGGTGTTTTAATTTAATAAGCGGTGTATTTCCTATTCCTTCCATTTGTGTTTGATCAAATTGCGTGTAAAGGTCTAGTATACCAGTAGCTGAAAACCTACACTTTTAGTTCTAAAAAGTAAGTTACAAATTAAAACAGGAATAACATCGATGACAAAATTGCGAGTGGAGTACCTACAAAAGTTATATTGTAAGGAACGATTATATTTCCTCTAGCTCTCCATCATCAAAAACCCGGTAATACGTCTCATTTTCAATTAATAGTCCTTCAGATTTTCTATTTGGCCAGTTTTTATGATAATCTTTAGGATGTTGAACATCAATTCCTATTACCTTACCTTTAAACTTCTTGTTCACTTTTTTCTGTATGGTATGGCCTACTATAACATCTTTGGCAACCAACCGTGCAAGTCCTTTTTCAACTTCTTCTATACCTAGATCTTCTTTAAAATAACCACGATACCACGATGGACCTTTAAATGTAGATAGTAGTAACTGCTCGTTGCTTTTTTCTCTTTTTGGGTAAAAGGTATTCCGATAATTCGCTCTAACAATTTGGTTTATCTCATCAATTGTCAGGTCTGAGTTTGCTATATCTGGATGTATGCCTCCGTGTACAAAAAGATGGCCATTAATAAGTTCTACGGTGTTTTTACTGGCGAGCCATTTACCCATAAATGAGTTAGAGTCATACAAATTATACTGCCGCACGCCAAGTATTGCAGCAACATAATTATATTTTGGTGAAGCAGCCTCGTAATTGCCTTGTAAATTTTTGATCTCATGGTTTCCTAAAATGAAATGTACAGTGCCTCCATGTCTTTTCGCTTCTTGCTCTAGCTTGTAAATAAACCAGAGAACTTGGGTGGTAGAGAATCCTCTGTCCACAAAATCGCCAACTAATACAAGATGCCCCTTGCCAAAAGTCCAGTCGAGTTTTTGATTAATTACCTTGTTACTTATTAAAAAATCCCGAAATGTTTTGTAGCCACTTTCAATATCAGAAATAGCTAGAATTTTTTCACCATCTGTATAAGTTGCTTTTGGCTTTTCAATGGTGTTGTTTATTGAAAAGTCAAAATAAGTACCTTCTAATGCAAAATGGCATTTTGCTGGAATCTCTTTTGACGTTGAGTGCTTTTCTTGACTTACATAAAAGCCATCCTTTTGATTTCCTTTTACATACTGCACATTAAGCGTGGTGTCATTTTCATAAAAAACATATGGACCTTCATTATCCCAGTTCATTTTTAATGAATTGTCCCCATAATGGATGCCACCGTCTTCTGATAATAGAATTGAAATTGCTGCTATCGATACTAATAATAGTGTCCCGAAAATGTGCTTTAAATAGCGAAAGATTCTTTTTTTCATTGTAATAAGTTTTAATGATTATTGTTCGTTTTTTGATAATGCGAATATGAAATGAAGGAATGGTTGGCTAAAGAAAATGTGATGAACTAATTGGTACTTGTGATACAAAACCATTTTGCTAGTAATTCGTAGTCCATCCCTTTCGTAAGAACTTTGGTCACACTAGGCAAGAGGTTTATCACATTTTGTTCAACAGTAATTAGGTTTTAACTTATTTTGTGGCATGCGTTTCAAACTAGAAAAAAGACAAAAACTGATCATTGCTATAGTTGCATTAGGTATAGCACTTGTACCCATTATAATTACCGCTTATCAATTGCTTACCACCTCTGACCAATCGGTCGTTTTTTTAGAAAGTTTTCATCCGATAGTCGCCAGAGTTATTGAGTTTTATTACATACTGCTATTACTAATAGGATGTGTTTGGGTTGTATTTCAAGTCAAGGATATACTGACATTGAAAAATGAAAACAAAAAGAATGAATTGCTGCATTTACAAAGTCAGGTAAACCCGCATTTCTTTTTTAATATGCTAAACAATTTATATGGGTTAATTGATGTGGATTCGGAAAAAGCAAAGACGCTCATTTTAAAACTCTCCGAATTAATGCGTTATAGTATTTATGAAGGCGAAAGAACAATGGTATCTCTTGATGAAGAGATTGAATACCTAAAAAACTATATCGAATTGCACCGAATGCGATATCACAAGGAAATTGACATTACATTTGATGTTGAAGTTGATGAAGACGATTATGAAATAACGCCTTTGCTTTATATTATTCTTGTAGAAAATGCTTTTAAACACGGTGTCGAGAATTTGCAGGAAGATGCATATGTCAGTCTAAAACTAAAAGCCTTAAAGGGAAAAATCTCTTTCGAAGTGATAAATAACTATGATCAGGCAGAACTGCCTCAAAAGCCAGGAATAGGGTTACAAAATTTAACGCGTAGGTTGGAACTAGTATATCCTAATAAGCATAAGCTTACTTTTACTAAAAACGATGCTATTTATACCGCTAACTTACACTTAGATGTATGATTAAATATCTTATTATAGATGACGAACATATAGCCCACGATATCATAAAAGGGTATTGTGATAAGATGCATAGTATGCAATTAATGAAGCATTGCTATGATGCTTTAGAGGCCTTGGATTATTTGAGAGAGCATCAGGTAGACTTAATTTTCTTGGACATAAATATGCCCAAGTTGAAAGGATTTGAGTTTTTAAAAACACTAAAGAATCCTCCCAAAGTGATTGTAACGACAGCCTATCAAGAATATGCATTGGAAGGATATACTTTAGATGTAATTGATTATTTATTAAAGCCCTTTAGTTTTGAACGCTTTTTAAAAGCTTTAAATAAGGCTACCGCTGAAAAATCAATCAATTCGCTTGATAACACTAATTCGATGGAAGAGTCGGAATTACTCTTTCTGTACTCCGAGAAGAAACATACACAAATAAATCGGAACGATATTCTTTATATTGAGGCAGCAGGCAACTATGTGAAGATACACACGTCTAAAGAACTATTTACCATCAGAGATAAAATCTCGAATATTGTTAAAAGACTTCCTGAAGCTAAATTCATTCAAGTACATAAGTCCTTTGTCGTTTCTAAACAGCATATTAATATAGTCGAAGGAAACAGAATTAGGATTGCAGACTCCATTCTCCCAATTGGTAAGCTGTACAAGGAAGAAGTTAATAAACTACTGCACTAAACTCTTTAGGAAAATGTGAGAATGCAATGAGCTATACAGGTTGCTACAAAACGTTCTTTACATTACATAAATTTGAATCCATTCCCTAGCTATGATTGTTATACAGTGTCGTGCTTAGTGCATTCTTTCGTTTAGATTCATTTCCTTAATATCAAAATAGCATTTTTCACAAACCAATTTTATTTTGGCAAAAGCCATTGACTCCTCATTCCAACCACCTGTTTTAATTCTCACTTTTTCGCATTCAGAACACCAAGCTTGAAAATCATCTTCCCCATCCAATTCCATTCCAGGATAAGTTTCGAATGCTTCTTCAAATCCAGTTTTTGATTCTGTATTCAAGTGTTGACAGATAAATGCTTTTCTTAATTTTCCATGAACTCCGCATTCAATTAATCCATTTTCTATTTTCTCAACTTCTTGTTTAGTTATCTGTTTCGTTAAAAGAAAATATATTTCTAAATGTTCACAAATGACTCTATAAGTTCCAATTCCACCAATTATGTCAAATGCAACAGCGGTAAATTCCCAGCCTGTAAATTCGTTTCCAGCGAAATGTGCATTAGTTAGATTTTGATACTTCTTTTTTTCTCCAAAGCGCTTGACTTTTAAGGTTCGAAATTTTCTTGGTTCAACTGAATCTTCATTCGCCCAAGCCCACATCCAAGTATTTGTATTGCGCGAAAATGTTCCGATTGGAATATATCTGAAATAAACCTCTTTGTCATCTGAATAAAGCCTTAATGTTTCAGTCGATTGATTATAGAACCAATTCGCATAACTATCAATATCATATTTTGCCCTGAAATTGTTTTGAAATTCAGTAAGTCTTTGACAGAGTTTTTCAGTATATTTTTCGTATTTCAGAGCTCTAAATATCAATTTATCTCAATTTTCCTGGCATGAAGCACATCGGATTTGTATATGAACGTTGCCGTTTGTTTAGCTTGAAAGTTAATTAAAAAATAGGATTTTAAAGTAGGAGAGAAGTGCCATTTTTTTTGATTGAATTGGCAATGTTTTATATATGGTGTTGCCATTTCGTTGTTTTTTCAGAGTAAATTATTTGTCTTAATTCGGTTTTCGGCTTTTCCGATAGAGTAAATTCCGTCCGCGTCTTATTTCGTAATATTTAAAATTTCACTTATGCCATTTATAATCAATTTCATAAAATTCTCCCAATTATATATATTAGACTAAAAGCACTAATAAGAGTCATAATTAAAGCAATATAAAAATGAGGTTTGTTTTCGTGATTCACTATTTTATATTTATTCTTACTTTTTAAGTATGTAATTGAGATTTTTTTATAATGCACATAATTTGGCATACTTTGATTTAATGTTTCTTTAATAAGTTTTTCATTATCATAAAACTCAATCATCGGCCAATAGGAAATTCTATCACTTCCATCTTCTCCCCCTCCCATTTCAGTTTGTTTAAGACCAACCAATGTAGCAGTAGTATTTATTCCTTTATTGATAATATAAAATCTTTTAAAAAGACTTCTAAATCCTAAAATAAAAATGAATGAAAAAATGATAATTGCTATAACTGAACCTGTTCCCATTTATTTATAATTTTTATACATTTTTTTTCAATTTTGAGTTCGTTCCTCAATGAATGGGAACTTGCTATATCAACACTAAATATACTGATATCCCATTAAAAACCTCTTCATAATAGGAGCGAAGCGATGTTATTTCAATAATAGAAAAACTATAAACGAGCCTTCAACCAGTCTCTAAACTCATAAAAGTTTTGTGGTGCGACGCCATGACCTACAGGAAATTCTGAAAAGCTGTTTTTAATCTGTAATCCGTTTAAAAAAGCAGGGGTTCTTCTTGCCCAATCAACTGGAATAACTTGATCGACACTACCATGTGAGCAGTAAAAATCGAGATGTACATAGTTTTCAGGCTTCCTATCTTTTGGTAGAATATCAACATTGACATAACCGCTTAACGCAACAATGTTTTTAACCTTTTTAGGGTATTGTAGTGCAACAGCGTAGCTTAATATTGCACCTTGGCTAAAGCCTAGTAGATTGACACTGGTGCCGTCTACAGGGTATTTGGCTATACATTCATCAATAAAAGTGGCAATAAGGTCTCGAGAAGCAATGGCTTGCTCATCATCAGAAAATTTACCGCCATTGGCATCAAAATTAATGGCATACCAAGCATTACCAAAAGGTGGAAGGGGGTAGGGCGCCTTTACCGAAACAATGAATAGTTCATCTGGTAATTCACTAGCAAACGAAAAAAGATCCTCTTCATTACTACCATAACCATGCAGTAGAATTAAAAGCGGGGCTTTTTCAATTGCAATTTTAGGTTTACGAATTAAATGGTCTAATGATAGTGAGGTTTCCATGAAGTTTTATGAGTTGTGACTTTTGTTTTTGAAATCTGAATATAGCGGTCTAGATAGGTCTTCCCGACTACTCGGGACTCGACCAGACATTTTATTGGTTGGTAACAAGTTTGTTGTTTGAAAAGATTCCATAAACAGATCCTTTTAGTTCTTGTCCTAAAAAGGCACTGTTTTTTGAGGTGGAATGAATATGATCTTCACTAAAAGTATAAGCAGTATCTGGATTGAAAAAAGTTAGGTTAGCTTCAACTCCTTCCCCTATAGATGGTGATTCGATTTTAAATCGTTCACGACCTTTGATTAATAGTTCGACTGCTAATTCCGTGTCAAACAAACTATTTAAAGCTCCGAATGCTGATTCAAGACCTATTGTCCCATTTTTGGCATGTTCAAATGCCACTTTTTTATCTTCAATATCAATAGGGCTGTGATCGGATGTGACCATATCGATTACACTGTCTTTTACAGCTTTGATGAGTACTTTGTTATTTTTTATGGTACGCAACGGAGGAGACACTCTTAGATTCCCATCAAATTGATCTAACATCGAGTCATCTAAAAACAAATTGTGGATTGCAACACTACAACTCACATCAATTCCCGATTTTTTTGCATTCTTTATCTGAGCTACTGAGCCATCAGTCGAGATGGTAGGTAGGTGTAGTTTCCCTCCTGTATATTCAGTTAAATAGATGTTTCTGGCTATCTGTATTTCTTCAGCTAATGGCGCGATTCCTTTTAAACCAAGATGTGTACTCGATACATCTTCATTTGCGACACCACTTCCTTTGATTTTTTCATCTTCAGAAAACATGCAAACTAGTGTATCACAGGTTTGACTATACTGAATCGCGATCTTAACTAAATTTGCATTGGAAATGGATTTTTTATAATCGTAAAATCCAACAGCTCCCGACTTTTTCATATCATAAAGCTCGGCAAGATCGACACCTTTGCTACCTTTGGTTAAACTTCCTAATGGATGAATACGCACTGCGTTAGACGAAGTCGTAGTCTTGATATAACTCACATCAGTTGCACTGTCTATAACCGGATTGGTATTTGGGTTTAGGACAATGTCGGTAAAACCAGATAAAGCCGCTGTTTTTAGTCCGTTTTCTAGTGTTTCACGTTCTTCGTAACCCGGCTCACCAAAGCTTACACTGCTGTCAAACCATCCTAAAGAAACATGAAGGTTATCGCGTTTAAATTCTTTGAAATTAGCTGGATTATCGATCTTAGATCGGATCTTGGAGATAGTGCCTTTTTCTATTAAAATATCTACTTTTTTGCCATTGTACTTGCTGGCTTTGTCAACAATAGTAGCCGATTTTATAAGCAGATTCATTTATAATACTTTAAAATTATCATTTCTAATAATAGGCATAACGCCGCAAAAATAGCAAACCATTTCCAAAGTGCATTCACCTCGTATTTATTTTGTATTTCTTGAAGGGTCTCACTAACTGAATTCGAGATCGAAAATGCATTTTTATCGAGTACATGATATTGCAATTTACTTTCCTTTCTATCGTAGTTATAGCTTACTTCTTGTAGGGTTATATTATTATTTGTTAGCTGATACCTTCCAGATAGATCCGGTTTATCAGTCGTATTTATTTCAACACGATTGGTGTAAACACGTTGTAACGGAATCAAGTTGATGTTTTCATTGCTAAGGGCTATAATTTGATCTTGGGCAATCGCAGCTTGAACATCATAGCTGTTATCTGCACCTACTGTATAGTAAAGGCTCGGTAACTGTAAGCTTTGTTTTCCCATTTTATAAAAGATAGGAGCAATTAAAGGCGCATTTTTGAAATTTCCATTTTCGACGCTTAATGAGGCTGTAAACAGGAAGCCAGATGTGCCTAATTCAGCTAAAAATGCCGTTTTATTATCGTATTGCAATAGACCATTAGTACTCGAAAAACCGTAATGCGTATTAACCGTAGGATATTGAAAATTTGAAACTCTTTTATCAAAAATGCCTTGCATAAAAGGGTGATCAAAAACGATCTCTGTTATTTTCCGACTTTGTTGTTTCAGATTAAGGAGTGGTCCAGAAGCTAATTCTTGAAGAAAAGTGTTGTAGGAGTTTAAATTAATATCTTGACTAGGTATCACAATTAATGTACCTCCCTCATCTGTAAATTGTTTTAAAGCTGTATTAAGCGATAGAGGAATTTGAGTCAATTCATTTAGCACAATCAAATTCTGATCAGTTATTACATTATAATTCAGTTGCTCAAATGCAGTGGATTGCAATACAAATTCATCTTCTGTATAAATTCGTTTTAAAAAAGAATCATCTGCTTCGTTTATTGCGAGTACTTTGATTTTTTGTGGTTCATTGATACTAAAGAACAACTCATTATCGAATGGAATATTGGCATCTTCAATACTGATTTTTCCTTGAATTTTTTTATTTATGGGAATGACGAACTCCGCAGTTTCCTGGCCATCAGAAGAAATTGAAACTGCTGTTTTAGCCAGTAAGTCATCGCCATCATATAAAGAAATGGGAATATCGGCAATTGCATCACCTTGATTGCTAATACCGACACTAATCCTGAAGTCGTTTGCATTGCTTTCACTAATATAGACGGTGTCAAGAGCAATATTGTTATTGTTAACCGCTTTGAGTTGTACTAAATCTAGTTGAAATGTACTGTCTTTTTGCTGCTGAATACCAATATCATCTTGTTGAAAATCGGATATGACCACAATATTATTGGCACCGACATTTGCATTATTAAATAGTGCCTGACCCTTAGAAACAACTTGGTTAAAGTTTAACTGACCATTACTAAAATCCCTTTTTAATAGTTGATCTCTTATATCTTTAGTCGTTACATCTTTAAAAGTTGTTGTGTTCGTAAACAGTGTAATAATCTCTTCTTCAGGAATAGTCTGCAGCAGTTGTTGTACTGCTTGATCATACAGCGGTCCATTAGCTCCTTTGGCCTGCATGCTAAAGGAGTTGTCAAGATAAATAATCTGGTTTTTCTTATTGTTTAAGGCAGCTTTATTCGCAATAAAAGGCTGTGCAAATGCAATAATTAAAAAGGCTAATGCAAGCAATCGAGTAAGTAAAACCAACCACTTTTTTAATTGTGAACTTTTACGGGTTTGCGCTGTAACTTCCTTTAAAAACTGGACGTTTGTAAAAGCGACTTTTCGAAATTTCCGAAGCTGAAATAAGTGAACAATAATGGGAATAATAAGCAGAAAAAATGCGTAAAGAAGTTCCGGGTTTTTAAACTGCATATTCGTTTTTCAGATGACAATACCATTTTGACCTTGAAATAGCACTAATAAATTGTTTCTTTTTCAGTTAGTCTTCGTTAAAAAATGTAACCGTAACTAAGGCTATGCTTAGATTTTTTGCCTTGAATAACTGAAAAATAAATTCAATTTCTATACGCACGATTTCAAAATCAAAGCGGTATAGCAAATATAGTAAATGAAGCTAGATGCCGAATGATGCAAATAAGTTTTAGGGTAATTTTATTATTTGATTGAGATTGTTAAATGGAGAAGGTTCTCGATACGATTTCTCCTATCGTCGAAATCACTCGAACTGACATATTAGCTTATCGATTAAGAACTACTGTCAGTTCGAGTGGTTTTTATTGATCCCAAGGATTCGGGGGAAATAAAAATTGTATCGAGAACCCTTCAATCAGATATAAGTACTAACCAAACATGAAATAGTCAACCATTGGCTTCATGTGGTGCTTATTCATATAGGCAGTGATTTCCTGTTGCGCTTGTTCATTAGCAACCGTTACAATACTTTGTGGATTTTCTAGCTGTTCTAGATGCTGAAAAGGCAGCATCTCCTGCCCGTAAATCGACTTTCCGATCTTCTTTGGGTTATCGCATATCCAATTGAATGGGATACTACGATCAATCAATTTCTTAGCGATTGTTTTTCCTTTAAAACCAGCGCCCCAAACCACTAAATTTTTACTTTGTTGATAGTCCAACTCTAGAAAATATTTCAGCTTAATATCTAGAAAATAGTTTTGGGCATAATGTTCGTGGGTACGCGAGGTACGAGTAGGGTAGTCGCGCCAGTAATGCAATAAGTTTCTACTTGCTATACACTTAAATTGATGCTTATAAAAACGAAATGTTAGGTCATAATCCTCCGGGTAGTCATTAGGATTAAAAGCATCGCATGCCAATAGATCGCTTTTATACAACATCCAACAAGGGGAAGCAATCGAGCATTCTTTGTATATCTCGGAATAATTACTTCCAGCTTCAGTCAGTTTATTTAACCATTTTTCATACCGATCATAACCATCACTAATACCAGCTTCTGAGAAATATTTTACCAACCCTAAGGCAACATGACCTTTTCCATGTTTTTCGAGATCATTTGCCATAAAGTTGAGCTTCTCTTGATGCATAATATCATCAGAATCCATGCGTGTAATAAAATCACCAGTGCTTAGGGAAAGTGCGTAGCGCAAGGCTTCAATAATCCCATTTCCTATGTTATTCACCACTTGAATTCTTTTATCCCTGCTAGCTAAGCGCTTGCAGACGGCTACGCTATTATCAGTTGAATGATCATTTACTAAAATGAGTTCCCAATTAGTGTATGATTGATTTATAACGGATTGGATACAATCTTCAATAAACTGATCCGTGTTTTTAAAAGGGGTAAGTATGGAAACTTTTCTGGATTTCAAACTAATGATCGAGGTTTAAGATAATAAGTGAATCGAATTTACACCTCCCTTAATCGCTCCTCAAGGAGGGAGATGACTTGTTTCTTTAAAAATATATCGAATTACTTAAAGATCAAGATTCTGAACTAGAAAGATTCATTCTCATTTCAATTAGGTGCTTTTCAAAACCAGCTTTCTTATAGGCGCGTATTGCAGGTGGGTTTTTATCGTAGACCGTAAGTCTAACTTCGCTGATACTTCTGCTTTCAAACCAGGTGTTTATAAAATCTATAATCATCTTAGCAACACCTTGCCCACGATGTTCTTCTGAAGTAAACATAAAACCTATATAACCGTAATAGGGATATTTGAAATAATCTTTATTCTTTCTTATTTGGCCATAGCCACTACCTACAATCTCATTTTCGGTTGCTACCACTACAACATAAGTGTCGTCTTCCTTGATGTATGATTCGAGGTCATAATAAATGATATGATCGTCTTTTAGTGTAGGGTCCATTGGCCTTTCAGCTTCAATAATCCCCTGCAAAAAACGTTCTAAAACCGGCAAATCTTGTAGAATTGCCGGTCTAACATGATATATATTACTTTTTGTCAATTCCGTATTTTCCAGGTCCAGCCAATAGAATGGTCAGAAAACCGATTAGATATAATAATGCCTTTTCTTTTACATCAATAGGATCAGCACCATGAACTACGAAAGCTGCTACTGCCATAACCATAACAGGCAGAATACTCGCTATACGAGCTCGCAAACCTATGATAATTAATAAAGGACATAGAACTTCTGCCAATATTGTAATTATTAAATTAACAATTGGTGGTAATCCGAAAAGACCTGAAAATTCAGTATTTCCGTTAATCAAGTTTTGTAATTTAGGAATACCATGAGTGAGCATTAATCCGGAAATTCCGACACGTAAAATTAGTAATGCTAAATAGGGATACTTAGACTTCATATTTAATATGGTTTGGTTATTTATGTTTAATATTTGGCAGATTTGCCATTGGTTGTAGTCTTCTTTATAAAATCGCGGATATCATCATTCGCATTTTTTAAATCTTCTGCTCTTAAGTACATCATATGACCCGATCGATAGCCTTTAAAACTTAGTCGATCTTTCATTTTTCCGCTAGGGTCAAGCTGCCACATCGTATATTTCGCATTGAAGTAAGTTGTCGCTCCATCATAATAACCAGATTGAAAAAGCACATTCAAATATGGATTCTGAGCCATTGCTTGGCGCAAGTCTTCTCGTGTATTGTCATCATCAAAATTCCAAGGACGCACTGGACCAAACATATTGTACTTCAGGTCGGTTTTAAATTTTAAAACCTCTCTTGTATAGTAATTTATTGCTGGAGTAAACGAATGTAACCACGAAGTTAATTCAGAATTAAAATCTGGTCTTGTACCGGCATCCATTTTATCGATTCCCTTATAGCGTGAATCCAAACGCCCAACAGTAAAACCTTTATCACGCATAAGCTCTTTCCAATAAAAACTAGTAGGTACTACTAAGTTATGTCGTAGAATCGATTTTTCTGATAAACCGGAATAGGTTGCAAATTTTTTGGCAACTGCATTTTTTTCTGTTTCACCGATAAACCCGCCTTTTGCTATTGCAGGAATTAGGGTGTTGATAGTGTAATTTTCAACTTCGGGTAAGATGTCATTTAAATCTTTTTGTTGAAGCGATGGAGATAGCATTTTTTGATGCCATGCTGCTGCTGTATAATAAGGCAAATTAAGTGAAGCTGAAACAGGTCCTCCAACACGAAGTACTTTGTAATCTGCTGGAGACACCATGATTACACCATTTAGATACATCCATTGTCTATTTTGAAGTGCTAAAGAAAGTCCGGCTACACGTGTGCCGCCATAGCTTTCTCCAATAATATATTTAGGAGAGCGCCAGCGATTATTTCGACTTACGAAGGTGTCAATCCAATCTGCCAAATATTTGATGTCCTCATTCACACCGAAGAATATTTTTTTGTCTGGCATCTTACCTTCTTTGTCTGGAATCATTCTGGAATAGCCGGTATTGACAGGGTTTACAAATACGATATCCGCTACATCTAAAATAGAATGAGGATTATCTTTTACACCATAAGGTTGAATAGGATAACCTTCATCGTCAATCTTCAAAATTTTTGGGCCTGTATAAGCCAAATGCATCCAAACTGAAGCCGAGCCTGGCCCACCATTAAATGAAATCAAAAGTGGGCGAGTGGTATTGTTTTTGACGCCCGATCGCTGATAATAAGTATAATACAAACTGGCAATGGGCATTCCTTTCTCATCCCAAACGGGCTGGGTACCAGTAGTTGCTTTATATGCAACTGGTTTACCTTTTATAGTTACTGTATTGGCCGTTACAATGGTAGTATCTATTGGTAGTATTCGTTCTTGTGCATTAAGTGCGACTCCAAATAAGAAGAATAATGAGAAAAAACGTAAAGCCTTTAACATAGTGTATATGGTTAATTAGAGACTTAAAAGTACTATAATCAACAGCAACTAAAAAATAGAGATGGTTAGCTTATCCGTTTGGCGATAGCTCATTATGTTGAATCCAATCAAAAGCATCTTCTAAACTTTACATTTCCTTTAAGTTAATGTCATGGATTTCAGTATATACTCAATTATTGTTCTTTGGGGCAATTCAAGAACAATAATTATTTTCAGTTAAGGGCGTAAGGGCGCCAATTGTAATAACAACAATCTATAATAAAATGCTCTTGATTAGAGTTCGAGGGACTTACTATGTAATTAATTGGGCTAACAATTGAAAAATAATATCACTTTTATTATTCTATGGGGTCACTTAACGCTTTCATAAAGAGTACAAGGTCATTTACCTCATTTTTCGATAGCTTAAGTGCGTCTGGTGGTAAGGTTTGCGCTTCTAGATTAATTCCTATACCAGCTCCGCCACCTCGGTTATAAAAATCAACCACTTCCTCCAGAGTATTGTATACACCATTATGCATATATGGACCAGTCATGTCGACGTTTCGTATAGTAGATGTTTTAAAGAAATACTTGCGCTCTTCAGTTTTGTAGACTTCATAAGCCCCTAGGTCAGTATCAACAATGGCATTTATAGTATCGTTGAATTTTGGTATGCCAATCAATTCCATTTCAGACTCTTTATACAGTATAGGAACAGTACCATTATAACTAGGAGGGAAGTGGCAGGTCGCACATTTCGCTTTGCCATGAAATAGATTAAAACCATTGATTTCTGATTCCGTAAGTGTACTTTCAATCCCATTTAAATTTTTATCCACTTTTGAATTAAACGGAGTTAAACTTCGGATAAATGTGGCAATGGCATTTCTAATATTCAGTTCGTTTGCTCCCTGCCTGTATAGAGAGTCAAATTGCACTACATATTCCTTATTCTGGTTTACGACTTCTTCAACATGCTTTAAGTTACTGTGGAACTCGTTTTCATTTTCTACAACCGAAATAATTTGTCCTTCTAAACTACCAGAACGGTTGTCATAAAAGAATCCTTTTTGTAAGGATGCGTAGAGTAAGGTTGGAGTGTTTCGACTTACTTTTTTACCAATTTTGAGCCCATCGGTATATTGTTTTTTGGGATTGTGACAGGTTGCACAGCTCATTGCCTTACCGTTTGATAAATCTTTATCGTGAAAAAGTTGCTTGCCCAGTGCTATTTTGCGAACGTTTAATGAGTCGAATTTTTCTCCGGAGAAATAACTTAAGTTAAAGGTTTTATCACTGTAAAGGGACGTAACATCGTTTTTGATTGAGCGATTAAAGGGAAAGGAAACATTCCAATCATCTACCGTCTTATTGAAGAGTAGTAAACCTGTAAACGTATGATTTTTCATAAAAGAGTAGCGATCAAAACTGTTGAATTCACCTGTTAGGTTAGCAACTGTTTTTTCGAAATGATTATTCCATTGTGTCAGAAGATTGGAATTCGAAAATCGTTCTTTATGCATACTGATGATATCCTGAACGCTTCTATATACCCATTGTCCTTCAGCTAAAGAATTTTCTAAGACTGGAGAATCGAAACCAGTTACTCCTGTTAATGACACCCGCATAAGCGCATCACGAATTATCCATAGAATATGGTGATCTTTTAGAAAAGATAGATCAGCATTGTTTTTAGTAAAAACAAGACGGTTTTTTGTTTTGACTGAATGAAAATGAATTTCATTTAGTTCTGGTTCATCAGCAAAAATAGTTTCCTCTAACACTTGAAAACCAGATGGTTTTTTGATTTTGATATCGGTAAAATCGTCTTCTTCAACCTTGGTAATGTTCGGTTGATTTAAAAACTTATAGTTTTCAGCATCAATATAAGCCAAAATGGGTTCGGCATATTTAAACTGTTTTCTAGCCTCTTTATATAAAATCTTTGCACTATCAATATCCTTCGTATTTGCAATTTTATCAAGCGCATTGATACCTAAAGCCAAATATTCTTGGTAGCGCTCTTGCAATTTGTGATTGAGGTCCTTTTTTTCAGTAATGGTTTCTTTTTCTTTTTTGCACCCTATAAGTAATAGGAAGAGGCTTATGATAACATAAGCCCCATTTAATTTTCCTAACAACATTAATTCTTAAAATTTGATTGTTTATCTAGGTAGTCCGTTTAAAACATAGAGCATACTACCTTCTTTGCGTGTTTCGTTTAATTGGGTAGCGTCTAAATCAGGAAAGGCAGTTGGATCGGTAAACGCAGATCCGTCTGATGGCTCCCAACCATGGTTTTGCGTAATTAAAACAAAACTACGGTCTTTATCTACCGTATCAGAGATGTCAATCATTCCTGTAATTTCCCAAATGCGATCAGTAGTGCCGTATCCTTGGGATGCCGCGGCTTCTTGATCACATTCAAGTACTACTTTTAATGTGCCAAAACGAAGGTCATACTGATATAAATAAGCAAAGTGCATTTTATCAGGGGTATCAAAATATCCGTTTGGATCTTCTTGGATGTACGCATAATTCTCAGTTACCAAGATATTATCTGGACTATGAAATTGTTTAGCAACACCATTTAAATTGTCGCCATCTAGCACTGGGGAAATAGTCGCTTTGGTTGGATCGTTTTTATCTAGAACGATTTTGTATATCCTACCGTATAATGTTCCTTTACCTACAAGACCGTCTTTTTTTCTACCAGTTACAACAACATATATTTCTCTTTGATTGGCTGCTGAACCACGACGCCAGTCGATATCTTCAACACGAGAAAAGCCCATTACACCTTTCGCTTTTGCTTCTGCGTCAAGCTCGGCCAATGTTCGCTCTTCAAGCTCTACAAACTCAGCTTCATAAGTTTGGCCTTCTTCCATATCCATTTCAAAATCGATACCTTCCGTTAGTACTTTTAAACCGTGTAATTTTCCACCATATAAGTCACCGCGGTCCGCCATGTACATGCCAATTTGACCAGAAGGAATTTCATTATTACTGTTATCATCCCCAATAAAGATTATAGTTTTATCAGGAAATGCATCTTTGCCAATAGCTACAGCATTTTCAGTGGACCATTGTCCCATAGAAGCTGTTAAGATTTCAGCAGTACCAGCATCGGCAGCATCTTTTCTTGGATCAGCAAGATAAACTCCTTTAGAGTCACCACCCCATTCGCCACCAGACAAATACCAGGGGCCAAAACCGTGTTCTTGAGGAGTAATTAGAGATCCTGAGCATTGGGCTGTGTTCGCTGATGCGTTCGCATTCATGATATACTCGCCACTAACTGGTTTAAATGTCTTGTCGAAGCTGATACGTGCAATAGAGTAGTCGGCTTCAATATTATTGATCAAACTGAATGTCCCATCATTATTTTTTAATAAACCTGCACCATCTGCCATACTACCGTAAACAAAGTTAGGTGATTCGGGTAGTGCATCTTCTGATGAAAGCATTGTATACACCTTTAATTTTGGGAAAGATGATGATACCTTTAAAAAAGAAGGTGTTGTCGAATGATTTTCGAATTTAACTGATTGTGATGGAACTCCATCGTCGTCTCCCGGTATTGGCAGATCATCTATAAATTCACAAGAAGTAAATGTTACCAGCATTGCGCTGAGTAGTAATTTTGAAAGCGTTTTCATTGGATTTTTGTTTGGTTTAATGTTGCTTAAAATTACCCTAAAAGCTGTTGTTGGGTTTTATAGAAATATGGTGAGATTATTAAGAAAAAGTAACCTTTAGGTTAGCCATATTACAGAATTGTAATCTAGGTATTAATAAGATTAACTGAATTAAAACTTCTCAAAAACACCTAAGCCAAATAGCGCAAAATCATATTTAACAGGATCTGTTGGATCCAGCTTTCGTAGGCTTTTATCAAGTTCTAATAAAGCCTTTGCGTCATTTTGTTTTCTTTTTACCAAGCCTAGTTTACGTGCTACATTGCCGGAATGCACGTCAAGTGGGCAGGAGAGTAGTGAAGGTGAAATGTTATGCCACAATCCGAAATCAACGCCAGCAGCTTTAGATCGTACCATCCATCTCAAAAACATATTTATGCGTTTGGCTGCAGAACCACGGTGCGGATCTGAAACATGTTTTTTGGTACGTTCTAGGTGAGGAATATCAAAGAATGTTTTTTTAAAATGATGGATTCGATCCTGGATGTTTTTCCCATTTTCAGCCTTACTAAAAATATGCTCAAGTCCAGCTTGTTGCGTGTATATGTGTTGTAATGATTTTATAAACTGACCTAGGTCATCACCATTAAAGGTTCTGTGCACAAAACTTTTTAAGCTATCAAGGTCACTTTCTTGATGGTTCATCACAAAATCATAAGGGCTATTATCCAGTACCTCCATCATTCGAGTAGCACTTTTGATAATACTCTTTCTATTTCCCCAAGAAATGGTGGCTGTTAAAAATGCGCTGATCTCCTTATCTTCCTTTAAGGTGAATTGATGCGGAATTTGAATAGGATCATCCTCAATAAATTTTGGATGCTCATAAAACGAAGCCTTTTCGTCAAGAAATTCCTTCAACTCAGCCTTATTCATACAATCTCGGGAAAGAAAGGTTTTAAAAGGTAAACACTACCTATAATGATAAAGTTATAACAACCATGAAGTAGGACAGCCCAGAAATAACCAAATCGCATGCATATATACGAGGCAAAGAAACCTAAATTAATCTGAGGTAATACTAATAAAGGAGTGAACAATAGTATTTTTGTGTTCATTTCAAAGTTGGTGATATGAATTAATCCAAAGGCAGCGACAAAAACATAAACCCAAATTTTAAAGTATTTTGAGTTCCGCAAACCCAGTAGAGGAGCTCTAAAGAACAGTTCTTCTATAATAGGTGCAACCACGGCCGCCGCAAATAGTACTATTAATGGGGATAAATTTTCAAATAATTCATTTACTGCATGTTCTTTCAAGTCAATTATTTCAAGCTCGTCAAGAATAGCAGAAATAGGCGTTAATGCAATACTAATGGTCATTGCCCATAACAATAGCTTTACAAAAATCCCAAGTTTAGCCCCAAGTGAAACTTCCTCATCCCAATGTGATTTGGGTTTCTTAACAAATTGAAATACTTCTTTAATCATGCGTTTTCGATTTTACCATCGACCATAATTAGTTTTCTGTCGGCCATATCGGCAAGGGCTTTATTATGAGTTACAATAACAAAAGTTTGCCCGAAAGTTTCTCTTAAATCAAAAAATAGTTGGTGTAGTTTCTCAGCTGACTCCGAATCTAAATTACCACTCGGCTCATCAGCAAAAATCAGCCCAGGATTATTAATAAGCGCTCTTGCAACTGATACGCGCTGTTGCTCGCCACCTGACATGGCATCAGGTTTATGGTGATAACGTTCTTTTAAACCAAGAAAATCAAGATATTTTTTAGCCTCCGCTTCAACCTTGTCTTTGTCTTCGCCTTTAATATAAGCAGGTATACATACATTTTCTAGAGCCGTAAATTCAGGCAACAATTGGTGGAACTGAAATATGAAACCGAGATTGGTATTTCTAAAAAATGCAATTTCACGATCGTTTAATCCAAGAACATCAACATTATTTATAATTAGACTGCTGTCATGTGGGTTTGAAACAGTATCTAAAGTACCCAATATTTGAAGTAGGGTAGTTTTACCAGCACCAGAAGCACCAACAATAGATACAATTTCCCCTTTTTCAATAGCGACATCAACTCCCTTTAAAACCTCAAGAGATCCGAACGACTTTTTTATGTTAGTTGCTTTAATCATTTACGACTAGTATAACGGACGTGAAAATAATTTAATCTTTTCAAATTGATCATTGTTCCGTAATATTTATTCCAACATAAAAATTAAAGAAACGTTAATTCCAAAAATCACTTTTAATATTGTTTAATAAATGTTATTTTTGGTTAAACAAAATAGATTAAATGGAAAACTTGAAAATTGCAACATTTGCTGGAGGCTGTTTCTGGTGTACCGAAGCAGTATTTAATGAAATAGAAGGTGTTCATAAAGTAGTCTCAGGATATACAGGTGGTCATATCAAAAATCCGGCATATCGCGAGATATGTTCTGGTAGAACAGGTCATGCGGAAGGAGTACAAATATATTATGATGAGACCCTAGTTAGTTTTTCTGATTTATTGGAGATTTTCTTTACAACTCATGATCCAACTACCTTGAATAGACAAGGAAACGATGTAGGAACACAATACCGATCTGCTGTTTTTTATAGTGATGAGTCGCAAAAAAGATTTACCGAACGTTTTATTGAACAACTGGAAGCATCTGAAGCATATACAAATCCAATCGTGACAGAAGTAGCCCCATTAGACATATTTTATGAGGCAGAAGCATATCATCAAAATTACTACGATGCTCATAAAGACCAGCCCTATTGTCAAGTAATTATTAATCCTAAATTGCGTAAGTTAGCTAAAGATTTTTCTGAAAAATTAAAAAAAGAAGCAGTAAGCTAAATCCCATTCATGCCTTATAAAAAATTCGAAGAATACAACATTCACGTTACGGATGATGTAAAGGACCGCTATAAAAATATCATTACTGATCTTGGAGAAAACGTCGAAAGAGAGGGTTTATTAAAAACACCTGAGCGTGCTGCCAAAGCAATGCAGTTTTTGACACAGGGTTATTATCAAGATGCAGCCGAAATATTAAAGAGTGCGATGTTCGAGGAAGATTACGACGACATGGTGATCGTAAAAGATATCGAGTTGTATTCGCTTTGCGAACATCACATATTGCCATTCTTTGGTAAAGCACACATCGCATATATTCCAAACGGACATATTGTTGGGCTAAGTAAATTGCCTAGAATAGTCGATGTTTTTGCAAGACGGCTGCAGGTTCAAGAACGTTTGACACATGACATATTAGAATGTATTAATGAAACCTTGAAACCTAAAGGAGTTGCGGTGGTCATTGAGGCTAGCCACATGTGCATGATGATGCGCGGTGTACAAAAACAGAATTCAGTAACAACCACTTCTGGATTTAGAGGCCAATTTGAAAAGATAGAGACTCGTAATGAGTTCTTAAAGCTTATCAGTTCTTCACTTTCTTAAATTATTATTGCTTTTTAGTAGAGTTACGCCTATTTTGGGAGTATGAATAAGAAGTACAAGTTATTACTGTTAGGACTACTTATAGATGGTATCGGATTGTTGTCATCTAGTTGGGTATTCCCGGTTATTGGAGATTTTACAGATATTGTTTGGGCGCCTCTTACAGGATATCTAATGATGAAAATGTATAAAGGCCGAACAGGAAAAGTAGCTGGAACGATATCTGTTGTTGAAGAATTATTACCTGGATTAGACGTAATACCGACCTTCACGCTTACATGGCTTTACACTTATGTGTTTTCAACTAAAACAGAAGGGAGTAAAGCCAAAAAACTCGACAAATGAGTGATTTCTTTTGAACCCAGAATTTGATTACTTAACCATTCCTGGAGGGTGTTTATCTCTATGCTTAAAGCGCTTATGCGTCCATAAATAGTACTCAGGAGCTTTGCGTATTTGCGCTTCTAACATATCAGTAAAAATATCGGTGATTTCGTAATCAGGATAGTCGTTTGGTGTAGCCGTAATTTCCTTAAAAGTTGCCGTGTAATATCCTCTTTTTACCTTTTGAATATCAATAAATACTACTGCTTGATCGAATTTTTTTGCCATAAATTCTACTCCAGTATGAACAGGTACATTAATACCAAAAAAATCACGCCAGTATTTTGCTTTCATTGGCATCGGTGATTGATCGCTTGCCATGCCGTACATCGCCAACACTTTGGTATCATGGTGCATTTGTATGGTTTGCATAGACTCATAGCGACTTATCAATTCTGCATTATGACGCTTTCTTATTTTTTGAACTAATCGATCAAAATACTTATTGCCTAGAGGCGTGTATACCGCATAACCCTTATGTGCTATATGATATTCTAATGACATTGCCCACTCGTAACTTGCAAAATGCCCACAAATAAGTTGAACGCTTTGGTGTGCTTTGGTATACTTATCGATCGCTTCTGCATTCGTCACATAAAAACGTTTTTTTATCTCTTTTTCTGAAATGCGCAGTGATTTTATCATCTCTAAAAAGAGATCACACATATGCTTATAAAACTTTTTGGTGATACGATTTACCTCAATATCTGATTTTTCGGGAAATGCCATTTTTATATTGTCGACAACTACCTTTTTTCGGTACCCAAAAACACGATATACCAAGAAGTAAACAAAGTCAGAAAATAGGTAAAACAGTCTGAAAGGGAGTGATGCAATGATCCACAAAAGAGGATATGCAATTATATAAACAAGAAGTTGCATTCAATAAAATTCTTCTGCAAATATAGTTATATTTGATACGAACCTATACCCAATTATGAATATTGATATTGCTACAATAGCGATTATTGCTATTACCTGTTTAGTGTCTTTCAAAGGCTTTTCTGATTTCTCTTTTTTTGAACGATATAAGTTTAATGTGGGTGCTTTACGCAGGGGAGAACAGGTACGAATGCTTTCTTCAGGTTTCTTGCATGCCGATACGGTACACCTATTTTTTAATATGTTTACGCTTTACTTTTTCGCTCAAGTTGTCATTAATGATCTTGGGCGTGTAAGCTTTTTACTTATTTATTTTGGAAGTCTTATAGCGGGTAATTTATTGGCGTTTAATTTTCACAAAAATGAATATCATTATAGCGCAATAGGAGCTAGTGGCGCTGTGACTGGTGTCTTATACAGCGCCATACTGCTTTTCCCGAATATGGAATTATATTTATTTTTTATTCCTATTCCAATTACTGCCTGGATATTCGGAATTCTCTACCTAGGATTTTCAATTTATGGCATGAAAAATCGTTTGGGAAATATTGGTCACTCCGCACATTTTGGTGGCGCTATTGGCGGTTATGCCTTAACCTTATTTATGAAACCTTCGCTTTTAACCGATGATGTATTTACAGTAGTAGTATTGGCAATCCCAATTATTATACTATTTGTATTAGAAAAAACAGGTAAATTGCAGTAAGTCATTTGTCTAAACCCATTTTTATCTTGTTTAATCATGAAAAACATATTCCATTTAGTTTCATTTTTATTTATAAGCTGTGCTATGAGTGCTCAAAAAAACGATCATAACCCGTATGTCTCCGTATCTGGAGAAGGAATTGTAAAAGTAGTGCCAGATCAAGTGATTGTAAATGTGCGCGTTGAAAATGATGGCGACAACGCCGCGTCAGTTAAAGCGTTAAATGACAATACAATTAATTCGGTGTTGAAGTTCTGCAAACAAATGAAAATCGATAATAAGGATGTACAGACGGCTTATATCAGACTAAATAAGAATTACGATTACAACAAAAAGATTTATAAGTATACTGCCAACCAATCACTGGCGATTAAGCTTAGAAAGTTATCAGACTATGAACGTTTGATGCAAGGACTATTAGAATCTGGAATCAATAGGATTGACGGAGTGAATTTTAAGTCATCTAATATGGATACTTATTTGAGTGAAGCTCGTAAAAAAGCCGTCAAAAATGCCAAGAAAAAGGCAATGGAATATGCGGGAGTTTTAGATCAAAAAGTAGGAAAGGCTACGAGCATAAGTGAGCATGCTGTTAATGTTGGTAATCCTAGAGATTTTAAGAATATGCAAGTAAGATCGATGGCGATGGCAGAATCTGATGGTAACTCCGAAAGTATTTCTATCGGTGAAATGCTAGTGACTTCTAAAGTCAATATAACTTTCGCATTGGAATAAGATAAAAGGTAGGGTTTTCTCCTAGGCGTTTGTTATATATACAGATAACCTAGAACAAAGTCCCTAAGACTATATCAAGTAGCTTAATTGCTATGAAAAAACCCTGACATGGTTATTGTCAGGGTTTTGTTTTTTAAGACTAAATACAAGGAGTATTATTCGGTTACTCCTAATAACTCTCTTACTTTTTGCTGTAGGGCTTCACCACGAAGATCTTTGGCGACAATAGCACCATTTTCATCTAAAATAAAAGTCTGTGGTATAGCACTTACGTTGTATTTTTTTGCAATAGGATCTCTCCAGGACTGTAGATTAGATATATGACTCCATTCAAGTTTGTCTTCTTCAATAGCCTTGATCCATTTATCTTGACTATTATCAAGACTAACCCCTAAAATATTTAATCCTTGATCGTGATATTTATTGTACATAGCAACGATACTCGGATTCTCAACACGACATGGCTTGCACCATGAAGCCCAAAAGTCAACAACAGTTACTTTTTCTCCTATCACATCATTTAAAGCGATATCTGTTCCTTCAGGAGTTTTTCCTGTAAAGTTGGGTGCTATCATACCAACATCAGTCGCTCCTAAAGCTGCTAATTTATCGCCTAAGCTTTTACCATTTTGAGAAGCTTTTAGATTCTCAGGAACTTTCGCGTACAATTCTTTAAGTAGCTTAGTGGGCTGTGATTTTGTATCAAGAATTCGTTCTAACACCAATAAAGCGATATATGAATTCGTGTTTTTCTCAACAAAGTCTAAATCAAATTGCTTTCCTTTATCCTGTACTTCTTTAAACGATTGTCTAATCTCGCTTATCGCATTCATGTCTTGGCGTTGAGTTGCAGCCGAAAATGAATTGCGAAGCATTTCTAATTCTTTAAATAGTTTGCGTGTTTCTCCTAAATAGGATGAAAACTCGTCATTAGATACACTTCCTGAAACCTTGGATAAGGCTATACTATCCTTGTAGGCCTCTACAGCAATACTTCCTTCTTCTAAAACTACAGGAATATTCCCTTTTATCCCGTCAACCACAATATAGTGAAGCTCTGGTGTAACCGATTTTCCCTCAAAAAAGACGCTTTCAAACTCTACAGCCGAAGTATCAACGTTTACAAAACGATTGTTTGTATCCAGTTTTTTCAGAAAAACCTTTTTCCCGTCAACCATTCCTTTCAAAGAAACGTTTACGAAGTAACTATCTTTTTCTGTCTTACTACATCCTAATACTATTAATACTGATGCCGCAAGTATTATTAATTTTTTCATGCTTGTTTATCCTAATTTTAAACAGCACAAATCTAATTAATCTTATAAAAAAAGAGGTGTTCTAAGAAGTTTAGTTTACACTTGGGTTGTTAAAATTGATATCTAATACCCAATCCTAGGTCAAACTCAATCCCATCATTAAATTCATTAAATCCTATTTCTGGTTTGAGATCTAAGGATATTACTAACGGTATACTAAAATTATATTCAATACCCACATCACCAGCAACAAATGCAAAAAACTCATTTTCATCAGTTGCAAACTGACTATCGCTGTTGAAGTTAACATTGCCAATACCGCCACCAACGCCTGCAAACCATTGAAACCCTTCTTCAAAATTAAGATCGAACATCCACTGATAAATTCCTGTCAAACGAAAGGCGTCAAAGTTTCTATTATCACGCCAGCCTAAATTGGCTTCGATTCTATTTAAACGCCCAATAGCACTTTGATAAGATATTTCTGTTCCAAACCCGTTACTGGCACCAAGACGTAACCCGAGGGCATTATCAGAGATCGTTTGTGCGCTGGCTGTCGCCATCATAAACAAAAGGCTTATGCTTAATATGATTTTTTGTGTCATTGTTTTCTTTTAGTTAACAGCTATAACGCATTATAGAAAAGAGTAATTGCATTGTTTATTCAAAAGTAAGAATTTTAACGAGGTGTTAAGAAAGCTATAAACTAAGCAAGCCTACGAATAGTGAAGAGGATTTTTTCGGTTTGTCAGCCTCGACTTCTCGTTTAATAACTGATAGTAGGTCAGTTAAAGAATTTTCCTTGTTCGTAAGCGAATGTATCAAGATTAAAAGAATACTACCGCTTATATACCAGAGGTTTTTTGCTTCGTCAGTAGAAAGTTCATACTGTTCTTTTATCTTTTTTAAAAAGTCAAGATGCTCTAAACCATAAATGGCATGTACAAGATATTTCCCGTTTCTGAGTATACTACTGGTTCTAAGATCAACATCATCAAAAACATTATTGGTAGTAACATAAGGAGCTTCTATTACCAATTCTTGTAGAAGACTTTTGTTTTTATCATCAATATATAACTCAGGAAGTTCATTGATCAATTCTGAAGCTGATTTTATACAGTAGTCTAAAACTGTTTCATCAGGACCATTAATACCCAAACCACGCCTTACTTTACCAACTATTTCGAGGGTAAACTGTGTTCTAAACAGATCAAGTAAATGTACATTCATTTCTGGGTTTGCTAACTTATATGCAAAGAGAAATATTTTAGAATGATTCGACTAGTAAAAACTATCAATTTTATGGTAAATTCGACTAGTGGTTTTTAATTAACGACTAACAGAAAGAAAAAGTTAAGTTTTTATATGAGTGAAATAGAACATCGGTTAAAAGATCTTTCTACAAGGCTTGAAGGAACGTTACATTATGACGACTTACACAAAGCTATTTATGCTACTGATGCTTCTGTTTATCGAAAAATCCCAACTGCTATAGCATATCCTAAAACCACCGATGATATTAAGGAATTGATTGCATTTGCAACAAGAAATAAAACATCAATCATTCCACGAACTGCCGGAACTTCATTAGCAGGTCAGTGCGTCGGAGATGGAATTATCGTTGATGTAAGTAGGCATTTTACCAATATTCTCAATTTTGATAAAAATGCTAAAACCATAACCGTGCAACCCGGTATAATTAGAGATGAACTCAATAGATTTTTAAAAGAACACGGATTGTTTTTCGGTCCAAATACTTCAACGTCTAATCGGTGTATGATCGGGGGCATGGTTGGAAATAATTCTTCTGGATCAACTTCTATAAAATACGGAGTGACCCGAGATAAAGTACTTTCTCTAAAAACTATTATGGCAGATGGTACTGAGCTAACTTTCGGGGCTTTATCAGAGAAGGAATACCAAGAAAAAGAAGGGGTTAGCGGTATTGAAGGTGTAATTCATAGCAAGTTACGCGCATGGTTATCAGAAAAGAATACGCAAGAAGAAATTTTAAAGGAATTCCCAAAACAGACTATTCATAGGCGAAACACGGGCTACGCGGTTGATGCTTTACTACAAAATGCCATTTTTGCTGATTCAGAGGAACGCTTTAATATGTGCAAATTGCTTGCAGGTAGTGAAGGAACATTGGCTTTTACCACGGAAATCACTTTACAGCTAGATGATTTACCACTAGAAGAAACCTTCATGGTTGCAGCTCATTTTAATAGTATTGACGATTGTATGCAGTCGGTTGTGCATCTAATGAAACATGACCTCTATACCTGCGAAATGATGGATCGTGTGATTTTAGATTGTACAAAGAATAACACTTTACAGGCCAAGAATCGATTTTTTGTAAATGGCGACCCGAAAGCTATTTTGTTGTTAGAGGTAAGAGGCAATACTAAATTACAATGTGAAGCAAAGGTTGAAAAACTGCTAGTGACACTTAAAAAGAGAACAAAAAGCTATGCAAATCCTATATTATATGGAGAGCAAATAGATCAGGCTTTTGAATTGCGGCAAGCAGGTTTGGGCTTATTGGGAAATATGGTAGGCGATAAAAAAGCGGTTGCCTGTATAGAAGATACTGCGGTTGCTATCGAAGATTTGGCAGACTATATATATGAATTCAGCCAGATTATGAAGAAGTATGATCAAGATGCTGTGTATTACGCACATGCTGGTGCTGGCGAGATTCATTTGCGACCCATTTTGAACCTAAAAAAATCAGAAGATGTAACCCTTTTTCGAAAGATAACCACTGATGTTGCTCATTTAGTTAAAAAATATAAAGGTTCCATGAGCGGTGAACATGGGGATGGGATTGTTAGGGCCGAATTTATAGAAAAAATGATCGGGAGTGAGAACTACCAGCTTCTTAGAAAAATCAAATATTTATTTGATCCAAATAACATATTAAATCCAGGAAAAATAGTAGATCCGTTTAAAATGGATGAGGACTTACGTTATCAACCTGATCGACCGACCGTTGAAATTGATACTATTCTTGATTTCTCTGATTCGGAGGGAATTGTAAGACTTGCTGAAAAATGCAACGGCTCTGGCGATTGTCGAAAAACAGCAAAAGCTGGTGGTACGATGTGTCCAAGCTATCGCGCAACATTGAATGAAAAGGATACTACTAGGGCTAGAGCCAATGCACTACGCGAGTTTTTAACCAATACCGAAAATAAGAACAAGTTCGATCAAAAAGAGTTGAAAGAAGTATTTGATTTATGCTTGAGTTGTAAAGCATGCGCAAGTGAGTGTCCGAGTAATGTTGATGTAGCCTCTTTAAAAGCCGAATTTCAATACCAGTATCAGAAGGTAAACGGAAAAAGCTTGCGCAGTAAGTTGTTTGCTTACAATGATAAAATGAATAGGCTAGGATCAACTAGTCCATGGCTTTATAATACTAGTTTGAAAAGTAAGTTTTTCAGTGGAATTGTAAAAAAATCATTGAGAATAGCCGAAAAAAGGAGCTTGCCATTAATATCAAGCATTAGTTTAGAAAAATACATTCAAAATTCTAAAAACGAGGTAATTACAAATAAAAAAATATATTTATTTATCGATGAATTTTCTAACTTTTTGGATACACCCTTGGGCATAGATGCATATCACTTATTAACTGATTTGGGTTATGAGGTATGCACTACAAAGCATCGTGAAAGTGGTCGCGCAATGATCTCAAAAGGCTATTTAAAAGAAGCCAAAACCATTGCAAATAAGAATGTGTCCATTTTTAAAGACCTAATTGCTGAAAATGTCCCTTTAGTAGGAATTGAGCCATCTGCTATTTTAACCTTCAAAGACGAATACTTAAGACTAGCCGATGATAAGGAAGCTGCAAAGTCCATAGCAGAAAATACGCTGTTAATTGATGAGTTCTTAGATAAAGAAATTCAAAAAGGCGCTATCACATCAGATCAATTTACTGAGGACAGTTTAAAAATTAAGTTTCATGGACATTGTCATCAAAAGGCATTAGCCAATCAATTATGCAGTTTTAATGTGTTGAATTTACCTAAAAACTATACTGTGACAATTATTCCTTCGGGATGCTGTGGTATGGCGGGATCTTTTGGTTATGAAAAAGAGCATTATGATATAAGCATAAAAGTAGGAGAGCAGACACTATTCCCTGCAGTAAGAAAGACTAATGGGGATACCATAATTGCCGCTACCGGTACTAGTTGTCGTCATCAAATTAAAGATGGAACCGATAGAGAGGCACTTCATCCTGTAACTATTTTAAGAAGGGCACTAAAGACTGCTACTAATTAATTCCCCATAAGTACCGAACTCGTAAGTTCTTGAAATGAAACTACGTCTACCATTGTGTTATAGGGTAAATCAACACCAAATGATGAGAAATCCTCGAGTTGGTAATTCAAAGTGCTAGTAGATGAAATTAGACCAATTTGATCGGCGTACGTATTTTCAATTACCAGGACATCTTTAGGTCTTAGTAAATCAACTGTTACGGGAACGCCGCCGATATTGCCGCTTGCAATAATTCTTAGATCAATGATTAATGAAGATGTAATCACATCATCATAACTAACTCCTGCCACCATTGCATTTGCAATAAGTTCGCCTTGAATAGATCTAACTGTGTATTGAAATTCAAGAGTAATACCACCATCCAAAGATTGTTCATAGGTATCGCTAAATGAAGTTAGTTCACTACCAGCTGATATATTTTTGTCGTATAAAATGACATCGGTTAGGTCAACTACAAAATCTTCCAATCCTTCTGCTGGAAAAGAAATACTGCCTGTAATATTCAATTTTTCTTCCGCTGAGCGTATGCTACTATTATCAAAGATGTTAGTCATAATAGCTGCCGCTGGTTGCTCTGCTGTTACTGTAAAATAGGGAAGTCCGTTCACCATTGTAGTTCCGGATATATAAAATGAGTCATCACGACTGAAGTTTTCATTGTTTACTCTATCTTCTATAGCTACAGCGTAATTCCAGCGATTATCAGTTACCAATGGAAAATAATCTGAAGTCATTGGTTCATCTCCACCTGTTCCATCTCCATTTCCATCACCGCCCATGCCATCACCTGATCCATCTCCGTTTCCGTCGCCACCCATGCCATCTCCATTCCCGTCACCATCACCAGAGCCGTCTCCATTTCCATCACCATCACCAGATCCGTCGCCATTCCCATCACCGTTTCCATCGGCATCTCCGGATCCATCACCATCACCGTTACCGTCGGCATCTCCTGAGCCGTCTCCTTCTTCCTCAGAATCATCATCTGAATCCGTTTCACCATCCGTTGGGTTATCGAGTGCTTCTTCGAGAATAGGATCGAGTCGCTCATTTTCACAAGCAGCTAAACCAACAATAAGAAATAGGAATAAAAAAATTGAAGAAATACGGAGTTTCATTAGAATAATTTTGGTTCACCAAATATACGGTGAGAAACTACCATATAGATGTTAACTAATTTTTCCTGTAATCGTTATTGCGGCGAGCAACTCTTTGTAGTCCATGTTTTTCAAGTTTTCATTGGCATAGAAGGGCTGCATATTGTCTTCTGTGTAGCTGTATAAATTCCACCGTTTATCCTTGTATTCTAGTGCGGTTAAGTTCTCTACCCAATCACCAGAATTTAGATACATACAGTAGCCATGTTCATTCACTTTATTAACTAACCTTGGTTGATGAATATGTCCGCATATTACCGTTTTATAACCTTGCTCTATGGCAAGATCAACAGCAGTTTGCTCAAAATCACTTACGAATTTAACTGCTTTTTTTACACTATTTTTTATACGCTTTGACAAGGAGTATTTTTCCCTCCCTAAACGAAGTAAGAGCCAATTTATAATTCGATTTAAAACAATCAAAAAGTCATAACCCCAACCGCCTAATTTCGCAATCCATTTTGAATGCTGAATAGAAGCATCAAATACATCACCATGAAATACCCAGGTTTTCTTTCCGTCAAGGTCAAAAACCAATTTATTTACAATTGAAATATTGCCAATAGTCAAATTGGTAAACTTCCGCAGCATTTCGTCATGATTTCCTGTTATATAAACAACCTCGGTACCCTTAATAGAAAGATCGATGATTTTTTTAAGTACGAGTAGATGTGATTTAGGGAAATACCGTTTTCTAAACTGCCAAATATCAATAATATCGCCGTTTAGAATGAGCTTTTTAGGTTTGATACTACTTAAGTAGGCAAGTACTTCTTCTGCATGGCAACCATAGGTGCCAAGATGAATATCTGATAATACAACAACGTCTAACTTTCGCTTCTTTAATTGCATTAGTTTTTTTGCAAATAAAATGATCTTAGCGCAGCGAATGATTACCTCATTTTTAATTGATCATTAAGTATTAGACCTAATGTTAGCTTAAGGTTATCAACTTATATAAATGTTTCTGTGCTTTTTTAGAATTAAAATGAATCCAAATTATTTTTATTAATTGATTTAAGATTTACATTTGCTACAAAACCTATTTGAATGGCAGGAAATTCGTTCGGGAACCTTTTTAAACTTGTATCGTTTGGAGAATCGCATGGAAAAGCAATTGGTGGTGTTATTGATGGCTGTCCGTCGGGAATAGAACTAGACCTCGAACATATTCAACAAGAACTAGATAGAAGAAAACCAGGTCAATCAAAGATTGTTACACAACGAAAAGAACCGGATACAGTTGAATTTTATTCCGGAATCTTTGAAGGGCAAACAACAGGAACACCTATAGGTTTTGCTATTCACAACACCAATCAAAAATCCCACGACTATAGTCATATTAAAGACCAATATCGACCTTCGCATGCCGATTATACTTATGATCAAAAATATGGCGTACGCGATTATCGTGGTGGTGGAAGAAGCTCTGCACGCGAAACTGCGAGTAGAGTAGTAGCGGGCGCAATTGCAAAACAATTTTTAAAAGATGTAAGTATTCAAGCGTATGTTTCAGCTGTTGGTGAACTCGCTTTAAATAAACCTTATCAAGAATTAGACTTAGGTCAAACGGAATCGAATATTGTACGTTGTCCAGATCCAGAAATGGCCAGAACCATGGAGGATTATATCAAACAAATTCGAAAAGAAGGGGATACAGTCGGTGGGGTTATAAGTTGCGTTATAAAAAATGTACCTATTGGATTGGGCGAACCTGCTTTCGACAAACTACATGCTGAATTAGGTAAAGCAATGTTATCGATTAATGCTGTAAAAGGTTTTGAGTACGGCAGCGGATTCGAAGGAAGCAAATTAAAGGGAAGTCAACATAATGACTTGTTTAATGAAGATGGGACTACCCAATCTAATATGTCAGGAGGCATTCAAGGGGGGATTAGTAACGGAATGGATATCTACTTTAATGTAGCATTTAAACCTGTTGCGACTATCATGCAAAAACAAGAAACCATTAATAACAAAGGAGAAAAGGTGGAGATGCAGGGTAAAGGAAGGCACGATCCTTGTGTCGTTCCTAGAGCGGTTGTTATTGTTGAGGCCATGGCTGCGATGGTGTTGGCGGATTATATGTTGATGGCAAGAACTAACAAAAAAGAATAATTATGAATTCTGAATTCAGAATTCTGAATTGAAACATATGAGAAAACTAGCACTACATTGGCAAATTTTAATCGGGATGTTATTAGGAATCGGATTTGGTTTCTTGATGACTTCTTTCGATTGGGGAAAAGAGTTCGTTGCAGATTGGATCGGCCCTTTCGGTAAAATATTTGTCAACCTTTTAAAGTTAATCGCGATTCCGTTGATTATAGCTTCCTTAATAAAAGGAATATCAGACTTAAAGGACATTTCTAAGTTTAGGAATATTGGCTTAAAAACAATAGCTATTTACATCTGTACTACAGTAATAGCAATAACCATCGGACTTTTGTTAGTTAATATTATTGAGCCAGGAAATGGAATTTCTGAGGAAACGGTAGCTAAACTTAAGGAAACCTATGCTAATGATGAGTCTATAAAATCCAAAATCATGGAAGCTTCAAAGGATAGAGGTCCTTTGGAATTTTTAGTTGATATGGTTCCTGACAATGCAATCAAAGCAATGGGAGATAACAGATCAATGCTGCAAGTTATCTTCTTTACTATGATTCTTGGCATTTCACTTTTATTAATTGGTGAAAAACGAGCCAGACCATTAAAAGATTTCTTCGATAGTTTGAATGATGTGGTGCTAAAAATGGTCGACTTAATTATGTTGACAGCACCCTTCGCAGTATTCGCCTTATTAGCTCAAGTAGTCGTAACTGCTGATGATCCTGAGATTTTGACCAAACTCCTTTCATACTCTATGGTGGTAGTATCAGGGTTGTTATTGATGATAGTTTTTTATGCTATTGTTGTTGCCGTTTATACCAAGAAAAATCCGATTTGGTTCTTGAAACAGTTAAGTCCGGCCCAGTTATTAGCATTCTCTACAAGTTCAAGCGCAGCGACATTGCCTGTAACAATGGAGCGTGTTGAAGAGCATATTGGTGTAGATAAAGAAGTATCCAGTTTCGTTTTACCGGTAGGAGCAACCATCAATATGGATGGAACGAGTTTGTACCAGGCCGTAGCAGCAGTATTTATTATGCAAGTGTTGTGGCCAGAAGGATTGACTTTTAGTAATCAAATCTATATTGTATTGACAGCTTTATTAGCTTCTATTGGTTCGGCTGCGGTTCCCGGTGCTGGGATGGTAATGCTTGTTATTGTGTTAGAAGCAATCGAATTCCCTAAAGACTTATACCCAGTTGCACTTGCCTTAATATTTGCGGTTGACAGACCTTTAGATATGTGCCGCACAGTCATCAACGTTACAGGAGATGCTACGGTATCAACCGTTGTGGCCAAGTCTGTTGGTAAACTCGGTGAGCCAAAACCGAAAGAATGGGATGATCATTATGAAGAAGTAAAGTAATTTGCTTTTTTCGTATTTTTAAATTCAATCTTAACTACCGAAAATGAATGTTTGTTTTTTAATGTATCCTTGGGAGAGCATTGAGCCCAATGGAGATTCTACCTTAGTACTTATTCATGAATGTTTAAAAAGAGGCCATAAAGTAGCTGTGGCTACTCCTGCTAATCTGACTATTAGAAATAGCGTTGCCTATGCATTTTGCAAATTGGTTGGAAAAGGAGATAAATTTTCAAACACACCAAGGTTATTTTATAAAACGGCAAAACTTCGTGAAAAAATGCTTCCGATAGCTGGATTCGATGTGATTTTTATGAGGGCGAATCCACCTTTGGATCCTATTGTTCTTAATTTTTTAGATTCAGTTAAAGAAGACGCTTTTATTGTAAATGATATTGAGGGACTGCGAGAGGCAAATAATAAAATTTATACGGCTGCTTTTGATGATCCTAATAATGAGATTATTCCTGTAACACACGTATCTAAAAACAAGCAGTATTTAAAAGAAACTATTAAGGAGAGTGAACATGAAAAGATGATCATGAAGCCATTAAATGGTTATGGAGGAAGTGGAGTTATTCTATTAGAAAAAAGTGCATTGAGCAATATTAATTCCTTGCTTGATTTTTATATTGATAATAAAGATGGTACTTCAAACTACGTGATTCTTCAAGATTATATTCCTGGCGCCGACCAAGGAGATGTCCGTATTTTATTGCTAGGCGGAGAGCCAATAGGAGCCATAAGACGTGTTCCAGGGGATGATGATCACCGATCTAATTTAAGTGCAGGGGGTTCATTTAAAAAACATTCACTTACCAAACAAGAAAAGGCACTCTGTAAAAAAATAGCACCTAAACTCCGAAAAGATGGACTACATTTTGTTGGAATAGATGTGATAAATGGGATGTTAGTTGAAGTAAATGTGATGAGCCCCGGAGGAATCACTTATATTAATAAAGTCCAGAAAACGCGTTTGCAAGAAAAAGTGATGGACTATATTGAAGAAGAGGTGTCGATTAGACAAAAGGCATTTGACCGCCGAGCACGTTTAAGAAGTAGTATGACTGATGCTTAAATTATCGGTTGAAGATATTATCGAAAAAATCAAGCAGCAGCAAACCTTCGAAGCTGTTTCTGATGATTATTCCTTCACGCTAAAAATAGAAGATTATTCTCCTTATATCTGTGGAGCGGTTCATGACGGACATCAATTTCGAAGCTCATTATGGAATAATTGTTTGCATACGGAATACGAACGTTGGTATGAAGAGGATCCTTGTACCAAGCAAATGGTCCAATCACATCCTATTGTTATTGCAGGGTTAGACTCTAGGTTTGAGTACGATCTTAACCGCGCGCCCGATAGCGCTATTTATACGGATGCTTGGGGAAAACAACTATGGAAAAGCCCGCTTGCTGAAGATGAGAAAAACCGAAGTCTTCAAAAGCATTATAATTTTTATAAAGTAGTTCAAGCACTTGTAGAAACTATAGAAACTAAGTTTGGAGTGGCTTTAGTCTATGATATGCATTCCTACAATTGGAAACGATGGGATAGGGAAGTACCTACTTGGAATTTGGGTACTGTCAACATTGATAATGGTCGGTTTGGAAAAACTACACAATCCTGGAGCGGAACATTAGGAAAGATGAATCTGCCAAATGGAATAAAAAGCTCATCAGATATTAATAACACCTTTCAGGGTAATGGTTATTTCTTGAAATATATTTCGCAGAATTTTGATAATACATTGGTGCTTGCCACTGAAATAGCTAAGGTATATTGCGATGAGGAGGCTTATGTTATTTATCCTGACGTAGTTCATTCAGTAGAAGCGCATTTAAAAGAAATGATTCCTACATTTGCACATTCCTTTTACAAAGAATTTCAATAGTACGAATTATGAAGAGTGATTATGATGTAGCGACGAATGCTGACCTATTTGATATCGACAACGATATTCATCGTTTGGTCCAGAAGATTGAACTTCTCAATTATGTCAATCCAATTAATATTGAACAGGAAAAGGGGGCATTTTTTTCATCCAAATACCGAAATAATCCAGTTTTTAAATACCCAAAGCTAAAGTTCGACGCTTATAAATTACAGCGATTATTATTCTCGATGCGCTTGGAACGAATTGCAGACGAGGATATTAGAAACTTATATCGCGATATTATTTATGATTACTCTTCTTTAATCGAGTGTATAGATACGATAGGTAAAGGAAAAGACTTTTATTACAACTGCCTAAAATCGTTTGGAACTCCGACTGAACGTGATGTTGAAAACGCACGATTTATTCTTCATTTTGAAGATGAAGTTAATGATTCTACGATGATTCCTGCTTATAATGTTCATGAGGCGGAGGCATTTTTTCGACAGTATTCCAAGGAATATGGTTTTGATTTCAACATCAAACTATCTACAAAATTAAGTGCATCGGCAATGGTGCTTAATAATACACAGACCTTGGTATTGAAGAAGAACGCCATGTTTAGTGCCAATATGCTAAATGTACTTGCTAATCATGAGATTGGTGTTCATATGGTTACTACTTTTAACGGATTGAGTCAACCATTAAAAATCTTTTCAAACGGACTCCCAAAAAATGTGGAAACCCAAGAAGGATTGGCGGTATTTAGCGAATATATGTCTGGTAGTCTTACTATGCATCGTTTAAAGGAGTTGGCTTATCGCGTGCTGGCCGCGGATAGTTTGCTTAAGGATCATAGTTTTTCTGAAACCTTTAATTTATTACACAGTCAATATAAGTTGAATAAAGAAGAGGCTTTTACCATAACATTACGAGTCCACAGAGGTGGAGGATTTACAAAAGACTATTTGTACTTAACGGGGCTTAAAAAGGTGTATGATCACTATCATAGCGGGAAAGACCTGAATAATCTGCTAACTGGAAAAGTTACTTTAGAATACTTGCCGGTGATCGAAAAACTACAAGAACAAGGATTAGCGCGATTATCAAAATACGTATCGAGTGCTTTTAAGAGTAACGACAACCAAAACAAACGGTTGGATTTTATCCTTAAGAATTTGAAATAAAAAGGGTTAATTAATCCAAGGTTTTAACCTAAACATCACAAATCAAAACACCTTCCTTTAAAGCTGCTAATTTATCCTTGTAGGTTGGAATAAACTCCTGAGCAACATAACCCTTAAAACCTGTTCCTACAATCGCTTTCATGATAGCTGGGTAATTTAATTCTTGTGAATCGTTGATCTCGTTTCGCCCAGGAACTCCACCAGTATGATAGTGTGAAATGTATTTGTGGTATTTTTTAATCGTTGCTATGACATCTCCTTCCATAATTTGCATATGGTAAATATCGTATAATAATCTAAAGTCATCAGAACCGATCTTTTCTACTAATTGAACACCTCAAGGTGTGTGGTCGCATTGGTAATCGCGATGATCAACTTTGCTGTTAAGTAATTCCATTACAACCGTGATCCCCTTTTTAGCAGCGTAATTAACCAGCGGATCTAATCCGATAGCGCATTGATCTAATCCGACTTCATCACTTAAGCCGTTTCGATTACCAGAGAATACAATCACCTGTTTTACATCATTATCTGCAGCTTTATCAATAAGTCCCATATACTTCTCTTGTAAAGGCCCATGATTTTCAGGAGTATTAAATCCATTCTGAATATCAGCAAAAACATCAGTACCTAATGAGCTTTTAAGGCCATATTTAGCAACAACAGGCCATTCTTCAGGAGTTAATAGGTCTATAGCCTGTAATCCGATTTCCGCTGATTTCTCTGCGAATGTTTCTAATGAAATATCCTGATAACACCATCTGCAAACTGTATGATTGATATTCCCTTTTAAACCAACCGCTGTCTCTTCAGTTTTCTCTTCGTTTTTATCAGCAGATATTATACAGGAAGTACTTACTCCAGCGAGTCCTAATGTTCCGGCTGTAATAGATAAGTTTTTAATTACGGTTCTGCGGTCTATTTTGTTGCTCATGACTAGTCTCGATTTGTTTGGTTTTTAAGTTACAAAAGGATATCACTCGTTACAATAATTTTTATGAATTCCTATTTCAAAAAATTACCAATCCAAGTATAGCCTACCATCATTAATATTACTGATAGAATACTGTAACTAGGAAAAAAAAGCCCAGTCATAATAGCTACAACGGGAATTGAACCAGCGTAGACTAGTGAAATGAGTCGTGAATTTTCATGATCTCTTAAAATACCGTGTGCAGCAGGTAACATACAGCAAAGGGCAGTTATTGCTGATAGAAGAAAATAAGAATTATCAAGAAGAAAAAAGCAAACAGCGCAAATGACTCCTATACCTAACAAGCCTGCAAATAAATATCCACTGATTCGCTCCCGAGAATCTAACAAATACTTTCCGTAGGAATCAAAATTTAAAATGGCATTTGAAATAGGCTCTGCGATCCAAACACCCAGTGCAAAAAACAAATACAAAATAAGTAGAGGGATCGCTAAATAATCCAATTTAAATGAGCTTAATACGGAATACCCAATTCGATAGGCAATATAAATTCCAATAATAAAAACCCATTGGTTTTTGGTGGACATTTTACTAATCCAAAATGCATACTTTAGATAAGCTCGATATAAAAAATTCTTTCCTTTTAAAGCAGTTGACATTCCTGAACGAGCATACTCCGAGTTAGGATCTAGCATTAATGCTTCTTTAAAATGATTCAATGCTTTTTTAATATTACCATGTTCTAAAGCCACCCAACCGCTGCTGGCATGAGAAAAGTCATCCTCAGGGTTTTCATACAGTACATTCTCAACAGCTATCGCTGCTTCTTCCTTTCTATTTAGTTTTGTTAAAACAATGCCGCGCGCATTAAGACATGTGGTATTTCGCGGGTTAATAGCTAACCCCTGATCGACTGCAATGAGCGCATTTTTAAAGTCTTTTAAATGCAATAATATATATGCTTTTTGGGCGAATAGATAATCGTCATAAGGTGCCAAACTAATTCCCTGCGCATTTAAACTCAAGGCTTCTTTTGATTTATCTTGCCTTAATTTAATACTAGCCAACATACGATAAACATCGGAATCGTTAGGCGTTTCTCCCAATAGAGCCTGACCCATTTCTTCCGCGATTTCAATAGCGCCAAGTTGTAAATGACTATGTGCTATATAAAATTTCGCTTCTGCGTTGTTTACATCTTCTTGAAGGGCTTTTTGTAAATATGAAATGGCGTCTTGATACCTACCTAAATTATATAATTGAAGTCCGCGTTCGAGATTCGGAGATTCACTCATTACTTTTTAATGTTTAAATAAGTCAATATTTCATCATACAATCCAGCATCGTTGGCATATAATGCATAATTTTTGGCTGAACCAAACCATTCCTTAGTTGAAGGTTTAACTTGTTTAATAGCTTTTAAAAAATCTTTTGTAGTCAAGGGCTTCGGAATACCATCTTTAAACGATTCTTGAAGTTTTTTCTCGATGGCCACATCAATAACAGCATTAATATCGGCACCAGAAAATTCTTTAGAACTTTTTGCTAGTGATTTTAAGTCAATAGGGTCACAAGGTTTTCCTTTAAGATTAATGTCATAAATGGCCTCACGCGCTTCCAGGTCAGGAGGTGATACAAATATAATTCTATCAAAACGTCCCGGCCTTCTAAAAGCAGGATCTAAATACCAAGGTGCATTGGTAGCACCCATAATAAGAACACCATCATTCGACGATTCAATGCCATCTAATTCTGATAAAAATTGATTAATAACTGTTCTTCCTGCTGTTTTGTTAACGTCATTCCGGTTGGCGCCGAGTGCATCGATTTCATCAATAAAAATTACACACGGAGTGTTTTTTCTAGCCAATTCAAATATCTCATGCAGATTTCGCTCACTACTACCTAGCCACATATCAAGAATTTCGTTGATGCCAACATTAATGAAATTGGCATTAATTTCGCCAGCAGTAGCTCGCGCCAAATGTGTTTTTCCACAGCCTGGTGGTCCATACATTAAGATGCCACCACCAATTTTTTTACCGTATGCTTTATATAAATCAGCATGTTCTAGAGGCTTTATGATTTTTAAAGAAATCTCTTCTTTTACTTTATCCATACCACCTATATCTTTAAAAGAGGTATTGGGCTTTTTCAAAAAGCGCAAGGCATCATCATCAATAAACTCCTCTTCATCGGGTGTCATATTAACTTTTAGCTTGCTGTCAAAATATTCATTGACATAGTTTCTATCAATATCCAGTAACTCTTGATAGGTTGCAGTAGCCTGACCCATTTGATCAGTTTTTAAATAACAATAACAAAGTAATTCGAGATACTCTACAGTCTTTTTCTTGGCGATCAATTCTTCTAAAATAACTTCCGAAGCTGAATATTTTTCTTGCTTAAAATAAGTGTTTGCTAGTCCAAGCTTAGCCACTTCATTAGTGCCATCATGCTGTAAAACCTGCAAATAGTGATTTTCAGATTCTTGGTAATTACCAAGTTTATAATAGATTTTTGCTACTTGAAGCCGCAGCGGATTATTATTTGGCGAAAGCAAAAGTGCTTCTAGTAGATCATTCAACAAAGACTCATCCATACTGATGTAATTTGAGTATAAGTTTACGACATTTGATCATAAAATATAAGCGAATTTTTAATTTGTTTTTTGATTGCGAATAGAAATTACTTCTTCTTGTGATACAGGTGCATTTGCCCCAACTTTCGAAGCCACTAAAGCACCCACGGCGCAAGCGAAATCTAAAGCAATTTCTGGACTTTCTTTGCTTAAAAGTTTGAAAACTAAACTGGCTAAAAAGGAGTCGCCTGCACCAACAGTATCTCCAACCTGAACTTTATAGCCAGAATGTCTGTAAAAAGTACCATCTTGATAGAGTAGTGCTCCATTACTTCCCAAGGTGACACAAATAGTGTTTGAATCAGTAGTTTGAGCGATATACTGAACTTGATCCTCAATACCGTCAAATTGCTTTTCTTGCATTCCGCAGATTAATATGATCTCCTCATCATTAAATTTGATCATATCTGCTTTGTTCATTAATTCAAACAACACTTTTTTCTCGTAATGGGGAGCTCTCAAATTAACATCGAAAATTTTAAAATTGGCTCGATTCAAATAAGTTTTTAAAGTAGCTCGAGTGGTCTCTTCTCGACAAGCTAAACTCCCATAAATAAATGCATCAGTTGAAGCTATTTTGTCAGAGGCACGGTCATCATAATTTATATGATCCCATGCAACTGGTTTTGCAATAGTGTAGCTTGCGCTTCCTTTTTCATCTAGTACAACCGGTACATTGCCAGTAGGTAGCTCATTTTGCTGAATAAATGCAGTATTGAGCTCTCGTTCTTTTATGTATGTCAATGCTTCGTTCCCTAAAGCATCTGTTCCGATAGCGCTTATAATAGTTGTGTCAAGACCGAGAGATAAAAGTCGCAGAGCCACATTTAGAGGAGCACCCCCAATTTGTTTTCCTTCTGGAAATACATCCCATAAAACTTCACCAAAACACCAAACTGATAAACTAGTCTTCATCAACCAATTGCTTTTCAAGTTTTTCTAAGGAAACCCCTTTTGTTTCTGGCATTATGAAAAAGCCCCACAGGAGTTGTAGCACCATCATTCCCGCAAAAAAGTAATAAATGACCTGCAAATTATCTTTGAATATTCCTTCTTTGTCGTCAATAAAGAAGGGCGTGATTAAGGTGATAATTGCTGCGAATACCCAGTGTGTCCCTGTTCCCCATGATTGCCCAAATGCACGAACACGATTTGGAAATATTTCGGAAATAAATACCCAAATAACAGCACCTTGACCGATTGCATGAGATGCGATAAACACACAAATAAATGTGAGTAAAACAGCAGGACTCAAATCTGCTTGAAAGCAATAACCAACCATTAGTAAACTCACAATATAGCCGATAGAGCCAATTATAATAAGCTGTCGTCGTCCTAGTTTGTCAATTAATCTGATACCAACATAGGTGAAAACTAGATTCACCACACCTATTGATATAGCATTAAACAAGGAGTCCTGGCCACCTAAACCAGCTTGCTCTAATATTCTAGGCGCATAGTATAAAACAAAATTGATTCCCGATAGTTGATTAAAAAATGCGATTAGAAAACCTAGCCATAAGATCTTGCTGTATTTTTTCTGGAATAACTTCTCACTGCTTTTGGGCTGCTTTAGATCGGCTTTGATATTTACAAGTTCTTCTTTTGATTGTTCCTCACTATAGATCACATTTAAAACAGCCAAAGCCCCCTCGTCATCCTTTTTCTGTAGTGCCAACCATCTTGGACTATTAGGCACTTTCAATACCATAATAGTATATAGCAGCGCTGGAATTGCCTCAATACCAAGCATGAAGCGCCAATCGTTTTCACCGCCAATACCTTTTAATAACCAATTAGATACAAAAGCGATTAGTATACCAAATACAAGATTAAATTGGTACAAGGCAACTAGTCGACCTCGATTATTTGCTCCAGTGATCTCTGATATATAAATAGGAGCTGCAACTGAAGAGGCTCCTACACCGACACCACCAATAAATCTGAAAAAAGAAAATGAATATGGATCAGGAGCAAATGCACTACCAATAGCCGACATAAAAAACAAGACCCCAATCCAAAACAGGGTTTTCTTTCGGCCCAATTTCTTAGTTGGAATTCCTCCAAAAATTGAGCCGAGTACGGTACCCCAAAGAGCCATGCTCATGATAAAAGTCCCGTGGAAAAGGGGAGAGGTGTTCCAGAGTTTTTGAATAGGTTGATCTGCTCCGCTAATTACAATGGTGTCAAAACCAAATAAAAAGCCGGCAAGGGCAACGGTAATTGCCCAAATGGTTAGTTTTTTATTCATTCCAGGTTGATTTAATTGTTGAATACTCAAAATGATCTAGTAGTTGGCCTTGCTGACCAGAGAAGGTCATTTCGTCATAAGGGGAAGTTGGAAATACCTGAAGCGTCATCACATAGTTACCGTCATCAAAAAATAGTTCAATAGAAGATCTATCTACAAACAATTCAATTTTAGGTCGTATGTTATTGGTTTTAACTGGCATTCGCATACTATCTTTAAAGCTTTCTTCAAAATCGGTGATACCGGATTTTGAGCGATCAATTTGAAATTCTGAAGTTTCAGTATTGTAGTTTATTACTACTTTTTCATTTGCCTTATTTTTTAATTCAATTGAAATACTTTTATCAGGGTCAATATAGAAACTCGTTTTGTGACTAGTGCTTTTGGAAATATCCAAAGTATAGATGGAATCGAGATTTTCTTTTTCAAATTTCTGCATGCTAGTTGCATACTTATTAAGAGCATCCATAGGCACGCTCTTTAAAAGATAATCTCCTTTTAGTTTAATCAAATCTAATTTTCTAGGAATAGTCATCGCACTTCGCCATTCCTTAGTTGGAGTTTTTTGTGCATAGTTCCAATTGCTCATCCAACCTATAAAAAGGCGCTGATCATCAGGTGTATTATTATATGTTACACCAGCGTAATTATCAGTACCATAATCCAGCCATTTAATATCTTTTTGATTTGTAGTGAAGGTATTTCCATCAAAATCACCTATAAAATATTGAGTTCCTGAACCACCATTAGGCGCTCCTGGGTTTATACTTATTAGTAATACCCATTTTTCTTCTTCCTCTCCTTCAACTTTCAATTTAAATAAGTCGGGGCATTCCCAAACGCCCCCATGAGCTCCAACAGTTTTACCAAACTCACTTAAGTAGGTCCACTCTTTTAAGTTAGGCGAACTATAAAATTTAGCATGATCGCCGGCCACTAGTGCCATTATCCATTGGTTGGACTCATCATGCCAAAATACTTTTGGGTCTCTAAAATCGCGAATTGATGTTGGGTTCTTAATTACTGGATTTCCCTCATATTTTGTCCAAGTTTGACCATTATCATTACTGTATGCAATTCCTTGTGTTTGAAAATCATTTCGTCCAGCTTTTTCCCCTTCCATTAAATGATAAGTAAAAATGGCAACTAAAGCTGGTTTTTCAGCGGTACCAAATCCAGATGAGTTTTTATGATCTACAACTGCGCTACCAGAAAAAATATAACCATGTTCATCAGGAAATAATGCAATTGGTTGGTGGTCCCATTGTATCAAATCTTTACTCGTGGCGTGCCCCCAATGCATAGGCCCCCAAACAATATCTTCAGGATAATATTGGTAATACAAATGATAAACACCTTCATTGTAGACAAGACCATTGGGGTCATTCATCCATTTTTCTGGTGGTGAAAAATGAAATTGATTACGATGCGGTTCATCATATGATTTTTTTGTGGGTTGAGCGGAGACTGCTTGTTTTTCAACTTTTTTCTTACAGCTTGCGCATACAGCAAAAAACAAGACTGATACTAAAAATGCTCGCTTCATTTGAGAAATATGGTTAGTGCCGTTAATTTATGCATAATTTATAATATGAACGACAGTATACCATCAAAACCGATTAAGATGTTAAAATTGATTATTTGGGTAGGAAAATGCCTTTCTCAGTTGTTTTCGAAGTAAGAGACATTAAAACCAAAAACATGAAAAATCTAAGTATATTTTTAGTGCTTATGCTATCGTTAATAGCATGTACCTCCGATGATTCCGATAGTTCAATGATTACCGTTGAAGACATGGCACAAATACGAGCAACTGTTAGCTCTGGTAATTGGGTTGTGAGTAAGTATATTGATTCTGGTAAGGATGAAACTAGTGATTATTCTGGCTATAGTTTTAGCTTTAATACTGATGGAAGTTTAGTAGCAAGTAATCCAACTAGTACCATTGAAGGAACCTGGTCAGTAACTAATGATGATAGCAGCGATGATGATAGCGCTGATAACGATGTAGATTTCAATATCTTTTTTCAGTCACCTGAACTCTTAAATGAATTCACCGATGATTGGGATATTGTAAGTTATTCATCAACTCGTATTGAACTTAAGGATGTAAGTGGAGGAGATGGTACTACTGACAATCTTGTGTTTGAAAAAAATTAAATTATTTTTTTGATAGGCAGTCCGTTCCTATAAAAGTGTTAGGTGCTGAGTGAACGGGCTGTTTATTTTTGTTATAAGCCTTTAGTAAAAAGTTGTATTTTTAAATCGATAAGACAACTTACTAATACAATTTGAATCCTTCTAAAAACGAACTCCCAGACTGGGTAAAAGATTACAGAGACCAAAGTTGGCAAATAGAAATGTTAATTGCCGGTAGTGTAATTTTCTCTTTATATAGCGCATCGGACATTTTTAGGGAATATTTCTTAGCCGTTTTCCCGATTAGTTATACTAAACCCAATCATATTATTCTATTATTTGGGGTATATGTTATCACACGAATCTTATTAATTGGTTTTACTGCAAATTTGATATTAAGATCGGTATGGTTGGCATATTTAGGGATCAACTTTTCTTTTCCGAAAGGAGTAAACTACAATAAATTAAAACTCAGCAGTAATTACAAGGAAAAATTAAAAAGCAGTCCTAATATTGTACAACGTGTTGTTAGCCTCGAACGCTGGTGTAACCTGTCATACTCATTTGCTGTATTGCTGGCCCTTTTTACTACTAGCCTGCTAATTTCAGTGTCGGCAATTATTTGGATTTTAGATACGTTAGGTGCAAGTGTCTTCTTTACAAGTACTGTTTTTATATACAGTCTTGTTGCATTTTTAGCGATTGTACAACTTGGAGTTTTTGATAAATTACTTTTTTCACGAAATAGAGCAAGCGGTAAATTAGGTAAGGTTCTAAGTGGCATCTCACGTTTTTTGGAGATCATTACCCTTTCATTTCTTTTTAAACGAGAGCTTTTAGTAATGCGCACCAATGCCAATAAGTGGTTGCTATATCTATTTTCGATAGCTTATATCTTTATTGCACTTGTGTTTTCTGTAAATCATATAGATAGGTATTATTCATATGGCACTTTTCGCTTTAATATATGGGACGATCGAGAACAATATGCTGTTAATAATGCTCCTAGAAACAATGCACTACGATATCAAAATAACCTGAGCAAATCACGCAAATCCTATTTAGGTTGTATTCAAAGTGATATTATTAAAGATAGGTATGTAAAACTTTTTGTGGTTTCGTGGGTTACGTATGATAATTATCTTAAAACCAGTTATGAAAAATATGGTTATGAAAAGGATAACAGGAGTTTCAATACATATGCGGAACGAATTAACTTTGAAAGAAAAAATGACAGTGTTTATCGTTTGGCACTAAATGATTTGTTTAGAGTGTCTATCGATGATAAACCCTTTACAAATTTGACATGGAGTACTGGAGTTAATCCCGTTACACTAGAAGACGGCTATTATGCTTATATTGATATCAACAGTCTAGAGCCAAAAGAGCATAAGTTGAAAGTCAAAGTGGCCTACATTAATTGGAAGGACGAAAAACTCTTGGGAGACGTGATGGAGATTCCTTTTTGGAAAGACTAGGTTTACAATCCTTTTACATAGGTTTTTGAGGGCTGCTCGAATAACTCTAACTCAAAGTACTTAATAGAAGCAATTAAGTGATCGAATATATCGGCAATGATGTATTCATAGTTTTTCCATCGCTTATCACTGCTAAACGCATAAATTTCAATGGGAATACCTTGAGTAGAAGGCGGTAATTGGCGCACCATAATGGTCATATCCTTGTTAATAGCGGAGTGATTTTCAACATAGGTTTCGACATACTTTCTAAAAACACCGAGATTTGTTAGATTTTTACCGTTAATCGCTAAGGACTTGTCAATATTATGTTCTTCGTTGTATTCAAGAATTCTAGCTCCTCGACTTTCTAAGTAAGAAGTGAGCAATTCAATTTTTTTGAGCTGTTCAATCTTCTCATCAGTTAAAAAAGAAACCGATTCTTGTTTAATGATTAAAGCTCGTTTAATACGTCTTCCATCGGATTCATTCATACCTCGCCAATTCTTGAAGGAATCGGATATTAAGGCGTAGGTCGGAATTGTGGTAATGGTCTTATCAAAATTTTGAACTTTTACAGTTGCTAAGTTAATTTCAACAACATCACCATCAGCACCATATTTCTCGAAAGTGATCCAGTCACCAATACGAACCATATCATTAATAGATACTTGAATGCTCGCTACAAAACCTAGAATGGTGTCTTTGAAAATAAGCAGGATAATTGCAGAAGCTGCCCCTAGTGCTGTAAAGAATTTCCAGATTGTGGTTTCGGTAATTATGGCAAAAACGGTCATAATACCTGCAACCCAAGCAAAGATCATAAATACCTGTATGTAGCTGTCTATAGGCTTGTCCTTAAAAGTAGGAAGTGTTTTAAGGTGGTCTTTTATAGTATTCAATAAACTTCTAACAATTCTTAAAATCAAAACAACCCCAATAATATAGGTGGTTTTGATTGCGACATTCTCTGCATATTGAAAGTCAATAAATACCCATGGTACTATTTCAATGGCTAATAACAATGGAAAAACATGAGCAAGAAAACGTGGAAGTTTGTTCGCTACCAACAGGTCATCAAAATTTGTTTTCGATCTTTTAGCAATTCGTGAAGATAAGACTCGCAATAGCTTCCAAATAATATAATCACAGAGAAAGACAACTAGTAACATCGCTAAAAACAATGTTACCATATTCAAGTATGTAGCAGCTGTCTCAGCTAAACCAATTGAAATCAAATAATCATAAACAATATGTGATAGCTTTTTTTCCATAAAATCAAATTACGCGAAATTAGGACTTTTTTGAGGTTTAAAAATTGATATTGGTTATCCTTTTGAGTTTTAAGATTTATTTATAACAATCTAGCTAATGAATCTTGTAAATTGTATAACAATTAAGCTGTTCATTTAAAAACTACAACCATGAAAAAACTAAGTCTGGGTATTATGTTGTGCGCACTAGCATTAATAACTACCTCACTAATAGACAAAGATGACGAGACACTTACTGCTAATTTTATTACAGGTAATCCAGAAATAGCTTCGATTAACACATTGAGTTTTGGCCCAGAAGGAATTCTATTTATAGGGGACTCAAAAAATGCAACTGTGTATGCGATCGATACCAAAGACATTGACGAAAAACAGGAGGGAAGCAAATACAATATGGGTGAATTTGATAACAAAATAGCAGCTTCATTAGGCACCGATGTTGATAATATTAAAATCACCGATATGGCTGTTAATCCAATATCAAAATCGGTTTATTTTTCCGTGAATACAGCCGACGGAACTCCCGTTTTATTGAAGTTGAAGGGAGAAAACTTTGAAAATGTGTCACTTACCAAAACAAGTTTTTCAAAAATCGGATTGAATAATGCTGTAGCCGCCGATAAAAAGGATAGAAGAGGTCGTTCTCAAAGAGTATGGGCAATCTCAGACTTAGTATATCACAATGGTAAGGTAATGGTTACTGGCTTATCAAATAAGGAGTTTAGTTCTACATTTAGAAGCATTCCGTTCCCATTTAAGGACAAACAAGATTTTGCATCATTAGAAATCTATCATGCAGCTCACGGAAAGTATGAAACACATGCACCTATTAAGACTTTTAGCGTGATTAATATGGAAAACACTGATTATGTTCTGGCAAGTTACACCTGCACACCATTGGTTTTATTTCCGTTGAATGATCTGAAAAATGGGAAACATACAAAAGGACGCACAGTTGCAGAATTAGGTTCTGGTAATTCTCCTATCGATATGATATCCTTCAAAAAAGAAGGAAAACCATACTTTGTAATGACGAATACAAACCGTTCTGCAATGCGAATTGATTATGAAACCATAGCTAGTTTCAAAGAATCATTGACGGAACCAGTAACAGAGTTTGCTGTAGCGACAGGGGTAAATTATGTGTCCTTACCGATGGTAAATGTGTTACAACTTGATAATTTGGATAAAGAGAATGTGGTGTATATGCAACGTACTGCTTCTGGTGAGTTAGTTTTAAGAAGTCGCCCTACTAAATGGATGTAGGAATTCATAATATGTTTAAAAAAAAGATCAAGTTCGTCTTGGTCTTTTTTTGTTTAGGTATTCTTTTTAGCTGCTCGAATAATTCCAAAGAAACGGAAGTTGAAGTTAACTACGAGCAACAAAAAGCTCTAAGTATTAGCTTTAAAAACAAAGGGCAAGATTCTGATTTGAAGGTGTACAGGAAGAGCAATAAAGAAACTGCAATCTTAGGTGATTTTACGACTAAGGACGGAATTACAAGCTTTACTCCTATAATCCCGTTCTCATCCGGCAACGAGTATGTCGTATATAGCAAGGACAGACTTCTGTCTTCATTCACTATTCAGTCTTTCGAAAATGAGTTAGCAAAACTGTTAGCTATATACCCAACTACAGATAATGTGCCAGAGAACCTCTTAAAAATATATCTCGTTTTCTCGCAGCCGATGGAAGAGGTTGGCAAAGCACTGGATCATATAAAAGTGATGAATACGAATACGGGAAAGGAGGCTAGTGTTTTTCTGGATTTACAACCCGAATTATGGAATAAAGATCATACACAACTCACCTTGTGGCTAGATCCTGGACGAATAAAAACGGGTTTGATACCTAATAGAGAAAGTGGGTTGCCAATTTTAAAAGGAAATACCTATAAGATCATCGTAGATAAAAACTGGAAAACAGCTAACGGACGGCCTTTAGATAAAGACTATATAAAACAACTAAATGTTGAAGAACGAGATGCCACCAAACTTGATCCAAACTCATGGAGTTTGAAAGTGCCAAAAGTAGATACTAAAAACCCACTTACCATTACATTCACTGAAACATTAGATGCAATTTTACTGAAAGAGAGTTTTAGTATTTTAGATAATCAAGGAGTTGAAGTAGAAGGAGAGTTTGTGTTTGAAGACAAGGAAACTGTGTTGCTTTTCAATCCAATAAATAAATGGAATGTAGGAGCTTATAATATATCAATTGCCTCAAAACTAGAGGATCTAGCAGGTAATAACCTCAATCATTTATTCGATCAAGATATTACTGATAAAAATGTCACAACAAATTCATCTGGATCGCATAAGGAGCTTTCATTCGAAATTTTATAAATTAGGGTTATGTTTAAAAAAATAGTACTATTTCTAACGCTAGTCTTGTTTATGGCTGGTTGTAACAGTTCACAAGTTGATCAAAACAAGGAATTTGATTCCAACTATGCACATGTTGTATATTTTTGGTTAAAGAACCCAGATAGCCAACAAGACCGCACGGCATTCGAAACATCACTTCGTAAATTCCTGGATAATTCTCAATTTGCTAAAACCAACTTTATCGGCACTCCGCCCAAAGCGACTCGGGATGTGGTAGATGATTCATTTACCTACAATCTGATTGTTTCTTTTGAGTCTGCAGAGGATCAGGAAGGGTATCAAAAAGAAGAGGCGCACTTACAATTTATCGAAGAATCTAAACACTTATGGACAAAGGTTGTGGTGTACGATGCGTCGACTATTGAATGATCCGATAGTTTAAGATGATGCTAATTCCTTCGTATTTGTTTTTCTCATCCATAGAAGAATAAGAACAGAAAGTCCGCTACATACAGAAAAACCAATAAATAATGGTAGGGAAGAGGTTATTACATACTTACCAATAATAATTCCGATAGGAACAGCCATTAGAGTTGATATTAATCCAGTGATTGCCGAAGCCATACCAGCAATATGACCAACAGGTTCCATAGCAATAGCTCGCAGATTACCAAATAAAAACCCGATTGCAGCAAACTGTATGCAAAAGAAAATCACCAAGGTGATTACATGAGGATTTACTCCACTAGAAAAAAGCAACACATAGCAGAGCGATATAACAAAAAATGAGATTAGTGCAACGTTTACTAACTTTCTCATACCAAAGCGCACTACTAGAGAACCATTTAAAAAAATAGCAGCCCCTATGGCAATTGCCGTTACCGCAAATATGTACGGAAATTCCTCTTTAAGCCCATATTGCACTTCATAAATCTGCTGTGATGTACTCAAGTAAACCAAAAAAGAACCAACAACAAACCCAGATATCAGGGTGTATCCCATAGTTTGCTTTTGACTAAATACTTCTTTAAAACCATTCGCAAAAGCTTTTAAATTAAGAGGCACCTTATATTCTGGTTTCAGGGTTTCTGGCTGTCTCCGCCAAAACCAAAAGCCTACTAGGATACTGAACAGCACCTGAACGTAAAAAATAGCTTGCCAGCTATAAATATCTAGTACTAGCTTTCCTATAGTCGGAGCAACAACGGGTACGAGAATAAAAACAACGACTATAAAAGACATGATACGTGCCATATAATCCCCGCTGTACCGATCTCGAACTATGGCAACTGCGATTGTGCGGGGAGCCGAAAGTCCGATTCCCTGAAGTAAACGACCAAAAAGCATGATCTCCAAGTTTTCTGTGTAAATGCAGATAAAACTTGCGCTTATAAACACCAAAAAGCCGATATATACAACTGGTTTACGACCTACGGTATCCGATACAGGACCGAAAAACAAAGGGCCAATTCCTAGGCCAAGAAAAAACAGAACAACCAATAGCTGATTATCAACTGTGTCGATTATTCCGATAGCGGCACCAATAACATCAAGAGCGGGTAGGAGTGCATCTAATGCCAAGGGAGCGATTGACATTAAAAATGCCATTAAGGCGATGAATTCGAATTGTGATTTTCGAGATGGTTTATGCATCCGGCAAAAGTATGTCAATTAGGAGGAACATGTTCAGTATACCGACTTTTAATTAGGTACTATTTATTTATGTGTGTAACTTCCTAAACTTTTGATCGTCAAATTTTCGTGAAACCGGAATGATGGTGTGTTTATGTTTATAATTAGTCAATTCATGCACTAAATTAAAACCACCGGCAGTATAAATGTGATGAGCATATTTAAAATATTGACAAACAGGATATGAAACATTCATAAAAATAAAGGCTGGATGATTCAACCTTATTTTTACTTGCGAAAACACGACCAAACGCATTGATTTTGAAGCTGGATGGCTCAATGCAAAGTGGCAAAGTTTCGAAAGATCTTCTTTTCCGCCTGAGTGAATAATTAAGGAATAAGGCTTGTCAAATATTTTAGTCTGTTTATTGGGTTTAAAAGTTGTTAATGAAATAATCCTTAGTTTTATAGATACATTTTTAATCCAATTATAATGATCAGGATAAAGATGTTCTATTAAAAAAGTAGTTCTAAATGTAGGCTGATAAATCGTGTTGATTGTGTCAAGGTAAAAATCCCATTTTAAAACTCTAGAAACGTAATGATAATCTAGCTTAGGTTTTTTCTTATACACATCAATGAGTTCTCCATTAATACCTAAAGGAAAGGTATCGACATAAAAAGATTTGCAGTTATACTTATCTATTATATCTATAATGATAGTACTTAAATCATTTTGACTACTGTCGATAAGAACTATGGTGAATTCACTAAAATACGAGGTGAATTTTGAAGCTGTAATTAGAAGTACGTCCTCAGATTCAATATCTAAAGTTTTGATAAGTTTAACCGTTCTGGTTAAATGCCCCAAACCATGACCTCGCACATAAAAAACGTTCACTAAAAGCCTTTTTCAATAAGTTCGCTTATAATTATTTCTTGTTGATCTTTTGGGATTTCGTCAATACTCAAAACTAACCAGCTAGGTGAGTAGTCGGAAGCCTTTGTTATTTTCTCTCCAGAAGCAGGATTAATAGTGATGGTTTGTGAACTTTCGTCGAAGCCAATTCTAGCTAAATTTTCATTATTTCGTTCTAATTTAGCTTCTAGCGGACCTTTAACTTTGATTTGATAACCGTTTAAGTTCTCTTCATTATCACTAATCTTTACTTTATCATCGTATAATTTTACTTTCCAAAGTAAGGTTGATGCTACTGTACGCAATTTAAAAGCATCGTTTTTGTATTTAACTTCATATACAACATTGTTATTACTATCATAATACTTTTTCTTATCTGCCTTCGTCTTTTTAGAGGTGTATGATGTAATCCCAATATCTCCATTATTACTGTTCGTTTCTTTACAGCTTTGTAACACAAATAATAAGAGTAGAAGGTAGACTGATTGCCTTAAAAAATTAGTTGATTTTACTAATCTATACATTGTATGATTTTTAAGTAGTTATTGATTTCTTTTTGTGGTGTAAAATTAGTTGCAATGTGCTGTCTTAAAATTAATGCTTTATCTTTTAAAACATCTCTACTGGAATTTTTAAAACTAATTAGCGCAGAACTTAATGAAGGATCAGATAAGACATTAAATAAAAATGAATTTGACGCATTTAAAACATCTGGAATACCACCAGCTTTGGCAGCTATTATTGGGATTTCTAAAGCGGCCGCCTCAAAAAGTACATTTGGCATTCCGTCATAAATAGAAGGAATAGCCACGGCATCACAAAGCATATAATTGGATATTAGATGGGTTTGAGAGGTTGGTTTTACGGTCGAGAAATCAATATTGCTTTTTCTCATTTTAGCTAAAAGAAAAGAATCAATATCGCCAATAATTCTAATATGAAATTGATCGCGAAAATTTGACTGCTTCATGACCTTAATAAAAAAATCAATTCCTTTTTTCTCCTTTAAAAATCCGACTAAACCTATTACTAATCGACCGTTAATATTTAAGTCTCTTTTTTGATTATTACTAAGTACAATATCTGACTCTAAAGCTTGCCACTCATTAAGTTTAATTGAGTTTGGTGTAAAAAACACCTTTTCACTGAGTTCCATTGCTACTATTCTATCAACTTTTTCCTTAGTAACGCAAGCAATTGCAGCGGCATTTTCTATAGCATGCAATAGATCATTTCTTTTTTGTGAGAAAATTGCGGTGTCAAAATCATTTCCTCTAAGACATAGTACGTATGGCTTATGCAACCAACTAGCGACCATTGGCACACCTTTTAAGCACAAATGACTACCAAAGGACACGAAAAGCGTTGAAGCTTTTATTATTAGATTTTCCTTTATATGTACCCATAAAATATTGAGTGTATGAGCTGTATCATGATGAAGGGGTAGTGCGGTATAGGTGCCATTTATTTCAGCATGATGTGTAAAAGCCCTAATACGATTGGTGAAATGAAAAACATGAACCTCATGATGTATTCGTAAATTATGGACAATACGATCGCAACTTCTAGACATTCCACCTTTATCCGGTGGATAGTTTTCTGTAAACCAACAAATTTTCATATGCTATTAGCTGTAAAAAAAGCTACCTTCATTCGTACCTAAAGAAGTATCGTTCATATCTGTTTGATCAAAACTATTTATATCTTCTTCAGACCAATCACCAGAAGCACCACCACCTCCAAATTCACCGCCACTAAAGCCATCTTCAAAAGAATCAACATCAGAATCCGAAGTACGCGAATCATAGGAACTCGAAGATGTAAAAACAGTACCATCATCATCGTAATAATCGACGGGAGTTGGTTTATTTTGCTCATCATACAAATACTGTTCCCAGTAACAATCCTCGCAAAGCGTTTTTGAATTTAATGTATGAGTATGTACAAGACAGGTGTCCTTTTCGCATTTTGAACATTTTTTTTCTGCTTGTCGTCTGCATGCAATATTTAGAAAAATTCCTGAAAATTGTTTACAACTCATACTGGCTTAGTTTCCTATTTTGTTTAAGTTATTTGTCCTCGTATAAACATTGTTGACGTATAAATAAGTTAACATATCTGAATAATAGGATGTAGCGGTTTTTTGTTGGTTTGATATTTTTTTCGGCAACGAATGTAGTTTTTCTTTATACTTGATTTTTATATAGTGGTATCCATCAATTGTATCACATGTAATAATATATTTATCACTTAGCATTCCCAAACGATCCGCAGAAAGCACTTGGCTTGTATTTGCGTTTAATCGTAATGTCAATAAGTAGTAAAATCGATGTTTGTACTTTACTTTTGTTTTGTACTTTCCACTTGACCTTCTTTTTGATGTGGTGACCCTTACTACCATTTGGTGCAAAGAGACTTGTACAAAGCTATTGTCTTTCAAAAAAAACTTAGCTCTTATGCGATTTAGTTGGTGGGCTTTAAATTTTGTTTTGGCTTTTGGTTTTATCCCTAATCTTTTGGGGTCGACTTCATGTTCACTTTTTTGCAAATCACCAAGATTAAGTGTAATACTCGCTAGGTTTTGTTTTACATCTCCTTTTATATCAATAATGAATTTCGCTAAATTATCAATAGATTCTAGATTTAAAAAGCCATACCGATCAAAATAACCGAGTAGTGCAAATGCAATCGCTATTGCAAAAATGGAAACGATAAACATCGGTAAAATGGCCTCATAATTACTAGTGAGAAGAAGAAATATCAACCCAAAAATAGGCAGCAAAAACACTAAATATTTTAATTGAAAATTCTTTTTTCGCTTGGTGCTTAATATTTGCTTGAATACAATTAACCAGTAATTACAGGGGCGCGTTGATGATATTACACCTTCCGTATTGATAATTCCGACATCTCTTCTTAATGTTGTTGCAATCATTATACCGATAGTTGTTTATAAACAGTTGTCATTTTAAGTTCCTGCTGTTTCCAATGATACTGGGTATTCATTTTCTTTTTTGCTGCTGTACCGTATTTCTTTATTCGTTTAGAATCTGCTAGTACTTGTCTTATCTTTCTGCCTAGCAGCTCCGGTCGATCTGGTTGTACTAAAAAACCATCCACATTGTCATTTATCAAACAAGTAGCTACTGGTATGTCCGATGCAATAACAGGAATACCATAGCCCATAGATTCTATTATTTTAAGTGGATTACAACCTTGTATTAAATTGCGATCACATTGACTTAGTGGGGCAACCGTAAACAACGCATTTTTTATAATTCCTGATAACGCCAGTTTATCAAGTTCAAAATACCATAAAATTTTGGAAGAAACTCCAATGTCCTCGGCAAGTTTTTGATGAAAAACAGCTCTTTTTTCTGAAATAGACGAGCAAATAACCAGTTTAATATCTAAATCATAAATCTCTTTTAATGCCTTAAAAAGTATTTTAATGCCTTGCCACTTTTGCAATGCCCCAAAATAAAGAAAGTAGGGTTTTTGTATTTCTGACGGTTTTGTTTTCCCGTTTATAATTGTTACCCCATTTTGAATTACTGTAACTTTATTCCGTTGAATATTATATTCATTTTCAATGTGCTTTTTAGTCACTAATGATGGAGTTATTATAGCATCAGCACCATTTAAATTTTCCTTTTCAATAGCCTTTATTTGAGTAATAGCATTAATCGAAATACCGGCATATCGCGTCGGAAGCTCAATGGACTGAAATGAGTTCACTTCAAACACTTTCTTTATACTCGAGCTCGTTTTTAAAGCTACTTGACCACCCCAAATATCTCTAAAATGAATAAGTGCCAGTTGACTACAAAGTGAGTTATTTAATAATGTTTGTAATTGTTGTTGAAATGCAACTGTCCGTTCTAAAAAATTGACAATCTTATCTTTAAAACGGACAATATATAAGTCACTTTCTTCGTCAAATTGAAATTTTGGCATATCATCATTCCCTAAGCAGAATAGAATACCAGTACCATATTGTGCTTTTAATGCCTTTAGGCAATGGTATATATGGGTAGCTGCACCTTTCCTAGATGGGAAAAGATCAAAAGCTATGTAAAGGTATTTTGGTTTATTTGGAATCATCAGATAAAAACTACTATATTCAATTAGTAATAACCTTACGATTTTCCATATCATAACGTTCTCCCGACCTCAAAAAATAGAATACATTTTCTTTTGATGGAACTGTTTTAAGACTTGTTCCTTCTCTTGAATAAAAAGTACCATCATATATAAGTACATAGCTCTTTCCAATCACTTCAAAGGTATTTCCTGTTACTACAACCGCCGTACTTTCATCAATGGCAATGCCCAATAACTCAGGCTTATTCTTTAGGATGTCGAACATATCGAATTGTCTATTCCTAGCTAATACATGCTGGTCTATTGCGATGTTCTTTATAAAGGCGAAACCTTCTTCATGATCGCCCATCATTTTCTGGTTGTTTTCTGTATGCCCTCTGGCCAGATAAGAACCTTGTATCGTGGCACCAGCTGATGAACCTCCAACTACACCGCCACGATTAAGAACGTCCCATATCGCTTTTTCAGTTTTGGTATCTTTATAGGAGTCAACTAATCGCCATTGCCGACCACCACTAAACCAGACCGCTGTAGCCGATTTTAATGGCTCAATAAACGCATTTGTATTGGCAATTTTTGGGTTGCTTGTATGTAGTACCGTAACTTTGGTAGCGCCCATTTTGCGAAACAGCCCCGCATTACCGGCGTTATCAGAATAAGCCTCGGCTCCCCATGCGGTTGGAATAACAACAATGTGTGCATCTTTTCCACCTGCTAACTCCATAAACTTTGCTGTTACTTGGTCGTTGTTTCGACCTCCTCCTACAATTACTAAAGATCCTTTAGTAGGACCGGTGGTGATATTTTTTTGTGCTAAAGTAAATTGCACTGTGCTAGTAGCAAGAAAGCAGCATACTAGTTTGGCGAATATTCTCATATTAAATGGCTAGAAATTTAACTCAAGTGAAGGTAGTAAAAAGGGAGAAATACCCTCTTAAAAGCAGATAAAACCTATTGTGCTGTGGAATTATGGATTGTAACTTGCAGCATACCAACCTTATAAATCGAGTTGTCATGCCAGATCAAGATCAGCCAAAGAAAGCAAGTTTTCCTTTTAAAACACTAATATGGGCAATACTTGCCTTAGTAGCATTATTTCTTTTTAAACCAGAACTAAAAAGCCTATTAAGCAGTGCAGAGGAAGTTTCTTTATTCGGAATGGAATTTAAAGTAGGGAAGGAGAAGGCCGCTAAATTAGAAATAGCCATTCAGCGATATAAAAGTGAAATAGATGATTTTAATGTTCAGATGGATGAGCAGCAAAAGCATATTGCTAAATTAGAGGAGATCAAAACTAATCTTGAAAATAGCATTACGGATTGTCCAGGTACTCAAGAGGACGCTCGAAAATTAAATATGGAGTTAGGCATTATCATGCGAACAAACAAAGCACTACAACAAAAATCGGATGTGCTAAAGAATACCAAGATACTTCAGCGCTCAACAGGTAGTCTACAAATGCCCAAGTGATTGAATTAAAGTCAAACCATAAACACAGCACTTATTCTTCTCAGAATACAACAAAGAATGTAGCAATAAACTGTTATTAATTTTCTTTCCCACCACAATTCTATTTGCAAATAACATCCGAAACACCTATAAATAAAGAGTTTTTAAAAATATCTACTAAAAAATTAGTAGATATACTAAAAAGTTAGTAGTTTTGAGCCTGTAAAGTTATAGGTATGGAAAAATTAACTAAAAGAGAAGATCAAATAATGCAAATCGTATGGCAGTTAAAAACTGCTTTTATACGCGATATTATTGAAAGACTACCAGAGCCTAAACCACATTATAACTCCGTTGCCACTATTGTAAAGATTTTGGTAAAGAAGGGAGTTTTAAAATCTGAATTGATTGGGAACACACATCAGTATAGTCCCGTAATAGATTTTGAATCCTACCGGGATAAAAACCTAACGAACATTAAAAAGAAGTTTTTTGGGAATTCCTTTCCTAAAATGATGGCTTATTTCGCCAAGGAGGAGAATTTATCGGAAGAGGAACTTTCTGATTTAGTTGAATTAATCAAATCGAATAAATCAAAGAAATCATGATGGTACTTCTTCTAAAAGCATCCTTAATAATAGCGATCGTTTTAACCTTTTATAAATTGGTGATTGAAAAAGAAAGCTTTTTTGCTACCAATAGGATTTATCTCATAATCGGATTAGTATTTGCATTTGCAATGCCATTTATTAGTCTCCCAAAGTTGGTAGAAAATCAAGGGGCAGTTTCCAATTTTATTGAGCCAGATACGTCCATAACTTCTGATCAGCAATTAATAAATTCGACTGATGCTGAGCTAAACGAACCGATTGAAAGCACGGCTGAAAAGGCGCCAATTCAGTCAGATAAGCGAATAGAATCCACTTTAACACAAACTACACAACGCAGCTTGGTAGATTGGTTATGGATTATCTATCTATTTGGTGCAGCAGTATTATCTATCAACTTAATTGCGCAAGTAATAGGGCTCCTTTTTAAAGTGATTAAAAGCAATGATAAAATCAAAGATATTGATGGTATTATAGTCAATTCTACCGGAATAAAGGAGCCTTGTTCCTTCTTCAATTATATTTTCATCAATCCCGAACAGTATGAATTTGAAATTTATGAACAGATTATCGCTCATGAGAAAATTCATGTCAAAAAACGCCATAGTGTGGACCTTTTACTGGCTGAAATAGCAGTCATTGTCCTATGGTTTAATCCTTTCGTATGGTTATTTAGAAAGGAAGTAGAAAAAAATATCGAATACCAAACTGATCACTTGGTATTAGATACTAAAAAGGCAGAACGAGATAGCTATCAAATGAATCTTTTAAAGATAGCCACCTTCAATAAGCCACTTGCAATAACCACCAATTACAATCAATCATTAATCAAAAAACGAATTTTAAAAATGAACAGTAAGAAATCAAATCCGTACAGTTACTGGAAATATGCATTTACAATGCCGCTATTTTTCGCAGTATTATTATTCTTGAACAAGCCATTATCTGCTGCTTCTCAAAGTGCAATTGAGCCTGAGTTAGTCGAAGAGTCTACTGCTAACGAAGTTCTAAAAGAAAAACAAGATTTGAAATCAGCTTCAACAGAAAAAAGTGACAAATCAAATACAATTGTTGCCACTTCAAACTCGGATTGTATGAAACTTTTAGAAGCTATTCGAGTGGAGGATATGACGAGGGTTAAGTCACTTGTTACTGCCAGTTCAGTGAATTGTATTGAGCGTAATCCTGGCTATGAAGACATCAGTGTTAACGGACGTTCATGGAGATTATCTCGACCGAAATCACCATTATTTGCAGCTGCAAAAATCGGAAATTTGGAAATTGCCAAGCTACTTGTTGCCAATGGTGCAGATGTGACACTAAACGTTCGAGGAGATGGGACTGCCTTAATCACCGCAGCTGAATTTGGTCATTTAGATTTTATAAAGTACCTCGTATCCCAAGGAGCTGATATTAATAGAACGTTCCCAAATCAAGGAAATGCACTTATTGCAGCATCAGGTAGAGGGCACTTAGAAATCATGAGGTATTTGGTTTCAAAAGGAGCAGATATCAATCATTATTCGCCTAACCAAGGGAACGCATTAATAGCTGCCGCTCATAGTAATAATCTTGATGCGGTAAAGTTCTTAGTTTCAAAAGGAATGGATGTTGACTTTATATCTCCCAATCAAGGTAATGCCTTAATAGCGGCATCGGGTCATGGGGAATTAGAAACAGTGAAATTTCTAGTGTCAAAAGGATCTGAAGTAAACAAAATCTCACCAAATCAAGGAACACCTTTAATTGCCGCCGCGAATAATGGTCAGACCGAAGTTGTAAAATTTTTAGTAGGCAAAGGAGCTGAAATCGATAAGATATCCTCAAACCAAGGTACCTCTTTGATTGCAGCCGCCAATAATGGTCATTTAAAAACAGTTGAATATCTGGTGGCTCAAGGGGCTGATGTCAATAAATATGCCCCTAATCAAGGAAGCGCAGTCACTGCTGCAGCCAATAATGGGCATATGGCTACCATGAAGTTTCTAGTGAAAAAAGGAGCATCTGTAAATGTAAATACAGATAGTCATGGTTCTGCGCTAATTTCAGCCGCTAAAAATGGAATAAATGAAACCGTAAGTTATCTAATTGATCAAGGTGCTGATGTAAATGCAGCCACTGATGGCAATGGTTCCGCTTTAATAGCAGCTGCAAGAAACGGACACAATCATACCATTGAATTACTACTATCAAAAGGCGCCGATATCAACGCACAGAATGATGGAAGCGGATCGGCATTAACGGCAGCTGCTAAAAATGGGTTAGTTGATACAGTAAAACTACTCTTAGATAAGGGAGCTAATATTAACGGGCAAACCGATGGTAGTGGATCAGCATTAAGCAATGCCGCAAAAAACGTGAGGAACAGTATGATAAAACTTCTTCTAGATCGTGGTGCAGATATTGATCTTCATAATGATGGTAGTGGTTCTGCGTTGATCAATGCAGCAAGAAATGGACATCTAGAAACCGCTAAACTTTTGATTGAGAAAGGAGCTAATGTAAACTTGTATACAGCAGGGCAGGGCACTGCACTTTCACAGGCATCTAAAAACAATCAGCAGGCAATTGTCGATTACCTTTTATCAAAAGGAGCACGACATATTTATGGAAACTAGTCACTAGAAAAAACACCTTTTAAAATAGGATTATGAAAAATTGCATATTACTGCTATGCCTGGCATACTGCACGCTAAATTGTAGTCAATCTACTGAGTATGATCTTGCTATTACCGATGTAAATGTCTTCAATAGCAAGACCTTAGAAGTGAAAGAGCATCAAACTGTACTAATCAATGCAGATACCATTGCTGCTATTGTCAATTCCGATAAAAAGGTAAAAGCTACCAAAACTATTAACGGAGATGGCCGACTATTAACTCCCGGTTTTATTGACACTCATGTACATTTAATTGGAAACTACGGAGTGGATTCCGCATTGCCCGAAGAGTACGAAGCAGATGGTGGATTAGAAATGCTACGAGAGTTGACCACCCATCATTATTTAAATCATGGAGTCACTACGATTATTGACATGGCACAGCCTGAGGAATGGATAGATATTACCCTAGATTGGCAAAATAATCCAACGTCAGAATACCCAGATCTCTATATCACCGGAGGATCAATCGTCTCGGATGAAGATAGAAGACAGCCAGCACATCATATTGAAGTAATGAATCCCGAAGATGGCCGCAAAAAAGTAAGAGATTATGCTGCAAAGGGTTTGAAATACATGAAATTCTACCGGAAACTTCGTAAACCAGACTATGAAGCAATGGCAGATGAAGCAAGAAAGCAGGGTATTATTGTAAATACACATGTAGATAATAATGTGGTAACTATTGGCGAGGCTATGGATTATGGGATATCCAATTTTGAGCACTTTTTTACACTTACCCCAAGTATTTTAGATTATGATACCCACTGGCCCGCAATGAATGAGCAATATGGAATTCGGATGACTTCCAGTATTGATGAATTTGCCGCTCAAATGGTTTTTTTCTTTGGATATATAAAAGAACATCCTGAGATGGAGGAGGAGCTTATGGCATTGTTTGATACTATGGCAACTAAAGGGGCTTCAATAAGTACGGCTTTGAATGTGGTAGCATCATCCGCAGGGCAATCTGATTTTTTTACCTCCTTTGAGTACTATCCCATTCGAAAAATACCAATGGTAAATTATACCGAAGAACAGCAAAAAGCACTAGATGACGCTTACAATGCAATGATGGGGTACTATCGAAAAGCCCACGATAAGGGTGTCAAAATCAGAATTGGAACCGACTGCCGTTTTGGTGGACGTGCTTTACTGTCTGAATTAATATTACTAAGCAAAGCTGGTTTTTCCATAGGAGAGGTGTTGCAAATAGCTACGCTAAATGGCTATGAATCTATGCAATTGGATCAAACACATGGAAATATAGCAGTAGGCAAGGCTGCCGATCTTATTTTATTTGATAAAAATCCTTTTGAGAATACTGTGAATTTTCTAGAAAAAAAGACAATCATAAAAGATGGAAAAGTCCTGACTGCAAAGCGATCAGTTGCTTATGATTATATGCAAGACTTGCTAAATAAAGGAGCCAACACCGCCCAAAATTCATTTAAAGTAAATATTGATAATGAAGACTATAAAAAATTACAAAACAGTGAGTTAAAGCAAGTAGTGAAAGAATTATTTAGTGGAAATAAGATCAAAGAAGCTATAGCGTCATATTCCCTTTATAAATCGCATTTTCCTGAAGGCAATTTTCAACTAGATGCCGTTTCAATTACCAATACTGCCTATGGTTTAATTCGAGATAATAAGCTGGATGTGCTAAAGGAATATTATGCATTCTGCGCAACGAATTTTCCAGAAACAAAGCGATATTTAGGCTTATCGGTATACCATGAAATACTAAACAACGGCATTGAAGCAGGAAAGACGCATTTCACAGCCAACAAGGATAGTGCAGATTATATTTTGGATGAAAATGAGATAAACGGATTGGGTTATTTATATCTTCAATCGGGAAAAACTGATGAGGCTATTGCCGTATTTAAGCTAAATGTAGAAGCATTTCCAGAAAGTTGGAATGTGTATGACAGTCTAGGTGAATCATTAACAACAATAGGGAAGAAGAAAGAGGCGAGGCAAAACTATTTAAAGTCATTGGAGTTGAATCCGGAGAGTGCTTCGGGTAAGGCTGCGCTGAAAAAATTAGCACCTTAGAGTCATTCTAATAACTTTCTATTTCTAAATAATTTATATAATTGTTTTAATATGGTCATTCCCAATTATGGTCTAGTCCTTATGGTTAATGACCATATTAAAACAAAATAAAGATCAATTAAATTTAACCGAGACGGCTTCTGGTGGAACATCTTTGAAACGATTGTCTAAAAAGAAGGCATTTTTCATTTGGTTTAAATTATCGCGATATCCAATCCAAGTGCATCCTTTAATACCCTTTTTACATCTTTCTTCTGCATACTTAATCGTGTAGTCTTCCCATTGTTGCTCATTGGGGAACTCTCCGTATTTTGATTTATAGTATATGCGAGTGCTTGCAAATTCGGTAGCTATACCGATCCCTGGGTTTTCAATATCATTTCTTAATATATCAATAACCATACGTCGAATATTAAGATTAATATCCTTCCATTTCTTTTTTTGAAGATCAATATGTCTTTTGTACTGTACTTTTTTAATATTGGTTCCTTTGTAAGTGCCTTCACCTATAACAATTGGATGTTTCTCAGGATTTGCACGATGATTTTTCCATACCCGTTTAGCGGCTCCTTTACTTTTAAGGATCGGCTGGAGTGTAGTAGAATAGAGTTGGAGAAATTTACTGAAGGACTTCCAGCTTTTTACGCGATGTCTTAAAATGCCATATCTATTAAACATAGCCCAAATGACCGCATGTCCATTAGCGTCGTCTTTTACACCAGACTCTCCTGTTACAAATCGAGCCATCCAAAGAGCATCTTCCTTGGTAAATTGATAACTTGGTTTACTTTTTGACAACTCAGCAATGGTAGTATCAATTTCAAGGGTACCAAGATCGTCAGGAATTACATCCAAGCTTTCGACTTCTATAAACATAGTATCCATTACTATTTCCTCTTGTGCATTAATATGACTGATACTAAGAAGCATCGTCAGGCTTATAAATATTTTAAATGTTTTCATAACTAATGTTTTTAGATTTAATACTCTTCAATCGCACTTAGCATTGTTTTTATTTCGGCACTAAAAGTTTCCAAATCAAAATTCTGTGGGTCATCATGACCATTTTTTATCCCTTGATCTAAAACTGCGTGATAACCGGGGACTAACCAATTCTTCACGCGTATCGATGCACAGATATACAACAAAGCAAGTTTTTGATATTGGTCAGTGGTGAAACCAGGATCCGGAGCTATAATGTCATTATCCCTCCATTTTCCAGATTTTGATTTGCGTGGTTGTACGAGCTCGATATGAATAAATAACCCTCTTGAAATACTCTTTCCTAGTGCTTTGAATTCAAATTTTGTTGCACGGTAAGCAGAAGAGAATTCGATGGGAAAGAATATTTTTCCAGTTCGTCCCACAAAAGCATGAGGCCCTTTCCTATGTTTCCATCGTACCTCCACATTATTTTGTTTCCAAGAATCTTCGTTTATATAATCGGGAAAATCTCTTTTTAAAAAATTTGGAGTGCTCGTATCATGTATGATAAAATACTTAGCCTGACTTCCTTTTGCATTATGGGATAAGTCGTCGAGAACGGAACCTCCGACATGGTCATATTCTAAGTTTTTAGATTCTAAATACATATTGATCTTGAATATTGCCGGAATAGCAACCTCATCGGTCATTAAGGATTCAATGAATTGAGGCAGCATTGCATCTTGTTTTGAAACAATGCCCATAGGTTTTACTTTTTTCAATAAGTATTGGGCTTGCTCAAGTTTAGTCCCGATAAATTGTTGATCCTCTAAGGAGAATTTCTTAATTGCTTTTGATTGCCCAAAACTCATCGAGCAGAGCGTAATTAGTACTAGATTTATGATAGTTTTCATGTTTATAATGTTTTGTGATTATTACTTTTTAAATATGTTTTCCTCTAATGTGATAAATTTTGAATCGACCACTAGATCCTCAACAATATCACGTTCCCCGTTTTCATAGTATGCCTTACCACTTACTTTGATCTTATAATTTTCTGAATGTTTGACAAAAGAGATATTGTTCTCCGAAGCAAGGGTAGAGTAAGAGGACAATCTAAAAGGACCTCTAAATACCGTTTTATTATCAAAAATAAATTGCAGCGAAACTTCTATATAATTCAGAGTTCCTTCATTATCTAGACTGGGTGATAGTTGACTCGATATTCGAACATTATCGGTAATAGTATTGCTTTCGATTACATTGAATTTATCGATCAAATTTTCATAATCAATATCCTTCAATAAGCTTTCTGGTACTTTTAAAACCAGTTGTTGTGACTTTGGCTGTTGTGATTCCTGTATTTTATAATTCAGATTAAAGTCAATATTGTTGCTCTTAGGGAATAACTTAATTAGTGAAAGCTGTTCATCTTGTAAAAGGACTTTAAGACGTAGAATACTATTTCCGATTGGGATAATTTTCCCGGCATTTTCTCCATTAAGTTTAAAGGATTGATCATTAATGTAAATAAGATTGTTCGGAATTTTCTTCTCCAAAACGAGTCCTTTTTTTGATAATACGTTGTTCACCTCCTCTAAATACTTCGGGTCATACCCAAGTTCTACTTCCAGTTTCATGGATAGTTTTGCCCCACCTGTAGCATCAAAATGTATAGCTCCGAATCGATCGTTAACCCCATTATTCATGTTAGATACTGGAATTAGAGTTGCGATAGAAGGAAGTGCGTAATATTTGAAAGGAGATTTATGTAAGTCTTTTATCTTTCCAGACACGAGTATGGTCAAATCACCAATTTTTCTATTGGTTTCAAGTCTTTCAAGATCGTACTGACTATCAAAATTGCTGCATAAGGAAGCGAAATCTTCTTTGTAATCTTTGTCTTTCCACAGCATATCTGATCTCACTTTGTTATATCGATAATTCTGAAATTCAGTCAACAATTTATCACGTTCCCAATCATCAGTTAAGCCGTTAAGTTCAGTAGCAATCTGCCCCATTATTTCTATACATAGTCTATTGGTCAGCAGGGCTTCATTCTCCCCGAATGGATCCTTATGTACTTTAATGTTAGTATCAGCAACAACAAAAGGAGGGTTCGGCTTCAGTTCCCGACTATTAAGCTCTTTATAAGGCGTTTTAAGCAATATTTCCTTTGCGGAAAAAACATAATCTGTCATTTCCCTTGCTCTAGCTGATCCTGGAGTAATTGGACCGTCATAAATAATACAGTTTGCAATTACCTTTATATAGCTTCTTTTTGTACTGCGTGGTTTGCCATCAGTATTTAAAAAAGAAACCGGTGCAAATAAGGTATCGGTAACTATGATATGATCGTATGCTGACGAAAATGCTGTAAATTCTTTCCTCCTTATATTCTTAAAGAAATAAAAATTTGTCCTTCCCTTTTTACCTTCTAGACCGCGAGCACTTTGCCTTTTTTTATGAATCCAATCCCAGGAGTCGGGGCTAATCTTTCGAATATCAAAAGTTTTAGGTGGAATTTCATGCACTATTTTAGTAATGAAGCCCGTCTTAATGGTTTTTTTACTCCTACTTGAAGCATAATTATAGGATTTTAAGTGGTCAAATTTTAGTGGATAGAAATAGAAGTCTTTATTCTCCCAAAACGCTTTTATTTCAGAAGGTAGTGGCTTTGTCCAACGGCCTTTGGTGTAAAAGTCACGGTTATTAATCCTTCTTTTCTTACCACCATAGATCCATACTTTGTTTTTTCTATGTGGCATTATTTTTCTAGGACCAATAGCTGCTGATCCCCTTGTAGCGGTTACAACTTCACTGGGCCTAGTTCCTCTTCTAGCCCTAATGGTCTCACTTGGTCTAGTTACTTGCGACCATAATTCCCCTGACATACCAAAGAATGCCAGAATTATGATATATTTTATGTAGCATTTCATAACAGAATCTAATTAGGTTATTCAATAGACTGTTTCCAATCAAAATCGTCTAGTATATTTTCACCTAGTTCAATTTTCTGATCTCGTACCTTTCGTATACCATTTTTTGTTACATAGGTTACTTTTCCAGTTGCGCCAGTTTCACTTTTTGGGAAAAGGAGATAGACTGGGCTAGGAGCGGTAGCAGTTCCATTAATTGAATAGGGTTTTATACTTTTCTTTATCGAAACATCTCCATTTTTGATAAGTACTTCTGCTCTGGATAGATCTGTAGGGTTTCCAGAGGTTTTAAAGTAGCTTAGGTCCTCTCCATCAATAATGTAAGAATCAGTAACCATTTCGATCGCATCTACGAATTTTTCATCGCCAGCCATTTTGACCTTGCGGCTAATATTAAAAGAACCATTTGGAATACTAGAAACAACTTGAAGATTAACGTCAAACTCCGGTTCATCTAGTTTTGCTTGATCTTTCTCTCCAATTAAATTAAACTGAATGTGAGATACCTTTTTGCCCATAGGAGTAAGCCAGCCATTATTTTTGGTCCACTGTCTCGCTTCGCTTCTTGTGCTACCATCACTGTTTTTATACTTTATTTCTAAAGTAATAGCGCGAGCTCCGTAGTCAGGGTTTATTATTGGCAAACCAAAGATGGTACTTCTAAAATCTTTATTCGCATCAATATTTATGACATAGCCATCCTGAACAAGTTGTTCTTCAGATAATTTATATTTTGAAAAGCTTAAACCACCACCAAATGTAGTATTACGCGTAACGATCTGCTGCTTCGAATAATCATAGTTGATTTCGCCTGTCTGCCTTTTTTCAATGTCTTTTACAGAACGTTGATATCCAAAGTTTATGGACTTTTCGGTTCCAGCTATCTTATCAATTAGCTTCTTTTTAAGGTCTTCATCATTGGTGCTTTCGAACATTGATTTCAATTTCTCAAGCTCCTTAGCTTGTGTCAAAATTTCGGTATTAAACACTTGCCCTTCTATCTTATCTAATAAGCTTTTCAGGTTTTCATCACCAGCAGATTTGTCTTCACCTTCGCAGGCAATTTGTTCAACAGTTATATCTTGAATCTTCTCTAAACTCTCACGTTTCTTTTGTTTGGTGTCTGTAGCAGATGCTTTTATAACCCATATTTTTACACCTCCTTCTTTCTTTGTTTGTTTTTCAAAGTATTTGTAGACATTATCCCATTTCCCATTAATGGTATACCCACAAGGAGGCGTTAATCCTTTATATGCAACACTCGCCCTAAGGGTTAGACCAGATTTTCCGCTTGCAAGACCTTGAATTACGCTAGCCCCTAAAGCGGTAAGATTATAGCTCATGACCATCTCCTGACTAGCTGTCGTAGCACCATCAAAGGAAGTTTTGGCGTCAACCTCACCCATAAAATCTCCTTTGCCATTTAAGAATTGAATCTTACTGCTTTCTAATGGGAGCCCTGCCAATCTAATTTCTGCTTTGCCAAGTTTACGTTGGTACTTTTTCCAATAGGCATCTTTAGAATTTTGAAGCTTTCTAACCTTAGCCACTAGCTTTGTTTTTACTTCATCTACTACTTCAGATTCCATTGCCATTGTGAAGGTTGCTGATAATACAGCGCCTTCTTTGGTTTCTTTTGTGATTTTGTCCTTATACTGATATTTGAGAATGGTCATTTTGGGTCCCACCTTACCATTTACATTGACCTCTTCAGCAACTCTAACACCGTTAGGCATATAGTACCACTGCTCTGGAGTTTGAGAGTCTCTGATGAGTGTATAGGTTTTTTGTTCCCCATACTTAGTAGTAACAGTAATATCTTCGACCATGTCCTCTGCAGCTAAACTAGCCTGCGCATACAAAAGGGTCGTACTTGTTATTAAATAAAAGGTGATTGCTAAAAAATGCTTTACTTTTTTCAGCATACCATGAGTTACTTTGCCAAAAGTCAATGAACTCACATTCTGAGTTTGATTGTTTGTTTTCATTATTGTTATGTTTAAAAGTTTATCCTAATTTGAAGGGAGAATCAAATAGATAGAATGGGGGAGTTGTATAAACTCGTGGAGGAATCTGATAGCAATATTAATTCAGGAAGAAAGGAATGGTGTTCACTATTATTGCAAGCACTAGGATTATTTGCTTTGCAACAAAAAAAGTCTTGTACTATTATTGCAAGCACAGGACTGTTTGTATTTTAAAGAATTGATTTGCAGCTATTTAACCAATTCGCTAGGAGCAAGGCCAAATTCTTTCTTAAAGGCTCGGCTAAACCAGGATGGATCATTAAAACCGACCTCATAAGCAGTTTCTGAGATGGTTTTGTCGGTTGTTTCAATTAATTCTTTAGCCTTTTGTAAACGTACAGAACGAATAAATACCGCAGTTGATTTATGAGTGATAGCTTTTATTTTTCGATATACCTGTGATTCGCTTAGATGAAGTTTCTTAGCCAACTCTGCAGGACCAAAATCTGAATTATCCATTTCAGTATGGATGAGTTTAATGGACTTTTGTAGAAACCTGGTTTCTGGTGTTGTAGCAGCTTTTTTTACCAAGCTTCCATATCCGCCATCATGAATTTTGTTAATTAGTTTTTTCCTAACTAACAATAGCTGATCTAAGCGGGTATACAATTCAGTCTTATTAAAGGGTTTTCCTAAATAAGCATCCGCTCCATGTGATAAGCCTTCTAAACGATCTTTTGTAGACACTTTCGCTGTTAAGATAATGATAGGGATGTGATCGGTTCTTTCGTCAAGTTTTAAAGTCTTACAAACTTCGAAGCCATTTTTTTCAGGCATCATTACATCGGAAATAATCACATCAGGCATATGATCAAACGCCATTTCTATTCCGACTAGCCCATTAACGGCATGAATAACCTCATACTTTTCCCATAAGCATGTTTTTAAATAATGGGCAACATCCATATTGTCTTCGATTACTAAGGCAATTGGGAGTTTAGGATTTTGGATTAAACTCTTTTCAGTAGTAATAACAGGAGTATTGGCATTTACTAACGACTCCTTTTTGTTTAAAACTATCTCTGGAGTGACAGGGGCATTTTGAGTCACGGGAATTTTTATGGTAAACTCACTACCTTTCCCTAGTGTACTCTTTAATGATATACTGCCATTCATTAAAGTAACTAACTCTTTGGTAAGGGCAAGTCCAATTCCAGTACCAGTGTTTATTCTAGTAGTCGATATATCTGCCTGATAAAACCGTTGAAAGATATTCGGTATTTCCTCTTCTGAAATACCAATACCACTGTCCTTTATTTTTATATACAGATAATCTTCGCTCTTATGCACATATTGTTTTATATGCACTATTATCTGGCCCAATGCAGGTGTGAATTTAATTGCATTCGAAAGGACATTGGAAATAATGGATGTTAACTTAGTGACGTCTATATCCATAACTAAGTGTTCTATTTCTGAATAAATAGTGAGATCTAGCTCATTTTCTTCAGCCAATGAACTAAAACTTCCCGCTAGATATTTTAGCAAGGGCACTACATTGGTTTGCGCCAATTGTAGTTCCATGTGGCCGCTTTCTAATTTAGATAGGTCAAGCATTTCATTTACTAGACGTAATAGATTTTCACCATTTCGCTCTATCATTTGCAATGATGTTTTTGAGTCTTCAGTTTTTAAATTAGAAGTCCTTGTTTTTAATGAATCTGTCAGGCCTAATATAACGGTAAGCGGTGTTCTAAATTCATGAGTAATATTGGTATAGAGACTATTTTTAAATTGATGCATTTCAATAAGTCGTTTACTTTCGGCAACGGCTAATTTTTTAGAAAGTTTAAAACGATAAAACCAGTATGCAAAAATCAGGGCAGCTAAACCATATAACAAATAGGCCGTCCATGTTGCCCACCAAGGAGTAGGTATTGTCAAGTTATACAACACGGGGTTTTCTTGAACCTGACCTAAACTATTAACAGCTCTTAGTTGAAACGCATAGTCCCCAGAACTTAGATTTGTGAAATTAATTTCATTACTCACACCAATATCTATCCAATCATCTCCAATCGTATATTGATAGTTAATTTGGTCTGGTTTGTGAAAGCCCAAAGCGCTTACCTGAATCATGAGGTGTTGAATTCCACTTTTAAATTGAAGGTTTTTTCTTGAAATTTCCCTTGCATTAAATAGAATAGTACCATTTGAACTCACATTTTGGATATAGGGAACTGCAAGTTCAGAATGCGCTTCTCCTTGAGTTGAATTGTATATTAAAACGCCATTATTACAACCAATTATATATTCATTATGCTTCGAATTAATAACAGGTCCTCTAAACACATATTGATTATCCGTATCCCTCAGATTCATTTTAGTATGGGTTAGGGTATTGGTGTTTAATTGGCCGAGATGATCACCAATTGTCCAAAAAATGCTATCATTAAGAGGATACAACCCTCTATAATATCCATCGATTTCATGACTGATTCCTTTAGCAAAATTTTCATAGTCTGTGTACCCTAATCCCTGTTTATAACCAGCAATCCATACACGTCCTTTATTATCTTCTAAAAAACCACCAACATCGGTATACGAATTAATACTGTCTTGAATTACGGGGTCGAGGTTATGAATAGAAAGATCATTCAAATTCATAATAGTACTTGAGGACCCCTTACCAAGCCAGAGTTTATTCTTAGAATCTAAATATAAACGATTAACCCATCGATGATTACCCTCTTCATAAATATCGAACTCTTCTCGATAATTTACAATGCTGTTTTTTTGAAAGTTCAAACAAAAAACACCTCCTTGTCTGGCGCCTACCCAATAATTGTTATCTCGATCCTTAATAACCTTTTGTAGTGAAGGATACACATGATCAATTTGAAGAGGTGAGAGGACAACCTCTTCTGTTTTCGGGTTGAAAATGACCATTTTATGACTTCCAAGAATTAGGAATCGACCATCTTCCATTTCAATCATATCTCGAAGTGAATATCCCGTTTTTTTGTTCCCATTTAAATAGGGTAAACGAATAACCTTAAATGAATGATCTGTTAAATTTATTTTATAAAGTCCCAGGCCAGCATGCCCTAAAACATAAAGATTATTTTCAGCTTTAATAATTGCATTTACAATGACTGGTTCTGACAATTCACTTCTCGATTCTAGTTCAATAAATTTAGTTTGAGATGGTAGCGGATCATATTTAAGCAGTCCCTTATTGTTAGCATACCAAATAATTCCTCTGGAGTCAACAAAGGAAACACCTCGTAAAACATCTTTATCTAAATTATTTGGAACTATATTGGTAATATCACGGGTTTCTGAATTGTAGGACATTAAACCATTTACAGTAGTCACCCAAATGGTTCCGTCAGTATCTTCATGAAACCCTTTGATTCCCCTATGATAATTAGGGAAGCGTTTTTTTAGCGGCTGCCTAAATTCTCTAGTCGATTTATCAAAAAACAATACTCCTTCGCTCCATGTACCAATTAAAACTTCATCTTTAGAAGCATGAATATTGCGAATGTGATTTTGCGCTGCTTCTATATGGTTTTGATATACATAAATATCGTAGTCATTTGTAAGGCTATTGAACCTAATCAAACCAGCTCCAGTACCTAACCAAAGAATATTGTTATCAATAGGATCTTGAGAGATATTGGTAATGCTATTAAGTTTTGAATTGCCTTCAGCGGTACTATTCTTAAATAAAATTCTTTTATGCGTATTTCCTTCTAAGTCAATTCGCACTAGCCCTTGGTCAAATTCTGCGGCCCATATTATTTTTTGATGATCTAAGATAATATCAGCGATTTTTTCAATAGGGAAGGGGATACTCGAAATGAGTGATTCTATCCGCTGGAAATTGATAGTAGCCGTATTACTGTAAAAAATACCGTCATCACTAGCTAGCCAGAGGTCTTCACCGGATTTATCGGTTATAAGTGTATTCACAAAACCGATTTTATCTAGTTTGTCATTTGTTAGTTTCGAAAAGTCACTAAATTTCTTTCCATCAAATCGGACGATTCCTTTGGCAGTAGCTATCCACAAAAATCCAAATTGATCTTCTGCGATATCGGAAGTAAAAGAGGAGGGTAAACCATTCTTTACTGTATAAAATTGAGCATTATTAAAGTCTTCTAGTGCTATTTGAGCATTAGCATTAGAAAACACAGTAGAAAGCAATAGGAAGAAAGGAAGTGCAATCTTTGTTAATCGGTTTAACCTAAGGAATATAAAAACCATAACAAATGAATAAATTAAAGGACAGAACACAGTTGTTTACCAATCAGTGTGTAGGCTGATATAGATCGTCGGAGACGAATGTAGTTATTTTGTAAACTGTTCTCTCTAGGAAAAATACCCATTAATTAGGGGTGTTAAACAGTTTTATTAATAGGTTCTAACTTGACTAAGACAACTCAACCTAACAAAACGACATTTCAGTTAGTTTTATATTCCGTGGCATATCTTATTGTCTCATCTTTGGAATAGATATCATTACATCAATTAAAAAACTAACCAATCATGAAAATTCGTTCCATCATCAAATTAATCCGACTAGTAAGTATTCTTTCTTTTTTATTTATGTCCAAATCAAACGCACAGGAATCTATTTCTGCGGCGCAATGGCAGGAAGATTTGCGATACTTGCAAAAAACAGTGCATTCAAAATTCCCGCAATTATTTAAAAAGATAAGTGCTGCTGATTTCGATACTGAAGTAGAAAAACTATATAAAGAAATCCCAAATTTAGAAGCACATGAAGTGCCGGCAGGTTTAGCGCGTATGGTTTCGTTGTTTGAATATGGTCATTCACAAATAACATTTGGTACAGTGGCTCAAGACAAGATATTGCCGATTAATCTCTACCAATTTTCTGATGGGGTTTATATAGAAGGTGCACATAAAGACTATCAAAAAGCAATTGGGGCTAGGGTAGTAGCCATTGAGGGAATTCCTATTGAAAAAGTCTTTAGAATGATTCGGCCGGTGGTGCCAGTTGAAAACGATCAGTATTTCAAGGCATATGGCGTTCGTTTTGCGACCTTACCAACAGTACTGCATGCGCAAGGAGTAACCGAAGAGTTAAAATCGACAATTGAATTCACCTTAGAGAAAAATGGAAAGCGTTTTAAGCAAACTATAAAGTCAGTTGAATTGAAAGAGATGTCGACTGATTATTGCTTGACGATACCAAATGAACAGTGGGAGAGTGCCCGCTCTCAAGCGGTGACTCCATTATATTTAAAGGATTTGAATGAGAAATTTTACTTTTTTGAATATTTAGCGGACTCTAAGGTGTTATACGTACGTCAAAGCTCAGTTTTTAATGATGAAAAGGAGTCATTAGCGGATTTTTACAAACGTCTTTTTGAATTTATTGACACCAATGAAATAGAAAAATTGGTGTACGATTGTAGATTAAATGGAGGCGGAAATAACTACAACAATAAGGCATTTATAAAAGGCATTATGGCACGACCAAAGGTCAATACAAAGGGAAAATTCTTTTACATCATAGGAAGAAATACCTTTTCTGCGGCACAAAACTTGACGAATGAGATTGAGAACTATACTGAGGCAATTATTGTAGGCGAACCAACTGCTGAAAACAAGAATTTTTATGGAGATGCCCGAAGAGTAACATTGCCAAATTCTCGAATTAACGCATATTTATCATATGCATGGTGGCAAGATGTCCCGCAATGGGAAAATAAAGATTGGACTATCCCGAATATCGCGGTAGATATGAGTTTTGATCAATATAGTAAGAATGAGGATCCTATTTTAGAAGCTGCGCTAAAGTATACAGATACAGGTTTCATATTAAATCCACTAGATCATTTAACGCAACTGTTTTTAGCTGGAAAATATGGAGAGGTGAAACAAGCTGCCAAAGAGATCGCCAGCAATCCACAATATAAATACTATGATTTTGAAAAGGAATTTGGGCAAGCGGGAAATCGTTTGTTTGAAAATGGTAATGTACAAGGAGGATTATTTGTTTTAGAACTCATTACAGAAGTATATCCTAAATCAGCAAGTGCATTGTATAGTTTGGGTTATGCACAGGAGCAATCTAAACAATTGGAAGCTGCTAAGAAGTCATATCAGGCAATTATTGATATTGATTCTAAAAGTACATTAGCGAAAGCTGCAAAGGGTAGAATAGATAGTTTAAATAATAAGTAGGATATATGGGAGTAGTTTAGGCTGCTCTTGAATATTTATTTTACATAATATAAATTATAGCACAAATGTTATTATTCAATATTTGGACTCGTATGCCATTCGTGATCTATAATTCTCTAATATCTAAAATACCCTAAGAAGTTCAGTTTTATTATTTTTCAACGTTTTTTAAGGCTTCCTCCTGAGAAATTAGAGCATAGTGTTTCTAGATTGCATACTTCGAACAGCAAGGTTAGCATGTTTTTTTTCGGCTTTAGAGTTTCTTTTTCCTCTTCACTCTGTTTTTGTTGAACAATACACGACGCCAAAGTAATATTGTAACGCAATTAAGTATTGTAGATAACAAGATATGAGTAATGCAAAACCAAAAGACATGAAAAATTTAATAGGTACCCTACTGGGGATAGTGTTTATTCTATTATGTAGTTGTAATACTAACGAAATAGAAGACTTAGAAAGAGAGGTGAGAACACTAAACGATAGTTTAAGCCTTGTACAGGCAGAGCAAAATAGTTTATTAGACTCCATTTCAAAACTGATTGAAAGTAATGATGTATTTGATATAAATGCAGTAAAAATGAGTCAAATAAAAAGCCTATTTGAGTTTATTGCAAGACAGCCCGAGGCAGCTGATGTACTGATAAGCGCTTCAGAGCAAATTTATAGCGACTTCACAGAGTTGTTACCATTTACTGATAGTACCATTGTAGAACGTGGAAGAGCATTGGCATTTTTGTTTGAGGCCATTGCAAGGCAGCCAGAGGCATTTGATGTTTTAGATGATGCAGCAACACAATTTTTGGGAGCGTTCGATCCTGCGAATATGAGTAGCAATTTTAATGCAGATACAGAAGCCAGAGGTATTGCAATAAGCGAACTATTTAATGCCATTGCACGACAACCCGCAGCATTTGATAACCTAGATAGTACCGCAACTAAATTTATGGGCGCATTTAAGGTATCACAGATGAGCACTAATACTGTTATAGAAGGTAAAGCGAGAGGCATCGCACTTAATGAGTTATTTGTTGCTATTTCAAGACAACCAGCGGCTTTTGATGAGTTGGAGCAAACCGCAACAAAATTTCTAGGCGATTACGATCCCGCTATTTTTAGCGATGAATTAATTGAAATTTCTAAAAGCTTTGCTTTAAGTGGATTAAATCAAGGCTTGGGACGTAATCCAGAGTCTGAAGATCTTCTAGACTCCATTTGTATTAAGTTTTTAAATTTTAGCTTTTTATCCGAATAGTGGTTGACCAACTGAAGGTTGACATTCATTAATTCGGTTTCTCTAAATGTCGGAACTAGTATAGTCAACAATGGTAAAAGCCTTTACCATTATTACAAATCATTACTAACAATAATCTTATCATTATGAACCATTTACAAACAGAATTAAAAGGAGCGCTTCAATTTGCTAAAGCAATTGAACAAACAAGAGACATTATGCTAACAGCACCATGGTATGTTTTTAGTCCTAATCCAGAACAAGAACTTGCCGCAGCACAAAAACAACTTAAACATCAAATAGCGGCCGCGTTAGATGAAGGTTTTGTCGTTCATGACGCGCTTCATCCTGAATTTAGGGTAATGAGTCAGCATAATCAGTATGGTTTATACAATCCTGACAATAAGTATTTTGCAGCGACCATTGCATCAGATGGTATTTATGTAATACGTGGTAAAAAGGGAACCAGTGCATCTCTTGAAATTCAGGTTGGTGCAGGAAATCCTGGTTATAATGAAAACTTGACAAGTCCTATTACCGTAGATCAAATTGATGGTGAAAAATTAAATCTCAGAAGTGATGATACTTTTGAAATAGTTATAAGCCGCAACAAACCTAAAGGAGCAGAAAATTGGTTGCAAAATTATAAAGATGAATATGAGGCAAATAGCGTGCTTATTAGAGAAAGTTTTATGGATTGGGAACAAGAAAAAGGGGGAACCTGGTACATTGAGCGTGTCGATACTGTCGGCCGACCTAATGCCAACCTTACTCCTACACTGATAAATGATCAATATGCACGAGCGTCGAAATACTTAATTAACGCTACCAAAGGTTGGGTGAAGTTTGTAGATCGTCTACGAGCGAATCTTGCCAGTAATATGTTAAGTCCACCGCGCCCCACGCAGGACGGCAGTGGTTTGCCGGGTCAATGGAATGCCGCTGGTTTTTTTGTAATGGCACCTGACGATGCAATCATGATCACCGTATCAAAATCGAACGCAAAATATCAATCCATTCAAATAGGTGATTTTTGGTTTAATGCACTTGATTTTTACCAACGACAAACCAGTTTAACGGCAGCGCAAGCACAGATAAATGACAATGATGAATATCGATTCATCATTAGTGCTAAAGACCCCGGTGTTGCAAATTGGCTAGACACATGTGGTACACAAAATGTATTTGTTTTTATGCGATGGCAAGGCTTGCCAAAAGGTGAAGAGCCGTCTGCAATTCACTCAAAAAAAGGCACATTAAGCGAAATACGGGAATGTCTTTCAGATGAACCTTTTTTTGGTCCGAAGAAAAGGAAAGCGCAGCTCGCTGCACGTAAACAATCGGCATTGACCAAACCCAGAGGGTTTTAGAAACGCATAAAGGCAAAGGATTGATTTGATTCTTTGCCTTTTTGCGGTTTTTAAGTTGATATTTTAAAAGAAGATGATTTCGCATAGTTAGATAAAATGAACTTTGTTCATGTCCCATTTTAAATTACCGGCCACATATGACATGTGGAATACAAATTATTCTTTTACAAATGCAGGTATAATGATTTCAGAGATTGCATCCATTATTTTATCATCTTCACCATCATGACCAGAAATAACGATGGTCAAATCAAGTTCTTCAACGACTATAACACGTTGTCCGCCACCTCCCCATGCAAATGCAGTATCATAACTTTTATCACCTACTTTCACACCTGTTTGATACCAAAAATAACCAGAGCGATAGTCTTTAGGCATCCAGTCTTGGGTAGGCTTCACTAGACCACTGGTAGCTTTGGTGAGATAGTCTGCAGAAATAAGCTGCTCACCATTTAATTGTCCTTTATTAAGCACCAAATTCCCCAATTTGATCATGTCGCGAGACAGGAAACTGGCACGCGATCCTGCATGTGGCAATCCACTAATATGTGTTGACCACTTATAATTTGTAATACCAAGTTTGTCAAGTAGCTCTGTTTTAATAAACGCCTCGGCTGTTCCGGGAACAACGGCATCAATAACCGTCATAACCATTATAGGATTAAAATTACCATACAAATATGTCTGAGAATCGTTCGTTATAGGCTTGCTTTGCTCAAGAAGCGTCTGCACCAGCCCTTGACCTTTTAATCGTACGGAGTCGTTCTCAAATTCTTTCCATGCCTCGCGATCTATAGTCAATCCCCCTTGCATGGTCAATGCTTTATGAAGTGTGATTTTTTCGGCGCCTTTGGTCATTTTTTTAGGATTAACATCTTTTAAAAAACTAATTAAAGGTTTGTTTAGGTCTTCCATCGATAGGTAACCCATTTCAATGGCTCTACCCAATATCAAACTGGTATACCCTTTCACTGCAGATGCTTGTCCGTGTGGTACGTTGATACGCCCCTTTTTATAATAAGATTCAAAAACCAATTTGTTTTTGTGTGAAATCAGTACGGCATCATAGCTCCCATATTTACCATCAAAAATCTCTTGAGAAAGGTTGAGAATTGCGGTTCGATGATTATTTTTCACCGCTAATGTATCAATTACTATTCCGTCTTTTCTATTGGCTGGAGTTGTCGTAACAAATGCATTGTTAAGGTGCGGAATATCCCAGAATGAGACCTTATAGTCATCGCTTACAACAGGACTCATCAATGATGACAGCCAAGCGATACTTTGTACAGCAATCATTGGAAAAGCGGTTTGATGATCACCTTCAATTACTTTATTTTGAATAGATACGCCTGAATTTGATCTAGTATCTAGTAAACTAATAAATTCATCAGTAGGTTCGGTCTTCTCTTTTTCTAAGGTGCCATAGGCAATAAATACGTTAGCATTCAATGTATTGTTCTTATTTGATTTGAAAGCCCCGACTTTAGTATTAATCTCAGTAAGGTAAGGCATAATGCCTTTGCTCAACGGACTACCAAGAATGTAATTATTAAAGGTATCGGGTTGCGTAAGTACTATATAGGCCCCAAATGCACCGCTTAGTGAGTAACCAAAATAGCTACGACTGTTTGTATCGGTGCGATAGTTGTTATCTACATATTGAATAACGTCATTACGAATAAATTCTAAGTGGTTTTTAGCTTCACCAAATTTTAATAAGGGATGATTTGGGTTGGATTTTTTCCAGAATGAATAATCGGTAAATCGGCTGGCGTGTGCTCCATATTGTTCCTTTAAATCTTCTGCGATATTCTTCTGCCACGAAATTCCAACTAGAATAACATCTTCAAGGATAAATTCTTGGGAAGCAGCTAATATTTCGAGATGCCACATAGCATCTGTATAATAAAGTACAGGATAGGTTTTATCAGTGTTCTCAGCATAATCTGCAGGCAATTCTATATAGAGTTCATAGTTTTTTTCTGTATTGCTATCTTTTATCGGTTTGACCTGAATCTGTGGCAATACCAAGGAAGTTCCTTTTCTATTTGATGTGAATTCTTCTACATTATTTTCTTGTGCAAAGCTTGTATTTATTGATAAAAGGATTATCAGTATTAAGAATTTAATTGCTCTCATAGTAATCGTCTTTTATTAATGATTGATATTAATATATTGTTAGTATTTCGTTTGTAGGTCATTTTATTCAAGATCGAAAAGGCCAGATTTAGAGAGCTGTCGAGCAATAACATTGAGTTGATTGCTTTCACGATCAGTATTGGCAGTGCCGAAATACGCTATAACCAAATCTTTAGAAGGAGATATATAAAGGCCTTGCCCTCCATGAGCACCTTTATAAAAATCGCCGTCTTCATAAACTGCGCCCCATAGATAACTGCTGTATATTGTTTCTTGCGTATGCCGTGATACCTTTTTAAGGTTTTGATTTACATTACGGATGTTAGCCAAATGAGCATCAGAAATTATGGGATGGTCGTTATTTCTACCACTAGGTGTATAAGCAAGGCCAAATCTAGCTAGGTCTCTTAACGTAGTTGACATACCATCGAGATATGAAAGCGTGGTTCCATTCGTATTGATTCCCAGTAAAGCACTATATTCCGCCCCTATCCTACTCCATATTTCCTGCTCCACGAATTTGCTGAAGGTCAAGCCGCTAATTTTTTCAACGAGTAGTGTTAATATGGCGGCATCAACATTAGAAAATTGGTACTTCGTTCCAGATGGGCTAACAGATTTCACAGTAGCTAAATCTTTAATTGGATCAAAACTTTCCAAATAAGTCGCCAATGGGCGATCAATTCCAGAACTCATGGAAAGTATATCTTTAAGCGGAACACCTTCCCAGCCTGATCCCTTGAGAGCATCGAAATAATGATCAATCGATTTGTCGGTATCTATTAAACCTCTATCTTCTAAAATAGCAATTGACGTACTCACAAAGACTTGGGTTATTAACATAGTAATATGCAAATCGGTTGGGAACATTCTAGGATAGCCTTCAAAGACAATTTTACCTTTATGAATGATAATTAATCCATTAACCTCTACTTGCTGCACATAGTCGTTTAATGAGAGTCCACCGCCTTTTTTTAATTCGGTTGTCGTTATAAAGTTTTTTACATCATCTCTTGGTGTTTCTTCAAGAACTCTTGGTGAATTTGACCTAAGTATACGTGAGTGTTTCTGAATTTGAGAGAAGTTGAGATAAAAATAACGTTCCAAATCACCGTATTCGGTCCAATTGCCACCTTCATAAATGCGCTGATGAAATCCATAAACTTCTTCTTTTGTAAATCCTGAATAATTATACGTTTCATACTTTGGACTTGCGGTGCTGATAATACTAGATTCATTATGTGGCTCATTTTTGCATGCAAGGAAAAGAACAACTAAAAGTAGTAGTCCTGTTTTGATTTTCATGATGGTTAGTATTTATAGACCGTAAGAAACGAGTTGTTATTATTGTATGAAATTATAGAATAACAGCTGTCTAATTCTTTAAATAGGATAAGCTTCGCAATTAAATGACAAAACGATTTCGTCATTGATATAAGGCTTTTGTAAGAAATTAAGACGATTTGTATTTGTAGATAGTATCTTTAGTAGCTATTAATAGTTTATGATTAAAAAGTCTTTACGGAATACCATACTCCTTAACACAGGAGCTTTTATATTGGTAGCCATACTAGAAATATTGGGCGGATGGATAGCCAGAGATAAATATGATAGCGATTATGCGTTTTACGTATGGCAATTAGGATTTGCAGTAAGTATTATGGCGGTTATTTGGATTAACCACTTTATACTAATTCCTTTTTTTTACGATAAGAAAAAGTATTTTTTATATGGGATGTTGCTTATAGGAACCATATTTCTAACATCTTACTTAAAAGGATATTCTCCAACAAGTTGGATAGGAGTCTATAAGATGTTCTTTTTTCTTATTTATACAACAGGAACCGGAATGGCTGCTTTCTTTCTGAGAAGAAGTATCTTATTTCGAAGAAAAAATGACGAGAAGGAAAAACTACAAAAAGAAATGGAGCTCACCTATTTAAAAGATCAGGTGAACCCACATTTTTTATTCAACTCCTTAAATAGTATTTATGCTTTAGCCAGACAACGGTCTTCAGAGACACCTGATATGGTTATGCAGCTTTCAGAACTCATGCGTTATCAGTTAGAGAGTGCTAAGAAAGACGCCGTTCTATTAAAAGAAGAGCTTGAGTTTGTAGAAAACTACTTATTACTTGAAGACAAAAGACTGAGTAAACGCTGTACTATTGAGTTCTCCATTGACGGTGAGGTAGCGGGCTTAAAGATCGCTCCCATGTTACTTATTCCCTTTGTAGAAAATGCCGTAAAGCATGGCGCCCATAGTACCAATGAGCAGAGCAGCATTGATATTTCTGTAGCTGTAGAAGGTACCACCCTTCATTTGACAGTAGATAATTCAACCCCCCCTTTAACTGCCGTATCAAAAAGAGAGGGAATGGGCCTTGGAAACGTAAAAAGGCGCTTAAAACTATTGTATCCAAATTCGTATTCTTTAGAAATTAATGATACCGAAAATGCATACCAAGTACATTTATTCATTGATGTATCGGTTTCACTATTAAAAAAAGCTGTAAATGATTAAAGTAGCTATTGTAGATGACGAAGTGCTAGCCCGTAAAGTGTTGGAAGACTACTGTTCCAAAATAGAAACTTTGGAAGTTGCAGTGAGTACTGGGAATCCGCTTGAATTTATCAATTTTATTCAGCAAGATACGGTAGATCTTATCTTTCTAGATATAGAAATGCCTGAGCTTAACGGCATGGAAGTGCTACGTTCTATGATCAATCCACCCAAAGTTATTTTGACCACGGCTTATTCTGACTACGCCTTGGAGAGTTATAACTACGGAGTGGTCGATTATTTGCTGAAACCTATAAAAATTGAGCGCTTTTTAAAAGCCATGAACAAAGTCTCAGCTTCAAAGATATCATCCACTAAAAAAGAGAGTGGCATTGAAGAACTGCAAATAAAACACGATGGGATGCCTGTGAATATTCCCTTTCAATCAATTCTATACATTCAGAGTTTTGGGAATTATTTGAAAATCTTCACAGATTCAAGAATGTATCTTATCTCCGAAACACTTATTAACATTACTACTTTACTATCTGATAATTTTCAACGCACACATAAATCATACATTACCAATTTGGACAGAGTTACAAAGGCAACCAGAACACATTTGTTTATTGAAAATATTAAAGTCCCTGTCAGTACCATGTATAAGGTTGTTGTTTTTAAAAAATTGGAAGTTATCAAAATCATTAAATAGTTAATTCCCATTACATACACATTCCCACTTCGCTTCTAACGTCGGTTAGGGCAAAGCATTTACCATTACATTTTTAGAGAAACTTCTGAGAATAAATTTTTAAGGAAACTGTAGTATGTCAGCACGCAGCCTCGCTCATTCGCTAAGATGATCTATCACGTAGTTGATAATCCTTTTTTTGAAATTCATGGTTTTATTTAGGCAAGCGGTTCTTTATGGTTGCTATTTGCCCCATATGGTTGGACGAATGTTCCATCACGTGGTACCAGATATAGTGGTAGTTTAATCCCTCTTCTAAATTCGATGAAAACCAGGCATCATCTTTGGTTTTGAGTCCATTTAAGGTTTTTTTACGGACTTCATCCCATAAATCCAGATAATACCCAATCGGCTTACCCTTAATTATGCTTTTTACTTTTTCATTAAGTTCGCCCGCCATACCCAATCTCGTTAGCTCATCGTCTGTCCATTCCCGCCCCTCCAAGGTGGCTATCCGGTAATATGATTCCGTAGACACCAAATGCATAATCAATGACCCTATGCTATTAGCATTTGCATCATATAAGAAATCAATTTGTGATTGGTCTAAGTCCTTAACTTGTTGGGTAATTCTGTCTTTTAGGTCTTCTAACATATAGACCATTAGACCAATCTGGGGCGAATAACCATCAATCGGTTCTAGTTTCCCTTGTGCGTTCAACAATATAATCGGCAATAAAAGCAGTAAAAGGCTGGTTTTTACTTTCAAGTATTTCATAATATCGTGTTCAAATTAATACATTGATAAGAAAAGATAGTCAAAACTACTATTTCCGGTGATTTAATTTTTTGCAAAGGGTTTCAAAACGCCTCAATAATAAAAAAGCTACCATCGTTTGGGAATTCAAATTTATCATAAGACCCATCCTTACGTTTAATACTCCCAATCTTCATTTTTAGATTCCAATTCCCTTTCCCAAACCTTGCTTTGCTTAATTGTAACTCTCTTGCTCTGGTTAATTTAAATCTATATCTAAAGTCCTCTCCATTTCTATCCATGCCATTTGGCCAAACTACATTAGAATTCCAGCCATTCATGTTCCACCATCTATCACTTTCTGGACTATCAGGAGCCGTGCCTGGAGCGTTTAAATACCACTCACCATTTTGTCCAGAAACATGGAGGTTTAGAGAATCTCCTACTTTTTCTGTTTCAATATGCATATCCAAAGTCCCATAACTACCCTCTGGCATGGTGTAACAAATCCAGACATAGTGCTCGTTTTGATATGTATATAAATCGACACCTTCAGAGATGGTTATAGGTTCAATACCTAGGGCTATGTAGTCATCGTATTTTCCGTCAACTAATGGTGCAGGTAAAGACTCATTTTGATTGTGTTTAGAATTGCAACCAGCCAATATACTAATTACTAATACTGAAAAAATTGTATACTTCATACGCTACTTTCTTTATAATTATCTTAATGCACTTAATGAAATGTGTATTGTTTAATATTTTACCCTATGTAAACCACCAAAGAGCTGCAAAAATTAGCAATCTTTTCTATTAATTATGTTTATAGAAAAGTTAAAACCTCGAAATAGGCACTGGTAGCCATTCATTTTTTTATGGCACTTCACTGTTTTAGTCAATATTTTATAGCTCAAAAAATGAGGCTGTTTAATTTGTTATTACCTTAAGATAAAATGAAGTTCATAAAAATTTGATGCGTTAAAAATGCCACCATTATATAATAGAAAACAAAGATTTCCTTCATTTTTCTATCTAGATATAATACACTAATAATTACGGCTTGTATCATTAATAGTTTAAGGTTTTCCCGCTGTAACACAGTCCAGGAAGATAAAAAGTAAGGTAAAATTCTGGCAAGTGTAGGGCCTAATAAGGTGATGCCAGTTCCTATCATATATAGCATATGTAACTGTGGGTGCTTTCTATTGAATATGGCCAGGCTGTAGCATATGATAAGAATTAGTGTTTCTCCAACAGGAATAATTGCAAACCTTCCATATTCAGAAAATAACGTATTGCTAATAAGTATAACTGCTGTTATAACAAAAATTGGAAAAACTACATATGATAGTCTACCTATAATTCGGTGATTATTCATCATTCCTTTTTTAATGAACCATGGTTGTGCAATGAGCATAATTATCCAAATTAGCCCAGCAATAGTGTGGATATGGGTTACTGTTGCAATAGTATCCGGAAATGAAGGGAGGTACTTAAAATAGGATTCGAAAAAAGCAATAAAAGTTATTGGTAATAATATGACCATAAAAGCTCCAACGTTTTTATACTTTCTTTCCATAAGACACTACTAAAGCTTATCCGTTGTTTTTACACCAACCACAATACGTTCTATAATTTCCTTTGCCGTGGTAAGGGTTGATAAATCAGGATTAATAATTCCATTTTGGCCGGATTGATGCCCATGCCCGATCAAATTCATTAAGTAATAGTTGTTACCATCTTGCATATCGATAGCTGACTGAAAAACAATCGATGGCTGTCCTAATTGCCCAGTACCATTATGAAAGGTGTCGTCATCTGGAAAATCATATTCAGAATAGTATTCGTTATCATCAAACGCGACATTAAGTTCAATTTTTAGTTGAAACTTTTGCATTGGCTTAATTGAAGTTTTTAATTTAAAATTATCTACCAATGTGGCGCCAGTAATAGCATCTGGCAATGGATTATTACTGGGTGGTACGTAAAATCCGTCTTTATATTTAACATGCCTTTTATGAGACCAAACAGGTAATGCGTTAACACGACGGTAGTCTCCAGCATTATTCTTATTCTCATCAAACGATTTAAAATTAGCTTTACTCCTACCACCAAAAAACAAACCTTTTGCAGTGGCTTTTGATACAAAAAGTGTTTCGATGTAATTCTCATTCATATCTTCGATCCATACGGCCATTTGAGGATGCCAATAGTGTTCTGCTCGTAAGACGTCGATTGTTAATTGAATGGTATTCGAGGTATTCATTTCTAAAAACTCGTAGGTGGCGTGATTAAGTTCATTTTTAGAAGAAGACTTCTGTTTAGCGCCAAAATTCATTAATGTATTAAACGGTGTGATTTGATACATGGCACCCAAGAAAAAAAGAGTACTGAGTATAATTATAGCTATAAACGGCTTGCCATTCGCATAGTTTTTTATAGACCGAAAGTTATTCTTAAAATGAAACAGAACACCAAAAGAAAACAACATACCAAAAACAGTGTGAATCGTTGCTACAGACCTCGAATAGTTATTAAAATAGGATAGTATTCCAGTTATCAATAGAATACCAAAACTTACCCCTATCGATAGGCTAATGATTTTTCTGAATGTCATTATAGAAGTTCAAATAGAAAGCGCAGTCTAGCGCAATAAAACGAGACCGCGCCAAAATTTACTTATAGGAATTTTTTGAGGGTAGTGATTCTATGATCTAAATACGCTATTTGCTTGGCCTTGTTTTTTGGTAATGAAAGTGTTGCCAAGGTAACATCGGTTTTGTTAGAAACTTCCTGTTCAATTAATTTAATTTCTCTAATAATAATCTGTAAGCTTTCGTCATCAGTTGTACCTATGATATCGTGAATATCATAGGCTCTTGGATCAAATTTTATAGTGTTCGATTTTTCCATACCAGCTTTTAAACTAATAAGGTTTGTTCTTAGGTTAGAAATCACCTTGGCTTCTCCAAACTTTGTTTTTACTCCCCTACAACTCGATGGCAAGCATCCTGAAGTAGCTTTATTTTGTTTCAAAGAATCTACTTCACAACTAACTTCGTTACTGGCACGGGAGGTATTTGCATCAACGCTGGACTGAGTAGACTGAGCGTTGGTAATTGAAATAAATAGCATAGTTGCAATAAAAAAAAGTAATGATCTTGTCTTTTTAAAATTTAAAGTCATCGTAATAGGTTTAAAAAATTATTCACCTAGTAAGACGAAACTCTTAAAAAAATGATGCAAAAAATATTAGCAGCAATCCGTATTGTTGGTATAACAAAGAATACTTCCTCTTCCCCCTTTCTCAACTTGACAACATTGAGCAAATAACGCTCTTAGTTTTGACCTACCTCGTTGAATCTTGGAACGTACAGTAACATAGTTTATGTTCAATTTCTCAGATATTTCTTTTTGCGAGATACCATCAATTTCGTGGAGCTCTAGTAGTTGAGCATAATCCTGAGGTAATTCCTTAATAAAAGGTTTAACACATTGACTCAATTCAAAAATAATTGCAGTATTGTCTGATGTTTCGGTAACAAACTCTTTTTCTAGATTTCTAATTTCTAGTTTCTTTTTTCTGTAATAATCAATTATAATGTTCCTAGTAATTGCAAATAACCAATGTTTAAAATTTTTGACACCGCTTAAATCAGATTGCGATAACTTTAAGAATACATCCTGTGTTAGATCTTCGGCATCTAAGCTATTTTTAACACGTTTATTGATGTAGCCAAATAGAGGTTTATAGTAGCTTTGAATGTTGTCTTTCATATACCTTAAAATTAAAAGAATACTTCTAACTAAATATAGACGCAGTGAATTAAAAATGATGCATAAAACTACTTTAAAAGATGTTTCAAAACAGTTGCCGTCAAATTAATTTATTGCTTTTTCTGTCCTTTTTCAAAATACTATGATAAGTGGATTCGTTTCCTCCATCTATAATGCTATCATTGATTGGTGAATTGAAGTATATTAAAAGAACTCCAATTATATTTAGGGAAACCCCTAAACTATTCATAATTAACTCAATATTAAACCTTTATTTGAGCTTTTGAAATTGGAAATGTGCATTTGAATCAATTCCCTCGTTGACCAGCCAACCACCTTTGATAATCAGCCTTACCTCTGGAAAAATCGGTAGCATTGTTGTAAAAATGATGTGAACCATCATTGGCCTCTACATTTAGTACGTAATAAAGATTATCAGTCTTTGCGGGATTTAACGCTGCTTCAATTGCAGTACTGCTGGGAGAACTGATTGGACCAGGAGGCAATCCACGTATCTTTCTAGTATTGTAGGGGTGTTCTACTTCAACATCACTTTTGTGTATGATACCATCCCAACGGCCAAGTAATTTGGCAATGTATACATTAGTTGCATCAATGCCCAATGGAATTCCTCGCTCAAGACGGTTGTAAATTACAGAAGCAACCAAATCACGTTCGGAGTCTATTTTGGTCTCATTTTCAATAAGACTTGCAATGGTGATAATTTCTTGTTTAGTCCTCCCCTTTTCTAGCGCCAAACGATCCCATTCTGGTCGCCAAACTGATTTAAATTGTTGCACCATTTTGGCAATTACATCCTTAGGATGCGTACCAAACTCAAACTCATAGGTCGTTGGATAGAGATAGCCTTCTAGATTTTTTGCTTTAGAATCAATATCCTCGATTAGGCTAGTATCGTCCATCAATTTCAAAACTTCTTTTTCAGTCAACGATGGTGCTACTGGAAACTCCTTTACAATGCGTTTGGCAATCTCAAAACGTGTCCAACCTTCAGGAATAGTAAGTGTTTTTGTACGTTTTTTCCCGTTTTTAAGTTGATTAATCACCTCTATGGGACTGATCGGCGAAGGAAATTTGTAATCACCCGCTTCCATCTTAGCATCCATATTAAAGAAGCGCACATATAGCTTGGTTGCCAACGGTGCTTGGAGTACATTATTCTTTTCCAATGTTTGGAGAATGCTATTCGAAGATGAGCCTTGTTCAATTACAATGTATCTCTCAGCATTACTATGGCTTACCGGGCTATGTAAAGCATTATATACCCAAAAAGCAAATACTCCAGTAATTAAGATGACCAATATAAAAATCATCATAATAGGTCGAAATGAATTGCCTAGTTTCATGTCTTTCAATTATTGTTTTTATTGAATTTTGGCAACGGGATTCTATACCAAATGTTGCGGCTCTTAAGTTAGTGGTTAAAATAAACTTTTTCTAAATCCCTATTTTAAAAACGTTGTCAAAATCGCATTTCTTGTTAAATGTAATTAGTCTCAAGAGTAATTACACTTTAAATGAGACATACTTGTTTAAATGACAGATATATTTAAAAAAACATTCACAATCATATAAAAACTCAACTGTTTATAATTAAAAATCTACTACATTTAAAGCAGTTATGACAATACTAAACGTGTTAATCACATTCTGCTCAATTTCCTTTATTATTTTTGGTATTAGTTGCTTTTTAACAAGCTATATGAAGACAGAATTTGTTCGTTACGGACTTGATAAATGGCGTATGCTAATCGGAGCCCTACAACTTTTAGGTGCTTTAAGCCTTATCTTAGGGTATTTCTATTTCCCTATACTAACTATAATCGCTGCTACGGGATTATCAATATTAATGATTCTAGGTTTCGGTGTTCGCTTAAAAATAAAGGATACTGCAATGCAATCTGTCCCATCTCTCTTCTACGCCTTAATCAATGCCGGTATAGCAATTATAGAACTTAATAGGCTACATTAAAATGCAAATACAATGCATAAACACATACTTAAAAAAATAAAAGCTGGCATGGACTTCTTAATAGGGTCCTTGATCTTAACATGCATCAGTACAGAGCCTGTTAATAAGGCCGCCAGCCCAAGAGCAGCAGGTTTTAAAAATGAGGGAAACCAAAGAGCGGCTATCAAAGCAAGTGCAAGGACGACTTTTAAAAAACCAATTAAATAGAAGCTCCACTCAGGTAAGCCATATACCCTAAACTCTTCTCTTATTGAGGTGGCATTGCCTCCACGCCATTGTGTAGGCTTATTTAATTGGACTAGCCACACATTTAAAATACTTAGGCCAACGATAATCTGAAACGCAATAGTGATATATTTCATATTCCTTTAATTGGGTTAAACAATTTCTAAAGTTTTATTGTTACTCACTTTGTGAGTTAGTACTCATTAAATTATTTTTTTCGTACTTGTTATGAATACTTAGTATCGCTAGTCCAAATAAAACAGCTGCTACAATTAATATGGTGTTCATTAAACCATTAACCCCAAATGACATTCGAATTAGGATTGTAGAAATCACGAAACCAGAATTTCTAATAATTTTGTGAAACTGATCAGTGTAAAAGAAAGACAGTAGTAGTAGTACTACATCTACAAAAATCAGAATCGTAAAAAACTCATCAAAAAACAGGTCATTAATATTTTTAAACCCGGATGAATCAATGCTTGGGTCTAAAATGCCTATTGACCAATCAGCAAATGAATAAAGAGAAATAATAAAAAATAACGGGACCAAAATAATGGCAATTATCTTTTTCTTATTAATGAATTTTTCAATATTTGGTTTTAAGCTCGCTAGGGTATTGAATTTTCTTTTTCCGTGAATTTGAAAAAGATATATCAAATAGAAAAGCAAAAGTGAGGCTATTAAGTCAAAAGTAAATTCTAAATCTCCTTTTATTTGAAACCAATTCGATGATAGTTCTAATGAAGACAGATCCTTAAACAACCTTCTTATAACAATGAGTGTAATAATCTCATATTGCTTCGCTATATAGGTCGTAATTGATCTAGGCAGGTAATAAATAAGTAGATAGACTTCATAAATCAAGATAAAAGAGAAAGGCGTATAAATAGCCGCAATTGGATTTACTAATAGCTCGGAACTGTATGGAACCGTTATAAAATCGAATTTAACTAAATAAATGACAATTAAATGAATAATAAAACTGGACAGGGCAATTATCAGAATTGCTTTTTCCACATTCGACCTAGTGGTATCCGAAAGGAGTTTATCGAAGAGTAACGAGAAAGAAAATCTTTTTTCGAGCATAGCAGTTATCTTCTCAGGGTTATAGTAGCTGGTGTTTAATTTTTTATCAAGTTATTCGATGACTTAAAAAGCTGCATGAAGGATAGCGTAAGAACCAAAGAAGTGGCAAACCCCATAATGGCTACAGTAAAGAGTACAATGCCTGCAAAGCCTGCATTTTTGAACCAATTTTTAGACAGTTCCTTTAGAAAAACAGTATTGACTTCAGTACAATAAACCGCAAAAAATATGGTAAAAACTAAGGTAGCCATAAACCCAGTTACAATACCCGTAGAGAACCCTTTTGAATAACTAAAATTCTGCCGTTCTTCAAGACGCCTGTATTTAATGGCTTCATAGATTCCAAAACCAGTAATAAATCCATTAAATAAGCTGAAGAAAATATTAGAATGTAGGTTAAACAGCGATAGTACGAGGAAGTATCCGATCAATGAGCCACTGGTTGCCAATCCAAAATGAATAGGTAATGTAAAGTTTTTCATGATTATTTCTTTTTTAAGGTTACATAATACTAAAAGTCAATACAACTCTTCTACAGCTACAGTTTTCGCTTATGAAAATGTGGTTTAAAATCTCGTGAAAATCGGTTTTTTGATATGCTATCGACATTGACTTTATCGATACTGACACAATTGTTATCGGTTAAAGATAGTGAAATTTACAATTTTGTTTAACAATAAATGTATTTAATTAAACAAAAAAAAATGATTGTGGAATAATTATTAGATGCTTATTAGCCTGGTTATAGCAAGTGAAATAGTGACTGTCCTTAGAGAGTCAAGAGGAAGATTTTCCTAATTGTGATACGCTAATCAGTAACAATATATTCTATAACACTTAGTATTCCTTAATATCTTCAACAAAATTCAAGCAAGACTGTTACTGTTCAAAATCAAATAAACTCATTTTCAAATTACTCTTGATGCTATTTGCTATAGATTACCGGCATTTGCCCTTTCCATCTAGCCCATAAGTTGTCATCATTGATTAAACTAGCCATAAAATGCCCCACATTTATCCGACTTACTTTACCAGCATTAAAAATAGCGCTTCGTGTTGGTGAAGGATATATCTCATAATCGGTAACTTCCTCATTATTAATTAAGCCATCTGGTCTTACTGCAACCCATTCAATTGAATTACTGTTTTGACCTATTTGCGTTCGTAAATAATCTGCCGCTTTTTCATTATCTACATGTGGTGGTAATAACAAGCGTAGCAGTCCAACAACGCATTTTTGAGCAAGAGATATGGGTTCGTTTAAATCGCGATTGCGATTGCCCGTAGTATTCATTAAGACGAACTTAGTTGGCCTTTGTAGATTGTTTGAATCTATGGCATTGCATAATCGTCTGGTAGCATCTGTTACTAGTCTTCTTGGCTTTCCGTAAACTCCTTTCAATGTCATATTATGACCGAGGCATGAAGCAACTGCATGACAATCACTTACAATTTGACTCATTTCGGCATCACTAAGTTCTAAGATACTTGCAGTAATAATTTGTAAGTCATCATTCGTTTTCCATGATTCTGGTAACTTCTCTGGTGATCGTACAATCACCTTCACCTTGTTCTTTTTGATTAGAAGTTGATCGACTAATAGACTACCGGTTGCCCCACTTGCTCCTACTACTAAAACTGTCATACCTGTTTTTTAAGAATTGTATTTTACAAACGTTTTGCTTTACGTAAAATCTTTACAACGCGTGAATGTGTTATTTGTAACAAGTTCCATTGGTAACCTTCAAAATCAGTGGTATTCATAAATTGAACTACCACCGCGTCAATATCTTGATGGTATTCTGCCATACATTGGTAACCCGGAGCCAATCCTCCATGATTAAACTCATAAATAGACCTATAGATTTCCATTTCTTTTTCATTAAGCAATGAACCATCGTTTAAAGCTCTTAAAAAGATACCAACATCTTCTGCTGTAGCTATCATCATTCCTTGATTCTCGCTTTTGAAGTCCCTTTCAATTCCAACATAATAACCACTCATGACATCATCTAGATTTACGTCATCAATTGAGCCATAAGTATTTTTAAGCCCAAGTGGGATTAAAATTTCCTTGTTGAAATAGTCTTGACGACTACCTCCTGTAACTTGCTCTATGATTCTTGAAAGGAGTAAATAATTTGTATTAGAATAGCCATAATCTTTGTTTGGCGCAAAGTCAGCTGGCAAATCGAGTGCATATTGAAGCACATCTATATGGTTGTTTGGTTGATTTTTCCAAAAATCAGGATTGTCTGTGAAATTAGGAATCCCACTTCTATGTTGCACCATCATTCGTAAGGTTATTTCATCTGCATTTTCAATTCTTCCTACAAGTTCTGGAAAATAATCAGCAAGCGTTTTATCCAAAACTAAACGCTTATCATTAGCTAATTTTGTGATAGCAACTGCAACATATAACTTACTTACACTTGCTATTTTGAATAATGCCTTTGGATTGGCAGGTATTTTCTGCTCTCGGTTATGGTAACCAGCCGCATAAAACGCTGGTGGCTTACCAGATTCATCTACATATACGATAACGCCATCAAAACCATAACTTAAAGTTTGATCGACTTGCTCCTGTACAGTATCTGGCAATGGTAGTATCCATGCTTTTACTAAAATCCACGGCACAAACCATAAGGAAATAAAAGTCCCAACAAATAATACGACCCTGAAAATTTGTTTTCCTTTACTAGTCTTTTGTTTGGCTCTTTTCATTAGTCTATACTATGGATTTTAATTTACAACTCAAATATATTTTAGATTAAACCTTAAATGAATTGTGAATTACTGAACTGTGTTATAATATGGATGAATTGATTTTTGTATGATTAATGAATTATATATGCAATTAATCATTCTATCAGAACAGCTGATAATTATGTTTCTTCAATGTCGAAATCAATTGATAGTATGACGATTACCGTAGCCAAAAGTTACGATTCCTTTTTTAATGTATGATTTGCTTTTTGAAAGTGTAGATTGAAAAGTTAAGCTTCTTTTCATTGTTTAACACTTAGTTCTTTTTTCAAAATATTCCTAAATCGAGTTGCACTTATATAATGGTCTTCTAGCAATTTACCATCGCGTAAAAGATTAAAAACACCAAAGCCAGAAGGCGCCATTTTGGCTTCTTTTACGGTATTTATTTTAGACACTTTTAAGTCTATATCATAATCCATTGCAACATTAAGTATTGCTGCTGCAGACTTTTCGTTCCAAGGGCACTGGTCTGCATAAAGTAAGTGCCAACCTTTGTACTTTTTTTGCTGCTTAGTCCAATTATGAAACTTCGGTTTTTCGGCCTTCGGGTTCCACGTTTTAGAAAGCAGTTCGAATCGGTCTTTTACTTCAATTTGCTCAAAGCCATTTTTCTCAAAAAGTGTTTTATTAGCTAACCAACCTCCGGTACTTGTTATTACACATAAACCGTCCATACCTTTCGCTTTTGCTGCTTTTTCCGCATCTTCAATAAGCATTGCACCATAACCTTTACTTCTATCTTTTTTAGAGTAGATGTAGGTACAATGAATAAACATATAATTATCGGCATCTATAGGCCGCCAAGCATTTTTAGCTGGAACATACTCTATAAAACCAATCATCTTGTCTTCCTCGTTTTTCAGGATTTTTATGTTTAGCCCCTCTTTATAGCGCTTTTCGAACCAATTAAGTTTGTCCTTAAATCCTTGTCTTTTGGTGTCCTTGATGCAAAAGAAAGTCTCCTTTAATGCATTTTCTGGAGTAACAGCCACTAGTTTCATAGGTTTTCGTTTACCGTTTCTATCATTTTAGCCGTATGAATAACGGGTATATCCCACGCTTCTTTGATCTTACTATCAACAATACACCATACCACAATAGCATCAATTTCCATTGGTTTGTCTTCTAGAAACATGCTGTCTTTAACATGAGTGATGACTAGTTTATCTCCCATAGGTGTAATGGATATTGGATGTACCTTAAATGAACTTTTGGTTTTACCAGCCAATATTTTGAAAAAGTCTATCAAACCAGAAAGCCCGAAATAGTCCCCTTCTATTTCGGGCAATTCTGGATTGTAATAATGCCAAACAAAGTCTTCTGCAAATACTGTGGCACTTGCAGCCAAATTGGTAAGATCCAGTCTTTTCAAAATCTTAATATTTGGATGTTCTTCATTCATAACATCAACTTGTAACGCGTTGTTTTTTAGAGCGAATCACCGCTAAGGTTAATGCGCCATACGTAATTGCCAATATAACAATAGAGACAGCTATTCCTACATATGGTATTGTGGTAAGCAGACGCATTAAGAGGAGAAATCCTAAGGCAATGAATGTAACATTCCAAAAGCCCCAATTCATATCCTTTTTATATTTTACATAGTAGGCCAGTAGTATTGCGGCAATTAATTGACCGAAGAGCAGACTAAATATAAATATAGCTGCTGCGAAGAGGCCTAAAGAGATGCCAATGGTAATGAGAAGCGTAAAAATAATTATTAAAGGAATACCAATTAAGTAAACCAATCCAAAGCCAAAACTTTTAAGCCATTTATTCTCAAAGCTTTCAACAGCTTGTGTAAACGCGTGTTTAAATAGCGCGTGGAAAACAAGAATTCCTAGGAATGCAGTTAGGATATATTTCAACCAGGATGACAATGACCTAGTACCATATGTAGTCAATGATAATTCTGATTGTTCTTTACCCAGATCTTCATTGAATTGCGCTTTGGTATTCACCAAGGAGTTTTTAAAATCTATTTCTTTGTCGCTATTCCAAAACTCAACAGCATTGTGAAATTTCGCATTCGATCCGATGGTAATGTCCTCTCCTATTATTTTTGAGGTTTTTTGTACAACCCCATTAATAAGTATATCGGCTCCTTTAACTTCAAGCTTTCCCACTACTTCTCCATTCATTTTAATATTGCCCGCAAAGCATTTAAGATTTCCATGTATTTTGGCATTTTCGGTTATGGTTACTTCTCCGCCAAAAACAATAAGATCATCCCCTATTTCAGAGTCAATAATTGCTCGACCTACCGCAATGCGAACATCATCGGCTACATAACTATTTAGAAATAGCTCGCCTCCTGCTGCCGTTAAGTCCCCATTAATACTATCATTAACCGTGAGGTTTCCACCAGCGATAACCAAATCTCCTTGTACCACTGCATTTGTCCTGATGGTTTCTCCTGCGTGATAGGTATCATCTTCTTGTGTCTTATTAATTACAATATCACCTTCATTCTGCGTTTGCCCAAAAGAGACCATTGAGCATAATGAGATAAGTAAAATAGCTATTGTTTTCATTAGTCCTGTTTTTTAGTTTCAGCACTAAATATACTTACCGATAGCAACCTATAAAATGACTTAAATCAATAGAATAGAGTTCTTTTTTAAGTTGTTTTTAGGAAATTATCATACACCTGTACAAGCCCATTTCTCAACTGATAAATATCATTTAATTGCTTTCCTATCTGGGGTACATTTATAGGAAGATGATGAGTATAGGCGAAGTTGAAAGTGGTTACTTCCAGAAGTATAAACAGGATACTAAATAAGTCTTTGTCAGTAATTCATCTTGAACTCAAATACTATAATCATAATCCACAACTAAATACATCATGGAAAATACAGAAGCATATCAAAAGGCAAAGAAAAAAGTACGGGCGAGACTTGGTTTTAAAGTTCATTTGGCTGTTTACATTGCAGTAAATGCAATTCTTATAAGTATCAACCTCATTAATTCACCAGATTATTTATGGGCTATTTGGCCGCTTATGGGATGGGGTATTGCAATATTTTGGCATGCAATGAACTTGTATGTTCTAAATAAAGAATCTGGCGTCACAGAAAATATGATTCGGAAAGAAATGGATAGGCAACTTTTGAAAAAGGAATAGCACTTTCCCTTTATTTCTAACTGAAATTAATACTAAGGCTAGACCATCAACTCAATTGTAGATAGTCTAGCCTGCTAACTAAATTTAAAAACTATCTCATTTGGCTTTCGCTAACTTTTTACGCGTAGTGGTTTCCTTTTGGAACCAAATATCAGCAACTCCAGATGTAGACAACTTAAAACCTGTGATTGTACCATTTGTATCTCTTTTAAATGCTAACGATGAAAAGTGTCTACGGTCTCCTGAGAATACGTCAAGTATTCTTGGATCTAATAGTACAGGTTCTAACCTAGGATGCTTAAGTATAAGTTTTCCTTGATCAATACCAAGAGAATACGAAGTACCTAAGTCGGCGGCATAATAATTTCCAGTAAATACACTTAAGTTCTTTGCCCAATTTGCATTAGGGTCATAAGCAACCAATTGAAAAGTATCTTCCCCGACGATTACCGACATCTTCTTAGGAACGGCCTTCGTATCAAAATTTACAGTTACTTCTCCACCAGTAATCATCTTAAAGGAGTTTTTGGTTAGTGGCACAAGTGCACTTTCATTGCCAGGACCTCTAAAATATCGCAAAGTATCGTTAGTAACGTGAATTTTACGCGATGAGTGATTGTTACCATCCCAATAATCGCCTTCAAATGCGGTAAGTTGCTTTCTTGATAATTTTTTTGAAGAAATTTTTGAAGACACATTGTTTGCCTCAGTATCTAAGAAATCCTCAATATAAAGGGCACTAGCCCCTGTACCTGCATAGCCATTATATGCACCATCATTTCCCATAATAACAACGGCGAGGTCATATTCAGGATAGCGTATCAATTTACTAGCATATCCGCCTGCTACTTCAATATGGTATATTTTTTTAGCTCCTCGAAAATTCCAAAATCGATGCCCTCCAGTATAAAGGGATGTATTGCTTTCATCTACTTCTTTTCCATTAACTATGGAGAGACCATCGAATTTTTTAACCATTAGCTCAGTACCGATTTTTGGGTTACCAAGTTCTTTAGCCCAAAGACACATATCTCCGACAGTAGTATATACATCAGATACGATTGTATGATTGTGGTTCATGCTTGAACTGGCAAAACCATCATTTTGTGCAAAATATCCTTGTGCCTTGTTAGCTATTACCGCACCCTGAGTGTCAAATACGGAGTTTGTCATTCCTAGCGGTTTAAAGATTTCTTTGCTTACAAAATCGGCATAGGATGTATTGCTGATCTTGGCTATAAGATCTTCGAGTATCATAAAACCTGTGTCGGAATGACGTTGCTCGTTTCCGCTGTTGGTTAGCGATTTTGCCTGGCTTTTAACCATATTATATGCCTGTTTCTTGGTGAAAAGATCTTCTTCCCTCCAGCCAGCAAGCGCCTTGGCAACCTCACTGTTGTTCAATCCGCTCGTGTGATGTATCAATTGTTCGATACTAATAGGATGGGAAAAAGGCATCAAATTGGGCATATACTTCCGAATATCATCTTGAAGGGAAAGCTGACCTCGTTCTTCTAATAATAGAAGGGCATAAACAGTGAACTCCTTTGCTATATCTCCAATATGGAATTTAGTTTCTGGACTTATTGGAATCTTGTGCTCCAAATTAGCCAGCCCATACCCTTTAGTATACATTATTTTGCCATCGCTTAATACGCCCACAGCTATCCCTGGCTTATCTTGGGTATCCCATTGCGAAAAAATTGCGTCTATTTGGCTTGATGTAATTTCTCTTTTTTGAGCTTCCTGTGAAAAACAGATCACAGATGTGAAGCATAAGACTATTGCTATTATATTTTTCATGTCCTTAGTTTTTTTAAAGATTTATAATCGTTGTAATGTTTCTACAACTTTTCTTGCAACCGAAGCAGCCGCCGAAGGGTCTTGTCCAGTTATTAACCTTCCATCGGCAATCATAAAATCATCCCACCCTTTTGATGAATATTGAAAATCACCTCCTCTTTCAATAATGAGTTGCTGAATTGAAAAGGGAAAGGTTTTATAATAATCGGCCTCCATATTTTCAAAAGCATCCGGAAAGCCATTCACTTTTTTCCCTGAAACCAGATAAGTCCCATCTTTTGTTTTAAGATGTACAATGCCGGCAGTTCCGTGGCATATAGTAGAAATAATGCCACCTTGGTCCTCATACACTTGCATTGCAATAGCTTGTATTCCTTTGTTATCTGCTACTCCAAACATCGCGGCTCCTCCACCACCATAATAGACCGCCTTATAATCAGACGCATTCATCTGATCTGGACTTTTAGTATGCTCTAATTCATCCATGAATGTATTATCATAGAGATATCTCTTCTGAATGGAATCTGAAGTATTTATGTAACCAATGGGTATTGCTCCTCCTTCAGGGCTTACAAAATCCATTGTATAACCCGCTTTTTCAAACACATCATAGGCGTGCACTATTTCTGAAAAATGATTGGAGGTATTTCGTTCAGAATCTCCATAAAAATGCGCATTAGAAACTATAATCAGAATCCTTTGAGAAGTCTCCTCATTTATAATGGTATTATTTGATTTATCTTCATTTTGTGCGCATGTCAATAAAAACGAAGCAAATACAAGCACTAAGCAAATAGCCTTTTTCATAATTCTAGATTTAATAAGAAAGGCTTATTACTTCGTTTTCTTAGTAAACATTTTATGTATAATAGTCCATTTGCCCTTTGTTTTTAGCAGCATAAAATAGTCGATGTACGGGGTGTTACCCGGAGCCGCTATTTCGACTTTGGCCATGGCTGCATTGTTGGTATAGTCTATAGAAAGAATCTTTCCTGCTTCTCCTGTTGGTTTACCTTCTTTGGTATCTGCTATTTAGGCTTCACCGGACCAAATACTTACCTGATCATTTTTTACATAATATAGATTCAGATCTGGGTGGAAGGCTTCCTTTAATAGTTTTGGCTGTCCACCAGTAGAACCATCGATATACTTTGTCAGGGTTTCTCGAATTCGGTCTTCTTCTGTTTGCGCCAATAGGCATTGAGTAAGTAATACACAGCTAATTAAAAGTAGTTTTTTCATTGTTCTTGTTTTTTGATTGAATGATGTTATTATTAATTCTTCAACCAAGCTATTACAAATGAGCAAACAAAAGGAAAGCGTCAAGTGAAAAGACCTACAGATTTATAATTCTGTAGAAAACAAAGCCTATTTCAAAGACTTTTTAAACTGTGCAGGAGTCATGCCTTTATGCTTTTTAAAGGCGTTATAAAATGATGTATTCGATTTAAAACCGCATTCGTTTCCGATACCTTCAATAGTTAGAACTTGGTTTGATTGTAGCATTTCTATAGCCGATTCTACACGATACCCGTTTATAAAATTTGAAAAACTTTGACCAACCGTATCATTAAGATATTGAGACAAGGTATGCCGTTTTACCTCGAGTCGATTGGCTACATCTAAAAGTTTTAAGTCGGAATTTAGATGCACTTTTTCTTCTGTAAAAAGACGTGGCAAGGTGTCGGCAATTGTAGTTATTTCGGCATCACTAATTACTTTATTTTGGTATTTAATAGCTGGCGACAAAAAAGACAAACCATGCTGTCGTCGTTTAAAAAACCAGATCATAAGGCTCACATAAAGCGTAAACGAAAAAGATAAAGCTCCTACGATATATGATGTGTACATAACTGTATTATACGCCAACCAAATTAGAAAGCAGCCGACCACAATATTAATGATCCAATAATCCAGATTACTCAGTTTCTCTGTCTTAGAAAACAATTTTAAAAAAGAGCGCCTCGACTGATATATAGCTGCAATGAGGTATATTGTCCATAGGAAAAGTAGCATATATCCAAAAATCCCATCGGATCTACGCTGCCATAAATGCCAATACTCGTTATAAGGATATAGTATGCCAGTCACGATCATAAATACAATAATGGGTACAATATGAAGCAACCATTGCCATTTACCAATGCTATCCGGTCTGGTGGCTATTCGAGTATATAAATATAGGAAAGGACCAATAAGAAAGCAGGCCGTCAACCCTACTTGGATAAATAGCGATGATGTTTCAGGATAAAATGTTAGGAATACTGATTTTATGACCCGAACGCTAATAACAAAAAGTAAGGCAGCCAAAAAATAAGTAGCTATATTCTTGTTTTTTATAATGAAACCGAAATAAAGACTAAGAAAAAGGCCATTAAAGCCTCCTAGGGCACTAAAAAAGAATAATATTTGATCTTCGAATTCCAACCTTGACTTAAAGACATTAAATATACCCCATTTAAAATAATAGGACACCAAAGAAAAATCTAAATTCTACCTAAAACGGCTTTTCGATATGATTTTCCAATTGGAAGTTTAACGGCATACTGCTTCCTAGTCAGCCCCCTGTGAAGTGTTCTTTTTTATGTTGACCTATGCCAATGTAAATGGGATAATAGAGATGGATTACTTTGGGGGGTTGGTTATAGTGATTACAATGTGTTGTGACTTTTTGTGCCTGTGTTAATCCTAGGAACTGGAAGTGTGTTTTTGAGAAGGGAGGCGTTGAGGAGATGACGGTGGACTGTTTGCTTATTGTTTTAGTAAAAATTCTCTTAGAAAAATACCCTGCTATCATTATTAGATTTTCATTTTACATTAAAAATGATATAATATTTTATGTATATTGTCTATAGAATATTAATTATTTGAATTTTAATGTTTAATCAGTCATTCTCACAAGAGACCTTTCAGGAAATTTTTGATAAAGAAAATCGAAAAGGAAAAAATATAGAAAGTAAATTTAAAACAGACTTTCAACCAAGCATTGACCGATTAAAGTTGATTCAGGCTAAAACTGCTGAAATTATATCAGAAACTGATGCAGAAAGGAAAAAAGTTCTTCAGCTGGAAAGAAAAAAACTTAAACAAGAAAGAGATCTATTAATCAAAAGTATACTTATTGAAACAAGTACCAATCTACCTAATAAAATTCAAAATCTAAGACTTGATTTAGGACCATTAATTGGTAAGCAAACGTATGTTTTAGAAGAAAAGCTTGAAAACTTCTTCATTTCCAAAAAAGTTCAATGGAATATTGCAAGAACATATAAAGTCAAACAGGCCAATAGATATGCTATTTTAAGTCAAATTACCAAGCTACTTGAAGACAAATTTCCCAAGTATATTATACGAACCGATATTCAATCATTTTATGAATCTATTCCACAAAAGGACTTACTTATAAAAATAAATAATGACCATCTTTTAAGTGTGCTTTCAAAAAGATTTATTAACAAGGTTATTGCACAGTATAATGTTTTAACTGGTCAGACAGGAGCGTTAAATCCAGTGGGAGTACCAAGAGGAATAGGCATTAGCCCATATTTATCTGAATTATACATGAGAATAGTAGACAATGAGATTAAAAGTATGCCTAATCTTATTTATTACTCAAGATACGTCGATGATATTTTGGCAATATTTGTTCCCGAATCCGAAACAGTTTCATCTGCAGAATTATCAAGATATAAAACGAATTTAACTCGAATTATTAAAAGTAAAGGGCTGAATATCAACACTTATAAAACAGAAATCTATAATATGCTTAAAGGAATAGATTCTATTAATACAAGGAGTATTGAGTTTTTAGATGATAGCCTTATATCAAAAAGAAAGAATAAAAACCCAACCACTATTAACTATTTGGGTTATTCAATTGGTTCACTAAGAACAGTTAACAAATATTCAGATGCAGCAAAAAGAAATAGAATAATAACATCTCTTACCGTTGATATTTCTGATAAGAAAATTAGCAAGTACAAAACGAAAATAAAAAGTGCCTTTGATGATTTTCAGAAAAAAAGAATCAGGAATGAGAAGAACGCCTTTAAGCTCCTTAGAGCTAGAATAGAATTTTTGACATCAAATACAAGGCTACGTAATAACAAGGCAAACGTTTTAATAGGTGTGTATTACTCTAATCCTTTTATAAATAATAGCTATACCTTAAAAATATTGGACAGTTATTTGAAATGGCATAAGAATCACGGAGGATTGTCAATAAAGCAAAAAAACCAACTGGATAAATTAAATTTTGAGAATGGATATGACACAAAAAAATTCGTGCTTTTTCCTTTAAAAAAAGAATTATATAGAAATCATAATTCTAAAAAAAACGACTTGGTTAATAAGAGTAACAAAGGTGTTTTACGATATGGCCTTAGGGAAATAAATTCAATTTGGGAAAAAATTTAGCATGAAAAAAATAAGGCAAGGCATAGGATATAAAAAGGAAAGAGTCGTATTGTCAGATGTTTTACCCTACGAAGTCCCTCCCTTCTTCTCTAATAGACATTTTTATGATTTTCTTACTAGAAATAATATTGAATTAATTGATAAGCCCAATGGCGCTGAAATAAGATTTAAAAATAATAGGTCGAAAACATTAGAAAGAATTATCAAAATTGTTTTTGGAATTAACTTCACAAAACAAGTTCAATATAATGATGGCAACAACTATAGATACATCACCCTAAGACCTGAAGACTTGCAAAAAATCCCTTTTAAGTTCAGAATTTCCCATAAGAATAAGGACTATCGTGAACTAACTGTTGTTCATCCGATTAATCAATTATTACTTGTATCATTTTATGAAAGTTATAAAAACACAATGCTTTACTATTGTGATAAAAGTAAATATTCATTAAGAAAACCAAGTAAAATTGCTTCGCTTAAGTATTTTAAGGATTCAACATTTAAAAAACATCGAGTTAAAAACCCAGAAATCGAAATTATTGAAACGAATGATATGGAATATAAGGCTTTGAAAACCTTTTTTTCATATCAAAAGTATAGTAACATCTATAAATTTTACGAATCAAATTCGTTTCATAAGGCAGAAAAAGGATTCGATAAATTGCTAAAGTTTGACATTTCTAGATGTTTTGATAGCATCTACACTCACTCCCTTTCTTGGGCTTTAACTAATAAAAATATTGTAAAAGAAAATTTGGGAACCAACAAAAATACTTTTGGAGGTGTATTCGATAAGTTAATGCAGTTAATGAATTATAACGAAACCAATGGAATAGTTATTGGCCCAGAATTCTCTAGGATTTTTGCAGAATTAATATTGCAACAGGTAGATGAATCAGTTGAAAAAGAATTAAAATATAAATACAAAGTTGAATACGATATTTACAGATATGTAGATGATTATTTTGTGTTTTTTAGTAAAGACAAAGTAAAGGATGAAATACTTACATTATACAAACTAAAGCTTAAGGAATATAATTTGTTTTTCAATGATTCAAAAACTGAAGAATACAGTAAGCCTATAATTACAAGAATAACTATAGCGAAGGAAAATATTAGAGAGCTAATAGAGAATACAATAATTTTTAAATTTCTAGAAAATGACGATTTACCGCCAACAGGAATAAAGTACTATGAATCTCGTGATGTAATAACTAACTATAAAAAAATTCTTGCTGCTACAAAGACTTCTTATAAAGATTTACAAAACTATTTCCTAGCAACAATTTTTAATAAGACAAAACAGCTTATTGGAAAATTTCAATCTGAAGAAAGAATTCTGATTAACCATTTATTAGAAGAGTCTGAATTAAAGGAAGAACTTTTAATCCCTGAACTTTCAGATGATAAAAAAAACAAAATTTCAGAGGATTTATTTACCTTAAAGAAAGATATTGATTTAGAGAAAAAGAAAATAGTTAAGTATCAAAAACAATTAGTAAAAAAGTTCCTTGAAATTATAAATCTGACTTTTTTTGTGTATTCAGTTCTTCCCAGAGTGAGCTATTCCATAAAAGTTTGTCATATTCTTTTTAGAATAATTGACTTTGTAAAGAATCAAGAAAAAACTAGGAACTCATTATGTCAAAAACCTCGATATGAATTTATCCTTAAAAACATTGACATTGGTTTTAGTTTTGATGATAAGCATACAATATTCAAGACTATTTATGATGGTATTAATATCGTTTTAAATAAGAATAGGGCAACCGTGCATTCTGAAATAGAAACCCTTTATTTACTTCCAATTTTAAACGAATTGGGCAAGAATTACGAATTGTCAGAGAAGACAATAAAAATTCATTTTAAAGAGGAAATTGAGCAGAATATGTCATATTTCTTAATTATTTCTTTATTACATCATATTCAAAGAAAAGACAAATATGATGGTTTGAGAAATATATTAAAGGAAAAAATACGGAAGAAATTTACTAAATTTGAAAGTAGAAAAACGGAAGACACTTTACTACTCATTGATATTCTTACATGTCCGTATGTAGGTAGTAATGATCAAGAAGTTAAAGAATTTCGTAAAGAGGTTTTAGAATTAATTAAGTTTTTCGAACCATCAATTTCCAACACGGAAAAAGAATCAATTATAGATGATATTTCTATATTTCAGAATAATTGGTTTGCAAAATGGGAAGGTTCTGATTTAGGTAAGGAATTAAATACAAAAAGAGGGCATAATGTCTATTAAAATTTATGGTGCAATGTTGAACTTGATTGTTTAGCTGCTCTAAAACCGTCATTTACTAATTGAGGAATTAGTACACACAAGCACCCTAAACTTTTTTACAAGGTTTTGAAGGCAGAGGTTGAGTCTCTGCCTTTTTTTATTATTTCCTCTTAACATTAATTTACATTCATCTCTTTATAGAAGCAAAATTATCTCACTAATAGACTTGGTACAGGCTCCAAAAAGAATATTGTATATAATAATAGTGATAACAAATTGATGAAAAATTCCTTACTGCTGTGCAATTTGGTTTATACTAAATTGTTACTAAAACCTTTGGTATTATTGATTAAACAGGAACCAATTGTGTCTAAAAAAGCATATGACTTGAATGCTTAAAGAAAGGGAACCTTTCATTTCTTGTCTTAATCACAGATTACCTTCCAATTCCCTGTTTCTGGATCACGAACCAATCTGCACCTAGAAGGCCTTACTTCATTTTCCTGTTTTCCCTTTAATTCATTCAAGTTATTGAGGTCAAATGATAACTGAATTAAGTCAATACTCTCAAAACCATATTTAGTCATTACTATTTCAATTTCTTCAACAAGTCCTTTGTATTTATTATTATTATCCATATTCAAAAATGTTATTTTATTCATTGTAAGCGAATACTCGAATATTATCACTAATCCCTAAAAGAGTGCCATCTTCATCAATAAGTTCAACAAATATTGTGATAAATTGATTTGACGGTATAGAACCAGGGGAATAGACCATAGAGATTTTGCTATCGCCGTTTGACGACAGTTGTTGTGCGCGAAAGACTCCTCCAGCTGAAGACCCATCTTCTAATAAATCCAATACTTGCGCTTTCACGCCTTGTGATGCCTTTGCCCCCTCAGAATTCAGAATGAGCCCTTCAATAATTACCTCTCCAAGAAAACCAGATTGAACGGAGTTTGAAGATCTTGACAATGAAATTGATTCGGGTAAGGATATTAAAGATTTAAGAGGATAAAATTTCCGATATTTATTTACCTCAATTTCAACTCGAAAATTCCCAGGTCTTGTGGTGCTTACAATTGTAAACTCCGCTTGGATTCTTCCGTTATCGGTAACCTCGGGCGCTAAAGAGATTTCTTCTGATTCCTCATTTTCATGAGTTGTAAAAGTTTTATTGATCCTCGCCTTTGCATCAATTTTGGACAAATCAGCATCTTTAACAAATCTAACATCAACATTTATTGTACTCTTACCGTCTGCTTTAAAATCACTTGCTATTGGAAAAAATACTGTCTCAACTATATCGCCATATTGCACTTCCTCTTTTGAACAGGAGATCAACAGGGTTGAAACAAATATTAATAATGTAAATGGTTTTTTCATTCTTGTAGCGTTTAGTTGAATATCTTATTGAAAATTGCAAAATCTCCAAAAAACTTATTGTCAAATGAAATACTGAAATATGGCAAAAAAGCCATCCCTTCTCTTACTAAAATTGGATTTCTATCATATCTTAAAATAAGACTACCTATTCCCAAACGAACATTTTTTGCAGCCCTTATGTTTATACCTGTTGATACAGAGAGTCCATTAAACAAATCTTTATACCCGCCCTCGTCAATACTTCCAAGTGTTATCCCGGCTGAGACTGAAAAACGAGACCAAAAACGTTTTTTGGCAAGCTGAGATAGTTTTTTATTCTTATTGTAACCATTAACATGCCAATTTAAGCCAAGATAAGGCCTGCCTACATACTCAATTTCTCCAACTTGATCTTTACCCCAAGCATTAACAAAACCAATGTCTGGAACAAGGTATGCTAATCCTCCATCATCATCTTGTTTACTAATACTATTATTTGTTACCGTAGTACTGTAGCTATAATATTGACTCACTAACTTTTCGCTTTTTTTCGAAAGAATATTCATTATACTGTCATTGTGCCTTAAGCTGTTTTTTAAATTTAGAATTACTTCTCTATAAAATCCGCCTAGTTCTTCATTCGCAGCATAGTGGGAAATCAAGTCGATGAAATTTTTGTCCAGTTTCTTAACAATGCCATAACTCATCTTTAAGTTCTTTCGCCGTTTTTGTATTTCGAGTACATTGACGATAGTATCAGAACCAATCGCTTTCAGTCCGTGTAGTACTTGATAGTTACTTTTACCACCACTTTTCGTGTATCCAAACATAGTTTGAGAAAAATCAGAAGATGGTATTTTCTTAGTCGTCAGCATTCCAATATATTTTTCAATATCGGGTGCGGAAACTTCAGATGGAGAGTCTTTTAACGCTTTGGAATGTAAGCTCAAAATGCCCTGTAGCTGATGAGATAAAGTGTCCCTAAGATATTCAAAAGAACTCATTACACTTACAGGCATTTGAGGCTCTGATTGTACGTCTAATGATTTAATTTTTTTATTAAAAAGAATCGAAGCTTCATTTTTTTTTCCATTTGCAATAAGGTTAAGTACCTCATAAAATACATTTATTTGTCTGCTGTTCAACTTTTTAGTAAATATTAAATTATAACTTCTATCGGGCAGTAATGGTTGAATAATGCCTTCATATAAATTTGGCGATTTCTCTTTAGATTTGATATTTATTGTGATTGGCTCGACTTTTTTCGAGAATACTACTGGTTTAGATTCTTGCGCTTTATCTCTTTTTTTCTTCCGTTCTTTTTTTCTAATCCACCTTTTCAACTCTTTGACATCCACTACTTTTGTTTTCCTCACATAAACAACCTTAAATATCGAAAGATCTTCAAGAAGCTTATTTTCTTTGCTCGTAACCTGTATTTTGATATACTCATCGAAAGGAAATTCTCCTGATACTGTTCCTTTATCAAGATCTATTTTGACGGTTGGCAACCCTTCTTCATTAAAGCCTTTTTGAGCCAAGGTTAAACCAACTGTAATAAATGTAAAAATTAGTGTTAATGGAAAAACGAGTACTTTATTATTGATCATGTTTTTTGGTTATTTTAAAAAAGCAAATTTTTATATTTTCCTCAGAGGCATATCAATTTCACACACATATTGTCTTTAGATATATAGGTCTCTTTTTATTTGGGGGAGTAAACAGTAAGAAGTAAATTCCTTGAAGCAATTTATTATTTGAAGAACTTCAGCTAACAAATCATTTTTTAAAATTAAAAGACATCAGTTGTATAAAAAATACCCAATACTAGGTATTTTTTATAGCCATCATTCTCCACATATACTCCACGATTACTCAATTCATCGAGAATACGTGTAATTCATTGGAAACTAGCCAAATGATTGCACGAATTCAATACCTTATCATCGCAAACTATCCCTAACTATATTTTATCGGAAAATGCATATAAACTATTTTCCTGATGAACGAAGCAATCATTTCCTATAGTGAAATTTTTGATACTAACGGACAGTATGATGGTACCTATGTCCGAGAGTATGTTGATAAACTGCAATATTTAGATGATCATACTCCCCCACTGCAGTCGTATATTTTAGTGACCAATACGTCTACCCAAACCTATGAATATGTAGGCAGTGACTTTGAAAAAACCATTGGTCTAGATCGCGAAAAAATGCTTAGTGATGGCTTAGGCTATTATATTTCCAATTACCACCCCCAAGAACTACCAGTCCTACTCAAAATATTTGAAGAATTAATGGTATTTACCATGACACAATTAGAACTGGAACAACGGCAACGAGTCGTCTATACCTGGAATTATCGCATTAAAAATGGATCAGGAGACTATAAAAGTATGCATGTACAACAGACCCCTATATTTTTTGACACAAATGGTCGGCCTATTATTGGCTATTCGCAAAACACCATTGTAGGCGATGGTCGCCCTCGCCCGCTGGTTGCCACTTGTAAATATTTAAATAAGAACAATGAGTTTGAAACGCTTTTTAGCAAGAATTACCTGCTAGAAGCGCTACAGCAAATGCTTACCAAACGAGAACTGGAAATAGTAAAATTATTAGCCAATAGTTATACCACTAAAGATATCGCTACCGAGCTTTTTATTAGCGAACAAACCGTTAGTGTACACCGTAAAAACATATTAAATAAGCTATCCTTCGTTTCTACAGCCGAGATTATTGAGTATTGTAATAAGTATCAGGTGTTTTAAACATCTTAACTTTATATTCATCATACCACAACCACACTAAACCAACCGACCATGTCAGCAGACAACCAACCAACTAAAAAGAAAAAAGCTAGCACCTACAAAAGGGTATTTAAGCCACGTATTTTGTGGCTATTAATCCTTACAGTCCTCATCTTGATAGCCGCGAGTTGTTGTCGGATTCCCGGTCTTATTGATCATCCGCAATTCACAAATAAGCTCGACGCCAATTTTGTAATTCAACTTCTTACTGATAACCATATGATGTGGTCGTATTGGGCATTTTTTATCATTGATTTTGTTTGGGCGTTCGTACTACTGCGATCCATCTGGATCTTTGTTGACGATTTTGTCAAGAATCAAACAGATTATGGTAAGTGGATTCATTCGGTTTTAAAAGTATTTAAAATCATCATCGTTCTAGCATATGTATTTGATGTATGTGAAAACGTTCTGTATTTGTGGAACTATGAGTATCCTAAAACAATAGCAGGTATTAAAATGGGATTATACGCAGTTGTACTACTTGGTTGGCTATTGGTTGCAATTAAAAAGTACTATAAGCGCTATTTCCCTTCATTGTTAAGTTTCTTGAAGTCTGCCTTTTATAGCTTAGTAATCATTGTAATTATTGGGGTGTTATTACCAAAAGCTAGTCAGGTAAACTCCATTGTAGTCAACCTTTATATGCGCCCTTATAATTTGGGAATTTTGTTGTTAGTGGCTGCACCTATATATGCGGTAATGTTGGCACACTATCCTAGTTATTTTAATATAGATAAGAACCGCCGTAAATGGTACAGAGCTAATTGGAGTTGGCAATTAATAAGTACCGTTTTTTATAAAAATGACTATACGAAGCCAGAGGAAAAAGGAACTCATGCTATCGAAGGACATGTCAATTTTCTTTTACGCATATTAGGTATTCTGTTTTATGCGGCTTTATTCTATTTCATTTCTTTTACTTCAGAAACGAATTTTCATTGGCCCTTTGCCACATCTGTGATATCTTCTTCTATGTTGTTGCTTGGCCTTTGTTTATTGTATTATCTAAGAATTAAAAAACAACGATGGTTAAAAAGTAATGTCACTTTACTCAAATCTCGTATCCCATTTTATGATGGTGATTTTAACGATGCTGACTCCGATATCGATGAAGTTGAGGAAGCAGATTTGCAGCAAGAAGCAAAAAGACGTTTAGAAAAGGATTTAGAAAAATTAGCAAGCGCTGAAAAATCGCTTACAACAGAAGAAACTGAAAACCTGCGAAAAATAATTCCCCATATACGGATTTATGGTTGGATTATTACAGTCACTGTGCTAATAACTATTTTATTTATAGGCTATTTGTTATTTAAATACATGACATCAGATACCGAACTTAATAATTCATTGTACACTGAAGGAACAGCTATTGTTAGCCTTGTGTGTATTGTACTTCAGATGGTTAGTTTTATCTATTACCGAACCTTCCGATCGATATTTAGATTGCTGTTCTTTTCGGCTGATAGTAAATTAGTGGTTAATGCCTTTTATGTCATGCGCGTGCTTAAGGTAGATGCTGATGAAGAAGTGCAATTAACACAAGCACATTTAGACGCGAAGAAAGGACAATTGAAAGAGTTTTACAAGCATAACCCTTTTGGAGATCCCACAGGAATTTTAAAACTGTTGGATAGACTAAACATGGGAATTTTTAGCAACAATATTTTCTTTTTACAAGCGACAGCCATATTTGGTATGTTCAATACTGCTTTTTTCCTGCTCATGAACCTTGTCGATGAATTACCATTTCATTTTAATGCGGCACTCATCATACTTTCTGCCCTATTCTTGTACTACGGAATGTTGGTCGTAATTACTAAAAATTTCATATTCTACAGATACTCCAAAGAAGAGTATGCGGTACGCAATCGGCAGTTGTTTAATTTTTATTTAATCATAGGGTTGGTCGTGATGCTGGTGTTTAATGTATTAACCACTAAGTTCCCTAACAATTTATTTGTATTAGAAACCGTAGATCGCGATAAAGAAAGCGAATTGACCTTAAAGGAATATACGGAAGCTCTTAGCCCAACGAAAATAAAATACTATATCGGCGCCTATGGCGGAGGCATGAAATCGAACGCCTGGACGATGACAGTATTAGATGAGCTTTATAAAAAAGACTCCACTTTTCTTGAAAAAGCAGTAGTAATGTCAGGTGCTTCTGGTGGAACGATAGGTATTACCAATTGGTCGGCTATCATGAAAGAAGATAGAGATAGTTTAGCCCGAACTAGAATGATTACAGATATTTCTACTGAGCATGTACTGTCGATGGATTTGACCCATATACTAGGTCGGGATTTAGTGAATTATATGTTTGTCCCGTTTTTTAATAAAAGTGGTCAGGACCGTTCATCAAAAGCCATGGAACGTTATGCGAAACTAGCAGAGAACCAAGAGGCTATTTGTTCAAGCACATCCTACCGTGCGTTTTGGAAGGAAGTGTATACAGAAAACAATAATCAATTTCCAATTCTTATTTCGAACAGCACCAACGTGCGAGGTAACCAAGGAATGGCCGTTAGCATAGGAGGTATTAATTCAACAAACACCTACCCTTCTTTGCTATATCAAAAAGCCGACAACATTCTTGAACTTGAAGTGTATAATGACGAGGCTGAAAAGTTAGAACAAAAGACTATTTCCTATTATAATGCAGCTTCTACTTCTAATAGGTTTCCATTAATAAGTCCGGCGGCCAAAATACCCACATTAGGTCATTTTAATGATGGTGGTATTTATGAAAATTCAGGCTTACTATCGGCATATAAACTATTTAGACAGATTAATAATCAACCGGGGATTACCGATTTAGATTGTCTCCCGGAAACCAATGTATTTATTAGTATTGTTAATGATAAGAACGCCTATATAAAGAAAACGGTTCAAGATTATATAAAGGATGGAATCCGTATTAAAAAAATCAATCCAAATACAGAACTCAATGCCATTTTGAATTCGGTATCCTCTACTGAAATGATGCCGATCTTTATAAAGACTGAGTTGGAACGGCTGGATTCACTTCACCAGACAATCGATTTCAAAACAATCTATCTTCCTCATCAGTTTAATATGCAGGACATAAAGGACATTTATGGCTTAGAATTGATTTCGGAAAAAACGAATAAGCCTATTTATGAGCATTTATATAAGTGCGTAACAGCAAACAACGATAGCATTAAAAAATGGCGATTTTCTACTGCTGCAAATAAACGTAATCCCATTATCGAGGCACCAATGAGTCGGGTAATGGCGCCGCAGGCCTATGAGTTTATGCAAAAAATGGTTTTGGATGAAACACCCGCAGGAAGAATGATTAAAGAGATTTCTGCGATTGAATAGTCTAATGACATTAATAAAAGGGCTTATTCAAATAATCAATTTTAAAAGTGTTTTTGTGACAAATAATAGTTTAACAATATGCTATTCAAGGGTGTTTTTATCAGTTTCGAATAACTCAATCGCCTTTACGTAATTTTGAGCGCCCTTCATGGTCATATCATTAATAAAACCATTAAGTTCAGGATGATTTTGTTCCGTCCAATTCACCAACGAGTTCACCCCTACTTGCCAAGCTTCCCAATCCGCATTTTTGCATGCTAACTCTTCAATTTTTGATATTTTACCAGAATCAAAGCTGATGTTGTACTGACATAGCATCTCATTGTTTTTTAAAAACTCATTTTTGATAGAGCTTAACTCCACAGTAACTAAAATTTGACTGTTTTTTTCAACTAATTCAACAACTTTATATGAAGGCTTAAATACAGAATCCCATTTGAATACTTCATAAAAACCATCGGGATCATATGGCATAATGTAATCTCCTGAAATAATGGTGACACTATCACTTACGAGCTTTTTTAATTCATTAAAATTAGCATTGCTTCGGGCATTATAATAGTCGGTAACAGCTTCTTTATGTGTTAATTGTTGATTATTGCATCCTATTAAGATACATAGGATAAAAAGTATCGAGAAGGTTGATTTCATTAAATGTATTTTAAACTTTTGTTGAGACATTACTATCCCAGTTTATCTAATTAGCTAAATAAAGATATCTCACTCAATAATTAAAAAATTGAGTGTCAAAAAAAGGGTTTCGCATTTTATATAAACTATAACACTTCCTGTTAAACCTTCCCCAATTAAGAATTTGCTAAGAAAAATTTTCTGTTGTTTTGAAGCAAACTAACTAAATGAAGAAACTACTACTCGCCTTTATGGCATTATTTACTTTTACCCTTTCTGCACAATACGAATCGCTATCCTCATCTTCTTTTTGGGATAAAACAGAGTTTAAAATTGGTTATTCAGGTACTATTTTTTGGAGTAATGGATTAACTGTTGGTGCAGAATATGTCTGGAAAGAATATGACAAAACCAAAGAACGAAGAGGTACCGAAAGAACAAACACCCACCAATTTCTTTTTAATGGCAACTTGGGGTTTGCTACCAATTTCGCATCTAAAACCGATACAGGTGCCTTTACCAACTTCGGAATCACATGGCGGCGTACCAATAAAAAAGGGAAACAATTTAGTATAGAAATTAATCCACTTGGCTATTACCGCTCATTTTTACCAGAGACTTTTGAAGTCAATGGCGACAATGTAGACAAGGTGTTTTTACCGGGCCGAGGGTACTACGCTCCTTCGCTGTCAATTGGAATAGGAAGACAGCGCAAAGGAAAAGTTCGCTCTGGAAGTTACTTTAACATCAATTATAGTCCGCGCTTTAACTACAATGCAGGTACTTTGCCCACATTTTCGTTACAATACGGCTTTCGATTTAATTTCAAAAACAAGAAATAATGAAAAATAAATATCGACTACTCATAAAATCAACACTCGTTCTAATAAGCATTCTAAGTCTTGTTTCTTGTTCCAATGAAGGCAATCTAAATGACCTAAACGAAACAATTTTTGTACGTCATAAAAATGCAGATATGCCAGCTTATATCAAAGGAAACGCATCGGAAAAGGTGTTTTTAATAACGCTACATGGAGGCCCTGGAGGTTTCGGTTTAGGCTTTGTCGGAACTGCTTTTAGTAAAATAGAAGAAAATTACGGGGTCGTCTATTTTGATCAGCGTGGTTCAGGCTTGTCTCAAGGCAGTTACTCTAATGAAGACATTAGTTTAGATTTAATGGTAGAAGATGTCTTGGCACTTGTTAAGGTTATGAAACTTAAATTTGGCAATGATTCCCGTTTCTTTTTGCTTGGACATAGTTGGGGTGGTACTCTTGGTACCGCCACCCTATTAAAAGATCAAAGTGATTTCTCTGGCTGGATAGAGGTTGACGGAGCCAATAACCCATCGGGACTGTATGATCAATATATAGAAACATTTACCAGTACTGCAAATACTCAAATCGCACTAGGAAATAGTCTTGAATTTTGGGAATGGGTCTTGACTTCTGTTGCTGAAGTGGATCCTGTTTCTAACAAAGATGATTTCTTCAAATTGAATAGTATGTCTTTTGAACTTGAAGCAACATTGCAAAAAGATAACTTTCTTAATAATCCCGATAATGGATCCGAGAGTGACGGTATCATATTTCAATATAATTTATTAACTGCTTTCTGGAATCTAAGTCAAATTCAATATATACTGGTAGATGAACAATGTCTTTTCCAAACTTTAGATTTTACTAATCAACTTCCTGAAATAACAGTGCCTTCACTATTTATATCTGGAGAATATGATATGGTTGTTCCTGCTGTTTCTGCCCAGCGTGCTTTTGATAATATTGGTTCGGATATCAAAGAATTACGAATTTTTGAAAGATCTGGACATTCCCCTATAGCAAGCGAACCTGAGCGATTTGCAGAAGAGGTATTGCGGTTTATGAATGAAAATAAATAACCACAAATTTTCAATACCAACTTCGTTTTTGCTTAATTTTTCAACAGCAGCGACACTCAAAGTGCACAACAAACATCTTTTTCTTCAAGAATGTCTATAATAACGGTCATTTTTCAAACCTAGAAAAGTTAGAAAAATGACTACAAATGTTGATTAAGATCATTTTCTAAATCATTATGTGAGCATACTTTTAAGCTTGAATTTCTAAATCGATTGATCATGAAAACAGTTAGAAAAGGTTTGCTCACAACTATAATACTATTTTTTGTAACATCACTCGCGATTGCTCAGGAAAAGTGGTCCTTAGAATTAAGACCAAGCACAAATTTTTCGACCGAAGATTTGGCCGACGCCAAGCTAAAAACTGGCTTTGGACTTGAGTTTACGGTTAGTTATAATTTCATGGAACATTTAGGGGCTTATGTTGGTTGGGGCTATAATGTCTTTAATTCGGACAATGACTCCTTTGCAGGAACAGGAGATACCGATTTCGATGAAACTGGTTATTCTTTTGGACTACAATTTATTCACCCGATCGGGACATCTGGAAAACTTTCTTATTTAATTAGGGCTGGAGGCGTGTACAATCATATAGAAGTTGAAAACGATGTTGTTGGAGATATCATCTCTGATTCTGAACACGGATTAGGATGGGAAGTTGCTACCGGTCTTCAAATAAACCTTGGTGATAACTGGAAACTGCGCCCGCAAGTTGGTTATCATGAACTTTCAAGAGATATTGAAATTGGTAGTGTAACTACGGCGGTTGATTTAAACTACGTGGCTGTTGGTGTTGGGATTGCCAAAATATTCTAATCAAACAAGTTTCATTAAAAATATTTAAAATGAAATATGTGTTTAGTTTTTTGGTTTTGCTTCATGGCCTAATTCATTTTATGGGTTTTGCCAAGGCATTTCACTTCGCGAAGATTGAGCAATTAACCAAAGATATTTCTAAACCAACGGGAGTACTTTGGCTGATTACCGGTGTATTGTTTATTGTTGCTATGCTGCTTTATCTGTTTAAGAACGATTTTTGGGCGGTATTAGCAATTCTAGCAACGATAGTGTCCCAAATCATAATTTTCTTTTTCTGGAAAGACGCAAAGTTCGGTACCATAGCCAACTTTATTATTCTTGTAGTAAGTATTATTTCTTGGGCAACCACCAATTTTGAAAACTCATATAAAAAAGATGTAGTCATAGCAATGTCATCTATCCCAAAAGAAGTGGAATTGATCACTACTAAAGATCTTCAACATCTACCAGTATCGGTAAAAAAATACTTGAACTATGTAGGAGTAGTTGACCAACCCAAAGTCTACAATTTTAAAATAGTTTTTGAAGGTGAAATGAGAGAAAAAGGTAAAGACTGGTTTTTATTTACATCGGAGCAGTACAATTTTATTGAGACTCCTACCCGACTTTTTTTTATGAAGGGAAAAGTTTCAGGCTTACCTACAAACGGTTACCATAAATACCTAAAGAATGAAGCGAGTATGACCATTAAAGTGTTATCGCTATTTCCTGTTGTAAAAATTGATAGTCCAGAATTATTCCAAACCGAAACAGTAACCTACTTTAACGACCTCTGTCTATTTGCTCCAGCTTCACTAATAAATAAGAACATTCAATGGGAGGAAATTAATGAACGGTCTGCCAAGGCAATTTTTACTTCGAACGGTATTACGATCTCAGCTATTTTACATTTCAATGAAAAGGGACAATTAATCAATTTCGTTTCTAACGATCGCTCTGCTGTATCTGGTATGAAACCAATTCCTTTTTCAACCCCTGCAAAAGAATATAAGAGAATTAATGGTTTGCTTATCCCAACATATGGAGAAACTATTTGGCATTATCCTGAAGCAGATTTTACCTATGGCAAGTTTTACCTGAAAACAATTGAGTTTAATACCGTACAATAAAAATAGTAACTTCATTTAAGATAGGTTAAAATCCTTTTAATCAGTATTTTATAAAGCATCATAAATCGTTTGATTTACAAAGACTGGTCTTAATTTAAAGTAAGTTTTACTGCCATCGTAGATTGACATAGATCATTTCTATACTTCCACTTTGGAATTACATTTAGTTATAATAATCTTCCGATGAAAAAAACAATCTTTATAGCCATAATTGGCTGTGTATTATTCTTTAGTGCCATTGCACAAGAAGAATCAAAAGATGATACGCCTCATTTTGAGGTCAAAGTAATCACAAGTGTAGAATCAATAGTACCCCTTGGGTTGGGTCGATCGCGTCTTGTTTCTACCGAGGCAACACGAGATTATAAGGAGTTCTCATCTGCACAAACAGAGAATGATAACACTCGAAACAAATCAAAACGAAAAAACATTCGAGTAAAAGACTTCGAAGAAACGAAGTTGTTGAACTTCTATAATGTTGGTGGTATCCGCTTTCAGAATATTGCTGCCAACGATGCTGTCATATCATCAAAATTAACGGCCATGCTAGCTGAGGGTTGGGAACTGGTATTTGTAACAAGTGCAGTTGAAAGCGATGCTGGCGAAAATGATGGGAATGGCATATTTATAACGCGCTATATTTTTAAAAGACCACTATAATCAGAAAACGCCTTTCTTTAAATCAAATATCATGAAACTATTTAAACAAAATATAAAAACAGTAGTACTATCTTCATTAGGATTGATCATTTCCTTCACCATGAGTGCTCAAATTGGAGGTTGGAATCCAATGTTAGAAAAAGAGGCAAAAGCTGCCTTGAAAACAATGGTGTCTAAAACACCAACACTTAAGACATTTTGTGATGAAGCCTATGGATATGCTGTTTTCCAAAAATAACAAAGGCTGCTATTGCTGTTGGCGGAGCCATGGGCAATGGTGTTGTTTATCAGGATAATCAAGTAGTGGGTTCTTCAAAATTGAAACAAGCAACATTTGGGGTGCAAATTGGAGGACAGCAATACATGGAGGTTATCTTCTTTTCGAACGAGGATTCTTTTAAACGTTTTACCAATGGAAAATTAAAATTTGACGGACAGGCATCAGCAGTGATCTTAAAAGAAGGCGCCTCAATTGATGTAGCTTATCAGGATGGAGTAGCTGTATTTACAATGACTAAAGGTGGTGCTATGTTAGAAGCTTCGGTTGGTGGTCAGCATTTTAAGTATAAACCAAAGGTGGACTAGCCATAGGCAAAAGATTTGTTTACCTAGCTTTTCGACTTCTTTTTAATGGGGCTACATTACGAGCTTTACTATTTAGTACATGAAAGCGTTGATATTTTAATTCAATAACCTCTATCAAAATTTTAGGGTTTTGCGCGTGCAACTCTTCAACGCCCCAAGCAACTGGAATAGCGTTTTCAACTTCCCAAGCACTTATTAGCTCATGCTTACTATCTAACAATTGTATAGTCATATTTTTTGATTGAAACACCTTATTGTTGATAGCTTGCATGCACCAGGTAACAATATTGGAATTAGGGTTGTAGGCACGGCGTAAAACAATGTTTTCGTAAACTGCAAGAGGATTCTTATCACCTTCTTCTTTAATCAGTTTTGCTTGTAATCCAGTTATGGATTGAAAAGGCTCAACTTCTATTTTAGTCTTAGCGCGAAACTCAATATTGAAGTGGACATTTAAAGGTGGATATGTATGTAAGCTCGGCATCCTAAACGTGTTCTATTTGAATCCCCTCGTGAACGATCTCTAAAGTTTCTATTGCCACTTCGCAATTGGTAGAGTTTAGTAATGGCGATTCAATACGGATTGGCCATGCAGATTTCAACTTCCATATTATTGTAGGCTCATGTTGCTCATTTAGAAGCTTTATGATAATATCTCTTCGCTCTACAGTATTTAATTGAATAGTCTTATACCATTCAAAAAATTCATTGTCACCTTTAAAAACTCCACGTTTTAATATAACATTGGAATACTTCTGTAATCCAGGTATTTTGCGAGTGCTAAAGAAAGGATCACTGCCATCTCTATATTCTATAACCTCAGTCTCAAAATCAAGCCCAGAAACTTCTGAAAACCCAATACGACTGCCTCCCCACTCTACACTAAAATGAAAATTAACTAATGGTAGATTATTCATGATATCAGAATTAAATAGTTACAACATAAAGTTATGATATGTAGATGGTTAAAAGCTAAGGGTATTCCCTGATTTTTAAGGGATAATACCCCTTCTAATACCAGTGTGAAAGAACTTATCTAATACAAATAGGAAGACCACCTTGATGGGTGGTCTTTATCAAATATCAGTTGTAATATGGTTATTTACCAAAAACATGAATCTTTGCTCTTCTTTTAGAAGCATTTTTAGTGTCATATATAAAGTAAATCTGTTTAATAAATCGATTCTTTCCGTTTAGGTCAATCACCCTAGAAGAACTTAGCTTGCTAAACTTATGTCGTAGTTGAATTTCTTCTGTATTTCCATTGGCATATCGCACCATCATTTTGTGCATATTGATATTACCTCCTGAAACTACAAGCTTTAATTTATTAAATCGACCATCTTTTGCACCAACATAGATAACGTCTTTATCTATTTTAAAATTAACTTTCTTAGATCCAAGTCGTTTCCAATCCTTGTCCGCAAATGTTGAATGAGAATCAAAACTTGACAATCCAACGAATAGTATAACGACTAATAAAACATTACTTATTTTTTTAAACATAATAATTTAGCTTTAGAGTTAATACTTGATTTATAGGTATTAGGACTAAAGAAAATTGAAAAGGTTTAATTGTATACGGCGAACACTAGAAAAAACTAGCGTAAAAATGAGCATTCAGGTTCAGAATTATTGACCTCTATTTACATATTACAGACAGCTCATAAAATTCCTCTGTTATTTTTGATTTCCACGAACCATTGTCCCTAAACTGCAATAAGCTTCCACCCCAAACCTTGTTGTCTTCTTTCATAACTTTATCAAGCATCAAGTTAATATGCGGAAAGCTTATTATTGTTAAAGCTTCGTCAATTTCAACCCATTTTGTTTTCTCAATTATTTCAGGGGTTTTCAACTTACCACCTGGATATGTAGCAGTAAATATATTTCTTATGGATGTTGATTTTTTGTTATTTAATTCTCTATTGAGCGTAAAAATTCCGTTTAGTTTTAGCTCTTTGATTTTGATACCATAGGTCATTGCTATACTATCTAATCCCTGCCTCATTGTTTGTTCACTATTTTGATATAAGCCGGGAGTAACCCAAAAGTCTGTATTCTTAATTTTAACAACTAGTATTTCATTATTTGAATTTTGAAAAATCAGCCGATTAAAAATCTGAATCTCATTAACAGATTGAGCACTTGTGTATTGAAAAAAGGAAAAGAGCAGTATAGAAAGAAAAAGTTTCATTTTTTATGTATTAGTATGCATATTCTATTATGACCGTTATTAATTGCTTTTTATTCAGTCCAGAATTCTATTAAATATGGTTTCAGTTGTACTCCTTTGTCATTTATAAATCCGTCTGTAACATATAGCTGATAGTGTTTTCCCGATTCTAAATCCATCGTAATGCTCCAAGAAGTATTCTCATTAGACCATACCCTTTCTCCAACAATTTTGGGCAAAGTTTTTTCACCTTCACTACCGTAATCTAGGCCTTGATTTTTGCCATCTAAGCCCTCCGAAAAATGTAGCGTTAATTGTAGTCGACCAGCCGATACACTTTCACTACCATTCTCTAAACCCGTTATATTGGTGACCTTTGGTCGGTAATTTTCATAATCTTTATGCAATTGATTCAGAGGCTTTGAGAGATAGCCGGATTTGTCAACGAAACTTATAATTTTGTCTTCATCGGTAAATTCGAGCTCAATCATTTCTTTGATTGCTTTTTTCTTATCTGAAGCTTGGTCGTAGTTTCTTTTTGCTATTGCATATCCTACTCCATAACCTAAATCTCTTTCTCCCATTATTTTACCAGATGACCAAAGCCAATTAGTGAAGTACGTTTTATATAAGTCCTCTTCAAAACGGTTTCTTACTTCTTCATAGTTCAATTGGGCAAACTGTATCGCATTTAAATAGGATTGTTTTCCTGTGGCTGTTGTTGCAATAAACTCAGCAATGCCCTCATAAAGACAATTGTTTAAAAGATAGTATTCCATTTCCTTCTGTTGCGTATGTACATATTCATGAGTACACAACAAAGGCAAATCTTCAATGGGATTTTGAAGCCTATGAAATTCCTGAATATGTTTGGGGAGTTCTGAAACATCAATGTCTTTTGATAGTAAAGCCATTTCGGCACCTATCAATACGTTACCATTCTTTATTGTTCCGTTAGATCTAAATACGCCGAAAGAGAAATATATTGGTGATGGCTTGAGGTCAGGATATAATTGTTTTAGCTTTTCAATATCGCCATTTATTTTCTTGAAATGCTGTTCTAAATTCGTGGTATTCGTTCTTATAGACTCCCAGAATTTCGGATAATTATTGATGGCTGCTATATATTCATCTGCACTATATCTTCGCGCATCCATTAATAGTTTTAAGCCTTCGGTGGATTTATCGATGTATCGCTTTTGAATTATTTTTTTTCGTTCAACTGAATCCTTTATAGCGACAATTGTATCATAGACCTCCCAAAAGTTAGCGATGTCTTCTGTTATAAATTCCTGGCTATAATCTTGACTATTGCATGAAAAAGTATAAAAGAGATTGGCCAATAATAGCGCTATAAAAACATTCTTAAAAATTCTCATTGTAGCAGTTTTGTACTTTTTATTTTTTTAGAACCACCTTTCTACTTAGATGTTGGTTTCATCAAAATTGTCATAGTAGGTATAATCTTTAGTAATAATCCCGTTTTCTATTGTCATTATGGTACAAATTGGCAACCTAAATGAGGTACCATCTGGCGCTGTGCCTGTCGAAATAAATTCAACTATAACATGTTTTTCTCCAGATGGATATATGTTCACAACTTGATCATGAATATTGGAAAAAACTTCATTTAGCGCCTTATACTTTGCTATCGTTTCAGTTCTAGTTTGATTTACTACCTCTAGCCCTAAGGATGGATCTAGTATCTCGGCATTTTCAGGATACATTCCTGCCATTTTTTCCCACTCATGATTATTAAAGTGAAGAAATAATTGTTTTGCAACTGCCACATTCTGTTCCTGAATATCTGTTAATGTATGTGCCTTCTGTTTTTTTTCAGTACTACATGAACAAGCACATAACAGCGTTAGTATTACAATTTTAATTCTCATTACTCATGTTTTTTATTGATTTATGACATTTTCATTAACCACCTTATGTACAACCGCATGTATAAATGCTAAGGACTCCTGTTCTTTGAAACTACTTTCATCATTTGTAGTTCCGTAGTTATTGTTGGCTGCTGTTTTAACAATGACAATCTTTTCACCAGGATTTATATAAATCATTTGGTTATAAATTCCCATTGCAGCATAAGTATTTTTTGTGTTATCTAGTAGCCACCACTGGAAACCGTAACCATATTCATTATTTGAGTTGGGGTTTTGACCGGGAAGTAAATGAGGTGCATCCGGTGTTATCGATAGGTTAATCCACTCGTTATTAATAATTTGATTATTGTTCCATTTTCCATTATTTAAATACAACAAACCAAATCGAGCCATATCTCGAGCACAAGTACTCAAACCAGCGGCCGCAAATTCATTACCTTGATCATCAACAAGCCACAAGGCGGTTTGTTCCATCCCTAAAGGCTTCCATATTTTTTCTTCGAGATATGCCGAAAGACTTTTTCCTGTCGAGCGTATTAACACCATTCCTAGTACTTGGGTGTCAGAACTATTATAACGATTGTAGGTACCTTGAGGTTTATCTTTTGTTAGTGTCTTTACGAAAGACTCAAACGAACCTCCCAAGGCCAATGTCCTACCAAAGCGATTAATATCGGAATTGTCATCGCTATAATCTTCATTCCAACTAACACCAGATGACATTTGTAACAGATTTTTTATCGTAACTCCTTCATATGCTGTTCCTTTTAGTTCCTCCACATAATCTGAAGCAGCGTCTTTTATACTTCTAATATGACCTTCATCAACTGCAGTACCAACTAAAGCGGAAACTATTGATTTAGTTACAGACCATACTATTGTATGATCTTCTCTAGTAAAACCTTGATAATATTCTTCGAAAACAATCGCATTATTTTTCAAAACTATAAGACTCGTTACATCCGTTTTTTCTAAAAGCCCTTTGGTATTAAAAGATTCATTTTCATAAGTGTAAGTTTCAGGTAATGCAATTGTATTGGCCGTTTGTATGGCTGAAGATTCGGTCACTGTATTTACCGGATTAACCGGGAAATAATCTTCAACTGCTTTAAATCGTTCAACTTGTTCTACCCCTGAAAACATTTTTAAGGCAAAATGAAGCCTCCATAGCTCATCGCGAAAGAAAAAAGCAATACACCCTAACAAAATGAATACTATACCAGTAATTCTTATAAATCGTTTCATATTAGTTTTTATAAGCCGATGCTAAATTTTCAAATATGTATTCAGTTCGTATTTTTTGATTGATGTTTTCAAGTACCGATTTGATGAGTTCGGTTGATTTGGCTTTATCTGTGTCCTCAACTAAACTTGCTTTTACTAGATTGAGATAAATATGTTGTTTGGGTAATTCACTTTCAACATGTACTAAACACTTCTTTGCCTCTGACCACCTTTCTGATTGGCATAGGCAATAGCAATAATTCAGTTTCGTAATGGGTGAGCTAGAGAATTTTATCAAAACCTCGTACAAATTGGCAATATCATTCCAGTAGTTTTTATCATGATTATCAGATGTCATATGCTTACTAGTAATTAGCGCTTCCAGATAATACTTATTCAATTGAGGTGGTTTTTCTAAATACTTAAAACCTAAATGAACCAAGTTCATATCCCATTTTGAACGGTCTTGCTTAAAAAAGGGAATTAACTTTCTATTTTCGAATTTTGCAGGTACTCTTGCCAAATGAAAACAAAACACGGCTAGTAAGTTTTTTACGGTATCTGTTGGATGTTTTCTCTTCAACATTTTTGCTAATGCAAGTGCTTCAAGGCATAGATCCTCATTAATAATTGCTTTAGTTTTTTCGTTGAAAGAGTCAAACCCAATAGTAAAAACACCATAAAGAATTTCTTCTACTACTCGCCCCATAACATCTGTAATAGTAATGGCTGAGCTAAGAGTATTAGGATATAGTTGTAGTAATGAAAACTCTTTCTTAGTTCTTGTTATACTTTTATAAATTGCATCGGGCGCTATTAGAGTGCATGCGCTAATCTCTCGGATATTAAGACCAAAAATATTTTTAAGAATGAAAATTACTTTGGCCTTGCTCGATACTGTTTCACAACTTGCCAAATAAAGAATTGTTTGTAATCGCAGGTCCTCTATGGATTTTTCTTGAGCCACGCTATCCGCGTCAACATCCAGCTTAATTAATATCCCTTTTTTCTTTATTTGATTTAGAACATCATTTTTAGCAACAATAAATAACCAATTTAAGCGATCATTTGGTGATTTTTCATTCTTCCAGTTCTTAATTGACTTGTAGAAGGTGTTTTGAAGTGCATCTTCTATTTCCTCTACATACTTAGTTCCAAAAATGTTAGTAAGTGAAGTGAATAACCGACCATAGAATTGGCGATAACTGCTTTCAACTATTTCATGATTATTAGTCATACTGCATTATCGGTCTAATTTCGGTGGTGCCTCCCCATAAATGGCATGGACATTCTTTTGATAGCTCAATAATTTCATCTAAACTATTTGCCTGCAGCAGGTAGAAGCCGCCAATCATTTCTTTTGATTCTAAAAAAGTGCCGTCTTTTATAACACTTTGTTTGCCCTTGATTTGTATGCTGCCTTCTTCCAATCCTTCGCCTGCTATTAGATGACCAGCAGCATCTAGTTTTTTAGTCCAATCCATATGAGCTTGAACAAGTCCTTCCATTTCCTTTGGTGACAAGTTTTGAATGGTTTGTAAATCATCATGAAGTAGTAAAAGATATTTTTTCATATTTGCTTATTTATTATAAAGACAATATAACTTATCAAATTTGGACATTTTTTTGAATATTTATTAGCTGCTCTATTTTCACTTAAGGATTTTGGGTTCTTCCATTAAAGGCACATTATAAGGGCAACACCTATAAGTAAACCCAATATCCTTTCGGAAAATATAAATTTATCAATTCAATTTGTTGATTGAATAACTTGTATCCAATATCTATTTCAAATGATAATCATTTTGTAATTGCAGCACTATAACCTCAGGAGATATGACGGCGCATTGTTAGATAGATTGACTAAAATCGAGCTCATCTATCGCACGGTAGACGAAAAGGATAAACGTGTCAAACGCGCTACGCTTACCAAAAAAGGTATTAAAACTATTGAAAAGGTCATCGGAATACGATTTAATGAAGCTCATGATGCAATATATTGTTTATCTGAAAGAGAAAAGGCACAACTTGGCCAATTATTAAAGAAAATGATGTTCGCTCTCAAGTAGTTCTATTTATTAATTAAGTTCAGAAGACTTATTACATATCCTTCCATATTTTGAATATCATAAATTAAACACTTATCTTAACCAAATGAGTGTGTATTTTCATTAAAAGTACATTCAACATTAAACAATCATCAATTAAAATCAATCAAAACATGCGTACCTCTTTTTTCTTTATCACTTTGCTATTAATCCTAACTAGCTGTGCTCCTAAATCAGAAACTGATCAGGAACTATTACAAAAAAAGATTACAAAAATCGAAAACGGACTTAAGCCAAACTTCCAAATTACTGGAGATAGTATTCCTTTATATAATATCGAAGAACGAATGCAAGAATTAGGTATTCCAGGAGTAAGTATTGCAGTTCTCAATAAAGGTGAAATTGAATGGGCCAAAGGATATGGTATGGCCGATAAGGCAGAGAATAGAAAAGTTACTGCCAAGACAATGTTCCTTGCAGGATCTATTAGTAAACCCGTGGCTGCACTTAGAGCGCATCAACTTGCTGAAAACAATGTTATAGATTTAAACGGAGATATAAACACCTATTTAAAAAGCTGGCAAATACCCGAAAACGAGTTTACTAAAAATGAAAAAGTAACGACAAAACGAATATTAAATCACACAGCAGGATTAACCGTATGGGGGTTTCCTGGCTATGATTTGGGTGATACAATTCCCAGTGTGGTTGATGTTCTAGATGGAAAAGGAAACACAGATGCTGTTCGTGTATATAAAGAGCCAGGCGAAAGTTGGATGTATTCAGGCGGTGGTTATACAATCATGCAGCTAATGATGACCGATGTTGAACAAAAAGATTTTCCTGAGCTTATGCAAGTTAATGTACTAGATCCGTTGGGAATGACATCAAGTACGTTTGAAAACCCACTACCTGATAAATACCACTCCATTGCAGCTACAGGTTACCGAAGTAACGGAGATGAAGTTGAAGGAAAATGGCCTATATATCCTGAAATGGCAGCCGCAGGGCTGTGGACTACTCCCTCTCAACTAATTCTGTGGGCTAAGGAAGTACAACATATATCACAGTCCGGTGAAGATGGATTACTGAAAAATAAAACAGTCAAGGAGATGCTTACACCGGGTATGAACGATCATGGACTTGGTCCTGCAGTTAAAGAGTATACTTTTGGACACGGAGGTGCTGATGAAGGATTCAGAGCTCAATTAGTGGCTTGGAAGGACAGCCCAATAGCGATTGTAATAATGGTAAACTCTGATAATGGAAGTATTATGCAAGAGATCCTTTTGAGTTTTGTTGAGGAATATAAGTTAGCTGGTATCGAACCCAATATTCGAACGATCATGGCGATGTCAGAAGAAAAGCGAATTAAATACACCGGAAAGTACAGCTTTCCACGTCTAGGTGATGCTCAAATAAGCATTAAAGAAGATGGTTTAGAAGTAGTGGCAGAATTCTTAGATGAACCTGTTTTTGTTGTTTCTGAAAATGATTCAACATTTTTCGACAAAAAAGATGGTACTTACCTCAAATTTTCGCTAGAAGGAAATACTGTTGTAGGTTTAAGTGTGCAAGGGTATGATGCTAAGAAAGTTGAATAAGGAAGAGGAAATGTAATTGATTGGACAGATAGCTTCTACAATATCAGAGATTTTAACAATACACTTATACTCTCTTTTTATAATGAGATATGAACAATTCAAATTTGACCTAAAACATACATTTTTTTTAAAGTACTAACCCCTTAATTCAAGAAGTCTGGAAATCCATAGGAAATGGATATTACCTATATATATCAAATGGAGTTTCTATACCTTTTACCAAATGCACGCTCAAAACCCATATGATAAACGCTATGACCTTAAAAGGTTAACCAAACATTATCTCGAGCTACAAGAACATATAGTTTTGAATCCTGCAGGAGAGGAGACCATTGATTTTAGCTCATCAAGCGCAGTTTATGCTTTGAATAAGGCCATTTTACTTACCGATTTTGAATTGGCAGATTACCATTTACCAAGAGGCTATCTCATTCCTCCTATTCCAGGACGTTTGGATTACCTGCTGTATATACGAGATTTTCTCTCAGAACATTTTAAAAGTACAAATACTAATCTACGGGGATTAGATATCGGAACTGGAGCAAATGGTATTTATTGCATTCTGGGCGCACAGCATTTTAAATGGAATATGGTTGGCACAGAAAGTAGTGCTAAGGCTATAGATATTGCTAGAATGAACGTTCGGTGTAATAAAAAAGTACTACAAGACACGGTAGAGTTGCGATATCAAGAAAATAATGGCTTCCTTTTTAAGAATATAATTCAACCTAGTGAGCAATTTGATTTTACCATTTGTAATCCGCCTTTTCATAATTCCAAAGAAGAAGCCATTAAAGGTTCTATTAAGAAACTTGAGAATTTAGGAGGAGTCGATAAAAAAGAATATTCGCTTAATTTTGAGGGTCAAGCCAACGAACTTTGGTGCAACGGTGGAGAAACACTATTTATTAAACGATTAATAAAGGAAAGTGTGTTATTTAAAGATCAAGTGAAATTATTTAGCAGTCTTGTCGCTAAAAAAGACAGTCTCTTTAAGATTGAAAAACAATTAAAGAAAGTCAAGGCAAACTATCATATAATTCCAATGGTACAAGGACATAAAAAAGGACGCTATGTTTTATGGTGGTTTGACTAGCATTGTTTAATTCATCGGCTATTAGAGCTTAAATAATTGGGGAAAAGCCGCAAGTATTAATGGGCTTTATTACAACTTACCTAGCCTACTTTTCTAAGAATTTCTAACGGAGGGCTTTGTAACACACTCCTAATATTACTCAAGCCAATTGCCAATACTAGAATAGTGATACCTGGTAAAAACAGAATAAACGGAATACCCGATGGCACAAAAGGCTCATTAAACAACAAAGTTGCTAGTAACTGGCTACTTATTAATGATAAGATAATGCCAGTAAGACTACCTAGTAATCCCAAATACAAATACTCCAATGAGGTGATGTTTAAGATCTGCTTACTCTTGGCTCCTAAAGTACGTAGTAAAACACTCTCTTTAATCCGCTGATATTTACTCGTGCGAACCGAGCCAATTAAAACGATAAGCCCCGTGAGTATACTGAAAAAGGCCATGAAATTTATTACCCATGAAATCTTATCTAAAACATCTTCAACCACAGTGTATATTTGCCTTAGGTCTACCACAGTGACATTAGGAAATTTAATTACCAAGTCACGTTGTAATGATGCGGAGGCAGCTTCATCAGGCACGTTGGTTGTTAAGACATGAAATTGAGGTGCTTTTTCTAATACACCTTCTGGAAAAACCACCATGAAATTCATCTGCATGCGCGCCCAGTCAACTTTTCTGATGCTTCCGACAGTAGTTTCCATCAAAATACCTTGAACATTAAAAGTAATTTGATCTCCTACTGCTAAGTTTGCATTTTCTGCAAAACCGTCGGAAACAGAGATCTTAACAGCCTGCCCAGGCATAATTTCGGGAATCCACTTTCCTGCTGTAATTTCTTCTGAGGAGATAAGCGAATCTCGAAAAGTTGTTCTGAATTCGTGATTTAGGACCCATTCATTAATATTTGAGATGGTGTCTTTACGAATGTCATTGGATAATTGTCCTCTAATACTATGCACTCGCATAGTCACAATAGACAAGTTATCTATAATTTCTAAGCCAGTTGGCGTAATACTCTTAACTACAGCATCCCTTTGTTCGGGTTGTACATCCAGTAAAATAATGTTGGCACTATCAGTGCCATTCTCTAAAGATGTCTTGGCCAAGAGTATGTCTTTTGTAAAGTACAAAGTACTAATTAGAAAAGTTCCCAAACCAATAGCCAGAACAAGCACAACAGTTTGATTATTGGGCCTAAACAAATTTAATAAACTGGTTCTAGCGGTGAAGCCCCATGATGATGGAAAATATTTCTTTATCCCTTTTATAAATAGAGATGAAATGCCTGCTAGTATAGCAAAAGTTACAAAAATCCCTACCACAAATGCGAGGGCAAAAAGAATATCTTTTAATATCCAAAATGAAAACAAAAAGATAAAAAGTAAGATCGCCCCAAAAGTAAATAATCGCACCTTTTTTGACTTTAATGGTTGCTCTTCTGACACTCTTAATGCTTCTAAGGGAGAAACATACCAGGTACCTAATAAGGGCAACAACGCAAATAATACAGACATAAAAACTCCCATTAACACTCCCATAATTATTGGTTGCGAACTAACTGAAATTTGTACGTCAAAGGGCAAGAAATCCTTTAATAAAAATGGGAACGCCTGTTGCAACCCAATGCCTATAGCCGTACCTAAAACACCTCCAATAAGGCCCATAAATGCAATTTGAATCAGGTAAATCAAAAAACTTTGCTTCCTGCTAGCTCCTAAACATTTAAGAATTGCTACAGCACCTAATTTTTCTTTTATATAAATATGCACCGAACTGGCGATGCCTATACAGCCCAATAATAGGGCTATAAACGCTGCAAGGTTCAAAAACTTACCAAGGTTTTCATAACTTCTTCCAATTTGTCGACTAGTGCTTGTATGTGTATCTAGATCGGCATTTTCGGCATCTAAAATGGGATCCAATTCTTTCTCTAATAGTTCTAAATCTGTATCCGGGGATGCTACAAAAAAATATTGATACTCTTTTCGGCTTCCTGGTTGTACCAGTTTGGTTTGCGAAATAAAACGAAAAGGAACAAGAACCGTAGGGGCAACAGATGCTGAAATAGCCGAAGAGCCCGGAATCGATTTAAGTGCACCAGCAATAGGTAATGTAAGCACACCTAGCTTAATTGAATCACCTGGCCGAACGTTATATTGCAACATTAGGGTTGCATCAACTAGAACGCCTCCTTCCCGTAAATAGGTTGAAGCTGCTTTTTGAGGCTTGGTTTCAAAGGTTCCATAAAGTGGAAAATGACCTCCTATACCACGTACTTTAACAAGTCTAGCAGCTCCACTCTTTGGAAAGGCAGCCATTGATGAAAAATTAACTTCATAGCCAGCAGGTCCTAAAGAGTCAATAATAGCTTGTACTTTTTCATTAGGCAATTGCCTACTGTCAATAATATAATCGGCTCCGGTTAGGGCTTTAGACTGTCGCTCTATATTCTGCTTTAGGTTTTCGCTAAAGAGCTGTATAGAAACAACTGCCGCAATACCCAAAATGATCGACGCCATAAAAAGTAGTAGCCTTGAAGTACTTGCTCTACTATCGCGCCATGCCATTTTTAGCAGCCACTTTACTCTGGTTTTTGAATTTGCAGTTTTCTTGCCCACTATGATGTTGTTCGCTCGTTGGTCAATATCCTTCCGCCTTTTAATCGAAGAATCTGTTGTGTTCTATTCGCTAAATCTAAATCGTGAGAAATAATAATTAGGGTGGTTCCCGCTTCTTTGTTTAACTCAAAAAGTAGTTGTATTACCTTTTCGCCTGTAGCTTCATCTAAGTTTCCGGTAGGTTCATCAGCAAATAATATGGAGGGTGAATTTGAAAAAGCCCTTGCCAAAGCCACGCGTTGTTGTTCGCCACCTGATAATTGCGAAGGGTAATGGTGAAAGCGATCTGCTAATCCCACTTTATCCAATAACTCCATACCATGCTTAGCAGGGTTTTTAGCGCCTTGTAACTCCAAAGGCACAATCACATTTTCTAGAGCCGTTAAAGTTGGTAATAATTGGAAGTCCTGAAAAATGAAGCCTACCTCTTTATTCCTTAGTTGTGCACGCTGGTCCTCATTTAAATTTTGCAAGTTCTGGCCACAAAGTTCGACCGTGCCTGAATCTGGCTGATCTAAGCCAGCACAAAGGCCAAGCAATGTAGTTTTGCCACTGCCAGATGGACCAACGATGGAAAAAGTGGATCCTTTTTCAACATCAAATGAGATATCATTTAGGACTGTTAATTTTTTGGAACCGCTGCTGTAGTTTTTAGTCAGCTTATGAATCTTTAATATCTTTGGCATATTGATTTTGAATAACGCTATCTATAGAAAATGATAAATACGAAAAGTAAGCAAATGATTTCAGATTTATATCGCTGCTGTAAGCAGTTTTTCTTAAAGCTTTGTTATTTTTTATGGGTCGTTTTACTATTCTCCTGCGGAGATGGGACTTCTAAAAAGGAAACTACAAAATCTGATAAAGATGAATTAATAGAAGTAGCTGATACTCCAAATACGGTAACTAAGACCATATTATGCTTTGGTGATAGTTTAACGGCTGGATATGGGCTTGATGATATGAATGATGCCTATCCTGGGATATTACAGTCAACGATTGATTCTTTAGGATTAAAATACACGGTTATCAATTCCGGAGTAAGTGGAGAAACAACTGCAGGTGGAAGAAGCCGTATAGAATGGGTACTTAATCAGAAAATTGATGTTTTTATACTAGAATTGGGTGCTAATGATGGCTTACGCGGAGTTCCTCTTACTAAAACGCGAGAAAACCTCCAAGCTATCATTGATGCCGTTCGGAACAAAAACCCGGAAACGGTTATTATATTAGCAGGTATGCAGTTACCGCCAAATATGGGGCCTGAGTATACTACTGAGTTCAAGACCATTTTTCCCGATCTTGCCGAAAAAAATCAACTAGTACTAATACCATTTCTATTAAAAGATGTAGGTGGAATTACCGAGCTAAATCAGGCAGATGGTATTCACCCTACAGAAGAGGGACAAAAGATTCTAGCCAATAACGTATGGGCAGTTTTAGAGGCAGTGATCAAATAAGATAGCTTCAATTTAGTTTTACCCGATTTGTTTCTTAGCTCCTATATAGGTATGGCAAGGGCTTATTCTTTTAGTTTTAAAAAATACACTATCTTTTATCTTCTTTAATAACTCAATATAACAATCTTTAAAATGAAAAAATCATCCTTACTTACCGTCATGTTATTTTTATTTTTTGTAGGGTCTGTATTCGCACAAACTAAGGTTTCTGGTACGGTTTCTAATAACAAAAATAAACCTATTGCTAAAGCCCTGATTTACTTAGATTCGATTAATTCAAATGTAAAAACAGATAAAAAAGGAAATTTTGAAGTTGTTGTACCTGAAAATGTAAAAGCACTACATGTTTATTCAAGTAAATATGGTTTGCTATCCCATAATTTCAACGGAGAAACAAGTGTTAATTTTGTTTATATCCACGGTAAATTGCCTTCAAAAGATCGACTTGCCCAAAAAGATAAAGTCTCGATAGACTATGATGAAACAAGTGATAAGTATGTCGCATATAAAGTTGAAACGGTTGAAGCAGAAGAACGAATTGACGCGGTACGGTTTTTAACGATATATGATTTAATCCGTGATCGTGTTGCTGGGGTTATTGTAAGTAGAGATAATCGAATTGTAATAAGAGGAGTTAAGTCATTAAGCGCATCGCAGGACCCCTTGTTCGTAGTTGATGGTACAATACTAACTTCCATAAGCCACATTCTACCGATAGATGTTGATACTATAAGCGTACTTAAAGGTGCTGATGCGGGCTACTATGGTACGCAAGGAGCAAATGGGGTATTAGTTATCAAAACTAAGAGTTAGACAGAAAAGTATTATCCATTCTGGATATATTGAAACTGATTCTTAACTAGTCGGGTTTAGTTTTAGTCACTCCGTTTTACTTAGTAAATAGATATATTCTTAAACTTTTGGATAAGAAAAACGTCCAAATTTGCTCCGCTAAGAGTCGATTTCTTCCAAAACCTTATTTGAAATTTCATTGCCGTTTTTATCGGTAGTGATAAACCAAACATTTGTTTTACATGATCTATTAAACACATCGGAGTTTGAGGAACATTCTTGAGTTGTTCCTTTAATTATATAACCCGTACTTACTTTCTCGATTGAATAGCCATAATCATTACCAAACTTTCCATATGTTTTTTGCCATTGCTTTTTACCCTTTTTATCAGTTTTAATCAATAGTATATCATAATTACCCACTCCATAAGAACTAGTCGACCCAACGATTAAATATCCATCTTTTACTGCCATAATTGAGCTTGCCTTATCGTAACTTTTTCCACCGAATTGTTGTGACCATATCTCATTACCATTGGGATAATTTTTTGTTAGTAAAATTTGTGATGGATCCTCTTTACTACCTCCAATAGTAGTAACGTTAATAGAACCATCTTCTGTTTCTATTTTTGGTTGAAACTTTAGGTTTGTCATTTTTCTAAAAACATTATTCAAAACACGATTGGTCGTTAGATTAACTCCAGTAACACGATTAAACTGATCTCTCTGTACCTTTAGTATATAGTCAAAAACTAGTAATTCATTCTTATTAAGAACTTCAATTTCCTGATCCTCATCCCAGCCTTTTAAAGTGATCATTAATTTATTATTCTTATGTTTTATCGAAAAAAGCACATCTAGTTCTCTACTGTAGTAATCACCTTCAAATCCTTCTAAATCGGCAAGAGTTACCTTTTGCTGCGGAATTTTCGTGTAAATACTTGTCTTACCCGATGGGTAGAATAAGATCAATTCATCTTTGAAAAAGCCAATTTTTAATTTCGGATTTTCTGAAAATTGGTATCCCTTCACTCCGTTTTTAGAAAGTGCTATAGGGTTGTTATTGCCATTCCGCCAAAAGAGATTATCATCACTATTTTCAATTCGTATTAGATAATCATTTGGGGAGAGGTATTGCCCTACAATTTGACTTTTCAGCGGTTTAGCTATGGCTTTATCTAATTGCTGATCATATGCTATTTTAGTTTCCTTTTCTGGCAAGATAATTTTTGCTATTTCATCAGCAATCGCGCCACTCCATAACCTACTATTACTACTCATTACAAATATGGACAGCTTTTCATCTGGGTAACGTACCACCTGGGAATGATAAGAGCCAGTCCCACCAGAATGATGTACTGCTTTATATCCTAATCTATCTTCTAATTCAAGTCCGAAACCATAGCTTTTAATTTCACTATTTGGAATAGACTCTTGACTTTTTAATAGTAGATCTTTATTACTGTTCTCGGCATTTTGTATTGCCTTTTCAAATAAAAGTTGATCCTCCAGAGTTGTGAACAAAAAACCATCTCCATAAAGATTGGTAATCATTGGATATTGCTGCCATACGCCATCTCCCCAATCAGAATATGGCAATGCTTGGTTGGGAATGACATGCATATAGTTTTTCAGAAAAGTGGTATTTCGCATACCAAGTGTTTCAAAGAAGTTTTTTGAATAGTCATGAAATGATTCACCTGCTGCAATAGCAATAATTTTTGTTAGTATCGTATAACCTGAATTACTATACATATACCTAGAACCAGGTTCGAAAGCTAGATTTTCTTGTTTTTCTAGTAATGCTATGGCATCCTTGTTATCAAAACCTACATTTCGCCACCATGGGTTCTGTTGTATACTCATTAAATCATAAAAATCTCTTATCCCGCTCGTGTGATTTAATAGATGTCGAATTTTAATCGGTTCTTTAACTTTTGGATAAAATGTTGGTAAATACTTTCTAATATCATCTTCGAGACTTAGCTTCTTGTCCAAGGACAATTGTAGTGTCATTAAAGCAGTAAATTGCTTGGCGGTTGAAGCTATGTTTGACCGTGTTTCTTCGCCAACCTTAACCGAGTGTTGCAAACTAGCGAGACCTTTATAGTTTTCATAAACAATAGAACCATCCTTAACAATACCAACCATCAAACCTGGATCTGTAGCTTCTAATTTTGAATTTACTACTTCGTCAATTTTTTTCAGAATTTCAGATTGTGCACTTGCGAATGTTGCAATAAGTAATAAAAGTGGAAGAATGAAATTTTTCATGTCGAGCGTTATATATTGAGACAAAAGTGGAGTATTTCAACTTGCCAAACGCTTCAAATCTTGATTTGAGACCTGTTTTAAGATATTTTTTCAATATAGTCTTTAGGAGATAAGGAAGTACTTTTTTTGAAAGCCCTATTGAAAGTTGCTTTGCTGTTAAAACCACAATCGAAAGCAATGCCTAGTAAGGTTGTGGTCTGATGTTCTCCCCTAGCTAGCTTTTCTTTGACGGCTTCAATTCTATAATGATTTACAAAATCATTAAAATTCATTTCAAAACCAGTGTTGACTACTGAAGAAATTACTTTGGTGTTGGTTTGCAATTCTTTCGCCACTTGAGAAAGTGTCAACCTCGGATTCTGGTAATGATTCTGATCGTTAATAAGAGACAACAGTTTTGCTTTCCAGAAATCCATATCTATTTCTGATGATTTCTCTGTAAAAGCAGTGGTTGATTGATTTTCATCATCTTCAAAAACATTTGTTTCTTCCGTTTTTTTTTCCTCTAATATTCCAGTTTTAATTGCATGTGAATAACCATTTATAGAAATATAATAGAAGACAAAAGAAAAAGAAATATAATGCCAAAATTGACTTCCAAACTCACCCCAATCAGGATTTAGAATAAAGAACAAAACACGTAAAACTAATATTCCCAAGAAAGCAAGCATGAAATTGCGAATCCATCTAAACAATATAGATTCTGCATAGCTCACTCGGTTAAAAACGAGCTTTTTGTATTCAGCATAGTACCGAAGGCTTAAAACTAAATAAAAAGACATTGAAAATAAACCAAACGCCTGATACCAATTGGCCAAGTCTTTATCCCGACCATCAGCATAAAAATAGTAATCATCTAAGACAAGCTTGTCAGTAATAAAAATGGCTAAGCTATATACGAAATAAAGTATGGCAGGGATGAAATGGATGATTTCTTTTTTAGAAATCCTAAAACTACCATTAAGTAGACTTTTGCAATAAAAAAATACCACTGGGCCAATTAACAACACCTGCATAAACGGCACAAAAAAGAGAATTTCTCTAGTAAGTTTTTCGGAATACCAATTGGCATACCCAAGCATATATGGAGTAATGTACATGGCATATAAAAACAACAATAAGCTCAACCATTTACTTGCTCTGTTGCTATAAATTATTCCATTTCGCAGCACTAGGAATGAAAATATTATTCCATGAAAAAAGAAGATAAGTAACAGGGAGCTTTTTTGCCCAAAGCTAAATGGAAAGTCGATTAAGAAATTGATGATTGATGAGTTTGATATTGCAACATGAAAATAATACTATTTTTCTGATTTTGCCATTGACCTTAATCTAATTATTATTCAAAGGCTTAGGCGCATTAATTACCACGTATACTCCGGTGGTTGAATATTATTCATTCGAAGATATAGATTTGCCTTTGCTCTATGATTCGCCATATGATCTTGCACATAGAAGAAAGCAAAGGCCCTGCTCACGGTATTCCCGCTATGATACATTTCACAAAGCTCATCTAATTGTTCTTGTTCTATTGTATTAATTACTCGGGTGGTATAAGCAAACCCCATTTCTAATAATTCGATGATCTCCGCTTTTTTCATTTTAGTAGCATCAGGAGTATTTGGTTTTACATCCATGCCTTGCACATATCGTTTTGTGAGCAGTTCCACCGTATATCCAATATGAACCATTTGCTCAGCGAAGGACTTGCTAACGGCTGTTGGCTTATATGAATATAAATTTTCCGGCATCGCGTGAGCTACTTCTAAGCAATGTTTAGTGGCTTCATTCCAAACAGCTAAGTACATTTTAGTAAAAGGTGTTTTTGGAGTGGTTTTAGCTTGTCCAAATGTTATTGAGAAGGTCAATATGAAAATCAATGATATAATTATTTTTTTCATGGTGCAAATAGAATTGAATAGTATTACAAGATATATATCTTGGCGAAAGTGTTACTGCCTCCACCATTCATTATTTAGTGTTCCATCTCCTTCCAGAAAGATAGATTCACCAATTCTCGGTATTATCACCTCTATATTAAGCTCTTTTGCTTTTTTGGTGACACGTTCAACGGGATCTGTCCATGTATGCATCGCCAGCTTAAATGCTCCCCAATGAATTGGCATTATTTTTTTGGCTTTTACATCTAATCCCGCTAGGACTGTTTCTTCTGGAAACATATGGATATCCGGCCACTTTTCATTGTATTGACCACATTCCATCATTGCAAAGTCAAAAGGACCGTACTTCGCTCCTATTTCCTTAAAATGATCAGCATATCCACTATCCCCGCTAAAGAAAATATTTTCAGTATCAGATTGTATGACCCAAGAACTCCAAAGCGTTTTGGCTCTATCACCAAAACCGCGACCAGAAAAATGTTGTGCAGGCGCGCATTTAAATTCCAATCCTTCAAAAGTCGTTTCTTCCCACCAATCTAACTCAACAATTCGATCTGCATTTATTCCCCATGCTTCCAAATGAATTCCAACTCCTAACGGCATGTAAAAAGTTCCAACTTTGTCTTTCAACTTTTGAATTGAGCCATAGTCTAAATGATCATAATGATCATGAGAGATTAAGACAGCGTCTATTCTAGGAAGTTTTTCAATATCAATTGGTAGATCTTTGCTAAAACGCTTACTTCCTAACATCGGGTGAGGTGCAGGAACCTCCCCAAACATCGGATCAATTAATATATTCTTATTGTCAATTTGCAGCAAAAACGAAGAGTGTCCAAACCAAATAAGTCTTGTCTTACCAGAATAATCTGCTATGCTTACTGAGTCTGCTTTGGTTACAGGAATATCATTGCTAGGTGTTGTATTAGGTTGAGATCTTAGATAACCTACAATACTTTTCCCCATATCCTTTATGCTCATATCCATTTGCACTTCTTTGGTATTTACAAATACACCATCACGGTAGTTTTTTGATTTTTGATATACTTCTTTCTGTTGATCAGAGGCTTTTCCACCGAATTGAGGACTTAAATTGACAAATAAGATAGTTGCTAACACAATTACGCCAAGGATGATACTGATACTTATGATCATTTTTTTTAGAAATTTTAAAATTTTCTTTTTCATTTCGCTAAGATAGTACTCGTAACATTAGAGGAATTAAAAATAGGTTTTTCCTAATAAGCAGTCCTAGTATTGACTTTTGACCACAGTAGCAGTAATAGTCTAGCGAATACTTTGTAATTTCGAAGGCAATAGTCATCTTTTATAAGCCTTATGCCTTTCAAAAAATTAAATGCCGATATACAAGAGGTATTAATCCATAAAGAAATTACCACCCCAACGCCTTTTCAGAGTAAAAGTATTCCTGTAATAAAAAGTGGCGCCAATGTTTTTTGTACAGCCGGAATTGGTAGCGGAAAGACAACTACACTAATTCTTACTACACTTCAAAAGTTGAAATTTACCGCAGAAGGCAATGCTCCAAGGGCAGTAGTTTTGGTAGAAAATAAGGAAAGTGTTATGGGATTATACAACACATTTTTGACCTACACAAAACACACGTCTTTACGGGTTTATGCGAGTTATGAGCAGCTGCATATCGATGTACAAAAATCAGAAATCTTTATGGGGGTAGACATTCTTATTTCTACACCCAGAACCCTAAACAAGTTGGTTTTGTTGAATGGTGTAAGTACATCTCAATTAAAGATATTAAGTATAGATGATGCGGAGTTTCTAATTCAAAAACTAAATTATACTGCTCTTTTGTCAATTACGCAAAGTATTAAAAAATGCCAGTATGTGATATACTCAGAAAAAGGGCATCCAAAATTAAAACGCTTTGAGTCCTATTTTATGGAGTATTCTAAAACAGTTTCTTCATAAGGCACCTGATATTGATAAATAAAAGAATATTCTCTAACTATTAAATTCCGTAAATTTCAAGAGAATATGAATGATACAAAAAAGAAGGGCGCTAACTTTCCAGAGCGGTTATATGCTTGTTGGCACCCAATCGGATACAGTCATGAAATAAAAGCTGATGTTCCTTTTGGGACCTTTCTACTAGACGAAGCTGTTGTTGTATGGAGAACGGCGGATGGGCAGCCACATGCAATGCGTGATTTATGCATTCATCGAGGTACAGCTTTATCATTGGGTTGGATTAAAGATGATTGCCTAGTATGTCCATATCATGCTTGGCAATATGATAAAAAGGGAGCTTGTGTTCTAATCCCGCAGGCTCCAGACATGGATATACCAACAAAAGCAAAAACCACAACATACCATTGCAAAGAAAAATTTGGTGTGGTATGGGTTGCCCTAAAAGATCCTGAATTTGAATTACCTGAAATCCTGGAATATGAAAACTCGGATTGGAAATTTGTAAATACTGGTCCTTTTAATTGGAATAGCGATAGCTCAAGACAAGTGGAGAATTTTACTGATTTTGGCCACTTTCCATGGGTGCACCCCGGATTATTAGGAGATCCTGAAAGGCCGGCGGTACCCGATTGTAAAGTGACTATTAAAGATACTGTTTTACACTATTCAATTATTAGACCTGAAGCACCGAATAGTGATGATTTTCCCATTTTTGCTAATAAAAATGTCATACAACCGGAACGAAGAAGCGTTTATGAACTGCATCTACCTTATACAATTGTGCTTCGCTTGGGTTGGGGAGGAACCAAAGGCATGGTCTATTTCTTTAGTTCCCAACCAATTTCTGAAAACAAATGCCGAGGTTTCTGTATAATTGGTCGCAATTATGATCATGATGAACCTGATACAGTGTTACAGAATTTTGAGCAAGTTATTTTTGATCAAGACAAACGGATTGTAGAATCACAACGCCCTAAACAAGTGCCTTTTGATTTTACCGAGGAACTTCATTTAAAATTTGATGCTGTAGCAATGAATTATAGAAGGGCAATGAAAAAACACAACCTCAATTATTAAAATCTAATAAAAATCAAAGCTTAACTAACGGAATTCCTTGCTTTGCTTGATAAAAAGTAAAGCCAATCCATGTAGCGAATAGCAGTCCAAAAACAGTAACTGCCAGCACTTGATTTACTGTTTTAGTGTTCCACTTTTTGCTAATCAATACAGCAAATAATGGGATTATTTGAATGGCATGCAGTCCAAAAAAGTGGGCAATTCTTAGATCACCGCCAACCGTACTCCAGTTAACTAATGGTAATCCATCTCCTCCATCAGCTACTCCAACATTATGAGCAACTTGACTTATCATCTGCCCTCCTACCCAACTGCCGAATACCACAATAATCCATCCTAATAAAATAGCCCATTGTACTGGTTTAGAGGTATTCAACTTTAAACGGATAGTATCAATAGCAAACAACACCATGATTAGTACATTAATAGCAATTAATATTCCCATAGCCGAAAATAATAGTGCGTCAAATAATGAACTTTGGTTATAGTGCGATTGTACACCTCTAGCTGCCTGGTATGCTATAATTCCTATTTCAAGTAATAGGGTCCATGCAACAATGTTTCTGATAATATGCTTCTTCTTTGTTGAATATGGATATAAAGTGATTAGATAGCCCAGAGTGAATATATAAATACCGCCCGATATGAAGAATTTCAAAGGTTTAATCCAAACACTCACCCCCATTAGTGTTCTGTCATCTATAAAAAAGGCAATAATACATGCTATCGCAGAAATAAAATGAAGCTGTACAATGCGATATAAAATTGGACTTTCAGTTTTAACTGTTCGTAATGATTGATTGATGATGTTCATGCTTATTTCTGTTTAAATGCTCTCATTATCATAAAAAGTAGAAAGCCCAAAGGCCCGAACATAAAAGTTCCTACTAGACAAGGAGCGATTAATACTTGATGAATTTTTGTTTGCTTGTTTTGATTCAGGATCCACATACCTATTAGAAGATCGAATGCCAAATAATGTACCCAGCCAGCAAGCACAGCATTTTCTTTTGTGAATAGGTTCATTACCGATTCAAGGCTTCCGAAATCCATTCCTCCGCTTGATGACTGCAAAGAGATGGCTATATAGATTACATAAACAACTGATAGTAGTATTGGAATAATTTTATAATCAATTAGAAACCGAGTAGCTTTCCATTTTGGGAGAAAGATCATCAGAATCCACATTGGTAGTACGACGGTATTTGCAATAGAGAATACTTGAGTTGGTGTCATGATTAGTTGTTTAAAAATTAATAAGCGTTAATGTACTGCTTATTTCATTTTCAAATATGGAAATAATGATGCGTTAGATAAATAAGAGTTTACTGAATTGTCGAAGATGTGGGTTGAGTTGTCTAAGTTTTATGCTGAATTAAAATAAAGCAGTTTTCTTCTAAGTCTGCCAAAAAGTTGTTATTGTACGTGTAATTTGTCGGAAACAATAAAACACAAAAAAGCCTCTAATTAATAGAGGCTTCGGTAGTATAAAATATAGGGTGTTGAAAATCTATTTAATCAGAGTAACTTTAACTGCATTCATCCCGCGCTGCCCTTTTTCAAGCTCAAAAGTTACTTTATCATTTTCAGCGATAGTATCAATAATACCACTAACATGAGTAAAATATTTTTCTGAATTCTCACTATCTATAATAAAGCCAAAACCTTTTGACGAATCGAAGAAAGAAACTTTTCCTTTTCTTACCGGGTCAATTTCCTCTTTGTCAGACTCTAGTGTTTTAGGAACACTAACGGCAATGCTTTCAAGCTCAACTTCAATTTTTTGAGATGGATCTGGCGGAGTGTCCGTCAAATTTCCATTATAGTCAACATAGGCAAACTCAATTCCTTTAGTTCCGTTTTCGGCTTTTTCAGCTTTACGGGCCTCCATTTTTTTGCGCTTGTCTTCGCGTTTTTTTAAACGTTTTTTTTCTTTTTCACTCTTGTTGAAAGTCTGTTGAGATTTTGCCATTAATTACTTTAAAGGGATTTTGTTTTAATACTTGTTATAAACATACAAGCCCAATTGTTAGCCTGTTGTTGCTTTTGCAAAGGTAATTATTTTTTTGTATTGTTCTTTTTTGGCATCGGACCGCGAAGATGTATAATAAGTCCGTTCAAAAAATTACGCAATATCTGATCCCCTACTTCCATATATTTCGGATGATCTTCTTTTCTAAAAAATGCATTGATCTCGCTTTTAGAAATATTAAAATCCACGAGTTTTAATATGGCTACAATATCATCATCTCGTAATTTATGTGCTACTCGTAATTTTTTAAAAACGTCGTTATTTGTTAGTCCAGGCATAGACTGCAAAAGTAATTATTATAAAGCGTTTTAAATCATTTGCTTTCTAAATTATCAATCTAAAAATCGAGTCTATAATTCATTTTAAATGCGACACCCCAGTTGGTTCGATTAATCTGCTGATTGAAATTATCAGTTACCACTAGATATACGTAAGATAGTGGTCTGTATTCCCATTGTAAACGACTATTAATATTGAAATTATCAATTTGGGTATTGTACTGTACATAAGTAGTCCAGTTTAAACGATTATTGAAAAACACTTCTCCTGTAAAACGCGCCAAATGAAAAGTATCTTTGCCTAGTTCATTTAAATCAAGATAATTTATCTCGTAGGCCGCTTGCAGATTGGCAAAAGGAAGTAATCTGTATTGAAAGCTTGCCGAGGCAGTTGTATTTGTGCCATTATAAAATTGACCATATTGTACAAAAGTGCGGTACACCAACTTGTTATTTGTAGCCGAATTAAAGCCTATTCTCGCTCTTAAAAATGAGTATTCGTCAGGAACTAGCACATTCCCATTTCTTAATGGATCGAATCCGTATTTTAAGTTTACATAGTCATGGTACAAACTAATGTACATGGCGGACAGGTTTTTGAAAAACAATGCTTGATTAAGAAAAGAAGAGGTTTGTTGCAGCTTTCCCTGCTCATCCCAATACACAAAGGTTCTCCCTAAAAAATATCGATATGAATTGAGTTTTTTTGATTTTTGGAAAAATTTGGTGAGACTTATTCTTGCTGTCGCTTGTGTATACCCCTCCCTTACAACGGTTTGATTTATTGCATCAAAATTGAAAAGCCTTGGCGTAAAACCAACATCTGTTAGATAGTTTCTACCTATTGTTCTTAATGAGGCATTCCAAAACATTCCCCTCTTATTATACCAAATACCAGCATGGTAAAAATTAGAATCTCCTTTTTCTCCATTCGAATAGCTCTTTGCGATATTAGCCAAACCGATCCATCTATTGTTTGTTGATTTATAGTTAAGATTCGCCCCTGCCACCCTATTGTAATTCCCGACAAAATTAAAATTGTCGGTTTGTTGTCGATTAATTAGAAAACCAGTTGCTGTAAAATTGTTGGATAATTGTTGTTCTCCGACCAACACTGCGTAATTCTGGGAATCCTCATCTTCGTCCTTCTCCGTTTGAACATTGAGAACGCCAATTCGTGTTTTAGGTGAAACATTTCCCGATAGTTTCAGTCCAAATTGAATAGCAGAACGACTACCTATGCGCCGTGAATAAAATGGATTTATGCCTTCTATTCCTAAGTTGGAGAACAGATCGGCATTTTCAAGAAAGAAATTGCGACGTTCGGGAAAGAAAATAGAAAAGCGGGTGAAGTTTGTTACCTGTTGATCTACATCTATTTGTGAAAAATCTGGATTGATCGTGGCATCTAATTTAAGTGATGAAGTTAAGTTGTATTGCACATCAAGGCTTGGTTGAAAAGTTGTTTCCTTTATATCGCTTAAAACGTCCTCTTGATGATTAATGGTAACAGACGGGGTAACTGCAAAACGAGAATTTGAGTTTTCAGGAAGATTATTTATCCTAAATGATTCAGTGAACCGAAGGTCAAAGAGGCGGTAATTTCTACTTACATCCTTAAAAATTGTCCATGAATTTTTCTTGATGTCCCTAACATAAAACTGAATGCCAAATTGATCATTATCGGTTTTAAAATTTAGGTTTTTTAATGGTATTGCTATTTCATAATGTTTATTAGTACCTTTTGTTGTTGTCTTGGCATTCCATACTGTATTCCAATTGGTATTAATAGAAAATCCATCATTTACACGTTCAATTAAACCATCAACTTGGGCTGCGCCGATATTTACAGCAAAATAATATGCGCTTTGTTGTTGATGTTGCGTGTCTAAAATGAGTACAAATGTCTCACTTCCTACTACTGTATTACTTAGATCATCTCTTTTTAAAGAACTAATTTGAGCTCTTGTTTCATTATCTTGATATATAGCCGATACAAAGAGGTATTCTCCATTATGAAATATCTTTACTTTGGTTTGCTGCTCCGCAAGGCCCTCGTCGCTGGGTAGATAATTATGAAAGTTAGTATATTCTGGTAAGTCTTTCCAAATTGTTTCATCTAGTTTTCCATCAAGGGTAATACTTAGATCGTGAAAAGTAATCTCCGAATTTTGTCCATGTATCCTAGAAAAGAAAAGAAAAAACAAGGTAGTTATTATGATCCTGCTCATTAGTTTGAATATTTAGTTGGATTAAAACTAGACTTGTAATAGCAGCCATAATTGAATTGTAGCTCAACATACCATTATCGTATACTAATGAGAAATAGCTATTTCATCTTCTAAAACAAAGGATTGGTAGACTTTTGGCCAACGATGATCGTTTTCGAACATCATATTGAAGAATATTAAAGTATTTTTATTGATCGAGTATTATGCAAACAACCGCTAAATTTTCAACTTCGACTATTTTAAAGCACATACTGTTTTGGGTGGGTGTTTTCTTGTATTTCGCTCTTACTGCAAACCAGGTGTTTTATTCTGGTTATGTACATTTAATTGAAAATTTTTCCCTACTGGTTGGTTGCCAAATTATTGCTACATATATAGTGCTTTATGTATTTATCCCTGTTTATCTAGACAAAAAAAAATACCTAATGTTTGTGCTATTATCAATTGTACTTCTAGCCATGATTTTTGTTCTTTATTCAAGTGTTAGAATGGGATATTTTGATGTGAAATACTATGATACGTATACCCAACAAGCAAAAGTTTATGCAGACTGGACCTTTTGGCAACGAATTCTAGATATTCGAACCTTTTTTAGCAAGGCTATTAAGTTTATAACCCCTGCAGCGATATTATTGATGTTGCAGTTTTATAAAAATCAACAGCAATTCTTGAAATTAAGAGAGCAGAAAAAAATTGCCGAACTTAACGCCTTAAAAAATCAGTTAAACCCTCATTTCCTATTTAATACACTTAACAATTTATATGCTTTAGCGGTTGAAAAATCGAATAGTGTACCTGAGGTAATCGAACGTCTTTCTGATATTCTGGATTATATGTTATATCGATGTAACGACAAATTCGTATCAATACATAAGGAAATTGAGCTTTTACACAATTACATTGCTTTAGAAAAAATAAGATATGGAGACCGTGTTAAGCTTACCTTTAAAAATGAAATAGAAAGCGATATTCAAATTGCCCCCTTATTACTACTCACCTTTGTAGAGAACGCATTTACACATGGTGTGACTCAAGCCCTAAAAGATGCAACCATTGATATTTCCTTGACTTATTATGGTGATATATTTATATGTTGCGTAAAAAACAGTAAACCAGCCAATTTATCTACAAAAACAGACTTAAATCAGCGTGAGTCGGTTGGTCTTAAAAATGTAAAAGAACAACTTGCCCTGCTCTACCCTACTAATCATAAGTTAGTAATACTGGATGAAGAAAAAAGTTATACTATACAATTAACTATTAAGAGTATATGAAATATCGCTGCATAATAGTCGATGATGAAGAACTTGCAAGAAGATTGATCAAAAATCATTTAGATCAGCTCGAAGACTTTGAAATCGTGGCCAGCTGTGCAAGCGCTATTGAGGCAAGCAAAATACTAAAGAAAGAAACCGTAGACCTGTTGTTTCTAGATATTGAAATGCCGGTACTTCGTGGTACGGACTTTTTTCAAAACCTTATTCAAAAGCCTAAGGTAATATTTACTACTGCTTACAGAGATTATGCAGTTGATGGTTTTGAGTTGAATGCGGTTGATTATTTATTAAAGCCAATAACGTTTGGCCGGTTTTTTAAAGCAATCGAGAAGTTTCTAGCACAGCAGCAACAGACGAATTCTGCTATCGACGAAATAAAACAGCCTACTGCCGACAAGAACTACGTTTTTGTGCGAAAAGACAGAAAACAGGTAAAGGTCTTTTTTGATGATATTTTATATATACAAAGTGTAAAAGACTACATAAATATCATAACCCAAGCTGAAAATCATTTAACAAAGCATAGTATGAATGCTTTCATTGCTGAAATTGATTCTAGATTTATTCGTGTACACCGTTCCTATATCATTAATAGGGATAAGATGACAGCATTTACTAAAAATGATATTGAAATCAATCAGTTCGAAATTCCCATTGGAGATAGCTACAGATCAAAAGTTGAGGAATTAATTAAAAAGTAGATAAACTTACTTTTTCTTGTTCCTTCTATTGTAGTTTTTATCGCCTCGAGTTTTTGGTTTTTTGTATTTCTTCTCGATTTTTCTTTTGTAAGAACCTCCTTGATTTGTTTTCTTATTCTTCTCCGATTTTTCATGAAAACTAGGACCAGGAGCATCTTCGGAGGACACTTTATGCGGATTATTTGGTTCAATGACCTTGGGTTGTTCCTCTCTTGTCAGTTGTTTTGATATTTCAACCTCCTCTGGTAGTATTTCAATCGGGATTTTATAATCCATCAGTTCCTCGATAGCTTCTTTAAACTCCGCTTCCTTTTCGGTATAAAACAGAATAGTATTTCCCTCTTTTTCAGCTCGACCTGTACGACCTATTCGGTGCATATAGTTTTCAGGAAAACTTGGCGTATCAAAATTAATTACATGAGAAATAGCATCTAAATCTAATCCCCTTGCCATAACATCGGTAGTAACCAAAATGCGATTTTTACCCTGATCAAAATCTTGAATTGATCGAATACGATAGTTTTGTGTTTTATTAGAATGAATAACACATACTTCTCTTGTAAAAAAATCATCTAACTCCTGAAATAGAAGATCAGCACTCTTCTTGTTTGAAACAAATACTAATACCTTATGAAACTGCTCAGTATCTTGAAGTAGCTTTTTTAGCAGATTGGCCTTTGTGTAGAAATTTGGAACCTGGTAACATTGCTGTTTAATATTATCAAGAGGTGTACCACTTACGGCTACTGATATTTTCTTAGTTCCTCTAAAAAAATCATGAATCAAGGCTTCAATATCATCAGTCATCGTAGCAGAAAACATGATGTTTTGCCTTTTGGTTGGTAGTAGCTCGAAAATATTAATCAGTTGAAATCGAAAACCTAGATCGAGCATCACATCTACTTCATCAATAATCAACTTCTTAACTGATTTTAGCTGAAGTGCTCTGGACAATACAAGATCGTACAATCGGCCAGGTGTAGCAACAACAATATCGCAACCTTGTGCTACTAACTGTTTATGCTGATTAATATTCACTCCGCCATACACACCTATCACCCGTGTATTCATATAAGCAGTGAACTTTTCAATTTCCTCAACAACCTGTAGCACCAATTCGCGTGTTGGTACTATTACAAGTACTATTGGGTTAATCTCTTTCGAAAACTTCAAATTTTGAAGAATCGGAAGCATATAAGCCAATGTTTTACCAGTTCCCGTTTGAGAAATACCAATAACATCGATACCAGAGGCTACTACAGAGTATGCCTGCGATTGAATGGGAGTTGGTTTTTCAAAACCAAGATCTTCAATGGCATAGTGTAGCTGTTTCGAAATAGGAAATTCTTCAAAAGACTGCATGTTCTAATTTTGATGCAAAAATACAGTATTGTAGTTGAGCTATTAGATAGAATTTAAGTAAAGTCGTTCTACCTTTTCACGAGCCCAAGGAGTTCTCCTTAAAAACTTCAGACTTGATTTAATGGATGGATCATGATTAAAACACCGTATATTGATTTTAGAACCCAAGATTCCCCAACCATACTTATCCACTAGAAATTCCAGTATATCGGCAAGTTTTACTCCATGTAGTGGATTGTTTGGCTGCTCTGTACTCATATATTGACGTCTACCAATTTAAAAATGCTAAGTTAAAGAATTGTCATGTTGAATGCGTTTTCTAATTTCAGTTAAACTATCCTCAACCAGCAACTTTCCATTTCTAAAAACAGTTTTTAGGTTACCTTGCTCCTCTTCTTGTGGTGTAACCTGGTCTTTAAAGTTAACTATACCATCAACTTCAAATAAAGTAATCAATCCTTTAGCTGATTTCTTTGTACCATCGTCGGTAACAGGATCTTTGAAAATCTCCCTGCCCTCTCCATTTACCTCTACATAAGTTGCTTTCATAGCAAAACCAAAGGTGTCCCTAGTGTTATATTGATAGGTAAAACTTCCTATTCCCAACACGATATTGGTAGTTGCAAATCCTTTTTCCTTAAGGCGTTCACAAATTTGTGTGGCCCGTTCAATAGTAATACTATCTCCATAGATCGCTCCAATTTTTGGATTGAGCACTTTATACCCTTGGGAATTGATCGTTCCCCCAAACGCATCCCATAACAGTTCAATAACTCCCTTTGATATAGAGGGGTTTTCATGCTTAAAACCACAAATAATATCAACGGGGTTTCCAGAATCAGGGCGAATTACTAACTTTCCATCTCGGCCTAAAATCTCATTTTTAAGTATGGGTAAATATTCAGTAAGTACTTTCCACAAGTCCCAAGTATCTGATACTACTGATAAAATGCCACTGGGATAGGTTTTAAGCAATCGTCTAAATGTGCCTATTTCATCATCTTTGCTACCAGCACACATCACACTATGTTCAGTAGCATTTACACTACCTATAACTAATTCCTTTGTAATATCAGCATTGTAATACTCTTCTAAAGTTTTCGCAACTGGAAGTGTATCGCTTCCTGAAAAGGATAATGCATGGCCCATACCACTTAATATTGAAGACTCGGTACCTGACATTCCCCGCATTGAGAAATCGTGACCTTGCCATGTAACAAAATCCATATTCCTAATATCAGTTTCCTGAGCGTACTTGTTTAAAATAGTACGGTATCGCTTGGCTATTGTCGCCGATGTGCAAGGCTGCCAGATTATTGTTGATAATAGTGTTTCTAGATAGTTCGTTAACCAGAAGAATTCTGGAAGTGTGTTAACAATAGTAAACATTGGAACACGAAGCGGTACTGCGCTACCTTCTTCAATTGCCTTTATCTCTATGGGTAAATAACCAAGATCATGTAAAGCCGATATATGAGAAACATCGTAATCTATACCTAGATAGTTGTCGACGTACTTTTTATATTCCTTAACTACCATTTCCTTTGGCTGGCCGAAGAATTCATCATTAAATTGTTTTATTAGATATTCTTTTATGAAATATTGAAGACCAAAAAATACCACTTCATCAACGCCCTTCATTCTGCTTTTTCGTGGTGTCCAATTAGAGTATACTAATGTAGTCCCTTCTGGATACTGTTCCTTATGCCCTAGTTTGTAGCCGTCTGTTAGCAATAATGGATTCATATCAATTTTGTTTTAATTTTATTAATTAATTCTTCTAAGCTATCAACCTGATCTACGGTATATCGTTTACAAACCACATCAACATTCCCTTTTCTCCAGAATCCGTCCGGGCAACAAACTACTAGCTTTCCACTTTGTGCGAATAAACCCAACTCCAAAAGCGATATGGGCGATTTAGTAGATGGATCAAAATACATAATGACCATATCACATTGTTCCAACCCCATCAATTCCCAATTAACCTGTTCTTTAAACTCAGTATTATTAATTGATTGTTCCCAACTATTATCCCAGCTAGCCCTACGTGGGTTTAGTATCGTTATTGCATTATCCTTAAGAGCATTAATTATTGTTTCCTGCCAACGTTCGGCTTTATCACTTTCAATACTACCCGCAAGAAAAACACAAAAATGATCTAATTTATATGAATTGGGTGCCGTTATAAGTTTCATTTTTCTATTCAACATTTAATTGATAAACACCAGATGCTTCTATTTTCTTTATAGAATTAGTTGTAAAAACCGTGTCAAATACCTCAGTTAATATTTCAAACCCTTTACTGAATATACCATGACTAACTACCAAGCTTAACTTTCCGGCATTTTTCTCTTTTAAAGCTTCAGCAAGGCCCAAAAAAGTCCCGCCCCCATCACAAATATCATCGACAATAACACATTGTTTTCCTTTCAAGTCTTCTTCATAGACTCTAAATCCGGATAATTTTCCTGTTTTTACATCTCTTTTTTTTGAGCATTCAACTACTTCAATTCCGCCTAGAAAAGCAGATAACTTATAAATCTTTTTCAGCGCACCCCCGTCTGGAGCTATTAAAACCACTTCTTCTTTTATTTGATCAATACAGTTTTTTACAAATTGATGATTATCAATGATTTTTACATTATTTAGTAAGGCCGGTGCAACTTCGGAATGTGGATCAAAAATGATCACTTCATCATACTTTTGATCATTGATGATGTCAGCATATACTTTGACAGATAGTGCTTCGCCTTTAACCATTACCCTATCTTGACGTGCCGCTGGGAAATACGGAATAAAGGTTTTTACAACCTTCACTCCCATTCGCCTAACTGCATCTGTAGCGATTAGTAATAAACCTAGATCATTAAATGAGTTTATGCGGTGAGTAATCGTAATTTCATTTCCTAAATCTTTTTCTAATATCTTTATATGAGGTTCTCCACCGTTAAATGTAAAGGCATTAAATGAAATCGATTTACCATAAGGTTTGAATAGTGGATCAAGGTGTAAAAACATCATTATTGCGTTATTTAAACGCAAATTTAAAAGATAAATATGTTTCAACCTAATGTTTTGCGTAAAAATTACATAAATACTATTTAAATTGACTAATGAAGATGATTTACCCTATTTAATATCAAATAAGAATCCGTCCTTTTTATGCTTGAAGTATTGCTTTTTGTTAAACTTGAACAAGTTTGCAGGCCTTCCTCTACCCTCAGACACACGCTCGTCTAGTTCTTCTAAAATGTTAAAACTGAGAATTTTTTTACGAAAGTTTCTTCGGTCAATCTGCTTTTGTAGGATCGTCATATAAAGCTTTTCCAAATCAGAAAATAGAAACTTTGTGTTTAGTAGATCAAAACCTATTGGCTCATAGGTCAACTTACCTTGCAGCCTCTTCTTGGCGATATTGATAATCTCCTTATGGTCAAAGGCCAATTCTGGCAATTTATTAATATCGAACCAAGCAACATCATTAGCATCCGTATCTGCCTTAATCGTATGATGTTCCGGTTTTACTAAGGCAAAATAAGTAATACTCACTACCCTGTTTCGCGGGTCTCGATCTGGCTTTCCAAAAGAATACAACTGCTCTAAGTAATCGACGGTCACATTGGTTTCTTCCTTCAATTCGCGCTCAACGGCTTTTTCTAAACTTTCGTTTTCTAAAACCAAACCTCCCGGTAATGCCCAGGAATTCTTGTAGGGCGCTATATTCCGTTTTATAAGCAGAATATTTAGTGTCTTGTCTTTATAACCAAAAACCACCGCGTCGACCGCTACCTTTATATTTTGAAGTGTTGCCATCTACCAAAGTTAATTATTTACGTATTAATTACGCAAATAATTATCGTTTTCTGGCAATTATAAGTGCATTTGTTGGTGGGTATTTCATTTTATTTAATGACAAATCATAAAGCTCGACCTTATTCGCAAAACGATTATCTACAATCCAAGGATTTGAATAGGCATGTGTTGCGCTATCAATAGTAAATCCTACTTTTTGAAGTGCTTTTTTCCAATCCACGATGCTCCAAAAACAAAACCTTTCGTGCATTTCGCTTTTCCAGTTATCCGTGTAATCTTTAGTTAACATAAAATCGGCAGCATCTCTATGTTTTAAGCGTATATATTCAACTTCATTAACTTTTTCAATTGTATATTCAATCTGGTCTTGTTCCTCCTTTCTAAAATCAGCTGCAAAGCGAAGAAAACGCGAAAAGGTTGATAAACCATTAAGATAATTCTTAAGTTCTTGTTGGTCCTGACAGCCTTTAAAGGGGTCATTATTCGAGCCATCATCTTGTCTTAGTTTCATCAATACTAATTCGTTGCCATTTTCTGGTCCGATGACATCTCGATTGATCCAAACGCCATTTGGGGCTAACTCAGCATATCTATTTTCAATAAATTGTAATAAGTCGTTTCTATTTCCGTATGATTCTATTTCATGAGTTAAGGAGGATGTATGAATAGTATTCATAGATTCTTCTTCAAAAACTAAGGAGGTAACAGCGTTCTTTTGAGCAAAAAAGACATTCGGATTGGCAAATTCTCCATTGTGTTTTCGTTGATTACAAATATCAAATAATTGCCGAGCTACCTCAATCCCATAAAAGTCAGACTCAAACAAGGTTGTAGCTTCACTCGCCTGCTTGATCCAAGAACCTACAGCGCAGCCGATATCCCCTATTCTACCTGCTTGTATAAACGAACTTGTTTCCTGAAACTTGATCTCTGCAATTTCATCCATTTGCCGGACATATGAATTGTAATCTCTAGACTCTGTAATGTCCCCATCATCACCGATTATAGGATCGGACAATATGTTTTTCACCTTTTCTTCTAGATGATAAGTTTTCCAGACCTTATAACTTCCTTTGTGAATTTTATTGCGAAACGACTCTTCATCAATAGTCAAATTAGAGTTGGCCATATGTTCAATGAGTTCCCAAGGCAAATCTGCATTAAATAATTGTTTATTTGCATCAGCTAATTCTGCGGGAAGAATTTTGAATCCTAATTTTTGATACATACTCATCACAGGGGTTGAACAAATTACTATTGTGTTAGCAGGATTAAGATCCAAACGTCTATCACTTTGGTGTTTTATTTGTTTCAATGTATATGAGGCAAAATCATCTAAAACACCTACGTCATCTATGCCATAGACGTAAATGGAAGCATCTATACTAGCATTGGAAAACTCCTGCGCCATCATTGCTCTTAAATAAAATGGTATTGGATTTCTCTTAGTGCCACTATGGTTAGCAGAAGTTATAGCGAACACTACACCCGAAATTTTATGCGTGGTATTAATTTGTTTATTATCTACATCTTTTATCCCATTTAATCCAGAATTAACTAATCTGGATATGTAATTATACTGGAATGAAGTAAAAAGATGATGACGACCTGGGAACAATAAATACATAAAATGCTTCAACAATTTTTAGTGAGATAAAACTATAAATAAATTTAGCCACTCGTGCGAGATACAATGTAAATACGCAATAATACGCTTCAATATTGATTTCAAAAAGATAAATGAATATAGAAACTGTAACAATCTTCAACTAACCTACTCTTTAGAATATCAATCATATAAAACCAACAAATTATGAAACTTAGTAACTTTTCTCTCTTTATTTGCGCATTATTATTCAGTTTTAATACTCAAGCCCAGAAAATAACAAACCTTTCTAGATCAACAAGCACAAAGACTTTTGAGTTTGATAATTATGATGCAATTGATGTGTCAGATGATTTTAAATTAACAGTTAGCTTTTCAAGTAAAAATTCACCCATTACTGTGGAGGCTAATGATAATATTATACAATATGTGGATGTCTATAAAGAAGGATCCACCTTGTATTTCAGACTTAAAAAAAGGCTTGGTTATACTTCTTGGAGGGGCAATCTAATTTTGAGAGCCAGCCTTACTACCACCAATATCGATGCTTTTTATGTTTCTTCAGACGCCACGGTTGAATTGACAAATACCCTATCGAATTCAAATTTATCGCTTAATATTAAGGGTGATGGTGTTTTTAATGGTAAGCTGAACGTTGATAATTTTGAACTCAACGCTAAATCAGATGCTCAAGTAAATATATTAGGAAAAGTAGCTACGATGAAGGCATATTTATCATCAGATGCACAATTAAAGGCTAGGGATTTAGTAGTAAATGATTTAGAAATTGAACTAAAAAGTGATAGCCAAGCAAGAATTCAAGTACGAAACACAATAGATGCTTATGCAACAAGTGATGCTAGTTTAAGATATTTGGGGAACCCAAAAGTACTCCGTAGTAAAGCGACAGGAGATGCTCACATACGTTCGATGTAGAAATCTATTCACAATAAGAACTTTTTAAACCTTGCTCTACGGCAAGGTTTTTGCTTTCACAACAATCTAACTCACTTGATATCAACACAATAAGTTAGCATAAAAAATACATTGCTGTTTGATTGTCTTGAATCAAACTTGCATGTCACACAATTTTAATGTAAATTTAACGTTAATAAAATGTATATTAATTGTAAATTAATCCAAATGTTTTTAATAAAACTAAGAGATCACTATCACAATTTACTAAAGAAGTACTTTGCCAATTTGAAGAAATATGGCACTAAATGTCGTGGTTGTTATCAGGAAATTCTTCGAGCCTAAAATTCAAAAATCATTCTATATTCTCTGGTAAAGCGCCCACCCTACCGCGATAACTAATTGTGCGACGATGGCTGCTAGTAATAGTAGCACTTACACTACCGTTAGGATACATAATTCCGTTTACAACAAAGTTTTCAGTATTATTTTTAATGGAATAATTCATATTGTAACTCCCATTTTTTTCATTTTTTGCAATTGTCAACTCGATTGGTGTACCGTCATAATTGATGCCAACATCTTTACTATTATTATAGGCACCTCCTATTTGTCGTTCGCCATAATATGGTAAGCTGGCAGATACACTATCTCCCACTCTTCTCATATAATTTGGATTCCCAAGAAGATCAATTCTGGCTAAATTACTTCCAGGAGCTAATAGGCCTGCATTTGCTACCGCCTGCATTCCTGTGTTTGCCATCGGGTGCGCCGATACAAAAACAATTTCAAATTTTTCAGAGTTGATTAAATCATCAAATTCCTGTTGCTGTTGTGCAGTGATATTTTTTGTAGTGTTTGAAGCACAACTTAACATTGTAAACACGACTATCAGTAAAACCAAGCAATTCCTTTTCATTACATCTTATCTTTATTGCTTATTAAGATATGAAATTCCAAGCTTTAGTGATAAGTGTTTAACAATCCATTTTGATTTTTATTTACTAAAACATCGTAATTTCATCACTCTAACATTAAACAACTAACCAAAACCACCTAATCAATGAAAAATTCACTTAGATTTCTACTATTACTTTGTGCACTGCCTTTGGCGATAATTGCTCAAAAGACAGATACGGTTGTTGAGAACATCATCAAAGAGGCGAATGAAAATTCTCATCTTGAAAAACTTGGCCATGAATTAATGGATCAGATAGGTCCTCGCTTAGTAGGTACTCCACAAATGAAAAATGCACATGATTGGGCCGTAGCGAAGTATGCTGGTTGGGGAATTTCTGCTAGAAATGAGAAATGGGGAGAATGGCGAGGTTGGGAACGCGGTATTACGCATATAGATATGGTACATCCAAGAATTCAAAGCTTACGAGGTACGCAGCTCGCTTGGAATCCTAGTACTTCTAAAAAAGGCGTGACTGCCGAACTTGTTGTGCTTCCTACTAATTTGAAAACTGAGGGAGATTTTAAAAAATGGCTACCATCGGTAAAGGGAAAATTAGTAATGATCTCTATGCATCAACCGACAGGAAGACCCGATTATAATTGGGAGGAGTTCGCTACAGAAGAATCATTTACCAAAATGAAGGACGCACGTAGTGCCCAAAACAAAGCATGGCGAGACAATATGCGCTTAAGCGGTTATAACCGCAGAACACTACCCCAAGCACTAGAAACTGCTGGAGCAGCTGGAATAGTGGCTTCTAATTGGTCAAGAGGATTTGGTGTAAATAAGATATTTAGTGCTCGGACCAAGAAAATACCGACAGTCGATTTAGAACTAGAGGATTATGGAATGCTCTACCGTTTAGTTCAATCAGGGCAAAAGCCACAAATAAACATCGTAGCACAATCCAAAGAATTGGGAGTTCAACCAACATTTAATACCATTGCCGAAATCAAAGGTTCAGAAAAACCAAATGAATATGTCATTTTATCTGCCCATTTCGACTCTTGGGATGGTGGTACTGGTGCTACAGATAACGGAACTGGCACCCTCGTTATGATGGAAGCTATGAGGATTTTAAAGAAGCATTATCCAAATCCGAAACGCACTATTTTAGTCGGACACTGGGGAAGCGAAGAACAAGGCTTAAATGGCTCTCGCGCTTTTGTAGAAGATCACCCAGATATTGTCAAGGGCTTACAAGCTAGTTTCAACCAAGATAATGGTACCGGTCGTGTAGTACGTTTATCTGGTGGTGGGTTTTTGCACGCTTATGACTACCTGTCTCGTTGGTTAAATGCTGTACCAAAAGATATCACCAAACATATTGAAACGACTTTTCCTGGGGCTCCGGCAAGAGGTGGATCTGACTATGCTAGTTTTCAGGCTGCAGGTGCACCCGCTTTTAGTTTGAGTTCATTAAACTGGTCCTATTGGAATTATACTTGGCATACCAATCGAGATACCTACGATAAAATCATTTTTGATGACGTACGGAACAATGCAATCCTAACCGCAATCTTGACCTATATGGCTAGTGAAGATCCTGAAACAACTTCACGGGTCAAAGCAGAGTTGCCAATTGATAGCCGCAGTGGTGAACAACGCAAATGGCCATCGCCTAGAAGTCCAGTTAGAAAAGGCGGGGTCGATTGATTTAATAAATAAATTGATGAATAAAGTTCGATCGTTTATTGCAGCAGCTATCTGTCCATTATGTATGTGGTCACAGAATGATATCAAGAAGGAAAAACCTCCTCAAGAAATCGCTGTTACATCATTTGCCTATGCCAATACAGCTTTTGTAAGCGAGCAACATTCTAATTTTGTAATGAACAAGCCATTAGGCAAGGGGCTTTCGTTTCAGTTGGCTGGTCAATATGATACCTATCTGACTTCTAATATTTTTAAGACAAATATGACATTTAAAAAATACTTCGGTCGAAAGCTATATCTGTTTTCTGGTTATGAGTTAGAAATGGAGCAGGTAAAATCAAATCCTAATACAGGTCTGTTTGAATTTATCAATACATTTCGAGGTAAATACACCAACGGCGTTGGTTATGATAATGAGAAAAAAAATCTGAATATAGAATTCAAACACGATCTCAATTTTAGCAAAAATAATTTAGGAAGTTTTGGCACGCCATCAATGCTCACTCTGAAAGGAGTTTACAAATTCTAATCTGCTTTGATTCAACCCAATCACGCTCACTTTAAGATTTATAAGCCTTTTGGGATGTTAAGTCAGTTAAGTTCTAAAGACAAACACCAACTAAGAAAAAAGCGTTTTCTATCAGAATTATATGATTTTCCCAAAGGAACTATGCCAATTGGAAGGTTAGATGAAAAGTCAGAAGGGCTTCTCTTGCTAACTACAGATGGAAAATTAAGTGATCATATTAATCGCTCGGGAATCGAAAAGGAGTATTATGCACAAATTAACGGTGCAATAACAGATGAAGCTATTCATAAATTACAAAACGGAATAGTCATTGGTTTTTCTGGAAAGAAATATAAAACAAAACCCTGTGTAGTAACTCGTGTTAGCCATCCTCCTGAACTACCCGAACCAAATAACAGTATACGTTTAGATAAGCATAGACCTAGCACTTGGATATCGATCACTATTAAAGAAGGTAAATTTCGTCAGGTACGAAAAATGACCTCTGCCGTTGGCTATCCTACCTTGCGATTGGTTAGAATACGAATTGGTCGCATCTCAATATTTGATCTTGATGAAGGAGAGGTAAAACCCTTAGACATTGGATTTGAAAATGGAGTATCTATCTGATTAGAATATTCTGTCCTTTATTTATGCGACCAGTCATTGCTATCGTTACTCTGTGGGGAAAGACCAATATTATCTTTCTCTAATTGGACACCGAGTCCGACTACCATTCTATTTACATAGTTAAAATAACATACCACTTGGTTGATTTCAAGAATTTCTCCATCGTTCAACCCCATTTCTCTCAAGACTTCTAAATCATTTCGAACAATTGTATCGTGAGAATTAGTGAGCTGCACAGCATAATGTACACCAGCAATTTCTTTTGAAGTTAGTACCTGACTAAAATCCTCAGAAATCATAGCTTCTTTTAACTCCTTGTACTTAGCAGGATCATTTAAATTATTCTTCAGCCCTACAGAATGATGCTTTTCGCAATAATCACAACTATTTAATCTGCTAACATAAGTTCCTAAAAACTCTAAATACCATTTATCAAAACTATTATCAGGATGATGCAAAACATTTTTATACAACATCATATGCCCTTGTAGGGTATGCGGTCGAAGACTATGAATGCTTAATACATGATCAATGCTATCGTTTGGACCTTTAATTCGATCATACAATTTCTTTAGCTTACCCGTGGCTTCTTTATATCCTATTACTTTAATCCAACTCATTATACATTTAAAATACTTTTGGTTCTTGCCAATTCAGCCTTAAAGTGGTCGGCATCTATTTCTTTTTTATAGGATGGCACTATATCATTAAGTAACGACTTTCCTTCTTTACTATTAACTAGTTCTGGAAAAGCTGTTTCTAGAACCTCTAGCATAATACTTACTGAGGTTGATGCTCCTGGAGATGCACCAAGCAGACATGTAATATTACCATTATCACCATGCACTAATTGCGTTCCAAATTCCAATTTACCTCCTTCAAACTCATCTTTTTTAATAGTCTGTACGCGTTGTCCTGCAACCAGAATTTCCCAATCTTCGTTTCTGGCGTTTTTCACAAACTTTCGTAACGACTCCATACGATCATCAAAGGTCATTGTTACCTGTTCAATCAAGTATTTGGTTAGGGGAAGATTGTGCCAAAAGGCGCCAAACATTGATGGTAGATTATCATATTGAATTGAGCTAAAAAGATCTGTATAAGAACCTTCTTTTAAGAATTTGGTATTGAAACCAGCAAAAGGACCAAATAATAATTCCCTTTTTCCATTTATGTAGCGAGTATCTAGATGTGGAGTGGACATAGGGGGATCTCCTATCCCTGCCTTACTATAAACCTTTGCGTCATGTTGTTTGATAATATCCGGGTTGTTGCATACAAGCCATTCCCCACTCACTGGAAAACCACCATAACCATTTTTCTCTTCAATTTCTACTTTTTGTAATAACAATAGACTGCCTCCTCCTGCGCCAATAAAAATATGTTCAGCATCAAAATAAGAACGCTCTTTTGTTTGCAAGTCCTTTACTTCCACCGACCAATCTACATCAGGGTTAGGATCTATATCTAACACTTCTTTATTGCATTTGACTTTAGTATCATACTTCGATTCTAAAACTTTGAATAGTGATTCTGTCAAAGCACCATAATTCATTTCTGTGCCCCGTTCAATTCTTGTTGCAGCTAACAATTCATCTCCATTTCTGTTACTCATAATTAGTGGAAACCACTCTTTCATTTTGTTAAAATCCTCTGTAAAGGAAATCGAATCGAACATAAAATGATCCTTCAAACTTTCGAAGCGTTTTCTCAAAAAGTTCACATTTTCTTTACCGGTAACCCAACTGTGGTGAGGCACTGCAGTTATAAAACTTTGCGGATCTTCTATTAAACCATTTTCTACTAAATATGCCCAAAACTGTTTGGAAATTTCAAATTGCGAGCAGATTTTCAAGGCTTTTGATATATCAATGCTTCCATCTTCATTTTCAGGAGTGTAATTTAACTCGCATAAAGCGGAATGCCCTGTTCCAGCATTGTTCCATGCGGCGGAGCTCTCTTTCGCCACATTTTCTAGTCGTTCTAGAATTAGGATTTTTAGATCAGGTTTCAGTGTTTTTGCTATAACAGCTAGTGTTGCACTCATAATACCACCACCGACACAGATTAAATCATACTTTTTAATCACTTTTTCTTGATCTACATTCATTTATTCTAGTATTTTTTTTGCTTTTCAGGCTATCTAATATGGCTTCCTGCATTTACATCAATTGTCGCACCAGTAGCGTGATCCATTAAACCACTGCACATTAGCGCAATTAATGGAGCTAAGTCTTCCGGCCGTGTCAAGTTGTTTAAAGCGATCTCATTAAGCACACGTTTTTCACCATATACTTCTATAAAACTTTCTGCCATTTGTGTACGAGTAAAACCTGGGGATACTATAAATGATTTAATATTTTCTTTCCCAAAAGATCTTGCTACACTTCTAGCCAATGAAGTTAGTCCACCTTTTGAAGCTGCGTATGCTAGGTACTCTTCTGTTTCTCCTCTAAACACTGCCCTACTACCTATATAAACAAACCTCCCATCTTTGTGATTTCTAAAATGGTCGATTCCCATTTTAGTCAATAAACCTACGGCATCTAAATTGATAGAAATCGTCTTTTTCCAGGTTTTATACCAATCATCAACATTTTGATTTGTTGAGTGTGATATAAACACCCCTGCATTCAATACAATGGCATCAATTCGACCGAAATACGAAGCTACATCGTCAAAAAGCTTAATGACTTCCTTTTCAACTGATAGATCTGCTTGAAATGCCTTAGATCCATTATCAAATTGTTGAACGAGTTCAATTGCTGATTTTTGATTTCTGTTATAATGTACAGCCAATTTTGCTCCACTTCTCATTAAGTATTCTGCTACACTTTTTCCGATACCATCGGAAGCACCAGTTACCAAAATGTGTTGCCCCTTTAGATTAATATTCGTCATTTATAATTCTGATTTTCATATATCTTCATAAACATATTTCAAAAAGGCAGATTTTGAAGATCCACATTTCCTCCTGAAAGAATGATACCAACTTTCTTATCTTGAAAAACTAATTTTTCTCGAAGGACTGCTGCTAGAGTAACTGCACTCGAGGGTTCTATAATAACTTTTGTGTACTGCCAAAACAATTTCATAGCATCAACAATTTCCTCTTCTGTAACGCGAATAATGGAATCAACATGATCTAAAATAATGGGAAAATTCTTATCGCCTAGCTGTGTTTTAAGTCCGTCGGCAATGGTGTTAGTAGTTTGATTTGTTTCTATTTGCTTAGAAATCAAAGATCGATAAGCATCATCAACTTCAAATGGTTCGGCTCCGATGACCGTACAATTTAAATTCATATCATTCACTGCCAAGCAGCTTCCCGCGATAAGTCCGCCTCCGCCAACGGGGCAAACAATGATATCCACACCGGTATGATCTTCTAACAATTCTAGGCATGCCGTGCCCTGTCCATAAATAACATCAATGTCGTTGGATGGATGAATGAATGTAGCTTTCTTAGTTTGTACTATTTCAGCTGCCGTCGCCTCTCGAGCTTCTAATGTAGGTTCACATTCTATAATATGACCTCCATATTCTATCACGCCAGCTTTTTTTACTTTAGGTGCATTAGACGGCATTACGATATAAGCTGGGATTCCTAATAAATTAGCAGCTAAAGATAATGCTTGGGCAAAATTACCTGAAGAGTGTGTTACTACTCCCTTTTCGCGTTCTTCAGTTGTAAGGTTTAAAATAGCATTGGTTGCGCCACGTATTTTATATGCACCCGCTTTTTGGAGGCTTTCGCATTTAAAAAACAACTGACTATTAGCAATCTTATTCAACAAACGTGAACGTAGTATTGGCGTTCGATGTATGTGGGATGAAATTATTTTTTTAGCAGCTATGACTTTTCCAGAATGCATTTTTTGGTTGATTAATTACATCAACTAAAAATACTGCTAAAAACTTAAACAGTCACTTCTAAAATATCGGCCGAATCACCTTTCAAAGTAATATGATTAATACAAGCGGGCAACAGCAAAGTTTCGCCTTTATTAAGCTGGAATGAATCACCTTGACATGACAATTCCGAAGTGCCTTCAACACAAATGAAAATTACAAAAGAATCGGTATTTGAATAATCTTTATTTAGTGATCCTCTAAGCGGAATAAAGCTAGTCTTAAAATAAGGAGTATGAATAAGTTCATTACTTTCATTTTCATGTGAGGGGTATGCGGTTTTATAACCGTTCTCTTCTATTTGAAAATCAATTACATCAATGGCTTTATCAATATGCAATTCTCTTTTTGTTCCAGTTTGTGTGTCTACTCTATCGTAGTCATATACTCTATAGGTTACGTCAGATGTTTGTTGAATTTCAGCTAATAAAACTCCTGCGCCGATAGCATGAATTCTCCCTGTCGGAATATGAAAGACATCTCCTTTTTTAGTCTTTTCGCTATTTAGTAATTCTATGATACTTTTATCTTTCAATGAAGCGGCAAAAGATTCCTTGTCTGATTTTTTATCAAAACCAACAATAATTTCAGCATCATCATCAGCTTGCATGATGTACCACATTTCATTTTTTCCAAAGGAATCATGATATTTTTTCGCGTAATCATCGTTAGGGTGCAGCTGTACAGACAATGGTTTAGCGGTATCAATGAATTTTATTAACAAAGGAAACTCTCCTCCAAATCGCTTATAAACAGTTTCGCCAAGCAAGGCTTCTTTATACCCCTCAATTAATTCAGGAAGAGTCTTTCCTTTTAAAAACCCTTGCGAAACCTTGTTTTCATCACCTGATACTGCCGAAATCTCCCAAGATTCCCCAATATTCGATTCAGAAATAGATTTGTTAAGGACGGTTTCTAATTTATTACCGCCCCACATTCTGTATTTAAAAATCGGTTCAAACTTTAGTGGGTACAATTTCATTTAATAATTAGCTTTCAAAAGCTGGGCAAAGTTATAACTTGTTTTGACTAAATTATCATAGCTTGACGAAATTGCTGTTTTTAAATCTGCCACCTCATTTAAAATTGAAGAAACATAGCTTAAACCTAGCTCATTTTGTTCTTGAATTGTAAGGTCAACTACTCCGCAAAAAGCAGCCACTGGTATTTTATTTTTTTCAGCAGAAGTTTGAACTCCTTTTACTGTTTTCCCGGATAGTGTTTGATTATCCAGTTTACCTTCTCCTGTAATAATCCAATCCGCTCCCGTAATTTTAGCTTCAAAATCTACTATATCCTTTATCATTTCGATCCCAGAAGTAAGTTCCGCTTTTAAAAAAGCAATGGCGCCAGCTCCCATTCCGCCTGCAGCTCCCGTACCTGGTATATCTTGCAGACCAATATTTAGGTCACTACTAATTACTTTAGCTATATTTTGTAACCCCTTGTCTAAATGGGCTACTGCTTTATCATCAGCGCCTTTTTGAGGCGCATATACGTAAGCCGCTCCATTTTGGCCATGCAGGGTATTGTTGACATCACAAGCAACTTTTACTTCAATATCCTTTAAAAGAGGTGATACATTGGACGTTTCAATATTTCTCACACGATTTAGGTTCTTGCCAATTGGATGAACTGTCTCTCCATTTTCATCTAAAAACCGAAACCCTAAGGCAGTTGCCATTCCTATTCCTGCTTCGTTCGTTGCGCTGCCTCCGATTCCTAAATAAAGATATTTAACGCCTTTTTTGAGTGCATCTTTGATAATTTCACCTGTGCCATATGATGATGTATTTAAACAATTTATTTCATCTTCCTTCAACAGCCTTAAGCCTGAAGCCTCTGCCATTTCAATAAAAGCGGTTTTAGATTCCGCATTAAATAAGTATTTAGCTTCAATGGGTCTAAATACGGGATCATTAACTTTGACTTTGATGATTACTCCATCCATAGAATGCTTGAGTGCTTGTAAGGTGCCATCTCCCCCATCTCCCAGTGGTATTTTTGTAATAGTAGCATCAGGAAAGACCTTAAGCAGGCCCTTTTCGACAGCATTACAGAACTCAACACCAGTCAACGAACCTTTATATTTATCTGGAGCAATTACGAATTTCATAGATAGGTTTTATTTAAAAAAGCTAGGTAGCTGCAAGCAAAAAACAACGATTGCTATAAAAAAACCTATTAGAATAAGTACTTCTTTCTTTCCTGTATAAAAAGTAACTTCCAGACCTTCTGATGACTTTTTAGTAATTAAGCTGCTTACAACTATTGCTGTCACGACTGTCACTAAACAACCTATAGCATTCCACCAAAACCAGAAAACTTCAGGGACATACAACCACAAATACATATTGAATAAAACGCCTGCAACAATTCCAATATTAGCTCCTATTGCATTCGTCTTTTTTGTTAAAATCGCGAGCATAAAAACGGCCAAAATAGGTCCGTAAAAAACAGAACTAATCTTGTTAATCACTTCGATTACTGTACCTTCAATATTCCCAGCAAAGAATGCGAAGAACAAGCAAACAAGCCCCCAGAATACAGATAAAAAACGAGAATAAGAAACATAGGTTTTATCTGATAATTCAGGCTTGAAACGTTTTACAAAATCTTCCATTGTAACAGCTGAAAGTGAATTCACAGTGGAGCTTAAGCTGGACATTGCAGCGGACATTATTGCTATTATTAAGAGGCCAATCACACCATTAGGTAAATATTTCATTATGAAAACCGGCACCATTAAATCAGCTCTTTTTCCCTCAAGAGAACCGATATTTGTTTGATAAACGGAATCAATCATTTCATTAAAAGAGGCATCTTGTAACACTAAAGTCCCTAGTACTAAGCCCATAATACAATAGGTTAAGGTCACAGGAAAACGAAGTAAACCGTTCGCAAACAATAGCTTCTTTAAGGAATTCATATTCTTAGAAGAAAGTAGCCGTTGTGACTGGGTCTGATCAGTACCATAGTATGAAGCATATAAAAAGACTCCACCGATAACCATTGGCCAAAAGCCGAATTCATCATTCTTATCAGCGTTATTAAAACCCCATTTATTAAAATCAATTGCCGTAATTCTGTCCTTATCCACATGCGTAAGGAAATTTTCAAAACCGCCTAGTTCACTAATTCCATAAATAAGGCATATAACAATCCCCAAAAACAAAATAGACATCTGGATGACATCACCCCAGATAACCGCTTTCATACCGCCTTGAAAAGAATAAATTAAGGTAATGACACCAATCACAAGTACTGATATCCAAAACTCTAACCCAATGGTCGCCTGGAGAATAAGTGCCATGGTATACACCATAACACCAGTTGCAACTGATCTGCTTATTTGAAATACAAAACTTATAAGCAGCCTAGAGGATGGGTCAAAACGTCTTTCTAAATACTCATATACGCTAACAATACCAGATTTATAGAGCGATGGTAAAATTGCAATTAGCAAAAATGCCATCGCCAACGGAACACCAAATTCATAGGTTAGCCATTGCATGCCGCCTCCTTCTCTTAATCCCACAAAGGCAGGTGCTGAGATAAAACTTATGGCTGAAAGCTGCGTGGCCATTGTTGACAAGCTTAAAGGCAGCCAGGAAGTGCTTCTACCACCAAGAAAGTAGTCTTTAGAAGTTTTATTTTCTTTGAATAAGAATCCTATTCCTAAAAATCCAATTAGATAAACTGCGATTAGTATGTAGTCGATATAATTCATTATGAATTGATTTTGTCAAATTTACCTATTGGTTAAGCATGTCAATAATTAAAGCAGCGCTCCATGAAAAGTTGTTTCCCCCATATGCTCCATTCCCTGAGCTAATAACATCCTTCCGGCAGTCGAAATACTCATAAAATCCATTTTGAGTTATAAGTTCAATCGAATCTGCTTTTACCCTATTTGCTATATCCTCAAACCCATACCTCTTTAAACCTTTAAACAAGATCCAGTTTAAATTTATCCAAACCGGGCCGCGCCAATACTTCTTTGGCTTAAAATGCTCGCTGGTCGGATCAAAAGAAGCACATAAATAATGGTCGTCTCCTCCGAAATTAGAAATCAAGGTGTCGATTAACTTTCGGGCATCTTCTTTTGATGGGATACCCGCAAACAAGGGAGTGAAAGACGACGAAGAGATTGACCTAATTGGTTTTTTATTTCTTAAATCATAGTATATATAGGCGTTTAGTTCGTTGTCAAAGAGTTTATTGTTCATTTGAAAAACGGCTTTCTTTTGCCATTTCTCTAATTTTTCAATCTTATCATCATTACTTCCCAATAATGTATACAGCCTAATCAACGATTCATTTGATTTGATAAGCATTGCGTTGAACAATGGATCCTGTACTAAGAATGGGGAATGCTGAGCTATTTTTTGATCATCATAATTATATTGTTTAGCAATTTCAATAATATGCAGATAGTGATCGTATTCGCGTTTAGTCGGCCGCTGTTCAGGGTCTACGTGTGATGTATCCCTTCGCTCGAACTCATATTCTGGAGAATCCATAGTCTCAAAAATGCCATCCCAAACAGGTGAATTATCTGTCCCAGATTCCCAATTATGATAAATATATACCAGACCTTCATTTAAAGGATCTCTATTTTGATAAAAATACTGATGATTATGAAATACCTTATCTATTTGTCGACCTATAAACTCTAAGCTTCTTGTCTTATCTTTTGAAATATGGTATATTTTTTCAAGTACAAATCCTAATACCGGAGGTTGCACCAATCCAGTAGACCGATATTTTTTTGACGACATGGGATGCAACTCTGACTTGTGAAAATCTGCTCCCGGAAAATAAGTATCTGTATCAGTATGAAAAATGATATGTGGGATAAAACCGTTATCCCATTGTGCATCTAACAAGGTTGAAATTTCACTTTCGGCCTTATTCATATCATAATGGGCATAGCCAATTGCTATGAAGCCAGAGTCCCATTTCCACTGAAAGGGATATAAGTTTTTGCTTGGTATAGTGAAGCCTCCTTTTTGAAAATTTTCGTTCAGCACCTTTTGTGCCTCAGTGAGTAACTGATCCTTCATTTAGATATTTTCGAACTAAAGCGAAAAGATATTGAAAATATCTGTAAAGCAAATAAAGTCCATTGACTTAGATGAAATGTTTACTAAAAAGCACACCCGCTTGGTAGTGGTTGTTGTTCTTCTAGATCCTTTGCGAAGTCATTGTCAATGATAGTTTTTTCAAATCCATCTTTAATTGTCCCTTTGAATATAGTTGTTCCGTAGCCAGAATTATTCATGTGCCCACGAATAATCAAGATTTGATCTTCAGTTACTGACACTGGGCCTCCAGACCTTGTAAAAGGCTGTTCGGTTACATGGCTATGTCCTAAAATTCGTCTGTAAACCAAGTCTCCATCTTCTGTAATGATTTCCCACCAATTTGCATATTGCTCACAACCAGTATCTGGGCTTTTTATTCGAACACTAAAGGTGTAATCGTTTTCATTCTTAGTGAATGTAACCTCGGTTACTTCAGCTTCACCTCCCAATGTAGTAGTTTCTTCGACAGCTTCATCAGCAACTAGAGAATTGTTATCAGTGTCATGACATGACAAAGTCGAAACGAACGAAAACAGTATAAGAAATAATAAAAGCCTTTGAGTACCTAATTTCATTTGAATGTTTTTGATTTTATAACACTTTAAATTAATTATTTATTTGGTTATACGAGGGAGAAATACGTTGAGAACTGAGCTATTTATAAATTATATCTGAAAAAGATAAAATCCTATATTTGGATCATAACTAACCCTATGTATAAAGAAACTTTTGAAAAAGGTCGCGTCATTAACTTTAGTGATGCTGTGTTTTCTATCGCAATGACCATTTTAGTACTTGAAATATCTGTACCAGGCTATGAGGTGATTCAAAAATTAGGTACGTTGAAGGCACTACAATATCTTATACCAAATTTTATTGGTTTTTTTGTGAGTTTTATGGTGATCGCACTGTATTGGATAGCACACTTAAAAACAATGCGTTTTGTAGACAACTTTAGTAAACGGCTCCTTTGGCTCAACATTTATCTATTACTGTTTGTTGTTTTGCTTCCTTTCTCAACCTCATTTTTTGTGGTATATGTACCAGAAATAGGCCCATTCAATTTTTATTGTCTAAACTTGATTGCCATAGGATTCACCATGTGGCTTAATGTTCGCTATGTTCTTAAAACGACTACTCATCAAAATGAGGAGGCTGTACTTCAATTAAAATGGCAAAAATGGAGATCCATTAGTGGACCTATTATATGGAGCTGTGCTATTGCAACTTCATTTATTTCATTTACGACCGCAGTCATTGTATTCTCGCTCATTTTTATTTCAGGAGCAGTGATAAATAGAATTTATAAGAAAAAGCTCAATAACATCAGTCAGTAAAATTATCCGATTCTTTGTAGGCATCAATCACTGCTTGTTCTCCTACTTTCCCGACTTGGCTATTACCATGTTCCATACCTAAAACACCTTCAAACCCTTTTGAATGAATAAACTTGAATACGTTCTTGTAATTGATCTCACCTGAGGTGGGTTCATTTCTACCAGGGTTATCGCCTATTTGAAAATAAGCTATCTCATCCCAACACGACTCGATATTCGGAATTAGATTACCTTCTTGAATTTGTTGATGATAAATATCGAATAATATTTTACAAGAGGGTGAGTTAACCGCTTTACATATTTCAAATGCTTGGGGGCTTTCTGACAAAAATAAGCCTGGATGGTTACGAAAATTAAGTGGTTCTAGAACCATTGTCAAATTATGAGGTTCCAGAATAGCAGATGCGTGTCTTAATGTCTCAATTACATTAGCAGTTTGATAGGCTTTGTTTAATCTTAAATCGACATGTCCGGGTACGACGGTCATCCACTTAGCATTTACTCGTTTTGCTACTTCAACCGATTTTTTTATTTCATCTAAAAATTCAGCTCTTTTTTCTTTACTCCCACTTGCCAAATTGGGTTCTTTCCAATAAATGGTATGTGCCACAAAAACCCCCATTGTCATATTCCGCTTTTCCATGACTTTACTCATTTGAGATTGAAGCTCAACAGTCCGATTTCTCATTCCATTATCTTCAAAAGCCGTGAAACCTTGATCAGCCATAAAATTTAATTGATCTATCGGATCACTACCCGCCAAATTTTTAAACATACCTAAATGGGGTGCGTATTTTAAGTTGAATTGATGCTTGGTAGTTGATATGGATGGTTGGCTTTTTATAGAAGCTTCATTTGCCAAAGAAAGTCCAGCTACCCCTAGACCGGCTGATGTGATAAAATTACGACGTTTCATTATCAAAAATTTATTCAGATTAAAATTACAGAATTAGAATTCAAAACTTACAGTTTACACTTATTTAATATGGTTAATAAAAAAGCCCCATCCGTTTAAATCAGATAGGGCTTTAGTCTTTTGCAAATGGTTGGCTATTTCTTTCTTATATATAAATCGCCATTAAATGATTTCATTAAAATTTCAGGACCTCCACCGTTAATTTTCCCATAAGTCCACTGCTCTATCTTCACCTTATAATTGCCACCGTTATCTCCTTTTTCGACAACGGGTTTTCTAGAATCAACATCCATATCAAAATCGGTATAAATATCTCCTCCATCGGTTTTAGCCTTAATATTTGCTTTAATTAAAGCTGGTAGTGTAATATCTACATTCTTGTTGAAACTACTAAATGCCATATTCGTATTTGCTGACACCTTATTAAAAACAACCTTAATGTGTCCGTTGGTGGTATTAGCAACTACGCTTCCGCTAACATTTAGCATATCAATACTACCATTAATATTGCTTACTTCCATTTCTCCGTTAACATTTTCTACATACAATTTCCCCTTATTGATGCAACTCAATTTCAATGAAAAGTTCTTAGGTACTTGAATTTCAAGGTTAATAGCGTTTTTCCAAGAATTTGAATGAATAGAAACTTTGTTATTTCGCTCCTCAGCTCGCAAATCAACTGAACCACCAGAAATCTTAGTCATTCCATTTGTGGTTTTCTTAGATACTTTCTTTTCTGGAGATTCTGAATTAATAATAACGGTATCGCCATCATATCCCTTTACTGTGATAGATCCTTTAATTAAGCCTACTTCCAGTAAACCTGGCTCATTCGGGCTACTTAAAGGAACTACCAATTGTTCGTTTAAACTCTGTGCTATGCCGGTATTTGCTAATAGCAACACTAAGCATGTCAATATATATTTTTTGATATTCTTCATATTCTTCTTTTTATATTCTTTTAATATATACATCACCATTTAAGGTCTTAAAATCATACGCTGTGCCGCCTTTTCCAATCTTCATTACAGGCTTTGTCTTAATGACATAGGCAATATCTCTTTTTCCAGATTTTTTTGATTTTGTTGTGTTAGAAACTACTTCGGTTACATCAAAATCAGTATAGAAATCCCCATGCATACTTTCAAAACTAACATCAGCTCCTAGGTTTTTTAAACAATGTAGGGTGATCTTGCCATTAATCGTGCTGTAACTTGACTTTGCTCCTGGGTTTTGCACATACACCACATCAATGTTACCGTTAATCGTACTGATTTTTGATTTGCCAGAAACTTTATCGAGTGTTATTGCGCCATTTATATTATTAATGTCCAGTTCAGAAGTCTGTACGTTACTAACTTTTACATCTCCGCGATTAATGGTACTTACGCTTAATTTCATCTTTCGTGGAATTTTGATGGTATACTCAGCATAAAAATCATAATCAGGACCTTCGTTACCACAACCATTAATTTGTAAACCCCATTTTTTATTGTTGTTATACTGAATAAAAGGTGCATCTGGATACAGGACGATACGATTACCTTTTTTCTCCAGCTTATAGGTCAATTCTTCCATTCCCCTGTCGACATCTTCTTGATCATCTGCCTTAATTACTTTGTTAATGGTTACCTGAACGGAGTTTCCTTCGTATCCAGTGACTGTAATCGGGCCATTAATGTTTTTGGCAATCAATTCATATTCACTAGCATTATTAGGAATACTTACTTCTTTATTCAGGGTCTCTTCTTGCTTTTGTGCATTTGCCTGTATCATGAACCCTATGGATATGACAAACACGATTTTTTTAAAACTGTTCATTTTTTGATTTTTTTAATTGATTATAATTCGATTTTAGATTGATGATCATCGTATGTACTAACTAGTTACTTTTATATAATTTGCTTAATAGATTTTTCGAGTCTATCCTTGACCGTTGCATTTGTTTCTTCTTTATCTAACAATTTTTGAAGTGGTTGTTTTGCATTTTTTTCCTGCAGAAGTACCATGGTGTTCGCCAAGGTAATTTGCACTAGTGGTGATGTTTGATTGGATATTGATTCTATCAAACCTTTTCTCACCATAGGATTGTCGGCAAACTGAACAAGTGATTCTACAGCCGCAATACGCACATTATCATTGGTGTCATTATTCAATGTTTTTAAAAGCGCGGTTACAATCTTAGCATCAACCTCCGTGAATCTACTAACTTCACTTACAGCTTGCAGCCTTTTATTTGCAGCAGGTTGTTCTAATAAAGTCAACACCAAATTCTCTCTGACGTTGGTTAATTCATCGGTGGAGTTCGAATTAACAGACGAATTGTTCATCCAAAATCCTAAACCAACGCCCACAATTAAAAATGCGAGTCTGAACATTAGTTGCTTGGTAATAACGCGCTGTAAAAATGATTCTAACTCTTGAAGCAACGAACTTTTTGGATTGTTTTCGGCTACGGCATTGTTGAGCATGGTAAAGAACCTATTATCCATTTGTTCCGATGGTTTTGGGTCTTTCCAAGTATCTGTCAGACTCCAAGCATCTGCCAGTTCATTGAACTCATTTCGAAGTAGTTCATCTCGCTCAAGTTCATGTTTTATATTCTGGCTCTCTTTATCAGTAAGCTCGCCCATTAAATAGGCTAACAACTCCGATTTCTTCTCCTCGCTTATCATACCTTACTCGTTTTCCAATTTTAAAAAGGCTGTTTTCAAATCCTTCAATGCACGGTGAATTTTCACTCGAACTGCTCCTTCACTTAAATCCATCAGTTGCCCTATTTGACTGCATTTTAACCCTTGATATTTACTTAACACCAATAATTCTTTTTTCTCTTTTTCTAATGTATTCAATGCCTTTTGTAACTGTTGCTGTTGCTCTGTGGCATTTATTTTTACTTCAACCGTATCATAGCTACTTTCCTTATTTACTAAAATTTCGACATCTGAATTGGCTCGCATCTTTCCATTTTTTCGGTAATGGTCATTGTTCACATTAATTGCCATTCTGTGAATCCAAGCAACGAAATGCGCTTTGTCAGAAAATGATTCTCTATACTTTAAAATTCTCTCGAATAAAGTGTGAACCAAATCTTCGCTCAACTGTCTATCAGCATTCATTTTGAAAAAGAAACCAAACAATTTATGCTTATGGCGTTCATATAACAATCCAAGCTTATCTAGCTGGCCGGCTTTTACCTGTAGCATTAAACTGTTATCGGTTATAGTATTCAAAAATTGGTTTGTTTTGCTGTTAGTTTCAATAGAAGTACTGACATAAAGATAAAACGTTACAGTATTACTAACTTTTTTATTCTAAATTGATGAAAATTAAAACTCAATGTTTCAGGTTATAAGTCCTTGGCAAATTCTAATAGTGCTTATATTCTTTGTCTTGGGTCCCTTATTCTTCTTTTTAATCCGCTATTAGTTTGGACGAATAAAAGGGTTAAAGGTAGCAAATCAAGATGCAATCAGTAACATAGGCACTTCTTAAGCTAAACTGTTTCTACTTCAATTTAAGGTTATTATGCACCGATAGAAACTTACCTTCTCCTCCCTCATTTAGAACATTCAAAATTACGCAACCATATAGTTGCTTTTTATTCTATTTTAATTATATTTGCAACCATATAGTTGCATTTTAAATAATATACACATGAAAGATTCAATCATCAAAGAACATTTATTCAACAAGGACATCGACACGATTTGGAAAGCAATCACTGAAGCTGATGAAATTTCTGCTTGGTTCCTAAAAGCCGATTTTCAACCTGAAGTTGGATATCAATACACTTTTAATTCTACCGGAGAAAACTGCTCTCCCATTACTGGTGAAATTAAAGAAGTGAGTCCTTATACCTTAAAGTACACTTGGGTAGTTATTGAAAACCCTATAGAAACGTTGGTTACTTGGAAGTTAGAGGAGCAAAACGGTCAAACGAAGCTAACCCTAGAACATTCTGGAATTTCCAATTACCAATCTGATACAGCTATAGAAATGTTCAATAGTTTTAATGGTGGCTGGGATAATTGTATCAATGGTTTGAACGAATACCTAACCAAGCTTGTTGATGCAAAGTAATAAGATTACAAAAATTCTAAAGGCTATTGCCGATCCAACAAGGCGTGATATATTTCATGCTTTAGTCATTGCGGCATCTGCTCTGCCAATTACAGAGGTGTCTGCCCAATTTGAAATTAGCAGACAAGGTGTTACGAAACATCTAAAAACCTTAGAAAATGCTGGGCTTGTTGAAATAACGACCCAAGGCAGGGAACGGTTCTGCTCCGCTGACCCTAAACCTCTAAAGGCTGTGCAAAAATGGCTTCAGTTTTACGAACAATTCTGGGGTGATGCACTAAGTAACTTAGAAAACTTCTTAGATAACAAAAATATTAAAGAATAAAAAAGGCGCCATTTGGCGCCTTTATATTTGGTAATTAGTTTAAATTATTATTGACTAATAAATCTAAACTCTGTACGACGGTTGTCAGCATGTTCTCTTTCGGTACAAGAAACACCATCAGCACATCTGTTTAATAATTTGTTCTCTCCGTAACCATTGGCTACTAGTCTACTATTATTAACACCTTTTGCTATCAAATAGTTTACTACAGCTTGCGCTCTTCTTTCAGATAAAGCTTGATTAGAGGTTTTTCCTCCACGAGAATCAGTATGTGAAGCGATTTCTACCGATGCACCCTCATTTTGTACGATAAGTGGGTATAAACGCTCATCTATAATCTTTTTAGCTCCTGCTGTTAAAGTAGCACTTCCTAGATTCCAGTTTATTGGAAGAGGGCTATACTCAACAAGCTTACATTCGATTTCTCTCCATACCGTAAGACCACCTTTTTTATCAAGAATTTCTTTTGTAACAGTAGTAGTTTTAGCTGGTACATCTTCTTCTATTACTTGGGCATCGCTAACTAATTTAGTCATTTTAATAGTTCCTGATTTTGCAGATATAGGCACCTCAGTAGCTGTAGGTGGCTTAGACATTACAATTTTATCCATTGTAGTGGTTTTTTCAGGAATGATCTGTTCTTTTGTTGTTGCAGGTACAATGATTGTTTTCTTAACTGTTTTAGTTACAGCAGGAATTTCAATAACACGAGTTGATGGAGGTGTTACCATTACTTTTCTTGTCATTGTTTTGGTAACAGCAGGAATTGCAGTAACCTTCGTCGTCGGAGGAGTTACCATTACTGTTTTCTTAACTGTTTTAGTAACGGCTGGAATATCTATTATTCTCGTTGAAGCCGGCTTTACTAATACCTTTTTAGTGTAGGTTCCTAAGCAATCCGGATTACTAGTACCTGGGCCACAATCTCCTTCAGTCTTATTAGTAGAAGCATTGTTCGCTAATACCATTGTTGGAATTGACTCAAATTGCGCAGGTACATTCTTATAACACCAAGTACGACAATCGTTAGGGTCACTAGATGCACAATCAGGAGCAATATCTCCCATTTCCCATTTTGCAGTAGCAGGACGTGTTTCTACTACTTCAGTATCTCGCGTTAATGAAGCTGGAACCACTCTTAAAGTACTTCCTGTTTCCTTTTTCTGATATGTAACAGTTTCATTACGGTACTCCGCAGGAATAATTTCAATGCGTTGGCTTGCTTCTTTCACAACAACCTCATAAGATTGCGTCTCATATTTAGCAGGAACAATCTCAACTTTTTCACTTGCGGGCTGTACAACAACTTCGAAAGATTGGTTCTCATAAACAGCAGGAACAATTTCTAATCGTTGGCTAGCTGCCTGAACTACAACTTCTTCGGTTTCTGTTCTTGTTGTTCCAGGAACAAGCACAAGTCGTTTTGAAGCTTCGCTTGTGACAACTGACATCTTTTCCGTACTCATTTTGGCAGCAACTGGCACTAAACGCGCGCTTGGATCCGCTGTAACAACACTTTCTGTTACTGTCTCATATTTTGCTGGAATAACTTTTAGTTTTTTGTAGGCTGGAGAGGTTGTAACAGTTACGGTTTCATTACGCCATACGTCTGGAGTGACACAGCGGACATAACATTTACCGGGTTCTGGATTGGTTGGTAAATCTTGGGCAAAACCGATTGTGGCTAAACAAAACCCAAAGACTAATAATAATAGTTTTTTCATTGTTAATGTTTGTAATTAGTTAAAAATTAAATGTTTGACTCATTGAAGATACAAATTTAAAACGTGTAATTAACATTTTTTTGTGAGTATCTGCCATTTTTTTAAAATTCGCTAAAAAGAGTATAAAAACCGATAAACTGCATATTGGTATTTTACTTAGTTGTATCGACTAGTATTCATGTATTTTTCTTAATTTTAAATTAGTAATTAATAAACCAAAAAAAATGTTTGAATTATTCCAAAGCGAAAAAAACGAAAAACACTATTTCAACCTAAAGGCGAAAAACGGACAAGTGATTTTGTCTAGTCAAGGATATAGCGATGTTTCTGGTGCTAAAAATGGTATCGAATCTGTTAAGACAAATTCAGCTGATGATAGTAGATTTGAAAGAAAGACTGCAAAAAATGGCCAGTTTCATTTTAATTTAAAGGCAGCTAATGGACAAATTATCGGTTCGAGTGAAATGTACACTTCAGAAGCTGGTATGGAAAACGGTATTGAATCTGTAAAGAAAAATGCTCCAGGTGCTGATACCAAAGAGCGTTAGTATTGTTCCAAAAACCTTTGTAAAAAAGCATCTTTTTAAATCGAAGATGCTTTTTTTATGTTCATTGATTTTAAAATACTCATGAATCTATCGTGCATTGCATCCGTATAATCTAAATGAGTTACTATACGAAGCTTCCCTTGCCCCATTCCTATAATCTTAATTTGCAGCTTCTCTAATTCATTTAAGAAAGCTGTATCATCAATTCCTTCACCTAATTGAAAAATAAGAATATTCGTCTCTACAGGTTCTACCTTATTAATAAAAGAAAGTCCGTTTAAAACGGCTTCGATCTCTTTTGCTTTTCGATGATCTTCTGCCATCCTATTTAGGTTATTATCCAATGCGTAAATACCTGCAGCAGCCAAATACCCAGCTTGACGCATTCCACCTCCAAAAATCTTTCGAATTCGGATTGCTTGGTGGATGTGCTCTTCAGATCCTAGCAAAATAGATCCCACAGGGCAACCTAATCCTTTCGACAAACAAACTGATATAGTATCGAACAATTCGCCATACTGCATCGGAGACTCATTTTTGGCAACTAAGGCATTCCATAAACGGGCCCCATCTAAATGATATGAAAGATCGTTTTCATCACATGTCTTTTTTATCGCTTTTAATTCAGCAAAGTCCCAACATGCGCCCCCACCTTTATTAGTTGTATTTTCAATACAAACCAATTTGCTAAGCGGACTATGATAAAAATCAGGCGGATTAATACAAGCTGCTACTTGATCTGCGGTCATCATTCCTCGATGTCCATCAACTAATTTACAAGAAACACCACTATTAAATGACACACCTCCTCCTTCATAATTATATACGTGTGCATATTTATCACAAATAAGTTGGTCTCCCGGGTTGGTATGTAGTTTTATACCTGTTTGATTTGCCATAGTTCCAGAAGGAAAAAACAAAGCCGCCTCCATACCAAATAGTCTTGCTGCTTTTTCTTCTAACGCATTGACGGTTTCATCTTCTTTAAAAACATCATCGCCAACCTTGGCATGCATCATTGCATCGAGCATGGCGCGAGTTGGTTTGGTTACTGTGTCGCTTATTAGGTTTATTTCCATTTAAATACTATACTTTTTAATCAATGCATTTGCTTGTTTTGGTGTAGTTAACTCTACCCATTTCTTATTTGAAAAAATTCCTTTTCTCCATTCATTCATTCTTCGTTTCCTCATTGAATAAGTCTTTAAAATCCATATAAATATACTTTCACTAGAAAATACACGTCCTAAGGTCTCATAATTTTCTCCACAACACTTTTCTTTTAAAAACACTCTACGATATGTCCTCATTAAGAATCTATGAATGACTAAGCCAAAGGGATAATTCAGCCAAATGATTGTGCTAGCATCTTGCCATATGGTATCTTTCATTAAGGAATTATAGTTACCGCTTACTACCCAACTTTCCAGTGGTCCCAAAGCAACATTTACATCATTAATAAACTGTTTTGGCTCCTTTTCAACCCAATCTGGAAGAAAATGTAAATCGTCAAGATCAACATGTGGAGATCCTAACGTTTTAGCCAATTTTTTTCCTAAGGTCGTTTTCCCGGAACAGCTAACACCAGTAATAATTATTTTTTTATTCTTCATTTAAGTCTAAACATTCAAAACTACCAATTGGAGATCCATCAGGAATTTTTGGGCTGGCCAATACTTTAAACTTTTCTGGTTCTTCTATGAATTTATTGATCCTAGAATCAAGCTCAACATAATGAGCGATTGGATGTTGTTTTTTAAGCCAATTTCTCAATTGCATTAATTCCAAATTTACAATCGCACTTACCTCATGATAGGCACTTCCCGAAACTGATACGTTCATTAAATGCTTAAGAACATTATAATTAACAACACGTTGCACTTGACCCTCGTATCCCTTTTTCAATTTTGATTTGATAGTGTTATCAATCAAAGCGGTTAAGACCATTTCTAAAGAAAGTTGATTACTATCCATTGCCGATTGCTGTACTAATCGTGAAGCACGTTCAGGATGCAATAAATATTGCAGGGTGAAATCACTAGAGGTAGATGCCACACTAATAGCATCAAATGCAACTCCTGTTTTTCCTTTAAATGACTCGCGAGTTCGCCAATATCCCTTTGCTCTCGGTGGAAATAATGCCAACTTTTCCTTCGGAATCATCAAATTTTCTGCTGACAGTGTATTCAAAATACTTTCTAATGCTTCCATTTGCTCCTTCTTAGAAACAGTTTTTGTTATAAGTTGTCCATCACCTTTTACCGCATAATTATAGTCCAGGCCACCGACAACTTTGCTTGTTGCATCTGTTTGATATCGATGCAAAAAATAAAGCGGTACAAACACATCTTCTAAAATTGAATAAGGCTCATTAGTTTTAATGTTGTCTTTGGAAAAATTTGCCATTGCCTTCTTTCTAATATCGAGAACACGATTTAGTTCTTTAGCTGCATTTTTACCATTATCCCAAAGATGCGCCAATGCATGCGCACCTCCTACTGGTCGCGCATCACTATCCGATATATACCGCAATCCTTTGGATGCCGCATCTGTCAAAATCTTATTTAATGCTGTTCTTTCGTCGGCGCCATTGGGAAATTCAGAATACGAATATGCGACGGTAACCTTATCCCAAGTCCCAATTTTTGTGTCATATACACTATTAAATGCAATGTCATTCCCTTTCATTTCAAAATAAGGGTGCGGGTAATCCATCACTGAAGCACGATCATTGGTACTTGCTGCAAAATTATGAGCGAAACCTAATGTGTGACCTATCTCATGAGCAGAAAGCTGTCGGATTCTTGCCAAAGCAAGTTCTAACATAGGCTTGTAGTTGTCATCACTTGACGCGAAAGGCTTATTCATCAACGCCTGAGCAATCATAAAATCCTGACGGATTCGTAAGCTCCCTAAACTTACATGACCTTTAATAATCTCACCTGTTCTTGGGTCGACCACACTTGCTCCGTAACTCCATCCTCTAGTACTACGATGTACCCATTGAATAACATTGTAGCGCACATCAAGTGGATCGGCATCATCAGGTAATATTTTTAATTGAAAAGCATCTTTATAACCTGCTGCTTCAAAAGCTTGATTCCACCAACGACCTCCATCTAATAAAGCCGATCTGACTGGTTCTGGTGTTCCGTTATCCAAATAATAAATAATTGGTTCCTTGGCTTCGCCTACCGCTGCGGTTGGATTCTTCTTTTCTAACCTATGTCTAGTAATAAACCGCTTAGTAATATTTTCCTGTACTGGTGTAGCATAATCCAAATATGAAATGGCATTCGAACCGCTTCGAGGATCATACACTCTTGGTATATAATTATCATCTGGCAGTTTAACAAAAGAGTGATGCTGATTTACTGTAACAAATCCAGAATTTGGAGTTACCGAGCGAACAAGTCCACCAGTCGCTTGTCCCGTAAAAGTTAGTAGAACATCGAACTCTACATTTTCTGGGAATGCTCTAGTGCGAGAAAGCTCTATAGCCGACTTTGTTTTGTCTAATTTATAGTTCCCTTGTTTTCTGCCTTTTAAACGCTGCGTAACTCCATGAACATCACGCATTAAAAATGGTGTGAAATCAACAATATATGTGTCTCCTTTTGTCTCTTTGATAGGAAAACCAAATAAAACTGATTTGGCAAAGGCCTGCTCAACTGATTTTCGTTCTAATACATTATCCGAATTCGCTCGATAATCTAGATTGGGTTGAACTAGTAATAATTTATTACCGGCCTTCTTAAAGTAAACAACTGCCTCATTTCCTAACTGACCACGATCTAAACCGATATCATTATTCCCAAGTCCGCTACTTAATGATGGTATATGCAAGAACTCAGTATTTAATTTATCAACTTCTAAATAAACTTTGTCATTGGCCTCATCATAATGAAAGGTGAAATAGCCATTATACGTTTTTAAGCCTTTTTTTGAAGAAAGAAATTGAGCATTACTAACGAACAGACTACAAAGTGCAGCCACGAAGAATAATTTTTTCATTTTTTTGGTGGATTATCAATGTATAAATTTCCGTAAAAAAATTTTACTACGTATTACTAAAAACTATTTTTGCTCAAATAACAATTGAAAATGGTAACAACCGATCAGATTAAAGATCTTCAAGAGCGCCTTGGTGCGTTAAGGAGGTATCTTTGACGTCGATGCTAAAAATATTGAAATAGCGAACGAAGAGGAAAAAACCTTCGATCCTAATTTCTGGAATGATTCCCAAAAAGCTGAGCAGATCATGCAGCATCTAACGGGCCTAAAAAAATGGGTTTCTGATTACGAAACTTCAAAATCCCTTATCGATGATCTCGAAATTCTATTTGAGTTTTACAAAGAAGGTGAAGGTAATGAGGATGATGTGACCGCTAAATACGAAGAGTCCGTACATTTTATAGAAGACCTTGAGTTTAGAAATATGCTATCAGATGAAGGTGATAGTATGAGCGCAGTGCTGCAAATTACTGCTGGAGCTGGTGGTACCGAAAGTTGCGATTGGGCAAGTATGCTCATGCGCATGTATATCATGTGGGCAGAAAAACGAAAGTTCAAAATAAAAGAACTCAATTTACAAGATGGTGATGTTGCTGGTATTAAAACGGTGACTTTAGAAATTAGTGGCGAGTTTGCTTTCGGATGGTTGAAAGGAGAAAATGGCGTACATCGTTTAGTGCGCATCTCCCCTTTTGACAGCAATGCAAAACGACATACATCTTTTGCCTCTGTTTATGTATATCCATTGGTTGATGATTCTATTGAAATTGAAATTAATCCTGCCGATATCGAAATAACAACTGCACGATCAAGTGGTGCTGGTGGGCAGAATGTCAACAAGGTAGAGACAAAAGTTCAACTAACACATAAGCCATCTGGTATTCAAATTTCTTGTTCAGAATCAAGATCACAACACGATAATCGGGCTACAGCTATGCAAATGCTTAAGTCGCAGTTGTATGAGATAGAACTTCGTAAAAAAATGGAAGCGAGACAAGATATCGAAGCTGCCAAAATGAAAATTGAATGGGGATCGCAAATACGTAATTATGTGATGCACCCTTACAAATTAGTCAAAGATGTTCGAACCGCTCATGAAACAGGTAATGTTGATGCAGTGATGAACGGTGATCTCGACGAGTTTCTAAAGTCCTACTTAATGGCAATGGGACAAGTCCAGGAATAAATTCAAAATTAAGATTATGCCACAAATAAAAAATATCATATTCGACCTAGGCGGTGTGCTTATTGATTGGAATCCGGAATACGTGTATTTAGATGTGTTTAATGGTGATCGACAAAAAATGAAATGGTTTTTTGACAATATCTGCACAATGGATTGGAATGAAAATCAAGATGCGGGATATCCTTTAGCGAAAGCAACTCAAGAACGGGTTGCGATGTTTCCTGAACATGAAGAACTAATCAGAATGTATTACGGGCGTTGGGAAGAAATGCTTGGAGAGCAAATTACACCTACCGTTAATCTATTGAAACAATTAGTGGATAACGATCGCTTGAAAGTAGTAGCATTAACAAATTGGAGCGCGGAAACCTGGCCAGTTGCAATAGAACGCTTTGAATTTTTACAGTGGTTTGAAGGAATTATTGTTTCAGGAACAGAAAAAATGAGAAAGCCATTTAAAGAAATCTATGATCTTACTTTGAGTAGATTTGATTTAATTGCCGAAGAATCAATTTTTATTGATGACAATGCAAGAAATATAGCCGCGGCCAATAAGATGGGAATTAACGGTATTCATTTTACGGGAGCTGATGTGTTAATATCCCAACTGAACGACTTTAATATAAAAATAGATTAAACATGATCAAAATATACCACAATCCACGATGCAGCAAATCAAGACAGGCTCTTGCATTTTTAGAAGAAGCCAAGGTCGACTTTGAAATCATCAAGCATTTGGATTCCCCATTGACGAGTAGTGATCTTAAAAAGTTAATCAACAAAATAGGTATTAAACCACTTGAATTAATCCGAAAAAATGAAGCTATTTGGAAAGAAAATTTCAAAGGCAAAACACTAACAGATGATCAAATCGTTGAAGCAATGGTGCTATATCCCAAGTTAATAGAGCGTGCCATTGTAGAAAAGGGAGAAAAAGCCGTAATTGCAAGGCCTATCGAAACTATAAAGACGATTCTTTAATATCCTAAATATGGGATATTTCATTTAACAATACTTTAACCAACACCCATTAAACCTTACAATAATTTAGCTGTCTAATGGGAAAATATTCATAAATCATGAAAATTTTTGTTTTACTTTTTCTTTTCTTTTTTGGAGTCCAATCTGTTTCAGCACAGTATTACAACAATCGGCGACAACGCCCATTAGCCAGTCAACAAATACAAGCTCCCGCTACTGAGAAAAAGAAGTTAACGCTTGAAGAAACTATTGATGAATTTCTTGATAAAAACGAAGAAGTTTTAGGAATTGATGGCCTTCAAAAAGCTCTTTTACGAAATGAATTGCTTGCCTTTGCAGCTAAAAGACAAGAAATTATTGCCGGCGGTGAAGCCATTGAAGAAAAAAAAGCAATGATTGAGAATGAAACCGAAAAGTTCGAAAACGGACTTCGAGGCGTTTTAACTGAAGAGCAAATTACAACACTTAGGGACTTAAGAACCAAAGGCAGTAGCAAAACAAAAAGAAAAAAGCGTAAAAAGAAGAAGAAAGACAAAGGTTAGCAAACCACTTTTAATGACTAAAAAACTCCTAGTCTTTATGATGTTATTGATAACATCTTTAGGCTTTTCTCAACGACCAAATCAAGACCTGGTTAAAATATCCGGTAAAGTTGTAGACGCAGATACTAAAACTCCATTAGAGTATGCAACGATAACACTTCTTAATAAAAGAAATCCCGATAAAATTACAGGAGGCATTACAGATGCCAATGGTAATTTTGAGATTGAAACAACAGGCGGCACTTATACAATAAAGATTGAATACATTTCATTCACTCCCATTACATTGACTGATCAAACAATTAGATCTGCAACTAATTTAGGCACGATCTCTTTAAAAATTGATGCTCAACAATTAGACGAAGTCGAGCTAATAGCAGAAAAGACTACTGTTGAAATAAGACTGGATAAAAAAATATACAATGTAGGTAAAGACTTAACAGTTCGCGGTGGTAATGTTAGTGATGTATTAGATAACGTTCCGTCGGTTACTGTAGATGTTGAGGGAAATGTCGCGTTACGCGGAAACGATGATGTTCGCATCCTTATTAACGGGAAACCGTCTGGTTTGGTTGGATTAAACTCAACAGATGCATTACGACAACTCCCTGCTGAAGCTATTGAAAAAGTAGAAGTTATTACATCGCCATCGGCTCGATATGACGCCGAAGGAACAGCAGGTATTATCAATATTATATTACGTCGTAGTAAACTTCAAGGTTTAAATGGAGCAATTACCGCAAACGTTGGGTACCCTGAGAGCTATGGTTTATCTGGAAATATCAACTACCGCACCGGTGATTTTAACTTCTTTACAACCTCAGGATACAATCAACGCAAAACATTGGGTAACTCCTTAAATGATACTCGGTTTTTTGATCGTGGTGATGGGGAAAGCTTTTTGCGTGAACAACGAACCTTTGATAGAATACGAAAAGGGTTTAATGGCAATTTTGGGACCGAATGGTATATAAATGATAAAACATCACTAACCGCTTCGATTGTTTTGCGAGATAGCGATAATGAAAGTAACTCTACAAACCTACTTAGACAAACAGATGCTTTAGGCAATATCATTAATAGTGAACGGTTCAGCCCTGAAAAAGAAGATGATAAGACGGTACAGTATTCGATGCTTTTTGACAAGAAATTTAAAACCGACGGTCATGAATTATCGATGGAATTTCAGTATGAAACGAGTTATGAAACGGAGGACACTCCAATTAGTTTAGACGGTATAGATTCAGAAAGAGTTATTCAAAATGAAAAACAAGATCGGATTTTATTACAACTAGATTATGTTTTGCCTCTAAATGAAAAACAACAACTTGAATTTGGATATCGTGGTAATTTCATTGATCTATTAACAGATTATGATGTTGATTTCTTTAATGAAAATAGTGGATTCGATCCTACTACCGATAATGAATTATTAGATAATGAATTAAATTACCGTGAATATGTAAATGCTTTCTATTCGCAATATGGGCAAAAAATAGAAAAATTCTCTTATTTATTAGGTCTTAGAGTTGAAGACAGCCGTATTACCATACAACAATTTGCAAGTAGTGATTTTGATAGAAAAACATATACTAGCTTGTTCCCTACGGTGAATTTGTCCTATGAGTTTAGCGAAAAACAAAGTTTGACTTTAGGGTACAACCGCAGAATAAGACGTCCAAGATCGCGTTTTATTAATCCATTTCCATCTAGAACTAGTGCAACTAACTTATTCCAAGGTAACCCAGATATAGACCCGGTTTTTACTGACGCTGTAGATTTTGGATATTTAAATCGCCTAGGTAAGATTACCTTAAACAGTTCCATTTTCTATCAACGATCTACTGGTGTATTTCAGTTTATAACAGAAGATACTGGAGAAACGATTTTACTCAACGGTGAAGAAACACCAGTACTTAGACGAACACCAGTTAATTTATCGAGCAGTGACCGCTATGGTTTTGAATTTAATGTTACCTATAACCCTTCTCGTAAGTGGCGAATGAATACTAACTTTAATGTATTTCAGGTTATTACTGACGGATCATTTAATAACATTGATTTTAGCGCAGAAAACTTAAGTTGGTTTGTACGCTTAAATAATAAATATACACTACCTGGAAAAATCGATTGGCAAACAAACATCTTTTATAGAGGTCCGAGAGAAACCGCCCAATCTAAATCTCAGGGGATTGTTACAACCAGTATGGCATTTAGTAAGGATGTATTTAAAGAAAAAGGATCTATAGCATTTAATGTAAGTGATTTATTTAATAGTAGAAAAAGGATATCAGAATCATTCACTCCTATCTCATTTACAGAATCAGAATTCCAATGGAGGGAGCGTACATTCAATCTTGCATTCACATATAGGTTTAACCAGAAAAAGAAGCGTGAACGTAATGGACGTCAAGATGGCGGTGGTGATGAAGAATTTGAAGGATAACACCTCTTGTTAAAAAGAATATAAACTAAAAAAAGAGCCATGTGGCTCTTTTTTTTATGCTTCTCTTCTAGCTTTTCGCTCTTCTCTTTTTTCCTGAATAAGCTCAATGATCGCGCCACCTAACCAATAAGGAATAAATGATATTAGAAAAATCATCAACCAAAAGCCGATGGTTAGTATCGTAAGAAATGCTAAAAAGCCAAGATATTGATCAAATTCAAACATGATTTCGGATAATTTTTGAATCCAAGCAAAGATAATAGTTATAATATTACAATCAACTAAATCCACTTAATTTTTCAACAGCTAATGAACATTAAAAAAATAGAAGATTCGCATGATATTAACTAAATTTGTATTCGATAAAATCAACTAAAAACAGCATGGAATATCGCATTGAAAAAGATACGATGGGCGAAGTTAAAGTGCCTGTAAATAAGTATTGGGGAGCCCAAACTGAACGCTCTCGAAATAATTTTAAAATAGGAAGTCCAGCCTCAATGCCATTAGAAGTTGTATATGGATTTGCTTATTTGAAAAAAGCAGCAGCCTTTACTAACTGCGAACTTGGCGTGCTAGCTATTGAAAAACGGGATCTAATTGCGCAGGTGTGTGACGAAATTTTAGAAGGAAAACACGATGATCAGTTTCCATTAGTTATTTGGCAAACAGGTTCTGGTACACAGTCTAATATGAATGTGAATGAAGTGATCGCCAATAGAGCGCACGAGATTGCTGGAAATAAGATTGGTGAAGGTGAGAAAACCATTCAGCCTAATGATGATGTGAATAAATCGCAATCATCGAATGATACTTTTCCAACGGGAATGCATATCGCTGCGTATAAAAAGATTGTAGAAACTACTATCCCGGGAGTGAGTAAACTTCGAGATACATTACAAAAAAAATCGGAGGAATTTAAGACCGTTGTTAAAATAGGACGTACCCATTTAATGGATGCTACTCCCCTAACCTTAGGTCAGGAATTTTCTGGATATGTTTCTCAATTAAATCATGGACTTACAGCATTAAATAACACACTAGAACATCTTTCGGAATTAGCACTTGGAGGAACTGCAGTCGGTACAGGAATTAATACTCCACAAGGATATTCTAAACGTGTATCAGAATTTATTGCAAAATTCACCGAGCTACCATTTAAAACGGCTCATAATAAATTTGAAGCATTAGCTGCACATGACGCTATTGTCGAATCGCATGGTGCTTTGAAACAATTGGCCGTTTCTTTAAATAAGATTGCCAATGATATTAGAATGATGGCTTCCGGTCCTAGAAGTGGAATTGGCGAGATCATTATTCCTGCAAACGAACCGGGAAGTTCGATCATGCCTGGAAAAGTAAATCCTACGCAATGTGAGGCGCTAACTATGGTTTGCGCTCAAGTAATCGGAAATGACGTTGCAGTTAGTGTTGGTGGTACACAAGGGCACTACGAACTGAATGTTTTTAAACCTATGATGGCTGCAAATATTTTACAATCAGCACAATTAATAGGTGATGCATGCGCTTCTTTTGACGAACACTGTGCGCAAGGTATAGAACCTAATCACGAAGTCATCAAAGAGCTGCTAAATAACTCCTTAATGCTAGTAACAGCTTTAAATACGAAAATAGGGTATTATAAAGCAGCCGAAATAGCAAATACTGCGCATAAAAATGGAACTACCTTAAAAACGGAAGCAGTCAATTTAGGTTATTTAACTGCGGAAGAATTTGATGAGTGGGTTAAGCCTGAAGAAATGGTTGGGTCTCTAAAGAAATAAGATTTTCTGAAGAATATATTTGTCTTTCGTATTTGACTAATTCTTTTAAAAGCAAAAAATCCGATAAATGGCTTTCACCACTTATCGGATTTTTTAATGATTAATACTTATATTATTTTAAACTGAAAGACGAGGTAGTCAATAGTTTAGATCCGTCAAATACGTTTACTACGTAGCGACCTTTAGCAAAATCTTCGCCACCAGATACAAACTCACAAACATCTAAATTCTTATTGTCGTAGTAGAATTTTGAGATTAAACTGTAGTTAAGCGTAAGATCATTTTCAAATGAAACTTGAGCGTTTTCACCTAAAGTATTGTTTTTAGGATCGATTACCTGCACATATAATTGTCTGTCACCAGCTTGTGCAATATTGTTTTCTGGCACTGTAAAGCAAACTTTAATTTTGTCTACACCACTAGCTCTTTCCATGTCTCTTGTCTTACCAGAACTCCTAACTTTTATTCCAGTTCCCGTTAAACGAGCAGCTTTTAAAGAAGCTCCTTTTTCAACTACCATTGCCAATTCAGAATTCTGAACTAGTAATGAGTCATTGTATTGAGTTTGCTCTTGTAAACGAGTTCTTGTACTGTCAACAGTAGCTGTCAACACATTTGTCATTACACGTAATGAATCATTTTCAGCAAATAATTGGTCACGCTCTTTCTTTAATTTAGAAAGCTCTCTTCTGTACCATCTTAATGAGGCAACATCTGCTTTCATAGTTTTTACTGAATCGATTAATGTAGAAATTCTAGTTCTAGCATCTTCAAGATCTTTGTTAACGATGTTATTGTCATTGATAGCGATGTCATACTTTGCTACCATATCGTCCAGCTCGGTAATAACCATTTGCTTCTCTTCAGTAAGCGTAGCTTCTACTTCTTTCTTTTCGTTAAAAAGCGTGAATCCCCAGATTGCCGCTCCTAAAAAAAGAATTCCTAATACGCCAATAATCGCTTTTAATCCATTGTTATTACCCGATTCTGTATTTGTAGCTTTTACGGGTGTTTTTCCTGTTTTCTGTTCCATTTTCTTAAATTAATTAAGTGTTACTAATTGTTTTTAGTCTTCCAGTTGATTTGTAAAATTAGTACTAATAATTTTTACTTTCGTTTTTAGCTTACAACTAAAATGTTTGTTTCTACAGTTGCTTTGCTCTAACAATTCTATATACGCTTGTAATTGTCTTTCGGATTTTAACAGTCTAAATCTCGTTAAAAAAATAGATTCAAAATTACGGCCAAAATAAACTAAATGAATCACAATACACTATTAATCAAAGGGTTTACAGTCCTACGAAATATCTTTGATTTGATTTAAAAAAAAAGCCACCCTTGCTTTAAATCTCTTGCATTGTGAATTAAAAATTGACTGTTTTCTGTATATTTAGCCAACTAAATTTTACTAACATGAGACAAATTTGTCTAACAATATTACTTTTTTCTTCGATTCAACTACAAGCGCAGAAAATAAAATTAAGTCGAGTGGATAGTATTCCTACCGAAAATGGAAAAATAGCCATACAACCTATTTGGCATGGCACTGTCGCTTTTGTCTGGAACGGAACGACTATACTTGTAGATCCAAGTGCTGAAGAAGCCTTATTTGAAAACTACAAAAAACCCGATGTTATTATCATTACCGATATTCACGGTGATCATTTCAATTTAGAAACTCTTGAAATATTAGACACTAAAGAAACTACTTTCGTGGTACCAAAAGTTGTCGCCAATAAACTCCCTGAGAAGTTTAAAGCCAATTTAGTAGTGCTAAAAAATGGCGAAGATTTTAACCTGTTTGGTGTTGATATAAAGGCAATACCTATGTATAATTTTCCTGAGGAGAAAAACGCATTTCACACTAAAGGGCGTGGTAATGGCTACGTTCTTGGTTTTGCAGATAAGCGGATTTATATAAGCGGAGATACGGAAGATATTCCAGAAATGAGAGCTTTAGAGAATATTGACGTGGCTTTCATTGTAATGAATATGCCTTGGACAATGACTGAGGAACAAGCCGCAAGTGCCGTAGTCGATTTTAAACCAGCCCTTGTCTATCCATACCATTATAGAAATAAAGACAAGACTTATAGCGATCTTAAGAAATTTCGAATTATGGTGCAGAGTAGCAATAAGAATATTAAAATTAGACAGCGTAACTTTTATCCAGGACAATAATAGTAGTGGATTTATGAACCTGAATTGGTTTCAATAATTCGAATTTTATTTCGGGTGCATTTAAATGTAATATTTAGAAAATAAAGAAATACTTCCCCCCTTTAAGGACGAATTGAGGGGGGGGTGTTGACCCAGTCCAGACCAGATAAACTACTACGGTTTTCTAGCGCTCTTCAAAACAACTACTAGCCCATATGCCGCAATAACGACTCCTAAAATACAAGCCGTTAAATAAGTCCATCCTGGCATTTGATTAATCATAAGGAACATACCTGTTGTTGTACATAACATTCCAATAATTGTAAATATGAGTCCTCTTTGAGACGATTTATTCATAGTTATTTATTTTCTAAAGAAGCCCAATATATGACATCTCTGAAGTCTATTTTTGCGCATTCTGTTAGTCTTCTTATTTCTGTCATATTCCCTTTCGCTAGTTTTAGAATAGCATGTATGGCATTGTTCAAATTTGCTTCAGAATTCGCCATTACGTGTTCTAATCCTAGTGTCTCGAGCGTCTGTTTAACTTCTTGATGTTCTAACTGGTGATACTCATTGTAGATAATATCAATTACTGACTGATCCATAAAGAAGTTATTTTATTAGTTAATTGTATCCCCTTGGACCGGAATACTATCAACTGGTTGCACTAAAGATATCGAATCATTTTGAATTTCATTAGAATGAACTTCTATTGGTTTTGGATCTTCCTTAAAATCTCGTGAAGCTCGCCAAGTCTCACCTAATTGATCATATAAGGCCTGTTCCCATTGCGATGGATGTTTCGCATCGATCCAAACAACATCTCGATATTCTGCATCTACCAACGCTAGATCGGGTGTAGCAGATCCATCAAATTTACTGTTGTCTTCTCTTTTAGCCGCGACTGTTGTTAGCATAAACATACGCCGACGACCTGCTATCTCTTTGATGTAGGGTCTAAACTCTACTGGTTTATTTACTGTCCAGTCAAATTCTTTCTTAGACTCAATTACTTTTAGTGGCATTGCAGATACACCAGCAAGTCCTTCTTTCTTTTTAGCATGGTCATAATAAAATAGTTTATCACGACCATCAGCTGGAATAAAAACACTAAAGCTTAAACTAGTTCGCTCCTCACCTACTGGCTCTAAGCCAAACCAATGATGAAGCCCACTATAATCGGAAGCAATACTATTAAAATCAAAGTCAGTTACAAAAGGTTGTTGGTTTTGATCGTCAGCCAAAATCGGAATTTTCACAGCAGTTTCCATGTTCCAAGGCAGTGGATCTGAAAATCCGCCTAAAAACTTAAGCGACTCTGCCTGTAATTGTGAAACTTTCTCAGCTAAGGTGTTTTGACCTTGTAAAAATGGATAATTGGCCATTTCTGAAGGTTTGATATATGTTCCCTTTCCTATTAAAATACGCTCAACATAATCGTTAAAGTCATGTTCTCCAGATTCTATAATCATCACTCCTCCAAAAGAAGGATAAGGAAAAAAGAAGCCTTTCCATTTAATTAAACTCACTACTTGAACCCAATCACCATTGTCGTTTTTCATATAAAACACATCACTAGGTTCCATATTAAACAATTTGAAAAAACCGAATCGCTGTACCACTGCATTGTAAGTGTTTCTACTAAATGCCAATGATTCCCCGATCGAAAATGTCACTGAAATACGATTGTTTTTGGCAAAACGAGGTGATGGCGATGTACTCGATACTGAAAAAACCTCCTCAGTATTATCGTTTATGCGTTGCCACATATACTCTTGGGCCGGCTGTACCGCCATGGTCCATTGGTTGGTGCCATCTACACGAACCAAATGTGGCAGCGACACTTCCTGCGTTTCCCCAATAGATTCGTAGGCCATTGTGGTAATATTATTCAATGGTTGAATACGTTCGTTTTGGGTTAAGGGTAACTCCTTTATTTCTTCTCTATTTAAATTTTTGAAAACATTGTAGGTCTGCATATATTGATACATTCCCATATTCCAACCAACTAAGTATAGTAAACCACCAAAAGCCAATAATCCTACTAATATGAGCAACCTTTTACCCGTACTAGCTGATTTTCTGAAAGAACGTATTCCAAAGTATAGCACAAAACCAACTACCAGAATAATAAAAATGTACTTTCTAACAAATAATAATCCTGGCTGGTAATCATCGCGTAATATGAACAGCGCAATGAGCAGTATTAATCCTAATAACACTGTAATTAGCTTTTGCTTTGCTCCTTTATTCCAATATCTTTTGATCATTTTCTGGTCTATGGTTTATTATCGCGGTTCTCGATACAACTCTGAACTCATAACTCCTTATTCGTCATTTATTTAAGATACCCTTTATCTTTCAATCTGTCTCTTGCGCTTTTCTTCTTTTCTACAGGCTCAGGTTTTTCTTCAATTTTTGGAATTTCTTGAACAGGTTCTCCTTCGGTTAATTCTTCAATAAACTCTTTCCCTTCTTCTATTTTTTCTTCAATATAATCGACAGCAATTGATTTATTGGCATCAATCTTTTCATCTGCAAAGAAAAAAGCAGAAGCCAAATAAGTACCAACCAACGTACCGACGACACAAGCAGCAAATATTTGCACTGTTGCTATGCCAAAAGGAATTGCGAATGTTACCAGTCCAATTACTATTAAATAGAACAGGACTATGTATACCAAACGCAACATAAGTCGTTGTTGGAAAATGAAACCTTTGGTGTCATGGTCTTTCATTTGCAATTCTTTAGAATATGCAATTTTATTGATGAACCTATAAAGCTTGTTTCCCTGAGACTCTCGCCAATACAACAAGATCCCTACTAATATTGCGGCAATAAAAATAATTACTTCTAAGGTCATGGTCTTGTATTTTAAATGTTGCTTTTAATGATATCGATTACCCAATCTCTAAAAGAACTATCCCATTGCTGATACTCCTCGTAAAAACGTTCTTTTTGATACCAATATAAATGTAACGGATCTTTAGCCGATATTTCCGCCAATAACATCCAGATTAAATCTTGATGCTCTCCTGTTAATGAGGAATGCGGTTTCTGTAATGCATGGAAAAAGTCCTTGTCTACAAATGTATCGATCTTTAGTTCATTACTAATTTCTAATTTTTCAACATAGCGCTCAACACTTGCAAGCCTGGCCCTATTTTTATCTTCTATTTTGTTAAAATAACTTCTAAAAAGCATTTTATCCTTAAGAATATCTGATACAGGATGTTGCTTCTCTTCTAGTTCATGGAGCACTTCGTAGAACATGAATTTTTTAATACGTTGATAGCGGTCCGTCTTTATAGCCTCTTCTAAATCGTATACTAAGATAACATGCTCCTGAAGCTTTTGAACCAATTCTTTTTGATCTACATGATAAATCAATACCTCGTGATACGAATCCTTAATTGCTTTTTTATAGGCCTTCTTGTCTTTGAAAACGACTATTGATGTAATAAAATCACGTAACACAAAAACACCACCAAAAGCTCTGGTGAAAAATGAACCCGATGTATATGTTAGCGGGGCTAATTGTAATTTTCTCGATCTCAGGTCACCATATTTCCTAGCCGAAGCCAAAATTTTCATATGTAGAGACTCATCGATAAAGTTGGTGTCTTCATTAAAAATTGACACAAGCTCTTCTTGCTCCTTTTGCGCCCGATCAAGATCATTTAGAATACGGAATCCGACTGTGATATCCTTATACTTTAAAATGTCTAAAGGCTCATAAAACGCATCAATATCTTGGTCAAGGTCAATACACAATGCGCCATCTCTTGTAATATCGCTTATATGATCGCCATAGGTTTTAAAAACCATTTTCATAATATTGCGATCAAACGTATGAAAAGGATAATAGACTGGCTTACCCCGTTGCTGCGGAGAAACTATAATTGCATGCGGATTGGCATCTCCATTATTTAGATAGCCAATATCTTCTTTCTCTTCGGCTATTTCTGGACTCCATCCAATGCCGTCTACCTGAAAGGTTTTCAACTTTGTAGGCTTAAAACCCAACCTCACAAGACATTGATTATAACGCGAAACCAACGCCCCCCCGATTGGGACTAATTCACTATGATATAAATTGGCTTCTATTAACTTTTCCATTGTTGCTTATTGGACGCTGATTTACCTATTTTGTTACTTATTGGAAGTTTTTTGCTAGTTAAACAAGTTCTCGATACAATTTTCTTCGTACCTCAGAAAATCACTCGAACTGACATTTGGTTTAATCTGATGTCAGTTCGAGTGGTTTTTGATTTGAACGGTAATGAAAAGCAAAAAATGTATTGAGAACCTTGCTTTCATCTTATAATTATTCACTTTCAAATTGCTTTCTCGCTTCTAAATCAACATTAAGTTGCCCCAGACGACGCTCCACCTTTCGTTTAAAATCGGTATCAGCAATTGTCGCCATATTGTCGAGATAACGCACCACTTCTTGTCTTCTGATTTCAGAAAAGTCTAATCCTTTCATATTACTGCGCATAAGCTCTTGCAGCATATTGAATTTAGTTTCGTAATCCTTTCTGAAATATTTATCAGGATTTTCAAACCAATCATCTTCCAAATCAAAGTCGGTTAATCGCAATGAAATTGCACTCTGAATATTTCTTACATCCCTTGAAGAGAAAAACGGAAATACTTTTTGAATTTCTTTGTACAAATGTGCAAAGAATTGATGTTCTGATGTTTTAAACTTCCCGCTTACTTCATCATAGATTTCAAGTACTCGGTCTTCCTTAGGCTTTTCCGCTGCATCCAAGATCTCGCCCATGTTTTTAGCTAAACCTTGCTTGCTTAAATATTCATATTCCGGACTTGTCATATTGACAAAATCGGGTATTGTTTTATCCAACTTTCGCCACCACAAATAATCTTGATCTAAGAAATCGGTTGGTGTTTGTGCTCCATCGATCTTAAATCGGCCTTGAATACGAGAAATTACTGCTTTATCTAACTGCTCCGGCAAATTGGTGAAAAGTCCAACAGAACTGTTACCATAATTAACGGCATAAGCCCCTTCCGTATATCTTAAAAACACCCCTATTACTTCTTTTACACCTGCTGAAACGCCTTGTTGTGTTCGTTCTTGTAAATTATTCTCTGCATCATCAATAGGCGCAAAAATAATTTTAGACGGATCTTGTAGTGGCTTCATCCACTCCACCATTTTTTCAGCCGATCCTCCTTGAAAAGTAGATATCAAAGTATCCGGCATTGGGTGAAACAAAAATGGCATATCTAACTGCTCACAATAATCTTTTAATCGAGTAGCGATAGCAGCGATAAGCATACTTTTTCCCGTTCCTGGAATACCATATCCCATAAAAACTGGCATGAATCCGCCCAGTTCTTGAAACGGATTTTTCTTAGCTGTAAAGTCATAACTAAGCATACGTTCTGTCAATCGGCGCGCAAAATGCTTCGCATCTCGGTTACCCACAATATCTTCAAACTTCACTCGGTTGAACTCGACACTGCTTGCCGCACCAATAAAAACATTCTCCCAACCAGAAATGGCAAATTCGCTTTTTTCAAGTTTGTAAGTTCTATCTGTTATGGTCTCTGTGTATTCCAAAGAACCTTTTCGAAGTTGAATTTCATCAATTAGCGCTTCAAAATAAACCATTGTGAAATCGACCACATCCTTCTCTGAAGTAATCATTTCTGGATGACTCAAATACTTGTCATAGTAATACAAAGCACAGGAAATTCCTTTTAAAGGCGAAGTCAAAGAAACTTCTGGTATACCAGCAAACTTATTTTTTATAATAGCCAGGTCATCGGATGCAGAACCATGTAACCTATCAATAATATAGTAGGACATTGAAAACAACATAAAAGCCGTCGATGTCTGCATTTTCGATTCATATTCTCTTCGACCAGCATTGTCTAATGAAGATTTCCGCTCAACTAATCCGGATAATCCTGAGGAATCGTAATAGTTGTCTTTTATCCAAATACCAATCCCTATGCCCTCTTGTAGTTGATATAAAGTCTCGTTTAACTTTAACGGAATTGCAACAGAATCTGCCAACAATCGCTTTTTTAAAGCCAATATGGTTTTAGAAACGGATGTCACATCACTCGCGCCATTCCCTTTGGCTCTAGATAAATAGAGCAATATATTATCTTCTTTTTTATCTTTTTCCTTATTGCGTGCACGACTGCCTTGCTCCCACTGTACACTTTTAATGTAAGAGGAGGCTTCATCACGAAGTACATCTAATTCGGACTGTTTTATAGGAAAAGTGGTGTTGTGTTCCATTAATTAGTGTTTAGTTGAGTTTTGGAAATTCCGTTAAATGAATCGGGGCTTTTTCAAGCTTGTCTATGAGTTCAGGAACTTCAGCATATAATAATTGTATGACCCGATGTGGGGCAAGTAAGTACTTTTTTGAGTTTACATCTCCCCAGCGCTGTATGGTTTGTTTTTTGAAAAATCCACCTTCTTGAAAAATATCTTCTGATTCTATTTCATCAATAGTCAAACTAAGCGCATATGATTCAAGTGGAATTGTTTTATCAATTAGTCCTTGTAATACGGTGTGCGTAATCTCATGTACATCCTTTGCAAAAACATTGTGTAGCGGGCCAAGATCAATTCGTTTTAATTTATAAGGATATACTTTTGGTAACTTCTTATCAATCGCATACGCCATGGTATCTAAGCTCATTTTTCTGTCAGCAGAGTTAGAGAGCACCTCATAGATCTCTTCTTTAAGTCCATCCTTATTCTTTTTGTCAACATCAAAATACATGAAACAAACGAAGGGTCGATTTAGGGATACATCATAAAAACTCCAGCTAACGATCATTCCAGGATCTTGTTTTACCTGAGATGGTACTATCTTCCCTTGTACAAATCGGTTAAAAATATATCGTTGCTGGACTTTAGTATAATACACGATCGACGCTGCTTGATACAATTGACTTGGGCGAACGTGTTTTTTCTCTCTTAACAGTCGATCTAAAAACGCTTCCTTTAATTCGTCAACACCCTTCAATTTTTCAGTATAATTCTCTTTTAAGGCAAGATCGTTATATAGATACCTAAACTCTAGATAATTAGGAAAACCACTTTCTGTAAGGTCAATTTTCATTGCATCTTCCTCATCATACATATATTTAATGCGCATGGCATCAATAGAGTACAAAAGCACATCGCAAAACTGTTTTAAAAAAGTAGCTTCTTGCTCCGTACACAAATGATTACTACTAACCGCAGCAATGGTTTCTTTTAAAACAAAGTCCACCATCTTATGGTAAAAAACATATTGCTCCTTACTTTCTAAAGATGCAGCATCTAAGGCTGTAGTAATGTGATTTAAGGACATGAAGAGATGCTTAAACGAGGTTTTAAGTTGAACAAATTGAGTTGAAATTGCCCAAACAGAGCGCAGTTGATAGGCCTCTACTACGCTCGACCGGACATGTATTTATGAAATTATCCTAAAAGATCGTCTTCTTCCGGTTTTGGTGCGGGTGCAGAATCGTCTCCCCCGTCATCATTACCACCACCATCAGATGGCGCTGTAGGATCGACAGCATAATACTCTTCGAATATTTCTTTCATGTCGATGCCATAACGATCGGCAAAGTTCTTTTGAATGTCGATATCTTTTGTTCTAATTTCTTGAAGTGATTCAGCATAACTGCTATAAATACCCTTCATCATTTTTTCGTGAACAGGAATGTTTTCCATCATATCCTGACGTGCTTTTGCGCTAGCTGTATGCATTGCAGCAAGTGTTTCGCCAATATGCTCGTCAGTTTTTACACCAAGATGTTCTAAGATGGCAGCAAATTCTTGATCAGTTCGTGCTTTTAATGCAATTACATAACCATCGTAATATTTTAAACGCTCATCGGTATCACTTTTTAGTTTTGCACGATGTGTTTGCAAATTGCTTCTCAATGAGGTTAATACCTTAATAGTAAGATTGTGTTTATGAACAAAACTATCCTTACTAGCTGCTAAAGTTGTGTAAGCGTTTTTAAGACCTTCTAGCTCCTCTACTTTCTGCTCTAAAGTGGTTACTTTTCCAATCGCCTCAGAATATTCTGTTGATTGCTTATCAGCAATTTCATCTAATTCTTGACGTGCCTGTTTTAATAACGCATATTGCTCTTCAAGTTTGTCTTCAACTTCTTTCTTTTTCTCTAAAGCTTTGGTGTGATTCTTACTTGCCTCAACGATAGCGTCCTTAAGGTTTTCTTCAACCTCTTTAATTTCCACTTCACGATTTTTCAAACGAGTAACCGCCGCTTGACTCTTATAAGAAAGCTCGCTTAACAAGGTTTGAACATCCGCACTTTCAATGCGCTGCTGAAACATTTGCTTTGCCGTAATATCTGCATCAGCACGTGCTTTTTCAGCAATTTTCAGCTCTTCTTCGCGCTTTTTAATCTTGCTTTTTCGTCCCCATAGGTTATTCCACCAATTATCTTTAACCGCTTCAGCTTCGGCTAATTCAGCTTTAGCCTTTTCAAGTCGTTTTTGGGCATTATCAATAACTTTTTGCTCATCAGCATTTAGGCTAGAGAATTTTTCAAAAATAATTCCAACTTCATCCTGATAATCCGTTAAATCTTTGATTGCATCTATTAATGTAGAACGATCTTTTTCAGCCATATCTACTACATTGTCAAGCGTAGCATTTAATATTTTTTGGCGTGTTTCGGGGTCCTGTTCTTGCGAAAGCTTAGACTTCATTTGGTCTATTGCTTTGCCCCAGTTCACGTCAACTTTATCTTGTTTTGCAGAAGATGAATCAGTTTCTAGTAAGTCAAAATCGTCAGCCATTGGTACGTTAGTTTTATAATACAGATTAATTTTGTTAAATATAGCTATATGCTGAATGTAAACAAATAGCTATCTATAAATATGTAGCTGAAAATTGAAAAATGTTACAGCATATCCCTAGATGATTTTACCTCTTTGGTTTTAGTCGGTAGAAACATGACAAGGAAACTACTTAATTAACAAAAAACTAAAATAATCTAGCTTCAAATTTCAAAGCGAAAATTGTACCTTGCCGGTTTTGAAAATTCCTATGACCCATCAGATTGAAGAACAAATAGAAGTGCAAGGTGCACGTGTTCATAATCTCAAAAATATTGACGTTAACATCCCTAGAGAAAAGCTTGTTGTAATAACGGGTTTATCTGGTAGTGGCAAGTCATCTTTGGCATTTGACACCATTTATGCCGAGGGACAACGACGATATATAGAAACATTTTCAGCATACGCCCGACAATTTTTGGGCGGGTTAGAGCGTCCTGATGTTGATAAAATTGATGGATTAAGTCCAGTAATTGCCATTGAGCAAAAAACCACTAGTAAGAGCCCACGATCTACTGTTGGCACTATTACCGAGATATATGATTTCCTACGTTTGTTATTCGCAAGAGGTGCTGATGCCTATAGTTATCAAACCGGTGAGAAAATGGTTAGCTATAGCGATGAACAAATTAAGGAGTTAATCACCAAAGATTTTAAAGACAAAAAAGTAAGCATCCTTTCCCCTATTATTCGATCTCGAAAAGGGCACTATCGCGAGTTATTTGAAACAATTTCAAAACAAGGCTTTGTAAAAGTTCGTGTCGATGGCGAAATTGTTGATTTAGTGAAAGGAATGAAAGTCGATCGCTATAAAACGCACGAAATAGAAATCGTGATAGATCGACTTAAAGTTGGTGATAGCGATAGTGATGACAAACGCTTAACAGAAAGCATTAAAACAGCCATGTATCATGGTGATGATGTCTTAATGGTCATTGATAATGACACTAATAAAACTCGTTTTTTTAGTCGAAATTTAATGTGTCCTAGTAGTGGTATTTCCTATCCAAACCCGGAGCCAAATACATTTTCATTCAACTCCCCTAAAGGCGCGTGTGCCATATGCAACGGACTGGGAACCGTAAACAAGGTAAACGTCAACAAGGTTTTACCCAATAAAAAAATATCGATTAATGCTGGTGGCATTGCTCCTCTAGGAGAATACAAAAACAGCTGGATGTTTAAACAGCTAGCATTAATAGCAGATCGCTATAAATTTAAGCTTACAGATCCTATTAATAAGATTCCGCCTGAGGCTATAGAAATGATTATGAATGGTGGAAACGAAAAATTCTCAGTTCAATCAAAAACACTTGGCGTTACTAGGGATTATAATATCGATTTTGAAGGAATTAATAACTTTATTAAAAGTCAATATGATGACAGCGGGTCTAGTTCGATAAGACGATGGGCTAAAGCCTATATGGATCAAATACAATGCGAAGAATGTGGTGGCTCTAGACTTAAAAAGGAATCACTTTTCTTTAAAGTAGACGGAAAAAGCATTTATGAATTAGTTAGTTTGGACATAGTTGATCTGGCTGATTGGTTTAAAAATCTAACAGATCGATTATCTAATACCCAACAAAAAATTGCATCAGAAGTTGTTAAGGAGATTAATACTAGAATTAAATTTTTATTAGATGTAGGCTTAGATTATTTGACATTAAGCCGAAGCTCAAAGTCCCTTTCAGGAGGCGAAGCACAACGCATTCGACTAGCTACTCAAATAGGATCACAATTAGTAGGAGTCCTTTATATTTTAGATGAACCAAGCATTGGGCTGCATCAACGAGATAATGAAAAATTAATAAATTCTTTAATATCTCTACGTGATATAGGCAACTCTGTAATTGTTGTAGAACACGATAAAGACATGATCATTAATTCAGACCATGTTATAGACATAGGTCCTCATGCTGGTCGCCATGGTGGTGAGATCATAAGCGAGGGGACTCCAAAAGAGTTACTGGCATACCATACACTTACCGCAGCATATCTTAATGGCGAAAAAGAGATTGAAGTTCCTAAAAAACGTCGAAAAGGGAATGGCAAAAAAATTAGTTTAAAAGGCTGCACGGGAAATAATTTGAAGAATGTATCTGTCGATTTCCCGTTAGGAAAGATGATAGGAGTTACAGGCGTTTCAGGAAGTGGGAAATCTACACTCATCAATGAGACCCTATATCCTATTTTAAACAATTACTATTTCAATGGCGTAAAAGAACCAATGCCCTATAAAAGTGTAAAAGGTTTAGACAATATTGATAAGGTCATTGCAATCGACCAGTCGCCTATTGGAAGAACACCACGATCAAATCCTGCTACCTATACTGGTGTTTTTTCTGAAATACGGAATTTGTTTTCAAAAACACCCGAAGCAATGATTCGTGGCTACAAACCTGGTCGTTTTAGTTTTAATGTAAAAACTGGTCGTTGTGAAACCTGTGAAGGCGGTGGATTAAAGGTTATAGAAATGAACTTTTTACCCGATGTCTATGTGGAATGTGAAACATGCAACGGTAAGCGTTTTAACCGCGAAACACTAGAAATTAGGTATAAGGGGAAATCTATTTCCGATGTCCTAAATATGACTATTAACGAAGCAGTTGGCTTTTTTGAACATATACCAAAGATTTTCAGAAAAGTTAAGACCATTCAAGATGTAGGCCTTGGCTATATTACCTTAGGGCAACAATCGACAACACTTTCAGGTGGAGAGGCACAACGAATTAAATTAGCCACTGAGCTTTCAAAGAAAGATACTGGTAATACATTTTATATATTAGACGAACCAACTACGGGACTTCATTTTGAAGATATCAGAGTTCTAATGACAGTCTTAAATGAATTGGTCGATAAAGGCAACACCATATTAATCATAGAGCATAATTTAGATGTGGTTAAAATGGTAGACCATGTTGTTGATATTGGTTATGAAGGTGGAAAAAATGGTGGAGAAGTAATCGTAACTGGAACACCAGAACAAGTATGTAAACACGAAAAAAGCCATACGGCAAGATTTTTGATAAAAGAATTAAACTAATTACAGCATATTAATATGAGAAGTGAACAACGTGCAAGAGGATGGAATGAAGTAAAAACAAATGATTCTTGGGCTATTTTTAAGATCATGGGTGAATTTGTAAATGGATTTGAAAAAATGAGTGCTATTGGTCCTTGTGTATCCATTTTTGGATCAGCAAGAACAAAAGAAGACAATAAGTATTATCAACTTGCACAAAGCATAGCGCATAAAATTGTTGATGCAGGCTATGGGGTTATTACAGGTGGAGGTCCTGGTATTATGGAAGCTGGTAATAAAGGAGCTCATATGGGTGGAGGAACATCGGTAGGTTTGAATATTGAACTTCCTTTTGAACAACATGACAATCCTTATATCGATAGCGATAAGAGTCTCGATTTTGACTATTTCTTCGTACGTAAGGTTATGTTCGTAAAATATTCACAAGGGTTCGTCGTAATGCCAGGAGGCTTTGGAACTCTGGATGAATTATTTGAAGCGATTACACTAATCCAAACAAACAAAATAGATAAGTTTCCTATTATTCTGGTAGGAACGGAGTTTTGGAAGGACTTAATGGCATGGGTGAAAAGTACCTTACTTGCAAAGTTTGGCAACATTAGCGCAAAAGATCTTGATCTTATTCATTTAGTGGATACTGAAGACGAAGTTATCGATGTGCTAAATGCCTTCTATAAAGAGGCAGATCTTAGCCCTAATTTCTAATCAAATTACACATTCTGATTTGATTAAAAATCTTCTTACATATAGTGTTGCGATATCTGCATTGCTTCAATTCAGCCAATCATTAGGCGCTCAACATCAATATAAAATTGATGCGAGTCTTGATGTAGAAACAAAAATGATATCCATTAATCAAGAAATTGATTATAAAAACACAAGTCAGGATACATTAAATGCCATTTATCTCAACGACTGGCCGAATTCATATTCAAGCCCAGACACACCTTTGACACAGTATATGGGCGAGGAATTTGATCGTTCGCTGCACCTTTCTAAAAAAAGGGACAAAGGATTTACAAAAATCATCGGATTAAGCGACAATACCTTTCGTTTTCTTGATTGGGAGCGCCCTGAAGAACAACCGGATATTATTAGGGTTCAGCTCAAATCTCCCATTTATCCTGGCGCGACTTATAAGCTCCGACTGACGTACGAGGTGAAAGTACCTCACGATAAATTCACTCGCTATGGTGTAGATAATGATGACCACTATAAATTGCAATTTTGGTATATAAGTGCAACTACATATGCTAATAAAAAATGGGCTACATATAGCAACAAGAATTTAGATGATATGTTCCTGCTGCCTTCATCTTATAACATCAATTTTAAGGTACCTAAACCTTATCAACTAATTACGGACCTAGATGTTGACCAGAGGATTGACGAGGCCAACAATACCGTCTATACATTAAGTGGTTATAACCGCATTCAAATACCCTTATTCTTTAATAAGGATTTCTCATTCAATATATTTAATACGACAGATGTTAGCATCATAACAGACCTGAAAGATCGAGGTGTCACTATGGAGCGCAAAAATGTGCTTATGCAGCGTGTGGTTGATTTTATGAATACTCGACTCGGCGATTATCCATTTAAAAAAGTCTTAATATCTGAGGTTTATTATAGAAAAAATCCAGTGTATGGCCTGAATCAACTTCCTACCTTTATAAGTCCTTTCCCCAATGACTTTTTATATGAAATTAAGTTATTGAAAGCCGCTTTAGGCAAGTATATTGACAATACACTTGGTGTTGATCCGCGCAAAGAAAAATGGGTTACCGATGCGTTGCAGTACTACCTGTTAATGCAATATTTAAATGAGAATTATCCTGATGAAAAAGTATTAGGAAAGCTTTCACAAATATGGGGAGTACGAAGTTATAAGTTAGCACAAATGAAGTTTAATGAGGCTTACCCATTACTTTATATGTTTATGGCGAGAAAAAATTTAGACCAGCCATTAACTACTTCTAAAGATTCGCTTATAAAATTCAACTATCAAATAGGAAATAAGTATAAATCTGGTTTAGGCCTTATTTACTTAGATGACTACTTAAACAACAGTCAAGTAGATACATTTATAAAGAAGGTATATACTGACTATCAATCAAAATCTATTACAGGCGCCGATTTTGAAAAAGAGCTAACCGCCATCGCGACTAAAGACATTCAGTGGTATTTCGATGAATATGTTGCTACCAGAAAAAAAATCGACTACAAGATTAAAAACATCAAAAAACGTGGGGACTCATTAGATGTACTAATCAAAAATAAAACTGGTTCTAAAGCCCCCATTTCATTGTTTTCGTTGAGAAAAGACTCTGTCATAAACAAGTATTGGTTTAAAGATATTGATGGTAAAGAGGTGGTAACTATCCCAAATGAGGAAGCCACCAAGTTAGTACTCAATTATGATAAAACAGTTCCAGAATTAAACAAAAGAGATAATTGGAAATCATTAGGAGGGTTATTCTCGAATAACAAAAAATTGAGTTTTAAATTCTTTAAAGACGCTGAAGATCCTGACAAAACTCAGATCTTTTATGTTCCCGAAATCGCCTTTAATGTATATGATGGATTATCACCAGGAATGCGCTTTTATAATAAGCCATTTTTAACGAGACCTTTTGTTTATGATATTGTCCCCACTTACAGTACAAAGGAAAAAGCATTAATAGGACGGGCAAAACTTCAATACAACCAGTATTTACAAGAGGGAGATTTATTTAAAATAGACTATCGATTTAATGTAAGAAGGTTCCACTACGCCCCTTCCCTATTTTTTACCAGTATTACACCATCTGTAAGTTTTAACTTTAGAACCGATGATTTCAGAAACAATAAGCGAGAAGCCATCTTTTTCCGTTTTGTAAACATTTTGAGGGATCGAGATGCGTCTGAGCTCTCACTAGAAGCCGATCCTGATTATAGTGTATTCAATGCACGTTTTATACAATCATCTCCAGGAGCTATTAATTTTAAATCTTGGTTTGCCGATTTTCAAGTAGCTAGCCAATTTTCGAAAGTTTCATTTAATTATGAATACAGAAGACTATTTACAAATAATCGACAGGTAACACTGCGGCTGTTCGCTGGAAAGTTTCTGTATAATGATTCACAGGCTGCAAGCGGAGATTTTTTCAGTTTTGCACTGGATAGACCAACAGATTATTTATTCGATTTTGATTACTTAGGGCGATCAGAAAGCTCAGGTTTGGTAAGTCAGCAGTTCATTGCCGCTGAAGGTGGTTTTAAGTCAAAATTAGAACCACGATTTGCTAACGACTGGATTGCGACAGTTAATGCAGGAATCAATCTTTGGAGCTGGATAGAAGTGTATGGTGATGTTGGTTTTGTAAAAAACAAATCACTCCCTACTCAATTTGTTTATGATAGTGGTATTCGTCTAAATCTTGTCCCAGATTATTTCGAAATATATCTTCCGGTATACTCAAAACTTGGTTGGGAAATAGGACAATCGTCTTATCCAGAACGTATTCGATTTGTGATTACTTTAAGTCCTAGAGCCTTTACAGGACTATTCACTAGAAAGTGGTTTTAACGAAATTTATTAACAAATCGGCAACGAAAAGTTAATTTTTCAATTTATATTGATTAATTCGCAATTATTTAATCCATTGACTAATTATTTTCTAATTATTTAAGAATTAAGAACTTGCTATTGGTCTTGTTTTTAGCTACCTTTGTAATCTCTTTTTTAAGGATAACTTATGCAAACAAATACCGATACGAACTCAGCAATTTCATTTGAAGATTTCAAAATTCAAGTAATCAATGATTACAAGATTGCCGTTACTAGTAGAGAGTGTAGTTTGCTCGGTCGGCGTGAGGTTTTGACTGGAAAAGCGAAATTTGGGATTTTTGGAGGTGGTAAAGAGTTGCCGCAATTGGCTATGGCCAAGGTATTTGCTAATGGTGATTTTAGATCCGGTTATTATCGTGATCAAACCTTTATGATGGCAATTAATGGTCTTACCATTGAACAATTTTTCGCGGGATTATATGCCCATGTTGATATTGAGATTGAACCTATGTCCGCTGGTCGCCAAATGGGTGGTCATTTCGTTACACATAGTCTTAATGAAGACGGAAGCTGGAAAAACCTTACCCAACAAAAAAATTCTAGTGCTGACATCTCTCCTACCGCTGCGCAAATGCCTAGATTATTGGGTTTAGCACAGGCATCTAAAGTATATCGAAATTTAAAAGATATTGATAGCGAAAAGTTTTCTGTGAATGGCAACGAAGTTGCTTGGGGAACTATCGGAAATGCTAGTACAAGTGAAGGTTTATTTTTTGAAACTATCAATGCAGCTGGCGTTCTACAAGTACCTATGGTAGTAAGTGTTTGGGATGATGAATACGGAATTTCAGTACATGCAAAGCATCAAACAACTAAAGAAAATATATCAGAGATATTAAAAGGTTTTCAGCGTGATGAAAACGGAAATGGATATGAAATACTTCGAGTTAATGGCTGGGATTATCCTGAATTAGTAGCTACATATCAGGAAGCATCAAGGATTGCCCGAGAAGAGCATGTTCCCGTTATCATACATGTTCAACAACTTACACAACCCCAAGGTCATTCGACCTCTGGATCACATGAACGCTATAAAACACCAGATCGCTTAATTTGGGAGACAGAGTATGATTGCATCGCGAAGTTTAAAGAATGGATGATTGCCAACGGCATTGCCAGCGATAGTGAATTAGTTGCAATGGCAAAGGAAATTAAAAAGCAGGTACGCATTGGAAAGAACAATGCCTGGGCTGCATTTATTTCCCCAATTGTTAAAGAACAACAGGAACTTGTTTCACTATTGACTAATGTTGCGAGTGAAAATTCTAATGGTGTTTTTATTCAAAAGCTAAACACGCAACTCTCCAGTATAGAAGAGCCTAATAGAAAAGATGTCATTTCTACTGCTCGTAAAGCATTACGCTATTGCTTTAATGAAGATTCATCTGCCACTGCTAATCTTAAGGAATGGATTAACAACTATTTTGATGTTTACCAACCAAAATATAGCTCTCATTTACACAGTGAAACCTTATCTAATGCTACAATGATAAGTGAAGTAAAAGCTGTCTATGACGATAACCCTGAAATGGTAGATGGACGCATCATTTTAAGAGATAATTTTGATCATCTTTTTGCAAATAATCCTGAGGTTTTGGTTTTTGGAGAAGATTCAGGAACTATCGGTGATGTAAATCAAGGTTTAGAAGGTTTACAAGAAAAATACGGCGATATTCGCGTTGCTGATGCCGGTATACGAGAAGCAACCATACTAGGTCAGGGAATCGGAATGGCTTTAAGAGGCCTGAGACCTATTGCGGAAATTCAGTATTTAGATTACATCTTATACGCTTTGCAAACTATGAGCGATGATCTTGCAACTTTACAATATCGAACACTGGGTAAACAGAAAGCCCCTGTAATTGTACGTACCAGAGGACACAGACTAGAAGGAATTTGGCATTCTGGATCCCAAATGGGTGGACTTATTCATTTGTTGAGAGGTATTAATATTCTCGTACCAAGAAACATGACCAAGGCTGCGGGCTTTTATAATACTTTATTAGAAAGTGACGAGCCAGCTTTAGTAATTGAGTGCTTAAATGGATATCGCTTGAAGGAACCTCTACCAAACAATCTAGGGAAGATAAAAACCCCAATAGGTAAGGTCGAATTACTAAAAGAAGGTACTGATATCACATTGGTCTCCTACGGCTCTACACTTCGTATCGTCGAAGAAGTAGCTACAGAACTCTTAGAAGTCGACATTAATGTCGAAATAATAGACATACAATCATTGCTACCTTTTGATCTTGACGGCGATATTGTAAAAAGTGTTGCCAAAACCAACAGGCTTCTCGTAATCGATGAAGATGTACCAGGCGGAGCATCAGCATACATTCTCCAGGAAGTTGTTGAAAAACAAGATGCCTATCAATACTTAGATAGCAAGCCACAAACACTAACCGCTAAAGCACATAGACCCGCTTATGGTACTGATGGTGATTATTTTTCGAAGCCAAGTGCTGAAGATATATTCGAAAAGATCTACCAAATTATGCATGAAGCGATGCCAAACAAATATCCTATACTTTACTAATTCCAAATTACTATCTGCTCGTTAGCAATCTCTTGAAGTTTTTCCTTAGTATTTGCAGCCTAAGGTACTAATTATTAGATTCTTAGAGATGACATACACCTTTCGTCGTTAAAAATCACATTTTCATCGACTTCTATTATTAGGGAGATTTTTTTTACAAGATATGAGGTTTTTTTCCATTAACTTAATGCATTAGTAATTAGCCCAAACTATGCATAAAATATTATTCTACTCCTTGTATTACCTCTTCTTGGATAGTTATTTACTCAATTTGAAGAGGTTATTAATATACACGACTTAATACAACCCAAATCGTTATTTCATGCACTTGTTATATAAGCATATACAACAATATTTTACCATTTCCTTGCTACTAGGGAGCTTAATAATTGTTTGTGGGCAACAAAGAGTTATAGAGAAAAAGCAAGTGGATATCATCATGCTTAAAAATCAGATAGTCTCCGAACAAAATGACAGTATTAAATTACAACTTTACAAAACCTACATTTCTAACTTATACTACGACTACAGTACACAACCTGACAACTATGAATCCATCGATGAAATGTACCAACTAGCATCGAAAGAGGGTAATACAGAAATGATGGCTTTTTCCAAATATCATATCGGGCTGTTTTTTTTTGACAATAATGAGTTTGATGAATCTTTAGTGCATTGGAAAAAGGCAGTCGAATTATATGAAGTGCTTAAAGATTACTCAGGTGTTGCATATACTGCAAGTTTCATAGGTGAAGCCTATACCACTATGGGTAACTATGAAAAAAGCATGGAAGCGCTTTATGAGGGCCTTCAAGCGGTTGAGAACACTAATTCTAAACGAATGCATGCTCGTCTATTATCTAAAATTGGTGTGAATTATAAAAACCTTAATCAGCTTGACAAAGCTCAAAGTTATTTTCAACAAGCTATCGCTATCGCCACACCAAGAAATATTGTAAGGGAAATTGCATTTGCAAAACGTAACTTAGGAGATCTCGAACTTAAAAAGAAACAACATGAAGATGCAATTTATTACTATGAAGAGTCTAAAGACCTATATCTAAGTATTAATAATCTGCATGGTGAAGCCCGATGTAATCAAGTTCTTTCAGAAGCCTTTACTGAAATTAATGACCTGAAAAAGGCAAGGTTTTCCTTAGCAATTTCAGACTCACTTTATCAAAGGCTTAAGTATGTAGGAGAATTAAATAAAAACAATTTACTATTATCTGGTATTTTATTTAAAGAAAAGGATTTTGCCACCTCAAAATCTCTAGCGCAGAACTCATTACAAATTGCAAAGCAGAATAAAAACTATAACAATGAATTAAGGTCGCTTAAACTGATTTTCAAAAATCAGTATGCCTTAGGCCAAATAAAACAGGCACTAGACACTCATATAGAATTAGATAAAAGAAAAGAAGAGGTTTATAGTTTTGTAACAGAAAAGAATATAGAAAGCAAGCGATTAGAATATGCGATTGCTAAAAACAAATCTTTAACAGAACAAAATAGAATTACTGAGGCAAACTTAAATGCAACTAACAGCAGACTCGAAAATAATACTCGAATAATAGTTACAATCAGCCTCATTTCTATCTTATTCTTAATCGGGTTGCTTTTTCTAACTAAGCAAGGGAGTACAATCAAAAAAAACAATCAGGTACTGTCCGCTCAAAATTCTCTGATTGAAAATCAAAATAAAGAAATAACAGATATTGCCAACGAGTTAAGCTCTTCAAATAAAGAAATAAGTCGAATTAATGAGAACCTCGAAACTATTATTAAGGAGCGCACAAGGGATCTTGAAGAAAAAAACAAACTGTTATTAAAATATTCGCAAATGAATTCTCATGATGTTCGCGCTCCATTAGCACGAATTTTAGGCTTGGTAGATCTTTTAAAAGAATCTGCAAGAACAAAAGATCAACAAATACTTATTGAAAGCCTGCTACAGTCAGCGGATGAAATGGACCAAGTAGTCAAGACCATGAATAGTATACTGCATAAATCGGAGAAAACCACCTAATTCGCGCTGATTAACGAATTAAATAGCATTTGAACAATACTGAAACTACCTATTTCTCAATTGTTTATAATTTTTTATACATTTCTGCATTATGAACCCTAAAATCTACCTATCAATTGAACGCACATCAACTGGAACCCCATCTTATGTCTACATTACAGTATGAATCTCCACTAGATATTCTGGTCGTAGATGACAATCCAATAGACAGAATGATTAACTCTCGTGTATTACAAAAAATACATGCAGATAGTCATATCGATTTTGCACAGGACGGTAAAGAAGCACTAATTCAATTAAAGTTAAGAAATTATGATATCGTATTATTGGATATAAAAATGCCTGTGATGGATGGCTTTCAGTTTATGGAACTACTTAAAGATGAAAAAAAACCAGAAGACGTTTACATCATTATGGTAACATCATCGGTTGATCCAGAAGACAAGAAAAAAGCAGATATGTACGGACATATTAAGGACTATGTAGAAAAACCTTTAAAAGCAGAAAGTCTAGACCTTCACGAATTTCTACCTTTTGAACATTAACTAAGTCATAATTTTTACAATCATTTCCTTTAGCAGGTCGGTATTTGTTGCTTTAGAACCCATTCCCTTACTTTTTGCGTCATATTGGTTTAAGATGCTAATAACACCACTAACTTTTCTTAAAGGATATACAGCAGCAGCGGGTTTTACGTTTTTAATTAGATAAGGTTTAAGCCCTACATTTTTAGTAAGATTGTCCCATGATTTGTCACTAGCACCATGGTATTTCAACAAAGCTGAAAAAAAGGTATAAAGCATAGTAACAGTTAATACCATTGGATTGTCTTTTTGGTTTTGACCAAAATAGTTTATAATCTTAATTGCCTTAGATACATCCTTTGCGGCAATTGCTGCTTGCAATTCAAAATTGTTATAATCCTTACTTATTCCAATATTTTTTTCGATATGTTCAGGCGTAATTTCACTTCCAGCTGGAATAATAATTTGGAGTTTCTCTAATTCTTTAGCGATGGTTCCCAGATCAGTTCCCAAAAACTCTACTAACATTTGACTTGCTTTGTAGCTAATGGTATATTTTTTTCCTTTCAATACTTTTTGTATCCAATCCCCTACCTGATTCTCATATAGTTTTTTACTCAAGAAGACTGTACCGTTTTTCTTTATCATTTTAAAAACCTTGGTACGCGCATCGAGTTTTTTATATTTATAACATAGGACCAAAACAGTACTTGGCTGAGGGTTTTCGGCATACGCCTCTAACTGATCCATAGTTCTCGATAAATCTTGCGCTTCCTTTACAATAAGCACTTGGCGTTCGGCCATCATAGGAAAACGCTTAGCACTAGCAACAATATCTTCTATCTTGGTTTCTTTACCATACAAAACCACTTGATTAAAGCCTTTTTCCTCTTCGCTTAATACATTGCTTTCTATGTATTCGGATATTTTATCAATGTAATAGGATTCTTCACCATGCAACAAATAGATTGGACTAATCTGCCCTTGCTTTATATCTCCTATTAATTGTTTAATTTCATCCATCGGCTAAAAAACTCATCATTATTGATGGCTATACTTTAGAAAAGAGGTTAATTTACGGTATGCTTAAATTGTCTTTTCCAGACTATCAGTTTCGACTCAAAAATAAGGAAAATAAAACCCATATTTTCGACCCTATCCGAAAGAAATTTGTTGTACTTACTCCAGAAGAATGGGTACGACAACACACACTACAATTTCTAATGATTGGGCTTCAATATCCTGCATCACATATCAATGTTGAAAAAGAACTCGTCATTAATTCAATTCGTAAACGTTATGACATTGTTGTATATAGTCCAACTGGTGACATTCATGTTTTAGTAGAGTGTAAAGCTCCTCAGATTAAGATCAATCAGGATACTTTTGATCAAATAGCCCGATATAATATGACTTTAAATGCCAGCTACTTAATGGTAACTAACGGACTTAATCATTATTATTGTACTGTGGATCACAGCAACGAATCCTACACCTATTTACCACAATTGCCAAGCTATCAACAAAAGTGAATATTGCCGTAGTCATATTGAATTGGAATGGAAAGGAGCTTTTAAAGCAGTTTCTTCCTTCGGTCATAGCTCATTCAAAATACGCGAGCATTTATCTTGCAGATAACGCTTCTACTGATGATTCAATAGATTTTGTAACCCAAAACTATCCATCAATAAAAATTATTAGGAATACTGAAAACGGTGGATATGCCCGAGGATATAATGAAGCCCTACAACACTTAGATGAAGATATTTTTTGCTTACTAAATTCTGATGTAGAAGTAACCGCTAATTGGCTAGATCCTATTGTAAGTCGCTTTCAAGTTGATAAGAATGTTGCAATTATTCAACCAAAAATATTAGATTTTAAAAAGAAAACACATTTTGAGTATGCCGGTGCTGCTGGTGGGTATATTGATAAATATGGATATCCGTTCTGTCGCGGTCGCATATTTCATACTATTGAAAAAGATGAACAGCAATACGACCAAGCTTGCGAATTATTTTGGGCATCTGGAGCATGTTTTTTTATTCGGAAACAAGTATTCACTGAACTCAATGGCTTTGATGAAGATTTCTTTGCTCATCAAGAGGAAATAGATTTATGTTGGCGTGCATTTAATAAGAGTTATAAAAGCTATTTTGAACCAAGCTCGGTCATTTATCATGTTGGAGGGGCGACTTTGAGCACCAATAATCCGAAAAAGACCTATTTAAATTTCCGAAATTCCCTATTTATGCTGCTAAAAAATCTACCTAAGCGTAAAGTTTTCCCTATTATCTTTGTACGAATGTTATTGGATGGTGTAGCCGGAATTCAATTTCTAATAAAACTAAAACCAGCTCATTTTGTTGCGATTATGAGGGCTCACCTTAGTTTTTACTCCAAATTCAGGATAATGAAATCTAAACGCTCTACTTCTAACAAAAATCAGAATTACTATATGCTAAAATCTATTGTTACGAACTACTACGTATATAGAAGGAAAGTTTTTAGACTGTTGATAACCCAATAACAAAGTTTTGTTAACACTTTTCTAAGGGGGTTATTAATTGTTAATTTTGAAATAGTAATACGTAAATTAAAACCTAGAGTAATGAAAAAAATACTAATGCTATCGGCTTCGGCGATGTTTATAATGACTTCATGTGTATCAAATAAAAAATACGCTGAACTGGAAGCTAAACAACAAGAAACACAAGATTTATTAAACAGTGCTACTGTAAAACTGAATAGTTGTCTATCTGAAAAGGATGCGGCTACAGCGAGTATGCAAAGCCTGAAAGATCAAGTAGAAAACTTGAAAAAGACAAATGGAGCCTTATTAAACAATGTTGGTGGTTTAGCTACGCTTTCTCAAAAAGGTGCTGAAAATCTTGAGCGTTCTTTAGAAAGTATTAAAGAGAAAGATATGCAGATCAAGACAATGAGAGATGCTATCAATAAAAAAGATTCGGTAACACTAGCTTTAGTTACTAGCTTAAAAGGTGTGCTTGGCAATTTACAAGATGAAGATATTGAGGTAAACGTAGAAAAAGGTGTTGTTTTTATATCAATCTCTGATAAACTATTATTTAAAACAGGAAGCTATAAGGTTTCTAGCAAGGCTAATGGTATCTTAGGGAAAGTTGCCAAGGTTGTTCTTGACAAGCCTGATATGGAGTTTATGGTAGAAGGACATACAGACAATGTGCCTTATAAAAGTGGAATCTTAGAAGACAACTGGGATTTAAGTGTAAAAAGAGCCACTGCTATTGTTAGAGAGCTACAAACAAAATTTGGTGTACCTGCTGAACGTATGACTGCTGCTGGTAGAAGTTCATATGTACCAATTGCAGATAATTCGACTGCTGCAGGACGTGCTACTAATCGTAGAATTAAAGTTGTTGTATTACCAAAACTAGATCAGTTTTATAATATGATCGAACAAGGAATGAAAGAAGCTACCCAAGGAGGTCAGTAAGAAATAAGTCATTACAAAAAATGCCTAAAAAGTCAACTTGAAGAACTTTTTAGGCATTTTTTTATGCGAATATTTTAGGAATGTAATTTATTATAGGATATCTAAACTTCCTTTTCCTTCTCTTATAACTTCAGGATCGTTTGTAAGGTCGATGATGGTAGAAGGCACATTATCACCATAACCTCCATCTATAACCATATCGACCAAATGATCCCATTTCTCAAGAATAAGCTCCGGATCAGTCGTGTACTCAATGAGTTCGTCTTCATCATGAATCGAAGTTGATACAATAGGGTTTCCTAAACTGCGTACAAGGCTTAAGGCAATCTCATTATCGGGCACTCGTATTCCAACCGTCTTTTTTCGTTTAAAAACGTTGGGTAAGCTATTATTTCCGGGAAGAATAAATGTATATGGACCTGGTAGTGCACGTTTTAGTATTTTGAAAGTTGGCGTATCAATTTGCTTTACAAAGTCTGATAAATTACTGAGGTCATGACACACAAAGGAAAAATTTGCTTTTTCAAGCTTAACGCCTTTAATTTTAGCAATTCGCTCTAAAGCTCTGGTATTTGTGATATCACATCCTAAACCATAAACTGTATCGGTAGGATAAATAATTAATCCACCGCTTTTCAAGCATTTAACCGCTTGCTCTATTTCCTTAGGGTTCGGGTTCTCTTCGTATATCTTAACAAAATCTGCCACGGCACAAAGTTAAGAAATATGGCGACTAGTTGTTGTTAATGTTGCGCATGATCACTTGATAAAACTCGTATTTATCATAAGGTTTGATAATATAATCGTTAATGCCAGCATTAAAAATATCATCTTTAATTTCCTCGAGTTCTGTTGCAGTTAAAAAGACAATTGGCGTTTCGCTATCAAACTCTCTAATTGCTCTGGACGCATCAATACCATTCATCTTAGGCATATTCATATCCATTAATATCAAATCAAAATTTTTGGATGCGTCTTTCATTAAATCAACACCGTCTAAGCCATTTTCAGCGATCTCACAGTTAAAATTGGCATTTTCTAAAATGCGCTGTGTTACCATTTGATTAATCTTATTATCCTCAACGATCAACACATTTCGTTTTTTTCCTCCTTTATAAAAACCAAGATCATCTGATGATACTGCCTTGGTCTTTTCATCAACTTCGAGATCGATTGTAAAAGAAAATGTTGCCCCTTTATTCGCTTCACTTTTTAACTCAATATCTCCCCCAAACAGGTTTACAAGTTGTTTTACTACTGTAAGCCCTAATCCAGTACCAATAATATTACCCTGGGCTCTATCTACTTGAGTAAAACTATCAAATATCTCTTTTTGTCTCTCTTTAGGAATGCCTATACCATGATCAATGATTTCAAAGGTTAAATTGGCCTTCCTATTATTAATCCCATTACTATGTAAGGCTATAAGGACGGTGTCATTCTCAGTGAACTTTATCGCATTTCCAACTAAATTGATCAAAATTTGTGAAAGACGAACAGAGTCACCTATTAATTGTTTAGGTACATTCTTTTCGATCTTAATCTTTACTTTATTGTTTCGTTGTTCCGCTTGGTACTCAAACGAATGCTGAATATTTTTCAGCAAGGCCTTTACATTAAAGCTGGTATCATTAAGAACTACCTTTTTAGACTCTATTTTACTTAATTGTAGAACATCGTTAATTAAGTTAAGCAGGTAATCCCCTGAAAATTTAAGTGATTTTAAAATAGAATGCTCCTTTTTAGAAAATGATGCATCATCTAGCAACAGAGACGTTAAACCAACTACTCCATACAAAGGGGTGCGTAGTTCATGACTTACAGTTGATATAAATTCTGACTTGACCTTTGCTAAATCCTCAGCTTCTTTTTTAGCAAGAAAAAGCTCGTCATTTCGTTTTTTAAGCATTTTACTTAAACGATTCTTGACACTCATCATTCTAAAAGAAATGAAAAGCAGAATAAGTAATAGCAGCATCGTGATTCCAATTATGGTAAGAATCATATTACGACGCTGATTCATTTTTTCCTGAGCTATTTCTTTATCTGTAGCGACCTGAAGCTCACGTTTATATTCATCTACAATAAACTTTGCTTGGGCAAGGGAGGCTTGTGCTATTTTTTGCTCATCTAGTACTTTTTCCTTAGAGGTAATATGTTTTAACAGTAGCTCATTAGCATGTTGAATGTCACCTTTAAAATCAGCAAGTTTAGCATATTCGAGATAGATATCAGATAGCTCATCATATATTTTCGAAGCTTCACCAAAAACTACGGCATCTGCGAAGTTTTGCGATGCTGCATCTAATTTGTTGGCATTTACATTATACCTTCCTAATAAAAAGTTTAATTGTGCTTTTGATTGCGTGTCTCCAGACTGCTCTATATATCCTGCCGATTCGGTGAGATAGGGAAGTGCTTTTTCATACTCTTCATGATCGATATAAGTCCACCCGATATTTAAAATAGGTGTTAATATTTCGATTGTATCATTAATCTTCTTAGCGTACTTTAATGCTTGTCTATAACTTTCAATAGACTTTGCCATATTGCCATAGCCTTCCTCATATACCTCGGCGATATTATTGTGAAGCCAGCATAGTAAGGTGTCATTTTCAACCTTATTTGCATGATAAATTCCTTTATTATAACTGCGCTCAGCCTCCTTAAAGTCTTTGATAAGATCGTAATTGAGGCCTATTAAATTATAGGAATGAGCCCTATTGTAATGATCATCAGATTTATCGGCAAGCTTAATAGCCTTATTCGCGGTCTCTATAGATTTTTGTATCTCATAAGCCACATGATAGTTCGTAGCTTTTTGAATCAAACTATCAACACGATGTTTTGTAGAATCAATTACTTGGCTTTGGAGAAAACTCAAACCAGCAACAAAATATACGATAAACGCAATACTCTTTTTAGTAATCAATATAAACTATTTTACAGGGGGCTGTAGCGTAGTAGGTTCTTTAATTATCTTACTAATTTCTTATACTTAATGCGTTTAGGCATGATATCACCACCTAAACGATTTCTTTTGTTTTCCTCATAATCAGAAAATCCGCCTTCAAAGAAGTACACTTGACTATCTCCTTCAAAAGCTAGTATATGTGTACAAATACGATCTAAAAACCACCGGTCATGAGAAATGACCACAGCACAACCCGCAAAGTTTTCCAAGCCTTCTTCTAAAGCTCGCAAAGTATTTACATCAAGATCATTTGTTGGCTCATCTAGCAATAAGACATTTCCTTCCTCTTTTAAGGTCATTGCCAAATGAAGTCGATTACGTTCACCACCGGAAAGTGTACTTACTTTTTTGTTTTGTTCACTTCCACCAAAATTAAATCGACTTAAATAAGCACGCGAATTTACCTGCTTCCCTCCCATCATAACTAATTCTTGGCCATCAGAGAAATTCTCCCAAATAGATTTATCAGGATCTATATTAGAGTGGCTCTGATCAACATAAGCGATCCTAGCTGTTTCTCCTACTTTAAAATCGCCCTTATCCGGAGTTTCTTCTCCCATAATCATTTTAAAAATTGTTGTCTTACCAGCACCATTAGGTCCTATTACGCCAACAATTCCCGCTTGAGGAAGTTTAAAATTGAGGTCTTCATATAATAACTTATCATCAAAAGCTTTGCTAACTCCATTAGCATCAATGACGTTGGTTCCTAATCTCGGACCATTCGGAATGTAGATCTCTAATTTTTCGTCAAGTTGTTTCTGATCTTGACTCATTAGTTTATCGTAGTTTTTTAAACGTGCCTTCTGTTTCGTCTGTCTTCCTTTTGCGCCTTGACGCACCCACTCTAGCTCGCGCTCTAATGTTTTCTGACGTTTAGAAGCTGTTTTACTCTCTTGCGCTAGGCGTTTTGATTTTTGATCAAGCCATGAAGAGTAGTTTCCTTTCCACGGAATTCCTTCTCCTCTATCCAATTCAAGTATCCAACCGGCTACATTATCTAGAAAATACCTATCGTGTGTTACGGCAATAATTGTTCCTTTATATTGTGCTAAATGATGTTCTAACCAATGTACTGATTCCGCATCTAAATGGTTAGTAGGCTCATCTAACAATAATACATCGGGTTCTTGTAATAATAATCTACATAATGCAACGCGACGTTTTTCACCTCCAGATAAAACACCTACTTTTTTATCAGCATCTGGAGTACGTAGTGCATCCATTGCTATTTCTAGTTTAGTATCTAATTCCCAAGCATTACTTGCATCAATCTTATCTTGAAGTTCTGCCTGCTTGTCCATAAGTTTTTGCATCTTATCAGCATCTTCATAAACTTCTGGTAAACCAAACATATCATTAATCTCGTTGTATTCGTCCAATACAGCAACAACATCGGCGACACCTTCTTTAACGATTTCAATTACAGTTTTATCAGGATCAAGCTTTGGCTCTTGTTCTAAATATCCTACCGTATATCCTGGGGCGAATACTACATCGCCTTGGTAATTTTTGTCAATTCCGGCAATGATCTTTAATAAAGTAGATTTACCAGACCCGTTTAAACCGAGTATTCCAATCTTCGCTCCATAGAAAAAGCTTAGATAAATATCTTTTAAAACTTGTTTGTTTGCACTTTGATAGGTTTTTGATACTCCAGACATGGAGAAAATAACCTTTTTATCATCTGACATAATCGTTTCGCAATTTTTTTTAGGTGATTATACTCTTCCTTTTAAGGCGTTAAAAACCCAAGCGACAGCAAAAAATCCAATTCCTACAGCTGCAAATCCCCATCCGGCGATATCGTCATATCTAAATGCACCTAATAAAATTAGGGAGCATCCTACGATAATCATTATAAATGTTGCTAGTCCAAGAACGGTATTTTTATTCATTCCCATGTTGTTTTCAAATTTTAGATTAGTATTAGGGGGAGCCGAATATATGAAAATCCGGTGGGTAAATATCGCTTTTTTTACCTAAACGAAGATATCAAAAAAAATGGTGCTATTTTGTACTTTAGCCAAGCATTCAAAAAACCAATATGGATCTAAAATTCAACGCTAACGAAGACCACAATAAACTACTACTGTCTGATCTTAAAAGACGTTTTGCAAAAGTGCGCTTAGGAGGTGGAGAAAAGCGCATTGAAAAACTACATAGTCAAGGAAAACTAACAGCACGTGAGCGAATTGATTTTTTATTAGACCCTAAGACTGAAAATGTTGAAATCGGTGCATTTGCTGGTGATAATATGTACAAGGAACATGGTGGTTGCCCCTCGGGTGGCGTGGTCGTTAAAATAGGCTATGTCAGTGGTAAACAATGCATGGTTGTTGCGAACGATGCAACGGTTAAGGCCGGAGCTTGGTTCCCTATAACGGGTAAAAAGAATTTACGCGCTCAAGAGATCGCTATTGAAAATAGGTTACCAATTATTTATTTAGTTGACAGCGCTGGTGTATACTTACCTATGCAAGATGAAATTTTTCCAGATAAGGAGCATTTTGGTCGCATTTTTAGAAATAACGCAGTTATGAGTAGCATGGGAATTACTCAAATTGCTGTAGTCATGGGAAGTTGTGTGGCAGGCGGAGCCTATCTACCAATCATGAGTGATGAAGCAATGATTGTCGATAAAACTGGTAGTATTTTCCTTGCAGGAAGTTATCTAGTAAAGGCAGCAATTGGTGAAGATATCGATAACGAAACCTTAGGCGGCGCTACCACACATTGTGAGATTAGTGGAGTTACAGACTATAAAGCTTTAGATGACAAGGACGCACTAAATAGGGTTAAAAAAATTATTGATAAGATTGGAAAGCCTGCTGATGCTGGTTTCTCAAAAGTGAAATCAGTAAAGCCGGTCAAGAATCAAGATGATATTTTTGGGATATTACCTAAAAAACGCTCTGATCAATACGACATGAAAGAGATCATCAAACGTCTAGTTGATAATTCGGAGTTCGAGGAATACAAAGAAGGCTACGGGAAAAGTTTAATTACGGCTTATGCACGAATTGATGGCTGGGCAGTTGGAATTGTTGCCAATCAACGTAAGCTGGTTAAGACGAAGAAAGGCGAAATGCAATTTGGTGGTGTCATTTACAGCGACTCCGCAGACAAGGCAACTAGGTTTATAGCCAATTGTAACCAGAAGAAAATACCACTTGTGTTTTTACAAGATGTTACCGGATTCATGGTAGGAAGTAAAAGCGAGCATGGAGGTATTATAAAGGATGGTGCTAAAATGGTAAACGCCGTTAGTAATTCGGTGGTGCCTAAATTCACTATTGTTATTGGGAATAGCTATGGCGCAGGAAACTATGCGATGTGCGGCAAAGCTTATGACCCTAGATTAATTGTTGCCTGGCCAAGTGCTGAGTTAGCAGTAATGAGCGGAAACTCCGCAGCAAAGGTGTTATTACAAATTGAAACAGCCACGCTTAAAAAGCAAGGAAAAACAATTACAAAAGAAGAAGAAACTGCATTATTCGATAAGATAAAATCTAGATATGACGATCAGGTGTCACCTTATTACGCGGCAGCAAGATTATGGACAGATGCTGTGATTGACCCTCGTGACACTAGAAAATGGATTAGCATGGGTATTGAAGCTGCCAATCAAGCGCCAATTGAAAAGCCGTTTAATTTAGGCGTGATTCAGGTCTAACATTTTAATGAAAAACCCGCTTGAATATAAGAACTTACATCTTGTCAGCTCTGCCATTATTGTAATCAGTGTAGGCTTAATTTATGGTGTTTCTCCGAGCACTATTCTTCCTAAAATTTTTGGATTTACAGTTGATGATCTTGAGCTTAAGAATATCTTTCGCGCTATCATGGGTCTTTACTTCGCACTAGGGATTTATTGGATTGTTGGCGCACGAAACACAAAGTACTGGAAAGGCACTACCATAACCAATATTGTTTTTATGGGCGGACTTGTCTTTGGAAGACTCATTAGCACCATAATTGACGGATGGTCACCGCAATATGGTGTGGGAATGATTTTAGAGATGATTTATATGTTTTGGGGAATATATAATATCAACAAATACGAAAGCTGGTAATCCCTGCTAAATTTTAAGTTTCGCCAAATTCAACTTACTACCCGCTTCTGATAATCTGATAAGTTGATGTTCGATACGCTGCGATGGTGAGCCATAATTATGATAAATCGTCGCCTTAATAAAACTAGGAGTAGTATTCTTAAAATCCGATTTACCAACATATTCAATATTGATTAACCAATCACCCTTTTGAGCTCCGATTAACTCAAATTCCTCTGAGTTAAAACCAGTAAGTTTTTCATTTTGAATGCGATTTCCAGTGGCTGTAGAAGTATGTTCCCATTTAAAAAATCGTTTGTCTGGATTGACAAATTGTAATACAAATTCGGCTTCCTTGTCATTATAATCTACCACAATCTTAGCGTCATAACTAACGTTTCTTTGGTAAGTTGCGTCAATATTTTTAAAATCAAGCTTTGATTTATGCATTGTGTACAAATTCTTCAACTCTGCATCAATTTGCTTTTTAACCCCATTAAAATCAACATTTTTGTAGGTTCCCTTAGCCATTTCATTCAACATATTTAAGGCATCTTGGTATTTTCCTAGGTTTCTATATCCCAAAGCAACATCTAAATATGCTTGGGCTGATGATGGGTTTTGTTGCAGCACTTTATTCAATACAATTTGCGCTGTGTCATGATTTCCATTTACCTGATACGTATAAGCAAGTGCTTTAAGCATGTTCTCATTCTCAGAAAACTGTTCTAACACGTTAGATAGAATTCTATTTGCTATATCAGCATCTGAAACCTTGAAAAAGTTATATACATCAATGTAGAAAACAGGATTATCAATATTGTTTTGGCGCTGCTTAAGATAAATATCATAAGCATCTCCTAGGTTTTTCCCTTTTTTAAGTGCTTTTATATAAGGTGTATTCAGTTTTAATTTTTGCGGAATTAACTCATCTTCATATATGTTATTTTTCAATCTTGCCAAGTCCTGTTGTTTACCACTTTTAATACCCTGACTAATTTTTGTGGTGATTAGTAAAACGCCATTCCTTCCTAAACTCCCATATTTATTAGTGGCTGCTAACCCTTTCAATACTGTAATATCCGCAATATCTTCTGGTGCAATAAATGAAAGATCACGGCCTTGAGGCAACGGCACTCCATCAACAACCACCAAGGAATAATTACTTCCATTAAGCGTGGTGTCAGTACGCATACGTATTCTACTTAAGTCGGTATTTGCACCCTTATTAAGTCCAGACCCTACTTGAACACCTGCAAACTTACCTTGTACTGTTTGTGAGGCATCCGTTTGAAAAGCTTTGTTATCATTTTTATAAGTTTCAACAGCATAGCCTTTAGTATCCTTATTCTCCTCTCCATAGGCTGTGGCAATCTTCTCTCCATCTGAGTTAGTGGTAACTGCATTTTCAGTAACCGTAACTTCGTCTAGTACAAACGCCTTGTCATCTAGCTTAATATTTAATAAAGTAGTGTCGTCTAACACCTTATTGTAATCTTCTTTACCAAGTTGATTAAAAACAATAGTCTCTCCTTTCGCGGCGTCAATTGCATAGCGACCATCAGAGTCCGTAATAACTTTTCTGCTAGTTCCCTTAATAAAAATGATAACATCAGGTAATGGTTTTTCACCACTCATCACCCGGCCAACATAGGTATTCGTACCAGTTGTAGAACTATTTACATTTATAATCTTACCAGCATTTAATACTGCTAACAGATCTAGAAATTCTTTATTTCCATTTTCGTCTGAAGTTATTATTTGTAAAGCTCCTTTAAATTTTGGAGCTTCTAGATTTATATTTCTATGACCATCGGTAAAAAGCAATATATCTTTAGAACTTGCCACTTGGGCAATTTGGGAATATGAAGTCGCGCCATCATAAACAGCAGTACTTAAATATATTTTGATCTTTTCCCAATTTCCATTCTCTATAGTAAAGGCCTCATCCTTTATTATTTGATTCGAGAAAAGCAATACACGCACGGAAGTATTCTTATTTTCAGCGAAGAAAGTATTCAAAAATGAGAATTCTTTTGAAACGTTTCGATCTTTCATCGATAATGAAGTATCCCAACATATGGTCACATCTGCTTGCTGACCGTTACTACTAATTGAAGCAAATAGTATTAACAAAAAAATATATAAACTTTTCAATTTTGTCTTCTTAGGGTTAGTATCCTTTAAAATTAATACATTCTTTCATTTAAAGAAGCTGAATACTCATTTTAACACGGATTTTAATATTGATTAATTTCACCAAAGGCCTAGAAATTCATCCAATTCAACATTAAAATAAAATAATACAAAGTTCTAATAATCAATATTTTATAATAAATAACGAGTTTTCATTCGAAATTCTAAATCATTTTTGGCACGCGCTTTGATATTAACAAAGGGAAGAGATTTTAAACAGGTCTCAATCAAAATGTATTAAGATGAAAAAATTCGCACTTCTAATCGCTTTAGTTTTTACAGCACCAATGTTTAGTGCAGTAAAAAGTACTACAACTGGTTATTACGGTTATGGTAAATCCTTTGTATTTGTTGAAGGTGGTATAACCTTTTCGGTATTCCCTGATGGTGAATTCGATTTTCAGATCTACAGAGATAATGTTATAAGCGCTGGTGTAAGCATCGGAAATACTAATATTAGTTTTAATTCAGGTTATGATTACGGACAGTATGTGCAGTATGATGACTACGGTGCTGTAATTCAGGTTGAAAACACACCTATATATTACGACTACTACGGTCGTGTAAATCAAATTGGTGACATATTTGTCAATTATAGAAACAACCGTGTTTCACGTGTAGGCGGATTGCGAGTATTTTACAACCGTTACGGTGCATTTGATTATTATACAGGATATATCAATGTATTCAATAGAAGTTATGTATATAGACCTTATTTCGATTTCTTCGCTAGACCTCGATTAGATTTGTGTCTTGTAAACTATAGACCGTATAGAAGATACTATACTCCTATTCGATATACATATTACAGACCTTATAGAAATAACTTTAGAAGATCATACTATAACGTAGGGCGTGAAGCTAGATTTGCAAACAACAACGGAAGAAGATCTATCTACAGAAACGATAGAAGAGTTACTAGAAGAAATGACGTAGCTTTCAATAGCAGAAGAGGAACTAACGCTAGATCAAACAGAAGTGGTGTTTCAAGAAGAGGAGCTACTACGACTCGATCAAACAGAAATGCAGTTTCTAGAAGAGGGAACAATAACAGCGCCGTTACTCGCAGAGGTACAACGACAAGAAGTAACAATTCAGTTTCAAGAAGAGGAGCTTCTACAAATAGAAATAGCGGGAATACGATTTCTAGAAGAAGCACAAACAATAGTGTAAGAAGAAGTTCGACCACTTCAAAAAGATCAAGTGGTGTTAACAGATCATCATCAAACACAAGAAGAAATTCTAGTGCTACTGCTCAAAGAAGTAGTAATAAAAGGAATCAATCAGTAAGAAGAAGTAGTTCTTCTAACCGTTCGGCATCTGTTAGTAGATCAAGTGGTTCTAAAAGATCATCAACAATAAGAACAGCGCCTCAAAAACGTTCACGAAGCAGCGTTAGTCGATCATCATCAAGTCGACCAAAAGCTTCAACAAAAAGAAGTAGCTCATCTAGAAAAAGTTCTTCAACAAGAAGTTCATCTAGTAGAAGCAGAAGAGCTAGAAGCTAACAGCTTTTGGATTATTTGAATTAGTTAGTAAATCAAAGTTTGCGCTCTCGAATTAGTCACTCGAGGGCGCTTTTTTTATATACTTATTAAGTACGGTGTTAATGTCAGGCGACACTTCAAACTTGTAAATTAAACTAAGGTATATAAATCCTACAATGACTGATTTCAAAAAGATATTTACTATCGGATGAAAATCAAAATTCCAGAAATAAAACAGTCCGCTAAAGGCCATTAACATTGCTAAAATTATTAGCTGTGTGTTTTGGAAAGGATGCATTTTAAACGACTTCCAAACCACCAGTACTTTAATAATATTATAAATAGTAAGCGACAGCAAAGTCGCTACAGCCGCTCCATTAATTCCCATTTTTGGTATTAGTATCCAATTAAATATAATAGTACAAATGGCTAGCGCCACACCAAGAAACAAAACTGTCCTGTAGTATTTTGAGTTGTACAAAATGCTGGTGCTATTACCCATCACATTGTCCATCAATTTTGCCACTCCAATTAAAATAACAACAATTACTCCTTGTTTATAGGCCGGATCGATAAATTCATATAGCTGATCTATATTTAAAATAATCAGTAGAAATATCAACCCTCCAACTGTAAAAAGATTTAATGAAGTTTTACGGTAGAGAGAATGCAATCCATTAAAATCATTTTTATTAATAAGTTCTGCTGTTAATGGATGGGTTATTTGACTCATTGCTCTATTGGGTACCACAATTACCATCGCCACAAAGGTTGCTACCCCATAATAAGCCACATTGCCAAGACCTTCTTTTAAAATGCCAATCATTTGCTTATCAATTTCCAAAAGAACAATCACAACAGATCCTGCTAAAACAATAAAGCTGGCATATCGAATAATCTCATTCATATTCGTTGGCAACTTCAATGAAAATGATGGAATTTTCAAATAAAAAGCATACCACATAATCACAACTGCCCTAAGCAAATAGACAAGTCCTAAACTTATTAGAAACTGCTCTTTGTTGATATATTCAAAATAAACAAATAGCAGTAAGATGCAGACGCATACCCGTGCAAAAATCTCTTTCATCACGTTACCAAACACACTTTTCAAATGCACTTTACACCAAGCGTAAAACACCTCGAAGTAAGCCATAGCAAAGCCTATGAGATATATTAAATATGTATATGGTTTGATGAGCTCATTTTTGATGGACAACCAATTAGCTATCTCTTCTCTAAAAAAATGAAACAATAAAGCGGACGGTATAATAATGAGCAATGGCATTAGTAACATCCAGCCCAAAAAGCCCTGCTGCTCCTGCCCTGTCTTATGAGTACTATAAAATTTGATCGTAGTATCTTGAATCCCGAATGATAGTAGTGGTTGTAAGATCAAGGCACCTGCGAGAATAAACATAACCAAACCAAAATACTCCTCCCCTAAAAAACTGGTATATAAAAACAAGGTGTTCACTGCACCAAATGCAAAACCAACATAGGTGGTAAGCATATTTTTAAACGATTGGTTTAGTACAATACCCATTTAAAGTAGTTCAGCGAGTTTTGCGGTTAAGTTACGACGATGGTATTTATCGATATGAATACTCTCACTTTCTAACGTTCCCATCTTATATTTCTTGTAAAGCTTTTTGATCGCGTCTTTTATTTCTTGTTTCTGTTGATGTGCATAAAACTCACCGCTTTTAGTTTCTTCAATAATTTTCTGAATATCTGCTCCTTTTGGTCCAATAGCCAAAATAGGTCGTTTCGCAGAAAGGTATTCAAACAACTTTCCAGCAATAATGCCTTTTGTTTCTTCGGAATCGATTTCAAGCAATAACAAGACCTGGCTCTTTACTTGCAATTTTCTTGCCTCCTGATGACTTACATAACCCAACATCTTTATATGGTTGACCAAACCATAATCCTCCATACTTTGAATAACAGACTCGCTTACTTTACCAGCAATTTGAATAGAAACATCATTAGCAAACTCCGCATCATCTATGATCAGTTCTTCAATGGCCTGCCATAATATCTCAGGATTTCGAGCACTTAATAACGACCCGATATGAGAAATTGTAAACTTTGCATCTAATGCTCCATCTAACACTTCCATATCTTCATAACCATTGGTAATAACACTTATCGGTCTTTGTGTAATTGCCTCGAACTCATTTTTTGTTTGAAAACTAGTTACAATCAATCCATCAGCATTGTTTAGCACATCTGACTCGAGTTTTTTATGCTTTCGTTGAGACGAAGCGGTCAATTTTAATTGATCATGATAGCCTATGGTAGTCCAAGGGTCACGAAAATCTGCAAGCCATTTTATATTGAGTTTTTTCTTAAGCTGGAGTCCGATTAAGTGAACGCTATGAGGTGGTCCAGTAGTAATAACTGTATCTATATTTTCTTCTTTCAGATAGGTGTTTAAGAACTTAACTGATGGTTTTACCCAATACTTTCTTGCATCTGGAATAAAAAAATTCCCTCGTATAAAAAGCAATACGCGCTCAACAAACGATTGTTTTTTATCCTGAATAATACCCGAACTTATTTGAGATGTTTTCTTTTTCGATAGAACCTTTGCAAAACCATAAGGCTCAAAAATAGGATGTTTTAGTACTGTTATCCCTTTTGGAATCTCATTTAGCATGGATTCATCTATAATGGGATACGTCGGATTTTCTGGAATGAAAACTACGGTATCAATATTAAACTCTTGTAAGTATGTAGCAAATTTAAGCCATCGTTGCACTCCTGGCCCTCCAGCTGGCGGCCAATAATAGGTTAAAATCAGAACTCGCTTATTCATACAAAGCGAATTTAAGCAAGTTTTCCCTTTTTAAATTCAATATAAAGACCGCCTGCAACTATTAGCAGAAAAATTAATGATCCTGCCAATGCTATAGTACTTCCTGTTTTTACTACTTGAGGTTCGAATTTAAATTCAATCGTATGCTCTCCTTTTGGTATTTCGCATCCCCTAAGCACGTAATTTACTTTAACATGAGGTATGAGTTTACCATCGACATAAACATTCCATCCATCTTCATAGTACATTTCGGAAAAAACAGCAAATTGCCGGCTTGTCGTACTTGCTTTATAAGTAAGGTGATCCGGCTTGTATTTTGTTAATTCAATCCTATCTTCTGCTGTCGGATTAAATGTGCTTCCTCCAATAAGCGATTTTTTATTGACTATCGCGTTGGTCTTCAAATTGGTCGAATCCAATAATTGCATTTCTTCATCTGCCGTATCTACCCAGATAATGTTATTTATGAACCAGACGTTGCCGTAAGCTTGTTCGTTTTGCATCACCTGATCTTCACCGCCGATGATATACTTTACATTCAGCATATTAATCACCTGGGTGTTCTGTTTGCTTATGTAAAAATCGAATAACTCTTGATACCTGCCTGGCTTGGCCGCATGATATCCCCAAAGGGAATTATGGAAATAACTGGCACGCGAGGCTCCGTCTGTAACATCGAATACACGATAATGGCTATCGTCTTTCAAAATTTCCTGGTCTGCAGCGGTCGCTGAAAATGGTTTGTTCACTTGTCTCGCGCTTACAAAATTCTCTTCGTTTACGTAGCGCATGTCTACACCAACTAAATCAAAAAGTATTAAGCCTCCTAATGCAATTATCGCAATATTAGATTGTAGTTTTTCCTTTAAAAACAACCATAAAACGCCACCAGATAGTAGTACAAGAATTAGGCTCCTAAGTACATCACTACTGTACATCGCTTTTCTATCAGCAGATAAGGCATTTATAAAATCGCCGCCTAATTGCTGGGCAAAATCCTTCCCAAATCGCTGCACAAAATAAGCGTCGTTATCGGTTTCAAAACTTAGAGAACCTTTGAATAACAACAGCAAAATGGCTGCTCCAGCAGTAATTCCGACTGCATAGATAAGCGACTTAGTCTTTTTAGATATATCTATTTCTTTATTAAATAGCCTAGCTAAGCCTAATGCTCCCAATACAGGAACACATAATTCTAAAATCACTTGAATAGAAGTAACCGCTCTAAACTTGTTATATAGGGGGAAATAATCAATAAAGAAATAGCTTAAAAAAGCCATGTTCTTACCGTATGATAGTAAAAGGGATAGCAAAGCCCCAAATAATAACCACCACTTAAGCCGTCCTTTTACCAAGAATAAGCCTAATACAAACAAGAACAACATAACAGCACCTACATAAGCTGGGCCCGATGTTCCTGGCTGTTCTCCCCAATAGGTTGGTGTTTGAGCTGCTAGTTCTGTTGCCTGCGAGCGAGGCGCTCCAGCTTGCTTCAACCAAAAATCATAAGTTTCTGATGTTTTATCAAGCACCTCATAACTCGCCCCGCCCATCAAACGTGATGCGAAGAGATTCAAACTTTCAAAAATCCCATAATTGTATTCTAAAATATAGTCTTTATCTAACCCGTCTGTAACTTCTTTCTTGCTTCCATCTTCGGCTATAGTAAGTTCACTTTTACCTCGAGTACTAGTATCAGCATATTGTTTTGTTGCCATTAGCGGTGTGGCATTCATCAAGAGGGAAATGACTACAGCTGCGGATAAAACCCCAACAGTCTTAAAGAAGTGTGGTAATTCTTTTTTCTTAAAAGCGTCAATTAAAAAGACAGCACCAAGCACTAAAACCAATAGCAACAGATAATAAGTCATTTGATAATGGTTTGCATGAATTTGCAAGCCCATTCCTACTGCTGTTAAAATCCCACCCCAGAGATATTTCTTTCTGAACGCCAGCAAAATTCCGGCTAAAACTAGTGGCATATAGCCAATAGCATGTGCTTTTGCATTATGGCCAGCTTCTAATATGACTAATAGATAGGTAGAAAAACCAAAGGCCAGTGCACCAAGTATTGCTAATCGCCAATCGATTTTTAATACTAATAAAAGTATATAGCAAGAAAAGAAATAAACGAATAAGTAGTCGGCTGGGCGCGGCAGAAAACGAATCAATCTGTCAACTGCTTTTATATAATCGTGAGGATAACGTGCCCCTAATTGATATGTTGGCATTCCGCCGAAGGCACTATCCGTCCAATACAATTCTTCACCAGGATAATCTTCGCGATAATCCAATTGCTTTTGAGACATCCCCTTACTCCAAACAATATCACTCTGATACATTTGTTTTCCTTGTAAAACGGGACGAAAATATGCTAATGCAATTGCAATAAATCCGATAAGAACTAATAAGTGTGGTAAGAGTTTCTTAAGATGTTGTATCATTAAGTATATGGTTGGTTAACGTAATATTGAAGATGGTCTTTATTTATTTAAAAATATATTGTAAACCAAAAATACATTTCTTAGTCGACTTTATTTTTCGAGATTGGCTTTTGAGTCCAGCTTAGAAACTGCTAACTGCGACTGCAAACTGAATACTTAGTTTACTCTAGCTCTTCAAAATCAACGTACTCACCCACCTTTTTATTTGATTCCTTAGTAGTTTCTGGAGCTTTATCGATACTTACTTCACCTTCAGGTCGAACCTGTCGCTGTGGGCGCTGCTGATTGAATTGTTGAGAAAATTTCTTTTCCATCTTCTTGGCAGCAGATTTCATTATCATCGGTCCAAAAAGCTTCGAAAAAATCTTGAAGCCATAATAAACCAGCAGAATAATTAATATGGTGCGTAATAATTGCATTAAATAAAAGTTTGTAAACTAAGGTTTTCGCTTAAATGTTAAAAAACAAAAATACAACAGCAGCCTAGCAAAAATCAAAAAATCATCTTAAATATTTATATTTACCACAAAGCTTATATTATGCGCCTACTATTCAGCCTCATTACCTTACTCAGTACTCTCCCCATTTTAGCTCAATATACCGAGGTTATTAATAGTAACCGACCTGGTGTTTCTAAAAGTCCTTTTTCTGTTGGAACAGGAGTTCTTCAATTTGAAGGAGGATTTCAATATCGCAAAATTGATCATGAACTACGTCAGTTTGAAGCCACAGGATTTGATGCAAATCTTGAAATTCGATATGGCTTGCTATTAGAACAATTAGAACTAAGTGCCGAAGTAAGTTATGAGTTTAGCGACTATCTATTTCGTGCATCTGGAACGGAGTTAAACCAAAGCGGATTAAAACAAACCTTAGTCGGTGCAAAATATTTGGTTTTTGACCCATGGAAAAAGGAACAAAAACCCAATTTATATAGTTGGAATGCAAACAATAAATTTCAATGGAGGGACCTTTTACCCGCTGTTTCAATATTCGCAGGTGCAAATTTATATACCTCGCAGGATGCTCCCTTTACGTTTCCGAACGAATTTAGTGCTAGTCCAAGGGTAATGATCGCGACACAAAACAACTTTTTAGGAAGATTAGTACTGGTAACCAATTTCAGTTATTCGAACATCGGACAAGATTTCCCCGAATATGGTTATGTAGTAACACTCACCCATTCCTTTAATGGTAATTGGTCGTTGTATGTGGAAAATCAGGGAATAAAAAGTGATAATTATGCTGATGTTATTTTCAGAGGTGGATTGGCATACTTGCTAAACAGAGATATTCAAGTAGAAGCCACTTATGGAGGGAACTTTAAAAACACACCTTTTCAAGTATTTGGAAACATTGGTATTTCGTATCGTATAGACAATCATCAAGACAAGGAAATCAAGAATGATGATTTTGATAAAAAGACTAATAACATCGATAATAAAAAAGAAAGAAAGCGGCAGAAGGCCAAAAACTCTAAGAAAAAATTTGAGGATGATGGGGGACTTTAATTCTAAATTTAGAATTGTTTTCTTGCGGAGTCGACAACTATCCCGTGTATCAAATTAGGTTTCGACTGCACTCAACCTGACATAGCTAAAAAATTTCAGACCTAATACTACCTATAAGCAACTTAATGATCACCATACAAGAAGCAATTACTAAAAAGGAAAAGAAACAGTTTGTGACCTTTCCTTTTTCACTTTATAAAGACAATCCATATTGGGTGCCCCCAATCATTAATGCCGAAATAGACAGTTTTGATCCAGCAATAAATCCAGCTTTTGATACTGCTGAAGCGCGTTTCTTTCTTGCATATCGCGATAAGAAAATTGTAGGTCGTGTTGCCGCTATTGTTAATTGGGATGAGATCAACAATCAACAAGTTAAAAAAATGCGATTTGGTTGGTTTGATATGATCGACGATATCGAGGTCACCAAAGTTTTGTTAGCCAAGGTTGAAGAAATAGGCAAGTCACATAATCTTGAGTTTTTAGAAGGCCCTGTAGGCTTTTCTAATCTAGATAAGGTTGGTGTACTTACAGAAGGATTTGACAAATTAGGTACCATGATTACTTGGTACAACCACTCTTATTATAAAGAGCATTTAGAACAACTAGGCTTTGTTAAGGAGAAAGGCTATTTAGAATGGCGTTTTCTTTTTGAAAACGTAAAACCTAAGTTTTTTGCAAGAGTAGCTGGTCTTGTAAAAAAACGTTATAACCTAAAAGCGATCAACTTTAAATCAACCAAGGAGGTTATGCCCTATGTTGATAGTATGTTCGATCTTTTTAATGAAAGTTATTCCAAGCTTTCTTCGTTTGTTGCTATAAACGAGGTTCAGAAAAAGTATTTCAAAGAAAAGTACATCAGCTTTATAGATCCAGAATTTATAAAGTATGTGGCTGATGAAAATGATAATCTCGTTGCTTTTGCAGTTACAATGCCTTCATTCTCAAAAGCTTTACAAAAATCTAAAGGAAAGTTGTTTCCGTTTGGTTTTTTACACTTTTTAAAAGCAAAAAAGAAAAATGAAGATGCCATTTTTTATCTAATTGGCGTGCATCCCGATTATCAGAACAAAGGTGTGACTGCTATACTCTTTGAGGAGTACCACAAATCATTTACTAAACGTGGTATAAAAAACTGCATCCGCACGCCTGAGTTGGAAGAAAACATTGCCATCCAGCAATTGTGGAAGCATTTTGATCCACATATTGCTAAAAAGCGGAGTACGTATCGCAAGGAATTGTAGTCAAATTGTTATAAATAACATAGTTATACAAAATTCAAAATCGCTATTTCTCACTTTTCAACGTATGTATATCAGTAATCAATTGTTTAACTGAAGTTTTGTTCAAGCCATTATAAATGCCTCGAATATGTCGGTTTTTGTCTACTAATACAAAGTTTTCAGTATGAAGAAACTCATCTTCTTCTTTGCTTAAACCTAAATCTTCTTCAACAAAATAATCTCTCCTTCCTAATTTGTAAATCTCTTGCTGCATTCCTGTAACTAGATGCCATTTATGAGATAAAATACCTTTAGCTTCTGCATACGACTTTAAAACGGGGACAGAGTCACTCTCTGGAGTAACGGAATGTGACAATAAAAACACGTCATCATCTTCTAAAAATTCATCTTGCAATTGCATCATATTGGCAGTCATCCTAGGGCAGATTCCAGGACAAACGGTAAAGAAAAAATCTGCTACATATATTTTATCTTCAAAACTCTTTTCAGTAATAATTTTTCCTTCCTGATTGGTGAGTCTAAAGTTTGAGATCTTATGAAAATTGTCCAAGCGCTTATCGCCAGGAGAAAACCAATGTGGGGTAAAAGTGGCTTCATTATAATAAGGAAGCGTATCCACTCTACTATTATTTTCCTGCGATTCTTTACAAGAAAACAAACAAATTATTGATAATAAAAGAATAACTTTACTTTTCATATTGAACGTTTTCATCTTCTAGTCCATAACAAAGAGCCGATTTTTTTAGCCCAAAAATTCTACCTTCCCGAGCTTCGTAATTAGCATAAAGCGCCCCGTTTTTTCTAAATGCCTGCTGTATACCCTCTTCTTTTCCTTTGTTCAGGTTCAACTTTTTATAAAGTTCACCAGTTTTGTACCATTTCTTTTGCTCTCCATGTGCTTTACCTCTATCATAATTAAAATGAGCTATTAACACATGTATTGAATCAACAGACCATATTTTTTTCGCTCCATGCAATTTCCCTAAATGGTAATTAGCAACATTTTTAAAATGCCCATCAGGAAACCATTGAATGAATTTATTTTGCTTTTTCCCGTTTAGGACCCCAAACTTTTCCATCAAACTACTATCTGGATAATGACTTACAACAAATCCAGAATAAGGCAGATCCTTTAAAAGCCATAAGGATACTTTATGATTATAGTGTAGAGCCGATTTTAGTACTATTGTATCCGGCACCTTCATAAATATATCATCATTATCGCTTATAACCGATTTTTCTTTTTGTTTAGAACAGCCAATTAATAGAAGGCTTAAAAACAAAAGTGTCCAAAAAACTATTTTCATTGTATCGCTTTTTTGCTAGCACATAGTCCAAAAAAAAGAAACCATCCCAAATTAGAATAAAATGGGAATGATGGTTTCCTTTAATCAATCATCTAATGCACTGCTTACATTATATTATTAGGGGTGCCCTGTAAATCAACGGCAAAAAGTGCGATTATAGTTCCTAAGTAAAATTCATTAATGATGTGATAGTGATAAAATTCTTCACCTTCACTGTGTTGTGTCGCTCCATAATGCCCTCCTGATTCATCTAAATCCGTAGGATAAGAGCCATCCATTTCTCTTCTTCCGTAAAGTAAAAAGCCATCTGCCATAATCCCTATCAATTTTTCATCATCATGAGAAAGTACAGTATTTTCTGGAACATCAGCAGATTCTGTGTGGTAGTGATAGCCCGAAGGACCAACATGAGCTCCTGCATAATCAAATGTTTCTACAATCATCTCTTCTATGGGTCTATTGTCTCCTTCTTGATCATTAAAAATAGGAACTCCCGTTACAGAGATGCCAATCGGGCCTAAACCGGTAGCTGTGCTCGAAGAAGCTATTGCAGGAGCAGCGGGAACCGTAACTATAATGCTACGACTTCCAATTCCACCAGGAGTCATGCGAGTAGCCACTACGGGTTCAATATATAAAGGATTTGTTTCTTCCCAATATGGAGAAGTGTGGTTAGGCAAACCATTTGACTCAATAGTAATTTCATCCCCATCAAATGAAATGGTCACAGCATCTGGGTTAAATTCATCAAATGCGGATAATGGAGTACTAACTGGAGTTGGTTGATCCGGTTGATCGACCGAGTCATCATCATTTTTGCAAGATGTAATTAACAAGAAAGTTACTAATGGGAAAGCAATTAAAAATTTTGGATAGCTCATTTTTTTTTAAAATTTTAAGGATGTGAGCTTCTTTGACCATATAATTTAAAAAAGGTTTAATCTAAGTGTAGATATTTTTCTAATAGTCGTTTACCTCACAATCAATAGTTTAGCGATGTACAATCCAGACTTCATATTTACTAGGGCCGCCAACCTTAACTATTTACCCTAAACTAAAACAAAATACAAACTGGGCTAGGTGCTGCAATCTCATTTACATAGGTCATCAATCCTGTATTCTTATCTCGTTTAAATGACACCAAATTTTGAGATTTTTGATTCGCTACAACTATAAAATCTTCGTTTGGAGATAAAGAAAAGTTACGCGGCCAGTCTCCTTTTACTGACTCGTGACCAAGTAATGTAAGCGCCCCAAATTCTTGGTTGACTTTGAAAATAGCTAGGCTATTATGTCCTCGGTTAGAAGCATATAAGAACTTACCGTCTCCAGAAATATGAATGTCAGCACAAAAGCTATCGCCTTCAAAATTTGAAGGGAGGGTCGAGACAGTAGTGCCTAATTCATAAACACCAGTATCCGATTTTTTTAGTAAACTAACAGTATTTGTCAATTCATTAATCACATAAAACCAAGGTCTACTAGGATGAAAGGCAATATGACGAGGGCCAGACCCAGCACTTATAGAAACCTTTTCAGGCTTTCCCGATTCCAATTTATTTGAATCTGTATTGATAGTAGAAAACCAGAGATTATCCGTCCCTAAATCAACAGTGATTATTGCATCGCTATTAGGATCAAACCAAGCTGAATGAGCATGTGGAGCTTCTTGTCGATCTGTAATGCTCTTCCCTACATACTGCTGAATGTCAATTATATCAGAAAGCTCTCCGTTATTATTCAGTTTCAGAAGTCCAATATTTCCACCTGTGTAGTTCGCAGCTAGTACATCTCCGTTTTCACTAAGCGTAACAAAACATGGGTGTGCGCCACCAGATGAACTTCTGCTTATAAATTCAAGGCTATCGTCTTTAACCGCATAGGACTCTACCGTTCCCATTTTATTTTCGTCGCTAATTTCATTTACAGCAAGCAAATACTTTTTATCAGCGCTATATGCCAGGAAAGATGGATTATTTGATTCAGCTATCAAACCATTGTTCACAAAAGAACCGTCTTCATTTAGTGTGTAACGATAAATACCTTTACTATCGGTATCAGTATACGTACCTAGAAAAAATGAACTGCCTTTTGATATTGATGGTTCCATTTTTTCTTGTTTTTTGGTTACTTCTTTGCAGCTCACAATTATAGCTATAAGAATTAAGACGATTTTGGATTTCATGAATTAGGCATTGATTTCAATTCTTAAAAGTCGGGAATAAAATAATATTAATGCAATACAATAGTTTTAAATTCTGATCTCATTTTAGCTAGTGAATTCTTCTCCTACTTTAAAAAGTAATTCTCAACTGTCTGCCCGTTCCATTCAGACGGGCGCTTGAACGGACATTTACATTGAAATTCAATACAAATACAAATAAAAAATCCCAACTGCAGAACAATCGGGATTTCATAAATATTTTTTGTTAGAGTTTACTCACCCATAGCCGCTGCAACAGCCGCTGATATGCGCTTGTAAGTTCCATTTTCTAATCGTGAACGTATTGCTGAGAAAGCAACTAATGTTTCTTCTACGTCTTCTAAGGTATGTGACGCTGTTGGGATCATTCTTAGCAAGATCAATCCCTTAGGAATCACTGGATATACTACAATAGAACAGAAAATACCATGGTTTTCACGAAGATCTTTCACTAATGCCATTGCTTCGGGGATACTTCCTTTTAAATATACTGGCGTCACACAACTTTGTGTCGAGCCAATATCGAAACCTCGTTCCTTTAATCCGTTTTGAAGTGCGTTCACGTTCTCCCATAACTTGTTTTTAAGCTCTGGCATTGTACGTAACATATCTAGGCGCTTTAGCGCACCTTTTACCAATTGCATCTGCAATGACTTAGCAAACATTTGCGAACGTAAGTTATACTTCAAATAATCAATAATCTCGCGATCCGCAGCAATAAATGCTCCCGTACTTGCCATTGACTTTGCAAAAGTTGCGAAATACACGTCGATATCATCTTGAATACCTTGCTCCTCGCCTGCTCCAGCACCGGTCTCACCTAGCGTACCAAATCCATGTGCATCGTCTACAAGCAATCTAAATTTGAATTTCTCTTTAAGTGCAACAATCTCTTTTAATCGACCTTGTTCACCACGCATTCCGAAAACACCTTCAGAAATCACTAAGATTCCACCTCCAGTTTGCTCGGCCATATTAGTAGCACGCTCGAGATTTTTCTCCAAGCTTTCAATATCATTGTGCTTATAAGTAAAGCGCTTACCCATATGCAAACGAACACCATCAATAATACATGCGTGTGCATCGACATCATATACAATAATATCATCTTTTGTAACCAAAGCATCAATAGTAGAAAGAATACCTTGGTAACCAAAGTTTAGTAGGTAAGCAGCTTCTTTATTTACAAAAGCAGCCAGCTCATCTTGTAATTGTTCGTGCAACGAAGTATGCCCCGACATCATTCGTGCTCCCATTGGGTAAGCCGAACCGTAATCTGCCGCAGCTTCAGCATCAACTTTACGCACTTCGGGGTGATTAGCCAATCCTAGATAATCGTTAATACTCCAAGTAATGACCTTTTTGCCATTAAACTCCATTCTATTCGCTATTTGTCCTTCCAATTTGGGAAAAACAAAATATCCTTCTGCATGTGAAGCCCATTTTCCTAAAGGGCCTTTGTTTTCAATTATCCGATCAAATAAATCTCTCATCTAGGAAATACTATTTTATTTAGGTACACTTAGTCTAGTCAATTTGCAAAATTAACCAATTTTGCGAGCTAGACAAACCTCTTTTTGCTACTAATAATGGTTAATATCCACAAAAAAAGCACCTTGTTTAGGTGCTCTTTTCAAGTTCTCACAATATTACTTTATATATGCTATACTTTTCTTGGCTGTTTCTTTTTCTGAATCGAAAAAGCCTTGTTTTTCCATCCACTCATCACTATAAATCTTGCTCATATACCTAGAGCCATGATCAGGGAACAGCACTACTACTCTACTATTTTTATCAAATTCTTCAGTATCTACTAACTGTTTGATGGCTTGAAAAGCTGCTCCACTTGTATAACCAACAAAAAGTCCTTCCTTTCTGGCAATTTCTCTTGCGGTGTGAGCGCTGTCTTCATCAGTTACTTTGATATATTCGTCAATACTATCAAAATCAGTGGCAGTTGGAATCAGGTTCTTTCCTAAACCTTCAATACGATACGGATAAATCTCATTAGCATCAAACTCACGAGTCTCATGATATTTTTTCAAAACCGACCCATAAGCATCAACACCTATTACTTTAATATTTGGATTTTGTTTCTTTAGAAATCTTGAAACTCCAGAGATTGTACCTCCTGTACCACTACACGCAACTAAATGTGTAATAGTCCCGTTAGTTTGATTCCAGATTTCAGGTCCAGTTGTTTTGTAATGTGCATCAATATTAAGCTCATTAAAATATTGATTTATATAAACTGAACCGGGAGTTTCTTCGTGTAATCGTTTTGCCACTTGGTAGTAAGAACGTGGATCATCTGCACTTACATGAGCAGGACACACATAAACCTGTGCGCCCATGGTTTTGAGCATATCGATCTTATCGGCTGAAGACTTTGAACTTACAGCAAGAATACATTTATACCCTTTTATTGCGCTTATCATTGCCAAACTAAACCCAGTGTTACCAGATGTAGTTTCAATAATAGTGTCACCTTCTTTAATAATAACTCTTCGTTCTGCCTCCTCAATAATATGAAGTGCAATACGATCTTTGGCAGAATGGCCAGGATTAAATGCCTCAACTTTTGCATAAAACTCACCAGCAAATTCTGCCGTAAGTTTCTTTAATGCAATTAGGGGGGTATTACCTATTAAGGCTAATACATTATTAGTTGCATTGATTTGTTTACTCATATAAAACTGTTTTGTTTCTAAAGTTGTTGTAAACAATAATTAAAAACGATGCAAAGTTATATTTATTTTTGACAATACCCCTGATTTTACTCGAAAATACTACTCATTAACACCTTCCAAATCAAGTAAAAACGCAAAGTCTTCTGCAGTTTCTTTTAAGGCCTCGAATCGGCCAGATGCGCCACCATGTCCTGTTTCCATATTAGTGTGTAGTAGGATTTTATTATTCCCAGTGTTTAATTCTCTCAATTTAGCAACCCATTTTGCGGGTTCCCAATACTGCACTTGTGAATCGTGTACTCCTGTTGTTACCAATAAATTTGGGTACTCCTTTGCCCCCACATTATCATAAGGAGAATACGATTTCATATACTCGTATGAATCTTTGTTATTAGGGTTCCCCCATTCATCATATTCGCCCGTTGTGAGCGGAATACTATCATCAAGCATTGTAGTAACTACATCTATAAAAGGCACAGCAGCAATAATACCATTATACAATTCCGGTGCAAGATTAATAACAGCGCCCATCAACAAACCACCAGCAGATCCACCCATGGCATACAAATGTTCTGGGCTAGTATAGTTCTCGTTAATTAGGTGTTTTGAAATGGCAATAAAGTCGGAAAATGTATTCTTCTTGTTAAACATTTTCCCATCTTCATACCAAGGTCTTCCCAAGTACTGTCCACCACGAATATGAGCGATAGCATATACAAACCCACGATTTAATAGACTTAGTCGTGTTGTAGAAAAATAAGGATCTATAGTCGCACCATAAGAACCATAACCGTATTGCATTATGGGATTTTTTCCATCCTTTTTGAGTCCTTTCTTATAAATTAGAGAAATCGGAATCTTAGTACCATCATCGGCAGTAGCCCATAAACGTTCTTCAATATAATTCGATTTGTCAAAGGTATTGTCTAGGACAGGCTGCTCCTTTTTCACCTCTTTTTCCTTGGTCCGCATATTAAAATCGATCGTAGAGGAAGGCGTTGCTAAACTGGTATAACCATATCGCAATATTTCGGTGTCGAAATCAACATTTACACTTACGTAGGCGGTGTATGTCTCATTGTCAAATGGTAAATAATAGGCGTCCCCCCCATCCCAACGAACAATTTTTAGCTCATTAAGTCCATTACTGCGTTCACTTACCACATAGTAGTCTTTAAAAATATCAAAGTCTTCAACATAAACATCAGCTCTGTGCGGAATTAGATCCTGCCAATGGTGTTGTGATGTTGCATCCTCATGCGTTTTCATCACCTTAAAATTGGTGGCTTTATCCTTATTAGTCACGATATAAAAATGATCTTCAAAATGACTAACAGAGTATTCTAACCCACGCTCACGTTTCTGAAATATTTTAAATGTACCATGTGGATTGTCGGCATTTAAAAACTGATATTCCGTAGACAAGGTCGAATAGGATGCAATTACTAAGTATTTTTTAGACTTTGTCTTATAAATGGTCGTTCCAAAAGTTTCATCCTCTTCAGTAAAAACCAAGCTGTCGTTGGTTGTATCCTCACCTAAAGTGTGCTTATAAATTTTATCAGATCGCAGTGTTTCCTCATCTTTTCTAGTGTAGAATAGGGTCTCATTATCATTTGCCCAGGTACTTCCTCCAGTGGTAGTTTCAATTTTCTCAGGATATACCAATCCAGTTTCTAAATTCTTTATTTGAATGGTATACTTTCTTCTAGAAACAGTATCTACACCAAATGCTACCAATTTATTATCTAAGCTAATATTAAGGCCTACCAATTTGAAATATGAATGACCTTTAGCCATCTCATTACAATCAAATAGGATCTCTTCATTAGCTTCTAAGCTTTCCTTTTTACGTGTATAAACGGGATAATCTTTTCCCTTTTCATATCGGGTAATGTACCAATAACCATTGTATTTGTATGGAACCGATTCGTCATCTTCCTTAATACGAGCCTTCATTTCTTCAAAAAGTGATTTTTGAAAATCCTTTGTATGAGCGGTCATCTCATCGTAGTAGGCATTTTCTTGATTTAGATAGTCAATGACTTTTGGGTCTTCCCTATCTTTTAGCCAATAATAATTATCAATTCTAACATCACCATGCTTCTCTAATTGCGTAACTATTTTTTCCGCTTGCGGAGCTTTCATAAATCGTCTTCCTTTAGGGGTTATGTACTGTCGGTTTAGTTGGTCGCTAAAATATGCTAAATATTAAAATTAGGATGATGTTTTATTGATGAAGAGTTTTTCGTGCTAATTCAATTTAATAATTTTACAGAATAACTGTTATACTAGAATTTATGTTTGGAGATTTAATGGGAATGATGGGTAAATTAAAGGAAACCCAGAAAAAAGTAGAAGAAACAAAAAAGCGATTAGATACTGTTTTAATTGATGAAAAATCGAGTGATGGACTCTTAAGTATTACTCTTACTGCGAATAGAGAAATTAAATCAATCTCGGTGGATGATGAACTGCTAAAGGACAAAGAGCAACTTGAAGATTATCTTGTTTTGGTTTTAAACAAAGCTATAGCTAGAGCGACTGAAGTAAATGAAACTGAACTAGCTGCTGTAGCTAAGGAAGGAATACCGAACATCCCAGGAATGGATATGTTTAAGTAATCTTTTTCTAGTTTTATAAGTGTACTGCATCGTTGACATAGAAACCACTGGTAATACCCTTAAAGGGAATAAGATTACCGAGATTGCTATGTTCAAGCATGACGGTCACAAAATAGTTGATGAGTATACTACTTTGGTCAATCCTAAATGCGATATTTCATCTTTTATTACCAGTTTGACTGGTATTGATAACAATTTAGTTGCCAAAGCACCAACTTTTGAAGAAATAGCCGAAAATGTAATTGAATTTTCTAAAGACTGCATATTTGTAGCCCATAGCGTACATTTTGATTATAATGTGATTAAATATGAGCTAGAGCGCTTAAATATCGATTTTCAGCGAAAGAAACTATGTACTGTGCGTTTGTCGCGCAAATTAATTCCGGGTTATAAGTCCTATAGTTTAGGAAAGCTATGTACGGCATTAGATATCCCCCTATCTGATCGACATCGAGCACGTGGAGATGCTCATGCTACGGTTCTATTGTTCGAAAAATTAATAAATCAACCCGATGCTGATGAAGTGTTCGCTTCCTCAGTAAAAGGGAATTCGCGAGAAGCTACTTTACCACCACTACTGCCCAAATCTACTTTAACCAAAATTCCAAATAGTCCGGGTATTTACTATTTTAAAAATGCTGAAGGAACTATTATTTATGTTGGAAAAGCTAAAAAACTCAAAAATCGTGTACTACAACATTTTTATGACCGATCAGATAAGGAAGTACGTATGTGTCGCGAAATAGCACATATTGATTTTGAGTTAGCAGGTAGCGAATTGCTGGCACTGTTGATGGAATCGGCTGAAATAAAACAACGTTTCCCTAAATACAACAGCTCGCAAAAACATAATGCAATGCGGTACGGTTTGTTTGAATACGAGAATAGGAATGGTGTAAAACACTTGGCCTTCAACAATATCAAGAAAGTCGTAAACCCTATAATGGCCTATAGCACTATCTCTCAATGTAGGACGCAATTACAAGAAATTTGTCATCAATTTCAATTATGCCCTCGATACTGTCAACTGCAAGAAAATAAGGGTTGCGGAACTCATTTTTTCCTGAACAATTGTACAGGTGTATGCGAAGGTAACGAACAGGCGGAAGACTATAATGAACGTGTGAGCAATGCCATTTCGCATTTAAAAGCTGAAAATCAGAGTTATATCATCAAGGAAAAAGGGCGAAATGAGCAAGAACAGGCTTTTGTATGTGTTGAAGATGGTAAATACATTGGCTATGGCTTTGTTGATCAAACAACCACTATCGTTTCATCATTTGAATTAACGCCCTTCATGACGAGACAAAAAGACAATGAAGATGTACAGCGTATTTTACGTTCATACATCTCCAAAAATCCTAGGAATTTAATCTCGCTTACTACTTAATTATCATCATTAAGGTCTTCCAAAATTTTAGCCGCGCTATTGGTAATGTTTTTATACTTAGAATATCCCCATCTAACAAAGAAGAACATTGCTATGGTCCATATCCCTATAAAAACATATAAACCAACAGAACCTCCATTTTCAAACATACTCTTATTACCCATTACTTTTGAAAAAACAGGCATACTTCCAAAAAACATAGGGTATGCAAATGCCACTCCCAGTTTTTGCACTAGTAGAAAAAATCTTCTTCGTTTATTGAAGTTAGTAATGGTCTCCTTATAGGAACTTTCAAAAACATTAATTTGTTTTAATCGCTTAATAGACCATAACACCATTGCAGGTAAGCCTATTAAAACCAAAAGTGTATAAACTCCTAAGGCAACGTGTAAACCGTCATCTAGGCGGTTAAAATTAAATAATATAAATGCCGCCATAGCAACACATATTACCGCTCCTAAAGATTCATAAAATGAGATGACCCCTATTTTATTTTGATATCGTTGTTGTGTCATTTGCATAATTAAAGTATCTGTTAATTTTTGTTGTTTTTCTAATTGACCACTTAATGTAGCCCAAGTCGATTTCATTTCTTCTAAATTCATGATCGTATATTTTTAGTGTCTTACTTGCTTTTTTAGTTTTTTCTTAATTCTTGATATTCTGGTGCCGACGTTAGTAGGACTTAAACCAGTTATCAAAGCTATTTCCTCATACTTTTTCCCTTCAAGCAATAGGAGTATCAATCCCTTTTCAATGACATTTAACTCTTTTATATGCTCGTATAGTTGCTTTAATTGTTCTTCAAAAGTTTCATCATAAGCATCCGCTTCTCGTAATACCACATGATCAAGATTTACTTTGTAACCAGATTTTTTTTTCTTTTTTGAATGTGTAATCGATGTATTCATTGCAATACGATACATCCAAGTGCTCCATTTAGAATCGCCCCGAAAACTATCGAACGACTTCCATAGGTTGAAAACAATCTCTTGATATAAATCCTGTTGGTCAGCCTTGTTATCAGAATAAATCGAAGTAACCTTGTATAAGATGCCTTCATGTTCTTTTATGAGCTTTACAAATTGCTGCTCTTTTTGCATGAATTATTATTATTTACATCATTAGTGTGAAGAAGATATAATTTGTCACAAAAAAGATGAAAAATATCGAAAAGAATTAGTTTTCAGGATATTATTGGGCGGATACAGAATATGATAAAAAGGTCGCTTGCTACTCCTTAACAACAATCAAAGTCCCTTTAACTCCAGTAGTAAGATTCCATTGGCTACCGGCGAGTACTGCGCCATTTTCATCAAAAACACGGAATTCGGCTGTATTAGGTCCTGACGTGCCTTGATTTAAGGCTTCGAAGTCAATTTTATTAAAGCCAGGAGCTAATTCTATTTCTATTACCCGGAAACTACTGGTTAGCAAAATATTGTATTCAATGATTTCATCATTCCAGTAGACTCGAACGCGATCACCATCGACATATTCGTGATCTCGACATACGATCTTTACAATTTTACCTCCAGTCTTTACATCTCCTAAATAGGTATCAACCGTATTGCCTTTTCGTTCTTTTTCTCCGTAAGTCTTATTCAATGTTTTATTAAAACGCGCCCCATTATCAGCAAACTGTTCGGGCATCATGATGTTTTTTTGCTCTTCTTGAGGAAGTGAGGTTAACTTCGGTAGAGTCAAAGGCTTTGGTTGCGTCAAACCTATATTACCAAATGAAAATGAAGAAAACTTATTTTCTGGTTGAACTGACTGCGGCAATTCAAAATTCTTTTTTCTAACGACTTTATTTTCAAATAGGCTTTTTGTTTTTGTAGCAGTCGTATCTTTTTGCCCTGAAACGAGCATTGGCATCAGTGCAACAAGCACAAAAATTATAGTATGTATAAAAAACCTGTGTCGCATATATTAAGAACCGAATATAAAGATAACTATTGTCTTAGCCATAGATGTTTAAAAACTGTTAAACCCTTACCAAAAACCAAGCCAAATAAAATTTCTTTCTAAGTCGTTCGTTAGCAATATACCTATCAAAAAACGAATGTATTATGAAAAATTATCTTTTGGCGATGCTAAGCATTGCCCTTTTCGCCACGGCTTGTGGTTCTTATGACGATGACGGTGGCATAGACCCCATTCAATCTAGTTGCTTAGATCTTGGTGAGGCCAACCTAAAAATTACAATTCAAGATAAATTTACTACTCCTCCTGGTAAAGTATCCGTTTTTTTCAAAGTCAATACATTAGATGACAAAGCCGTCAGTGGGTTGCGTGCTAACAACTTTACAATTTATGAACGTGGTAGAAATGATCAGTGTTTTAATCAGATTTCAAGCTCTGAATCGTTTGCTCAGATATCACCAAACACACAAATCTTTAAAAACAATACTTTTCTGGTATTGGACCTCAGTAATAGTGTACTACAATCGAACTTAGAAGCATTGAAAACAGCAAGCATAAGCTTTGTTAAAAGTGTAATGCCTGAAGAGCCTAATGACTCTTTTCAAATGGGAATTTACTGGTTTAATGGTGAAGACGAATTGCATTTGCTAAACGACTTAACAAACGATATAACGCAATTGGAAAATGCCATAAACGGTATTGATGAAACCATAAGTAATGATCCTTCGACTGATTTATATGGTGCCATCATTAAGGCAACTGACATTGCCGATAGAACAATAGAAGAATTGGAAAAGGAAGGCGTTTTCGCAGCTGCTTCAGTAGTTGTGTTTACCGACGGAACTGATCAAGCAGCCCGCTATTCAAAAAACGATGCATTAAATAGTGTTAATAGAGCCGATGCAAATACTTCATTTTTCACTATTGGTTTAGGAGATGAAATTGATGAAGAAACACTAGGACAAATAGGAAAAACATCGAGTGTAATTGCAGATAATAGCCAGGAATTAGAAGCGCGTTTTAAAGAAATATCTGTAGAAGTTGGCAATCAAGCCAATAGCTTCTATTTATTTGAATACTGTAGCCCTAAAAGGGATGGTAGTGGTCGTAGCGAACTCATTATTGAAACAAAGCGTGGCGAAGATCGAGGAGCTATTAGCACAAACTTCGATGCGACTGGTTTTACCGGAGGTTGTCAGTAGTAGTTTAGTTGTGAGTTTAAGTAAAGTGTTTTGAGTGAAATACTCGGGACACTTCATTTAAATTTAAGGGTAAGAACAAATGAGCTATTTCGATTTTTCATAATCAAGTAGCAGCCCCTCTCCTAGCCATTTCGCCATCACCTCACGGTTTTTTGGACTGAACAAGCGCTTTTGATCTGTTGGGTTCTTGATATTGCCCAATTCAACATACACCATTGTTGGGTGTGTGTTTTTTACAACATATAGTGTTCTTGAAGTAACCGTTCCTGAATAGCGTCGTTTAGGCTGGTATTTTCTATAGTTATTCCTGAAGGTGGATTGTAAACGCTGCGCCATTAGCTTACCAGAGGTGCTTTTTTTGTGATGATAGAAAAACACATCTTTATGATTGTTTCTGCTTCTACTGTCAACATGTATGGTAACCAATCGTTGGTATTTCCCTTTATTAACGGCATACAGATCATTTACAGCATCGACGCGCTGTTTTAGTCTCGTTTTTTGATCAAGTGAAATGAGGTCAGAAGGATAGTTTACTTCATCATAATCTACTTCAAGTAAACGTTCATCGCGTATTCCATCATTTTTATCTCGAATAATCATTGTGACTTTGGCGCCTCTTGCAATTAAATAGCGACATAAACGCAAAGTCACGTCATAAGCATATTCATCTTCGGCCAGTAATTTACCGTCTACAGTTTCAACCGAGCCAGGGTCAGGGCCTCCATGGCCACTAATCAAATAAAAAATAGCTCCTTTAAGGTCATTATTTTCAATTTCTACTTGGCTTAACTCCTCTCCAAAAAGAGGGTAATTCACAAAAAGGTCATTTGATGTTGGCAAACCAACTAAGCGCACTTCGTTTTGAGAATTTTTAGTACTATCTTCTAATGACTTTGGACTTTCCTCCTTTGGTGGCGCCTCAGTTATAACCTTTTTTTCTTTCTTCTTAACTGCTTGTTCTTTTGTTATTGTGGCTTTAGTGGTATCAGTTTTTGTGTCTTTTACTTCTTTAACAACGGTGGTCTTTGTTTTCGCTCTTTTAATTACTGCCAAAACATACTCCTCCCCTAAAACCAGCGATGTACCACCATTCAATTTTTTCTTATTTAATTCTAGAAAATCTTTAATATAGGCATTGGGCGGAAAGCCATTATTACGCAAAATAGCATAGATACCATCCGATTTTTGCGCTTTGGCTCGAATAGTGTCTAATGTTTGCGCAGAAATGGAGGAAAAACTTGTGCAGAAAACGAAAAGTATACTTCTAAAAAATAAGTTACGCATCAACCTTGAATGATTCAAACTTCATTTAATAATAACAACGCGAAGATCATAAATATTATGCAGATTTTAGCTATATAAGAAATTCACTTTTCAAATATTCATCAACATTCTATATTTAACGGTTTTTCAGTATTCCCGTTAATAAAATCAGGTAAAAGAAGCTGGGTTTATGTTTTTTGGAGTACCACAATCAACTTACTACTCCTTTTCAATAAGGTGGTATCAGTTTCTAGATGTATTTTCTCTATCATAAGGGCAGCGATGAAGAAGTAAATATTTTTGCTCTTTAATTCAGAATATATTTTTTGAGCTACGTTTAGCTTAGATAAATACTCCACAAAAAAGATATAAAAAAATGACAATCAAATATTTAAAACAGATATTGTTTAAAAATTGAACCTATTCCCTTATCCTACCCATTACCCTTATTGGTCTAACAGATTTTGTTTAGGCTCAAAAAAGCAATATCTTGAAGTAACTAACCAATTTATTAAGAATTATGACAACCAATTCAATTAAACCGAATACCTGGTTTTGGGTAATAGGTATTGTAGCACTTTTATGGAATTTAATGGGGGTTTCAGTTTATCTCATGGAGGCATATAATCTGCTACCAATTCCTGAAGAACATCAATCGTATTATGATGACCGTCCCGCATGGGTTACAGCAGGCTATGCAATTGCAGTTTTTGGCGGATTATTCGGTTGTATTTTGTTGCTGATGAGGCGTAAACTATCGAAGACTGTTTTTATAATTTCACTTTTGGGATTATTGGCTCAGCAAACCTATAATTTCTTTTTAAGTGATATTGTTGAATTAATGGGAATACAAGCAATTATTTTTCCAATAATTGTGCTGATAGTTGCGATATTTTTGATTTGGCACGCGGATAATTGCGCAAAAAAAGGATGGCTACGCTAGACAAATCAAACAAGTAGAACCCAACAATACAGTAAGATGTCAATAAAAAAGATACTTGTTGATTACAAGTATCTTTTTTATTGATTCTGTTCCTTAAAAGCATATTTCCCGATCTAATCAAACTGAAAAAGATTAAAACATAGTTAAAAATCTCTTAAAATCTTATTTTTTTCAGTAGATTTAGATGATAAAAAAAATTGCTCCATGATATACTACGCTATTGTTATTGGCTTAGTAATTTTCGTGTTTTCTGTTGTTATCTTTTTTATGCAAAGGACAAGCAGTAAAATTGCGAAGCAAAACAAAGAACTAGCCACTCAAAACGACCAATTATTAAAACAATCTAAGTTTGACCAGCAATTTGTGTCCAACCTTAGTGCAGAGTTGCGCACGCCACTTTACGGTATTATCGGGCTCACGAACTTGCTTTCTGAAGAACATCCGGAATTAAAAGAAGATCAGAATATAAAATCACTTAAATTTTCAGGTGATTATTTGCTAACCTTGATCAATAACATCCTTCAAGTTAGTAAAATGGATGATAACGATGTCAAGGCTCGTTCTATAAGATTCAACATCAAAGAAGTAGTTCAGAATCTTGTGAGCTCGTTTCGCTATGCGACAGAAAATACCAACAATACTATTGAGCTCAACTTTGATGATGCAATTAGTAATCAGCTCAAAGGAGATCCGCTTATCCTCTCGCAAATTTTAATGAATTTAATTAATAACGCCCTACGGTTTACGCGTAATGGAGAAGTTAAAATTAATGCGATGTTGGTCGATAGTGATGAAGCATCGAACAAAATAACCTTCAGCGTCAAGCATAATGGAAAAGAAATCTCTAAAGAAGAAGAAAAATCCATTTATTATGAGTTTACCAAAAACAGAAGATCACAAGGGAATTACCTTGGGACAGGCATAAATACAGCAATAGTAAATCGTTTGAGTGAATCGATTAATGGTGTTTTAAATTTGAATAAAAAAGACGGCGAATTTACAGAATCACTATTAACAATCTCTTTCGATATTGGCAAAGAGTCTGATGCTGATTTAGGTAAAAAGATTAAAGCTTTAATTGTTGATGACAACAAAATTAATCTGATGGTTACCAGCAAATTATTGGTAGATGAAAATTTTGATTGCGTCACTGTCGATAATGGACTTGAAGCTATAGAACTCGTTAGAGAAGGTGATTTTAATATTGTCTTGATGGACGTTAATATGCCCAATTTAAATGGTGTTGGTGCTACCAAGAAAATACGAGAATTCAACAAAGATATTCCAATTATTGCTTTTACGGCTGTCGATGTAACTCAACTAAACGAACAGATGATTCGTGCCGGACTCAACGATTACATTCTAAAACCTTTTGAAAAAGGCCAACTACTTGATAAGATTTATCATCATGTTAACGCTTTTGAAGCTAGAGAGTATTCCTAATAAGCAGCATTGAGTCTTCAGTCAGCAGTCTAATTAAGAACTGTCGACTGAAAACTGCTAACTCCTTCTATGCGCTATTTCTACTAGCATTAATATTTCCGAATAATGATCTGGTGACCATTTTCTCATAAATGATTAAATCCTTTTTGTCTCGCGCGGTTTTTGATGGTTTCGCTTCAATTTCTTGAACTTTTCGCAATGCATACTGCTGTATTGTTAACAGTGGCAATACAATCTGCTCCCTTATTTGAATCGATGCTCTACCAGCCGCTTCGTTCTCCATCAACTCAGAATAACCAGTAAGTTTTAATAGCAACGATTTTGTGGTCGTATATTCTTTATAGATCAGTTTCCAGAAATCCCCGTATACAGGATCTTTTTTCATATACTCTGTTAACGGGAAAAACGACTTTGTTAAACTCATCATACTGTTACCTATAAGCGTCCTGAAGAAGGCTGAATTGTCATACAAGGATTTTACTTTATCGAATTCACCTTTAGCTTCAAAATGCTTTAGAGCCACTCCTACTCCATAAAAACCAGGAACATTTTGCTTTAACTGACTCCAACTCCCAACAAACGGAATAGCCCGTAAGTCTGAAAAGTTAAGCTTAGCTGATTTTCCGCGCTTCGCAGGTCGACTACCAATATTGGTTTTTGCATAGTACTTAAGTGTACTCATATGCTCTAAATAAGGCAAAAACTTTGGGTGGTTTTTGAAATCGACATAGGCCTGATAGCTCAACTCAGAAAGCTCATTCATTGTTTCTCGATCTTTCGCTTTCAAAGCTGGTTCTTTACCAGCGAAAACAGCATTGATAATTCCAGAACTTATTAATTGCTCTAGGTTATACTGACTACTATTCGTTGTTCCAAAATTAGAACTGATCGTTTGACCTTGAATAGTAAGCTGTATCTCTTCATTTTCTATAGTTGAGCCTAAAGAAGAATAAAACTGATGCGTATTACCCCCGCCACGTGCTGGAGGTCCACCTCTACCGTCAAAAAATACTACTGTGATACCAAATTCACGAGATATTTTAGTAAGTTCTTCCTTGGCTTTGAAAATACTCCAATTCGCCATAAGATAACCACCATCTTTAGTACCATCGCTAAAACCTAGCATAATGGTTTGCTTATCTCCCCGCTGCTTTACATGCTTTCTATAAGCCTTATTGGTATACAAAACGCGCATTACATCATGGGCTACTTTAAGATCAGGCACCGTCTCAAACAATGGTACTATATCAACCGAAGCGTTATTCCAACCTGTTAAACGAATCATTGCAAAGGTTTCCATCACATTAAGCGCTGTTTGGTTGTTGCTAATGATATAGCGATTGCATGCGCGCTCGCCGTTCTCTTTTTGGATAGTACGCATTGCTACAATCGAACCTAAGGTTTTCTGAGCCATTTCATCCTTCAACTTCTCATAATCCAACTTTCCTTTTACGGTTCCTAAAAATTCAATTTGCTCACCTTCCGATCGTTTCAGAAAATCTTTAGGGAAAACTTTCGGTAACTGTTTCGCTGCTTCTTTTACAACATTCTCGAATACATTATGATGTACTCTTGAATCCTGTCTAATGTCTAAAGTGGCAAAGTGGTAGCCAAATAATTTGATTTTATTAATAAGATCATCAAGCTCTTCTACAAATAACGACCGATGCTCTTCTACTATAATGCTTCGAATATCAAGCAATCTATTTTTTAAATCTTCTAACCCTATTTTAGGCTTGCCTGACACACTATGTACTGAATTGTATAAACTGTGTTCAATTTCAATAATTGGCTTTACAACTTTATTAAAAGTCAATCTTCGTCTTAATTTACGAATGTCTTTATAATAGTTATTGAGAATAGTACGGCGTAATCTGTTAGCCACATTTAAAGTGATTTCAGTCGTTACGAAAGGATTTCCATCTCGGTCACCCCCTGGCCAAAAACCTAGGTCAATTACTTCATTTTCAATCGTGTCTCCTTCTAAAATATTCTGATTGATATAGTTATAAATACTACTAGCCGATTCGTAAAACACATTCTGTAAGTACCATATTAGACTTACTGCCTCGTCATAAGGACTCGGTTTTTCCTTTTTAAAGAATGGTGTTTTACCCAACTGGGCTAGCAATTTTCTTATTCTATGAATGTCATTTGCTTGAATCGCAAGATCAAGATCGGTTATAATACCCAATACAGATCCAGGGTAAAACTGAGTTGGGTGCGCTGTAAGAACAGGTCTTACCTTAAAACGCTTCAAATACTCTACGAGCTCCTTTTGTTTATTATTCGCGTTTGCCGCTTCTCTTAAGTTACGCATGGTTCCTCGTCCATCCATATTATTTACAATTCTGAATGCAGAGTCTTCAATCGCGTCAAATAATACCACTTGACGCTCGATATATTGAATGAACTTGAACAAGGCATCATTCTGTTCTTCTTCTGTATCAAAACCTTTGTGTTTTCTAAAAAAGCTATTAACTATTTGTGAGGGATTGTGTTTTTTGGAAAAACCATCTTTACAAAGTTGAGAAAACAAAGGTAGCAAGGCACCAGTTTGAGAAATATCATCAAACGGTAAGGTGGTGAAGATGCTGTTGTAAATTTGATATTTTGATAAAACGTGGTCGTTAAAACGCTCTATTTTGGGCTTTCTTGACATTTGAGGTCGGTTTTTTGAGAATTATTCAATAAAAAAACCCTCTGAGAATGAAACTAACAGAGGGTTTTATAATCTAGTTAGTTACTTTAAAGCTCTTGGAAAATTTTGTGCATCAAACGCTTCTTGTCATTAATGCTTTCCTCTAATGATATCATAGTTTCCGTTCTTGAAACACCTTCGATATCATCAATCATAAAAATGATGTCTTTTGCATGTTTAGTATCCTGAGCACGCACTTTACAGAAAATATTAAATTTTCCAGTCGTGATGTGTGCAACAGTAACATACGGTATTTCATTAATACGCTCTAATACAAACTTGGTTTGCGATGTTTTCTCTAAAAAGATACCTACATATGCGATAAAAGAGTACCCTAACTTAACATAGTCTAGGGTTAATGAAGAGCCACGAATAATACCCGCTTCCTCCATTTTCTTTACTCGTACATGTACTGTCCCCGCAGAGATCAATAATTTTTTTGCAATATCAGTAAAGGGAATTCTGGTGTTATCAATTAACATGTCCAGAATTTGATGATCAATTTCGTCTAATTTAAATTTTGCCATAATGCATTTTCATTAAGAAAAAACAAAATTAGTAAGATTTGATTGAAAATAAATAGTTAAAATTTATTTTTTTGTTAATAATTTTGAAAGAAGTTGATTATTTAATGAAATATCTTCAGCTTTTTGATCTAAAGTAGGATATCTTAAGTCGCCTTGTATAAAGGACATACCTCCTACTTTTGGCTCTTTATGACCAAAATAAGCGCTTAAATTATCAATTGCAGCCACATAGGGTTCAAAACTAATGTTACCATTTTGTAAAACTTCACGATACTGAATTGCAATATCAATCGACTTCTCTTTTCCTTCTTGTTCTACTCGCACTTGACGCAAAATAACGTCATAAAATAGCTTCTCGTTATTCGGAATAGCCAAGTAATCTTCTATAGATTCAGTTTCGTAGCCCGTATTCACAATTAAATGCACGCATTTAAATATTGAATAGGTCATTAATGCCCTTATTTCCTCACGATCATAGTCATCATCGATATGACCGGCTTCAAATAAAATAGTAGAGGCCCCAGCTTGCTGAAAAGAGTCACCAACACAATTGTCATTAAAACCATCATCATAACGCCCTACTTGATCCGGGAGCAAATCCTGTAAGTCTTTATTCAAAAGGCTAATGATTTGCATCGCCGCTTTTCTAGGGTCATTTATATCACGATTCTCGTTAAAAGCGGGTGCTAAAAAAGACAAACTAGAAGATTTTGCCTTGTTTCCTGCACTGAAGATCGTTCGTTGCCCATGTAGATTAAAGCAGAAATCTGGTTTAAACTCCTCAAAAACTGCCTTCAATACTAGACTTTCAGGCTGCGATAGGTCTTGCGCGTCGCGATTAAGATCAATTTCATTTGCATTTACGCGAGTAAACGCTTCAGCACCATCTGGATTAAGCATTGGGATAATAACGATGGTACAACGTTCTAAAATTTCATCAGTGAGCTTATTATAGCCTTTTAAGTAATTAAGGAAATCAAATACAGCCTTTGTAGTTGTACTTTCATTACCATGCATTTGCGACCACATCAAAATTTTGATCTTTCCTGTTCCAACAGTTAATTTAAAAATGGGATTGTCTAAAACCGATTTTCCAACCTCCTCACCATCAAATTTTTCTACTAGCGGTTTAATATTAGTTAAGGTGATATAACGACCAAAAAGTGATTTCTCTTTAAAACTTTGGTAGGTATTTATAAAATGCTGAATCATCAAGATCAAAATTAGGTTACAAATGTAAACAGGTTTAATTTTACAATTGTAAACAATCAAAAATATCTTTTTGGTTACAACCGTATACAAATAGATCCGAAATAACATCCTAAAGCTCGTTCGATTTAGGTATTTTTTAACAATAGGTTTTATAATAAATTCAAATTACTATTAATCAATATTTTAAATCCATTTATATTAACTTATAGTTTAGTTATTATTTTCATGCAAAACGTTAATTTCCGATAGTTTGTCGATATATGTTTATATTTGTAAACAGGAAATGAAATGAAATTGGTTTACAATGGTAAACAGTCAAGAATTCGGTAAAAGAATCAAAAAAATACAGGAATACTATCAACTTTCTGCTTCAGCTTTGGCTGATGCATTAGGAATTCAGCGCTCCACTATTTCACATATTTTGTCTGGCAGAAATAAACCAAGTCTTGATTTTGTTTTGAAAGTTGTTGACACCTACCCCGAAGTTGAATTGTATTGGCTCTTAAATGGAAAAGGAAATTTTCCTTCGGATTCTACTACTCCATCACCAGTAAAAAAAATTACCCAAACTCCACCACCTCCTGTTCAAGAATCTATTTCATTTCAAGATGCTCCAGTTTCTTCTATTCCAAAAAATTCAAAAGATAAAGTCATAGAGCGTATTGTTATTTTTTATACCGATGGTAGTTTTAAAAGTTTTTCTGAATAAGACTTCCTTACATTCAATATTCATTTTAACTTTATAAAATGAAACAACTACTCCTAGCTACATTGGTAATTGTACTAAACTCCTGCTACAGCGCACCTGAACGAAAATGCGCAGATTTTAAAGTAGGCACTTTTGAATTCGAAACCGAAATTGACGGGAAAATCGCAAAAACTAAGTTCGTAAGAAACGATAGTATCGAGATCGATTATTACCAAAATAAAATTGATACCGCATCTATACAATGGATTAACGATTGCGAGTATATCGTGAAAAAAATCAATCCGAAAAGTATTGCTGAGCAAAAAGCCGTACATATTAAAATACTAACCACTAAAAAAAATAGCTATACCTTTGAGTACTCGTTAGTTGGAAAAACCAACAAGCAAAAAGGTGAAGCCTTTAAAATTAACTAAGCATGCTAGATTTCTTACTCTCCTCTGATGCGATCTTCGCATTGATAACACTTACTTTTCTTGAAATTATATTAGGTATTGACAATATTGTTTTCATTTCTATTGTCGCTAATAAACTGCCCGAGAACCGACGTAAAAGCGCAACAAATATCGGATTACTATTGGCAATGGTACAACGCGTTGTTTTGTTATTTCTAGTCTCTTTTTTAGTAAGCTTAAAAACACCCTTTTATACGATTGACAATAGTTGGTTGAGTATATCGATTAGTTGGCAGGCACTGATATTATTTGCTGGTGGACTCTTTCTTATTTACAAAAGTACCTCTGAGATACGTGAGAAGATTGAGGAACCAGAACATGATGCTGAAGGTGTAAAGAAAAAAAAGGTAAGCTCATTTAAACAGGCAGTGGTTCAAATTGTGATTATCGATTTTATTTTTTCAATTGACTCGATCTTGACTGCGGTTGGGATGACCAACAATTTATCTCCAAATCCTGATCATGCTTTAGTGCTTATGATCATAGCGGTAGTGATATCCATTTTAATAATGATGTTGTTCGCCAATGGTATTAGACATTTCATTGAAAATCATCCTTCTATCCAGATGCTTGGTTTAGCATTTTTAATCCTAATCGGCTTTATGCTAATTACTGAAAGTGCTCATTTGGCACATACAAAGGTCTTTAATAACGAAATTGGCGCTATACCAAAAGGCTACTTATATTTTGCAATTACATTTTCTCTACTAGTCGAGTTTTTGAATATGAAGTTGACTAAGAAAAAAGCCTCCGTGGAGCAATCTTAACTAATAAGCTGCATATTTCGCAAATCAATCGAAATACAACATGACTAACCTAAACCAAACGGGGCAAAGTTTTTTGTCCAGATATTTACTACGCTTCTTATTTCTGTATATCGTTCTATACATTTATCCTTACGGATTTGAATATATCCAAGAACTTACCACTAGCGATATTTCATTTTGGCAACCTATCACCATCTGGTTTGGTGAAACTTTTCTAGGTTGGGAATTTAATAAGGATTATCTGCTTAACGGATTTGATTCTAAGTACGACTTTAGCCGGTTCTTACTAATCGCATGTCTAGCTATAATTGGAGCTTTTATTTGGGTTTTTATCGATTCGAAACTTAAAACCAACTACAACAATAAGTTAAAAGTATTATTTAAGACAATACTTCGCTATCATGTAGGTTTAACGCTCATTATCTACGGATTATCAAAGGTTTTTATGCTGCAGTTTGGCGAAATGGATCTCGATAGACTAGAAAATACCACCGGTAACCATAACGGAATGCGCTATCTATGGGATTTTATGAGCTATTCAGAATTCTATACAAGAACAAGTGGTTGGGTTGAAGTCCTTGGTGGTGCACTGCTGCTGTTTAGGCGCACAACCTTTATTGGAGCTTTTATTTCATTTATCGCCATGGCCAATGTTGTGTTAATTGACATAGGTTATGATGTTCGGGTAAAAATGTTCGCCATTCATCTTTTCCTCATGACTCTATTAATATTAGGAGAAGATATTAAACGAATGATCGACTTTTTTATTAGAAATAAGCCGACGACTCCCATGGTTAACAAGCCCTTGTTAACAGGAAAAACGAGTAAGAAAATTGGATATTTTATCAAAGGTGGGCTATTAACATACTACATTATTTCGTGCTTTATTAGTTATACAGGACGTATTGAGCGTACTCATAATGACTATCCTTATATGGTTCAATATCATACTGTGGATTTATTCATTAAAAATGGGGATACTATAGAAAATGAAGCTAGTAAATGGAAAAATATCTCCATCAATGGAATGTCTTATTGGCCCGAAACTTTTAACCTTATTACTGAAGATGATAACCAACAACGTTTTTCATTCGAGTTGGATACTGTTGCTAAGCAGTTTACATTTCAACCGGCTCGCAGTAAAGACAGTACAGCATATATTTTGAACTATCAGAATGGCGAGAATAAAAGCACCACATTTAAAGGCATTTATTCAGGAGATACACTTGAAATCAAAACGAGCTATAAGACCTTTGAGGATTATCCGCTTACAAAAAGCCGATTTAAGTGGATAACGGACTTGAAATAGTTTGGCGTCTTATTGCCTTAAGAAATGGTAAGTCATGCAATTATTTAAAATAGCCCATTAATCCTACTATAAGCATTGTGCCATTTAAAAGATAATTTTTCTTTTATACTCGTGGCATTGTTATAGGTATAGTGATCACCCAGACTTACTAAAGTTTTAAATATTAATATATGTGAAGCTCTATTCTGTTGCGCAGGGCCTGTATTACCAATAAAGATATATCCAAGTTCAGTTTTAGGGTCAAACCACATCATGGTCTTCATACAAGTATCTCCACCATTCATGCCTGTTAACTGATACGTAACCCCATATTGATTTCGGTCGATCATCCAAAAAATAGCGGAGTTATCGACTGTATTTATTTCAGTTCTACTATCTAACTGTGAGCTTAAAAGGTCACTAAATGATTCTTTAGTTAACAATCCTGTAGATCTGGCAATAATAGCCTGACAATATTTCGTTAAATCAACAATATTGGTGTTTAAATCTCTTGCAGGGTAAAGCACCACTCCTTTCGTATCTATTGGCAACAATGAGTCATTTTTTGGTTCGTAATAGGTAGTTTGAGCACTTAGTTTTATGGAATCATTAATAAACCAACTCGTGCTTTTCAATCCCAATGGCTTAAAGATGTATAATTCTGTAAAGGCATTAAATGGCATTTCCGATTTATGCTCTACAATATATGCAGCAAGTCCTGCTCCTATATTTGAATAATTAAAGTGGGTCCCTGGTTTACGATTCGTATATGTAATATCTCCGTAACTCTTATTTTTGAAATAGTTGGTAACAAACTCTTTAAGTGATGGTTTTTTCAAGCTGTCATGAACATAAAGAGATTCTACAACCTTTTCATTATAATCTAATGAAGATGTGTGTGTTGCTAGCTGCCTGATCGAAATATCATCACTTGGAAAATTAGGATTGTGTACATCAAATGGAAGATGCCTATTTATTGGGTCATCCAAATTCAATAATCCCATCTCCTGTGCTTTTAGTAAAGCTATCCCAATAGTAGTTTTTGATACGGAAGCAATGTATTGCTGTGTGTTCGTCGTATAAGGAGTTTTACTTTCAAGATCAGAATATCCAAATCCCTTTTGAAATAATATGGTATCCTTACTAAAAACTGAAACAGCAAAGCCAGCATTTCTAGTATCCTTTTGAAGTTTGGTCAAAATAGATTCAGTGTTTTCGAAGGTTGCTCCTATATCATCTCTGGTTTGATAAAGCACGAACGTTATAAATCCAATAAGAACAGTGGCTAATAGGCCAATCGCAATTTTAAATTTCCTTTTCATTGTGATTAATTATGAACCGCAAATATGTCTTATTTTAAGGGTAAAGTCGTCTCATAGCTTCTGATGAGACCTTTTCGACGCAGAGAAATGAGACCTTTTTAAGGTGTACTCTGATTCTTAATGAATTGGCTGGGAGAAATGCCAATTTGATTTTTAAATATCCTATTGAAACTAGCTTTAGAGTTAAACCCACAATCAAATGCAATTGATAGCAACGTAAATTTTTCGTTTTCTCTATTATGAAGTCTTTTCTTCACTTCTTCGATACGATATGAATTTATATAATCGTAAAAACTAGTATTCAGGTACTTGTTTAATAGTGCAGAAAGCTTTTTATCCGATAAATCTATTTCATTAGCAAGCATACCTAATGTTAGCTCAGGATTCAGAAATAACTTATTGTTGACTATAACATCTGTCAGTTTTTCTTTTAAAACACTTATTTCCTCATCAGAGTAATTGGATAAACTATTTGATACAATCAGTTCTGAATTAGGCTTAGACTTCATTTCTATCAAAAAATCGGGGACAAGAATTCTCGAATTACTAACACCATTAAAACCAAGATATGCTGTTAATATAATAATTAAGAATATCGTTAAATATTGGTATTGTGGCACATTCGATTCAAAAAAACCTTCAAACACTCTAGTCAATAGATCAACTGATATGAAAATGAAACATCCAATTAGAAGAAATTGAACCCAATTTACATCTGCAGCAGATATACTTGAAAAGTTATGCTTAATTGTTTTTTTAAGCCTTTGAAGTAGTTGTAGTGAAAACAAAATATAACAGATGAAATACAAATTTCGAACAACAACAATATAAATTTGATTTCTCTCCAAAAGCTCTAAATACTCAAAAGTCCAATCTGAGCGATATAAGGTAATAAGAAGTGGGACACCAATAAAAAGTGATATTACAAAAAAGGGCGTGAAATGGTAGCCGTTTTTAAGAATCAGTTTGTCCTCTGCGTGAAATATAGATTTTATATAAACAAAAAGTAGCGGTCCAAAAAGCCATATTATAGTGAAATCAAAAATGAATGTGGCTTTGTAAAGAGTCTCTATGTTGTGTAAACTTGCATATGAATGTAGTATTACTGCAAGTATGAAAGAAAAGTAAACTACCAATAATTTCTTAGGTGTCCGTTTTTCGATGGTTTTAAATAGCAAAAACAATATTATAACACTAATTACTATTCCTGCGACTAATATGAAATCTATAATTAGCATCATTGTTTAATAAGACGATGAGAACAAAGAATTGTGACAAAGCAGGTAATTTGTTAAATACAGCAGTTATTAAAATTCTATCTCCAAATTATATGTCCATTCAATTTTATTCGGCTGTATTTCTTCCAATTTCATCAATATTAACTTCGGCTTCCACTCCTTCTCTTTTCCATAAATATTGAAGGAGGTAATATAATCCAATACATAAGGCGATACCAAAAGGAAGTGCTACAAGTCCAAGGGCGAAATTATTCGTTTCCTCTAAAACAAAATCCCACATAAATATCATACCGAGAATCCCGATTAAGATGCCGCCAATAAAGGTTCCAATATAGTAAGACACGACACCAAGTATCGCAAAACCCCATTTATGTTTGTTGAATTCTTCTGCTAACGTATAAAAGCGTTTCCCGATAAAGTAGATGAGGATTAATCCGAGCATAGTTTAGTTGTTTTAGGTGATTTTGTTTTTAGGTATATTGATATGAAGTTACGAACTTCGTATGGCAAGTTTAGTTTTAAGTTGTTCAATCCACATTTCCCTTATACAGTATTGCAGTCTATTTTTGTTTTAATTCATTATTATCGTTTAAACCCTAATTCAATAGTAAAGCAACATTCCATAAATCAAAATCACTACTATAATGTTCAAGTGAATTGCCACAGTGAACAATGACAGTTTTTTTATTAGGGATGATGTAAATATTCTGTCCAAGATTTCCATTTGCATAGAAATGAAAAGTGGAGTCTTTGTTTACATGACCCCACCATTGGTAATTGTAATAAATTCTCTTGTCACTTCTTCCAAACCACTTTGGATAAACATCACGAGGAATTGATGTGTTTTCTCGAGTAGATCCAAGTACCCAATCTTTTGATATAATCTGATCGCCGTACCAATTTCCTTCATTAAGCATAAGCTGACCAAAACGTGCATAATCAATCGCTCGGGCAATCAAACGACTTGGCATGTATTCAAAGCTAGACTCTTTACTATCTAAAGAGAAAAGAGCATCATATTCCATTATTTTTGACCACAACTTTTGCTCGAGATATTTGGATACAGTCAGATTAGTCGCTCTTTCAACTATTAATCCTAAATAGCTTGTGTTGTAATTGGAATATTGAAAATCTTTTCCTGGTTCGGATGAAATTTCCACATTTTCAAGTAGCAGCTTTCGAACATTAGGATGGTAATAGCCAATTGCCTCATCATGCCATGGAGCGTGAATATTAGTGAAAGGTATAAGACCTGTATTGTATTCAAGTCCAGAACGCATTTCAAGTAAATGTTTAATTAATATTCTTTCAAAGCGCGGATCACGCTCTAAAAGCTCAGGGATGTAATTTGTTATTGGGTCATATACGCTTTTAATTAGACCATCATCAATGGCAGCACCAATCAAAAATGATATAAATGACTTTGCCATAGATTGAGAATGGAAATATGAATCCCTACTAAAACCATTAAAGTATTTTTCATAAATGATGGTATCTTTTTGTATAACAATAAGCGCAGTAGTTTGAGACTCAATAGCCCACTCTTCAAAGCTATTAAATCCAGTTTTAGTAACCAGCCCCTCAAATAGTGATTCAATATATTTCTCTTCAGGCTTAGAAGTGAAATTATTGGAGCTTTTTGCTTCCCGAATCTTACGGTTTTCGAAGTTCTCATAATCATAAACATCTGCCACATTCATTGTTATTAATCGATAAACATAGGTTGGAGAATATTTGATCGATAATACAATCAAGGCAATAATAAAAACCATGAAAGGTGTGAATATTATAGTTTTGAAAATTCGTTTCCTATTGGCCATTCATATTCAATATTGACAGTAATTATTTATATAGGAATTAGCTATATCCGTTTGCCTTTAAATTTTCGGATAACACCATCTTTCAATATTATTTAAAGAGATTACAACTCCAACGTAATCTGCCCCTCACCATCGTCATCTTTCTCATTTCCATCTGCTTTTGAAGTATTCACTTCGCCACCATCAGGCAATGTTTCCTCACCCACTACCTCAATTTCTTCTGGCGGAGTTTCTTCTGGCTCATCGTAGGGTAATGGGTCTAGTAAATTAAGTTGTTTTACCTTTTCGGAGGTTAATTGATTGCCTAAAGCATTGATTCCCTTAATCGCTATAAATTGCTCTATATCAACCTGTTGATTTTCTTTTTGGTCTTTACCTCGGAGTTTATTAAACACTACTTCAACAACAGGTCGATAATCAGTCGAAACGACTTCTAAATAGGATTTTTGATGATCGGAAATAAAGCTTTCTTCCTTATTTTCATTTTCGATTAAGAAGCGTTTTACATAGTAGCGCTCTTTTTCACCATCCCAATACACAGCAGAAATTGGTTTCTTCGGTTTCCATTTTTCCAACACGATCATATCGTCATTAAAACGAGTCGTTACTTCTGGTACTATGGTTTTTGCATTTCCTTTTTGGTCGATAATCAACAATCGGTCTTCGCCTCTAAATTCCCCGACTAATTCACCGCGACCGTCAACATTAAGTCGTTGTACAGTATCATCAAACCATATTTTACGCGGTTTTAGTGTAGAAACACCTTTTTCCTTAAGTTCAATACGCTTAATGCTGTATTTAGTAACGATATTTCCTTTTACCCCTCGACCCTTAATAGCCAGATCAGCAAAATCAATATCAAACTTTAGTTTTTTGATACTACCTACCTGACGCAAGAATACGGACACAACCTCAGCTTCTCCATTAGGATTGGCAGAGAAATACCACATAGAGGAGCCTTTTTTACCCTGAGTAAGATCATACTCCTTATCTCGGGTAACTCCAGTAACCGCAAAACGCTTTATGTATGACGCTCCGCCTTTACCGTCTCGATAAATCATATTGTAAATAGTACGCTTATCTTTCTTTTTAAAGACGGCAACATGCACAATATCCTTACCGACAAAGGTTTTTGAGTCCACCTTCGTGATCATCATCTTCCCTTCTTTGGTAAACACAATGATATCGTCAATATCAGAACAATCAGTGACATATTCATCTCTACGCAATGAGGTTCCGACAAAACCTTCTTCACGATTGACGTATAGTTTCGTATTGCGAATAACCACTTTAGTGGCATCTACATCATCAAATACTCGAACCTCGGTTTGGCGATCCTTGTCTTTACCGTAGGTTTTCTTCAAATTGATGAAGTAATCAATCGCAAATTCAATCAAATTGGCTAAGTGATGCTTTACCTCAGCGATATCAGCCTCCAAAGCGTCAATACGTTGTTGGGCCTTGTCAATATCGAACTTAGAAATACGCTTAATTCGGATTTCTGTTAATCGAACAATATCATCTTCTACAACCGGACGTTTTAAATGCTTAATGTGAGGCTGTAAGCCTTTATCAATAGCAGCAATAACACCTTCCCAGGTTTCTTCTTCTTCAATCTCGCGATAGATTCTGTTTTCAATAAAAATACGCTCTAAAGAAGCGAAATGCCATTGTTCTTCTAGTTCGTGAAGTCTTACTTCAAGTTCCTGTTTTAAAAGCGCTACGGTATTGTCAGTTGAGCGTTTAAGCACCTCGGTAACTCCAACAAAAACCGGCTTATTATCTTCAATAATACACGACAATGGAGAGATAGACATCTCGCAATTGGTAAATGCATACAATGCGTCAATCGTCTTATCTGGCGAAATTCCTGACGGTAAATGAATTAATATCTCAACCTCAGCAGCGGTATTATCTTCAATCTTTTTAATCTTGATCTTCCCTTTATCATTTGCTTTCAGAATAGAATCGATCAGCGAAGATGTATTGGTACCAAATGGGATTTCGGTAATGACTAGTGAATTCTTATCACGTTGATTTATACGTGCTCGAATTCGGATTTTCCCGCCTCTTAATCCGTCGTTATAATTGGTGGCGTCCATAATTCCCGCGGTTGGGAAATCTGGAATTAGGGTAAATCGTTTTCCTTTTAGACACTTGATCGATGCGTCTATTAATTCATTAAAATTATGTGGCAACAACTTGGTGGAGAGTCCAACCGCAATACCTTCTGCCCCTTGTGCTAACAATAATGGAAATTTCACCGGAAGATTAATTGGTTCTTTCTTACGACCGTCATAAGACAATTGCCAATCAGTCACCTTTGGACTAAACACTACATCTAAAGCGAATTTAGACAAGCGCGCTTCGATATATCTCGGGGCTGCTGCTCTATCTCCGGTTAGTATGTTTCCCCAATTTCCTTGTGTATCAATTAATAGATTTTTCTGGCCTATTTGCACCATCGCATCCCCAATACTAGCATCCCCGTGTGGGTGATACTGCATGGTATGACCAACGATATTGGCTACTTTATTGTAACGACCATCATCTAACTCTTTTAAAGCATGCATAATACGGCGCTGTACTGGTTTAAAACCGTCTTCCATTGCCGGTACCGCTCGTTCTAGAATTACATAAGATGCATAATCTAAAAACCAATCAGCATACATTCCCGTTATTTTAGTAATGGTGTCTGTCGGTTCCTGTTGTGCTTGCTCGTTATATAATTCTTCTTCGTTTTCCTCCATGTTACTTATACTAATATTGTCATTCTACAATATTTACTTATTAGTTTTTTTACTGCAAGGTTTAGGTTTACACCTCCCTTAATCCCTCCTCAAGGAGGGAAACTCAAAACTCTGAACTCAAAACTCAGAACTACCCCTTTGGCAAATATTTATCATGATCATCAGACTTAAAATCATCAGGCTTGAGGGCCTTTTTGATATCGTCTATTGATTCTTTTGTTGAAACTTTCGTTTTAGGTTTTTCCTTTTCTTCGAAATAGGTTGTTTTTCCTGAAGCTGTAGCAACAAAATCAGCTTTTAGCATCTCTACTGTAATTCGTTTTGACAAATGTGGATGCGTTGATAGCTTTTCTGAAAACCAGGTCCAAAATCCAGCTTCATCCCGCTGTGTTTGCTCAGAATATGCTTTTACATTCAGCTTTTTCGACAACTTTTTTCCAGCAGCCAACATTTTTAGGCCTTGTACTGCTCCTGTCGGACTTAAAGCACAGCCAATACTATCACAAGTATATTCACAAGCTCTTGAATAGGCTTGTGGTAAAAAAGGCACAAACATCGACGGATATACCAACAAGCGTCTTGTAATATGATTCCGTTTAATATGACCTAGTTCATGTGCAACTACAAAATCGACTACATCTTTCTCAGTATCTTCACTTAAGATTAACTCCGCTAACTCCGAAAACAATATCATATAATTTGATCCAGCAAAGCGCGTTGCAAAGGCATTTAATATGGCAGACTCAATAATATATGTTTTAGGAACATTTCTTATTTCTAAAGCTTTACACTGCTTTACAATTACCTTGTGTAAATCTGGGAATTGTTTTTCCGTAACTCGTACTCCAGTCCCTTTTATTAATCCGATTAACAATCCTTGGGAGATCATGATTAGTAAACCAATTAAGAGAATTATACCAAGTATAGGCAAGACTATAGTTAGAAATAGCGGTTCAATAATCGGAATTACGATTAACGGTAATATCACGAATACGGTGATGATTACCATGATGGTGTAGTAAATTTTTTCTTTGGGGTGGATTTTGTATTTAATCAATTTTTTTAGTTTGTTGTTTACAGTTGGCTGTTCTTAATTAAAATTTGAAACTTGTTTCTTCAATTTCATCCTTTCAAGGCTTTTTCTTTTCTTAAACTATTTCTAAGGCCTACTGAACCGCAAATCATCAATACTATTAAGGATCCACCAATGATGTAATAGTTCCTGCCTCCTATTTCAAAATCATTTTTCAATAAATATGATATTATTTTTAATAATGGAACAATGATAAGTATGATCGCTGCATTTTTTTGCATTTTTATTTTTTTCATCTCCATATATTGTCCTTTAAATATGCTTTTCTCCTTCGTCTAAACTCTTATTTCATTTTTCTACTTTCTTTCTTCTTGCTTCTTTTCTCTTTATTCTTATTTCTATTTTCTACTCTTCTCCGACAGATTCTAAATCCTCGACTGTATCCAATTCAACTTTCAAGTTTTTGATAATAAACTCTTGTCTGTTTGGCGTGTTCTTGCCCATATAAAAACTCAATAGTTCTTCAATAGAGGTCGCCTTATCTAGCATTACCGGATCAAGACGTATATCATCACCAATAAAATACTTGAATTCATCAGGAGATATTTCACCAAGCCCTTTAAATCGGGTGATTTCAGGTTTTCCTCTTAATTTTTCAATGGCATCTCTTCGTTCTTGCTCGCTATAACAGTAAATCGTTTCTTTTTTATCCCGTACGCGGAAAAGCGGTGTTTGCAGAATATATAAGTGCCCTTCTTTAATCAACTCGGGGAAGAATTGTAAAAAGAATGTAATTAGTAACAACCGAATGTGCATTCCGTCAACATCGGCATCCGTTGCTATTACGATATTGTTATAACGAAGATCTGCCAAGCTCTCTTCTATATTAAGAGCGGCCTGAAGTAAATTGAATTCCTCATTCTCATACACGATCTTTTTAGACATCCCATAGGAATTCAAAGGCTTTCCTTTTAAACTAAATACAGCCTGCGTATTTACATCTCGACTTTTTGTTATCGATCCACTTGCCGAATCACCCTCAGTAATGAACAAGGTTGTTTCTAAGCGTCGATCGTTTTTTAAATCCCCCAAGTGGGCACGGCAATCCCTTAATTTCTTATTATGAAGATTTGCTTTTTTGGCACGATCTTTCGCAAGTTTTCTAATTCCAGATAGCTCCTTACGCTCCCGTTCCGCCTGCATGATCTTGCGTTGAATAGCTTCAGCTACATCGGCATTCTTGTGAAGGAAATTATCAAGATATCTACCTAAAAAGTCATTTATATAGGTTCGTACCGTTGGAAGATTTCCTCCCATATCTGTCGACCCTAATTTGGTTTTTGTTTGCGATTCAAAAACCGGCTCCATTACCTTAATCGATATCGCAGCGATAATCGATTTTCTAATATCAGAAGCATCGTAATTCTTACCATAAAAATCGCGAATAGTTCGCACTAGTGATTCTCTAAAGGCTGCGAGGTGTGTTCCTCCTTGCGTCGTGTTTTGCCCGTTTACAAACGAATGGTACTCTTCACTATACTGTGTTTTACTATGTGTAATCGCTACCTCAATATCATCTCCTCGAAGGTGAATAATAGGATATAACATATCCTCAGTATTCGTAGTATCTTCTAAAAGGTCCTTTAGTCCATTTTCAGAGAAATACTTTTCGCCATTAAAGATCATTGTCAACCCAGGATTGAGGTAGACGTAATTCTTGATCATTTTAATGATGTACTCATGACGATATTTATACTTCTTGAAAATACTATCATCTGGAATAAAGGTAACCTTAGTACCTCGTCTTCTTGAAGTTTCATCAAGTAGCTCCTCGTTAACAAGGTTTCCTGTTTCAAATTCAGCCGACTTTGATTTGCCGTCTCGAGTAGATTCAACTCTAAAAAATGTGGAAAGTGCATTTACTGCTTTTGTACCGACGCCATTTAATCCCACGGATTTTTTAAAGGCACGTGTATCGTACTTACCACCAGTATTCATTTTTGATACTACATCAACAACTTTCCCTAAGGGAATACCCCGGCCATAATCACGAACAATTACTCTATTATCCTGAACAGAAACCTCAATCGTTTTACCGGCACCCATAACGAATTCATCGATACAGTTATCGAGTACTTCTTTTATAAGAATATAGATTCCGTCATCGGCACTTGAGCCATCGCCTAACTTACCAATGTACATACCAGGACGCATACGAATATGCTCTTTCCAATCGAGTGAACGTATATTATCTTCAGTGTATGCGGACTGTTGTGCCATAAATCGATAAAACAAAGTGAATGTCTGCTAATATAAAGGTTCAAAGCAAAAAAAGAAATGCTGTGTGACTAAAGTAATTAACAAAGAGTGTGGGCCGATTGTTAAGAAAAAAATACCCCTTCTACTGTGGTAAATATCAATAATTAAAAATCCAAATTACAATCGGGCTAAACTTTCTTCTTCTTTAACTTAATCAACAAAATTCCTGCTATTACAACAAAAGCACCTAAAAATTGTATTGGAGAAAGGGTTTCATTTAAAAAGAAATATGCAAGAATAATCGTTGAGATCGGTCCAATACCAGCAACTACAGAAAAATTAGAGCTCGATATCACTTTAATAGAAGCAGAAACTAAGAATGAAGGTATCACAGTTGCAAAAACTGCAATGGCACCACCATAGGCGTACACCTGCCAAGGAAAATTAAATATATCCGCTGTATTTGTAATTAGATAATGGATAAATACACATATACAAGAAACGATCATTACAAAGGCAGTAAAGGTCATTACCCCGAACTTCGGAATTAACCAACCACTGCCGGCAATGTAAGATGCATAGGTAAGTGCGCTTAAAAACACCAAAAAACTCCCGAGATAAACGTTTTGACCATCAAGACTTACTTCATCCCAAAATACCACAATTACTCCAAGATATGTTAATAAAATAGCAATGGATTGCAACTTGGTAATAGGAATTTTTAGAACCAATCGATTGATGATTAGTACAATTGTAGGGTATAAAAATAGAATGATACGTTCGAGACCCGCTTTTATATAGCGTAGACCTTCAAAGTCAAAAAAGCTGGCAAGATAATACCCTAGAATCCCACAGGCAATTAACCACAAATAGTGTTTTTTAGTTAGCTTTCCCTGTCGTTTTTCTTTAGAATATATAAGTGCAACGGCCACATAAAAAGGAAAAGAAAACAACATTCTAAACAATAATAAGCTAACAGAATCAACCTCATATTCGTAAGCCAATTTTACCATTACGGCTTTAGAAGAAAACAAAACGATACCCAAGACCCCAAGGATAATTCCTAAGCTAAAACTCTTTTCTTTTGAAAGTGTTTTATTCAAAATTGATTTCGAATAACTGATTTATGTACGTTTGTATGTGAACTCTTAATGATAGTCATGCTTAAATTGTTTCAGCATCTCATATCACACTTAAATCTTGATCATCTTAATAAGACCATGAAATGAATTCAGGGTGACGCAGGCTAAACATTGAAAAGAAAATGCATCACATCGCCATCCTTAACAACATAATTCTTTCCTTCTACGCGCATTTTTCCAGCTTCTTTGACCTTAGTTTCACTTCCATAGCTTGCATAATCGTCATACGAAATTACCTCGGCACGGATAAATCCTTTTTCAAAATCGGTATGAATGACGCCTGCTGATTGTGGTGCAGTTGCACCAATTGGAATAGTCCATGCGCGAACTTCTTTTTCTCCTGCTGTAAAATAGGTCTGCAAGTTTAATAATTTATAGGCCGATCGTATCAATTTAGAAACTCCAGGCTCTTCAAGACCAATATCTTCCAAAAACATTTGGCGCTCCTCATAACTTTCAAGTTCAGTTATATCCGCTTCAGTGCCAACTGCAAGAACTAAAACTTCTGCATTTTCATCTTTTACAGCTTCTTTTACTGTATCTACGTAGGCGTTACCACTTACCGCGCTCCCCTCATCTACATTACATACATACAATACTGGCTTGTCTGTGATAAATTGTAATGGCCTAACAAAGTCAGCACGATCATCATCAGAAAATTCAATAGCACGAACCGATTTACCTGCTTCTAATCCGTCTCTAATCTGATTTAGAATAGCTTGTTCTTTTAAAGCCTCTTTATTACCTGTTCTAGCAGCTCTATTTACTTTTTCTAATTTCTTTTCAACTGTTTCGAGGTCTTTTAATTGCAACTCCATATCAATCGTCTCCTTATCTCTAATAGGATCGACAGAACCATCAACATGCACAACATTATCATTATCAAAACATCGCAATACATGTAAGATCGCATCTGTTTCTCGAATATTACCTAAAAACTGATTTCCTAGTCCTTCTCCTTTACTAGCACCTTTAACCAAACCAGCAATATCAACAATTTCCACTGTAGCTGGAAGTACTTTTTCCGGATTCACCAATGACTCCAGTTTTTCCAATCGTTCATCAGGCACATTTACAACGCCTATATTAGGTTCTATAGTACAAAAGGGAAAATTAGCACTCTGTGCTTTTGCATTAGACAAGCAATTAAACAGGGTCGATTTACCAACATTAGGGAGTCCGACAATACCAGCTTTCATAGGATTAATTTTAAGTGCGCAAAGATAGTGTTCTACATTACTTTTTTATTACTTTTTTCTGGATTAAATACGCTCAACTTTTCTAAATGTTAGATAAATGTTAAATTTTTTAACTACATTTAGCAGACGATCAACGAAAAAAATGGACTGTTTAGCGGATAAATCAGTATGGTATTCCTTTATTGAGGGCAATGTACAAGCCTATTCAGCCATTTTTCGCAACTTCTATCCCGGTCTTCACAATTACGGACTAAAAATATCAGGAAACGAGACTTTAACCGAAGATTGCCTTCAAGATTTCTTTGTTTATTTATATGACAATAGAGAAAATTTAGGTGAGATTAAGAGCATTAAATCTTATCTATTCGTTTCGTTTAGAAGAGCACTACTTAAGAGCCTGAAAAAAGAACGCGCTTTTACTTCAGAAATTCCTGAACAAGCGCAGTTAGAAAACTTTGAGTTTTCCCCTGAAGAAATTGCCATTAAACAAGAATTTACTGCAATAAAGACTGCGACACTAACCACTATTTTAAATACACTTTCCAAAAAGGAGCGTGAATCTATCTATCTTAAATACTACAGCGACTTAAAGGTGTCAGAAATAGCAATTGTTATGGATATAACATATCAGAGTGTTCTTAACAACATTCAGCGCGCTTTTTCTAAAATTCGTAAAGAACTAGAAAACAAGGCTGTGCAAGAAATTTTCCTGTCTAATTAAAAAAACTCAAAAAAACTGAGTATAAAATAAGCTTTGTAATCTCTTTATATATGTAGCGCAACAAACAGCTACATCCTGCATAATGAAAAAGGGAAAACAACCAAGCTTAAATAATCTCCTAGAAGATACTTCATTTATAAACTGGGCTAAAGAATCTAACCAAAACGATGTTGCTTTTTGGAATAAGTGGATTGAACAAAACCCTGATCATGTCGATATCATTTATGATGCGAAAGCCATGGTATTGGGTATTTCATTTAATAACACCAGTTTAGATAAAAGCAAGGTAGATAATGCCTTGGCTTCTGTTCTGAAAAAAATAGATAACAAAGCGACAACCAAACAGCCAAAAAAGCTTTTTAACTTAAATAAAACGATGTTGCGTTACGCAGCGGTTATGGTCTTGTTGATTACTTCAGCAGTTATGATTTATCAATTAAGTGATAAAGCGACCACGGTTGTTCATAAAACTGCTTATGGAGAAATTATGGATCTAACATTACCAGATGGTACTAATGTAGTTTTAAATGGTAATTCTGAAATCCAGTATGAGAAATTAAATCCACGTTCTGTAACGCTTGCAGGTGAAGCTTATTTTAAAGTAAGGAAGAAGCTTGAAACAAACGCCAAGTTCTGGGTGCATACTGAAGATTTGGTTGTAGAAGTCTATGGTACTGAGTTCAATGTGAATTCTAGAGAAGAAAAAACGGATGTCCTACTGGATGAAGGTTCTGTAAAACTGCTACTAGAAAACGGAGATCGAAAACAAATGGTTCCTGGAGATTTTGTTTCATTTTCTAGAAATAACAAAACATTATCTCAAGAAAAAGTTACCTCAGAACTCACCTACGCCAGCTGGAAAAATGGCACTTACATTTTCAACAAAGTTCCTTTAGCAGAGGTATTAAAATATATTGGTAACACCTATGGTCTTGAAACGAATTATCAGAATGAGGAGTTAAAAGATATCATTATTTCAGGTGGTATTCCTAATCAGAATTTAAACATATGCTTAGAAGCGATTCAAAAATCAACTGGAATAAAAATTAAGCATATAGAGAATGAACTATTAATTATTAACAACACTATAAATCAAAATTAAAATTATGAATGTGAAACAAGTAACTAAAACCTTATTCATGTTGTTAGCGCTTTTAGGAACGCTACAGATGAGTGCAATTGACCCCGGCGGTGATGCTGACATCAAGGAAATCGATTTAGCTGATTTTCTTAGTGAACTAAGTGAGAAGCATGAAGTGTTTTTTACTTACAATCCTGAATTAATTTCTGGAACGAAGCTTAATCCTAGTAAATACAACTACAAAAAGCTAAACAAAGTAATAAGTAAGCTAGAAGCAAGTACACGTTTAGATTTTGAGTATTTAGGCAACAAATACTATGTAATATACACTAGGAAAAACGCCAAGGTATCAATCGCTGAAATGGGAAATGCAGAAGGTCTTAATCTTTCAGTTTCTAATGATTTTGTAAAAACTCAGTTTACAGTAAAAGGAAAAGTCACTGATAGTGATGGAAACCCACTACCAGGAGCTAATGTTGTTGAAGAAGGTACCTCAAATGGTACTACGACTGACTTCGAGGGGAACTATGAAATTACCGTAGGTGATAACGCCAAATTAGTATTTAGTTATGTTGGTTTTGGTACACAAACTCTAAGCGTAGCTGGTAGAAGCACATTAAACGTTAGCTTAAGTGAGGGCGAACAACTTGAGGAAGTAATTATGGTTGGTTCTCGTGCAGCAGCACGTAGTAATACGGAATCGCCTTTGCCTGTAGATCGTGTAGGTGTTAAAGAATTACAAAACACAGGACAGATCACATTTGATAAGTCATTACAGTATAGAATTCCATCGTTCAACACCGTGCAAACGCCGGTTAATGATGCAACTTCGCTTTTAGATCCATATGAAATAAGAAATATGGGGCCTTCGCGTACCTTAATTCTTATTAACGGAAAACGGAAAAACTTAAGTGCACTTTTATACACTCAGACCTCCCCTGGTCGTGGTGAAACGGGTGCTGATATCTCAGCAATTCCAACTGATGCGATTAAAGAAGTACAAATCCTTCGTGACGGTGCATCAGCACAGTACGGGTCAGATGCGATTGCTGGTGTAATGAATATTATACTTAAAGATGCGAGTATTGGAACTTCAGCAACCGTTCGAACGGGTATTACTAGTGAGGGTGATGGAGAAATGTTTGGTATCGCATTAAACAGTGGTAATAGTATTGGCGAAGACAAAGGTTTTATCAACTATACAATTGATTTATCTAAAGTAAATCTTGCAAACAGACCAGGCACAGTAAGTGCAGAAGGTGAAGCCGCAGATTTTGGTGCTGATATTGCCGACGTTCAAGAATTTTTATCAAGACGTCCAGATGCTGGAAACATCAATGGATCGCCAGAAACTACTGCAGCTAAATTCTTAGTAAATGGTGGTTTTGAACTCGGGGAAAACTCTGATATGTATTTTAATGGTGCTTACGTATATAAAAAGGTGAATTCATTTGCTAACTATAGAACACCATACTGGAGAACTGTTACGGATTTCCCTTATCTAGCTGATTTCTTCCCAGGTAACAACCCTAACAATGCAGGTGGTTATGATGGATATGTACCAACTTTTGACGGTGATTTAAATGATTTTAATGCCACCTTAGGTTTTAAAAATGAAACTAATGGCTGGTATACCGATGTTAGTTTTACTGCAGGTGGAAACAGACAAACTTATGCAGTAACTAATACCCACAACCGTAATTTTGTATTTTCTCCTTCTACATGGCTTGATGCTAATGGAAATGGAAGCGTAGATGATGGTGAGATCACTGAAGGATCAAGTTTATATAGAGAGAATAGTGCATTGGCATTCGATCCAGGAGGAACACAGTTTAATCATATTGTAGGTAACCTTGATGTTTCTAAAAGTTTGTCAGATATTACAACCTTATCGTTTGGTGCCGAGTTTAGAAGTGAAACATTTACTGTGATCGAGGGTGCTTTAGATTCTTATGACGGTGGTGGTGCCGATTCATTCGCTGGTAACGCTCCAGAAAACTCAGGAAAATTCAACCGTTATAACTTTGGTGGTTATCTTGATGCTGCATTCGATTTCACAGATAACTTTTTAGTAAATGCAACCATACGTACCGAGAATTATTCCGATTTTGGTAATGCATTTGTATGGAAGTTAAGTTCTAGATATAAATTCCTAGATGATAAATTAACTTTAAGAGCGTCGGCCTCTACAGGATTCAGAGCTCCTACCCTGCACCAGATTTATACGCAAAAAGCGCAGTATAGCTTTATTCCTGGTCAAGGTATTCAAGTGGGTGGTTTAATTAATAATGTATCATCTCAGGCTAATTTATTAGGTATTAATAACCTTGATGCCGAAACTTCCACAAACATTACAGTTGGTTTAGGTGCTAAACTCAGCAACAACTTTAACTTTACAATCGACTACTACAACATCGCTGTTGATGATCGTATCGTTTTAAGTAATGAAATTGGAGCAACCGCTGCTGGAAATACTGCTTTAGATCAGATTCTACAGGATAACAATTTATCAGATGTTAGTTTCTTTGCCAATGCAATTGACACTAGAACTTCAGGTATTGATGTTGTTGCCAATTACAGAAACATTGCATTAGGAGAAGGAAACTTAAACTTCAGCTTAGCGGGTAATTATGTAATTCAGAATGAACGTGATGGTGCGGTAAATAACCCGGCACTAGTTGCTGATTCTGGTCAATCAGTAGTAGATGCAACTCAAGAAGCATTATTCTTTACTTCTAGACCAGAAACTAAATGGATACTAGGTGCTAATTATGAAATCGGAAAATTCGATTTACTATTAAATAATACTTATTTCGGAAAGACAACTTTCAAACAACAAGGTCTTGATGAAAATTTAAGAACAGAGTTTACTCCTAAAATCGTAACTGATCTAGGTGTAAATTGGAGTGCTTCTGAGAATGTAACAGTAGCATTCAATATCAATAACATTTTGAATATTCTTCCAGAGTGGAGCTTTAAAGCAGAAAATGCAGCAGGTCAAGCTATCTTAGATGATACTAGTACAAATGCTTTCGGACTTACTCCAGCGGAAAATTTCTCAAACCTATTAACGTTTAACCAACGTTACTCTCAAATGACATACGATGGTTATCACTTCAGCCAATTAGGTACAATGTTTAACCTGTCGTTAAACTATCGCTTCTAATTTGTTTGATTAAGTCAATTTGTGAAAAGAGCCATCTCCCCCCAGATGGCTCTTTTTTATTTAAATAATCATAGTTTTATGAATCAAGAGCCAAAACAATTAAAAATTAATTGCGAGAAACACAGGAACGTATGATTAAAAAAATAGGCCTACAAGGAATTTTATACGACGATAAATCATCATTTGCACAAGGTCCAGCGCAAGCACCACCTCTAATAAGAGAAGCTTATAATTCCCATTCAGCTAACTATTTTGCTGAAGAAGATGTAGAAATAAGACCCGAGTTGTTTGATGACAAAGGCGATTTTACAATTAATGAGTATTTTGACATTGAAACAATTACTGCCACCAATCTCGAAAAAGGCACACCGTTAATCACATTGGGTGGAGATCACTCCATCACCTATCCTATTATTAAATCCTTCTATCAAAAATACGGTCAGCTCAATATTTTGCATATTGATGCACATGGTGATCTATATCATGAATTTGAAGGCGACAAATATTCGCACGCTTGTCCGTTTGCACGAATTATGGAAGACGGTTTAGCCAAAAAACTAGTACAGGTTGGGATTAGAACCTACAATACCCATCAACGTGAACAAGCTAAGAAATATGGGGTGACTTCAATAGAAATGAAAGATTTTGCATTGGAAAAAATTCTACCTCTAGACGGGCCACTTTATGTTTCTGTTGATATTGATGCTCTAGATCCGGCCTTTGCTCCTGGTATTTCTCATTACGAACCAGGAGGACTTACTACTAGAGAACTGCTAAGCATCATTCAGCAAATCAATACACCAATTATTGGCGCTGATATAGTTGAATATAACCCAACTCGCGATTATAATAAAATGACAGCAATGATCTGCGCTAAAATTCTGAAGGAACTGGCAGTCAAATGTATTTAAAACAAAAAATCCCAAGCTTTCGCTCAGGATTTTAATATTTTCATTTTCTACTTTCCCCTATTCTGGGTGCATAAAACGTTGCTTTCCTAAAAGTACTTCTTCTGTTTCAACATGATCCTCATCAGGAACACAACAATCTACCGGACATACAGCTGCACATTGTGGCTCCTCATGAAAGCCCTTACATTCTGTACACTTATCGGGTACTATGTAGTATATCTCGTCAGAAACAGGCTCCTGAGCTTCTTCAGCATTCACGGATTTACCATCCGGTAATACTACATCTCCCTCAAGACTTGTGCCGTCTGCATAGCGCCAATCATCTGCTCCCTCGTAAATTGCAGTATTAGGACATTCCGTCTCGCAGGCACCACAATTAATACACTCATCTGTTATGATTATAGCCATTTTCTTTTTCTTATTTGCTTAATTTTGTTGCAAAAATAAAGCCTGTATGCTTTATATACAACCTTTGTATGGATTTAACATCTAGAATTGAAGCCTTCTCAAAATTAGGTAAGTTTTTATCTCAATTTAGTAGAGAAAAGATCGCTGAAAAAGAGGATATACCTTTTAATGAGCTGTTCTATGACGGCTTTTTACATCAAATAAACCTTGCTGAAGAACACAACGCCTGGTTTACTAAAGATAACATTTTATATGCCCTAGAAGGTTGGAGTGCAGCACTTACGTCACAAAAATTAACCAATTGGTTAGAAAAATACGACTTCAGTTCTAATACAGAATTAAAAAAGGTCGGGATTGTAATGGCAGGAAACATCCCGCTAGTTGGTTTTCATGATTTTTTATCGGTATTAATATGTGGTCATAGTGTGCTAGTAAAACAGTCATCTAACGACAGAAACCTACTGCCCTTTTTAGCCAAGTATTTGGAATATGTCGCCCCAGAATTTAAAGGCAGAATAGCATTTACTGAGGATAAACTGGAAGACTTTGACGCAGTGATTGCAACTGGCAGCAACAATACTGCTCGCTATTTTGAATACTACTTTAAAGACGTTCCTTCTATCATAAGAAAAAACAGGAATTCAGTTGCAATTTTAACCGGAAACGAGACTGAAGAAGATATGCAAGCCCTAAGCGAAGACATTTTTAGATATTATGGATTGGGTTGTCGCAGTGTATCGAAAGTTTTTGTTCCCAAAGGATATGATTTTGATGCCTTGTTTAAAGGTGTTTACCATCAATCTGCAATTATAGAAACTGCGAAATACGCCAATAATTACGACTACAATAAGGCAGTATATATTATGAGTCAGTTTGATATACTTGAAAATGGCTTTTTAATGATTAAAGAAGACGAAAGTTGTAGTTCACCCATAGCGACCTTGTTTTACGAAACTTATAAAGATACTAACGAACTAAAAGAACGTCTGAAAAATGACGAAGATCAAATTCAATGTATTGTATCTAAAGGGTTTACAGACAGCGAAATAACTTTTGGGCAAACCCAATGCCCAGAGCTAAATGACTATGCCGATGGCGAAGATACCATTGAGTTTTTGTTAAAAAGATGCTGAATAAAATGCGATTTTATCAATGTTCATTAATCAATTAATTAGCACCTTTGTAACTTTATTTTTCAACAATAATAATAGCAATAATGAAGAAACATAATTTTAGCGCAGGACCATGTATTTTGCCTAAGGAAGTAATGCAAAAAGCAGCTGAGGCCGTAGTTGAGTTAAACGGCTCCGGACTTTCGCTTATTGAAATTTCTCATCGAAGCAAGGATTTTGTTGATATTATGGAAAAAGCTCGAAGCCTAGCATTAGAGCTCTTAAATCTTGATGGAAAAGGATATAAAGCCTTATTCCTGCAAGGTGGTGCGAGTATGGAGTTTTTGATGGTTGCCTATAACCTACTCAACAAAAAAGCTGGCTATATAAATACGGGTACATGGAGTTCGAAGGCTGTTAAAGAAGCTAAAATGTTTGGTGAAATCGTTGAAGTAGCTTCTTCTAAAGACAAAAATTTTAACTACATCCCTAAAGGGTATACTGTTCCTGAAGGTCTTGATTATTTACACACCACTAGTAACAATACCATTTTTGGTACACAAATAAAGGAATTTCCTGTTACCGATGCGCCTTTGGTTTGCGACATGAGCAGTGATATTTTCTCACGTCAACTAGACTTTAGTAAGTTTGATTTAATATATGCAGGTGCACAAAAAAATATGGGACCCGCTGGAACGACACTTGTTGTTATTAAGGAAGATATTTTAGGAAAAGTAGAACGTCAAATTCCTTCTATGCTTGATTATTCAGTGCATTTAAGTAAAGGCAGCATGTTCAACACGCCGCCTGTATTCCCTGTTTATACATCGATGTTAACTATGGAATGGCTTAAAGATCTTGGAGGAATACCAGCAATTGAGGAGATAAATGAGAAAAAAGCCAACCTTATTTATTCGGAGATTGAGTTAAATCCTCTTTTTGATGGGTTTGCTGCTAAAGAAGACCGATCTCATATGAACGCCACTTTTAGTCTTACTCGTGATGATCTAGCAGAAACCTTTAACGCTATGTGGAAAGAAGCTGGTATTAATGGTCTAAATGGCCATCGATCAGTTGGTGGATATCGTGCATCAATGTATAATGCCATGTCATTAGAAAGTGTTGGCACATTAGTAGATGTAATGAGCGAATTGGAACGTAAAGCATAGATTCAGTAGGCGGCTGGTAGTATCCAGTCTGTAGTAATTATATAAAATTTCAAGTTTTAAACTTTAAAAATGAAAGTATTAGCAAACGATGGTGTTTCACAAAGCGGAATTGACGCTTTAGAAGCTGCAGGTTTTGAAGTGAACACAACAACAGTGGCACAGGAGCAACTAATCAATTTTATCAACCAAGAAAAGATTGATGTTATTTTAGTTCGCTCAGCAACTAAAGTGAGAAAAGATATAATCGACGCCTGTCCTAGCCTAAAAATCATTGGTCGCGGTGGTGTCGGTATGGATAATATTGATGTTGAATATGCGCGCGAAAAAGGTTTAAAAGTAATCAACACTCCAGCAGCTTCTTCAAGTTCTGTTGCCGAACTAGTTTTTGCACATTTATATGGAGGTGTTCGTTTTCTGTTCGATGCTAACCGAAATATGCCATTAGATGGTGACTCTAAATTCAAAGATCTTAAAAAATCATACGCCAAGGGTGTAGAGTTACGCGGAAAGACAATTGGAATTATCGGATTTGGTCGTATTGGTCAAGAGGTCGCAAAAATTGCACTAGGTGTAGGCATGCGTGTTATCGCAGCAGATAAGTTTATTGAGAACGCTACTATTAAACTCGACTTTTACGACGGACAGTCTGCAGACTTTGAAATCAAGACACAGTCCATGGATGCAGTTTTAAAGGAAGCAGATTTCATTACACTTCATGTTCCTGCTCAAAAAGACTATGTAATTGGTAAAAAGGAATTCGATCTAATGAAATCAGGAGCAGTTTTAATTAATGCCGCTCGTGGCGGTGTAGTCAATGAAGTAGAACTATTAAATGCACTCAATGATAATAAATTGGCATTTGCAGGACTTGACACATTTATTGATGAACCTAAGCCAGCAGTTCAAGTACTAATGCATCCTAAAGTTTCTCTTACCCCGCACATTGGTGCCGCTACAGGTGAAGCTCAAGATAGAATCGGTACTGAATTAGCTACACAGATAATCGATATTCTAGGGAATTAATCGATTCTTTAAACATACATTTGTAAAAGTCCGCTCATTTGAGTCGGACTTTTTTGTATCTTACCGATGATATTAACTAACTAAAAAACAGAATATAATGTCAGGAATATTAGATCTTTTAAATAGCGACATGGGTCGTCAAATGATTAGCGGAATGAGTAGTCAAACAGGCACTTCTTCTTCTCAAACCTCTAGCGTATTAAGTATGGCTCTTCCTGTACTAATGGGTGCTATGAAAAAAAATGCACAAACTGAGCAGGGTGCTGCGGGATTAATGAATGCATTATCAGGTAAGCATAGTGGTGGAATTCTTGACAATCTAGGAGGATTATTTGATGGCGGTGTCGACGATTCAGTAATGAGCGATGGTGCAGGTATTTTAGGCCATGTACTAGGAGGAAAACAAGCTTCTGTAGAAAATGCCTTAAGCCAGCAGTCTGGAGTTGATGCCGGCTCTGTAGGACAGATATTAAAAGTTGCTGCTCCATTATTAATGGGATTTTTGGGTAAACAAAAACAACAGGCAAACGTTCAAGATGCATCTGGTATGAATGCGCTATTAGGCGGCATGCTTGGCGGACAACCAAAACAAAATCAAAGTTTAATCGCCTCGTTAATAGATGCTGACGGCGATGGTAGCGTTCTTGATGATGTAGCCGGTATGGTATTAGGTGGCGGGAAAAAGCGAGGTGGTCTTGGCGGATTACTTGGTGGACTTTTCGGTAAATAGGCTGTTAAACCAAAGATAAAATTCATAAAAGAGCAATGTATTCTTCGTACATTGCTCTTTGCATATATAAATGTTTTAAAAGATGAGACAGTTTTTAACCATACTTCTAATTGCAGGCTTAATAGCCGCATGTTCATCTTCTAATAATCTAAAAACTCAAGATAAGGCTGAACAAGAGTTTACCAATAAAGGGAATGACACCGTAACCATTGCAAGTGAAAAAACGGAATATGAAATCATCATCATTGAACCAGGTTTTAATTATTGGCTACAAAGCGTCGCAAGACCAGAAGGTTTTTACAGCCAAAGCTTCTTAGAAAACAGAAATTACATCTTAGTAACAGAATGGAATCAACGGGTTCTACAACCACAACGCTTCGACCCCAATCTTTATGAATTACGAATAGATTACGATCCATTTACAGATTACGGCTACGAGGTAAACTATAAATTATACAACTACTTTATCTTCTTCCAAAGAAGATACAATCAGCGTTTAGCGGGCTTTATTCCTAGAGTGTAAATGGCTATATTTGTCGCGTTATTACGCTATGGAAAAACTAAAACAACGCTGGGGTATTGACTCCAACTGGCAAATAGTTGTCATATTTATTGTATTTGCAATTACGGGTTCGTCTGCGGCAAAACTTGCTGAACCCTTAACCAACTTTATCGGACTTGATCAAGAATCAACTAATGGATTTATATACTGGACCGCTCGTATATTACTAATATTTCCCATTTACCAAATACTGCTCGTTGCTTTTGGATGGCTATTTGGTCAATTTCAATTTTTTTGGGGTTTTGAGAAAAAGATGCTGAAACGTCTTGGTTTTGGATTTCTTTTCAGAGATTAAAACCCTTTATATTAAACCAATGGTAGTCTTCAAAACCGGATTATTGTTATTCTTATTCCATATCATCTGCAAAGTAGTTCGGTGCTTAATTTTGGTTAAGGGAATAAACTTAATATCCATATCATAACCTATTTGAAGTGTGCTAGGTACTATAGACAATCCAAAATTACGTTCCACCAATCGATATATGGTCGTAGCGTGAACTGTATTGTGTGCTACTTTGGGTTGAAAACCGCTGTCCTCAAAAATTTGCATCACTTTTTTATAATAGGATCCGCTGTAGGAAGCATCAAACAAAACGAAAGGCTCTTCTTTTAATTGCGATAAGTTTTTAAAATTATTCTCATTTATAACATGATCTTTTGGTAATACTAAGGAAAATGTATCCTCAAAAACTGGCTTCATTCGCAATCCAATTGGCACCTGATCGAGCCTCACGAAACCAATATCAATATCTTGCGACAGCAATTGATTAATCTGTTCTTGGTTATCCATTTCCTTTAAGTCATATTGAATATTTGGATATTCTTTTCTGATTTTTAATAAGAAATCTGGTATAACGTTTTGCATGGCCGAACCTATAAAACCCAGCCGCAAATGTCCTTCAATACCTTTTTCCAATAATTGTGCATGATTTACAACGAATTCTAAATCCTTAAAGATTGTTCTTACTTGATCTCTTAAGTAATGGCCCGTTGGTGTCAATACTACTTTCCGGTTATGTCGCTCAAATAGGTGGATGCCTAGCTCCTCCTCTAGTTGTTTTATTTGTCTGCTTAATCCAGGTTGTGAGATATACAGTTTTTCCGCTGCATTTCTAAAGTGTAATTCTTCAGCTACCATTAAGAAATAGCGAAGGTGGCGAAGTTCTAATTGATTACTTAAATGCATCAAATATGGTATTAAATGATATTATTATGCATCAAAAGTAATCGTAACTTTATAGATATCAAACTACGATAAACCAATTTCTAGATATGTTTAAATATGGCATAGATCATTTAACGGTTGAAAAAGCTATCGCACTTGCGAGCGCTAAGCTCGTTGGTGAATTAACCAATGAAGCTATTACTAAAGTGAATACCTGCCGACACTATGTCGAAAAAATGGCTAGCGGAGATAAAGCCGTCTATGGTATAAATACGGGATTTGGGCCATTGTGTGATACACAAATATCTCCAGCTGAAACGAGTAAACTTCAAGAAAACTTATTAATTAGTCATGCGGTTGGTGTAGGCAAACCTATTGACCCTTTTATAGCCAAGCTTATGCTAATTTGCAAGGTGCATGCATTGAGCATAGGGCATTCTGGAGTTAGAAAAGAACTTATTGACCGTATTTTATTGTTCATTGAAAAAGACTGGATTCCCGTAGTTCCTGAACAAGGGTCTGTTGGCGCTTCTGGTGACTTAGCTCCACTATCGCACTTGTTCTTGCCGCTTATTGGTGAAGGTGAATTCTGGATTAATAACGAAATCAAAAGCGCTCGTAGTGTTTTAAAAGAGCATAATATTCAGCCTTTAAACTTACAAGCTAAAGAAGGACTTGGTCTTATAAATGGCACTCAGTTTATATTGGCTCATACCATTTTCGGTCTGCATAAAATGAACTATTTGCTCGATTTAGCCGATGTTTCCGGAACGATGAGTTTAGAAGGTTATCAAGGCAGTAGTTCACCTTTTAAAGAGGACCTTCATAATTTAAGACCTTATGCCGGATCAAAAAAGGTAGCATCTCGTATTCGCCAGTTTCTTAGTAATTCAGAAAATTTAGATTCGCACGCCAACTGTGGTAGGGTTCAAGATCCATATTCTCTTCGATGCATGCCTCAGGTTCACGGTGCTTCTAGAAATGCTTATGAGCATTTAAATGAATTGGCAGAGATCGAAATGAATTCGGTTACTGACAATCCTATTGTAATTAGTGAGGAAGAGGCTATTTCTGGAGGTAACTTTCATGGTCAACCTTTGGCAATGGCAATTGATTATGCTTCTATTGCCGCGGCCGAATTAGGAAATATAGCAGATAGAAGATGCTATTTACTTCTTGAAGGCCATCATGGTCTACCAAGATTATTGGTAGAAAGCGGTGGACTCAATTCTGGTTTAATGATCCCGCAATATACAACAGCGGCGCTGGTAACTGAGAATAAATCACTCTGCTTCCCTCCTTCGGCGGATAGTATTCCGACTTCAATGGGTCAAGAAGACCATGTGTCTATGGGGAGTATTTCTGGACGAAAATTCAATCAAATTTTAAATAATCTTGAAAAGATATTGGGTATTGAGTTACTATATGCGGCCCAGGCGATGGATTTTAGAAGACCACTAGCTTTCTCATCTATTATCGAAGAAAACTTTGAAATTATAAGAAAAGTAGTTCCAAAACTAGAAGATGATCGTTACCTGAATCCTGATATTCAAGCAATCATAAAATTAGTACAACAAAAAAAGATTATCGTAGCATAACAGTATGACGTTTAAAGAACATATAGTGCAAGGCATTCCTAATGTTTTACCTCCTAAAAAGACATTTAGCGAAGAAAGTAATCATGCACCCAAAAGAAAAGATATTCTTTCAAAAGAGGAAAAAACACTTGCTATTCGTAATGCGTTGCGATATTTTCCAAAAGACTGGCATTCAGACTTAGCAAAAGAATTCGCTCAGGAATTAACTGATTACGGTCGTATTTATATGTATCGTTTTCAACCAGAATATAGGATGTACTCTCGGTCAATAGATGAATACCCTGCCAAATCAAGGCAAGCTGCAGCAATTATGTTGATGATACAGAATAACCTTGACCCTACCGTCGCCCAGCATCCAGATGAATTAATTACTTATGGAGGTAACGGTGCCGTATTTCAAAATTGGGCACAGTATCTATTAACCATGCAGTATTTGACAAATATGTCAAATGAACAAACACTTCATATATATTCAGGGCATCCTATGGGATTGTTTCCCTCCTCAAAAGAGGCACCAAGAGTGGTTGTAACAAATGGAATGATGATACCTAATTATTCGAAGCCTGACGATTGGGAACGCTATAACGCGCTGGGAGTTACACAATACGGACAGATGACTGCGGGTTCGTATATGTACATTGGTCCACAAGGTATTGTGCACGGCACCACTATTACGGTAATGAATGCATTCAGAAAAATTCTTGACACAAACGAATCCCCGGCTGGTAAAATATTTTTGACCGCCGGACTTGGCGGCATGAGCGGAGCACAACCAAAAGCGGGCAATATTGTAGGTTGTGTTACCGTCTGTGCTGAAGTCAATGCAAATGCTGCAAAAAAGCGTTTTGACCAAGGTTGGGTAGATGTTTTGATAGATAATTTAGATGAGTTAATAGTAAGAGTTCGTCAAGCTCAAGAGCAAAAAGAAACTGTTTCTATTGCATTTATCGGTAATGTAGTTGACGTTTGGGAACGTTTTGATATCGAAGATGTATTCGTACACGTTGGATCCGATCAGACTTCCCTTCATAATCCATGGTCAGGTGGCTATTATCCAGTTGATATAAGTTATGAAGAGGCGAATGAATTGCTTAGAGCAGAACCAGAAACTTTCAAGGAAAAAGTTCAAGAAACGATACAAAAGCATGCATCTTTAGTCAACAAACACGCTGCGAAAGGAAGTTATTTTTTCGATTATGGGAATGCCTTCCTGCTAGAAAGTGCGAGAGCAGGTGCCGATGTAATGGCTGAGAACGGGATTGATTTTAAATACCCCTCATACGTACAAGATATTCTAGGCCCTATGTGTTTTGACTACGGTTTTGGGCCTTTTCGTTGGGTATGCACTTCTGGGAAACCTGAGGACTTAGATGCAACGGATGCAATCGCAACCAATGTTCTAACAGCAATTATGAAGGAAAGTCCAGATGAAATTAAACTGCAAATGCAGGATAATATCAAATGGATAAAAGAAGCCAAAGCAAATAAAATGGTTGTGGGATCACAAGCCCGTATTTTATATGCCGATGCTGAAGGTCGCGCTAAGATTGCAAAAGCATTCAACGATGCAGTAGCTGACAACAAAATAGGTCCTGTCGTACTAGGTCGTGACCATCATGACGTTAGCGGAACAGATTCGCCTTACAGAGAAACATCTAATATTTATGATGGTAGCAAGTTTACTGCTGATATGGCAATACACAATGTCATTGGTGATAGCTTTAGAGGCGCTACCTGGGTATCTATACACAATGGCGGTGGCGTTGGTTGGGGTGAAGTCATTAATGGCGGATTCGGTATGTTGTTAGATGGAACTGAGAAAGCGGAAACAAGATTAAAGAACATGTTATTTTACGACGTAAATAACGGGATTGCCCGTCGTAGTTGGGCTAGAAACGATGAGGCCATTTTTGCGATTAAAAGAGAAATGGAACGAACCAAAGATCTTAAAGTCACTTTGCCTAATTTAGTGGATGATGAATTATTGAAAGGGCTTTTTGATTAAACATCTTTGAAAAATGTCAGTTCGAGTGGTTTTTGTTAAAGCGATAGGGAAAACAAAGATTGTATCGAGAACCTTTTGATGATTAAAACTTTCTAAGGCTTCTCGATACAATTTCACTTTCTCCCGAATCCTCAGGATCAACTGAAATCACTCGAAGTGACAAATATTAAGCAAAATGCAAATGAAGAAAATCTTCAAGAACATAAAAGAACTTATTCAAATCAGAGAAAGCGACATATCCTATGTTTCGGGTAGTGATATGAATACATTACCAACCATCAAGAACGCTTTTTTAATAGTCAAAGATGGTTTGATAACTGATTTTGGATCAATGGATGAGTGCCCATATAATTTTGATGGAGAAGTTGTTGACTGCACTGGAAAAATGATCCTTCCGAGCTGGTGTGATTCTCATACTCATATTGTTTATGCTGGCAATCGCGAAGGTGAATTTGTAGATAGAATTAATGGATTGTCTTATGAGGAAATTGCTAATAAAGGTGGTGGTATCCTAAATTCAGCGGACAAACTCCAACAGACTTCTGAAGAAGAATTGTTTGAACAAAGTAAGCATCGACTAGAAGAAGTCATTAAAATGGGAACCGGAGCCGTTGAGATTAAATCAGGTTATGGTTTGAACAAGGAAGCCGAGTTGAAAATGCTTCGTGTGATCAAGAAATTAAATAACACCTATCCTATTCCCATAAAAGCGACTTTTCTCGGTGCGCATGCTGTACCAAAAACACATAAAAGTGCTGCTTCATACATTGATTACTTAATTGATGATGTCCTGCCAGAAATTGCGAAGGAAGGTCTTGCAGATTATATTGATATTTTCTGCGAGAAAGGCTATTTCGACACATCTGATACTAGCAAATTGTTAAAAGCTGGTCAACAATATGGTTTAACACCAAAAATTCATGTAAACCAGTTTAATGCTATTGGCGGGGTGGAAACTGGAGTAAAACACAAAGCACTTTCCGTTGATCACCTTGAAGTTTTAACTAATACTGATGTAGAAGCTTTAAAAGGTAGCACTACAATGCCAGTAGCCCTGCCAGGCTGCTCTTTCTTTCTAAGTATTCCTTACACACCAGCAAGAACATTAATCGACAATGGACTGCCCTTGGCCTTAGCAACGGACTTTAATCCAGGCTCTTCTCCTTCTGGGAACATGAACTTTGTAGTCGCAACAGCTTGCATTAAAATGAATATGACTCCTGAAGAAAGCATCAACGCAGCAACTATAAATGGAGCTTATGCGATGGGATTGAATCAGGAAGTGGGAAGTATCAGTAAGGGAAAGAAAGCCAATTTGATCATAACTAAATTCATTAACTCTTATGGCTACATCCCCTATTCTTTCGGTTCTAACTTGATCGATTCAGTTTACCTAAACGGGTTAAAGCAATAAGAAGTAATGGACTTTTCTAAATTCAACATCAACTATAAACCGACTGCTTCGCAAATATGGACTGGCAGAAAAACCGATCCCAATGCAGGGACTCAATACTGGTATCAAGCTATTCATCAAGCATCGCTAGAAGAAAGTGCCTCAAATACCGATATTGGTCTTATAGGATATGCCTGTGATGAAGGCGTAAAACGGAATTTAGGAAGAATAGGTGCAAAGAAAGGTCCGACTGTTATAAAAGAACGATTAGCTAAACTATCTTTTCATCACTTTGATAACCAAATTGTAGATTTTGGTGATATATCCTGTATTGAAGATGATTTAGAATCCTGTCAAGAAGCTTTCGCTCAATCGATCGCCCAATTACTCGCAAACAATAGCTTTCCCATAGCTATTGGTGGGGGCCATGATATTGCATATGCTCACTTTAAGGGAATCCATGATCACCTTAAAGATCAAGCAAATAATCGGATTGGTATTATAAATTTTGATGCACACTTCGACCTTCGACCAGTACTAGAAAATGGGAATTCAGGGACGCCATTTAATCAAATTTTTGATGGGTTTGATAATGTATCATATTTTGCCTTAGGAATTCAAAAGGCATCAAATACAAGCGAACTATTTCAAATTGCAAAAGAAAACAAAGTAGAATTTATATTAAATGATGAGTGCAATCTTACCAATATTAGTTCTATTCAACAAAGGCTTGATGCTTTTTTAATGGATATCGATCATCTATATATCACAATCGATCTAGACGGTTTTTCATCGGCATATGCGCCCGGAGTTAGCGCTCCATCTCCCGTTGGAATCCATGCCGATTTCGGTATTCATATATTAAAGTATTTGTTTAAATCAAGTAAAGTAATTAGCTGTGATATAGCTGAAATGAATCCAGTATATGATCAAGACAGCAGCACTGCAAATTTAGCCGCAAGATTGATTGATTGCATTTGTGAGTTTCACTCTAACTAACCTGCAAGGTATTCCCGAAGTGAGGTACGAACGGAGCGGTTCCTTGTAGGTTAGAATACGAAATTTTTGCTGAAGAAAAAAGTTAATCTTAATAAGAAACCTACAAGGTTTTATAAACCTCGCAGGTTAAATCCCTGCTATTTCGGAAATCTCGCCCATAATTTTTTGTGCAAGGTCATCAGCTTTTGTTTGAGTTGATGCTTCTGTATAAATTCTAATAATAGGTTCTGTATTTGACTTTCGTAGGTGTACCCAATTTTCAGGAAAATCGATCTTTACACCATCGATTGTTGAAATATCCTCATTCTGATATTTCTCAGCCATTGTTTTTAAAATTCCATCAACATCCAGTTCTGGTGTTAATTGAATTTTATTCTTACTCATAAAATAAGCCGGATAGGAAGCTCTTATCTCACTTACTTTTTGTTTTCTTTCAGCCAAAAGCATCAAAAACAGTGCTGTTCCTACTAAGGAATCTCTACCATAATGAGATTCTGGGTAGATAATTCCCCCATTACCTTCACCACCGATGATGGCATTATTCTTCTTCATTAAATTCACTACGTTCACCTCACCAACAGCACTCGCTTGATAACTACCTCCATGCTTATTGCTGATATCTCTAAGTGCTCTTGAAGATGACAAATTTGAAACCGTATTTCCTGGAGTTTTACTCAACACGTAATCCGCACAGGCTACCAGGGTGTACTCTTCACCAAACATTTCACCATCATCGCTAATAAACGCTAGTCTATCAACATCCGGATCTACAACAATTCCGAAATCAGCTTTTTCTTTCACCACCAGATCGCAGATGTCCTTTAAATGCTCTTTTAATGGCTCTGGATTATGCGGAAAATGACCGTTTGGCTCGCAGTACAGCTCAACTACTTCAACCCCCAATCGTCTTAATAGTTTTGGTATCGCAATGCCCCCAGTAGAATTAACACCGTCAACGACCACTTTTAATTTATTTCCTTTTATAACATTCTCGTCAACTAAAGACAATTTCAGTACTTCGTCAATATGAATGTCAATATACTTATCATTTACAGTTACTGTTCCTAAATCATCAACATCGGCAAAGTCAAATGCTTCGTTGGCAGCAATCTCTAGTACCTTAGCTCCTTCCGCCCCATCAATAAACTCTCCTTTTCCATTTAATAACTTCAAGGCGTTCCATTGTTTCGGATTATGGCTTGCCGTTAAAATAATCCCGCCATCCGCATTTTCCATCGGTACTGCTATCTCAACTGTCGGAGTTGTTGAAAGCCCTAAATCGACAATATCAATACCTAATCCTACCAACGTATTAACAACCAAACTCTGTATCATTGCACCAGAAATACGAGCATCACGACCAATGACTACCTTAGGATTGTCTTTTTTACAATAGTCCTTTAGCCAAGTACCATAGGCCGCAGCGAACTTTACAGCATCTACAGGTGTTAAATTATCGTTTACTTTTCCTCCTATAGTTCCTCTTATTCCAGAGATTGATTTTATTAGTGTCATGAGATTATTTTAAAACGCATCAAAGATAACTCTTTGACTAGGAAAGAAAAGGCATTTTATCGTGTTGTTCGACTTTCTGTCGAGTAGGAATTAAGGACATCTAATAATTTAGCGAACTTCTTTGTTGAAACAGATAAATCCCTTCCCTGGAGAGGAGACAATCACTGTATTAACTATATTTCTTAAAAAGTAATTAAACATAAAAACAGTAATTTCGATTAATGAACTTTCTAGCCCATATTTATCTTTCCGGAGAAGACGACCACATCAAAATCGGAAATTTTATTGCAGATAGTATCCGTGGAAAGAAATACGAAAACTTTCCAACGGCAATTAAAAATGGGATTTTATTACACCGTCAAATCGACACCTATACTGATAAACATCCCATCGTAAGGCAGAGTACAAAGCGTCTTCATAAGAACTATGGGCATTATAGCGGTGTAATTGTCGATATTTTATATGATCATTTCTTAGCTAAGAATTGGGCGCGTTATTCTGACATTCCACTAGAAGATTATATAAATGATTTTTATGATTTGTTAGAAGATAATTTTAATATCCTCCCTGATCGAATTCAGCATATGATGCCATATATGATCGCTGATAACTGGTTGAAAAGTTATGCCACTGTAGAAGGGATTGGCAAGATTTTACATCAAATGAATCGACGCACCAAGAATAAGTCAAAAATGAACTTCGCAGTCATTGAACTAGAGCAATTTTACACAGAATTCGAAACAGAATTCACCAACTTCTTCGAAGAGTTAATTGCTTTCTCTAAAAATACATTGGAGGAACTTCAATCTAAATGAATTATAAAATTAGTCGATGAGGCAACACTATTTTGTTGCATTAAGAATCTTTATATTTGAAAGCAAGTGAAATCAAGCTTCATTTTATAACCAACCATTATGAGAAAAATACTAGTACTCTCTTCCCTTTTCATTCTTGTATCAACTTCCAGCTGTAAACGTAACATCGTACGAGGCAAAATAGCCGAAAAAGCGATGGTTGTTTCTGCTCGTGAAGAAGCCTCGAAAATAGGCCAGACCATATTAAAGAATGGCGGTAATGCTTTTGACGCAATGCTCGGAGTTGACTTAGCTTTGAATGTGGTGTACCCCTTTGCAGGAAGTATTGGTGGTGGTGGTTTTATGGTATATAGAATGAACAATGGCACTTCTGGAAGTTTAGACTACCGAGAAAAAGCACCGGCTGCGGCCACTAGAGATATGTATTTAGATTCTCTGGGCAATGTTATTCCCGACAAAAGCACCTTGGGTGCTATGGCAGTAGGTGTTCCTGGTGGGATTGCCGGAATCTTCGAGGCTCATGCCAAGTTCGGAAAACTACCTATTGCTGATATTATTCAGCCTGTAATTGATCTGGCAAGAAATGGAGTTCCAGTAACCGAAAATCAGGCTAAGAGATTAAAAAATCAACAAGAGAAATTCCTTCAGGTAAATGACTCCAATTTCTTTTTAGCTAAGGATTTCAAAAATGGGGATATTATCAAATATCCCAAACTCGCTGAAACACTGACATTACTAAAAGATAAAGGCCCGCAAGAATTTTATACTGGAGAAACCGCAAAAAAGCTAGCTGCTTTCATGCGAGAAGCTGGCGGAATTATTACCGAGGAAGATCTTGCCAATTACAAACCAGCTTGGCGAGATCCTGTCGTTTTTGATTATGACGATAAGAAAATCATTTCTATGAGTCCGCCATCTAGTGGTGGCGTTTGTATTGCGCAGATTATGAAAATGATCGAGCCTTATGATATTGATAAGTTTGGTCACAACTCTGCAAAAACAATCCAAGTTATTACCGAAGCCGAACGACGTGCTTACGCTGATCGCTCTTTCTTTTTGGGTGATCCTGATTTTTCTGAGATTCCAATGAATGAACTGACATCTTCAGCATATCTCGCTGATCGCATGAGCAATTTCTCTTTCGATCAAGCTACGACATCAGAATCTGTTAGTCACGGTACAATAAACATGACAGCTGAGAGTATGGAAACTACCCACTACTCTATTGTCGATCAATTTGGAAATGCAATCTCGGTTACTACAACGCTTAACGGTGCTTACGGATCGAAGTTATACTGCGAAGAACTTGGTTTCTTTTTAAATAATGAAATGGATGATTTCAGTTCAAAACCTGGTGTGCCTAATATGTTTGGGTTAATTGGTGCTGAAGCCAACAGCATTGCTCCTGGTAAGCGCATGTTGAGTTCTATGACTCCTACTATTGTCGAGAAAGACGGTAAATTATGGATGGTTGTTGGTACTCCCGGAGGGTCGACCATTATCACGTCAGTAGTGCAAACAATTTTGAATGTGCATGAATACAAAATGGGAATGCAAGAAGCTGTTAACGCAGCTCGTTTTCACCATCAATGGCTGCCTGATGTCATTACATTTGAGCCTGATGCTTTTTCAGCTGAATTGTTACAGGAATTAAAGGATAAAAAATACATTATTAATGAGAATCGCACCCCAATAATAGGTAAGGTTGATGCAATTTTGGTATTAGAAGACGGAACACTCGAAGGTGGTGCCGATCCGCGTGGAGATGATGCTGCGGCAGGATTTTAATTGAAATTAAATGAAAAGGATATTTAAAGCATTACTTAAGATTCTCGGTATTTTTATCGGACTTCTAATTGTAGCATCGATTGTCATCTATTTTATTTATAATGAACCACTCCCAGAGGGAAAATCAGGTGCTAAGGCAGATGCATTGGCGGAAAAAATGCTTATTGCGGTCGATCAAACCTCTTATAGGAACACACGCTTTTTGGAATGGACCTTTGCTGGAGTTCATACTTACAAATGGGATAAGGAAATGGGATTAGTAGATGTCACTTGGGACACCTACAAAGCTGCACTCAACCTAAATGACCCGATAAAAAGCAAAGTTTACAAGAACGGAACTAAACTGATTGGAGATGCTTCGGAAAAACAACTACAAAAGGCCATTGACTACTTCAATAATGATTCATTTTGGTTGGTAGCTCCTTTCAAAATATTCGATAAAGGCACGACACGAGCCATTGTTGACAGTGAAGACGGATCTAAGGGTCTTTTAGTTACTTATGGCCAAGGAGGCTCGACACCTGGAGATTCTTATCTATGGAAATTAAATGATAACGGCTTCCCTCAGTCATATAAAATGTGGGTTAAAATTATTCCTATTGGTGGTGTTGAAGCTACATGGGATGATTGGAAAATTGTGCAATCAGGAGCCCGCCTTCCTGCTTCACATCAACTTTCGTTTATGGAATTGAGTATAAGTAATCTGAAAGGCTATAATTAAATAACGAAAATAGATAAATTCCTGAAGCCAGTATTAACTTGGCTCCTATCCTTAGAGTTTAGTAATTGCTGCTTACTGCTACTGCCAGTCCAAGACTATTCTAAAGCACTTCAAGCTTTGCAAATCTCAGCAAGAGCTTTTTAAGTCCGCCATTTTCGAAACGAATCTCAGCTTTTTTGTCTTGACCAACACCTTCTAGCTTGATAATCTCTCCTCTACCAAATCGAGTGTGGTTCACTTTTGTACCTGCGACTAAATCGCTATCAAACAAATTGCCTGTGGGTGCACCATCAGAAACTGGTTTTAGCTTGCGGAGTTTTCGTAGTTGTTCTTCCGAAGGTCCTTTTGGTGATTTCCCTGCAATTGGTTTTTTAAGGCGGAGTTTACTTTTATCGACTTCACCAAAAATATCTGCATCGATCATTGGCTTGTAGCGTCGGTCGTTTATTGGAGTAATGTATTCTAAATATTGTTCATCGATCTCTTCTATAAATCGACTAGGCTCAGCGTCAATAAGTTTCCCCCATCGGTATCTGGACAAGGTATAGGTTAAATAAGCCTGTTTTTCGGCTCGAGTAAGTGCTACGTAAAATAGACGGCGTTCTTCCTCTAACTCAGTACGTGTATTCATACTCATCGCCGAAGGAAACAGATCTTCTTCCATTCCCACAATATAAACATGAGGGAATTCTAATCCTTTTGCTAAGTGAATGGTCATTAAGGCAACCCGGTCGTCATCACCTGTGTCTTGATCTAAATCTGTTGCCAATGCTACGTCTTCTAAGAACTCCGATAACGAACCAGTTGCATCGGCAATTTCTTGCTGCCCTTCGACAAAATCTTTAACACCATTCAATAGCTCCTCTATATTCTCCATGCGGGCAATACCTTCTGGAGTACCGTCTTTTTTAAACTCTTGAATTAGTCCCGTTTTCTTCGATACATGCTCGGCTACTTGAAACGCATCTGCATTGGCGTTCATCACCTGAAAACTTCGAATCATCGTAACAAAATCTTCGAGCTTTCGCTTCGTTCCTGCGTTGATCTTCAATTCGATCTTATCAAGATGCATCATTACCTCGAAGATCGATCGGTTATAGTGATTTGCAGCTACCACCAAACGTTCTATTGTAGTCTGACCAATACCTCTTGTCGGGTAATTAATAACACGTTTTAAAGCTTCTTCATCAGCTGGGTTGACAATTAGACGCAAATATGCCAATACATCCTTTATCTCCTTACGTTGGTAAAAGGATAGGCCGCCATAAATGCGATATGGAATATCCCTTTTTCGTAAAGCATCTTCAATAGCCCTAGATTGGGCGTTCGTTCTGTATAAAACAGCAAACTCTCCGTTCTTGAGCTGATTGTTCATTTTATTGTCCCAAATAGAAGCGGCAACGAATCGACCTTCTTCAGCATCAGTAATCAATCGATTAACGATAATTTTTGGACCATCATCATTCGCAGTCCAAACAACTTTATCTAGCTTGGTTTTATTTTTATCGATAATAGAATTAGCCGCTTGTACAATGTTTTTAGTAGAACGATAATTCTGTTCTAAGCGATACGTTTTAACATCGTCATAATCCTTTTGGAAATTCAGGATATTATTGATGTTCGCGCCTCTAAATGCATAAATACTCTGTGCATCATCACCAACTACACAAATATTCTGAAAACGGTCCGATAGTGCTCGCACAATCAAATATTGCGAATGGTTCGTATCTTGATACTCATCCACCAAAATATATCTAAAACGATCTTGATATTTTAAAAGTACATCTGGAAAACGAGTAAGCAATTCATTTGTTTTCAGTAATAAATCATCAAAATCCATTGCACCCGCTTTAAAACAACGATCCACATAATTTTGATAAATCTCACCCATCCGTGGCCGTTTTGCCATGGCGTCACTTTCCTGCAATTCTCCATTTTGAAAATAGGCCTTGACGGTAATCAGGCTGTTTTTGTAAGATGATATACGAGAATATACTTGCTTGTATTTGTAAATATCCTTGTCCAAGCCCATCTCCTTAATAATACTAGAAATAAGACGTTGCGAATCTTGAGTATCGTAAATCGTAAAATTGGAAGGATAGCCTAGCTTATCAGCTTCAAAACGCAAAATTTTAGCAAAAATGGAATGGAAGGTTCCCATCCACAGGTTTTTCGCTTCGCTATTTCCAACAATATCGGCAATACGTTTTTTCATCTCACGTGCTGCTTTGTTGGTAAAGGTCAACGCCAAGATGTTAAACGGGTCAACCCCCTGACTCATTAGGTATGCTATGCGAATAGTAAGCACTCTTGTTTTACCCGATCCCGCACCAGCAATGACGATCATAGGACCATCTTTTTGCAGTGTAGGTGCAAGCTGTGCTTCGTTAAGTTGACTTAGATATTGTTCCAATGAAAAATAGCAATTTTAGAGGTCGTGAATTTAAAGAAAATGATACCAAACCAAAAGCAGTGAACCCATTAGTTATAAACATCAAGTCACTAAAAGTAAATTCCCATTTTTTAAATATCTTTAGCCTTTAACCAATAAAGTAAATGCACCAAAAGAACATACTAGTCCTTCTATCATTTCTTTTCGTTTTAGGAGTACAAGCACAAAAAAAAGGTCCGATTATCAAAGATTTCGGAGCAGTACGTCAAATTGAAAATCCGGATTTTAAAACTGATACTTCCGAAACCTTTAAGGTTGTTTTTGATGTGATGGATTCGCCTGAAGATTTAAATGCTATTAACAAAAAAATAGAGACCGCCGCCCGCTTTTTAAATATGCATGCACAAGCTGGTGTGCCTAAAGAACAGCTAAAAGTAGCATTGGTAGTCCACAATAAGGCATCAAAAGATCTAATTACTGATAAAGCATATCAAAAGCGATACAAAACAAAAAATCCGAATTCACAACTTATCCAATCATTAATGGATGCTGGAGTTGAAGTCATTTTCTGTGGTCAATCTTCAAAATCAAGAGGCTTCCCAAAGGAAGATCTTATTCCAGGGACCCAGATATCATTATCTGCAATGACAGCTTTAATTCAATTACAAAATCAAAATTACAGACTAATCAAATTCTAAATAATGAAATATTTTTTATTGGGCACTGCCCTGTTATTAGGTGGTTTTACATTTTCTCAAAGTAAAATTGACAAACAAATCGACAAGATTGAAAAAAAAGTCATCGAATGGCGTCGCGATTTTCATCAAAATCCTGAATTATCAAATAGAGAGTTTGAGACTGCAAAAAAAGTGGCTGCGCACCTTAAGTCATTAGGTATGGAAGTAACTACAGGTGTTGCTCATACAGGAGTTGTTGGTATACTTAAAGGTGGTAAACCAGGAAAAGTTGTTGCTTTAAGAGCCGATATGGATGGACTTCCAGTTGATGAACGTGTGGACCTTCCTTTTAAGTCGACCGCAAAGGCTACTTATAACGGAAAGGAATCTGGTGTAATGCATGCTTGTGGCCATGATACTCATGTTGCAATCTTAATGGGCGTTGCCGAAATACTTTCTAAAAACAAAAAAGATATTAAAGGAACTGTTAAATTCATTTTTCAACCAGCAGAAGAGGGTGCTCCCAAAGGTGAAGAAGGAGGTGCAAAATTAATGGTAAAAGAAGGTGTCCTTAAAAATCCAGATGTAGATGCTATTTTTGGATTGCATATAAGTTCAGGAACTCATATTGGGACTATCAACTACAAACCAGGGGGTATTATGGCTGCTGCGCAGCGGTTTGAGATTACTGTGAAAGGTAAACAAGCACATGGTTCTAGACCTTGGCAAAGTATTGATCCTGTAGTCGCATCAGCACAAATAATTATGGGGTTACAGACTATTGTTAGTAGAGAAACGGAATTGACTAAGGAAGCGGCTGTCATATCAGTTGGAATGGTAAATACAGGTATTAGAAATAATATCATTCCAGAATCTGCTACCATTATTGGTACTATCAGAACCTTAGACTACGGCATGCAAAAGAAATTAAATGATCGCATGAAAGAAATGGTGCCCGCTATTGCTAAAGCATATAAAGCCGAGGCGACTTTAGAAATTGCTGATGGTACTGCGATTACTTATAATAATGAAACCTTAGTTGCGCAAATGTTACCAACATTACAACGAACGGCAGGTAATGACAAGGTAAAACTTATTGATGCGATCACTGGTGCTGAAGATTTCTCGTTCTTTCAAGAAAAAGTTCCTGGTTTCTATTTCTTTTTAGGCGGTACACCATTAGACATGAAAGAAGAAGATGCGCCTTCACATCATACCCCAGATTTCTTTATTGACGAAGATGGAATGAAATTAGGAGTTAGAGCATTGACTAATCTGACTTTCGATTATTTGAATAGTAAATAAGAATAAGCCTATGTACCCTCGAGCGCAGTCGAGAGGTCTCTGGTTAGAAACTGTTTGAAATAGGTCTCGACTGCGCTCGACCGGACACACTAGTATCATGCAAGAAATTCTTGATTTTTTTGGAAATATCCCATGGTGGGGGTGGATCATAGTTTTAGTTGCGCTTGTTGCAATACGGGATATATTCTTTCAAAAGAAACATACCATTAGCCATAACTTTCCAGTTGTTGGTCACATTAGGTATATGCTAGAAAGTATTGGTCCTGAACTTAGACAGTATTTGGTTGCTAATAACCGCGAAGAGCTTCCTTTTAATCGCATTGAACGCGGTTGGATCTATGCATCAGCCAAAAAAGAAAACAACTACGAAGGCTTTGGTACTGACAGGGATATCTATACGCATCAATATATCTTTATAAATAATGCGATGATACCTTATAAAGTGAAGGAGGATCATCCTAATAAAGATGATAATACATTCGTGCCTTGTGCGAAGGTAATGGGCTTGCATAAGAATAGAAAACGTCCATTTAGACCTCGTTCTGTGGTAAATGTCTCTGCCATGAGTTTTGGTTCTCTATCGGCCAAGGCCATAGAATCACTAAACAAAGGTGCGGGATTGGCAGGTGCATATCATAATACTGGAGAAGGAGGCCTTTCCCCCTATCACAGTAATGGTTCGGATGTAGTGTTTCATTTTGGTACTGGCTATTTCGGAGTGCGGGATGAGAATGGGAATTTCTCTTTGGAAAAAATGAAAAAGTTAGTAGCCGATAATCCATTTGTTCGCGCTATAGAGGTGAAACTATCGCAGGGTGCAAAACCGGGAAAAGGTGGTGTATTGCCTGGGAAAAAGATAACTCCCGAAATTGCAAAAATTCGAGGTGTAGAAGTCGGAAAAGATGTTTTATCGCCATCTACACACTCCGCTTTTAATACCGTGGCAGAATTGGTTGATTTTGTTGAAGACATAGCCAATGAAACAGGATTGCCTGTAGGTATTAAAGCTGCAATTGGTAAACTTGATCAATGGGAAGAATTGGCAGATATCATGAAAAAAACCGGGAAAGGCCCTGATTTCATTGCTGTTGACGGTGGTGAAGGTGGTACAGGCGCCGCTCCCCCGGCCTTTGCAGATCATGTGTCATTACCTTGGGTGTACGGTTTTAGTGATATATACAAGCTCTTCAAAAAAAGAGGTTTGTGTGATCAAATTGTATTTGTAGCGAGCGGCAAATTAGGCTTTCCCGCAAAAGCGGCTATGGCCTTTGCTATGGGTGCTGACTGTATTAATGTTGCCCGCGAAGCAATGATGAGTGTTGGTTGTATACAAGCACAAATTTGTCATACTAATAAATGCCCAGCTGGGGTTGCTACCCAAAAGAAATGGCTTCAAAATGGAATTAATATCCCATTAAAATCTGAAAGACTTAATCAATATTTCAGGACTTTTAGAAAGGAGTTATTAGATATTACACATGCCGCAGGATATGAGCATCCTTCGGAGTTTACTATGGATGATGTTGATATTAGTTTGGGGGATAAAAACCTAACTAGGACATTAGCAGACACCTATATGTATCACAAGGAAAAAGTTGATTTCGATTCTATGCAGTTTTTAAAAGATTGTGAGCACATTGGGAGTATTCACGAATCACTTTAGTTCGGACACAACGCTTGGTCTTAGATTATATATATCCCAAAACATCTGAAACTTATCAACATAAGCCTATTGGTCTTCTATAAGTTTTCTATTTTTATCCTTCAAATCGCAAATAGTATAAAATATGGCAACCGTTACATTAAAAGGTAATGCAATACATACATCAGGAGATCTACCATCAGTAGGTAACGAAGCTCCTAATTTCAAACTAGTTTTAAATGATCTTTCATCTATTTCTTTAGGAGATTTCAAAGGATCGAATCTCGTTTTAAACGTCTTTCCTAGCATAGACACAGACACGTGCGCTGCATCTGTCAGAAAATTTAATGAGCAGGCGGCATCATTAGAAAACACTAAAGTATTGTGTATTTCTCGTGATCTTCCTTTCGCTCAAGCTCGTTTTTGTGGTGCTGAGGGGATTAAAAATGTTATTAATTTATCTGATTTTAGGGATCGTGAGTTCGGTAGATTGTACGGTCAAGCATTTATTGATGGCCCATTAGAAGGGTTATTGGCGCGTGCAATTGTAGTGATTGATGGTGATGGCAATGTAACGCATACTGAACAAATAAGTGAAATTGTTGACGAACCAAATTACCAAGCGGCGCTAGATGCGCTCACAAATGAGTAATAAAGATCAAAAAACATATAGCAAACGCTTTTTAGGCATTCAATATGCACTAAAAGGCGTTTTTCTTTTGTTCAAAACTGAACGCAATTTTCAGATCCAGTTCACTATAGCTATTATTATGACTGGAGCTGGGTTTTGTTTCAAAATTTCTACAACAGAATGGCTTTTTCAAATCATTGCAATTTCGATGGTGCTATCCTGCGAAGCTATGAATACAGCATTCGAAAAATTAGCAGATTTTATAATGCCTGATCATCATGATAAAATAGGACAGGCAAAAGACATTGCTGCAGCTGCTGTTTTCCTAACTGCCATTTTTGCTGGCGTTATAGGTTTGATTATTTACCTACCTAAACTGCTCTAGCACTATACTTTTTTATTAGGAAAAGCGTTAAACATTCGTATTTTTGTTTGAACCCTAACACCAATAATGGCAGTAAAAAAGAAACCTAAAAAACGTACCACTACTCCGAAGAAAAAATTAAGTTTTAAGCTTTCTAAACAGAATAAAATTATTCTTGGAAGCCTTTTAATGCTTTTGGGGATAGCCCTATTTATTGCTTTCGTTTCATTTTTCTTTAATTGGCAAGACGATCATAGCACTATAGCTAGTTTCAATGATCGCAACGTAGAAACCAAAAATTGGATGAGTAAATTCGGAGCCAATATTAGCTACTATGCCATTTATAAAGGCTTCGGAATTGCATCTTTTATATTAGTAGGCCTTTTATTTACTACCGGGTTGTATTTGTTTTCTAGTATTCCTCTCAAAAAATTGAATAAGAACTGGTTTTGGGGATTGATCATTATGCTTTGGACCGCTATCCTTTTAGGATTCCTTGCGAAGACAGAGCCACTACTTGGCGGTGTTTTTGGTTATGAAATGAACTCCTTTTTAAAAGATTACATCGGCACACCAGGAATTGCTTTACTTCTAACCTTTGGATTAGTGAGCTATTTAGTCGTTCGTTTTGGCCTGACCCCAGAAAGTGTTGTCTCCTTCTTCCAAAGAACTAAAAAAGAAATCATTCATGATTTTCAAGAAGAAAAACCATCGGTTCAAACGGAATCCTCGGTATCAACTGAACTCCCAAAAACAGATGACACTAAAAAAGAAGTTGTTTTTGATGCGACTGATGATGCTCAAGTATATGGCTCCTTTAAAGAGAAAGAAAATAAAACTCCTATAGACACCCCTATTTCTGTTACTCCTATTAAGAATGAAGTCGAAGATGTAGCTATTGAGGTTGAAAAGGTTGTTGAGGAAAAAGCAGTTAGTAAAAATCAGGCAGACCGATTAGTGAAAGAGTTTGGGGAGTTTGACCCGACATTAGATTTAAGTAATTACAAATTCCCAACGCTCGAATTATTAAAAGATTATAATGCCGGTGGCGGAATTACGATCAATCAGGAGGAGTTAGAAGAAAACAAAAACCGGATTGTAGATACGCTAAAAAACTACAAAATTGGCATATCGCAAATTAAAGCGACTATTGGTCCTACGGTAACTTTGTACGAAATTGTACCGGACGCAGGTGTACGAATTTCGAAAATAAAGAATCTTGAAGATGATATCGCCTTGTCTTTGTCCGCTTTGGGAATACGTATTATTGCTCCAATTCCAGGAAAAGGTACAATCGGTATTGAAGTGCCTAATAAAAAGTCGACTATTGTATCGATGCGATCCGTTATTGCATCACCTAAGTTTCAAGGTGCTGAAATGGAATTGCCAGTGGCGCTTGGTAAGACCATCAGTAATGAAACATTTGTGGTCGATCTTGCCAAAATGCCTCACTTATTAATGGCTGGTGCTACAGGACAAGGTAAATCGGTTGGTTTAAATGCAGTGTTAACTTCTCTTTTATACAAAAAACATCCTGCCGAAGTAAAATTTGTGCTGGTTGACCCCAAGAAAGTAGAATTGACTTTGTTCAACAAAATAGAGCGTCATTATCTAGCAAAACTTCCAGATTCGGAAGAAGCCATTATTACAGACAACTCCAAAGTGATTAGCACCTTAAACTCGCTTTGTATTGAGATGGATAACCGATATGAGCTTTTGAAAACAGCATTGTGTCGAAACATCAAGGAATACAATCAAAAGTTTAGAGCACGTAAATTAAACCCGAATGATGGGCATCAATTTTTACCATATATAGTCTTAGTTGTTGATGAGTTCGCCGATTTGATTATGACCGCTGGTAAGGAAGTAGAAACTCCTATTGCTCGATTAGCCCAATTGGCAAGAGCAATCGGTATTCATTTAATTATTGCAACGCAACGACCATCGGTAAATGTAATCACAGGTATTATTAAGGCAAATTTCCCAGCGCGAATTGCATTTAGAGTAACGTCTAAGATCGATTCTAGAACTATTTTAGATAGTGGTGGTGCCGACCAGCTTATTGGTCGTGGTGACATGTTATATACATCTGGCAATGATTTGACACGTATACAGTGTGCTTTTGTCGATACGCCTGAAGTAGAACGCATTTGTGATTTCATCGGTGCACAACGTGCCTATCCTGACGCTCATTTACTACCGGAATATGTTGGTGAAGAAAGTGGCACAAGTCTTGATATGGATATAAGTGACCGAGATGCACTATTTCGTGAAGCGGCCGAAGTTATTGTAACAGCCCAACAAGGTTCAGCCTCTCTTTTACAGAGAAAGCTTAAATTAGGGTACAATAGAGCCGGTCGTATAATCGATCAGTTAGAAGCTGCTGGCATTGTAGGACCCTTTGAAGGAAGTAAGGCTAGACAAGTACTAGTGCCCGATTTTGTTGCACTCGATCAGCTATTAAATAATGAAAGTGATTTAATTTAGTAAAAACCCAAAAATGAAAAAATTAGGAGCCCTTTTAATATGTTTGTTTATCGCGAATAGCGTACTAGGGCAAGATGCTGCAAAAGCAAAACAATTGTTAGACGATGTTTCTAAAAAAGTAAAAAGCTACGATAACATTTCACTCGACTTTAAATATGTGCTTAATAACACAGAAGAAGATATTAAACAGGAAACTACTGGTAATGTCGTTCTTCAAGGAGAAAAGTACCTTTTAAACTTTATGGGAATCACCAAGTTGTTCGATCTTAAAAAAGAATACACTATTGTTCCTGAAAATGAAGAAATCACGATTGCTGAGCCAGAAGATAGCGAAGCCGGTGTAATCACCCCATCTAAAATGCTTACGTTTTATGAAGATGGATATAATTACAGTTGGGATATTGTGCAGAATATAAAAGGTAGAAAAATTCAATTCATCAAACTAACTCCAATGGACTCTAGCGCAGAGATTTCTCAGATTTTGTTGGGTATTGATGTTCAAACAAAACATATCTATAGTTTAATTCAAAGTGACGGTAGCAGTACCACTACAACCTTTACTGTTAATTCTTTTAAAACCAATCGGCCTTTATCAAAAAGCTTGTTTACCTTTGATCCTAGTAAGTACAAGGATTATTACATTAACAACTAGACATTCATTTTGAAGATACTCGACAGGTATATTCTGTTCAGCTTTATAAAAATATTCGTGAGCACTTTAACGTTGCTCATGTTTATTTTTGTCCTACAGTCATTATGGCTTTATATAAATGAGCTCGCAGGAAAAGGACTGGGTATCGACATCATTCTGAAGTTTTTATTCTTCGTATCACCAAAATTAGTTCCGCTTGTACTTCCTTTATCAGTTTTACTAGCGTCCATCATGACCTTTGGTAACTTTGCTGAAAACTACGAGTTCGCGGCAATGAAAAGTAGCGGTATTTCGCTACAAAGAGCCATGGGAAGTCTTATCATTTTCATTTTTTTTACAGGAATTGGCGCTTTTTATTTCTCCAATACAGTAATTCCAAAGGCGGAATTAAAGTTTTTCAATCTAAGGCGAAATCTTGCTAAGTTACAACCAGCACTGGCAATTGAAGAAGGTATTTTTAATGATATTGGTGATAAAATCAATATTAAGGTAGATGATAAACACGGTGATAATGACGAATTCTTAACCAATATTACCATTCACGAAAAATCTCCTGATGGGACCAATCGCATAGTACTTCGAGCCAAAACTGGTGAGTTAAAAAGCAGTAAAAAGTCCGATGTTCTTCAACTCGTTTTATTTGAAGGAAATCGCTATGAAGATGTAAACCCCAAAAAGAGAAGGGACCGGGAGAAACTACCACATGCGAAAGTGTTTTTTGAAGAATATACTATGAACATCGATATTTCTGACTTTAACGATGTTGATCTGGAACAACAAGATTATAAGACATTTTATCGAATGCTAAGTGTTGTTGATCTAAAAGCAAAAAGAGATACCCTTACGGAAGAATACACAAAAAAAGTAGAGCTTTTTGGAGATAATGTTTTAAAACGCACAGGTATTGTTTCCTTATCAAATACAACCACAGTTACTGATAAAGAAGGAAGGACTAAGACAAAAAAGAACGACAAAGTCATAGCTAATCCGCAAACACCAAATCTTGATAGTGTTGTCCAAAATCTAAAGGATTATAAGACAATTATGATCCTCGATCAAGCAATCAACAATACCAAAAATTCCTTAGATATTGTAAAGAGTAAGGAGAAAGAGCTTTTTAATAGTGATAAACTTATCAACCTACATATAACGGAATTTCATAATAAGTTCGCACTTGGAGTCTCTTGTATTATCCTCTTTTTTGTAGGTGCTCCTTTAGGCGCAATAATTCGTAAAGGTGGTATGGGATTACCGATGGTTTTGGCTATAATCATCTTCCTGGCATACCATTTTATTGGAATTTTCGGTAACAAAAGTGCCGAAGACGGCACGCTAAACCCGATTATTGGGTCTTGGCTTTCAACCATGATTATGCTTCCATTTAGTGTTATTTTAACCAGGAAAGCAACAGCTGATAAAGGCCTGTTTAATCCTGATAGTATTACAATGCCAATTAAAAATTTCTTTGAAAAAATAGCAGGGATTAAGAAGAAAAAGTCGCAATAGCCGTAACTTTGCGTTATTGTATTTAAGGAGATAAGATATGCAGACATCAGAAACTATTACTTCTGTCAAACTCAACACCATAGCTGAAGCTATAGAAGACATTAGACAGGGTAAAGTCATTATTGTCGTAGATGATGAAAATCGTGAGAATGAAGGAGATTTTATTGCGGCAGCCGATAAGGTACATCCTGAAATGATCAATTTTATGGCAATGCACGGCCGTGGATTAATCTGTACACCGCTAACCGAGTCTCGTTGTAAAGAGCTAAAGTTGGACATGATGGTAAGTAATAATACTGATCCCATGGAAACTGCTTTTACCGTATCTGTCGACTTAAAAGGTAATGGTGTTACCACAGGTATTTCTGCTTCTGACAGGTCCAAAACAATAAATGCTCTAGTTGAACCTGGAACCACATACTACGATTTAAGTAAACCTGGTCATGTTTTTCCATTAATTGCTAAAGATGGTGGTGTCTTAAGAAGAACTGGTCATACTGAGGCTGCAATTGATTTTGCAAGGCTAGCTGGTTTAAATCCTGCCGGAGTGATCGTTGAGATCATGAATGAGGATGGCACTATGGCGCGACTTCCTCAGTTGTTGGAAGTCGCTAAAAAATTCGACCTTAAAATTGTATCCATTGAAGATTTGGTTGCTTACAGAATGCAACATGACTCTTTGATCGATAAAAAAGAAGATTTTGATATTGAAACGCGTTTCGGGAAGTTCCGATTACGTGCATATCAACAAACTACAAATGACCAAGTACATATTGCGCTTACCAAGGGAAGTTGGAAAGAGAATGAGCCTGTACTTACACGTATTAATGCCAGTTTGGTAAACCACGACCCGCTTAGTATGTTGACCAATAATACTGACAAAAAACTGGATGAAATGTTTGCTCTACTCAACGCAAATGAAAAAGGTGCAATCATTTTTATAAATCAGCAAAGTGATTCATTGAATCTGCTAAATCGCCTAACAATCCTAAAAAACACCCAACAAGAAAATAAAGTAACCAAAGCGCCGCGAATCGATATGGACGCAAAAGATTTTGGAATTGGTGCTCAAATTCTTCACGATCTAAATATTAAGAAGATCAAACTGATGTCGAATACCAAACAAGCCAAGCGTGTTGGGATGATTGGGTATGGGTTGGAGATTACTGAGTATATTAATTACTAGTTAAGAGTTCTAATATTCAAAAAAAAGCCAAATGTCAGTTCGAGTGATTTCGACGCTAGGAGAGATCGTATCGAGAACCTTTTCAAAACTAGTTCATTCCAAGACAATTGTAAAATTCTAAATAAACTGAGTAAGTACTTCCGCCATCTTTCTAGCTCTTTCCTGAACTTGTTCTTCTGTCCAAGACAATTTAATTAAACTAGAAACAGTGCGTCCCATCCAATGGTCAGACTTAGAAAAATCTTGATTATGATAATCCGGTAGTTGATTCTTAATTTCTTGTGGTAGTTTTCCTAAAGACTTTAGATCTTTTAAATGATCCCATTTTTTAATGTAGTGCCAATTGTTGTCATACCAATAAAAACAGGCGTCAACTCCATTTTCACCCAACGCTTTGTGCGCATTTCTAGCTGAATCTTCAGTAGGTAAAAAGAAATTCAAAAACCCATAATTAGGAACACCTTCTTCTGGAATCTTTCGAAATGAAATACCATCAATTTTCGATAATTCATTTTTAATAATAGAATAGTTTCTTTTTTGAAGCTCTAAAAAGTGAGGTAGTTTTTCCACTTGTGCTAAACCCACAGCAGCGTTTAATTCAGATATTCTAAAATTATATCCTAGAAAAGGATGCGACTCTGCTCCCCTATCATTTCCGACATGATCATGACCATGATCAGTATAATGATCACTATTGATATAGTAATTCTTATTATTGGTAATTACGGCACCACCTTCACCACAAGTTATAGTTTTTACGTAATCGAATGAAAAACAACCTAAATCTCCATAAGAACCTAGTGGTTTATTCTCATAAGTACCACCAATTGCCTGGCATGCATCTTCCAATAAAATAAGATTGTATTCGTCACAAATTGCCTTCAGCTCCTTCAATTGAGCCATACTACCGCACATATGCACTGGCATAACGACGCGCGTTTTTCCTGTAATGGCATTTTTAACCGCTTGCGGATCTAAGGTTAGGGTATCATCAATATCTACAAGAACAGGAACTGCTCCTAGTGCTATAATAGATTCAAAACTAGCTACAAATGTAAAGGTAGGCATAATGACTTCATCTCCTGCTCCTACACCAGCAGCAGCGAGTGCAACCGTAAGCGCAGCCGTGCCACTAGAAGTAAGTTGTGTATGCTTTACCTGCATTATTTTTGATAAAGCGGCTTCCAACTCTTTCGCTTTCCAATGGCCATTCCGCATGCCATCGAATCCATAGCGCATTAAAACGCCATTATCTAAAACATCATTTACTTGTTGGCGTTCTTCTTCACCAAAAAATTCAAATCCAGGCATAGTTATGTATTCAATATTACATGCAAAAATATTGAAAATAGACGGTGTAAAGGGAGTAATTAACGAATAAGACTAGAGCATCTTATCAACAAAATCAAAATACAATTCTGGCGAACCTGAATACGAATTAATGGTATTCTTGATCTTACCTTTTGAATCTAATTGTAATACCGTAGGGAAAAGACCACGCTTATTGTATTTACCCATTAACTGGATATTGTATTGCATTTGCTCTTTGGTAAGCAAATCGCGTCGTCGCGGAATATCGACCATCACTAAAATCAGATTTTGAGACTGTTCCACGAACTTCTCACTATTGAAAAAGTCTTTTTTCAACATTTTACAAGGTCCGCACCAATCACTTCCTGTGAAATACATTAAAATGGGTTTGCTTTCCTTCTTTGCAATTTTTTGGGCTTTATCAAGATCTGTAAGCCAGTCTAGCTTTGTTTCCTGTGCTCCAGCAAACGAAAATGTAAAAATCGATACTAGCAAAATTAGCGTTTTCATAAGCTTAGTTTAGTTGAAAATTTATGAACTACTGAATGTTTAACAATTATCTTGCCAACTTTATTGTATAGTAATAATAGAATCATGAAGTTCTTTACGTACTTTTTTAAAATCTGAGAACATATCATCATCGGCGCGATAGCCTACTGGCATTACTAAAACAGCACTTAATCCCTTTTCCTCCAAGCTCAATATGCGATCGTACTCTTCCGGAATAAATCCTTCCATTGGACAAGCGTCTATTTTTTCAATTGCACAAACAGTTAGCAAATTACCCATTGCCAAATAGGCCTGTTTGGTCGCCCACTCATTAACCTCTTCTCTATTCTTTTCTTTAAAACTATCAATAAGTGATTCTTTAAAAGGATCTAACACCACATCCGGCGTATTTCTAACCTTTTTGACGCGATTAAAATAAGATGTAATGTAATCGCTATCAATGCCTTTTTCAATAGCAAAAATCAAAAGATGAGAGGCATCTGCTACTTGCTGCTGTTGCCAAGAGTGAGGCACCAATGCTTCTTTTATCAGCCGATCCTTAATAATGATAAGCTTGACCGGTTGCAAACCGTAAGAGGTAGCCGTCAAGTTGAATGCATTTTTAATAGTTGCAATCTGTTCTTCTGACAAGTTCTTATTAACATCAAACTTTTTGACTGCATATCGCCACTCCAAACTTTCAATTATACTCATGCTATGCCATTTTTTACAAAATTAAGAAATAGTGAGTTTGTTGTTGCTAACTATACTATTAATTCAATATATAGTCCGATTAAAAGAACCATAGTTTAATCGAAATGGCTATTACCATAATAAGTAAGAAAACCTTAATTACCCCATCTCCCTTTTTTACAGACCATCGGCTTGCAAACCATGCTCCTAAAGAGTTTCCTACAGCCATTATAATTCCAATTAAATACTCGATTTTATCATTTAAAGCGAATACCACGACCGCGGCAATGGTATAAATAAAAGCTACTGTAACTTTGGTGGCATTACTTTTTACTAGCGATAGTTTATTAAACCGAGATAACAACAGCATCATAAAAAAGCCGATTCCGACATTTATAAATCCGCCATAAATGCCAATGAAAAAGAAAACTATTATTGAAATAGCTAGGTGCTTGCCACTTAGTCGCTCTATAGCCTCAGAAGTCGCCATTTTGGGTTTAAAAACAACAATAAGCACAACCATGATCATTATGATTGCAAGGATTCTGTCAAAAAGATCTCCTCGAATATCAGTCGCCAATTGTGCACCGAGTATGGCACCAACAAGGGCCGTAATACCAAAATAGATGCTATACGGAAAGGTAGTAACACCCTTTGATTTGAATCCGCCTACTGCTGTTGCAGTTTGAAACATGATAGCGATACGGTTAGTCCCGTTAGCAATGTCGGCTGGTAATCCAATAAAAATTAGGGTAGAAAGAGTAATTAGTGATCCGCCGCCTGCCATCGTATTGATAAATCCTGCAGCAAAACCAGCTGCTATAAGCAAGGGGATTTCCCAGGTAAGTTCCATTAAATGTTGGTTAGTTAAAGGAAATATTAGCAATGCGAAGTTATGCTTAAATGCCGAAACAATTACATTAAAAAAAGTTAGATATTTCTTTCAATAACCGTAAAAAGGATGTTATATTTGCACCCGCATTCAGCGAATAGCTGATGAGGCACTCGAGGAGAAATGGCAGAGTGGTCGAATGCGGCAGTCTTGAAAACTGTTGAGGGTCACACCTCCGGGGGTTCGAATCCCTCTTTCTCCGCTTAGTTAAAAGCTTCACCCATAAGGTGGAGCTTTTTTCGTTTTACATAGACTAAAGGTGCAGCTTTCAAAGTTGGAGTAAAATGAAAAGTGCAGTAGAGCACGATCTAAAACCATTTTTGATGTATTCTACTATTTGTTTAGGATCGGTGGAGTTGGCCCCATTCCTCGTATAGGAATTTAATATGTTCCGCTAAAATATTAGCGCTCAAAACGCCTCAAAAGCACAGCAGCTTCTAGATAATTACGACGTCTTCTAAAATCACGCTTTTTGGTATAATGTACATTCACAAGCTCACCAAAAGCAGTTTTTTGCTCAATATGATACAGTAGCTTTTGAATATTGTTAAAAGATCCGGTTACCGAAAAGGAGTAAGTGATTACTTTATAATCTTTTTCATTAAATATATGTGGCGCTACAAAAGCAGAAACCTTAAGATCATTTGCTGCATCAAAAGACGATAAGGTTTTTAATAATTCGTTCTGTAAAGAAGAACTCCCTATATTATTTGCGTTTAAAATGGAATCGTAATAGCGTTCCTTCTGTTTTAAGATAGAAATTCGTTGCGGAGTATTTTCAAAAGCAAGTTGCTCCTGTTCTAACTTCATATGCGATTTTCGCAACCGCAAAGTTTCAGCAAAAGCAAATTGGTAGGCAATGATTACCATTAAAGCAAATCCAAAAATCAATGCAATATTTTTATTTCTTTTCGTCATTGATTGTAAGAATTAATTCAAAATTCGCAGTTCGATTTCCTTCTTCGTAGCTTGATGTGAGAACAGACTTAATCCAATTTAAAGATTCGAGCATAGCGACCCAAGCTGTGAAAGATTCTTTATTAGCAGTAGTTCCCGATATAAATATTTCGTTTGCTTTTACATTAATTGCACTGTCGTTTTTTATTGCTCTTAATAAAGGCTGGTAGTTAATTTCTTCCAACACAACTGCAGCCGGCAATATTGTGATGATCTCATCGATTTGTTTAGAACTTTTCGAGGAGGCAGCATTTAGCAGGTTTTCACTTAATTGCTGTTTCCGTTTCACTTTTTCATTTAACTCAAGAAGTTTACCACTATTGGTGGTATTGGTTTGAGCTTGCTGTTGCAGGGTATTAACGCCATCAAAATAGTAACTAAACAGAAAAAAGTTAATAAGTAGGCTTCCAAGTAAAAGAGCAATAGCAACCCGTGAGAAAACAAAAAAGAAGCGATCTTGAAGGTAATCAGTTTTTACCTGATTGTTTCTATCAACTAAATTAGAATTGGCATTTTCCTTCCGTAAAACAGATTGTAAAGCGCCGCTAAAAGCTAAGAGTGATTGTGAACTTATATCTAATCCGTTGATATGGTAATTAAAATCCTCGCTACTCTCGCTTTTTTCTATATTCTTAATGTCATTATCTTCAATCGTTGTTTTAAAACCATTGGATATCAAATTCCCTGAAATAAAAGGAGTAAGTTCTTTTATCCCTATTGGGCCCAACAAAATCTGTACAACTTTAATTCCTTCTTTCTGATAAGAACTGACAAGGTCATTCACAATTTCTTTACGACAAATTGAAATAAACGTGGTAGTCGCTCCTTCACAAAAACTGTAGTAAAAATGATCAATAGCAATATTTGGAAATGCTTCGTTGAGCAGAGCACTAATAGTCCCCGATTTAGGAATAGTTTTAGTAAGCACCTGCTTTGTATTGATCGTTAAGAAAGCATGCTGCTTTTTAGGAAGCTTATTCGCTAGTTGTTCAATTTCGTTTGCTTCTACCCTTTGATCAACATCTAGCGTATTTTTCTTTTGCTTTATCAATAAAGCTAAAATTCCTTGATCAGTATGTTCTATACCGCAAAAGCGATGACAATATTTTGCGTATGACAACCAAGAACTCAACACTATTTAATAATGGTTGGTTTTATTAACACGGTCAATTTCTTTCTGGAATCTTCGCGCTTGCGCTTACTGAATAGCCATTTTATTACGGGGATTCTTGCTAAAAAAGGAACTCCAGAACCAGAATCGTTCTTTAAACGCTCTTCTAACCCACCTAAAACCACCAAATCTTTATTTTGAACTCGTATAGAGGAACTAAACTCTCTTGAATTTATTCCCGGAGGGGCGTCCTCATCAATTCGCTCTCCATTAAAATCAGATTGTATTACAAATACATTAAGTGTTACCTGACCATCCCCTGAGACAATTGGTTTTATGGTAATACCCAACTCCGCATCTATAGGAACAAAATTTCTAATCTCACTGGTTTGTGGATTATCCGTACCGAATATGTTTCTATTGGTTATCGCGTAATATGTAGTAGTTCCACTAGAGAAACTCGCTTGATGTCCGTTGAGCGTTGCTAACTTGGGTGTTGAGCGTATCTTGATATTACCGTTGGCTTCCATCGCCTTTACGCGTGCAAAAAACTCAGGTACCACCTGTCCCAAATTTCCCAAACCGCTGAATCCGCCAATTACCTTGTTAACCGTTTCAGCCCCAAAGGTGATATCTGTATTAGGAAACACATTTCCTTCTGTTTTTACTGGGTCCGAGCCAATTCCCCACTCAATGCCAGTCTCAACTGTGGCGCTCCGACTTACTTCAATGATCATTACTTCTATGAGTACAACGGGTACAGGCTTGTCTAGATTTCGAACGAACTTTTTAAAGCGAACAATATTTTGACTTGGTCCACTAACGACAAAGCTGTTTAATTCAGTATCACTGCGAATATCTAACCCTTGTTTCACTTCATCAGGTACTAAATCTAGTAAGCTTTGAGATTCCTGCGTAGTATTACTACTTCTTTGGAAATCTCTCGTTGTCGATCGATTATTCCTATTTTGAAAACCATTGACGCCCTGATTTCCAAAGCCACCTTGATTACCAAATCCTTGACTTAGGCCACCATAATAATTTTGAAATCCTCCAAAATCACTAAAGGTCCTTCCGACGCTTCTACTCGTACCTGCCGCTGGATCCCCTAAAATTTCAATAGCTCTGAATCGCATCGGCACCACTTCTACCTGACGCACACTTAATTGATCTGCTGTTCCGAAAAAATAAATATTCCCTTCTTTCTTAAACGTAAAGGCAGTATTGTTAACACCTCCAGAAATTGATGGTTGCGTGGCTTGAGGGCGATTATTAGAAGTAGTAGTTTGTTGATTGTTATTTTGAATTCCACTAGCACCTCCTTCAAAAAGGTCAACTAGTAATTTATCAAATGAAATGCGCTTTGCTTTAAATGATGCATTCCCAGCTTCTGTTAAGGGCGTCGCCGTAAAAATATTGATTCCTAAATCACTACCTATATCATTAATAACACTCGAAATTGGAGTATTCTCAAAATCCACCTCTACCACCATTTTTAACGAATCAAGAATCTTGTAATAGAAATTAGAATTTCCTCGTCTTCGAGGTCTAACTCTATTAGGCTGATTGTTGGTATTTCCAGTACTTACAATTGTTGTTGGTGTATTATCTTCAAACATGAAGAAGCCATCTCTAGTCTTGTTTACACTTAAATTATTAGCAAAAGCCAATTTGTTCATTGCTACCTCAAAAGGGGCTTCCTTGATGAAAAATGAGATTGACTTATTTTGAAGTTCAGGTGAAAAAACCAAATTCTTTCCTGTTTTGTTGATGACTTCCTTAAAAGCAACATGGAGTGTATCATTCTTAATATCTAGACTCAGTAAATCTCTAGCCGTATCATAACTAATTGGAATTATTCGATCAGGAATTTCCAGCTGTGGAGCTTTATATTTCCTAACCAACAAAATATTCCCAGTAAACTCAATATCAAGATCATACGCTTTACATAAAAAAACCAACAAATCAGAGACCGTCACATCTGGGAAGTTGTTGACAATATTCGTTTCATTTAATTCGGGATTCACCGTAATATTAACCTTATGCAACTGCCCAACTGCAATCAATAAGTTAGAAAGCGTGGTGCTCGTAACGTTAATATTCACTTTTTCAGTAAGACCTTTATTTTCAACCGCAAGTACCTCCAGATTATTCCTAATCTGTTGTATACGGTTCTCGTCCTGAGCAATTATGCTCAAACAAGTAAAAAGTAATATTAGGAGAATACAGCTTCTTTTCATTCAGAATAGTTAGTGAGCCAATATAGAAAATACTTCTTCAATTGAAGTTGTTCCGTCTTTAACCAGAGCTATGGCATTTTGCTTTAGGGTATTGATATTATTTTCGGCAATATAGTCATCTATTTGCAGTTCGTTAGTTTTTATTCGATCAGATAATGTATTTGTAATTGGAATAATCTCATAAATAGCCTTTCGCCCCAAATATCCCGTATGATAACATTTTTCACATCCGTTGGCGATCCATTGATTTTGAATATTTTTTAGGGATGATAATTCGGTATACTCTAGATGATCCAAGGCGATTTCCTGTTTACATGAATTGCAAAGTTTTCGAACTAAGCGTTGGGCTATACTAATATTTAAAGTACTAGCTATTAAAAAAGCTGGAACTCCCATATCGATCAATCGTGAAACTGTTGCCCAAGCACTGTTAGTATGTATAGTTGATAATACTAAATGTCCAGTTAGCGCTGCGCGAATTGCCATATTAGCCGTTTTAGCATCTCGTATTTCACCAACCATAATGATATCCGGATCCTGTCGTAAAAAGGTGCGTAAGGTACTGGCAAAATCTAAACCAATATTCTCTTTTAATTGTACCTGATTAATCCCTTCTAAGGTATATTCAATCGGATCTTCAATTGTAAGAATATTGGTCTTACTATCGTTTAATAACTTTAAAGTCGCATACAAGGTTGTGGTCTTCCCTGAGCCCGTAGGTCCAGAAATCAGAACGATACCGTTTGGCTTTTTTACGGAATGTTTATATCGTTTTAACTCCTCAACTGTGAAACCCAATTGTTCGAGTTGAATGGCACTCGCATCTTTACTCAGAAGTCGAAGCACGATTTTCTCACCATGCAGTGTTGGCAAAGTCGACACCCGAATATCAAACTCATCGTCTGATGAAGTCATGGTAATACGGCCATCCTGCGGAAGTCGCTTCTCAGAAATATCTAGCTGCGCTTTGATTTTAATTCTATTGATAATAACTGGGTATTCATCAATATTTATTTCATACTGTTCCTTTAGCTTTCCATCTAAACGAAATCGAATTCTACACTTTTCTTCATAGGGTTCAAAATGAATATCACTACTACCCACAGCTTTTGCATGGTGCAAAACTTTTTCCAGAAAATTAGCATTATAATGTAGCTCTTCAGTCTTGTTATTCTGTGTTTTACGGTAATTGGTAAATAATAATTTGTCTACTAATTCGGTATTTTCATTTTGAATTTGAACTTCTCTTCCTAATAATATTGACAACTCCTCCTCTACTAAATCCGATTGATCATTATCAGAAAGGAATTGTATTGTGCTTCCATTAATCGAGCTCGGTACTACTCGATAGTGATATGCCTGATCTGATGTGATTAATTGCTGCAAAGCAGCTGATAGTTGATAATCTTCAGTCCTCATTATTAAAATGTATAAATACTATCAAAAACTCCAATTCCATTTAATATGATACTAACGGCAAAAAAAAGTGCCACATATCCAGCTAGAGGAGCAGTTTGGTCTTTCATTTTTCTTCGAAAACCTAAGTGCATGACCAGAGCGAATATCAAAGAAAAAGATAGTAATACTATAAAAGCGATTGTCGGATACCCAAAGCATAATGCGATAAACAACAACAAGTCCCCCACACCAAAGCTATGGTTCAAAAAATTTTTTTTCAAAACAAAATTCGAATATCCATACAACACCGTTATGATAAGTGCAACTAGCACTAGATTAATCCCAATGTAATACCTCATAATCATATAATCTATTTGATTAAACGCAAGTGCACCAAACAAAAGACCGGTAATAACAAACAACCACCAATAAACTGCTCTATCGTTTATATCTTGATATAAGATGTATACAAGGCTAATAACTAATAATATCTGCAAAGCTAAAATCAATCTTTTACAACTTGTTTAGGGTTCCCATTTTGATCAATCTCCCAAATATTAAAAACCCCGTCACCATCAAAATCGACTACGGCAGTGGCTACTGCTTTAAAAGTAGAACCTGTAGCCTCCGTAATTTCATAACTGTAATTCGCTGTTCCATTCTGGTTAACTGTATTAGGCGCTTCAAAATCGATCTCATCAAAATCTAGCGAGTACTTAGAATGCATATACCTAAAAGTGGTCTGCATATTATAAATCTGCTTTAGTTGTGTTTGGGCTTCTAGGCTTTTTGTTTTACTTATTAACGGCATTAAACGCGGTAATGCCAAAAGAAGTAAAATTCCAATTATTGCCAAAACAATTAATATTTCCTGAAGGTTATAGGCCCTTAGTTTATGGTTTAGATGATTTTTTCTCATAGATAGTGCAAAGATTCAAATATAGAAAGAAAATGATTTTCTCTTAGCTTTCCGACAAAACATAGCATTTTAACATATACACCTACTTCATAGTATGTTTTAGCTGTTTTAAACAACAATAATCGAAATTCAACACAATTAATTTAAATTCAATGCATTACAATTTATGTTAACAACTAATAGAGATTTTTTTCTTCTATTTGTTTGTTTCATTATCATTTTTTTTTAGATTTGATTCATCCTCTAACAATAAATACTACACCTTGTGTAGGAGTATTGAAACTGTTTATAAAGAATATCCTTATTAAGGAAAAGGAATGTCCCAACCATTCCGGACTTTTATAACCAGCCAAATCGTAGTTTATTTTAATAATTCTCCGTTGATGTGATATCAATGGCTAAACGATATTGTACTAAAACGAGCCTTTAATACTTTTAAATGAAAACGATCTTTAAATTATTCTTATTAGTTTGGTTGATTCCTTCAATTTGTCTTTCTCAAGACAATGGAGAAAATCCTTATAACGTAGATTATCAGGCAGAGGTAAATCAAATGGTTAATATTCCTAATTCTCCTGAAGCTGCGGCATTCACTAAATACGGAAATACAAAGGTTAGCTTGTATTCAGGTACTCCTGATATTAGTGTACCATTATATACTATTCAAGGTAGAGAATTAAATGTCCCTATAGCGCTTACCTATGATGCCTCGGGAGTCAAAGTTTCTCAAATTGCAACATGGGCCGGATTAGGATGGAATCTAAATGTTGGAGGTCGTGTTTCAAGAATCACCAACGGATTACCAGATGATTATTTACAAGGCGCTTATACATCAATTTATAACGCAGATGTAAGGCAAAAAATAAACCATTTTGGAAGTAGAAATATTTATCAAGAAGGAAATGAGTGGTTTGATAGTGTTCAAGAAGCTCAGGAATATTACGAATGGTTACACCAAATTAATCAGAGTTTCATTGACACGCAACCAGATATTTATAGTGTTAATGCACCAGGGTTAAGCGCCCACCTTGTTTTTGATATTAAGACCAACAATCTTCCAAGAGCATTGAACAATCCTAGAATTAAAATACAAATATTAAACAGCAATTTAGGCTACAATCATATAAATGGATGGATCATCACTAATGAAGATGGAACACAATATTTCTTTGAAAATGTTTTTGAAAAAACACTGAGTTTAGGAGAAGACACCTCCGCCAATGGAGCTTTAGTTAACGAATATGCATCCTCATGGATGCTTACAAAAATAATTTCTGCTAATAAGAAAGATACTTTTGAGTTTGATTATACAACAGATGCCGAAGTTGGGTACTGGCTAAGTGAACAAAATGGATCGTCGGCATCTGCAGCTGTTACCACCACGAGAAATGAGGTCTACAATTACCCTGCAGCTGACCAAACATTCTCGGCCGGTGCTGGGCATTATACACTTCAGAAATTTTTAAAATCAATAAAACACAATGGGACTCCTTTAGCAACAATTTCTAGAGGTAATAGAACAGATATCGATCAAGCCCCAACAAATACAAAGCTGGACGGAATCACGATCAAAGACTACAAAGGAAACCTAATCAAGCAAGTTGATTTTAATAACAACGATTATTTCAATAATCACAAAACCTCATCAACCGACATCCGCTTAAAATTGAATGGTATAACCATCAAAGGGCGTAATAACGAAAAATACCAAGAATATACTTTTGAGTATGACAGCCCGAATGGTCTTCCTTCAAGAAACTCTTTTGCCCAAGATTACTATGGGTATTATAATGGTGTTAACAATAACGTATTATATCCTTCTTACCAATATGGAGAATTTTCTTTCGGTGGAGCCAACAGAGAGCCAAATTTTACTGAGGCCAAAAAAGGTCTGCTTAAAAGAATAACTTATCCTACCGGAGGATATAGCATTTTTAATTTTGAAGGAAATCAAGTAGTAGAATCAGTAAACACACCAATCACAAGAAATTACGCTGGAGCTGGTATTAATGCCTTAACGGAAAATAACGATGCCCTTTATCAAAATGAAGACGGCTCTTGGGCTGATGATCAATACCTCCCTTTTGCTCCAAAAATAGTGATCAAAAACTTTGATATACCAGAATCTGGATACTACACAATTAAATATTTTGGGAATGTAAATCAACAGGAAACTGAAGCTCATATTATTCAACGTGGAGTTATTGATAATACTTGTTATCAAAGTGGAGGCGAATGGACCTGCCCTAATTTTCCAAAATTTAAATCGTTTGGAGAGTTTTTGAGTGCTCCCGTAGAACATAAATTCTGGCAATCTACTGCCTATTATCAGGGGTCGAAATATTTCAACGCTGGGGTTTATTCTGTTATGGTGGTAATGGACGAAAATAATGAAGTTCAAGGTGATTATGGAAGTGTAAGCTTTACCATCGAACGACAAGAAACAGTAGCTGTAGACCAAACAAAAGACCTTGGAGGCATTCGTATCGCAAATATAATGGACTACACCGAAAATGGAACCTTTGCACAAGGTAAAAGCTATACTTATGATAATGTTAAGGTCAATTATAAGCCCTCTTTTGTTTCTTTGGATGTTAGCTATAGTGGACCTAGTACTTCAGCTGCCTATGGAACTGTTAATAGTTCTATAATTAGAAGGGGCAATATTCCAAGGGGGGATGATCCAGCTTTTGTTTATGGTAATGTTATCGAAAAAAACATCAATAGTAATGGGAATTCTATCGGATATACCTCCTATACTTTTAGTACTGACCAAGCAGGAATGAGGCCTAGAAACTCCCCTCCTTATGAATCAAACTATTTCCCAAGTATTTCTGGTGGGCAAGTAAACAAGGTAGAGGTTCTTAATACTAATGCTGAATTAGTATCTAGCTCAACAACATCGTACTATGAAGTTCCAAATTTTTCTGTTAGAGGGCGGGTTATTGTAAACAACAATGATCATGGCGAGAAAACAATTTTTCTTCGACAAGGAAGTAACGGAAAGTTAATTGCAGATAGGCTAAATAACTGGGCCTGTGGGGAAGGTTATTATGGAAGTTTCGGCAGTCCCATTACTCTGAATACTGAGTGCTGGGAACCAAGATATTTCACACATCCGGAAGAATATGGTTATGTGGCAATTTTAGCTGCTCACTATAGTCCACTTGAAAGCCGCTATACATTTGCTTCAGGAGCTGTTGGTGGACAGTCTTTAGTAGTTCAAAAACAATATTTTAAAAACACGGATACCACTTTTTCAGAAACATCACAAACCAGTGAAACAGTATATGATTCGTCTATAGGCTATTTAACCAGGAATGTTACAACAACCGATAGTAAGGGTGATCAAATCAAACAAAGCTTTGAGTACCCTAAGGATCATGCTTTGGTCAATAACTCCAATTCAGATGCTGTAGCACTACATGCTCAAAATAAACTAAATACCGTTTTAAAAACAGTTACGGAAGTAAAAAAATCTGGCTCTTATACATTTACATCTCTTTTTGAAAAAGAATATGCCTACTCTTACATAGCACAAGGTATCACATCACCAACAAGTGTAATTTCAAAAAAAGCTAATGAACAAGGAGAAGATCGTATAAACTTTACATACTATTCAAACGGCAATATTAAAGAAACCAAACAGGTAAATGGCGCTACATCCGTCTATGTCTGGGGATATAATGATATGTATCCGGTTGCTAAAATTGATAATGCTACCCATAGTCAGTTAGGAGGTACCGGTTATAATAGTGCTGTCTTAAATAATCTTGCTAGTTCTGATACCCAAATCCGAACAGAGATTAATAAAATTCGTACTGGATTACCTAATGCCATGATTACTTCATACACTTATGATCCCATGATCGGTATGACATCTATGACTGACCCTCGAGGATATACCTCCTATTATAAATATGATGCCTTTAATCGTTTGAGTTATATCGAAGATGCCGATGGCCATATCTTGAAGAAGTATAATTATAATTATGACGGACAAAGTACCGAAGGCTTGGCAGCACTAAATGCTAGCCTTAGTTTACCCGGAGCCGCACTGATCAATGATAATTCATCTTTAGTTGCTAATAACAGTGGTGGTTCTGGAAATTATAAACACCAATGGACCATTAACGACCAGCCATTAGCTCATAACAACAGTACACTCGATTTTGTATTTGAAGCTCCTGGTGAAAACAATGTGTCCTACATCCTAACAGATCTAAACACCGGTCTTAAAAAGACTGTCAATGGTACTGTTACCGTATACCAACCTTTAAAAACACCAACATTAACTAAGGATAAAACTCATATTATCAAAGGTAGTTCAGTAGTATTTACTACTGCTAATGTAGGTGGAGGCTCAGGTAGTCGTTCCTATGAATGGTATGAAGGTAGCACTAAACTTTCTTCTACTAACGGCTCTACTCTTACCCATACACTTAACAATACCGGTACTATTCCTGTTAAGTTCAAGGTAATTGACAATAATATCTCAGGGCATAGCAATGAGGTTTCTACAACAGTCAGTGTCTATAATCCATTAAACGCACCTTCAGTATCCGCCAACAATACCTATGTCCTAAAAGGGACTACCATTTCATTTGGTACTGGAAACATTGGTGGTGGGTCAGGCAATAGAAGCTATAAGTGGTATGTAAATAACACTGAACAATCAGCTACTGGTACTTCGTTTAGCTATACCCCTTCTACGGCAGGTAACTATACCATTAAATTTAGAGTGACGGATACCACTGTGCCAGGACATTATAAAGAAGGTGTGAGAACCGTATATGCGTACGAGCCGCTTTCTACACCAAATGTTGGGTCGAATGTCACCTATTTGCTCAAAAATGGTCAGGTGAACTTTACTGCTAGTAACATTCGAGGTGGTTCGGGAAATAGGCGTTATGAGTGGTTTGTAAAACACAACAGCGGTGGTTATGTTAAACAGACTACAACAGCGACTAGTTTTAATTACAATACTCCTAACACAGGTACCTATACCATCTTATTTAGAGTTTGGGATACTAGGATATCAGGGCATTATAAAGATAGAACAAGAGTAGTCTATTCATACAACCCTCTAAATACACCAACTGTTAGTTCAAATAAAACTTATGTGGTTAAAGGAAGTCCTATCAACTTTACAACTGGCAACATTGGTAACGGCTCCGGATATAGACGTTATGAATGGTATGTAAAACAAGGTTCTGCTGGCTATGTCAAACAATCGGTCACAGGTACTTCATTCACCTATGCACCACCAACCAATGCAACCTATTATGTAAAATTTAGAGTGATTGATACTAGAATCGCTAATCATTACAAGGAATTTGCAAAAGTGGCATATGCATACAACTCATTAAGTACTCCCAATTTATTTGCGGACAAAACATACATCTTAGAAGGTAAAACTATTAGCTTTACAACCAATGGCATCGGTGGTGGTTCAGGCTATAGGCGTTACGAATGGTTCTGGAGACGAAACGGTAGTAGTTGGACTAAAGAGTCTACAACAGCTACTAGCCTAAATAAATCATTCTCGACTGATGGTACTTATGTCATTAAATTTAGAGTATGGGACACCCGAACCAATCAGTATGTAGATCGCGATCGAACTGTATATGTCTATAATCCTCTCGGTGGTGGTATTTCTGCGCCTTCAACAGTAACGGTAAACAACAATGCTTCATTTAATATGGGGATTACAGGCGGAAGTGGTGTTTTTACGTATTCTTGGAACATTACTACTCCTTGGAAAACATATACCAATACGTCTAAATCATTTACCTTAAAAATGAACTATGATTACTATGGCACTAGAACAGTTCGATGTACTGTTCGGGATAGTAGAACGGGCGATAGTAGAACCGTCACTAAATCAATCACCACTAATGGCGCACCAACGCTGGGTGGAACATTAAGCAAATCAAACATTAATGTAAATACTAATTACGAGCAGTACCGAATTACGGCAGTACCAAAGTCTGGCTCCGGACATTATACTTATAAATGGTATTTCGGCAAATCGACAAGCGTAGTAAGTACCGCTACCAATGTATCTATTTATCTTGATTGCAGTACACTGAAGAAAAAAGTTACTTGTGATATTAAAGATACTAGAACCGGGCAGACTAAAACAGTGTATGCAACGTACTACTTCTCAGGTAACTGTAATAGCGGAGGCGATCAATACTAATCACTAACAATAAATAAGAAAAGACATGTTTTCATTTAAAAAATCTTTATTCGCTGTTCTTATCACGTTGTTAGGAACTAGTGCTCTCTATAGTCAAGTAATTACATCTGATAAAAACTATGTGCATGAGATAACGCCCCAAGTACCAGTTACTATTGGTAATATTAATAATGTTGGTGGTTTTGATGCTCCTGCGACAGAACGCCATATTAACAATGTCACCTATTTCGATGGTCTCGGTCGTCCCATACAACAAATCGGAGTGCAAGCTGCGGGGAGTACTAACAAACCTGTATACGCACCTGGGTGGACTAATGATTGGACTACCGGATCAGGCTCAACCGGATTCTATAATCGTAATGGAAATGTAGCCGAGAATGTACGACAATATGGCTCTGACCCTTTTGGTAACAACTCGATTCTTTGGAAATGTGTCAATGATGCTGCTCGTAATGGAGATGGAGGATGGAATACCGATTATATCCCCATCGATAAAAATGTAAGCTACCGCTATAGCGTTTGGGTTAAGCGTACTCACGGTATAGACGGAAATACCTATCACGGTACTCAAAATGTAAATGACCTTAATGGTAATTTTCAATCTAATCCGTATTTCTGGGTTGGTGCCCCACCAACTTTAGGACAGTGGTATTTAATGGTCGGAGTGATTCATCCTTACAACTATACTGGAGCTGATACAGGAATTAGTGGTGTCTACGACCGTAATGGGAATAAAGTTCTTGACGGAAAAGAATTTAAATGGACAGCTGACAGAACTACATCCAGATTTAGAAGCTATTTCTACTACTCTACTGATGTCAACACCCAACAGTATTTTTGGAATCCTGTACTAGAGCAAGTTGATGGTACCGAACTATCCATCCAGCAAATGGTCAATGGGCCTTCCATCAAAGATGTGGTTACCCATATTGAATATGATCAATATGGAAGACAAACCAAAGAGTATTTACCATATGCCACGGCTAGCAATAGCGGACTGTTTTTAGGTGGTGATCAGGTAGTTCAAACGCGAAGCTACTACCAACAGCACTATCCTGATGATTTTGCTGATTTACCAGATCATAGAGTAAACCCATTCTCTGCAACTGCATTAGAGGCTTCTCCACTAAATCGGGTACAAAAACAAGCAGCACCAGGTAAAGATTGGGCAATGGGTAGCGGACACGAAATTAAATTCGACTATCAAACTAATAGTACTGACGAGGTACGCTTATTTACCGTAAGTCTTGCTAGTGACTACACTCCTACTTTGGTTGATGGTAATAGCTATTATAACCCAGGAGAACTCTCTAAAACCATTACACGAGACGAAAACTATACTAGTGGTCTTGATCATACCACCGAAGAGTTTAAAGACAAACTAGGACGGGTAGTATTAAAACGTACCTATGAAAGTGAAATGCAGCATGATACCTATTATGTTTATGATGACTATGGGAATCTTACTTATGTATTGCCTCCTAAGGTCGATACTACTGATGGAGTCTCTGCCATAGAATTATCGGAGCTATGCTACCAATACCAATATGATGGTAGAAACCGACTAGTAGAAAAGAAAATCCCTGGAAAAGGAGAAGAATACATCATCTATAATAAGCTAGATCAACCTGTGATGACTCAAGATGCCAATCTTCGTGAGCAGGACAAATGGCTAATCACAAAATACGATGTGTTTGGCAGAGTAGCCTTTACCGGTATTCATCATCAACCTGCCGGATTTAGTAGAGAAACCATGCAGAATGATTACGCCAATAACACCAATACATACACCCAATATGTCACTAAAACAACCACACCAACTAATATTGGTGGTGGTATCATTTATTATACCAATACAGCTATACCACATGGTATAGCTGAACTGCTTAGCGTAAACTATTACGATGATTATAATTTTGATCGTGACGGCTTGGATAAACCGAGTTCAGTAAACGAAATAACTACCACGAATAACGTAAAAGGACTCGCCACAGGTTCTAAAGTTCGAGTACTTGGAACCAACAATTGGATCACCACCGTTACCGCTTATGATGAAAAAGGAAGAGCCATTTGGACAGGTAGTAGAAATCGCTACCTAAGTACCATTGATAAAACAGCATCGAAGCTTGATTTTAATGGAAAGGCTCTTGAAGTGGTCAATAACCATATACGAAATGGTGGAGCACCTATTATCACTATTGACCGCTTTACGTATGATCATGCGGGTAGGCTACTAAAACAAACCCAAGAACTTGATGGCAATATTGAACTGATTGCCGAAAATACTTATGACGAATTAGGTCAATTAATACGAAAAGGTGTCGGCGGAGGACATAACAACCACTCTCTTACCATTATAGACGAACTACTAACCCAACAAAATGACGATTTGATAACGACCACAACTACCACCAATTCATGGGGAAATAGTGGATTTGCTACTCTAGAAAGTATCTCGGGCGATGGTTATGTTGAATTTGAAGTAACTGCAACTAATAAATATTTAATGGTTGGCCTATCAGTTGACAATCCGGATGCACACTATAATACAATTAATTTTGCAATTTATCCTAGGTCTGGAGGAGAAGTACGGGTATACGAAAACGGAAGTTATAAAGGTTCATTTGACACCTACGTTATAGGCGATGTTTTAAGGGTAGAAAGGGTCGGCAGTACTATTTACTACAAAAAGAACAACACTACTATTTACACTTCAACAATAAGTTCAACTGCTACCCTTATTGGTGATGTAGCTTTCCACAGCACGGGTAGTTCCATTAAAAACCTAAAAGTTGTCAATTTTTCTTCGCAAAATTTTAAAAGTAGTGCCTTACAAAATGTAGATTATAACTACAATGTACGTGGCTGGTTAAAAGACATTAATGATGTCAATAACCCAGGCAATGACCTCTTTAGTTTTAAAATTGATTACAATACCAGCGCGAATGCATTATTTAACGGTAACATTGCCAAAACTTCGTGGCGTACGGCTAATACCGATAACAGCTTAAAAAGCTACGACTACACCTATGATGCGCTCAATAGAATTAAATCCGGGATCAGTAATAACGTGAACTACGACCTCTCCAACGTTAACTACGACAAAAACGGGAATATCCTAAACCTAAACCGTAAAGGACACCTAAACACAGGTGCGACTTCCTTTGGCGTGATGGATATCCTGAGTTATCAATATGACGATGGCAATAAACTGACCAAAGTCACTGATGCCGGCAATGACAATTACGGATTTAAAGATGGTTCTAACAATGACAACGACTATACCTATGATGCCAATGGTAATATGGAAAAAGACCAAAACAAAGGTATTACTAATATCGTGTATAACTATTTAAGCTTACCAACCAAGGTAACAGTAACTGGCAGTAATGCAGGAGTGATTGAATTTATATACGATGCGACAGGTGCTAAACAACGAAAAGTTGTAAGTTCTGGAACTACTGTTGACTATGCCGCAGGATATATTTATGAAAACGGAAACTTAATACAGTTCTCACAACCAGAAGGATATGTGAAACTTGATGGAAACGGTTATATGTATGTGTATAGTTTTCTTGACCACTTAGGTTCTGTTAGATTGGATTATTCTGATATGAATAATGATGGTACTGTAAACAGTTCTGAAATATTACAAGAGCGAAATACGTATCCCTTTGGACTTGAACACAAAGGATATAATGACCAAATTATTGATGCCGAAAATACTTATCAAACGTATTTAGGTCAGGAAACCAACAAAGAGTTAGGCTTGAATTGGTTAACCTTTAGGCATCGAAACTATATGCCAGAAATAGGCAGATTCTTTGGTGTTGATCCTGTTTCTGCGGATTATGTAAACATATCTACTTATCAATTTGCGCATAACAACCCCGTCTCTAAAATTGAGCTAGAAGGATTAGAAGGATATCAACCAAATGGTTTTGATGTTATAAATGCGCTTCCCTCTGGAGGAGGTACACAAAACCCTGCAGCTCACTTACCATTACCTATTGGCGATGGAACAGGAAAACATGGTAGCGTTGCTAAGGCAAAACCACAAATTAATGCGCAAATAGGAGTGGGGGCAGGAAAAACTATCGGCGCAAACTTTAAACTATTTGGCATTGAAGCGGGAGCAACTTATGACGGAGGTACAACGGAACAAACTTTTAGTACTTTAGATGGCGGAGTTACCTCTCATACGGAAGGATACTCCGTAAATGCTGCGATATTTGGTTATTCCAAAGGAACATCTACCGATTTGAGTGTAGGGGAAAACAAAACAACAAGCAGTTCGACCATGATAGTAACCGAAGAACAAACCTTTTCCACTACCCAAACTAGTTCGGAAGCTTTTTCGTATGCCTTTGGAGAAGCCTCCTTTGATACAACTACTAACGTTGATGTCTCAATTGAAGAATTTTCTACTACTGTAACTAATCATTCATCAAGATTAGTTCATGCCAGTAAAACGTCTTTTAATACTTCCATTTCCGAACCGACATCCGCTAACACTAATTCTACAAGTCATACATTAAATATTTTTGGTTTTGAAGTTAATTTTGGATTAAGAATTAAGGCTGATTTGAGTATTGACATACCTTCAGACTATCGCTCTAAAAAACCATATTTGCATCCAATATGTTTTATTCAAGGAACTAAAATAAGGATGGGTAATGGAACATTAAAAAATATTGAAGATGTAAAGAATGGTGATTATGTAAAGTCTTATAATGAAAAAAACCAGAGGATAGAAAATAAAAAAGTAATTTTAACGGAAATATCCAGTAGTTCTGAGTTTATAGAAATAGAGTTTGAAAATGGGACTAAAAATATTAATACATTAACTCATCCCTATTTTATCAAGAAAAAAGGTTGGAGTTCGTATAATCAGATTGAGGCTATTGACAAATATAAAGTAGCCGTTTCTAAGTTATCAGTTGGAGACATTGCTTATAAATTAGAAAATAATAAGTTAAAAGAGTTGAAAATTATAAGTATTAAAATTTTAAAAAAGAAAGAAAAAACCTATAATCTCTCCAATGTTGAAGACAATCATAATTTCTTTGCAAATGGAGTATTAGTTCATAATAGAAGTTAAAATGGAAGATAACAGTATAGGAAGCGAAATTTTGGTCAAATCGCAAAATTTTAATATCAATGTAAAAAGAGTAATTGCATTTTTCATTGACTTAATAACTTTTGCTGTATTTCCAATTATAATAAACGTATTAGAAGATATTATTGGTAAAAAAATTATCAGTTCAGATGTTCTTTTTTATGCTACAACATTTTTTTATTTATTTAAAGATTTGTTTAATAGTAGTGGTTCTTTTGGCAAAAAGACAATGAATTTAACTATTATCAATTCAAGCAATCAAGGAATTAGCTTTTCTTTAAAGAAAGTTTTGAGAAATATAACCAATTTTATTTGGCCTATTGAAGGAATTTTCATCCTTCTTACTAAACAAAGATTATCTGATAGACTTTTAAATATTGATGTCATAAACAACAATCAATAATGGTAATTTTTGCCTTGGGATTTAGCCAGTTCGATCTGGCTTAGTCAATAAAGCCCAGCTTTAGGTAGATGGTTTGGTATTGATGAACTAGCAGAAAACCCCGCTCTGCGAAGTGTAGCTCTGCGAACGCCCCGCTCTGCAAAGTGTAGCTCTGCGAATGTCTGTGACTTCGCAGCCTTACTAAGTTACAATGAAATTATTAAAATTATATTGCAGTTTGTAACTGGAAGCCAACATTTTATTGAACAGAAATAGCAATTGAGCTACTACATAAAGAAGTGCGAAGTTGTAAACTTCGCACAGCACTACACGAACGTATTTAGTATATTTCAACATGCAAACAGACGGTTACAAAATAAGAGATCAATCAAAACCGCATTTCATCACTTTTACCGTAGTTAACTGGGTAGATATTTTTACCAGAAAAGTATATAAAGATATCGTTATAGAGAATTTGCAGTATTGTATCAATAACAAAGGAATGGTTCTTTATGGATATGTTGTAATGAGTAATCATATTCACTTAATAATTCAAAGTAGTGATGATGATCTATCCGGACTAATACGAGATTTTAAAAAGAATACCGCAAAGAAAATTATAAAACAAATTAATACGGGACCTGAAAGTAGAAGAGAATGGATGCTAAACCAATTTAAAAAGGCTACTGAAAGCCACAATCGCAATCAAGAATATCAATTCTGGAAATATGGTAACCATCCGGAAGAAATATATTCTCAAAAATTTATGTGGTCTAAGTTAGATTATATTCATTTAAATCCAGTTAGGTTGGGCTTAGTCAATAAAGCTTCACACTACATATATTCCAGTGCATCGAATTATGTAAATAATGACGGTGTTATTGATACTACAAAAGTAGATAACGCAATTATTAACACTAATAATGATCAAGATTTTTGGAAAAGTATTGCGTGGTAGTTTAAACGCATTAAATTCTTTTACGGTCCACTATTGCTAGTCTGTAAATGAGAGTAAATACAAAGAGTTTTCCCACTTTATACATTTGACAATCACAACAAATATTCTATATTGCGATATAGGAATGAACTCCTTTTATGACAAAAAAACTACTATACTTTTTTCTTGTTTTAATTTCCTGCCAGTTCATTAACGGGCAACAAGAAACCGCTATTTGGTATTTTGGTGAGTACGCAGGCCTCGATTTTCGTGGTGGAGACCCAGTAGAACTTACAGACAGCGCCATGCGTACTATTGAAGGTACATCTGTCATAGCTACTGCAACAGGCGATTTACGATTTTATACCAACGGTGTTAACATCTGGAACCGTAATCATCAAATAATGCCTAACGGTAGTGGGCTAAAAGGAGACTCTAATTCTACCCAATCTTCATTAGTCGTACAACGCCCAGGATCTACCCAAGAATATTTTTTATTTACCGTAGAAGAATATGCCGGAGCCGATGGGTTTAGCTACTCCGTTGTCGATATGGCTTTAGATGGTGGTTTAGGTGCGGTAACTAGTCAAAAAAACATACAGCTAGCCACTCCAGTAATGGAAAAATTAACGGCTGTAAAACATCGCAACGGTAGGGATGTTTGGGTCATCGTTCATGGTTGGCCAAATACTGATTTTCAAGCGTATTTGGTCACTGACGCTGGAGTAAATACAACGCCAATAATAAGCAATGTTGGCGCAGATATCAGTACACAGTTTAATTTTACGGGCGAATATACATTGGGCTATTTAAAAGCTTCTCCTGATGGTCGTAAACTGGCAATCGCTCATTTTAATACCACCGTAGAGTTACTAGATTTTAACAATGAAACCGGAATTGTTTCAAATCCCATTCGTTTAGATAATCCTACAGATCGCTTTTACGGGGTGATTGGAGGGTTCGAACAACGTAATTTTTATGGTTTAGAATTCTCTGCTTCCGGCGATCGTTTGTATGTCGCAGTACAGCAAACGATTAATAGTCCAAGGGTAGAATCTGCCTTACTGCAATACGATTTAACCGCTGCTGATATTCCTGCCTCAGAAATTGTAATTGACCGCCCTTTATTTTTAATCGGTGCCATACAACTTGCTCCAAATGGTAAAATGTATGTGGCCAATCAATCTCAAAACAGTTTGGGTGTAATTAATAATCCTGAGGCACTAGGTACTGGGTGTAACTATCAAAAAGAAGGTTTTGCGCTTTCAACACGAAGCTTTGCAGGTTTACCACAATTTAATCAGTCCCTTTTTGTAGCAGGAATTTCTGCTGAAAATTTGTGTTTAGCTAGTATAACAGAATTCAAGTTAAATGCCAACCAAATACCCGATGCGGTCGTTTGGAATTTTGATGATCCCGCTTCTGGGGCGAACAATACTTCAACCTTAGAAAATCCAACTCACACATTCTCTGCGCTGGGTACCTATATGGTAACTGCACAAGCTACTATTGGGGGTATTGTTTCTGATTTTTCAAAAGAAATAACGATCAACAGCGTGCCCTCAATAACAAATATTGAAGATTTTGAAATATGCGATAATGATGCCGATGGCTTTGCTGAATTCGATCTGAGCAACTTGGAACAACAGCTAATTAATGGTCAAACAAATGTCAATGTTCGGTATTTTAATGAAGATGATGACGTTATTTCAAGTCCAATTTCGGATTCGTATGTCAATACAATCGCTAATCAACAACAAATTACTGCTAGGGTTGAAAATGTAAATGATGCCGGTTGTTATTCAGAAACTTCATTCAAGTTAATTGTACATCCCAAAGTGGTAGCCAATCCAGTTGCCAACATTGCAGTATGTGACGACAATAACGATGGATTTTTCGCTTTTAACACCGCAACTATTGAGTCAACCATTTTAGATGGGCAAACTGGGTTGGTAGTTACCTATGAAAATGAGAATGGTGACTTATTGCCTAGTCCGTTACCAAATCCATTCACAAATACAATTGCTAACCGGGAAACAATAAAAGTACGAGTCACAAACCCTGTTACCATGTGTGATGATGAAACATCTTTCGCGCTTATTGTAAACCCATCAGCAAAAGCATTTGCGATAACTGATTTACATAGTTGTGATGAAAATAATGATGGTTTTGCAGATTTTAATACATCAACCATCGAACAGGAAGTACTCGGCACACAAACAGGGGTAAAAGTGCGTTATTTTGATGAAAACGGAACGGAGTTGCCAAGCCCTTTACCCAATCCATTTACAAATACCATTGCTAATTTGCAGACTATTCGGGTTCGAGTAGAAAACGAGCTACTACCCACCTGTTTTGAAGAAACGAGTTTTAAATTAATCGTAGACCCCACTCCTACTGCTCATCCTCTCAATGATATTTTGGTATGTGATGATGACAATGACGGTTTTGCCGATTTTGATTTAACTGTAATACAAAATGAAGTTCTTAATGGGCAAACAGGTTTAGAGATTACCGTTTTTGACCAAAATGGCACAGCACTACCTAACCTCTTGCCTAGTATGTATACAAATAAAACTGCAGTTGAAGAGGCATTGAGAGTTAAAGTAACGAATCCGATTACTGAATGCTATGATGAAACCACTGTTAGCCTAAAAGCTATTCCAAAACCAGTGGTCCAAATCATAGACGATTTAGAAAGCTGCGATGATGATAATGATGGATTTACAGTATTTGATACTTCAGCAATAACAAGCACCATATTAGATGGACAACCAGACGTGCATGTTTTCTTTTATGATGGTAATAATACCTTTATCGGCGAGGAGCTTCCAGATGAGTTAATTAACACCGTAGCCTGGGAAGAAACAATAACGGCGAGGTTGGAGCATACGATCTTGTCGACTTGTATGAACGAGATTCAATTTAAACTAATAGTTAAACAAACGGGAATTGCTTATCCGGTTCAGAACATCGAAGAATGCGATGCTGATAATGACGGATTTATCGATTTCTTCGATACTTCTGCAATAGAATCTACGGTACTAAATGGCCAAACCGATGTTTTGGTTTCATATTTTGATGGTGATGGTAATGAATTGCCTAGTCCATTGCCAAATCCTTATACCAATAATAAAGCCAGTGAAGAAACAATTACGATACGCGTTACGAATCCTGAAACTAGCTGTTTTAATGAAACCTCATTCAAATTTATAGCACGTAGTTGTTCTGACGATATTATATTTGACTTTCCTAAATACTTCACTCCAAATGGCGATGGGTATCATGATATCTGGCAAGTGAATGTGCGATATGAAGATGCGATTTCAAGGCTATCTACAATCTCAATTTATGACCGCTATGGAAAATTAATAAAACAAATATCACCACAAAGCAGCGGCTGGGATGGGACATTCTCCGGCTCCGCAGTACCAGCTAGTGATTATTGGTATACTGCGACAATAGATAACCAAAAAGTGATTAGTGGACATTTTGCGCTAAAACGCTAGCCAGTTACTAATTGAAAAGGAGTTGACCAATTCTACGAAATGCGACTTTGAAAAGTCTATTGCCAAAACTATATAGAAACAACTTCGCAACACTATTCAATAAAAAATAGATAAACCTTATAAAAAGCGTATACAGACTATACGCTCAACCAAATATACTATCTGAAGATTAAAGACTATAATTTTATGATTTAGGTATCCTTTTTCATATTTTGAAAAGGAAATTTAGCTATAGAAAGAAAACTATTTATAAGCGTCCTTTAGAAAAAACTTCACTACTCGACCCTCGTAACTAATTTATAATCCAAATGCTGTATGTATATGTTAAACAAAATTTACTACATTTTATGTTAACAACTTACAGCGATTTTTTTCTTTCCTTCGTTTATTTGGTTAACATTTTTTTTATATTTACTTCCTCCTCTAACAATAAATACTACACCTTGTGTAGGAGTATTGAAACTGTTTATAAAGAATATCCTTATTAAGGAAAAGGAATGTCCCAACCATTCTGGAATTTTATAACCAGCCAAATCATAGTTTATTTTAATAATTTCCCATGCATGTGATGCCAATGGCTACGCAATATTGTACTAAAACGAGCTGTATAACTATTTTTTCAAATAACCCTATGAAAAAGTTTTTCTTCTTTTTTCTATTTGTATACAACATTAACTTTTTATTTCCGCAAACTAAGAATGAGCTACCTCAGGTAGTTCCTCCATCACCAACTGTCGCCAATCTTATGAGTTTTGAAGAGGTTCCAATTGATTACTATACTGGCCAACCAGATATAGGTATTCCTATCTACTCAAAATCCATTGGGAACGGTTTAACGGTAAACCTTTCGTTAAAATATCATACATCGGGAATTAAAATTGACAATCGATCTAGTTGGGTAGGAACAGGATGGTCTTTTATTGCTGGTGGTAGTATTTCTAGAACAGTTAGAGGAGTTCCAGACGAATTTCAAAAAGGGCCAGATTCTAGCAAGAAGACAGGGATACTACACAACCCGGATTTTTGGAATTACGATAACTTAAGTCAGCTAGAAAAAGGAAGGTTTAATTGGCGTGTAAACGGAGCAGAACAAGATATTTATGATTCTCAACTCGATTTATACCAATTTAGTTTCTTAGGGTTTTCTGGTCGATTTATAATAGTGAAGAATGGGAATGTCTTAAAGCCTGTGCTACTAACAAAAAACCAGAATGTAAAAATTGAAATTAACTATGAGAGTGCAAGCTATAAGATCAATAGCTTTTTGCTAACTGATCCCAATGGAAATAAATTTGTTTTTGATGTTATAGAAGATACAGAGTCACAACCTTTTTCTGGTTTTATCCCACAAGGATCGGCAGGAGTTGGGACTATTCCAGCAAGCGGTGTTGATGCTATTTACGCGAATCGCTCTGCCTGGCACTTATCTTCAGTGAAGAGTAGTAATAACATCACCCTTGCAACCCTTAACTACAACACTACTCCCTTAATTGAATCGTATACCGCATCGGTCACTCGAACTGAAAACAGAATAACCTCTATAGCAGGAAATATTAATGAAATGCTAGCAAATGCCTATAATACCTCCATTTTAAAACCAAAAGCTTCTGTAAATTTTCTTACTATAACGGCTTTTACTAAAAAACTAACTAGTATAACATTTAAGGACAATACTAGTATCGAGCTTAATTCCACATCTGGGCATCCAGAAACTAATGGGCAGATTTTAAAAGATATCATCATTAAGAATATTAATGGAAGTGAAAATAAGCGATACTCCTTAATTCATGAAAATACCGACAGACTTTGGTTGACTAAAGTAGAAGAAAAAGCAGGGGTAAATGTTTTAAACTATACACTTAACTATAACAGCAAGCATGAATTACCTTCTTTTGATAGCGGTTCTAATGCTTGGGGTTATAATTCCGGTCTCGGAAATTCTAATACTACCTGTAACCAGCAAGTTAATTTTGATCTGAATGCAATAAAAAAAGGACTGTTAACATCTATTACATATCCTACTGGGGGTAAAAAACAATTTGTTTTTGAACACAACACATTTTCATGGGAAGGAAGCACTCCCCTAACAACGGCTGACTTTTTCACTTATAATGCGAATAATGTTGAAAGTAGTTCTCTAATAGATAACTTTAGTATAGACAACAATTCAGGAAACCCGTTATTGCAAAATTTGTCTGTTGATTTTGACCAGAAAGTTACTATTAAAGTTAATTTATCTTCAAGTAATCCAGATGGTCTGTATAGATGCAAACTTGTTTTAACAGATGGTAATGGCTTTGAGTATCGCCAAGATTTAGATGATTCTAACTGCAATGTTGTTTCACTAGAAGCGGGTAATTACTCTTTTGGTGTTCAATTAATTGATCCACTAACATTGGATTCATTTTATGTAACAGGCTCCGCAAGTATTAATTTTAAAACTCAGAAATTAAATTATGCCGAAGAAGCTTTAGGTGGAGGCGTACGCATTAAAGAAGTGTCTTTTTACGACCTTGAAGATCCTTTTACTCCTAAGAAGAAAATAAATTATTTCTATACAGATGCAAATAACCCTAACCGGTCTTCTGGAAGCGCTGATGCAAAACTGGGAAGTCTAAGAAGAAATTATTCAGTAACAACAACTAAATATTTGTTTGGAGGAAGTATTAATATTTCTGGAGGTTTTAGTGCAAGACAAGTCGTCTATGATGTAACTTCTAACGGTAATACTGCTCAATTAACCAATGGGGGCTATATAGGCTATAAAAATGTTATCGTTTCCGAAACGGGCAATGGTAAAAAAGAATTCAGCTATACCAGCCCACGTGATTATCCTTCTCCTTCGGGGACTTTTTATTATCCGTATCCTCCAGCTCCTAATTTAGATTACAAAAGAGGATTGCTTATAGAACAGCGGGTTTATTCCGAGTCAGGAAGAATCCTTTCAAAACAATCAAACGACACTTTTAACTTCGTGGAATCGGTTGAAGGGCCAACATTTAATGTCTATGATCCCGAAAATTGTGAATGGAAGCAGTTTTACAGCATTTATGATATGTATATAAATAATAGCCTTCCTTTGGAAGGCGCGGTTCCGCTATGTGGTCCAAGTTTTCCCTGTATTACTGTTTTTTATAATTGTGGTCAACTCCCTATATATGCTTTAAAGGATAATGTGACTTCGGGTTGGGCGCAGTTAAAATCTTCCACCAGCAAGCAATATTTCTATGATGCCTCTGGCAATCAATCGGTGGTTGAGAAACGTCAGGAGTTTGATTACAATCCGGAGAACTTTCAACAAAGTGTGGTGCGATCCTTTCATAAAGAAAATGGAGTCGATGTGCTTTATAAAACAGAACTGTTCTATCCTGTGGGCGGATATCCTACCTCAGAATTTTCTTCGTCAGAGCAACAGCATATTACCAAAATGCAATCGCTTAATATGATTAATAGTCCGGTCTATACCAAGAGTTATCGCAATACAACGCTATTAAGCAGTGTTCAAAATATTTATAGCGAGCCTGTTAGTAATATGATTAAACTTTCAACAGTAAAGACCAAGAAAAGAAATGATGCTGCGGAAGATCGAGTAGTGTATCATGAGTATGACAGCCATGGTAACCCACTAGAATTATCTAAAAAAGACGGATCGCATGTATCCTACATCTGGGGCCATAATAAAACATTACCTATTGCTAAGATTGAGAATGCATCGTATCAAGAAATTGCAACTGCACTAGGAATTTCAATAAGTACATTAAAAGGCTATAACCAGACCAATCTTCCTACGATTAATACCTTAAGAAGTAGCCTTCCGAAAGCGATGATCTCGACCTATGCATATGATCCTATAAAAGGTATTGTAAGTAGCACGGATACCAGAGGTTACACGATGACCTATTCTTATGATGATTTTAATCGTCTTAAGGAGGTTCGTGATGCTAATAATAAACTAGTTACTGATTACGAATACCACTATAAAAACGAATAACCAATGAAAATTAAAAAGATTATACCTCTTTTTCTTTTAACATTAGTCAGCTTAAGCCCGTTATTAAGTCAAACTGATTTGCCCAACGTAATTCCACCTTCTCCTACCGTGTCAAGTTTGATGCGATTCGAAGAAGTGCCTGTTGATTATTACACAGGTGTGCCAGATATCAGTATCCCTTTAATGTCAAAACAGTTAAACGGCGATCTCCAACTTCCTTTAAGTTTACGATATAACACAATGGGTTTACGTGTAGACGAACGTTCTGGATGGACGGGAACGGGATGGGCACTTGATGCCGGTGGAACAATCTCTCGTACTGTAATGGATTTTCCAGACGAAATAAACTTTGACTTAGGCGGGTTTACTAGCTCAAATCAAAAAGCATACGGGGTATTACACAATGGTTTTTTTAATTATGATACTATGACGTTAGCAGAAAAATCAGAATTCTTATACAAGGCTCGCGGGGGATATGAAAAATATGACAATGAGTTAGATGTATATCAATTTAGTATTCTTGGTGCGTCAGGAAGGTTTGTTATTGTTAAGGATGGGATAAGCCTAGTACCAAAGTTTCTATCCAATACCAGCAAGGTTCGAATTGAACTTACATACGATTTCAACACATTTATTATCGATAAGTTCGTAGTAATTGATACTAGAGGGTATAAATTTCATTTTGAAGTTTTTGAGCAAACTACCACAGAGCCAATTACAATGGTAACACTTCAGGATGGAACAGTTTCTGCACCAAGTTTAGGTTCCTATACCTATTCAAAGTTTAGGTCCGCCTGGAAGATGACTAAAATCACTTCAAGTAACAACATCACTTTAGCAAACTTTTCTTATCAAGATGTTGACGAAAACTTTTTAACCCCTATAAATCAAACTGAAAATAAATTGCTAAGTGGACATCAAGCGGTTTTTCACCCAGTGCAGCAAGTAAGAGGATATAATATTGGAGTTGTAAAACCAAAATATGTTTCTAGCCAAAGTAGCGTATCTATTGACACTAAAAAACTATCAAATATCTCTTTTAAAGACCAAACAAGTATCCTTTTTAATATTTCAAATGGGCACCCCGAGCTTTCCAGTAGTGGTGCGAAATTAAATTCTTTGATTATTAAAGACCATAATAATCTGGAATCAAAGCGATTTAGCTTCTACTACTCCACAAATCAGTATAACAGATTGTTCTTAGATAAAGTAAGCGAAACAGCGGGAACGACGACCTTAGATTATACTTTGGAGTATAATTCCAAATCAAATCTTGAAGGTTTTGGGTCATCAAATAAAGATTATTGGGGCTATTTAATACTAAATCAAGGCATTACTTATGACCAAACTGATAAAACCGGAATAAAAACCGGTGCGCTTACTAAAATTACATTCCCTACAGGAGGCTCAAAAGAATTCGATTTTGAGTCAAATACTTTTGGATACGAAGGTTCTAATAAGCTGGATGAAGGCCAGTATATTGCCAACCCAGATAATACGGCTAATATAAATAATGATTCATTTACATTTAGTTATGACCCATCCAATCCTATTTTCCCAACCAGTTTTTTGAGTTTTGATCATGATCAGACCATTAATTTAAGTTCATTTGTATCAAATGACGCTACTGGTATTGCCAATTATTTTAGAATAACACTAACTAATGGATCTGGATTTAGTCAAGAAATTAAACTAACTGATCAAAATGTAGACATCCCTGTTCTGGCCGGCAATTATAGCCTAAGCATGTCTATAACTGAGCCATTCATTCCAAACACTAATGATACTGTTACGGCACAAGTCTCCCTACGATATCGAGATTTAAATAGTGGACCCTTAAAAGAATTTCTATATGGTGGCGGTTTACGGATTAAGCAAGTACTGTTTAAAGATTTCGATGGGAGTTTGCAACGAAGCATGGACTATACCTATGACGAAGGTAACAGTAATACTTCCTCTGGTGCTATTGATGGTTTTTTAAAAAATAAAGTGCGCATTTATCAAAAAGCCTATCCTACCTATCTTGCGATACAATACGATGGAAGTTTAGGTGGTAATTATATTGGTAATACAATTGGTATAACGTATGAAATCATCGACCGAAGTAATGCTGTACATCTTCAAGCTACTAAAGGGCAGTATATTGGTTATAAGACAGTCACAATGTCTGAATTCAACAAAGGTAAAACGGTTTTCACGTACACTTCGCCACAAGATTTTCCTTCGTATCCACCAAACTATGGCTGGCCATTTTTACCAATTGACGACATTGACTATAAACGTGGCAATATACTCAAAACGGAAGTCTATGATAACACTGCCAGAATGTTATCTCAGAACACCAATAATTATCAGTATATAGAAAGTGATGTTGTAGCATCAAAAACACTTTATGATATAGGGGACTGCCCCTGGTCACGATTTTACAGATCCTACACTCAATATGTAGCTAAGGTGTCAGACACAGGAGACCCTTTTAGTCCAATTGTAATTAATAACTGTGGGACTCTAGATTCCAATATTGGCTTTAATCCTCATACCTATACCAATGGCCGAGTAGAACTTATGTCAACCACTCAAAAAAGTTATTTCTACGACGAATTAGGCAATCAATCGGTGGTTGAGAAACGTCAGGAGCTTGATTACAATCCGGAGAACTTTCAACAAAGTGTGGTGCGATCCTTTCATAAAGAAAATGGCCTCGATGTGCTTTATAAAACAGAACTGTTCTATCCTGTGGGCGGATATCCTACCTCAGAATTTTCTTCGTCAGAGCAACAGCATATTACCAAAATGCAATCGCTTAATATGATTAATAGTCCGCTCTATACGAAGAGTTATCGAAATACAACACTATTAAGCAGTGTTCAAAATATCTATAGCGAGCCTGTTAGTAATATGATTAAACTTTCAACAGTAAAGACCAAAAAAAGAAATGATGCTGCGGAAGATCGAGTAGTATATCATGAGTACGACAGCCATGGAAATCCACTAGAAATATCTAAAAAAGACGGATCGCATGTATCCTACGTCTGGGGTCATAATAAAACATTACCTATTGCCAAGATCGAGAATGCATCGTATCAAGAAATTGCAACCGCACTAGGAGTTTCATTAAATACGCTTAAGGGCTATAATGAGACCAACCTTTCTACGATTAACACCTTAAGAAATAGCCTTCCAAAAGCGATGATCTCAACCTATGTATACGATCCTATAAAAGGTATTGTAAGTAGTACCGATAACAGAGGTTATACGATGACCTATTCTTATGATGATTTTAATCGTCTTAAGGAGGTTCGTGATGCTAATAATAAACTAGTTACTGATTATGAATACCACTATAAAAATGAATAAGTCAGAAACTAAAATAACTCGAAATCCAGATTCGCTAGATAAATTAATAAAACCTTCGTTCATGAAAAAGGGTCAACTTAAAACAACGCTTCCTCAAATTATTCAACTAACGGCCATTATTATGCTGCTTTTAGTAGCAATGCCCATACAATCACAAATAATAATTGGAGGACCTGGAGGTGGTGGTAATAGCAGTTATAGTATGTCTGGTTCTAGTAATGTTAATGTGGGAGAAACACATACCTATACCATTACTGGCGATACTCAAAATGCAGTTAGTGTTAGTTGGCCAAATAGTAATTCCAATTTTCAAGTTTTATCAACAAGTGGTTTCAGCGCTACAATTAAGTTTTTAACAGTAGGGAATTTATTTTTATCCGCTAGCGTTCAAGAAAATCCACTTATTACAGGTAATAGTACTCCTGTTCCGGTATCGGTTTTTATTTCAGTATCAGAACCACCTCCAGCAAATCCTAACAATCCAACAATGTCAACAAATTGTGGACAGGCAACACTAATCAGAAGTGGTACTCCGCCCTCTGATATAAGGTGGTATTGGCAAGGGAAAAGTAGTAGTGGCACTAGTACCTCATTAGGATATGGAAGTACATTTAATGCAAACCAAGGGAATGGATGGTATTACATAAGAGCAAGAAGAAATAGTACAGGACAATGGAGCAACGGATATGGAGCTGTATATGTCTCCATTAAATATTTTAATGCAGGAAGCATTAATGGGACGCAGACCATTTGCTATGCAGGTGATCCTAGTACTTTAGGTAATGCCAGCTCTCCCACTTATGGAAGTGGTGGTTATACCTACCAATGGCAATACTCCAATAATAATATCAATTGGGCTAATATAAGTGGAGCAACTTCTAGTACTTATAACCCACCAGGAGGGTTAACTATCAATCGTTGGTATAGACGCCGGGTAGTATCTTGTGGTAGTCAAACAAAATACACCGGGTCTGTAAAAGTAACGGTACGCGCAAATTTAAATGCCGGAAGTATTGCTGGAGTTTCAAATATATGCTACGGGGGTGATCCCAGCACCTTAGGTAATAGTGCAAGCCCAACTGGAGGTAACGGATCCTATACCTACCAATGGCAAATATCATCTAACGGATCTAGCGGATGGTCAAACATTAGTGGGGCAACAGCTTCCACTTATAACCCACCGGGAGGACTGACCTCTTCAAAATGGTATCGCCGACGAGTTATATCTTGCGGACAAACCAAGTATTCTAACACCCGTAAAGTAACAGTATACAGTAATTTAAGTGCTGGAGCCATTGGTGGTACACAAACCATTTGCTATGGTGGTGACCCGAACACTTTAGCCAATAGTACCAGCCCTTCTGGTGGTAATGGATCATACATCTACCAATGGCAGTATTCAAATAACAATAGCAGTTGGTCAAATATCTCTGGGGCGACCGCTTCTACCTATAACCCACCGAGCGGCTTAACGGCAGATCGTTGGTATAGACGTCGGGTAATCTCGTGTGGGCAAACCAAGCATACAGGTAGTCTAAAAGTAACTGTTAATGGTAATTTAAGTGCTGGAGCGATTGGTGGTACACAAACCATTTGCTACAGTGGTGACCCGAACACTTTAGCCAATAGTACCAGCCCCTCTGGTGGTAATGGATCATACACATACCAATGGCAGTATTCAAATAATAATAGCAGTTGGTCAAATATCTCTGGGGCGACCGCTTCTACCTATAACCCACCAAGCGGCTTAACCGCAGATCGTTGGTATAGACGTCGAGTAATCTCGTGCGGGCAAACCAAGCATACAGGTAGTCTAAAAGTAACGGTATATAGTAACTTAAGTGCGGGAAGTATTAATGGTACTACATCCGTTTGTTATAATGGAGACCCGGGCACTTTAGGCAATAGTGCTAGCCCATCAGGAGGCAATGGATCATACGCTTACCAATGGCAGATATCCTCTAACGGATCAAGCGGATGGTCGAACATCTCAGGAGCAACAGCATCTACCTACAACCCGCCAGGAGGCATGACAGCCTCTCGATGGTATAGACGTCGGGTCATATCTTGTAGTCAAACTAAATATACAGGCACCGTAAAAGTAACGGTATATGGTAACCTTAGTGCCGGGAGTATTAATGGCACTACATCGGTTTGTTATGGTGGAGATCCGGCTACACTGGGTAACAGTGCAAGCCCATCTGGCGGTAACGGATCGTATACCTACCAATGGCAACTATCGGCTAACGGATCTAGTGGATGGTCGAATATCTCGGGAGCAACAGCTTCTACCTATAATCCGCCAGGAGGAATGACTGCTTCACGTTGGTATAGACGTAGTACTAACTCTTGCGGCCAAACAAAATATACCGGTACGGTCAAAGTTACCGTATATGGCAACTTAAGCCCAGGAAGCATTAATGGAACTCAAACTATCGCGTATAATGGCGACCCTAGCACCTTAGGTAATAGCACAGGTCCATCAGGGGGTAATGGATCCTATACCTACCAATGGCAATTATCTTCTAATGGTTCTAATGGTTGGTCGAACATTTCGGGCGCAACAGCTTCTACATACAACCCACCAAGTGGATTAACTGCTGATCGTTGGTACAGACGTAGTGCCAACTCTTGTGGACAAACAAAATATACTGGGTCGATAAAAGTTACTGTGCTACCTGTATGGTATGCCGATTTTGACAAAGACGGATTTGGAGATCCAGGAAATAGTATATCTGCTGCTTCGGCACCTGAAGATTATATAGGCAACTCATTAGACAATTGCCCGGATATAGCAGGTGGCTTTAATGGCTGTACCTTTGCTTCTACACCATATACGCCTGTTACCAAAAGTGATGCGAACTATGTGTACACCCGCAATTATCAAACCGATGGTGCCGTCACAATTAATGGGCATATCATCGAGCAGATCACCTACCTTGACGGACTAGGGCGCCCTACGCAAAATATCAGCGCCAAGGCCACTACAGATGGAAAGGATATTGTAACCTATATGAAGTACGATCAATATGGGCGGCAAACAAAAGAATACTTGCCCTATGCGACGACTTCAGGTGCTATAGGAAGTCATAGAACCAATGACCAACTGGCTGCTGCAAAAACATATTATAACCAAAAATATGCTGCCGACTTTGCTGGAATGTCAACTATTGATATGAACCCCTATTCTGAACAAGATTTAGAAGCATCCCCTTTAAATCGTGTTATGAAACAAGCGGCACCCGGTAAGGACTGGAAAATGGGCAGTGGTCATGAAATTGAGTTTGACTATCGGGCTAATACCGCTAATGAAGTTAGATATTACCGAGTAAATCTTGCTGCGGATTACACCCCTACTTTAGTAGGCAATGGGTCGACCTATTATCAGCCAGGAGAGGTCTATAAAACCATTACTCGTGATGAAAATCATGATGGTACAACGGCTAAAGATCATACGTCTGAGGAATTTAAAGATCAGCTAGGTCGGGTGGTATTAAAACGCGCCTATGAAAGCGAAGTTCTTCATGACACCTATTATGTATATGATGATGATGACAATTTAACCTATGTACTACCACCAAAAGTTAACACGGCTGATGGTATCTCAACAACAGAGCTCAATGAGCTGTGCTATCAATATCGATACGATGGTAGAAATCGACTCGTAGAAAAGAAAATACCAGGTAAAGGTTGGGAGTATATTGTATATAACAGACTCGATCAACCAGTTATGACGCAGGATGCGAATCTTCGAGCTCAAAATAAATGGTTGTTTACGACTTATGATGCATTAGGTAGAGTTGCTTTTACAGGAATCGATGCGAATAATACATCGACGAGAATACAAGTACAGCAAAGTGCCAATAATGCAACAAGCACTTATGTAACTAAAACAACTACAGCAAATGTGTATGTTGGCACGACCATCTATTATAATAAGGGGTCTAACTTCCCTAGTAGTTTTGATGAAGTATTAACAATAAATTATTACGACGATTATACTTTTGACAATGCTGGTTTAAATATACCGAATACTGTACAAGGTCAAGCGACCACCACTGCTGTTGATGGACTACCCACTGGAAGTAAGGTTCGTGTCTTAGGCACTAACGATTGGATTACCACAGTTACGGGTTACGATGAAAAAGGTCGGGCAATATATGTTGCTTCTAAAAACACCTATCTTAATACAGAAGATGTAGCTGAAACCCGCTTAGATTTTGCTGGCAAGGTATTACAAGCAACTACTACCCATACCAAAGGCAGTAATGCACCCATCGTAACAGTCGATACCTTTACCTATGACCATATGGCACGGGTGATAAAACAATCACAACGTATCAATAATAACCCACCGCAAATCATAGCTAGAAATACTTATGACGAATTGGGGCAATTAGTACGTAAAGATGTTGGAGGGGTTCATAGTAACAATGCAGTTAGCTTAATCGATATTGTAAAGGCTAAGCAAAACAATGAACTTATCGAAAGTACTATAACTGCAAACGGCTGGGGAAATAGTGGTTTTGCTACCCTAGAAAGTATATCTGGTGATGGCTATGTTGAGTTTGAGGTAACCGCTACCAATGAATATCTCATGGTTGGCTTATCTGTTGACAATCCTAATGAGAATTTTAACAGCATTGACTATGCAATCTATCCAAGATCAGGAGGTGAGCTTAGAGTGTATGAAAATGGGAGTCATAAGGGTACTTTCGGCACCTTTACCATAGGAGATATTTTAAAAATTGAGCGAATAGGGAGTACTGTTTATTATAAAAAGAATAATAGCACCTTTTATACTTCAACCATCAATTCAACTGCCAACTTAATGGGTGATGTGGCTTTTAATAGTGTAGGAAGTTCTATTAAAAACTTTAAAATTGTAAATGCTTCCTCACAAAATAATGGAAGTTCCTTACAAAACGTCGATTATACCTATAACGTACGAGGCTGGTTAAAAGACATTAACGATGTAAACAACATTGGTAATGACCTCTTTAGTTTTAAGATTGATTATAATACTGGAACGAATGCTTTATTTAATGGAAACATTGCGAAAACTTCGTGGCGCACTGCCAATACAGACAACAATTTAAAAAGCTATGACTATAGCTATGATGCGCTTAATAGGATTACAAGCGGATTGAGTAATGTACATCATTATAACCTATCATATGTTACCTATGACAAAAATGGAAATATCCAAACCCTAAAACGTCATGGGTGGCAAAACAGCACTAACTACTGGGACATGGATATCCTGACCTATCAATATGACAATGGCAATAAATTAACTAAAGTTACCGATGCTGGTAATGGCAACTATGGTTTTAAAGATGGGGCTAACCAAGCTATAGAATATGAATATGACGCCAATGGGAACATGACCCAAGACCTTAATAAAGGTATTCAAGCCAATGGTATTACCTATAACCACCTAAACCTGCCAACCAAAGTAACTGTTAACGGGGGTGGTAATAATGGCACAATTGACTATATTTATGATGCCACAGGGGTCAAGCTAGAAAAAAAGGTCACTGATGGAGGTTCTTTGACGACTACAGCTTATGCAGGTAACTTCATTTATAAAAATGGGAACCTTGAGTTTTTTAGTCATCCTGAGGGATATATAGAACCCAATGGAAACGACTTTACATACTACTACCAATTAAAAGATCATCTTAGAAATAACCGGGTCAACTTTAAGTACAATGAAGCTACCGTTCAAGTTGAAATTACAGAAGAGAATAACTATTACCCTTTTGGACTAAAACATAAAGGCTATAATAGTGTTCAGGTAGGAAGAGACCATACCTATGAATACAATGGTGCAGAAATGGAAGAAGCACTAGGGCTGAATATGATGGAAATGGAGATGCGACAGTACAATCCTGCAATAGCCCGATGGGTTGTAAATGATCCTGTCACCCATCACTCTTTATCCCCTTACAATGCATTTGACAACAACCCTGTTTTTTGGGCCGACCCCAGCGGAGCAGATAGTCAAACATTTACTGGTATGGCAGCTAGGGATGCCTATAGACAGATTGTTTATAGCATGAATAATAATACAGATAGTAATGATCAAGGTGATGGAGAAGAGGATTGCTGTCCTGGATTGAAAAAAAAGCTCTCAGATTTTGCCGATCAGACTTATGGGAAAATTCTATTTGATACTGATATCAAGGGTGAATTATGGTTTGGTGAGGATAATTACACCTATCATATACAAGGGGATAATGAATTTTACCGTATTAGAAGAAACAGCTATGAAAGAGTAGATGAACTTCCTGCTAGTAATCAAGCTATACAGATTGTTCTTCCACAAAAAGCAGCTGCAAAGAGCGGAATAGTGCTTATGGGTGCCAAGGCATCAACAAAACAAACAATGGTTTATCTTGCTAAACGAGGAGGCAAAGTAATATATGTAGGAATAACTAATAATTTTGCAAGAAGAGCAGTACAACACTTAAAAGGCCCACACAAGCTTAAGATTAATCAAATTGATGATGCTTTGGAAAGTCTCTCAAGAAATGATGCAAGAGCAGTAGAACAGGTATTAATAGAGTATTTTGGACTAGGAGGAAAAAGAGGGCAAACAGGGCAACTGTTAAACCGTATTAATAGTATATCTGAAAAGAACAAAAAGTATGGAGCAGCCCTAAAAAAAGGTAAAAAATTACTTGAAACTGCAGGTTTTACATTTTAATTAGAATTTTATAAAAAATGGAAATAGGCGATATTATTGAAATAGAAGAAAAAGGAAAAAAAGCGTATTTACAATATGTTAAGGAAGCTAAAAATGAAACTTTATTGGAGAAAATGAGAGTTTTCTATGAAATATATGATAATCGTCCTCATGATGTCAAATCTGTTATAAAAGATGATTTTTTCTTTTTAGATTTTCCATATAGGTATGGTATTAAAGAGAAAGGCGTTAATCTAGTAGGTAATATACCTTTACCTGATAATTTTCAACTTCCCAAACAGTTTAGAACGGAGAACGTATTTGGTTCAGGTTGGAGAATAGTGAATGATGGTGGAGGGTCTAAAGTTGTTGAAGAACTTAATGATGAGCAGAAAAAGTTATCTCCATATGGAATGTGGAACATTCCTGAGATTTTTGAAAATTTAAAAAATGGATGGCGTTTGGAAAATTGGATTTAAAAATTACTGAGAAGTATTTTGCAAAAACCCCGCTACCGCTAGTCTGTGACTAGTGGCAAGCATGAGTAAGAAATAATAAACCCCCGCTACCGCTAGTCTGTGACTAGTGGCATATACGAGTAAGAAAATAGAAAGAGAACCACGGTCAAAAGCCGTGGTTTTTATGTTTTAACCCCCCGCTCCCGCTAGTCTGTGACTAGTGGCGAGTATGAGTAAGAAAATAGAAATTGAACCACGGCCAAAAGCAGTGGTTTTATGTTTTAACTACCCGCTCTTCGAAATCTAGCTCGCGAATGTACGTTACTTCACAGCCTTAATAAGCTGCATTAAATAAAAAAACTAAAATTCTAGTTTGTAATTGTATACTAAAACATCCGCCACTGCTACGCTTGCAACTTCGAAACTTACATAAGTATAGAACAACGAACGGTTGCTATTATATACATTTAGTAATGCTAATAAGATTAGCCAACTGCCTTATGTCTAGAAAAAAATTCTTAATTTTTAGGTCTTAATTCCTAAAACTAACTAGCCTTTAACATTATGGTAAGACCTATATTGGTTGTATTAGCACTGCTAGCCTGCTTGATAAGTTTTGCGCAGCAAAATAACGTACAACTAAAAAAAATAGACAGTATACATCAACTTGCTATTGCACAAGATAGCACGAAAGCCGCACCACTATTTAAAAATGCAGATGAACTGATCAATTCATTAAACACCAAAAAAAATGAACAAATAAACCTTCATCTTTATTATCAATTAATAAGTGCTGTAAGAAATGGGCAAAACAAAAAAGGAGATTCTATTTTTCAATTAATACAGACAACGGTTTCACCTTCCGACACCTTATTATTAGAATCTTTAAACTACAGGGCAAATCACTTTAGAAGACAAAATGATTTAAAAAACACCTTGGCCACTTATACACGCCTGATGAGCTTGGCTGAAAAAAGAGAAGATCCTTACTGGTTGGGAAAAGCTCATTTTTATATGAGCTTTTATTATTCTGACGTTAACAATGATGGGCAAACTTTACACTTTCGTAAAAAAGCACTTAATTATTATGATTCTGTCTCTAATACGGAGGCACAAAAGGCTATGGTTTGGTACGCTATGGCCCCTATTTATGCTTCAAGAGGGCAAATTGATTCAGCCATTACAGCAGTACAGCGTTCATTAGAATTAGACAGGACTGGGCTGTTAAATAGGCATGGTTCTAGACTGTACAACAGATTGGCTTTGATGCATTTTCACAGCAGAAATGTGGACTCTGCACAATATTACTTAACCAAGTACATTAATGCCTCTAAACACACACCAGATTCTACCTTTATTTACAAAGCGTACGGCAATAAAGCAATGTTTGCCGCTAGATCTGGCAATAGAGCAGACGCACTAAAATATTTAGATACCGCTACCACCTATTTCACGTCGGATATTGAAAATCGAGATTTATTTAATGTTCGTCAGTTTTATTATAACAAGATTACTGTTCATTCGGGGCCAAACAAAGAAATCATGCCGATAGTAGCACAAATGGACTCGATTATTGGCAAGAAATACGAAAATAAGGTACATGTTGAAATAGATGAATTAAAAGCATCATTTAAACGAGAAGCAAACCTAGAACAAAACGAAACCAATCTTAAAAAGAGTCAAACCCTATTAATCACAATAAGTTCAATTTTACTTTTAGGAATTGCACTAGTGTTTTTAATTTTCCGGAATAAGCGGCAACGATTACAGCTTGAAAAACTGGAGATCGAACAGCGACTACTGCGCGGACAGATGAATCCGCATTTTGTATTTAACTCATTAGCTTCTTTAAATACATTTATTGATAATGAACCTGATAAGGCGAAAGAGTATTTGAACAAGTTTTCTCATTTATTAAGAGGTACTCTCGAGCTTACTTCTGAAAGTTTTGTTTCTATTAATGAAGAGATCAATCTTATTAAGAACTATTTAGACATCCAACAACTAGCAAAACCTACTTTATTTGAATACAATCTTGTAAGGGATATTATTAATAATAACATTATGATACCGCCATTTTTAATTCAACCTTTCGTTGAAAATTGTGTAAAACACGGTTTTAGTGATATGATTGAAAATGGAAGGATTACCATTACTTTAAAGGAAAAAAATCAGTTTTTAAATATTCAAATAGAAGATAATGGTATTGGTATAGGTAATAGTGTTAACAGGGCGAACAAATCATATAGTCAAGATATTGTTGAAAAAAGGTTGAAAGGTTTAGAACGACTAACCAATAGAAAAGCGCAACTATCGATCTCTAATAAACAAAACGAAAAAGGGACCTTAGTAGTAATGAAAATTCCATATCTTGAATCTTGAGCGACTTAGTAATCCTTAAAAATGAAAGTACTAATTATTGAAGATGAACCAAATCAGCTAAAGTATATTGTTAAGCTGATTGAAAAGTACTTACAACAAGTTAAGGTCATAGAAACGGCTGATAGTATTGCTCAAAGTGTCGAAAAAATAAAATATTTTAAGCCGGATGTTTTGTTAGCTGATATTCAAATAAAAGACGGATTAAGCTTTGAGATTTTTAAAGAAATACCAGCCGAATTTGAAGTTATTTTTATTACCGCTTTTGAAAAATTTAGAGTAGAAGCGATGCGACACTTTGCTTTTCATTTTTTACTTAAACCTATATTCCCAAAAGACTTGATTGAGGCTTTTGATGCATTACGCAGTGTTTCTTCAAAAAAAGACAGTCATAATACTATTGAAAAAGGCTTTGACTTTATTAAAGGTCTTAGTGATACCATAGTTTTACATTCGCAGGGAGAAACCAACTTTGTCAGCGCTGCAAAAATTATTAAATGTGAGGCCTCCGGCAGCTATACCAATTTGTTTTTAGATGATGGCAAAATACATCTTGTATCTAAAAACCTTAAGCATTACGAAGTTCTATTAAAAGTCCACAATTTTGTAAGAGTCAGTCGCTTTGCTATCGTGAATACAAACTACATTGAAAAAATAATAGGAGACAAAGAGCTAATTCTTCGAAATGGTGACAGGCTAAGTCTTTCAAAAATGGGGAAAATTAATATAAAAGCTGCTCTTTCTTAATACCAATAAGTTCGTTTGGTTTTGTTCATAAAAGGAAATAGATAGTTCGTAAAACTATAAGACTATCTCATAAAACCATTTCGATTATTTTCCACAATTCTCTTCAAATCTCGTAGCTTTAATTCATTATTAAAGTGCGTACCTGTCGCTTTAATTTGCAAACTTCTAATAATTAAACGCTGACCATGAAAAGTAACCAAAGAATTATTCTTTCATATCTCACTTTCATAAGTCTACTGCCACTTAAAGCGCAAGACAGTAATAAGTACATCGCTGATATTGTACCCCCAAGTCCAATGGCTTATGAAATTACTCGCTTTGAAGCACAGCAGCCAGATTTATATACTGGCACCGCAAGTGTAAATATCCCGCTGCACACAATAGATTTTGATGGTTGGCAACTGCCTATGACGCTAAACTATCACGCCAGCGGCATTCAGACCAATCAAGAGGCTACAGAAGCTGGTTTAGGGTGGGCTTTAAATGCCACCGCAGTGATTAGTAGACAGGTTAGAGGAATAAACGATTTTCAACAATCAAACAACTATAAAGGTCATATATACAATACTTTAGATTACAATGACAAATTACTTAATTGGAGTAGTTTATCAGAAAATGAAAAGACTTCTATATCATTAGGTATAAACGGCAATTTCATTGACACTGAGCCAGATATTTTTAACTACAACTTTTTTGGTTTTTCAGGATCTTTTAGTCTCTCAAGAAAAGAAGTAACCAACGATGTAATTGAAGTAATTAAACATGACGTTGATGGAGTAGAGATAATTTTTAATGAGGGTGACCCACAATCACGAGGTGATGAAGATTTTGAAATTATTACTCCAACCGGTTTTAAGGGGATATTCCGGATTAAGGAGCGTTCAACCAATATGAGTGGTTCTGGTGACAAAGGCATTAACCTTGATGACAATGGTAATTTAATTGACTTTCAAACAATCATAAACCGAGGTAATTTTAGAGTTGTCACGGGTTGGTACCTCGAAAAAATAATAAGCCCAAAGGGCAAAGAGATATACTTTTCCTATAATATCTCTCCAAACCAAAATAGCGAACACCTCTCAGTTACAACTCCAGCTTTTGGCGAAGAAAGACTGCCAAGTTTACTCAACGTTTTCAGTAACGGTGCATCCTTTTTTTACCCAGGAACGGGCAATAAAGTTTCATTCAGCAGGCAAATTCATGAGCATGTATATCAACAATCAATAACAGTACCCGGTGAAGTGGAAATTACCTTTACCATGGAGGACAGGGAGGACATCAAAAAAAATGATCTGTATTTGAATCAGTTTGTTAATATTTTCCCCCAACAACTGCAAGATGTTAAAAAGCCAAAGCGATATACAAATATTACTATTCAAGGATTAAATACAGCATCGACCTTTACTAAAAATATAGAATTAGGTCAAAGTTATTTTAATTATGACAAGCTTTATGAAAACAGTAATCTTTACAGTCAATATCAATACTTAAGGAGCAGGTTAGATTATATAAAAATTGATGACCAACGCCATAATTTTGAATATGCAGAAGGTTTAAATGGCTTGCCCCGTAAATCAACATTAGCTGTTGATCATTTTGGTTATTACAGTGGTAAAGATGGTAACAATGCGCTATATCCACCTATAAACGGTTATAATTTACTGTTGAATTCTGCCCTGCAGTATTCGCCCAATGAAAACAGAATTAGTTGGGGAGATGTTATTAATTGTGATGTTTACACACAGCTACCCAATTCTTTATATTATGTGCAACGTCAAGATAGAAAACCAAATGTTGATTATGGTATTGCCGGAGCGCTTGTAAAAGTCCAATATCCAACAAGAGGTTATAGCACCTTCGAGTATGAATCACAAGAGTATTATGCTACAGGAAGAGGTCAATCACAATTATTTTTGGTTCCCGAGGCTATTAATTACAATGGTGAAAGTGGCAATGTCAAGGCTGGAGGATTAAGAATTGCATCTATACAAACGAGAGATGAAAATGACCAATTGGTCAGTAAAAAATCATATAGTTACACTAGTACCATAAATTTTTCGTCAGGCCGCCTAATGACACCCATGTTATATCTGCAGGATACTAGTGCAGATAATTCGATGTTTTGGTTTGAAGTTGTCACTAATAACGGAGCACCTTCTCTTTGTTTAAAGGCTTTTCATTATCAACTCTCCATTCCAGGAAGTAATACTGCTGGCGGGAAACGAATTGGTTATAGCAAAGTCATTGAAACCATTGAAAGTACACAAACAAATGAAAACTATAAGGTGTTCTATGAGTTTGAAAATACTCCAGCTGAATTTTTAGGCAATCCTCCAAAGGTATTATTGAAATCTAAGCTAAATAGTAAGCCTATTTCACGAATTGATACAGATAAAAATGGCACTGTGAAACAGCTTACTGAATATCAAAAATCCTCTAATTCGGACGGATTCGTTGATGCTGTAGGATATACCAATTTGCTTTATGATTTTGGAGCTGGTATTCAGGAAAGCCAGGGAAGCGTGCCTGTTACTAAACTTTTTTTAACTCCATTAACACCCTATACAACACCTATTGAGACTGTAAACATAAGTCAAACGAAAACCACTCAATACTTCGATTCTGGTAATTTGACTGCAACTTCAGACTATGAGTTTAACACTAAAAATCAACTAATATCAGAGCAATCAATCAATAGTAAAGGTGAAGTAGTTAAATCTGTTTACAAACGTTTGTCAGATTTTGGAAATGCGCCGTGCACCTATGATACAAGCGGTCAAATTTGTATGAGAGATTATATGAATAGTAAAAATATTATCGATCTAATAATGGAACAAATTACATACGTAAATGACATCGCTGTATCTGCTATGGGATACAAATATGATGTAGAGGAAGGTAATGTAATTCTAAGAGCGATTTATACATACGACAAATCTCAAGGTAATTTTACCGGATCCAGTAATGGTTTTGATTTCACCATTGGTTATGAATTAAAAGTAACTTATGATAAGTATGATGGTGAGGGCAATGTGTTACAATATACGATAGCCGATGGTCTGAAAAGCTCGTTTATTTGGGGTTATGACAATGAGTACCCAATAGTGAAAGGAGATGGTATATCGCATGCAAATCTTTTAGTTGCCTACAATTCAGCATCTAATCAAGGTACAAATTATGAGCAAGTTATTAGAGAACATCCAAATACAATAAACGCTTTTGTCTCAACTTATAAATTTAATCCATTAACTGGCTTAACAGAAAGTAAAGATCCCGCTGGAAGAAGTACTCATTACACATATGATGAATTTAGAAGATTAATAGGGATAAAAGATTTAAATCTAAAATTAGTACAAGAACTTAAATATAAATACGCCGACATATTAAAAAGTGGTGGACTCACTTCAGCATCCGTACTACCTTTTGGAGTTGTCAATTCAAATACATCAAGAGAGGCATACATTAAACTCACGAATACTGGTAATTACGGTATTACAATTAATGACCTTCAGCTACCCACTAATTTTAGTAGTCCATGGGATAATCAGATAATTTTTATTCCTCAAGGCTCTTCGTTTAACTTACCAATTACATTCAACGCTCCATCTACTACTGGTAATTTTGGAGGGACATTATTGATAAAAAGTGATGATATTAACGGAGATTTAGCTATTACGTTAAATGCTTCGGCAGGAGTTGAGACAAGAGATCTAACCATTAATCCTGATTGCTATATAATAGATATAGAATTTGGATATGTTGAAGTCGCTCTAGTTAATTCAGGCAATTCTCCCTTGTATGTAGCTAATATTGTAAGCGACGATAATTGCATAACAAACGAATGGCAGCAGCTAGTATTAACCCCGGAATACGAAATTGTTCCATATGTAATTCCAGCTAACAGCACAAAACTAGTTAAAGTTCAATTGGAATGCCCGTTAAATACGAATGCAAATTGGGATGCGCGGTCTCAGTTAACAGTTAGATATTCTGAGAATTATAGTGATTTTTCCAAATACTTATCGTTTCAGGTAGTTCGGTATGAAACTTATTGTCCCGACCCTCCTCCTACTGGACCTGCTTTTACAGTAACCGGCGATACTGATGCAGATTGTTCTACAGGAATGGCCGGAAGTATAATCGTAAATAGAGGGGCTATACGAGTTGTAAACAACTCAAATCAAATAAGCGGACCATCATTCGGCGGAACAACCATCGATTTGGGAGCAATAAATTTAAATCCTGGGGCATCAATAATTCTAACTCCACCATCATATCCGTTTACCTATAATTTCAATAGTAGTCCTGCTGATTGTTCTAATGGTTTTGGCACTAGTCAAATACAAGTGTATCCCAACTAAAAGAAACAGAAAAACAAGTTGTAAAACTTTGAAAACAAAAACAAAAACTAACCACCTGAGAAAAATAGCGAAGTATGAACTTAATTAATTCCTTAAAAGATAAAACAAGTATCGTTTTATTCTTCTTACTCCTACTTTCGACTCTTGCTGCAAAAGCTCAAATTAGCGGACCATCTACTATGACAGTTGGTCAACAAAGCACATTTTCAATTCCCTTTGGTGACCCAAGCATTTCTTGGAGTGTGAACAATACTTCACGCGCACAAATCATCTCAGGAAATGGAAGCACAAGTGTTCAAGTAAGGGCATTATCTGCGGGTACTTTCATTTTGCAATTACAATTAAGTGGTGGTTCATCGAGCAAAACTGTTACTGTACAGTCAACCCCAACTCCGGCAAAGCCAAGCACTCCAACACTAAGTATCGCAAACTGCTTGGCAACTTTAAGTCGCTCTAACCCTCCTAGCGGAGTAACATGGTATTGGCAAACTAGTTCAACCGGCACGAGCACATCAAACCAACAACAAAGTTTTAATCCAACTTCTAATGGTACATACTATTTAAGAGGGCGAGCAAATGTCACGAACGGACCGTGGGGACCAGCTTCTAATGGAGTTTCAGTAACAATCCCCACTCCACCATCAACACCAGCTACAGTTTCGGTTTCTAACCAATGCGGACAAAGTGTATTGACGAGACCTAATCCACCAAGTGGAGTGACTTATTATTGGCAATCCAGCAGTTCAGGAACGAGTACTGGAAATTCTTCTAGTTCTATAACACGAACTTCTGGTAGCACATATTACCTAAGAGGAAGAAATTCATCAGGTTGCTGGAGTGGAGCACGAACAGTTAATTATAGTATTAATGCGATACCAAATGCCCCTGGCCAGCCAACTGCAACTAATAATTGTGGTTCAACGACATTAACAATGGGTAGCGGTATTAGCGGAGCCACTCTATATTGGCAAACATCAGCTAATGGTACTTTAACTGCAAACTCAGCACAATCGTTTAATGTTACATCAGGTACAGTCTATTATCTAAGAGCACGATATCCTAACTCCTGCTGGAGTCCTGCTGTTTCGGTGAGCTACACTGTTAATCAAAACCCATCAACACCACCAACTCCTTCGGTTTCATATAGCGGCTGTAATGCTGTTTTGTCAAGAGCTAATCCGCCGAGTGGTACGACCTATTATTGGCAAAGTAGCAGTACGGGAACAAGTACTTCAAATTCAGCAACATCCATTACAAGATCATCTGGATCCCAATATTGGATAAGAGCAAGAAGTGGTAATTGTTGGAGTACAGCAAGAAGAGTAACTTACACTATAAACAGACCTGCAACACCCACCATTGCAGACACTGATCAATATTGTGGATATACCATAATACAACGAAATAATCCACCATCAGGTGTAACTTGGTATTGGCAATCAAGTGCAAGTGGTACTAATACGTCTAACTCAAATACCAATTCTCCACAACTGACTTCGGGAGGGTCCTACTATTTAAGAGGTAGAAATAATACCACTGGATGTTGGGGTACTACAGCGACAATTAATTACACAGTTAATAACGTACCTCCAAGCCCAGCTCAACCAACTGCAACTAATAATTGTGGTTCAACAACGTTGACGATGGGATCCATTCCAAGTGGAGCTACTGGCTACTGGCAAACATCAGCTAATGGTACCTTAACGGCAAACTCAGCACAATCGTTTAATGTTACATCAGGTACAGTCTATTATCTAAGAGCACGATATCCTAACTCCTGCTGGAGTCCTGCTGTTTCGGTGAGCTACACCGTTAATCAAAACCCATCAACACCACCAACTCCTTCGGTTTCATATAGCGGCTGTAATGCTGTTTTGTCAAGAGCTAATCCGCCAAGTGGTACGACCTATTATTGGCAAAGTAGCAGTACGGGAACAAGTACTTCAAATTCAGCAACATCCATTACAAGATCATCTGGATCCCAATATTGGATAAGAGCAAGAAGTGGTAATTGTTGGAGTACAGCAAGAAGAGTAACTTACACTATAAACAGACCGGCAACACCAACAATTGCAGGTACTGATCAATATTGTGGATATACCACAATTACCCGAAATAATCCACCATCCGGGGTCACTTGGTATTGGCAATCTTCTTCTGGAGGCACGAGTACAGCTAACTCAGCAAGTACTTCTCCTCAATTAACATCTGGTAGCACCTACTATTTAAAAGGACGCAACAATACAACTGGATGCTGGGGTACAGCAGCAACAATTAATTATACCGTTAATACAGCACCGTCAAGTCCGGGCCAACCAACTGCAACTAATAATTGTGGTTCAACAACGTTGACGATGGGATCCATTCCAAGTGGAGCTACTGGCTACTGGCAAACATCAGCTAATGGTACCTTAACGGCAAACTCAGCACAATCGTTTAATGTTACATCAGGTACAGTCTATTATCTAAGAGCACGATATCCTAACTCCTGTTGGAGTCCTGCAGTTTCGGTGAGCTACACGGTTAATCAAAACCCATCAACACCACCGACTCCTTCGGTTTCATACAGTGGGTGTAATGCTGTTTTGTCAAGAGCTAATCCGCCAAGTGGTACGACCTATTATTGGCAAAGTAGCAGTACGGGAACAAGTACTTCAAATTCAGCAACATCCATTACACGATCATCTGGATCCCAATATTGGATACGAGCAAGAAGTGGTAACTGCTGGGGGCCTTCAACTCGAGTAACCTATAACATTAATAGACCTGCAACACCGACCATTGCAGACACTGATCAATATTGTGGATATACCATAATACAACGAAATAATCCACCATCAGGTGTAACTTGGTATTGGCAATCAAGTGCAAGTGGTACTAATACGTCTAACTCAAATACCAATTCTCCACAACTGACTTCGGGAGGGTCCTACTATTTAAGAGGTAGAAATAATACCACTGGATGTTGGGGTACTACAGCGACAATTAATTACACAGTTAATAACGTACCTCCAAGCCCAGCTCAACCAACTGCAACTAATAATTGTGGTTCAACAACGCTAACAATGGGGTCTATTCCCAGCGGAGCAACAGGTTATTGGCAAACCACCCCTAATGGAACACTTACAGCAAATTCGTCTCAATCTTTTAGTGTAACATCTGGTACAGTTTACTACTTAAGAGCACGATATCCTAATTCCTGCTGGAGTCCTGCTGTTTCGGTTAGCTATACCATTGACAATAGCCCTATCTGGTACGCCGACACAGACAATGATGGTTTTGGAGATCCGAACAATACAAGTTCGGCTTGCACACAACCAACGGGCTATGTAAGCAATAATACCGATTGCAATGACAGCGATGCTACTATCAGCCCTAATACTATCTGGTATCTCGATGCTGATGGGGATGGCTACGCTGCTTCAACACAAACAGGTTGTACTAATCCGGGAGCAAACTATACAACGACCGTATTACCAATTGGTGATTGTGATGATACCAATTCAAGTGTTTATCAAAACATAACCTGGTACGCAGATACCGATGGTGATGGTTTTGGAGATAGCAATAACACAACCGTAACTTGTACGCAGCCGGCAGGTTACGTTAATAATAATACAGATTGTGATGATACCAATGCTACGATTAACCCTAACAAAATTTGGTATGCGGATACTGATGGTGATGGTTTTGGTGATGCTAATAATACGACTACTAATTGTACTCAACCTAATGGATACGTTGACAATGGTGATGACTTAGATGACACTAATGATCAGATAACCGATACTATTCCCAATACTTTTTATCAAGATAGCGATGGAGATGGTTTTGGTAATCCGAATCAGTCAATTAACCAAAGTACACAACCCGCAGGCTACGTAACGGATAATACGGATTGTGATGACACCAATACCAGCATCAATCCCAATACTATTTGGTATGCTGACACAGATGGTGACGGACTAGGAGATCCAGCTGTTTCTATAACACAATGTACTGCTCCAGCGGACTATGTTTTAGATAATACAGATCAATGTCCCACAATCAACTCCACAACCAACGATTGTTCAACTAACCCACCAGTAGGTGGTTGTACTGCCGATGTTACGGCGTTCCCATATTCAGAAAGTTTTGAAACCGATTTAGGCGGATGGACACATGATGCTAATGATGATTTTGATTGGAGAAGAGATAGTGATGGAACTCCCTCAGGTAGTACCGGGCCGTCAAACGCTTCAGATGGAACCTTTTATATCTATACAGAAGTATCTAATCCTAATTTCCCAACAAAAACAAGCATCCTATATTCTCCCTGTTTTGATCTATCAAGCTTGAATACTGCGATGTTCAAGTTTGATTATCATATGTATGGTATCGATATCGGGACAATTAAGTTAGAGATTTCTACTGATGATAGTGCTAGCTGGACAGAACTATGGTCGCTATCCGGAAATCAAGGTAATTCCTGGAAAAATCATACCATCGATTTAAGTACTTACGCTGGTCAATCTGTCAAACTTCGCTTTAATACCGTTTCAGGAACCAGTTATCGCGGAGATATCTCAATTGACAACATTGCCTTACTAGATCCTAACAACATTCCAAGCTGTACAGCGGAAGTAGCTAGTTTCCCATATAATCAGAGTTTTGAAAACACCTTAGGTCTTTGGACTCAAGATCAACTAGATGATTTTGATTGGGCCTTAAGAACCGGTGGCACTCCCTCGAGCAATACTGGACCTGCAGGAGCTATTGAAGGTTCCTATTATGTATATGTAGAGGCCTCGAGCCCAAACTATCCCAGCAAATTAACAAATCTAGACTCCCCTTGCTTCGATTTTACAAATGCTAGTAGTGCTACCCTTACATTCTCTTATCAAATGACTGGAAATGCAACCGGGACATTTACCGTACTTGGTAGCACCAATAATGGTTTCTCATGGGAGTCACTATTAGAAATTACAGGTGATCAAGGAGCTGATTGGAAAACAGCTACAGTCGACATCACGGCTTTAGCTGGTGGTACTGCCAAAATTAGACTTACAGGTCTAACCAATGGTTGGCAAGGAGATATTGCTGTAGATAAATTAAGTATTGATATTGAACAAGGCGTAGCCCAAACTCCTTATCAAACTCCAACTTTTAGCGACGAAAATTATGTATTCACTCGTAACTACATGGTAGAAGCTAATTCTGAAAACGACATTCAAAACAATAGGGATGTGATTGAGTCGATTACCTATTTCGACGGTTTGGGCAGAGCAAAACAAAGTATTGGCATAAAAGCCTCCCCTACTCAAAAAGACATTATAACCCATATGGAATACGATCAATACGGTCGTATGCAAAAAGAATTTTTACCCCATATGGTTGATACAGGTGATTTAGGTAGTTTTAGAACAGGTGACCAAGCATTAGCAACACAAAGCTATTATCAAACGGCTTATCCAGATGACTTTGCGGGTATCGCTAATCCCGCGGATGTAAATGCCTTTTCGCAAACACAATTTGAAGCATCACCCTTAAATAGACCTTTAAAACAGGCTGCTCCAGGTAAAGATTGGGCTTTGGGTAATGGCAATGAAATTGAGTTTGGTTATGATACCAATCTAGCGAATGAGGTACGACTATTTAAAGTCACGCTTTCTTCTGATTTTACTCCAGTCTTAGTAGGAAATGGCACTACCTATTACAGTGCAGGTGAGCTAAACAAAAACATTACGAGAGATGAAAATCATGATGGTTCTGCAACAAAAAACCATACTACCGAAGAATTTAAAGACAAACAAGGTAGAGTACTCGTAAAACGCACCTATGCAGACATTGATCTTAATGATGATGGTACTTTAGAACTAGAAGTCCCGCACGACACCTATTATGTATATGATGATTTTGGAAATCTAACCTATGTGCTACCTCCAAAAGTAGATACATCTAACGGAGTTCAAACAACTGAGCTAGATGAGCTTTGTTACCAATATAAATACGATTACCGAAACCGACTTATTGAAAAGAAAGTACCTAGCAAGGGCTGGGAATATATTGTGTACAATAAGCTGGATCAACCTATAATGACCCAAGATGCTAATATGCGCACTGAAAATTCTGGAGAGGCCGATGACAAATGGTTATTTACCAAGTATGATGTCTTTGGTAGGGTGGCTTATACGGGGATGTTAATTGATGGTAGCAATAGAAGTGTACTACAAACAAGTGCCAATAATGCTACTGCTGCCTACGAAATAAAAAATACTTCTGAAGCGAATGTGGGTAATACTAACTTATACTATAGTAATAATGCATACCCAACAGCAATAGGAGAAATTTACACGGTTAACTATTATGATAATTATAATGTTGATCTAACTCCCTTTAATACTAATAATTTCCCTAACGGAATATTAAACCAAAATGTCAAAGGTCTACCAACCGTTTCGGCAGTACGCGTTTTAGATGTACCCGAAGCTAATGGCTGGATTTACACCCTAACGGCTTATGATGAAAAGGGAAGGGTAGTTTTTACAACTTCTAAAAATTTGTACCTCGATACGGAAGACACCGTAACTATGGATCTTGACTTTACGGGCCGGGTTCTAAAAACAACCACTTCTCATAAAAAGGGTACCAATGCACAAATATTGACAGTTGACAACCTTAGCTATGACCATATGGGCCGTATGAGTAAACAAACACAGGAGTTAGCAGGTAAAACTGAGGTTATTGCCGAAAACACCTATGATAATTTAGGGTTATTGGTAAGCAAAGATATTGGCGGTGTAGAAGGCACTAACCGATTACAACAAGTAGATTATAGCTATAATGTAAGAGGGTGGTTAAGAGGCATTAATGATGTTAATAATATAGGTGACGACCTCTTTAGTTTTGCTATTCACTATAATACTAGTCCCAATGCCCTATACAATGGCAATATTGCTGCAACACAGTGGCGTACCGCGAATGTAGATAGCAGTTTAAAACGTTATGACTATACCTATGACGCCCTGAATCGGATTAATAGTGCAACAGATAATACAGGTAGTTTTAACCTAAGTAATGTGACTTATGATAAAATGGGTAACATAAAAACCTTAAACCGTCAAGGTGCTATTGTTGAAACCCCAGTACTAGGTACACCTTCACATTTCGGTTCAATGGACCAATTAGAATATGAGTATCAATCTAACAGTAATAAACTAAGTAAGGTAGTCGACCTAAGTAACTCGATTTACGGCTTTAAAGATGCTAGTAATACTGGTGATGACTACAGTTATGATGCGAATGGCAATTTAACTCTAGACCAAAATAAAGGGATTACTGGTATTGAATATAATCACCTTAATTTACCAACAAGAGTTATAATTAATAATGCTGATCACAATGGCTATATCAATTATATCTATGATGCAACTGGTGGAAAACTGGAAAAATTAGTAGCGGAAGGCTTTAATTTTACAACCACTAAATATGCTGGCAACTTTATTTATGAACGTACAGGAACAACAGATGAATTAAAATTCTTCTCACATCCCGAAGGATACATTGAACCAGAAACGAATGGTATTTTTAATTATATTTACCAATATCGCGATCATCTTGGCAATAGTAGATTGAACTTTCAATACAATAAAGCGCTAGCTCAAATTGAAATTATTGAGGAGAATAATTATTATCCCTTTGGTCTTAAACACAGGGGGTACAACGATGTCATGTCTGCTAACGTGAATAGCGTTGCAAGTAAATTTGAGTTCCAAGGAGTTGAATTTGAAGAAGCTTTAGGCTTGAATCTTCACGAAATGGATTTTAGAAACTATGATCCAGCCTTAGGAAGATTTACGAGTATTGACCCAGTTACTCATCATTCAATGTCGCCTTATGTAGCGTTTGATAATAATCCTATTTTTTGGGTTGACCCTAGTGGAGCTAATGCAACAGACCCAATTAAGGAAACAAATACTGTAATAAGCTCTAAAGTTGATGAACACAATGTAACTCATATTACTCAAACTAAGACTACAACAACGACAACGACAAATGATGATGGTAGTGTATCTGTTACATATTCATCAGGTTCAATTACTAATACGGTAGATGCTAATGGTAACGTGACGAATGGGACAACTCAAATCACAGTTACAGGGACTATAACAAAAGATGCCAATGGTAAAGTCTCTGTAGGCGATCCAACATCTACAATAAGTGATGTCAATGCTAACAGCAATTCTGCATTAGGCGAATGGACAGGTCTGGTAGCTAATTATAACAAAAACAATAAAGGTGTTTATAATAAAGATAAGATTAATGAACTGTCAGAAAAAACAACAAATGCTACAAGAGTTGGTATTGCAGTCCTTTCCATATTTGGACCTTTAGATAATAAAGTAGCAAAGCTTCTTGAGAAAAAATTAGGAGATAAAGGCGCTTCTGCTATAGGCCTTGTTGGTGTTCCAACAAGTTTAGATGGGGTAACCCAATATGCAGGAGATGCCTTAAATAAGGCTATTGGAGAAAATAATGGATATATGATGATTTATGGAGTAGAACAGATTAGAAATGGCGTAACGCTTAAAAATATGAAGACACCTTCAAAACCTGAAAGCAGTAATAGAAAGAGTGTTGGTCCAACTTCATTCCAAGACTTGTTTAAAGTCTCTAAATGGAAAGAATGGTGGAATGGTGGTAATTAAATTAAACAATGGAATTAGTAAAACAAAACCCAATAATCTTTAGAGTGATAATACTTATTATCACTCTAATAATATTATATTACAGATCGGATTTTATAATTAAATCATTAAAGCTGAATATAACCAAAAGACAATTATTGATCTTTGCTTTTGGATTATATCTTTTGATTGACTTTATGTTGTCTTGGCTATGAAAAAGAAAAGTATTAGGGAGATTACAATAAAAAAGTCTTTCCTGCTCTGAAGAGTGTAGCTCTGCGAATGTTTGTGACTTCGCAGCCTAACTAAGCTTCATTAAATACCCACAATAATATTTCAGTTTGCTCCTAGAAGCAAAACATAGAAATTGAGCTATATGAAGAAACACGAAGTCGCAGACTTGGAATAGTAGCGGTATCACTTCTACTTCGCTATATTGAAAATGCAGATAATTCCAATCTTCTATCCTCCAATTACCCTAGAACTTTTCGCCTAAGCCCTTTGCATCCCCAGCACTTTTACTTACATTTAAAAAATATTCATCATTTGTATTTATGAAGAGAAGAGAAATGCTTTTTTATACAATCCTAGCAACATTTTTTGTCGCTACAACGAGCATTGCACAACAACAAAAATCTGCTCAAAATGCCATTTTTTTAGGAACTGTAGTACAACAAAAAGGCATGGTTTTTAATAAAAGTATAGAAGCGAGTGCAGTCGTTAATTGGATTGAAAAACAGCCTTTGAGTGTTACCGTTACCGATTTCACTCAAAAAAGCTATGCATTGTACAAAAAGGCCATACGCGATCAAGGAAAAACGGTTTTTTTTGAATATCATGATTCTATAGCTGAAAAGCCCACCTATCTCACACTAAAATTGGCAGATAAGGTTGGTATTATTGAACAGTTAGAACAATCTCAAAATAAGAAGTTACTCCACTATATAGAAAATAGCGAGGATAATGAATTGGTCAATGAAGTGAACATATTAGTGCAACAACCCATGTATGACCAAATTGTATATGCTCAAAAAGTGTATTTACATACAACTAAAAATGGATTGTTAGCACTTCAACTACAAAACGGAAAAACTACGCAATCGATAACTAGTAATCAATTTCAAGTATTTGGTTTTGAGACAGCTTGTCTATGTTGGAAATTAGGTGAGAGGGAGGATGTTATAGTGGTTGATCTGGCTGCAAAATCTAGCAGTTGTCCCAAGGGAACAAAATCGCACCCAAGAAAACTAAAAAGAAAAAAAGAAGAACGTTACGATCGGTTTTAATTTATGAAAGGTCCTTTAAAAATAGTTATAGGTTGTTTGTTACTTGTTGTAGGCTGTAAAGACATTTTAAATGTTGAAGATATCAGCGAAGCTCAAGTCAACTTAATCGCACCAATTAATGGTACTAGCTTAGGCATTGACAATATAAATTTCTCTTGGGAAGGAGTGGAATTTGCGGAAGGGTATCGCCTTCAACTAATCACTCCGAATTTTGAAGCTCCATTACAGCTTGTTCAAGATACCTTAGTAAACGGTACAAATTTCACTTTGGCATTACCACCGGGGGAGTATTCATGGAAAGTGCGCGCAGAAAACAGCGCATTTGCTAGTGGTTTTTCAGAAACAAGACAATTGCAGGTTACTGATATTTCGTTTGCAAATAGAATTGTAACTTTAGTAAGTCCGTCAGATAACTTTAATACCAATACCGAAATGCAAACGCTTACTTGGCAAGAAGTACCTACGGCTATGGCTTATAATGTGCAAATACTTGATAATGCAAATACCTTAGTTAAAGAAGAAAGTGTTACTACAACATCCTTTAATAATACCTTTACAGAAGGGACTTTTAACTGGCAAGTACAAGCCATAAATGGCAGCGATACCACCGCATTTAGCACCCATCAAATAATCATCGATCTAACAGTACCTAGCAAACCTGTTGCAACCCAACCAGCAGACGATAGTACAACCACTCAAACAGCAATTACATTTGCCTGGACACGTATGGACGTTCCTGGAAGCACTGAACGAGACAGCGTATTTGTTTATAGCGATAATTTGCTACAAAATTTGGTAGTAAAAGATGAAGGGACGGATAAAAGTTTTAGCGCAACGCTGGATCTTGGGCAGTTTTATTGGGTGGTGAAAGCCTACGATGATGCTGGTAACGAAAGTGAACAAAGTGATACCATGAGCTTTACCATAAACTAGTGAAAAAGAATACAAAGACATACGTTTTATTAGCTGTAGTAATACTCATTTGGGGATTGCTGCTTTATCGTATGTTTAGCTGGGGAGATGATGAGAATACCATTACTCAGAATAACAATGCCTTCGCCCAATTTAATCCTATCAAACCGACCGAGAAAGATACTTTTTCGATCACTGTTCATGAAAGAGATCCTTTTTTAGGAACGATTGAAAAACCGAAAAGAAGAACAACTACAAGACCAAAACAAGTTGAAACAATCGTTTGGCCAACCATTTCATACAAAGGACTTGTAGGCAGTAATACAGGATCAAATGCCATTTTTTTGGTGGACATTAATGGAACACAACACCTTATAAAAAAAGGAACAACCACGAACGAAATAACCCTGATTAGCGGTAATAAAGATCAAGTTGTCTTGCGGTTTAAAGGGAAACGCAAAACCTTTAAACGCACTTAATGAAAAGGGCGTTTTTCATAAAACTAAAAGCCGGGTCCCTACAATTCGTTTTATTTATTGGTGTGGTGATTGCCCTGTTACTACTTGCAGTGATTCTACTTACACAAACACAGCATACTTTTGAGAATAAAAAGGAACAACTTATATCCACTATTCAACAAACAAACGCGCTATTCAAATCAACTTCATTACCACAACAAGATATTGACAGCACATTAAAGATATCTGACTCCAATTGGGGGCTTTTTAAGAAAAGAAGTGTTCGGAATTCGAGATTTGAAAAACGTGCATTAATAGGCAATTCACGTTCTAAAACATCGACCAAAGCCTTATTCGTCAAAGATGAAAATCGACCCTTGGTTTTAGTAGGCAATACTAAAATCGAAGGAAATGTTGCTATTTCAAAATCTGGATTAAAAGCTGGGAATATTGCTGGAGTTTCCTTCTATGGATCATCACTCGTAGATGGACAAGTTACTTCAAGTAAAACAGAACTTCCGTCTTTTGATTCCAACACCAAAACCTATTTGAAATCGCTCTTGAGCCTCATGCCTTCAACTTTAGGTGCGATTGATGAGAATTATAAACCAGGTGGCTCACTTTCTAATTCATTTAAAAACGATACTAAAGTAATTTATAATGATGGGGCAATTGATCTGTACGACGGTCAACTAATTGGAAATATTATTCTTAAATCCGCCACTCGTATAACCATCACAGCCAATGCTACTTTAAAAGATGTTATTATAGTGGCGCCTGTTATTGAAATTAAATCAGGCGTAACTGGCTATTTTCATGCGATTGCTTCAAAAGCAATTGAAATGGGAACTAATTCTAATTTACAATATCCTTCTAGCCTTATACTCATTGATTCTGATAGAAGTGACGATAAAAATTTCAGACGTACAAATCACCATCAAATAACAGTTGGTGAAAACAGCATTTTCAAAGGAAACTTAATGATGTTATCTGAAAACACCAATAGTAAGTTTGAACCTCAGATTATTATTGGCAACAATAGCGCGATTCATGGAGAGGTTTACTGTGAAAAAAGCATTGAATTAAAAGGTAGTGTTTATGGAAGTGTATACGCAGGTAGTTTTATAGCCAAAGAATCAGGGTCTACTTACCTAAATCATATCTATAACGGATCTATCCACGGAAATTCACTCCCAGATAATTATGCAGGGCTTCCATTTGAAAACAAGAATACTTCAGTTGCAAAATGGTTGTACTAAAAAAAATAAAAGCTTCCACTTTGATGGAAACCTTAGTGGCAACAGTTTTAATTGTGGTGCTATTTATGATCGCTAGTTTGGTCCTAAATGGCATCGCAAGATCGAATGCAAAAAGGAATACTGTCGCCATTGAAAGCAGATTACAAAAACTAATTTATCTAGCTGAAAATGATAAAGTCTCTTTTCCATACACTGAAGTGTTTCAAAATTGGAATATTTCTGGGGAAACAACTATAAAAGATGAAATAGTAAACACTCAATTCATTGCAACGCATGGTACTACAAAGAAGAGTTTAAGCAAACAATTGCAATATGCCAATTAAAAAAGTAAAAGCGTTTACATTGAGTGAGCTGTTGGTGGTTTTAGGCATTACCACCATTGTTGTAGCCATCGCCTATTTAGTTCTGGGATTGGTTCAAGGAAATATTTTTCGCTTGCAACAGAACTATAAAGACAGCACTCAAGTGCAACAATTGCAACAAGCGCTTTGGATCGATTTAAACACCTGTAATCAGGCAACCAATTCTAATATCGATGGCATAATTCGATTTAAGAATGAGCTGGATTCGGTTCAATATGCGTTTTCCGATTCCTTACTTGTTCGTTATCCCGATACTTTTAAAATCAATATTGAAGAATTGAAGTTCTACTTTGACGGTACTGAAATTAAAAATGGAAATATCGATGCTATTGAAGTAGGTGTTTTAAATAATAGCGTACAACAATCATTGTTTATCTTTAAAGAGAATGATGCAGCTACTTATATGAATAATTAATGGCATTTAAATTAGAAAATACAAAGGCTGAAAAGTCAAAAACCAAGGCGTTTGATTTAGATGGCTTATTGAAAAAGGAAATCGAACTTTTTGGAAAATCATTCAATTCCAAAAAGAAAGAGGCTTTCTATATTGAATTAAGTGTGTTATTAAAAGCGGGGATATCTTTAAAGGAAGGATTACAATTACTATCAGAATCAGCCAAAAAAAGATCAGAAAAGCTGTTATTTGAAGAGATCATTCAACAAATAATCAATGGTAAAAGTCTGTCAGAAGCCATTGCCACTAATAAACAGTTTTCCGAATACGAATTCTTCTCCCTAAAAATAGGTGAAGAAACTGGAACTCTTTACAAGGTAACTGAGGAATTAGGGGCCTACTACACACGAAAAAACGAACAACGTAGAACGCTAATAAGTGCTCTTACCTATCCGATTATTGTACTGGGAACCGCGTTTTTGGTCGTATTTTTTATGCTGAAATACGTAGTGCCAATGTTTCAGGATATATTTAAACAAAATCGGGTTGACCTCCCTCCCATTACAGAAGCTATTATAAGCATCTCTAAAGGGCTGGAAACATACGGCTGGTTGCTATTACCAACTATCGCCATTCTTTTGATTATTCGTTACATCAACAAGAAAAAACAGTGGTATAGAAAGCTAACCGATTCCACTTTATTACGATTCCCCTACTTAGGTCAGTTTATTCGAAAGGTATATATGGCGCGTTTTACGCAAGCCGTTTCATTATTGACCGCTTCTAAAGTTCCAGTGCTGAATAGCATTCAATTAGTGAAAAAGATGGTTGATTTTTACCCACTAGAAGATGCGCTAGAATCCGTAGAGTCAAATATCCTCAAAGGAAGAAGCCTAAGTGAAAGTTTACAACAACATTCCATTTTTGATAATAAGATGATTTCCTTAGTTCGGGTATCAGAAGAAACAAATCAAACAGAATTTATCTTTCAGCGACTTAATCAGCAATACAATACTGAAGTGCAGCAGCAGTCTAAAACCTTAACTACGGTTTTGGAGCCATTTATAATTCTAATTGTGGGTATAATTGTCGGAGTAATTTTAGTTGCGATGTATTTACCTATGTTTAGTTTGGGAACTGCTATTGGATAATTTCTCAAGGGAGAATTTCAATTGTTTCTTTGCGCATATTTGATTATTAATGTTTTAAAAAAATAGGTGAGTAATTCAGTGCAAAAAAACTAATAATTTCCATAACCACGATTAAAAATAAGATATACTCCATTGAGCAATATCTCATTGCAAATAAAACAGCATTTCAGCATACTGATTTAAGTCATTTTGAATATAAGCTAAAATCTTTAGATTAAAACTCTAAAGCATACTTACTATGGCTGTTAAGAAATTAATTGGACTCATTATGTTTTTAGCGACCATAAGTGATTTTCTTTTGATTATTAGGGTATCTAAATTATCTAATGAACAAGGATTACCAAATCCTTGTTCTCAATCACCTCTTAGTAGCATTATAGCTCTGATGTTTTTGACGATAGCCTTCTTTTTTGGTATTTCTCTTTTACTTGAAAAATTTAACGGTAATAAAAATTAAGCGTTTGTAATAAGCTAGGTTACACCGCAATAATTAAGTTCTTTCAATTAAATTTAAGTAAAAAACTAATTTAATTGAAAACCTTCCCTTTTAAGGTAAAAGAGAAAGACTTTACACATTATAGGTCTAGTCTAATCACAGCGTAACTCATGACATACTCAAGAGATTTTGTCCTATTATCATAATCTTAGCCAATTGTTATGATCGCTCTTTTATAATTCAAAAAACTACCCAAAAATAAATCTTAGCTTACTAGGTATTTTGTAAAACTATAAGTAAGGTATAAAATCACCAAACAAGCACCTTCTCCTTTTTGAATTCCTTTTTTTCGATTTAAAAACCATAAGAAAAAAATACTTGTAACTAGCAGCATGGGCATATCGAAATAAAGAATGATATTGTCCACTTTAATTTGTGTAATTAATGAACCTATACCCAAAGGAACCAATAAATCAAAAATGTTGCTTCCTACAATATTACCAACAGAAAGAGTAGGTTTTCCCTGAGAAATAGCCTTTAAAGATATAGCAAGTTCTGGCAGACTCGTTCCTAATCCGATAATAATAGCACCTATAAAAGATTGATTAATATTCCATCTTTCGACTAAAAATAGGGCATTTTCTAGTGTAATGTGCGAACTAACAACTACTGCAACAAGACTAACTATCAAAAGTAATACAGGCACGATTATATTCTTGTTGTCTTCTTCGATAATTTTATCTTTTCTAGTTTTCTTCTCTCTTCGATATAAAGTGAAAATGTACATTAAAAATGATATGAGAAGTAAAGCACCATCATTCCAAGTAATTGTTTTGTCAAAGGAAACAAGTGCCAATAAAACAACAGATCCGATAAGTTCTGTTGCCATTTCCTTTATTTGGATTCCTCCAATCGTAATGTAATGAAACAATGCAACGAAACCGATTATGACGCTAATCTGAGCAATAGAACTACCAATGGCATTACCAATAATAACACCAGAGGCGTCGATTCCAGCTAAATTTTTAAAAGCACCATCAATAACTACAACCAATTCGGGTAAATCAGTCCCAAAAGCCAAAACGGTAAGTCCTATGAATAATTCAGAAACATTGAGATATCGAGCAATTTTTACGGCATTTTTTATAGTGTATTCTGTAGAGGCTAATAGACCGAAAATTCCTAGAATAAGATAAATAAATGGATTCATAATAGAACCTTGGAATTGAAACCATTTAACTCGGAGATGACCAAATAATTATTGGCGCATCACGGCTAATCGATTAAAAAATAAAATTAATATGCTAACGGTTTAGATGAAATGACATGGGTCATTAGAAAAATATTTGTAGCTAAGACTATGTCCTTATACTCTCTCAACATCTCTCCTACTCTTAAAGCTCAAGTATATAAGAAATAATAACCCTGACCTAGGTCATTTCTTGAACAAGCTACAGACCCTATTTTTATCACCTATTGTATAACTAAAAAATAAGAAATTATGTCATTAGTAAAGTTTAGAAAAAGAACACCGTTCGGCGGTCTCATCGCTTCAGATTTTTTTGATTCCGACTCTATCTTCGATAAACGAATATGGGATAGTGATCTTTTTAATTGGGATTTCTGGAATGGAAAATCACAAGAACCTGCATTGAATATCAGAGAAACAGATGATGCCTTTGAAGTGGAGTTAGCCGCACCTGGATTTTCTAAAAAAGATTTTGAAGTAACCATAGATAATGGATGCCTTAATATTTCAGCAGAAAAGTCAGAGTCTAAAGAAGAACAGGAGGACAACTATAGACGAAAAGAATTTAGTTACAATTCTTTTGAAAAACGCCTACGACTCCCAGATTCTGTAAAGGATGAAAATGTTATAGCAAAATAAAAAAAATGGGATATTAAGGTTCGATCTTATTAAAAAAGAAGAAGCCAAAGCAAAAAAACCAAAAGTGATTGACATCGTTTAAAAACACCTATCTTCTTTAGAAGATCTTCAATAATGACCCTCTAACTAAATCTTTTCTACATAAGGTTATGGTGTGAGGGTCTTCGGTTATGGATACAAACCAATCTAATTCATAATAATGACTCTAGAACCTTATGCTACGGAAATTGAAAAAGTTGTACAAAAACAAGACAGCTCTATTGAGTTTGGTTTAACCAATGAGCAAGTACAAAAACGTATTAAAGAGTTTGGAGGCAACGAGATACTTGAAGGTAATCCCAAAAGTAGATGGCGCATTCTTCTAGATCAGTTTATAGACCCCATTATACTAATACTAGGTCTCGCGACATTTTTCACTTTTCTATTTAGTCCTGATCTACTAGAGACTATAGCCACATTAACAGTTATAATTCTTACAGTATCAATAGGATTTGTAATGGAATTACAAGGAATTCGCTCTCTTGAAGCTCTTCGCAAAATGGGAGCCACAGAATGCCTTGTTTTACGTGACGGAAAGATTAAAATGATACCATCATCATCATTGGTGCCTGGTGACATTATTCTTGTTGATACTGGTGATATGGTATCGGCAGATGCACGTTTAATAACTGTTAAAAATCTATCTATTAAAGAAGCTTCGTTAACGGGAGAAAGTACAGCAGTAGAAAAGGATGTTAAACCACTTCCGCAAAACATACCTCTTGCAGAAAGGAGTAATATGGTTTTTAAGGGGACATCCGTCATTCAAGGTTCAGCAAAAGCTATTGTAACCAATACTGGATTAGATACACAATTGGGTAAGATCCAGAAAATCAGCTCGACGATTGAAGAACCCAGAACGCCATTGGAAAAAAAGTTAAGTCAACTTAGCAAATGGCTCATTTGGCTCACCTTAATATTTGCTATACTCATCTTTTTTACTGGATATTTAAGAGGTATGGATATAATAACAATTCTTAAAACAGCAATAGCGCTTGCTGTTGCAGCCATACCAGAAGGACTTCCGATAGTGGCAACTATCGCTCTAGCAAGAGGCATGCTTAAACTGTCTAAACGGCAAATTATTATTAAAAAGATGGAGGCCGTAGAAACATTAGGTGCTACAAACATTATTTGTACGGATAAGACAGGAACCCTTACCGAAGATAAAATGCAAGTACATACACTGGCCTTTGAAGGTAATATGTTGAATGCTATTCAAAATGAAGAACATCATTTCTTTGAGCAACTACTCCAAAAAAAATATTTCAACAAATTGATAATGGCTAGCGTTTTATGCAACAATGTTGTTTTAGATAACGCAAATAAAAGAGGTGATAGTATAGAATTGGCGCTCATAGAATTTGTTGAAAAATTGAAATTAGATTCAAAAAAGATTAAGGCGGTTAACCCAGAGCAGCTAGAAATACCTTTTAACACCAATAGTAAATTGATGGTAACACTAAACAAAAACGAAAGTAATGGCTCTACTATATATGTCAAGGGAGCATTTGAAGGTTTAGTTAAATACTGCAATACAATTATCAAGGCAAATAAAATTGAAAAATTTACAAACAAAACCGAATGGTTTGAATTGGTAAATAACTTGGCATCACAAGGGCTAAGAGTATTGGGGTTTGCTTACAAGGATATAGATGCGCACTCGCCAAAAGAGGATTTATTATCCCAACTGACCTTTATAGGCATTATCGGATTTTTGGACCCGGCAAGAAAAGATGTTAAACCAACTATAAAGGCATATAAAGACGCAGGAATTAAGGTTGTTATGCTCACGGGAGATCATCCCGGTACAGCTAAAAAGATTGCTGAAGAAGTAGGACTATTAACAACAGGCTCTAATATTGAAGCTGTAATTCACAGTGAAAACATAAAAATAGAAGAAGAACTCGATACTGATAACAAAGAACGATTACTAAATGCCTCAGTCTTTGCAAGGGTCACTCCTGAACAAAAACTAAAGATAATTTCGTTTTATCAAAAGAACAATAATATTGTAGGCATGTTTGGTGATGGTATAAACGATATTCCTGCACTACGTAAGGCGGATATTGGAATCGCTATGGGACTTCGGGGAACTCAAGCTGCAAGGGAGGCAGCCGATATCATCCTAAAAAATGACCGATTTACCGCTATGCAGCTAGCCATTAACCAAGGACGTGCTATTTTTGATCATATCAGGCAATTCGTTGTATATCTCCTGTCTTGTAATCTTGCTGAAGTAGTATCCGTAGGTCTGGTGGCATTACTCAATTTACCAGCTCCATTGTTACCATTGCAAATCTTATTTCTAAATCTAGTTACCGATATTTTTCCTGCACTGGCTTTAGGAATGGGCAAGGGAGAAGTCGATATAATGAATCGACCGCCTCGAAAAGCAGATGAGCCCATTATGACTCCACAGCTCTGGTCATCTACAATTATTTATGGTTTGTGTATTACTGCCGCAGTGGTAGGCATTACTGCCTATGCTCATTTCACATTAAAAGCTTCTCCAAGCGAAATAAACAATATGGCTTTTTTCACCTTAGTACTGGCGCAACTCCTCAATGTATTTAACATGTCTAAATCCGAGGTTTCATTTTTAAATAACGAAGTCATAAAAAATCCTTGGGTATGGGGTGCTATTGTCCTATCAATATTTATAACGGTAGGTGCATATTATATAACTCCTATTGCTAATGCATTGCACCTAATTAATTTATCAACACAACAATTCGGATGGGTGCTTGTATTTGCACTTGGATCTTTGGCATTGTCTCAGATAATTAAACGTTCTGGAGGTACATTTTGACAACCTAATTTTTCTGATACCGGTAAATGTCATTTAGAATTTGTTCTTTCCCAAATTCATCTGCAATAATTGTATCGTATCGTATGGTGATTTTAGTACCAACAGGTGCGTGATAATAGAGTACCCAAGCATCTGCTTCACGGGTTCCAATACAACCATTTGAAGATGCTTTCCCAAGAGAAATAGGATTAGTCGTGGGATGAATTAATTGTCCATTTCTTATACCACTCACTTCAGTTTCTAAAAATGGTATTTGAGGTAGTTTGGTTACTTTATTATCATCTCGTTTTGTTGTTAAATATTGATGCCCGTCTACTGGGTTGTAGTAATCAGGTTTTTTTATATGACCAACAATGGTACCATTCCCTGTAATTGTTCTCAAGTCTGTTATTCTATCGCCCATTTTAAGATATTTTTGTTCATTGCGACCAACACGAATCACAAATTGATGTAGTAGTAATGTATCTTCATAAATACGCAGCTTAAATTCTGGTATATTGATATCGATGTGAGTCTTTTTCAAAGAAGAATGTATTTTTTCCGCTTTTATTGAATCTGGAACCTCAAGAACACTTCCAGCTTTAAGAGCAATCATTTCTTTTTGATCATACACAAAAGAGTCTTTTGCTTTCATGTGGTAGTAATCGGTATTTTTAAGCGTATCAATTATCCATGGATTCGCATGTACCAAAATATGTTCGGTTAATGCATAAGGTGTTAGGGAGTCGTATTGAATTGTGATAGAATCGAGAAACTGAAAATAAGTTCGGACTGGTATATTTTTAGGAACCCGAATAAGCGTTGTTGAATCATTTTGAACACTAATTTCGTTCACAATTGCATTTGCTGAAATGCTAATAGGGTTGTTTTCTCTTAGATGATAAAGAAAAAAACCTGCCAACGTGATTGTTAACAATAGACGTATATATCCATATTTAGAGGCAATCATTAGTAAAAAGATAAGGAATCGTAATTCTTATTCGTCATGATATTAGAATTGGGCTTCTAAAAGATTATAAATAGAAAACGGGAAGCCAATGACTTCCCGTTCCTTGAAAAGTGATTATTATTCATTCATCAATTCCAATCAATCAAAGTAGCTATTTCTAGCTATTCTGAACCGATGGCTTTTGAAAAAAAAGCAAGTCACTCAACAATGCCCTCTTCGCACTTTGCAGTATAAAAAGGGTTTTATTTTGAAGAAACTGAGACACCTAAATATCCCAGTTTCTCCGAAGATATCAAATGTACTTTAAGATTGCTTACTGTTAGTTGAATAACTATCACTAGAAACCCAATAAAAAAAGCGCTTAAAACACTTTTGATTACCTTCAGGATTCAAAGTGTATTGCTACCCTTTAAATCTGTTTTTTAATATTTTAAAGAACTTGTTTTTTAATTACAGTGCTAATATATAGCAGCTTTTTTAGTTATAAATTGATCTGGATCAGTTAGAGGATATTTTTTTGTTTTATTTCCAAAAACAAGCGAAACAATAACACGAATCAACAACTATTTCTTATTCCTAAATAAATATATGATTAAAAATAATCCCTTTTAAGGCTTTGGGTAATTCACCTCGAATATCCTCCATTTCTCCATCTGAGACATATTGTTTGAGCATCATAAAGGTGCTTGTGATATAATCCTCAGCAATTTCATTTGATTCAAAATCATATAAAGAAGTCTTACCATCAAAAGTTCTGATAAGATCAATAAACCCTTCTACGTTTTTTACTTTTTCCTTATGTGCTTTTATCGACCACCCATTTACGTAAACTGCTTTTAAAAACATAGGGAGTTGGGCTATTAATTGTAGAGATTCCTCTACGGAGATTATAGAACGCAAACCATGCAGAATTGCTGTGAGTACACGACCCGCTCTATCTGGGTTATCAGGTAATCCAATTTGCTTTGCATATTGTTTAAGAAAGGTATTTCCTTCTGCTGCGTATTGATTAAAATTAAGTGCCATAATTATTGTTTTTTTGATTCTATGAAACGATGGTTTGATTCTTCAAGAATTCGTATTGCTCTTTTATCCAAAACAGGATTAAATTTTTTATAAAACTGTCCAACTGCTCTAAAGTGTTGTGGAATTCTTAAACAAACTACCTCATCTATATAAGGTGAATTATAAATTTTTTCGATAGCAGACCTTGAGGCAACCGGAATTGCTACAATTGTCTTAGAAGGTTCTTGCTCTTCAATTAATGCAACCGTTGCAAGTATTGTATTTCCAGTAGCAATGCCATCATCTACAACAATGACAATTTTATTAGTAAGCACCTTAGGTGTAAGATTTTTATAATATTGATCTTGTCTCTGACGTAAAACCTCCCGAACGCGCCTAGTTTCTTCTTTTATATAACTTAATGCCGCATCCGAAGAGTCTGTTATGTATTTGTTTTGAAGACTAACAGCTCCTATTGCAAACTCCTTATTAAGTGGATGCCCAATTTTTTTGGTTAGAACAACGTCTAAAGGTGCGTTAAGTTCTTCAGCTACTATTGCACCTAATGGAAGCCCACCTCTAGGAATAGCTACGACAACTACATCCTTATTTTTATAGTTTATTAATTTTTTAGCCAATTGCCTTCCCGCATCCGTTCTATCCTTAAACATAATCTGCGGTTTTGGCTTTCATTTTTTCTGCAAACCAGTTAGCCGAAATAGCGGCGACTTCTTCCAACTTCCCTTTTTCTTCAAATAAATGTGTAGCATTCGCAATAATCTTTAAACTACGATCACAAGTCAATTTTTGATATGCTTTTTTATTAAGTTCTATAACAGCAGTATCATTTCCGCCAACAATAAATAAGCTTGAAGCGGTTACTTTATCTAACACATCCAATGCTAAATCAGGTCTTCCTCCGCGGGAAACAACAGCTCTGATCTCACCTTTTAAAGCCGCTGCGGCTCGTAAAGCGGATGCAGCTCCTGTGCTGGCACCAAAATATCCAATAGGAAGATTATGGACTTCATTATAGGTTTCCATCCATTGAGTTACGTTAATGAGTCGTTTGGTCAACAGCTGAATATTGAACCTATTCTCATAAACGCTATCTTCCTCTTCAGTCAATAAATCAAAAAGTAATGTTGCAAGGCCATTTTCCTGAAGATATTGTGCTACATATCTATTTCGAGGACTCAATCTGCTACTACCACTTCCGTGAGAAAAAATAACGAGGCCAATGGCATTTATAGGAATGCTCCATTCCCCTTTTAGCTTTACATCCTTTAACTCAATATCAATTGTGGTATGTTCTATACTAATTTGCATTTAGAATGAATATGAAGTTTACATCAAAGAAAGCAAGCTTAATTATGAATTGGAATGATATAGATCAGTTACATTATTTTTAAGATAATCATTGATAGGTTGCTACTATATTCAAATTTTTCTCTGCTTTATACATATTTGATATGCCTTTTATTAAGGCATCTGGATTAAATGAAATACTGTTTATCCCTGTTTGAATTAAAAAGGAAGCAAATTCTGGGAAGTCACTAGGAGCCTGGCCACACAAACCAATTTTAGTATTTGTTTTTTGTGCAGATTTTATGACCGTTTCTATCATTCGTTTAACTGCTTTATCGTTTTCATCAAATAATGTCCCCATTAATTCTGAATCCCGATCCACACCTAAGGTAAACTGCGTAAGATCATTCGTCCCAATAGAAAACCCATCAAATATGTCGGCATACTCTTCAGCTAATATGACATTGCTAGGAACCTCTACCATTACGTATACTTCAAGATTATTCTCACCTCGTTTTAACCCATTTTCTTCCATAATAGCAAGGACTTTTTCACCTTCTTCAACGGTACGACAAAAAGGCACCATGACTTTTATATTGGTAAATCCCATGGTCTCACGAACCCGTTTTATTGCACTACACTCCAATGCGAATCCTTCCTTGTATAAAGGATTATAGTATCTTGAAGCCCCTCTAAGACCTAGCATGGGGTTTCCTTCCTTAGGTTCAAAATCTGCACCTCCCATAAGATTTGCGTATTCATTGGTCTTAAAATCACTTAGTCTTAAGATCACTTCCTTAGGATAAAAGGCGGCGGCGATGGTTGCAATACCTTGAGATAGTTTGTCAATAAAATAGTCTTCCTTGTTTGGATAAGTGACTGTAATCTTCTCAATCTCTTTTTTGACGGTATCATCTTCTATTTTGTTGAAGTGGATTAATGCCATTGGATGCACCTTTACCATATGCGTAATAATAAACTCCATTCGCAACAAGCCCACACCATTATTGGGGTAGAATGACATTTGAAAAGCATTCTCCGGATCTGCTAGAATCATTTTAGCCTCAGTTAAAGGCATTTTAATTGTTGAGAAGTCAATGTCTGTCGTTTCATATGCAGCTTTACCTTCATATACATAGCCTGTTTTGCCTTCGGCACAGGACATTGTAATTATGGTACCATTCTTAATACTATGCGTAGCATTTTCACATCCGACAATAGCAGGAACGCCAAGTTCACGTGAGACAATGGCAGCATGGCTTGTTCTACCGCCTTTATTAGTAATAATACCACCTACCTGTTTTAATATAGGATCCCAATCTGGTGTAATCGTATCGGTTACTATTATTGTATTTGCATCTAGTTTATCAATATTTTTAGAAGATTTTAGAAGACGCGCCTTTCCAATACCAATTTTTGTTCCTATCGCGTTTCCAGTGCTTAATATCTTTCCCTTTTCTACTAATTTGTATTCTGTAAAGATGTTCTTGTTTCTTGTTTGATGTACCGTTTCAGGTCTTGCTTGGGTAATGAATAAGGCATTAGATATGCCGTCCTTGGCCCATTCAATATCCATGGGCTTTTGATAATGCTCTTCTATTATTCTTGCCCAGTTTGCCAAGGTGATTATTTCTTTATCAGAGAGTACATATTGTCGCTGTTTTTGTGAAAGCGTTTTTATATTTTTTGTTCCACTTTGATCGGGGGTTTCTGAATAAATCATTGTCAACTTCTTATCTCCTAATTTCTTCTGAATAATGGGATACGAATCTTTAGATAGAAAAGGTTTGAAAAGATAGAATTCGTCTGGATTAACAGTGCCTTGCACAATATTTTCGCCTAATCCCCATACACCAGATAATAAGATTGCATTGCTAAAACCAGACTCAGGTTCTACAGTAAAACCAACACCAGAACAACCTTTATCTGCTCGTACCATAAGTTGCACTCCTACCGAAATTGCTATGTTGTGATGCTCAAATCCTTTATCTTCTCTATACTTAATAGCCCGATTTGTAAACAACGAAGCAAAACATTTTTTGATGGATTCTAATAGAGGTTTTTCGCCACTCACATTTAAAAACGTATCGTGCTGACCCGCAAAACTAGCATCTGGAAGATCTTCGGCAGTAGCACTACTACGCACTGCAATAGCACACAAACCTCCGTTACATAGTTCTTTATAAGCTAGCGTGATTTCTGTTATAAAAGCATCCGAAAACTTTCCTAAGAGTATAAGATTGCGAGCTTGTTGACCTATATCCTGTAAGTTGGAGTAATCCTTCCTATCCAGCTGTGATAGAAGCTTTTTTATAAAAGCTTGAATTTTATTCTCCTTTAAATATTCCCAAAAGGCAGCTGAAGTCGTTGCAAAACCATTTGGGACTTTAACTCCTTTGGGCATTAATTGATTATACATTTCTCCTAAAGACGCATTTTTGCCCCCTACAATTTCGATATCCTTTATACCTACTTCACTGAATTTTTTAATGCGAGTTCCCATGTGCGATTTATATAAACTAAAGTTAGTTTTAGTTTATTTCAGAATAAATGATCCTAATCAGTCTTTGATAGTTCATTGACTGACGCAAGTCATTTTATTCTAGATCTTCTGTTTGCATCTTTATACTAATTATTGAACTCAAAACGCGTTGCTATGGCAAAAGAGACTAAATATTATGTAGATCGTGAGGAACTTCAGATATTAATAAAACAGAAGTTACCCGATCTTGTTAAACTCAAAGCAGAAGAAAATAGAATTGCATTCGACAAATTACTATTAGATATAGTCCCTGAAATAAAAAAGTACATAATTAAAAAAGTACGTCATGCTATCAAAAAAGGACATTTTCCAAAGAACAAATACACTGCAAATGATTTCATAGATCAATTATTTATTGAGGTTTATGACGGTATCGAGGGTTTCTCAGGCGAAGATGAATTCTACGTATGGTTATTTAGAAAAACTAATGAGCTTCTGGATGAAGCCATAACTGAAGAGGAATTTGATGATCTATTTATCCAAAACATAGACGACTATTCTAAAAATGAATGGGATCAAATGCAAGAAAAATTCACTGCTGAAAGCGATGGCGATCTTATAATGAAAGAAGAATTGGCCGACATTTCTTATTACAAAGACACCTATGCATTAGATGATGTATTTATAGAAAATACAGAAAAAGAGCTTGTAAAAAAGATAGATGAAACTTTACATCAAGAAGAGGTAGATAGGCATATAGAAATGGTATTGCACAACTTGCCAACAGCTATGCGTAATGTATTCGAGCTATTTACGAAACAACATCTTACACTTGCAGAAATTGCAGAATTAAGAAAAACAACTATTGAAAAAACCCAACAACTTCTCAATGATGCTAGAAAAGGTCTTAAGATAAGTTTTTTCAACAGGTATGACCTCGATTAATAGCAGCCACAAATGAACTACAAGGACTATTATAAGATACTAGGTGTTGTGAAGGATGCTTCTGCGAAGGACATAAAAAAAGCCTATAGAAAACTTGCAGCTAAATATCACCCAGATAAAAACCCTAATGACCCTACGGCTGAGGAAAAATTTAAAGAAATCAATGAAGCAAATGAGGTTTTAAGTGATGCGGAAAAAAGGGAGAAGTACGATACCTTGGGCTCAAATTGGGAGGCATATCAACATGCTGGTGATGATTGGAGGGATTATGCAAATCAGCAAAGACGTTACAACCAAGGTGGTTCGTCTGAGTTTTACGGAAATGAAAGCGGAGCAGATTTTTCAAGCTTTTTTGAAACGTTCTTTGGAGGTGCCAGACAAACAGGAAAACAAGGGAGAAATGCATTTTCTGGTGGGGACATTCAAGCCGAACTACCTATTACTTTACTTGAAGCTTATCAAGGAAGTAAACGCACTTTTGAAATTCATAATGAAAACTTGAGAATTACAATAAAACCTGGTTCCTACGATGGTCAACAATTGAAAATAAAAGGTAAAGGGCAACCTGGTGTAAGGGGTGGCAATAGAGGCGACCTTTATATTTTTTTACGCGTACAACCAGACCCTCGATTTGAAAGGAATTTTCATAATCTTTTGTACAATGCATCTATAGATTTATATACTGCCATTTTAGGTGGAAAAATTGAGGTTCCAACACTTTCTGGAACGCTAAAAGTTACAGTCCCCAAAGGAAGTCAAACTGGAAAAACACTACGGCTTAAAGGAAAGGGAATGCCTAAATATGAAACTCAATCTTCATTTGGAGATATGCTAGTTAAACTAAATATAACATTACCCAAAAATCTAACCGAAGAGGAAGAATCGTTGTTTAAACGATTAAAGGAACTACGAACAAAAAAACAAAGCATGTATGGAGTATGAAATTAAAGCAAATTCAACCACCAACAATGGCGCTGCATTAGCAATTAAACAAAATGACATTGGTTTTGGAATAACTTCAGAATCTGAGGTTGTTTCTCCTAATCCTGCTGAATTATTCTTAGGTTCTTTTGCGGCTTGTATTCTGAAAAATATCGAGCGGTTTTCTAATCTAATGAAGTTTACATATTCAGGCACAGATATTATTGTGAAAGCCAAACGTACTAATGCGCCTCCAAGAATGACAGATATTGTATACGACCTAACTATCTATTCTGACGATTCCCGTTTAAATGTCAATTTACTTAAAAAGAATATAGAGAAGTTTGGCACCATATATAATACCGTAAAACTGTCTTGTTCAATAGCAAGTACTATCAGGGTTTTAGAGTCAAATGCAAACACTATAAAAACGTAATTATTATGATAACCATGTTACAGAAAAGCACATATCGAGCTAATAACATAAACTACTTTTTAGACCTTTATTATAGTTTGAATATGAAATATTGGGCTAGCGATCTGCTGGAAAAAGGACTATCGCCTAAACAAATCAGTGAGGCAGTTAATACCGCAATTAAAATAGCCAATGCTTCAGGTCTTGACACAAGAAAACATTTTAAACCAATGTTTAGCGGAACAAAACAAGACATCATTCAAGATTGTAAACTCTCTCACTTAGGCTATGGACTTGTACTTCTTAATGCAGATAGTAATCTTTCTGTTGTTGGAACGTTTCAGGTGGGTTTGTTAGAGGAATTTCTTCATATTGAACCCTAAACGTAACTAACAAATAAGACTCTTCTAGTACTCTGAAGAATAAAGCCACACATTTTAACTTAGAACTAATGAACGGTTTCAAAACGACAAAGAATAACTTAATTCAAACAGGCATAGTATCGTTGAGTCGTTTTCCCAAAATGCGTTCTAAATCTTTTTCATCAACTATTTCTTGTTTTAAAAGTAACTGTGCAAGTTCTTCTAATTGCGGCCTGTACTTTTCCAATAAGGCTTTTGCCCTTTCATATTCCGAAGTGATTAATTCAATAACCTCTTCATCAATTCGTTTTCCCAGGTATTCGCTATAGGGTTTTCCCAAAAGACGTTCATTTTCTCCTGTTGAGTCATAAAAACTCACCGGACCTAAATCTTCATCTAAACCATAATATGCAACCATACTGTAGGCCTGTTTTGTTACCTTCTCAAGATCATCTAATGCTCCCGAGGAAATCTCATTAAATACAACTTCTTCTGCAGCACGTCCTCCTAGTGCTGCACAGATTCTGTCTGTAAATTGTGGTTTCGTAATAATTTGATGCTCTTCAGGTAGATACCAAGCGGCTCCTAAAGACTTCCCTCTTGGTATTATTGATACTTTCACTAGTGATTCTACATTTTCAAGATACCAACTCACGACGGCATGTCCCGCTTCGTGATATGCTACAATTCTCTTCTCTTTTGGTGAAATAAGCTTACCCTTTCGTTCTAGACCTCCAACAATACGATCGCGCGCCTCCATAAAATCTTCTTGTCCAACTTCTTTCTTAATTTTTCGAGCGGCTATTAAAGCCGCTTCGTTACACATATTTGCTATATCAGCTCCAGAGAAACCAGGAGTTAAGGATGCCAAAAGTGGCACATCTACGTCACTTCCTTTCGTAACTGGTTTTAAATGTACTTGGAAAATAGCTTCACGCTCTTGTTTGGTAGGAAGTTCTAAATAAATATGCCTATCAAAACGACCAGGTCTCAATAATGCTTTATCCAAAATATCGGCTCTATTGGTTGCAGAAAGTACAATAACACCTGTATTCGTTCCAAAACCATCCAATTCAGTCAGTAATTGATTTAAGGTATTCTCGCGTTCGTCATTACTTTGCAGGGCGTTAGCTTTACCACGTGCTCGACCAATGGCATCTATTTCATCGATAAAAATAATACTAGGTGCTTTTTCTTTAGCTTGTTTAAAAAGGTCTCTAACTCTAGAAGCTCCCACACCAACAAACATTTCAACAAATTCAGATCCTGATAATGAAAAGAAAGGCACTTGAGCTTCTCCAGCAACGGCCCTTGCTAATAATGTCTTACCGGTCCCTGGAGGACCTACCAGCATTACCCCTTTTGGTATTTTTGCGCCCAGTTTTGTATATGTATCTGGATTCTTCAAAAAATCAACAATTTCCATGATCTCAATTTTAGCTTCCTCTAGGCCAGCCACATCTTTAAAGGTCACCTTGCTCTTTACGTCTCTATTGGTCAATTTTGCAGTAGATTTTCCAAAATTTAATATTGAGCCTGGTCCCAAACCTCCTTTACCTGATCGTCGAAATAACAGCATCCAAAAAATCAAAAGTAATATGATCGGAAATATCCAAGAAAGTAAATTGATTAAACTCGTGCGATTCTCATAAAAGACTTCCACCAACTCATCTTCTTTAAAATCCTTTTGAGCTTGTTCCATTTTATTTTCAAAACTTTCTATAGATCCTATCTCTAAGGAATAATTTGGTATTCCTGATATGTTGAATTTGGAGGTATTGATTGACTGATATTTTGAATCGGAAAGACGATCAGTCCTTATGTATATTTCTGCTGTCTGCTTATTTACAACTACTACCTTCTTAACATCATGAGCATCTAACATCGTTGTTTTAAAAGTGAGCCAACTTATATCTGCGGTATTGTTTAAAGAACTGAATAATGAAGTAACCAAAATCAAAATAAGGAGAAAAGCATATAGCCAAAAGGGGTTGAACCCGATTGGACGCTTACTACTTTTTGACTTCTTGTTTTCTTGATCCATTAGTTCTCAACAGTATTAAATTGATCTAACACCTCCATTGCCTCGCAACCATAAACCAGTGCAGGACCACCTCCCATGCAAATCGCAACACCAATAGTTTCCATGATTTCTTCAGATGTTGCACCACCTTTAAGAGCATCATGTACGTGATAGGTTATACATCCCTCACATTGAACAGTTATAGCGATACCTAAGGCAATAAGTTCTTTGGTTTTAGAAGGCAATGCCCCATTTGCGACGCTAGCCTTATGGAGTGCCCCAAAACCTTCCATTGTTTCGGGTATTTTTGTTCCTAATTTCTCCATACGTGATGAAATGTCTTCGTATTTCTTCTTATAATTTTTCATAGTACTCCTTTAGATATGGTCTTACCAATGTTGAGATTTTATGAAATCAAAATTATTTTAAACACCCCATCTATAAAATGACATGGATCATTTCCATCCACATGCCCGCTTGCTTTCTTTGTACTATCAAATAACTCATTATGAAAAGGAATAAACCATTATTATCTATTCTACTAATTTCGAGTCTACTATTTTTCGGAAGCTGTGGACCCATAATTATAGCTCCTGATCCACATGCTCCACCTCCACCATCTTGGTTTTATCCCGCTAGAATTGAATCTGTACGTTATGTCTATTTCCCTGAGTATGTAATCTACTATGACCTTTCCGTACGACAATATCTTTACTTAGAAAATAACATTTGGATTCGTGTTAATGTGCTTCCTCCAAGATTTAGGAGTATCAACCTCAGACGAAGCAAGTTTGTGCGTATTAAGGGGCATAGAAGTAGTAGTATTAAGACCTACCATAGAGAAAACTACTCTAATAGCCCTAGATCGAGCAGGACGTCTAGAACAAGAGGCAGAAGAGGTTAATTTAAAACTTGAAAGAAATGAAAAACAGTTTTTTTTCTGCTGTTCCTAATGTTCTTCTTAGGATATAACAGCCAAGAAAAAGGGAAAAGGAACCATTGTCTGTAGCTAACATCTCTTCGGGATTAATGTCTTGTATTCTTTACTTTTTTTACATACGGGGTTTTGTATCTCCTTTTCTTCGTATGGTTAACTAAACTCGGTTAGTTGTTGACAACTCTTCTCCTTCTCATTCCTGTATAATTACTGTAACTGACTCAAATCATTTTAAATTGTTTAAGTGCACTCTAATTTTGAGACATTATTCAATTTTAAAATCTAACAAAATGAAAAAGGTATGTGTTTTAGTGGTAATGTCGTTAGTTGTAATGACAACCGCATTTGCTCAGGATCAAGATCAAGTACGAGATAGAGATCGGCTAATGCTAGTAGATGGAGATGTTTTACAAATTAGAGATCGCGATCAAATCAGATTAAAAGACAAAGCTACGCTTGCAGATGGTACCATTTTAAGTGCAGATGGTTATATCCAAATTAGAGATAGAGACAGATTACGCCTAAATGATGGCGAATGTATAGATCCAGAGGGTGTTCGATATCGCAATGAATACCATTACCGTTTTAAAATGCATAAAAATAATCAAGGACTTACTCAGGCTCAAATACAAGCTAGAAGCCAGAACAGATTTCATTACGTCTACATTGATGGAGAGGTTATTAAGGTACTTAACCAGTCCCAAAATAAAATTGAAAAACAAGTGCGACTTGGTGATGGTACGACTGTAAATCCCGATGGTAGTTATGTGCGTGCACGCGATCAGGATCAAGCTAGGCTAAGGGACGGCGAGTGAATTAATATGGAAGGAAAGGTTTATAGAAATATGCTACAACACCGTAAAATGCTCTTACAGAAAAAAATGCTTAAGAATAAAATGAAAAGTAAGCCCAAGACTAAAAAAAAGATTGGAACATCAAATTAGGGAGATCTGGGCTCTGTTTTAAGATAAAACAAAGCCCATTCTCAACATAAAAAGGATTCTTATGAAAAGGTATGCAGTACTTAGTCTTTGTCTTGTTTCCTTCTCCATATCTTCATTATTCCCGCAACAACGAGAAGAAGTTATTAAAGAGGTATCTAATGACGACTCTTATATTCTTGCCGATATAAGTTATATTAGTGATGCTGTTTTTATGGGGCGACGAGACTCTATAGCCGCTCCTTATGTTTTTCCATCTATTGGGTATTATGATGCTTCTGGTTTTTTTGTCGATGCAACCCTATCCTATCTTACAGCTTCCGAAGAACAGCGAGTAGATCTATTTTTACTGAGCGGAGGCTACCTATTTGATAAAAATAAATGGAGCGGTGGTATTACAGCCACTGGCTATTTTTACAATGATGACAGCTATAATGTTCAATCCGAAATATCGGCCAGTTTAAATGGTCTTCTGTCTTACGATCTAGATTATATAGAACTTTCTGTAAGTATAGGTAGTTTCTTCACTTCTGGAAGTAGCAATGATTTGTTTGCAGGTTTTTTTATCGAACGAGCGTTCATAAATAAAAAGGAAAACTTACTGTTTCAACCTTCCATTGGAGTAAACATAGGTACTCAAAATTTTTACGAAGCCTATTACCAATCCAGTCGCTTAGGAAATAGAAAAGGGAAAGGATCTGGTAACGGAGGTCAAACAGAATCGAATACGGTAACATTTGAAGAGAGTTCTTCCTTCAATATCCTAAACATTGAGCTATCTGCACCCATAGAATATCATTACAAATCATTCATATTCTCATTTACGCCATCATTGTCTTTTCCACAATCAAGCGTTACTATCGTTACCGAAGATGCGGTTTTTGAAGAAGACCTAGATACTGTATTCTATTGGGCCGCTGGTGTTAGCTATTGGTTCAAAACAAAAAAGAAGCAACAATGAAATATTTAGCCTTCATACTATTTTGCGCGATTCCATTAGCTGTTATTGGTCAGTATGACACCATTTTTATTACAAAGAAGGAAGTATTATCTAAGATAACTTCTAACAATATGATAAAGATTTCTGAACAAGAAGTGCTTGCTGCAAAAGGGAATTTTAATCAAACTAATAGCATTTTCTTACCTAAGATCACAGCATCTCATACAGGCATATCTACCACGAATCCGCTCATGGCTTTTGGTTCAAAATTAAATCAGGAAGTTTTAACGGAGAGTGATTTCAATCCGCTCTTATTAAACGATCCTACACGAATAGAGAATTACAGCACTAAAATTGAAATATTACAACCTTTAATCAACTTAGACGGTATTTATCAGCGCAAAGCCGCCAAGGATATGTTAAACGCATCGGAGCTTCAGTCAGAAAATGCAATCAACAAAATCTCATTACAAGTAGAAAAAACCTATATGCAATTACAATTGGCGTATAAGGTGATTGGTGTACTTGAACTAACAAAAAATACGGTTGAAGAAAATAAGCGTCTGGTTCAAAACCTATATAAACAAGGTCTGGTTCAAAATTCTGACGTCTTGGAGATGGATGTTAGAAGTACCGAAATCGAAAATCAACTGCAATATGCAAAAAGTGCTATTCTAAATACTTCGAATTATTTGTCGGTTTTGATGAATGAATCTACAACAAAATTATTGAAGCCTTCAGATTCTTTAAAGATCAATCCTATAAACGAACTTCTAGAATCTGTTCCAAAATCAAGAGCCGATATTCTAGCTATGGATTACTCCATAAAAGCATACACTTCCATCAATAAAGCAGACAAGATGAGTTTTCTTCCTAGGTTAAATGCCTTTGGAAGCTACGAATTATATGACAACACATTGTTTCAAGGAAATGCAAGCGGTTATGTAATAGGTGCGAGCATACGTTGGGATCTTCTAGACGGCTCTAAACGTTTTGGCAAAGCCCAAAAAAGCAGGGCCGAACTGGAAAAATCAAAATTTCAGTATAGCGAATATATAGCGCAGAGTCAGCTAGAATTAAATAAGGCTATTCGCCACTTTCAAGATGTAAAGAACAAACTCGTTTTAACAAATCTGGCAGTTACGCAATCGAAAGAGGCTCTAAGAATAAGAACCAATCGATTTAAACAAGGATTAGAAAAAATAAGTGATCTACTAGCTTCTGAAATGTTATACGCTCAAAAACAATTAGTCTATAACCAGACTGTTTTTGAGTACAATTTCGCACAATTATACATCCAATATTTAACCAAAGAAGGAAAACAATGAAAACGTATAGATATATAATCACGCTAAGCATATTGACACTTTTGGCTTGGAGTTGTAGTAGTGATGAAAAAAAGAACCGTTCGGATGATACACCTGCCGTCGCAGTCGCAGTAGCATCTGTAGAACTAGATACTAGTGCTCCCACCCTTAATGTGAGTGGCAAAGTGCAAGCTATAAATAGCGCTACCTTAAGTACACGTATAATGGGCTCAGTAAATGAAGTCTATGTGAATATAGGAGACAAAGTGAAAAAGGGCCAGTTACTTGTATCTATTAATAGTGACGATCTAAGAGCAAAGCAAGCACAGATCAACGCAAAAATATCCGAAGCCAATGCGTCCTTCATAAATGCTGAAAAAGATTATAACCGTTATAAAATATTGTTTTCAGAATCCAGCGCAACACAAAAGGAGTTAGACAATATGAATACAAATTTTGAAATGGCTAAGGCGCGATTAGAAACTGCCCAACAAATGAGAAATGAACTAGAAACACAATTTTCATATACAGATATTCGTGCACCCTTTAATGGTGTCGTTACCAACAAATCTATTAAAAGCGGGGCCATGGCCACAATGGCAACACCGCTGGTCACCATTGAAGCTCCGGAAAAACTTGAAGTAAGTGCTATGGTACCTGAAAGCGAAATTTCAAAAATAAATACAGGAATGGACGTCGACGTTCTTATAAAATCAATCAATCAAACATTAAAAGGACGTGTTACACAAGTAAGTCCGTCTGCAAATGAAACGGGAGGGCAATATGCCATTAAGGTTTCTCTAGATGATAGTAAGGTACCTGTTTTATCGGGAATGTATGCCACAGTTCGTTTTCCAATAGAGCCTAGTATGTCTTCTCAAAGGATTAGTATTCCACATACCGCCATCATAAGAAAAGGTGAATTATCTGGAGTATACACCATAAGCGAAAGTAATAAAGCACTGCTGCGTTGGTTACGTTTAGGAAAAGATCTAGGAGACCATGTCGAGGTATTATCTGGACTTAAAGCTGGCGAGTACTACATCGTTTCTGCGGAAGGAAAACTTTTTAACAGAGCGAAAGTAGTAGTAAAATAAAATCATAATGAAAGAAGGTTTAGCAGGAAAAATAGCCAAAGGCTTTATAAGTTCGAAACTTACAGTATTGTTAATGATCGTTTTCATGGTTATTGGCGTGTACAGTTCGTTCTTAATTCCAAGAGAAGAAGAACCTCAGATTGATGTTCCTATTGCAGATATATTTGTAGGTTATCCCGGAGCGAGTCCTACAGAGGTCGAATCTCGTGTTATTAAACCTTTGGAAAAACTCGTTTCCAATATTAAAGGCATCGAATATGTCTATTCAACGGCGATGCAAGAGCGAGGGATGGTTATTGTACAATTCTATGTGGGTGAGGACATTGAACGCTCTTTTGTAAAACTATACAACGAGATAAACAAACATATGGATCAAATGCCTGAAGGTGTCACATTTCCATTAGTAAAAACAAGAGCTATAGATGATGTTCCCGTTTTAGGCTTAACACTTTGGAGTGATCGTTATGACGATTTTCAATTAAAGCAAATGGCGAGTGAGCTGACAAATGAGATTGAAAAAATTACTGATGTCTCTGCTACGCGCAAAATAGGTGGTAGAAATAGACAATTACGGGTTGTTCTAGATAAAGATAAGTTATCGGCTAGCGGGCTAGACTTTTTATCGGTTTCAGAAATGATCAAAGCCAATAATCATCAATTAAACTCAGGAAGTTTCAATAAAAATGATACAGAGTTTTTAGTAACAACAGGGCGCTTTTTAAAGAGTAAAGAAGATGTTGAAAATCTGATTGTTGGTGTTCAACAACAGCAGCCTATCTATTTAAAACAAATTGCTGCCGTCCACGACGGACCCGAAATACCATCAAATTATGTCTCATTTGGTTTTGGTCAAGCGGGTAATCAAGGTACTTTATATCCTTCAGAATATCCAGCAGTCACGATATCCATCGCTAAACGAAAAGGCGCGGATGCTATGAAACTTTCCGAGGAAATATTAGGTAAAGTTGACCATTTAAAGCGCACGCTTATCCCAGATGATGTACAGGTTACCGTTACTCGAAATTATGGAGAAACCGCTTCTCATAAAGTATCAGAATTATTAATGCACCTTATTGGAGCCATCTTTGCTGTGACCCTTGTTGTTATGCTTGCTATGGGCTGGCGTGGCGGTCTTGTTGTATTTTTATCAGTACCTATCACCTTTGCTCTTACCCTATTGAGCTACTATATGCTAGATTATACCCTTAATAGAATTACGTTATTTGCACTAGTATTTGTTACCGGTATTGTGGTGGACGATTCTATTATCATAGCCGAAAATATGCATAGGCATTTTAAAATGAAACGCCTTCCTTTTAAACAAGCCGCACTATTTGCCATTAACGAGGTTGGGAATCCTACTATACTTGCGACGTTTACAGTAATTGCTTCTGTATTGCCTATGGCTTTTGTTTCTGGCTTAATGGGACCTTATATGTCGCCTATGCCCATAGGTGCTTCAATAGCGATGCTGTTATCCTTGTTTGTAGCATTAACTATAACACCATATTTGGGCTATATCTTTCTTAGAGAAAAAGATAAGAAGAAGGTAAAAAAGAAGGAAACAAAATCATTAGAAGACACCTTTATATACAGAATATACGCAAAACTTGAAACACCATTAATCGAAAACAAGAAGAAAAGATGGTTGTTCTTAGGCATTACATTTCTACTGTTATTAGGATCAGTAGGTTTATTCTTTACGAAGTCTGTGGCAGTAAAAATGTTACCCTTTGACAATAAGAACGAGTTTCAAGTTGTCATCGATATGCCCGAAGGAACGACACTTGAACGAACTGCAGTCGTAACTCAAGAAATTTCACAATACCTATCTAGTCGTCCAGAAGTAGTAAACTACCAGGCATATGCAGGAACATCAGCTCCCATAACTTTTAACGGACTTGTACGCCATTATGATCTTCGTGGCGGGAGTAATATGGCAGATATTCAGGTAAACCTTACAGACAAAACTGAGCGCAGTGCCCAAAGTCACAATATTGCTAGCGCGATGCGAGTAGACATTCAAGCTATTGGTAACACATACAATGCCAACGTGAAAATAGTAGAAGTACCCCCAGGTCCCCCAGTGTTATCAACTATTGTAGCAGAGATCTATGGCCCGGATCATAAAACACAAATACAAATTGCAGATCAAATACAAACCATTTTAAACAAAACTGATGATGTGGTTGATATTGATGGAATGACCGAAGCAGATCAAACCGAATATGAATTTATCATAGATAAAGAAAAAGCAATGTTATACGGTATTGCTCCGCAACAAATCGTGTATACAATGAATTTGGCTCTTTCTAACAGGCCTATTACTACTCTATACGACGAAAATGCAAATTCACAAATAGGCTTGGTTTTAGCACTAGATGAAAAGGAGAAATCGACTCTAAATGATATTTCTCAATTACGCATTGCTTCTAAAAGTAATACAATGACAAGTATTGGTGATCTTATGGTCATCAAGGAACGTATTAAGGAAAAGAGTATCTACAGAAAAAATCAGAAACGGGTTGTATATGTACTTGCAGATATGGCTGGTAAATTGGAAAGCCCGGTATACGCAATTCTTGGAATGGAAGAAAAACTTGAAGATATAAGTTTACCTAAAGGATATAGTATTAACGAATTGTATATTAATCAACCTAGCCTAGAAGATGATTATACGGTAAAATGGGACGGCGAATGGCAAATAACTCTCGAAGTTTTTAGGGATTTAGGAATCGCTTTTTTAGGAGTAATCATCATTATTTATATCCTAATTGTAGGTTGGTTTCAAAACTTCAAAGCACCTATAGTTATGATGGTAGCTATACCACTTTCGCTTGTCGGTATTGTGTTAGGGCATTGGATAATGGGAGCATTCTTTACAGCGACCTCATTCATTGGAATGATTGCTTTAGCAGGTATTATGGTTCGTAACTCGGTGTTATTAATTGACTTCATCAACCTACGACTGGCCGAGGACGTCCCAATAAAAAAGGCAGTTATTGAAGCTGGAGCCGTTAGAACAACACCTATTTTACTAACGGCAGGTACCGTGGTTATTGGAGCTTTCGTGATATTATTCGATCCCATTTTCCAAGGATTAGCAATTTCTTTAATGGGAGGTACTATTGTCTCCACCATATTGACACTGCTTGTGGTGCCGTTGGTGTATTATTTAATTGAACGTAAAAAATATGAAAAATGAAATTACTGATCGTAACCGTCGTAGAAGAATATCATGAGGATATCCTAGAATTATTTAAAGATGCTAATATTGAGAACTTTAGTGAATCTGATATCGACGGATATAAAACAACCGGATCCCTATTAATGACTTCCAATTGGTTCCCAAGTGAGAAAGGCGCAGCCGATTCGAGATTGTTTTTCTCGTTTACGGAAGACGAAAAAATTGATGCCGTATTTAAGTTGACTGAAGCTTATAATAAACGTTTGGTAACCTATAACCCAATAAAGGCTGTCGTTGTTCCTATCGAAAAATACATTTAAAACAAAGTATTATGAAAAATCGAATTGTAAGAGGTATAGCTGGAAGTTTTATACTAATAAGCCTATTATTAGCTGTTTATGTGAACTTGAATTGGCTTTGGTTTACAGCTTTTGTAGGAGTAAATCTTTTGCAATCCTCAATAACTAAATGGTGCCTATTAGATACTATTCTAGAGAAGTTTGGAATTACGGAGTGAGTTTTTATATATGAAAACTAACCAGACAGTAAAACACTAATATTCAATTAGGTAAACCTATCTCTATTCTCAAATTAGTAACCTTCAAAAATCAAACTTGACAATGATCTATATCATTGATTTAATGTGTTGCTCATTGTAAATTTAGATGTTCAATTTGAATTTTTATTTAAAGGAAATGAATACACTTAAAGATAAAGTAGCAATAATTACTGGAGGTGCAGGGGGAATAGGCAAAGAAACAGCCAAACTATTCTTAACTCAAGGTGCTAAAGTAATGCTCGTGGGAAGAACAGAACAAAAATTAAAAGATGTTACATATGAATTTAATACTCCCAATGTAGCCTATTGTATTGCCGATGTTTCAAAACCGGAAGACACCAAAAATTATGTAGCAAAAACATTGTTAAAATTCGGTAAAATCGACCTCTTTTTCAACAACGCTGGCATTGTAGGAACATCTATGTCCATTGCAGAATATCCCGAAGACATATTTGATCAGATCATCGCAATAAACTTAAAAGGTGTTTGGTTAGGATGCCAAAATGTGATTCCTAAAATGTCTGATGGAGGAAGTGTGATTATAACTTCTTCTGTTGCTGGAATAAAAGGATTTAAAGGCTTGGGGGCATATGTCGCCAGTAAACACGCTGTAGTTGGAATTATGCGTACCGCAGCTTTAGAAAATGCAGATAGAAATATAAGAGTAAATACCATACATCCTGGGCCTGTGCATACTAAGATGATGCGATATCTTGAAAAGAATATATCACCAAATGATCCAGATGAGGTTCAAGAAGCTTTTGAATCAAAAGTACTATTTGGAAGGTATGCTGAAGCCAATGAAATAGCAAATTTGGTGTTGTTTCTGTCTTCAGATGAAAGCAAATATATTACTGGAACAATGCAGGTTATAGATGGTGGGATGAATCTATAAACACAGTGCCTATTCATGAATAACATTGTTGATTGGCTTCTAGAAGGAGACGTATCTATCCAATATCAAGTATACCTCGATTTGCTATCCACCAATAACGATGACCTACGAAACCGCATTTCTGAAGAAGGTTGGGGGGCGAAACTATTGTCACAACGCCAGCAAAATGGAAGTTGGGGAAAGTCCTTTTATAAACCAAAATGGACTTCTAGTCATTACACATTATTTGATTTACGCAATCTAACTATAGCTCCCAATAATCAACTTATTAAAGAATCCATTGAAATTATTTTAGAAAACGAAAAAGCAGCTGATGGCGGTATTTTACCAATTGGTAAAAAGAAATTGAGCGATCTATGCATAAACGGAATGTTCTTAAACTACGCTTCTTACTTCAAAACAAATGAAAAGGACCTAAAGTCTGTTGTTGACTGCATACTAACACAAATAATGCCCGACAGCGGATTTAATTGTAGGTCTAATAGATATCCAACAGTTCATAGTTCATTACATACAACCTTATCTGTTTTAGAGGGACTTACAGAATATGTCTTTAATGGATATCAATACAAAGTAAATAAGGTGAATGAAGCTATCTTATCTGCCAAAGAATTTGTTCTCTTACATAAATTGTATATTTCAGACAGGACGGGAAACATTATCAATAAGGATTTTCTCAAACTATCATATCCTAGAAGATGGCGGTACGATATATTAAGTGCGTTAGATTACTTTCAATATTCAAATTCGCCATGGGATCCAAGAATGCAAAAAGCTATCGATGTGCTTTTAAAAAAAAGAAACAAAGATGGTACTTGGAATGTACAGGCGAAGCATCCCGGGAAAATTCATTTTGAAATGGAAAAAGCAGGAAAACCAAGCCGTTGGAACACCTTAAGGGCACTTCGAGTATTTAAACATTTTGCAATAGAGTAAATTGGAGAATAAACTTCAGAGTAATCCTTGATAATTTGATTTTTTTAAAGAATATTCTAAATGAGGTCAGAGTATATTTCAAATAATAAGACAGCGTCACTAATTATGGCTTTTTTATCAAACTATCTAAGTTCATTTAATACTAGAATGACTTTCAGATAATAAATTGAATAGATACCTTAATACTGGCAAATGAAAAACATTCTAAGAGTATAAATAAAGGGCCAGAAGAGGTCATAATTTTAGTCGAAGCGTCAAAACAATAAAGCAATTCTATAAACACCATTGAAAGAGCACTTTAAAAAACCATAAATCATGAAAAAAAACCGCAATTACTTTTAGTATTATACTTTATGCCGTAGTTGTACCATTTTTAGAAATTAATGTAACACATGTTTTTAATCCTAATTGGACACCACATGTTCGTATTCATGAGGTTTGGCAACTAATTACCAATTCTAGTATTGGGCTTTTGTGCTTGTGGTTGGTTTGGGTAAAAAAAGAAGTTATTGTAAGTGCGGTTTTAAGTTTAATCATAACGGGGAGCTTTTTAGTGGCGTTTATTCTGCAAGATTTTTATGGAGGTTCAATGAAGTATCTCGATGGAACCGAGAAAACCCTATTCGGACTTAATATTGGAATTATTGGGTTTGGGGTAGCCGCTATATTATTAGTCATAACATTATATACTGAACTAAAACAGTCTAAAAAATAATAGGGTTATTAAAATTCATTATTTCTATCAGTGCTCAACTACTTGGATTAGGTACGAGCAACTTTTCAAAAGCTCCTATTAAATGTTTTTTACTATCCTCAAACTCATTTCACTTTTTAGTGGCTACATCTTGATATGACAAATATCATAGAAAAAAAAGAGGTTGATAGATAACTTAGTATACAAACTAAGTATCATGAAACCAAAAAAGAATCCAAAAGTAGATTTAAATCGAAATAGCAGCTTATACTTCGTAATAGGCTTAAACATTGTTCTATTCCTTACATGGCGAGCAATGGAAATGAAAACATACGAGCAGCCAGAGCATTTATCGATAGTTCAAAATATTGCCGAGGATATTACAGAGGATATCCCAATTACCAAAACACTGAACCTTCCCCCTCCACCACCTCCTCCAGCGGCTCCAGATGTCATTCAGGTAGTTGAAGATGAAGAGGAAATTAAGGAAACTATTGTAATATCAAGTGAATCGGATCAGGAGACAGAAATATCAGAATTTGTTGAAGTTGATGATGTCGCAACCGAGGATGAAGTCGAAGAAATTTATGTGCCATTTTCAGTAATTGAAGAAGCACCTATTTTTCCAGGATGTGAAGGTCTGGACAAATCGGAACGAGCGGCTTGTTTCAACAAAAAAATGCAAGAACATATCAATAAGAACTTTAAATACCCTCAAATCCCCTTAGACATGGGAATTCAAGGCAGGGTGTTCGTGACATTTGTTATAGATAGAAATGGTGACATTGTAAAAATCCAAAAAAGAGGGCCTGATAAAAACTTAGAAAATGAGGCTGTTCGAATCATAAAACTTCTACCAAAAATGAAACCAGGTAGACAGCGAGATAAAAACGTAAATGTACCTTATAGTATTCCTGTGAATTTTATTATTCGAAACGGTTAGCAATACTTAAGTAACATCTGGTTTTATGAATATTAAGTCTATCCCATATCACATAATTTAACCACTAATAATTACCTAAAAAATGAATAAAACGATCCTATTTGCTACTGATGGTAAAGAGCATTCCGCTCCAGCTTTAAAGTATGCTCATTTTATAAGTAATGCCTTAAATGCAGCGCTGGTTGTATTGCATGTATACGACATACCGATAATGGCAACTTCAAGAAGTTCTCGTTCGGCTTTTAAAATAGGTAGTTTCGCCGAGCAGGAACATCTAGAAATATTACAATCGTTTTGCGCACATCATTTAGGCCACGAACTTGATAAAATGAATGTTCGAGCCAGAGTCGTTAACAATGTTTCTATTAGCAGCACCATTATCTCTGAAGCAAAAGAACTCTTCGTCGATATGGTTATTGTGGGAACAAAAAATCAAGACTCCGATAGAGGATTCTTGTCAGGAAATATCGCAAAAACACTTACAGGAAAATTAGATTGCCCACTTTTAGTATTACCGGCTGATATTGAAACCAAAAAGCCCCAAACCATAGTTTATGCCACCGATTTTGAAGAGGAGGATATCTACTCGATAAAAAAACTAATCCCCATTGTGGCTCCTTTTAAACCAGCAATAAAGATAGTTCACATATCTCCCGACAGTGAATATTCTGGCTACGACCAAATGGCATGGTTTAAAGAAATGCTATTGCAAAAAGTAACCTATGATAACATGTCTTTTGACATTTTCTTCTCCGATGATGTATATGGTGAGTTATGTAATTATTTAGATAAGATCAACGCAGATATGATCGCCATGTTGGAGCGAGAAGACCGTGGTTTCTTCCAGAAAATTATTCATAGAGACCTCGTTAAAAAAATGGAATCTCAAACAACTATTCCTTTGATATGCTTCACAAAAACCTTTTGAGATTAGGAGTATCAAGTTATTAGTTAAAAATTAGATATGGGACAGCATCATGTTCAAAATAGTAGGGACGAAGAAGCACGAGTCAAGTTCACTCGGCACTTAATTGATGACATAAAAGCATTAGAAGTAATGCTAGAAAAGGGGTTAATTGAAGATGATATTGAACGTATTGGCTCTGAACAGGAATTCTGCTTAATTAATGAAAACTGGAGACCTACTTGTAAGGCTCTTGAAATACTACAAGAATTAGATGATCCTCATTTTACAACAGAAATTGCCCAATACAATCTCGAGATTAATCTAGATCCTATTGAATTAAAAAAGGACTGCTTTAGTTTCGTAGAAAAACAACTTATAAATCTACTTGCTAAGGCAGGTAATGCAGCTTCGAAACATGACACAAAAATTTTATTAACTGGCATTCTTCCTACTATAAGTAAAAGTGAGTTACAGTTTGAATATATGACACCTAACACCCGCTATCAACTGTTAAACGATATGATACGAAAATATCGAGGCGGCGATATAGAACTTCATATCCGTGGTGTCGATGAACTTTCTATTAATCATGAATCGGTATTGTTTGAAGCTTGTAACACCAGTTTTCAAATGCATTTACAAATTGCACCAAATGATTTTGTTTCGAGCTATAACTGGGCTCAAGCAATTTCAGGACCTATATTAGGTGTTTGTACAAATTCACCATTATTATTGGGGAGAGAACTGTGGAGCGAAACTAGAATCGCATTGTTCAGACAAAGTGTAGATACGCGTAGTTCATCTTATGCCCTAAAAGATAGACAGGCAAGAGTAACTTTCGGAAAAGCCTGGGCCAGCGGATCAATAGCTGAAATGTATAAACATGATATTGCTCGCTACAAATTAATGCTTATAAAAGATATAGAATCTAATTCTCTTGAACAGCTTGATAATGGTATTACACCAAAACTATCGGCTCTAAATGTGCATAATGGTACTATTTATCGCTGGAATCGACCTTGTTATGGTGTTGGCGGCGGTAAGGCCCACGTACGTATTGAAAATAGATATGTGCCAGCAGGCCCATCCGTATTGGACCAAATGGCCAATTTTGCATTTTGGGTAGGATTAATGGCTGGCCGCCCTGCAGAATTTGATGATATGAAAAATCAGATGGATTTTCGTGATGCGAATGCGAACTTCATCAAAGCCGCTAGAACTGGAAGAGAATCGGTGCTGCTGTGGAAAGATAAGCTGTATTCCGCTAGAGATCTTGTTATAAACGAACTGCTTCCTATCGCCTACTCGGGTCTAGAGAAAAAGAGAATCGATAAAGCAGATATTGAACGCCTACTTGGTGTTATTGAAAAAAGAACAGTCGGAATGACCGGAAGTAAATGGCAAATAAATAATTATCGTAAGCTTCAAAAAGAACTAAAGCAAGATGATGCTTTGGTTCTATTAACAAAAGAGATATATCAAAATCAGCAAGCTAACCTTCCTGTCCATACATGGCCTACTATGAAACAAAATCAAAACCCGCACACGATGGCAACTCAGGTTCGTCATATCATGTCGACACAATTATTTTTAGTGAATAAGAACGATTTGTCAAACCTTGCTACCAATGTTATGCTTTGGAAAGGAATACATCACCTCCCGGTAGAAAATGATGATGGCGAGTTAGTAGGACTGCTTACATGGAAACACATGAAAGAACATGCCAAAAAACCTGAGGCAGACAGTGCCAATCTAGTATCAAATATTATGATAAAAGATGTGATTACTGCAGAACCCGAAACTCTAATTAGCGATGCAATACGACTTATGATTGAGAAAAAAATTGGATGTCTACCTGTTGTTAGAGACAAAGATCTAGTCGGAATAATAACTGTAAAGGATGTAATTGCATTACAAGATGACTGAAGTATATAGCCAAGCACTTAATGAAACCATAAAAGTAAACCGCATCATTGGGCATATTAAGGGAAGTCAACCCGGTACTACCTTGATTTTCATGGCGGGTATGCACGGTAATGAACCCGCTGGTGTATTTGCAATAAAGCAGGTTCTTGATGAGATTGAAGCAAATAAAATTCCTATTTGCGGAAATATCTATGCGATAAGCGGCAATTTATGGGCGCTCGATTATGGTAAACGGTATCATGAAAACGACCTTAATAGGCTTTGGACAAAAGAGCGTATACAAGCATTACTTGACGGAAGCCTTACGGTTAGCAGTGAAGATATCGCCCAGCAAATAGCAATTTACAATGAAATAACAAAAATTCTCAAAATTGAGAATGGCCCATTTTATTTCATGGATTTGCATACCACATCGAGCGAAACAATTCCGTTTGCGGTTGTAAACGATAGTTTGCTTAATCGCAAATTCACTATGCAATATCCTGTGCCTCTTATATTGGGGATTGAAGAATATCTAGAAGGACCACTGTTAAGCTATATCAATGAATTGGGGTATGTAGCCTTTGGTTATGAAAGTGGGCAGCATAATGACATTTCATCTATTCATAATCACATTGCTTTTATCTATTTAACACTTGTTTTTTCTGAAAGTGTTAGCAAAGATGATATTGATTTTTATCATTATTATGAATTGTTGGCCAAGACATCAGTAGATTCTAAAGATGTATATGAGATTTACTACCGTTACAAGATTAAGCCAAGCGAAACCTTTAAGATGGAACCTGGGTTTGTCAATTTTCAACATGTAAAAAAGGGAGAGCAATTAGCTACAAGAAATGGTGCCCCTATCTTTGCACATAAAAACGGCCGCATCTTTATGCCTCTTTATCAAAGTCAGGGTGATGAAGGATATTTTTCTATCCAACGAATTCCACGATTTATTCTTCACCTTTCTGCTATACTTCGCAACATCCATTTTGATAAAATTTTACCGCTATTACCAGGTATTAAATGGGCTTCGGATAAGCGCGATACATTAATAGTAAATCGTAAAATAGCTAGATTTTTTGCCAAGCAATTCTTTCATCTTCTAGGATATAGAAGTAAGAAAATTGATAAAACACATTTAAGAATTAATAGCAGAGAAACAGCTTCACGAGATGATGATTACAGACATGCCAATTGGTACAATTGGAAAAATAGTTAGAAACCTAGACAAGCTCGTTTTCCGAATGATTGCCTTTATTCCAGCGGATCAAATTATGTATAGTTATTTCGGCAATGTTGGTCAGCGCTTCTTTAGTAGCGAATGCCTGGTGCGGTGTTAGTAATACTTTAGGATGATGTATAAGTGCTGCTAAGTCTTCGTCTTGTATCTTATTTGAAGAGTGATCATAAAAAAACACTCCACTCTCCTTTTCATAAACATCAGTCGCATATCCGCCTAATTTATCAGAATTTAATGCTTGTAATATCGCCTTTGTTTTGACGATGGCTCCTCTTGCGATATTTACGATAATTGTATTCTTTTTGACCTTCTTAAGGAAGGTTTCATCTATTAAATAATGAGTTTGTGAAGTAAGCGGTAAACTAACAATAATGATATCAGCCTGCCTGCATATAGCTTCTTTTGATACATATTCCACGGAAAAATTTTTTACCAATTCGTCATTAATAATTTTGTCATTTGCGAGAATATTACAATCAAAACCGTGGGCAATTTTGGTAATAACGCTTCCTATTTTTCCAGTTCCTAAAATGCCTACCGTTTTACTCTCTAAATTGAATCCAACAAGACCGTCTAGTGTAAAGTTATTTTCGGCAAGTTGTTTATTTGCAAGTACCAGATGCCTGTTAATACCCAACAAAAGTGCAATAGCATGTTCGGCAATCGCGTTTGGCGAATACTTGGGCACATTGGCTACTTTAAAGCCAAAATGCTTAGCGATTTTTAGGTTTACATTATCAAAACCTGCTGAACGTAAGCTGATAAATTTCACGCCAAAATCGCGCAGCTTCTCTAACACTATGGCCGAGACATCATCAGCTGAAAACACTGAAACTGCCCTAAAACCAACTGCCCTAGCTGCTGTTTCCGAGGTAAGTCTTTCTGAAGTAAATTCTAATGAAAGAGAAGAATTTGAGGCAGACTTTAAAAAGGGAATCTCAAAGGGTTTGGCGCTATAAATAAGCACTTTCATAATGCAGAAACTAATAGTTGATTATCCTTAAGTCCTTTAAAAAGAATATTGAGATATTTATTAATATTTCTATTCACATTATCTGCATCTACTACCTCGATTTCTCCTCGCCATAATAGTTCCCGTTCTTTTCCCGGACAGATACAGTATAGTGAAGTTTCCGTATTATAAACGGTGTAAGATTGTTTCTGCTCGTTTAAATACAAATGCTGATTACTAAAGTAATAGTCTTCGAATGTGTGAAACTCTCTGCCCAAATTATTATATGATTGTATAATTGAAACCTTGTCTTCTTTACCAATCACCTTGGCGAATAATATCGCATCGAAGCCAGCATCTAATAACTGGTTCTCAATGTTATTTAGTTGTTCTAATGATTGTTTGTTATTGGTAAAAGACGATTCGAAAAAATCGATGCTTTTAACTGCCCGTACATTTTGTTTTTCTAAACTCTTGACTACCCTCTTTTCAAATATTTCCCTTACATCCTCATCTGGAGTTATTCCAATAACAAGGACCTTATTAGCTTCAAAAGAAACCGTTTCGGGATTTTTATACTGCTGTACCATTTTACTAGATGAACAACTAATTAGCATGGTAATAGCAAATATTAAAAGAAGTAGATTTTTCATGACATTTAGTTTCAGTTGAGTAATCTTTTTTGTTTGTTCGATTTCATTATGGCGCTGATGAGTTTAAATATCTTTTTCTTCAGTTTCTTGAACCTAGCGTTATATCCTATAACCTTGAACATAAGGTCATAGTGTTCGGCTTTATAATCTTTTAGCTCGTTAGGAACGTCGATATCATCCATTAATATCTGGAGTTTATTTCTATGAATTTTAGCTTGTGCAATTAAAGGTTGAAGCTCTTTTTGCTGGGCAATAAGTGTACCCACAATTGCTTTACTCTCTTCAAAGGTTTCTCCAGAAATAAGTTGAATCGTATGCTCTTTTATAAGTTGGTTAAGAAAATCTAGTTCATCATTAATGAATTCTAATTGCGAAATGCATCCTGAAGTATCCTCATGCAGTCCGTCAGGATTACGCCATTCGATATATTTAATATGTGTAGGATTTACATTCATCTTCTTTAGTATTAAAAAGGGCAAAAAACAACTAGTAGATCTGCCTTCTGCCCTTCATATCAAGGATGTTAAACTATCTCAATCATTTTCTTCGCAGGTTCAATAGCCTTCTCCGATTTGGCTAGTTGAAGTTTTAGCAATCCATTATTATAGGTAGCTTTCACTTCTTTTTCTTGGTCGACAGATGATGGCATCGTCAACTTGCGGTCAAAAGAGTTATAACTAAACTCTTTACGTGTGTAACCATTTTCGTTTTCCTCAATATCTTCTTTACTCTTTTCGGCACATACATGAAGAATGTCGTTTTCAAGAGAGACCTCGATCTCTTTTTTTGAGAAGCCAGGTACGGCCAACTCGATTTCAAAATTATCGGTATTCTCTTTTACATTCATCGCTGGTAAATTACGATCTCTAATAAAGAAATCATCTGAGAAAAAATCATCGGTATCAAACCAATTTGCAATTCCGTCATTTAGCCACGGAAATCTTCTTTTGTTGAATTTTACTAATGACATAATGTTGTGTTTTTGGTGTTACTAACTAATTGATATTATAAAGTTACACTAGTATGTATGTGTACGAAATGACAATTATCAGTTTTGATTCTGCTACGATTTGTTGCTGCGATACTTAATAAATAATGGAGCTTAACGAAAAAGAAACCCGACAATCTCAAATCAAAATTTCAGCACAATCGCCTATTTTAGGAATAGCAACCTTCCAAGAAAAAGTATCATTTAGTTTTACTCTAAAGGCATCTAAGGCTGAAGGTTCGCCATGTATCAAAAAGACTTCTTCGGGAATATTTTTAACCTTGCTTAACCAAAATAAAAGGTCGTTCTGATCTGCGTGCGCTGACAAACTTTCAATATGATGAATAGCCGCTTTTACTGAATACCATTTTCCAAAAAACTTAAGTTCATGAGCGCCGTCTAATAATTGCCTTCCCCTTGTACCTTCCGCCTGATATCCTACCAATAACACCGTGGTTTTAATATCATCAATACCCTGCTTTAAATAAGTTAGCACACGTCCTCCTGTAACCATCCCGCTGCCAGCAATAACAATTTTTGGCCTAGGATCATCAATAGTTTCCCAAGTCTCGCGATACGATCTAACAATATGCATTCGTTTCTTCATTGAATGAAATTCATCCATTGGAATTTTATGCCATTCTGGAAATCGTTCGAAGACTGATAGTACATTGTTCCCCATTGGACTATCGACAAAAATGGGAATATTAGGTATTCGACGCTCTCGATATAGCTTAAAAAGTATATACATTAACGCCTGTAAGCGCTCTACAGCAAAAGATGGAATAATTAATGATCCGCGATTATGAATGGTGTGGTTGATGAGCGTGACAAGTTTTTCTGTGACACTCTCGGTGGGATGTAACTTGTTACCATAGGTGCTTTCTATAAACAAATAATCAATCCATTCTGGCTTTTGTGGTGCATCTAGTAGTAGATCATCCGTTCTTCCTATATCTCCTGAAAAAACCATTCTTTTTCCAAAAACATCGAGTTCAATGAATGTAGCCCCTATAATATGACCATTATATCGAAACCGATATCTTATATTTTTCGATAGTTGACACCAAATATCTAATGCGGAAGTTTTCATTAAACTAATTGTTCTCTCGGCATCTTCTATTGTGTAAAAGGGTTCTGCTGGATCGTGTTTAGAATATCCATTCTCATTGGCCCTTTTAGCATCTTCTTCATGAATCTTACCGCTATCTTTTAATATAATCTCGGTTATAGCAATAGTCGGTGCAGTTCCAATAATTTCACCTTTAAAACCCTGCTGAAACAATCGTGGTAGGTATCCAGTATGATCTAAGTGGCCGTGGGTTAATAAAACGGTATCAATCGTTGTTACATCAAAAGAGAAAGGGTTCCAGTTTTGCTCTCGCAGCTCCTTAATACCTTGAAACATACCACAATCAATCATAAGATTACATTCCGAAGTCTCAATAATGAATTTAGAACCTGTAACCGTACCTGCTCCTCCTAAAAAATGAATCTTAATGCTGTTCATTTACTGAAGTTTCGCTGCAAAGCAGCTTGATTTCACTTATAATGTTCGATTTTCTCTCCTCAGAAACTCCTAGATGATCTAAATAAAATGTGTCTTTTAAAAGTTGCCTGCACAATACAATATCACGACCCAACAAGAACTGTTTTTCACTATTGGTCAACAAAGTAGAAACAGTAATTGGATATAATCCTAAGCGGTCAATTCTGTCTTTAAGTCCATTGTTTTTCGGAAAATCCCAGCTTAATAGCTGGAGCCCAGAACAGGTTCCATAGGCGATTGCATCTTTTGTAAACTGTGTGTTCGTAACTACCCAGCCATCAGTCGGGCAATTATTTCCATTCTCATAATTTGCAATTATATCACTGTATCTAGAGTGTATATAAAGGGGAACTTTGACATCACATTTATTCTTTCTATCACTATGAAATTTGCATTCTATAATGATATGCTCCTCATCCTTTTCGGCAACAACATCGACCTCATGACTAACGCATTTACCTTGAAGTATTTGGCCGACTTTAACCTGGTACCCCGCATATTGTAAAATAGCTGCAACAAAACGTTCAAACGGAAAGCCCGTAGGTCCAAACTCATATATTGCCTTTTTTAATTTGTATTTAGAGGCATAAATAGACTTACTCTTCTTTAGCAAAGCGAACGCCCTATTATAAATTTCTTTGGTGGAAATTCCTTGATAAAGCTCATCTCGTACCGCATCTATTATCTGCGAGACAGTATGCTCTTCGGCACCACTTCTCCGTAAGGATTTTTTTAGTTTGGGTATAGAAAATCGTACCTTTTCACCCGATGCTTTAACTATCGTGAACTCCTCTTCTTTCATGAAATTAGTATATCAATTCTAATTTCTGAGATCGTGTAATGCGAGTACAGGAACTTTCGAACTATAGCCTAAGTCTTTTACCATGGGTTTGGTAAGAACAGAACCGAAGAATGCATGTTTTTTATTGATAAAGACGATCATTTCACTTTCTCGGCTTTGAACGAATAGTTTTAAACCATTGTTGACATTTGTATTTTCTAAATAATGAAATGAATACTCAAGCCCGTCTAGGCATTCTTCTAACAATGCCTTCTTTTCAATTTGGTCTTGAGATAGCTCATCTTCTTTAGAAATATGTAACACGCGAATAGGTGCATTGGTAATCTTTGCTATTTCGTATAAATGCGTTAATTCTCTGCGTTTGTAATGTGTTTTAAAGCTTGTAGGAAAAACGATCTCGTTGGGTTCTTTAAATGTCACATCTGCAGGAATCATAAGGACTGGGCAGTTTCTTACCTTTTCCATCATATCGATAGTATTACTACCCAAAATAGTGTCTAAATCATTGGTTTCACCTTTATTACTTACTATAACGAGTTCAATATCTTTGGCTTCAATACAGTTTTTGACCGCATCAAGCGGGCTATCAAAAACACTTGCGGTAAAGTAGTTATGGTCACGATTTTCACCATGAGCCTTTATTTGCAACAATATTTTTTTAAGCCCCATTTGAGATTTCTTTTTTGATCTTTCGAACAATGTTTCTCCCTCGTCGGGAACAACCAAAATATCTTGGATATAGGTACTTGCGTTGAAGGCATTAAGAAGGTAAAAATCTACTAACTCATTTTTATACAATTCTATAGCGTATGCAATGGCATTCCAAGAGTTTTTCGAAAAATCTGTCGGTAACAATATCTTTTTTTTCATCACATTACTTTTTCCAGTTATACTGATAAATATAGACACCCAAAGTGTTGAAAACTATGATAAATATCAGGCTGTATTTGGTATAACTATAAAAGGAATTGAAATGTTTCTTGAGACATCTTTCACCACTTTTTCCCTAAAAAGACTATTAATAAAACCGTGTTTATAATAAGTCAGGGCTAGCATATCAAGCGGTTCTTTTTCAATATATTCCTGTAAAGCTTCATACTTACTGGCAGATTCAGGAATCCAATTAAATTCAGGATTGCAATGCTTTGCTATTTTAAATAGGTGATTGAAATTTGCTTTTTGATTTTCACTAAATTTTTTATCCATTGATATATAGATCACCTTTAAATCAGTATTGAAACGCTTCGTAAGACCCAACAAAAATTCAATCTGACTTATATCGTATTTATTTTTAAACCCTGTTGCTAAGCCTATTTTTCGTGGTGCAACATAGTCTATTTCATTTGGGATAATTAGTAAAGGTATGGTTTGAATTTTCTTAATTACTTTAAAACTATTACTTCCAAGAAATACATTATTTGAGTCCGTTTTTCCTCTAGTACCCATTACCACCAAATCGATACTTTTTTTATTAGTAATTTGTTTTACTGCTTTAATTAGACTTAGAGAAGTCACCTTTATTTTAAAAGTGTGTTCTGTTGTTTCAAGGTCTCCTATAAGTTTATGTTGTACTGCCAAGCAGTTGGCTTTTGCTTTTTGATAGAAATTGCTAACTTCTTTTTTAGAAATACTGGTTGAATAACTCACAACATCATCCTCAAAAGAATTTAGAATAATAAATTGAGAAGGTTCGTCCTCAAATAGCTTTGCTGCATAAAACAGAGCGCTATAGGCATTATAGGAAAAGTCAGTAAGTACAAGAATCGTTTTCATATTAGTCTCACTTCATTCGTTCTACAGATGGTATTACTAAAAAGGGCACGTTGGTATGATATACCATTTGATTAATTATTGGGCGAAATAGTATATTTTCAAACAAGTTATGTTTGTTATGAATCATCACTAAAAAGTTGACCTTATGCTTGGTTTCAAAAGCCTCTATAGCCTCTATAAGATCCTGTCCTTCTGCTATATGAAATAAGTGCGCACTACCAGTGAAGAAATCGTCTAAAAATGCTTTAACTTCTTCTTGCTTCTCATCTAAGGGAACACTGTAGTAGGCATTTAGTATATGGAGTCTAGAATTATGTTCATCACAGAAACTTCTGAGCAATGGCAAGTATTTGTTAGATTTATTCAGCTTATAATCCGTTGGAAATAAGATTTCTTTAGGTGTCTCATATTTAAAGTCAGATGGTACCGCTATAACTGGGCATTTCAATTTTTTTATGGCATACATCGTATTGGTACCAATAAATATTTCTTTTGCTCCTGTAGCACCCTTTGTTCCCATAATTACTACATCAATATCTTTTTCGGAAATAAGGTTTTTCATTTCTGATACTAAGAGATTGAATGACGCAATTGAAAAATAGCTATGATTGGCATTAGGGTAGTCTTTCTGCAATCTTGCCTCTATCTTTTTAAGTTGTCTTTTGGCAGTAGCTTGTTCTATTTCCTGAAGCTTAAGTGCCGAATAGGCGTCGAATAAACCTCCGGCATGAGCACTTGAGGTTGAAGGAGTAAATGTGTGCATTAGATAAAATTCACATTCAACATCCCGATACAATTGAACCGCATACGATATGGCATTGTACGCGTTTTCTGAAAAATCCGTGGGCAATAATATTCGTTTCATTTTGCAGTATTTTATTATTTACGATGTAGATTTTGAAGTACTAGAAATGGGATTTTTATACGTAATCCTATCTTTTCGATGGTAGAGTTGTACAACATATTCTCTAAATAGGAATGACGTTGGTTGACCATAACTAGCATATCTATGTTTTTATCGGTAATTGTTTGGTTAATGGTTTTTGTGATATCCTTCCCCCCCCCATGCATAAAGGAAAATTTGTTATTCTCAAAAGAACAATCTAAAAAGTCTCTATTGTCAAGTTGTCTATGGGACAAGCCTTTAAAATCAGAGATGTATAGGAAGTTAATAGTTGCAACATAGCTCATTGCAAGCGTGCTTAATAACTTAAGTTCTCGGCGTTTATATGGCACCATATAGTCAGTAGGAAATAAGATATTTTGAGGATATTCTTCGAGATACCCCACTGGAACGGCTAAAACGGGACATTTTACATATTTTATTACTTGTAAGGTGTTGCTACCAAAAGTGAGGTTTCTGTCATCGGTTTTTCCTTTTGTTCCCATGACGACAATATCAATATTCTCTCTGTCTACAATCTCATTTACCTCATCGACCAAACTGCCAAAACAGGATTCATACTCATACTTGTGCTTAGGGTTGGCAGAGGTCGCCATCATATCATCTACCTGTTCTTGTAAATCATTATCCACATTTTTTCGATAGGTCTCTTTAAAAGCTTCAAAGTCTTCTCGATTCATTTCTTTTGCACTCTCGTACACCTCATCTGCAAAAGCGTTCATAATGATAAATTCACTTCTATCATACTTAAACAATCGCATTGCATATCTAATAGCGTTTGAAGATGTTTCAGAAAAATCGGTAGGAATTAGTACTTTTTTCATCTTGAGGTGATTTTATCAATACCTCAAAGCTAAAGTCAGACTGTCATTTTTAAAATGATATTGGTCAGCTTACTCATGCAGCACCAAAAATGGAACTTGTAGGTGATAACTCATTTTGGCAACTCTTGGATTAAATAAGAGTTTCTGAAAAAAGTTTAAGTTTTTAGCAACCATAGTAATCATATCTATGTTCATTGAATCGATAAAGGACTGAATTCCCTTTTCTAAGTCCGATTGATTGACTCGATGAAAACTCGCAGAAGAATTCTGTAAAAAATCTTTTAAATATGCCCTGTTTTTTTGTTGAAAAGGGGTCAACGACAATTTGGTATTTACAACCCGTAATACCTTAAGGTTTGATTCATGCACATTCGCTATTTCCAACAAAGTATTTAGCACTTTCGCCTTATAAATAAAATCGTAATCTGTTGCAAAAGCTATGTTCACGGGAATATGAAATTTAGCAGCCTCTGGAATAATCATTACTGGGTACTTGATTTTAGTAATTACAGTGCTTGTATGTCCGCCTATAACCTTATCCTTGACATTCGACTGGCCTTTATTGCCCATTACAATAAAATCGATATCATATTGCTTGGCTATTTTTTTAATTCCACTGACAAAACTACTTTCTAAATAGGTAACAGTAATTTGATGCTCTTTAAGGTCAGAATGTGCTCGCATCTTCTTCTTAACTGCATCTAATTCTTTAATAACCTCATCTGCTTTTACTGCCTCGCCTGTCACATAAGAAGTTAGTGTTTCCACAACAGGCGGTAAGCCGTCTGGAATCATGATATGGCACAAAATATACGTAACAGGAATATTTTTATAAAATGCCATTGCATAGGATATCGCGTTCCAAGCATTCTCAGAAAAATCTGTTGGAACTAAAACTTTTTTCATCTTCACTAGGTATACAAACAAATGTATTATGTCATGCCGACCTAGATTATGACAAATATCAGTAATGCTTATTCAATTGCCTTAAGCCCCTGTAGATTAAGTATTTTGATGTTTCTTCCTTCAATCTCGATTAGGTTATCGCTCTTAAAACCGGAAAGTGTGCGAATTAAGCTTTCGGTCGCTATACCAGCGACACTCGCCAAATCGTATCTAGATATTTTAATGGCTTCATCTGGTTTTTTGTCAAGAATTTCGGCAAACTGAATGATCGTTTGGGCTGTTTTTTTCCGTACCGAACTATAAGCCATTTGTAGTAGCTGTTCTTTTATTTCAGCAATATTATCTGTTAGCACATTCAATAGTTCTAAAGACACATTATTGCTTTTTCCTAAAACCTCTTTTAAATGTTGTTTTGAAATTGATGCCAGCTGAACTTTTTCCATCGCCGAAGCAGATTCTTGGTATGGCACAGTGTCAACAAACGAAGTAAATCCTAAAAAATCATCTGCTTTATGCAATGCGGTCGTGAGTTCTTTACCGTTTTCATCCATTTTATGGCTCTTAACAACACCTTCGAGAATTAGATAAATGTTGTTTGAATGCCCACCCTCTTGATAAATAGTTTCGCCTTTAGAAAAGTCTAGTAGGGCTCCATTGTCATCGAAAAAGTTTTTAAGCTCATTTAAGCTTCTTAAACCATCATTATCATCACTCTCTTTTTTTGAGTCATCTGCCTTCGTTTTTGATAAGATGACAGACTTCGCTAATCGGCTTTCGATAGCACTTAGCAATTCATCTTCTTCAAATGGTTTGGTCAAGTAATCATCCGCCCCGAGATCCATGCCTTTGCGTACTTCTTTATGCTCTGTTTTAGCACTTAGAAATATAAAAGGAATATACATGGTACGTTTGTTTGCCGATACAGCTTCTAATACACCATATCCATCTACTTCTGGCATCATGATATCACAAACAATAATATCTGGTAAGTGTTGTGAAGCCATTTCAATTCCTACTCTACCGTTTGGTGCTGTAATGACATTATAATTGGAGAGTTCTAACAATTCTGCAGTATTCTCACGTAAAGCTAAATCGTCTTCAATAAGTAATACGGTTTTCATAATGTTCAATCTATAGGTGTAGGTATGGTTATTGTAAATGTAGAACCCTTATTTTGTTCGCTGGTAAATTTAATATTTCCTCCCAAATTTTCGAGGTGGCTTTTAACAATATTCAAGCCGATACCAGTTCCTTGTGAAAGCAAGGCGTTTTCAGCTCTAAAATATCTATTGAACACAAACTTCTGTTCTGCCTTTGGTATTCCAATCCCGGTATCTACAACTTCAACTATTAGCTCATCTTTATTTAGAGAGGCATTCACTTTTACAATGGCATTTTCAGGAGAATACTTTACTGCATTGGTTACCAAATTGGTCAAGATCAATTCAAGGATCTTTTCATCAAAATCAATAACAATATCATCTATATTGTCAGGGTAAACAATTTTTTGCCCTTGCTTTAGTAGCATATTAGCATCATAAATTACCTCATTAATCACCTTACTTAATGAAAACCTTGAGAATTTGTAATTAATCTTTCCTCTATCCAATCGTTCTATAGATAAAAAGTCATTAATGATATTGTTCAGATATTTTACCTTGCTCTGTATAGTGTTTATATGCTTTGTTCTCTTTTCTTGTTGTTCGGTTTCAGTATATTTTCCAATTAATGTAGAAGCTGTTAAAATCCCACTTAATGGCGTCTTAAATTCATGGGACACCAGAGATAAAAATTTTGTTTTCAACTCATTTAATTCCTTTTCTGTTTGCAAGGCTTCTCGTAATTGGCCCGTACGTTCTGCAACAGTTTTCTCTAACTTATCGGTATAATTTGCTTGTTCAGTGATATCAAGTATTATGGCCACCAAGGTTTTGCGTTCATTGGCATCTGAGGGCTGCAAATGGACTTCTACCGGATAGATACTTCCATCCTTACGTTGGTGGGTAGTATTGAATGTGAGCTTAGGTAGACTACCATCTCTTAAAGGCTGAATATAGTTTCTAAATTCTTCTTCTGTATATTCTGGTTTAATATCGACCGGAGTTAACTTCTTTAGTTCGTCTAAGCTGTAGCCGATATTATTCTGTGCGCCCCTATTTACATTAACGAATTTTAAAGTAGTTGCATCGAAAATAAAAATTTCGTTGAGTGATTCATTAAAAATGTTTGCCCAATCTCGCAATTCTTCTTCCGCCTTTTTGCGTACCGAAATATCAGTAATAAGGGCCATGACATAGTCATTGTCGTATATAGTAAAGGGATTAAGCCCTGCTTCTACCGGAAAAGTAGTTCCGTCTTTTCTTTGGCCATATAGATCACCGCCGTGTCCCATTTTGCGCTTTCCACTTTTTCTTAAAAACCCTTTAACATGATCAGAATGCACGTGGTGGTATTTTTGAGGAATCAGAATTTCTAAGGGCTTTCCAACCAATTCATGCTCTTCGTAATCAAATAATTCATTGGCGGAATTATTAGTAGCGACTATAACCTGTTCTTTATTTACTACGATAATTCCTTCCGAAACGGCTTCTGAAAGTATTCTGAAAACGTTGCTGGTCTTTTTGAAGATCTCCATAACACAAATCTACCAAAATTCAATTTGCTTACTAGCTGATAAATGTCATTTTCTTGCAAGTATTGGCTCGTTATTTTTACATAAAACAAGTTATGATGTCGATTACAGAAAAACCAGAAATATTATTTTATCAAAACTTAGGTCAGCTGTTCTATGCCATTGCTGCTGCAGATAAGGTTGTGCGCAAAGCAGAATATGATGCATTAAAAAAAATAGTACTCGACTATTGGAAAGATTATGAAGAAGCACAGGATGCTTATGATGAGCCTGTTGCATACCAAATGGAGATCGTTTTTGAATGGTTTGATTACGAAAGTATGGATGCCCAAGACTGTTTTGATAGTTTTAGTGAATATGCTCATGAACACCCTAGAGCCTTTTCAAAAGAAAAGCGAATACTTATTGTAAAAACCGCCGAGGCCATAGCAAATTCTTTCGCGGGCAAAAACAAAAGCGAATTAATAATGCTAACCAAACTAAAGATGCTTTTTAGAAAGTTGAGTTCGCAATAACAAGCTATAACAATGAAGTACTTATACCTCATATTGATCCTAAGTGTATTATCATGTAAAAAGGTAACAAAGGTTGAATCGCCAGTAATTGTTGATGAGAAAGCTCCAGTAAGCACAAAAGTTCTGGTTGATTCGATTAAAACTAGCGATCAGCGAATTAAGATCAGTAAGGCAGAGGCTATCGAGCTAAAACAGAAAATGCTTATTGAACAAAGGGATGAACGCACCGAGTTGAAGGAGTATATTATTGAAAAAAATTATTTTAAAGAAGAAGATGGTTATACCATCGACTTCACTTATCCGCTGCTAGATGAAGACATAAAGGCTTCGAACGTAAATTTTAATAATTACATAAATGATTATTATGTTGATATCATCGGTACGGAGGCTCAAATTCTTGAAGTCAAAGATCTACTTTGTGACACAACTGGGATTAATAAGTTTAGAGAAAAACGCTTCATAGATTATAAGGTATACAATTTGAATAACCAGTTGGTTAGTATCCTATTTTACAAAGAAAATTACTATACAGGTACCCTTCATCCTACATACTCATTTGACTGTATCAACTTCGATCTTGACAAAGGCATTTTTATGTATTACGAAGATTTTTTCATGGAAGGATCTGAATCAAAATTTATTGAAATTCTCAATAACGAAATCACTGAACAAGTAATGGAAGGATCCATGTATTATGATTGTTGGGAACTATCTTATGATGATTTCTTAGAGTACAAAGACAATTTCGTTCTTAATGAAAATTATGTCGAATACTATTTTGACGACTGTGTAATGTGTCCTTCATATACGGGTAGTTACTCAATTAAGATACCTGTGAACAATTTAATTCCAGTTTTGCGGAAATACGATTTAAACCCTTTAGTTTTATAAAATAATGCGGCTTTATGGTTCTTTTTATGCGTTTGCCTATGCATTGCTAATTGCTGTAATATGGATACTTCCTTTTTATTCTTTCGAGGGATATTCCCATATGGTAAATTCAATTAGTGAACTAGGTGCCCAGAATGTACCTAATGACTGGATCATAAATTTGGCTATATTTTTAATGGGTTTTGCTACATTCACTTTAGCCACAAAGGCCTATAAACTAAGAAGTGTCCAGTTAATCACTCTCTATTTTTTTAGCATTTCCTTTTTTTTAACAGGTTTCTTCCAGTTAGCAGGAAATGAAGCAAATGTTTTCCACTATAATTATACCCAAGATGCGCTTCATTCTATATGCTCAATGGTTATGGGCTTTGCATTTTGTCTGTTTTGTTTACTATTAATATGGGCTTTAAAGCGTGACAAACATAAATTACATACAAGTATTGTCATTGTCACTATCATAGTACTATCATATCTCATTTTTGCCTTCCCAAATTTGAAAGGTTTATTTCAAAGAATCCTATTCATGCTTGCCTTTGGTTGGTTATTTTTTGCTATTATTAAATATCCGCTTCAAGAAAAAGGCAAGCATATTTTAAAAAAAAATACAGACCACTAATTAAAAGTCGAAACGAATGAAAGAAATCAATAAGTATATTGACCATACACGGCTATCTCCCACAACCAATCGAGAAGATATCTTAACCCTCTGTGATCAGGCAATGCATTATAATTTTCATTCGGTTTGTGTAAATAGCTCCTGGGTAAAAACAGCTGCTAATGCCTTAAAAGAATCTGACGTAAAAGTAGTAGCTACAGTCGGGTTCCCTTTAGGAGCGGCTTCTACAAAGGCAAAAGTTGCCGAGGCTAGCAAAGCAATTCTAGATGGGGCCGATGAAATTGATATGGTTATGAATATTGGGCTTTTTCTATCTGAACTTACTAAAGAGACCAAACGTGATATTTCTGCCGTTAAAAACGCTATTGGAGATAAAATACTGAAAGTTATAATTGAAACCTGCTATCTAGAAGAGCACGACATAGCAATGGCATGTACCATTTGCAAATTGGCAAATGCCGATTTCATAAAAACCTCTACTGGCTTTGGAAGTCGGGGCGCTGAACTAAAAGACATTCAAATGATTAAATCTGCAATAGGAACTGATACCAAGATAAAGGCATCGGGTGGTATCGCCAACAAAGAACAGGCTGAAGCTTTTATCCGCGCTGGTGCTAATAGAATAGGAACTTCAAAAGGAGTTGAGATCGTTTTTTCAGCAAAAGAAAAGCACTTATGAGCGTACATATAGAAGCAAAAAAAGGTGAAATAGCAGAAAGTGTTTTGCTACCAGGCGACCCTATGCGGGCCAAGTGGATTGCTGAAACATTTCTTAAAGACGCTATGCTATATAACGATGTGCGCGGAATGCTAGGATATACAGGGACGTATAAGGGAAAGCGTATTTCTGTTCAAGGTACAGGCATGGGTATTCCATCCGCTCTTATTTACTGCCATGAACTCATTAATGACTACGGCGTAAAAAAATTAATTCGAGTAGGAAGTGCTGGTTCATATCAGCCAGATATAAAACTCAGAGATATTGTTATTGCCATGGCGGCCTCAACTACATCAGGGATAAACAATTCGCGATTTATCAATGCAGACTATTCTCCTACGGCCAATTTTGATTTATTTATGAAAGCTGCCCAATATGCCAAATCAAACAATATCAGTATTAAAGCTGGTAATGTACTATCGAGTGATGAATTTTATGAAGACAATTTTGACAGCTATAAAAAGTGGGCCGAATTTGGTGTGCTTTGTGTAGAAATGGAAGCCGCGGGACTTTATACGCTTGCTGCCAAATACAATGTACAGGCCTTGGCAATCTTAACAGTTTCAGATTCACTAGTTTCTGGAGAGCGTACTAGTGCCGATGAACGAGAAAGCACCTTTAGCACTATGGTGGACATTGCATTGAATACGCTGAATTAACCACAGTACCATGATGAATATCATTCTTTAATTTTTGAGGGCAAGCTACCTTTAATACTCAGAAAAAGAAATGATGATTAAATCGCTTGAAACCACCGAAAAACAATTTGTACTTAGTTCAAACTACATTGGAAATTTGGGTTATATATACCATGGTCAACCCTTTGTAGTACCGATAACCTATTTCTATAACAAAGAACAAAACAACATTATCTGTTATTCTGGTAACGGGCACAAAATAAATGCGTTAAGAAAAAACAATGCAATGGCATTATCGGTCTCGAACATAGATTCTGTTAATGATTGGAAATCAGTATTAGTACTAGGTTTTTATAAAGAACATTCAGCAAGCACAGCTAAGTCATTACTCCATGAGTTTTCATTGGGTGTAAAGGATCTTATTCTAAAAAAGGAATTTAGAGATTTAGATTTTATCAATCAGTTTTCCAGTAAGATATACGATGATGATATGCCCGTCATATTTACTATTGAGATTGATGAAATAATTGGTAGGAAACGAAAATTTTAAACAGATTATCATAGGATTAATATGTTGACTTTTAAAAACTTCAATATTGCTGACTGGTTTTCATTTTATAGGGTGATAGCCGCTCCGTTTCTTTTAGGGATGCTGTTTTACCATCAACGCGAGCTTTTCGCCACTTTCCTTTTAATCAGTTATTGCACTGACGCAATTGACGGCTACCTGGCAAGAAAACTAAAAATCACCAGTGCCCGAGGTTCGCAATTAGATTCGTTTGGAGATCAAATAACACTGGTAATTGGTCTAATTGGTCTTTGGGTATTTGAATCTGTATTTATAAAAGAGAATTTAACGTTAATCATTATTGCATTTATACCCTATATCGTACAAATGATTATAGCGTACTCGAAATACGGCAAAGCAACAGCCTTTCATACATATTTGGCAAAATTATCAGCTATTATTCAGGCTACTTTCATTGTCGCCTCATTGTTCTTTGAACCATACTATCCCCTATTCTACTTTATGATTGTTATCGGGTTGCTAGAAACGTTTGAGGAAATCATATTAATTTTTATGTACGACAACTGGGTTTCTGATGTAAAGGGTATTTATTGGTCTTTTAAAGACAAACGCAGAACTGCAAAAAACATTCATCAAAATAATTAACCATTTCTACAAAAAAAGTACACCCTATTAAGAATGTACTTTTATAAATTCAACTACCTTAATTAAACTATACTTTAAAGGTCATCATCGGCATATCGCTATGGTTTACCAGAGCAGTTCCTACATGCTCTGAAAAGAAATGCACTAAACCTCGTCGACCATGGGTTGGTATCGCTACAAGGTCGGCCCTTACCTCATTACTAAACTCAAAAATTCCGCTTTCCAATGAGTAAGCACTATAAAAAATAACATCTTCATGCGCTTCTTCAAACTCGGCTATACCGGTATGAATGAAAAACTTAAGTGCTTTTTCCTTCATTTCCTGTGTACTCATAAACCGATCATCTGGTAAGTTGATGTATACAACTTGAAACTCCACATTCAGCTCTTTAAAGAAATTCCATGCCCTTTTAAAAGACTCTATAAAGTCAAGATTAAAGTCGCATGCAAACACCACTTTATCAAGTTTAAATTTTGAAGGTTTCTTTTTGACAACAAGCACAGGAACTTGAGAAGTTCGCACTACTTTTTCGGTATTCGAGCCAACAAAAATTTCTTTAAAACCAGTGGCACCATGTGACCCCATTACAATAAGACCCGCATTAAAATCCTTTGCTACGTCATCGATCTCGTGAAATCTTTTGTAATTCTGCACCGTCATTTCTACAGCTATACCTTCAAGATAATCTTGATCAAGAAACGTATCAAATTTCCTTTTAGCCAATCGCATATAGTAGTTGGCTTCATACATTTCCTGTGATTCATCTTTAGTCAATACGGCTTCAGATAATCCCATCATATGCATAACAACGATACCCGCATTGTATTTTTTTGCCAAGATGGCTGCAGTTTCTAACGCATATTCAGAATACTCTGAAAAGTCTACAGGTACAAGTATCTTTTTCATTACGAACTTATTCGTTGTTTGGTAAATTTTGCCTTTCGCTTTTTTAATTGTGAATTCAGGTCAGAAATAGTTTCCTTAACTGCCATTTCATAATTCTTTTCATTTGAAGAAGCGAAGATTTTTGGTCCCGGTAAGCTCAATTCAATCTCACAGATGTTTCCTTTTTCAGAGGGATCTTTTTCTGTCTTAAAAAAAACATCAGCCCGAATCAACCAATCATAATGCTCATCTAATTTCTTGAGCTTCTCGGTCACGTATTGAGACATGCTTTCGCTACTTTTCATCTTTACATACTGTATATTAATTGCCATCATAACATTCTATTTTTATTTATTTGTTTGTTTTAAAGTGTATATAATTTAAAATCTCGTATTTCATTTTCTTTGATCAAACCGTCTTCTATTAATTTCCCAACAATAGCAGTCGCAAAATCTCTAGCCGTTAGAAATGGAAATTGATAGTCATAAATGCAAATGCACATTGACCACATTAAATCGGAGCCCTCTTCGTTAACTGAAAACAAGTTGGTCTCAAAATGATATAATTCAAAATTTCCAGATTCACCAGCGGCATCCGTTTCCGACTCTTCTATACTTGTTACTGCCGATATTAATAATTGATTAAATCCTTTTTCGGGTAAAGAATCAATGAGGCTTAATAACTTCTTCTTAGATCCAGATGTCTTATCTAAAACCTCGGGCATATATTTAGTGCTAGCCTCGGCATGAACTCCATGAAATATTAGTTGTTCCGTTAGCTCGTTTTCAAAAGATGTCCTTAATTCATTTTCCGGAATTAAACAAAGTACCATCGTTGCATCTTTAACTATAGGCGCATTTGGAGAAGCCTGTTGTAAATAAGGTCGCTTTTTTGCACTACAGCCCATCAACAAAATTCCCATAAATAGTATTGCAAAGCGTTTCATCAGTATTTTGATTTTATAGTACTAAATTATACTCAGACACTACCAGATACTATGACTAATATCAGTTTTATTTTTTTTAAGATTAATCAAGTCATTTTAATCATTTAAGTGATAATTATCATTTCAAAAAATCATAGTTTATTTGAATTTTACAGGAAAAGAAAGATGATATATAAATCACTTTTTGTTTCCATAATTATGGTTCTTCTTACTTCTTGTGGTGTTAAAGAAGATAAAGTAAGACCAACTATTCAAACAATTCACAGTTCAGTCTATGCATCGGTTATCGTTCAACCGGATAGCCTATATCAGGTGTTTTCAAGTGTAAACGGAATATTGGAATCTAATTTAGTTGAAGAAGGAGATACTGTTATTAGGCATACCCCCCTTGTTCAGATTATAAATAGCAGTTCAAAACTCAACTCAGAAAATGCCCGTCTTGCTTTTAATTTGGCGCAAAAAAACTATAGTGGTAATACTGCTATCCTAGATGGAATTAAAGAAGAAATACAAGCCGCTCGACTTAAACTCAAAAATGATTCTATCAACTATTATAGACAGAAGAACTTATGGGAACAGCAAATAGGATCTAAAGCGCAATTTGATGCGAAGAAATTAGAATTTGAACTGTCTGCCCATTCACTAAAAGGCTTAATGAATAAGTACAACCGTACCAAAACTCAATTGCAAACACAGCTCGAACAAGCCTCCAACGACTACAAAACATCCATTATTAAGAAACAGGATTTTACTATTTCAAGTAAAATAAATGGTACTGTATATGCCCTTATTAAAAACCCTGGTGAAATTGTGAACACTCAAGAACCACTGGCAATTTTAGGTAGTACAAATCAATTTATAATTGAAATGTTGGTCGACGAAGTAGATATAGTTACTATAAAAAAGGGGCAGGAAGTGGTAATCACTATAGATGCCTATGCAGGCGAAACTTTTACTGCCTACATCACTAAAATATACCCAAATAAAGACGAACGAAATCAGACTTTTAAAATAGAAGCTCGCTTCAAAAGCACTCCAAATACATTATATCCTGGACTTTCAGGAGAGGCAAATATCATTACCGCAGTAAAAGAAAATGCACTCACCATACCACGTGAGTATCTTGTTAACGGGAACGAGGTAGAAACTGAAAAGGGATTAGTCTCGGTTAAAGTGGGTCTCAAAAACTTAGACGCTGTAGAAATACTGTCAGGAATTTCAGAAGAAACGCTACTCTATAAACCATCAAAAAAATGAATTGGAGGGTTATCATAGGTATTGCGAAAACGCATTTATTCACAAAAATAAAGCAAACGGCTATTGCTGCTTTGGGAGTAACCTTTGGGATTGGCTCATACATAGCACTCGTAAGTTTTATGACTGGACTTAATGGAATGCTAGATGACCTTATTCTTAACAAAACCCCTCATGTGCATATATACAATGAAATTGAACCTTCGAAAGAACAACCTATTGACATACATGAAGCATATGCCAATACCTTTAATATTGTCAAATCGATTAAACCTAAACAAACACAGCGCAAGATTCACAATGCCCTGCCAATTATTCATAATCTATCCAAAAACAATGATGTTATTGCAGCAATTCCCCAACTAAAAACCCAGATTTTTTATATCTCAGGGCCAATAGAATTAGGTGGTAACCTGAGCGGAATTGACATTATGAAAGAGGTTGAGTTTTTCAACTTTAAGGATTATATCGTTAAGGGTACACCACAAGATTTGCTCAATAGTGATGTAGGCATATTACTTGGTTCTGGTGTCGCTTCTAAAATGTCATTAGGCATTGGAGATCGCGTACAAATAAGAACTGCGGTGGGCACGAATTTTCCTTTAAAAGTCATCGGGGTCTTTCAAAGTGGTATAGCCGATCTAGACAATGTTCAAAGCTTTGTAAACCTACGTACAGCTCAAAAAATACTTGGAGTCCCCAGAAATCACATTACAGATATAAATGTGAAGTTACACGATATAGACAAAGCATTTCCTTTGGCAAAAAAAATTGAAGGACAATTCAATTTAAAGGCAATTGACATTAAGACAGCCAATGCACAATTTGAAACAGGCACGAATATTAGAAACCTCATCACCTATGCGGTGTCTATTACACTATTAATAGTCGCTGGTTTCGGGATTTACAACATTCTGAATATGCTTATTTATGAAAAAATGAATGACATCGCCATTTTAAAAGCTACTGGGTTCTCTGGAAAAGATGTACAATACATTTTTTTAAGTCAGGCTATGATCATTGGGTTTGTAGGTGGAATTCTAGGCTTATTAATAGGTTATATTATTTCTTCCATTATCGATAAAATTGCATTTGAAACCGAAGCTCTTCCTACGATTACCACCTACCCTGTTAATTTTAATGTCTGGTTTTACTTAATCGGAATCTCATTTGCCATGGTTTCTACATTCTTAGCGGGTTACTTGCCATCTCGCAAAGCTCGAAAAATCGACCCTGTACGAATAATCAGAGGCCAATAATTAAAGATGTTACTGTGATACTTGAAGCAAAAAACATAAATAAATATTTTAAAAAACCTGTGCCCTTTCATGTGCTTAAGGATATCAATTTTACAGTAGATGATGGCGAGTTTATATCAATAATGGGGAAATCTGGATGTGGCAAATCTACTTTGTTATATATCCTCTCTACCATGGATACGGACTATGATGGTCAACTATATTTAAAGAATGAACTAGTAACCGGAAAAAGTCGGGATTCGCTTTCATATATCAGAAATAAACATATCGGATTTGTGTTTCAGTTTCATTACTTACTATCAGAATTCAGTGTGCTTGAAAATGTAATGCTTCCTGCTAAAAAATTAGGAGAAAAATCTTTAAAAGAAATTGAAAAAGCTGCATTCGAGAAACTAGAAATTTTAAACATTGAAAAGTTGGCTCATAAAAAAGCTTCACAAATTTCTGGGGGTGAAAAACAACGGGTTGCTATTGCAAGAGCATTGATAAATAATCCATCTATTATTATGGGAGATGAACCTACTGGAAATCTTGACAGTCACAATGCTGAAAATGTATTCAAAATTTTCAAGAACTTAAGTGAAGAGCAAGGGCTTTCACTACTCATTGTTACACATGACATAGACTTTGCCAACAAGACTGATCGCATTATTGAAATGTTAGATGGCAGAATCATTAGTTGATAGTTGTCATAGTTTAGGCCAGGCTTAAATAATAGTTTTATAACAATGAAAACAGGTCTTATTTTATCTGGTGGTGGTGCTCGTGGGGTAGCTCATGTCGGTATTCTTAAAGCATTACAAGAACATCACATTAGCATAACACATATTGCAGGTACAAGTGCAGGAGCAGTTGTGGGCGCTCTATTCGCAGCGGGACATTCATGGCAATCTATTTTAAATTTCTTCAAAAAGGCCTCATTATTTCATTGGAAGAGATATTCCAGCAACAAACCGGGTTTTATAGATACTGAAAAATTCTATCGAGATTTGGCGCCTTATTTTCCTACAGATGATTTTTCTATACTAGAAACTAAACTATTTGTCACAGCTACGAATTTGATTACAGGCACACTGGAAGTTTTTAATAGTGGCCCATTAATCAAATCAATTTTAGCTTCAGCTGCTGTACCAGGGATTTTTACGCCGATTTCTATGAATGGTAATTTTTATATCGATGGTGGAATCCTTAATAATTTTCCTACTGAACCTTTGTTAGGGAGGTGTGACAGCATAATAGGAATTTATGTCAACCCACTTGAAGATATATCTATGGCCGATTTAAAACATTCATACCAAGTGGTGAACCGAGCCTTTCAAATAAGCTTTGGAAATAAATGCTATTCAAAATTTTCGGATTGTGATATGGTTATTGCCCCTAGAGCGTTAAATAAGTATGGTCTTTTTCAGATGAAAAATATAGACGCAATTTTTAAAATAGGATATGATTCAGCAATTAATGCCTTAAAGGATTACAAATATGAGACTAGGATGAAAACCCAACTTTAGATCGTTTATTTGGCAGCTCCCATTTAATCATCTCTTTCAAAAACTCATCTACCTTCTCAACAATACTTTTTTCCGTTAGTTCACTCGGGTTCATCAAAGCCATTTCTAGTACATTATTATCAGTTGGCAAACCATTGACTGCTGGAAAAAGCACAAATATATATACATCGCCACTATACGTTTGCGAAAAAACCAAAGCTCCTCCGGGAATAAATTGATAAGCCGGAACGCGGTTAGTACAATTAATTAATTGTTGAGGAAAAGAATCGAATGTAATGTTTACCGCCTCATTATTATGAATCCAATTAAGTTCTTGTACCTTCCAACCGATATCATATTTATTGGTAATAGCGTTCAGTGTATCTAACAGTAAAGGTTTTGTGGTGGTACTCCATAGTGTTTTCTTTTCTACCACTTTCTCAATAGACATGTTGTAGTCTGCTACCCGTTCTTCTAAATGTTCAATTTTCATCTTTTTCTTTAATTTTATCAATTCTTCTTTCTTGTCTCGCCTGTTTCCGGAAATAGCGTCTAAACAAAAAATTACTCTTCATAGCCTCTAGATTTGCATTCAACTTCTTACTCGCCATTTTTAAATGCACCATTGTTGTATCTATGTTTTTAGGCAATGACTCATCCTTGATAATGTAATTCAAGGTGTTTTCATTGTTCTTCATATCGGCAACCATTTCATCTAGCATTTTCGTAACCTCTGCAATAGAATTACTTGAAGTTTCTAATTGAGAAAACACATTCTTAATCTGATTTCCGGCAATCGAATCAGTTAACAATATACCTGCGGGGCTTTCTTCTAAATCAATTTTTGAAATTAATGTGTTAAAGTTCTTTACAGCTTTATTCGTTCCGTAAGTAGTCTGTTTAAGGTATTTGAGTGTTTCTTTTATATCCTTTGAAAGAATTGAATCTGATACCAATGCACCTAAGGCACCTTCGCCTTCAAGTATTTTGTTGGTTATTTTAAGTAAATCGGAAGTCAGTAAAGCGGCATTCTCATTCGTAACATTAAGGGTAGACAACATATCATCGGTACCAATCTTGCTATAGGATATAATGGTATCTCTAGAAACTACCACTTTCAAATTGTCTTTTCCAGGAGTTATATTAACGACCATACTACCCACTAATCCGTCTGAACCTATACTTGCAATAGCATCTTTACTAATAAAAGCGGCCGTTTTTGCTTCAATCATCATTTGCACCACGATCTCTGATGTATTGATCATATCAATACTACTAACTGTACCCACATTTATTCCAGAATATCGAACGTTATTACCTAATTGTAATCCATTTACATTTTGAAACACAGCGTATAGTTGAATGTTCTGGCTAAAAATATGCTGTCGATTGCCTATGAAATATAAGGCAGCAACGAGCAGAAGCGTCCCCAATACTATAAATATGCCAACTCGTGTTTTATAGAATTTTCGATTTTTCATAGGTTCTTAATTTTTAAAGAATGCCTTTATTTTTGGATCTTCTGATTTAGATAATTCCTCAAAAGTTCCGTGGGCATAGTCAATGCCGTCAACTAATAAAATCATCCGGTTACTAATCACTCTCGCGCAATCGACATCGTGCGTTATAATAAGCGATGATGTATTGTATTTCTTTTGAACATCCCTCATTAGCTGTATAATCTCCTTTGCGGTAATAGGATCTAGGCCAGTAGTAGGTTCATCATATAAAATAATTTTTGGCTTTAATATGAGAGCCCTAGCCAGCGCTACACGCCTTTTCATTCCACCTGAAAGTTCAGCTGGCATTAAATCAATTGCAGAAGCCAAACCAACGTTATCTAAAGCTTCTAAGACTAATTCTTCAGTGTTTTTATTGCCATCAACCTTATTCTTATGCCGTCTAAGCGGAAAGTTTAAATTCTCTCGTACGGTCATAGAATCGTATAAGGCACTTCCTTGAAACAGAAATCCAATTTCAGTACGCAAGACATCTAGTTCTTTTTGGCCGAGCGAAGTAATATCAAAATCCTGTATTTTAATAGTACCACTATCCGCAGCCATTAATCCTACTAAACATTTTATCATTACCGATTTTCCCGAACCGGATTTTCCCATTACCACAAGGTTTTCACCTTTATATAATTTCAAATTGAACCCATTAAGCACATGATTATCTCCAAAGCTTTTAAAGAGGCTTTTAATTTCTAGTACCGGTTGCTTATTTTCATTTGTTTCTTTCATAGCTCTACGAAAATATCGGTTACAAAAACTGCTATAAAATCGATAACAAAAAGTAACATCGACGTATAAACTACCGCGGCATTGGATGCTTCCCCAACTCCAACGGTCCCTTTGGCACAATTATAGCCTTTGTAGCACCCTACGAGACCAATGGCGAAACCAAAGAAAAATGATTTGATAGTAGCAGGTATAATATCGCTATACTGCAATGCATCAAAAACCTTATTAAAATAAAGTAGGTATGAGACTTCTCCTTTTAAATTCTCAATAAGCGCAGATCCGAATAAGGCAATTGCATCTCCCATGAGAATAAGTAATGGGAGCATTAAAGTTGTTGCCAGAATTCGAGTAACCACTAGATATTTAAAGGGGTTAGTCCCCGAAACCTCCATGGCATCTATTTGCTCTGTAACTTTCATAGAACCAAGCTCTGCACCGATTCCTGAACCAATTCTACCAGCGCATATTAAAGCAAAAATAACTGGACCAATTTCACGCACTATCGATAAACTTACCATTGAAGGCATCCAAGAAACAGCTCCAAACTCTAACAGAGTAGGTCTTGATTGTAATGTAAATACCAAACCTAAAATGAAGCCGGTAACACCAACCAAAATGATTGAACGATTCCCCACTCGATAGCATTGGCGAATGAGTTCCTTCCATTCAAAAGGAGCACTAACAACTTCTCTAAAAAAACGCATAGCAAAATATGCCATATCCCCTATCTCAGAAAAGAAGCGTTTAGATCTTGCGTATATGGCTTTTGATAATTCCAATCACCTTATGTATTAGTTCTATCAAATATATCTCCCACCAATAGGTGTTAAAATGATAAAAGTCAGTTACGTAACTGACTTTTATCATTGTAGATAGCTTTTATAACATATAATTTGGGTCTTCTAATACTGAAAATAATGGAAAAGACATTTCGAATTCAAAATCTAAAATGCGGTGGTTGTGAGACTACAATAATTAAGAATATGGTAGATATTCAGGGGGTTAAAAGCGTGGAACTAAGTGTTCCTAAAAATGAAATCACGATCGATGTAGACACGCCTTTAACACTAGAAAAAGTAAGAAAAAAACTTTCTAGATTAGGATATCCTGTTGTTGGTGAACGAAATAATATTGGTAAGAAAGCCACATCATACCTTAGCTGTGTAATAGGAAGAATTGATGCCTAAAAGAGTAATCGAATTAATTGAATAAAATACTCATTACACCAATACCTAGAATGAGCAAGAGCACTATCAACCGGAATTGCTCTTGAGACATCTTGTTCAAAATTAGCTTCCCAATCCATGTTCCAACAATACTTACAACAATTAGAATAGGTACTAGATAGAGCAAATCTTTGCGCATATAGCCATTAAAATAATACACTACAGTCCTACTAAAATCAACCCCTAAGTCAATAACTGCAGATGTTGCGATGAATTTTTCTTTATTCATCTTAAAGGCCGCCAAAGTAATTCCTCTTATCGCACCTCCTGTTCCTAAAATACCAGCGCTTAAGCCTGAAAGTACACCTCCAGTTATTGCATTTCTGGTAGTAGCTTGGACCACAAACTTTTTAAAAATCAAAAAGAATAAACTAAGGACAATAAGAAATATTCCGAGAATATAGGTGAGAAACTTTGGATCAATGTACTTACTTAAAAAGGCTCCTAGCATTACAAATATGACTGCCGGAACTCCTAATTGTAAAATAACTTTTTTGTCTAACCCCTTCTTGAAAAATGCAATTTTGGTGATATTACTAGCCAAATGAAACAGAGCTGTAATTCCTAGAACGGATTTAAAATCTAAAAAGAAGTTGGCCACAGGTACAAAAAACACCGAAGATCCAAAACCACCTACTGTGCCGAAAATTTCGGCAACTATGGATAGTAATATGAATATAGGAAGATACCTCGATAACATATATCATCGGTTTTAAACTCAAAAATAGGTTTGATCTACACCGCAATCAATGACATATATCACCAAGAAACTATTTGGATCTTTCCTACTATAATATTCAGAAATCTGCTTACGAATTGAAAAAATCTCGAACCCAAGCTTTCACTTGGTTATCCGTCATACTATCAGCTTTTTCTACGGCTTTTATTTTGGTTGCTATACTACTATGATTAGTGTGCAACTCCTTCTTAAATTTCTCGTTGGTACCTGCTGGACCAAAGATTACCAAAGAATCCGTGTCTTTAATTTCTGATATAATGTTACTGAAATATCGTTTTGTTTGGTGCTTTTCACGTTCCAGATATTTACTGTCCTGAACCACATCCTGAGGGCCACCCTTTAGCCGTGTTCCAGAACCTCCATGCGCTTTAAAATGCTCTATATTCGATTCAATAGACTTTAAACTTTCTTTTCCATTTTTTAGAGTCACAATAAGTGCTTTATCCTTATCGATCCATATACCTGTCTTTATCATTTTGCTTTATTTTTCTTAAACCATATTACTAGTAGTTTTAAAATTACATCTTACTAAAACAGATCGCTATGATAAATGTCATTTGAACAGCTTAATATCAATGTTGTATTAAATTAAAAAACACCTCTGACATATTCTGTCACTACTACCGATACCTTTGTACTATTATTAATCAATAAATAGTATAAAAATGACAAACGCAGTTAACTGGTTCGAAATTCCAGTAAGCAATTACGAAAGAGCAAAAAAATTCTATTCTCAGGTACTTGGCTTTGAAATCATAGATCATGATATGGGTGATGAGAATATGAAATATGGTATTTTTCCGTATGATATGGAAAACAACAAGGTCGGGGGTGCCATAATGCAAATGGAAGGCATGAATCCGTCAACCGATGGTTCGACAGTATACCTCAATGGTGGAGATGATTTGAGCGTTCCACTAGCTAGAGTTGAGGCTGCGGGCGGAAAAATATTAATGCCTAAAACGGATATTAAAGAAAATGGTTTCATCGCCCAGTTTACTGACACCGAAGGTAATCGCGTAGCATTTCATTCAATGGAATAACGAATAGTAATTAGCGAGCCCTACTATAGGGTTCGCTATCTTTGCTTGTATGTCACAACTGTCTAGACTTATTTCGCTGCTTACTCTATTAAAGTCGAAACGACTATTAACCGCTACTGAATTGGCTGATAAATATGAGGTAAGTATTAGAACCATCTATAGAGACATTAGGAAGTTAGAGGAAGGGGGAATTCCAGTATATAGTATTGAAGGTAAAGGCTATAGCTTGGTTGACAACTACACTGTTGCTCCTGTGCAGTTCACAGAAAAGCAAGCCAACGCCTTAATTACTGCACAGCATGTAATCAATCAATCTAAAGATATATCTTTTGTAAATGATTTTAATGAGGCGTTGACAAAGATCAAATCAGTTTTTAGGACTTCTATTCAGGAAAAGAGTGAGTTACTTAATGACAAGATTCATGTTTTTAATTGGTATTATGAGGAGTTTAGCAGTGATGCCCTGTCGGAAATCCAGTTAGCAATTACGAATTTTAATTTCGTAGAGATTAACTATCAAAAAGCAAATGATCCAAACATTTCTTTTAGAAAAATCGAACCTTGTGCAATGTACTCAACAAACAACAAATGGATATTAATCGCCTGGTGTCACTTGCGCAAAGAACTAAGGGCATTTAGAATCGATAGAATACAGCATTTCAAAATCTTACCAGACAAATTTGAAGACAGAAAATTCAATATTCAGGATTATTTCAATTCTTGCCCTTATAGCGATTAATAAACTTTCTTAAAACCTTTCTTTTCCAAATCAAAGGATATTTTTAAGACACTCAATGCTTTACTCTCTAACTTTAACAGTATTATTCTCTTAAAAAATAGTTAAACTATGACATATTAATAGTATTACTATCATATATTTGTTTCAACTAATGGAGAATCTACAACTACATATTACGATAAATCCAGAATTGTATACAAAAGACCCTGAGTCATCCGAGCTGGGTCAAAAAATTGTCAGTACCAGTATCGCAATGATTAATAGCTTAGGTTTTGAAGCTTTCACTTTTAGAAAACTCGGCGTACAAATAGGATCTAATGAGAGTTCTATTTATCGCTATTTTGAAAGCAAGCATGCCTTACTAGTTTATCTTATCAACTGGTATTGGAGTTGGATTGAGTATAAGTTAGTCTTCGAAACTGCCAACATTACAATAGCCCAAGACAAGTTAACAAAAGCGATTACACTACTGACCGAAGAGGTTGAAGAGGACAACTCCTTCACTTTTATTAATGAAGTACTATTGAATAAGATTATCATCTCCGAATCGGCTAAAGCATATCATACCAAGGATATTGATAAGGAGAATGAAAAAGGATTCTACAAAACATATAAGCGTGTAGTTCAACGTGTGAGCGATATCGTATTAGAGATTAATCCTAGTTTTGAATTCCCACACATGTTAGTCTCTACTATTATTGAAGGAGCTCATCATCAGCGATTCTTTTCAAAACATCTACCCTCCTTAACAGATGTAGAAGAAGGAAAAAATAACATCGTAAGGTTTTACTCGGATCTCGTTCTAAAGGCTATAGTATCATGAAAAAGTCTTTAGTCAACATAGCAGGAATTTTAAAAGGTGTGGCATTTGTTATTGCACTAATAACTATATTATTGCAACCTCTTGGCCAAGCTTTTTTTCTACTTGGCGATGCTGAAATTGAAGTGAGCGAGGTCGATTTTGAAGAAGATTCCGAAGAACAAGAAGAAAAGAAAGAAGATGATAGTAAAAATGAAAAGATCGAACTACAGCATACCAATGCACATAGTCAATCGATACTTTTTCTTTCTAAAAACCGAAGTTATCAACTTCTACAATTAGTACAGAATTTCGATCCTGATATTCTCATACCGCCACCTGAACAGGTATAACATTTCCATTAAATATTTCTAGACATTGTTTGTTTAGAACCCTCTCTTTTGGAGGAAAACCAATCTTTTTTAATTATAAAAAATCATTAATTGAATCTGTTATGGTACACAGTTGCCATGCCCGTTTCGAACTAAAATTTGTATGAATAGTTCTAATCCCTTTAAAAATTTTAAGGCAGATATTCCTGCCAGTATTGTTGTCTTTTTCGTAGCCTTACCATTATGTTTGGGTATTGCTCTTGCTAGTGGTGCTCCACTATTTTCAGGTCTAATTGCCGGAATAGTTGGTGGTATTGTTGTAGGTGCCATGAGTGGATCACAAGTAGGCGTTAGTGGCCCGGCTGCAGGACTTGCCGCTATAGTTTTAACAGCTATCGGCGCACTAGGCGGATATCAAAACTTTCTTGTTGCAGTTGTTATTGGTGGTGCTATCCAACTACTTTTCGGCTTTTTAAAGGCTGGTATTATAGGGTATTACTTTCCTTCATCAGTTATAAAAGGAATGCTAACTGGTATTGGTATCATTATCATCTTAAAGCAAATCCCATATTTTTTCGGTTTGGATAAAAACCCAGGAGGTGATTTTTCCTTCTTACAAATAGATGGAGAAAATACGTTTACGGAATTGCTAAGAACTATTAATGCAATAATAAGCGGGAATTTTGACTATGGCGCGACCATTATAGCGATTGTTGCCATTTCAATACTCATACTATGGAGTAATGTATTGAGTAAAAAAGGAAAGATCTTTCAGTTGGTACAAGGACCACTAGTGGCGGTTGTGGCAGGTATTGTTTACTACTTACTTACTAAAGACACAGGGTTATCACTTAGTGCTGATCGTTTAGTATCTGTTCCTGTTCCTGAAAGCTTTGATGATTTTAAAGGTCAATTTGCCTTTCCAAACTTCGAGGTTATTGGAAGAGCTGACATTTGGATTACTGGATTTACAATAGCCTTGGTGGCTAGTCTTGAGACTTTACTTTGTGTAGAGGCTACCGATAAGTTAGATCCGCGTAAACGTGTTACCCCTACCAATAGAGAACTAATTGCTCAAGGAACTGGAAACATTATTTCTGGTTTTATTGGCGGACTACCGATTACACAGGTAATTGTTCGAAGTTCTGCGAATATTCAATCTGGAGGTAAGACCAAGATGTCGGCGATTATTCATGGCTTTTTCTTGCTTATCTCAGTAATCCTGATTCCTACATTGCTAAACAAAATTCCATTGTCAGTATTAGCTGCCGTACTATTTATTGTAGGGTACAAATTGGCAAAACCAGCTTTGTTCAAAACCATGTATAATCTAGGATGGAAACAATTCATACCATTTGTAGTAACCATATTAGGTATAGTATTTACTGACTTACTAATGGGAATTGGACTAGGTCTGGCAGTAGGAATAGTAGTAATCTTAATTAAGAGTTTTCAAAACTCACATTTCCTTCATATTGAAGATAAAAGTAACGGCAAGCATAAAATAAAAATGACACTTGCCGAAGAAGTGACCTTTTTTAACAAAGGGGCTATTTTAAAAGAATTAGATAGCCTACCAAGAGACACCTATTTGGAACTCGATGTTAGAAAAACAAGATATCTCGATAATGACATTATCGAAATTCTTGAAGACTTTTCAGAAAAAGCTAGAAACAGGAATATTGATATTCAACTTATTTCAGAAAGAGGAATAGTTGAAAATCCTGATAGCTTTATCCAATTTTTTCAACTAAGACCAAAAAGTGCTTAAAAAAACCACACATGAAAAATTCAAATTTTAAATACCGATTATTAGTTTTATTAGACCATAGTAAAACATCGAAAGTTGCATTACGTGATGCTGTAAACTTAGCAAAGGTAATTGATGGTAAGATCGATTTACTACAAGTGAAAGCTCCATCAAAATTTACCCAATACGGTAATCAAATAGCATTAATGCGTACACTGGATGAGCAGAGAGCCAGTGAAAAGAAGAAAATGAAAGAGCTAGCTAATACGATATCAGAATCTGAAAACATTCCGGTTTCATATAAATTTACCTTTGGTAATGTTGTTAATGAAGTACAAGACCATATTGACCAAACAACACCAGATATTGTTGTTATCGGTAAACGAAAAACAGGCTTTAAAAGCTTCTTAAAAACAAGTGTAACTAATCACTTGTTAAACAATCATAAAGGTGGAATTCTTATTTCTGGTAATGAAAGCAATACCGCTGCTTTTGACGATGTGTCCCTAGGGTTCTTAAATGAGGAGGCTTTAAATAATGAAATTACTATTGCTGGTGATCTTATTAGTAAGTCTAAACGCCCTTTAAAACTTTTTAAATTCTCTGGAGATTCGTATCAAGACAAACAAGAAACACCTAATAAAGTTGTTACGTTTGAATTTGACGAACACGCTGAGCCCAGTACGCCAATCTCTAAATACATTAGTAAAAACGGGGTCGATCTTTTATGCGTTAAACGAGATATGGAAAAAGGCATTTCTAAGTCGATAAATCAGTTTAACAACGAGATTGCAAAGACAATAATCAAAACAGAAGTACCTGTATTGGTGCTTGCGAACTAAAAGTTATTATGAAAGCACATACAAAAGAAACACAGGCTATCATGACACCTGCTTCATCATTAGAGGCACTTGTCAATGGAAACCAGCGATTTCAGGAAAACTATCGTGCCGATCGAGATTTAATGCAACAAGTTGGAGATACTAGTACAGGCCAATACCCGTTTGCCACGATCTTGAGTTGTATTGACTCGCGAGTTTCATCCGAACTTATTTTCGATCAAGGAATAGGTGACATTTTCAGTATCAGAATTGCCGGAAATTTTGTGAATGAGGATATTTTAGGGAGTATGGAGTTTGCATGCAAATTGGCTGGAACAAAGTTGGTTGTTGTCTTAGGACACACGGCTTGCGGTGCAGTCAAGGGCGCATGTGATCATGCTAGACTTGGTAATCTTACTGCACTAATAAATAAGATTGAGCCGGCTGTTGAAGCCGTAAAAGAACCTCAAGATGCATCCTTAAGAAATTCAAATAATATTGATTTTGTAAACGAGGTGGCTAAAAAAAATGTCATGATGACAATTGATAATATTCGTTCATCGAGTGAAGTACTTCAAGAAATGGAACAAAATGGTGAAATAGAAATTGTTGGTGGTATGTATGACATCAATACTGGTGCTGTGTCATTCTATAATTAACAAAATGTAACCGGACTCCGACAGACTTCCTTAAAAATTCCAGTATTAGTAACAATAAAATAGTATTGATACTGGATTTTTAATACCTAGTATTTGACTAGAAACACTCACTTTATATAAAGACTGGGTCGGGAGAATACGGACCTATTTCAAACAAAATATGAAAGAAATAATGACACCATGGCAACGATTTATAGGGCTGCTACAATTGGATAAAAAAGATATCAAACAAATCTTTTTCTATGCAGTTTTTACGGGCATCGTAGCACTGTCGTTACCTTTAGGTATACAAGCAATTATTAACTTGATTCAAGGAGCACAAATTTCCACTTCTTGGATTGTTCTAGTAATTCTTGTAACCCTTGGAGTTGCTTTTCAGGGTGGGTTACAACTTATGCAAATTCGTATTTTAGAGAATATTCAACAAAAGATATTCACGCGTTCATCATTTGAATTCGCCTATCGTTTTCCCAAAATAAAAACAAGTGAGTTACGTAACTATTATCCGCCAGAATTAGCCAATAGATTCTTCGATACATTGACTGTCCAAAAGGGGCTATCTAAAATTTTAATTGATTTTCCTGCAGCGGTACTACAAATTGTTTTTGGAATTGCCCTGCTATCGTTCTACCATCCATTTTTTATTATCTACGGCCTTATGTTAGTATTACTTATATACTTTGTTTTCAAACTTACAGCTAAAAAAGGTCTCCATACTAGTTTAGAAGAATCGAAAAACAAGTACAAAGTTGCCCATTGGATTCAGGAAATTGCTCGAGCGCTAATAAGTTTTAAGCTATCGGGCAATACCAAATTGGCCATGACCAGAAATGATGAATTAACAACTGAATATCTGGAATCTAGAGAAAACCACTTTAGAATTCTCCTTTTACAGTTTGTGCAGATGATTGGTTTTAAAATCTTAGTAACAGCAGGCCTTTTAATAATAGGGGGCTTATTAGTATTAAACCAACAAATGAATATAGGACAGTTCGTAGCGGCTGAGATTATTATTCTTTTGGTAATTACATCTGTAGAGAAACTAATCTCAGGTTTAGAGACCTTTTATGATGTACTTACTTCATTGGAAAAAATTGGGCAAGTAGTTGATAAAGAAATTGAATCTCAAGAAGGTGTCGATCCTTTCGAAGCTAATCAATCTTTAAAAATTGAATTGGATGAAGTTGCATATCAAACGTCTAGTGGTAATGTGATTCTAGAAAATATTAATTTATCTATCCTTCAAAATGATCGCTTCCTCCTTGATGGGGCAGCAGGCTCAGGAAAAACCACACTACTAAAACTCCTATCTGGTTTAATAGAACCAACCCAAGGAATGATTTACGTAAATGATTCCTCGTTAAAAGGTATATTCCCAAATCGATATCGCAACCAAGTCGGGCAGTTGCTACCAGAGCAACAACCATTTGAGGGTACTATTCTAGAAAATATAACCTTTGGGTCCTCTTCTATTTCCATGGAACGCGTAAATGAAGTTCTCAAAAATCTAGGACTGCTACCATTCGTTAAGATGCAGGCAAATGGACTCCAGTCGATCCTGTATACGGAAGGACAACAAATTCCATTTACAGTTTCAAAACGTATTCTTTTAGCACGGGCAATTGTTCATGAACCTAAGTTGCTATTATTAAAAGACCCTCTTGAGCATTTTGAAACTGCCGAGGCGGAAAAAATAATAAACTACTTAATAGATGATAGTCAACCATGGGCTTTAATCGTTTCATCGAGAAACAACTTGTGGAAAAATGTAACCGAGAAAACGATTCGATTAGAGAACAAAACCATTAAACAGTAATAGGATGCTTAATATTTCACATAATCAGTTGAATAAAAAAGTGACCCTTCAGGGATATAAAGCTCATAAGAAGGCCTTTAAAGGTCAGCATTTTAAAATATTTAATAGGTTTTTGTACACTTTTGCGGGTATCGCTATTATTATCCTCTTTTTACCTTGGACACAAAACGTTACTGGTAATGGATATGTTACCACTTTAACTCCAGATCAGCGTCCTCAAACGATACAATCACCTATACCAGGTCGTATAGAGAAATGGCATGTAAAGGAAGGGGACTTCGTGAAAAAAGGAGATACTATTCTTTATATCTCTGAAATTAAGAACGAGTATCAAGATCCTAGGTTAGTAGAACGGACTAATCAGCAGCGAGATGCTAAAAGCCGATCCGTATTATCTTATCAAGAAAAAGTAAAAGCGTTAGAAAATCAAGTAGTAGCACTTTCTAAGGAGCGAGATTTAAAACGTACTCAAACCGAAAATAAATTAAGACAAGCCGAGCTAAAAGTGCAAAGTGATAGTATTGACCTTATCGCGGCTCAAACCAATATCAAAATTGCACGGCGACAGTTCGAAAGAACAGAGACACTACAAACAGAAGGGTTAAAAGCTGTAACCGATGTAGAGGAGAAAAGATTGAAATTGCAAGAAACGCAAGCAAAGTTAATATCTCAGGAGAACAAACTTTTAGCAAGTAAAAATGAATTAATTAACGCTAGATTAGAAATAAGCCGCATTAATGCAAGTTATGCTGATAAGATTGCCAAAGCTAGAAGTGATCGATTTACAGCAGAGTCCAATCAGTTTGATACCGAAGCCCAGGTTACTAAGCTAGAGAATCAGACTACCAACTACAAAATGCGGAATGCCCTATACTATATCACAGCGCCTCAAAACGGTTACATCAACAAAGCAATAAAAGGTGGAATAGGTGAAACGTTTAAAGAAGGAGAGCAATTAGTTGGTATTATGCCAGCAAATTATGATTTGGCAGTGGAAACTTATGTGAGTCCAATTGACCTACCTCTTATGCATCTTGGGGAGTCTGTTCGCATTCAATTTGATGGCTGGCCGGCAATCTTCTTTAGTGGTTGGCCCAATGCATCGTTCGGAACTTATGCTGGTAAGGTAGTAGCCATTGAAACTTTTATCAGCGATAATGGGAAATTTAGAATTTTAATAGCCCCAGATTTAGAGGAAGTTGAGTGGCCTGAGAACGTACGAGTAGGCTCAGGTGCTTATACCATAGCATTATTAGAAGATGTACCTATATGGTATGAGGTTTGGAGGCAGTTAAATGGCTTCCCCCCTAACTACTACACGCCGGAAAAGGCTGATGTTAAAAGCGACCAAAAGAAATGAAAAAACATTTTCGTGGTTTATTGATAATAGGTTTAGTTGTATTTGTAAATACACTTGCTGCTCAAGTAAATGATGGCATAGCTTCAAATATGTTAACTTTTGAAGAGTACTTGGCTTATGTAAAAAAATACCATCCATTAATTAAGCAAGCAAATCTTACTTTGAATATAGGAGAAGCTAATTTACTCAGAGCCAGAGGAGGTTTCGATCCTAAAATTGAGGTAGATTATGATCGGAAAAAATTCAAACAAATCGAGTATTATGATCAGTTAAATACCACTTTTAAAATACCGACTTGGTATGGTATTGAGTTTAAGGCCAACTTTGAGGAGAATTCTGGTGAATTCTTAAATCCCAATCTTTCAGTACCAGATGATGGGCTTTATAGTGCAGGTGTTTCATTTTCGTTAGCAAGGGGCTTTTTAATTAACGAAAGAATGGCATCATTGAAGAAAGCTCGTTTTTTTAGAAATCAAACAAAAGCTGACAGAAACTTGCTGGTCAATAATTTGATTTTTGAAGCCAGTAAAGCCTATTTTCAATGGACTGAGGCTTATAATGAAGAACAAATTTATATCGCTTTCCTAAACAATGCCTCTACCAGATTAGAAGCGGTACAGAAAAGTGTTGATGCTGGAGATAAGCCTGAAATTGATATTACTGAAGCAAGAATAGCCTATCAAAATAGAATATTAAGCTTAGAAGCTGCTACCCTAAAAAAGAGGAAAGCGGCTTTAGAGGCAAGTAACTTTTTATGGCTTAATGATATTCCGTTGGAAATAGAAGAAAATATTATTCCTGAGCTTCCTACTGAAGTAATAGTTAGAAACTCCTTATTTCTTGAGGGAATTACTGATACACTTGCCTTACAACAAAACCATCCTAAACTACAAAGCCTAGATGCAAAAATTAAGGGCTTAAAAGTAGAGCAAAAGCTGAAGAGAAATAAACTGCTACCAAGAATAGATTTACAATATAACTTTTTGACTGAGCAGTACGATCAGTTAAGTTCCTTAAACACGGCTAATTACAAAAGTGCTGTAAATATTAGCTTTCCGTTGTTTTTAAGAAAAGAGCGAGGGAATTTAAAACTAGCCAATTATAAGCTACAGGATGCACGGTTCGAGCGAATGTCGGAATCCCTAAAAATTCAAAACAAAATTACTGCTGTTAATACAGAAATTAGATCATTAAATGAGCAAAACCAATTAATTGAGGAGATTGTAAGCGATTATGAAAAGTTAGTCCTGGCAGAAGAACGTAAATTTTTCTTGGGTGAAAGCTCCTTGTTCTTAATCAATTCACGTGAACAGAAATTGATCGATTCTAGACTAAAAGCCAATAAACTAAGTATAAAACTGTTACAAGCAAATACTTCGCTCTATAATTCTTTAGGTTTGGTGAACTAATTATCTACATTTTATATACTGTAATGTTTCGTAATTTTACAGTCTAAATTGTTGCCCTTGATCTTCTTTAAAAAGAAAACAGTCACACTATCAGATCTTATCCCCAAAGGGTATGTTGATATTCATTCACATTTACTTCCCGGTATCGATGATGGATCAAAAAACATCTACCAAACTACTAAGCTAGTTAAAATGCTAAATGAGATTGGAGTTGAACATTTTATAACCACTCCGCATGTAATGGACGATGTTTGGCCAAACACCACTGATAGGATTAACAATAAACTCATTGAAACTGCAAATCTTTTAAAAACGTTTAAAATAAATTTCAGTTCTTTTTCGGCTGCTGCGGAATATATGATTGATGATTTGTTCCTAAAACGATTACAGAAAAACGATTTGCTTACTATCGGAGAGGATTACTTATTAGTCGAAATGTCCACTTTTAATCCGCCCATCAACATTCTCGAGATTATCTTTGAAATGAAATTGGCAGGTTACAAACCAATCCTAGCACATCCTGAGCGATACGGATATTATTTTAATAAATATAAGATGTATAATGATCTGAAGAAGGCGGGTTGCTTTTTTCAGGTAAATCTCCTTTCACTTACAGATTATTACGGCGCCCAAGTCCAGGATACTGCCTTCAAATTATTGTCAGATAATCTTATAGACTTTACCGGAACAGATGCGCATAACGAGCGACAAATAAATAAGTTGAAAGACTTAATACCAAATAAGGAAGTAAATCAAATTGAAAAATGCCTTAGTGCCAATTCTATTTTTTGTACTAGCTAGCTCTTTTGAACCAAGTCATTGGATTTAGGCTGAATTTCTTTTTTCCGCCATTGATCTCTGTACCATAATATCTATCACCATAACTTCCATAATACCCGATTCGTTTATCTACTGCATTTAACAAGATCGCCATATTAGGTAGGCGTTTATCACGATATATATTTTCAACATTGTTGAGCAGCTTCACATCCGTATAATCCGCACGTACTATATATATGGAAAGGTCCGCCATTGGAGCAATTAGCATAGTATCAGTAACAAGACTAACTGGCGCAGAATCTACCACAATGTAATCGTAATTTTCCTTCAAATAAGCAAAAAGGTCTTTTACCTTGTCTTGCATTAAAAGTTCTGCTGGGTTTGGAGGTATGGCACCTGCTGATATGACATCGAACCAATTATTTTCCTCATATTTTAAAATTACATCTTGAGGTCGTATTTCCTTCTTAGTTATGTAATTTGAAAGCCCATTTGTAAGTTCTTTCTCAGGAATACTTATGAAATCATGCAACTTCGGATTTCGCATATCTGTGCCTACAAGAATAACTTTCTTACCGGTCATCGCCAGCGTTGAAGCCACATTAACGGAGACCAATGTTTTGCCTTCTCCAGAAACACTAGAGGTTACAAAAATCGTTTTTCCTTTATCTCCGGTACCTGCCAATAGAAAATCAAGATTTGTTCTTAAAATTCTAAAAGACTCTGCAAAACCGGAGCGATCTTTTTTAGAAACTAAAACCTTATCTCTACGTCTCATTTTAGGTATATCGCCAACAACAGGTGCTGTAAGTCTAGATTCGACATCTTCTTTAAAATGGATTTTTGTATCTAATAGATCTTTCATGTAAATAACACCAAATGGAAGAACAAAGCCAAGAAAAAGTGCTGCTCCTAAAATCGTTTTCTTATTTGGAGAAACCAAACTGGCGAATTCTGCTACCGCAGGATCGATGACCTTTGAATTAGGTTTTGTTACTGCTAGTGCAATGGCAGCTTCTTCTCTTTTTTGGAGAAGGAAAAGATAAATTTGTTCTTTAGTCCCTTGTCTTCTTTCTAAATCTCTAAGTTCACTTTCCTGCCCCGGAACCGAAGTCAGTTTAGAATCTAAAATAGCATTCTGATCCCGCAACGTGGAAAGTTGTATAGAAATAGTTTTAGATAAGGTAGCTAGACTTTGACTCAAGCTATTTTTTAGGTTGTCTAACTGCTGAGTTAAATTAATCACAGTAGGATTACGAACAGTCGACGACTTCAAAATACTTTTTCTTTGTGCTGCAATTGTGTTATAATTACTCACTATTTGAGTAATTGCCGGATCAGAGGAGCCCAATCCTGCAGATAACGGTTCGTAATTCTCTCCCTGTGTATTCACGGATCGAATCATATAATTAATGAGCCGCTGTTGAGTTGTCAATTCCTTTATCTGTAACTCGTTCGAAGTATCAGCATTCAGAAACATACTAACTTCAGAACTAATATCTGTTAACTGATTAGATGCCTTAAAGGTTACTGCATCTCTATCTACTTGCGAAAGGTCTTCATAAACAATTTCAAGTCGCTCAGTAATAAATTTCATTGTATTAATTGAGACCTGATTTTTGTCCTCCACCAATGAGCGATTATAATGCTTTATTAAAGAATTAACAATATCGGTAGCCTTTTCCTTGACGGGATCTACTAGGGATATACGAATTACGTTTGCATTTGTTTTATTCGATACCACAGTTAACAACTTTCTATATTTTCTAGAAACTGAAGCTAAAGGAGATAATCGTACAAGGGTAATACTCCCAACATGTCTTCCCATATTTTTTGAACTTGGGGTAATAATCATATCACTAAATCCCATCTCAATACTTTCTCCGAAAGAATATGTTCCTATTGATTCCTCATTTTCATTTTTCAAATTAAATGTTGAAGGAGATTTGATCTCAATTATAAAAGATGCAGATGATTGTTCTATAATTGAATCATTCACTAGAAAATTGACCTTTACAGGTGGTGTTTTATAGTTTTCCTGATAAGAAATTCTTCCCAATGAATAATAACTTACATTGATTCCAAGATCTTTCACCACATTTTCCATCAATGTGCGAGATTTGAATCGAACGATTTCGCTTTCTATCTTATTCTGATTACTAGGAACCAAGCCTAGATCTCCTAATGCAGCTAAATCAGGACCACTACTATCTGTTTCATCAATTAACATGACCGTAGCATTAACCATATATTGAGGAACGGTATATCGCAAATACAAGAATGCTGCGAGAACAAACACAATAATTGTAATTAAGAACCAATACCAATGCCGAGAATACTTCGCAAGCTCCTTTCTTAGATCAAATCCACCTTTTAATAAACTTCTTTGATTATCGCCAACTTGTTCCTGAAACGGATGCATTTATAGTATGAATTAGTTATTTAATGTATTTACAAAGGTCGCTACAGCAATTCCTAAACCAGCAAGTGATACTACCACCGCAAATAAGTTAGGATTAGCTCCCGCAGAACGAACTTGAGAAGTATTAGGTTCCACATATACTACGTCATTCTGCATCAAATAATAAACAGGAGAATTAAAAATTTCTTTTGAAGTTAAGTCAACTTCATAGAACTGTTTAACTCCATCACTATCTCGAATTACTTTTATATTTTCCCTCTTACCTTTTATAGAAAGATCTCCTGCTAGTCCGATCGCTTCTATAATAGTAAGTCGCTCATTCGGTATAGAAAAACTCCCAGGTCTGTTTACCGCCCCATTAACAGTTACTTTAAAGTTTGTTATACGGATGCTTACCACAACATCTGTTATATAATCTTTTAACTTGTCTACCAATAAACTAGTAGCTTCTCTCCTATCCAAGCCTGCAAGCTTAATAGGGCCAAGTACAGGAAAAATTATGTTTCCATCACTACCTATCAAATAACCAGAAGCAGTAGGTTGAACATTTCCATCTTGCCCAATTACGTTTTGATTGAAAGGTCTTGCTGCTTGAGGGTTCTCAGAAGAAACCACAATATTTAAAATATCATCAATTTGATACTTAGGTTCAAAAGAGTTGGTAGAAACTAGCTTTTCTAGGTTACTGGCGTCCTGAAAATATACAATGTCTTTAGGAGAGACACATGAACTAACAACAATAATTAGAAGTAGTAACGGAAAAAACTTTGAAAGGTAATAAGCTAATTTTGTCATTTCTGATAGAAGGGTTTTAAAATTTAATTCAAAAGTAGCGAAATATTAATGATTTACTGGTCTAAGAAATAATAGCCTTTTCGCTAGATACAGTTTCGTCATCGAGTTTTTCAAAATCTGAATTTTTCGATATATACTCAGGTACAATTTGCTTTAAAGCTTTCACAATTTTGGAGTCTTCTTCCAACAAATTCATTAAACAGAGTTCATTTATCATCTGCTTTAACCTTATACAATTTTGTTCCCCAAACATTCCAATCATTATTTTACGATGGTGTGTTGGTCTTGTATTTTCATCATTCGCCAGCAATTCCTCGTATAATTTTTCACCAGGTCGAAGTCCCGTTATCTCTATATTAATATCGTCAGGATATTTTAATCCTGACAAATGGATCATTTTTTTAGCCAAATCAAATATTTTAACCGGCTCTCCCATGTCAAAAATGAAAATTTCCCCTCCTTCTCCCATTGTGCCTGCTTCTATAACTAGTTGAGAAGCCTCAGGAATTGTCATAAAGTATCTAGTAACTTCAGGATGTGTTACAGTTAAAGGCCCGCCTTTATCGATCTGCTTTTTAAATAATGGAATGACAGAGCCATTAGATCCAAGTACATTTCCAAACCTCGTTGTAATATATTTTGTCTTACTATCTTTTTGGAGGCATTTAATATACATTTCGGCTACCCTTTTGGTAGCACCCATTACGTTTGTTGGATTCACCGCTTTATCCGTAGATACAAAAACAAATTTATTTACATTATACTTAGAGGATAAATCCGCTACATATCTGGTTCCTAAAATATTAATTTTTACTGCCTCAGCCGGATTTGATTCCATTAACGGCACATGCTTGTAGGCCGCGGCATGGAATACCATGTCCGGTCGATATTTCTTAAAAATGGTTTCAATCCGATGATAGTTTCTTACATCAGCTATTACTGGAACAAAATGTTCTATTCCTTTTCGCAACAGTTCTTGCTGTAAGTCATACATTGGAGATTCTGCTTGATCTACCATTACCAGCGTTTTGCATTTATAAGCAGCGATTTGTCGACTAATCTCACTTCCAATTGATCCCGCAGCGCCAGTTATCATGACTACCTTTCCGTTAACCTCCTTTGCAATTTCAGGATTATCCAGTCTTATGGGTGTTCTTTCTAGAAGGTCTTCAATTTGAATCTGTTTGATCTGTGATGCATTAAGGTCTCCGTTTATCCAATCTTTAACTGGAGGAACTATTTTAACCTGCACATCAATATCAATTGCTTTGTCTGTTAGTTTTTTAAGTTGACTACCGCTTATATTCTGTATTGAAATAATGATTTCATCAACCTGATTTTTCTGGATAAAATCCTTTGTAATTGACTCCTTAGAAAAAACCGTCACCCCATTGATTCGTTTACCAACCTTCTTATTGTTGTCATCTACAAAACCAACAACAGAAACTTCTCTGGTGGTATCATTAATTAATGCTCCATATGTAATTAGGCCCGAATCGCCAGCACCATATATTAGCACTCTTGAAGAGCTTTCAAGTTGAAACATTATGTATTTATAGGAAACCTTGAAAGTCAATCTACTGATTGTCAAGGCGATTATATTCAGTAAATAATGAATAAAAATAATAGATACTGGTATATTTAATCTATCCGATAAGCCAAAGGTTCGGTTTATAATAATAAAGCCACTACAAAACATGATCAAAATACTCACAGCTTCAAATAAATTGTAAGCATCTCTTAATCCTGTATGTCGTACAACCCCCTTATAAGACCCTACAATAATAAAACTGAAAAATGCAAAGCCAAGAACAAGTGGTAATTGCAATAAAAACTCAACAAAGTTAAACGAAAATGTAAGTCCACTTTGAACACCATAAGCTAATAAGAAAGTAATAGCAACTATGACCAAATCGATTGCCAAAACCAACCATTTGGAAGCGTAATTTTGTCCTTTTCTTAATATAAAATCTCTAAGCATTAAAGCTTTCTTTTATATGTCCTATTATTCTCACTAAATCTTCTTCGCGCAAATTCGATCCGCTTGGTAAACACAGTCCACGATTAAATAGATCTTCTGAAATTCCGTTTACATAGTTTTTGGAATCTTTAAATATTGGTTGCAAATGCATTGGTTTCCAAAGTGGTCGGGATTCTATGTTTTCTTTTTGCAGCGCAAATCTGATTCTTTCACGTAATTCGAAAGAAGGTGTTAAAATCGTTGTAAGCCAACGATTTGAAAAATAACCACTTGGTTCAGCTATAAACTCCAGTTCAGAGAATTCACATAAATGCTTTTTATAAAAATTATAGTTTGCTCTTCGGGCGCCTACTCGATCGTTAAGCACGAGCATTTGACCTCTGCCAATACCAGCAACAATATTGCTCATTCTATAATTGTAACCAATTTCAGAATGTTGATAATGTGGGGCATCGTCTCTTGCCTGCGTTGATAAGTAAACTGCCTTATCTTTGAGAACTTTGTTCTTTGCAACTAATGCGCCACCTCCGGAAGTAGTGATAATCTTATTCCCATTGAATGAGAGGATCGAAATATCTCCAAAAGTACCACAGTTAACATCATGAAATTTACTACCTAAAGATTCTGCACTATCTTCCAATATCGGAATATCATACTTATTGGCAATGCCATGTATTTCATCTACTTGATAGGGCATTCCGTATAAATGCACAGCAATAATTGCTTTTGGCTTTATCCCATTAGCCATTCGATCTTTGATAGCGCGTTCGAGCTGTTCTGGGTCCATGTTTCCAGTAAGCTTTTCACTATCAATAAATATAGGAACAGCACCTTGATAGGTAATTGGATTGGCAGATGCAGAAAAAGTCATACTTTGGCATAATACTTCATCTCCATGCTTTACTCCTAAGAGCACTAAACCAAGATGAATGGCAGAAGTACCTGAGACCAATGCAGCGGCATGAACATCATTACCAAGGTAGGTTTCTATATCATTTTCGAAACCATTGACATTAGGTCCAAGCGGAGCCACCCAATTGGTATCAAATGCCTCATTGACAAAATCTCTTTCGGCACCACCCATGTGTGGTGATGAAAGCCAAATCTTTGAATTGGTCCTCGCTGTGGTTGTTGTCATGTTATTTACTGAATAAAGGTTGTTAACGACCTCGTTATAACAAATATTGCCATATTTTCTCGGTTGTTATTCTTAAAACAATTTTAATCGTTAAAACCCTAATGTAGTTCGATAAGCGGAGTATATCTTATCGATTAAAATCAATTATTATAGCTGAAAACAAACCGTCTATTTAGCCTAAAACAAATAGCGTAAAAAACCTAGTTAAACCATCTAGTTTTGTCGATCCACTATATTTTTTGGATTATTGAATTAATTTAAACAATATTTCTATCTTTTATTTTTCAAAACTATCTATCTCATTAGATTTATAAATACATGCTATTTAACTCAATAGACTATTTCATTTTTCTACCAATTGTATTTATTGCTTATTGGTATTTTCTAAAAAATAAAATAAAATCCCAGCATGTTCTTATTCTTACTGCGAGTTATGTTTTTTACGGATGGTGGGACTGGAGATTTCTTTTCTTGATTTTAGCCAGTACTATCGTTGATTTCTTCGTTGGATTGCAAATTCATAAACAAAAAACTGATAGGAAAAGAAAAATATGGCTCTGGTTAAGTGTCATTTTTAACGTAGGCCTACTCGGTTTTTTTAAGTATTATAACTTCTTTATTGATAGTTGGATAACAGCTGCCGAAGCGTTTGGGTACACAATAAAAAGTACATGGACTTTACGGGTTATACTGCCTGTAGGAATCAGTTTCTATACTTTTCAAACGATGTCTTATTCATTTGACATTTATTATAAAAGATTAAAGCCTACAAAAGACTTTTTATCGTTTGCCACATTTGTTGCTTTCTTTCCTCAATTGGTGGCTGGCCCTATAGAAAGAGCTTCAAATTTGTTATTGCAAATACAATCACGGAAAGAATTTAAAACCAACCAGTTTACAGATGGTATCAAACTAATTTTATGGGGGCTGTTTAAAAAAATGGTTATTGCAGATGCTTTAGCCCCAATTGTTGATGATATTTTCTCAAATTATGCCACTTACCCTTCATCAACTTTAATTTTAGGTGTAACCTTATTCAGTTTTCAAGTTTATGGAGATTTTAGCGGATACTCGGACATCGCTATTGGTACCGCTAAGCTTTTTGGAATAGAACTCATGTCAAACTTTAAATTCCCCATATTTTCAAGAAATGTCGCAGAGTATTGGCAACGGTGGCATGTATCACTAAGCACATGGTTTAGACACTACATTTATATACCATTAGGGGGCTCAAGAGTGAGTAAGAAGAAAGCCCTTAGAAACATTATTATAATTTTTTTAATAAGTGGGTTTTGGCATGGTGCTAATTGGACATTTATCCTATGGGGTGCTTTTCATGCACTTGTTTTCATACCTGTTTTTTTAATGGGAAGAAATACTATTTATAAAGGTACAGTAGTAGCGCAAAATAGCTCGCTACCATCCGCAATTGAAATTTTACAAATAATAACTACTTTTTCGATTGTTACTTTTTCAAGAATTTTCTTTAGATCAGAATCAGTCACAGACGCTTTTAAGTATATTGAACGTATTTTTTCTAATTTCAGTTGGGAAAGTTACTCACACCCACTGGGATATCGTATGGTCGATTATTTCATTTTAATTATCCTATTTACGTTCTACGAATATTTAATTCGAAAAGACGAGCGTTCGCCATTTAGTTTTAAAAATAATATCGTACGCTTTATAGCCTATACTCTGGTCATTTTTACTATTTTATTATTTTACGATGATAACGTTGATCGATCATTTATTTATTTCCAGTTTTAAGTCATGAAAAGAATCATATTAAGAGGGATTTTATACAGTTTTTTGCTGGTTTTGATGTTGGAAGCATTAGTTCGTGTTTTTCACTTGCATAAGGACTATCCATACCGATATATAGATGAATACCAAGTGGAGAAATGGGTGCCAAATCAAGAAGGGTATCGAGTAACGGGAAACCGAAGGCAAAATTTTTCTAAATATTACATTAATAATTCAGGTTATAACTCCTACAGGGAATTTAATCCTTCAGTTGAAAAACGTGAATTAGCCTTAGTTGGGGACTCATTTATCGAAGGCTTCCACCAAAACTACTATAATTCAATAGGAAAAAAAATCGAAAATAAAGTTGCAGATATAGAGGTATATGAATACGGATATGCTGGTTATGATTTTGCCGACCAGTTGCATTTAGTGAGTCAATACAAGAATCAATTTGAGCTTATTGATCATATAGTATTTGGGATAAAATTCGAAAACGACTTTACTAGAAGTGCATATAAAGTTGAATATGGAAGAATGGCTCTAGAATCTCCCAAAGTAAGACTTATGCAACGAAGTAAACTTATAGTATATCTTAAAAATATAGGTGTGCTTCCCGCTATTCAAAGTAAGTTTAACTCTATTAAATTTTCTTTTAAAAACTTAGGGAAGATTAGGGGTAAGAGCAAGAATATATTAAAAGAAGAAAATACAGCATTACTTCATAAGGAATATATCGAAAACTTTAAATCACTTGTAAAAACCTATGGTTTTGATAAAGACAAAAATACTTTAATGCTCGATTCAAGTATTACACCAAAAATATTCATTGATTTTCTAAATAAACACAATTATCCTTTCATTGATATTGGTCCCGCTTTACAATCCTCGAAAAAACCAACTACCTTAATTTACGATCGTCATTGGAATAATAATGGAAGGACTATTGTTGCCAAGGAAATATGTGATTTTATTTTGAATCGTTAACCAAATCAGGAAACTCCATATTAATATGATCAGCTACTAAGCCTGTAAATTTTTCTGAACCTTCATTATTTAAGTGCATAGGATCATTAAACATAGCGTAGTTGCCTACAAAGTGACCGTCATTTAGGTGATCATAAAAAGGTATTTTATTTTCTTTGGCTATTTGCTTTATTTTCTGAAGAGATTTATTATTACCAAAGTCTTTTGCTTCAGGATAAGGTGAGTTAACGAAAAGTAACTTTACTCCATTTTCTCTAGCTAGGTTGATAAACAATTCTAAATTTTGCACTAAAAACAAATCTATGTTTTCGGATAATGCCTCATTATTATGACTTTTATTTGATGGCCCTTGCATTTTACCGTACAAAGGTTTATACCCATTAAATGACCCCTGAGGAGAGAAAAAATATCTTACTACATGGACCAAGGTCGAATTTTTCTGATAGCCTTTAAAAAACATTTTGACGGGAACAAAGGTCGATTTCTCTTTTAGTTTGGGATATAGCACATCCTTATGATAAGAATAATAGGCATTCAAATCATTCAGTCTAGAATATGCAACATCAGACTCGAATAACCAATGCTCATCAATATTTAAAACAACCAGTTTAGGCGTTGTTCTTTTTAATACCATTTGAAGCAGGGCTGTGTGATATAGTAATTGCTGCCCTTCTGCCCCAGCATTGTAGCAAGTAAGACCCGTTTTCTTGGTGATAATTTCGGGCACATATTGTCTTACCATATGCGAACTTCCAAAAAGCAACACCTCATCATTCGAATCATTAATTACATAACTGCTTCTTGCAAACTTGCCTGTATCCTGTGAAAGAAATAACTGATGTACCCCATATCCCAGTAATTGATCTACCAACAGAAAAATCAGTAAGAACTTTAATAGTTTCACTACGCCATGTTTAAGTGTAATTAAATTCATTCTTTCTTAGAATTGGAAGTAAATAAATTGGCTTTCATTAAAAACACCCAAATAGAGGATCAAAAATATTATTATGCTATATCCGGTCATTCGAACCAACTGATAACGATTCCAAAAAGCAGATAACAAATTGGTAAAATATTCTCGCCTAACCTCAAATAGTAGTAATAATGTAATACCTAAAACGGCATAAATAGGTGCTGTAATATCGTCACCTATCCCAATATAAAGATCACCGGGATTGGTAAAAATATCTTTGACGATTAAAAAAGAATCCCCTACTGTATTGGATCTAAAAAACACCCAAGAAAAGCATATCAGAATAAAAGTAAGTAATACGTTGTGAATACCACTCCGTCGCTTTTTATTAAACAATACTTCCAATATCAAATAAGCACCGTTTAAAGCCCCCCAAATAATAAATGTCCAATTAGCACCATGCCACAATCCACTAATCACAAAAGTGATAAAAAGATTGTATAGCCATCTTTGTTTAGATGTACGATTACCACCAAGTGGTATATAAACATAATCTCTAAACCATGTGGAAAGAGAAATGTGCCAACGCCCCCAAAACTCGCTAACCGATCTGGCAAAATAAGGGCGTTTAAAATTCGTCATAAGGTCAAAACCAAATAACTTGGCAGTACCAATTGCAATTAAAGAATACCCCGCAAAATCACCGTAGATTTGAAATGCAAATAATACGGTTGCCATTATAAAAGTTAGCCCATCATGACTTTCAACATTATTATATACTGCATTTACGTAAATAGCTGCCCTGTCAGCAACCACTAACTTTAAGAAAAACCCCCAGACCATTAGTTTAAAACCATAAGAAAAAGTTTTGTCATCAATAAAACGTTTTGAGGCAAACTGTGGCAACAAATTTGACGCTCTTTCAATGGGACCCGCCACTAATTGCGGAAAAAAGCTAACAAACGCGAAAAAAGCTATTGGATCTTTAGTTGGCCTCAATTTATTGCGATAGATATCAATTGTATAGCTGAGTGTTTGAAATGTGTAGAAACTAATTCCAACCGGTAAAACAATATTGAATAACTGGCCGTTAAAAGACTGGCCGAAAAAAGTAAAAATTGAATAAAAATTATCAAGAAAAAAGTTGAAGTATTTAAAAAAAGCTAAGAATCCAATATTCACTGTCAAGCTTATTAGTAACAACCCTTTTCTTCCTTTCTTTGATTCAACTTTCGCCAATTCACGACCTACCAAAAAATCAACTAATGAGCTTATAAAAATTAGCGATAAGAACCTCCAATCCCACCAACCATAGAACACATAACTAGCGAGGACGATTATGACGTTCTGAACCTTAATATTTTTGTAAAAAATCCAATACAGTAGAAATACTATTGGCAAAAAGAAAGCAAAATCAAACGAGGTAAATAACATAAAACTTTACTAGTTGATTTGTTAATCTTGTGTGGGAATAAGCTGTGCGGCTCTATAGAATGGAAAGAAATGATATTTTAATTGATCTTCAGGAATTTCATCAAAATACTGATTCGCTTTATAACAAAGTTTAGCATATACCTGTTGGTCTATAACCTTGCGACCGGTATAAAAAACAACATCTTTATCATAAGGAAACATTGCCTTCTTATGCTTGTAAAGCCCATCTCCATTTTTAATACCGCCTCCTAGAACGTATTGTGTTCTTCCAAGATTAATAGCCCATTTTACAACCTCTACTCTAAGGAAGTCATTGGGTCGCATATGAAAATAATCCGAATTAGTTCCCCCTAGATACGCATATATCGTATGATTCTGATCAATAATTAATTCACCAGAAACGGCGGTTTCGTCTAAAAAAACCAAAGCAATAGCAAATTTATTTATGTTGTTTTCGAGTAATCCATTAAAATAATCCTGATTATAAAAATATTGGCTATCGGCTTTATTCCGTCTCATTGTCTGATTGTATATTTCATGAAACATATCAATCGCTTTTGTAGTAATATCCGCTCCCTGAAAAACTTTGAAACGCAAATTATGCTTAAGCGCCCTACGGTAATTGTTGCGAACTTTTCTATCAAAAGATTCCCATTGTTTATCAAAATCTGATTTCAAATTTCCTCTTACGTTTTGCAAAGTTTCTAATAGGTTACCCGTATATCGTTTATGATTTTCATCTAAACTAAACCTTACAAACTCAGTAATAACATTATTTTGTCGGTACCATTGATCAACATAAGACCAAAACACACCTAAAACCTCTTCGCTTTTATCATCTAACAACAGCGGTCCGCTATATCCGTACTGCGTAACTACATCATAATATTGTGTATCCTGATCATTAATACGAATCTTCCTTAAAATAAAAGGCATTAGCACCAAATTATGCTGTCCATCATTAAGTAAAAAGTACCTTAACGAATTTGTATCCTTTTTAAAATGCCTTAAATGTTCAAAACAGTAATAAATATTGCTATCAGCATGCTTTTGAAGCAATTCTTTATACTGATCGATATCATTAGAGGAACTTAAGTTATATACTAAAAGATTATAATCTTTTTGAGGCATAGTATCTATAATTATTTATATCAAGAAATTTTTAGAAGTCTATCACATTTAGAAAAAATAACTCCTGATTGATAATTATTAAACTCTTGTACATTATTATTACCCATTAACCAATTAACGTAAATAGCAGCTGTATTAATTCCTCCCTCATGAGAAAAAGGATATCCGCCACCAAATCTAGGGTTAAGTTCTAGAACATAAAGGTCTTTGCCTTTCCTAAATATATCGCAATCTAGCGTTCCTATATGCCCTAACTTCTCACCTATTTGACGCCCTATTTTATTAAAATCATCGCCCTTTACTGTCTTGGCTTTATCTGTTTCTCCGGAACGCATAAAAAGTTTTTCTCTTGCAAAAGATCCAAAGTATTTCCCTTCAAAATCATTAAGAATGTCCATTCCATATTCCGTTCCATCAATCTTTTCCTGTATCAACAATGCATTTTCTAACGAGTCATCACCAGACATAGCATTGTCATATGATTTTTCAATCTTAAGCAGCTGAAGCTTATGAATTAATTCAAGTTCTTCAATATTATCAGCAAAATCTATTCCTACAGATGCACTACCCCATCTAGGTTTTACAACCAAAGGAAACTTTAAGTCACCATTATTAATAGCTGTAATAGCAGATTCTAGGGAAATATAAGTTTTAGGGGATTTTAAGCCAATTTTTTCAATGAAATGATGAGTTTCCCATTTATCAAAAGAAATATTGATAACCTCTGGGCTCGATACAATTACTTTAACACCTGTAGATTCTATCTCTGCCTTATTCTTAGCAAGTATCGGTAACTCGAAATCATTAAGAGAGATGAGTGCATCTATTTTGTATTGAGAGATCGCTTTTTTAAGGCTATTGATATAATTATCATCATGAATACTGGGCATTATAATTGCATTATCCGCATCTACTAGAGCTGGCGCTGTATTTTGATTATCTGCTGCAAATACCAATCCTCCGTTTAATTCCTTTTTAAAGTAATTAATCAGATAATTTCTCCTACCTGCACAGGTAAAAAGGATGTTAGGCATAATCGTTTATTTTATAGTTAGTTAGTAGGCTATTAATATCCTGTTTATCACGAATAACCTCAATAGTACTGTCATTTTTGATAGAAATAATAGCTGGGATAAAATTGATGAAATTTGGAGTCTTAACAACGGTATAAGCTCCAATATTATCAATCTTTATAAAATCATTGGATTTTAGATTCTTAATCGAAACATCTTTTAAAACCACATCTTTCTCCATACAGGTCGTTCCAACAATGTCGTAAATTTCATTCAACTCACTGCTTTGTGTTTCTGGCTTATGAACTATTGAATGAGGAAGATTGTAGCTGTGCATTGTCGGTTTGACATTATACACCCCGCCTTCAATTAATGCAAAACGTTTGTCTTTAATCTTTTTAACGTCTAGTACCTTAGCAATATAAGAAAGTGAGTTTGAAACTACTGAAACACCGGGTTCCAAAATAATATGAGGACTATTTTTATTAAACCAGCTATTTCTTTTTAAAGTAGTTACAATGGTACTTGCATAGTCATCAAACGATGGTGTTTCCCTGTTAAGAAAACCCTTTGGCATTGGACCAAAAAAACCACCTCCAACGTTAAAATATTGGATGTCGTTTAGCTGGAAGGTATCTCTTACTTGACATAACGTTGTTGCTATGGTTTCAAAGTTTCTTAAACTACGATCGGAAGATGATGTATGTCCATGCAATGCGTAAATGGTAATATTCATGCTCCTAAGCCTGTCAATTACCTTAGCGAATTCTTCACCATAACAATCAAAACCGAAACGACCAATTTTTAGACCTTCCTGAATGACCGACTTTCCGTCATCTCCAACTAAAGACATGTTAATACGTAATCCTACAGCAATCTTTTTCTGCGGATGCGCCTTGCGTATCTCTTCTAAATATTGAACTTCTAATTCAGAATCCAGATTCACTATACTACCGTTAAGTATTGTTCTTTCCAGATCTTCTAGCCTTTTATAAGGACCATTGAAAATTATTTGATCAAATGAATATCCAAGTTTTAGAGCAAGTTCTAATTCCATATCAGAAACTACCTCCGCATACACGTCATTTTCTTTGGCTATTTGACAAAGCCTTGGTATATAGTTGGTTTTAAATGAGTAACCAATTATGATCTTTGGATAAAGCTTTTCAAACGCTACACGAAGATCCTTAATATTATCAAGGTAGTTCTTTTCGTTTAAAGCATAAAAAGAATTCCCAATTCTATTTGACAATCTTTCTAAGGTATTATAATCCATAATATCAACTAATTAACTCAATTTCAAACCCACTCGAAAGTTGTTACTTTCGTCCAGAATACTATTAACAAATTTCACTTTGTTTACTCGTTGTAATCAATAAGATTAATTTAAATAAGGGTATCCCTTATCAATTGATTGTATTTTCTTTGCGGGAATTCCCATTACTAAAGTTAGGCTTTCAACATCATTGAGCACCATGCTGCCAGAGCCTACAACAGTGTGATCCCCTATTGATATATTTTGTTTTATACTTACTCCTATTCCTATTGCGGTTGCCATTCCAATTTTCACACTACCCCCAAGCGTTACACCTGGTGCTAAACTCGAAAAACTCTTTAAAACACTATCATGACCAACGGAAGCTTTGGTATTTATTATACAACTATCCGCTATAATTGCATCACTATTGATTATAGTACCAGCCATAATGGCAACGCCATTTCCAATTTTCACTCCCTTTCCTATTATGGATGAGGGGTGGATTGCATTAATAAAATTAAATTCTGGAACAAGTTTAGTAACACGTTGATGCATTTGTAACCGATTCCAATTATCCCCAATTGCGATAATTCCTGCGTTAAAATTATACTCTTTACAAAGCCCCTGTAAGTTATCCTCCCTACCAATTACTTCATAGTCAAAAAGTCTTGTCCCTATTGGTTTATAGGAATCGACTAAACCAACAATAGTATATTCGCCAATTTGCTCCAGAATATCGACGATGACTTTGGCATGACCAGAAGCGCCAAAAATCGCGACGTTTATATTTTTATTAGAGAGCATAGACACTGGTCAAGTTAATTGTTTTAGTATGTGTTTAAACTTTTAATCGTTAGTACGATCATAAATTAGGTGATTTCCAAGTTTTGGTACTCCGTCAGAATTTGCTGCCAAACACCTTTTCGTTCATATCGATTAGTAATCATAACTCGTGCGTTGGCTTTCATCTCTTCAACTTCTTGTATTTTATTTACCATAAAACTCATTGCCTCAATCAAAGCAGCGGTATCCTTTACCGGAATAACCAGTCCGTTCTTTTTATGCTCAATTATTTCATTACATCCATTAATATTAGTAACAATACTGGGCAATTCCATAGCTCCTGCTTGCATTACCGTATTGGGAAAACCTTCCCTATAACTTGGAAATACTAAAAAATTAGATATTGCCAAATAAGGTCTGACATCATCTTGCCAATCTACCAAAATGATATTATCATTACCTTCTATCGAACGATCAGTCTCTGGCAATAAAGGATCTAACTCTCGTTCATGACTACCCACTAATAAAAGCTTGGCTTCATCACTATTTCTATTTAAATGATCAAAAGCCGCTACCATTTCGTTGAGCCCCTTATCAGCAACCAATCTTCCCAAAAACACAAATACCTTGTCGTTTTGACCAATCTTAAGCTCCGATTTTAATTTGTTTAATTCCTCATCGCTATATATTGATTTATCAAAAAAAGACGTGTCAATACCATTTGAACTTCCATTACCTATAACCTTAAGCTTCCTTTCTTTCGCAAAACGGAGCTTTTTGACAATCTCCATAAGACCATGAGAATTTGGATACACTTTGGTAGCGCACCAATATGTGACTCTTTCTACGATATTCAGTAGTGTACGTTTGGGCCCTGTTACAACCAGTAAAGGCAAACCAGCAATAGTATGCAGTCTGTTAGGAACTCTTGCCAGCCATGCTGCTAGCATGCCTATTGTACCTGCTTTTGGGGTATGACTATGGACGATAAAAGGCTTTTCCTTTTTAAGTATTTTATAGAGCGTATAAACAGCCTTCAAGTCTGTGAAGGGAGTAATCTTTCTGGTTAATGGAATAGCATAAGACCTCACATTAATTTCATTAGCATACCGTTCCAACTTTTCCTTATCGCTTGAAACAGCTATCATTTCATAATGATCGCTCATATACTCAAGTTGTCCGGTTAACAAACCAGACATTGAAATAGGGACTGTGGTGATACGAATTATTTTTTTCATAATAATGTTAACTTGGCCTTAAATCATCAAAAAGATTAGGCTTTTGAAGCAAGTTCCTTTTCTAATACCGCAACCAGATCTCCAACATTTTGCATGTTCATCAAATCCATTAACTGAAACTTAATTGAAAATAAGTTCTCTATTTCATTGATAATCATCATATGAGTGACAGAGTCCCACCCGTCAACATCATTGGCCGTTGTTTCATTTTGTAATTCAAAATTATTGTGTTCCAAAACTTTACTAAATGCTTCGGTAATCTTTAAGAGCAATTGTTCTTTATCCATTATTACAATTTAAAATATGTTCTTAATTTTTTTCTATCAATTTTTCCGTTAAGGCTATGGGGAAATTCCGCTATAAACTCAATATGAGAAGGGATCATATAGGGTGGCATTTGTTCTTTCAAATAATCCATTATATAATCTATTTCAAAATTGTTTGATTCAAATGCCAATGCAAGTTCAGCATTTTCCAACCTATTCAAAACATCGATTGCAACAACGTTCACCTTTTGTTTCATAACATTCTTTACGTGGTATTCAATCTCAGCAAGTTCTACCCTATAACCACGAATTTTAACTTGAAAGTCAGCACGGCCAACATACATAAAATCACCTGCTTCATCTTTAAAGCACAAGTCACCCGTTCGGTAATACTTTATGATCTCACCGTTCTTTTCATAATTAAAAAACACTTTCTTGTTTCTTTCCGGGTTTTTCCAGTAGCCTGGTGTTAATTGAATTCCTCCTAAACATAATTCACCTGTTATTCCATCAGAAACTTCTTTATTATTTTCATCTGCTACAAGATAATGGACATTTTTAAGAGGCGAGCCTGTTGAGATTATTCCATTATAAGACTTATTAGCCGTTTCTTTATGATAAGGGTAGTACCCCGAATATACCGTAAACTCAGTAGGACCATAATAATTGAATATCTGGCAATTTGGCAAACAGTTACTCCATTCTTTAGCTAGATCAAAATGTAGAGCACCACCACCAAAAGAACAATATCGAACAGAAGGAGCATTTATCTCTCCAAAGTAAGGCCGTAAATAATTAATTATTGAAGGCACCATTGTAAGAACACTAAGTCGTTGTTCTTTTATAAGTTTAAAAATGTACAAGTATTTAATAGCATCCTGTGGAATAGTATAAATTCCAGCACCCGCTAACAACGGAAATAAATAGGCTACAACAGAAAAATCAAAAGTAAGTTCAAACATTTGAAGACATCGATCATCGGGGGCCAAATTAAATGGTTCATCCGCATCTATTGCATCAACTAACCCTTGCATATTGGAATAGGTAATAGGTACTCCTTTAGGCAATCCTGTGGTTCCAGAGGTAAATAGTATATATGCCAGGTCCTTGCTAGGGTCTTCAACTGGTTTCAAAACGGACAAATCACTTTCATCACCTAGTTCAGCTGTATTAATTAGTTCAAATTGATTTAAACTTCCATCTGGCTTGGAATCTAGCACAAATGAGGTATCGGTTTGTCTGAAAACCTGTAAATTTCGTTCAGCAGGGTTTTTAGGATTTACAGGTACATAAGCCTTAGCCTCAAACCATAATGCCAAAATAGCGGCATAGCTTTCCAAATCATCATGAGTAACTAGACCTATCAATTTTTCATCATCCGGTATCTGAGAGCGTATTGAACCACGTATTCCTTCAATTTTATATAAGAATTGAGCATATGTATAATCAACCCCATTAATATGAAATGCAATTCGGTCCCTATAGTTTAGAATAGATGCTGCTAGTTGTTGTATAAACTTCATTACTTAACTCAATATCAATAATAATTACCGTCCTGCTCCTTCAAAATCAGCCCTTTAGTTTTTTCAATAATTGCATTGTGAGCAAGCGCTACTTTTTTCACCTTATGCGTAAAAGTTGTCTTGTAATTTTTTGTTAGTGCTTCACCCACTAACTCATTATCGGTAAAAATGTGGCTCGTTTTTAATTTAATCAAATGCAACATCAGTGCTGATAGATTCGTATCAAAATTTTGTTCGTTTGAAACAAAGTACTTTAAATAAATCTCACCTCCATGATCAGAGAAACAAATAAACCCAATTAGATCACCCTCACTTATAACTTTAAAAGTATGCAAATCCATCACCGGAGCATAATCCCTTAACTGCACTTTTTCATACACTTTATCAAATAACGGAGTTGTTAGGTATTGATCTGTAGAAAACTGCCAGTTTAAATAGTCTTTAGTTTTTAGAATAAGGTCATCTTCGCAATTGGAAATTAGCCATTCCTCAATTTCTCGATCTAATTGGTTAATATATTCAAACTTAAGGTTACCACCCTGACTTATCGCTTTTTTCTTGTTTAGTTTGCGGTTTCTCGAACTAATTAACCTATCAATAGCTTTGACCAAAAACTTGGCATACTTTGCAAATTTTATTTTACGAACCACAAGATCCGGGTTCAATCCGAAAAAAACCGCATGTCTCATTCTGGTATGCAATTCAGAAAATGGTTGCTTATCGTAAAAGTGCTTAATGTGTTCAGCGTAAAATTTGATCAAAATATTATCACCAGCCAAACGCATACCCTCCATAAAAATATAGGTGCTTAGAACCGAATTTTGATATGCGGGTACCACCCACCATTCAATCATCCAATATACCTTTGTCCTATTTGGATCATTAAGTATATCGGGAAGCATATATACAAAAGCGATCATCTTGTCATTTTCTAGCCCCACTAACAAACAATAGTCATCTTCCTTAAGTCTTGGGCTTTCTAGTATCCAACATGCGCGATTTTTACTTATGGGAGCATTTTTACCCGGCCCCCAATAAGTACTATTTGCAACAGCCTGTCGCAAATCACGTTTTGTTAATATGTCTACTTTAACGTTCTTACCCATTTATGGGAATTGATTATAAGATTCTACTTTTTATTTAAACTTTAACCTCAGCTGCTTTCGGTCAATTTTCCCATTACTATTCATTGGAAAATCATTAAAAAAAGCATGTCTTGTAGGAACCATGTAGGATGGAACTTTTGTTCTCATTTTAGATAACAAGTCTCCCATTTCAAAAGGCTGCCCTACAAACCCAACTCCTATCTCAGTATTACCTAAACTATTTTCAACGTCAATAGCAATTACATCTACCAGATTTGTAATCTGCTTTATATGAAATTCTATTTCTGCTAATTCTACTCGATAACCTCTTACTTTAACCTGAAAATCTTTTCTACCAACAAATAAAAAATCTCCTTCATTATCACGATAACATAAATCTCCGGTTTTGTAATATCTTTTTAGTTCGCCCGATTCATGCTTACAATCAAAAAAAACACTAGTATTCAACATGTCATTCATCCAATAACCACCGGTTAGCTGAGGCCCCGAAATACAAAGCTCTCCTTCCTTCCCATTTTCCAGCATATTGTTACTTTCATCAACTATAATGCAGTCGAGTTTAGGCCAGGGTTTGCCTATAGAGACGATACCGTTGTATGTTTTAGGCTGATTTTTCGATATATAATAACGATGACTACATACCGTACTTTCGGTTGGTCCGTAATGGTTAACAATTATACTGTTTGGAATACACTTTCGCCATTCCGAAAGTATGTCATCAAATAACTTTCCCCCACCAAAAATACAGTACCGTACCTGCTTGGCAAGTATTTGATCAAAATAGGGGCGCAGGTAATGAATGATGGAGGGTACCATTTTAAGAACGGTAAGCTCATATCTGTTAAGCAACTTTAAAATTTGGAAGTACTTAATGCTACCAGGGTCTACAGTATACAGACATGCCCCCGCTAACATTGCCGGAAGTATAGCAGTTAATGAAGCGTCAAAGGTAAGATCATACATTTGTAAACAGCGATCATTATCTTGAATACTAAAATTATCATCAGTTCCCAATCCATTAATCAATGCATCGACATTGCCAAATGAGATGGGAATACCCTTTGGTTTTCCTGTACTACCACTGGTAAACAATACATAGGCATGATTGATTGAGTCAATATTTTCGAAAGTTGTGGAAAAACTTCCCGATACAACTGTATTTGAATATTCGTCATTGGTGCATACTAACTCTATTCCCTCAAAATCAGCCCCATTAGTCTGCGTGTCAAATATTGCTCTCGCTCCAATCTTATTTAATGTCTCCAAATTCCTAGATATAGGAGCTGCAGGATTTATAGGGACGTAAGCTTTACCTTCAAACCATAGTGCGAAAATGGAAGCATAGGTCGTAAGGTCATCTCGTAAAACCAAACCAACATACTGATGCTCGAAACCAATCTTTTGCTGAATAATATTCCTGATCGACTCAATTGCATTATTAAGCTCTTCATAGCTATACATTGTATCCTGAATACAAAACGCATTCCGTGCTGCATTAGTGATAAATGAGTTATATAGTGAGTTTAAGAATTTCATCAAAGTTGATTATGAAAAATGGCCGTCTTGTTCGTTAATTTTTAAATTGGTATCTGAAAGATCTAAATCTTTATGTATTAATGAATATAAGGTTCTTTTGCTGCTAAAAATGTTGACATATGACTTCAACAATTTACTTCCTAATTCGTCATTCTCAGTATGAATTATTTTGCATCCGCTATGGGTAAAATGCTCCATCAACGCTCCCATACATTCTTCATAACAACCGGTTGCGGTTATAAAGTATTTAATAATAAACTCAGACTCTCTTTCGAGGTATGATACAAAACCTATGACCTTATCCTGTTGAATGATACTAAAACTAACGATTCCTATATTAGAAAAAGCGCCCCCAATTAAACAATTAGAAACATATTTTTTAGGGAGTGGCGTATTGGTATATTGTTGATTGCTTAACTGCCAATTAACGTAGACCTTATCTTTTAAGATCAAATCCTCATCGCAATTAGACTTCAAAAAATCCCATGTTAACTCATCGAGTTGATTTAGGTACTGATAATTAAGCTTCTTAGTTTTAGATATTGCTCGTCTTTTATTGACACTTTTTGTAAATGAAAGCGAAATTTGATCGATGATCTTTAATGGAAACTTCAACATTTTCAAAAATGAAAATCGACTTAACAACAAACCAACATCTGCATTATACATAATGAAAAAACGTGTACGATGCCCAAACTTTCGAAATGGTTGTTTCTCGTAGTATGCCTCGGTAGCTTTTCCCAGAAATTTAACTATGATCTTATTCGAGGTTATTCGAGCTACTTCATTTTTTAAATATGATGAGATTATAGTATCCTTATGACTACTAGCTACCCACCATTTATCACTCCAATAAACTTTTTGCTTCCCTTTCGAAGAATTCATTATATCCGGCATCAGGTATACAAAACAAACTAATACACCATTTTCGTAAGCCAAAAAAGCAACTAAATCTTCTTCATCAATTCTTTCATTTTTTAGCACCCAACTTGCTTTACTTTTTGCAAAGGGTATTAAGTAATGTCCTTCCCAAAGTTCATTGGTTTCCAAAAACTCTCTAAGCTTTGATTTAGTAACTAATACAGTATTCATTTGCTTACTCATCGGTATTAGTTATTGCTTAGGCTTCGCCTTCGATTTCTTTATTTTGTCTTTCTTCATCAAGGTAGCCCATCGCTAAAAATGCATCAACCGAAACATCTTTTGATGTAATCACATTCTTAATTGTAGTAAGTACTATTTTAACGTCCATTAAAAAGGACAGGTTTTTTACATAAAATGCGTCTTTAGCAAGACGCTCATCCCAGTTTAGAAAGTTTCGGCCTGATACCTGCGCCAATCCAGTTATTCCCGGTCTGATCGAATGTCTAGTTTTTTCTTCTTGGGTATAGTAAGGAAGATATCTTATAAGAAGCGGTCTAGGGCCTATAAAACTCATATCGCCCTTGAGTACATTAAAAAGTTGAGGTAACTCATCTAATGAAGTTTTCCTGATAAATTTACCAATTTTTGTAAGCCGTGTATGATCTGGTAATAATTCACCGTTTTCATCTTTTTCATCAGTCATTGACTTAAATTTTACAACGGAAAATATCTCTTCATTTTTCCCTGGCCTACGTTGCGTAAAAAAAGGAGTCCCCTTAATAGCAAAAATCAATACTACAGAAACTACAAGTAAGATAGGAGAAAACACGATTAATAACACTAGTGCTCCTAAAATATCTATTAATCTTTTTATAAAAAGTTTGTACATTTTGTTCTTTTACAAAAGCTGCGGCATAATTACCACTATTAAAACTCTTTGAGGATTTTAGTAGATAAAACTACATTTTTTCTTGACTAAAAGATATTGCAAGTTTTATTGGAGATTTAATCAATCAACCGTAATGCGATGTGTACTTTTTTTACCAACCAAAATAAACGTTTTATCATCATTTGATTCTTGATACAAAGCTATATCGGCTACATGTTCAGTTTTAGAATACAAATAGTCATAGACCGACTTTTTCAAATATGAAAAGGCCTTATGATCTAAATCAAGTTTTTTTAGTGTACTCACATCTACATTATCCAAGGGCACCATGGATATTTTGAAAACAGGCGCAGCGCTTTTTTTATTTCTGGATTTATATTTCTTATAACGAACGTAAAACAGTTTATACGCTAACTCTTTGGACCAAACAACAAAGTATTGTTTTCTTGCCTTCAATAATGCAATTAAAGATTTTTTAGGGTACAAAATCTGGTGTTTAAATTGATAGATATGATTGCACCATTCTCGCTTGTAACTTAAATCCCCCATTCCCATCTCGTAGACATTATGATCATTATCAATACACCATTTTAACTTATTGTAGATCTCAACACTCCCTAAACTAAACTTTTCAAAATCAATATCGTAAGCAGAGATTGAACTAAACATCTTGTTTTGATAATGGTAGTTTAGTGATATTACAATTGGTATATCGTTTTGTGTGATTAAAAAAAGTGAAGCCTTTTTTGAATTGATTAAATCGAAAAAAAGTTGTTTCAACCGATCCCATTTTAATAAGGCTTGATTTGTATCATTGCGTTGTATAAATCTTCTTTCGAGCATATACTTGGCCATATCAATGAGCTTGTCATACGTTGATCTTTCGATATTCCCATAAAACATCTCATACTTAATGTCAAAACAAGATTCCAGCCTTCGAACCCGCTTGCGTATGCTTTTTGCATTTTTCTTAAAACGTTGCTTAATATAATCTTCGGCATTTTCCGAATCCCTAAGAAAAATAGCATACCCCTTAAAAAACTGTGTGACCTCTTTTACTGATAGAAGTTTATTATCAAAACCAGGAGCTAGGTAATCTGGAATAAAAAAGATGTTGTGAAAATGGCTCCGTTGTAATAAAAGTTTTTCATCATAATTATCGTTATTAATTATTTGATCATCTTGACTACTATTGAGATGTGTAAAGGGTTCAGGAATAGCATTCTTTTCGAATATTTCAAAAAAGAAATCGGCGTTTTTTCTATGCATTTATATCATATAGTTCGTGCAAAACTATGTATGTTTCTTCAAAAAAAAGAAAAAAGCTAAAAAGCAACTAATATTAACGATTAAGAACAATTGTCTTGACATATACTTTCTGTGATGAAAGCTCTTTTAATTCAACAACATAAATTCCATTAACTAAATCAGGGTTTAATACTAATTGATACATATTATTTGTAATTGAAATATTTTTATTGAGTATCAAATTTCCAGATATACCAAATAATGCAATCTCATGGTCACCATTTGCAGTATCCCTAATTGAGATGGTATTTCCTTCATAAAGTGGAACCGGAGCCACAATAATATTATCGGGATCTATATCATTATTTTCTGCGGGACCATCTAAAATTGTACCTATTGCAGTAGCATCTATATTTGATATTACCCCTTGTTCAACTGAAATAATACCAATGGTGAACGTTTCATTTTCTTCTACCTCATTATCTGTAAATGTCGGTATACTTAATTCGGCCTCCTGCGCTCCAGCAGCAATTGTTACTAAAATTGCCTGATTATCAAAATCTAAGTTATTAGTTTCATTATTTGTAAATCCGAAGTTTAACCTAATATCTTCAGAATAGGTTTTATCAATACTCATCGAAATTTGAATTGGAGAGCCCTCAACTGCACTTCCATCTGTTAAACTTATAACCGGCGCTGCATCATTGTCAATAATTGTCGCTTCCCCTATTCCATCTTGTATTGTGACTCCATTACTAGTTGGGTTAGATAATTCAATGGTGAATTGCTCAGTGCCTTCCACTAAATTATCATCTATACTACTTATATTAATTGATAAAGTTTCACCATTTATACCCGAAAAACTCAATAAACCATTAGAAATCTCATAGTCTTCATCGGCAGTTGCAGAGCCATTTATAGCTTGATAGTTTATTGAAAAACCGCCATCAATCTGACCAATAAAGGTAACTGCAAAACTGAGCTGCTCTCCTTCAATAGCCGAAACATCATTAATTGAAATTGAGCCGCTTCCTCCAGCTGTATCGTTATCAACTAACGTTACTATACTTTCTCCATCGACAATTATGACATCATTACTTGTAGCATTTGAAAGAGCAACCGAAAAACTCTCGGTATTCTCCACTATTCCGTCATCCGTTGTATTGATGATAATTTGTTGGGCTTCATCTGCATTTCCAACAAAAGTCAAAGTTCCTGAAGACGCCTCATAGTCCTGGCCACTAATAGCTGTAACATCCTGAGTCGTAAAATCTACCGTAAAGCCTCCTGTTATTTCTAATGATGAAGTCACTTGTAAAATGGCTTGTTCTCCCTCAATTACCGTAATATCGCTTATATTTATTTCACTACTACTAACAGTATCGTTGTCGTTAATTGTTCCTACACCCTGACCATCAGTTATTGAAGCAAGGTTGGTATTTAGATTTGAGAGATTGACAAAAAACTGTTCTGTATTTTCAACTGCGGTGTCATCACTTGTCGTTATAGAAATAGTTTGGGTTTCTCCATTAGTACCCGCGAAAGATAGTGAACCTGATACTTGAGTATAATCCTCACCCGAAATTGCTGTATTATCAGCTGTGGTAAAATCAACATTAAACCCTCCGGAAACACTTCCATTAAGATTAACTGTAAAAACAAGGTTTTCTCCTTCGGCTACAGTAATATCATTTATTGAAATACTGGCATCATTATCAGTAATGGTACCAAAACCCTGGATCTTAGCTAAATTAACCGATGTATTAGACAGGTTACTCAGGGTAACTATTAGCCCTTCTGCAGATTCTGCTACTGAATCGTCGTTTGTATTAATGGTAATACGCTGCACCTCTCCTGCTGTGCCTGCAAACGTTAAAGTTCCGCTTGAAGCAGTGTAATCTGCTCCAGCGTCGGCTCCGTCATCAGAAGTTACGAAATCTACAGTAAACCCACCTGAAACCGCATTATCTAAAATCACTTCAAAAATCAAATCTTCACCTTCTACAGAAGTTTCATCGCTTATTGTGATGCTCGACGTTACGCTATCATTATCGTTAATTGTTCCTACACCCTGAGGGTCATCGATTGACACTCCCGTATTGGATATGTTGCTTAGATTCACAAAAAACTGTTCTGTAGATTCAGAATCGGTATCATCAGTGGTATTAACTGTTATTGTTTGCTGTTCTCCGGCTGTTCCCGTAAACGTGAGTGTTCCACTATTTGCAGTATAATCAACCCCGGAAACGGCTGTATTATTAGCGGTAGTAAAATCAACAGTAAAGCCTCCCGATGCATCACTATCCAAGGTTACCGTAAAGACGGCATTAGCACCTTCCTCAACAGAAACATTATTAATTGTTATACTTGGTAAGGAAGCAGCAGTATTTTTCACCAGTACTACCCAATCTGCACTTGTATTGGATGGAGGTGACCCTAAATTAGCTTCAGTTCCGTTTGAAACAACACTAGTTATATTTCCGTTTTGTAAATCCCCTCCATTCCTTGGGTCAAACCATTGCACAGTAAACGTATCTCCGGTATTACCCAAGTCAAGGTTTGTTGTTCCCGAAGCACTTGCTAGATATATAGCGTAGGTATCGTTAGTCTTCACAAATGCAAGATTACCAGTACCATTTATTACTGAATTGTCACTTGTCATCTCGGTGAAAGGAAGTCTATTCATAAACTCTAATCCATACCGACAATAATCCCAAACATTTGACAACACACCACTTGACCAATCTGCTAAGGTTAGGTCCTGACCACTAACATATACTTCGATTCCATATCCACCAGCAAAATAAGTTCCATAAATTTTTTCCTCTCGAAATGCCTGATTGTCAGTAGCACCAGCGCCAGTTTCATCCGAACTAATTACCCATTGTTTACCAGCATTTCCAGATTGATCAATCCAATGTTTAACCCTATCGTTAATTGCATTCCTAGCACTTTGTAAGGACACACCTGTTAAGGTAGAATTATTTCCTAATAGCGGATTGTACAACGCATCTTGTTGTGCATTTGAACCCTTGCTGTGTACAACTCTTAAATGATTATATGGATCAATATCGGCAACATATTGCAATTGAGCTATCCTCTCGGGTGAATCAACTGCATTCTGAGGGCTCTGCGCGGTATTTCCTTCGTTTTCTTCTCCCATATTCCAATTCAATACCAAATGATGGCCAAATCTTGCAACCAATTCACGGTAATACAACTTTCTCTCTCTTCCTAAAAAACCTCCTGGATTCGATGGATCTTCATCCAATTGACCCGCATTCTCTTGTTCTTGAGTTTTAAAATGTAAAAAAACTCCTTTTGCTTGTGCATATGAAAATACGATATCCCATTGGGCAGTACGACTCACATCATAATGCGTATAATCAGGAATAGGACCTCCCGCCTGTTGACCTGAGCCGGGCACATCTACATTCATTGTTACATCTTTAGTATCACCACGAACCTTATTCATTGTCAAAAAACTAATCGCATTCAGCCCCTTTACATCGGCTATATAGTTTACCGCACCTATAATACTTCTACCTCTAGTCCCCTGCCATTGAGGATCTCCGGTTTGCCATAATGACAAATGTGCATCCCAGTCTTTTATCCTATTTGGAGCAGCATAGTGATAGACTTCATCGAATTCGTCATATGCCAAGAAGTTTTCAGGACTATCGGGTCCTGCTTTAATAAAGTACTCACCAGTTTCAGTAAATCTGGGATACCTTGAGCCATCATACTGAAGCCTTCCCTTTCCCCTAAAATCTTTGCCGGTTTTATCTGTAGTGGTAACAACAAAGCTCCCCGATTGTCCATCAATCGCTCCTGAGGTGCCATCGTTTATACTGCTAGGATAAATAACTGCAACATCAGTTCCTTCTCTAAACGAAGTGGTATAGGTCCAAGTACCTATCTCATCAGGAGAAAATTTCACATGCCATTTATCGCCAGTAGTGGCACTCGTTTCTGCCGCATTTCCATCGGCAGCAAAATATCCTGGTACTTTGTAAGTCTGGTTAGATGGTCCTGTGAACGTTACATCGAGGCGCCTGTCGATAAATGGATTAGGAGTTCCTGTTTCTGAGTACGTTGCATCATCAGTGAATTCAATTGTCACAGTGTGCCATTTTTTCAATTCTCCAGAAATACTCTGGGAATTACATGGGATAAACCAAGATAGACAAATCAAAAAAAAGAAAAAAGAAGTAGGTCTCATGGTTTTCTTTTGGTATGAAGTTCAGATAAATATACTAATAATACGTTGGACATTGCTTTTGAGATCATTAGCCAAGTAAATAATTGCGTACAATTATTGTAGTTGTATTTAGTATTATAACTAAAAAACTCCCTACAAATTATTTGACTGCAGGGAGTTTTATATTTTTATTCTTACTTCATCAATGCCTAATTATAATCCTTCGGCTTTTGACAACATCTTTAAAACTAGCATTCATAATGTACATGCCAGACTCCAAATCGTATACAGGAAGTCGATACACCCCGTCGGTAATTTCTAGATTATTAGTATCTATTTTTTTGATAACTCGGCCATTAATATCATATACCATTAGTAATTCAGGTGTTGGACCGCCAATTTCAACATTCAAATACTGATCTGCAGGATTGGGATATAGCTTAAACTCAAATCGCTGTTCACTACTCAATTCTGAACTAGTAACTGAGGTTGTATTGGACGAAGCTCTTGATGTTGTTAAGGTTTCACCCATAATCTCTATCGCGTTAATTAACGGATTCTCAACCTCGTGACCAAATGAAATATTAAGTGCACCATCGGTTACGGTAACAGGATATGATAGCATACCGGCGACTTTATGCCCAAAATACTGCACTAAATCAAGATTATCTTCCACTACTATTCCTTCCAACAAAATATCAAACACACGATCTCCTACGGCGCTGGTACCACCATAGTTGTTTCCTAAGAACAAGTTAACAGTATAGTCACCATCGGCCAACGGAACCACAAACTCCATCTCTTCTCCAGAAGACACATCAAAACGCTCTCTATTAAATAGCCCTCCAAAAACACTCTCATCAACATATGTTGGGATTGAAGCATCACGACTCGCATATTGAAGGTTACTATTTACATTGATTCCAGTATTCACAGAATAACCAGTACCCTGATATTCGTTATTCACTGGGTTAGACTCCCAATCAGGACCACCATCACTTGCTGGAACTGTTGAAAAACTACCTACACTAATACGCACTAATGGCTGCGATTGTGACGTACTTGTCAATACCGCACTTAAAGGAATATTAATGGGCGAATTATCTCCGCTGTGGGTCAAGGCAATAGTTGCTGATTTGCTACCCGTTAATCCATCTGGAACAAAGGTTACTGGAATGTTAATACTAGCTTGACCACTAATTGTCAAAGGAAGAGTAGAGCTATGACTAAACATTGATGCATTCACACCAGAAATAACAATTCCCGTAATTGTGATATCATCACCAGAAGTACTCTCGTTAAATGCATTGAAACTTAATTGGGCGGCACTACCGTTAATCGGTAACTGTCCAAAATCTAAACTTACAGGATTCACGCTCAATGTCGGTGGTAAAGGGTCAGTAACATCTATAGTTATAGTAGTAGTACTACTTAAACCTCCTCCATCTACTACCGTTAATGAAACAGCATAACTCCCGGCTGTAGTGAATGTATGTAAAGGGTCAGCCGCTGTAGAAGTTGAACCATCCTGAAAATTCCAACTATACGATGTAATACCCACATCATCAGTAGAATTACTCCCCGTAAAACTAACCTCTAATGGAACAGTACCGCTCAATGGGGTAGCAGAAGCAATAGCAACAGGGGGCTCGTTGGGAGGAAGATCATTATCTATAATAGTTCCTATTCCTTGTGCATCTAATAATTTGACTAGCGGATTACTAATATTACTCAAATCAACAAAATATGTTTCATTGTTTTCATCAACAACGTCATCAATAATCGTCACTTCAATCAATTGTGTTTCGCCACTAGTTCCAACAAAAGTTAAAGTACCATTAGTCGCTTCAAAGTCTTCATTTACATTTGCAGTATTTGCTACCGTTTGATAATCAATTGTAAATCCATTTTGAACATCATTGACAAGTGTCACAACAAATGAAGCACTACCAATATCCTCATTCAAACTTACATCATTGATGGATACATTAGCAGAATCATCATCTAGAATAGTTGCCGTTCCTTGCGCATCTGCGATAGTTACTAGCGAGTTACTCAGGTTTCCAAGATTCAAGTGAAACACAACAGATTGACCTACTTGTTGATCATCAATAACTGGAACTGAAACTGTCAAAGTCTCTCCATTTTGACCAGTAAAATTTAACGTTCCATTGGTTTGTATATAATCAGCAGGAGCTATTGCGGTATCATCTGCCGTAGCATAATCAACCGTAAAGCCGTTTTGAACATTTCCAATTAATTGAACTGTAAATACAGCTTCATTACCATTCTCTGCAACCGTTACATCATTTACATTTACAGATGCATTATCGTTATCGGTTATAGTCGCCTCTCCTAGATTATCATTTATCAATACTAAGTTGCTACTAGGATTGGAAAGGTTCAAGAAAAATGACTCACTTGATTCCAAAATGTTATCATCACTAATTGGAACACTGACTGACTGACTTTCTCCATTTATTCCTGCAAAGTTTAATGTTCCAGAAGTAATAGTAAAATCAGTAGAACCTACCGCAGTCCCGTTTTGTGTTGTATAACTCAAAGAAAAGCCACCTGAAACGGCGCCTGTTAAAGTAACATTGAAAGTTGCTATACCTCCTCCTTCATTAAAAGTAATATCATTTATATCAATAATGCCCGGATCACTTACTACTATCGATATTGTAGTTGTATCTGTTAAACCTTCTTCGTCGGTAACTGTAAGATCAACGTCATAAGTACCGATAGTGGCAAACGTATGTGTTGGATTGGCCAAACTTGATGTATTACCATCTTTGAAGTCCCATAAATAGTTGGTTACTCCGACATCATCAGTGGAATTAACGCCCGTAAAACTAACCTCTAATGGAGCAAGTCCTAATACTGTAGAAGCACTTCCTATGGCTACTGGAGCCTGATTACCTATTTCACCTTCATAGAGAACTTCGATCGCATTAATTAACGGATTCTCTACCTCATGACCAAATGAAATATTAAGTGCACCATCGGTTACAGTAACCGGATATGATAGCATACCGGCCACACGATGTCCAAAAGCAGTTATCAAATCAAGATTATCTTCCACTACTACTCCTTCCAACAAAATATCAAACACACGATCTCCTACGGCGCTGGTACCACCATAGTTGTTTCCTAAGAACAAGTTAACAGTATAGTCACCATCGGCCAACGGAACCACAAACTCCATCTCTTCTCCAGAAGACACATCAAAACGCTCTCTATTAAATAGCCCTCCAAAAACACTCTCATCAACATATGTTGGGATTGAAGCATCACGACTCGCATATTGAAGGTTACTATTTACATTGATTCCAGTATTCACAGAATAACCAGTACCCTGATATTCGTTATTCACTGGGTTAGACTCCCAATCAGGACCACCATCACTTGCTGGAACTGTTGAAAAACTACCTACACTAATACGCACTAATGGCTGCGATTGTGACGTACTTGTCAATACCGCACTTAAAGGAATATTAATGGGCGAATTATCTCCGCTGTGGGTCAAGGCAATAGTTGCTGATTTGCTACCCGTTAATCCATCTGGAACAAAGGTTACTGGAATGTTAATACTAGCTTGACCACTAATTGTCAAAGGAAGAGTAGAGCTATGACTAAACATTGATGCATTCACACCAGAAATAACAATTCCCGTAATTGTGATATCATCACCAGAAGTACTCTCGTTAAATGCATTGAAACTTAATTGGGCGGCACTACCGTTAATCGGTAACTGTCCAAAATCTAAACTTACAGGATTCACGCTCAATGTCGGTGGTAAAGGGTCAGTAACATCTATAGTTATAGTAGTAGTACTACTTAAACCTCCTCCATCTACTACCGTTAATGAAACAGCATAACTCCCGGCTGTAGTGAATGTATGTAAAGGGTCAGCCGCTGTAGAAGTTGAACCATCCTGAAAATTCCAACTATACGATGTAATACCCACATCATCAGTAGAATTACTCCCCGTAAAACTAACCTCTAATGGAACAGTACCGCTCAATGGGGTAGCAGAAGCAATAGCAACAGGGGG
>NZ_JAABOQ010000003.1 GCF_010671565.1 Spongiivirga citrea
TGCTTGATTTTCCTAGTAATATAACTCATACCTATACTACTGCAGAACGATTTACAGCACAACTAATTGTAACCGATAGTAATGGATGTATCAATACTCAAGATATTGAAATTGATGCGGCACAAGGAATGCCGAGTATTAGTCTCGGTACACTTCCAGCATCAATTGTACTTTGTCAAGGAGACATTTTTAATGATACCGTGTCCGCAGAGGATGGAAATGGAAATATAATTCCTGTTACCACCACATCTTCTCCTGATCCGTTTGATACTAACGTTCCTAATACGTATACATTAACTTATTCAGCTACAGGAGCTACTAATGTGACTAGAACTGTTGTAGTTAATGCAACTCCAGTAGCTTCCTTCACCGTCGATCAAGCGACAATTACAGAAGGTAGCATGGTTAATTTTGATGCTTCTGCATCGACTGCTAGCAGCGCAATTACCTATACATGGAACTTTGGTGATGGATCGCCAATCCAACAAACCACAAACCCAACTATTGCACATCAATATAGTACCAATACGGGATCACCATTTACAGCAATTTTATCTATTGAAGACGCTAATGGGTGTACTTCTGTAACTAATGCTAGTCAAGAAATAACAGTAAACCCTGCCACTTCTCCATTTATCGATCTCGGGGCACTTCCAGCGACTGTGACACTATGCCAAGAAGCTATTTTTACCGATACTGTCTCAGCTGAAGATGGAAATGGGAATACAATTCCTGTTACCACCACATCTTCTCCTGATCCGTTTGATACTAATCTGCCTGGAACGTATACTTTGACGTACTCAGCAGCAGGAGCTACTGATATGACAAGAACTGTAGTAGTCAACGCGACACCAATTGCTTCGTTTAATGTAGATCAGCTAACAATTACCGAAGGTGAAACGGTAAACTTTGATGCTTCTGCCTCGACTGCTAGTAGCGCAATTACCTATACATGGAACTTTGGTGATGGATCGCCTATACAAACCACAACAAATCCGACGGTTGATCATACTTATAGCACAAGCGCAGGATCTCCTTTTACAGCAACACTTACTATTGAAGATACTGATGGATGCACAAATACAAATACAGCTAGCCAGGAGATTATAGTCAATGTAAATGGTTCAGCAACAGTAGCAGTTAACAGTGCAAAGAACGCCAGTTACGTGACTGAAAATGTACAAATTACTATCGATATTGATGAAACAAATGGGGGTAATGGGCCTTACACTGCCGGATATAGAAACGCTACAGGTTCTTTTGACTTATCTAATGGCACGAGTATTAACGTGGATACAGATATATCTATTGGCAACAACATTACTAATTGGACATTTATAGGAAATGCTGCCGGAAACGCGTCCTTTGAAATATTTGTAAAAGATGCTTCAGGAACAGAAATAGGAACACAGTCTTTTACTATTGCCGTTCAAGACTTTGCAGCTTCCATTACATCTCCAACTTCGAATCCTATCTCAGAAGATACAGGCACTGAAGTTGATTTCGCAGTATTAATAAGCGAAACCTTTGGCCAACCCGGTAATCAATATGACATTATAATAACAACTGATCAAGGCACCAATGGAACAATAACCGTTGGAACAACTTCATATAATGGAGGTTCAGCCAATATCAGCAATATAGCGCCAGGAATTTTTAATTTCAGCTATGTTGGCAATACTTCTATAGATCACGTCATTACGGTGGATGTAAGACCAAGTTCATTTGCTTCATATAGTAAAAGTGATAGTCAAACAATACAATATCAATTACCAGCTGTTCCATTCACTTTCAGCGCCAGTTCTGTAGATAATTTCTTGTTTTTCAATAACGAAACTGATATCAACTTAAATATTAGTCCATCGGCAGTAGGTGGGGGCACTTATGAAGTGAGGTGGCTTCCTGGCACTTTGGCTGGAGGCACACTTTTTGATCAAAACAATAATCCTGTTAGTGCTAATACTTGGACGACAATTAATTCAACCGGATTAACAACGTGGAGATATGAAACTGCAACCGCTACCGGGGTTACAGCATTTGACTTAGAAGCTCGAAATTCTTCTGGAGGTACCGTAACCGGAAATCCACAAAATATTCAAATTAATGTTATTGATTTTGCTATTACTGTAAATCCAACAACTACAATTACGGAAACGGCAGGCACGCAAGTGACAAATCTTAGTGTTAGAGTAGATCCTACAAATACCTCATTTATATCAACCTACAATTTAGTTATTAATAGCGATCAAATTGATGGGATATTTAATGCAGGAGATACTCAGATTAATACTACAGTTAATGGAGGGGCCAGTTTTAATTTCAATTATACGGGAACATCTATAAATCTCCATAATTTAAGCGTATCAGCAACACCTGCGGGGCAAACTGTCCCAACAAGAACAAATACATTCAACATTGACTATGTTGTAACTAATCAGCCACCAGTGCCGGTTGATGATTCATTTGACACCTCTGAAAATACTATAGTCACAGGAAATCTTTTTGCTGATAATGGACCAGGGACTGCTGTCGACGGAGATCCAGATGCAGACTCATTTGTTGTACATAGTGTAAACGGTTCTACGGCTGCTGTAAATGTGGAAGTTGGCGTTGTCGGTGGTGGTTTGGTAACGATTAATGACAATGGTGCATTCTCATTCGATCCTAATGCTAACTTTGGGAATTTGAATGCTGGAGAAACGGACATTGCTACAATAACTTATGAATTGAGAGATTCCAACGGAAATGTTTCAATTACAGAAGGAATCATATCGGTCACTATTACAGGTATTGACCCGACGATAACTTTGAACGGTTTAAATGAAATTGTTGTCTTAGAAGGGACTAGTTTTTCTGATCCTGGAGTGACAACCAATGATGGTAGTGGTAATACAATACCTTTTAATGTAGACCAAGGCGGATACAATATTAACACACCAGGAGTTTACACTTTTACCTACTCTCTAGTATCCAATCCATCAATCAATGTAACTAGGACGGTTATTGTAAACGATATACCTGCAGCAGAGATTTCTCCTTCTGCAGACTCTGCTGGTGGTCCAGCACCTTTTACTACTGCATTTGCGAGTTATCCATCCTCCGATGTAGTTGGCGGTATCGTATTATATACATGGAAAGGTTTTGAAGATGGTTCAGAAGTAACGGCAACAACAGCTGGAACACAGTCATATACTTTTAGTATTCCTGGGGTATATACTGTAGAACTTGAAGTTGAAGACTTATATGGAGAGACTAGTACTGATACTTTTACTGTGACCGTAACTAGCGCTAGCACGGTAACTTTCAGCGATGACAACACTATTAACACAACCGATTCGCTCGCAAGCGGAACTATAACAATTTCTGGTGCACCTTCGGCATTCCGAGTTAGTGCATTCGGTGGATCAGGGGGATCCACAGTAACTTTTACAATAGATGGAACACCATATGTAGTTAGTGTAAATTCTGGAGTTTCTGATTCAGTCGATACCCCAACATTTCCTCCTGGCATGTATAGCTATTCTTTAGTTGGTGCTTTTATGGGAACAAGTGGAAATTCTGGAAGTGTAGTAGCTATACAATAATTTTGCTCATGTGAGTAACCTCAAAACCAAAGCTTCGACATAAATAAGATGAAGCTAAATCACTTAGCCACAATAATGGATATAAAAAAGGCCTCATTTCTATGATGAAGCCTTTTATTTCTTAACAAGTAAGTATATATTCTACTGCTGCTCATACTCAGCATCCCACTCATTACCATCATCACCTTTTTGACCATCCATTTTGATCATAAAGTTTTTGGCGGGGAAATATGGCTTCATATGTATATCTAAAAAGATTCTGTCTTTTTGTGTCGGATCTTGTTCGAAACGCTTGATTGAGAAATCCTCAATTAACTTATCTGGACCTGTGATTCCATCAAGGAATTTCACAATCTGTCCCATAAGTTCTTTCCGTGTTCTAGCATTGAAATTTTCAAAAGCACGACGGTTTAAGAAATCCATTAATACTTTGGTTACATAATCGAATACCCTAACTACAGAATAAGTTTGAAGTCCAAGATTATCACCATTGAAAAGAGTTTTAGCAGAAAATGCCATTACTTTTCCGTATTCGTTCACCATAGGCACCAATCCTAATTTCTCCAAATGAGCAATCTCACTTTTCTTAAGATCAAAACGAACACCATCTACTTCATTCATACCACCAAACTTCTTACCGGCAGTAACTTGAGACATTAGCGTTTTGTATATCTTTCCAGCAAGTGCTCCAGATGGTGGTACAAACAAGTCTTCATCTTCACCAACTTCATCATGCTTACCACGACCAACAAGCCAGTTGCATGCCATTACTACATTAGAGCGAAATTTATCGCCTCCTGTTAAATTGGCTAGCTCAAACATTTCCATTACATCATCTGGCTCATCTAAGTGCTCAAAGTCAGTAACCATCATTACCTTATTGTCGTGAGCAATCTTCGCCCACTTCTCAACCACTTTATTGCTTCCTAAATATCCAGGAACCACAAGTAGACTATAGTTATCGCGAAGATCTAAGCGGTCATAACCGCTTTTTAATTCCTCGGCAATTGCGTCAATGAATCGCGTATTATCAAGATCTTTAAGCTGATCTAATTCTGCATTCACGATATTGATATTCTTAACCTTATCAGACTCCGTATTTTTATAGAACAAAGCCACCGAACGGTAGGATTGCTCCATTTCGCGTGTTTGCTCTAAAGCAGCTCCAAGATTTTTCTCAAGTGATTTATGTGCTTGTGCTGAACGCTTTTCCGACTCATCCACCATTTGTGAAATGTCGTCAGATGAACTCAACATATCAGCCCAAATCTCTAAAGTTTTTTGCAACTTGCTGCGCTCTGCTTTCTTGCTCGACTCTGTTAAAAATATTTTCTTTCTCGCTTTACGATCTGGGTTCATATTCTGAACATCATCGATCGCTGCTTCAAGTAAGTCAAAGCCACCATATTTGGCTAACTTTTCTTCACTCTCTTTAAGCTTCTCAGCTGGGTTTTTTATATTTACTTTTGAAGTACTTTTTCTTCCTAATGCCATTGTCTAGTAATTGTTTAGCCTTGCTGAAGTTCAGCTATAAGTGAATAAATGGAATCTAACAGTGCTTGTTTTGCTTCAGGATCTTCTAAGGCAGATTTTAAAATCTTGTTAGACCTTAACTGCTTTACTACCTTTAGATACTGCTCTTTTTCAGTATCAAGTGCATTTAGATAATCACTTTGATTAATAATTCCATTCTTTCCGAAATCACCTAAATTGCTAAACTTTAAAGACTCTTTGCTTTCGGCTCCGTCAGCATCTTCAAATTCAACTTCAATTTCAGGCTTGTAATGCTCAAAAACTGACTCCATGGAAGTCAATCCTGATACGATTTCAGGCTTAAGGGGTTGATCTTGGGTTAATTTTTGAACCAAAAGGGTCTTGTTCTGGCTGATGTCTAAAATAGCTTCGCCAGCATCCGATTTTACCTCGGTTCCACCTAATCCGTAAGTGTCGCTCATATTAAAAAATTAACAATTTGATTTAAAGATAGTAAATTTTCTTGCAGATACTCAAATTTAATTGATTACACGGGTATTACAACCCTTTATTACCTGCTAGTAATCATTCAATATTTATGATATTTTCCAGACGATTTCGTCTTTTTTAAAGTCTAAATCGACAGTATTTCCTTTTGCTACTTCGCCTGTAATCAGCTTTCTAGATAAAGGCGATCGTAAATCCGTTCGTATTACAGCACGTAATGGTCGCGCTCCGTATTTAGGCGTAAATCCTTTAAGTGCTAAATGTTGCTTTACAGCATCAGACAGATTCAATTCTATCTCTTGCTTTGCCAATGCTTTATGCAGATCTTTCATCTGAATTTCGAAGATCTTCACCACGTTTTCCTCAGTTATTGGAGAAAAAGGAACTATCTCTGTCAGCCTACCTAGAAACTCTGGTCTAAAATGTGCTCCCATAATTTCTAGTAGATCGGAAGACTTTGGAACAATACCAGCACCAAACGATTTTACGACATGCTCACTACCAATATTTGATGTAAACAAGATTACAGCATTCGAAAAATCTCCTGTCTTGCCCAAACGGTCATGTAGCTTTCCTTCATCTAAAATTTGAAGAAAAATATCAAATACCGACGGATGCGCTTTTTCAATCTCATCAAATAAGACAATACTGTATGGTTTTTGTCGAATTTTATTCACCAAGAGTCCGCCTTCCTCATAACCAACATATCCTGGAGGCGCACCATAAAGCAGCGCCGCCGAGTGCTCTTCTTTAAACTCGGACATATCGAAACGAATAATTGCTTCCTCAGTCTGAAATAAAAATTCAGCCAACGATTTTGCCAATTCGGTTTTACCGGTACCGGTTGGTCCAGTAAAAAAGAAAGAACCAATCGGTAATCCAGGCTTACTTAATCCAGATCGAGACTCTAAGACTGATTGCGAAATAACACTTACTGCATGATCTTGACCAATCACTCGCTTTTGCAAATGATCCTCCATTGTTAGCAAGCGTTCCTTTTCATCAGCTTGCAGTTTTCCGATCGGAATTCCAGTTTTATTCGCGATTGTTGCTGAAATATCGTTCTTATCGATTGTTGTTTTTTCTTCTGAAGATTTGTCCGTAAACTTTTTTAGGATGGATGTTAGCGAGCTCACACCCTCTTCCAATTTCTCAAATTGATTTACTTGATCATCTTCGGAAAGCTCATTAAACAATAAATAACTGAATTTACTATCTAAATTATCTGCCAGCCACTGCACTTCTTTCAATGCAGATTCACGATCTTCATTATTGTTGATTTCACCAACCTCATCCAATACACTTTTTACGCGATCAGCTGTAGTTTCGACCATATATCTCGCGGCACTCATCGTTCTGTCAATCAAATCGATTGCCGAATCCGGTAAACTTCTATCCTTATTATAGCGTTTTGAAAGTCGAATTGCTTCTGCAACAGTCTCATCATTTATAGACAGTTTATGATGATCTTCGTATTTACTTACGGTATTCGAGATCATCTGCAATGCATCATCTTCTGATGGTTCGGACAGTGATATATTTTCAAAACGACGTGCTAAACCTTCATCACTTTCGATATGTTTCCTGAAAGAATCATTGGTTGCTGTAGCAATAAACGTAATATCCCCTTTTACCAATTCAGCTTTTAGAATATTCACTAAACCTTGATTTCCACTATCTTTTTCGGTGAGATTGTTAACTTCATCGATTAGCAAAATAGGTTTTTCAAATTCCTTTAATGCCGTAATTACTTTTTTAAATCTATCTTCAACTTCACTCTTATAACTAGCACCAGCCATTAAGCTTATCAAATCGAGCTCATACACCTGCGCATTTTTTAAAAGATCAGGAACTGCACTGCTCACAATAGCATTTACAAATCCGTCTAACAACACGGTTTTACCAACACCTGGTTCACCGGTAATAAGAACATTTGGCTTCGATCTACGTCCTAGAATTTCAGTAATTGTTTTGATTGCTGCATCCCTACCAAAAACAAATTCTAGTTCATTATTTTTGGATGCACTGGTTTTGTCAATACAATATTCGTCTAAAACAGAAGCATCTTTATTAACTGACTTAGTAGTGCCTTTTGGGGTCGCCCTTTTTGCCGTTGAAGCATTATTTGTATTGGAAGTCTTTAAAAAATCATCGGCTTTTACGGGAAGTGTCTTTAATTGCTCATAACTAAAACCAACTCCAGGGGTACACAAAGCAACTAATAAGCATATCGGACTAATCTCATCATCCCCCAATTTTAATCGAACATTATCAGCTTCGTTAAAAACAGCTTCTATACTTTTATCGCCAGCTATTTTATCTGGTACACTTACCACTCTAGGAAGGGCTTCAATGCGAACATCTGACCATTCTTCCATATAATAAATATCGACATCAGCATTACTAATAGTATTTCTAAGATCGACATCTTTATGCACCATTGCTTTTAATAAATGGGCAGCGTTGTATTGATTGTTGTAATACTCGCGAGCATATTCCTGAGCAATATGAATGGCATTTTTAGTTGGTGAACTAAGGGAGTAATCGAGTGCTTGCATGAATTAGCTGATTTGTGGACAACTAAATAAAGAAAAAAAACACCCTAAACATAGATTACCGTCACTTTTTTCGATGATAATGAAAATATCAATGCTAATACGTCTTAGCCGGCGTATTTAATTCAATTAATTCGTCAATATATTGACGTTCATTACTAAGCCTTGGAATTTTATGCTGACCACCTAGTTTATCTTTCGACTTAAGCCAGTCGTAAAACAAGTGCTGTCTCGCAATATGGACTTTTGGTTCGTTTAAAGTAATATTATTTGCCCGTTTTGCCTCATAATCAGAATTCAGGTCTTTTAGAGCAATATCAAATAACTCGGAAAACTGATGTACATCGCGCGGTGGAGTTTTAAACTCGATCATCCACTCATGCGCTCCTTTTTCTCTGCCACTCATAAAAACAGGTGCTGCCGTATAATCGACAATCTCACTATGCGTCTCTCGACAAACTCGCTTTAACGCTTGCTCCGCATTTTCAATAATCAGCTCCTCACCAAATGCATTAATATGATGCTTCGTGCGACCTGTTACCTTAATGCGGTACGGATTCACACTTGTAAAACGAACTGTATCACCAATTTTATAACGCCATAAGCCAGCATTGGTTGTAATCACAACGGCATAATTCTGTCCTATTTCAACCTCACTTAATGGAATTACTTTTTGATTACTAGAACCATAAGTGTTCATAGGAATAAACTCATAGAAAATGCCATAATCTAACATTAACAACAGTTCTTCACTATGATTTTGATCCTGGATTGCGAAAAAGCCTTCTGAGGCATTATAGATTTCATAATAATTAAAATCTGGTCTTGGCAGCAACTTCCCATATTGATCGTGATAAGGATTGAAACTCACACCTCCGTGGAAATACACCTCTAGATTAGGCCAAATTTCAAAAATATTGGCTTTTTGAGTAGTTTCTAAAACATTGTTTAAAAGCACCAACATCCATGATGGAACACCTGCTAAACTGGTCACATTTTCTTTAATAGTTTCATCAACAATCGCCTGCATTTTCACCTCCCAGTCGCTCATTAATGAAACTCGGTTACTTGGTGTACTACTAAACTCTGCCCACATTGGCATATTATCGATCAAAATAGCGGACAAATCACCAAATACGGTTCCGTTTTCCTCATATAGTTCCTTACTACCTCCTAGTCGCAGTCCTTTCCCTGTAAATAGTTGGGAATTTTCATTATTGTTCAAATACAAACAAAGCAAATCTTTACTTGCTGCATAATGACAATCTTCTAAAGACTCGTTGGTTACCGGAATAAACTTGCTCTTCGCATTGGTCGTCCCACTTGACTTCGCAAACCACCGCGTTTGTGTGGGCCACAAAATATTATGTTCTCCTTGCCTTACACGTTCAATAAGATCGGCATGATCTTCATAATTTGTTATCGGAAGTCTATCTGCGAATGTTCGATAGTTTTTAATAGAAGAGAACTCATATAGCTTACCAACCTCAGTACTCTTGGCTGTTTGAAGCAATCCCTGTAGCAATTCTGTCTGTACTTCATTTGGGTATTTTAGAAAAAGTTCGATCTGATGAAATCGCTTTTTCAAGAACCACGAAGCAATCGAATTTACTAAAGGTATTGCCATTATTGTACTATCTTTATTGCATAAAAATAACAAATTCTTTTATGCTTTTTCAAGGTGTCCTAACCAAAATGAAGACGGAGTTTTCTGAGCCAATTCAATATTTTCTAAACCTAGAAAACGACTTCATTCATTTAAACCAATTGTTACATAAAACTATTAGTCTTTCATTTGTCAAATATCAATGTTTAAACTGCGGTAACGACCGAGAGATTTACAGACAAGGATTTTGTAAAAGCTGTTTTTTTGAGGTCCCTCAAGCAGCCGATTGGATTATGAGACCAGAATTAAGTACGGCGCATTTAGATAAAGAAGATCGCGATTTAGAATATGAAAAGAGAATGCAACTCCAACCACATATTGTGTATTTAGCAAATTCAAGTAATATAAAAGTAGGGGTTACCAGAAAAAGTCAGGTGCCAACACGTTGGATAGATCAAGGTGCACATGAAGCAATAGAAATTGTTGAAGCCCCTAATCGGTATTTAGCGGGAATTACTGAAGTTGCTTTAAAAGAACACATCTCTGATAAAACGAATTGGCGAAAAATGCTTACCAATAGTGTCGAAGATGAAGATTTAAAGGCATACCGATCTAAATTGATTCCTTTTGTGCCAGAGGAAGCAAAGGCATATGTTATTGATGAAAATGAAGAAACCGAATTACACTTTCCGGTAGTACAATATCCTGAAAAAGTGAATAGTTTGAATCTAAAAAAGAATCCTGAGTTCAGTGGAGTTCTAAAAGGAATAAAAGGTCAATATCTTATTTTTGAAGATAACACAGTTTTTAACGTTAGAGCTAATGAAGGCTTGGTTGTTGCAATTTCTGTCTCCTAGAAAAATAACAATTTCGATAACTGAAATATTCCAATTACTACTAGCAAAACACCTATTAATTGGTTCATCGCATTTGCAATATGTCCTACCCTATTTTTTAAAAGAACACTAGCTTTACTATAGCCATAGAGTGTTCCTATTTTACCAGCATACACGCCCAATAAAAACAAGAAAAGTACTGATAATGGTGTCGTCATATTTAGTGAAATGGTATTCATGTTAATATAACCTAGTGCCAACATCCAATACACAAGAACAGGCGGATTAAAAACGCCCAGAATAAACCCGTTAAAGATCTTTTTTCTAGTGCTTGAATCTGAATGCAATTTTTTCTGTTTTTTAAAGTACAGCAGGATACCGGTAGCAAACAGTAGACCAGCTATACCGTATTGAATCCATTTATAGTCTTCAATAATATGCATAATGGTCATACTGTAATGCAAGGCAAATAGCGTCAACAAAATTTCAGCTATTCCTGCCGACATAGCAATTTTCATCGCCGAATTTGAATTTTGCTTAATGGTTGTATTGATAACCGATAAGTTAACTGTACCCAAGGGGATTGCTCCCAAAGTGGTTGCCACAAATCCAATAAGAAAATATAAAAGCCAATTCATGTGCGCTTAGTGGCATTACTTAGATGAACATTACAAGCTGCTATGAATTTTAACAGAATTTTACTGAAGACTGGCTACTGAAAACTGAAGACTATTTCTTAACTCGTTTCTCGTTTTGCTTTACAAAAGCTTCCCAACCGGTATAGCTTTTGCCTACTTCCACTCGACCACTATTGTAAAAATGGCAAACCGCTGCGGCAAGACCGTCAGTTGCATCTAGGTTTTTAGGTAGTGTCTTGAGATCTAACATGCTTTGAAGCATCTTGGCTACCTGTTCTTTACTAGCATTTCCATTACCGGTAATCGCCATTTTTATTTTTTTTGGAAGGTATTCCGTAATAGGGATTTCTCTAGAAAGACCTGCAGCCATAGCCACACCTTGGGCTCGCCCCAATTTTAACATCGACTGCACATTCTTCCCGAAGAAAGGCGCTTCGATGGCAATTTCGTCTGGATTATGGGTTTCAATAAGTTCGATTGTACGCTCAAAAATAAGCTTCAGCTTAAGATAGTGATCTTTGTATTTTGAAAGATTCAACTCATTTAATTGAACAAAATGCATCTTTTTATCAACCACCTTTATTAATCCAAATCCCATTATCGTGGTTCCGGGGTCGATCCCTAAAATGATACGTTCTTTACTCAATCGAATTCGTTTTCAACAAAGCTAACGAAATGGAATTTATAACTATGTCCGAGCGGTAATTTTCTTCGGTAATTAGATCTTGAGATAATCATTTCGTCATCTAATTTGTCAAAGAGAACTGGCTCTCAATCAATATTTAAATAGATAGGAAGTACAAACTTTGCAGTTACGGGAATGCCTCTTTTATGGGCTGGTAGCGCCTTAGGCAATTTAGTAATTGAGGCTTTAATTATTTCCTGAAGTTCAGGGAGCTCGCGCTGCAGTAAGGCGGATTGTTTTATTTTTTTCAATTGAACTTCCCCGTCTGAAGTAATAACCATATTTACAAAGATCGTGTCATTTATCGATTTAGAAATCTCAAATTGCTGGGAACCCAAATGGGTTAACATATGTTGAGTAACTACTTTTTCGAAACAGTTTTTAGCTTCTTGACCTACAAGTCCTTGACATTGTGGAAAAGAAGGTAATTCGTCTACCACATTCCAATCAATCTCAGCCAATTCTTGTTGAACGGCCTCATTAGTTGCTTTTTCTTTTCCTTTGAAAAGATCGCAAGATGTGACCAACGCTATCAACAGAAACATGAAGAAACCGCACTTAATACTCGTTTGCATAAACGAAATGTACGATTTTTATAGGTTTTATTTCTTCTGTGCGTGAATTTGCCCTTTATATTCGGTTATTCGACTTTTAATCCATTCCATAAAACGGTCATTAGCTTTCGGATACCTTTTCTTGTATTTCAAGAAGAAATTGAGCTTGACATTTGGGTCAGTAAACCGATTATCTATTATTCGCAATAACATGAACTCTTCATACATGATGTAAGGTTTTTCCCTAAATGCTTTATCCATAAATTGCGTGGCTTTTACCTCATCATTAAGATCTAGATAATTTCTTGCCAATGCCAAATATTCCGTCTTTACTGAAGGGTTTTTAATTTTTAAGGCATTTTCATAAAAGGGTAGTGCTTCTTTTGGCATTTTTTTTCTTTTATAAATATTACCAACATAGGTTTGATAGCCCGCTTCATTTGGATTTGATTTTATCAACTCTAAGAACAAAGGCAGCGACTTTTCAAAATCATCTAACTGATAATAAGTAATCGCTAATCGTTTTCTAATCGTCTCAGATTTTTGACCTAAATCTATCAATTTTTTAAGAAGTGGTAGCACCTCTTCGTGCCAACCACGATTAAACAAATATTGAGACTGTAAATTGATTAAATCGACATAATTTTCGTCTTGTTCTAATCCGATGTTACTATAATAAAAAAGCGAATCGCGATCTTCATGCACTAAAAAATGTCGACTTATTCGATAAATACTTTTTAGGTGACTAGTATCTAAGTTGAAAGATCGTTTAAAGTGTCCTAGACTTATAGAATCATCCTTTTCAATAAAACCTAAATAATAGGAATAATTGGGGTTCAATGAATCTTTTTGATACAACCTTTCAAAAACCTCTTGTGCCTCCTTATTACGCTTTTTCTTGATGAATAATTTACCTAATTCATATTGCGCAATAATCAAATTACTGTCTTTTTCAATTGCCTGTTTATAAGCTGCAATCGACTTGTCATGATTGCCAATGGAATTATAAGTTTTTGCGATTTTATGAAGCGATCTAGCCGAGTTGCTCTGTTTGTAAAATGAGATGGCCTTACTATAATTTCCTAGTTGGTAAAGACTGTCACCAACTTTCAAATTAGACTGCTGTGCTGAAATAGTTAAGCAAAAGCAGCCTAAATAGAATACTAAATATTTTTTCATTAACTAAAGTGAATAAGTGATTTTGGTTGCATACGGAACTCGTACTGCTTTCCCTTTATGCCTGCCAGGTTCAAAGGTTGGTAATTTATTGATGATCGTTTTTGCTGCTTCCTCTAAACGTGGATCCGCTGCTCGGGCTTTAATCAAGTCAACCTTACCACTTTTATTAATTTCAAACATGATATAAACATCACCTTCTATGCCTTCCTCTTTAAGGTTATTAGGATAATTAAAATGCTTGCGAATGTGGTTATTCAATTTCTCATTAAAGCAGTCTTTCTTACTCCCAATATTTTCACAACCAGGAAAAACAGGAACCTCATCAATGACTGCGAAGGGGACTACTTTGTCCTGATATTTTGATATTTGTTCATCTCTTTCTTTTGCCCGTTTTTCTGAGTAATTCATCACAGAATCATCAGCAACTTTATCATTATTCAGTTTAAAGGTAATGGGGATTGAAAATGGTACATTTACAAACATCCCACTTTGCTTTCCTGGAATAAATTGTGGCAACTTATTAATGATACGTCCTACTTCACTTTCTAAGCGTTTATCAGGACCTCTCATTTGTAAATCTTCGATTGTTCCATCTGTACTAATCACAAAATTCACATATACTCTACCTTGAACATTTTCGGCCTGCGCTTCTGCTGGATAGCGGAAGTTTTTCTTAATATGATTTTGAATTTTTTCCCGAAAGCAGGCGCGTTGGTCCAACGAATTTTCGCAACCAGGGAAGATTGGGACTTGCTCTACTACTGCGAAAGGGGTTTTAGCAGTAGAACGCGCAGAAGACTTCTCATCACGCAATAATTGTTTAAATTCTAAATAATTAGGATTCACAAAAAACTCAGCTGAATTAATTCCATCAGTAATAATTAAGGAATTTTTAGTATCATTTTTCACGTGATTCTCTAACAGTCGATTTATTTGAATCAATTCATCACCCGAAAAGTCTGTAGTGTTTTGCGCCTCAAAAATTTTAGTTTGGGAATTAGTCTTAATATCAATAAAGTCAATCAGAATTTTGGTGAAACCATTTAACGAAATCCCAATGTTCTTATCAAAAACTTGATAGAATTTATGTTCGTTAACATAGTTCGAATAAGAAAGGTTTTCTAGTCCTCTTTTGTATGCATAAGCCATGAATTTGATCCTACCATCTGAAGCTTCAATAAGCCTTTTAATGTTATCTTTCTCAGTCATTTTTTTCATGTATACAATATCCTGTATACGAGATTCATAATACTTCTGTTTACTTACGAGTTCATCTAAAGGTGATGCGGTCTTAAAAGACTTATTGTTATTTCTTAATTCATGAAGTGTTACGAAGTCCATGGCTTCATATTTACTGATTAATCTTCTTTTTAGAGCTCCATCGTCATCATCAATTGAAATGGACAAATCAACTCCAGCAAGTTCATCATCCAACTGCTCACAGCTGTTATAAATCAACATTCCGAGCACAAGCGGCACCAAAAACAGATATTTCAACTTAAAAACAGTTTTTGATTGCTGACGACTAATCATTTTTAGTCGATTTTTAAGTAAAGACGGTTTTAAAAACTGATTAACAAATGAGATATGTTGCGTTTGAAATGCCTGAGCCAACAACTCATTTACGTAGGCTTTTTTATTTGATTTTACCGCCTGTGCATCAGCAATAAACTCGTGTAATTCTGCCATCCTATTTTGATAGATATAAATGAGCGGATTGAACCAAAAAATGACGCGAAGCAACTCAAAATACAAGAGATCGATACTGTGTTTTTGCTTTACATGAACCAACTCGTGCTCGATGATCTGATCTTGTTCTTTGTCAATTATAGCGTCGCCTAAAAAAATGTACTTGAAAAATGAAAAAGCCTGTTTGCTCCTCATTAATAGGACCTTGGTATAATTTTCAAACTGGGTTCGTTCTCCCTTTCTAACTAATACGTTAATCTTGTATAGCTTAAATAATAAGATTAAAAAGCTAATAAACATACCTACATAAACAATATGCATCCACTGAAATTGGTAGATAAATCTTGAAGCCTCATCTGCATTGAGAGTAATCTCAGCAAGAGGCTCAAACATAGGAAACACATAGGTATATTGTTCTGGTATTGCAGAAGAAATAATGCTTAATTTCACAAAAGGAATTAGTAATGACAACAATGAAGTACCTATCAAGTAAGCTCGATTCCAGTTAAAAAAAGTTTCCTTCTTTAAGAATAGGTCATACACCAGCAAAAACAATAACTGAAACGCCAACACCTCTAAAATATACTGTATCATGAGTTCTCATTTTTATTGTTCAACTCCTTTAAAATGTGTTCTAACTCTTTCACATTAATGTCATTTTTCTTCACAAAAAACGAAACCATACTCTTAAAAGATCCCTGAAAATAACCATCCATTAGTTTATTGATGGATTGATTGCTATACTCTTCTTTAGAAATTAACGGGAAATATATATGGCCTTTTCCCACTTTCTTATGACTTACCACCTCTTTGCTTTCAAGGATTCGCACAATGGTAGAAATTGTGTTATAAGCGGGTTTTGGTTCTGGAAACTGCTCGATAATAGAAGCAACATTCGCTTGATTAAGCTGCCACAGTATTTGCATAATCTCCTCCTCTGCTTTAGTAAGTGTCTTCATCATTTTCCGTTTTAAAAAAGTATTTGCGCAGTATACTTCTGAGAATTTAGATTGCTAATATAACTAAATAATTAGTTTAAACTAATTATTTAGTTCATAAAATTGTAACACTTTTAGTTTTAGCTCGTCAAATAGACAGTTAATTTTACTTTATGGATATCATTTTAGTCCTGTTCGGACTACTTTTTATATTTCTTGGTCTTATTGGTAGCTTTTTACCAGTATTACCTGGCCCACCTTTAAGTTGGATTGGGTTATTATTATTACACCTAACTAAGGCCGTACCTAGCGACCCTTGGTTTCTAGGAATTACCTTTGTAATTGCTATTGCTGTTTTTGTTTTAGATTATCTTATTCCCATTGCGGGAACCAAACGTTTTGGTGGTAGTAAAGCAGGAATGCTAGGAACTACTTTAGGCTTAATCGTTGCTATTGTTTTTCCTATTCTAGGTTTTTTTGGCATTATTATTTGGCCTTTTGTTGGTGCACTTATTGGTGAACTCATTAATAAGGCAGATGAAAAAACTGCAATGAAAGCCGCTTTTGGATCTTTTATTGGATTTTTGACTGGAACCTTTCTAAAGTTTATGGTGGCTGCGATCTATGCGGGTTTCTTTTTTTATACGTTAGTAGGCAACGCGAGCGCCCTGTTTTCTTTTGATTGGTGGTAGGCAAAATTCATTTAACACAATCTCAAATTGACCATAAAAAAACGCACCTCGAATAAAACTCTATTCGTGGTGCGCTTACGGGCTATAAAAACGTTTCAGGTTAACTAAGCTAACCCCGGCTGCTTGTCGTATCCTTATAATTATCCCCTAACTATAAAATATGCGGAATGCATCAAGTAATGAAAACATGTGTACAGGACAACCGGGATGATCAAATAGCTTAAAAGTATTAACCATTACTTATGTGTAAATTTAAGTAATACCATTGAAGAAGCTTTGCGCACTTTGCGCAATTGTATTGCGCAAAGTGCGCAATTTTGAAGCTTTTTTAGGAAAATTTAGACAAATCCGAGGCTTTTTGCCTTTTCTATCAATTCTGCGTCGGATGCATCGGTTATTCCGAATTGTTGTTTTAATTGCCCTTTTCTATAGACAACTGCACGTCTAGAGAGTCCAACCATATCCGTAATATCTGATGTGGGAATTCCTTTTGAAAGGTATTCGAGTATTTTTTGATTTTTAATATCCAACTCGAAATCATACTGTATGCGCCTTCTTAAATGTTTCATTACACTTGCGCTGTAATATGGCTCATCTTTTAAAACAGATCGAAATGCATCGACGAACTCCTTTGCGCCAACATCGGTCTTTATTAATAGTCCATCTGGGTCAACATTTTTTAATATTAGCCCTATACGCTGATCTTCACCATGCATGGTAAGAATTACAACTTTACTGTTAGGTATTTTCAACTTGGCAAATTTGGCAATGTCTTCACCCGATAAGAACTCACCATTTGCACTTGGCGGTAAGTTAATATCAACAAACAATACTTTGAAGGGTTGTGGTGAAGTAATTGATGCCGTTATTTTGTTAACAGCTAGATCACAATCGTTGGCCGATTCAATTAATAGATTATAACCATCAGCCTCTCTGTTTAAAAGTGAGTTTTTATACCCTTCAATAATCATAGGATGATCATCTACGATTAGTATTTTGATATTATTATTCATTTCCATTAGCCAGTGCCGATGTTTCAATTTTTATGCCGCTTAAGGTAATCGAGGTCCCCTTATTTATTTCACTTTCTATCTCAATCTTTGCGTTAATCTCTTTAGCGCGTGAGCGCATATTCTGTAAGCCAATCCCTTTGCGTCTAGATGTTTCTTTAAGATTAAAACCTTTTCCATCATCCTTTATAGTAATGGTAATCCCATTTTCTTTATTATCAAAAATAATGTGTACTAGCCGAGCATCAGCATATTTATTTATGTTTTGAAGAGCTTCTTGTATAATGCGATACATATGCATTTTAAAGGGACTCGACACTACACCCCAATTAATAAGATCATCATCTATTAACTCATACTTCCATGCTGCTATTGAAGACTGTCTAATTAAAAGGTCATCGACCACATTGACAAAATCTTGTTTCCCTTCAAATATATCACTGCCTAAATCATGCGATATTTGGCGAATTTCTTTCTCAATACCCTGCAATTCATTTACGTAAAGCTCCTTAGTGCTATTTTGTCCATTTAGGTTCATCGACTCTAAACTTAAACGCACTCCAAATAATCGACTTAAAACACCATCATGCAGCTCCTTTGAAAATCGCTTTCTTTCCATACTACGACCTTCGTTAAGCTTAGTTTGCTGAGTAAGCATTAGCTGATAGATCTCTTCATTAGCCTTTTGTTGACGTTGTGCAACCAGTAGCTTTCGCTTACTATCCTGCTGCCTTTTAATTATAAACAGAAGCAGTCCAATTAATAAAACCCCTAAAGTAACAATCGTCAACCATTGTATACGAGTCTCATTTTTCTCGTTCTCCATCTGCAATGACTCCTTTTCAGCCTCCAATTCGTCCGACTCAAATCGGATTCGGGCAAATTGATCTCTTGAGCGCCTTTCTTCTTGCTGCAGGCTATCGGTTAACTTTATATACAAGTTAGCATATCGTAAAGCCTCATTTCCAACAGTTAAGCTTTGTAGCTGTTTTAATGCTTTGGGTACCTTTTCTAAATAAATATTATCCCTTCCTATTTCATATGCATTTGTTGCATATTTTTTTGCATTCGAAATATCTCCTACATGACCGTAATATTCAGATAAATTAAGATTTGCTGAAATAGCCAGATTAAGGTTATTAAGATTATCTGCTATAGCAAGTGCCTCAAAATACGGGGCTGGTAAATGCCCAACTTCTCCTTGTAAAAAACGAACATGTGCATAGTTGTCGATTAAAATACCATAAGTTGATGTTTTCTTTTGCTTCAATTCATATAAAGCAAGTCCTTTTTCATAATATGATTTGGCCTTTATTAGATCACCTTTATTCTCATAATCCCAACCTAGATTATTAAATGGTAAGGCTTTTTCCAACTCGTCATCTAAACCAGATTTTAACTCTAGATATTCTTCATGATACAAAATTGCTTGATCATAATCACGCATTGCTCGCCTCAAAATCCCTAAACCGTTTATACAGTCACCTATGTACTCTGACGCCTCTATTTTTTTAAATGCATCCAATGACACTATATATGAAGCTTCAGCCCCAATCAAATCACCTTTTTTTCTTTGTATTAATGCCATTCCTAAAGCCGACCTACCAATTCGCTTATTATTCCCTAACTTTTGATACTCTTTAAACGCCTTGTAGTAATAGTAGTAAGCACTATCATATTGCAAAATGCGGTTCTTTATCAACCCATAATTGTAATACCCTTTTGCAATAGCGGCACTATCATTGATTCGCTTTGCATTTTCAAGAAATACATCAGTAGCTTTAGTATATAAGTCCCATTCGCGTATCATATAATAACAGGAAGCTACTTCAATTGCCAGTTCATTGTATAAAGTGTCCTTTTGTAATGTATTGATCAAACTTTTAGCACTATCGGCTAATTGTAGTTTATGTTGTTTTGTAGTATCAGCATATTGAGAACGGCTTATAATATCTTTAATAAGCTCAACTTTGAATTCAGGAGTCAATACTTCGTTCTTTTTAGAACAAGAGAAAAATAGGAGCAAAAAAAAGACGAATGCAATACGATACATTCGTCTAAGTTATGAATATTAAAGATATTTTAATCTTTTTTAGGTTCTTCAGGATCTTCTCCTTCTGTAGCCTCAACATCTGCATTCTCATAAAGATCGACATCATTGTTGGCATTTTCTGGTGTGCAAGAGTAAGCAAATAATGATAATAATACGATTGCAGTTGCTCTTTTAATAGTTTTCATAATAGGGTGTTTTAAGTGTTATAGGTATTTTTGCTAAGAGCACTTTATAGTGCTTTATTAGGCTCAAAACTATATCCTTGTATCACGAAAAACTGTTAAAAAAAGTGGTGTATAGTAACTAACCCAGACTGAGTAGTAATCGTACCTGTTTTACGGGTAATTGGGTCAATTTTAGTTGTAGCTATACGTAAAGCATATTTCCGGTATCGAGACTCTTTTTTAAATGCTTAACATTCTCTCGATACGATTTGGAAAAAGGAATCAGGTTACTGGCATTGTCGATAGTACAGGTTGATTTACCAAAATTAATTCTACTCACACATTTTGAATTAATAATATAACTGTGGTGAATTCTGGTAAAATGAGCTGGTAGTGCCTGCTCAAAATGCTTTAAGGTTTTAAAAGCAGTGATCTTTTCACCATCCCTTAAGAACAAGTCTGTCGTATTATTATCCGCCTTTAAATAAATAAGATCATCAACATTAACAAATTTATGATCGCCATGTGATTTGATACATAAAATTTGTGGTTGATCTGTTCGTTTTTTTTCGTAACGCATTAAAACTTTACGCAATTGAAAACTGTCTATTGGTTTTAGCAAATAGTCTAAGACATCATTCCTAATAGCATCAATTGCGTAAGTTTTTGTAGCTGTAACCACAATAAAGGTAGGAGGGTTGTTTGTATATTTAGCAAGTTCAGTAATGATTGAGAACAGGCTCATGTTAAAATGATTGCCTGGAATTTCTACGTCTAGGAAAACTAGATCCGGTGTTGTTCTTAAAATAAGATCTAATCCCGAATTTTCGTTATCGGCAGTACCCATACATTTATAATCAGGAAACAACGTTAAAGCTCCTTTTAAGCGCTGAACGTCGTCTTCAAAAGCATCGATTATAACGTAGGAATACTTCATTACACCTTATTTATATTACGGGACAAAAAAAGTTTACTTGTTTACCGTAAAGATATTGACTATAAATAAGCTAACGTTGCGCAGTTTGCGCAATTAGGTTGCGCAAACTGCGCAATTTTCAGCATTTTTATGTTAAAATTTTATCTCTTTTTTCAAGTTTCGAAAAAAGTAAAGCTCATGGGAAAGGCTATAAACATAAAAATAGACATTTTTATTAGATCAAAAAAATAACGATATGTTATATCCTTTGAGAAATTAGAAACCTTAAGGCTTGATGGCTGTATAAATATCGTCAAAAACAAAAAAAGCATCCCGTTTTACACGAGAAGCTTTCCATTGGCTTACTTCTAAACCTCGATGAGCGCTTGGCTCATCACAACACAACTTTGTTTTTACTTCATGTCACTCTTGAAGTAAATTGCGGTCTGGACGGGACTCGAACCCGCGACCCCCTGCGTGACAGGCAGGTATTCTAACCAACTGAACTACCAGACCGTGCTTGTTATTTTAAGACGTGAAGCTCGTCATACGTTTTCGCTTTGTACTATTAGTACTTAGCGGGTGCAAATATACACCGCATTTTGAATTTGACAAATGATTTTTCTAGAATTTTAAAAAATATTCAGCCCATTTAGAATACCTTGGAAAGAAGAATCAAGGTTCTAGACTTATACTAGTAAATACAGGCCTGAGATTAAACTAAAATAAGCTCAAAATCTAAGCGAATTTCTGCCGTTCGACCAAGTAGGTAGTTAATATAGTATTGAAATCACCATTAATGTCACAACCCACATATTTAATACGGTATTGAGCACATTTTAGTTGTAACGCATAAAAATAATCAGCTACAGCTTTTTCGTAGTTCCCCTTTATATTATCAGCATATAAATTGACATAGTCACCAGTCTCCACATCGACAAAACGTTTGGGTCTATTATCAAAATCAAAAGTCAACTCTTTCTTCCTGTCAAATACATGGAATATCACCACTTCATGTTTATTGTACTTTAAATGCTGCAAAGCTTCGAATAATTTTTCTTGATCTACCGCTGTTTGAAACATATCTGTAAACAAGAAAATAAGCGATCTCCTCTTAATTTTCTCCGCTATTTGATGCAAGTAGGAGTAGGTTTCTGTAATTCCCTTATTAGGTTTATCAGTTACAATTTTTGAAAGCTTCCCCAACAACATTTGATGATGCCGTTCACTTCCTTTTTCAGGGGCATAATATTCATATTCGCTACCGTACACACTCAGCCCAACGGCATCTCGTTGTTTTTTAAGCAAATTCATGATTCCAGCAGATGCCAAGGCAGAAAATGCGACTTTATTCAACGAACTAACACTCAAATTCTTTAAGTCAGGATAATGCATAGAAGCTGAATTATCAACGATCAAATGGCATCGCAAATTCGTTTCTTCCTCATATCGTTTGGTGTATAGCTTGTCTGTCTTAGCATACAGTTTCCAATCAATATGTTTTGTGCTTTCACCTTGATTATAAATTTTATGTTCGGCAAACTCGGCTGAGAAGCCATGAAATGGACTTTTATGCATTCCAGAAATAAACCCCTCTACCACTTGTTGTGCAAGCAGTTCGAGATTCTTAAATCCAGAGGTTTTATTTAGTTCTTGTTGTAGATTCATGGTTCTCCTAATCCTCCTTATCTAGGAGGAAATAAAGCGTTATATAAATTAAAAGATCCCGATATGCATCGAGATAAGTTCAACCAACGATTTCAATTACATTGAAACGGAGTTTCCTAAAATAAAAAAGGCCTGGCACTGCACCAAACCTTTAATATATTATTATGTAAATAATCTTTTACAACAACTGATCGATTGCTTCAGCATATACGTTTTTAGGTGCTACACCTACTTGACGACCTACAACTTCTCCGTTTTGAAAAACCAATACAGTTGGGATGTTACGAACACCGTATTTAGCAGCAAACTCCTGATTTGCATCAACATCTACCTTACCAACAACAGCTTTTCCTTCGTAGTCATTGCTAATTTCTTCGATGATTGGACCTACCATTCTACAAGGTCCACACCATGCAGCCCAAAAATCAACCAAAACTGGTTTGTCACTTTTTAAGACAGTTTCCTCAAAACTAGCGTCTGTTATTTCTAATGCCATAATATAATTTGTTTCTTGTTAATCTCAATTTTAAAATCACAAAAGTAGTCAAATATTATTCGCTTTCCTTACTGCTGTATTATTCATTATTGTTATGTAGTAATTGTTAAAACTTATACTTCAACCGCAAGTTATACTACTTATAAACTGCTATTAAATGCGTTCGTACTTCAACTGGTATTGTATCTCTATCCAGCGTAATCTTCATAGATTTTGATGGAAACATAGGCATATGACATGAAATACAGTCGTTATTGTTTTGTTGAAGCAGAACACTATCCTCAATGCATTTTTTTTGGTTATTAGAATGACAACTCATACATTTTATGTTAAAACTACCAGCGTTATTGCGCTCATTTTTGTGTGGATCATGACAGCTTGAGCAATCCATCTTTTCTGATTTCTGGAAGCATTTACTACTTGTTAAAAGCCCATATTGATTACCATGAACATCAAGTTCTATTTCCTTTACCTCCTGATAGTCTGCAGTAGAGAATTCAGCAAGTTTATCCCCTATCACAAAGCTAAAAGGTTCTCTTTTAGAATTCATCGTGATACCTGAATGACACAAAGCACAGGCATCCAGTTTTTGTTGTTGAGAAAGTTCATTATAACTAGTTACAAATACAGCTTCTTTTACATCGGGGTTACTTAAATGAAATCCAACATGTTCTGCTGATGGACCATGGCAACGTTCACAATCAATGCCAAATATTATTTGATCTTTGTCATATCGATTCTTGATTGAAAACCCCTCAACATGATTGGCATAGGTCGTATGACACTCCATACAACGAGGGCGGATGATGCGATTTTTAACCAATCTATCTGGATACCCTGGACTATTTATCCAGTTTTTTGAAGGCGCGAAGAAAGATGCTTGTAATTGAGAGAGCTGATCGTTATTCCATGTAAGATAAGACTGACCTTTCGTTCCTGAACCAATGACCATATCAATTTTCGAAGTCATCAATAATTCATCATTCTCTATTTTATGAATTTGTTGAAATAACGCGGTATCGGTTTTTATTAATTGAATTTCAACAACACCTCCTATTGTTACAACGTTCTCACCATCTATGAAGTCTCCCTTTACAGTTGATGAATCTGCGATAGCAGAGGTCTTAAAATGTGCCGTTTCTAGGTGAGTTTTATAGATTTCAGGATGACATGTATAACAACTTTCTGAACCGGCAAACCCCTGGCCATTGAAGTGAGTTGCTATAGGGATTATAGGTTCGTAATCAGATTCTGTATAGGAGTTTTTACAGGCAAATACTATCCAAAATGTACTGAGTAATAATACAATGATATAAGACTGATAATTTTTCAATAGTTTAATTCAACTTATACTTTACTTCCTGTTCTCGCAACTCTTCAATAAGCTCTTGGCTAATTTTCACCTTTTGCTTGCGACTCGCCATGCTTAATTTGATTTCTTCTTGCATTTCGTATACAACAAAATTCAAGATCTTTTCTCCCTTATGCATATGCAAGGTGTCTTTTAAACTATTGATTCTACTTTCTTGTAGATCATCAATATTCAATTGAATAGTCAACTTTTTCGCATAAGCATCCATTACATCATGCATTAGCTCAAAGTTATTAAACTGAATTCTCGGATCACCTTTCTTTCCAGTTTCTCGATTTACCCAGCCCTCTTTCACAAAAGCCCTCACAAAAACAAAGGAATTTGGCACTAAAAAATGGCGAAATTTTAAATAGGCTTCTTTAAAAATTCTGAATTCATAAGAGTCATTATAATCTTCAATGGTAAAAGCTGCCCAACCTTGATTGGTTTTGGTAACTCGATGTTGTACATCACTAACAACACCGCCAAAAATAATTTCACGATTTACATGCTGTTCCAAATTGTGAAACAATGATACATTGCCGTTTGTGAAATTGTCCATTTCTATTTTAAAATCGTCAAGCGGGTGTCCAGAAATATATATTCCGACTACTTCTTTTTCTTGACGCAACTTCTCCATCGTTCCCCATTCTTCGCATGGCGGAACTACCGGTTCCGCTATTTGAACCTCACTAGATTCACCAAACAGACTGACCTGTGCAGAATTCTCATTTTCTTGATATTTAGCCCCGTAGCGAATAGCCTTCTCCATAAACGAACTTCCGTCACCATCCTTAAATAAATACTGCGCACGGTGTGTATCAGTAAACGAATCGAAGCCTCCTGCAAGCACTAAACTTTCAAATGACTTTTTATTGGCAGCTCGCAGATCAATGCGCTTCGCCATATCAAAAATGGATTTGTACTTACCATCTTTTTTTCTATGTTCCACTATAGTAGCAACGGCATTACCTCCTACTCCTTTAACCGCTCCCATTCCGAATCGAACAGCGCCCCGATCATTTACTGAAAACTTGTAGTACGATTCATTCACATCCGGCCCCAACACCTCCAACTTCATTCGTTTGCACTCTTCCATAAAAAAGGTGACCTGCTTGATATCATTCATATTATTGGATAATACTGCTGCCATATACTCTGCTGGATAATGTGCTTTTAAATAGGCCGTTTGATAGGCAATCCATGCGTAGCAGGTAGAGTGCGATTTATTAAAAGCGTAGGAAGCAAATGCCTCCCAATCCTTCCATATTTTCTCTAATTTATCTTCGGCATGACCATTTGCAACAGCTTGCTCAATGAACTTGGGTTTCATTTTATCAAGCACTGCCTTTTGTTTTTTACCCATTGCCTTTCGCAGTACATCGGCCTCACCTTTGGTGAAGCTTGCTAGCTTTTGAGAAAGCAACATCACTTGCTCCTGATAGACCGTAATTCCGTAAGTTTCCTTCAAATATTCCTCCATTGCAGGAAGGTCATATTCAATTTCTTCATCACCGTGTTTACGTGCGATGAAACTAGGAATGTATTCCATCGGACCTGGTCGATACAGGGCGTTCATGGCAATTAAATCATCAAAAACCGTTGGTTTTAGGTTTTTCATGTGCTTTTGCATCCCAGGCGATTCATACTGAAATATCCCTACCGTTTCTCCTTTTTGGAAAAGCTCGTAAGTCGGCTCATCATCGAGCGGGAAATTCTCTGGATCAAGCTCAATACCGTGCTTGGCTTTTACAATTTTAACCGTATCTTTTATTAAGGTCAGCGTCTTTAATCCCAAGAAATCCATCTTCAGTAAGCCAGCACTTTCTACTACTGAGTTATCGAACTGTGTTACATATAAATCGGAATCCTTTGCCGTTGCTACAGGAACAAAGTTCGTAATGTCATCAGGTGTTATGATCACCCCACAGGCATGAATCCCAGTATTACGAACGGAACCTTCTAAAACCCTTGCTTGATTAACGGTTTGCGCTTGTAGATCTTCGCCTTCAGAAATATTGAGCAGTTCATTGATCAACACCAAATCATCACTCCTAAATTTAGATTTCAAGACTTTTTCTTCAACCCCAAAAATCTTATTAAGCTTCGACATGTTAGGAATCAACTTCGCAATCCTATCTGCATCATGAAGCGGTAAATCAAGTACCCGAGCTGTATCCCTAATAGAAGATTTTGCAGCCATGGTGCCATAGGTGATAATTTGCGCCACCTGATTCGACCCATATTTATCTATAACATAATCCATTACCCGACCACGACCCTCATCATCGAAATCAATATCGATATCGGGCATACTTACACGATCCGGATTCAAGAAACGCTCAAAAAGTAAATCGTACTTAATTGGGTCAATATTCGTAATCCACAAACAGTAGGCTACTACCGATCCTGCCGCCGACCCTCGACCTGGCCCAACTGATACATCCATGTCTCTTGCGGCTGCAATAAAATCCTGCACAATCAAGAAATATCCCGGATATCCAGTTCTTTCAATAGTATCTAACTCAAAATCGAGACGTTCCTTTATTTCTTCAGTAATTTCACCATAACGCTTTTTCGCACCCTCATAAGTAAGATGTTTTAAAAAGGCATTTTCTCCTCGCTTTCCACCATCTTCTTCGTCCTCTTTATGTTGAAATTCTTCTGGAATCTCAAAGGCAGGAAGCAGTACATCTCTAGCTAAAACAAAAGGCTCTATCTTGTCAACAACCTCCTGAATATTTAAGATTGCTTCAGGTAAATCCTGAAACAATTGTTTCATTTCATCTCCACCCTTAAAGTAGTATTCGTCATTAGGTAGACCATAACGATATCCACGACCGCGACCTTTTGGTGTCGCCTGTTTCTCACCATCTTTTACACACAACAAAATATCATGTGCATTAGCATCCTCTTGATTGCAATAGTATGTATTGTTTGTGGCCACAAGTTTCACTTCATGTTTCTTAGCAAGCTGAATGAGCACTTGATTCACTCGTTTTTCATCTTCCCGATCATGGCGCATGATCTCTACGTATAAATCGTCACCAAATTGTTCTTTCCACCAGATTAAGGCTTCTTCGGCCTGTTTTTCGCCAATATTCAGGACCTTACTAGGCACTTCACCATATAAGTTACCTGTAAGTACAATGATATCTTCCTTAAATTGACTTATTATCTCTTTATCAATGCGCGGCACATAGTAGAATCCGTCAGTATAAGCCAAAGATGACATTTTGGCCAAATTATGGTAGCCATTCTTATTTTTTGCAAGCAATACGATTTGATAACCGTTATCTTTTCTCGATTTATCATCGTGTTTTTCACATACAAAAAACTCACAACCGAGAATAGGTTTTATCTCATTTTCAAACCCCGTTCCGTTTTCTTCTGCTTCCTTATTTCGTTCTTTAACTCCATTATTATGCTTGCCTACAGCCGAGACAAAATGGAACGCACCCATCATATTGGCATGGTCAGTAAGGGCAACCGCTGGCATTTTATGTTTTGCCGTAGCCTTCACCAAATCAGCTACACTACTGGTTGATTGTAAGACCGAGAATTGAGAGTGATTATGCAAATGAACAAAAGTAGCATCAGCAAGGTTGGCTAAATTTTGGTCAAGTTCTTGTTTTGAAATTCCGTCATCTGCCGGCTCTAGCTGTTTTGCAATTTTAGCTGACTCAGCCTTTAGATTAAGGTGTTTTAAACCAATAAGCTGAATGGTCTGCGGATTCGCTTCGTCAAAGCGCGCAAAATAATCCGGATTTACATCTAGCTGTTCGGTTGTAAATACTCGCTTACGAACCAATTCTAAAAAACAACGGGTAGTTGCTTCTACATCGGCTGTTGCATTATGCGCTTCAGAGAAAGGTTTATGAAATAAAAATTCATGCAATTCCGTCAAGGTTGGTAATTTGAATTTACCATATCGCCCTCCTGGAATTTGACATAAATCAGCAGTTACTTCGGTACACGTATCAAGTACCGGTAACTCTTGTAATTTGTTAGCAACGGATTCTCTGTAGAATTCCGCACCCATAATGTTCACATCAAAACCTACATTCTGACCAACAACAAATTTGGACTTATCTAATACCTCATTGAACCTTTCAAGCACTTCATTTAACGGAATACCTTGTTCCTGAGCTAACTCAGTAGAAATACCATGAATCTTCTCTGCATCATAAGGAATATTAAACCCTTCTGGCTGTACCAAATAATCCTGATGCTCAATCACATGCCCCATTTCGTCATGCAATTGCCATGCAATTTGTATACATCTTGGCCAATTATCTGTATCTGAAATTGGTGCGTTATAATCGCGAGGTAAACCGGTGGTTTCGGTGTCGAATATTAGGTACATAAACTATTGAGCAATGAAAAAATCAGTCTTTAAAAATACCATTATTTCATTCCTTTTCTAGTGTAAGTTTTAAGGAGTTACTAACAGTTTATCTAGTCTTTAGTTGGCCATTTCCTTAGCAGCAATATAACCACTAGTCCATGCATTTTGAAAATTAAAGCCTCCGGTAATAGCATCAACATTTAGTACTTCGCCAGCAAAAAACAAATTGGGTAGTTTTTTGCTTTCATAGGTTTTAAAATTGATTTCTTTCAGGTCAACACCACCCGCTGTGACGAATTCCTCTTTAAAAGTACTTTTTCCATCAACTTGAAATTGGGCAAATTGCAGTGAGTTAATCAAGACTTCTCGTTTCACCTTTGAAAGATCAGCCCATTTTAGATTTTCATCTATTTCAGAAAAAATCACAAGTCTTTGCCAAAGCCGTTTTGGTAAATTGAATAAAGGTGTTGCAACAATTCTTTGCTTGCCTTTCTCCTTGCGCATTGCATCGAACCTGCGCTCTACAGATGCTATTGATTCATCTGGAATAAAATTTACTTGAATTGTAAATTTGTAAGCTAATTCATTTAAAATTCGTGCTCCCCAAGCCGATAACTTCAAAATTGCCGGACCACTAAGTCCCCAATGAGTAATTAGCAAAGGACCATCGGCAAACAAACTTCCATTGGCTAGCACTTCTACCTCAGCTTGAGTTGCTAATCCAGCTAAACCCTCGATTCGTTCATCTTTAATATTGAAAGTAAATAATGACGGAACAGGTTTGATAATTGTATGTCCCAATTTTGCCAACAAATCCCATATTTTGGGATTGCTGCCAACCGCAATAAGCACTTTCCTCGCTTGAAATGTCGATTTTTTTGTTTGAATATGCCAAATATCATTTTCAACCTGAAGCTGCTTTACTGATTGACCAGTAAGCACTGGAACATTTAATCTTTTTACTTCAGAAAGAAGCGCATCGATAATGGTTTGCGAATTGTTAGAAACGGGAAAAATACGACCGTCATCTTCAATCTTTAGTTCGACACCCAACTCATCAAAAAAAGTCATGGTATCACCACTACAAAATGTATGAAACGGACCTAATAATTCTTTTTCACCTCTTGGATAAAATGTAGTTAATTCTTTCGGATCGAACTCGGCATGCGTCACATTACAACGCCCCCCTCCAGAGACTTTTACTTTGGTAAGGACATCAGTGCCTCGTTCTAAAATGGCAATTTTAAGTGAAGGATTGAAACGCGCTGAGTGAATTGCTGCAAAAAAACCTGCCGCACCACCGCCAACAATCACTATATCGAAGTTCATGAAACCGCTACTTCGGGTATTGGGCTAATCAACACTTCTTCTATGGGAGTTCTTTCTTGAATAGATTTCACCTCAACTTCTTCCAAAGCTTCAGCTTCAAAAACGGGAATCTCAGCTTCCCACGGTTTGATTTTAAATCCGTTCTTGATCGCTTTTTCAAGTAACTTTTGTTTTAATTTTCCGTTTTTTGGATGGATGGAAAATGCAGCTACTGTTTTTGCAAGGGACAAAGTATCTTTTGTAAGTTTTTTAGTCAGTACTCCTATTCGGGTTTTTTGATCAATTGAGTAAAAGTCGACTAACTCGAACCAATTGAAACTGGTAACTAGAAACATTTTACGTTTCCAATTATCTTTTTTGGCGTATTCTTTAATAATAGCAGAAACAGCATTTGATGTGCCAAAACCTGAAAGCTCAATAATAACTTTGGCTTGCCCATTAATAAGATCTAAAACTTCTTTTAACGAAGGAATTTGATATTGATCTTGAATACGAAGTTTTTTGAGTTCTTCTAAGGTAAAATCTTCTACCTCGCCCATGCCATTTGTGGTTTCATCGACATCGGAGTCTTTAATGACAACAAGCTCGCCAGAATCGCAAATATGTACGTTTACTTCAATGCATTTTGCACCTAGTTCAAGCGTTTTCTGAATGGATTCAAGTGTATTTTCAGGGGGGAGTTTCACGGTACCATTCAAACCGATGAACTGAATTTTTTTCTTCATATTAAGTTTTTATACTGACGCACTACGTTAAACTACCTTTTATTCATAAAAATACGGTTGTAATTAACAGAAGAATGTTTTAGTTAATTGGGATAAATTTGACATCCATTAGACAAAACTTAATTTAAATATAAGAAATACAAAATAATCTCTGTAAAGAGACGTAAACAACCGTTAGCTTGCTATTTTGTATTAAATATGTTTAAGAATAAGCAAGTATCTTATTCAATTTTGTAAACAACTGACTCTAATGATTTAAGGCTAATATTAGTATTAGCAATGCCATCTACAGCAAGTGTATTTTTTTTCTGATATAGCAAATCGGTCAACTCATACGAAGATTCTGTAAGCTTCCATAAATCAACTATATCTTTTGGGATTTTTATATTGACATCATAGGATTTATCCCGATCAAAATTAATTACCACTAGGAGTTTTTCGTCGTCTTTCCAACGCAGATAAGAGTATACACGGTGATCATATCCTTCCGTACGTTCTTTATTGAAATAATGAATGTCACGCCATTCGCCCATAAAAGCCTTATGATCAATCGTGACATTTAAAAGACGCTTATAAAAATCCCTTAAATCCGCTTCTTCATTACTTAGTTGGCCACCATCGAACTTTTTGTCATTTACCCAACGTTGATGATGTGGCACCCCTATATAGTCGAATATGGAAGTACGAGTGGGTTGACCGAAACCAGCATTTTCCCCTCCAGGTTCACCCACTTCTTGCCCAAAGTAGATCATGGTTGGTGAGGTACTTATGGTTGCTGACAAAACCATTGCAGGCTTACCTATTTGTGCATCTCCCACAAAATCTGGGCTTGCAATGCGCTGCTCATCATGATTTTCTAAAAAATGAAGCATATTATGTTCAATATCTCTAAGTCCATTTTGAACGGTATAAATATGATCCGTCCATCCATGACCTTGCATAATATGCTTGAGGGAATCGTACAACTCTACCTTATCATATAGATAGTCCATTTTTCCTTTAAAAATATACTCACGATATAGGGCGGGATTATAAACCTCAGCAAGCAAAAAAGCATCTGAATTCTTATTTTTTATCGCGGAATTCATATAACTCCAAAATTCAACAGGAACCATTTCAGCCATATCAAAACGGAAACCGTCAACACCCATTTCTGTCCAATACAATGCGATGTCTTTAAATTTTATCCAAGAATCAGGCACTTCTTTATCTTTCCAGAAATTGAAGTGTTCCTCATGACTTTTGGAGGCAAAATCATCAGGCAAAACATCGAAATCCTTAGTTCCATCAGATCGAACGCCGTAATTAATCTTTACCGTTTCGTACCAGTCGTAAAATCCTGGTTTAGCTGATCTTGCTCCGTTTCCTGTCCATTTTGCTGGACTTTCTTTGAACTTATGATCTACTAATCGGTTTGTATCACCTCCTAAAACTCGATAATCATTCAACCAGTCTGGTACTTCGAAGTTTTCCCCTGGCACATAGTAAAAGTTGTTATTCTTCGCATACTCTACACTTGGGTCATCGTCAGCTCCAAAATCGGTTACACCTTCAGGATTGTTTTTCCCTTCATATTTTCTTGCAACATGATTAGGTACAATATCAATTAAGAGTTTTAAACCAGTATTATGTGTCCTATCTATTAATGCTTTAAATTCTTCAAGTCGGTTGGCTGGATTTATTGCCAGATCAGGATTTACATTATAATAATCTTTAACAGCATACGGTGAGCCCGCTCGTCCTTTGACCACATCAGGATCATCATTTGAAACCCCAATAGCGGTGTAATCATTTATAACAGCGTGATGTGGGACACCTGTGTACCAAATATGTGTTACTCCCAGATCTTTAATTTCTTTTAACGCCTTCTCTGTAAAATCGTTGAATTTCCCAACACCGTTTTCTTCGATTGTTCCCCAAGGTTTATTGGTAGTGTTTGTATTGCCAAATAATCTGGTAAAGACTTGATATACTACTTTTTTACCCATAAGTTCTTTTTCAGGAATGACTTTGCTTTTTTCTTCATCGTGACAAGAAGTAATAATTCCTAAAATTATTAAACCGGTCAAAAATGAGGCTATTCTTTTATGAAACATAGTGCTATTGGCTCTCTTTACAATTACTTGCTACTAAATATAAATGCTCCTTTGCCCGGCAACTTTAAGTTTTGTTTCCAAGTAATCACTTCGTTACTAATTATATTGGTCATTTTCTTGCCAGATAATCCTAGTTCCTTAAACCTATCTAAATCAAGATTAATCTCATCTTGATTTTTATTTAGCAGCAGCAACACAGTTTCATCTTTTAAAATTCTAGCAATGACATAAATCCCATTTACAGGCCCAAAATGCACCGTTTTACCATCATGTATTGCAGTGCTTGTCTTGCGATAATTCAATAGCTTTTTTAAGTAAGATTGCATCTCCTTTTGATCCTCAGTTAGTCCTTCACCGGTAATGGCATTTGTGGAATCCCCAGTCCAGCCTCCGGGGAAATCACTACGAATTAATCCATGATCCCCGGGCTTGGCAGTATTTTCCATAAGTATTTCGGTGCCATAATATATTTGAGGCGTCCTAGGCATGAGCAAGTATGTAGCTAATGCCATTTTTGTATTGACTACATCCTTATTAAGTCGAGTAAAAATCCTGTCCATATCATGATTATCAGGAAATACCATTATGTCTTTTGGCGAGGTGTAAATAAAATCGTTAGCCAAGCCTTCGTACAATTTTATAAGCCCCTTATTCCAGCTATCATCTTCCTTTAAGGCTTCTATCACCAGATTTTGCATAGCAAAATCCATTGTTGATCGTAAATTAGATTGGTATCCGTCCTTATTATTAGCACCCTGTTGCCAATAATTAATTAGTAATGGATTGTAACTCCACTCTTCTCCTACAATATTAAAATTTGGATACTCTTTCATTATTGCACCAGCCCAACTAGACATAAAATTTTTATCGGGATATGGATATGTATCCTGACGAATACCACCAAGACCTAAAGTTTCAATCCACCAAATGCTATTTTGAGTGATATAAGATGCCATGAACGGGTTATTTTGGTTAAGATCAGGCATTGTATTCACGAACCATCCTTCGGATAACTCCTTTTTATCAATGGCCGATGCATATGTATCCATATTAGCGGTACGACGATGATTAGAAAAGACCATCTTATCCTTACTTTCAAATTTCTTTTGAAAATTAATCCAATCATTAAAAGGAAGGTCTTTCATCCACCAATGTTCTAATCCACAATGATTAGCCACTTGATCCATAATAAGCTTGATTCCTTTTTGACGCGCTTTAGTGGCCAGTTCTATATATTCATCTATGGTACCAAAACGCGGATCGACCTCATAAAAATTAGTCATTGCATAGCCATGATATGATGCTTGGAACATATCATTTGTTAATAATGGCGATGGCCAAATGGCCGTAAAACCCATATTTTCTATGTAATCTAAATGATTTATTATCCCTCTAATATCGCCCCCATGTCTGCCATAATCATCAGTTCGATCGATCGTATTCTCGTTCATCTTTTTGTTAATGTCATTAGATGGATCTCCGTTAGCGAAGCGATCTGGGGTTATCAAATAAATTACGTCAGTACTATTAAAACCAATATAGTCTTCGGCTGATTTTACTCGTGATTTTAATTGATAATTATATTTGATCCTTCTGCCTTTTTTAGGCTTAAATACGATTTCAAAAGTTCCGGCGTTTGTATTTCGATCTATATTTAAATCAATGAAAATATAATTCGAACTATCTCCACTCGTAATTTTATTAATGCTTACACCTTCGTATTCTATAGACGGAATAGCACTAGCAATATTTTCACCTTTTACTAGTAATTGTAACTTACTATTTTTAAAACCAATCCACCAATTAGGTGGTTCAACACGGTCGATTTGCGCGCTAGTTAGATTTGCGAATATTAAAAAAAGAAAAACAGTGATTGATCGGTTCATTTTGGTTTGATTGATTAATGGTTTTTGGTTGATGCGATTGTAAATACCTACACGAGTACCATCCTGACAAACTGCCTAAATGATACTCGCTGCGATATTATTTATGAATATTAGTGATTAGTACTGAGCATTTGCTTTGGTGAAATAATGCGCTCTTCGCCTTTTACTAAAATGCTAAGATCCCGATCTCCCTCTAGTTCAAATGCCACATCATTTTGAGAGACATTAACCGTAATAATTTGATTTCTAAAATTGATCTTAAACGAGTATGCTTCCCATTGCTCAGGGATTTTCGGGTCGAATGAAAGCGTGTCATTTTTAATTCTCATACCTCCAAAACCTTCTACTATGCTCATCCAAGTACCTGCCATACTGGTTATATGAAGTCCTTCTTCTACCTCCTTATTGTAATCATCAAGATCTAAACGAGAAGTCCTCAAGTAAAACGTATATGCCTGATCCATTCTATCTAAAACAGCGGCCTGAATAGAATGCACACAGGGCGATAAAGAAGATTCGTGAACTGTAAATGGTTCGTAAAATTCAAAGTGATTTTTAAGTTCTTCTTTTGTAAAGTGATCTTCAAAAAAATAAAACCCTTGCAACGTATCGGCTTGTTTTATGTAAGGTGAACGTAATATTCTGTCCCATGACCATTTTTGATTAATTGGACGTTGTGATTTATCAAGATCAGCTACTGTTATCAATTCTTTATCCAAAAAGCCATCTTGTTGCAAGTATACATTATGCTCTTCGGAATATGGAAAATACATCTTAGCCGCTACCTCTTGCCAAAGCTCAACTTCGGACCAATCAAGATCGGTTTTTCCCATAATTCGCTCGAAATCTTCAGGATATTCAGCTTGAATTTTCTGAATATTTTCAACCGTATAGTCAATACACCATTTAGCTAGGTAGTTTGTATACCAGTTGTTATTTACATTATTCTCATATTCGTTGGGTCCGGTGACCCCAAGAATTACGTACTTGTTTTTTGCAGTCGAGAAAGTGGCGCGCTGATGCCAAAAACGAGCAATACCAATTAAAACTTCAAGGCCCTTTTCAGGAATATAACTATAATCGCCGGTGTAGCGGTGGTAATTAAAAATTGCGAATGCTATTGCTCCGTTTCTATGTATTTCTTCAAAAGTGATTTCCCATTCATTGTGGCATTCTTCGCCATTCATGGTTACCATTGGGTATAAAGCAGCTCCGTTTTTAAACCCTAGCTTTTCGGCATTTTCAATAGCTTTTTCTAAATGGTTAAATCGGTATTCTAGTAAAGTCCTCGCAACTTGTTGATCTTTGGTCGCCATATAAAATGGGATGCAATATGCCTCGGTATCCCAATAGGTACTTCCGCCATATTTTTCTCCAGTAAACCCTTTTGGACCAATATTCAATCGCGCATCACGTCCTAAATACGTCTGATTTAATTGAAAAATGTTAAATCGTATTCCCTGCTGAGCCTTAACATCACCTTCTATTGTAATATCAGCCATTTCCCAAATATGGGCCCAAGCGTCTTTTTGCATTTCTAGCAACTTGGTATAGCCTAGATTAGTGGCTTTTTCTATCGTTTGCTTTGCTGCGCTTATCAGGTCGTATTTATCGTGATTGGTTGATACTGTATATCCACCGTACTTTAAAAATGAGATTGTTTGATTTGCCTGAACGTCTACCTTATAACCTAAAGAGGCAATAGTCGCAGCGTTTTCAGCTACAGGAGCGGCTTCAATTTTTTGATCATTTAGCCTCAAAGAAGTTTGCATATAGGTACACACATAAAAATTGGTCTTTAAGGTACGCGTTGTTATGAAAGATGAATCACCTTCATCTTTAACATCTATCGTTTCCCAGAATTTATCTTCCCAATTCGTGTCCTCATTTGTAATACCTGAATCGAGATAGGCATCAAACCCAACAGTTGCATCTTGATCGATTGGGGTAACATCATATTTAATTACACCTAGCTCATCAATATCTAACGAAAGAAAACGCGTTGACACAACCGCTACCTGTATATTATTTGGCATTGTTGCGACGAAGGAACGCTGATACCAACCTTCTTTCATATTCAACTCACGCTTAAATTCAGTAATATTCTTGCATTTATTTAAATCGAGTGTTTCTCCATTAACAAGTACATTAATACCAATCCAGTTAGGGGCGTTTAATACTTTGGCAAAATATTCCGGATAGCCATTTTTCCACCATCCTACTCTTGTTTTATCGGGATAATAAACCCCTGCTATATAACTACCTTGAAATGTAGGACCTGAATAGTGTTCTTCAAAATTAGCACGTTGACCCATTGCGCCATTACCGATACTAAATAGACTTTCAGATGATTTTACCTTATCTATGTCAAACCCTTCTTCTATAATTGACCACGGATCGGCTTTTATATAATCTTGATTCATTATTTACTTCTTTTATTTAGTCTTGCTATCCTGCAATTAGCTTATTTAAAAATTGAATTGAAATTTTTGTGAAATCGTCAAAGACATGATCAGCCTCATGAAGCACTTTTGCATCACCGATACCTATGCTAATCATATTTGCTTTATTAGCTGCCTGAATACCCGCAATAGAATCTTCAAAAACAATACATTGTTCGGCAGGAATATTTAGTTGTTGTGCACCTAACAAAAATACTTCTGGATCTGGTTTAGCTTTAGTAACATCATTACCATCTACAATAGTGTCAAAATATGAAAGTAACTGTACTTTTTCTAAAATGGGTGTCGCGTTTTTACTAGCCGACCCCAAAGCAATTGGTGCTTTTTCATCCTTTAGATGCATTAGAACTTTAGGTACATCGGGAAGAATTTCGGAAGCGTCCATTTTTTCGATATACTCTAAATATTCTTCATTTTTACTAATTAACAACTGGTTAAACTCTTCTTGAGAGATGGTCTTATCGCCAATTTCTAGTAATAGTTTAAGTGATTCTACACGACTTACTCCTTTAAATAGCTCATTTTGCTCTTCGGTAAAGTCAAAACCTAGGTTATTGGCCAAATTTTTCCATGCCAAATAATGGTATTTGGCAGTATCAACAATGACACCATCTAGGTCGAAAATAAATCCTTGTGTACTCATTATGTTTTTTTAACTTTAAAAGTCTTTTTAGTATTACCTAGTAATTTCAAAAGCATCTTTTTCAATACTTTAAAATTACAAAATAACTTTGCTTGCCTTTATTTAGTGGTTTCTCTTTTTAATAACTCTGTTGGGATGATTCTTGTTTCGAACTCCTCTTCGGAAGTAACTTCTTCTAATTTATCGATAAGTATTTCTGCCGACACCTCTCCCATATATTCTCCTTGTTGATTAACGGTCGTTAAACTTGGGCGTGCATGCCTTGAAAGTACTCCGTTTGAAAAACTTACTACAGACACATCTTCGGGTACAGACAACCCTCTATTCCTTGCTAGGTTTAATGATGTTATTGCATAAATCTCATTCACAGCAAAAACACCATCGATCTCAGGGTTTTCATCAAAAATCTTGTTTAGTCGTGCTTCAACACCTTGTTGTTCTTCAATATTATCTCCTGCTTCCTCAAGTTTAAGAATAAGCTCTTCTCTTACTTCGATATTATTTTCGGTTAACGCCTGAATATAGCCTTCAGTTCGCAGCCTTCCGATATTAATATAATCTTTGGTACCAACCAGTACGATATTTTTACAACCTGAATTGATTAAATGCAACACACCTTGTCGAGCTGCCTCAGTATCATTAATAATTACTTTATCGCAGGCAACTTCATTCACGACTCTATCGAACATTACAATAGGCACCCCTTGATTAATAGACTCCTTTAAGTGGTGATAATCTTGCTTTAGCATGGTTTCTTTTGAAATAGACATTATAAAACCATCTATGTTAGCGGTAATTAAGGTGTCAACATTGATTACTTCTTTGTCAAAAGCTTCATTTGATACTGCAATAATAACATTATACCCTCTTCTATTGGCTACTTTTTCTATCCCGGAAATCACCTTTGCAAAATAATGGTGCACTATTTCTGGAATTATAACACCTATCTTTTTCGTTTTTTGATTCTTGAGACTCAGAGCAATATTATTCGGACGGTAGTTATACAATTTGGCAAATGCCTGAATTCTATCTCTATTGTCTTGACTAATCTCTTTGCTATCATGTAATGCCTTTGACACGGTCGAAATGGATACATCCAATTCGCGAGCAATTTGTTTAAGTGTCATTTTTCGTTTCATATTTTTCTGAATTTTTCAAAAATGGAAATCAAAAATTTCGAATGGCATATTTATTCGCTTTTGATTTAATAACAACCCTCAAATCAAAAAAGTTTTCAACACGAAAACGTTGTAAGTGCCCGTCAGCTCTACGATGGGCGCAATTTAACACTTTATTTATATAGATTCGTGCCAGCGAGAGCTAAAACTCAACTCTATTTCAAACTAAATTTTAATTAATCAATTTTTATGAAAACAATGCAAAAGTACCTTTTGCTAGTGCTGTTTCTAATTCCGATTGGAATGTTTGCACAAAATCAAGTAAAAGGGACGGTGACTGAAAAAGCAACAGGCACTCCTTTGCCAGGCGCAAGTGTGGTAGTTAAAGGAACTACCAATGGAACCCAAACAGATTTTGATGGTAACTACATCATTAATGCGAACACGGGCGACATTCTAGTTTTTTCTTACGTTGGCTTTAAGACTATCGAGCTTTCGGTAAATACTAATGTCATCAATGTTTCTTTAGAAGATGACCTTAACAAACTTGATGAAGTTGTAGTTATTGGTTATGGTAGCACGACTGTAAGAGATGCAACTGGGTCGGTTACGGCGGTTACTTCTGAAGATTTTAACCAAGGTAACATGGTTACAGCAGAGAACCTTTTAAATGGTCGTACTGCTGGTGTTACAGTAAACACTTCAGGCGCACCAGGTTCAGGTAGTACTATTCGAATTAGAGGTGGTGCTTCATTAAGCGCTAACAATAGCCCTTTAATTGTAATAGACGGACTACCAATAACAAATGATACTGCAGGAGGTTCGCGATCTATTTTGGCAAGTATAAATCCAAATGATATTGAATCTTTTTCAATTCTAAAAGATGCATCAGCATCTGCTATCTACGGATCTAGAGCATCGAACGGTGTGATCATCATTACTACGAAAAAAGGTAAAAGTTCGCTTCGCGTGAATTATGATGTGACTACAGGTTACAATACTGTAGCCGATAGAATTGATGTGTTTTCCGCTGACGAATTTAGAAATCAAATAAACCAACGACAGCCACTAATTGCAAATGAATTAGGTTCAGCTAATACCGACTGGCAAGATGAAATATTTGAAACACAATTTTCTGTAAACCATAGTATTTCAGCAAGCGGATCTTTATTTGGAGCTATCCCGGCAAGGCTATCAGTTGGATATAATAGACAACCAGGAACCTTAAAAACTTCAAACTTTGAGCGTGCTACCTACTCGTTAGCATTAAATCCCAGTTTATTTGATGAGCATTTAAGAATTAACCTAAATGCAAATTACTCAAGAGAAGATAACCGTTTTGCAGGCGCAGGAAACATTGGTGCTGCTTTGCGCTTTGACCCGACACAACCGGTTTTAGACCCTAGTAATCCTTTTGGTGGTTTTTTCCAATATATCGACGGAAATGGGAACAGAAGAGCAAATGCTCCTACCAACCCAGTTGCTAACTTATTACAAGTGCGCAATTTTGGTAATGTAGATCGTTTTTATGGCCGTGCTGAGTTTGATTACAAATTGCACTTTTTCCCCGACATGAGAGCCGTGGTGCAACTAGGTTATGACAAATCTAATGGTGAAGGAACTAATATTACCGATCCTATTTCCATTAATGGTTTTAATGCCAATACAGGAATTGGAGATCCACAACAAAACAACAATTCAGCTTTTGAAAGTATTCGTGAAAACACCCAGTTAAATGCCTACTTAGTATATAATAAAGAAGTTGGCAACCTAGGCCTTGAAATTACCGGTGGTTATGACTACCAGAAATTTGTTAGAAGTGATTTTGGAACGAATAACTTAAATGCATTTAACCCAACAGAACCGGATAATGCTGAAGCTATTGATGTAGTATTAGCCTCATTTTTTGGTAGAGCTAATTTCGATATTGCAAACAAGTACTTATTAACCTTAACATATCGTAGAGACGGGTCGTCAAGATTTACAGATGATTTTAGATGGGGTAACTTTCCTGCAGCCGCCTTTGCCTGGAAGATTAATGAAGAAGGCTTCTTAAAAGATTCTCAAACCGTATCTAATTTAAAGTTACGTTTAGGTTGGGGTATTACTGGTCAACAAGATATTAATGCAGGTTCTTTGGTAAATGCATTTCAATCTACCCTTGGTCTTTCAAGTAATGTTGCACAATACGTATTTGGGGTTACACCAATCGTAACTGCCTTACCGAACTATCGAAACCCTTTATTAAAATGGGAGGAAACAACGCAGTATAACGCTGGTATCGATTTCGGATTGTTCGATCAAAGACTATCTGGTAGTATTGATGTTTTTAGAAAAGAATCAAAAGATCTTTTGGTAAATTCTCCAGTGGCTGACGGTGCCAACTTTAGTAATAGTGGTGCCCAAAACATCGGTAAATTATCATCTGAAGGTATTGAACTTACCGTAGAAGGTGACGTTGTTAGAAATGATAATTTCAATTGGAATTTAAGTTTCAACACCACTTTTCTAAATAGAGAAATTGACCAACTACCATTAGGAGCTGACATTAATGTTGGTGGAAGAGCCGGTGGAACTGGGGGTACTATTCAGGTTTGGAGAGAAGGTGAAAACCCAAGCTCATTTTTTGTTTACAAGCAATTGTATGACACAGCTGGAGAGCCTATCGAAGGTGCATTTCAAGATCTTGATGGAAATGGCATTATCAACGCATCAGATCGATACATAAAAGGAAATGCCGATGCATTCGCTACTATGGGGCTTCGTTCGACAAACACCTATAAGAACTTCGATTTTTCATTTACACTAAGGGCCAGTTTAGGCAATGAAGTATACAACAATGTGTCATCGGCAAATGCATATTACAGCCTGCTTAATGGAAACGGATTCCCGAGCAATGTTCCTACGACGGTAACAACTACCAACTTCATCAACCAGAATTCACAAATAATCAATTCTGACATTTATGTAGAGGACGGTTCTTTCTTAAAAATGGACAATATCAACCTAGGCTACACTTTTAATGAATTAGCAAATACCGAAGCTTCACTAAGAGTATGGACAGGTGTACAAAACGTCTTTATAATTTCTGATTATAGCGGACTTGATCCAGAAATTCCATCAGGAAATGGAATTGACGGGGCTATTTACCCTAGACCTAGAACATTTTTACTTGGTGCTAACTTAAGTTTCTAAACAAAAGAATTATGAAAAAATATTTCAATTTAAAACAACAAATCTCTGCTGCACTTGTCTTTATGACAATGCTGCTAGTAGTTGGCTGTACTGATGATTTAGATACAACTCCTACTGATGATGATACTACATCGGCTGAGCAATTTCTTGACAGTCCTGAGGCCTACAAGCAATTACTTGCAGGTATCTATGCAAATTTTGCCTTACCAGGGCAAACTAATGCAGTAACCTCAAGCATCACAGGAATCGATGCTGGTTCTGGTGTGTTCACTCGAGCATTATGGTATATGCAAGAACTTTCTGCCGATGCTGCAATATGGTCATACGAAAATGATCCTGGCGTAGCCGGAATACAACGTAATACCTGGACCGATTCCAACTCATTTGTTCTTGGTATGTGGTCACGTATGGCACAATCTGTAGCCTTTGCAAACGACTTTTTAAGACAAACGGAAGGTGTTACTAGCTCCGAAGTTCCAGAAATAGCATCATTTAGAGCTGAAGCTCGCTTCCTAAGATCATTGGCATACTATTATTTTATCGATCTATACGGGAAGGCACCATTCGTGGATGAGAACTCGGCAGTAGATCCAACTTTTCAACCACCTCAGGCTGAAAGACAACAACTTTTTGACTTCATAGAATCTGAAGTGCAAGCTTTTATGGGCGATTTGCCAGATGCTGGTCAAAACGAATATGGTCGCGCGGACAAAGGAGCGGCTATGATGCTTCTTGCAAAATTGTATTTGAATGCTGAGGTATATCTTGGTACCCCGCGATATGATGATTGTGTTAGCATTTGCAATGATATTATTGCAACTGGTGCTTATTCATTAAATCCTGTTTATGCGCACAATTTTACAGGTGATAATTATTTGAGTCAAGAGCTGATCTTCACTTTTATTTCTGATGCGACTTCTTCTCAAAGTTATGGTGGTATGACTATTATTTTGAATGGTGAAGTAGGTAATCTTGAAAATAATTCAGCTGCTATTGGTGTTGGAGGATTTGGTGGTGCACTACGTATGAAAGCCCAGCATTCAGCAATTATAAATACAGCTGCAAGTGGCGACAGAAATACGATAATTTCAGCTAATAGACCAGCTAACGTTACTGACATAGCTGACAGAACAACCGGATATGTAGTTGAAAAATTCACAAACAACACCTCGACCGGTGAGCCATCAGCAAGTAATTTATTTGCTGATACCGACTTTCCATTATTCCGCTATGCTGATGTTTACCTGATGTATGCAGAAGCGGTTGAAAGAGGTGCTACTATTGGTGGCGCTAGCAAAACACAAGCAGCAGATTACATTAACGAATTGAGAGTTCGTGCGAATGCCCCACAAATCACAATTAACGATCTGAGTTTAGATTTCATTTTAGATGAGCGTGTACGCGAACTATTCTGGGAAGGTCATAGACGTCAAGATCTTATTCGTTTTGATAAATATACTGGTGGTACGTTTAATTGGGATTGGAAAGGAAACTCTCGCACTGGTACTGCTATCAGCAATAACCTTCGCGTATACCCAATACCAGCACAAAGTATTGGAACAAATCCGAATTTAAAACAAAACCAAGGCTACTAAACTTAAAACTTTTTAATAATGAAAAAGAACATATATAAAGGTGCAATGCTATTTCTATCAGCATTTGTACTAGCTCTTTTTAATACGGCTTGCAACGAGGAGGAAGATACCTTGCAAATTAGCCAATCTGAAAGCGCATTACTAGCAACTTTGGATATTAGCAGAATCGAGCTTGATGCATCTAACACAGGAAACCCTGCCATTACATTTACGTGGGAGGAAGCAGATTATGGTGTGCAAACAGCTATCAACTACACTGTAGAAATCGCATCAGATGAGGCATTTACGAATCCGGTTGTAGCAGGAATTACAACTAGTGTAACATCGCTTACCCTTTCCGTGGGAGAACTAAACTCTGCGTCAGATATGGCGGGACTTACTCCTTTTGAATGGAATAACGCTTACACCAGAGTAATTGCTTCTTTAGGAAATCAAAACGGTGTAGCAGCTACCTCAAATACCATTGAATTGGAGGTGTTACCATTTTACAATTATCCAGTTAAAGATTACTTTTTAGTAGGAAATGCGACCGCACCTGATTGGAATAATGATAATAACAATCCACCATTATTTAGAGATCCTAGTGATACCAACGTTTATTACTACACTGGTTTTTATGCAGATGGTGCTTTTAAAATGTTAGAATTTAAAGGACAATGGCAACCACAATGGGGAACTAATGACGGAGTTAATCTAGCGCCAAATGACGGTTCTGATCCTGGCGTATTCAATCTTACAGATGGAGCTGGATTCTACGAATTTGTTGCAAATTTTAATACTAATAAATTCACAGTAACACCATTTGACGGTTCTGCTGCTGCATTATCAAGTGTTGGAATTGTAGGTTCTGGCTCTCCTGGAAATGCCTCTGAAACTGCCATGGTTCAATCTTCTTTTGACCCACACATTTGGCAGCTTAATGGAGTTCGTCTTACTAGAGGTGAAATTCAATTCATGGCAAATGGCTCAACTACTTGGGGAGCGGATACTGCATATTCCGGTCAGGCTACCGAAGGAGGAGCTAACGTTCCTGTACTAGTTGAAGATGAGTATGATGTGTGGTTTAATGACCTTACTGGGCGCTACATAATGATTCCTATTAACTTATCGCAATCATAATTGTGATCTTAATTCAAAACACAATGAAATCACTAATTTTAAAATTTAGTTTTTTAATAGCGCTCGTTTTTGTTGCAGCTTCTTGTAATGAAGACGAAAGTATCGAAGTGACTGCTCCTGAAGCAGTATTTCAAATTGATCAGCCGAGCATAACCAATATCAATCTTAATTTTGCCCTACCCGAAAATCCAGCATTTACCATTACCTGGGAAGATGAAGTTTCAGGTGCAAGTAGTTATGATGTTGAAATCGCTTCTGATTTTGATTTCACTTCACCAATACAACTTGGAAGCACAGATAAGAAAACATTTTCAAGAACTGTTGCTGAATTTAATACTGTTTTATTAGACCTTGGTGCAACAGCAAATACTGATTTTGTGGCTTACATCAGATTAAAAGCTGGCAGCTTAACAAGTAATACTATCCGATTTGATGTGATAGCTTATGCAGTTGACCCAGCAGTAATCACAAGTCCGTCTAGCACAACAGATATTGTGCTTTCTGATGCGACCATAGATGATACCGCATTAACAGTAAGTTGGGACGACAATGTAGATGGCGATGGTGTGGTGTATGATATTCAATTAGCACAAAGCGGAACTGATTTTACCAATCCTGTTATCGTTGCTTCTGACGTGGCAGGCACAACAGCTGAAATTCCGCATGGAGTTTTAAATGCAGCTGCTATAGGTGTTGGTCTTGAAGCAGGCGTTAAAGGATCTGTCGATATGAAGATCTTTGCCAAAGAAGTGACCGAATCTGGAACCTTAGAGCGACTTTCAGAAACAGTTACATTCTCGTTAACGCCCTATAGTCTCGATTTCCCTTATTTATTTTTTGTAGGAGCTGCAACTGCTCCAGGATGGGATAACAACAATAACAACCCTCCACTTTTCCGCGATCCGAATGATGGAAGTAAATATTATTACACTGCTTACTTTAATGGTGATGCCTTTAAGTTACTAGAGATAAAAGGACAATGGCAACCACAATGGGGAACTAATGACGGTAGCACTTTAGCTGTAAACGACGGCACAGGGTCTGATCCTGGCGTTTTTAACGCACCCGCTGCAGGTTATTATACTTTCTCAGTTGACATTGCCGGAACTTCTGGAACATTCTCTATTGAAAATTATGACGCATCTGGAGCAACCGATTATAACACAATTGGAATGATCGGATCATCTAGAACTGGTAATAATGATGGCTGGGCAGAACCTGATACAGATATGACTCAATCGCCTTTTGATTCTCACATATGGTATGCAAATAATATTACCCTATTAGATGGAGAATTAAAATTTAGAGCAAACGACTCCTGGGATACTAACTGGGGTTCTGCTACCGAATTATTCGGACTGGGCTCATTTGATGGGCCTGGAATTCCTGTAATTGCTGGAACCTATGATATATGGTTTAACGACCTTGACGGAAGTTACGTACTAGTACCACTAGACAACTAATTTTCATTTTTTAGTAAAATGGGCTGTATTTTCATGCAGCCCTTTTTGCATTTAAAACAAACGCCATGAAAAAGTTATTTCAATTATTTGTATCCATCTTTCCATTTCTTGGTATTGCACAAGAGCAAGAAGCGACCTTTGCAATAGTACCCAATGCCTTTAATGAAGATGAGGAAATCACTATTACAGTATCGGGAATTGATGTATCGCAATGGGGCGTAACTGATGTATACCTTTGGGCATGGTATTTTGATAGCCCCGCCGCAACTAGTGCTATTAATTCGCCTACCAATGGGGAATGGACCAACAGTGATGAATCGCAAAAAATGACCAATAATGGTGATGGCACTTTTTCATATTCCCTAATCCCAACATCATTTTACAACACAACAGGTATTGACAGAATAGGTATGCTTGTGAAGGCCAAAGACGGTACTGGCGATAAAAAAACCCAAGATAATATAGTTCAAGTCGGCAACTTTCAAATTACCCTCACCACTCCATCACAAGAAACTACTGTATTAAATAGTGGAGACAATCTATTAATTGAAGCTACTTCATCAATCCAAGCAACCTTTGAATTAAAAGCGAACGGAACAACAATTAATAGCACCTCAGGTTCATCAACTAACTATTCATTTACCGCAACCAACCTTACTTCTAATACCGATTTTGAATTAATTGCTACTAGCGGATCAGATACTAAAATTGCTAGTTTCAAAGTAGTAATTAAACCCACAGTAATTGAGGAATCCTTGCCTGTAGGATTGGTTGATGGAATTAATTTTGATAATACAGACGCTACAAAGGCTACTCTCGTTCTTTTTGCACCTGAAAAAGAATTTGTACATATAATTGGTGACTTCAACAATTGGGAAACGAACGATACCTACCTAATGAAAAAAGATCCAGCCACTGATAGATTTTGGCTAGAACTTACAGGACTCACTCCCCAATTTGATCATTTGTATCAGTATCTAGTTGAATTTGACATTAATATTCCAGACCCCTATTCAACAACTATACTTGATGGATTTGGAAATGATAATTTTATTGATACTACAACCTATCCTAACCTCCCAACTTATCCAACGGGACAATCGCAGGCTATAACAGTTTTACGCACAGGAGAACCAGATTACATTTGGCAAAGTACTGGATTTGTAAAACCTAAGAAAGAAGATCTTGTAATTTATGAATTACTAATTCGTGATTTTGATGAATTACATAGTTTTGATGCCGTAAAAGCACGACTAGATTATTTAGAAGATCTAGGAATTAATGCAATCGAATTGATGCCAGTAAATGAATTTGATGGCAATGAAAGTTGGGGCTATAACGTAGCTTTTCAAATGGCACTTGATAAATACTATGGAAACAAAAATGCATTTAAATCATTTATTGACGAATGCCACGCTCGAGGTATTGCCGTAATAATCGATGTAGTTTATAACCATGCGAGTGGGCAGCATCCTTATTATCGTATGTGGAATACGGATAATGGCGGCACAGGTGGCCAAGCAACTGCTCAAAATCCTTTTTTCAACCCCACTCCACGGCATTCTTTTAATGTATTCAACGATTTCAACCACCAAAGTTCGGCAACACAAGATTATGTAAACCAAACAGTAAGCTATTGGATTAATGAGTTTAAAATAGATGGAATGCGTTGGGATTTAACCAAAGGATTTACCCAAAACTGTAGCGCTTCTGATGAAAATTGTACGAATAGTTTACAACAAGACCGCATAGATGTTCTAAAAGGGTATGCCGATAATCAATGGGCATCTGATGACGATTTTTATGTCATTTTCGAGCATTTAGGTGAACTTCAAGAAGAAGAACAATGGGCCGACTATCGCATAGATGAAGGCAAAGGCATCATGTTATGGAACAAACAGACTGACCCTTATAATGAAGCGACTTTAGGTTTTCACGAAAATGGAAAATCAAATTTCTCTGGCGCTTCATATCAACAAAAAGGATTTAAACAGCCATCTACCATTTCATATATGGAAAGTCATGATGAGGAACGTTTGATGTTCAAAAACTTAGAATTTGGAAATAGTAACAGTTCATATAATGTAAAAGAACTCAATACTGCACTTGCAAGGATGAAGACAGCTGGAGCATTCTTTTTTACCATTCCCGGGCCGAAAATGATCTGGCAATTTGGAGAATTGGGTTATGATATATCTATAGATGAAAATGGCAGAACAGGTAACAAACCCATTCTTTGGCAATACAATGATGATCCTAACAGAAAAGCTATTTATGATACATGGACCGATCTTATTCAACTAAAAAAAGAAGAAGCCATATTCGAAACAACTGATTTTGAGATTGACTTTAGTAGATCAAACGGATTAAAAACTATACACCTCAATAATCCAGCTGCAACTGGAAGCGAAATTCAATATGTTACGATAATAGGGAACTTTGGCATCACTTCTCAAGAAATTAATCCTGATTTTCAAGAACCGGGTTATTGGTATGAGTTTTTGAAATTCAATAAAAAAACAACTATCAGCGACACCCAACAAGTTATCACCTTACTTCCTGGAGAATTCAAGATTTTTGGTAATCAACCCTCTTTACTTTTCCCTCTAGACGATGATGGTGATGGTGTCCAAAATGGAGAAGATCTTTGTCCCGATACTGAAGAAGGGACTACTGTTGATGTTACTGGATGTGCAGTTTTTAGTTTACCACCGAATAATTTTTCTATCAAAACAGAAAGCGAAACTTGTAGTGCAAGCGATAACGGAAAAATTACTATTTCAGCCCAAAACACTTTACTCAGCTATAGTGCTACCATTAATAATGATGAATCTAGTATTAAAAGTTTTACTGATTCTGTTTCATTTGATGAATTAATGGCAGGAAGCTACACTATTTGCATCAAAATCGATTCGCAACCAGATTACGAACAATGCTTTACTGCAACTATCACTGAACCTGACCTTTTAAATGTTAGTAGTAAAATTGACAAAGAAGCCAAGAAAATAACATTACAATTGAATGGTTCCAGAAGCTACCAAGTTATTTTGAACAATACAGTTTTTTATACCGAAGAGAGTACCCTGACCTTGGAATTGAATAACCAAGTCAACCATTTAGTAGTAAAAACAGATAAAGATTGTCAAGGAGTTTTTGAAAAAACGATTACACTTAGTGAAGAGGTTTTGCTATATCCGAACCCAGTAACTACTGGAAAACTATTTCTAAACTTTGATGATAATACTACTCATATAGTAACGGTAAACATTTATTCTTTAACAGGAACACTCATTCAAACAAAAAAACACGCAGCCAATCAAAACTTGGAAGTTGATATTAGTGATATTTCAAACGGAAATTACCTCTTGCAAATAGCCTCTAAAAATCTGGATAGTAAGGTATTTAAAATTGTAAAGAAATAAGAAGTAGAATCAGAATTGTGTTAAAAATTTGATGTGAAAATACTTGGTATATTTTCCGTTTATATGTTTACAACATTATCAACAATCAATTTTTTATCACAATAAAAATAGATATTAACAAAAATTATTACCGAAATTTAACGGATAGCTAAATAAAATAAGGGCTTGGAAGCGAAAACGTTTTCGGTATTTTTTTATACTTTTATGGTATTATCTTTTCCTTGTTAACTTTTATTTTACATATTTTTAACGATACTTAAATTGATTTTAAACTATTAATTCAAACCTTAAAACTCTATAATTTATGAAGAATAGTCTATTTAAAGGCTTATTACTTTGTGCCGTATTGTTAGGCTTCGGCTTTGCAAATGCACAAACGGTGTCCGGTACTGTATCGGATGCTTCGGGCCCATTGCCTGGGGCAAGCGTAGTTGTCAAAGGAACCACCAATGGTACCCAAACTGACTTCGATGGTAACTATACCTTAAATAACGTCGGTTCTGACGCTGTTTTAGTTTTTAGTTATGTTGGATTTGCGACACAAGAGATCGCAGTAAACGGAAAGACTACAATTAATGTAACACTTGTGGAGGATGCACAAGCCTTAGACGAAGTAGTTATTATTGGTTATGGTCAAACTACAGTAAAAGATGCCACAGGTTCTGTTGCGGCTGTCACCTCTGAAGATTTTAATAGTGGTGTAATCGCTTCACCTGAGCAATTAATACAAGGTAAAACTGCTGGTGTAAACATTCAACAAACGAGTGGTGAACCAGGAGCGGGTATTCAAATTAACATTCGTGGGGCTAATTCTGTAAGAGCAAATAATAATCCGTTATTTGTGGTAGATGGGGTTCCATTATTTGGACAGAATACCGACGCACAAGGTACTGCAGGTGATGGTGGTAGTGCAGTGGGTAATCCACTAAACTTCTTAAATCCTAACGATATCGAGGCTATAAGTATCCTTAAAGATGCTTCTGCAACAGCAATCTATGGATCACGTGGAGCTAATGGTGTTGTTATTATTACCACAAAAAGTGGTAAGGCCGGTGCTGGAGGCGTTTTTGAATTTTCTTCGAATTTAAGTTTCTCAGCTCCATTAAGAGAATTTGATTTATTAAATCGTGAAGATTATTTAGATGCAGTTGTTCAGTTTGGTGGTAACGCAGCAGCAAACGACTTTGGCGGGGATACCGACTGGCAGCAAGTTGTACTTAGAAATACAACTTCTACAAATCAAAATTTAGCTTATTCACACAACTACGGTTCTGGAAATGTTAGAGCAACTTTTGGTTATGGCAAGCAGTTTGGTGTTGTAGAAAAATCAGATTTCGAAAGAATAACAGGAAGGGTAAACTTTAACCAGCGTTTTCTTGATGATAAGTTAAAGTTAGGTTTACAAGCTTCACTTTCCAGAGTAAATAGAGAGCAACCTCCATTGGACGCTAGCGCAGGATTTAGAGGAGATATTTTAGGTGCAGCATATTCCGCAAACCCAACATGGCCGGCATTTGCCGACTTTGATGATGGTGGCGGTCAAGTACAACCAGCAAACTACTTAGCTGAAACTCAAAACCGTACAAATACTAACAGATTGCTATTGAATGGATCTTTAGAGTACCAATTCACTCCAGAGCTTTCTGCAAAAGTAAATCTTGGATGGGACCAATCAGATAGTGAAAATACTTCTGTCTTATCTGCAAACCTTCAAAACTTTAATGGTATAGAAGGTAACGGTTTTGGTTCATACAATACTTTAGAGAGAGAAAATAAGACATTAGAATTGACTGTAAACTATGCTAAGGAGTTTGAAAATTCTAACTTAGATGTTGTAGCAGGTTATGCTTTCCAGGATTTTAGAACTTTTGGAAGAAATGCTCAAGGAAGAGGGTTTGGAACTGTTGACTTAAATGCAATGGGAGCAGAACTAAGAAGTGTAGTTAATGCTGCACAAGCAACAATTGGAGGCTCATTCCAACAATTCTATTATGGAACTAATAGCAATGGTCTAATAGTAAATAGATTGTTTCCTACTGTAGTTTCTGGTGAAGAAATTCCTTTTCAATTCTCAAGAGAAGTTCAAGCGATTTCTGCAGATAATTTTGACAATACCGATGAATTACAATCGTTCTTTGCAAGAGCTAATTATGGCATAAACGATAAGTATTTATTTACAGCAACAGTGCGTGCGGATGGATCTTCTAGATTCGGTCCGGAAAATCAATATGGTTTCTTCCCATCTGGTGCATTTGCATGGAAAATGAGTGAAGAAGATTTTGTAGGAGAAAATGTTTCTACTTTAAAATTACGTCTAAGTGCTGGTATTACAGGTAACCAAGATGGTTTAGGTTTTGGTAATTTTGTTGCACGCCAGCGTTTTTCTGGAAGAGGAACAAACAATGACCTTACTGTGAATGGAAATGGTACTGTAATTGTAGCTACAGATGTTCCTGACTTAAAGTGGGAGTCTACTTTAAATTATAACTTAGGTCTCGATTTCGGTTTTAACTCTGATCGTTTTACTGGTAGCTTTGATGTTTATCGCAGCGAAACAAATGACTTGTTATTGCAAACACCTCCAGCTGCTCCAGCAGTTAACCCATTCCAATTTGGTAATGTTGACGCTAAAATCATCAATCAAGGTATCGAACTATCTTTGGGATATGATTTCGTTCAAACAGAGGACACAACATTCTCTGCGAACTTCAATATATCTTTTAATGATAATGAAATCCAAGATTTTGATGGAGCAATTAACACAGGGGCAATTAACGGGCCTGGTTTATCAGGTGCTTTTGCTCAACGTTTTGAAGCTGGAAATTCATTATTTTCATATTATATGGCAATCTTTGAAGGCTTTGACAGCAGTGGAAACCCAATATATGCTGACATCGACGGAAATGGTGTAGGCGATCCTGATGCTGACAAGACCTTTGTCGGAGAAGATGCATTACCAGATGTTAATACTGGTCTATCATTAAATGTATCGCATAAAAACTGGAGTTTTAGTACTTATTTTGCCGGTCAGTTTGGATTCTCTGTTTATAATAATACAGCAAATTCATTCTTTAACGCTGGACAAATTGGAACCGCACGTAACGTTACCCAAAATGTTGTAACTAGTGGAGAAAACCAAGGTGCTTCAACTGCTGTGTCAACGCGATTCTTAGAGAAAGGTGATTTTATTCGTCTTCAGAACGCAACCATTGGTTATAACGTGCCTCTAACAGGAGATGGTGTTTTCAAAAGTGTGAAATTATCTCTTACTGGTCAAAACTTATTTTTGATTACAGATTATAGTGGTATCGATCCAGAGGTGACTGTAGGTACAGGAACTTTAGGCTCAGGAATTCCGGTAAGAGGTATTGACTGGTCTGCATTCCCGAATCCAAGAACAATAACGTTTGGCATTAATGCTACATTCTAATTGAAAAAATTGTTTATTATGAGAAAAAGTATATTAAAATTTTGTGGCGTTACTGCTCTAGCAATAGGCGCCCTCAGTTCCTGTACAGATCTTGAGATCGAGGAAACTGATTCTTTTATTAGTGAAGGTTTTCAGGGCTTAGAAAGTCCACAATCTTCATTAGACCAGCTTTATCAAAATGTTGCTGGTCAGCGAGCCGATCAGGCGAATACGTACGCTCTGAATGAGGTTACAACTGACGCACAGTTAATTCCAACTCGCGGACCAGACTGGGGTGATAACGGACGTTGGAGAAAACTACACCAACATGAATGGGGTTTAGAGGAGGTTGATATCATCACTCCATTTAATCAATGGAATGCGAACCAGCTAACAGCTTCTCAAATTTTAGATCCGAGAAGTAATGCTACTGGAACTATTGCTGCTGAAGCGAGCTTCTTAAGAGCCTTCTCTATGTGGCAAGCGCTAGACTTTTTTGGTCAAGTTCCATTTAGAGACGTTACACTCTCTTCATCTTCTGTACCAGAAGTGTTAAGTGGACAAGCTGCAGTTGACTTCATCATCGCAGATATTGATGCGGCAATTGCCGGTTTACCATCAACTGGAGCTAATGCTGGTGATGATTTGAAAACAGCGAGCAAAGCCGCCGCAAGATTTCTGAAAGCCAAGGTTTTGTTGAATAAGCACATTTATGTTAATCAACTTACAGGCGGAGGCGGTACTCCTGATTCATCTGATATGGCTGAAGTGATTTCTTTAGTTGATGCTATTGCTGCAGATGGGTTTGCATTACAGGCTGGTTATTTCGATATCTTTAGAGATACGGCTGACTCAGAAACCATTCTATGGGGTGACAGTGCAGTAGGTAATCGTATTTTCAATGTATTACATTACAACTCTACTGAAATTTCTGGTGGAGGCTGGAATGGCTTTAGTACGCTTGCTGAATATTATGATATGTTTGAAGGTGATGCTAATAGCAACCGTGTTGAATTGGATGAAACTCCGTTGGATGGTCAAGAAGAGCGTCGCGGCGGTGTACCTTCTGAAGGACTACCATTCACAGACCGTGCTGGTACGACAGATAATGGCGGATTCGAAGACGGCTCAAATGTTGGTAATGGATTCTTAATCGGTCAGCAATATGCACTTGATGGTACTCCTCTACAAGATAGACAAGGTGCTCCATTAACTTTCAAAAGAGACTTTGTTAATGGTGAAGGCCAATCTAGTTTGATTAATAATGATGAAACTACTGGTATTCGTGTTATTAAGTATAACCCAAGATTTGGAGCTTTTACTAGCCACTCTATGATCTTTAGATATTCAGATGCTCATTTAATGAAAGCTGAAGCTATGATGCGTAGTGGTGGTGATCCAACTGCAATGGTAAATGAATTACGTGTTTTACGTCAGGCATCTCCACTTGCGTCAGTAGGCGAACAAGAGCTACTTGATGAAAGAGGTCGTGAATTATTCACTGAGCACTGGAGACGTAACGATATGATTCGTTTTGGTCAGTACTTAAGAGACTGGGAATTAAAAGGTGACGGACAAGCAGGAAACACAACTCGCTTGTTATTCCCAATTCCATTACCACAAATATTAGCTAATCCTAATTTGGTACAGAATCCTGGTTACTAATTAAGGAATTTTATAAGACTAAAAAGCCGTTCAAATTCTGAACGGCTTTTTTGTTAATAACCCCGCGCATACCTTAACATTTACTTGCTTTATTCTTCTAACAAGTTTATATATATTGCGTCCTTATCGTCATCTTTAATGAAAAGGATTTTAGGACTATTATTTACTTTTTCCTTTCTATTTTTTTCGTGTAAAAAAAGTAGCAACGCCCTTTTCCAAAAAGTCAGTTATTCACACTCAAAAATCGACTTTAAGAACGATTTGAATCCAACTCCAGAGCTTAACATCCTAACCTACCTTTACTACTATAATGGTGCTGGAGTAGCAGCAGCCGATTTTAACAATGACTCCTTTATTGATCTTTTTTTTACTTCTAATGAAGGAGAAGATAAACTGTACATCAATCAAGGTAACCTCAAATTTATTGATGTAACGAAAACGGCCAAAATTAAAAATTTTAACAGCTGGTCGACGGGAGTTACTTATACCGATATAAATCAAGATGGACTAGTTGACATTTATATCTGTAAAGCAAGCAACTACCGATCATTATCTGGACAAAATTTATTATATGTCAATCAAGGTATTGACGACAATGGTATTCCTACTTTTAAAGAAGATGCTGCCAGTTTTGGACTTGATTTTTCTGGTCTTTCTACGCAGGCAGCTTTTTTTGACTATGACCTTGATGGCGACCTTGATCTATTTTTAATGAATCACTCGGTTCATCCAAATCGCGCATATGGTAAAGGATCGCAACGGGAAAAATTAGATGCTCGCTCTGGAGATCGTTTGTATCAAAATAATAATGGCCTTTTTGTAGATGTCTCTGCAAATGCTGGAATTTTTCAAGGAAAGGTTGGCTATGGCCTTGGGTTGGCGATAAGCGATATCAATAGTGACGGATATCCCGATATTTATGTAGGTAATGATTTTTATGAAAACGACTACTTATATATCAATAATCAAGACGGAACTTTCGAAGAAATCATCTCCAAAGACGAAAATAGTATAGCCCACACTTCTCATTTCTCAATGGGTAATGATATAGCAGATATAAATAATGATGGTCTAGTAGATGTAGTATCATTGGATATGCTACCAGAAAATTTAGAAACCTACAAAGCCTCTGGGTTAGAATTCCCTTACCCAACCTATACTAATTACCTCAAGAATGGATATGCGCCGCAATTCATGCAAAATACCTTACAACTAAACCTAGGAAACAATACATTTAGCGAAATTGGTAATTTATCAGGTATTTCGGCCTCGGAATGGTCTTGGGGAGCCTTAGTTGCAGACTATGATAATGACGGTTTGAAAGATATCTTCATTGCCAATGGAATAAAAGGTGCTACGAATGACATGGATTTTGTTCGGTTCATCTCCAATGATGAGATACAAAAAGGAATTGATCAGGGAATGTCAGAGGACGACTTAGAACTAATAAAAAAAATACCCGAAAAGAAAACTTCAAATTTCTTCTTTAAAAATAACGGAGATCTTACTTTTAAAGACATCACATCAGAATGGACAAATTCAGAAAAATCATTTAGCAACGGCTGCGTTTATGCCGATCTAGATAATGATGGGGACCTTGATATTGTGGTAAACAATGTGAACGAATACCCATTCCTATTAGAAAACAAAACGGACACCTTAAAGAATTATATAAACATTCAATTCAAAGGACCAAAAGAAAATATTCTTGGAATAGGTTCTAAAGTCAAAATCTATAGTGAGGGTAAAATGCAATTTGCTGAAAATTATAGTAGTCGCGGTTATCTCTCTGCGGTTCCATCCCGACTTCATTTTGGATTGAATACCGCAACCAAAGTAGATTCACTTATTGTTAATTGGTCAACTGGAAAACAACAAAAATTGGTCAATGTAAAACCAAACCACTCTATTATTTTAGATATAAAAAATGCTCATGATCATTTGAGACAAATCGATAGTTCTACGAATTTTATTTTCAAGAAGACAGAAGACCTAATTGACTTTAAGCATAAAGATCAAACGTCATTAGAATTTAATTACAATCCGCTAATTCCATATGCGAGTACAAATGAAGGGCCTTCAATTACAGTTACTGACGTCAATAATGACAAAAAAGATGATCTTCTTGTAGGTGGAGCGAAGGCACAAGCCTCTTCCCTGTTTATTCAAAAAGATGATGGCACTTTTGAGCAGATACAATCAGGCACTTTTCAAGAGGACGCGATTAATGAAGATACATCTCAAGTATTTTTTGATGCAAATGGTGATGAATGGGTTGATCTATTAATAGTAAGTGGTGGAAACGAATTCATAAATGGAAAGGCATTAAAACCTCGCATTTATTTAAATAACAAAGGTGTTTTTGAAAAGGATATCACTCAATTCCAAAATATAGAAATAAATGCCTCAAAGGCCGTCGCAGTAGATTTTGATAAAGATGGCGATATGGATATTGCCATTAGCTCCGATCTAGTCCCGCGTGAATTCGGACAAACCCCAAAACAATATCTTTTTATAAATAAAGGGAATGGGGTTTTTGAAGACGTCACCAATACTATTGCTCCGGAATTTTCATGGTTGGGAAATGTAAAAGATATGGTTTGGAAAGATATCGACAATAACGGATTTCTAGATTTAATTGCTGTCGGTCATTGGATGCCAATATCTATATTTTTAAATGACGGAAAGAAGCTAAAATTGCAGTCCAATAAAAGTCTTGAAAATACAAATGGGCTATGGAATAGCGCTCAAGTTCATGATTTTGATAAGGATGGTGACCTAGATATTGTTGCTGGTAACTTCGGAGAAAACAGCAAGCTCAAGGCTTCTCAAGAATATCCCCTAACCTTGTATCGCAACGATTTTGACAATAATGAATCAACTGAAACCTTGATAACATATTTTTACAAAGGACAGGAAACAACTTTAGCTTCTAAGGACGAATTGGTTCAACAATTACCGCAACTAAACAAGGAATTTTTATCATATAACAAATTTGCAAAAGCTTCTTTAGATGATTTATTTACTTCAAAAAAACTGAAAGAAGCAGAAAAAAAATACTGTTATACATTATCATCGACCTACTACGAAAATGACGGGAATGGCAATTTTACTCCAAAAATATTGCCCAAATTGGCTCAGTTATCGACGGTTAATGACGTTGCGATTTCCGATTTTAATAAAGATGGCTATAATGACCTATTTTTCGTTGGCAATAACCTAGAAATTAGCACCCAATTGGGTAGGATGGATGCATCGCATGGACTACTTTTACAAAATGATAGAAACGGCTATTTCAACACCAATATACCCCAAAATCCTATCGTAAACGGTCCTGCTAGAAACATTCAACAAATAGTAGTAAATGGTGAAGAACATTTTGTGGTCACCATTAATAATGGCAAACCAATTTTCTTAAAAAAAGTTACCAATACTAATAATGATTAAGCGTTTAATTTTACTTTTTTCCATTTTTATTTGGTGTTTTTCTTGCGACGAGAAGAATGAAAAACAACTAAATAGCACTTCAGACACAACCACACTATTTGATTTATTGCCTGCTTCTCAAACAGGCGTCGATTTTGTCAATGAAGTAGCCAACCAAAAGAATTTCAATATTTTTAAATACCGCAACTTTTATAATGGCGGTGGTGTTGCCATAGGTGACATCAATAATGACGGACTAGTAGATATTTATATGACCGCCAATATGGGCGCAAATAAATTATATCTAAACAAAGGTGATTTTAAATTTGAAGATATCTCCAAATCTGCGGGTGTCGAAGGCAATAAACCTTGGTCTACAGGGGTAAATATGGTCGACGTTAATCAAGATGGTTTACTGGATATTTACGTCAGCAATGCAGGGAATTTAGAAGGAAACAACCATGACAATGATTTATATATCAATAATGGTGATCTAACCTTTACCGAAAAAGCAAATGAATACAATTTGGCAAAAACTGGTTTTTCAACACATGCTTCATTCTTCGACTACGACAAAGACGGCGACCTAGACGCCTACATTTTAAATAATAGTAACATTCCTGTTAGTAGCTTAGGCTATGCAGAACAGCGAAGTGTAAGAGCTCAAGATTGGGAAGGTGTCCCATTTATTTTCAGAGGAGTTGGTGATATGTTATTGCGTAATGATAACGGAAAATTTATAGATGTAAGTGAAGAAGCTGGAATTTACGGTAGTCTTATTGGTTTTGGTTTAGGTGTTGTTGTAACCGATATCAATCAAGATTTGTACCCAGATATATACGTGTCTAACGATTTTTATGAGCGTGATTACCTTTATATCAATAATCAAGACGGTACGTTTAGAGAAGAAATAAAAGAATGGACCTCTCACCTATCGCTATCAGCTATGGGAATTGACATGGCCGATATTAACAATGACGGTTTTGCGGAAATTTTTATCACCGATATGCTTCCTGAAGCTGATCAGCGGGTAAAATCGGTAATGGAATTTGAAGGCTATAATGTGTTTAAATTAAAACAAAGTAAAGACTTCTATCAGCAGTATATTCAAAATACGCTACAGCTCAATAATGGTAATGGGTCGTTTTCTGAAATAGCATACTATAGTGGCGTTGATGCAACCGATTGGAGCTGGGCTGGATTACTATTTGATATGGATAATGATGGCCTTCGTGATATATATATTACAAACGGTATCAATCACGATCTAACGGACCTCGATTTTGTTGATTTTTTTGCCAATGAGATCATCCAAAAAATGGCACTTACCGGGCGTAAGGAATCTATTGATTCTATCATTAATAAAATGCCTATTAGACCACAACCTAATTATGCATACCGCAATAATGGTGACATAACTTTTTCAAATGCAAATAAAGATTGGGGATTTGAATTGGCGAGTATGTCTAATGGAGCTGCTTACGGTGATCTCGATAATGATGGTGATTTAGATGTCGTTGTGAACAATGTGAACATGCCGGCATTTGTATATGAGAATCAAACTGATAGTTTAAGAAACCACAATTACATCAAATTAAAGTTCGAAGGCGATGATCAAAATAAGTTTGCCATTGGTACCACTGTCAAATTATACTACCAAGACAAAATCGTTTTCCAAGAATTAATGCCATTTCGGGGCTTTCAATCTTCTATGGATTATGACATGACCATTGGGCTAGGCGAAACAGCCAAAATTGATTCGGTAAGAGTCATTTGGCCTAATGATATGACTCAACTATTAACCGATGTTAATCCAAATCAAACAATAACTTTAAAAAACAAAGAAGCTACAAATACATATCAAATTCCAGTTCCTAGAAAGAAAAAACCGTTTTTAAAAGAGGTAGAATCTAGCAAACTTATCGCACACAAAGAAAACAATTACAATGATTTTAATAACGAGGGGCTTATATATAATCTAGTATCACAAGAAGGGCCTGCGATGGCGGCTGCCGATGTAAATGGTGATGGACATGAGGATATGTTTATTGGTGGTGCAAAGGGGCAAGTTGCTCAGCTATATTTACATCAAGGAAATGGGAAATTTAATATCAAAGAGCAAGCTGTTTTTCAATCTATTGACAAGGAATATGAAGATACGGCTGCAACCTTTGTTGATGTAGATGGTGACAGTGATCAAGATTTGATTGTCGGAAGCGGTGGAAATCAACTTGGCGAAGAAATAGCATATCGAGCAAGAATATATCTTAATGATGGAAAAGGCAACTTTAGTAAGTCTCCATTTACCATGCCATCAACCTTTAAAAATATTTCCGTAATCACTACTAATGACTTTGACAATGATGGTGATCAAGATCTGTTTATCGGATCAAGAAACACCGTTGGGACATTTGGTGTTAGTCCGAATCATCTGTTGCTTCAAAATAATGGCGATGGTACTTTTGTTGATGTTACCCAAAGATTGGCTTACGACCTTAAAACAGCTGGAATGGTTACTAATGCCATTTGGGAAGATATGGATGAGGACGGAAAAAAAGATCTTATTACAGTTTCTGACTGGGGAGTTGCAACGATTTACAAAAACAACGGACGGCGTCTAAGCAAATTAAACAGTGATTTAGACAGTCTAAGTGGCTGGTGGGGAGCGGTTGAAGCAGCAGATCTCGATAATGATGGGGATAAAGATTTGATTCTAGGTAATCAAGGTATGAATCTCCATTATGCTCCAAAAGAAGGGCAGTCTATGAAAATGTGGATAAACGATTTTGACAACAATGGTACTGTTGAGCAGATTGTTACCATGCAAAAAGATGGTAAAGATTATCCAATTCATCAAAAAAAGGAATTGACAGAACAGATAGTATCATTAAAAAAACAAAACCTAAAGGCATCGGAATACGCGAAAAAAACGATTGACGAACTTTTCCCAGAGGAAGTGTTTAAAAAGTCGATCATGAAGGAAGTAAAAACTGGAGAATCTGTTATTGCTATTAACGAAGGTGGTGGCAAATTTACTTTCAAGAAGCTACCGCCAAGAGTTCAGCTTTCCTGTATTTGCGACATAAGCTGTATCGATGTAAATAAGGACGGAAATCTCGATCTAGTAATGGGAGGTAATGATTTTGAGTTTAAACCGCAATACTCCAGGTTAGATGCAAGTTACGGTCATGTATTATTAGGTGATGGAAAGCTCAACTTTAAGTGGCAAGATTATAACACAAGTGGTTTCTTCGTGAAAAATGAACTGAAACATTTAAAGCAGCTTAAGGACAAGTCAGGTAAGACATTTTTAGTTGCCGCCATCAATAATGATAAACCTAAGGTTTTTGCCATCAATGAATAAACTGGTTCTCATCATTGTTCTTTCGATAATTCTTGTGGGCTGTGATTCTTCAAGTAATCGACTTTTTTCAAATCCTAGCGCAAAAGAAACAGGGATTCAGTTCGTCAACACATTGACCGACACTGATGAAATGAACATACTTGATTATTTATACTATTACAATGGCGGTGGTGTCGCCATCGGAGATATAAATAACGATAGTCTTCCAGACATTTTCTTCTCTGGGAATCAAGTTAAAAATCAACTATATCTCAACAAGGGAAATCTATCTTTTGAAAACATTTCTGAAAAGGCAGGAATTGAAGGAAATAGCACCTGGAATACAGGGGCTATTATGGGTGATGTCAATGGAGATGGACTTCTAGATATTTATGTTTGCGCTGTTGTAGGCGTTAACGGATTCGATGGCTATAACGAATTATACATAAATAATGGTGATGCGACTTTCACCGAAAGTGCAGCAAAATATGGGCTTGATTTTGATTCTTATAGCTCATCTGCAGCATTTCTAGACTACGATCTTGACGGAGATTTAGATATTTACCTTCTAAACCACGCCATTCATACTCAGGAATCATATGGTAAGGCCAATTTAAGATTCAAAAGATCTTATGAAACCGGAGACAAACTTTTACAAAACGACAACGGTAAATTCATAGATGTAAGCGAAAAAGCTGGAATTTATGGTGGAATTAACGGTTATGGATTGGGGGTAGCAATATCGGACTTCAATGATGACGGTTTTCCAGATATTTATGTCGGCAATGATTTTCATGAAGATGATTATTATTATTTGAACAATGGTGACGGCACCTTTAAAGAAAGTGTCAAAGATCATTTTGGTCATATTACCCGATTCTCTATGGGTAGCGATGTCGCCGATATAAATCATGATGGGTTGCCCGACATTATCTCATTAGATATGCTACCAGAAGATGAAAAAGCACTGAAATCTACAGAAGGTGATGACAACATACAAACGCAAAAATTGCGTATTGAGCGATATGGTTACCATTATCAGTTTACCAGAAACATGCTTCAAATAAACCAACCTGATGGCAATTTTATAGAAACTGCGTTGTTGAGCGGCATAGCTGCAACCGACTGGAGTTGGAGTGCGCTTTTTGGTGATTACAATCAAGACGGAGAACAAGATCTGTTTATTTCCAACGGGATTCCCAAACGCCCAAACGATCTCGATTTTATCAATTTCGTTTCGAATGATCAAATTCAACAGAAAATCAATAATACTAAATTAGTAGACGATCAAGCGATTAATATGATTCCTTCAGGAGCCGTTTCCAATTATGTGTTCTCTGGAACCCCTGATCTTCGTTTTAAAGATGAATCACAAAAATGGATAACAAATGACACCTTAGTATCTGGTGCCACAGCTTATGGCGATTTAGATAACGATGGTGACTTAGACATCATTACTAACAATATCGATGCTGCTCCAACAATTTACATCAATAATACTAATGAAAAAGCCAATTATCTAAAACTATCGTTTAACTATAAAAGTGAAAACTGGTTTGGTATTGGCACCAAGATTTATTCATATCATAAAGGTGTTCTACAATATAAGGAGTTATATCCTGTAAGGGGATTTCAAGCTAGCTCAGAGCCTATTATCCATTTTGGATATGGAAATACAACCATAGTTGACTCTATTAAAGTTGTTTGGCCAGATCGCACGTTTCAGTTAATGCATAATGTGGAAACGAATCAGTCTTTAAAAATAGAACTTGCTAATACACAACCAGTGTCGCCAAAAAATATCAATAAGACTATTTTTAATAAGGTCACTGGTAATTTGGGCATCAATTTTAAGCATAAGGAAGATAACTATACCGATTTTAATAGACAGAAATTAATTCCATTTCAATTTTCGGATCGCGGTCCTGCTTTGGCTATTGGAGATATCAATGATGATGGTAAAGATGATATTTTCTTTGGCGGCTCTAAATTTAATAGTGCAACCGTTTTTGCTGAAAGAGATTCAGTTTATACCAAAACTAAGATTCCACAAATTCTTAAAGATTCGATTAACGAAGAGGTAGCAGCAATCATTAAAGATTTTGATGGCGATGGTAAAAACGATCTTGTTATTGGTACTGGTGGTGGTGATTTCTTCGGAGAAGCCAAACCACTACTTGATTCTTATTTCAGAAAAAACAGCGGGTCTTTCAAACGCTCAGATTTACCTGAAATGTTCGAAAATGCTTCTGTTATTTCAGCTGCCGATTTTGACAATGATGGAGATGATGATTTATTCATTGGTAATCAAATGGTGACTACAGATTATGGTAAAATTCCAAATTCTTATTTACTAAAAAACAACAATGGTAATTTTGAGATTATAGAAAATACCGAGCTCCAAAATGCCGGTATGATCACGGATGCTATCTGGGATGATTTTAATAATGATGGATCTAAAGATCTTATTCTTGTAGGAGAATGGATGCAACCCAAGTTCTTCGCTAACATAAATGGGGAATTAGCGGAAGTGAAAATGCTCGATGAGCTCATCGGTTTATGGCAATGTATTTCTCCCTTTGATATTGATGAGGATGGGGACACAGATTATGTGCTGGGTAATTTTGGACTAAATACTAAATTCAAAGCTTCTGAAAAACATCCTTTAAAAATGTATTACGGTGATTTTGATGCCAACGGAAGCACCGAAACGATCGTTGCTGTAGAAAAAGATGGATCATATTACACCCTAGCCACATTAGACGACCTTGCATCTCAAATGGTAAGCTTGAAAAAGAAGTTTACTAGTTACCAAAAATTCGCTGGAAGTACAGTTGAGGAAATTATTGATTCTAAACAGCTTAAAAATGCGAAAACCTTTAAAGTAACCGAACTGAAGTCTGGTTATTTAAAAAATGAAAAAGGGAGTTTTGTTTTTGTTCCTTTTGAACAAGAATTGCAACTAGCTCCTATTACTTCATTTGTAAAATATGATTTTGATAATGATCAAAAAGAAGAATTGCTAATCGCCGGAAATTATTTTGGAGTAAAGCCATATCACGGTCGCTTTAACGCATTTCCTGGAGCCTTGATAAATAATGAAAATGATATTATTTTAGGCAACCGAATTGGATTGGATTTTCTAAACAAATCCGCCCGACATTTAAACATTCTTCATTTGAATAAAAAGCCATATTTGATGGCTACTTTTAATAATGATAGTGTACAAGTATATTCATTTAAAACAAAAATTAAATAGCATGAACCACCTTTTTAAAATATGTGTATTGATGGTGTTGGTAGTAGCTTCATGTAAACCCAAAGAAGTAAAACCAATCAATGTAAATCCCGAAGAGCTTCATAACGCAATTGATAAAATGACCGAGATTATGATTCACGATATATTCTCACCACCAGTAGCTAGCAGAATTTATGCGTATCCTAATATTGCTGCCTATGAAATAATTGCATTAAAAGATGACCAATATACTTCTCTTGCTGGTCAAGTACGTTCGCTTACTGCCATTCCTGTACCAAAAGAAACTAAGGCCATAAATTATGAGTTAGCGGCCATTGTAGCGCATCTTGACATAAGTAGAAGGCTTATCTTCTCCGAAGACAAGCTAACAGTATATCGCGATAGTTTATATGAAAAGTGGGAAAAAACTAATCGGGATGAATTTATAAAATCTAAAGATTACGGCTTAGAAGTAGCCCAGCATATTGCCGACTGGTTTGACAAAGATAATTACAAGCAAACACGTACGATGCCAAAGTTCTCTATTGATGCTGAAGATGCTTCTAGATGGCAGCCAACTCCACCGGCATATATGGATGGGATAGAGCCGCATTGGAACAAAATTAGGCCCTTCATAATCGATTCCGCGGCACAATTTAAACCAACTCCACCACCTCCATTCTCGATGGAAAAGAATTCTACTTTCTATAAAGAGGTAAAAGAAGTGTATGATATTAGTGAGCAAATCACAGAAAAAGGAGATACATCAGAAGAAATTCAAATAGCACAATTTTGGGATTGTAATCCTTATGTTTCAGTTACGCGTGGGCATTTAATGTTTGCTACCAAAAAAATAACTCCTGGAGCACATTGGATAGGTATAGCTAAAATCGCTGCCAAGAATAGTAATTCTGATTTCGCTAAAACTGCGTATACTTATACGAAAACATCGATAGCCATTGCAGATGCATTTATTAGTTGTTGGGATGAAAAATACCGAAGCAATCTAATTAGACCAGAGACATTGATTAATGAGCATATTGATGACAGCTGGCAGCCTATTTTGCAAACACCTCCTTTTCCAGAATACACCAGTGGACATAGTGTCGTTTCAGGTGCAGCCTCTACGGCATTAACATCAATCTATGGTGATAATTTTGCCTTTGCTGATGATACTGAACTACCGTACGGGCTTCCAATCAGAAATTTCAAATCGTTTAAAGCTGCTGCCGATGAGGCCGCCATTAGCCGTATGTATGGAGGCATTCATTATAGAGCTGCCGTAGAAGTTGGTGTAAAACAAGGTCGTGATCTAGGCGATTTTGTTGTGCAGCATTTAAATATGTACAACCCTAAATAATAAGCTGTTTTCATTGATGAAAAAGAGAATTATCGCACTTATCTCATTTACGATAGTTGGTTTCTTAGTTTGGTATCTGTTTATTAAGCCCTATGATTTCTTAGGAAGTATTAAAGTAAAAACATTTCCGGGTGCTATTAATCAAACACTTAAGGTTTGGAGCAATAGTTTAGAAAATTCAAGGGTGGAATTTGATTCGGATTTAGTGAATCTAACACAGCACCTTTCTATTTCAGATTCAAGTTATATCTATAAATGGAAAATTACTCCATTGACAGATAGTACCTCAACTATTAAAGTATATGTAACTGACAAGAGCAACAGTTTAATAAATAGAATTACAACGCCTTTCAGTGAAACAGCATTTGAAAAAACCACAAAGCGGACAATTTTAGATTTCAACAAAGCGTTAACTAGTCATATAGAAGGTTTTAAAGTTTCAGTTGATGGTAATGATACGTTTAAATCAAGATACTGTGCCTATGTTTCCTTAAAAATGAAACAATCTGATAAGGCCTTTGGGATGATGAATAATTATTCGTTCTTAAACTCCGTTTTAATTGCTAACGGCATCGAGTTAAAAGGCCTTCCCTTTGTAGAAGTCACAAAATGGGATATGACAAATGACAGTATTCATTACAATTTCTGTTACCCTATTATAAAACCTGACTCCTTACCTAAACTCAATAATATTCGGTTTAAGAAAGTTGAAGGTTTTAAAGCAATAAAAGCCTCATACAACGGCAACTATTTATCATCAGACCGAGCATGGTACGCATTGCGTACATATGCTAGAAAAAACAAAATTAGTATTAAAAATAGTCCTATTGAGGTCTTTCATAATAATCCGAGTACTGGTGGGAACGAACTAAGTTGGCTAGCTGAAATATATATGCCTCTTGATGAAAAATCTGATAACTAACTTATTGTCATGTCTAACGTTTGTAGGCTGTACTCAAGACTACGGCCAACTTAAGTACATCACTAAACTACCAGATGTACTTGAGGAAAATTCAGGCATTTCAAAAATCTCAGAAAATGGATTATTCTGGTTCGTAAACGATTCTGGAAATAAAGATCATTTATATGGTGTAAATGAAAAAGGTCAGCTCATTAGGGACATAAAAATTAAAGGTGCTAAAAATAAAGATTGGGAAGACCTAACCAAAGATGAGGAAGGAAACATCTATATAGGGGATTTTGGTAATAATACAAACAAAAGAAAAACACTCAGCATTTATAAGATACCCAATCCAGAATTGAGCGAAAATGATGAATTAAAGTCTGAAAAAATTGAGTTTAGTTTTCCTGAACAACTGAACTATCCTCCAAAAGATAAAAAATTGCTTTTTGATGTAGAAGCTTTTTTTTACTTGGACAATAACCTTTATCTCTTTACCCGAAATCGATCCTCGAAAAAGCACTTTGATGGTACATTTTTAGTTTATAAAGTACCTGCAGAATCTGGAAAACACAAAGCAACTTTATTAGCGAAGCTTAAAACTTGTGAGCAATCAAAAGAGTGTCAAATTACGTCAGCAGCTATTAACCCAACTACCAAAAAGGTTGTTTTATTAGGTTACGACCGATTATGGACGATTGACAATTTTAATGAAAAAACAATCGCATCGGCTACACTTAATAACATTCCATTGGGACATCGCTCACAAAAAGAATCCGTTTGTTTTTTGGACGATACTACTATTTTAATTTCTGATGAGTTATATCAACTCTCAGGTCAAAATTTGTACTCCTTTATGCTTAAGTAATATTGAAAATTACTTAACTACTTCATTTTGAATTCTTTTTAAGAAGAATGACAAATGTCATCCTATTCCATATTTTTATGAAGTTATTTTGATGTCTTAAAATAATCATAAAAATGAAAACTCAACTACAACTAGTTTTATGTTTGTTATTTGCTCTATCTTCTATTAATTGCTTTGCTCAACTTAAGATTGATGCAGATATCAGGCCTCGATTCGAATATCGTCACGGATTTGGAAATCTATTTCCGGATAATGCAGAACCGGCGGCATTTGTTACACAGCGCACACGCCTTAACATTAAATACGGATTAGAAAATCTGTCGTTGATGGTTGCAGTACAAGACGTAAGTACTTGGGGCGACACTAGACAGATTCTGCCGGTCGATGGTAATGATTCGTTTTCTCTATTTCAAGCATGGGCAGAACTAAAATTAGATGAATTTTGGTCGACTAAATTAGGTCGTCAAATAATCTCTTATGACGATCAGCGTATTTTTGGTGGACTCGATTGGGCCATGCAAGGTCGCTTTCATGATGCAGCTTTAATTAAATATGAAAAAGATAAGTTTAAAGCTCATTTTGGTTTCGCGTTTAGCCAGCAAACTGCAGGACAAACTGAAGGCACCGGGTTTGATATCACAGGTTTCTTTACCTACAAAGCAATGCAATATGCTTACTTGAAAAAACAATGGGAAAAATCATCAGCTAGCTTCTTATTCCTGAATACAGGATTCCAGAAATTTACAGGTATAAACGATGATATTCCAGATGGCACATTTTATAGACATACTGCCGGCGGTTTCTACTCGTTTCCAATAGGTTCTATAAAAATGAATGGATTCGCCTATTATCAATTCGGCAAAGCAAACGCAAATACAGATTTGAGTTCCTATGATGTTTCTTTAGAGGCAATCTACAAACCTCAGAAAACTGTATTCGGACTCGGGTTTGAACTACTTAGCGGTACTGATCAGGGAAGTACTGGCGATAACAAATCATTCTTCCCGTTATATGGTACTAATCATAAATTCAACGGTTTTATGGATTACTTCTATGTAGGAAATCATGCCAACAACGTTGGCCTGAATGACATATACGCAAAAGCTGTTTTCAAAACAGGGGAGCGATCAACTTTACTGGTAAAAGGCCATTATTTTTTAGCAAATGCTGAATTAGCAAACAATGCTAATAGTTATTTGGGTACTGAAATTGATATTGTATTCACCCAAAAAGAACTAATCAAAAATGTGGTGCTTAATTTAGGGTATTCTCATATGTTCGCAGGAGATAGTATGAGTTTAATAAAAGGTGGACGTCCTAATAACAATACAAATAATTGGGCATGGGCGCGGTTGTTAATTAGACCAACACTATTCACTTCGACAAGTAACTAATAAACCATTTTTTAATAGCAATGGTCTTGGCATTTTTTAGTAAATTGAAGAATCTAACCACCTCATAAGCAGCAATATGGATTTAAAAGATCGTTTTCTACCTAAAAAGGGGTCAAATTGGAGGTCAATAGCAGTATTGATGCTAGGTGCGTTTTTAGGATTAGGATTGTTTGTTGCCAAAGAAGCTGAAGTTGTTTCTTATTTGTCAGATGACCCTCAAGCCTGTATTAATTGTCATGTAATGACTTCAGTTTATAAAAGCTGGTCTAATAGTTCCCACCACAAAGTTGCTAGTTGTAACGATTGTCATGTCCCACAAGATAATGTAGCTAAAAAGTATTACTTCAAAGCTAAAGATGGATTATACCATGCTTCGGTTTTTACAGCTCGCAATGAACCACAGGTAATTCGTATTAAAGAAGATTCAGAAGCGGTGGTACAACAGAATTGTATTCGTTGTCATGTTGGTCAAGTAACTGACAGCAAGCTGACCACTTACCTTGATGATCATATAGATAATCGTACTAAAAGAACATGTTGGTCATGTCATCAGAATGTGCCTCACGGAGACGTACATGGAAGTAGTTCAATAACATATCATATTGCACCTAAGCCCACTGATGAATTAGATGAAAAAACCAAAATTCCTGAATGGCTGAAAGAGGCGGTACAGGAGAAATAAAATATATTTTAGCTTATGAAAAATTGGGTATTATTAGTAATTACAATCGTAGTTGTTTTTTGTTTAGGCCTTTTAGCCTCTAGCGTCGTCAACAGGAAATCTGAAGCGCAATTTGCCTATACTCCGGAATTTAATATTTCTGAAAATGAACCTAGAAATGAGGTTTGGGGTAAAACTTTCCCTAAAGAGTATCAATCATTTCTGCAAACTACTGATACTTCTTTCGCGTCCTATCAAGGTGGATCAAAAATGCGAGATGTATTAGAAGAAGATCCACGATTAGTTATGTTATTTGCTGGCTATGGTTTTGCAAAAGACTACAACCAAGGTAGAGGTCATCAATATGCTATTGAAGATTTACATAATTCCCTACGAACAGGAGCCCCTACTGGACCAGATGATGGCCCAATGCCTTCCACCTGTTGGACCTGTAAAAGCCCTGATGTACCACGTTTAATGAATGAAAAAGGAATAGCGGAGTTCTATTCTGGTAAATGGTCATCTAAAGGAGAGGAAGTTGTTAATGCCATTGGCTGCGCTGATTGCCATAATCCTAAAGACATGGGGCTACGTATTTCGAGACCGGCACTAGTCGAAGCGTTTCAAGCGATGGGAAAAGACATTGAAAAGGCCACTCATAATGAAATGCGTTCTCTTGTTTGTGCTCAGTGTCATGTCGAGTATTATTTTGACAAGAAAAAACCAGGAGTAGAAGGAGTACCTTACCTTACTTTCCCTTGGAAGGATGGAATGACCGTAGAGGCCATGGAAAAATATTACGACGATCTTAATTTCAAGGATTGGACTCATTCGATAAGTAAAGCACCTATGCTTAAAGCGCAACACCCAGGTTATGAAATTTTCATGACAGGTATTCATGCTGAACGTGGTGTTTCATGTTCTGACTGTCATATGCCCTACCGAACTGAGGGTGGAGTCAAATTCACAGATCACCATGTTAAATCTCCTTTAAGTAATGTTGCCAATTCGTGTCAAGTTTGTCATCGTGAAGAAGCTACCGAATTAATTACCAACGTTTATGACCGTCAACAAAAAGCTGCTGAGAATAGATTGAAATTGGAAGATGCTCTAGTAAGAGCACACCTTGAAGCCGGTAAGGCTTGGGAATTAGGCGCTACTGAAGAACAAATGAAAGATATCTTACAAGACATCAGACACGCGCAATGGCGATGGGATTATGCATCGGCGGCTCACGGTGGTTCGTTTCACTCACCAGTAGAAACAGCACGAGTTTTAGGTAGTGGCACAAATAAAGTTCAAGATGCTAGATTGAAACTGGCTAGATTGCTGGCTTCTTTAGGATTTAATGAAGAACTTCCTCTGCCCGATATTGACACAAAAGAAAAAGCCCAAAAATTTATTGGCCTTGACATTGAAAAAATGGAGGCTGATAAAGAACGTTTTACTAAAAGCCTTGTTCCCGAATGGTTGGAAAAAGCCAAAAAACGAGAGGCTGCCTACGACACCGATAAGGTTAGTTTGACTCAAGATAAAAAATAGTGATACTTATCCAAAAAATACATTTTAGAGGGTGTTTGACACCCTCTTTTTAATGCCTATGAAAAAGATTTCAAAACTACTGTTCTCACCTAGTTGGGCGGTATTTCTATTGATAGCTTTTGCAGTATCAATGGCCGTTGCTACTTTTATCGAAAATGATTTTGGAACCGCTACTGCAAGAGTGTTAGTGTACAATGCTTGGTGGTTTGAATTGATTATGGTACTCCTTGCCATTTGTTTTGCTGGTAACATATATAAGTACCGGCTATGGCGAAAAGAGAAATGGGGTATTTTATTATTCCATTTGGCATTTATTGTAATCATTTTAGGTGCCGGAATAACACGGTATACCGCTTACGAAGGTGTTATGCGAATACGCGAAGGTGAAACATCTAATACCGTAATTTCAGATCGCAATTTTATTCAGGTTCATGTAAAAGATGATACCAACCCAACTCATATTAGAAAGGAATTTTATTATTCCGCATTGAAGGATAATGATTTTACTATTAATGTTGAGCATAACAATATTCCAATTAGCATTTCTCATTCCCGATTTATAGCTGATGCAACTCCAGAAATCATAGACAATAAAGAAGGAGGCGAAGCAATCTTGCAGTTAGTAATTTCAACAGGAAATGGTCGTGAAACTGTTTTTCTAAAAAAAGGTGAAATAGAGGAAATCGGACAGCACCGTCATAAAATAGCATTTGGTGTTGATGATAAGGAAGCTATTCAACTTCAAAATATTGATGGAGAGTTAAAGATTAAAAGTCCGCATGACATTGACTACTACATTATGGCTAAACAAGCCGGTGGAAAAATCGAAAAAGATAGCCTTCAACCTTTGGAGTTAAGAACCTTATATCGAGCTGGTGATTTTTCGTTTGTACCGCTCTCTTATCACGAAAATGCTACTATAGATTTTGTAAGTAGTGCCGAAAAACCAAGAGATAATGACGAGCTTAAAGAAGATGCTGTTGTACTGAATTTAAGCGTAGGAGAAACTACTAAGGAAGTTAGCCTTTTTTATAGAGAAGGTCATTTGCCCATTTGGCAGGATGTTGAAATTAAAGGAGCCCAGATGTCGTTCGCATATGGATCAATCCCAATAACCATTCCTTTTAGTATTAAACTGTATGATTTTCAACTAGAACGTTATCCAGGATCTACTAGCCCATCCTCTTATGCTAGTGAAGTGGCAGTGGTGGAGAATAATCAAGAAGAGCCATATCGCATTTTTATGAATAATGTACTCGATCATGGTGGTTATCGATTTTTTCAAGCTAGCTATGATACCGATGAACTTGGAACTGTACTATCCGTTAATCACGATCAATGGGGCACCTATGTTAGTTATCTAGGCTATTTTTTAATGGGATTAGGCATGTTCTGGACGCTTTTTGGCAAAGGTTCTCGTTTTGTAGAAATCAACAAAAAATTGAAGAAACTAAAACCTAAACCGGCTTTAACAACATTATTAGTAGTAGCTAGTTTTTCCTTAACCTCAGCAAATACATACAACGATTCTCTTGTAGTAAAAATTAAAGAGCAAATAAGCGCACAAGAAATAGAAGCTTCGCACGCCAGTTTATTTGGTAGATTGATGGTGCAGGACCTTGACGGACGCATAAAACCAATCAATACACTAGCATCCGAGTTTTTGCGCAAAGTCTCTAGGAAGCCTTACTATAAATTTGAAGTGGGCAATCAGCAAGTTCGTTTTACTGCAGATCAAGCTTTTCTTGCCATGCATGCCGACCCTAAAGCTTGGCAACGCATCCCCATTATTAAAATAGATAAGAAAAAAGGAGGAGATATTTTAGCTCCATTGATTTCTACAGATCAAGATTTAGTTTCATTCAATGCATTACTAAATGCAGAAGGAAAATATATTCTTGCAGAATCAGTTGAAGCTGCCAATGCCAAAAAACCTGCCAACCGGAATGAGTTTGATAAAGAAATGTTGAACATTGACGAACGGTTTAATATTCTTTTTAATGTATTCTCGGGGAACTATTTAAAGATATTTCCCAGGAAAGATGATGAGAATAATACTTGGTATAGCTATACTCATGATTTTAGTAATTTCAGTCGAGAAAATGCTGACTTTGTTCAAAGTATTATACCAAATTATTTCAACGCATTAAATACCAAAAATTACGCAAAGGCAAACGAAGACCTAAGCTATATCAAAACCTATCAAGATGTCTTAGGAAAAGAAATAATACCAAATGATAACCGAGTAGCTGCTGAATTGTGGTACAATGAAATGAATCTGAACTTCTGGTTGTTTCAATTATTTTTTACGCTAGGTTTTATCCTACTCGCATTGTCTATTATACGCATATTTACAAACAACAAACTGACCAATATACTGTGGAATACCTTGGTCATATTATCACTTATTAGTCTATTGGTATTCACTGGAAATATAATTTTACGTTGGTATGTAGCCCAACATGCTCCTTGGAGCAACGGTTACGAAATGCTTGTTTTCGTCGCATGGGTGCTCATGCTATGTGGAATACTGACCTATCGGAAATCGGACTTTTCATTGCCCTTGGCTACGCTATTTACGGGCACTTTGTTATTCGTTAGTTACCTCGATTGGATAAATCCCGAAATCACCAATTTAATGCCAGTATTGAAATCTTACTGGCTAAAAGTACATGTCGCCACTATTGTAAGTAGTTATGCTCCTCTGGCACTTTCGGCAATACTTGGATTAATGGCATTACTACTGATGATATTTAAAACCAAGAAACACGCTGCCACTATTACGGTAAAGATCAAAGAACTGACCTATATTAACGAAATAGCAATGACCATTGGATTGTTCGTACTAGCCGTTGGAACTTTCTTAGGTGGGATTTGGGCAAATGAAAGTTGGGGACGCTACTGGGCCTGGGACCCAAAAGAGACTTGGGCATTAATAAGTATAATCATTTATGCTGCAGTACTTCACTTACGCTTTATTCCTGGATTACGAAGCCGTTATGCATTGAATACCGCAAGTGTATTTGCATTTGGATCAATCATAATGACCAGTTTTGGAGTGAACTATTACCTGTCAGGATTGCATAGTTATGCTGCGGGAGATCCTTTGCCAATTCCTAAGTTTATTTATGTTCTAGTGATATTAGTTGTACTAGTTTCAGTGGTTGCATATTTTAGGGTAAGGCAAGCACCATCGAGAGTAAAATAGTCTTATCTGAAAAATCCTAGAATACTGCTAATTATTCCGCCGCCGCTCTTCATGCTACTTTCTTCTCTAGTTTGTAGCCAGATACTACCTTTTCCTTTTATGGCGTATAAGAATCCTTCTCCACTACTTACCAATTCCCTAACCCCCCTCGTTACAGCTCGAACGTCTAAACTTTCGTCATATGCTAATAAGTAATCTTCATCAACCCAAATCTCATTTTCAGAATCTATTACTTTTTCAATGATTTTCCCATAGCCAACAAGCACCAACTCACCGTTTCCCCTGGTTCTCATTTTAAATCCATCCCAAAAAATTTTAAATGCACTTTGTTTAATCATTGTAAGTTCGACTTCCCCTATACGCGCGAAGTGAGCCGATGGTTCAATTATAATCGATCTGCTATCACTTACATCAAGTTTTAGAAGTTCACCGTTCTTATCAGGTGTAAACACCAAGGATGTTTTTGATTTTGCCTGGTATATATTATATCTAAAACTTTTGCCGTCAAAAATTCTAAGTATCCAACTATTCAAATTTTTGGCTTCGTATTTTGTTCTTATACTATAATCGCCTTGAGCAAAAATCATTGCACCTCTTTCGGTAAGAATTTGTTCTCCTTGATCTAGTTCTATTTGTAAATATGTATTTGGATAAGATGATATTTCGGAATTCATTGAACGCTATAACTATATTAAAACCCAAACCCAAAACGGAATGCAAAACGCCCTCCATCTTCTGAACCGAAGAAAGAAATATTGGCTGTTAGCATATCTACTGCATTGATAAAAACTCCGCCACCGACAGACGTATTGAATGCCGTTCTCACCTCGTTAGGCACCCACACTTTACCGTAGTCAAATCCAGCATAAAATCCAATATTTAATGGCACTAAACCAGACTTTATATCCTGAATATTAAAGCGTAGGTCAGTATTTTGATAAAATGAACTTTTACCCGTAAAACGTTGATTTCGATAACCTCGAGGGCCATCATTAGCGCCAATGCTGGCAGCTTGATAAAACTCAAAATCATCACCAAAAGTGAGGTGACTTTTGATCTTTGTCGCCAATACAACACCCCCATTTGGCACTAATTTATGATTAAAAGACAAACTAGGAACTAAATACGCAAATGCTCTTCTTGTATCATCGGCGTTTACCTTAAAACCCCCGTGTAACTCCGCCCCCATACCCAAGGTTGGAAAAGCAATATTATCTACATTACTAAAAGTATATTTTGCATCAGTGCCAAAAAAGTTTTGAGATATCTCTCCTGTAGTATTTAAAAACTGATTAATAAAACGATCTGCTGTTTGTTCTACTTCAATATTTTCATAAGAAACTCCAGCTTGGAACTTAGCCCCTAACTCACCACGCCAAACTAACGAAGGTGCAAATCGCGACGTTGAAAGTCGGACCCTGTTAAAATTCAAACCAAGATCATCGTCAAAATTTTCCGTTTCATTACCAAAACCAAAAAAGTTAATGGCGTAATTTGAACTCGTAAAAAGCCCTTCGATCATAAAGTTCCAGTTACCAAATACTTTGGCAAACTCACCTTCATACGCCAATGAAAATCCGCTTGTAGCAAAAAAGTAATTTGCATTTAGGGTGTGCTGTTGGGTGAACGGGTTTCTAGCAAAACCATTATAGGTGAATTTGTTGTTTACCCCAATTTTGAATCCGTCATCGGGGTTAAAACCAATTATTGGCAGTAATTGGTTAACGTTGTTTTTAATCTTTTTATAATCATACACATTGGTTTCGTAATCATTGGTAAAATGAATGTTCGCTTTATTACCAGTTACTTCACTCTTCTTCGATCTAAAATCATATATATGGGTTCGTCCGTTGCCATTTAGAACATAGGTGTCTTTATTTTGACCACCAATTAAGCGAACTTTGATCTTGCTTTTTCCTCCCTTAATTACTTCAAAATGATCATCATCATCTAAACCATATATCCATATTTCTTTAGTATCCTCTTTGCTATATACTCGTTCGTGAAACTTTGATGCCTTCTTTCCCTTTTTAATTCGAAAGGCGGTAACCTTAATATTACCGTCTTCAAGCGCTTCAATATCAAACCAATCGTCTTTATCTGTACCTTTTACCACTGTAAAACGATTCATATGTTTATAATACTCATCTGAAATTTTTTGCAAATTGCGTAGACGCCCTTTTAGTTTCAGCTTGATTTCGGTAATCGTCTCATCTTGAACTTCTGCAGGCATTTGCCTAAATGCTTCGTGAATAACTTCATCTGTCAATCCGTTTTTGATAGCTTGAACCTGAGCATCCCAAACTGATTTATTTGAACCATCAATGAGTGCCATATCAAGAGGATAAGGCTCCACATTAAACCACTTTGTGCTTCTTAGTTTTTCGTTATATGAAGTAAGTAGACGGATAGTAGGTATGATTTTCACACCAAAACCAAGTAAAAAACCATCGGACATAATAGAAAATGCCTGATCTCGATCTCTTGGCACCGGTCTATAGACTATGTGATCGCCTTCTTCGAATTCAGCCCACCTCCATTGATCTTCATGTCGATCCCAATCTCCTATTACCATATCGAAAAGCCTCGCTCGTATATAAGATTCTTCATCGAGCTTATATTTTTCATCTTTTCTAAGATTCTCAAATAGCTCATCAGTACTGATAAGTTCATCGCTAAATCCAAAACTTGATTTATCACCATGACCTGAAGCGGCTCGCTCCTCGATCATGTACAATTCATTTCCAAATTCGTTGTTAAACTCATTCAAAGCAGCTTGCTTTGGAACGTAATACAACGTTGGATTTGTGTGAAACACTTCAACCTCATCTGCCAATTTCCCTACCACAAAAGGAGCATATGGATGTGAACCCGTAAAAACATCTAGTAAGAGTTTCTCAGTATAGGTGTTTTCAAACTGTCCTTGTACATATTGATCTTTAAAGGCTACTGCCTGAAGATATTGTAACGCGCTTTTTCTTAATGCTCGCATTACATATTCTCGCCCGTCTTTATCTTGCAATCGCAACGATTTAGATTGATGACCACCTCCTTTTCTAATTGGACTAAGGCCTCCAAGTAAGGTGTCTAATAATACTGTGGGTACATCGACCTTAGTACCATAATATTTACGATAACGTTCCCCCCATAAACCTTTAAAAACCTTTCCTTTAGTTACTTCTTCTTTTGTATAAATTGAAGCTGAAACACTAGACGGAATGTTATCTCCAAAATCAGTTAGAATTTGCTTGTTTTTTGCCTTCAGTACTTCCGTACTATACACTTCTTGTGTATTACTCCCCTCAACGGCATAAAACCGAACAAATGAAGATCCATCTTCAAAAATATCAAGGCGTGCAAATCCGTTTTTACCATAAGAAAACTGACCGCCATCTATAGTTCTTGTCGCTGATTTCTTAGAACCTGAACCGCTGACTATTTGAACCGTGTTATCATTAACTATATATTGTAGTGAATGCTCATGGCCAGAAACTACAATCACCTTTTCAGACTCTTGTGCTAGGGTGATAATGCGCTTTCGAAGTTCGCGATACCTTTTGTGTTGTAAATCTTGAGGCGATATTCCTCCTGTTTTTCTTATTAAGTTAGCAATGGAACCTAAAATTGGTAGCGGAAATCCTTTCCCTGTTGGATAAAACTGCTGTTTCACCGAATACTGACCACCATGTGGACCATTAGTAAACATAGGGTGGTGTGTTGCTAGAATAGTAGTACGACCTCTATTTTTTTTAATCAAACCTTCGAGTTCGTCAAAAAACTTAGTACGCGTTTTTATCTCGCAATCATCGTTAATCGTGGGGTGCTTGTCCCAATTAGCTAGATACCATTGTGTGTCAATAGCAATTACAACGATATCATCATTTACTTTCACCTGCTTTAATGGACAACCATCTTCAGGGTAAAAAACCTTCTTGCTTTCTAGTCTTTTTTCAATATAATTTTGTTGTCTACTAAGTCCTTCAAGACCATCACTATACCAGTCGTGGTTACCAGGAATAAACATCGTTCTCCCTTTAAAATTAGCAACTGCATCTGTTTGCACGTTTAATTGATGTTCGGCAATTTTTCTGTCAGGATGTTTTTTATTGGGCAGTCCGTCGGGATATATATTGTCTCCTAAAAAAATAGCGGTACTGTTTTTCGACGCAACACTTAATGCATTTTTAAAAGCCGATATGGCTGGAGCTGTTTTGTCCATTTCGGACAAACCTGCATCTCCTAGTAAATAAAAGGAATGCGTAATCGTCTTTTCTTCAGGAAAGGTTGATTGTTTTCCTTCGTCTAAATATTGTGGTTTAAAAGTGGCACAAGCACTTAATATTAGTACGATTACAAGATAATGAAGCCCCCTTTTACCCATAAACCCTTTAGTAACAATTAATGTTTAAATTAGTACTAAATTAATTCATTTGTATGGAACAACTTCTCATAGATACTGAAAACTATGTTATTTCCCTTTTAAAAGAAAAATTATCGCATACATATATATACCATAATGTGTACCATACAATTAGGGTTGTAAAAAATGTAAATACCCTTATTGAAAAAGAATCACTAAATGATGAGGAAAAGATCATCTTACAAATAGCTGGTTGGTTTCATGATACGGGATTTACAAAAGGGCATGAAAATCATGAAGAAAATGGCGCAGCAATAGCAACCGAATTTTTAGAATCTAAAAAAGTTAGTCAACCCATTATTGATGAGGTAAAAAGGTGTATTCTCGCTACTAAAATGAATGCAGAACCAGCATCATTATTAGAAAAAATAATTAAGGATGCCGACTGTTCTCACTTTGCTGCTAAAAGCTATACCGAAACCAACGAGTTGCTCAGAGAGGAACTTGACCAGTTAGGGATCAAGTCGTTTTCTGATATGGAATGGGCCAAAGAAAATGCCCGTTTTATGAGTTCAGAACATCAGTACTATACCAAGTATGCACAAGAAAAATGGCAAAAAGGAAAAGAGCGCAATCTTGCTTTGCTTTATAAAAGAATCAAAAAACTTGAGCAACAAGCTGACAGAAAAAAGCAGAAGGAAGAAGAATTTGCCTTTAAAAAGAAAAAGGCGGCGATGCCCGAACGAGGGGTTGAAACTATGTTTCGTGTAACACTTAGAAATCACATTACCTTAAGTGATATTGCCGATACAAAAGCGAATATTTTACTATCGGTAAATGCGATTATCATTTCACTAGCACTATCAAATTTAATTCCTAAGCTAGATAACCCTTCTAACGAATACCTTATTGTCCCAACAGTTATTTTTATAATTTTTAGCGTAGCATCGATGTTTTTGTCGGTGTTAGCAACGCGCCCGAATGTAACAAGTGGTCAGTTTTCTAAGGAAGATGTCACTAACAAAAAAGTGAATTTATTGTTTTTTGGAAACTTTCACAAAATGAGACTTGATGATTTCGAATGGGCAATACAAGAGGTATTAAAAGATAAAGATTATTTGTATTCTTCAATGACTAAAGATCTTTACTTTTTAGGAAAGGTGCTACACAGAAAATATAAAATACTGCGACTCACTTATGCCATATTTATGATAGGCATTATTATTTCGGTGATTGCTTTTGGCATTGCGTTTAAGTTTTATAGTATGACTTAAATTGGGTAAGATTCTTGTGTATAAACTTAAAAAAAATCCATATATGCGTTTTATTCTTTCAGTTATTCTTATTGCGACCGGCTTTCTTTTAACAAATGCACAACAAACAAAAAGTGCTACTGTAACATATACAGTAAGTATAAATCCTGATATTAAAAAAGCTGCATCGATTAATAGCCTGGAAGATGACGAGTCTAAACTAATGGCTAATAACTTTATAAATCAAGCCTTAGATGTTGAAAGTACTTTAATGTTTACTAAAAATCATTCATTTTACTATGTAGAACCGGGCTTAGAACAAAGTTTCACCGTACCAAACATAACTCATATTTTTGCAGGAGGAAAAAAACAATTTTACTTTGACAAAGAAAAACTAAAGCTATATAAACAAACATCAATTCTCAACGATAACTATTTAGTAAATATTGACTTAAACGATTGGCAGATATGGCCCGAAACTAAAACAATTAACGGATATCACTGTCAAAAAGCGACTAAAAAGGTTGAGAAAAATAAAAAATATCCTAGTGAGGTTTGGTTTTCTACAGATATCAAAATGCCATATGGCCCTAGCCAATATTCAGGACTTCCAGGCCTGGTGGTGGTGGCTAAAAGTGCTATGCAATTCGAACTTAAGTCGATTACTTGGCATGAAGAACCAGTCTTAATTGATACGCCAGATTTTACTAAGGCAATTTCTGAAGATGAATTCAAGCAACTCGCTCTGAAAGCGGCACCGGGTTTTCCTAGTAATTAAAAAGGACAAAACTAAGCCTCTAGCTCTTTCATCAAATCGTTATAGGTAAATAGTTTTTCGTCTTTTTCGTTACTATATAACACATCAGCTCGAATGGCTTTAAGTCCGGTAACCCCCTGAAGATCTTCTAATTCAACGATCTCAATACGTTTATCTAAATAGTTTTTAGATTGAAGGAATCTGATATAATCGAGGTACTCGATCTCATCACTTTTTTGAGCATAAACAATTGTGATCTTCCCTTTTTCCGTAATTCGTTTGGTGGTACCTTTAATAATCGCCTTATCTACACGCTTTTTAACGACTTCGTAACGCGCATTGTACGTGCCGTCTACGTCAAATTGCTTTTCGTCCATACGAAAGCTAATACTTAGAGGACTGCTAAAGACCAATATCATTGATGCGACGTCTAACTGCATAGGAAAGTCAGAGCGCATATGGTAGTATTCATTTTCCATTTCGCACATGACTTGAAGTTGCCATAAACGAAGGTTTCGCAAATAAAGCGGATTAAAGCTTTCTTCTTTTGTTATCGACTCGCCGATATACATATTATGCTCGACACCGTCAGTTTTAAAACGCTCAAAATAATGAGGATACATTTTCTGCGCACTTTTTTGCTTTTTGTCTAGCATTTCAGCCATTCGCTGGTTAACCATTGAAACTGTGTTATCATAATCCTTTCGATGGTTGTAAACCAATCCTAAACTATCATCTAACAGCTTATAGTATTTGTCTACTCTCTGGTATAAATCACCACTTTTCTTCTCTAAATGTTTAAATAGTGGGTGTACTTCTGTATGAAGAAACTCTGATATTTGTTGTTCGCTATCAACTTGAAAAAAGTTTTGAATATCTTCAAGCATACGCTCTATTTGATAGGATAACTGATCGTAAATAGGTAATGATTCAAACCTAGCGGCAACCTGAATTACAGCATTGGCAGCATGCAATTGTTCCGTCAAGTCTAATTTGGTTGCTTGATTTCTAGCGTCTGAAGATCCCTTGATATCGATCTGCCCATATAATGGGTAAACATTGTCAAAAGAGATATTACTAAATACTGGTTTTTCCCCTTTGTATTCGCTCTTTATAAAGTTCTTCGCTTCTTTTTCAAAACGCCAAAAAACACTTGGATGGATCGATGTACATTCTCGCTGAATGATAGCCTCGATCTCATTCTCTTCTTCATTTTTAGACCGCTGTACCGATGAAACAATAAACGGCATAATATCTTCAAGCTTGTTCGCTACTACACTATTGAGCATTCTTTTTTGTTTAGAAACAAGTTCTATAATGCCTAATAACTCATCTTCATAAACAATTGGAGCAAAAATGACGCTTCTAATCCCATTTTCATAAAGGGATTTATAAGGATCTTGCCCTTTTGACATTTCGTAATACTTTTCTACGTCCGAAATGGCGAAATATGTTTTATCTGTAATTAGCGATTGATACGAGCCCTTGCATAAGATATCATTACAGGAAGTTTGATCCTTATCAAATAATAAATAACTCTTTATTCCTTTTCCGTAAACTCGCTCGAAAGTTTGCTCTTCTTCGTTGAATACGGAAAACCCAACTTGAAGGTCGGGGATGTTGAAAAACGACTGGAATACCCCATGAAAGTCTGTCATGAAATTCTCGCTCTGTCGTTTATCAGCCTTTATTAAAGTTGACTTAATATTGGAAATTGATACATCAGCCGTAGCATCGAACATATTAGCTATGATGAAGCCTCTAGAGTCATAACTATCTACCGGAAACTTCTCTTTCCAAAGTTCAACATTCTCAAAATTGTCCATCAACTCATCAACATCTTCTTGAGTAATGGGCAATGCATTCTTATTGGCGGTTACCTCCATAAAATCAGCATTGTATAAAATGCGATAGTATTTAGTAATTCCATTTTTATCTGGGATTTCAAAATAAAAAGGTCTTCTAAAATCCAGGTTATACCCATGACACATTTGCAAGGCGACAACACAACCCATAATATAAAATTGGTCGTCACTCATATTAGTAATCTCCAGATCAAAATCTTCACCAGCTTCTTCTACTATTTTTTTAAATCTGCTAGAAGAATTGAAAATTGTTTTATGAAATGGTATTGTTGCAGCTTTTATCTCGTTATTAGTAAGAACAGGAGAAAATGTATCACGCAGTAATTGAGCTATTTGTGGCTTGTACAATTCTAGCTTCTCAAGTTCTTCAAAACCATCACGCAGCTCAGGATACTCATTTGCAATAGCAAGCATTTTTCGAGCGTTTTCCGCAACTATTTCATCGCTACTATCCACCAATTGCTCATATTGCTCTAATAATTTATTAAAGCTAATTTTTAGTCTTAATGGTGATATGTAGTCTTTGGTTAACTCGCTCATTTTGGTATGTTCAATACAAAATTAAGTTAATTTAGCATGTTTTAGACGTAAATATCTGTTAAACCTTACAGGGCATAATCTGCTATTAATCACTACTTTTATTGAACAAATGAAGATCTAACCTGATCCCGAATCGCGTTGATTCAGTGTTCAAGACTAACTAATTATAAAACCAACCCTTTTAAATATGTCATCACAAACCCGACTGACTAGAGCATATAATAATGCCAAACGGATTGATTTTGATGACAGCTCTAAGATTATACTGTTTAGTGATTGTCATCGTGGTGACAACAGTTTTGCGGATGATTTTAGCAATAATCGAAACATCTACTTTCATGCCTTAAAGCAATATTATCAAGAAGATTACACCTATATTGAACTTGGTGATGGTGATGAATTATGGGAAAATCTAACTTTTGAACAGATTCTAGCAGCGCACAAAAACGTATACCAGCTAATGCAAATGTTTCATGCCAAAGGTCGACTACATCGTATTTGGGGAAATCACGACATGGTATATCGAGATGAGAGTTATGTAAAAAAACACCTTTACAAATATTTTGATGAGCGTTTTGGTTGTGAAGAAGAATTATTTCCCAAAATTGAAATTCATGAAGCAGTAGTTTTACAACATACCGATACTAAAAAGGAGATTTTTTTGTCACATGGACATCAGGCAGATTGGTGGAATTATCTTTTTTGGAGAGTGAGTCGTTTTCTAGTCCGCATATTATGGAAACCACTACAAGTGGTTGGTATAGCCGACCCAACGAGTCCGGCAAAAAACTACAAAGAACTGATGAAAATCGAGCGTAGAATTAAAAAATGGATTGCTGCTAACAATAACATCATGACTATAGTGGGACATACACATCGTCCTCGATTTGCTCATCCTGAAGATAAATTTCCTTTTTTTAATGACGGTAGTTGTGTACACCCTAGGAGTATTACTGGTATTGAAATAGAAAACGGAAGAATTAGTTTAATAAAATGGTATGTTGCAACAACCGATAATGGCGTTTTAAAAATCGAACGTGCTGTATTAGAAGGACCTGAATTACTAACCAGTTACCAGCAAGCTTAACTTTCAGGAGCCAATTCGACCTCCAATCCCTCTAATTCTTCGGTAATCGGAATTTGACAACCTAGACGACTATTGTCTTTAACATAAAATGCTTCTGCTAGCATCATGTCCTCATCTATACTCATTTCTGGAAGTTCGTGATCGGACAATACATAACATTGGCAAGAAGCACACATAGCCATACCGCCACAGGTGCCTTCAACGGGAAGTTCATACGCCTTGCAAACCTCCATAAGGTTCATAGCCATATCTGTTGGTGCTTGAACTTTGTGAACCTCACCTTCTCTATCAGTGATTTTAATTGTTACGTCTGACATGTTACTTGCAACTAATTAATTGATTTTACTACTGCTTTTGGTGCTTCTTTCTTACTGCCGTCAAATCCGCTTATTCCACTTACTGTAGTATATTTTAATACATTTTTTTTGCCTGGATTGATTCGTTGATATGCACTTTGACACATTAGCGTAGCCTCGTGAAAACCGCATAAAATCAATTTCAATTTACCTGGATAGGTATTTACATCTCCGATGGCATAGATGCCGGGAATGTTGGTTTGATAATCTAACGAATTATTGACAACAATCGCATTTTTTTCAATTTCTAGTCCCCAATTTGCAATAGGTCCTAATTTAGGCGCTAGTCCAAAAAGTGGAATAAAATGATCGCAAGGATGGTTAATTGGATCTTCATCTTTCTTTTGAATAGTAATACCCTCTAGCTTATCAGTCCCGTTTAAAGCAGTTACCTCAGCTGGTGTTATTAATTGAATACGACCTTGAGCTTTTAACTCAGCTACTTTTTCGACCGAATCTAGTGCTCCTCTAAATTCATTGCGGCGATGAACCAGTACAACCTCGCCAGCAACATTGGCCAAATAAATCGCCCAATCAAGCGCAGAGTCACCACCTCCGGCAATGACGATACGTTTCTCTCGATATATTTCTGGATTTTTAATGATATACTCGACACCTTTATCCTCGAACTTAGCAATATTCTCTAAAGGTGGTTTTCTTGGCTCAAAACTCCCCAAGCCACCAGCTATGGCAACAATTGGAGCATGATGTTGAGTCCCTCTATTTGTAGTTACTATAAAACTACCGTCGTCTTGTTTTTCGATTGTTTCTGCTCGTTCTCCCAATGTAAATCCAGGCTCGAACGGCTTGATCTGTTCCATTAGATTGGTCACCAAGTCGCCAGCTAATACTTCTGGAAAAGCAGGAATATCATAGATGGGTTTTTTAGGATATATCTCTGTGCACTGTCCGCCCGGTTGTGCAAGTGCATCGATTAAATGGCATTTTAGTTTGAGTAAACCTGCTTCAAAAACGGCAAAAAGACCAGTTGGTCCAGCGCCGATAATTAATATATCTGTTTTGATCATTTTTTAAAGGAGAAAATTTTGTGCTATCTAAGCCTTGCAGCTACTTAAATTATAGCGCGCTCAAATAGCAATCGACATTGGCAATTTCTTAGGCAGGTTCAACATTAATTACCTCTTCAATTTGTGGAGCATATTTCTTAATGGTCATTTCAACTCCAGATTTTAAGGTCATTTGGTTTACGCTGCATCCTACGCAAGCACCTTCAAGCTGAACTCTAACCCGCTTATCATCTTCAATATCTAGCAATGAAATGTCACCTCCATCCGATTTTAGAAACGGACGAATCTCTTCTAATGCCTTTTCTACATTTAACCTGATCTCTTCAGTTGTCATACTTACTTTTTTACAGCGGAACAACCCGCCATTGTTGTTATTTTAATAGCCTCAGTCGGTGGTAATTCGTCATTACGATTTACTACTTCTTGCACAATGTTTTTGGTAAGCTCATCAAAAGCTTCTTCCAAAGGTGTACCCATCTGCAAGGCTGCTGGTCTTCCCACATCTCCTGCTTCTCGAATGCTTTGCACTAATGGAAGCTCTCCTAAAAATGGAATTGCAAGATCTTCAGCCAAATTCTTTGCACCCTCTTTGCCAAAAATATAATATTTATTTTCTGGCAATTCTTCTGGTGTGAAGTATGCCATATTTTCAACAATACCTAAAACGGGTACATTGATGTTTTCTTGCTGAAACATTGCCACTCCTTTTTTAGCATCAGCTAATGCGACGTGTTGTGGTGTACTTACTACAACAGCTCCTGTTATGGGCAACGACTGCATAATCGATAAATGAATATCGCCTGTTCCTGGAGGTAAATCGAGTAATAAAAAATCTAAATCACCCCAAGCAGCGTCAAAAATCATTTGATTTAGCGCTTTTGCTGCCATTGGTCCACGCCATATAACAGCTTGATCTGGTTTGGTAAAAAACCCGATTGATAGCACGTTCACGCCATAGCTTTCGACCGGTTTCATTTTCGATTTTCCATCCACATTAACGGCCAAAGGCCTTTCAAACTCAACATCAAACATAATTGGCACTGATGGACCATAAATATCAGCATCTAAAATACCGACTTTGAAACCCATCTTGGCTAAGGTAACTGCTAGATTAGCGGTTACTGTCGATTTCCCAACTCCACCTTTACCAGAAGCCACAGCAATAATATTGCTAATACCGGGCATCGGTTTACCCTTAATTTCATTAGGGTTTTTAGGAGCATCTATTTTTATGTTGACCGTAATCTTCGCATCCTCCGATACTTTTTCTTTGATTGCCTTGATTACATCGGCCTCTGCTCTTTTTTTAATATGCATTGCAGGAGTTGTCAATGTTAAATCGACCACTACCTCATTTGCAAAGGTCATTATATTTCGTACTGCACCACTTTCTACCATATTCTTGCCATCACCGGCAAGAGTAATTGTTTGTAGTGCTTCTTTTACATCATTTTTAGTAAAACTCATGCGCTCTTTATCCTTCGCTTTTTTATACTGATTCTAAATTACAAATATAGGCCTTATCATCTACAATTTTGCTAGATTTTATTGAATTGAATAATACAAAAATCGAGTGTGTCTATGCAGTTGGTATGGTTTGTGATAATAGGAAATGAAACTAAACACCTTCTACAAATGAAATTTCAAAACCTTGCAGTTTTAGTCTTATTTCTGTTTTCTACATTAGGATTTTCACAAACTCGTTTAAGTCGAGCCAAACAAGACCTGAAAAAAGATAATTCGTCCTCATCGTCGTACGCAAACTCATCATCAAGTGATGACGACGATTCGGATATTTGGGAAATTTTACTTATCGAGGCATTTATCGAACCCGTTATATATGTTGGAGGCTTTATTAGTTATGGATTATTAGTAGAAACCGAATGGGAACGCGAAGGGCAAATGCATTTTGCCGAATTCACACCTTACCCATATGCCAATGGCAAAGCTGGTAATTTCATGTTCGAATCTGATTTTACTAACGAAAACCTAACCCCTTTTCGTTTTGATATTAACAACAGCTTGGTAAAAGCGGATAGTAAATTGTATGGAAATCATTTAAACCTAGACTTTCGATTTGAAAAGCGGTTTTCCATAAATGCTGGTTATTTGCAATTATTTGAAGAAAGTCCGACAGGAACGGAGTCATTTTCACTTTTTAATGCATCGTTTAACTATTATCGCATTCGCACTCCTCGTTTTGCGCTGTGGTATGGTCCAGGTGTAAGTTATGTGGCTAATGACGTAAATCGATTTGGTTTTACATTGAACGTGGGTGCGGAATGGTTTATAGCCAACCCGATTAGCCTATTCGCTAACCACAAGCATGCATTTTTGGGAAGTAATAGCGTAGACATTTTCGAATCGAGATTGAAGTATCACCTGAACCGTTATAATATATCAGGTGGATATGAACACTATCAATTGGGTAGTGTGCCGGTTTCTAATTTCGCCATAGGTGTCGGAGTGGTTTTTTAGTACTAAATACACAGTACTTTGTACCTAAATTCAAAGTTCCTTGGCAGGATCCCAGAAGATTTTGTCAAAATTCTGAATCTGATTCTCGATAACCTCAACGCCTTCACTTTCTAGCAGTTGCTGCATTAAATTAGTGCCTTGAAAATGATGTTTCCCAGTTAATAATCCGATTTTATTTACTACTCTATGAGCTGGAACATCATCTTTACTAGAAGAACCATTCATCGCCCAACCAACCATTCTTGCACTTCTGGCTGCGCCTAAGTACTTCGCGATCGCTCCATAAGATGTTACCCTTCCGTAGGGAATTAATTTAGCTACCTGATAGACCTTCTCAAAAAAATTGTCGTTATCGGATTTTGCCATCTTAACGGTTGTAAATTCTAACTAATGTAAATATCGCAACAAACAACGTAATCGCAGCAAGAAAATAGTTAATGTTGTTAGCAAAGACCTCCCCTTTCTCCTTCAGTTTTCTTATTAAAAATGTATACAGCCAAAGTGCTAAAAAAGTACCAACAGCCGCACTAGCAACAAAAACGCTTACAGTAATTTTTTCGAAAGAGAATAAAGACTTAGCACTTAAAAATGTGCTGTACGCAACATAAAAAGGAATAGGAAATATATTAATCGAAGATAAAAATAAACCAAGACCAAAAACGCTTTTTTTGTTATGGATTTTTACCTCAGCATCTGATCTTCTTTCGGCTCGTGCTTTAAAAAAGAAATAGATTGCCAGTATGAAGAATATACCTATTGCTACTTTTTCTAAAACCTCAATAATTTCTGGATGTCTATTTAAATACTTAGAAGCCAAAACAGCAATAGAAACCTGTGCAATAACAACTAGTGAAGCTCCCAAAGAAAACAATAAAGATTTGCTTTTACCTTGATCAATACTAAGCTTTGCCGCAGTCATATTTAGCAAACCTGGAGGAATTACTCCTATAAAACCAGCTAAAAATCCAAAAAGAAGATGATTTGCGATGCCCAACGCCTAGTTAATTTTAAACCTAATATACGTAATCGCTTTGTCTTTTTCTAGATATTGTTTTTCGTAAAATGTTTGAATAGACGTAACTTCCTCAGGTGCATAGGTATTACTATAAACATCATGATGCGCATGCTCAATTTCATGACCTAAACCATGGAGCAATCCTAGCGTATAACCATGCATAAATTCGCTATCAGTTTTCAAATGAACAATCCCGTCTGGCTTTAAAATCGTCTGGTATTTATCTAAAAAATCCATATTGGTTAAGCGATGCTTGGTACGCTTATATTTTATTTGCGGATCAGGAAAAGTAATCCATATCTCAGAAACCTCTTCTGCAGCAAATAATTGATCTATCAGTTCGATTTGAGTTCTGAGAAAACCTATATTGGTTATATTTTCTTCAATTCCAGTTTTGGCTCCTCGCCAGAAACGAGCCCCCTTAATATCGACCCCTATGAAATTCTTGTCGGGGTATTTTTTACCAAGTGCGACGGTATATTCACCTTTACCACAACCTAACTCTAAAACAATTGGGTTCTCATTCTTAAAAAAGTCAGCACTCCACTTACCCTTTAATGAAAAATTATTTGCGGTAATATCATCCCGTTTGGGTTGCACTACATTGGCAAATTGCTCGTTTTCCTTAAATCGTTTTAACTTGTTCTTACTACCCACTGCGTTCTTAACTTTTTCGCAAAATTAACAAACATATAATGAATTGACACTAGCTAAGGTGATCGAGATTTCAGAATAAATATCACTACCTATAAAAGGTCAAAAACTCGACTTTTCAGCCATTTAACTCTTGTATTTCTACACTACTAAAAGCCTAATTATCAAGTTATGCAAACAACTTAAAGTCTTAATTAGAATTCTTATGATTAGTGTATCTTTGTTTGCATGACCAAGCAAAAAACCATCTTAGTAGCGCCCCTGAATTGGGGTTTAGGACATGCAACTCGTTGTATTCCTATTATTAAAGCATTACAAGAAAAAGGCTATCAGGTTCTTATTGGTAGCGATGGTGTTGCATTATCATTGTTAGAAAAAGAATTTCCTGGTATTGAGTGTATCGAACTACCTTCATACAACATCAAGTATGCTAAAAAAGGGAAGAATTTTAAACTAAAAATGATAAAAGATTCTCCCAAGATGCTTAAAGCCATGACAAATGAAAAAGAGGTCATTAAAAAACTTGTAAAGCAGGGCAAAATTCACGGTATTATTTCTGACAATAGAATGGGCGTAAGACATAAAGCCATCCCTTGTGTTTTCATTACGCACCAGCTAAACGTATTGTCTGGAAGTACTTCTTGGTTGAGCAGTAAGATGCATCAAGAGGTCATAAAGAAATTTCAAGAATGTTGGGTTCCTGACGTGCAGGGTAAACCTAATTTAAGTGGAAAATTGGGGCATTTAAAAAATAACTCTTTGCCTATAAAATACATCGGCCCTTTAAGTCGACTAAACAAACTAGAGGCGATTACCTTTTATGATCTTATGGTCATCATTAGCGGACCAGAACCGCAACGTACACTACTTGAAGAAAAGCTCTTTGAAGAGGTGAAAATGTTTAATGGTAAAGTCCTTTTTGTACGTGGCAAAATAGAAGCAAAACAGGTAAAGTTCGAGTTTCTGAATACAACAGTATTTAATTTTATGAATAGCGAATCCTTAGAGTTGGCTTTCAATCAAAGCGCGATGGTTTTATGTCGCTCAGGTTATACCACTATAATGGATTTAGCAAAATTAGAAAAGAAGGCGTTTTTTATTCCAACGCCAGGGCAATTTGAACAAGTTTATTTAGCAAAAAAATTAGATAAACAAGGTTTAGCACCTTACTGCAAGCAGGACGATTTTACCATTGATCAGCTTAAAAGAATGACTAATTATACGGGATTTTCTTCTTTTGATAGGCAAACCAATTTAACTGACCTATTTGGTCTTTTCGAGGGTGAATGAGAATTCTGAGCCCACTCCATAATCACTTTCTACATAAATTCGTTCATCATGAGCCTCGATAATATGTTTTACTATTGACAGGCCAAGACCGGAACCTCCTTCTTTACGAGATCCACTTTTATCAACCCGATAAAAACGTTCGAAAATCCTTGGTAAATGCGACCCGGAAATGCCTTCGCCATTGTCGGTGATACGGATAATTACCTTGTTCATTATTAAATTTTCAATGCTTACTTCAGTAGTGCCGCCTTTGGTCCCGTACTTAATAGAATTTACAATTAAATTCGTGACCACTTGTTGAATACGCTCTTTATCAGCATGCACCAATATAGGTTCTTCATAATCCATATCAAACATAAGGGTGATATCCTTTTTGGAAGCTTTCATCTCTAATAGATCAAATACATTTTGAACGAGATCAACAATGTCAAAGTCCTCATACTCTAAGTTGAGATTTCCCATTTCCAGCTTTGTGATCATATCAAGATCACTCACTATATAAACCAATCTTTCGACTCCTTTGCTAGCTCTTTGAAGGTATTTTTTTTGAAGTGCTGCATCCATTTCACCATCTAAAACGGTTAGAAGATAGCCTTGCACAGTAAAAAGTGGCGTTTTTAACTCATGGGACACATTTCCCATAAACTCTTTCCGATAATTTTCTTTGATTTTTAAAGTCTCGACCTCCAACTTCTTATTACGCGCAAACTCTTCAATATCTTTTGTGAGCGTTTTCATATCATTAGTAATCGGCTGCTTTTCAAAACTTGTAGATTCTAAAAGCGTAAGGTCATCATAAATCTGTTTAATACGTCTATAAATAAAGCGTTGTACGCCATACTGAATGACCGTAAAACAAATAGCCAAAACTAAAATTGGAAAGGCTAAAGAAGCCCACCAACTTATATCAAATAAGAAAAACTGAAGCGCAACGAAAATAACGGTTAAAACAACTGCAATAAGAGATGAGGCTCGCACTGCAAATCTGTAGGATGTTTTAAGCTCTCTGGCCATTTATTGTGTATACTTGTAACCAACACCTTTTATGGTCTGGAAGTATTGGTCACCTATCTTTTTTCGCAATTTACGAATATGTACGTCAATAGTTCGACCTCCAACAATTACTTCGCTACCCCAAACTTTATCAAGAATTTCTTCTCGCTTAAAAACTTTTCCGGGTCTTGAGGTAAGCAATGCCAATAATTCAAATTCTTTACGCGGTAAAATAATATCCTCACCATTTTTAATGATCTTATATTCCTCTCGATCAATAGTGAGTTCGCCAACCGAAACTATTTGAGGATTCGCATCGTCATCTTTTAAACGGCGCAATAGCGCCTTTACCTTACTCACCAGGACTTTTGGCTTTATGGGCTTTGTAATGTAATCATCAGCACCAGCATCAAAGCCGGCTACTTGTGAATAATCCTCGCCGCGAGCAGTTAAAAAGGTTATTAATACATTACTCATTTCAGGAATTTTCCTAATCTCTTCACATGCCTCAATACCATCCATTTCAGGCATCATCACATCTAGAATAATTAAATGGGGTTTATGCTTTTTTGTCTTTTCAATGGCCTGAATCCCGTTTTTAGCTGTGATAACAGAGTAGCCTTCTGATGACAAATTATAACCAACGATCTCTAGTATATCCGGTTCATCGTCGACTAAAAGAATTTTTGTATCCTTTTTTTTCATTTGCTGTTGCACATGATTTTACCCAAAAGTAACGATAAAATTAATTGTTTATCAAAGTTTACATTGATTTAATATAGGTAACATGAAGTTAACAAGGTAGTTGGTAAGAGATGTAATTCATCGATTTTTATTGTTAAATGTTAAAGTTTTGATGATTTTTTCAAATGCATTCGTATATTGTTGATTGTTAGACCCCAATCTAGCACCTAAAACTTACACCTATGAACAAATTATGCACAGCACTAATGCTAAGCGTTTACCCATGCTTGGTATTTGCCCAAATGGCGAATCCGCCAGAAAAAATCAACAAGTCGCAGAGTGAAAAAACAGTAGTGAACAACAATTCACTAAATACTGCAGATACACTTTTGATGTACCCAAATCCAGTAAAGTATAACAAGTTCGTAACTATCAAATCAGACAAAAAATTGCACGAAAACGTACTTGTCTACAATATACTGGGTAAAGAAATTTTGAAACAACGATTAAAAAACAATCAATTAGATGTTACTAGTTTAACAGCTGGCGTCTATATTATGAAGGTTGTTCAAGACGGTAGATCAATTGCTCGAAAATTGGTCATTAAATAGCACCCTTTTTCCTATTTTAAATACTATAGCCCTACTTTTGTGGGGTACATGCGACACGACATTTTTTCAATAAAAACTGATGATGATTTTAAAAAGGCAGCTCTAGCAACCTTTGCACATCAGTTTGAAAATAATGGCGTGTATCGCGCATTTTGTGATTTACTATATAGACATCCTAGTGATGTACATCGTATCGAGGATATCCCTTTTTTACCAATTCAATTTTTTAAATCGCATAAAGTAGTTAGCACTAATACTTCTACTTTTCATGAATTTACCAGCAGCGGTACTACAGGAAACACGAGTACTCATTTTGTGAGCGACCTTTCGTTATATGAAAAAAGCTACCAGAATGGATTCAATCATTTTTATGGAGACATCGAAGACTATGCACTATTAGCATTGTTACCTTCCTACTTAGAGCGTTCAGGTTCGTCTTTAATATATATGGTTGACGATTTTATAAAAAAAAGTAGTCATCCTAAAAGCGGATTCTATTTAGACAATATTGAAGAGCTTTCAAATACACTAATGAGCCTAGAAAAGTCTGGTCAAAGAACATTGTTAATCGGGGTATCATTCGCATTATTAGATCTCGTTGAAAAAATGACTTTTAATTTAAAGCATACAACGGTTATGGAAACAGGAGGTATGAAAGGTCGTCGAAAAGAACTGACTCGAAAGGAGCTTCATGACAAGTTAAAAAAAGGGTTTGGTGTAGCCACTATACATAGTGAATATGGTATGACCGAATTACTTTCGCAAGCCTACTCTTTAGGAAATGGCGTTTTCGCCTGCCCACCATGGATGAGAGTCACTTCTCGAGAAACTGATGATCCTTTGACAATTCAAGCGACCGCAAAAACAGGAGGGCTCAATATCATCGATCTAGCCAATTATAATTCCTGTTCATTTATAGCAACTCAAGATCTTGGTAAGGTACAAGTTAATGGTAATTTTGAGGTCCTAGGACGTTTTGATCATGCCGATATACGAGGGTGTAATTTGATGGTGCTTTAATCGAATACCATTTGATTTTGCCAAAATTTCATAAACTTTTCTTAATGCTGTAATGTCCTTGCTTTTTTTCGACCTAATCATTGTAAAAGGATATATAAATGAAAAACACATTTGCCATCATACTTTTTTTAGCAGCTTTTGTAAGTAATGCTCAAAAAAATGACTACTACATTAAGAAAGGTTTTGCAATTGAAGGTTATGATGTTGTTTCTTATTTTGAAGGAACGCCTAAAAAGGGAGATAAGAAAATAACGACCGAATATGACGGTGCTACTTTCAGTTTTGCAACCAAAGAACATTTGGAGCAATTTAAAGCAAATCCCGAAAAATACGTTCCTCAATATGGTGGTTATTGCGCTTACGCAGTTGCCGCAAAAGGGAAAAAAGTAAGTGTTGATCCGGAAACATACGAGATTCGAGACGATAAATTATATCTTTTCTATAACGCCTGGGGTACAAATACGCTAGAGCTATGGAAAGAGAAAGGGGCTGCAAAATTACAAGCAGAAGCCGACAAAAAATGGGAAAAAATTGGAAAGAAAAAGAGTTAAGGTTAGTTGTTTAGTTATTTAGTTTCGAAAAGCCTCGCATATCTACAAAATTGCGGGGTTTTTCATTTTTTTGAAACTATTCAAATATCACTAAATAATTATTTCTTTTTCCCTTTTGCAGTAACACGTACTTCCCGTTTATCAAATCGGTTTTAGAAATGACATAATCCTCCTTTACTTTTTCTTTATTTACTGCAATTGAATTTTGTTTTAGCTCTCGTCGTGCTTCACCATTAGAACCTAAGAAATTAGTTTTTGCTGCCAGCGCTCCAATCATATCCAATCCATTTTCAAGTTCGCTCATCGGCAAAGTAGCTTGTGGAACTCCTTCAAAAACATCTAAAAATGTCTGCTCATCTAACTGTTTCAAATCATCAGCAGTCGATTTGCCAAATAAAATAGCCGAGGCTTTTACAGCATTAGCAAGGTCTTCTTGACCGTGAACTAGCTTGGTTACTTCTTCGGCAACTCGTTTTTGAAGTATTCTTAGATGTGGTGCATCTTTATGTTCGGCAATCAAGTTATCGATTTCATCCTTTGTCAAAAAGGTGAAAATCTTAACGTATTTTTCTGTATCTATATCGGTCGCATTTAACCAATATTGATAGAATTTGTAAGGTGATGTTCTGTTTTTATCAAGCCATACATTACCTCCTTCAGTCTTACCAAATTTGGTTCCGTCTGCTTTTGTGATTAATGGGCATGTTAAGGCATAGGCCTTACCACCAGTTTTTCGTCTAATAAGCTCGGTTCCGGTAGTGATATTGCCCCATTGGTCAGATCCGCCCATTTGTAACAAACAGTCATATTCTTGATATAAATGAAGAAAATCGTACCCTTGAAAAAGTTGGTAAGTAAACTCCGTAAACGACATTCCTACCTTTGACTCTGCACTCAACCTCTTTTTAACTGAGTCTTTCGCCATCATATAATTTACCGTTAGATGCTTCCCTACATCGCGCACAAAATCGATTAGCGAAAAGTTTTTCATCCAATCGTAATTGTTTACTAATTGAGCACTGTTGGAAGTACTAGCATCAAAATCTAAAAATCGCTCTAGTTGCAATTTTATACCGGCTATGTTTTTATTTAAGGTCTCTTCATCAAGCAGATTTCTTTCCGCCGATTTACCCGACGGATCGCCTATCATTCCGGTTGCACCCCCGACCAACGCTATCGGCGTATGCCCTGCCCGTTGAAAATGCATTAAAATCATTATTTGTACAAGACTACCAATATGCAATGAATCGGCCGTTGGATCAAACCCAATATAACCTGCTATTGATTTTTTAAGGAGTGTTTCTTCAGTTTCGGGCATAACATCATGAACCATTCCCCGCCAACGTAGCTCTTCAACAAAATTTGTATCCATCAGAATTTTTTAAAATACGGGCAAATATACTAATTGATTGTAGCTATGTGGGGTAAAATCGAGCATATCCTTAAGATAAAATGGTGTCGATTTTTTTTAATTCGCCAATTTCCTAATAACAGGCAGCTATTAAATGGAAAATACTTGTTCTAAAAAAGCTTGTGAAGAATATGGAATAAAAAAAACCGCCTATAAATAAGCGGTTTTTGAACTTGGTCGTAATTCTACTAAATGGTGAAGAATCCTGTAAAGATTCTAAATACAAATGCAAATAGCCCAATAGCCGTAGTCCCTAACACGAACCAAGTAATTGTTTTTAATAATAATTCAGATGCTGATGTCAAGCCATTAAATGCTTCAGCATATAATTTTTTAAAAAGTAGAAATGTTGTCATAGTCTATTGTTTTTTAAGTGTTCATTATAAAAACAATAGGTTTTCAGATTGGTTATAGCGAATGTATAACCAGAGTTTAAACCCTACAATAACCTTAATCAAAATACTCGTTTAGCAAAGGAAAAAAATCGATAAAGGTTTTAAGTGTTAAAAAATTAACATTTTATGTTAACAAAATATTAACGTTCGTTCAAACAAGCAACAGTCAATAGAATTACATGGCGAATACTTACTTTTACAATATGATTCTTATTACAGGCGCAACCGGTCTTGTGGGCAGCCATTTATTGGCAAAACTTCTCTTAACCAAAACTAAGGTTCGTGCAATATACCGAACTGAGAAAAAAAAACTAGCAGTAAAAAATATTCTGGCTTACTACACCGACAACGTAGATGCCCTTTTTGATACTATCGATTGGTTTCAAGCTGATATTACAGGAGTGCCAAAGCTTGCAGAAGCGTTTAACGATATTAATATTGTTTATCATTGTGCAGCCATTATATCTTTTGATGAGGCGGAGGCCAAAAAATTAAAGAAAGTAAATATCGAGGGAACGGCTAACGTTGTAAATCTTTGTTTATCTAACAAGGTCAGCAAACTTTGTTATACCAGCTCGATCGCTAGCCTAGGAGTAAACGAAAATGGCGAACCAATTACTGAAGAAACGCATTGGAATCCTGAAGCGCAAAATAATATTTACTCCATCACAAAATATGGCGCGGAATTGGAGGTTTGGCGAGGCTCTCAAGAAGGGCTAGATACCGTAATTGTAAATCCTGGTGTAATTTTAGGAAGTGGGTTTTGGCGCGGTGGTAGCGGTCAACTATTTAGAAGTGTAGCTAAAGGCCTTAAGTATTACACCTATGGTCGCGTTGGTTTTGTTGATGTAAAAGATGTTGTTGAGGTAATGATTGATCTTACAAATAGCAAAATTAGCAACGAACGTTACATTCTGGTAGCCGAAAATAGGAGTTTTAAGGAAGTTTTCGATTTGATCGCCTTCCATCTAAAGGTAAAACCAACAACAAAAAAAGCTGCCGGTTGGATGCTTCATCTAGCATGGCGACTGGATAAGACTGCCCATATTTTGTTTAACAAAAAAAGAAGGTTTTTTAAAGGAAGTGCTATATCCGCCCTGCAAGAACTTGAATACGACAATCAAAAAATACAAGCAGCTATCGGCTATAAATTCACTCACCTAGAAGATACTATAGCAGAAGTGAGTGAGCATTACCTTATTGAGAACGTGCGGGACTAGGAATTTTTTTCTTGTCTTGAGTAAGCTTTATTATTGAATCTCGCATTTTAAGGTTCTTTGCTTCATTTTTCTTTTCCTCATTACGCGCATCACGTTCTTTTTCAAACAACTCTTTTTGAGCTGCTAGTCGACCATTAACTTCTTCATACATCTTTAGCATTTGTGCTGGTTTTGATGCATAAAATGTGATACTTCGAGCCAATTGAGTACTATCTATGCTATATTTCGTAAATACATAGTTCTCTGAATCAATATTATGATCTGCCAATACCTCTTTCGCACTACTTTTGGTAGCGCTTAGCATATGTAGGTCATACAAAACCTGTATCATCTTCTCTTTCTCGATCAAATTTTCGGGCTTTTTAATGGCATCCGGCTTTTTGCACGAAAAACTTAGTAATACTATGAATACAAATAGTTTTCTCATCGATTAAAAGTTAACTGTTTTCCATGCAAATGCTCATCAAAATTCCCATTTTCATAGGCTAGTTTACCATTTATAAATGTATGCGTTATTTTGTGTTGAAAAGTAGTTCCTTCAAACGGTGACCACCCACACTTATATAAAATATTATCTTTTTCAACGGTCCAAGTATCCTTTGGATCAACTAATACTATGTCAGCATAAAAACCTTCTTTAATGTATCCTCTTTTTTCAATTTCAAATAAGATAGAAGGATTATGACACATTTTCTCTACAGCCTTTTCGTAGCTTAATTTTCCTTGAGCAACTGCTTCTAAAATACCTACAATTGCATGTTGAACTAAGGGCCCTCCCGATGGCGCTTTGGTGTAAACATTCGCTTTTTCATCCATGGTATGAGGGGCATGATCAGTAGCAATTACATCTATACGATCATCTAATAAAGCTTCCCATAATTGGTCTCTATCTCTTGCCGTTTTAACTGCGGGATTCCATTTAATATGAGTTCCTTTTGTTTTATAATCCTCATCAGAAAACCATAAATGATGTAAACATACCTCAGCGGTTATCTTTTTATCTTTTAGGGGGATGGAATTGTCAAATAATGCCGTTTCTTTTCCAGTTGATAAATGAAATACATGTAATCGAGCACCGGTTTCCTTTGCAAGTTCAATTGCTTTTGATGATGATAAATAACAAGCCTCTTCACTTCGGATGATTGGATGTAACTCGATCGGAATATCCTCCCCATATTTTTCTTTATACTCCGCTAAATTTCGTCTAATCGTAGCTTCATCTTCACAATGCACAGAAATTAGCAACTTTGTACTGCTAAATATTTTTCTGATGATATCTTCATCATCAACCAACATATTGCCCGTACTACTGCCTAGGAATAACTTAAGTCCTGCCACCTTTTTAGGGTCGATCTTTAAAATCTCGTCTAGATTGTCATTGGTCCCGCCAAACATAAAATTATAGTTGGCATAACTTGACTTTGCAGCAGTAGCTAGTTTATTGTCAAATTCTTCAGCCGTAGTTGTTTGTGGATTGGTATTTGGCATTTCTATAAACGAGGTAATTCCTCCAGCTATAGCTGCTTTCGATTCCGTTGCAATAGTTCCCTTATGAGTTAAACCAGGCTCTCTAAAATGAACCTGATCATCGATCATACCTGGTAATAACAACTTACCACTAGCATCAATTACTAAACAATCATTATCAGGGGTAATTTCATTCGCAATTTTTGCGATATAATCTCCTTCAATAAGCACATCGGTTTTAATACTCGCTCCTTCGTTAACGACCAATGCATTTTTTATCAGGGTTTTATTTTTGCTCATATTGTTTTCTATTAAAAATGCTACGAAGCTTCATGGTCATAATACCAAAAATAGCCTCAGAGAAGATAGAAGTATTCATTTTCGATTTCCCGAGTGCTCTGTTTGTAAAAATAACTGAAACCTCTTTGATTTTAAAGCCTTTTAACCAGGCTTTAAACTTTAATTCTACTTGAAAGGCATAGCCTACAAATTGTATTTTTTCAAAATTAATTGCTTCTAAAACTTCTCGCCTAAAGCATATAAATCCGGCTGTGGCATCTTTTACAGGTAATCCTGTAATAAAACGCACATACATACTAGCAAAATAAGATAATAGCACTCTACCCAATGGCCAGTTTACCACATTTACACCTTTTACGTAACGTGATCCGACGGCGACATCAAAACTATCGTCTTTACAGGCTGCATATAATCTAGCTAGGTCATTAGGATCATGAGAATAGTCCGCATCCATTTCGAAAACAAATTGATAATCACGCGATAAAGCCCATTTAAATCCGGCGATGTAGGCAACTCCCAATCCCTTTTTCTCTTCTCTATTTAATATAAAAAGATGATCCTTATATGAGTTTTGAAGTGTGGCGACACGTGCAGCTGTTCCGTCAGGAGAATTATCGTCTACTACTAAAATATGAAACGCTGGATGCTTTGCAAATATGGCATTTACAATAGCATCTATATTTTCGATTTCATTATACGTAGGTATAATTACCAGCGCATCACTCATGTGATCATTATTTATTTTGGGCAACAAAAGTACACATTTTGATGACCATCTTTGTTACTATAAAATCAAGAACAACTAGTTAGTAAATTGCAAATACCATATAGCGCAATCAATACAATAATGTTATTTTTACCAACGATGACTGATGCGATTATACGAAACGTAGAAACCAACGATTGGCTAACCATATTACTGGTACTAGCATTAGTATTAACTACAGTCGCAAAAAGCCTTTTCGAATCACGTTTTGCCTATTTTACTTCCTTATTTACCAACAACAAATACATTTCTATCTATGGCAAGGAAAAAAATCTCGTAATTAATCGCTTTAGCCTTTTATTGTTTTCAGCTCAAATAATTAGTCTTGCTATTTTCATTTATTTATCCTTTTTTGCTTTATCTGATGTTGCTGCAACCACGGATTATCTTTTTATAAAAATAATCTCATATTTATTGGTAATCATTGCTTTTAAGTATTTTTTAGAAAAAACTATTGCAGCAGTCTTTGAAATTGATGCCCTGTTTGAGGACTATAATTTTCAAAAAATAAGCTATAGAAATCTGATTAGCTTATACTTAATTCCGATTAATGCATTATTGATATACTTTAGTTTTAGCAACAACACCTTATTATATATAACAATAGCATTGTTTATATTAGTTAATCTCGCTGCCCAGCTAATTATCTTCAGGAAATATCAAAAACTAATCATAGACAATCTGTTTTATTTTATTTTGTATCTTTGCGCACTTGAAATAGCACCCTATTTAGTTGTGTTAAAAGTGATTCACCTAAACGCAAATTAATACGAAATATCGCTTATGAAAGTGAAAACCATTCTGGTTTCTCAACCGGAGCCTAAAGTAGAAAACTCTCCTTATTTAAGGCTTGTTGAGAAGCAGAAAGTAAAGATCGATTTTAGACCCTTTATACATGTAGAAGGGGTTGACGCGAAGGAAGTTAGACAACAAAAGATCGACCTGAATAAATTCACTGCAATTATACTAACAAGTCGTAATGCAGTCGATCACTTTTTCAGAATCGCAGAAGAAATGCGATTTAAAGTCCCAGATACTATGAAGTATTTCTGCCAGTCGGAAGCGGTTGCATATTACCTTCAAAAATATGTTGTATACCGTAAACGTAAAATTTATGTTGGCAAACGTACATTTCAGGATCTATCAATAATTGTCAAAAAGTACAAAGACGAAGAATTCATGCTTCCGTCTTCAGATAAATTGAAACCAATTATTCCTGAAATTTTGGACGACCTAAAAGTATCATGGACACGTGCTACTTTGTACAAAACGGTTATTAGTGACTTGTCTGACTTAAGAAATGTGTATTATGACATTCTAGTCTTTTTTAGCCCTTCAGGTATTCAATCGTTGTTTGAGAATTTTCCAGATTTTGAACAAAACGATACCCGTATTGCTGTTTTTGGTAACACCACGGTTCGTGAAGCAACCAATAGAGCACTCCGAATCGATATTCAGGCCCCAACGCCTGAAACACCATCGATGACAATGGCATTAGAAAAGTACATTTCTCAAGCTAATAAAAAATAATACTTTAGGGCAACAGCGTGAGTTGCTGCTTATTCAATAAAACAAAAAAATCCCTGAATTAACTTTCAGGGATTTTTTTGTTTTTATTTAATTACACCTCTACTAAAAAGCGTATCGTTGGGGTCCTCCACGGCGAATTTCTTCGCTCGCATAAGACTCAAACTGCTTAAAGTTTTCTCGAAATGCATTTGATAAGGTAAATGCCTTTTTATAGTAAGCTTCATCATCATTCCATGTAGTTCTAGGACTAAGTACCTCCGTTGGCACACCTGGGCAAGATCGAGGTTGCGCCACTCCGAAAACAGAGTGAATATGGTAATCGTCATAATTATACAATCCTAAATCTCCGTTAAGTACAGCATTAATCATTGCTCGTGTATACTTAAGTTTAATTCGAGACCCCACTCCATAAGGTCCACCAGTCCACCCAGTATTCACAAGCCATACATTTACTCCAGCTTCTTTCATTTTAGTACTTAACATTTCGGCATATTTTGTTGGATGTAATGGCATAAATGGCGCTCCAAAACAAGCAGAGAATGACGGAATAGGCTCTTTTACACCAGCTTCGGTTCCGGCAACTTTTGCAGTATAACCAGATATAAAGTGATAGGCCGCTTGACTTGGTGTCAATTTAGAAATTGGAGGAAGCACACCAAAAGCATCTGCTGTTAAAAAAAAGATGTTTTTAGGGTTTCGCCCAATTGATGGTTTTTGAATATTTTCAATGTGATAGATAGGATAACTTACTCTTGTATTTTGGGTGATACTTGTATCTCCAAAATCAACTGCGCCTTTATCGTCAATAATTACGTTCTCAAGGATTGCTCCTCGTTTTATTGCGTTATAAATCTCCGGTTCTTTTTCAGATGAAAGATCAATCACTTTTGCATAACACCCTCCTTCAAAATTGAAAACAGTATTTTCATTTGTCCAACCATGTTCATCATCACCAATCAAACGGCGATCAGGATCAGCCGATAATGTCGTCTTGCCAGTACCCGATAACCCAAAGAATATTGCCGTGTCATCATTTTTACCAACGTTAGCTGAGCAGTGCATTGGTAGTGTATTTTTAAATACGGGTAGAATAAAATTTAAAGCAGAGAAAATCCCCTTTTTTATTTCGCCGGTATAACCTGTTCCGCCAATTAATGCGATTTTTCTTGTGAAGTCTAGAATTGCAAAGTTAGCCTGACGTGTTTTATCTACTGCCGGATTTGCCAAAAATCCTGGCGCATTTACTACGAGCCATTCTTCTTGAAAACTTTCTAATTCTGCATCCGATGGTCGTAAAAACATGTTATATGCAAACATATTAGACCAAGGATATTCGTTAACTACCCGGATATTTAGCTTATAATTTTCATCAGCGCAGGCGTAAGCGTCACGCACAAAGACTTCTTTATCTCCTAAGTAATCGACAACCTTATCATAAAGTGCATCAAAATCATCACTATTAAAAGGTATATTAATGTCGCCCCACCAAACCTTATCTTTGGTAATATCATCTTTTACAATAAAACGATCTAATGGTGATCTTCCCGTAAATTTGCCAGTGTTAATCGCAAGCGCCCCGGAATTTACTTCAACTCCTTGACCTTTTTCAATTGCAATATCATGAAGCGCATCTGGACTAAGCTGGTAGTTAATTTTTTCGGTTTTAATACCGTATTTTTCCAGCGAAATCGTTTTCGTTAATTCGGTGTTCGAATCCATGAATTTGTGTGTTGTGTTGTTATGTGTTTCTAATGTTTAAACAGATAGCAAAACTATAAATTATTTAACCACTAGGTACTCTAATGTGATATTATTTCGTCTTTATTTTAAGCACATTAACGAATAAAACAATCCAACTAATAATAAGCAATGTCCCACCCACAGGCGTAATCAAGGCAATCGATTTAAAATTAAATGAAGTAAGGTCGTTTGTTGTCAAACCGTAAATAGATCCTGAGAACAGAATAATTCCAATTGTTACAAGATGCCACAGCACATTCTTCGTTTTAGTTTTTAATGCCGAAATACACGCTATCAATAACATGAATAGCGCGTGATACATTTGATATTTTACACCTGTTTCTAAGGTTTGTATTTGTTCCGCACTAATTAGTTGTTTTAATCCATGGGCGCCAAAAGCCCCTATTAAAACAGCAATTAGTCCGAATAGCGCTGCTGTAAGCACCAACTTTTTATCAACCTTATTCATATATTGTATTTTTTAAATATAACATTTAGGTATATTTGTGTTACATACATAACACTTGATCGTTAGTACAAAGCTATGAGAAAAATTCTGGTAATTGGCGCAGGAAGATCAGCTTCCTCTTTAATACAATACCTTTTAGACAAATCTGCAACTGAACAACTGCATATCACCATCGCAGATTTACAAATTGAGAATGCCAAACAACTTACCGGAGATCATACCAATGCCAGTGCAATAGCGCTAGACGTTTTTAATACGGAAGGAAGACAAACTGCAATCAAAGCCTGTGATCTTGTAATTAGTATGCTTCCTGCACGCTTTCATATTCAAGTAGCAAAAGATTGTCTTCAATTTAAAAAACACATGGTAACGGCATCATACATCAGCGATGAGATGCGTGCACTAGATCAAGAAGTTAAAAGTGCCGGCTTGGTATTTATGAATGAGATTGGCCTTGATCCAGGTATCGACCATATGAGTGCTATGCAAATAATTGATCGTATTCGTGAAGGCGGTGCCAAATTATTGCTATTTGAATCGTTTGCAGGTGGATTAGTAGCTCCAGAAAGCGATAACAACTTATGGAACTATAAATTCACGTGGAATCCTAGAAATGTTGTATTGGCTGGACATGGAGGTGCAGCTAAATTTATTCAGGAAGGCAGTTATAAATACATCCCATATCACAAATTATTCCGACGTACCGAGTTTTTAGAAATTGAAGGACACGGAAGATTCGAAGCCTATGCTAATCGCGATTCTTTAAAATACCGCAGTGTGTATGGTCTTGATGATATTTTGACCCTTTATAGAGGCACCATAAGAAAAGTTGGCTTTAGTAAAGCTTGGAATATTTTTGTTCAGTTAGGAATGACCGACGACACTTATATTATGGAAGGCAGCGAACATATGAGTTATCGTGATTTTATCAATTCTTTCCTTCCATACAGTTTAACTGATAGTGTTGAACTTAAACTGCGCCATCTTTTAAAGATTGACCAAGATGACATTTTCTGGCTGAAGCTAGAAGAACTTGACCTGTTTAATCCTAATAAAATGATAGGGTTAAAAGATGCCACACCAGCCCAAATGCTTCAAAAAATATTAATGGATAGCTGGACATTAGCCCCTGATGATAAGGATATGATAGTGATGTACCATAAGTTTGGTTATGAACTAAACGGAGTAAAGAAACAAATTGATTCTAACCTTGTTGTTATCGGGGATGATCAGCCTTATACGGCTATGGCAAAAACAGTGGGACTACCAGTGGCTATTGCAGCGTTACATATTTTAAACGGGACGATAAAAAAACCTGGCGTGCAACTACCTATAACCAAAGAAGTATACGATCCTATTTTAAAGGAACTAGAAGATTACGGTATTGTGTTTCACGAAAAGCAAGTGTCTTATGTAGGTTACAATCCTCAAAACAAATAATAGTTTTTATTTCATTTATTCTGATTTTAGCTACATTTACTTTCAATTCGAATAGTTATGAAGCTAAAAAATGAGATCGTTCAAATTGATGGGATTGATAAAAAGATTCTACGATTTTTAATGGCCGACGCCCGTAAACCAATACTGGAAATTGCCAGACAAATCGGAATTTCAGGAGCAGCAATACACCAACGATTGCGAAAGTTGGAATCCTCTGGTCTAATTTCTGGTTCAAAATTTATTATTAATCCAAAAGCACTGGGTTATAATACAATGGCGTTTATCGGAATCTTTTTAGACAAAGCAATGAGCAATCCGGATGCTGTTCGCCAGTTAAAACAAATTCCCGAAGTACTCGAATGTCATTATACGACAGGAAACTGGTCCATCTTCATAAAAATTTTATGTCAGGACAACGAGCATTTAATGAACTTGCTGAATAAGGAGATTCAAACTATAAAAGGAGTGCAGCGCACAGAAACTTTTATTAGTCTAAATCAGCAGATAGAACGGCAAATTAAAGTTTAGTTTTTAGCAGAATAGTCTCGAATACCCAATAAAAAAACCACCAACACAAATAGTATTGATGGTTTAAATAAATCATTCAATATTTCTATTTAGTCATTCCCTAAAAATCGAAATGCGAAGTAAACCAAGGTTGCCAATGACCCCAAAGCAGCAACCAAGTAAGTCCTTGCAGCCCATTTAAGCGAATCTTTAGCTCCAGACAATTCTTCCCGACTTACCATGTTTTTTCGCTCTAACCAGACCAGTGCTCGGTTACTGGCGTCATATTCTACAGGTAGTGTGATAAAGCTGAAAAGGGTTCCCATGGCGAACATTCCTAGGCCCACTAATAATACCATTTTACCAATACCAACACTTGCTGCACTCATCAAAATAATACCCCCCATTATGGCAAACATCGAAAATTTTGAGGCAACTCCTACAACCGGTACTAACTGAGACCGCATTGTTAGCCAACTATATGCTTGCGCATGTTGGACGGCATGACCAACTTCATGTGCAGCTACAGCAGCAGCAGCAGCATTTCGTTGGCTATAAACTGCTTCACTCAAATTCACAGTTTTATCTCTTGGATTATAATGATCGGTAAGGCGTCCTGGAGTAGAAATAACTTTTACATCACTAATGCCGTGATCAGACAACATTTTTTGCGCAATCTCTGCGCCACTCATTCCATTTCGCAAATGGACTTTTGAATAGTGCTTAAACTTAGATTTTAGGCGGTTGCTAACTAACATACTGATTAACGCAATACCACCTACCAAAATATAATAGGTCATCATAACTTTCTAGTTTTTATTAAATATAGTTATTAAAAAGCAAAAACCTCGCCAGATTAGCGAGGTTTTAACTTGATGTCATATTTGTGAAAATTTGTCAGTTTTGACAGATCATTACTTGAAATTTTCCTTCTATAAAGTTATCAGTATCAATTTCATGACTTAATGTACCTTGTACGTGGGTATCGTCAATACTATCTATAGTAATTGTGGTATTTTGCATGATAGCACCACTAGCTAAGTTTTCCCACAGCACTAGTTCCGTCTCATCTACATTACCCGTTTCATTTTTAGTTTTTATGGTAACGTGATTCTCATTTTGTAAACTTAGATTATCACATGAAAATTCAGTTTCAGACAGTACTATAATTAATTGATTATTTCCATTTACGATCGCAAAACCACTATCCGGATTAAAGTCTATTCCATTAATTTTTCCTTCCGGAATAAAATTTTCAATGGTCATTAGATTTTCTATTTCTACGGGTTCATCTTTAGAACAAGATTGTAGTAAGAAAAAAGCAAGGATTAAGGTTGGAAGGGCAAGGGGAAATTTAATTGTCATTTTGGTTATTATTATGTTCGTATATAAAACAGTTTAAACCTAAAAAACCCTACCCAAATTTCATATAAATTTATTATTTTAAATAATTGATAATCAGTTATTTAAAATATATTTTTAAAACAAAAAAGATCTTGCTTTCTAGCAAGATCTTTTGAAATATTTTTAACCTTTAGTCAGTAATTTAATTGCTAAGAAAGACAGCGAATAAATCGTTCATTTTAGGTCTGGTTCTAAAGGGTAAACTACTCTCTTTTATTTGAAGTTAGCTGGTTGTGTTACTGCAACAGAAAATTGAGTATCGGTAGCATTATCCATTTCAGTCTCAGATGAGTTTAAAGCGATATTTGCAACACTTAGTACTAAGGCAATTACAAAATAGATAAGTCCTCTTTTAATTTGTTTTGTACATCTCATGATAGAAAAGTTTGGGGTTACTTATATAACAACAACTCCTTAAAATACCCTACCTCTTTCAACAAAAAATCCCGCTAAGTGCGGGATTTTATTTGTTTTAGGTCTGTTTGTTATTACCAGATAGCAATAGCTAATAAAGTGGTAAGCAAACTACAATAGATAAGTACTTTTTTCATGTTGTTAAGATTTAGCAATTTGGGGTTGCATATATATAACAACCTAAAAACCAAATACCCTACCTTATCAACACTTTATTAACAAAATAAATTTCTAACCAACAATATTTACAATCTTACCTGGTACTACAATTACCTTTTTTGGAGTGCGACCTTGTAGCTGTTCTTTTGTTTTTTCATGCACCATTACTGCTGCCTCTATATCATCTTTACTAAGGTCTAAAGGTAAATCCATCGTAAAACGCATTTTGCCATTAAATGATATCGGGTAGGTCTTACTATCCTCTACCAAATACTTTTCTTCAAACACTGGGAAAGACGCAGTTGAAATGCTATCCTCATGCCCTAGAAGCGACCACAGCTCTTCTGCGATATGCGGAGCATAAGGCGATATTAGTATACACAAGGGCTCTAACACGGCTTTAGATCGACATTTTTGAACTGTCAATTCGTTTACCGCAATCATAAAGGTTGATACCGATGTATTAAACGAGAAGTTCTCGATATCTTCTTCTACCTTTTTAATGGTTTTATGTAGTGTCTTTAAACTTTCTTTTGAAGGTTCAGCATCGGTGACTTTTACGCCATTATCATCAGCATACAACTTCCACATTTTTTTAAGGAAAGAATGTACTCCTGTAATACCAGCAGTATTCCAAGGTTTGGCTTGCTCAAGCGGACCTAGAAACATTTCGTACATGCGCAAAGTATCAGCCCCGTAGCGTTCACAGATGTCATCTGGGTTGACGACATTGTACTTGGACTTGGACATTTTTTCCGTTTCTCTAGAAACTTTGAAAAGGCCATCTTCCATTGTAAGAACTTTTGAATCCTTGAATTGTTTTGTTTTCTTCTGAAATTCAAGCACATCAATTGTATTATCTATATTGACCATACTTACATCAACTCTAGAAGGAAAGACTTGAAATAAATTTCTATTCCAATCTATTGCATCATATCCTAATTCTTTTGCAAAGGAATTTAATTCATTATAAATCTTAAGTATTTTATTTTGAGTAGTTCCATCAATCTTATATCTATCAAAGTCACTTGCTATATTCTCCGGGTTAGATAGCCAAAGGGTTCCAAAAAACTTTATATGTTTCCTAATAAAAAGAACAACATCAAAACTTAACAAAATCGTCTTGAAATCCGAACCTTCCGAAGCTGAATTTTTACTGTTCCAATACGGACCCCTATAAAAGCTAACAAATGCCCCTTCTCCCAAGATCATCCCCTGATTAATCAACTTCTTTGCATATTCATCAACCGGTAAATACCCACGATCGAACAAGAATTTTTGCCAAAAACGCGAATACAATAAATGGCCAGTGGCGTGTTCGCTTCCCCCTATATATAGGTCAATTTCTTTCCAATAATCCACGGCTTCTTTACTTACAAAGGCCTCTTCATTATGCGGATCCATATAGCGGTTAAAGTAGTACGAACTTCCTGCCCAACCTGGCATCGTATTTAGTTCTAAAGCAAAAACGGTTTCATTATCAATACGATCGTTTGAAACAACCTCATTTTTATTTGTGTCCCAAGCCCAGTCAGTGGCATTTCCTAAAGGGGGTTCTCCTGTTTCAGTTGGTAAATACTTCTCAACTTCTGGTAATTCAATGGGCAAATGTTTGGAATCAATCATTTGCGGCAATCCGTTTTTATAATATACCGGAAATGGCTCACCCCAATAACGCTGTCTGCTAAATACCGCATCACGCAATCGGTAATTAATCTTGCCTTTGCCTTGTCCTATTTTTTCTAATTCGTCAATCGCTTTTCTTACTGCTTCTTTATATGGCAATCCGTCAAGAAAATCCGAATTAGCGATGACAGTATTGTCTTTATCGGCAAATGCTTCTTCAGAAATATCTATATCCTTGAAAATATTGGGAATATCGATACCAAAGTGCTTTGCAAAATCATAATCACGTTGATCCCCGGAGGGTACGGCCATAACAGCTCCTGTACCGTAGCCAGCCAATACATAATCGCCTATCCAAATTGGGATTGGTTCTTTTGAGAATGGATGCTCGGCATATGCCCCCGTAAATACCCCACTAATGGTTTTTACATCAGCCATTCGTTCACGTTCACTTCGTTTTGCAGTTGCTTCAACATAGGCATCAACTGCTTCTTTTTGCTCTGGAGTAGTAATTTGAGAAACCAACTCATGTTCTGGAGCTAAAGTCATAAATGATACTCCAAAAATAGTATCAGGTCTAGTTGTGAACACCCCAATTCTGAACTCTGAACTCTGAACTCTGAACTCAACATGAGCTCCTTCACTACGCCCTATCCAATTAGCCTGCGAATCCTTAAGCGGCTGCGGCCAATCTATTTTATTTAATCCATCTAGTAAACGTTGCGCATAGGCTGCAATACGCATACTCCACTGCGTCATTTTCTTACGAATAACTGGATGTCCGCCACGCTCTGAAACACCATTTACGATCTCATCATTCGCCAATACTGTACCTAAAGCGGAGCACCAGTTTACTTCGGTTTCAGCTAAATAAGTCAGTCTATATTTTAATAGTAATTGTTGTTTTTCGTCTTCCGAAAGCGAATTCCAAGTAGCGGCATCAAATGCCTCTGTATCGTCATCACAAGCTGCTTTGACCTTGCTATTCCCTTCTTTTTCAAAAATGGAAACTAAGTCATCAATTGAACGCGCTTTATCTTGATCGTTATCATACCATGAGTTGAATAATTGAATAAATATCCACTGCGTCCATTTGTAATAACTAGGATCTGATGTTCGCACTTCACGACTCCAATCAAATGAAAATCCGATTTTATCTAGTTGCTCGCGGTACCTCTTAATATTAGTTTCTGTCGTAATAGCAGGATGCTGACCGGTTTGAATAGCATACTGTTCAGCCGGTAAACCAAAACTATCATAGCCCTGCGGGTGCAATACATTAAAGCCTTTATGCCTTTTATAGCGCGCATAAATATCACTGGCGATATATCCTAAAGGATGCCCAACATGTAACCCTGCTCCCGACGGATAAGGAAACATATCTAAGACATAGTACTTAGGTTTATCAGAATTATTTTGAGCATGAAAAGTTCCATTTTCTGCCCAATGTTTTTGCCATTTGGCTTCTATAGTATTAAAGTGATATTGCACGGTATTTGTATTGTATATCAGCCTGCAAAAATACAGGGTTTTACCTAATTTCTAAGGTGCTTTCGTGCTTTTTTCTCCATTGGCAGTAGACAGTTATAAATAAAAGAATTTACAGGAGTAGGAATCCCCATTTTCAATCCTTCTTTTACAACATATCCATTAAAATTTTCTAGTTCTGAAGGTCTTCCTTCCATTATATCACGCTGCATGGATGCCGTGGTATGATATGCTTGTTTATCAATTGCAGCGAATGCCTTTTCAATTGTCTTTTGATTGATGTTAATTCCTTTTGTATTGGCAATTTCCAGAATTTCGTTTGCCGTTTGCTGCATCATATCGCGTAGTTTTTCATCCTCGCGCATAACACCAATTTCTGATCTGGTCAAAGCACCAAGTCCGCTAATTGTTGTAATAAATAAGAATTTTGTCCAAATGGCGGCTTGGATATCTTCAGGCACTATACAATCTACTTTTGCATCCATAAACAACCACTGTATTTTTAAAACTCTATCCGATTTTTCATTATTCAGTTCCCCAAAAATAATCTGAGGATGAAATGCAAAATGATTGATCACACCCGGTGATTCAATCTTACTAATAATTCGACATAATCCTCCTAAAACTTGATTTTTCCGGAGGGAAATCAGTAATTTTTCTGCATTATCTGCACCATTTTGTAATGGAATTACAACGGCATCAGGTTTTAACACCGATTTCAATTGCTTACCAATATCTTCTACCTGCCACGATTTTACAGCGAGAAAAATAACATCGGCGTGTTTAACTATTGCTACTTCATCAGTAGCTTTTGCTTTTGGGATTTTAAAATCACCTTCGATACTTTTTACAGTAAGACCATTTTCCTTAATCGCTTCTAAATGCTTCCCTCTGGCAATAAAAGTAACTTCATGACCTGCTTTCGCTAATTTTCCACCAAAAAATCCACCTACCCCGCCTACACCAAATACAACAATGTTCATAATATGTGGTTATAATATCTATACGAATTTAAAATACGATATATAATTCGTTTACTTTTGTTTGTGAAATTTCTGTTTACCAAAAATCTACATGAGTTCATCGTACGATAAATATCAAAAACGTCGCTTAATATCCTCCTATTTTTCAGTAGTTATCAGTATTTCATTGGTGCTTTTTTTACTGGGTTTATTGGGATTGTTAGTACTGAATACCAAAAAGGTTGCCGACCATTTTAAAGAAAAGATTGCTTTATCAGTCTATCTAAAAGACAACGCTAAAGAAATTGAAGTAAATAGATTACAAAAACGACTATCGATGGCCGATTACACCAAATCGGTTACTTATATTTCGAAAGAACAAGCTGCTGAAGAGCAAAGCAAAAAAATTGGCGAAGACTTTTTAAGCTATCTAGGGTACAACCCCCTGCAGAATAGTATGGATATTTTTCTAAAAGCTGATTTTGTTTCGCCAGAAGCTTTAGAGGAAATCACTACTGAAATCAGCTCGAAAAATTTTGTAGATGAAGTTGTATATGACAAACCTCTCATCGCCCTACTTAATGACAATGTAAAGCGCATTAGTTTTTGGGTATTGGTTATAAGTGGTGTTTTTACATTCATAGCGGTGCTGCTGATTAATAGCTCGATACGATTATCAGTTTATTCAAAGCGATTTATTATTAAGACCATGCAGATGGTTGGTGCCACCAAAGGCTTTATTAGAAAGCCATTTATTTGGAAAAGCATAAAACTAGGCATCGTAGGAGCTCTTCTAGCAATCGCTGGTGTAGCTGTAGTATTATACTACCTTAATAAAAGCTTCTTAGAACTCAATCTACTTAGTGACACCTTACTTATAGCGGGATTGTTTACTGGTATTTTATTAGTAGGTATTATCATTACTTGGATTAGCACCTTTTTTGCAACCCAGCGTTTTCTCAACTTACGAACAGATCAGTTATACGCCTAATGAAGTATTTTTTCTGGACGATTTCGATTACGCTATTCGTTGTTTTTTTGGTCTTATTTTGGATCACCTTTCGCCCTATAAAAAATGTGACTGCCGAAGATGTTGTTCAGGTTGAAGGAATTGTAACCGATATTTATCAGGGGAGTGGCAATGACATCTATTTCAAAATAAAACAAGTAGAACGACCTTTTTACATTAACAGAGGGATGAAACTTGGGCTTTATTTAGATAGTCTTAACAACACGGTTTTAAATAAAAGGGTTATTTTGCACAGCATTAAAAGATGGACCCCTTTAACCACAGATGGCATACATCCACACATATCAAAACTAGTGGTTGATGATAAGGTCATTTTTAATGAAATTGAAGACCAATGAGTAAAAAGAATATTAAAAAGCCTGAACAAGAACCTTCAAAACAATTTGTTTTCGGTAAGCGCAACTATCTTTTTATGTTTATCGGCATTGCATTTATTGCCTTAGGTTTTATCTTAATGGCGGGTGGTGCTAGCGACGACCCCAACGTTTTTAATCCAGAGATTTATAGTACTCGAAGAATACGAATAGCACCTACTTTAGTACTTATAGGTTTTGCTATTGAAATCTATGCCATTTTAGCTTCGCCTAACAAGAAATAGATCTCACACTTCAACTCAAATTTATAGTGTATTTTTGCCGAAAATCAACAGCTAATACTTCCAGTTAATGGAGATCATCGATGCAATTATTCTTGGTATTATTCAAGGACTTACTGAGTTTTTACCAGTATCATCAAGCGGACACTTAGAACTAGGAAAAGCCATTTTAGGTGACGAATCTGTTCCAGAAGAAAGCTTACTTTTTACAGTAGTAATGCATTTTGCCACTGCATTAAGTACCTTGGTTATTTTTAGAAAGGAAGTAATGGAGATTGTAAGAGGTTTGTTTCAATTTAAGTGGAATGAAGAAACACAATTCTCATTAAAAATTATCCTTTCGATGATTCCTGCCGTTTTTTTAGGCCTATTTTTTGAAGAACAACTGGAAGCCCTTTTTGGCGAGAATTTACAACTAGTCGGTTTTATGTTGTTGGTTACTGCACTGCTGTTATTTTTAGCCGATAGAGCAAAGAACACAGAGAAAAGCGTAAGTTATCCAAATGCATTTATAATCGGCCTTTCTCAAGCAATTGCAATGTTACCGGGTATTTCTAGATCCGGTGCAACGATATCCACTTCTGTCCTATTAGGAATTGATAAAACAAGAGCTGCAAAATTCTCATTTTTAATGGTTGTTCCATTAATTTTCGGCAGCATAGCCAAGACACTTTTAGACGGCAAAATCACCTTAGACAGTTCGCAGTTAGTTCCACTTTCGGCTGGATTTATTGCGGCTTTTGTTGCCGGCCTTTTCGCATGTACATGGATGATTAGTCTTGTAAAGAAGAGTAAGCTTAGTTATTTTGCCGTTTACTGTCTTATTGTGGGGGCAGGTGCCATTATGTATTCATATTTATCGCAATAGTTGCTTATGAAACTGGAGGCTGAAGATTTTAAAGAAGGACAAATCCTTTTAATTGACAAGCCCTTGGAATGGACATCGTTTCAAGCAGTAAACAAGATTAAGTGGATGCTTAAGAAAAATCTTGGGCTTAAAAAAATAAAGGTTGGACATGCAGGCACACTCGATCCTCTGGCCAGCGGACTATTGATTATATGCACCGGTAAGTTCACCAAAAAAATATCCGATTTACAAGATCAGGTAAAAGAATATACTGGCACCTTTCATTTAGGCGAGACCCGACCTAGTTATGACATGGAAACCGAAGTTGATGCTACTTTCCCCATAGATCATATCGATGCAGATTTAATAGAAAAAACTACAGCTCAATTTATTGGCGAAATTGATCAGAAGCCTCCAATTTTTTCAGCACTTAAGAAAGATGGAAAGCGCTTGTATGAACATGCGCGAAAAGGTGAATCTGTTGAAATTCCGATGAGAAAAGTAACCATCCACGAGTTTGAGATAACTGCTATTAACCTTCCGGAAGTAACATTTAGAGTCGTTTGTAGCAAAGGAACCTATATTAGATCGTTAGCACATGATTTTGGAAAAGCTTTAGACTCTGGTGCATATTTATCTTCTTTAAGACGAACAAAAATTGGTGATTTTAATGTTGAAAATGGGATTTCACCGAACGATTTCACTTCTATTTATCAATAAACGCTTTCCTGATTTGTAAAATTTTTATTTCATTTATATATTTACGTAGTCAACTACGTAAATAACATTACATTGAAAGAATTTTATAATAAAACCGGCAAAATGGCAATTGGTACACGCTTACGACTGTTGAGCGAGCATCTTGTTGAGCAATCTGCTCAAATATATAATGATTACAATAACAACATGAAACCAAAATGGTTTCCGGTCTTCTTTATCCTTTGTGAAGAGTCTCCTCTTGGTATAACTAAAATCGCTCAACAAATAGGTCAATCGCATCCGTCTGTTAGTATTGTTGTAAAAGAATTACTAAAAGAAGGGTTAGTTTTTGAAACGAGAGACCCTAAAGATGCTCGAAAAAACCTTATCGATATCACCGATAAAGGCCGTGTACTGCGTCAAGAATTAAAACAAACTTTTGAAGATGTTGCTACTGTTATTGAAACATTAAATAACGAGGCTACAAATAAACTTTGGCGAGCTTTAGATGAATTTGAGTATTTGTTAGATCAAAAATCGATGAGAAATCGAGTTGCAGAAGTCAGAAAAAAGCGAGAAGCCGAACATATTGAAATCATTCCATATAGCACTAAATACGCAACTGATTTCAAGAGATTGAATCAGCGTTGGATAGAAGCGTATTTTGTTATGGAAGAGTCAGATCATCAATCACTTGAAAATCCACAGGAATACATCATCAATAAGGGCGGTCATATTATCATGGCTTTATATAATGGGAAAGTTGCAGGCACGTGCGCATTGATAAAAGTTGATGATCCTGAATATGATTTCGAACTTGCAAAAATGGCAGTTGATCCTTCAGTTCATGGTAAAGGAATTGGACGTATTATAGGCAACAAAATGATTGACATTGCCAAGCAACAGGGCGCAAAAAGAATATTTCTAGAAAGTAATACCATTTTAACCCCAGCGATAAAGCTATACCAACAGCTCGGCTTTACTAAAATGATTAACCGTCCATCGCCTTATGAGCGCAGTAATATTCAAATGGAACTTATTATAGACTAGTTTGCAATTTTAAGCCCTATCTAATATGTTTCTTAACGATTTCTAGTAGGGTTTTAGTAGTCAAAGTCGTTTTATAGATGGTGGACGTATATACTAAACCTAGGAAAAATATGTTATTTTTAAACAATGCAACTTAACAGAAAGCATAAAGCCTCAATAATTACCGTATTAATTGCAATGAACCTATTAATGTTGGTATTCAACCTTAGCCTTACTGGGGTGCCTCCTACTATGGCTGAAACTTTTATTGAACTTCCACTTGCAGATGAAGAAACCCTAGAAGAGCTCGAAAAACAGATAGAAGAATTAAAACAGCAAGATTTCAAGAAAATTGAGAGTCATGATGCAATCAATGAGAATGAAAAATTCATAAAAGAGTTTGAGGAAACAAAGTCTCTTGATGAGTTAAGAGCTGAAGCCGCTGCAAAGCGCGCTGCAGAGCAAGCCGAAGCATCTGAAGGTGATCTTAATTCTGCAATTGCCGGAAACGAAAAAAGTCTAGCTGAAAAAGAAGAGGAAAAGAAAGCATCGAATGGTGACGATAGTAAAAAAGATCTAGCTCAAAATTTTACCACAAGTCGAAACAGTACGGTCTCATTTTCTTTAATTGACCGAAAACCAATTTACCGAATTCCGAATCCGACTTATACTTGTATTGCAGGTGGCAAAGTGGTTATAAATATCACTGTAAATCGATTTGGCGATGTTGTTAGTGCTTCTCACAATGAGAGAGCATCTTCCACTAGTAACGGTTGCTTAGTTGATAATGCCATGCAGTACGCCCAGAAAGCAAAATTTAATAGTAGTAATAAGGCGCAGCAAATAGGAACTATCACCTATGTTTTCCAATCTAAATAACAGTTTAATCGTAGTGTTTAGATAAATTATTTAAAGCTCTCATTGCTTTTTCAGCATCCTTCTTATCTACAAATATGTGGTCATGATAATACCCTGCAACGATATTGCAGCTTATATTGTTTTTAGCCAATTCGGCAGAAAACAAAGCCGTTAAACCAACCGCATCTAAAGCGGAATGTATCATTAAGGTTATCCAAGAAGCGATGTATTCATACTCGAGATTAAGTGCGTCTGCTTTCCTTCTCTCAATAATAATTGTAGTTCCTTCTAATTCTTTGAATTCCCCTAAAACATCTTTTCGATCTATACTGCTGACGTCCTTAATTGTGGAAAACACATACTCCCCTTCATTAAGTTTAGGAGTCATCCCCTTAATGAGTTTCACTATATTCGTTTCGCCTGCCATCTTTATCGTCTATTTGTATAAAAATAAACAACTTTTACCGACAAAAACTCCGATTTACTTTAGTAACTCAAGTAGATCAGTAATGGTATCTTGACCTTTGTCCTTATTGTACCAGACTTGTAAATCTTGTTTGAATTCGGGTGTTAACTTCCCATGTGCTTCCTTAAAATCGTTAACCAATTTAGTTGCCTTTGTTGGTCTTGGCCCCCAAGTGCCGACAACCTCATCAGTTGCATTATCAATGGCAATTAATTTAGGAATTGAGCGACCACCATTAGTCAAATATTGATCCATCAATTCTAAATTCTCATCTCTTAAAACTACTTTAAAATCGATTTTATCAGTTAGCCCAGCAAGTTTTTGCATGGCTGGCATTGTTTGCGCAGCATCTCCACACCAACTCTCTGTTAATACTAACCAGGTAACATCTCCTTTAAAATCTTCAACCACGCTGACCGTTTCTTCTGATAGCTTCATAGTTTTATCCAAACGCTTCATTCGTCTATCGTTAAGTGTGCTGTAGTTTAATAATGCATCTGTCTGTTCTGGCCCTGTAGATTTTCCTTCGGCTACTAGGTCGGCCACTAATGTTCTATATTCTTGATAGCTTATTGCATTTTCTAATGCTTCAGCTAAAGGTGTTTGTATAATTGTTTCCATATTTTTCAAATGTAAAAAACAATGCCACTGCAAAACATGACATTTGTTACCTTAGTATGTTTTTTATAAAAACCTTACAAATGGAAAAACATCGTTGCGGTTGGTGTGTTGGAGACCCTATATATGAAGCATATCATGACTTAGAATGGGGAGTGCCCTTGTATGATGAAGATCAGCTATTCGAATTTTTAATTCTAGAAACCTTTCAGGCAGGATTAAGTTGGATTACCATTCTTAAAAAACGAGATAATTTTAGAAAGGCATTTGACTTTTTCGACTATAAAAAAATTGCTAAATACGGCGAAGAGAAATACGAATCGCTTATGCAAGATGCCGGTATCATACGAAACAAACTTAAAATACGTGCGACTATTAGCAATGCGCAAGCATTCATGAAAGTTCAAGAGGAATTTGGTAGTTTCTCGAAATACATCTGGGGTTTTGTTGACGGAAAGCCAATTCAAAACAATATTCAATACTATAAAGATGCACCCGCTACCACTGAATTATCCGACTTAATTAGCAAGGACCTAAAAAAGCGTGGTTTTAAGTTTGTAGGTAGTACTGTCATCTACGCCCATATGCAAGCTACGGGTATGGTAAATGATCATGAAATTGGTTGTTTTAGGTATCAAGAAGTACAACCTTAATCAACATTTTCAACTTCTTCCACCTTAGGTACAACGGGTTTTATTAAAGCCTCATTTTTTGGCTCATAAGGAATGATATCAAGAATACGTTCAATTACTTCTAGGCGAGCTTTGCCCTTTTTATTTGCTTTAATGATGATCCACGGACAAGTCTTGGTATTTGTGCGCTTGAACATACGTTTTTTGTAATCGGTGTACACATCCCATAGCTCTTGAGCTTTGGCATCGACATCGCTAAATTTCCATTTTTTAAGCGGATCCTTTTTTATTTCTTCAAACCGTTTTGCTTGTTCTTCTTTCGAAATAGAGAAATAAAATTTAATGAAAATGACGCCAGATTCTACGATCATTTTTTCAAAAGCATTGACCTGCCCCATGAAAATTTCATATTCCTCTTCAGTACAAAACCCATTTACCGGTTCTACGACCGCACGGTTATACCAACTACGATCAAAAAGGACGATTTCACCTGCTTTTGGAAGCTGATTTACATAACGCTGAAAGTACCATTGTCCAATTTCCTCCTCCGTTGGTCTTGGTAATGCAACCACCCTAAATTCACGTGGATTAATATGCTCAGTAATTCGTCGAATTGCCCCTCCTTTTCCAGCGGCATCGCGTCCTTCAAATATGATCACCACCTTCTTTTTATTAGTTGTAACCCAATTTTGCAGCTTAATCAACTCCTCTTGCAAGGCTTCTAAGCGAAGTTCATAATTTACGTAACGCAGTGTTTTGCCAATGCTAAACGTCTCATTATTTACTAATTGTCTTAACCCAGTTTTTGAGTTTAGTTTTTCGATATCACTTGCTAGGCTCATACTAATCAATATGATTTAGTTTTCTAAAATAACGATGTGCTACATTCGGATCTGGGAATAAATTTGCACCAGAATCTCCTTTTCCATCATATTCAAACTGAGATAGCACATAGCGCATACTTTCTAATCGCGCCACCTTTTTGTTGTTGGTTTGTATAATAATCCAAGGACTAAATGTAGTATGGGTATTGCTAAACATTTGATCTTTATAGTAAGTATAGTCATCCCATTTTTGTTGGCCCTCTTTATCAACTGGACTGAACTTCCAGCGCTTTAGTGGGTTGGCTAATCTACTGTTAAACCGTTTTTCTTGTTCATCCTTAGAAATGGAAAACCAAAACTTGATTAGTATCAATCCGTCTTCATATAACATATGTTCGAACTCAGGAACTTGAAGCATAAACTTTTGGTATTGCTCTGGGGTGCAAAAACCCATCACGGGCTCTACCACAGCGCGATTATACCAACTGCGATCAAAAAAAACAATCTCACCAGGATTTGGCAGTTCTTTCAAATATCTGCGAAAGTACCATTGTCCTCTTTCAGTATCTGTGGGCTTATTCAATGCGACTACCCGCATTGATCTTGGATTTAAATGCTCTTTAAAACGACGAATCGAGCCACCTTTCCCGGCAGCATCTCGGCCTTCAAAAATGATACAAACCCGTTTTCCTTTTGCAGCAATCCACTGCTGCAATGAAACCAACTCTGCCTGTAGTCGTTTTAGCTCCTCTTCATAAGCGCGATCCCGCAATAGTTTTTTTACTAATTTATCTTCGCCCTTTTCTTTTAGCTTTTCAATAAGCATATCGCTATTGGTACAGGAGTTAAAATCTTCGAGTGTTAACATATATTTCTAAACTACGATAAATATTCTAAAAATTGACTGCGTGATATTTCTTGGGCTCCTAAACTATTTAAATGCTCTGTATATACTTGACAGTCTATCACCTCTTTTTTCTCGCTTTTACACTTATCGACCAAGCATGCAAATGCGATTTTGGAAGCATCACTTACTTCATGAAACATACTTTCACCGCAGAACATACGATCTATTTCCAATCCGTATAGTCCACCAACTAGTTTGCTGTCTTGCCAAACTTCAACAGAAATTGCCTTACCCATTTCGTGCAAATGTCGATAGGCATTTATCATTCCATTGGTGATCCACGTTCCTTCTTGTCCCTTGCGCTTTGCTTGAGCGCATTTGTTAATCACTTCATCAAAAGCTGCATTTAATGTTATCTCAAAGGTATTTGATCGTAATTTCTTCCTTAGACTCTTTGATATTTTAAAGTTGTCCGGAAACAATACCATACGGGGATCTGGACTCCACCATAAAAGTAAGTCGTCATTTTCTGACCAAGGAAAAATTCCATTCTCATAAGCCAACAACAGTCTTTCAGCACTTAGATCTCCGCCTATCGCAACCACACCCTCATCCGAAGCTGTCGTAACAGGAGGAAACTCTAACTTATCAGTAAGCAAAAACATAAGGTTTTTAAAATAGCAATTATAAGAAAGATATGAAATTATCTTTCTTTAACATATAAAGAGTATAAATTAATCCATCTACTTCGCTATTTATGAAATCAATAGCTCCATATCTTTGATTTTAAGTGAATTTTCACCACATTTGAAACGATCTTCGTATTCTCTTTCTTTTCATCATTGCTTTTGAGTTAGTTATTGAAGATCAACAAATTTTTATATAAGCTCTCCGCTTTGCGGGGAGCTTTTTTTTGCATCAGAATTAAAACAATAGTAATCCTAGCATGTAAATAACCGAGCCCACCAACATTAAGATCAGGGTGTAGGGCAAAATCTCCTTCGCCTTTAACTTAGTAATCCCCAAGAGTGGTAGCGCCCAAAAAGGCTGTATCATATTAGTAATTTGATCTCCGTAAGCCAGAGCCATAATAGCCAGAGGCAATGGCACTCCTAAGCTTAGCGCCGATTCTACAACAATGGGTCCTTGAATAGCCCATTGACCACCCCCGCTAGGCACAAAAATGTTGACCAAGCCAGCACTAAAAAAACTTACAAGAGGCAGGGTGTTTTCGGTAGCGATGCTCACGAAAAAATCAGATATTCCTGATACCATGCCAGTGCTTTTCATTATTCCCATGATTCCGAAATACAATGGAAATTGTATAAGAATTCCTGATGTGCCTTGAATCGCTTCATTTAATGCTTTTAAGAAATTTTTGAAGCTTCCATGCAGCACAATAGCTAAACCGAACATGAAAAAGTTGAGCATGTTTGGAGTAATCGTAGCAGACTCTAGACTTTTCGCATATTGATTCACAAACGCCAATAATACTAGGATGCCGAAAAACCAAGCCAGATATTTTGAGCTATCTAATTTTTCTGCCCCTTCCGGTATCTCATCTTTGTCATCATTAAAACTATATGCAGACAAGTTTAAAGGTGTTGCTTTGATTTTTAATGAGACAAAACGCAAAACAAGTGGAACGCTAAGAAGTACTACAAAAAATATCCCCAGGTTCCACCAACTAAAAATGGTTTGATCTGTACTTATTAGATCGGGAATCATAGAAGCCAATTCGACATCTTTAATCGAATTGATGAATCCTTTTAAATGTCCTTCTTCAGCAACTTTTAGCGGGGCAGAGCCTGAAATGCCTCCGTGCCATACCATGAGTCCGGTATAACCCGCTGCACCAACTAAAGGGTAGTTTATAGGAATATTATGTTGTTGTGCGTACTCACCCACTTTCCTTGCCAATATTGCGCCAAAAATAAGGCCAAGGCCCCAATTAAAAAATGCGACTAACATGGTCGTTACACTAACTAAAACAACAGCACTTTTAGCATCTTTTACTAGACTAGTAATAGCCAAAATAACTTTATTCATTGGCTTGCTAAGGACCAAAATGTGTCCTAGCACCAAGATTAACATCATTTGATATCCAAAAACTAGCAAGTCGGTATTCCAAATTCCCTTTTCCCATTCGGATAATATGAATAGTGCTTTATTCCCTTCTACTTCTGGAGTAAAAAAGAATGCCAATAACATGGTTAGCAGAGTTAATAGAATAGCAATTGTAAATGGTGAAGGCATAAAACGCTTAAACGCCTTAGCAACAGTGTTGGTAATATTCATCTTATAGATTTACAGCTTCAATTTATAAAAGGAAAACCAATTGTAACACTTTTCGCATTTTTTATACGTATAGGTATAACCTATTATGAGTAAAATGAATAATCTAGACATCTATCGCACGCTTCTTACAGTAAAAGGCATATTAACGCTATGTTTTTCGCTGTTTTTTGTGTTTTATATGTTTATGGGAGGTGTTTTTGGAACCGCCTTTATGCTAGATCCTACTCAAGATGATATTCCATTTAATCCAGGATTAATATTTATCATTATCGGAGGTATCGGCTTCATATTGACAGTTACACTAGGAATTTTAACCTTATATGCCGCTAAATACTTAGGCAAAAGAACTAATTACACCTACATTTTCGTTGTTTCGATACTGAATTGCCTTACTGGAGCATTAGGTATTGTATTGGGAGTACTAACTTTAGTAGAATTAAATAAACCGGAGGTAAAACGATTATTTGATGATCAATCTGGTTTGGTACCAACAAAAAATCCCTACTAAAAAGCAGGGATTTATATTATATATGAGCGTACTTTCTAAAATGGAAGATCATCATGCTCTTCTTCATTTAAATCGGTAGCTGGTTCAAATGCTTCCATTGGTGGCACGGGTGGTATACCAGCAGCACCGTCAGTCGCTGCAGCTCCAACATTCTCAATACGCCATCCCTGAATAGAGTTAAAATATTTTGTTTCCCCTTGCGGATTTACCCACTCGCGACCTCTAATATTGATACTTACTTTCGCTTGTTGCCCTACTTGATAGCTATTTAATAAATCGCACTTATCCTGAATAAATTCAATTAAAATATGCTGTGGGTATTGCTCATCGGTTGTAATTACCAATTCGCGCTTTCTAAAACCATTGCTTCCGTAGGTTTTAGTTTCATCGATCATCTTAATGCTTCCTGTAATTTCCATCGTTATTTTTAATTAATTGCCAACAATACTTTCCAAGCCGAAAGTACTTCATTTTTATTTAAATATTCTTGAGCTTTTAAATGAACTTTTTCTTCATCATCCGCGCTCAAAATTGCCTTTATTCCTGTTGAATTATTTACAAATTCAGTTACTTCGTCTTCAGTAGGGATGGCTTCAATATTACCTAACTTCCCTAAGTCGTTTCCCGTTAAAACCGAACTATTTTTAATAGTATATGGTATATTATCTACCCCAATACCCAAAGTAGATAATGGCTTTGGAACCTCAAACATTCCCTTATTTGCACGGCTATACCAACTACCCCCCATTCGAGCAACAAGATCTATTTTATGTTGATCGATACTTCCGTTTTCATCTAATACGGCCTCATCAATATGTAGCTTAACAACTTCACACATGATAAGGTTACCGGCACCGCCTTCATTTCCCAATTTTATAATATCAGTCACTTTACATTCAAACTGTACTGGAGATTCTTTTACCCGAAAAGGCTTAACCTGATGCGATCTTAATGGTGTTAGTCCGGACTTTTTAAACTCGTCAATACCCTCAGCATATTCCGTACTCGATAAAGACATTTGCTGAACGATATCATAATTTACAACATTAATAACTACCTCTTTTGTTGCCTCGGCATTTTCTAAGGTGTGCTTTGTAGTGTTATTTCTAACACGTCTTGCAGGTGAAAAAATTAATACCGGTGGATTGGCACTAAACACATTAAAAAAACTAAAAGGAGATAAATTTGGGCGTCCCTTTTCATCTATCGTACTGGCAAATGCAATGGGTCTTGGTCCGATCGCGCCTAGTAAATATCCGTGTAGTTTTGGTGTTGCAAGTTCGTTTGGATCAAGTGATAACATCCTACGGTTTAATTTGTAGCAAATGTAATTAAACTACTGCGGTCAAAAAAAGGAATGTGGATAAAGGTATCATCAAATTAACTTATATTTATTCATTGTAAAGCCAATGCACCTAAATGTTATTTGAAGACCAGAAAACAATAACCCGACGCATTATAATTATCTGCTCGTTCATTGTTGTTGTACTTATTGTTTGGAATACCAATTCTTTGTTCCGTATCATGAAGAATGAAGAACGGGTTAAAATGGAAGGTTGGGTAGTTGCACAATATGAAATTCAACAAAACAGCACCGAAGATAATATAAGTGAGCTAGCCTATTGGCACACCGTACATGGCAAGTTGAATTCGCCTATGATCATTGTTGACAAAAATGACAGTATTGTTAACTACGACAATATCGACAGCATAAAAATTGCTAGAGATCCCAATTACATTTATAAAATTCTCGATCGGATTAAAAAAGATAACGATCCTATTATCATTGATTATGACAATTTTTTAAACCAGCGATTGTATTATGGTGATTCGTCTTTGCTTAAAAAATTAACCTATTTCCCAATTGCGTTGGTACTGATTATTGTGCTATTTGCAACGGTTACCTATTTCTTTTATCGCACCTCTAAAATATCAGAACAAAATAAGCTTTGGGCTGGTATGGCCAAAGAAACTGCTCACCAGATTGGGACACCACTGTCATCATTATTAGGTTGGATTGAAATACTTCGGTCACAAAATGTAGAAGAGAGCACTCTAGTAGAAATTAATAAAGATGTCGAGCGCTTACAGACTATTACAGAGCGATTTTCACAAATCGGATCCATCCCAAAATTAGAACGTACTAATATTATTACTGAAACTACTAATACGTTCAACTATTTAAAAATGAGAAGCTCAAAACTCATCACTTTTGAGTTATTAGTTCCTGAAGATTTTATTTATGTAAATCTTAATTCACAGCTTTTTAGCTGGACCATTGAAAACTTGGTTAAAAATGCCATCGATGCGATGAAAGGAAAAGGGCTTTTACGTCTTGTTGTAAAACAGCGAGATAAGGAAGTTAAAATTCAAATTATCGATACAGGGAAAGGTATTCCAAGAAGTCAGTTTTATCAAATATTCGAGCCAGGATTTACCTCAAAAAAACGAGGTTGGGGACTAGGTTTGTCGTTAGCAAAACGAATTGTTGAGGATTACCACCAAGGCAAACTAAGGGTATCGCATTCTGAAATAGGTAAGGGTACGACTATGGAGATCGTCCTAAATATTATTGATTAGAATTGTGAGGCGATTTCGGATGCCAAAGCTGCAAATTCTTTTTGAGACCGGGCTTTATTATTTTTAAAGTCCATATCTGTCATAGAATCTATCGGAATTAAGTGCACATGTGCATGAGGTACTTCTAAACCAACTACTGCAACTCCCACACGGTTGCAAGACACTACCTTTTCAATTGCAAGGGCCACTTTTCTAGAAAAACTCATTAATCCATTATAAGTATCTTCATCAAGATCGAATAGTCTATCAACTTCCTTTTTAGGTATGCATAAGGTATGTCCCCAAGCATTGGGATTTATGTCTAAAAATGCAAGAAAGTCGTCAGTTTCTGCGACCTTATGACAAGGGATTTCTCCATTAATAATTTTAGTGAAAATTGAAGCCATTGTATTGTCAAATTAGGGAATTTAAAAGTAAGGAAAATGAAATAAAAAAACCGGATAACAACATTAATGTGCTAACCGGTCTTCCTGGTTGATAAATAGAATTGTTATTCTCGAGTAATCTCTAAGATGTCAAATTTTAATGTGCCATTTGGCACTGATATTTCAGCTACTTCACCTACCGACTTTCCTAGAAGTCCTTTTCCTATAGGTGAATTTACCGATATCTTCCCCGATTTCAAATCGGCTTCACCATCAGCCACCAAGGTATAATTCATTTCCATACCGTTGGTTTGATTCTTAATCTTAACCGTTGACAATACTAACGCCTTGGAAGTATCTAATTGGGATTCGTCAATTAAACGCGCTCCGGAAAGCGTTTCCTCTAATTTAGATATCTTCATTTCAAGAAGGCCTTGTGCCTCTTTTGCAGCATCATATTCTGCATTTTCCGAAAGGTCTCCTTTATCTCTTGCCTCAGCAATTGCTTGAGAAGCACGAGGACGTTCTACATCCTTCAAGTGACTAAGCTCTTTTCTAAGCTTTTTTAGTCCTTCTTCAGTATAATAAGATACGTTGCTCATAATTTCATTTTCATTTTACTGTGACTCATGCTCACTTATAAACACAAAAAATCCCATCATAGCGGGATCCTAATCAAATATACAAAATAATTTCAGCTTAAACAGGGGTGAAAATTCTACATTAAAAATAATGTTAATCAAAAATAAACCTGCCGTACAATGCGTTTTGTTTATTTACCTTGCCAAAAAGAATTGCATGAAACGTTTTTTAACCCTTTTCCTTTTTTTAGCACTATTGTCATGCAAAGATGACGACAATAGGCGTAGTAGGAATCCTTTTTTATTAGATACTGCTTTTTCATTTGATATTAATCTCGCTACTAATAGTAATTTATCATTTACTGGAAACAGTCAGTACTTTTCTAACGCTGGGATAGGTGGTATTATCGTGTTTAATTCGGGAATTGGTTATATCGCATGGGAAGCAAGTTGTCCGAACCATGTACCTAACAACTGTAGTACTATGGCAATAAATGGTGTCGAGGCGCAATGCAGTTGCGAAGACTACCGATACACGCTAGGAACTGGTGATTTGCTGAATCCTCCAGGAGGAGATCAACAAGTATACCCTATGCTTAATTATCGCGCTACCGAAAGTGGCGGGATTATTACAGTTTCGAATTAAGCCCACAACAATTGAGGCTAGATTTAGAAGGTATTTCTAAACAATGTTTTGAGCTAGAAAACCCCTCTCCCTAGCCCTCTCCTAGAGGGAGAGGGAACAGATTGGAGAATTATGAGATTAAAATTTAAGCGTCATCCCTACTAAAAAGTTCGTCCCAGCCTGTGGGTAAAGAAAATTCTCAGTGATTGCCGGGTCGTTAGATCCTTCTGGCCTGAAAAAATAACTAAAGGTGTAGCCATTAGATTCGTACAATTCGTTTAAGAAATTATTCACTAATAAATCAAACCTCAACTCTTTAACCCAACCTGGTTTTAGTGTCCAAGAAGCGTTAAAGTTGTTTACAAAATAACTGTCTATTTTCTTGCTTTCGCTTGACGTGTTATCCAAAAACTGATCACCTACATATTTACTAAGCACGCTAAGCTTAACCTGTTCTATAGGTTGATAGCTAATAACACTACCTGCAATTATATTTGGTGAAAAAGCAATATCGGTATCTTCTAAGTTAGTAGTAACGGGCAAGAAAGAAACAGTATCGAATGTAGCAGGGTCAAACTGTGTATCGAAAATGAGATAATCGAACTCTTTGATTTTATTTTGACTCAAAGTCGTGTTAGCAGAAAACGTCCATTTTTCAGAAGCTTTGTAAGTTGCCTGTAATTCAATACCAGCTCTATAACTCCTATCAACATTTTGTCTAATCGGACCTCCAGTATCATCAATTGCACCAGTTAGTACTAACTGATCTTTATAATCCATAAAATAAAAATTAGCGTTAAAGGCTATTTTACTTTTTTGTAAGCGATATCCAAATTCCCAATCAAACAATTGCTCTCTTTTAGCATTGGGATTATTAATTAAATCGTCACGATTAGGCTCTCTATTACCAACAGAAAACGAACCATAAACAGTTTGGCTCTTATCAAAAGCATACGACAATCCCATTTTTGGATTAAAAAATCCAAAATTTTGATCAACAGCAATAGGCAGCAAATCCGAACTAGTTCCGAAAGTTTCGTAGTTAACAGTGCGGTATTGTAAATCACCAAAAGCTAAAAGCGCATCATTAATATTATATTCTGCTTTGGCATATATATTTATATCTCTTTTATCACCATTACTGAAATAATATTGACTACCAGTTGGAAGTGGTGATGGAAATGTATCAGAAATTACTTCTCCAAAATGATCACCATCGTATCGCGTAAAACTTCCTCCAAAATTGGCAGTTAATCCTTCCGTGTTATAGTTTAAAGAATAAACCAAGGCATAAAAATCATTATCAAGCCATCTTCTTCTTACAACATCACCACTTTCGTCAGGGTTTGTGCTATCTGGGAAATAATCACCTAAATCATCATCTTCTCTAAACTGCTCAAAAAAGCCTCGCCCATTTGTGTAGTTAAGTGATAAATTTCCTGATAGCTTGCTATTAAATTGATGTGTAGCATGAAGCTGATAATGGTCTTGATTGTAATTATCCACCTGGTTTTCGTAAGTGTAAAAATTATAAGTTCTACCAGAATTTAATAAATTTTCAGCCTCTTCATCACTTAAAAAATTACGATCTATATACGCTTGTATATCTGCCGCACTTCCATTTACTCGAGATTCTGGTGTACCAAACCAAGATTGATAGGTTCGTTCTTGACCACCAAAAACGATTGCCTTAATTGCTGTGCGTTCATTTAAATATCCTCCTTCAACATAAAAAGATTTTAGGTCGGAAGTCGCACGGTCGATATAACCATCTGATTGAATTTTAGACAAGCGTGCCTCAGCATACAATCCGTTTTTAAGTCCGGTTCCTATTTGCACATTATGACGATTTGTACCAAAAGAGCCAAATGAATTTATGATAGTCGCATAACTTTCTGAAGATGGTTTGTTGGTTTTCAAGTTGAGTGTTGCACCAAAAGCTGCGGCACCATTTGTTGATGTCCCTACTCCTCGTTGTAACTGAATATCATCTACAGAAGAAACAAAATCAGGCATATTTACCCAAAACGTCCCTTGAGATTCTGCATCATTATAGGGAATACCATTTATGGTAACATTTACTCGTGTGGCATCTGTGCCTCGAACACGTATTCCGGTATAACCAATGCCAGTACCAGCATCAGAGGTTGTAACTACAGACGGAAGCTGATCGATAATTATAGGTAAATCTTGACCTAAATTAATTGATTGTAGTTGTTCTTTGGAAATATTAGTAAATGCAATTGGTGTTTTTGAAGTAACCCGCGTGGCCGATACCAACACTTCATCTAAAGCAAATTCTCTATTTCCTAATTGTACATTTAGAACTGTATTTTTGGAAACATACACTTCCTTTTCATAAGGCTCAGGTGCTAAATAGTTAAATTGAAGCACATAATTTCCTTTCACCAAGGTTAATGCATAATTACCTTCAAAATCTGTTGTAGTTCCTTGTTTTGTTCCTTTAATTATAATAGAAACTCCAGGAAAAGGTTGGTTGTTTTCATCGGTTACAGTACCCGATAGTTCAAATTGTTGTTCTTGTGCAGTAAGAAATTGAATTAAGAATACTGCAACAAGTGATAATAAACGTTTCATTCGTATGAAATTTATACGAATAAAAGGGGTCATTATTCAGTTTGTTAATAAATGATATTCTGGCAACATTTTACAATGTGCCAACCGCGTTCCTAAACAGCATTACCTGTTCTAGGTTCAATGGGTATGATCTCAGCCGTTTTTTGAGTTATGAGCTATGAGCTATGAGCTATGAGCTTTTCAACTCTGCACTCTGAACTCAACACTCTAAACTAAAAAAAGAGCACCCCTTCGAGATTTGGGGGCAAAATTACGACCTAAAATGAAAACAAAAGGTCAAAAATCATTTTAATTTCGAGCTATTTACCAAGCTTTTATCGTATGTATATAGATGCAAAAAAATAAGAAGTCTATCACCTCAAAAGTAATATTCAGCTATGTGTTGGTCATCGCAATAGCTGGTTTTGCTGTTGTATTTTTGTATAACCAACTTCCGTACTTTACACAGGTAATCAACAAACCTCAGAAAGAGGATCAACAATTGCTAACTATAAGCAATACGCTTACTAATTTATATGAAGCTGAAAGCTTAGGTCGAACGGCGGCGCAAACTGGATCTAAAAAGCAGTTTAATACTTATAAAACTCAAATTGCAGATATCAAACAAACTATCGACACCTTATTAAATGAATATACGAACAAAGAACAAGCGGGCAGACTTGATAGTATTAAATTATTATTGGATAAAAAGACTACCACAATCCAAGAGCTTTCATCTTTAAAACGAAAGGAATTATCCAAAAATTACTACGAAATAGCTATTGACGAGCTATCAAAAACTGATATCATTTTTGAAGATTATGAGAACGATCCTCGCTTGGCAGATTATGATCCTTATGTAAAAAAAGTGATTGTAGATTACTTAGAGTTTTTACGAAATGATAATAAAAAGAAGCAAGACACCGATTCTCTAGCACTCAATGTAAAAAATACGCTTGAAAAACTTAATGCACAAAGCAATAAGTTTAAGCAGTTGCTTTTAAAAAAAGAGGCTGTGTTATTAGAGAACGACCAAACAATCACGGCGAAGGTTCGAGGGCTTTTATCTGATATCGAAAAAGAAGTTATTCTAGAATCTATTAAAAGAACAAAACAACTTGAAAATAGAATGGAACGTACCGCCAACACGCTAAAATATGTCGGTTTCGGAACGCTATTCATTACTTTAATTTTCATATTTGTTATTGCGCAGGATAGCAAAAAAAGGCAACGTTACCAACAACAGCTGGAAGCTTCAAAACAATATGCAGAATCCATTTTAAAAAGCAAGGAACAACTCATGGCCGCTGTCACACACGACCTCCGATCACCCTTAACCACCATTTATGGATTTACAGAACTGCTAGAACATACAAATCCGACACAGCGCCAGACTCAATATTTAAATCAGTTAAAAAGCTCATCGAACTTTACACTACAATTGGTCAACGACCTGCTCGATCTTTCTAAATTAGAGGTGGGTAAAGTGACTATTGAACCAAAAAAATTCGACATCGCACATTTACTAAAACAAACATTTGAAGAACAAACCAATAGCGCAACAAAACCTAATATCACCTATCATCTTGAAATAAGTAATGTAAATGGGATAGAAGCAATTAGCGATCCCCTTAGGATAAAGCAAGTATTAACCAACTTAATCTCCAACGCAATCAAGTTTACCGAAAAAGGAAGCATCGTTCTTAAAGCAAGTTTTACAAAAAATAAGAATAGGCCATATCTTAAAATTGAAGTCACCGATACAGGTATTGGTATAGCCCAAAACAAACAACAGCTTATTTTCAATGAATTTACTCAGGCAGAAAATGAGACAGAAAAACACTATGGGGGTTCTGGATTAGGCCTAACAATAGCAAAAAAACTGTCGCACTTATTACAAGGGATACTTAGTGTTGACAGTAAAATAAATCTAGGAAGCACATTTACTTTGGAAATTCCGTTACAGCTAGAATCTATTTCAATTAAGGAACAAAAGATCGTAGAATTAGATGCTGTTAAAAGCACTACATTGAAGGATAAAACAGTCTTAGTAGTCGATGATGATCCTAATCAACTTAACTTATTAAAAGCATTATTAGAAAGAAATGGCATTAATGTTCATATGCGGAACAATGCAAAGCGTGCAGTTTCTTTTTTGAATGAACAAAAGATTGACCTTATTATTACTGATATTCAAATGCCTATTTATGATGGATTTTGGCTGGTGAATCAGCTTAAAAAAAATAAAGTCGAAATCCCCATACTAGCACTATCAGGAAAAACTGACCTTCCGATAAACCACTATTTAAAAGCTGGTTTCACCTCAAAGATTCGCAAACCTTATAAAGCGCAGCATTTATTGTTGGCTATGGCAAATATCATCGAAGGCAAAGAAGTGGTGACTTCACAAGAAGAAATCAACAGCCTAATTCAAGAAACAGATTATGATCTTTCTGAAATAGCCGAGTTTGTTCAGGAAGATTATAGTGCAATGCAAAAAATTCTAACCGTTTTCATGGAAAATACTAGAGAACAACTTCATCTTCTTAATTCAAAAAACAATGATCGATCAGGAATAGGCAATATAGCACATAGAATGAGCCCAATGTTTAAACAAATTAATGCTTCAAAAATCGTTGGAATTCTGAAAACGTTAGAATTCGAAATAAAAAATATAGATATAAAAGAAGTAAATGTCTTAATTGAAGAACTTCAATTTCTAGTAAAAAACCTATTTCAAAAAATAGAATCAGAGATCAATCAATCCCATAAAGCTTGAGTTTATTATAAAGCGTTTTCCTATCAATTTTCATCAATTGAGCAGCTTTAGTTTTATTTCCATCTGTCTTCTCCAATGCCTTTTTAATCAATGTCATTTCATTATCAGCATTGTATAAACTAAATGTATCTTCCTTTTGATTCTGCATTCTTATTTCATTAGGAAGCACTTCAGGCACTATCATTTCAGTTCTTGATAATAATACTGCTCTTTTTACTGTATTTTTTAATTCTCTAAGATTTCCCGGCCAATTATAATTAGCAAATAGTTGGGTAGTTTCGGTATCAAAACCTTTAATATCTCTATCTAAATCAATGTTTGATTGATCAAGAAAGTGATTAGCAAATAACATTAGATCATCTTCACGTTCTTTTAGCGATGGTACGTTAATCGAAAATTCATTTAGCCTATGAAAAAGATCTTCCCTAAATGTTCCATTGCTGGTTGCTTCATTTAAATTTTCATTGGTAGCTGCTATAACTCGAACATCAACTGCTATTTCGTCATTACTACCTACAGGTTTTACTCTTAGCTCTTGCAGTGCCCTTAGTAATTGCACTTGCGTTTCATAACTTAAATTACCTATTTCATCAAGAAATAAAGTTCCTTTATTGGCCGCCTCAAAATGGCCAATCTTATCATTAATAGCCCCTGTAAAGGATCCCTTTAAATGTCCAAAAAATTCGCTAGCCGCTAGCTCTTTAGGTATTACTCCACAATCCACCGCTACAAAAGAATGATCTTTTCTATTGCTTTTTTCGTGAATAGATCGCGCTACATTTTCCTTTCCTGTTCCACTTTCACCGATAATTAATACCGACATATCTGTAGGTCCTACAAGGTCAATGAATTCATTTAGGTTTTTCGATTTAGGACTAACCCCTTTCAAAAATGTAGAAGAGGACTTATGAATTTTAATTGGTTTAGCTTCAAAAACCTTCGGCTGAATAGTAAGGGCCGACTGTACTTTATTCAGCAATTCATTGGGTTGAATAGGTTTCTCGATATAGTCAAATGCACCATTTTTCATTGCGTTAACAGCCGTGGCTATATCTGCATAATTCGTCATTAATATTACCGGCACTATAGCATTATTTCCTTTTATAAAATTCAATAACCAAATCCCGTCATTATCTGGTAGTCTTAAATCTGTTATTACAAGATCGAAGCTAATTTCTTCTATTTTTTTTATTGCTGACTTGGCGTTATGACATGTTTCAACTCTAAAACCTTTTTTAATAAGGAAAGTAGCAAGCATGCTGCAAAAAGCAACATCGTCGTCAATGATAAGTAGTTTTGGCATTTTCAGTAAGGTTATACTATGTACGCAGAATGAGGTGTTAACGGATTTCTAAAATTTGACCAAATCAAAAAGAGGCCATTATTATAATGACCTCTTTCTAAGCAGCTCCGTTAAAAGCTAAACTAACCCTAAATGAAAATAATCAACTTATCCTTTACTAAAAAGAATGCGTTATTTTTTATTTTTCTTCTTCTTGCTTGATCCAGTTTCCTTCGGCATCGCAATAAACGGTACTTGTTTCACCAGCCTTATCAGCCAATTCCAACTTAAATGTAAGCGCATCTGCTGTAGCATATGCTTTTGAGATTGTGTGCTCTGCATAGTCTTTTGCAGCAGCATCTTTTACCGCCTGTGGTAAATTGTCAACAGCGATTTCTACAAAATCTTGAGTTGCAGAAGCGACTACGGCAGTTTCTGTTTCATCAGCTTGCTGGGCGTTAATGCTAAATACAAATCCTAAGACTAAAGCAGGTACTAACAATAATTTTTTCATGATATGATTCTTTTAAATGTTACAAAGTGTTTTACTTGCTTACTACTAAAGGAATAGTTGTGCCAAAAAAAGAGATGAGACAATTAATTTATATTAACTATTTGAAAATCAAATAGTTAATTTTGTAAAATGAAAATAAGACCTAAATTAGGTTGTGATAATTTGTGTAGATTCTACAATTTTGGTGTGGAAATTGTCTACGGAATTCGCGCTTGAGGTAAAAATTTTGATGGTTTTATACCTCACCCATAACCCTTCTCCTCAAGGAGAGGGAACGAGTTTTACTCTTCTTTCACCTGATGTGGCGGTTTCAAAAGATCGTTAACGGTTTTAACCGGATTAAATGTTACTAAGGGAACTTGGACAAAAACAGTATTCCAGTTCGCCATTGCGCCATTCCATAGACCCGGGAGCTCTAATGCTTTTAGTTTTTTTCCGTTTTTCGATTTCGATGCGATGAAGTATGTTTTTTTATCAACATACTTGATTAGATCATATTTATTACCATGATGATCGCGAACTCCACAAACAAGATCAACTGGATTAAAATGAGTAGACTTTTTGAATAGCTTAGTTTGTTCTTTGTCCTTCTTATTTACTTGGGCAGATTCTACAATCTGTAAGCTTACAATTCCACTTTCGTGCTTCACCCAAAATGGCCCCCCGCCCGGTTCTCCTTCATTTTTGACCATCCCACAAACTCGAATTGGTCGGTTTAACTTATCAAGTAGATATTCAACTTGATACTTACGAGCATATTTTTCGAATTCAGTACTCACCTGTACATTTAATTCACTATATATAAATTGAAGTACTTCTTCTAAATCTACAACATCGGGATTAGCTTCCAACAATTTTGCATATTGAAATATCTGTTGCTGTAACTTCAGTAATTTACCTGCTAATACTTTTTTATTAAACGCTACTGCTTCCTCATAGCGCTGCACCACAACATTATCAATATTTTTGATGAAGATTACATCAGCATCAATCGTATTTAAATTCTCAATCAAAGCTCCATGCCCACCAGGACGGAAAATCAAATTCCCATCTTCATCACGAAGGGGGTTATTTTTCATATCGACCGCTACCGTATCAGTATATGATTGCTGAAACGAATACTCGCAATTAAATGTAACGCCTGTTTTTTCTACAATTTTATCTTGAATTTCCATTTGTTTCAACTTAAATTTTTCAAGATGGCCTTTAGAAACTGTAAAATGTAAATTCGCTTTTTCTTTTACAGAAGCATAATTAGCCGCCTCAAACAAATGCTCTTGAAACGGCGTCGCTTGGTGGTTTTTATATCGATGAAACGGAATAAGCCCTTTAGGAAAAGCTCCATAATTTAATCCATTTACCTTAATCAAGGTCTCGATAAAAAGTAGTCTAAATTTATCCGCAGGCAATTGCTGAAAATCAGGATTTATTTTTTCTATATAATGTAGGACCTTGTGATAAAAAGGGAATTTTTCTAAACCTGCAAAGTAGGTCCGTAATGCCGTGTCCTTTTTCCTATTTATGTAAGCGTTGATTGATTGTTCTTTTGGATTGTAATTGTCAATAAACTCAAATAGGAATTTGAACATTCTTGTGGCAGCGCCAGAAGCCGGCACAAACTTAACAACTGTTATGCTATTTAAGGAATCCTCATACACATTGACCAGATTCTCTGATTCTTCGCCTAGCACAGAAATCCCGTTTTCTATTGTAGCGGGCGCTATAATATTTAACGGCATTATTTCTGACTTGAAAATAGCTATTTGTCGATTTAATTCTTTTTCGGTGATGCCTTTTTCAGCTAATTGTTGTTTATCCTGATCTGTAAGTTTCAGCATTTATTTTTTCATTTAGTAAAAGATCAATTTCTTTTACTGCAGTATTAAAACGTTCAGTTTTGTTTCCTTTTAATAAAATATAAGGTTTACTATTAATCTCTAATGACTCTTTGAAATATTCAAACATCCTTTCACGTTCATCTGGTTTATCTCTAAGATCATCAGCTACCCACGGTGTGTCAACATAGGTTAGTAAATATAAATCGTATGTATTAGCTAAAGCATACTTTTCGAGTAAGGGATCACAACTACCGACATAATAGGCCTCAGAATATACTTTAGTTTCCAATAAATCAGTATCACAAAAAAGAATATTATTGGCATGCTCGGTCCATTTATTTTCTTCTGCTATCTGCCCTACAGCAATAGGCAATAAATCTTCTGGCTGGCAAACCTGTTTGGTTCTATTCCATTTTTCTTGCAAATATTCTCTGGCATATTCAGCAACCCATGGCTCTTTGTAATGCTTTGCAAGTTGCTGTGCCAAGGTCGTCTTGCCAGTTGATTCGGGACCGAACAATACTACCTTTATTATATTGCTAGGCCGCTGTTTAAGTTTTTCTTCCATTCTTTATACCCAAAAATCGCAATAATAGTTAACACAGCGTACAAGATACTCGAAAATGTAAGTCCTTTGTAAAAATATAAAGGAACAGTAATGATATTACCGATGATCCAATAAATCCAGTTTTCAATTTTTCGTTTTGCCATTAACCACATTCCTACAAAGAAAATAGCTGTTGTAATTGTATCAACATAGGCTGTCCAGTTTGTCCATTTGTCAAAAGACTCATATATAAATGCTACGAATACTAAAGCGCTAAGCCCTATTACAACTGATATAATATGCTCTTTCCTTGTAGTCATAGAAATTGGTGTAAAATGATCTTCATCTACTTTTCGGGTCCAAACATACCATCCATAAATGCTCATTCCAAAGTAATATGCATTGATCATCATATCTCCCAGCAACCCCCATTTTAATAATAGATAAACAAAAATAGCGGTACAAATCATTCCTGTAGGATATACCCAAATGCTGTTTTTCTTAGAAAACCAGACAGACAATAATGTAAAAATAGCTGCAATGATCTCCAGTACGATATCGAGTGTTTCATAATCGGCATATTGGCCGAATAGAAAGTCAAAAATTTGGCTCATAATCGCTACGATCTGATTTTACTATTTTCATGTTGACCAAGATATGCTCTACATTTTCAAAAGCTGTCTTTATTTCTTCCTGAATAAAAGGCATCACCTCATCATAAACACCATATACTTGGGTGCTTAATGGGTTTTCTAAAATGGTGAATTTAGACGCTCGTAAACGTTTTATAAAATCGATTATAGGCTGCTCAAAATTATCTTGTAAGGGAGTCAATGTGAGTTCTATTGATATTTGCATATTATTTGCTAGTGCTATTATTTCTTAAAGTGTAAAATTCCAAAAAACAAATTCCAAATCCCAATAAGAAATTGATGAATTATTAAGCTAGTTTTCTGTTACAGGCGGACACCCATCCACAGCCCTTCCCTCAAGGGAAGGGAGTCTTTTATCTTCATTTTACAATCCTTCCTCAGAAGAGTACACGCACGTATAACCATCGAACTCTAACCATTCAAGCTGATATTTTTGGGCTACTTCTTCAAAATGCGCCCAAGCCCTTCCGGCTTGATCGCCTATCTTAAACGGAATTACTTTAATATGATCTTTAAAACTTAACCCTCGTGGTGGGAACATTTTATAAATGGCTTCTTTTGCTCCCCAGATTACGGTGAGCATTCTTACATAATCCGCCTCTGATGTATACTCAAACTCATATTTTAGAAATTTATGGGCGATGATTTCGATTTTCTCTCGTTGCATTTCAATATCAATGCCAACATTTTCATCACTTACAATAATTCCAGAATAACTGAATGAATGAGTGATTGAAATGTGCTTTCCATCTTTTAAGTGAGGCTTCCCTTCTTCATCATAAAATAGATCGAAGTCAGAATAACCCGCCGCCGCTAACAACATTCTTACACTTAAAAACCCACGCTGGTGCTGTATCGATTTCATGCCATCAACCCGTTCTTGCGACTCTGGTTTTAATTGAATTTTATTCAATAATTCATCTAGGCTTTCGTCAATCTTCCAGATATAAACAAAACTATGCTGATTTGGTGTTATTCTTTTATAAAGAGGCATGAAGTCAAATAGTTATTATGTACCTTTGCACCGCAAAAGTTACAAACGAAAGTAAACATAAATAGCATGAGTACAAATACAGTTCCGTACACGGCATATAAAGTAAAAGATATTACACTTGCTGACTGGGGAAGAAAAGAAATTGAATTGGCTGAGGCTGAAATGCCTGGATTAATGTCTCTTCGTGAAGAATACAAAAATGAGCAGCCATTAAAAGGAGCTCGAATTGCAGGTTGTTTGCACATGACTATTCAAACTGCAGTATTAATTGAAACTTTGGTTGCATTAGGTGCTGAAGTAACTTGGAGTTCATGTAACATTTTCTCTACTCAGGATCAAGCTGCCGCCGCTATTGCTGCTGTTGGTATTCCTGTATATGCATGGAAAGGGATGAATGAAGAGGAATTTGATTGGTGTATTGAGCAGACACTTTTCTTTGGTGAAGACAGAAAACCATTGAACATGATCCTTGATGATGGTGGTGATTTGACCAATATGGTGCTAGATCGTTATCCTGAATTAGTTGATGGAATTAACGGACTTTCTGAAGAAACGACTACTGGAGTTCACAGATTATATGAGCGTATGGCAAATGGGACGTTACCAATGCCAGCCATCAACATAAACGACAGTGTTACCAAATCAAAATTTGACAACAAATACGGTTGCAAAGAAAGTGCAGTAGATGCGATTCGTCGTGCGACGGATGTAATGCTAGCTGGAAAACGTGTTACCGTTTGTGGTTACGGAGATGTTGGTAAAGGTACAGCCGCTTCATTTAAAGGTGCAGGTTCAATCGTTACTGTTACTGAAGTAGATCCTATCTGTGCACTACAAGCGGCAATGGATGGTTTTGAAGTAAAAAGATTAGAAACGGTTGTTGGTAATTCGGACATTGTGATTACAACTACAGGAAATAAAGATATCGTTCGTGGTGAGCACTTCGAAGCAATGAAAGACAAGACTATCGTATGTAATATTGGTCATTTTGATAATGAGATCGATGTTGCTTGGTTAAATAGTAAAAGTCAAAAAGTAGAGATCAAACCTCAGGTTGACAAATACAATATTAATGGCAAAGACATTATTTTATTAGCAGAAGGTCGTTTGGTAAACCTTGGTTGTGCGACTGGACACCCAAGTTTTGTAATGAGTAACTCATTTACTAATCAAACACTAGCGCAAATTGAACTTTGGAATAATATAAAAAACTACAAAAACGAAGTTTATATGTTACCAAAGCATCTTGATGAGAAAGTAGCGAAACTGCACCTTGCAAAAATTGGTGTTGAATTAACAGAGCTTCGTAAAGATCAAGCAGACTATATCGGTGTAAAGGTTGAAGGACCGTTTAAGCCTGAGTATTACAGATACTAAATAGGCAGTTAGCGCAACTAGAGATAAGACTCAAGACCGCTTAGCTTTTATATATTAGACTAAGACCCTCGCCAATTATGGTGAGGGTTTTGATTTATTATTAGCTGGAAACTTTACACAGGTAGGTTTGTTACTTTTGGCGTATGAAAAACACGATTAAAATTCTGTGTACGGATATAGACGGTACTTTATTAAATGAAGAACGGTGGCTAAGTAATCGTACCATTACTGCTTTTTCGAAAATCCAATTACCTACCATACTTGCGTCATCAAGACCACCTCAAGCAATGCGATATTTACAGGAAGGACTTGGCATTTCCGGAAGCGCGCTTATTGCGTTTAATGGCGGATTGATTTTGGGTGAAAATGGAAAGCTTATAGAAAGTAATAAGTTATCTACGAAAATATTAGAAACACTCAAAAAACATCATTCAAATCACAATTACAACTTAAGTATTTACAGCTTCGAACACTGGTTTACTGCCAGAGAAGATCAGCATACCAAACATGAAATCTTTACTACAAGAGATTCTCCGAAAATTCAGTCGGTAGCTCAAACCTTAGACTTTCTTGTTTCTAAAGAGCTGGGAATCCATAAACTTATGTGTATGGGAACTCCAGATGAACTGGATAGCATCGTACAATTTCTTTCTCCTATACACGGAAATGAAGTTCACTTATATCGATCTAAAGACACCTATCTCGAAATTACACCGAAGTATATTGATAAGGCAAAAGCACTAAAAAAATTGCTCGATACAGACTTTGACCACGGAATTGATACAGTAATAGCCTTTGGAGATAATCATAATGACGATGAATTATTGCGTAATGCTCGTTATGGAGTTGCCGTAGCAAACGCAACGGATAACTTAAAATCTATGGCAGATTATGTAAGCCCCTACACAAATAAAGAGGATGCAGTAGCTAGAACTATGGAAAAGATGCTTCTTTAAAAGAACAGAGCTTTGTTAACTCATAAATGATACTGCAACTATATCAACATTCTTTCGTATTCGAATCACAATGATCACCTTCAGCAATCACTTCAATTGGTGATACTTTGGCAAAGGCATCTAAAAATACATGCGGTGGTTGCGCACCACTAAATCCGTATTTGTCATTAAGTATAAAAAATGGGACTCCTGTTACACCTCGTTGTTGATAATGAGCTATTTCTTGTTTTACGGTGTATCCAATGCTGTCATCGGCAATGATGCGTTTTGTTTTTTCAGCATCCCATCCGTATTCTGACATCACCTCAACTAAAACATCGATGTCATTTAAGTGAAGGTTTTCGTCAAAGTAAGCCTTTAAGAAACGCTCCTTAAGCGTATCTCTAAACCCTTCTTCTCCGGCAACATGTAATAATTGATGTAGTGGTAGCGTATTTACTGCTAACCATTTATCACCAAAATTAAAGGTGATCCCTTCCTCCTTTCCGGCTTCTACAAGACGATCAGTCATGCTTTTGGTTCGTTCCAAATCACCAAACTTATTAAGTAAATAGGTGTCCCTGTTTAAACCGGATTCAGGCATACTAGGATCTAATTGAAATGGATGCCAAGTCACCTCCACAGTCGCTCCTTTCCATTCGGTCAGCGCTTTTTCTAATCGGCGTTTACCTACATAACACCAAGGACAAGCAACATCAGAGACCACATCAAGTTTTATTATTTGTTTTTGCACCATGCAATTTTAGTTTAAGTTATGTGATGTTGGTCGGAAAGATTTTATAAAACCTACTTTTTGAAAATTGAATATACTACATATCCAACCACTTTTTGAAGTTGGAAGCACGCTCTCTAGACACGATTATCTGTTCTTCATCTTTTGGTTGCAGTTTTAGTAGTAACCTGCTGTTAAAATAGCTGTGAATCTCCACTACTGAGTTAACAGAAACCACGTATTTGCGGTTTACTCTAAAAAACTGAATGGGATTTAAAATCTCTTCTAATTGATCTAATGAATATTCTACCGGGTAGCTTTTTCCTGTATTTGTAAACAAATAAATAAGTCCATCATTACTTTTAAAATACGCTATGTCTGCTACCTTGAAGGTAATAAATTGGTTACCAATTTTGATCATAAAACGACGCTTATACTCCTTGGTAAACATTGACCGCAATTGATCGATTTTATCAGTCGAATTTTGAACGGGTTTTAGTTTATGAAACTTACTAAGCGCATTTTCAAGATCTTTTTTATCAATAGGCTTTAATAAATAATCCAATCCATTATACTTAAATCCGCGTATGGCGTATTCATTAAATGCGGTTGTGAAAATTACTGGAGGATGTTCATCCAAAGCATCTAGAATATCAAAACCATAACCATCATTTAATTGAATGTCTAAAAAAACAATATCCGGTTGCTTTTCTTTCTTAAACCACTTTAATCCGCTTTCAACCGAAGTTAATTGCGCCAAAATTTTAATATCTGGTGCCAATTCGCCAATAAGATTGGCCAATCTTCTAGATGCAATATTTTCATCTTCAACAATTACTGCAGTCATAACTAACTAACGGCTAATAGCGATAATGGTTTAACATTTTTGGATAACAGTGGAATAGTAACCCTAAAAAAACCTTCAGCAACCACGCAGCCTACTTTTTTATCAGTATAAAACGAATAGCGCTTTTGAATATTTTTTAAGCCTAGCTGAGTGCTTGGTTCTTCCGCTGGTCTTTTGTGTAAATTATTCTTTATTGATATCTCAAAATCCTTAGCTTCTATTCGAATTTGCAGTGGCTTTTCTTTAGAAAAATAATTATGCTTTAACGCATTTTCCACAAGCATTTGTAATGATAAAGTTGGGAGCACAAAATCTTTAGGATTTACCATAATATTGGTTGATATGACCACCGCATCTTTGTGCCTCACATCCATCATGAAAATAAACGAATCTAAAAAGTTTAACTCCTTTTCTAAACTTACCAAATCTTGCTCTCTATTATCTAAAATATACCGATAGCACGATGCCAATCTAGAAACAAAGTCTGATGCCAAATCCCTATCTTCATACATGAGTGACGTTAAGGTATTTAAACTGTTAAATAAAAAATGCGGACTAATTTGATCCTTTAATGACTTGTACTTAGACAGCGTAGCCTCTTTCGCAACCTCATGTAACTTATTTTCAACTTCTTTACTTTGTTTTAATGAATAATAAAAAAGATTAAATGCCATTAGACCTAAACACAATACTATAGATCGCAAAAAATCTATCCGGAATCGCAACCAAGGGTCGTCTGGATTTAACCGACAAAGATCATCAAAAACAAAAATGCCCGAATAATATATTGTAGCAGAAACCGGCAAAAACAAGGCTATATTGATAAATAAAATCCGTAAACTGCTAGAAAGATCTAGTGCACTATTTGGGTGTAGACGGGTGTATCTTTTTACCATCCAATCATTCGTCTCCCAAGTATAGAAAAAAAGAAAAACCGCAGTTGCAAAGTAAAATGAAGCAGTTGCAATATGTTCTTCATCATCGGTTACACTGCTCTCGTCAATGGTAAGTTTTATTAACGAAAAGATAATCGCGACGACTAATAATCGCAAACTATATTTCTTTAATTTTTGTTTAAAACGCATTTCTTGCACCAATTGCTAACCATAAAGATAGCCAACCAGTATTCAAAGTAATATCCCATTTTACATAAACTGACTTATTTAGTGTTGAATTGTTGATTTATACACTTTAATTGTATTTGCTGTCCGAAACTTCAAGCTAGAACGACTTAATACGATTATTAGACAGCTTAATAAACTAAATCACCACTTAAGAATTTTATATTTCTACAACGCAATGCTGTTTTTCATATTTGGGTAAAAATTGATCAATCATGAAAAAACTACTTGTAATATCATTGATACTGTTTTCTTTCTGTATCCATGCGCAAACGGGCATTATTAAAGGATTAGTAACCGATAAACAATCAGAAATTCCATTAGAAGGAGCAACAATTGAATTGTTCAACACCCAATCTTCCAAAGGCGTGGTAACCGATAGCGATGGCTATTTTAGATTAGAAAACGTTCCAGTAGGTAGACAAACCATACGCGTAAGTTATATAGGTTTTGAAACTACCACCATTCCCAATATCGTAGTTACTTCGGGAAAGGATGCAGTAGTTAATATCAATTTGGTTGAATCATTCAATCAACTAGATGAAGTGGTTTTAACTACAGAAACCAATAAAGACAGGGCTTTGAATAAATTAGCTGCGGTATCGGCCAGACAATTTAGTGTTGAAGAGGTAAATCGCTTCTCAGGAGGGCGCAGTGATGTTGGGCGGCTTGCGGCAAATTTTGCCGGAGTATCAGCTCCTGATGATAGTCGAAATGATATTGTAGTAAGAGGAAATAGCCCAACCGGATTATTATGGCGATTAGAAGGGGTGCCTATCCCCAGTCCTAACCATTATTCAACTGCAGGAACTACTGGCGGTCCAGTATCTGCTCTAAACACAAATATGCTGAAAAACTCAGATTTTATTACTTCTGCTTTTCCTTCGGAGTACGGCAATGCACTTGGTGGAGTATTTGACCTAGGGTTTAGAAAAGGTAATATTGATGATTATGAATATACAGCACAGGTTGGAGTATTTACTGGCGTCGAAGTAATGGCTGAAGGGCCACTTGGGAAGAACAAAGGGTCCTTTTTAATAGCCGGAAGATACTCTTTGGTAGGTCTCTTAGGCGTAGGAGCTGGTGGTACTGCTGCTACGCCAAATTATAATGATGTTTCATTCAATCTTGATTTTGGCAAAGGAAAGCTAGGAAACTTTAGTTTATTCGGAATTATCGGAAATTCTGATATAGAGTTTTTGGGTGATGACATTGATGAAGACGATCTTTTCTCAGCCGAAGATGAAAATGCATTTGTCGACTCTGGTTTTGGCGTGGTTGGACTAAAACATAGAATCCTTATTGGCAATAGCTCATATTTAAGGACGGTACTTTCCGGTTCATTTTCTTCAAGTGAGTTTACTGCCGACAGATTTATAGATAAAGACACTCCGCAAGAGCGTACTATCTTATTTAATGAAGCGGATAATACGGAAAATCGCTTTAGTTTTTCAACTTTATTCAATTCAAAGCTCAGTAGTAAAAGCACTTTACGCATAGGCGTTTTGGCAGAAACCTTTGGAATTGATTATAACGAAAGTACTCGCGAAGAGCAACCAGATAGTGATGGTGATGGCGATCCTGATCTTTTTAACTTCACCAATATTGATGATAATCTAAGTATCATACAACCTTATATTCAGGGACAATTTAGACTTACTGAAAAATTAACGCTTAATACCGGTTTGCATGGTCAGTACAGTTCTTTAAATGAGCAATTCGTTTTTGAGCCACGTACCGCAATTAATTATACAGTAGCTAATAATCATAAAATAAACATTGGTTATGGACTTCACCATCAATCAATACCCCTACCCTTATTATTTTTAAATGAAAATATAAGTGGTTCATTGATTCAAACCAATCGCAATCTTGACTTTGTACGAAGCGATCATTATGTACTTGGTTATGATGCCAAACTTTCAAATAGCTGGAGAGCTAAACTTGAGGTGTATTACCAAGATATCTCAAAAGCTGGAGTAGAATCGTTCCCGTCATTCTACTCGACCTTAACAGAGGGTGCCGATTTCGGTTTCAGCAACGATAAAGTATCCCTAGTTAATAATGGCAGAGGTTTTAACCAAGGTATCGAACTGACTATTGAGAAATTTTTTGACAATGGATACTATGGACTACTCACTACGTCATTATTTGAAAGTAAGTATGAAGGAAGCGATGGTATCGAACGCAACTCTCCATTCAACAATGGCTATGTTCTAAACCTCTTGACCGGAAGAGAATTCAAAATAGGCAAAGCAAAACAAAACACTCTGTTTTTTGATACTAGAATTACGGCTTCAGGTGGACGCTATTTTACGCCTATCGACCTTGAAGCATCCCAAGTCGCTGGCTTTGAAGTAACTCAGGATGATATTGCTTTTAGTGAACAATACAATGGTTATTTTAGATGGGATGTAAAATTCGGAATAAAACTAAACAGCAAATCCAAAAAGCGATCGCATCAATTTTATTTAGACTTACAAAACGTAACAGCAAACGAAAATATATTTGCCAGACGTTATAACCGCTTAACAAACGAAATCAATCAGGTTGATCAAATAGGCTTCTTCCCAGATTTTGGGTATAAATTTCAATTCTAATCAAACAAAATTATCGTGATAAAAAGAATAATAATATCAATCACATTAGTACTAGTTATGTTATTTGTAACCGCTGCAATTGTAAATAATAAAGAGCAAGATCCTGATTTTCTAAATGATGAAATCATCACATTAGAAAAATATATTCAGCATCGAGATGTAAAGAACACCAATGTGTCTCAAGTAGCGGTTGCTTGGCATCTAGATCATACTTTAAAGACTATTAACAGGATTGCTGAAAATCTAGAAACATCAGATCCTAATTTATATGAAAGTAGCTTCAGTGTGCCACGATTAATGTCTAATACATTTGGTTTTATTCCTAGGGGTCGGGCAGAATCCCCACAAAATGTTAGGCCTCCAGAGATTATTAAAACCGAAGATATTTACAATCAAATAAAGGAAGTAAAACAAAATCTAGAAAAAATAGATTCATTAGATGAAAAGGTTTTTTTTGAACATCCTGTATTTAATAATTTAAATAGAGATCAAACCAGAAGATTTTTAAAGGTACATACCCAACATCATTTAAAGATTATACGGGATATATTGAATGACTAGAAAATTAAAATTTAAGAAGTATGTCTTACATGATTAAAATATCGTTACTCCTAAACATCTTTGTTTTAGCACCTGTTTGTTATGGGCTACTCTCTAAAGCCAGTTGGGTCGATGTGAGTTATGGAAGTGCTACTGCCGCCAGAGGGATCCTACTTTCAGTTTATATCGCAATTTTATTGAGCTCCATTCTGCTATTTTTTAAGGCAGACCCAAAGTTCGTAGCTGCGTTATTGTTTGCACAAGTGATATACAAATTAACAACACCATTTACGGTAGGAACGGTTACTAATTCGGTAGTGATTAGTAACCTGTTTATTGCGTTTTTTCATACAGTAACGCTATTTATTATTTGGAAAGAGGGCCACATTTAATTTCAGTCGTAATAGGTTTACTTTATTGTCTGTATTACCAAGAAAACCCTTTTATTAAAGTTTCATCTTTGGATCATTCTCATAAGCCGAATCAATATGAACTAATTGATCAAGAATCTCAGTGAATAATCGAAATAGTAGTTTTAAGGTTTCTTTGTCCTTTAAAATACCCGTTTGTTCAAAATACAATACATGAACCCCTTGTGGGTATTTTCGGCCAAACCAACCTTCATCTTTTCTGATGGATACATGAATTTTAGGAACCATTTCAAAAAGCATTTTTAGCTTAGGCTCTTTAAGCAGCTTTCTTACCTTGTTATTATTGTTCGATTGAATGATATAGTTATCATCAAAACGAGGATCGCCAATTTCAATATCCTGCATGCCGAAGAATTTTCCTATATCGCTAAAAAACCCTTCACGGTAAATCTTGAAATACAAATTGTCCTTGTTCAAAAAAGGAACTCGCAAACGCGTAAAGGTCATTTTATCCCTATGAATGGTATCTAACAACAACTCCCACTCTTTATGCGAGTAACGCAACACATTTGTTTTCCAAAAACCGCGATCAATAAATTCACCATCGATGTCTTTGGCAATTTGTTGCCAGATTTCGTCTTTAGACGGACCGAAAAGGGAGTGGAGTGCCATTATTTATATTTTCTAATTAGTATTTATTACCGTATAAATGTTACATTATTCTATTCCTAAAACATCTGATTAAAAGTAATTGTAGTTCTATATGAAATCTACTTTGACTCTAAGCTTAGAATTAACTTTTACCTTTTCTTATTACATTTTTAATTGAATCACATGGTTTTACATATGTTTCCTTAATATACTGCGTCATTTCCTTTAACGTTTTTCCATTTGTAGGATGCTTTCCCGGATATGTAAATGTAGTCACCTTGTTATCTGATTTATCATACCACAAAACCAGCCTATCATTTCTAATAATGGTAGTAGTATCACATAATGGGACTTGCTTAAAATTTTCTAACATTACTGGATTAAATTTCACTTCATTGTCTAGTCCAGAACATCGAATCTTTTCATAGTGATCATCCACCCAAATCATACAGTTTTTCTTATAATACTTTGAAATGAAAAAGATCAAAAAGACAGAAAGTAAAAAACTAAAAAACCAACTTATTGTTAACTTTCTTTTGCATCTTTTTTTTACCTCTTCAAATTCTCTCTTCACCTTTTCAAACTCACTTTCATTTCTCTCCACAAAATCCTTAAAATCTTTGTATTTCAAATACCTACTCAAAATATCCAAAGTTTTGTCGTATGGTTTCGTCCTTCTAGATGTACTGTTAGCTATATGTTGATTAAAGTAACGATTAAAAGTCTCCTTGGTTATTCTATCTCCAAATTGTTTCTCTATTGTATCAGACAAATACTCAGATAATCCATTTCCAGTATTTTTTTTAGAATCTTTCTCTGCTTTTTTAAATATTTCTTCAATTAATAAAATAATTCTTTTTCCTCTTTCGGTTTTTACCCAGCTCATTTTAGGTTAGTTAAAGTGTTGTTTTTCATTGTGATATATAGAAAAATAATTCTTGTCGAATACTTTTCCAAAACATGTCGATAAGATGTCTAACATCTACTTCTAAATCTGCCGTTAATTCGCTTTCGAACAGTTCAAGTAACGCTTTACTAACATAACAAAAGCAATAGATCTGTTCATGTGGAAATCCGTAATACGGCTAGTTATTAGCCAAATGGGAAGAAGCTATTAGCTACCGTATTACACTTTCCATTCTTCCCAAAAACGCAGACGTACGCTGCCATTTAGCGGGTTGCTGAAAACCCTAGGAATATCTGAGTCATGGACCCGGACAGCAACCCTTTTTTCAAATTTTTAAAACAAATAATCATGAAAAAAGTGTTCCTGGCAGTAATTGCCATCGTATTTAATATGTTATTATTTTCTTGCAATCCTGATAGTGTTGCTGAAACAACTGATTTGTATGAAAATCAAACAGCAACCGGAGGAGAAGAAGGACATGGTGAAGAGGAAGAAGAAGAAAACCCTTAGTCGATTTCTTCATTAAATAAAAAAGCCGCAGTAATGTGGCTTTTTCTTATTTTAGGAATATGATTATAAGAAGATTATCGCTTTCCAATATTAAATATTTTCTATTCCTTTTTATTTCCTATTGTATTAGTTGTGATTCTAGCGAAAGAAAAGTCAATGTAACTGACTTTAATTCTGTTCCAGAGATATTAGAGGATAAAAGAAAAAGTTCTGAGGAAAAATTGACATTCATCAATCATGAACTAGAAAAAAGAAAACTTCAAAAAGACTCTTTCACATTATATCTGCTATCCAAAAAAATATTTCATCAGAACAAATTGAAAATGCATAGAAACTCAGTATTAACATGTGATACTATGATTTCTATTGCGAATGAAACCAAGAACATTAAATATCTAGCAGAAGCATTTTATCGCAAAGGCTCCACATATAGAGTTCTAAATAACAATTTAGAAGCTTATCTTAATTTTCAAGAATCCACCAAAAACTATCAAAAACTAAGCGATAACCAAAGAGCTGGTAAAAGGTTTGTTGATATGGCGATTTTACAGGAAAAACTTGGTGATTATTTGGGCTCCGAATCAAGTGCAGTTAATGCACTAAACTATCTCGATTTAGTAGTGAATAAAAAATACGGTTATAAGGCGTACAACGCCATAGCAATAAGTCAAAAAAAGAGAACATTGTTCGACGATGCTATTAAATCATATAAACAGGCACTGTCTACCTCAAGCAACAGAATTGATTCGGCAAGGGTTCTGATAAATATGGCAAATACTTACAGCGCAAAAAAGGACTATCAAGCATCTATTCAAATCCTAACATCTGTTGAAACACCAATTAATAATGCTAAGATTAAAGCCCGCTTAATAGATAATCTTGCCTTTACCCAATGGCGATTCAACCCGACTTATAATCCTACAGACGAATATAAAAAAGCTTTAGAAATTCGAGAAAATAACAACTTAACATATGATTTACAAGCAAGTTATTCGCACTTGTCTGATTATTATAGAACTAAAGACACCGCAAAAGCTATTGATTTTTCCGAACGCTATTTAAGAACTGCCAAACAGCAAAATAGTACTGAAGATGTTCTTTTAGCATTACAAAAGTTAATTGCATTATCCAACCCTACAGTATCCAAAAATTATGGGGTGGAGTATGTTAGATTAAGTGATAGTTTGAATAAAGTAAAAGAGGTTGCCAAAAATCAGTTCGCTAAAGTTAAATATGAAGTTGATAAAAAAGAAAATGAAAATCAACTACTGATAACGGAAAATCTAAAAAAGGAAAAGACAATACTATTTTATTTAGCATTATTACTTTCTCTAATTTTTGGGGCTGCCTTTTTATTCCTCTATTTAAAATCAAAACACAGAAAAGAAAAACTACTTGCTGCCTACATTACAGAAACCCGAATTTCTAAAAAGGTTCATGACGAGATTGCTAACGATATGTTCAACGTCATGACACAACTTGAAAATGAACAAACCAATCCCAAAGTGATTGATGAATTAGAAGATATTTATCATCGTACTAGAGATATTTCTAAAGAAAATACTAACATTCATATTGGAGAACACTATGGAAAAAACTTGACCAGCATGATCGGCAGTTATGGTCAAAGTGGAGTGAAAATTATCTTAAAAGGAATTGACACCATACAATGGAAGCAACTTTCGAATGAGAAAAAGGTGATACTATACCGAGTATTACAGGAGTTTATGACCAACATGAGAAAACACAGCAATGCTAAGTGGGTCACATTGAGTTTTACAAAATCTTCTAAAAAGTTAACAGTGTTATATGCCGATCAAGGAGTCGGCATTAGTAATGGTAAATTGATTTTGGGAAATGGTTTACAAAATGTGGAAAACCGTATTTTATCCGTCAATGGAACACTTACTTTTGATACTGAAAATGAAAATGGCTTTAATGCCCACATTCAAATTCCTTATTAAACCCCGTTACCTATGTTTAAAAAAATTCTGGTCGCCGAGGATATTGAAAGTATTAATCAAGGTGTCCATTCTATTCTTGAAAGACTTCAGGTTCAACATATTTCTCACGCACAATATTGTGATGACGCCTTATTAAGAATAAAGCGTGCTATTTATGACAAAAACCCTTTCGAATTATTGATCTGTGACCTTTCTTTTAAAAAAGATCATAGAAATGTGACGCTTTCCTCAGGACAAGAATTAATAGCCCTTTTAAAAAAGGAACAACCCAACTTAAAAATAATAGTATTTACCATTGAGGACCATCCACAAATTGCGAGTACATTAATTAATGATTGCGAGGTTGAAGGTTATGTTTTAAAAAATCGAAAAGGACTTGCTGAATTAGAAGAAGCTATTAAAAAAGTAGCACAAAATAAATCATATATATCTCCTCAACTAGCGACTACTCTAAAAAGAAATAATCTAGTCGTATTGCCCGAATACGAAATACAACTTCTCACTCATTTAGCCAACGGGCTCACTCAAGATCAAATAGAGCTACACTTTAAAAAACAGGGCATCACACCTAACAGTCGCAGTGCCATTGAAAAACGACTAAAAGACCTACGCGACGATTTTAATGCACAAACTACAGTGCACTTAGTTACCATAGTAAAAGACTTACAACTTATTTAAACAGCTTACACTGTATTGTTAGGGGATACTACTTTTTGTGGTTAACAGTGTAATACCCAATCATTTTTTTAATGATTAAAACATCCCTTACGGAAATCCGTAAGGGATTGTCTTTTAATGGGTTTAGGTTTGGAGTGCGAAAATTAATAATCTAAAAAAAGTTATGCCAAGATACTACGTAAACAGAAACGCCCAATCTAATGGAGACCATGAAGTACATAAATCAGGTTGTTCCTGGCTTCCTCAAGAAGAAAATCGAATCTATTTAGGTCTTTTTGATAATTGTAAACCTGCTGTCCGCGAAGCTAAAAAATACTACTCCCAAGTAAATGGATGCTACTATTGTTCTAGAGATTGCCATACCAGCTAAACAAAACACATCAAATGCTAGAGGTCTTATATGATCTCTTTATTAACAATACAATCATGAAAGGAATAATAGTATCCATTTTTTTGTTAGCCACTACTCATCTAACACTTTCTCAAAATAAAAATATTGAAGAGCATGCAAGCAATACAGAAAAATTCTCTTCTAGAGCTGGAGCCTTAATCGAAAAGGAATTTATTGAACTTGGAACAATCAACAAAATGGAAGTACAAATTCTTAAGATTACCGATATGATTTCTGGAGATTCTATAAGTTCTTTAAGAGTCCAAAATTATGCCGCTAGTAATTATTCCAGTACAAAGATTGCAAATTTAGATACCGATGAAATAGATGGTTTAATAAAATCATTAAAAATAATAAACGGAAATGTTCTTACCTCGACTGTGGAAAATTACACTGAAATTTCATTTAAAAGTAGAAGCGGTTTCGAAGCTGGCTGCTATTGGAGCAAAGGTAAATGGATTCTTTATTTGAAAATCGACAAAAATGATAGAAACTCTATGATTTTGTTAAAACAGAATGATTATATCAAACTCATTAGGCTATTAGAATTAGCAAAAAATCAATTGAAGTAGGATTTATTAATTAACAGATGGCAAAATGAATATTAAGATTTGCTTTTTTTTAGTATCGCTTTTTTCATTTTTCTCATGTAATAACACAAATTACTATGAGGAAGGTAAAATTCTTTACGATAACGGAGATTATGAAAATGCGATCAAGAAATTTAAAAAAATAAAAGAAAAAGAAGAAACGTACAAGATCTCCATACTTTTAATTTCCAAGGCAGATAGCATTATAGAAGTACAAAAACGTGAAAATTTTGTAAACGATAGTATTGCATGGGTAGATGAACTTAAGAGAATTGATAGCTTAAAAGTAATTCAAGCTAAAGCTCTAGATAGTATAAAAATTGTTCAAATCAAGGCTAATGAAAAAAAAGAAATTGAAAAGCTGAAGAAAGAATTAGCATCAATCAAATCATTTAATGGTGACGAATACAGAGGTCATGTTTCTAGTCTTATAATCGAAGTAGCCCTGTTCTCAACATGGGGGAAAATGGCAAAAGAAGCCAAAATGGAAAATAATCAAGTTATTAAAAAACTAAGGCAGGACATTTCAATCAATCTAAAAAAATTACAAATCCGAGAGTTTCCAAAAATAAGAGTGGAGTATGTGAAAATTTTGAAAAAGAAATTATGGGAAACCAATATTGAGGTGGTAAGTTTTGGGAAGAGAAAATCTACCATTCAATTTACTGGGGGTCTTTTTGCTAATAATAAAAATATTAAAGACATGCAATCAACAATATTTGAAACACTGGATGATTTTCGATTCAAAAGGGCAAATTACAAGTGGTATAAGTACGACAATGAATATACCTATTATTCCATAAACTCGGAAAGAGATAGTAAGATAATCATATACTAAAACCAATATAAAATGTTATCCTCATAACACTAAATAATTATGTCAACGACATCATATCAAACTATTACTTATGGATTGAAACACAAGTTTCAAAAAATCCAGACTTGTCAGAGGCTTTTAAAAATCAAGAAATCTAAAATGAAAAAGTTCGCGTTATTCCTAGTCTTTGGATTCTCCTTTTGTTCTATTACCATTTCACAAGAAGTGAGTTGTGAAGACCTGCAAGAGTTCATAGAAGATAATGGATATAGAAAATCTACACTTAGCAGTTATACTCTTGATTCGTCTTGGTTGCATAAGGTTACAGCATACAGTTATGACTACAAGATCTATGTTGTTGCCGAAATCAAGAAAAACGAATATAGTTTTTCAACTAAGACATACATTTTCTGTGGGATTCCATCTCAAAATTGGTCAAATTTTCAATACGGAAGCTACAGGGAATCAGACTCATACGGAAAACGTTTTCATAAATACATAATGGACTATTTATGCAATTGTTATTAGAATAAAAATATTTATGGAATTAATAAACTCACTCAAATCTCTAGCTGAAAAAATAAATCAGTTAAAAGACAAGATAAATACGGAAGAATCAACAAAACATGCCTTTGTATTGCCTTTTATTAATGTATTAGGTTACGACACTTATAACCCTACTGAGGTAATGCCAGAATTCACTGCTGATATTGGTCTCAAAAAAGGTGAAAAAGTTGATTATGCTATCTTTCAAAATGGGAAACCCATCCTTATCATAGAATGCAAACATTGGGAAGAAAATTTAAATTCTCACAATTCTCAATTATTTCGGTATTTCCATACGACACATTCTCGCTTTGCTCTTTTAACCAATGGTATTGAATACAGGTTTTTCACCGATTTAGATGTTGCTAATAAAATGGATGAAAAGCCATTTTTAGAATTTGATATTACACGATTAAAAGAGAATACCGTTAATGAAATTGCCAAGTTTCATAAATCAAATTTTGACGAAGAAAAAATTGTTGATAATGCAAGTTCATTAAAATATACTAAAGAGATAAAAAAACTAATTCATGAGGAGTTAAAAGCACCAACGGAGCCTTTGGTAAGATTATTTGCTAGTCAGATATATTCAGGCAGATTAACCGAGCGTGTTATTGATGAATTCCAAGATTTAGTACAGAAAGCATTCAGTCAAACTATTAGCGATAATGTAAATGATAGATTGAATGCCGCCATTAATAAAGAAGCTGAAAAGCAACAACTGGAAACAAATAGCGACATTGAAGAAGAAAGCAAAATCATCACAACCGAAGAAGAGTTAGACGGCTTTAGAATTGTCGTTGCCATTTTAAGACGCAGGATAGATGTTGGTAGAATAGTCCATCGTGACACCCAATCATACTTTGGAATATTGTTGGATAATAATAACAGAAAACCACTTTGCCGACTTCATTTAAATGGAGGCAAAAAATACTTAGGCCTTTTTGACGAGAATAAAAAGGAAGCTAAGCAATATCTCCAGTCAATTGATGACATCTATCAATTTGAAGAACAGTTATTAACTACAGTAAATTATTACGAAAAAGAGTAAAACAAAAATGAAAAAATTCCCTAACAGAAAAGTATTCGAGGAGCAACATAATGGCGATACGGATGGGCAAATATTACGTGAAATATTGTACGACCTTAAGGTTAACATTCATAAAAATGAATTAATCCGCAGCAACACTTCTAAACTAGTTTTTTGGTTCGTTACCATTCCATTAATAATATTTTTGTTCACCGTATTTCTGTTCTTAATAGGGATTGCTCAATTCTAATCTTTCTTTAGATGAAAATAAAGAGGCTTAAAGATCCTCTGTTTCTACTTGTAGTTGCACTTTCCTTTTTCTTGGGTAGAGAATCAAAAGAGCTCAATCTTTTTAATGATAATGAACCACCACATAACGCCAATATTCGTGCTGTAATTCCTAATAATGTTGACAATTCTTATTTCACAATTCCATTAGAAAGTATTAAGGATAGCGTTTATCGCTGCGGGAAAAGCAAAGTATACCATCCTACATTAAAACATGGAGCATTTAAAATATGCAAATCAAAAGTGACAAAGCTTACACAAGAAAAAGCAATTGAACAAGGGTTGCGGCATTGCAAATGCCCAGGTAGTAAGATTAAGGTCAAACAAAAATAAATACTTAGGGCTATTATCCCTTCTTCTTCCTAAAAATATAGCTCATCCAAACAGGGTCATTCTCTTCAGATACTACCGACTGTCTATCTACAAACTCCCAGTTAGCTGCGTTCATGTAGTTTAGTAAATCAGAAGTCCCCTTTAATTTTTCAAGTTCTTTAATCGTAATTACCTTGCCTACTAATGATTTTTGCTCTTCGACTTTAATACGCTTAATCTTACCACTATTATTAGCTTTTTGAATTACAATAATTTCCAAATAGTCATACTTTGTAATCTCCTGTGCCACCATTTTTGCCGAAGTGCCAATCAAGATCACTGTAAATAAGAAAACTGTCAATACTTTTTTCATAAACTTATATTTTAATTAAAAACAATTTACAATTATATACTTAATCACCCCTAGACAAAGGTCTATTTGCATTAGTCATTGATGCCAGCTATTTTAAAACGGGGGCAGTTGAAGGAACTTCATAAAAAAACCCTTTCCCCGAACTAACGGAAAAAGGGTTTCTAAATTCTTGTAAAGAAAAACTATTTCTTAAGCCTCAAAAGGCTCAATAGAAACATACGACTTGTTGTCTTTTTTCTTCGTAAACTTTACAATACCATCTACTTTGGCATGTAAAGAATGATCTTTACCGGCATACACATTTTCACCAGGATTGTGCGCAGTACCTCTTTGTCTTACGATGATGTTTCCTGCAACGGCAGCTTGACCACCAAATATCTTAACACCCAAGCGTTTCGATTCTGATTCTCTACCGTTTTTAGAACTACCTACTCCTTTTTTATGAGCCATTGTCTAAAGTTTTATATTGTTAGTACTTGATGGAGAAAATTACTTTTCTACTCCACCGTCTAATTTGTCTTGTAATTCTTTTAATTCATCCCACTTACCATCAGCAGCTAATTTAGCTTGTTTTGGCCATGTGTCAGTAACGTGATTTCCACGAACACCTTCGATGATCTCAGAAATTTTAGCTGGTTTTGCTTTAGCAAGATCTGCAAAGGTTGCAATTCCTGCAGCAACTAATGTCTCAGCAATCTTAGGCCCAATACCTTCGATTTTTTTAAGATCATCAGCCTTAGCAGCTTTCTTAGGAGCGGCTTTCTTTGGCGCAGCTTCTTTTTTAGGAGCAACAGCTTTCGCTTTTGCAGCTGGCTTAGCTTCTTCCTTCTTAGGAGCAGCAGCCTTTTTAGCTACTGGCTTTTCAGCTTTTGCTTTAGCAGGTGCAGCTTTTTTAGCACCACTTGCTTTAATTTCTTCAATAATGATCTCAGTCAATGACTGACGGTGACCATTTTTTACTTTGTAACCTTTACGTCTTTTCTTTTTGAAAACGATTACTTTGTCACCTTTCAGGTGCTTTAAGACTTTTGCCTCAACAGCGGCACCGTCTATAGCTGGGGCGCCAATGGTTACTTTGCCAGCATCGTCTAATAACATTACATTGTTAAAAGAAACTTTAGCTCCTTCTTCAGAAGCTAAACGATGTACAAAAACCTTTTGGTCTTTCGCAACTTTAAATTGCTGCCCTGCTATCTCTACAATTGCATACATAGCGTACGTGTTAATTAAAAATTGTTATTTTTTTACAACTAAACCTTTAACAAAAGGACATACCTTTCCTCAAAAGCGGTTGCAAATATACTTCTATTTAATTAATTGGCAAAGGGTTTTTCGAGCTGTTTTTAAGTGGCTTGAGGAATATTTCTGCTTCTTTTAAACAGTTGCATAAAAGCAAGCGTTAAGACCACTGAAGAAGCGAAGCCCTCTATGATAAGAATCGCAATTAATATACCGGGGCCTTGTGCATATGAGGACCTCCAATAGTCTAATAAAGTATCAACAAATGCTGGGTCTAGGTGATACATATAAATAGCCATAAAAACCACAAAAAGTACAGTAGCAATGAAACCCGTTAACAGTCCTGTTCTAAATCCGCTACCATAACTAAAATTTTCATCAGTGTCTGCCTTATGAAACTTGATAGAACTATAAATACCAAATGATACAATTATCCCATTAAATAAGCGCAACCATGGATTTTCGTGCAAACCAAATAATCTTAATATCAAAAAATAAGCAACCAAGCCTGCGAAGATAAATAGTGCATAACGTATAGAAGATCCTGCCTCTTTTAACATAATTATCTGATTTTATGATTTATACCACCAAAAAGGTACTGATTTTATCTCAAATAAGGAAACCTAACTTTCTTCAAATTCTATTCATCATTCAATCATCATTACTTTAACTATGGTTATTTTTGCAAAAAAGATGTAACAATCCCATTTAGGGTACGTCCTATTACCAGTTAAAAATTCATTTTAAACAAAAAAAACACTAATGAAAAAACATTTGCTAGCTGCTTCTGTTTTACTTGCCGGATTTACAGCAAGTGCACAAGAAGTACAATTTGAAGAATACGACCTTGACAATGGTCTTCATGTTATTCTTCATCAAGATAACACGGCGCCGGTAGTAACCACATCGGTGATGTATGAAGTTGGAGGGAAAGATGGCGATCGAGAAAGAACTGGTTTTGCTCACTTTTTCGAGCATTTATTATTTGAAGGCACCAAAAATATCGAACGCGGTTCATGGTTTAAAATTGTAAGTTCTAATGGAGGAACTAACAACGCTACAACCTCTTTAGATAGAACCTATTATTACGAAGTATTTCCATCAAACAATCTTCAACTAGGACTTTGGATGGAATCTGAGCGTATGCTGCACCCAGTAATTGATACTGTAGGTGTAAATACACAAAACGAAGTTGTAAAAGAAGAAAGACGCCAGAGTTATGACAATCGTCCCTATGCCGGAATCCTAGAAGCTATTCAAAAAAACTTATTTGTAAAGCATCCGTACAAAGATCCTAATGTTGGATATATGGATCATTTAGATGCTGCAACTTTAGAAGAGTTTTTGGCATTTAAGGAAAAATACTATGTTCCTAATAATGCTGTTCTGGTTGTCGCAGGTGATTTTGAAACAGCCTCTACCAAAAAAATGATTAAAGATTATTTTGAAGCTGTTCCTAGAGGAAAAGATGTTGAACGTAATTATCCAGTAGAAACTGATATTACAGAGGCTATTAAAGCAAAAGCATATGACTCGAACATTCAAATACCCGCTTTGGTAAACGGATACCGAACTCCAGGTTTCGCTTCAAGAGACGCTCGTGTGTTAGACATGATCTCTTCTTATTTAAGTGATGGTAAAAGTTCTAAATTATACAAACGCTTAGTTGACGAGAAAAAAATGGCATTAGCTGTTCAAGCAATCAACTTAGGCCTTCAAGATTATAGCATGTACATTTTGTTTGCACTGCCTCAAGGTGAAAACACCATGGCAGATCTTCAAAAAGAGATTGATGACGAAATTGTAAAGCTTCAAACTGAATTAATTTCTGATCGTGATTATCAAAAACTTCAAAATAAGTTTGAAAACAGATTTGTAAGTTCAAACTCAAGTGTAGAAGGAATTGCTAGTTCATTGGCTACATATTATATGTTGTATGATGATGTCAATCTAATTAATACTGAAATTGATATTTACCGTTCAATCACTCCACAAGAGATTATGAGTGTTGCTAAAAAATACTTGAAGCCAAACGCACGTGTTGAGTTAGAGTACTTACCTGAAAGCGCTAAAGAAAACTAAAAAGCATTGAAAACAGAACACATGAAAAGTAAAATCTTAAGTCTTGCATTTCTATTTTTATTTACAATAGTCGCGCAAGCACAAATAGACAGAAGCAAACAACCTGAACCAGGCCCTGCTCCTACCATAAACTTAGGAAAACCATACACTTTTAAGTTAAGTAACGGCTTAAAAGTATTAGTTGTAGAAAATCATAAACTGCCTCGAGTTTCGGCTAGTTTGCGAATTGACAATCCGCCACATCTAGAAGGAGACAAAGCCGGATTATCTGGTTTAATATCTTCAATGATGGGTAATGGTACAACCACTATTCCAAAAGATGAATATAATGACGAAGTTGATTTTCTAGGGGCTCGTATTGGCTTTGGATCTAGTAGTGCATTTGCTTCTTCATTATCAAAATACTTCCCAAGAGTACTAGAATTAATGGCCGATGGCGTAAAAAATCCATTATTAACTCAGGAAGAATTAGACGCAAAACGAGATCAGGCTATCGAAGGACTAAAAGCTGATGAGAAAAATGTTGGTGCAGCGGCAGGTCGTGTTCGAAGCGCTCTTGCATACGGTACAAATCACCCTTATGGTGAATTTGAGACTAAAGAAACATACGGCAATGTAACGCTTGAAGACGTAAAGAAATATCACCGTGATTTCTTCGCAGCAGAGAATGCTTATCTGGTTGTTGTGGGTGATGTGGATGCAAAGGATGTGAAAAAATTAGTGAAAAAGGAATTTCAGGACTGGAGAAAAGCAGCTGCTCCTTCAGTGACATATTCCGATCCTAATAACGTACAGTACACACAGATCAATTTTGTTGACATGTCAAATGCTGTTCAATCTGAAATTTCAGTTGTCAACACCACTGATCTTAAAATGAATGATGCAGATTACTTTCCGACATTAATCGCTAATCAAATTTTAGGTGGCGGTGGAGAAGGTCGTTTATTTCTAAACTTAAGAGAAGATAAGGCCTTTACGTACGGTGCATATTCTAGTGTAGGTAGCAACAAATATGGTAAATCATTATTTAGAGCAGGCGCCACTGTAAGGAATGCGGTGACCGATAGTGCAGTAGTTGAGTTTTTAAATGAGATCAATAAAATTAGAAACGAAAAGGTTTCTGCTGAAGATCTTAAAAACACAAAAGCAAAATATGTTGGTCGATTTGTACGTGCACTTGAGCGCCCACAAACTATTGCGAACTATGCGCTAAATATCGAAATTCAAAACTTGCCAGATGATTATTATGAGACCTATCTTCAAAAAATTGAAGCGGTTACTATTGATGATGTTCAGCAAGCAGCGCAAAAGCACTTTGCAGCTAAAAATGCACGTGTTATTGTAACTGGAAAAGGAAGCGAAATCGCTGAGTCACTTTCGAATATGCGATATGATGGCAAACCACTTCCTATCAAATTTTATGACAAGAACGGAAAGTCGGTTCCAAAACCAGATTTCAATAAAGCAGCACCTGAAGGTGTTACGGCTAAATCGGTACTTCAAAAATATATTGATGCTATTGGCGGAGCTGACAAACTTTCAAAAGTAACTTCTGTTTTAATTGTTGGTGAAGCGAAAGCTTCTGGTATGACTTTGGGTTATGAGTTGCGTAAGACTAGCAAAAAACAATTTTCTCAAGATATTAAAATGGGGGGGAATTCTGTTTCAAAACAAGTTGTCAACAAGGATAAAGGGTACATGATGATCCAAGGTCAAAAGAGAGATATGGATGCAAACATGCTTAATGGCTTTGTAACTGAATCATATCCATTTTATGAAATGAAATTTGTTGATAATGCCAATATCAAATTCGAAGGAATTGAGAAGGTTGATGGCAAAGACGCTTATAAGATTAAGCTAAACGATTCCAAATCGGCTTTATATGATGTTGAAACTGGCTTAAAAGTAAAAGACCTTACCAAAGTAAGTATGGGTGGTCAAACTATGGAAAGTGGTTTAAGCCTTGGTGATTATAAAGAAGTAGGTGGAATAAAATTCCCATTCCTATACAAGCAGTCTCAAATGGGACAAACTATTGAAACTATTGTAAAAGAAATTAAAGTAAATGAAGGAGTAAGCGACGCTGACTTTAACTAATATTACTTTAATGATATCAAAAAAGGAGCTTTAGGGCTCCTTTTTTTGTGCTTTCTTGTTCACTAAATACACGCCACCTAAAATTAATCCGGCTGCCAATATTTGAACAAGCGTAATTCGCTCTCCATCTAACAGTCCCCAAAAAATAGCTACGACAGGCATTAAGTAAGTAACGGATGTAGAAAAGACAGGATTCGATATTTGTATCAATCTATTAAATAACACTTTTGCCAAGGCTGTACCAAAAACCGATAACAAGAGTACATAACCAATGGAGACTAGAACCTTATTCGAAGTCATCACTTCAGTTTTAAAAAAGCCCGTATATATCAAAACTCCCAATGCAAAAGGAACAATAAACAAAAAAGTCCCAGCTGTTAATCCCAATGCATTTAGATTTTGCAAATAACGCTTTACGATATTCACGTTAAGTGCATACATCACAGTGGAACTAATTACAAATAAAGAATAATAGTAGTTTTGGTCAGGATTGATACTCGCTCCTTTGAGAATTAGGATTGCTGTACCGCTTAACCCAATTAGTACACCCAATACCTGCATCCATCCAGTTTTAATTCTAAACAATAAAACGCCCGTTATGATAGTAATTAAAGGCACTAGTGAATTAAGCATAGATGCCACAGCACTATCAATTTCTGTTTCCGCATAAGCGAAGAAAAAAGATGGGAAAAATGTACCTAAAAACCCGGCCAAAATGAGATATTTCCAGGAAGCCTTAGGCATTTCTTTTAATTGTTTATACCCCAAACCAATAACCACAATTCCGGACATGATGATACGCAAAGCCCCTAATTGCATTGCGCTAAGACCAACAAGTCCTTTTTTAATGAGAATGAAGGAACTTCCCCAAATCAACGAAAGGATAATAATTAAAGCCCATTTATTCGCGTAAATCTGTTTGCGGTACTTTATAAATAAAAAAGCAGCAAGTAAAACAGCAATAATTGACTTAATGACTCTCGCGTCCATCCAATCACTAATCGATAAAAGAGTCATAGGCTTAGTTTACAGGTAATTGATTGGCTTTTTTAACAGGCATCAGCCAAATTTTAACGCAAAAGTGGCAATTTTCGCTTGAATTAATAGGCCCATTTGATATAATTTTGTCATATTCGCAAATAGATGGCTAAAAAATCATGAAAAAAGTATTTCCCCTTATGCTTGTAGCACTTTTGGTGTTTACATGCAAAAAACAAACAAGTAATACAAATCCTATTGTAGATAAAAGCACAACTGCCAAAGCTAGTTTTGCTACTACTGAAAAAGCTGAACTTGTTATAAATGGTATGACCTGTGCTGTAGGATGTGCCGGAACAATTCAAAAAAGCCTTGCTAAGGTTGAAGGTGTTCAATCAGTAGAAGTAGATTTTGACAAGAGACTAGCAATGGTCGAGTTCAATCCTTCTAAAATTGAATTAAGCGATTTAGAAAATACTGTTCATAATACCGCTGACTCTTATAAGGTGGTTCTTGCAAAAAAGGTTGACAGTTTTACAAAAGCAGTCGAAAACAAGGAACACACAAAGTGCGCCAAAGATTGCACAAAGGATTGTTGTAAAGACAAAAAAGAAAAGGCTGAAGCGCCAAATGTTTGCGCAGAAACATGCACTAAGGAATGTTGCAGCGATAAACTTTAATTACCTCTGGAGGTTTGATGAAAGAATCGGGCAGAAAACAACTTTGGATCGCCTTGTCAAACTTCTATCTCGATACTGAACTTCAAAATTATCAGTATCTTCATATTGCTGATGTTTGTAAAGAAATACAATGCTCTTTTGAAGAGGCAAAGGAAATCGATCGAACTGAAGTATTCCCTGTATTATATAAAAATTTATTGTCTGTAGCTGGTGTTTGGGATGGCTTTGATGAAGAATGGCTTGTAGCTTGTTGCAGCAAAAACCAGGGTAAAAAAGACCAGCCTTTTTTCAAATTTAAAAACTATATAAAACTGCTAATCGCTGGCGGTCATTTTAAAGAAAACTGGAAGTCTTTTGACCAAATAGTAAACCCTAAATAAACTGAATTTCTGATAGCCTTTTTCAATCAAAAGCAAAAAGTCCTTCTTATTTTTGTGGTAACTAAAAACTCATCATGAAAAACTCATTTTTATTATTAGCTACTTTTCTTCTTGTTTTTGTAAGCTGCAAAAAGAAAGAAGACACTAAAAAAACACCTGAACTTACCCAAATGCAGCGCGTTATGGAAGTACATGACGAAGTAATGCCAGAAATGGGTACCATAGGAAGACTTATAAAACAATTGGAATCACAACCGGACAGTATCAGCAGTAAAACGGAATATAAAAATGCGGTTGCCGACCTAAAAGACGCACATGACTATATGATGACCTGGATGGGGGACTTTAGCAAGCGTTTTGATTATGATGAATCAATGAAAGGAAAACCATTATCGGAAGAAAAGAAAGTTTGGTTAAATGAGGAGGAAGAAAAAGTAAAGATTATGCGCGATAAAGTGGTCAACAGTATCGCAAATGCAAAAACCCTATTAGGTAATTAGTTAAAATAAAAAAGGAGCGATTTAAATCGCTCCTTTTAAAATTACATCGGCCGTCCTTTCAACCGTTTTTCAATCTTCCGCTTTACTACGGTTAAGCGCTTCATCAAATCCATGATTTGCGCGTCGCGATTCTTTTTATATAGTTCATTTAAACTCAAGATCAATTCTTTTACCTCTCTAGAAGCAACTATGCGCTCGCTAGTGGTTTGAAATGATGTTTTTCTCGTTTCGAATTCTTCTGCTCTTGCAATTAAATCCATGTCTTCTTCTGTTAACATTTATGCTCCTAAATTACAATCCAACGCGATTTTGCTAAGTACATTTAACAAATGTTTAGATATTTTTATTTCTTATACTATTATTGATCAAATTGATAACTAAAAATACTGCTAATGAAGGTAATAACCAACCCATGCTTACATCGCCTAACGGAATTTTGGTTTTTATTGATGCCATCTCGCTTCCAAAGCCAATTGTTGAAAGAAAATCAGGCAAACTAAATACAATGGTTGTGATAACAACAGCTCTAAAAACCATCGGTGTTGCCCATTTTTTATTGAGAACATTAAGCAAGATTAATACGATGGTAATTGGATAAATAAACATTAGTGCAGGCACTGCAATATCTATGATATAATGCACATCAAACTGCCCAACTGCTACGCCTAATATGGAACCTATAACAGCAGTTACCTTATAGGCAAAATCAGATTGACCAAATAATCCTTTTATAAAATCTGCCGTTCCTGTTACAATTCCTACTGCCGTTGTGAAACAAGCAAGAGAGACCAAAACCCCTAAAAATACTGTTCCAATATTACCCAACGTATTTTTACTTAAAAGCGTCACTAAAGCAGTTCGGTTTTCGGCATCAACCGCATCGCTATTTAATGCTCCTAATAAAATAAGTCCTCCATAAATAAGTAGCAGACCAAGTCCCGCAATAATACCAGCTTTAGCAATTATTTCCTTTTTGGCAGAAAAGCTTTCCGTTTTAAATCCTAATGAAATAACTATTACGCCACCAACAACAACACCGCCAATAGCATCAAAAGTTTGATACCCCTCGATTATTCCGCTAGTAAAGGTATTATCAAATATAGAAGGTCGCATATCGGGGTAGTCAGCAAAAACCCCAATCCCAATGATGGCCAATAAAATGAGAATTATTGCCGGTGTTAAATATTTACCGACAACATCTAATATTTTAGATCGATTCAATACAAATACCAAGACAAGCACAAAATAGATAGTACTAAACCAAAGACTACCAAAATCAAAATAAGGCTGAATGGCAATTTCATAGGCGACTGATGCTGTACGAGGCGCCGGTAAAGCAATTGAAATTAGATAAACTAATATGCAATAAATTAGTGCAAATAAGGGCGAGATCTTGTTAGCAAAATCCATCATTGTGCCCTGCAACCTTGCATGACCTATAATAGCTATTATAGGAATGATAACGGCGGACAAAGCAAAACCAATGGTCACCCAGGCCCAGCCGCTTCCGGCATTAAATCCTAAAAATGGTGGTAAAATTAAGTTTCCTGCTCCAAAAAAAAGGGAGAATAGGGCGAAGGCGGTCACCCAAATGTGTACTTGTTGTTTACTCATGGAATTTGGTTGTCAGCGACAAGATACAGTTTTGACTTAAATTTTATCAAATTCAGTTTAAATTAGCCGATTTTTGTTTCAATTTTAACTACTCATGACCAACACAATTCCTTATAAAAACATCGATATTCATTACGCCCTTTCTGGAAAAGGACAAGCCGTAGTCCTGCTTCACGGCTTTTTAGAAAATAAGGAAATGTGGCAATTTGCTCATGATGAGTTTTCTCAATCTCATCAAATAATTAGTATTGATTTGTTAGGCCATGGCAAAACTGAATGCCTTTCATCCAATCACCGTATGGAAGAAATGGCTCACGCTGTTAAGGTAGTTTGTAACCATTTAAAAATCGAAAAGGTTTCGATAATAGGGCATAGTATGGGCGGTTATGTTGCATTAGAACTAGCAAAAAATTATCCTGATTTGGTAAGCGCTATTTGTTTGATGAATTCTAATTATTATGCAGATGACGAGGATAAAAAAATACTGCGAAGACGTGCCAATGAAATGGCAAAAACCCAATTTCAAAGTTTAGTTCGGATGTCTTTTGTAAATCTATTTGCACCAAGCAGTACTACCACTTTCAAAAATGAGATTGATTCAGTTTTAAACCAAGCTTTACAAACACCGATTGATGGATATATAAAGGGCCAAGAAGGAATGATTAACCGAAACGATTATTCTGATTTTTTCGCTAAGCTGTCAATCTCTAAAATGGTAATTCTAGGTAAAAAAGACCCCGTTATGCCTGCAGATCCTATTGAAGCGTTTTGTAAGATAAATGCTATTCCTATAAAGGTATTACCAAACGGACATATGTCTCATATTGAGGATAAAAACAGCCTGATCGAAGTATTAAAGACCTTTTTAGTCTGACCCTAAGAGTTGGGCTATCTTGTTATCAAGATTTTCTCCTCTCAAATTCCTACCCACGATAACACCATTCTCATCAATAAGAAAGTTATCCGGAATTCCATTTACGCCATAAATTAAACCCGCTTTGTTCTCGGCACCATTTAATTCGCTTACATGACTCCAAGGTAAATTGTCTTGCTCAATAGCTTTTAACCAATTTTCCTTTTCAGTGTCTAATGAAACCGCAAATACTTCAAATCCTTTTGGATTGTACTCCTTGTAAGTTGCCACTAAATTGGGGTTCTCTTCCCTGCATGGTGCACACCAAGATGCCCAGAACTCTAACAAAGTAAGCTTAGCTCTTACCCGAGACAGCTGTTTTTGTTGTCCGAACTGATCGTTCATTTCAAAATCAATATATGAATCACCAATTTTAGGCTCTTTATTTAAGTCTAAATAGCGTTGAATTTTCTTTCCATACCTAGAAGTTCTATTTTCTTCAGTAAAATTCTCAAATAACTGATTACTCTTTTCTCTTCCCCATGTTGTAGTGTAAATCGCTAGCATATTGGCACTGATAATACTTTCCGGATGATCACGAACAAACTCTTGTTCCGCTTTCATATGATCTTTCTCAGGAATAGAATCCATTTTCGCACTTAGAGTCATACTCAAAGTTTCGGTATCGGAACCCTCAACAATAGCTTCCCTAAAACCTGTAGCCGAAGCATCGAAAGACATCGGTTTATTTTCTAGCCATAAAAACCGGTAGTTGGAATAGTCTTTAGTGTGAAGAACTGTACGGACAACATCTTTTTTAAGATCGAACTTAAACTCAAATGCGTCTTGAGTTACAATACAAGAATCTAATACAGTATTGGAATCAACATCATTGAGGTATAAAGTTGTACCGTCAATAATTCCATTGGTCTTTCCGCTTAGTAAAAAAGTTTCTTCTTCTTTTGCGCATGAAACTATCGCCAACAAGCTTATCAATATGAATTTTTTCATAATGTGTTACTTTAAATAATTAATATTCAAGTCCGATTTTTTCTCTTACAGCATCCAGCAACCTCATTAAATCGGCACTATTTTGGTGTGACCAATGTTCACTTTGTTTTCTGTTACCTCTAATACATTCATGGCATTCTATAATCTCATGTGTATAGCCTCTTCCCAATTTCGGTACTTCAAATTTTTCTGTTTCACCATCCTTAAAAATCGAATATGATTCAGATTGATACCACTGATCATGAATAATAATTTCCCCTTCAGTGCCACTTATTCTAGCCGCGGTCCCGCTATTCGAATTGAAATTACAATATAAAAGCGCTTGTGCATTTGGGTAATCAAAAATCATGGCTGTTTGCATGTCAACACCTGTTATTGGATGAAACTTTGCCGTCGCCGTAATTTCCTCGGGAATTCCCAGAACTGAATAGGCTAAATAAATAGGATAGATTCCTATATCCAATAGGGCGCCACCGGCTAATTTTTTATCAAGAAGCCTGCTTGTTAACGGCCTATCAACCTTAAATGCAAATTGAGCGTTCAGGTATTTTACCTCGCCAATTTCTCTGTTGCTAATTTTTTGTTTTATTTCATTTAAACACGGATTGAATTCACTCCACAGTCCTTCCATAAAAAAGCGATTGCTTTCATCTGCAGTCTTTTCTATTTCCTGAAATTCATCAGCACTAATCGAAACTGGTTTTTCGCATAAAACATGCTTGCCAGCCCGAAGGGCCTTTATACTTATTGCTGCATGAGAATCATGAGGGGTTGCGATATACACAATGTCAACTTTAGGATCTGCTAATAAGGCATCATATGAACCATAACATTTTTGCGCCTTGAACTCCTCCCCAAAAGTCTTCGCCTTTTCTTCTGACCTCGAACCTACGGCATAAAGTGATGCATCTTCAACCAATTGAAGGTCTTCAGCAAAACTTCTTGCAATATGCCCTAATCCGATTATACCCCAATGTATATTGTTAATAAGTTCACTCATTATGTAAGATGAAATATGATTTTTATAGCTAAAGTGTTAAAAAATTACATTAAACCTGATTTTAACTTCTTTTATCTAAAAAAATTTGACACAAATTTGTTAACAAAAATATTTTTTTTACTTTGGTACAACCCTAAACTAAAAGTTACCAAGATTCCCCAAATTATGGAAAAAAGAGCAAACCCCCATCACTTCTCAATTTCCGGCGTAATGTGTTCCGTTTTCGGACACAATTTTAAAGTTACACGTCAAGTTACTCGTCACATTAAAGAATATGAATGTTCGCATTGTAAGACGCAAGCCACTACAGATGTGCGAGGTAATTTAGCTTCGCTAACGAACAAACGAAAAGAGATTAACCAATCACTTTCCGAATTGTATCAAAAAAAGCTTTCAAGAAAAAGAAAGTTAGCTGTCTAATAGTGCATTCCAGCCCTGTGCTTTTAACGGTATTTTAGTATTATTTCTTGTAATTAGGTGATTCCCTTCTTGCTTATCTGCTATATGTCCTATTACCGTTAGGTTTGGATTCGCTTTAATTTTTGGATAATCTTCTTGAGCAATGGTGAATAGTAGTTCATAATCTTCACCTCCGCTTAAGGCAACCATTGTACTATCTATTTTAAACTCTTCGCAAGTAGATATAACTTGTGGGTCTAGCGGAATTTTTTCTTCAAATATATTAACCCCTACTGCAGATTGATCAGCAATGTGAAGCGCTTCAGAAGCTAGTCCGTCACTAATATCAATCATTGATGTTGGCTTTACCTCAAGATCCACTAATAATTGTATAATATCTTTTCGAGCTTCAGGTTTTAACTGACGTTCTATGATATAGCTGTACATATCAAGATCAGGTTGCGACTGCGGATTTACTTTAAAAACTTCTTTTTCACGCTCCAATACCTGTAGCCCTAAATAGGCTCCACCTAGGTCGCCAGTTACAACTAATAGGTCGTTTGGTTTTGCCCCAGATCTATATACTTCATCTCCCTCTTGAACTTGACCTATGGCAGTAACTGAAATAAGTAATCCTTTATTTGATGATGTTGTATCACCACCAATCAGTTCAACATTATATATTTTACACGCTTGTTTTATACCATCGTATAATTCCTCGAGTGCCTCTAAAGGAAAACGATTGGAGACAGCAATACTAACGGTAATTTGACTAGCGACAGCATTCATCGCATAAATATCGGACAGATTAACCATTACCGCCTTGTATCCCAAATGCTTTAAAGGCATGTAGGCTAAATCAAAATGCACACCTTCAACAAGTAAGTCGGTAGAAACAACAGCTTGCTTATCCTTAAAATCGATTACCGCAGCATCGTCACCATTTCCTTTAACGGTCGATTCATGTATAAAATCAAACTCTTTTGTAAGATGCTTTATGAGCCCGAACTCGCCTAGTTCTGAAAGCGATGTACGCTTTTGGTTTTTATCTTCAATCATTTTGCAAAAATAGTCCTATCTCATTTATAATTTAAAATTACAGTAATAAAATAACGTGGTTTTCTTTTGTGTCAATTTGAAGTAGAAGTCCCATTTTGAATTTAGCTGGTTAAAAATCATATTTTTGTCAAAATTGCGTTCTTAATTGTACAATCCTCATTATATATGAAAAAGATACTTCTACTAATTTTCAGTATTATCCTGCTGTTTTCTTGTAACGATGATGATGGCCCTATAGTAAATCCAACTGAAGGCCTGCCCAACAGTGATATGGACTTAATCGGCAGACTAGTATGCGAAAATGGCATGGCTGGCGATTTCCCATGCAATGATTATGATTTGATGAGTAGAGTCACCTTGAGCACGATGAGTGCACAAGGTGGAAACGACGTATGGGGCTGGACCGATACTACTACGGGTAAGGAATATGCAATAATGGGATTGACTAATGGCACCTCATTTGTAGATATTTCTGATGCGGAAAATCCCATTTATTTAGGAAAACTTCCTACTGCAACCTCATCAAGTTCATGGCGTGATATTAAAGTATATCAAGATCATGCTTTTATAGTTAGTGAAGCAAATGGTCATGGTATGCAAGTTTTCGACCTTACCAGATTGAGAGGTGTTACTACAGCAGAATCCTTTAATGCCGACACCACTTTTAATGAATTTGGTAGTGCGCATAACATTGTTATTAATGAAGAAACTGGTTATGCATATCCGGTAGGTGCAGCTAACCAGGACGGATCAAGTAGACTATTTAATGGCGGACCGATATTTTTAAATATTAACGATCCTAAAAATCCCGTTGGCGAAGGTGGCTATGCGATGGATGCTTATAGTCATGACGCTCAAGTTGTCACTTACAATGGGCCAGATACTGATTACTCGGGTAGAGAAATACTTATTGGTAGTAATGAAAATGAAGTGGTGATTGTCGATATTACTGATAAAGCAAATCCAGTAAGCATTTCTAAAATTTCATACCCAAATGTTGGGTATACGCATCAAGGATGGTTTACTGAAGATGAGCGTTATTTTATTTTAGGAGATGAGACAGATGAACAAAACTTCGGATTTGCTACTAGAACAATTGTATTTGATTTTAATGATTTAGATGCTCCTGTAAGAGCATACGATTATACAGGTCCAACACCAGCGATCGATCATAATGGTTATGTAAAAGGTGATACATTCTACTTAGCGAATTACACAGCCGGCGTTCGAATGCTAGATGTTTCTGATGTTGGCAATAGTTTGAATGAAATTGGATTTTTCGATACATTTCCATCAAACAACAGCGCTAATTTTTCTGGGAATTGGAGTGTATATCCGTTTTTTCCAAGCGGAAATATCGTGCTGAGTGATATTGAAGGTGGCCTTTTTATTATTAGAAAAACAGGAATGTAATATGGTATTGTTAAGAAAGATCGGGTTAAGTCTTGCCATCATTGTTTTCCTGATTAGTTGTGAGGATAGTCAATCAGATACAGATACCCTTATTATTGAACCTATTTTAGGAGAAGTTGATTGGCTAAAAACGTTTGGCGGTAGTGATGATGAAACTGCACGGGCAGTCATTGAAACTGCTGATGGAGGGTTAGCCGTTCTCGGTTACACAAAAAGCACTGATGGGGATGTTATTGGAAAAAACACCCCAGTAAATGATTTCTGGTTGCTAAAGTTAGATAATGAAGGAACAGTACAATGGCAGCAAACATACGGAGGTAGTGATGATGATCGGGGTCGCGATATTATTCAAACGTTAGATGGTGGTTATGCCATTGCCGGATACAGCAAAAGTAGCGATGGTGATGCAAGTAATAACGAAGGGCAACACGATAATTGGATTTTAAAATTGGATGCAACTGGCTCCGTTCAATGGGAAAAAAGCTTTGGTTTTTCTGGACACGACCACTTGTACTCTATTCTTCAAACAAATGATGGCGGCTATTTTTTAGGTGGCTTTCTTGACGTTACCGAAAGTAATGGAGAAGGAAGTACAGGAAAAAAAGGAATAAGTACCAGTCACGGTGTTGGTGAATTTTGGGGGCAAAAGTTAGACAGCAATGGAAATTTAGAATGGCGCCGGTATTTTGGCGGCACCAATAACGATAGAATACACAAAGTACTACAAGCTAATGATAGCGGTTTTGTGCTTGTAGGTTTTACAGAAAGTAATGATTTCGATATTACCCAAACCAATGGAAGCTATGATTTTTGGGTGGTAAAAATTGATAATAATGGTGAAATGGTTTGGCAGAAAACCTTTGGAGGCTCTGGACTTGACATTGCATACGGAGCTGCAAATTCACATGATAATGCCTACGTAATAGCAGGACAAACTATTAGCACCGATGGTGATATTACCAATAGCAAAGGAGAATCCGATTTTTGGGTTATCAAAGTGAATGATTCAGGCGATTTAGTGTGGCAAAAAACCTTTGGCGGTTCCGATTTTGATGCTGCTTGGTCCATTAGTCCTAGTGCTGATAAGGGTTTTATAATTGCTGGCAACAGCAAGAGTGTCGATAATGATGTTGCATCCAACCATGGCGAAAACGACTTTTGGATCATCAAAATAAATCAAAATGGTACTTTACTTAACGAAGTAAATACTGGCGGTAGCACGCTGGATTTTGCATATGGCATTACTGAGACTTCCGATGGAAAGATTGTTGCAGTTGGAGACACTGACAGTAACGACCAAGATATAACCGGTAATCAAGGTAAAAAAGACGTTATGATTGTAAAAATTAAGTAGTATTCCTTCGACTACACCCCTTCTAATTGCTACGTAAACTATGGATGAACAATTGATTATCTTCCATAAAGAACCCCTATAATTTCATTTGTTATATATATGTTAGGTTTTTCGATTAAAACCTACTTATAGTGTATATTTGCACTTATTTAGAAGTAATCTAGATTAATATGATTAAAGTTTCTGAAAACGCTCGTAAAAAAGTTGTCGAATTGATGACTGACGATGGTTTTGACAGCTCCACAGATTATGTACGCGTAGGCGTAAAAAGTGGTGGTTGCTCTGGTTTGTCTTACGACCTGAAATTTGATAAAGAACAACACGAAGGCGATAAGGTTTTTGAAGATAATAATGTACGCATTATTATTGACAAAAAGAGCTTTTTGTATTTGGTAGGCACAACACTAGAATATTCTGGTGGACTAAACGGCACCGGATTTGTTTTCAACAACCCAAATGCACAACGAACTTGTGGTTGTGGCGAAAGTTTCTCGCTGTAAGCCGTTCACCTACTAACTTGATAACTTTTTAACTTTGCCCAAATGAGCAAGTATACTGAAGAGGATTTAGAAAAAGATTTAGCAACAAAAGAATACGAATACGGGTTTTATACTGATATAGAATCTGAAACATTTCCTATTGGGTTAAACGAAGATATAGTTCGAGCCATCTCTAAGAAAAAAGAGGAGCCCGAATGGATGACAGAATGGCGACTAGAAGCTTTTAAGGTTTGGAAAGAAATGGAAGAGCCAGATTGGGCCAATGTACATTATGAAAAGCCCGATTTTCAGTCAATCGCTTACTATTCTGCACCAGTCGCAGTAGATCCTAATAAGACATTAGATGATGTAGATCCTGAACTGCTAGCCATGTACAAGAAACTAGGTATTTCTGTAGATGAGCAAAAGAAAATGAACAATATCGCCATGGATATTGTTGTCGATTCAGTTTCAGTTGCTACGACTTTCAAAAAGACATTAGCTGAGAAAGGTATTATTTTCATGAGTATTTCTGAAGCTATTAAAGAGCATCCGGAATTAGTGAAAAAACATTTAGGAACTGTGGTTCCGCAAAAAGATAATTTTTATGCAGCATTGAATTCTGCTGTGTTTAGTGACGGATCGTTCTGTTATATTCCTAAGGGTGTTCGATGCCCGATGGAATTATCGACTTATTTTAGAATTAATCAAGCGGGTACTGGCCAGTTTGAAAGAACATTGGTGATTGCTGACGAAGGTAGTTATGTGTCTTACCTAGAAGGTTGTACTGCACCAAGTCGTGATGAAAATCAGTTACATGCCGCTGTTGTAGAGCTAATTGCTTTAGATGATGCTGAAATAAAATATAGTACCGTTCAAAACTGGTATCCAGGAAATGCTGAAGGTAAAGGCGGCGTTTTCAACTTTGTTACTAAGCGAGGACTTTGCGAGAAGAATGCAAAAATTAGCTGGACACAAGTTGAAACAGGAAGTGCTGTAACTTGGAAATACCCTTCTTGTATTCTGAAAGGAGATAACTCAGTCGGAGAATTCTACTCCATCGCTGTTACCAATAATTTTCAACAAGCAGATACAGGTACGAAAATGATTCACCTTGGAAAAAACACCAAGAGTACGATCATTTCTAAAGGTATTTCTGCTGGTCAATCGCAAAATAGTTATCGTGGTTTAGTGCAAATAAACAGTCGCGCAGAGAATGCTCGGAACTTCTCTCAGTGTGATAGTTTATTAATGGGTAACAAATGTGGAGCTCATACTTTCCCGTATATAGAGGCAAAAAATAAAACTGCTCAAATCGAGCATGAGGCGACAACTAGTAAAATTGGTGAAGACCAAATTTTCTATTGTAACCAACGAGGTATCGATACTGAAAAGGCAATTGCATTAATTGTAAATGGCTTTAGTAAAGAAGTGTTGAATAAACTTCCTATGGAGTTTGCTGTAGAGGCTCAAAAATTATTAGAAATAAGTTTAGAAGGATCTGTAGGATAATTGCGACTGAGAAATGTCATACCGAGCGCAATCGAGATGTAATCAAACTGAACGGTCAAATGAAAAAACTCTTAATAGCCTTTAGCCTTATAGCCATAGTTGCTTGTAAGCAAAATAAAAAAGAATCTGATACAGCTGATACGACTCAAGAAAAAGCAGTAAAACCAGCGGTGAAGCTTTATGCATTTAGTGGCGGTACTGTACAGGCAAATATGCTTGAATTATTTTCACAGGATACCACTTATACAGGACAGTCGAAAACATTTGCTGATGCCTTTTATGTGATTGAGCATCCGGATGGCGTGTTAGTTTGGGATGGCGGTTTGCCAGAAGCTCTTACCACTTTAGAAGAACCATTTACCGATCCGAGCGGTGCCTTTACCGTTTCTAGAAAAGACTCCGTTAAAAATCAGTTGGCGTCAATCGGAATGAAGATTGATTCTGTAAAATATTTCTCGTTATCACATACTCATTTTGATCATACGGGACATGCCAACGCATTTAAAAATTCAACCTGGATCGTTCAAGAAGCCGAACATAGCTTTATTACAAGCGATTCAATTAAAGTACAACAAGCTGATAATTACAATGCAGTAAAAGAATTGACCAATGTAATGAAAATAGATGGCGACCATGATGTGTTTGCTGATGGATCGGTCATCATTAAATCATACCCAGGGCATACGCCAGGGCATTCAGCTTTGTACATTGATTTACCAAAAACAGGTCCAGTTTTATTAACTGGTGACCTATATCATTTTGAAGAAAACAGAGAATTTAAAAGAGTTCCTAGTTTCAATTATGATGTTGAAATGACAAAGAAAAGCATGTATGCTTTTGAAGCTTTTGCAAAAGAAAAAGGCGCACAAGTATTCATTCAACATTCACCAAACGATTTTAAGAAAATACCGGCAGCTCCGGCATATTTAGAGTAATACAGATTAAATAGACACTATGTTATCTATAAAAAACTTACACGCTAGTGTAGAAGACAAAGAAATATTAAGAGGGATTGACCTTGAGGTAAAACCAGGAGAAGTACACGCAATTATGGGGCCTAACGGCTCAGGAAAAAGTACACTTTCTTCAGTTATTGCTGGTAAGGAAGAATATGAAGTTACCGAAGGAGAAATATTTCTTCAAGGTGAAGATATTGGCGAATTAGAAGCTGATGAACGTGCACATAAAGGCATCTTTATGTCATTTCAGTATCCAGTTGAAATACCCGGGGTGACGGTTACCAACTTCTTGAAAACTGCAATCAACGAAACACGTAAAGCGCGCGGTCAGGAAGAAATGCCTGCTAAAGATATGTTGAAGATGATTCGTGAAAAATCGGAATTGTTAGAGATTGATCGCAAGTTTTTATCTCGTTCATTAAATGAAGGTTTTTCTGGTGGTGAGAAAAAGCGTAATGAGATCTTCCAAATGGCAATGTTAGAGCCAAAATTAGCCATCCTAGATGAGACCGATTCTGGTTTAGATATCGATGCCCTGCGCATTGTTGCAAACGGAGTAAACAAATTAAGAAGTAAGGATAATGCTGTTGTGGTTATTACACACTACCAGCGTTTGTTGGAATATATTGTGCCTGATTTTGTGCATGTATTATACAATGGTAAAATTGTAAAATCTGGCACAAAAGAACTAGCACTAGAGCTAGAAGAAAAAGGTTACGACTGGATTAAAGAAGAAGTTGGAGTATAATTTTAGTATGCAGTTCGCAGTAATCAGTCCGCAGTGACTGAAGACTGAAGACTGCTAACTGAAGACTGAAAAAAATGAGTTTAAAAGATAAATTAGTATCATCGTTTATAGCATTTGAAAATCAAATTGATGTAGATGCACCTGTACACAATGTTCGTACTGAGGCGATGAAGCGTTTTGAAGAAGAAGGTTTTCCTAATAAAAAGCAGGAAGCCTGGAAATATACTTCCTTAAATAGCCTATTGAAGCACGATTACAGTGTATTCCCGAAAAAGGATTCTGCTGTCGCATATGCTGATGTTAAACGCTATTTTTTACATGATATTGACACCTATAAGATTGTGTTTGTTGATGGCATTTACTCATCGCACCTTTCAGAAACTACTCATGATGGTATCGATGTTTGCTTAATGTCTTCGGCATTGACAAAAGATATGTATCGACCAATAATCGATAACTATTTTGACAAGATTGCCGAAAAAGATGGGCTATCATCTTTAAATACAGCATTTTCTAAAGAAGGCGCCTATATCTATATTCCAAAAAACAAGCTTGCAAATAAACCAATTGAGGTCGTATTCTTTTCAACAGGAAATGAATCTTCATTGATGCTTCAACCAAGAAATTTGATTGTGGTAGAAGAGAATTCACAGGTTCAAATAATCGAAAGACATCAGAGTCTAACTGATAATCCAGTATTAACGAATTCAGTTACTGAAATATTTGCCGATAAACGTGCTATTGTTGATTATTACAAGATTCAAAATGACAATAGCAATGCATCGTTAATAGACAATACATATATAGAGCAACAACGCGAAAGCAATTGTTCTGTTCACACCTTTTCCTTTGGTGGAAATTTGACCCGTAATAACCTGAACTTCTATCAAAAAGGAGAACACATTGATTCTACTTTAAAAGGAGTTACTATAATTAAGGGTAAACAACACGTTGATCATAATACCTTAGTGCATCATATAGAACCAAATTGTGAAAGCCATCAAGATTATAAAGGTATTTTCGCTGATCGTTCCACGGGTGTTTTTAATGGGAAAGTTGTGGTTGAAAAAGAAGCACAAAAAACAAATGCTTTTCAAGCAAACAACAACATTCTTATTGATGATAAAGCATCGATAAATACCAAACCTCAACTGGAGATATTTGCAGATGATGTAAAGTGTTCGCATGGTTGTACGATCGGACAGCTTGATGATAGTGCCTTATTCTATATGAAAACCCGAGGTATTCCTGAAAAAGAAGCGAGAGCCTTATTGATGTACGCCTTTTCAAATAATGTATTGGCTAGTGTTAAGATTCCTCAATTAAAATCAAGAATTACCACATTAATCGCCAAGAAATTAGGCGTTAATATTGGCTTCGATTTGTAAGAACACTTCAAAACACAACTCAACCTGTCAATGCAATTTATTTGACAGGTTTTTTTATGCCCTCATATTCTATGTAAGTTGTTATATTTGAAATGCATAACCAGACTATTAGAGTGAAAAGAAAAACAGCAAGCCATCCCAACCATAAAAAAGTCTTAGAAATTGTAGTCTGGATAACTTGCTTGATGATTATTGTTTGGGCGTTTCTTGACTTTCGCGATCAGTTCAAGGAAAATAATGCTTTTGAAGCTGCCAAAAAAGAGCTTATAGAAGAATTAGAATATAACTATTACGCCATGGTGCAAGGCGAATTACTTTACTGGCGGCCATTTTACAATCGTATTTCTAGCGACCAAGGATATCCACCTTACAGCATAAGTAAACGGGGGTTTAATAAAGAGTTTGGTCTCGGCTTTAATTATACCAGTTTCAGAGTCTATACACCAAAAAATGCTACTTGGAATGCTTTTAAAACTGCAGGATTTGTAAATCAATTAGATTTCAACACTATAAAATATATAGAGGAGTATTATACCGAGCAGGAAATTTTCAATAAACGTATGGAAGACTTTATCAAAGTACCATATGAACTTGCTCGAAATAATAAAAACCCTGCGGTATTAAACGAATACCATAAAACCGCCGGCAGTTTTTATCACAACATCTTTCTAATTAACATTAGTAAAAATAACCACCTGTTTTTGATTGAAAGCGCCTTAGAAAATCTAGGCGAAGACCTTAACAAAAATATGACTGAACTTCGTGAGCTATATACGGAATCAGCAAATGCCGAAGTTTCTAAATAATACAACAATACTTCCTTCTTCCGCTCAAGCGGGCACTCGAGATTCTGAATAATTACTAGTGGCTGATTTTCAGAATCATAGGTTAAAAAATATATCGAACTCGCCTTAATTAAATACTTTTGCAGTAATTAGAATAATAGAATTTTGCTGAAAATTGAAAAATACGGAGCGATCGATATTGGAACTAATGCGATAAGATTACTAATCGCTACGGTAATCAAAAAAGCTGGTGTTCCACCACAAATAAAAAAGACTTCTTTAGTCCGAGTTCCAATTCGCTTAGGTGTTGATGTATTTTTAAAAGGTGAAATTTCTGAGTCTAATTACAAAAGAATGAGAGATGCCATGAATGCTTTCAGTCTTTTAATGAAAACTCATTATGTAAAGCGATTTCGAGCTTGTGCCACCTCAGCAATGCGCGAAGCAAAAAATGGTAAATCAATAAGAAAAAGTATCCTAAAAGAAACAGGTATTAACATTCAGATTATTTCTGGAACAGATGAGGCCGCAATTATTGCCTCAACCGACCTCATGGATTTATTAAATACGAATAACGCATTCCTGTATGTCGATGTGGGAGGAGGAAGTACAGAGTTCACAGTATTTTCTAATAAACAGACGATTGTTTCTAAGTCATTTAAACTAGGAACAGTACGAATATTAAATGAGCAAGTGGGTGAATCTACATGGGATAATGTGAAAAAATGGATAAAAAAGAACACTAAGAATTATGAAAAAATAAGTCTTATTGGCTCCGGGGGAAACATCAATAGTATTTACAAAAACAGTAGAGAAAAATCAGGGAAACCACTTACCTATTTCTATCTATCAGAGTATTACAAAAAGCTAAAATCATACAATTACGAGCAACGTATTTTTAATTTAAAAATGAATCCGGATCGTGCTGACGTTATTGTCCCTGCGGCCAAAATTTATCTTTCATCTATGAAATGGAGCAAAGCCAAAGATATATACGTGCCTAAAATCGGACTTTCAGACGGAATTATTAAAACTCTTTATAACGAACAAGCAGCAAAAGATATTGAAGTAGTCTTTTAACTTTTAAGCCTTGGGCTTCCTTTTCTTACTAGCCTTCGCCAATGGATTAAATGCTAAGCACAGGTTTAACTAATATTCTAGATCTTCATCAAGATCAAAACCTTCAGGAGAAATAAATACATAGCCTTTCATAGGTCTACCAGTAAAATCCATTGGATGACAGCCTTCTCTTTTCATGGCTTCAGGACTAGCATCTTCTCCAATGCGCGCCATTAAAAGATCCGTTTGTCTTTTTTTTATCAAAATGAATGCCACAGCACATCTTATCATCAACCATAAAACACAAACCGCCCATCATTTTCTTCTCATAAAAATTTGATTTTTGATCTTGAAAGAATCTTCTGATTCTGTCTGCTAAAAACTCATTATACGCCATGATAATTTTATATGTAGGATAAGTTAATACTATTGAAACAATATAAAAAATGAATGCCATAACACGTATCTTTGCACCATGATTGATGTACAAAAAATAAGGAATGATTTTCCTATTCTTAGGCGAGAAGTTAATGGTAAACCTCTCGTGTATTTTGATAATGCAGCTACCTCACAAACGCCGCAACAAGTAATAGATGTTATTGTAGATTATTATTCAAACTATAATGCCAATATTCACCGTGGTGTACATGCACTAAGTCAAGAAGCGACAGATGCTTATGAACAAGCGCGCATTAAAATTCAGAAGCACTTTAACGCTGCAAAGGCACATGAGATTATTTTTACATCAGGTACTACGCATAGCATCAACCTAGTCGCAAACGGATTTGCATCTATTTTGCAGAAAGGAGATGAAATTATCGTATCAGCTTTAGAGCACCATTCAAATATTGTACCATGGCAAATGCTTTGTGAAAAAACTGGAGCTGTTTTAAAGGTCATCCCAATGAATCAAGATGGTGAATTGATGATGAATGCATATGACGATCTTCTTTCATCAAAAACAAAATTGGTTTTTACAAATCACATTTCGAATGCACTGGGTACAATCAATCCAATAGAAGAGATTATTAGAAAAGCACATACTGTAGGTGCGGCTGTTTTAATTGACGGTGCACAAGCATGTCCTCATATAAAACCTGATGTTCAAGCATTAGATGCTGACTTCTATGTAGCCTCAGCTCATAAAATATGCGGCCCTACCGGCCAAGGAATGTTATATGGTAAAGAAGAATGGTTGAATAAGCTTCCACCCTATCAAGGTGGTGGTGAAATGATCGAAGAAGTTACTTTCGAAAAAACTACTTATGCCGATCTACCTCATAAATTTGAAGCAGGGACGCCCAATATTTGTGGTGGTATCGCATTTGGTGCCGCAATAGACTATATGAATTCGATCGGTTTTGATGAAATCGCAGCTTACGAACATGAGCTATTGGAATATGCCACTGAACAATTATTAAATATCGAAGGACTGAAAATTTACGGTACTTCAAAAAATAAGACCTCTGTAATTTCATTCAATATTGAAGGTATTCACCCCTATGATATCGGCACCATTCTAGATAAATTAGGAATCGCAGTTCGAACAGGCCACCACTGTGCACAACCAATTATGGATTATTATAAAATTCCAGGAACGGTTCGTGCTTCATTCTCATTTTACAATACAAAAGAAGAAATCGATTTGTTAGTAGCTGGCGTTGAACGAGCAGTTGGTATGCTGGTCTAACCATTCCGTTGTTTATTTAAAATTCACAATTACTTACTTTTTTTAACAATTAGTTAGCGTTTCGTTATATTTTTATATATTCGGCCGATTAAAATTAACTAAAATTTAAGATTTTATGAAAAAAGTAATTCTTGGTATGGCCGCTTTGGCTTTACTGTTTGTAGCATGTAAAGACGATCAAAGCGATCTACCAGACCCCCAAGAAATTGCAGTAGATATGAGTGACTTTTATTTATATACTGATGCTGCATCAACCTCTAAAGGCGACAAAGGAAATGGTAGAGATTGCCAATCGATGAGTGTATTAAATCGAAACCTCGATGCCAACCCTGGTCTTTTCAAAAAAATGTATGACATTGAAAAACAAGTTCGTCAGTTTATTGCAGCTAAAAAACCTTCTAATCCAGGAAATGGTGGAGGTCCAGGTGGAGGTGATGACGGAGGTGGAAGCCCGGTTGATGATGGCCTAGGTTCTCTTACAATTCCTGTTGTTGTGCATGTAATCTATAGCAATAGCAATGAAAATATCTCAGATACACAAATTAGATCTCAAATAGATGTTTTAAATCGTGATTTTAATGCAACCAATAATGATGTAAACCAGGTTCCTCAGGAGTTTGCTGACCGTGTTGCTAATTCTGATATTAATTTCAGTCTAGCCCAAACTATCCGAGTATCTTCAACAAGAACTTCTTGGGGTACAAGAGATGACATGAAGTCATCAGCAAATGGAGGATCTGATGCGGTTGACCCTGCAAATTTCATGAATATTTGGGTTTGTAATATTGGCGGTGGAATTCTTGGTTACGCACAGTTTCCAGGTGGCAATGCATCCACAGACGGAATTGTCGTTTCTCCACAATATTTTGGCACAACAGGATTTGTATCCGCTCCATTTGATGGTGGTCGCACAACTACACATGAAGTGGGACACTACCTAAACCTACGACATATTTGGGGTGACGGAAGATGTAACCGTGATGATTTCGTTGCCGATACTCCAACATCTGATGCTCCTAACTATAGTTGCCCATCGTACCCAACTGTTAATTGTAGATCAAACGATATGACAATGAACTACATGGATTACGTTGATGATGCATGTATGTACATGTTCTCTGAAGGTCAGAAAGCTAGAATGCGCGCATTATTTGCCGCAGGTGGAGCAAGAGCTGATCTGGTTAACTAATTAGTTCAAGTTAAAATAAATTTCAAAGGCACCATAACTGGTGCCTTTTTATTTCTTATATCCTATGTGTTCTACTTGAAGCGCATTTAATACCAATTCATCAAAAATTCACCTCTATTAAGTATGGATATTACCAATAATATCTTTTTTTAATATATAATTAACAATTCTATATTTTTAACAGATAATCATAAAATAGGGTTTTTTCTGGCATTATCAACAATTTTATATGATTTTATAAGTTTTTTTTACACATTTATTAACAATTTGATTGTGATTTGCACAATTTTAATATCTTCGACGCGTTGAAAATTTAACTATTAATTAAGAATTATGAAAAAAATGATTCTCGGCTTCGCAGCCTTATCCCTCATGTTTACCTCTTGTGAAAAAGAAGGAGACCAAATTGTTAACGATGAAACCCTTGACGGAGAAGTAGCCTTCGCACTTGCATTAGACCAATGTGGATCTATGGGTGTATTAGAAGAAAAACTTGCCGCTGATCCTACTTTAGCCGAAAGAATGTCTGAAGTTGAAGCACATACTAAATACGCCATATCTAGCGGAATGACTCAACGACTAGTCAATGGTCAGATTGAAATACCTGTTGTTTATCATATTATTTACCGCACAGCAAGTGAAAATATCAGTGCTGCACAAATTGAATCACAAACAGTAGCCCTAAATGAAGATTTTAATCTCCAAAACCCGGGAAGAAATACAATTCCTGCTGAGTTTGCTGCTGTTGAATCTAACGTAGGTATTTCTTTTGTTACCGAGCAAGTAATACGAGTATATGACAGAAAGAGGAGCTGGAGACCTGATGATTCAATGAAGTTTGTTTCGCCAGCAGTAAATCCAGAGCAATTTTTAAACGTTTGGGTGGTAAATAACATGCCATACAGAGGCGGTAATATTTTAGGATATGCACAATTCCCTGGTGGTAACAGAGCGACAGATGGTATCGTAATGGATCATAGATTTACAGGTGAAACACAATATTCTACCGGTCGTACTGCTACTCACGAAGTAGGTCACTGGCTGAACTTACGCCATATTTGGGGCGACGGTGGTTGTGGTGCAACTGACTTTGTTGATGACACTCCTGATGCTTCTGGTAATAGCAGAGGCTGTCCAGTTTATCCTCAAAACTCATGTGGAACTAACGACATGACTATGAATTTCATGGATTATTCTGATGACCCATGTTTAAATATGTTTACCAACGGACAGACGGCTAGAATGAAGTCAGTATTTGCTGCAGGTGGTTACAGAGAGGCTATGGCGCAATAATTGCCAAAATCATACAACTTTAAAAAAGGCATTAACTAGTTAATGCCTTTTTTGTTCATTTAATTTTAACATCTTCTTCAAGCTAAAAGTAACTTTAAAAACGTATCTATTAAAATCCCTCGATATTATGAGACCTCTTTTAGTAGTACTACCGATGTTATTTATAATACTTGTATCTTGTGATAATGTCAAAAAGAAAAATGGCACAGTAAGACATGTCAAAAATGACACAAATTCTATTTCAAGAAAATGCGCCACAATGAAAGTCTTGGAAGAACATTTAGCTAAAGACTCGTTGTTCAGAAAGAGAATGCAAAACATTGAGGAAGCAACTCAACGATATATAACCTTATCAAAGACGCAAACCAATCTTGCCGAAGACACTATTACCATTCCAGTAGTTGTAAATGTTATATATAGTAATGAGGATCAAAACATAAGTGACGCCCAAATAAAATCACAAATTGATGTTCTAAACAAGGATTTCAGCAAGAAGAATATGGATATAGATCAAATACCTGAAGAATTTAAAGAGATAGCATCAAACATCAAGGTTCAATTTGATTTGCGACAAACTCAAAGAAAGTTAAGTACACGAAATTCATGGGGAACTAACGATGAAATGAAATTTTCTTCAAGCGGAGGTATTGATGTTGCCGATCCTACAGGTCACTTGAATATTTGGGTATGCAATATTGGAAGTGGAATTTTGGGCTATGCACAATTTCCAGGAGATAATCCCCTTACCGATGGAGTCGTAGTTTCTCCACAATTCTTTGGCACTACCGGTTTTGTTCAAGCCCCATTTGATAAAGGTAGAACCTTAACTCATGAAATAGGACATTGGCTTAATTTAAGGCATATTTGGGGAGATGGTGACTGTAATTCCGACGATTTTGTAAGCGACACTCCAATTTCAGATCGCCCCAATAATGGCTGTCCTGCATATCCTACAATTAATTGTGAGACTAATGACATGACAATGAATTATATGGATTATGTTGATGATGCCTGTATGTTTATGTTTACTGAAGGACAAAAAACAAGAATGAGAGCCGTTTTTGAAGCAGATGGCCCTCGTGCCTCCTTCGTTCAAAAAATGAATTGAAAAATGAAACAAATATTAAGTATTATAGTAAGCTTAGCCTTTTTTGGTGCATGTGCGCAAGAGCGACCTATAGATAAAAGTAATATACAGTTAGAATATACTTCAGAATCAAGAGGTTTTTTTCATTTAATACTGGTTGATAAAGAAACGATCAAACAATCTAGCGATTTCAACCGAAATGATGTTGATAGCAAGAAATGCACCACTAAACAGTGGAAAAAAATACAAGAGCATTTAGAAAATATTGATCTTAACAAATTAGCTACTTACAAGCCTTCTACCGAAAACCGTTTTTCCGATAGAGCAGCCCATGCAAGCCTAAAAGTAATTTATAAAGACAGTATATACGGCGAATCTTTATTCGATCATGGTAACCCCCCATCAGAATTAAAACCATTGGTTGAACTAATCTTGTCATTGGCAGAAACTGTTGAATAGCAGTAATTCTTATCGTACTTTTGCCTCAAAGTACAAGGTAATGACCATAAAAGAAATACAAGACGAGATTGTTGATGAGTTTTCTATGTTCGACGACTGGATGCAGCGCTATGAATATATGATTGATCTTGGTAAGTCTTTGCCTATTATTGACGACCAATATAAAATAGATGAAAACATCATTAAAGGTTGTCAAAGCAAAGTGTGGGTGCATGCTGAAATGGAAGATGACAAATTAAAATTCACCGCAGATAGCGATGCGATTATTACCAAGGGAATCATCGCCATTTTAATACGTGCTTTTTCTAATCAGCACCCAAAAGATATTATAGAAGCTAATACTGATTTCATAGACGAGATCGGACTAAAAGAACATCTTTCTCCTACCCGGGCAAACGGATTGGTATCGATGATCAAACAATTAAAAATGTATGCAATTGCGTATCAAACGCAATTGAATTGATATGAGTGAAGAAAAAAATACTGAAGAATTAGGAGAAAAGATCGTAAGAGTTTTAAAGACTATTTACGATCCTGAAATTCCTGTTGATATATACGAGCTAGGCCTTATTTACGATGTTTTGGTAAATGAAGATGATGAAGTTAAGATTTTAATGACCTTAACAACACCCAACTGCCCGGTTGCCGAAACATTACCAGCCGAAGTTGAAGATAAAGTAAAGTCCCTCAAAGACATTAAAGACGCCGAGGTAGAAATCACTTTTGATCCGCCGTGGAGCCAAGACCTAATGAGCGAAGAAGCGAAGCTAGAGTTGGGAATGCTTTAAGCTTCTACCTAGGTGTTTTTCGTTTGTATTTATTTTAGTAGTCTCCCCTTGAGGGGTGCTTACTCCTTTTAAATCATTTTTTTGAATGGAAAAAGAAATCATAAATAGAGTTGCGAATAGCAAATTAATAACCATCGACCTTGAGGATTTTTATCCGGAAGGAAAACGAGTATTGTTTGATATTAAAGATTGGCTTTATGAAGGTTTCGTATTGCGCGAAAAAGAGTTTAGAGCGCATGTAAAAAATCATGATTGGGGTCAATATCAAGATTTCTATGTTGCGCTTACCTGCTCTTCTGATGCCATTATTCCGGGTTGGGCCTATATGCTATTGACTATTCAACTAAGTCCTTTTGCCAAAAAAGCAGTCACCGGAGATCTTGAAACGCTTGAAACTGCTATTTACCAGGAAATCATCAGCGACCTTCCTGTAGCAGAATATCAAGACAAGCCTATTATCATTAAAGGCTGTTCTAATAAACCAGTACCAGCAAATGCTTACTTATTTCTTTCTTCAAAACTTGAGGGTATTGCAAAGTCAATAATGTATGGCGAAGCTTGCTCTTCAGTACCGCTTTACAAGAAGCGTTCATAAAATTGTTTATTTCTTCTTCATACTTCTAAAAACTTGAAAGTCAAGTGGTCTAATTTTAGATATGTAATCGTACATAAATAAATAACAAAACATAAACCTTAAAAAATCATTATGAAAAAACACCTCTTATGCGGAGTAATGCTACTGGTAGGTAGCATAACATTTGCCCAAACTGTAGAAGAACTAAAAGCGCAACAAGCGCCAAAAAAAGACTCAATTGCCAAATTACAAGGTGAGGTTGATGCCATCCAGGCAAAAATAGACGCTATGCCAGGATGGAAAACTGGTGCTTTTGGAACTATAGGTTTCAATATATCAGAATTTAGTAATTGGTACGCACAAGGGTCACCAAACGTTTCATCAGGAAATATTGGTTTTACTGTAAATGCTTTTGCCAACTTAAAAGAAGAAAAGTTCTTCTGGAGGAACTCAGCTAACGTTAATCTTGCTTGGGTTAAGTTTGATGATAAAGATGTAGTCGAAGCTGAGGAAGGCTTTAGAGAAGCAACAGACGTATTTAATATCACTTCCTTATACGGAAGAAAGTTAAGTGAAAAATGGGCCGTTTCAGGTCTTGTTGAATATCGTACTACTATACTAAATAATTTTAATGATCCAGGATATTTAGACGCTGGTATTGGTATGACATGGACGCCTATTGCGGATTTAGTAGTTGTAATTCACCCACTTAACTACAATTTTGTTTTTGCTGAAAATGACGCGGTATTCGAATCTTCGACAGGTGCAAAAATTGTAGCCGATTATACCCGTAAATTAGGTCCTGTAAGTTTAAAAAGTAATTTATCTGCGTTTCAAAGTTACGAGAATGGAGATCTTTCTAACTGGACGTGGATCAACTCGTTCGGATATACGCTTTGGAAAAAAATTGGCTTAGGATTTGATTTTGGTTTACGTAGCAATAAGCAGGAAGCTTTAAACTTTGCTTTAGCTAGCGAACCTACAACTACGTTTGATACCGTTGATAATGACCTGCAAACCTACTGGTTATTAGGATTAAATTATTCGTTTTAAAACAACAGTTATCCCCAACATAATTACTTGAATTAGTCAAAATTCATCAGAAGGCCCTTGCTGTTTTTCAAGGGTCTTTTTTATTTTAGAAATGTAAATAAGGGTTATGCCATCCTTTTCTGCGCTCTGCCGTACATGATAATAAAAAATGCAGATGCGTACATAATTAAAGTGTAAATAGCAGCTGCAATTCCGTAAGTAGTATTTTGTAATGTTACAATCGCAATGGTAATTGCCAATCCTGAATTTTGAACTCCGGATTCTACGGCAATACTGATTGACTGCGCTTTTCTTAATCGAAACGAACGTGCGATTAAATAACCTAATGATAAACTAATGACATTTAACAAAGTGGTAGGAATACCGGCTTGCTTGAAATACGGAATGATATTGGCACGCTCCTTAAAAATTAAACCTACCGTAATTAGTATAAATAAAACGGTAGAAATAATGTGTACGGTTTTTTCCATTTTTATAGCAAACCTTGTCGCCTTAGCTCTTAGCAACATTCCTATCATTACTGGTATGACCACAATAGATAATAGTTGAATAATCATTTTCATGGAGTCTAGTTCCATTTGCGCCTCTAAAGATTGAAAATGAGCTATCGAAAACCCAATAATTAAGGGTATGGTAAAAATGGTGACGATACTCGCTACAGCAGTTAAACTCACCGAAAGAGCAGTATCTCCTTTTGCTAAAAAAGCGATAATGTTAGATGTAGCGCCGCCAGGACAGGCTGCTAAAATCATAATTCCTATTGCAATTTCGCCAGGAACCTCTATTAAAGTAACTAGTGTAAACCCAATAATCGGAAGTAACACTAGCTGGTTTAGCAATCCTATTAAGATCGCTTTCGGTTCTTCTACTACGCGTTTAAAGTCTGAAATGGTTAGTGACAATCCCATTCCAAACATAATGATCATTAGGGAAATCCCAACGATTAACGAACTTAGTTCATCCATATTGGGAAGTTACTAGAATTTTTGTGATGCGCAAATGTCCTGCCACATAGGTTGAAATTGAAAATATCCGGCTAAAGGAAAACCTAATTCTTGACGTGTTTTCATTGCTATTTCATGATCTATTTCAATTAGTTTCTGACCCGTTTGCATTGCCAATAATTGTGCTTGACAACTGCGTTCCATAGTAACAAACCACCAAACAGCTTCATCGATTGAGTGACCCACAGTAATCAAGCCATGATTTTGTAAAATTGCTGCTTTATAATCTGATAAGGCTTCGGCAATGCGTTTTCCTTCATCTAATTCATTTACGACACCTGTATAATCATTGAACAAGGCATGGTCTTTATAAAAAGCACAAGCATCTTGCGTTATTGGAGCCAACTCTTGCCCTAAAGCAGAAAATGCTTTGCCGTAGACGGAATGGGAATGGGCAGCTGCAATCACATCAGGTCTTGCCTCATGAATTTGCGAATGAATTGCAAAGGCAGCTCGATTTACAGGAAGGTTTCCTTCTACAACTTCGCCCTTGTGATTAACCAATAACAAATGATCAGACACAATTTGGTTAAATGAAACCCCAAACGGATTTACCCAAAAATGGTCCTTTAACTCAGGGTCACGCACAGTAATATGACCTGCGACTCCTTCAGAAAATCCGAACTTTCCAAAAATGCGAAAAGCTCCCGTCAGTTTATGTTTTAGATACTTGCGTTCTTCTTCAATTGTGTTGAAAGTTGGAGGCATTGGAATATTGCCAGGTAACATTTCTAAAGGTGGATTTGGTACTGCCATAATATAATTTGTTTTAATTCTTTTTCATGTCCTTTCTAAAAAGGAAAATATTTTAGCTAGTGGGTAAAATCCCACCAGATTTTTTTAAATCTCTTATTTCCTGGTACTCTATGAGTCCTTTTTCTGTTAGGTAAGGTTTTAGCATAAACCAAAGCGATTGCATAGGGGATTGTTTTGCGAGATAATTGGTTTTTTCAAGATCGATCAATGATGAACTGTTTTTCCAAAACATATTTACTATCCACAGATTATGGATTAAGTAGGTATAGTCTAGCTCATCACTTTCTGGTTTTAGCCTATTTGTGCTGATATAATAGTCCACCAGTTTTCGAGCATCTTCTAAGCGTTTTGACGTTCTCACCTTGTACTTTTCTAATACCGTTGGATGAGCAACAGTCAGATATAAAATATTAGTGAAGTAAAAACGATATCGATCTTGGACGGCACAAAATTTTTGAAACATCAATTCAAAATGTTCTAGCGTGACATACTTCCCTTCTGGAACAATAATATTTTTTGAAGCGTTTAAAATCTCTTCTTGAATGGCATCAAGTAATTGTTCTTTCCTTTTAAAATGGTAGGTAAGATTGCCAGGGCTTATTTTCATTTCGTCCGCAATCTCTTTAATACTCACATTAAAAAACCCTTTTTCATTAAAAAGTTCTGTAGCGGTTTCAAGTATATGTTCTTTAGTATTCTTCAAAAAATAGTATAAAAAAACTATATTTTACTTACAATTAGTACAAACATACTAATTTTTAAATAAATGCTATACCAATCCATTTCTGAGTATATCTAGCTATTCATACTGATCATACTCTTGATACAAAAACTTGTTATAAGGAAAACGGGTAACATGAATTTCACGTACCGCACTATAAACTTGCTCCCGAAATTCTTCGAGATTCTCTTTATTAATTGCAGAAATAAATATAGCATTCTCTCCTACTTTACCCATCCAGGTTTTTTTCCAATCATCTAGCGTGTAGTGAATTTTGGTTTTTTCAGTAATTAGATCGTCTTCATCAATCGTTTCATGTTTGTAGGCATCGATTTTATTGAAAATCATCATGGTCGGTTTATCGGCTCCTTTTATCTCATCTAAAATCTCATTTACCGAAGCTATATGGTCTTCAAAATTAGGATGCGAAATATCAACTACGTGTAACAATAAGTCGGCCTCCCGAACCTCATCCAGTGTACTTTTAAAAGACTCTACTAATTGTGTAGGTAGTTTTCTAATAAACCCAACTGTATCACTTAACAAAAAAGGAAGGTTTTTTATCACCACTTTACGAACCGTGGTATCTAGGGTCGCAAACAGTTTATTTTCAGCAAATACATCACTCTTACTTATGACATTCATCAATGTACTTTTACCTACATTGGTATAACCTACCAAGGCAACACGAACTAACTGCCCACGGTTACTTCGCTGCACTGCCATTTGTTTATCGATGGTCTTCAGCTTTTTCCTAAGTAAGGATATTTTATCGCGAACGATACGTCTATCGGTCTCGATTTCGGTTTCACCAGGACCCCGCATACCAATACCCCCTTTTTGTCTTTCAAGGTGGGTCCACATACCAGCCAGTCGAGGTAACAAATATTGATATTGAGCCAGTTCAACCTGCGTTCTCGCGTAGCTAGTTTGTGCTCGTTGTGCAAAAATATCGAGTATTAAATTGGTTCGATCTATAATTTTGCATCGAAGAATACGCTCGTTATTTTTTTGTTGAGCAGGAGTAAGTTCATCATCAAAAACAACCGTGCCGATATCATTATCATGCACAAATTGCTCTACCTCTTCCATCTTTCCAGTTCCGATGAATGTTTTAGGGTTTGGCATATCCATTTTCTGGGTAAAGCGTTTTACTACTTCACCACCAGCCGTATAGGTCAAAAACTCTAATTCATCTAAATACTCTTTAGACTTTTCTTCATTTTGATCACGAGTGATCACGCCTATGAGCACCGTTTTTTCGTATCCTATTTCCTTTTTTTCGAGCATATACTTTTAATAGGTGGCAAAGGTACAAAATCGGTAGTCAGTAGCCAGTCATAGAACGGAGTTTAAGGTCTTTAATCCAAAAGTTATCATAGTACAAGCAATTGCCCTTTTCGTGTTGATAGTTTTGTATTTTAGATTTTGAAAAACTTTTGAAATGGATATTAAATCCCTAAATACACTTCCGCTTAACGATATTTATACTGTAGCTTTTTACAATTTAGAAAATCTGTTTGACACTAAAGATGACTTAAAAACCATGGATGACGATTTCCTGCCTGATGGAAAAAAAAGGTGGACTCAAGAACGTTATGAAAAGAAGCTCTTTAAACTAGGTACGGCCATTTCGAACGTCGGCTATCATAAATCAAAAAAAGCACCGACACTTGTAGGTGTTGCCGAAGTAGAAAACAAACGTGTTTTACAAGACTTGATCAAAACAAAAAACTTACAAAAACACGGCTTCGACATTGTTCATTTCGATTCACCTGATGAGCGGGGTATGGATGTTGGCTTGCTCTACCAAAAAAAACATTTTGAGGTTGAAACGACCAAAATGTATCCACTTATGCTCGAGGACGAATATGGTGAACGCGACTATACGCGCGATGTATTGTTGGTTTCGGGAAAATTAAACGGCGAACTAATTCATGTACTGGTTAATCATTGGCCGTCCCGTAGAGATGGTTCTGATGTAACTCAACCTAAACGCATTGCTGCTGCACAATTAGTGCAACAAATTGTGAGTGAGATTTATCAGATATATAAGGATGCCAAAATCATTATTATGGGTGATTTTAATGACGATCCTCACAGTCCTAGTATCAAAGATCATTTAATGAGTCCTCAGCTTTACAATCCAATGGAGACGCTTCTTTCTTTTACTAAAGGTAGTCTGAGTTATAAGGGCAATTGGAATATTTTTGATCAGATAATCTTTACACACAACTTTTTCAAAAAAGAAAACGACGGCCATACTTTTGCGCATGCCGACGTTTTCGATGATAAGTTTTTAAAAGTCTATGAAGGTCGCCACAAAGGCATTCCGTATAGAACTTATGCTGGTAAAAAATACCTAGGCGGTTATAGTGATCACTTTCCTGTTTATATTCAGTTGAAGAAATAATTGTCAAAAATCATATTATTGAAATAGGTCTTCCTGAACACTTGCGGCTCGACTAGGCACTAAGTTAAATCCTCTATTGTCGCTGCTGGCGCGTTTGTCATCACCGATCGTATCCCATTTTCACAAGCCTGTTTACTTGAATAAGTTTCACTCGTACCTATAACACGACCATTACTCGCTTTTAAGTTGAAATAAGGTTCGCCATTTTTAGCAACAAGACGCACATATCGACGATCTTTATCAGAATTCATTTTCACAGAATCGATTCCGTTTTTACAGCTTGCCCGAACAACATAGCCTTCACTCTTAAGAATGTTTTCTCCGTTTGATGCTTTCAGTCTAAAGCGAAACTCCCCGCCTTTGTCTTTGTACATTTCAAATTTCATCTCTGTTTGTTTATGATTAATAGATTACAAAGATGATGCAGGCAATCCAGAAATTATGAAGTGTATTTGCCCAAATGTACAGGGGATTAATCCTATTAATTTAGTAGATTTTTCCCTAATTAATTCGTTTATATTCAAGCCCAGGACCATCACAAGCATTCCAGGTACCATATAGTGTAGTACCATCTTCAGTGGCGCCTAAGTGCTCTGTAAGGTCTCCACTGCAGCTTGCTCTTAGAGTATTGCTTTCGTTGTAGGTTAGTACTACAATGTTCCCACTTTCAGGATCTGCTGGAGTAAAAGTCCCCGATGCAGAAGTAGTAGCCCCGTCTCTAACCCTCGTCTTTACAAATTTCCTATTAATTTTAAAAACAATGGTTTCTTGCCAAGCCATATCACTGCCTGTAGTCTCTGAATTGGCTATTGATCCAGTCATACGAACCAATTGCCAGGTTTGTGGCAATTCCTCGTTAAGTAATGTATCATTATCATTACAGGAACATAAAATAAGTAATCCGAAAAGCAAAACAAGGTAGTTTTTCATGTCAAGACCTTTTCTCTATGATAGAAAATTACTAATATGGTTGCGTTCCTCTAGGAATTCATTAACTCTTCTATTTCATCAGTCTCGATCGGAATATTACGCATCAAGTTAAATGGCGCTCCGCTTTCTTGAACGACCACATTATCTTCAAGGCGAATACCGAAACCTTCATCGGGAATATAAATACCAGGCTCCACCGTAAAAACCATATTAGCCTGCATTGGTTCATGTAGCAAACCATAATCATGAGTATCTAAACCCATATGGTGTGACGTGCCATGCATAAAGTACTTTTTGTAAGCGGGCCAATCTTTATTTTCATTTTTAACATCGGCTTTATCTAATAAGCCTAAACCCAATAATTCGCTAGTCATTAGTTTACCAACTTCAACATGATATTGCTCCCACAATACTCCAGGAACCAACATTTTTGTCGCTTCATTTTTTACTCGCAATACAGCATTATAAACAGCTTTTTGTCTGTCAGTATATCGACCAGAAACGGGGATAGTTCTAGACATATCACTACTGTAATTGGCATATTCTGCAGCGACATCCATCAAGATCAATTCACCTGCTTTACACTGTTGATTGTTCTCTATATAGTGCAGTACATTCGCATTATTGCCTGAAGCTATAATTGGCGTATATGCAAACTTTTTAGATCGATTTCTTATAAATTCATGCAATAATTCTGCTTCTATTTCATATTCCCAAACATCTGGTTTTACAAAACCAAGTAAGCGTCTAAATCCCTTTTCCGTAATATCACAAGCTTGTTGAATCAGACCGATTTCTATTTGATCCTTAACCGATCGCAAGCGTTGTAAAATGGGATTACTCTTTAAAACAGTATGAGCCGGATATTTCTGTTTACTCCACTTGATGAATCGATCCTCACGGGTTTCCGTTTCCACAGATGCTCGGTAATGTTCATTAGTATTATAGTAGATCGCATCTGCGTAACTCATCATTTCAAAAAACACCTTCTCAAAATCCTGCAGCCAAAAAACCGATTGTACACCAGTGGTCTCAAGCGCCTTCTCCTTAGTTAGTTTTTCTCCTTCCCATATCGCAATATGTTCGTTGGTTTCTCTTAAAAAAAGCACTTCTTTAAACTTGTCTTTAGGTGAATCTGGAAATAACACTAAAACACTTTCCTCCTGATCTACACCACTTAAATAAAAAATATCCCGATGCTGCTCGAATGGCATAGTGCTATCTGCGCTTATTGGATAAATATCATTACTATTAAAAACCGCCAGGCTATTTGGCTTCATTTTGGCCATAAGGTTCTTACGATTCTTAACAAATAGATCAGAGTTTATAGGATGGTATTTCATTTTCGTGATGAATTATTTAAGAGTGATTATTGAATAATTTTCTAGTTGAGAAAATTAATAATGCTGTTCTTCAAAAATACGACATCAACGGTATATGCTGTTAAAGTTAAATCGTCGATTTTGCCTTAAACATCATAATTGATACCTTCACGATACTAATTCACACCAAAAATGAAACAACTAATTCTAGTTCTGGCGCTAGCTGGCCTTTCTTTCAGTTATTCCCAAACCACCTCATCGGCTGCTGAGGTCATACAATCGTTAGAAACCAAACGTCAAATGCAAACGAGCTCTATCGTTAAAAATGTATCTTTTGATAATATTGGTCCTACGGTAATGAGCGGTCGTGTTGTTGATCTTGCAGTCAACCCAAAAAATCCAACTGAATTTTATGTGGGCTACGCTTCGGGTGGTCTATGGCATACTAAAAACAACGGTACTTCCTTCACACCTATTTTAGATTCCTCTGACACTCAAAATGTAGGCGATATTGCCATTGATTGGAATAGCAGAACTATATGGGTTGGTACGGGTGAGAATAACTCTTCTCGATCTTCGTATGCCGGAATTGGCATTTTAAAGTCAACCGATAACGGAAAGACTTGGCAAAATATGGGGTTAAACGATTCGCACCATATAGGTCGAATTATTATCCATAAAAATAATCCGGAAGAAGTAGTTGTGGGCGTTACTGGACATTTATACACACCGAACAAAGAACGCGGTATTTACAAAACAACCGATGGTGGTAAAACGTGGAAACAAACTTTGTTTGTTGATGATGCCAGCGGAATTATCGATGTTTCTGTATCGCCATCCAATCCTGACATTATGTTTGCTTCATCTTGGACAAAAGACAGAAAAGCTTGGAATTTTGATGGTAGCGGTAACAACTCCGGTATTTATAAAAGTACCGATGGCGGGGATAGTTGGACAAAAATGTCAGTTGATGGTAGCGGCTTCCCAACTGGAAATGGCGTCGGTCGCATCGGACTTGCTGCTTTTAATGATAATGTGATTTATGCAATCCATGATAGTCAATTCCGTAGAGAGAAAAAGAAAGAAGAAAGCAAAAAACGTGGTCTTACAAAAGACGATTTTAAAACCATGACGACGGATGCTTTCTTAGCACTAGAAGACAAAAAACTAAATACGTTTTTAAAGCAAAACAACTTTCAAGAAAAATACCGTGCTCAGAATGTTAAGCAAATGGTACGAAGTGGAAATGTAAAACCAATCGACCTTGCTAAATATTTAGAAGACGCTAACAGCCTATTATTTGACACGCCGGTAATTGGAACGGAAGTATATAAAAGCACCGATGGCGGTAAAAGCTGGAAAAAAACGCATGACGATTATTTAGATGGCATCTACTTTAGTTATGGCTATTATTTTGGTCATATCTATGTCGATCCTAGTGACGAAAATGGGATTTACATTTACGGTGTACCCATTCTAACTTCAAAAGATGGGGGTAAAACCTTTAAATCGATAGGAAAAGAAAATGTACATGCCGACCATCATGCTTTATGGATTAATCCGAACATGCCAGGGCATTTAATCAATGGAAATGATGGTGGTGTTAACATTACTTACGATGATGGTGAAACCTGGATCAAAAATAACTCCCCTTCCGTAGGTCAATTTTATGCAATTAATGTCGACAATGAGGAGCCCTATAATGTCTATGGTGGCTTACAAGATAATGGTGTTTGGATGGGCGCTCATGACGCTTCAGAAAACAGAGCATGGCATCAATCGGGGCAATATCCTTGGAAAAGTATCATGGGTGGTGACGGCATGCAAGTGCAGATCGATAATCGAAATAGTAATGTTGTATATACCGGATTTCAATTCGGAAATTACTTTAGAGTCGATGTTGAAAAGAACAAACGGACTTATATTCAACCGAAACATACTTTAGGGGAAAATCCTTACCGGTTTAATTGGCAAACACCTATTTTATTGTCTCCACATAATCAGGATATTCTGTATTTAGGTGGTAACAAACTAATGCGATCAATGAATCAAGGTGATGACTGGGAAGCCATTTCTGATGACTTAACAGGTGGTGGTAAAAAAGGAAACGTGGCTTATGGTACGCTTGCAACAATTTCTGAATCGCCATTTAAATTCGGTCTTATTTATACAGGTAGTGATGATGGCCATATTCATATTACCAAAAATGCTGGTGGAAGTTGGGAAAACATCTCAACCTCTCTTCCTAAAGATTTATGGGTAAGTCGGGTTGAAGCATCTAACCATAAAAAAGAACGTGTATATGCCAGCTTAAACGGTTATCGAAATGATGATTTCAAACCGTATGTGTATATGAGTAATGACTATGGAAAGACATGGAAAGACATTGGAGTTAAGTTACCACATTCACCTGTAAATGTTATTAAAGAGGATCCTGTCAGTGAAAACATTCTTTATGTCGGGACGGATAACGGACTTTATGTTTCATTCGATATGGGCAGTAATTGGGAAGCATTCTCTAAAGGATTACCCAACGTTGCATTTCATGATCTAGTTGTTCAAAAAGAAGCGAAGCATTTAGTGGTTGGCACACATGGACGTAGTATTTATAGAACTGATATTGCACCACTGCAAAAAATGAGTAGCTCGATTATGAATAGCCCTATGACAGTTTTTGATCTAGAAGATGTAAAACATTCTTTCCGATGGGGTGGTTCTTGGAGCAAGTGGCTGGATCCTTACGTGCCAGAAATGAGCTTTTCATTTTACACTAATTCAGCAAAAGATGTCACGGTAAAAGTACTCTCAGAAAAAGGCATTGTAATTAATGAAATTCCCTTTAAAGCCGACAAAGGCTTTAATTACGGATCGTATGACTTAAGTTTCTCTGAAAAAGGTCGAAAAGCATATACAAAAAAGAACAAGGATTTTGTTTTAAAGGAAGCTACAAATGGTGCTTATTATTTGCTTAAAGGGAAATATGCCATCGAGATAGATGGGAAAAAGAAAAGTTTCAATGTAAAATAGCGTAAAATCTTATATCTTGAAGTAAAATTTCAAGTGATGCGTAATAATAGGATATTTTTTGGTCTTCAAAGAATGTCCTTTTTTTTATGCTTTTTAGTGTCCCTTTCTTGCCTAATACTTCAAGGGCAAGATCAGATTACGTTTAGGCAATTATCCGTTAAAGAAGGGTTATCGCAAAATAGTGTCGTCTCAGTTGCACAGGATAGTATTGGAGCCTTATGGATTGCTACCCAAGACGGTCTAAATAAATACGACGGACAAAAATTTAAGCAATTTCCATTTCAATTTACCGACATTACCCGACCAGGATTTAGCAGTCTAGGCAAGGTTTTTATTGACAGAAAAAATAACATTTGGGTTATTCCAGAAGATAGAAAGTTATATAAAAGTGATCCTAATAATCTTGTTTTTGAGCCAATTCCCGATATCGAGAATGCGTATACCATTTATCAGGATGACAACGATAATTATTGGATTGGAACTACAACTGGAATCTTATATTTTCTAAACAGTAGTTCAGGAACCATTAACGACATCAAAATAAATAATCCCAATAAAAAAATCATTCATCAAATTAAAAGAGCCAGTAACAGCGCTATTTATATTCTTTACGACAATACGCTGGCAAAAGTGGATATTAACACTCAGGATTTAAGTGTTTACGCATCACAATCTCAAAATACCAATTCGGATATTACCGACTTTAGTGCATTTACTTTTGGTGACTATGGCGCGCTATGGGTTGCTACTTTTGGAAATGGGTTATTCTATAAAGCGAAAAACGATAGTATACTAAAAAGACCTTTAGTCTATAAAAGCTGGGCTGCGCTTCCAGAAAATATTAATATACAAGATCTTCATTCTGATTCGAAACAGCGTTTATGGATAGCAACCTATGGCGACGGGCTTTATATGTTAGATGATGATAATAGGAAAGTGCATCATTTTGAACCACAAAAAACCAACCCAAGAGCCCTTCACTATAAGGATGTTCTTTGTATTTATGAAGATTACCTCGGCACCATTTGGTTCGGAACAGATGGTGCAGGTCTTAGTTACTTCGACGAAAACCTTGAAAAGTTCAACTCATTTACCAATTATCAAACGCCAGAAAATATAAGTATCGATGTAGTACGTTCATTAGCTGTTTCTAATAATGAAATTTGGATTGGCACCTCAGGAAAAGGACTCACATCATACAATCTGCAATTGGATGGTTGGAAGACCTATTCGACGATAAATTCAGAAATTAACTCAGATAGAGTAATGAGCCTTCACTTAGATGAAGACAATGACCTTTGGATAGGAACTCAAGGAAAAGGACTTTCTACTTTAGATGAAAACGGACGTTTTACTAATTATTCAAATTCCCTTTCGGCAAATACAATATGGGATATTTTTCAAGACTCAAACGATCAATTTTGGCTAGCTACTCAAAATAGTGGACTCATCTTATTCGATAAAAAATCTCAAAAAGAGAGCAAATTTGATATTACTATAAATGAAAATAGCACCAAAACAACCCCAAGTATTCGTGTAATTGAAGAAGACGACAAAGGAAATTTGTGGTTAGGTACCGATCAACATAGTCTAATTTATTTCAACACCAAAACGGGGAATATTGAGCACATCATTAGTAATGACTTCAAAGCAATTAAATCATTGCACTATAATGATAATGCCCTTTGGATTGGAACCAATGGTAATGGACTAGTAAAGTTTAATGTTATAGATAAATCAAGTGAGAAATACACCATAGAAAATGGTCTTCCAAACAATGTTATATATTCCATTTTGCCTGATGAAAGCTCGAATTTATGGCTAAGTTCTAATAAAGGAATCACCAAGTTCACACCATCAGCAAATAATGATCAGCCAGTTATCAAAAATTACGCGAATTACGACGGATTAGCCACTGAATTTAATACTGGAGCGTATTTTAAGCATGAAAATGGCACGATGTACTTCGGGGGTCTAGATGGATTTTATTGGTTTCTTCCTGAAAATATTAAGGAGAATAACACCTTACCAAAAACAGTAATTACAGGAATGGAGGTTCTTGACCAGGAATTTCCTTTAAGTAATGCACCAGAACTAGATTATAATAAAAATACCATTGGCTTTACTTTTTCAAGCATGCAATTTTCGCTTCCTGATAAAAACAAATATCAATACCAGTTATTAGACTATGACGAGGATTGGATACAAGCTGGGTACAATAACTTCGTGCGATATTCGCAACTGCCACCTGGCCATTATACTTTTCAAGTAAAATCGAGCAATTATGATGGAGTTTGGAATGACGTTCCTGCCTCCTATTCATTCAAAATAAAGACGCCTTGGTATTTAAGTTTGTATGCGAAAATTGCTTATTTACTGTTAGCACTAACATTCGCATTTGCGGTTTACCGTTATATGAAATGGCGTTGGATGATGCAGCTAAATCTTAAATTGAAAGAAGATGAAGCACAAAAATTCAAGAATCTGAATACCCTAAAATCAAAATTATACACCGATATCGCACATGAGTTTAAGACACCACTTACATTAATTGCCGCTCCTCTAGAAGATAAGTTAAGAGAACCTGATTTGTCTCAAAAAGACCACTCAAACATGACGATGGCTACCAGAAACGTAAACCGCCTTTCTGATTTGGTAGATCAATTATTAGCACTTGCAAGATTGGATGATGGGAAGCAAAAAATTAAACTAAAAACAGAAGACCTTGGCTTATTTTTACACAGTATTTCGGAATTGTTTGAATATAAAGCCAAACAGAAAAAGATTGACTTTTCCAAAGTGATCAATGTTAGGGGCCTGATTAGTTATGATGATGATATTATTGAAAAAATCCTTACAAATCTTCTTTCTAACGCCATTAAATACACTCCAGAAAACGGAGTTTGCACCTTTCTGGCTGATCATAAAAATGATAGGCTAACACTCTTAGTTAAAAATGACACTGTCAATGCAGATGAATTACAACTTGATAAATTATTTAACAGATTTTATCAATTTGACAAAGATGCTGATGGGGCTGGAATAGGACTTTCGCTCGTAAAGGAATTGGTGAAACTATATAAGGGAACGATTGATGTATATCTTGATGATGACAAAAAAATATGCTTTCAAGTTGAAATACCAGCTGTTGTAGAAAGCCTCACACCTAAGATTGTGATAGATGAAAAACAAGATGATGTTGTTGATCAAGCACTAGTAAAGCAAACCACTTTTAAGCAAAAAGAAAATAATGAGCTACCAATTTTATTAATTGCCGAAGACCATCATGAGGTTCGAAAATTTGTAGTAAAAACATTTAAGGATACGTATCACGTATTAGATGCTCCTAATGGAAAAATAGGGTTAGAATTGGCGCTGGAGTACGTTCCCGATGTCATTCTTTCTGACATTCAAATGCCACTAATGAACGGGATTGAGTTATGCAACACTATAAAAACAGATCCTAGAACGAGTCATATTCCCGTAATTTTATTAACAGCAGGCTTCAATGAAGAAGTAGAGTTAGAAGGCCTTATTTCAGGAGCTGACGATTATGTAACCAAACCATTTAAATTCGCCGTTTTAGAACAACGCATTACAAATCTTATTAATATTAGAAAAACCTTAAGAGATAGATATAGTCAGGAGTTGATCTTAAAACCTAAGAATTTAGAAGTCACATCTGCAGATGAAAAATTCTTGAATGATATTCAAAAAGTGCTAGACGAACATCTTACAGACCCTGAATTTACAGCTGAAAAATTTAGCGAATATGCCAATATGAGTCGGATGCAATTGCACAGAAAATTAATGGCATTTACTGGATTGTCAACCTCAGCTTTTATTAGATCGCAACGCTTAAAAATGGCCTTACCTTTATTAGAAAACTCCTCTCAAAACATAAGCGAAGTTGCCTATGCTGTCGGGTTCGGAACACCCTCTTACTTCATGAAGTGTTTCAAAGAGACCTTTCATCAAACACCCAGCAATTACGTTGATTCTCAGAAAAAATAATTCCATTTTTACGATTCTCATTAAATAGTACCAAGCAAGGTTTTCTTCTTTTTAAAAGAAAACATCCTAATTACTAATTATTTGAGCAAGTCACGATCAGTAGTTTACACAAACTAATTCTTATATTAGTGATATGCGCTATCTAGGTATTGCAGTCATTATTTGCGGATTGAACATCCAGATTTTGAAAAGTCAACAACAAGATAAAATAAATCTTGAACCAGTAAATGATGGCTTAATCAATTCATGGGTTTCAGCTATCACCCAAGATAGCTTAGGTTTTATATGGATTGGAACCCAAGACGGACTTCATCGATATGATGGTTATCGTTATCAAGTATATAGAAATTCACCAGATGACGATGCAAGTATTGCCGCTAATTGGATTAAAGATATCGCAATTGATAGTAATGGAGATTTTTGGCTGGGAACTTATGGTGGTGGTGTATGCAAGTTCTCGGCGCGCACCGATACCTTTACCAATTTTGCAAAAGACAGTATTAACAAATTTTCAAGCAAGCTAGTCTCTGGTATTGCAGCAATTTCGGAAAACCATATTTTGAGTGCGACCGAAGATGGCTATGTCCAGTTCAACATTACTAAAAACACCTATAAAAACCTCAATATAGGTCATTTTCAAAGTGATATTGCAAAAGATGGAAGCACTATTTGGTTGGTTGACAAATCTGATGTTCTCATTAAATACAACCTTGATGATGAAACTTTAAATCAAATTTATGCCTTTGATGAACGCGTTATAAAATTGGTTTATGTTCCTAATGTAGGCTTGATAGTAGGTATGAAAAATCGTTTAATTTTGTTTAATAATGATAAGCCTACCAAAGAATTCGATATTCCTAATGATTTAAAAACCATTGAAATAGCCCAAGACGGAAGCATCCTAATAGTCGTAAAAAATGGTTTATATCAACTTGATATTAAAACATCAACCATAAAACAATTAGAAGTTAATATTGATTTGAATCAATACGAGCTCGAAACCATATTTATCGACGAATCAAATACCCTTTGGCTTGGCACTAATAAGGGATTATTTAAACAGGAAAAAAAATATCGCGCCTTTGCCCAAAACCATATCAAACTTCACGGACGACGAATTACAAAACATAAAGAAACTTTATATGTTGGAGGCAGCCAAGGTTTGTACCGAATTCTAAAAACACCTGAACAACTAATAAAAAACAGGAGAATTCTTGGTTTGTATAGCACAAATGATGAATTACTTGCTAGCTCTGACTATTCATATTATTATAAAATAAATAATCAAGAAATTGATAGTATCCAAATTGGCGAAAAAACAGGTCAAAAGCTAAGAGTACTAGGGCTGGAAATTGATAAAAACAAACGAAAGTGGATAGGTTCATGGTCTGGACTTTTTCTTTTTGATCCGGATAATCAACCACTAGGACACATATCTATTGAAACGGAATCCAATCTAGGTGAATCTAAAATCACACAAATGCACCTAGATCATAATGATCGTATGTGGATAATAACTTCCGGATATGGCATTTTTCGTATTGATAACGCTTCAACAATTCTAATAGATGAAATCTCAAAACACATTATAAACTATCGTAATGAAGCTGGTAATAGAAATAGTATTAATTCAAATCTTTTGTTAAGCTTAGAAGAAGATGAGAATGGTAATATGTGGTTTGGTACCGAAGCTGGTGTTGCTAATTACAATGAAAATAATTCCGCGTTTGATAGAATGTACTACCAAGATGAATTATTAAATAAAAAAATAATGACAATCAGAAAAGATGGTCAAAATCAATTGTGGATAACCACAATAAATGATGGTATTTATGTGTTCGAACAAAGTGGAAAAACAATAACACACTACACTAAAAGTGACGGATTAATATCCAATGCCTTTCTATATGGTTCGGGTTATTATGACGCTAAAAACAATAGCATGTACTTGGGTACTGATGAAGGAGTTCAGATAATAGACCTGTCAAAAAATCTAAAAAGCAGTATTTCCAAAAGTCCGGTAATAACTGAAATTATGGTTAATACCACAAATGATAAAACGCTAATAGCCCCTGCAAAAGCACCATATGTTAACAAGCTAACTTTAGCCGCAAATCAAAATGATTTTGCAATTCGATTTTCAACCTTAAATTTTGACAATCCCCAAAAAATACGGTATTACTACACAGTAGATCAAAAAAATTGGAAACTAGCTGACTTTCAAACAGCGTATTTCACTAATATGCCTTATGGCAAGCAAACTCTCACCTTAAAATCAGTTTATGATGGTGATGAAAACACAACTGCGGTCACGACCCTTCCTATTTTTATTAGTCCTCCTTGGTTTTTAAGCAATACTGCTAAGTTTGGTTATATTTTGCTTTTTTTAGGAATGTTATATGGTATTTATCGATACCAGAAATGGCGATGGCAAATGAAACTCAACTTGAACATCGAGAAACAAGAAGCAGCACATTTTAAAAAATTAAACGAGCAGAAGTCTAGATTATATACCGATATCGCCCATGAATTTAAAACTCCGCTCACATTAATTTCTGGACCTTTAGAAGATCAACTAAGGAACAATGATATTTCAAATAAAGATCGTACGAACATCTCTATAGCATCACGCAATGTTGAGCGACTTACCGTTTTAGTTGATCAACTTTTAGGATTAGCAAAGCTCGATGATGGCAAACAAAAACTTCATTTAAAAAGCGGCGACCTTGGTCTTTTTCTCCACTCGTTGGTCGAATCTTTTGAATATCAAGCTACAAAAAGGCAAATTGGTTTTGTCAAAGATATTCAAATTGTCAAACAAGTTTTTTACGATGAAGACGTTATTGAAAAAATTGTCGTCAACTTGCTTTCAAACGCATTAAAATATACATCAAACAATGGCGATTGTTTTTTTAGCGCCAAGATCGAATCTAATCAACTTTTAATAGTTGTCAAAAATGACGCAGATGAGCTAAATTCACTTCAGCTAGAAAAAGTGTTTACCCGCTTTTATCAATTTAATGATCATAATGAGGGTACCGGAATAGGCCTTGCACTAACCAAAGAACTTGTGGAATTATGCAAGGGAACAATCAATGTCTTTGTAGAAGATGATCAAAAAATAGCGTTTAAAGTTGTCCTTCCAATAAAAACTAATTCTCAAACAACAACAGACACAACGTCAATTAATTACTCAATTAAAACGAATGCCAGCAATGAATTTGACGAAACAAACACTTCAGAATTACCAATTTTACTAGTAATTGAAGACAATAATGAGTTACGAACCTTTATTCAGAATAACTTTGTAAAAACCTATCAAGTTCTAGAGGCAGCCAACGGAAAAACCGGTTTAGAAATGGCATTAGAATATGTTCCCGATGTCATTTTATCCGATATTCAAATGCCATTGATGAACGGAATGGAATTATGCGATACCTTAAAAGCTGATGAACGTACTAGTCATATTCCTGTAATTCTTCTTACTGCCAGTTTTAATCAAGAACATGAGTTAAAAGGGCTTTCGTCTGGCGCTGACGATTATATAACAAAGCCTTTTAAATTAGCAATTTTAGAACAGCGCATAGCGAATCAAGTTAATATTAGAAAACAGTTAAGGGCGCGATATCAGAAAGGAATGATCTTAAAACCGAAAGATCTTGCACTAACCTCAATCGATGAAGCCTTTTTAAATAACATTAAAAATATATTAGATTCTCATATTACCGATTCGGCATTTACAGCTGAAAAATTTTGTGAATATGCCAATGTTAGTCGTATGCAACTGCATAGAAAACTAGTGGCTTTGACAGGAATGTCTACATCGGCATTTATACGGTCGCAACGACTTCAATTAGCAACAGAAATGTTGAAAAACAGTGATCAGACAATTAATGAAATTGCCTACGCTATTGGTTTTAACACTCCCACTTATTTTATGAGGTGCTTTAAAGAAACCTTTGGCAAAACTCCATCTGAATATCTGGAAACAGAGCTAAAATAAGCTCTTGTTACATAATCATAGTATTAAGTTACATACGTGAAGTGATTAGGTTGAAGTGAATACTACTTTCATATAAAAAGAATTGAATATGAAAAAGGTAGTATCAAATGAAGTTAAAGAAATTCGAGCAATTAGCTTTTTCTCTTCTTCGCTACATGATAAAGAATCGATTGATGAAGTGCTTTGGGATATTACTAAAAACGTTATTCATGAGTTGGGCTTTATCGATTGTGTAATCTATGAACTCGATCCAGAAACAAACTTACTCCATCAGCGTGCTGCATATGGACACAAAAACCCAGCAGATGATTTTATTCATAACAAAATCACGCTTAAACTTGGTGAAGGTATTGTAGGAAGTGTTGCCATTTCTAAAACTGCAACACTAGTAAGAGACACTTCAGCCGATGACAGATATATTGTTGATGATGCTAGACGACTTTCGGAATTATCTGTTCCTATAATTATCAATGATGAGCTTTTTGGTGTAATTGATTCTGAGCATCCGGAAAAGGCTTTTTTTAATGAACGACATCTTCACCTACTTACTATTATAGCCGCCTTGTGTTCTCAAAAGATTATGAGTTTAAAAAACAAATCGAGAAAACCACTCAACAGCGCTAATGAATATTTTCAAAAGCTAGAACACCTAATGCAAGTGGACAAAATTTATCAAAACCCCAACCTGAGTTTATCTTCGACAGCCGATTTGCTTGGCATTTCGGCCTGTTACCTTTCCAGTTTAATCAATTCGGTTATTGAGGGCAGTTTTATTGATTATATTAATGCATATCGCATTGCCGATGTAAAATCGAACTTACACTCCCCTGGGTTTCATCATTACACAATACTATCTGTTGGCTTAGAAGCTGGTTTTAACTCGAAGTCCACTTTTTATAATGCATTCAAAAAACATACGGGTATGTCTCCTAGCGATTACAGGGATAAAGACCCCTTTACAGTCCAGTTTCTTTCGAATTTAAATATTTAGGACTAATACAGTAGATGTCGTTTTTAGGTTTGGAAAAATTTAAATCTAAAAGTGATGAAAACAATAAACATTTTAAAAAGACTAACAACACTCTATTTCATAACCGCATTATTTGCCGTTGGCTGCTCTCCAGAAGATGGCGAACAAGGACCAGCAGGACCCGCTGGCCCGCAAGGTGAACAAGGCCCATCTGGGCAAAACGGTACCGATGGACAAGACGGGGCTGATGGCGCTCAAGGTGAGCAAGGTGAAACCGGGACGGCTAATGTTATTTACTCTGATTGGATTGCTAGAGATTTTGAAACTGCAGGGGCAGCTACAACCAATGAACAATTGTTAACCTCGTTCAATCCCGCTGAATACAATCTTAATGAAGATGTACTACTTGTATTTGGTAGACAGAACATAAATGCTATCGTTTCTAACGTGTATCAATTGCCTTACATCCTAACTTCACAGCAGGAATTCTATAGTTTTCGAGTAAGTAGTTTTTCTGGAGGAAGTTCGTTACGTATCGAAGTTTCAGCGCTAGACGGAGGAACCAATTTATATACTTTCTTTGATGATTTTAGGTATGTCATCATTCCTGGCGGACAACAAACAACTGGTAAACAAACCCCACCCGACTATTCCAAAATGTCTTATGAAGAAGTTGCTAAACTTTTTAACATCAAAGACTAGATTGGTTTGAATGATAGCCCTCCTTAACAATTAGGTTGGATGGAATTGCAGGAGGGCTTTCTCATAAAAAATGATACTAAAGATCTTTAAAACAGAAAAGATGAAAACAATTAATATTTTCCAAAAAATAACATTTATCTATTTACTAATTGGACTAGTCGCTATAGGATGTTCTCCTGAGGATGGCGCACAAGGTCCCGCGGGACCAGCTGGTCCGCAAGGTGAACAAGGACCACAGGGACAAGAAGGAACGCAAGGAGAACAAGGTGAGTCCGGAAATGCAAATGTTATTGTCTCCGATTGGATTCAAAATGGATTTTCTCCAGGAGGTGGCTTACTACAAAAAGTATTTACTTTAGCAACCGACACAGAAATCACTTCACTTAATATCGATTTAGATCGTAGCACTATTATGGTTTATGGCAGGGGTAATGTCTTGGCAATAATGGGAGACGAAGTGATACCCTTGCCTTATTATCGAGCCGCTACGGAAGACACTTACTCTTTTACATTTGGCGATGGGTCACTCCGCGCACTAGGCATAACCCCGAATGACGGCACTAATGATTTTGATCTTTTTGATGATTATCGGTACGTAATTATTCCTGCAGATAATTCCCAATCCGGTAAACAAACCCCACCCGATTATTCTAAAATGTCTTATGATGAAATTGCCAAATTTTTTGGCATCAAAGATTAGATTAATGTGACCCTAAAGCCCTCTTCAATTAGGTTTTGGATGGAACTTTAATCTAGAGGGCTTTTACTTCACTAAACACAAAATATCATGAAAACAAAACAACTAGTACTATTAAGTCTGATTGTGATAATTAGCGCCTGTCAAAAACAGGAAATTACAGAACCAGAAAAGCTTAATGCAAGTAAACTTGGCCTTGGGGCAACCCCGCTATCTTTAAAAGGAGAGTTAATAAATAAAGAAACTCCTTTTCCGAAGCGGGCCTATCATACATCATTAAACTTTGATAAAAGTATCTGGATAATAGGTGGGCTAGCTGCCGATGTTGAAGGCTATGAAAACGATGTTTGGCGATCTGAAAATGGTAAAGAATGGAAATTAGTCAATCCAGACGCCAATTTTAATGGACGCATGGCTCATGCATCCACAGTTCACGATAAAAAAATGTGGGTAATTGGCGGTAAAAATGGAGCAGCGGGTCAGTTAAGTCCAAATAACGAGGTTTGGCACTCAAAAGATGGTAAACACTGGGAATTCGCAACTAAGAATGCGCCATTTTCTGCTCGATCAGCGCATACACTTACGGCTTTTAAAGGCAGAATGTGGCTAATCGGAGGCGAGGGAAAAGAATCTTCCGATATAAAAAAGGATATATGGGTTAGTGGTGATGGAGCTAATTGGGTGCTCGCTAACTCAAATCCACCTTTTGGTAAACGTAAAGGCCATACTACTCTAGTACATGATAACAAACTTTGGGTAATAGGTGGAATCTCTTATAGCGGTGTTAGCTCAGGTTTTTCAAATGACGTATGGTATTCGTCTGACGGTATTAATTGGAATCTAGCCACTCCTGATGCAGGTTTTAAATCAAGACTTGGTCATACAGCAGTTTCCTATAACAAAGGCATGTATGTAATGGCTGGTCATGCTGGGTTTGCAAATTTTCTTAATGATGCCTGGCGCAGTACTGATGGTATTAATTGGAAAAAAGTAAGTATTACAAACGAGTTCAAAACCAGAGCAAATCATACTTCAATAGTATATGATAATCGTATTTGGACCATCTCAGGTTTTCCGGTTATCTCCTATCCTATAAAAAATGGTGTTTACACCGAAGGTTTCCATAGTGATGTATGGGCTTTTCAATAATCTGTAATCATGAAAAAAGCAGTTATCTATATTAGTAGTTTCATGTTATTTGCGTCATGTAGCAAAGATGACAATAGTACTGAAACCTTAAATACACCACCGGAGGCTTTCGATTTAGTAGGCATCACTAACAAAGCAACTGATGTGGGCACTTCACCAATGTTAACTTGGCAAGCGGCAACCGATATCGATGGAGATGAATTGGTGTATGATATATATTTAGAAGATCATTCCCCTAACACATTTACAGCCATAGGAGGGGAAAACGATCCCCCTCCCGAACCCACGAAAATTATTGCTCAGGGAATTTCTGACACTAGCTATAACGTTGCCAGACTTGATTTAAGCGCTCGTATTACATGGAAAGTAGTTGCGCGAGATAATAAGGGTGGCGTCACCGAAAGTGACACATTCGAATTTCGAACACGAGAAATAAATATGAGAGAAAATCCTATTGTTGATTCAGCTCCTTTTAATTCTCGATATGGTCATAGTACCATTTTCTTTCAAGACAAATTTTGGCTCATTGGAGGCTTTGCTCAAGGTGAAAGCCATACAAATGATATTTGGTCAAGTACTAATGGTGAAGAATGGGTTTTAGAAACTGATACGGCTCCATTCGAGCCAAGAACCCAACATAATGTAGTCATTTTCAAAGAAAGGTTATGGCTTTTGGGTGGTATAATTGAAGGCGGTCATATTGCCGATATATGGTCATCTGCTGACGCTATTAATTGGGAAAAAGAAACCGACAACCCTGCTTACGGCAATGTGTCCGTTCCTAAAGTGGCGGCCTTTAAAAATAAGCTTTATGTATTTGGCGGAAACGAAACTAGTTCAACAGTAGGTGAAACACCCGATGACATATGGAGCTCAGAAGATGGAGTTAATTGGGAACTAGAAACCGATTCAGCTCCATATGGTCTCAAAGCAGGATTTAAGGTGGTTGTGTTTAACAATAAGATGTTCGTTTTGGGTGGACAATCTGTGGATTCTTTCACATATTCTTCTGCTATTTGGTACACTACTGATGGCCAAAACTGGACGGAAGACATAGGTATTAACAACTTCTCACGAAGAGCAAGTTTTAACGTTACGACATTCGATAACAAATTATGGATCACTGGTGGTTTCAATGAAGACGGAATTTTAAATGATTTATGGTTTACTAGAGATGGTTTTAACTGGAGGAGACAAACCACTAATGCAAATTATCAACCTCGTTTTCGTAGCTCTTTTTGCAGTAATGGCAAGGAACTGTATTTGATTGGTGGAGCCAGTTTTGAAGATGGGTTTTTCAATGATATATGGATGTTTGATTAAAAATAAAAGCAATGAAAAACTATAAAATTCAATTATTAGTAATAATGCTTATCGCTATTGTAGCGTGTAGTAAAGATGACGGCACTGCACCCGAACCTATTGCGGAACCAGGCCCAATAGTAAATCCTGAACCTGATCCAGATCCAGATCCGGATCCAGCAAATCAACCTCCAGATAACTTTGGATTAATTAGTGTTGAAAATGAGATGGATAATGTTGATGTAGTGCCTAGTTTCAATTGGGAAACTGCTACCGATCCAGATGGAGATACTATTGTTTATGATTTAATTTTAGATGTACAAAACCCTCCAACCACTTTATATCAAAATGACTTGACCGAAAACGATTTTGAAGTGACTGAACGATTGTCAATGCTTGAAACCTATTATTGGAAAGTCATCGCAAAGGACAATAAAGGTGCTAGTGTCGAAACTGAAGTTTTCAGTTTTACCACAAGAGACCTTAGAGTACCAGAAACGGCGACTGAAGAAAATCCAGGTTTTGCAGAAAGACGTCGTGCCGTTACAACAGTATTTAATGATAAGTTATGGGTCATCGGTGGTGCCGATAAAGATTTCAACTTGTTAAGTGATGTATGGAATAGTGATAATGGCACTAATTGGAGTGTAGTCAATCCGGTTGCTGATTTTGCAGGAAGATGGGATCACTCATTGGTAGTTTTTAATGACAAACTATGGATTTTGGGTGGTTTTGATGGAGATAATTATTTGAATGATGTTTGGAATAGCGAAGACGGTATCAACTGGAATCAGATAACTACAGCAAATATATTTTCAGAAAGAGGCAGACATACCTCAGTTATTTATAATGACAAGATTTGGGTCATTGGTGGTTACGACGGGCAAACTTTAGGTGATGTATGGTATAGCGAAGATGGAATAACATGGACTCAAGCAACCGAGGGGGCAGCTTTTGAAAAAAGATCGATGCACACTTCGGTAGTATTCGATAATAAAATGTGGCTAATAGCAGGATCAAACGGACAACGAAAAAGTGATGTTTGGTACAGTGAAAATGGAGCAGATTGGACAGAGGCTACTTTAGGAGCGGCCTTTTCATCACGAATTAGGCTTAGTTCTTTCGTTTTTGACAATAAGATGTGGATAGTTGGTGGTGCCAATCCCGGAGCACAAAATGATATTTGGCATAGTCAAAATGGAATAAACTGGACTAAAGTGATATCCGATTTTTCTTTCTCAGAACGCTTTGACCATACGACAACGGTCTTTCAAAATAAAATATGGCTAATTGCAGGTTACGATGGTGAGTATTTAAAGGATATCTGGGCATTCGATTAGGTTAATCAAAAGCAAATTTAAAATATAAAAAAATGAAACTTTTTCAATTAGTAATAGCAATTCTAACCATTGTTGGTAGCTATAGTTGCAGCAATGATGACATTGAAAATTCAACCAGTGGCATACACTTTGAATATGCTGCTTCAACTTTAGAAACAACGTTTAGAAATGACGGATCATATGCTCCAGTAATTCTAGATTGGAATGGAGATGTAGGCACCTTTTCCATCTCTTCACCAAGTGAAATTCTGAGTCGGGGTCATATCGTTATTGATGAAAATACCGGGGTAATTTCATGGGAAAGTAATGTTCCTTTGGGTGAATGGTTACTAATTATAGAGGCCAGAAACAGCAACACAACTGCTACCGTAGAAATCACTTTCAGCAACAAGTTTGTCAAAGGTTTCTTTGTAGGTGGTTTCGTTGAAGATACTTCAGATGAACCAGATTACGCTGCAATACCAAACGAGTATGTGTTAACCCTAAAGGAAGGCGGAACCTTTTTAATGGAAAACTTCGACAATTCTGATTTAGACTTCGAGGGAACATGGGAAGCAAATGGTTCGAATTTAATTGCAACAAAAGATGAAGAAACTGGAGTTGAACCTTTCAAAATGGCCGGTTTCATATCAGTAAGTTCACAAACAAAAATAGACGGTAAATATGGTACCAGCATATCTTCTGAAGGCGAAATAACAGATCTTAAAGGAATTTTCAGATTTGAACTGGATTAAGAATAAAAAACAATGTCTATGAAACAACTTATAATCATACTAACAGTACTTATAACTACAATCACCATGGCACAGGAAAAAAACACCATTAGTTTAAACGAACGAGTCCGGTTTTTAGACAAAAACCCAGCATATCAGGCATCTGTTGTGGTTTCAACCTACTACGCCAATTATGGAAAAAGTAGCATTACCGCAACACAACTAATTGATGGTTTTAAAGAAAAACTTACACAAAGTGAGATTGATTTAAGCCAAGTAAAAAAAGATGAAATAGGGTACATCACTTTAAGTTTAGGTAAAGAAGGAATGTTGTATCATTTTAAAACTAATTCTAAAGAAGATGCATTAAAATTTGCAAATACCAATGCCTTGGGAAGTTCAAGATTAAGCTATGATTATGTTGCAAAATTAGACCCTGATGAAGAAGCTGAAATTATTAAAAAAGCGATTGATAAAGCAAGGAATCGGGCAAGTGGCATTGCTGGCAAAATGAATAAAAATCTCGGTGAAATTATCAAATTAGAAACCAACTATGACGGAGATGAATGGATACGAGGCATTTTTAGAGATACCGCAATTGGCGAACTCGTTTTTGATATCGAAATAGATTTTGAGCTTCTAGATTAAAGAATGATTAATCTAACATTATCCCTGAATTAGAGCTTAAAAACCCCAACATGTTTGTTGGGGTTTTTGTTTAACCTATACATATATTTGAAAACGTTTTCGTTTAATATCTTCAACAGAAAAGCAATTCATCTTAAAACCATTCTAAATACTAAGCAAAAGCCTTAACAAAGTTTGTTAAAACGGGGTTTGTAGTCTAAATTTGTTATTCAAATTAAACTTAAAACCAAAGAATGGCTTCAATCTTTAGTTCTTCAATTGGAAGAAAATTCGCGATGGCACTTTCGGCTTTCTTCCTAATGGTGTTCTTGCTTCAACATTTTGCAATTAATATTTTATCAGTTTTTAGTCCAGATTCCTTTAATGAAGTTTCTCATTTTATGGGAACATTTTGGGCTGTGCAATTCTTATTACAACCAATTTTAATTTTCGGTGTTGTGTTTCACTTTATTATGGGGTTTGTATTAGAAATTAAAAACAATAAATCACGTGCTGTTAGTTACGCCAAAAATAAAGGTAGTGCTAACTCTACCTGGATGTCAAGAAACATGATTTGGAGTGGTGGATTTATTCTGATATTCATTGTCATCCATTTTATTGATTTTTGGATTCCTGAAATAAACACGAAATATATTGTTGGTGATATGTCTGGACTTCACAATGGTGAATTTAGATACTATGAAGAATTAAGAGAGAAATTTGTTCCTATCTGGAGAGTTGGTCTTTACTGTTTAGGATTTGTATTTCTTGCCTTGCATTTACTGCATGGTTTCAACTCCGCTTTTCAATCAGTTGGGGCTAATAATAAATATACTAACGGGCTAAAAGGTTTTGGTAAAGTATATGCAATCGGAATTCCGGTTGGATTTATTTTCATCGCTTTATTCCACCATTTTACTCACTAAAAATCACTTACTGACATGGCAATATTAGATTCTAAAATACCAGCAGGTCCATTAGCAGATAAGTGGACAAATCATAAAAACAAGATCAATCTTGTAAACCCAGCTAACAAACGTCTTATCGATGTTATTGTTGTAGGAACGGGATTGGCAGGAGGTTCTGCTGCAGCAACCCTTGCAGAACTCGGTTATAATGTAAAAGCTTTTTGCTTTCAAGATTCACCACGACGCGCGCACTCGATTGCTGCGCAAGGGGGAATTAATGCTGCGAAAAATTATCAAGGAGATGGGGATTCAACCTATCGTCTATTCTACGATACTGTAAAAGGAGGAGATTACCGTTCTCGTGAAGCGAATGTTTATCGTTTAGCAGAAGTATCTATCAATATTATTGATCAATGTGTAGCGCAAGGGGTTCCTTTCGCTCGCGATTATGGTGGATTATTAGATAACAGATCATTTGGTGGAGTATTGGTGTCGCGCACCTTCTACGCCAAAGGACAAACCGGACAACAATTGTTACTAGGTGCATATTCTGCCATGAATCGCCAAATAGGCCGTGGTAAAATAAAAATGTATGCGCGTCACGAAATGTTAGACGTTGTAATCGTTGACGGAAAAGCAAGAGGAATTATTGCACGTAACTTGGTTACAGGTGAAATTGAAAGACATTCCGCTCATGCCGTTGTATTAGGAACGGGAGGTTATGGAAATGCCTTTTATCTTTCTACATATGCCATGGGTTCTAACGTGACTGCAGCTTGGAAAGCGCACAAACGGGGTGCATTTTTCGCGAACCCATGTTATACGCAAATTCACCCAACATGTATTCCAGTTTCTGGAGATCATCAGTCGAAATTGACATTGATGTCTGAATCGTTACGTAATGACGGACGCATTTGGGTACCAAAGCATAAAAAAGATGTTGAAGCTATTCGTGATGGAAGCTTAAAGCCAACACAAATAGCTGAAGAAGATAGAGATTACTACCTAGAACGTCGTTATCCTGCTTTTGGAAACTTGGTGCCTCGTGATGTCGCATCGCGTGCCGCTAAAGAACGTTGTGATGCTGGATACGGAGTTAACAAAACAGGAGAAGCTGTCTATCTAGATTTTGCTTCTGCTTTTATGCGTTATGGTAAAGAGCAAGCACACGTAAAAGGTCTAGATGAAAATGATGAAGCCTTAGTTAAAAAACTAGGTCAGGAAATTGTACGAAATAAATACGGAAATCTGTTCCAGATGTATGAGAAGATTGTAGCTCAAAATCCATACGAAACACCAATGATGATTTATCCTGCGGTGCATTATACGATGGGTGGCATTTGGGTTGACTATAATCTGATGACTACAGTACCAGGTCTATATGCAATTGGCGAGGCTAATTTCTCTGATCACGGAGCTAACCGCCTAGGTGCATCTGCCCTAATGCAAGGATTGGCTGATGGGTATTTTGTTTTACCATATACAATCGGTGATTATTTAGCCGACGATATTAGAACAGGACCAATCTCTACAGAATCAAAAGAATTTGACGACGCTGAGAAGAACGTTACTGAAACTATTGATAAACTAATCAATAATAATGGTTCTAAATCTGTTGACCATTTCCACAAACGATTAGGAAAAATCATGTGGAACAAATGCGGAATGGCAAGGAATGAAAAAGATTTAAAAGAAGCTATATCGGAAATTGCTGAGCTAAGGGCTGAGTTCTGGAATGATGTTAAGATTCCTGGTACTGCGACTGAATATAATGAAGAACTGGCAAAAGCGGGACGTGTTGCAGATTTCTTAGAACTAGGTGAATTGTTTGCTAAAGATGCCTTGTTTAGAGAAGAATCTGCCGGAGGACATTTTAGAGAAGAATATCAAACACAGGAAGGCGAAGCAATGCGTAAAAAGGAATTTCAGTTTGTTTCCGCTTGGGAATACAAGGGAGAACCAAAAGATGCCGTTCTTCATAAAGAAGAATTGGCATATGAAAATATTGAAGTTAAAGAAAGAAGTTACAAATAAAAAAGAGCTATGAATTTAACACTAAAAATTTGGCGTCAAAAAGGTGCTAATGATAAAGGAAAGATAGTCGACTATGCAGTTAGCGAAGTATCGCCAGATATGTCTTTCTTAGAAATGCTAGATGTTTTAAATCAAGATCTTATTGAGAAAGGAGAAGAACCCGTTGCCTTTGACCACGATTGTCGAGAAGGTATCTGCGGTATGTGCTCTATGTTTGTGAACGGTCAGGCTCACGGACCAGACTCAATGGTCACCGTTTGTCAGCTTCACATGAGAAGTTTTAATGACGGAGATACTATTTATATAGAGCCTTGGAGAGCTACAGCATTCCCCGTTATTAAAGACCTAATAGTCGACCGAACTGCTTTCGATCGCATACAACATGCAGGAGGTTTTATTTCAGTAAATACTTCAGGTAATACCCAAGATGCAAATGCAATTCCTATTGAAAAAGCAAATGCTGATGCCGCTTTTGATGCTGCAACCTGTATTGGATGTGGCGCTTGTGTAGCGAGTTGCAAAAACTCAAGTGCGATGCTTTTTGTATCCGCTAAAGTTTCTCAATTTGCCTTATTACCACAAGGACAAGTTGAAGCTACTGATCGTGTTTTAAATATGGTAAAACAAATGGACGAAGAAGGTTTTGGTAATTGCACCAACACGGGAGCATGTGAAGTCGAGTGTCCTAAAGGAATTTCTTTAGAGAACATCGCGCGCATGAACCGTGAATATTTAAAGGCAAGCTTAAAAGGCTAAAAGTTCGACTACATACGAACTAACATAATCTAAAATCCCATACCACAGGTTTGGGATTTTTTGTTTCTTGCACCCACCAATTTTTTCATCAATGCAAAGCCCAACCGATTTTTACAATCAACAACAACAACAGTTTGAAGAAAGTCTTCGCAAAACGAAAAAGCGGCTTTTTTCGCTAAGCACCATTCGACTTGTTGTGTTTCTCGCCACCATTACTGGTGTTTATTTCTTTTTTGATCAAAGTAGAATTGCAACTGCTATCGGAATAGCGGGTATTATACTATTTCTTTACCTCGTTTCTCGATTTACTGATATCAAGAAAAAAGCAGCCGTTGAGCAAGCATTAATCCAACTTAACAAAGATGAATTAACAATTTCTTCGGGAGATTTTTATAACCGTGACACTGGTAAAGAATTTATAAACCCGAAACATGAATTTAGCAATGATATTGACTTATTTGGCAAAGGTTCATTCTTTCAATACGTTAATAGAACGGGTACTTTTCAAGGGAAAAACGAATTAGTAAATCTTCTTACTTCAAACGATATTTTTAAAATTGAAGAAAAGCAAAAAACAATAAAAGAGTTGACAACCAAGCCAAAATGGCGACAGCATTTTACAGCACTAGCATCCACTATTAAAGTCCAAATCAAGCCCAAAGTCATATTAGATTGGTTTGCAAACTATAGGCCGTTTTTATCCGATGTTATGGCTTGGATTCCTTTCTCTTTCTCTACGCTTTCCATCGTTGCCATTGTTTTAATGTTTGTAGGACTAATGAGCTTCTTTCAATTATTGATTTGGATGTTTATCGGACTTGGAATTACAGGGATTTACTTAAAAAAAATCAATATGCTTTCGCTTCACACAAGCGAGGTAAAAGAAACTTTTCAGCAGTACAGCTTGCTGCTAACTCTAATTGAAAAAGAAACTTTTGAAGCTGCTTTACTGAAAGAGCAACAGGAAAAAATAAGAACTGAAAAGAAATTAGCTTCGGATATCTTTAAAGATTTTTCAAAAGCCCTCGACGCTCTTGATAATAGAAATAATGTGTTTTCTGCCATTTTTGCCAACGGATTTTTTCTTTGGGATATCATGCAATCCTATCGCATCGAAAAATGGATTAGCAAATACAATACTCAGGTCGAAGCTTGGTTTGAAACAGTTGCATTTTTTGATGCCTATAACAGCTTGAGCGGGCTTGCATTTAATCATCCGCATTTTAGTTACCCTATTTTAGGTGATGACTCCAGTACTATTAATGCGGAACAACTCGGTCACCCGATGTTATCGCCCGTTAAACGTGTAGATAGCGATTTTGAAATGGACACCACTTCATTTTTCATTATTACCGGAGCCAATATGGCGGGGAAAAGTACTTTTTTACGTACCGTTTCTTACTTTATCGTCATGGCAAATTGTGGCTTACCCGTTTGTGCTAAAAATGCAAGATACAACCCGATAAAATTAATCACCAGTATGCGAACTTCAGATTCGTTGACTGATGAAGCTTCTTATTTCTTCTCAGAATTATCTAGGCTTAAATTCATTAAAGACAGTATTCAAAAAGACCGTTACTTTATTGTTTTAGATGAGATCTTAAAAGGAACGAACAGTACGGATAAAGCTCAAGGTTCCAGAAAATTTGTAGAACGCCTCGTGAATTTACATGCCACCGGCATCATAGCAACTCACGATCTTAGCCTATGCGAAATCGAAAAAGAATTGCCAGAAATTAAGAACTACTATTTCGATGCAGAGATTATTAATGACGAGCTTTTCTTCGATTATAAATTGAAAAAAGGGGTCTGTCAAAATATGAATGCTTCCTTCTTATTAAAAAAGATGGATATCGTATAAATCCGTAAATTGCTTAGATGCAATTCACATCAAAACTACCTGATCTGCCGACCACAATTTTTACTATAATGAGTCGGTTGTCGCATGAGCACAGCGCCATTAATTTATCGCAAGGTTTCCCTAATTTTGAGCCAGATCCAGTTCTTGTAAATCTGGTTTCTGAGGCAATGAATTCTGGCTACAATCAGTACGCACCTATGGCCGGAACATACTCCCTTCGAGAAGCCATTTCTAACAAAATAAATTCGCTTTATAGTCACAAATACAATCCGGAACATGAGATTACAGTAACCTCTGGAGCAACACAGGCTATCTATACCATCATTAGCACGTTTATACACAAAAATGATGAAGTAATTATTTTAAAACCAGCCTACGATTGCTACGAACCAGCAATTGAATCTAATGGAGGTATCCCCGTTTTTGTGCAGTTAGAAGGAAGTAATTTTAAAATTAATTGGGAGGTCTTGAAACAAAAGATCAATCCTAAAACCAAAATGCTCATCATTAACACTCCGCATAATCCCAGCGGATCGATTTTGAGTGATGATGATATGAAAAAATTGGCTTCACTTTTAAAGGACACTAATATCATTTTACTAAGTGATGAGGTGTATGAGCATATTGTATTTGATGGTGAAGAGCACCATAGTGCTTCTAAATATCCTGACTTAGCCGAACGAACATTTGTTTGCGCCTCCTTCGGAAAGACTTTTCATACCACAGGATGGAAAATGGGATATTGCGCAGCTCCAAAAGAGCTTATGGATGAGTTTAGAAAGATCCACCAATTTAATGTGTTCTGCGTAGATCATCCAAAGCAAAAAGCACTGACAACCTATTTAAAAACGCCAGAAAATTACTTATCACTTAACCAGTTCTACCAGAATAAGCGTGATGTATTTTTAGAAGCAATGGCAAAGACCAAATTTAGATTTACACCTTCAAAAGGCACCTTCTTTCAATTGATGGATTATACGGATATAACAGATGAAGCTGATACTGTTTTTGCTGAGCGATTGGTTAAAGAATTTGGAGTAGCTGCTATTCCCGTTTCCGTTTTTAATGTGAATAATGAAGACCATAAAGTGCTTCGATTTTGCTTTGCCAAGAAGGACGAAACTCTGGTTGAGGCTGCCGAGATTTTAGCAAGAATTTAGAAACACAAAATGACAGAAAAACAAAAAATGCTGAATGGTGATTTTTATGACTCAAGAGATCCTGAGTTACTAAAAATGTACCATCATGCTCGAAAGCTTTTAAAGTCATATAACAATCTCGATTCGAACTTACTGGATGAGCGCAATCAACTTTTAAATGAACTGTTTGAATTTAAAGGTGAGGGCGTTTGGATCGAAGCTCCTTTTTTCTGTGATTATGGAGTGCTTATTTCCATTGGAGAAAACACCTTTGTAAATACCAATTGCATGTTTTTAGATAATAATCAAATCAACATTGGAAAAAACGGATTGATCGGACCCTTTGTTCAAATTTATACAGCTGGTCATCCACTAAAAGCATCTGATAGGATTATCGAAGATAAAAACGGGTCTCATTATTTAACTTCCTCAAAACCGGTAACCATAGGCAATAATGTTTGGATAGGTGGCAACACTGTTATTATGCCTGGGATTACAATAGGTAATAATGTAACAATTGGTGCTGGTAGTGTGGTGACCAAAAATATTCCAAATGATATTTTGGCATTCGGGAACCCTTGCGAAGTAAAACGAGCACTTTAAAAGTTGAGAAGCTAGACTAATCAAGAGACCTCAATAGCTTTCTAGCCTGATCAATCGCCCCACGATTTTCTCGATAACTCTGACGATTCATATGTTCTGACTCCGATACAATTTCTGATAAAATCTCCTTTGCATCCAATTCTTGCTTCTTTTCAAGATAAAAACTAGCCAAGTCTAAGCGTTCTTGGTAATTGCTGTATCGTTTGTCAACGCTTAGTAAGTACTTTTTCGCTTGATCTTTATCACCTTTTTCAGATAAGGCTCTACCAAAATAAAAGGCGGCTTTATCAGAAGAAAACCCTCTGTCAGCAACTATCTTTTTCCCAATCGAAAGCACCTTTTCTTCTTCATTTAAAAAATGTGATACTATCACCAATTTCTCCAACACACTATTATCTTTTGCATGGTAATCGTTCATTGCTTTTTCATACTCCAAGCTAGCCTGAGGGTAATTTCCTTGATCAAAATGTGCATCAGCAAGGTTAACTCGATTTTGAAGTGTATTAGCAAAGTCTACTTTTTTCTGAAGATCGGTAACCCGTTTAGATGGATTAATAACATAAGCTAACCCGTCTTGAACCGACTCGATATCACTTTTTTTAAATACTTGAGTGATCAAATAAATAATCGATCCAACAGCAGGAACAAAGAAAATAACATAGAACCAAAACTGTTCGTTTCGGTTTTTATAACAGTGGTAAATACAAAAGCCTTGTAAGGCAATAATGACGTAATAATAAGGCATCGAAAAATGATGTCGTTAGTTTAACGATGACAATATAACATTTTTATTAAACAGAAATGCCTACTTTTTTCGATACAATTTTACTTAAAATTAATAGTACAACTGCTAGATTGCCCAAACCAATTCACCCGATTTCTAGATGCCATTTTATAAATGCCATCTCGTATCATCCTAGGAATAAATGCTAATAATGCAGCAACCAATTTCCATTTTGGCATTTTTGAAATGATATTTAAGAAACCATCAGAGTGTGTATGAATTCCTTCTTCATCAAACAGAATCACTGTTTCTAGTCTATCTGTTCGATATCCATGCTCCTTCAAAAGCGATTGTCCCTTAGGAGATTGATAGGCAACAAACTCGAAAATGTCATCTGGAGCGAAACGCAATAACCAGCCTACTACGCCATTACACAAATTGCACTCGCCATCGAATATGATGATACTTTTAGTATTTGATAGTTCCATTTTTGTTCTTGTTAAAAAGCTACAAATCAACAGTCGGGACAAATCGACAAACATTTCAAAAAGGATAAAATAAGTTGAATAAATAAACGGATCGGATTTAAATATATACCATAGTTTTAATCTATTAAAAAAAGAATTTTCATAGGTAAAATGTTTGTAATTTAGAGGTTCTTATTAGGCATGACATTCAATTTTCATTAACGCATAAAACCAAAAAAATGAATTCAACAAACATGAACGGAGACGCTAGCCAGTGTCCTTTTTTAAATGGTGAGCTAAACAAAGCGGCAGGAAGTGGGCAAACCAATCGCGATTGGTGGCCAAACCAGCTAAAAACAAATATTTTACGTCAGCATGGCAACAGTCCAAATCCGATGGATGATGACTTTAATTATGCCGAGGCATTCAAATCATTAAATTTAAAAGAAGTCAAGAAAGATATTGAAGAGGTACTAACTACTTCGCAATCATGGTGGCCTGCTGATTATGGACACTATGGCCCATTTATGATTCGACTTGCATGGCATGCTGCGGGTACTTATCGTATTCAAGATGGCCGTGGTGGCGCAGGATCTGGTCAGCAACGTTTTGAGCCACTTAATAGCTGGCCAGACAACGCTAACCTTGATAAAGGCAGATTACTACTTTGGCCTATAAAACAAAAATATGGTCGTAGCTTATCATGGGCCGATTTAATGGTATTAGTTGGAAACGTAGCCTTAGAGTCAATGGGCTTTAAAACCTATGGATTTGCTGGAGGTCGAGAAGATGTGTATCAGGCAGAAGAAGATGTCTATTGGGGATCGGAAGCGGAATGGTTAGGTAATGACGACCGTTATAATAGCGAAGGCGAATTAGAAAACCCACTAGGTGCAGTTCATATGGGATTAATTTATGTAAATCCTGAAGGACCTAATGGAAATCCGGACCCAGTTGCATCGGCAAAAGACATACGAGTGACTTTTGGTCGCATGGCAATGAATGATGAAGAAACAGTTGCTCTAATTGCTGGTGGTCACACTTTTGGTAAAACGCATGGAGCTGCTGATCCTGATAAATATGTTGGTGTAGAACCCGCAGGTGGCGCGCTCGAAGCGCAAACAATGGGATGGATTAACACCTTTGAAAGTGGAAAAGGCGAACACACTATTACCAGTGGTTTAGAAGGTGCTTGGACCACTACTCCAGCAAAATGGGGTCATGACTACTTTAAGCATTTATTTGAATATGAATGGGAGTTAACGAAAAGTCCAGCTGGAGCACACCAATGGAAACCGAAGAACGGCGCAGGTGAAGGTACTGTTCCTGATGCACATGATGCCAATGTAACGCATGCACCTTTTATGCTAACAACAGATTTAGCATTACGCATGGATCCAGCTTACGAAAAAATATCAAGACATTTTTACGAAAACCCAGAGGCGTTTGAGAAAGCGTTTGCAAAAGCTTGGTTTAAGCTTACTCACCGTGATATGGGACCTAAAAATTTATATTTAGGTGAAGAAGTTCCTGCTGAAGATTTAATCTGGCAAGACCCTATTCCAGCATGCAATCATACTCTTGTTGATTCGTCGGATATTGCTGAATTAAAGAAACGCATTTTAGCATCTGGCTTATCGGTTTCATCATTAGTGAGCGCGGCATGGGCAAGCGCTTCAACGTTTAGAAACTCTGATAAACGCGGAGGTGCGAATGGTGCCCGAATCCGATTTGCTCCTCAAAGTTCATGGGAAGTAAATCGACCCGAGCAACTTCAAAAGGTATTGACAACCTTAACTGCAATTCAAACTGAGTTTAACAATGCACAATCGGGCGATAAGCAAATTTCTATTGCAGATATGATTGTATTAGGTGGTGCCGCAGCAATTGAAGAGGCAGCGCAGAATGCTGGTCAAAAAATTACGGTACCATTTACACCAGGTCGTATGGATGCTACCGAAGAAATGACCGATGCATACTCGTTTGAAGCCCTTGAGCCACGTGCTGACGGATTTAGAAATTACCGAAACGCTAGTGCCAAGGCTCCTGCTGAAGAGTTGTTATTGGATCAATCTAATTTGTTAGGACTCAATGCTCCAGAAATGACCGTTTTACTTGGCGGGATGCGTGTGTTGGGAACCAACTGGGATGCTTCAAATACTGGAGTGTTTACAAATAAAGAAGATACCTTGTCAAATGATTTCTTTGTGAATTTATTAGACATGCGCAACAAGTGGAGCGCGGTATCAGGTAATGATAACGCATATACTGGTCACAACCGTATTACGAGCGCTGTAATTGGCACAGCTTCACGAGCTGATTTGGTATTTGGTTCGAATGCAGAATTACGTGCCATCGCCGAAGTTTATGCAAGTGCTGATTCACAGGAAAAATTTGTGAACGACTTTGTAAAAGCTTGGAATAAAGTAATGAACCTAGACCGTTTTGATTTAAAAAGCTAAACGGATTCGTTTATTAACTAAGATTACCACTCTTGAAAAAGAAAAAAGTGATCTTTAAACCTGCAAGGTTATAATCACCTTGCAGGTTTCTTTTATATTTGAATGTTATGAATGCACTTTTTGAAGCAATCCGCAACCAAAATATCGATCAAGTTCGGTCTGTGTTGCAGTCAGATCCTGAACTTTTAAAAACTACCGATCAGAGAGGTTCTACCCCTTTAATTTTAGCTACCTATGTCGATTTATTTGATATTACAAAAGCATTGATCGAGGCTGGTTCCGACGTCAACCAACAAGATGCTTCAGGAAATACCGCATTAATGGGGGTTTGTTTTAAAGGGAATGTTCAAATCGCTTCATTGCTTATAGCTAATGGAGCAGATACTAATAAAATTAATTTCAACGGTGCCACTGCATTAATTTATGCGACTACATTTGCGCAACCAGAAGTGGTAAAACTATTGCTCGAAAATGGCGCAGATAAAAGCATTAAAGATGGCAAAGGAAATACGGCAGCACAACACGCCCAGATGCAAGGCTTATCTGAGATTTGTTCATTGCTAGAAGCTTAAAGATCATAGCGCATTACAAAATCAGTCTGCTTATCATTACCTAGCCAGTAAGGATGACTACCAAATTTTTTGAAGCCATAGCGTTCGTAGAATCGAATGGCATCAGTATTATGTTCCCAAACACCGAGCCAGATCGCTTTCATTTTCTGAGATTTTGCTTTGTCGATAATCTCATTTAATATAATAGTCCCATATCCATTTCCTTGCGCTTGTTTCACTACATATACCCGTTCTAATTCTAATGTGTTTTCAAGATGAAGGTCAGACTGCGCATCTTGTTCATTTACTTTAAAATAGCCGATTATTTCTTCATCTTTTATAACAAAATAAAAAGCTGTTGAAGGGTTTATTAATTGACTTTTGATAGCATTTAGTGAGAATGCTGTATCTACATAGGCTTTAAAATCTTCTGGATTGTTGTGTTTCTCAAATGCATCGATAAAGGTTTCTTCTGACAATTCTCTTAGCTTATGAAGATCGCCTAAATCGCATTTTTTAAATTGAAGTTGCATAGTCAAAGGTTAAAAAAACAAATCTCAAATTCCAAATCCAATGCACGGACTGACAGCAAAATGATCAGATATAATTTTTAGGTATTTTTATAGATATGAATACTGAATTAAAAGTAAGCCTTATTCAAACTAGTTTAGTTTGGGGAAACCCTATTCAAAACAGGATTAATTTGGAACAAAAAATAAGAACGATTAATGAAAAAACAGATATCGTAATCTTACCTGAAATGTTTACAACTGGTTTTAGCATGAATCCTGATAGTTTGGCTGAAAACATGAATGGAATTACCATCGATTGGATGACTAAACTTGCTAATGAATTAGATATAGCGATTACTGGTAGCATTATTATCGAGGAAAATAACTTGTTTAGAAATCGACTGATTTTTGTTACGCCCGAAGGAAAAATACAGCACTACGACAAGCGTCATACATTTACATTAGCTGGTGAACACGAGGTTTATGAAGCTGGTAAAGAGAAGTTAGTTTTTGACTATTTAGGTTGGAAAATATGCCCACTTATTTGCTACGATTTACGCTTTCCTGTTTGGGCACGCAATGCAGAAAACTATGATCTTTTATTATACGTTGCCAACTGGCCAAAGCCAAGAATAAATGCATGGGATACTTTACTAAAAGCCCGAGCAATTGAAAATATGAGTTATTGTATTGGCGTAAATCGAGTTGGTCTCGATGCGAATGCATTAGAATATTCTGGTCATTCCGCTTGTTATGATGTTCTCGGAAATAAGATTAGCACAATACCAGCTAACAAAGAATTTATTGAAACAGTAACCTTATCAAAAACTCATATTAAAGACTATCGTTCTCGACTTCAATTTCTGCAGGATCAGGATAGGTTTTCGGTGTCATTGTAAGGTCTTGCGTAATATCCCAGTTCGCTCTGATTTCTAATGCAGTAGGGTTGTAAATGATTCGTTCTGGCTGAATTCCCTTTAAATAATTCCCCGTATCCCACTCACCATTTCCGTTAGTGTCATAAATAATTCTGATGTAGTAAGTAGCCGGATCTAATTGCTCAAAGTAATAAGAAGGTGCTTCTTCTGGCACCAGAAGCTCATCAACAACTTCTTCTTTCTCATTAGTAACTTGAACAATAATAGGATAGCTCTCAACCTCCTGTAATGTGACTTTCAAGGTACCATAATCTGCCAATTTTTTTGTTCCGAGACTAAAAAGAATCGTATCGTTCTCTTCTCCAAAAAAATCGGTTACTGTTCCGGGAAACAATGTTAGCTGATAACCTTTTTCAAATTCTTTTTCAAAATCGATATCAATCTGGTTGTTTATCGAATCAATTTTGGCTTGATACGGAATAGCGACAGAATCTCGATCAAAAAAGGTGATTTTTGTGGTATCTAAAGATACTAAGGGTGTATTTGCGCTAATAAAAAACGGCTTTTTAAGTGATAGTGTTCTACCTTGATTAGGTTGAAGTACCAGCGTATCTTTTCCTAACTCTTTAAAAAACAAGGTTTGTACAATAGTTGTATCAGCCGACGGTAACTCAAACTGAATGGAATCTTTAGGTGCACCTTTAAACCAATAAAACAAACTATCTCTTACCGGATCGGAAGTAATGCGATAATCAAATGTATCTGCTACTTTAGTAAGTAGTTTAATATTCATTTTTTCTTTCGGCCCTTGATATCCAAAAATAATTCGGTTACCAGATATTAATGAAGGAGTTGTTGCTCTAAAAGGCAATTTCTCTTTAAATAGGGTTACTAAATACAAAGAATCAGTGGGGATTGTAATTTCTTCGCTTATAAAACCGATCTTATCATCTCTAGGTTCATATAAATTATTTGAAGCGTCATCTTTTAAAGCTAACAAGCGATATTTGCCAGCCTTAAGATTCGATAATTCGAAGGTGATCGTACTATCTAAAGTATTCGTAATATAATTTGGCACCTTGTTATAGACTATCGAGTCATTGTAAGTAGAATCTATTTCATACAACATAACGGAGACAAACTGGTCGGGATCTTTTTTCAAAGCATCCTGTACCATCCCGCCAAGGGTTAAAGAATCGATATAATCGCCTGTAGAAAATACGTACTTGTAAAACTCATAAGGATTCTCTTCATTGTTGTCGACAATACTTTGACCAAAATTAAATACGTAGGTGGTGTTTGCTTTTAAGGTATCGTTTATTTTAATCTCGACATACTTACGTGGACTTCCCTGTGGTGATAACTCAGCAGGATTTTTTAAAGGCGGTGAAACAATGAGTTGCTTTTGAACATCTTTCAACTTAATAAGCTCATCAAAATAAATCCGAATGCGATCCCCCTTAAAATTAACAGTGCCATTTGGTGGGTCTTCTCGTTCAACAAGAGGTGGCTCTTCATCTTTAGGTCCGCCTTCAACATTACCTATTTTTGCACAACTCAGAATAGTAATAAAAGCAACTATTACAGCGGAAATAAAAGAAAATCGATGTTTCATAGATTTGTGACTACCCTGCAAAATAACAACTTTTTTAAGTGTGGTTTTTAAAAATTATTCGGTTACAGCCAAAGTAACAATACTAATTGTAGTGCCAGGTATTTTTAGCAAAATATTAGCGCAAGCTTCCAGCGTTGCACCTGTGGTTATAACATCATCAACCAATAAAATATGTTTCCCTTTCAAGTTTTTCTCATCGATTACAGCAAAAGCATTTTGCAATCGCTGCCAACGGTCACCTCTACTTCTAAAAACTTGTCTGCTCGTATTTTTTGTTCTTTTGAAACTAGTCTCATCAAATACTATGTCTAATTTTTCGCCTAAAGCTCTAGAAAATGTGGTGACTTGATTATAACCTCGTTGTTTTAGGCGCTTTTTATGAAGAGGTACAGGAATAATGACGTCAACATCCTTAAAAACACCATCTTCCCTTAAAATAGTACCATACCAATTGCCAAAAAAAGTGCCCACTTGTTGTTGGCCTTTATACTTTAATTGATGGATAATTTGTTGCACAATACCCTTTTTATGAAATAATACGAAAGAGTTGGCGTTTGTTATGGAAGCACGCCCGCTAAACAACCGCTTAACCGAGTTCTCTTTTTCTAAATGAAAATTAGTAATCGGCAGCTCATGCCGGCATGTCACACATAAAATTTGATCGTTTACTGAAAGTTTTTGCTTACAACCAGCGCATACAGATGGAATAAAGACACTAATGATATTATTTAATATATTTACCAAAACCCCCAGTATATTTTGCCTAATGTTCTTATAAAAATAGGACTTTATCAATGAACCAGAAGAAAGATAATAAATGGCAATTATTTTTAATTCTATTAATGGCAATGGCCGTTGTTGGATTAACAGTTCTATCTTACTTTAATCATGTTGAAAGTAAGAAAAAGCTATCTTTTGCTGAAAATGAAAAAGAGACTTTCAAAAAAGAGCTTAATGATATGATTAAGCAAAATGAAAATCTTGAAGTGGAAAATAGTGCAATGGCTAAGGAAATAGCCGATACAAAGGCGCAAATGGTTTCGCTGTTGGACTCAATTAATAATCTAGGGTCAAACTATAGCGAAATTCGGGAATACCGTAAGCAAATACGAGATTTGCGAAGGGAAAATCGAGTTATTGCACTTCAAAGAGATTCTTTACAACGTATTAACATACAACTAGCAAACCAATTAAAACAACGTGATCAACGTATTGCTAGTGAGCAGACAAAAAATGCCGCTTTACAACGTGACAATCAAGCCTTAACGAGCCGTATTGCGAAAGGATCGACAATGCAAATAGATGACGTGGCGTCTAAAGCATTTTGGTTAAAAACACCAGGTCAACTTTCGCAAACTACACTATCGGAAAAGACTGATGTCATGGAAACATGTTTTACCATATTACCAAACAATCTTTTAGAAAAAGGAGATAAAGAATTATTCTTTCAAATTGTAGCACCTAACGGTCAAGTTATTAACCCGACTTTTGAAACAGTGGTGAAAGGAAAAACATTGGTTTTCAGCAAAAAACGTGTAGTAAACTTCACCAACAAAACGCTTAAAGTGTGCGATAGCTTTAACTTAAGCAATGCCACAATGGACAATGGCACGTACCAAATAAAGGTTTTCTTTAATGAAGAATTGGTTGGCGCAACTATGTTGGCTTTGCAGTAAACATCATGTAAATTTCTGCGCCCATATTCTCAAGGCATTTTGCTTATTATTTCTTTCTTATACCGTAACTCCCAACAAAAAACAAGCACTAAGCTTTCCCATTTTCTAAATTGAATTATTTTTGCGCCATGGCAAATCAAGAAGATCAATTTAAGAAGGTAATTTCGCACGCAAAGGAGTACGGATATGTGTTTCAGTCGAGTGAAATATATGATGGGTTAAGTGCCGTTTATGACTATGCGCAAAACGGAGCTCAACTTAAAAAAAATATACGCGAATACTGGTGGAAAGCCATGGTGCAAATGCACGAAAATATTGTGGGTATTGACGCTTCCATTTTCATGCATCCAACCACTTGGAAAGCTTCTGGCCATGTTGATGCTTTTAACGATCCTTTAATTGATAATAAAGATTCGAAAAAGCGCTATCGTGCCGACGTATTAATCGAAGATTATGTTGGGAAACTCGATACAAAAATTGAAAAAGAAGTAAAAAAAGCAGCTAAGCGTTTTGGCGATTCGTTTGATAAAGAACAATTTATTGCGACAAACCCAAGAGTTTTAGGTTATAAAGAAAAAGGTGATGCCATTTTGAAAAGAATGGGGCAATCGCTGGAAAAAGAAGACCTAGCTGACGTAAAAGCACTCATTGAAGAATTAGAGATCGCTTGTCCGCTTTCAGGTTCTAAAAATTGGACTGATGTTAAACAGTTCAACCTAATGTTTGGCACTAAACTGGGAGCCTCTGCTGAAAGTGCAATGGATTTATATCTGCGGCCTGAAACGGCGCAAGGTATATTTGTTAATTTCCTAAATGTGCAAAAAACGGGACGTATGAAAATTCCGTTTGGTATTGCCCAAACTGGAAAGGCTTTTAGAAATGAGATTGTGGCCCGTCAATTCATTTTCCGTATGCGTGAATTCGAACAGATGGAAATGCAATTTTTCGTGAAGCCAGGCACACAAAAAGAATGGTATGAGCAGTGGAAAGAAACCCGATTAAAATGGCATTTGTCATTGGGAATGGGTGAAGATAACTATCGTTTTCACGATCACGAAAAACTAGCTCATTATGCTGATGCTGCCTCTGATATTGAGTTTAGATTCCCGTTCGGCTTCAAAGAATTAGAAGGTATTCATAGCCGCACTGATTTTGATTTAAAAAGCCATGAGGAATTTTCTGGAAAGAAATTGCGCTACTTCGATCACGAAGACAACGAAAGTTATATTCCATATGTAGTAGAAACTTCAATAGGTTTAGATCGTATGTTCCTTGCCGTATTCTCTAATTCGCTAGAAGAAGAAGCCTTAGAAAATAACACCACTAGAACAGTTTTAAAATTACCAGCGGTATTAGCACCTACAAAAGCAGCAGTTTTTCCTTTAGTTAAAAAAGATGGATTACCTGAGATTGCAAGAGAGATTATCGAAGACCTTAAATGGGATTTTGATGTGCTTTATGACGAAAAAGATGCTGTTGGAAAACGCTATCGCCGTCAAGATGCTGCAGGTACACCATTTTGCATTACTGTAGATCACGATACCAAAGAAGACAATACCGTTACGATTCGTCATCGAGATACTATGGAACAAAAACGTGTTCCTATTTCCGAATTAAAATCGATTATTGCTGCAGAGGTAAGCGTGAAGAATTGGCTTCAGAAAATGTAGTTTCAGTCTTTAATTAGGATCTTTTTTTCTAAAAACAAAAAATATTGGTCCCCTCTCCTTGGGGAGAGGGTTAGGGAGAGGGGTTTGACCATTTCAATTTAGCATTAGTCTCTTACCTAAAAACGCAGCCCAATCTTTATTCCCCCTTTACCAACAATTTCAAAGTCATCATCGCCATCGGTATTGAAGAGGTTTCTTCCTACTCCAGCATAGATTTCGGCGATAAAATTTCTTGTAGTTATAAATTTTGCTCCAAGTCCAACTCCAATTGCAAAATCGGTCTTGGTTTCAAAAGTACTTGAGCCTATAAAAGTGACATCATCGAATGTGTAATTCTCATTTTCAACAGAGTTAAGCATTCCAAAGCCTTCTACAAAGAAACCCGCCGCTCGCTTTTTACCAAAATACCATCGATAGTAAGGAGAAATATAATAATTGATGTCAACATCTTCATCGATCGGCAAAAAAGCGGATACCCCAACAGCTGATTCCTCATTCAAAATATATTCATATTCAACTTCCAAAGCACCAATCACTAAAAAAAGTGCATTTAATTTTAGCTCACTATTCTTTAAACTAACGTCTGGTTCATCCTGAGAAAATACAGGTAAGCTCAAAAAAGCGAGCACAAATAATAGAATTGATTTCTTCATTTAAATTTGTTTAGGTTACTGCTCTTAGATGAAAAAAATAAGAAAGGTTGCTTTTCAATCTGATTTTATATCAGGTCTAAAATCTAAATCCGACCGAAATACCACCTTTTCCAACGAAAGCGTCCTGCAGACTTTCTTGAGTTAAATTTCGGCCCAAAGCAGCATTTACGTCTAAAGAAAAATTACTGCTTCTGGTAAGTAGCTTAAAACCGATCCCGAAACCTAAGGCAAACGTATTAAAATCTTGATTTATTCTGGGCATATCAACTATGACGTCTTCCGAAAGTGTTCCCGTATAGTAAAGCCCAAAAGCCTCTGCATAAACCCCGTTTGCATAGCGCTTTCCAAAATATACTCTAAAATTTGGGCCAATACCGAACTTACCTAAGGCATCGCTACTATCACCATCGTAGTAAGCTGTAGCACCAATACTAGATTCGGAGTTTATAAAATACTCATATGCAGCCTCTATTGTTCCATCAACAATAAACCAACCAACATTTAATTTAAACTCGTTAGGATAACTAGTGTTAGGACTTCCTTGAGCAAAGCTAGCTGAACAAGCGAGTAACAATAACGAAAAACGCAATAGCACTTTGTGAAGTTTTTTGATTGGCGATGATTTCATTTTTTTGGTTTTGATATCGGAAAATTACTAAACATACAACCTCATTTTTTGCCGAATTTCAATAGTTATTAAAAGAGTTTTTAAGATAAATTTTTAAAAGTCATAAAATAGTAATCATTACTTTAGTCCATATCAAATTATCGCTAAAATGAATATTATTTCTTACAACGTAAACGGCATACGTGCCGCCCTAAATAAAGGTTTTATCGACTGGCTTCAATCTGCAAATCCTGATATAATTTGTATACAAGAAACCAAGGCAATGGTTGACCAAGTTGATACTGCTATTATTGAGAATGCTGGTTATAAATATCATTATTGGTTTAGCGCTCAGAAAAAAGGATATAGTGGTGTTGCCATTTTTTGTAAAAATGAACCCGATCATATTGAGTACGGTACTGGTATTGATTATATGGATTTTGAAGGCAGAAATCTTCGGGTTGATTTTGGTGATTTATCTGTGATGAGTATGTATTTACCAAGTGGGTCGAATGTTGAGCGAATTGATTTCAAACTAAAATACATGGCCGATTTTCATAAATACGCCAACAAGTTGAGAGAGACACGACCTAATTTAATTGTGTGCGGTGATTATAACATTTGTCATGAGGCTATTGATATTCATGATCCTGTAAGAAATAAGAATGTATCAGGATTTTTACCAGTAGAGCGCGAATGGATCGGGAATTTCATCAATAGTGGTTTTATTGATACGTTTCGTCATTTTAATAAAGAACCTCATAATTATAGCTGGTGGAGCTACCGTGCAAATTCAAGAGCCAATAACAAAGGATGGCGTCTTGATTATGCAATGGCATCGCAACCACTACAAGAAAAATTAAAACGCGCCGTTATACTAAGCGAAGCGGTGCACTCCGACCACTGTCCTATTTTAGTTGAAGTGGATCATTAATTTTTTAAAAGAACATATGATTAAGAAAATTGCCATTTTGTTGTTTATTCCCATCTTTTTAAACTCTTGCGTATCAGCAAAAGTTTTTAAAGAATTAGAAGATAAATATGCCGATCTTAAGAGCGAGCATGAATCGCTAGTCGATGATTATGCCAACTTGCAAGCTGAGAAAAATAAGCTGCAAAATGAATTTGCTTCACTAGAGAAGTTATACAAAACATCTGAAGACAAGAAAAATGCTTTAGAACGCGATTATGTCGGACTCAAATCAAAATACGATAAGCTTAATGATTCATATGCAGCCTTAGAGAAAAACAGCAGTGCATCAATCGCTGCAAACGCTAAAAAGAATCGAGAATTATTAGCACAATTAGAAGCCAAAGAAGCAGCTTTAGCCGCTGAAAATGCTCGACTTGAAAAGCTACAGAAAGAGTTGAATGCACGATCTAATCGCATTAACGAATTAGAAAGTGTTATTGCTAGCAAAGATGCTGCCATGAAAAAGTTAAAAGATGCTATTTCTAGAGCATTGCTCGATTTTGAAGGCAAAGGATTAACAGTCGAACAACGTGACGGAAAAGTCTACGTATCGATGGAAAACAAACTGTTGTTTCAATCTGGTAGCTGGGCTGTGGGCTCTGAGGGACAGCGTGCGGTGAATGCATTAGGAACAGTACTTGCTAAGAATCCTGACATTTCTGTACTTATTGAAGGGCATACTGATAATGCACCCTATTCAGGCAACGGCAATATAAAAGACAATTGGGATCTTTCAACAAAACGTGCAACTTCTATTGTTGCTATTTTGAGACAAAATAGACAGATTAAACCAGAAAACTTAACAGCCGCTGGTCGTGGTGAGTATTCTCCTATTGCACCGAATACAACTGCGGAAGGAAAGTCAAAAAACAGACGAATTGAAGTGATTTTAACTCCTAAGTTAGATGAAGTGACTAAGTTGTTGAATGAGGTGGAATAACTGTTGAAGCCACAACATTTTCAGCATGGAATGTGCACTTATATAAAATCATAATTCAGTAATTTTACATATATCAAAAATCCCATTTAGTTGGGATTTTTTAATGCTATAAAATGAAATATACTACACTACCCAATACCAAAATTGAAGTAAGCAAAATTTGTTTAGGCACCATGACTTGGGGCGAGCAGAATACAGAAGCAGAAGGCCACGATCAAATGGATTATGCAGTTGAGCAAGGCATTAACTTTTTTGATACAGCAGAGTTATATTCAGTTCCTGCTAGAGCCGAAACATATGGTGCGACTGAAAAGATTATAGGAACATGGTTTAAGAAAACAGGCAAAAGAGAAGAAATTATACTTGCTTCAAAAATAGCTGGCCCAGGACCCTATACATCTCATATTCGTACAACAGGTTTTACACCAGAATCATTACACGATGCTGTAAATGGCAGTCTTGAAAGATTACAAACTGATTACATCGACCTGTATCAAATACACTGGCCTGATCGCAATACTAATTTCTTTGGTAAGCGAGGTCATGTACACGATGAAAATGAACAATGGGAAGATAATATCAACCAAATATTATCCACATTAGATGAGATTATCAAATCGGGTAAGGTCCGGCGCATTGGTTTATCTAACGAAACACCTTGGGGAATTATGAGATATTTGCAAGAAAGTAAAATTCATAATTTACCAAAAATCAGTACTGTTCAAAATCCGTATTCATTATTAAATCGTGCATACGAAGTTGGTAATGCTGAGGTTTCCATGAGAGAAAATGTAGGGTTATTGCCTTACTCTCCTTTGGCTTCGGGCACATTAAGTGGCAAATACATCGGTGGTAAGAAACCAGAAGGCGCTCGTGGTACGCTATTTCCTAATTTTGTACTGCGTTATGGTAGTGACCCATCAAAAGAAGCTATACGACTATATGCAGAATTAGCATCAAAACATGGACTTTCCCTAGCCCAAATGTCATTGGCATATATAAATACTAGGCCTTTTGTAACTAGCAATATTATTGGCGCTACCACTTTAGATCAGCTTAAAGAAAATATCGACAGTATTAATGTCGATTTAAGTGATGATGTTTTAAAAGGTATTGAAGCTATTCATAGTCAAATCCCAGATCCAGCACCGTGATAAGCCTTCGATTTAAATATATGAAAAAGCCAATTCTATTAAGAATTGGCTTTTCTTTTAAATAATTAATTAGTTTAAACAATAAATCGCAAAACAACGCTATATACCTCTTTCGAATTTTCAACATAAATCGCAAGATTCTTATCGTCTAAGCGCTTCTTTACATATTCTGCTAATTTCTCATTTTCAGATTTTGACGAAACCACATCCAGTTTGCCATTTTTGGTCACCATGAACTTCAACTGAACTTTTGTTTCTTTATAAATGGTCATTGATGGTTCATCTAATAACCTTACAATCTGATTTTGCAATACCTTTACAGGAACTTCTGCAGGTATTGAGGCTCCAAATGCATTTACACTAAATGCTAATACTGATAATAATAAAGCTACTCTTTTCATGTCTTTTTGTTTTTAATTAGACTTTGAGTTACACTTCAAAATTATTAGCATATGTTCGCGATGACAAGGGTTTAAGGTTACCAAAACGTCAAATGAACAAGCCTAAATGTTAATGCTCAAAACCATGAAAAAAGTGCAGATTCCATTTTTTATATCTCGTTTTTTTGAAGGATCAATTTTTCGGCAATCGATATTATTATTCTAGCAAAATCGGAAAAATCTTATTAAAATTGTATTTTTCCCAATGTTAACTTAACGTTACCAGATTATATTATCTTCATCGTATTTTTCAATTTCCTGCATATTTTTCATCAAAATATCAAAAAGTGAAATTTTGTTGAATTTTATTCAATCTTATTTCGTTCGACAATTTTTGAATTTTCCAACGAAAGTAGAAAAACAGGATAGATGTCATTCCTGTTGAACTCCAAAAAGATATGATCGTCAAAAAGAAAAGAAACTACCCAAACAACCAACTCACAACATCTTCAATCTTAGCGACTTTGATGATTTCGATTTGAGGATTTTTTAGAGAGAGTTTGCAATATTTAGAAATAAAGATCTTTGTAAAGCCGAGTTTTTCAGCCTCCAGAATACGCTGTTCTACTCGGTTTACTGGCCTTATCTCTCCGGAAAGTCCGACCTCAGCCGCAAAACAAACATCTTTTTCAACTGGAATATCTTCATTGCTTGAAAGAATTGCAGCGACCACTGCCAAATCAATTGCTGGGTCATCAACACTGATACCTCCGGTGATGTTTAAAAATACATCCTTAGCTCCTAGTCGGAAGCCAGCGCGTTTTTCGAGTACTGCCAACAACATGTTTAATCGCTTAGCATTATAGCCGGTTGTACTTCGTTGTGGTGTGCCATATACTGCAGTACTAACTAAAGCCTGAATTTCGATCATCAGCGGTCGCATTCCCTCGAGGGTTGCCGCAATTGCATTACCACTTAATTCTTCATCTTTTTTGCTAATAAGGATTTCACTAGGATTGCTCACTTCTCGTAAACCAGCACCTAACATCTCGTAAATTCCCAATTCAGCAGTACTCCCAAATCGATTCTTTAATGCACGTAAAATGCGATATACATGGTTGCGATCGCCTTCAAACTGAAGTACGGTATCGACCATATGTTCTAATATTTTCGGACCAGCAATATTACCATCTTTGGTGATATGGCCTATTAATACTACAGGAGTAGATGTTTCCTTGGCGAATTTCATTAATTCGGCAGTCGTTTCACGAATCTGAGAAATACTCCCAGCTGATGATTCAATATAATCCGAATGCAGCGTTTGAATGGAATCGATGATCACAATATCCGGTTCTACCTCTTCAATCTGCCGGAAAATGTTTTGTGTTTTGGTCTCGGTTAAAATGTAGCAGTTCTCAGCATTAGGATGAATGCGTTCTGCCCTCATTTTAATTTGTTTCTGACTTTCTTCACCAGAAACATATAAGGTTTTATATGGTAATTTTAACGAGATTTGAAGCAGTAATGTACTTTTACCAATACCAGGTTCGCCACCTAACAAAATCATACTTCCTGGTACTATTCCACCACCAAGCACCCTGTTAAATTCAGAATTACCTGTATTCATGCGCGCCTCTTTGGCCGTGTCAATCTCATTTATTTTCAATGGTTTTGAAACGCGCTTGGCAGGTGATTGTGGTGTTTTCCAATCAGATTTTTCCACTTTTTGAACCACTTCCTCCACCACTGTATTCCACTGCTTACAGCTAGAACATTGTCCTTGCCATTTTGGAAATTGCGATCCGCAGTTTTGACAGAAAAAGGTAGTTTTTACTTTAGCCATTTACAGGTTCCTTATTTAAAACCCGAAATGTACGAAAGTTGGAATTTGAAATTTCAAAAAACAGAAATTTTCATTCATTAATATCCAAAATCAGCTTTTAAGGCCTCCATGCGTTCAAGGACTAAGTCTTTGGTCATAAAGTCAATCTCAGGTGATGCAAAAGCTTTTTCGTAGGTTCGCAATGCTTTTTTTGGTTCGCCAGAAAGCTCGTGAAACTCCGCTTCGAAAAAATGGCCTAACATGGTTTCAGGATATTCATTTAGACCAAGTACACCTAACTTCTGAAGCGATTCTAAATCTTCCTTCTTTTTAGCGGCAGCATAGATTGCCATAATATCGTTCATGGTTGTTTGCTTTCTAAAACCGAAGAAAGTCTCGATATCATTATATTTTTTATCCAAGTAACTAAATACATCCGAATCCATTTTGGCAATATTCTCCCGATACTCTTTAACCGTAATTGGTTTGTACATCCCAAAAATTTGATCCATCGCACTGGCAATTCCATAGCCAGAAACGGCATTTTCAGTCGCGTTGGCAAACTCATCAAAATAAAAACTCAAATTCTCGTTAGTACTTGTTTTTAGTTTTTCGTTGAGGGCTTTAATCGCTTTTCGTCCTCGTTTATCGTCATTTTCGCTAGTCGCTAAGTAGTAAAAACGTCTTTTTTCGGTGCTGTTCAATTTGTCTGCCAAACGCTCCTCCATAAAAGGAGCAAATTTTGGAGCTAAACTCACATAAGCATCAAACATAGGATCCTCCTTGAACAAGTAATAATTTAAAAAAGCAGCCGTACGATCATGACCAATAATCATCTTAAAATTAGCTGTCTTATATCCTTTAGCTATGTAAGGAACTAGCTCCATAGCAACAAACTCAAAAAATGAAGCACCACGTTCTTCAGGCAAACCACTATCTGCATTAAATTTTGTGTCACCAATGCGAACGTCTTCTTGTTCGATTCCTACAACAATAGCTTCCGGCATTTCCTCCCAATAACTATATAGTTTTGTATTAGAAACGGTTAGATCAAAAAGATATTCGCCGTCTAAAACAATGATTAATGGATATGTCTTTTTATCTTCTGCTGAGTAGCTTTCTGGAACGTAAATACTAATATTACGTGTTTCGCCCATCTTGTACGAATTGAATTCTTCATTAAGCACTTGGGCATTGATCGATGTAGAACACACCAATAGAAGTAAAAGTAATTTTTTCATGATAAATAGGTTAGTATCTGCTTTCAAGATAGGTATAAATGAATAAAAGAGGCAAGAATCGCAGTTATACAGGTTTTAACTTTCGTTTTTCTGCTTGTTTTTTCTGTTGTAAAACGGAAGAATAAGAAATGAAACGCCCCCGAAAATCAGGATCATTATAAACTGTGCGGTCCAAACTATCCAACCAAAAGCTGCACCATCAGTTTCAGCAATTCCGTAAAGAAGAAGAATCTTACCGATTACAAATGGATACCAGCCTACACCGCCATTAGTAAATGCAATAGTAAAACTGCCAACAACAAACGCCGATATAAGAATAGGAAAATTTATATGAGAGGTCTCTGGCAATGCAAAAATGCAGACGTAAAACATTAACAAGTACATCACCCAAATGAAAATAGTATGAAAAATAAATCCCCATTTATTCTTCATTTTAAGAATGCTAAAAATTCCTTCTTTAATGCCAATCAAAAAGGTCTTTATTTTTTTGCTTATTGCATTATTAGAGTACCGAAAGAAAAGAATGGTCACTACAACAAAAACAACTAAGGATACCAAAGCAAATATCAGTTTTTCCTGAGGAAGACTATCAATAATGTAGGCACTTAAAATATCAAATTGTGATAAGAGCGCAATTAGTACAAGTGCTCCCAAAATAACAAGATCAGCAACCCTTTCAGCAATGATAGTACCAAATGCCTTATCAAAGGGAACTCCTTCATATTTTTTGACAACTAAGGCACGGGATACTTCTCCTGATCGAGGAATAAACATGTTCATTAAATACGCGATTCCAACGGCCATGATATTATTTGGCACTTTCGGACGATAACCCAATGGCTCCAGCATATAATTCCAGCGGTATGCCCTAGAAAAATGACTTAATAAGGCAAAAACAATGCTTAATAAAACCCACCCATAATTGGCACTTTTAAAATTCTCTTTTATGGTGATAAGTTCTTCTGGTGTGAACTTATTATACGAATACCAAATAAGAAATATCCCTAAGCCTAAGGGCAAGATAATCTGTAAGGCTTTAGAGAGTTTTGGGTTCAAGCTTTTAGTTTAACTTGTTGTTGGCTTCGTTAGGAAAAACAAGTGATGGCTTAAAGCTTTTAGCTTCCTCAATATCCATCATTCCGTAACAAATTAAGATTAGTATATCTCCGACTGCTACTTTTCTTGCAGCCGCACCATTTAGAGTGATTTCTCCACTATTTCGTGGACCAGGAATTGCATAAGTCTCTAATCGTTCTCCATTGTTATTGTTAACGATCTGTACTTTTTCTCCTTCGATAATATTCGCAGCATCCATTAAATCCTCATCGATGGTAATACTACCGATATAATTTAGGTCGGCACCGGTAACTTTTACGCGGTGAATTTTTGATTTAACTACAGTTACTTGCATGGGGCAAAGTTAATTAATTTAGGGCTAGATTGTCTATTAGTCGTACGTCATTTGCATACACTGCAATAAAGGCTCGATATTTTTTGTTTTTTGTTTTTCTTTTAACACTTTTTAATGTCAAAACCTCAGCGATCTTGAAGTATTCTAACGTTAAAAACGAATGTCTTTCGAATTGTTTCGTCACCCATTCTACTACTGTATTAGCACTTTCTGTGCCAAATTTCGCCTTTGCCTGTTGTAGTGTTTTATAAATAAATGCAGATTTTTGCTTCTCTTCTTCGGTAAGCCTTTTGTTTCTTGAACTCATCGCCAATCCGCTATCCTCCCTGCTAATTGGACAGCCAACAATTTCTACCGAAATTTTGTGTTTTTTTACCAGTTTTCTAACTATCTGTAATTGCTGAAAATCTTTCTCTCCAAAATAAGCGTAATCCGGTTTTACGATTTCGAGCAGTCGTTTTACCACGGTTCCCACACCATCAAAATGACCTGTTCTAAACTCTCCTTCCATTTCATTTTCTAAGCCATCAAAATCGAAATTTTGAGAAGAAACGGAGTCCTCATATACGTCATTTGGAGCTGGAGCATACACAATTACATGTTTTTTTAAACTTTTTATCAGTTTAACATCATCATCCAGAGTTCTTGGATATTTAACCAAATCATTAGGGTTGTCAAACTGCGTGGGATTCACAAAAACGCTTACAACAGTAAGCTCATTTTGTTTTGTAGATTGCTGAATAAGAGATAGATGCCCATCATGCAAAGCACCCATTGTCGGAACCAAACCAACTGATTGCTTGTTGTCCCGCTGTTGACTAATATATTTATTTAGTGTTGCTTTTTCGGTAAAAACCATTCTATCTTTAAAAATAATCAGCTTGCAAACATAGTATTTTGCCGTTAATCTGCATAATTTTCGTAATTTTGCGTGTTTTTTAAAATAACCTAACAGAAGCGTGTTTTATGACGAATAAAAGGGTATTGTACGTGTCATCGGAAGTGGTGCCATATTTACCAGAAACAGAAATATCATCGATGTCTTTTGAGGCACCAAAAATGGTAAATGATAGAGGGGGACAAATACGAATATTCATGCCACGTTTTGGCAATATTAATGAAAGAAGACACCAACTACATGAGGTTATTCGACTTTCAGGAATGAATTTGGTTATTAATGATATGGATATGCCATTAATCATTAAGGTGGCCTCTATCCCTAAGGAGCGTATGCAAGTATATTTTATTGACAATGAAGAATACTTTAAACGCAAAGCAACCTTGACTGATGAGGATGGAAATTTGTTTCCTGATAATGACGAGCGCGCTATCTTTTTTGCAAAAGGCGTTGTCGAAACGGTTAAAAAACTAAACTGGGCTCCAGATATTATTCACGTTAATGGGTGGATGGCTTCATTACTACCATTATATCTTAAGAAGTACTACGGCGATGAGCCTTTATTTGCCGAAAGTAAGATCGTAACATCAGTATACCAACAAGATTTTGACGCAACTCTTGATCCTAAAATGCTGGACAAAGTGAAGTTCGACAATGTTGAAGGTGCTGATGCACTTGAGACTCCTTCATATGTTAACATAATGAAAGTGGCAGTTGATCATTCTGACGCTGTGGTTATTGCAAGTGAAAACCTGCCAAACGACCTACAAAGTCATATAGATCAACTAGATAAGCCAATACTTCCTTTTGTTTCAAAAGAAGAATTTGCTGATGCTTACACGGAGTTTTATCAAACAAAAGTTTTAAGCTAGTTTTAAGAGGACCTTAGCTTTTCTATCTTATCAAAAAAGCTACATTTGTCCGCAAAGCATGTATTTCTCAAGCTAAATTCTGAATAAAACAACGATGTCAATGAAGCGATTAGTCAACGCCGGTTCTGCCTTTTTTACTTTTACCTTGATTTTGGCATTTGCCGGATCTTGTACACAAGAATTCAACACTATCGGTGCTGATGTTATTGGTGGCGGTGATTTTAATGTAGAACAAACCGTAATAGACGACATTTTTTTAACAAACACAAAGCTTGGTCCCGTGAGAAGTAATTTTCTACCCCTATATCAATTGGGCAGTAGAGAAGATGCAATTTTTGGTAGAAGAACGGCTTCAGTTGCAGCGCAATTACGACTGGTCTCGGCAAACGGTACAAATTACAATCCAACTTTTGGTAATTTCACTCAAGATGTTGAAGATACAAATGCAGCTGATGGCGACGACCTCACGCTCGCAGATAACGAACGTGTAGTAAACGCCTATTTAGACATTCCTTTTTTTAGCACCGTTGTAAGCACGGAGGATGAAGAGAACACATACGAACTGGATTCTCTTTTCGGAAATCGAGATGCTACCTTTAATATGAAAGTTGAGGAGCTTACCTTCTTTTTAAGAAGCCTAGATCCTGACAACAATTTTCAACAAGTACAGCAATATTATACTTCTATTGGCATGACAGGAGATGGGAATCCAACTCCTAATTTTGCAGATTTTACTGGAACAGTTCTTTTTGATGGTGTAACTTCTATAAGTGATGAAGAAATTGACGTAATCAATGTGCAACCAGATGACGAAGGAAATCCTGTAACCGATGAGCGGTTATCACCAAGAATTAGAGTGCCACTTGATTCTCTTTTCATTCAAGAACGAATTTTAAATGCTGAGGGAACTAGTGTTTTATCGACTGATAGTGAATTCACTGATTACTTAAGAGGTATATATATCACAACATCGAATGTTGACAATTTATTAATGCTATTAGACTTTGCGAACGCCAATATTCGCATCGAGTATGAATTTGATGAAGTAGACACCAACAACACTGTAGATGACCCGAGTGACGATACGATTGTAGTTGATCAAGATACTTTTTTAATTCCACTAAATGGGAATGTAATCAATATTTTAGAGGATGATCCATTACCAATAACAATAAGTGACGCTTTAGCTAACACTGACGCCCCAGAAAATTTATTTATTCGAGGAGGCCAGGGAATTATGACAGAGGTTAAATTGTTTGATGAAGGCGAATCCTCTGACGTACTTGATCAAATTAAAGCCAACAATTGGCTTATTAATCAGGCTAATCTCATTTTTTATGTAGATGAAGCGGCTTCAGCTAATACAACTTTGCCAAACAGATTGTATTTGTATGATCTGGAAAATGAAACAGCTTTGTTTGATTATCTTATTGATCCTACAAGCTCGAGCGCAGCATCTGAACGTGATGAATCTAGAAGTGTTTATGGTGGGATTTTGGATGAAACAGCTGATGACGGACCTTTATATCGATTTAGCATTACTTCTCATTTAAGTAACATAATTAGAAGAGATTCAACCAATGTTAAATTAGGACTCTCCCTAACTTCTGATATTAATAATATCAATGTTTCAAGACCCCTGTTAGACTCAGATATTTCTACTCCAGAAGCTGCTGTCATCAGTCCGTTTGGTGTTGTCCTTCATGGCAATAGCCCAACTGTTCCAGAAAACAAACGTACTAAGCTTGAAGTATTTTTTAGCGAAATAGATTAACCTCTTCATTTTAAAAAAGGTAATTTTACCAAAGGTGCAATAACGATAATGAATGCCTCCTTGTCGAGTTTTTTTCAGCTCGCAAGTTAAATAGGTCAATTTCGCAGCACAATTAATCATTTTCTTTTTGCTCATCGCATTAGGAATCAAATCTTATTTATATACATATGTGTGGTATTGTTGGTTATATAGGTCATAGAGACGCATATCCTATTATTGTTAATGGCTTAAAACGGTTAGAGTATCGGGGTTATGACAGTGCCGGTATAGCCCTATACGACGGCAAGGACGTACAGCTTTCCAAAACAAAAGGAAAAGTAGCCGATCTTGAAAACCGTGTAAAAAAAGAAATTGCTACTAACGGAAATCTTGGTATAGGACACACACGCTGGGCAACACATGGCGTACCAAACGATGTAAACTCACATCCACACTATTCTAACTCCGGTGATCTTGTGATTATTCACAATGGGATTATTGAAAACTATGATTCCATTAAAAAAGAATTGATTAAACGTGGTTACACCTTTAAATCGGATACTGATACTGAAGTATTGATTAACCTTATTGAGGATATTAAGAAAAACGAAAAGGTAAAGCTTGGTAAAGCGGTGCAAATTGCCCTGAACGAAGTGATCGGCGCATATGCGATTGCCGTTTTTGACAAGACAAAACCAAATGAAATTGTAGTGGCGCGTTTAGGAAGTCCGCTTGCAATAGGTGTTGGCGAGGATGAATTTTTCATTGCTTCTGATGCCACGCCGTTTATTGAATTTACCAAAAATGCTATTTACTTAGAAGACGAAGAGTTGGCCGTTGTTCGACTTGGTAAAAAAGTGAAGGTTCGTAAAATAAAAGATGACAAATTAGTCGATCCATATATTCAAGAGCTTCGTCTAAATATCGAACAAATAGAAAAAGGTGGCTATGACCACTTCATGTTAAAAGAGATTTACGAGCAGCCGAAGGCTATCCGGGACACCTATAGAGGTCGATTATTAAGAGAACAAGGCCTAATTAAAATGGCAGGTGTTGAAGATAACATGAAGAAGTTCTTAAATGCTGACCGTATTCTTATTGTGGCCTGTGGTACGTCATGGCATGCTGGATTGGTAGCTGAGTATGTGTTTGAAAGCTTTGCTAGAGTTCCTGTTGAAGTTGAATATGCTTCAGAATTTAGATATCGCGATCCTATTATAACCGATAAAGATGTCCTAATAGCTATATCACAATCTGGTGAAACTGCTGATACACTAGCCGCTATTAAACTGGCTAAATCAAAAGGTGCATTCGTATTCGGAGTTTGTAATGTGGTAGGATCTTCTATTTCAAGAGAAACTCATGCCGGTGCTTACACTCATGCTGGACCAGAAATTGGGGTGGCATCGACAAAAGCATTTACCACACAAATAACGGTATTGACTTTAATTGCATTAAGACTAGCAAGAGCAAAAGGCACCATGACCAGTTCAGAATACCGAACTCATTTATTAGAACTAGAGCTTATTCCTGAAAAAGTTGAAAGAGCACTTGAGTCTGACTCCACAATAAAAGAGATTGCAGCAATATATAAGGATTCTCCTAATTGTTTGTACCTAGGTAGAGGTTATAATTTTCCTGTAGCACTTGAAGGGGCCTTAAAACTTAAGGAAATTTCTTACATACATGCTGAAGGATATCCTGCAGCAGAAATGAAACATGGACCAATTGCGTTGATTGATGAGCAGATGCCGGTGGTTGTTATTGCTACCAGAAAAGGTCATTATGAAAAAGTGGTGAGTAATATTCAAGAAATCAAGTCTAGAAAAGGAAAAATTATCGGAATTGTTTTTGAAGGCGACACCGAAGTTAAAGGGTTAGCAGATCATGTTATTGAGATTCCCGAAACTGAAGAAGCTCTTTCTCCGTTACTGACAACCATACCATTACAATTACTATCGTATCATATTGCCGTTATGCGTGATTGTAATGTTGACCAACCGCGTAACCTTGCTAAATCCGTAACTGTAGAGTAAGTTTTTATCAAATGCATTAATTTCTTAACGTTATATTAGGCTTTTGGCAAAAAAGTGTATATTGGAAGCAAATTCAAAGTAACCAATAACACTTATATGAGAACACTCTTTTCTTTATGCCTGTTGCTTTTTTGTGCGGTAAGTTTTGCACAAACAAATGTAACAGGAAAAGTGGTTGATGAAAACGATCAACCCATTCCCGGTGCAAACATCAAATTGACAGGTCAGGCTGTAGGGGCGGTAACCGATTTTGACGGGAATTTCAGTTTAAAAGTCGATCAAAATCCCCCTTTCGAACTTCAAGTTTCAAGCATTGGTTTTGCAACCCAAAAAGTTCAAATTACACAAAACAATCAGAACGTAACAGTCAAGCTTGAAGAAGATGTAGCTTTACTAGACGAAATTGTAGTTTCGGCTTCAAGAACACCAGAGCGTCTTTTTGAATCTCCAGTAACTGTTGAAAGAGTTGGCGTTACTGAAATTAAGAACTCCACTTCTGCAAACTTCTATGACGGTTTAGAAAATCTTAAAGGTGTTGATCTTAATACTGGTAGTTTAACTTTTAAGTCTGTAAATACTCGTGGGTTCGCCACTTTTGCAAACACACGTTTTGTGCAATTAGTAGATGGTATTGACAACTCATCGCCTGCACTTAACTTCGTGATAGGTAACCTAGTTGGTATGAACGAGCTTGATGTGAACAGTATCGAGCTATTACCAGGAGCGTCTTCCGCGCTATATGGAGCAAACGCATTTAATGGTATCTTATTTATGACAAGTAAAAATCCGTTTGATCATGAAGGCATCAGAGCTTATGCTAAAACAGGTATTACTTCATCAGAAGATGCTGGTGATAATAACTTCTACGATTTTGGTATTCGTGCAGCTAAAAAGTTCAGTGAAAAATTAGCTGGAAAGGCAAACTTCTCATACTTACAGGGTACGGACTGGTTCGCAACTGATGATAGACAATACTCTGATGCCCGTACAAGAATTGGTGAGCCCGATGAAATCATCAATAAATCTGCTGATCGTCTCGACCATGATGGTTTAAACATCTATGGTGATGAAATTACAACAGCGGCAGCTGGAACTGATCTACGCGGTGTAGCACAACAATTAGAAACAATGGGATTAATTCCTGCTGGAGCGAGTGCGCTTATTCCTGCGGTTAATGTGGGTAGAACGGGTTATAGAGAGCAGGACTTAACAGATTATGAGGCGAGAAGTATCAAATTTGATGCGGCCTTGCACTACCGACCATTCGCCAATGATATTGAGGTGATTTTGACTACACGTCTTGGAAAAGGAAATACTATTTACCAAGGAGCAAACAGATATCAACTCAAAAACTTCATTGTTCAACAGCACAAAGTTGAAGTTAAAGGTGATAACTTCTTCGTAAGAGGTTATAGAACCACAGAAGACGCTAAAGATTCATACGATTTACGATTTACGGGTATCAATATGAATCGTGTAAATGCAACCGAGTGGTTCGGAACATATGCAGGTGCATATTTACAGTCAACCTTGGCTGGAGCTACAGATGCAGATTCGCATGCTGCTGCAAGAATAGCTGCAGATAATGCATTTACACCACAACCAGGAACACCAGAATTTCAACGTCTTTTTGACCAAGTAACATCTGATCCTGACATTTCTACTGGATCTAAGTTTTTAGATAACACATCACTAAATCATGCTGAAGGAAACTATAATTTCTCAAGTCTTTTAAATGATGCAGCTGATGTACAAGTGGGTGCATCCTACAGACAATACTCATTAAATTCTCAAGGAACCATTTTTACAGATTTTGATGGTCCTATTGAGTATAGTGAATATGGTGCATATGTTCAAGGTGTTAAGAAGTTTTTAGAAGATGATAGACTTAGAGTAACTGCATCGATGCGTTATGATAAAAATGAGTTCTTCGACGGTAATATTTCACCTAGATTATCTTTAGGATATTCTGCAGGTGAAAACAAGCAACACAATATTAGAGCTTCTTTCCAAACTGGTTTTAGAAACCCTGATACGCAATCGTTATTTATTGGTTTTGATGTAGGTCGAGCTACACTTGTAGGGTCTTCTCCAGACAACTTAGACAGAAGACTTCCAAATACCGATCTAGTAGGGCGCGATGTTTATTTTGACTCATATTCACTTAATTCAGTACAAGATTTTAGTACTGCTGTTGCGGCTGCAGTTCCAGGAATTTTGGCAGCTAATCCAGGAATTTCATTAGAACAAGCACAGGGACTTGCTGTTCAGCAAAATGCAGGTGTTTTGTCTCCTGAAACTACAGGTTTAGTACAGCCTGAAAAAGTAACAGCCTTCGATATAGGATATCGTGGTAAATTAGGAAACTCAACTTCAGTTGATGTCAATGCATATTATAATATTTATGATGGTTTTATCAATCAACGTAATGTCGTGACTCCTGTTTCAGGAAGCACAACAGATGCAACTGGTGTAGCAGATATTGCTACTGGTAACTTCCAAGTATTCCAAACCTACACGAATTCGTTAGCTGACGTTTCTTCATATGGTCTTATTTTTGGAGTTAACACCAAGCTGTTAGATAAATTTGATGTTGGTGTGAACTACACGCTTGCTAAATTTGATTTTGATCAAGAATCAGACCCAGGTTTTTCAGCAGGTTTCAACACTCCAGAACATAAGGTGAAATTTTCTCTAGGAAGTACAAATCTATTTGACAACTTCGGTTTCGGTATTAACGCAAGATGGAGTGACGAGTATTTCTGGCAAGCAAGTATCGCCAATGCTGTGATTCCTTCTAGAACATTGCTTGATGCACAAATTAATTATAGCGTACCTAGCATAAAGTCGCTATTTAAAGTAGGTGGATCTAATATTTTAGGCGACGAGTATATCACTGCTCCAGGATCTGGAAATGTAGGATCGCAATTCTTCATTTCTTGGACTATCAATAATCTTTAAGCCAAATCAGAAAAATTATGATAATTAAAAATTCAAAATATATAGCACTTGCATTTAGTGCGCTAGGCTTCGTTGCTTGTAACGATGACCCACTTCCTACAGGAACTGAAATAGAAGAAGCAGCTGCAGTAGAAGTTTCTGCTGGCTCAGCTGACTTTTCAAAGTACGTAGCAATAGGGAATTCCCTTACTGCTGGTTTTATGGATGGCGCTTTGTATATCGCTGCGCAGGAAAACTCATTCCCTAATCAACTAGCTCAACAATTTGCTAAAGTTGGCGGTGGCGAATTTACCCAGCCCTTAATGGCTGATAATATTGGAGGAATCACACTAGGTGGAAATCGTATTCAAGAACCAAGACTTGTTTTTGGTGGTGCTGGACCAGTTCCTTTAGAATCTATTGTAGGACCTGTTATGCCAGGAACCGCTCTTGGTGCTAATGATCCTACCGGACCTTTCAACAACATGGGAGTTCCTGGCGCTAAAAGTTTTCATCTCTTAGCTAACGGTTATGGCAACATTGCCAACGTTCCTACTGGTTTGGCAAATCCTTATTTTGCGAGAATGACCGGATCTACTCCTGATGCATCTATGATAGAGCTTGCAGCAGGACAAGCACCAACGTTCTTTTCATTATGGATAGGAAATAATGATGTTTTAAGTTTTGCTACAAGTGGTGGCGCTGGTGTTGATCAAAAAGGAAACCCTGATGCTTCGACATATGGTGGAAATGACATAACAGACCCAGGCTTATTTGCACAAGTGTACGCTGGATTGGCGCAAACACTTACTGCAAATGGAGCAAAAGGTATTGTTTCTAATATTGCAGATGTTACTTCAATTCCATTTTTCACTACTGTTCCGCACAATCCAGTACCTCTTGATGAAGCCACAGCTGGCGCAGTAAACCAAGCCTACGCAGCATATAATGGTGGATTACAACAGGCATTAGCAGCTTTGGCAGGAACTGGTTTATTAACGCAGGAAGAAGTTGACAGGCGCACTATCTCTTTTAGCGCTGGAACAAACAATGCTGTTGTAATTATCGATGAAGATCTGACAGATCTTGGGGCCATCAATCCTGCATTTGCAGCTTTGCCTAAATTAAGACAAGCTACCGCAGATGATTTATTAGTATTACCTGCAGCAAGTTTTATTGGTACACTTGCGGACCCTAACAATCCGCTTTCAGTAAATGGAGTGGCCGTTGCACTAGCTGACAATTGGGTACTTACACCTGAAGAGCAAGCTCTAATTGCAGATGCTACCGCAGCTTTTAACGCAACGATCGCATCAGTCGCAAGTAGCAATGATTTAGCATTACTCGACTCTAACACGTTATTAAGACAATTAACCGAATCAGGGGTACCTTTTGGTAATTTTACCTTAACAGGCAACCTAGTTACTGGCGGAGCTTTTTCCCTTGATGGTGTTCATCCAGGTGCACGAGGCTACGGTCTTACCGCACTTGAAGCGTTACGTGCAATTGATTCGAAGTATGGATCAAATTTTATCTTAGCTGGTGCAGTACCAAATGCTGGAGATTTACCAACAAACTTTTCTCCTACCTTGTAGTAAATAGGAACAAAGAAAGTATATAAAACAAAAGCGCCTCCTTAGTAAGAGACGCTTTTTTTGTTAGATATATTGAGTTTGTTTTAAAACTCGGTAAGGATACTAAGCTGCAATTAATTCACCTAGATCATTCTTTTTCTCATAATAGAGTAAATAAATGGTAGTTAGTAAAGATATAAGCAAATAGACTCCAACAGCATACGAAGCAAACGGGATTATTTTTTCAAGCCCGAACCATCCTGCCGAACTATAAATAAAATAAGCTCCTAATGCCAGTTTTCCAATTTCCGCGTATAGTGAAATACCATGCCTATCCATTAAAGATGTATACGCGAATATTGAAATCATTAAAAACATTGCATACCCAACAATCTGTGTCATGTTCAAATCAGCAACACTTATTAGCAAAAAGTACATGAGCACTAATGTCAAAACTAATTGAAACCAACCCCATAAAACAAAAAACAATGAGCCCGAAGTCCGATATTTTTCCATCTCAAACGGATTCTCAATAATGGAGATTGGATATTTGATCTTAACATCCTTTGGCCTCCAACCTGTAGGCATAAACCAAATTCGTAATTTATCTTTCCAGCTCTTAGTCCGCCAAGCATCTTTTATAATTCCCCATAAATGAATAAAATTGATAAGCAGAGGATTCCACGTACGCACAGGTTTCTTTACACCGTAAACTGGTGGATCTTCTTCTAACTCCTTTTGAAAAGTGCCAAATAGTTTATCCCAAACAATAAATATTTCTGAATAGTTTTTATCGAGATAGCGATCATTTATGGCATGATGCACCCGATGATGAGATGGCGTAACAATGATATACTCTAAAAACCCCATTTTATTAATCAATCTTGTATGATACCAAAACTGGGCAAAAAAATGAATAGGTGCTACAAGTGCTACCACTTCTACTGGAATCCCTATCAAAGCCATTGGTATATATAAAAAGAAATAAATACCAACTATGGCAGAAACACTCTGACGCAGCGCACAAGCCAAATTAAATTCTTCACTACTATGATGGATAATATGTCTATTCCAGAACAGATTTATAGTATGATTAAAGCGATGAGACCAATAGCCCGCAAAATCATGACCAATAAAACACAATATATAAATGAGAGCAGTTGACTTAACTGAGTAAATAGCCAAATGAGTTACCATCCATTCATGGCTAACTATTACCACTGTAAGCCCCATTAAGGTTTTTAAGGTATTAGTGAGGCCAGAGCTAATACTTGAAATAGTATCAAGGCCGTAATTAACTTGTTTCTTCATGAGTACACTTATGAAATATTCAACAAGAATAAGTACAGCAAAACCAGGTATCGCATAGCTCAAAGCGGTTGCATAGGTTTCCATAAATCAATTTCAATTATGAGTTAATTAAACGCTCAAGTTCTTAAAGATATAAAACTTTTAAAATCAACTTGAATTAGGGTACAAACAGCGGTAAAAATCTGCTGTTTTACCCCTAGTTAAATCAACTTAAAAAAAAGGAATTTGTAGCTATTGTTTTTTAAGATAAAAGCATATCTTTGCAGCCGAAAATCAGGTGGGTTTTAAGCCTATAATACTTGAATTTCAGACAACAAAAAACAACATTTTTAAATATAGAATAGTAATGTCTAAAGTTACAGGAAAAGTTGCACAGATCGTTGGTCCGGTTATCGATGTAGAATTTGAGGCTGGTGCCGAACTTCCAAAAATTTATGATTCCTTAGAAATCGCAATGCCAAACGGTTCGCAATTAGTACTAGAAGTACAATCGCACATTGGTGAAGATACCGTTAGAACCATTGCAATGGATTCTTCAGATGGATTAAGTCGTGGAACTGAAGTTGTAGCTACAGGCGCTCCGATACAAATGCCAATTGGCGATGATGTATACGGACGACTATTTAATGTAATTGGCGATCCTATTGATGGGATGGAAAGCTTGGCAAAAGCTGGAAAAGACGGACTTCCAATTCACCGTGAAGCTCCTGCTTTCGATCAATTATCAACTTCTACTGAAGTATTATTTACTGGTATTAAGGTAATCGATTTGATCGAGCCTTATGCAAAAGGTGGTAAAATTGGATTATTTGGTGGTGCTGGTGTAGGTAAAACGGTGCTAATTCAAGAGTTAATTAATAATATCGCTAAAGGTCACGGTGGACTTTCAGTATTTGCTGGTGTAGGTGAACGTACTCGTGAGGGTAATGACTTACTTCGTGAAATGTTAGAGTCCGGTATTATTAAATACGGTGATGATTTTACACATAGTATGGAAGAAGGCGGATGGGATCTTTCTAAAGTAGATAAAACTGCTATGAAAGAATCAAAAGCGACTTTCGTATTCGGACAAATGAATGAGCCTCCTGGAGCTCGTGCTCGTGTGGCACTATCTGGTTTAACTATTGCGGAATACTTCCGTGATGGTGCAGGTGATGGTCAAGGTAAAGATGTACTTTTCTTCGTAGATAACATCTTCCGATTTACACAAGCAGGTTCTGAGGTATCGGCACTATTAGGACGTATGCCATCAGCCGTAGGTTATCAACCAACATTGGCAACGGAGATGGGTGCAATGCAAGAGCGTATTACATCAACTAAAAAAGGATCGATTACATCGGTACAGGCGGTTTACGTACCTGCGGATGACTTAACGGATCCTGCTCCTGCGACAACCTTTGCTCACTTAGATGCAACAACTGTATTATCTCGTAAGATTGCTGAGCTTGGTATTTATCCAGCCGTTGACCCGTTAGATTCTACTTCAAGAATTTTAACAGCTGATATTTTAGGTGATGAGCACTACGACTGTGCGCAACGCGTAAAAGAGTTATTACAACGTTACAAAGAGCTACAAGATATTATTGCTATCCTTGGTATGGAAGAACTTTCTGAAGATGATAAGTTAGCAGTAGGACGCGCTCGTCGTGTTCAACGTTTCTTATCTCAGCCTTTCCATGTTGCAGAGCAGTTTACAGGTATCCCAGGTGTACTAGTAGATATTAAAGAAACTATCAAAGGTTTTAACATGATCATGGATGGTGAGTTAGATCATCTTCCGGAAGCGGCATTCAACCTTAAAGGTACTATCGAAGAAGCTGTTGAAGCTGGTGAGAAAATGTTAGCGGAAGCATAAATCTAGTCGCCAGTCGCCAGTCCGCTGCATACAGTGACTGAAGACTGAAGACTGCAAACTGAAGACTGAATATGTATTTAGAAATCGTATCACCAGAAGCAACCTTATTCAGCGCAAATGTTGACTCTGTAGTTGTACCTGGCATTAATGGTGAGTTTGAAATGCTTGAAAATCACGCACCAATCGTTTCTTTGCTTGGCGAAGGCACAGTGAAGGTTCGTGTGCATAGTCAAGAGCATAAAAGTTTTGATGAATTACCTGAAGTTATTGTTCCTTCTGCTAATGATGCAAAAGTGTTGACATTGAATATTCAGTCAGGTACTATTGAAATGAAAGATAATAAAGTGATTGTTTTAGCCGACTAAGCTGAAGTAACTCCAAAATTTGAAATCCCAAATTCCAACTTAGGAGTTTGGGATTTTTTATATTTGAAATTCTAAACTAATCGATTTCCTCTCTTGAAAAACAATGTTTTAATTACTGAAGGTAAGCGACCCTTTTGGCAACTAGTCATAGCAGCTGCATGCTTTACGGCAACATTATTCCTATTATTCTTAGTAACAAAATCAATAATTGAAGGAGCGTCCGAAAAAGCCCTTGACTACTTCAAAATTACCATTCTTATCTTGGCCGGAGCCATCAATTTTTCTATTCATAAAAGTGTAGCTTTTGATTTTAATAATCTACAATACAAAAAAATTAAGGCTATAGGTTCTTTTAAATTTGGTACATGGAAAGTACTACCTGACATTGAATATGTTTCTGTATTTAAACAGTCTTTAGAAAATTCAAATTACATATATGATGTCAACCTTTGGTATGGTAATGCACATTTAGAAGCTTTTGAAAGCACCAATCCTCTTGAAAGTCTAGAAATGGGAAAGGCTATCGCCCGCACTCTTGAGGTTGATTTATACGATGCCACTAATGGTGAGAGCAAACTAGTTGATCTCGATTAAAACTATTTTACTGTTCAACGTCTAAACTTGGGATTTTTTATGGCATATTTTTTTAGAGCGCTTCAAAAATTAATCCATGTCCTCGCCCTTCTCCATTGGCAAATATCATAGTATCCTCAGTTATAGAAATACAACCATAAACTCTAGATGTCCCAGTTGAAGTATTATTATTAAAAGATGCCCCGTAAGAAAAGTCTAAATAGAAATCACCAGACTCCTCGTAAAAAGTATATTTCGCCCCACCTCCATCATTTATAAGTTCAGGATAAGGATAACAACTTGTGCTTCCGAATTCTACTTCTGCCTCACCAGTATTTGACTTAAAAGTGTAGATTTCATCTTTAAGACATTCTGTTAAATCCTCATCTATTATTCCGTCATCATATTTTTCGAAAACATTAATTATTCTCCATTTCTTTTCGCTATTTTCATGAATAAGATTCACATCTTCAATAGAAAACCTTTCGGAAGATTCTTCTATTGCAGCATCTTTAGTACAAGAAGTAAATAGTATTAAAAAACTTGCGAAAGTGTAGACCAATTTTTTCATTATGTTAAAGGTTAATTGTTTCAACAAACTTGTCAAACACCATGCCACTATTAGTGAATTCAACTTCTATCGTTGGTATTCCATTTCCAAACAATAAAGACCCAATCAACCTCATTATTTGATTGGACTGCTTGAAAACCTATTGCTTTATGCGCATTTAACGATCTGATATTTTGTTTCGCTACAATAGTAACCAAAGGATCATATCCATTTTTATAACAGCTTTGCATATGCGTGTACAACCCCCTAAAAACACCTTTCCCTCGATAATTTTCATCGACACAAACCTGTCCCATAACTAAATACTTTCTATCTGGGAAAAGTCTATCTGCCATCTTGAACATGCCGTCTAACAAAGGAATATCATCTTTAAAATCCCCTAGCATACTTAACGCAAAACCGACGACCCGATCCTCATCTTTAGCGATAATGTGCGGACAAGCATCATTCATTCTTTTCAATAAATAGAAATCATGTTTTAGTGTAACAAAACCATCACTTAGCCGTTTGTTTTCATCAACTTGATCTTTCAGGTTTTCCGATTGCACTTGAAGAATTTGGTGCAGTTCGTCATCGGTATGTGCTCTATGATAGGTGAACATCTTTATTTCACTTTTGAAGAAAGCCAAGCCTCTCGTTTTTTAGCAGCCTTTTTACTAGGCTTTCCTCCTGCAGCTTCTAGCAAGCGAATTGTATATCGTGAGCCTTCATCTAACTGCACTGTCGTTTGAAGATTTCGACCAAAACGAATATAATCAACCAAAATCTGCTTTCCAGGTTTAAATGTTCCAAAAATTTCAGCAGCATTTGCTCCTTTTACCTTTTCTCCATTGATCTTAACGACCTCATCTCCTTTGATCAAACCCGAGCGATAAGCGGCCTGATCTTGATATGGATTACCCGTTATAATTACTTTTTTATCCCGAATATTAATTCTGGCTCCAAAACTAGCAGCATTTTTATTTTGCTCGAGCACCACTCCTACTGAATCAAATAGTGTTGCATAATCGGGCACATTGCTAGCGTAGATGTAACTATTAAAAAACGCATCTGCAAACTCCTTACCCGCGTACTGCTCTAAACTTTGTTGTAGATTAGGAATGGTATAGGCCTGTTCATTCTTACCAAAACGCTTCCAAACTATTTGCATATAACCATCAAGGTCTAAGTTTCCTTTACTTCGCAAGGAAAGATCTAAGGCTAGACCAAGCATACTTCCATAAGAATAATAAGAAACAAATGTGTTCTCTCTATTCACCGGATCGACGGATGTCGCAGCATCAACAAAAGGGGCTTGGTAACTCATTTCAATAGGATTGAAATATGCTAGTGCAGGTGAATTCCACACATAGTTGAACGTTCCACTCAACCCTTCTACATATTCCTTTGTAGTTCTTAAACCTGCTCGACACAACATTAGGTTAGTATAATAGCTGGTAAACCCTTCAGCAAACCAAAGCTCACCGCTCATATTGGCGTTTTCAAAATCGAATGGCTCTAAGCTTTTTGGCCTGATGCGCTCCACATTCCAAGCATGAAAAAACTCATGTGACACCGTGCCTAAATTTCGTTGCATCCCCCCTTTTGCTAAACTTCTAGTTGAAGTTAAAATAGTGCTGTTTCGGTGCTCCATTCCATCGCCAGATGCATTAGGTATATAGCAGGCTAGAAATGTATATTCACCAAAATCAAATTCGGGAAGCTCACCGAAAACTGCCTCTTCTTCCAAAACAATTTTCTTTACACTTTCAAAATATTCATCCAGTTCTGTTTCTGATCCTCGATGATGCAGTACAAAATTAATTTTTTGGATATCCTTTCCTTTTCCTACAGAAAAGCTCCTTTTCGAAAAATTGCTTAACTCAATCGGACTATCCATAAAGTAATAGAAGTTAGGCGCCATAAACTTATTGCCACTTAACCTTTTAAGCTGAGTGGCAACGCGCCATCCCAAGTCATCATTAATATCAAAATAAACCAGAATTGGTCGACTACTTAACACCGGTGCATACATAAAAGTTGCGGGAATATTAAGATGCGCATGGGTAGTATCAATTTGACTGTAAGTCCCATCTGCTCTGTTAGCAAACAGTGTATAGGATAATTCAATTACTCCATCATGTCCCGATATAATCCATTGATACGGATCCGGTCTTGTAATTAATAAAGGGGTTCCTTTACTATCAACAGCCTGAACATTGTACACATTTTTAGCAAACTCATGCAATGCATAACGCCCTGGCGAAGTGCGGCTCATTCGCACTGAAATATCTTGAGCTGGAAGATCTCTAAAAATTGCCGTTATCTCTGCCTCATGATTAACCGCATTCGGAAATGACATTTCATAAACGACAGGTGCTTGCGCCAAAGAAAAATGAGATATAAGCAACAAAAAACTCAGAAAACGTAGCATAGGATTATTTTATCCTTAAAAATAGTTTTAGTTGCTTACATCTGCAAGGCAATTACAAAGACTTAAAATAGTCTATCATGGCTTCTTGTTTGTATTTGGTTGCATAGGCCAAAGCTGTCCGTCCTTTATTGTTTTCCGTATTTGGCTTAGCCCCATTTTTTATGAGTGCTTTAGCCATTTCTAATCGGCCATACTTGGCTGCATACATCAAAGGCGTTTTACCAGAACATTCTTTTTCAAGATCTACTTCTTGCTCTAATAATAAATTAAAACAGCTCTGAGCATTCGTTTTTAGGGTCAATGCTAATAAAGTATAATCCGTACTTCCAGCATCAAAACAGTCATTTTTATTCTCTTCGGAAATTAATGTATTAAAAGTCGTTACATCGTCACCTTTTAATGCGATTACAAAATCTTTAGTTAACTCTTGCGCGAATAAGAAATTACAGATAAAAAAACTGATAATTAGAATTGATTTGTTCATTTTTTGATTGATTTAAAATTAATATTTGATTGATTACTCTTCTATATACTCTAATATATCTGCAGGTTGGCAATCTAGTGCTTTGCAGATCGCCTCTAAGGTTGAAAAACGAATTGCTTTGGCTTTCCCCGATTTCAGGATTGAAAGGTTTGCTGTGGTAATCCCAACAATTTCTGCAAGGTCTTTACTTTTCATTTTGCGCTTAGCCAGCATTACATCCAGGTTTACAATTATGGGCATAGCTATATGGTTAGGTCATTTTCTTGTTGCAATTGGAAACCTTGTTTAAAAATCGCAGATATAAACCCACTAAAAATTGCAATTAGTATATGAAACATGCCATACACTACTTCGTCATTTAACTTTCCATCGCCCATAATAAGGACACCTATGAAAGTTGCTACTGGAAATAGTAAGTTGAAATATGTAAACCAGTCGAGCCTCTTAATAATACTATTTGTGAATAAGGCATCAGATTTGAAAGCCTTCAAAATCCGTAATAATAAAAGGAAATACAGTAAATAGTAGGCTAGAAATAACAAAAGAACAACAATGGTCTTCCCATCTAAGGCTCCCATTACGTAACTATCTACAAAAAGGATTTTTATTTTGAACCTATTATCATCTGTCAACTCAAATCGATTGGTTATCAATGCAAAAGCTACAAAACCAATAAACACACCATATCCAATAACAACAGCCATTGTAACATAGTACAACAGCTTCGAAATTGAATTTTTACCAAACATTTTCATAAACTAAATTGTTAATTCATTTTCTTCTTTCAACTCCTTAGCTCTTTTAAAAATAGAAGCTAGAACATATAAACCGACTCCAGCCGGTACAAGTATCATAAACTCATCCCCTACTTTAAATCGACTTACTGCCACATACGATAGTATTGCTTTAAGTATAAACACATTAACTGCGTAGGTTATAAATATGCTTCCTATTTTTTTGAATAAAGTAATGTTATTGTCTGAGAAATAGTCTCCATTTTTCACATTATCAATAATGGCAGTAAACTTAAAAACCCCATATATCAAATACCCCTTGAAAAAGTATAGCGCCATACTTATTGCATAATAACTCCACTCAATTGCATTTTTTGATGTCCACCAATGCTCATTTTTATCAGCAGTTTTAGCCCATGAGATAAAATTTTTAAATTGATTCGTATCAAAATCTCGTATGTCATTTAGCAAGGCACCAACGCCGAGTAGTACAACTCCCCAGATTAAGTAAGACAGAATGGTTAGATTATCTTTCATTTTTAATTCATTGATTGGTTCAAATATATAAAAATTATTGATAAACAATAATTTTTTATTGAATATTGATGTTTTTTAGTTAAACCTATAAGCTATTTCTAACCTTGTAGGTTTCAAGAATGACGTCTTGTAAGTTCCATTTACGACCGTATATTTACAGCATGCTACCAAAAAAGCTTCTGAAAAAATTAGATCAACGTAAAGAGGAGAATGCGCTAAGAGCATTACCCAACGAAAACAATCTAATTGATTTTTCGTCCAACGATTATTTAGGGTTTTCTAAAAGCGAGGCCATTTTTAAAGCAGCGCACGAGTATTTATCTAATTCCAAAACCCCTCAGAATGGTGCTTCAGGCTCTCGTTTGCTTTCCGGAAATCATTCCTTATATAAGCAGGTTGAAAATTTGCTTATAGACATTCATCAAGCCGAGGCTGCCTTAATTTTTAACAGCGGTTATGATGCTAATATTGGATTCTTTTCATCAGTCCCTCAACGAGGAGATGTCATTTTGTATGACGAATTTATTCATGCTAGCATTCGGGACGGCATCACAATGAGTAATGCTAAAAGCTATAAGTTCAAGCATAATGATTTAGTCGAATTGGAACAAAAATGCCAGACTGAGCGCAGTCGAAGTTCTCATGATGCGGTAATTTATATAGTTACAGAATCCGTATTCTCAATGGACGGTGATACACCAGATCTCAAAAAGTTTGTTACTATTTGCAAGGCGTACAATTGCCATTTAATAGTTGACGAAGCACATGCCGTTGGTGTTTTTGGTAATGGTCTGATTGAACAACTTGACTTACAAAATGATGTATTTGCTCGTGTCATCACTTTCGGAAAAGCGATGGGTTGTCATGGTGCCGCTATTTTAGGGTCCGAAGATCTAAAATCATATCTAATAAATTTTGCGCGAAGCCTTATTTATACCACAGGTTTGCCACCGCACTCATTGGCAACAATTTTATCATCATACAATCAATTAACCCATAATGATGAGCCAATTATTCAACTTCAAGAAAATATCAATTTTTTCAAAAAAGAGGTTGAAAAATCAATCCTAAAGCGGCACTTTATTCCAAGTGATTCTGCAATCCATTGCGCACTTGTTTCAGGAAATGATCGAGTAAAAAAGTTAGCAACAACCCTACAAAACAAAGGCTTTGATGTCAAGCCAATTCTCTCGCCCACGGTGCCTAAAGGTCAAGAGCGGATTAGAATATGTCTTCATAGTTTTAACACGAAAGAAGAAATAAAAAGTATGTTATCTTTATTGGCGGACCTTATTAGTTAACATGATCTCGCTTAATAAAACCGTTGCTTACACCAAAAGTTGGCCTAAAGTGTTGCTCACTTCTTTTATTATAGGAGGTGGCTTAAGTGCCGCACTTATTCTGCTAGAACCTTTTGATACGAGTGAGGCAACAATGTCCTACAAAGAACTTCGTCTGGCAGGTTACACTTTTTGTATTGTAATACCTGCCTCGATTTTTCATTTAGCTGGAAACGCTGTTTATAAAAAACAAAAAAACCGCTGGTTCATTGTAAATGAAGTAACCTATATGGTATTATGCCTTTTCACAGTTATTTCATCTTGCTTTTTGTATAATGTTTATGTTGTAAATAATTCTACTGCCACCACTAGTGGATGGATCTACTTTATGAAATACTATGGTCTTCCTTTCATACCGTTACTAGGCCCACCTTGGATGTATCTACGTTCAAAATTTGGTGAAATTATTGTTCCAACTGCTAATGAAGGGAAATCATCCGAAGTAGTAATTACAATTTCGGGTGAAAATAAATCAGAATCAATATCACTTAATTTTTCTGATTTTGTGTTTGCACAAGCACAACAAAATTATGTAGCTATAAATTACATTGCCGAAGGTGAATTAAAACAAGAGATGATACGATCCACTCTTGCAAACTTAACGAAGCAAATTCCTGATGCTTGGCAGGTACATCGATCGTATCTTGTAAATCTCGACTTTTTAAAGAGTGTTGAGGGTAATGCCCGAAAACGATCTATGACACTTACAACTCCTGCTGAGCCTATTCCTATCTCACAAAAATACTACGAGGCACTCAAAAACCGCCTTTCGAAATCGTCCCAAAACCTTCAAAAATAGCCCGCTTGTTTCAATTTCGTCACTAAAACTTCAATGTGGTCACTCTTGTTTTTTTGACTGATTTTAATATCCTCTATTTGAGGAACATTTAAAATAAAACGTCATGAAAAATATCTTAATCACCACAATTTTCTTGTTCATCAGTACTATTGTACTTCCAAACCAATCAGATAAACTGGAACGAGAAAAACTCATCTCTCAAATTATTACTCTTGCAGAAAATAACATTTGTAATCCTGCTTTTTTAGAAACAGATGAATGGAAGAGCTTTACTACCAAACTACAATCTGATGAAATGCAGCACATGGATGATGCTTCTTTTGAACTTGCCTTCAATCTAGCAGTACGATCGCTCCCTTTTACTCATTTCTATATTAATTATAAGGAGCAATCTTTATCAATCGAAACTAAGAAAAGTGAAAAAAGAAAGGCGGCATTTGAACTTAAAGAAATCGATGAAACAACAGCTATTTTAACGGTTAGAAGTTTTATTTCAGACGCAAGAGGAATGGTAAAATTGGTCAAAGAAATTGAAGCTAAATCATACCAGAACCTTATCATTGACCTTAGAAATAATACCGGTGGTACGCTCGACGCTGCAGTAGTACTTGGTCGTTTTTTAACCAACGACATGATTGATGCGGGCACCTATCTTACCAGAAATTGGTTTATGGAAAACGGAAGATACCCCAGCTTGGAAGAAATTAACAGTTTTCCTTTTCTAACAGACATGACTTATAAAGGGTTTCAAAAAATGAGTCAGGGCAACGGATTTAGAATGGTCCTTCCTCCACATAGTAATCCCATTTTTAAAGGTAATACCTATGTCTTAACCAATAGCAAAACTGCAAGTACATGCGAACCTTTTGTTCATTTGCTAAAAAGTAAAGGAAAAACTATTATTGGAGAAACCACCGCGGGAGCCATGTTAAGTGGGCGATGGTTTAAGTTGGATGATTCATTTTCATTATTTGTTCCAATAATAGATTATGTTACTGCCGACGGAAATAGATTGGATAAAGTTGGTATTACTCCAAATATTGAAGTTAATTCGGAAGATGCCTTGAGTGAAGCTTTAAAGCAACTAAAGGAATAATATCATTTTTATAACTTATTTCACAACGGACAGCGATCAGGATTGGTTGCTGTTCTTTATTTTTGATATCTATTAGCAAATGCTTTTGAAAGCAGTATGAAAAACATTTTTGTTACCGGAATATCTACAGAAGTCGGCAAAACGATAGCTTCTGCCATTATTGTTGAAGCTTTAGAGGCAGATTATTGGAAACCTATTCAATCTGGAGATCTAGATAATTCTGACACTCATAAAGTTGAAAAGTTAATCTCAAACAGTCGATCTGTTTTTCACCCTAATAGCTATGCTCTAAAAACACCGATGAGTCCGCATGCGGCAGCTGAAATAGATGGCGTTACTATTAAATTAAAAGATATACAATCCCCAAAAACTAACAATAATTTAGTGATTGAAGGTGCTGGAGGCCTTCTAGTGCCGCTTAATAACAAGAATACTATTGCCGATATTATACTACCTGACTATAAAATAGTACTTGTTAGTCGTCATTATTTGGGAAGTATTAATCATACACTATTATCAATTGAATATTTGAAAAGTAAGGGATTGCAGGTTGCTGGTATTATTTTTAGTGGAGCTGAACATCCAACAACAGAGACAATTATTAGAAAAATGACTAAGACTCCCATCATAGGACGCATTGATGAAGAACCTTATTTTGATCAAAATGTCATTAAAGAATATGCTGAGTTATTTAGGGGAAATTTGGAAACTTTATAACGAGCGTCACCCTGAACTTGTTTCAGGGTCTCATCAGAGCATCCAGTATAAGTTTTATGATTAGCTTTACTAATTGACCAGCACTTGCTATAATTTTGAAATAAAAAAGCTTTTAGTGAGATGCTGAAACTAGTTCAGCATGACGTAAGTACGAAAAATGAAGGAAAGTTATATTTATGTATTAACTAATAAATATCGAACTACATTTTATATTGGTGTCACAGGAAATTTAAAGAAAAGACTCGTTGAACATACTAGTGGAACGGGTTCTAAATTCACAGGCAAATACAATGTGGTCGATCTTATTTATTTTGAAGTCTTCACGGATATTAATCAGGCAATAGCAAGAGAAAAGCAATTAAAAAACTGGCGCAAAGAATGGAAGTTGAATTTAATTAGAAAAGTCAACCCAACTTTGGCAACATTGGAATACTAATTATGATGAGATGCTGAAAAAAAGTTCAGCATGACGAAACTATGAGTAGCATATCAAAACGCGATAGCAAATACATCTGGCATCCACTGGTGCAACATAAGCATCAAAAAGAAATGCTCGCTATAAAAAGCGCAAAAGGAGTCGTCCTTACTGATGAATCGGGTAATGAATACATTGATGGCATTTCATCTTGGTATACTGCCGTTTACGGTCACTGTAATTCGTTTATTACTGAGAAAGTTCAGGAACAAATGCAACAATTAGATCAAGTGGTTTTTAGCGGATTTACCCATGAACCTGCCGTAAAACTATCCGAAGCTTTGATGAAAATATTGCCGGATAATCAAGCTAAGCTTTTCTTTTCCGATAACGGATCGACTGCAACCGAGATTGGGATAAAAATGGCTTTGCAGTATCACTTTAACAAGGGTAATAAGCGTAATGTGCTAGTAGCTTTTGAAGAAGGATTTCATGGTGATACTTTTGGTGCGATGTCTATTTCAGGACTTTCCGTTTACAACGGCCCCTTTGAAGAGTTTTTTATTGATGTAAAACGTATTCCCGTTCCGAATGGTGAGAATAACCAAGAGGTGTATGATCAATTAAAAAGCTATATCGATCAAGATAATATTGCTGGTTTTGTATTCGAACCCCTTGTCCAAGGAGCTGCCGCTATGAAAATGCATGATGCTAACCGACTAGATGCTCTAATCAAACTATGTAAGGAAAATGAAGTTATAACGGTTGCCGACGAAGTAATGACAGGCTTTGGTAAAACCGGCACCTATTTCGCATCGGATCATTTAACCAATAAACCAGATGTTATTTGTATGTCGAAGGCATTAACAGCAGGCTTACTCCCAATGGCAGTAACAAGTTGTACCCAAGAAATTTTTAATGCTTTTTATGATGATGATATTAGTAAGGGTTTGTTTCACGCGCATACATACACAGCTAATCCGCTTTCATGTACTGCGGCCCTCGCCGGAATTGAATTATTGAAATCAGATGAAATTCAGCAAAACATAAAAAACATTATGACCTGGCATCTAGAGTTTGGTCAGAAGATAGCCGGACATCCTAAAGTAAAAAGCATTCGGCAAATCGGAATCATCTTTGCCTTAGATTTAAATGTTGAAATGGCTCGCTATGGAAATCTAAGGGACAAACTCTATAAATTTTTTATGGATAATGGAGTTTTCCTAAGACCATTAGGCAATACTATTTACATTTTAGCACCCTATATCACTACCAAACAACAAATGAGCAAGATCTATGATGTGATTGAGCGATCATTCCAGATTATCGAGTAGTTCTGGCAACAAATCGATATGTTCTTCAGATTGACCTGCCGTTATAACATATAATTTTTCATAGGTCCATTCATCGTCCTCTTTAGTTCCAAGAACGTACACTCTTGCATCACCTTTTGGTCCTTTGATTGGAATGTTGAAATCGGCTTTCCCTACACCATTACTAAAATTTAGAGAACCATTCATGATACCATCGGCCTCAATAGGCTCGCCAAGAGCATCGATGACCAACTCATTTTTAGAAACTTCTTCCATGGCCAACTCATAAGGCTCTGATCCTGTTAGTGCTTCAGATACTCCAAATATCAAAGCACCTATCCCAAATACAAATGCTAAGATTAGCGTTAAACACCCTCCCAACGGTACAGCCCAAACCCAGTTTCGACCAAACCAACTTTTTTTGTTTTCTTCCATGACTTATGAGTATGATAAACCCTATTTTTGTTTCAAATTCTTCGTAAAAATTGCAGCAACCAATTTCAATTACTGGCCTTTCTTCTATTTCTCCTTTAGGGAGTAACCGATCGGCAATATGGGAATCTTATTTGAAAAATAAGCATCTTTTCACATCTAAAAGTATCAAAAACGCTTCAGTCCCAATAGCAAGATTAGCGGAAAATCAGATTACAGCTATTGAATACTTAAGGCAATCGGAATCAAAATACAAGCACTTAGACGACTCTGTTTTATATGCAATTATTACAGCTAGAAATGCCATTTCGGAATCAGGCTGGAACCAGGATGATGATTTCGGAATCAATATAGGATCATCTCGTGGTGCTACTTCTTTATTTGAAAATTATCACCAACAATTTTTGGAAAAAGGAAATACCGAAACACTTACTTCTCCTACCACAACTTTGGGAAATATCTCGTCTTGGGTAGCGCACGATCTACAAACAAAAGGTCCAGAAATTAGTCATTCCATCACCTGTTCCACTGCATTACACGCAATGTTAAATGGCATCGCATGGCTACAAAGTGGGCTATCAGATAAGTTTTTAGTAGGGGGTAGTGAAGCCGCTTTGACTGATTTTACTATTGCACAGATGCAAGCGCTTAAAATATATTCAAAGGATCTGAAGAACGAATTTCCATGTCGCGCTCTTGATATGGATAAAAAAAGAAATAGTATGATTTTGGGTGAAGGTGCTGCTATGGCATGTCTTGAACTAGGTAAAACAGAGAGTGCACTTGCAACTATATCAGAAATAGGTTATGCCACCGAACCACTTCAACATAACATATCAATTTCTACTGATGCCGACTGTTTTCAACGATCGATGCATATGGCTATTAAAAAAGTGGGCGAAGAAAATATTGATGCCATTGTAATGCATGCTCCAGGTACAATTAAGGGTGATTTAGCGGAGTACAATGCCATACAGAAAATATTTTGTAACAAAATTCCTTTTTTGACTACAAATAAATGGAAAGTAGGTCACACTTTCGGTGCTTCTGGAATGTTGAGTGTTGAATTGGCCATTCTTATGTTACAGCACCAACAAACCATTGAAGTTCCCTACATTTCTCCTCAAACTAAACCCGACAAGCTCAATAATATCCTTGTTAATGCAGTCGGATTTGGAGGAAATGCAGTTTCGATCCTACTCTCAAAATAAGGAAGAAGTAATATTTTTCGTAACAAAGAAGTTACTATCTTACCAATTGATTAACTAACACTAACTATTATGAATACTTGGTTTGAAGCCCTCTCTGGGTTTGAAAAAATTTACTGGATTGTCGCCGGGATTTCATCAATTATCTTCGTAATTCTACTCATTCTCACCCTAATAGGTGGCGAAGTAGAAGATTTGGGTGATGTAGATACTGAGATTGAGGGAGATACTGGAATCGACTTCCAATTTCTATCATTTAAAAATCTAATGGGATTTTTTACCCTATTTGGTTGGTCGGGTATCGCTTGCATTCAAAATGGCGCTCCGCAATGGATCACCGTTATCATATCAGTTATTTGCGGGTTACTAATGATGACCGCCATGGCCGCATTGTTTTACTATTTAGGTAAAATGCAAAGCAGTGGTACACTAAACCTAAAAAATGCGATTAACACAGAAGGTGAAGTATACCTAACCGTTGGATCTAACAGATCTAAAATGGGAAAAGTTCAGGTAAAAGTACAGAATGGATTACGCGATCTAGACGCATTAACAGATGATGAGTCCGATCTCACTCAAGGCACTGTCATTAAAGTAATCGATGTTACGAATACCGGAATTTTAATTGTCAAACAAATTTAAACACTAACTAATATGAAATTATCACAAACTCTCCTGCAGATAGATGGTGGTAGTGCAACCCTTATCGGAATTGCATTCGCCGTTCTGTTTTTCTTTATAATAATTATCACTTTTATCCGTCGCTATAAGCGATGTCCATCGGATAGAATTCTAGTAGTCTATGGTAAAGTAGGCTCAGGTAACTCAGCCAAATGTATTCATGGTGGCGCTGCGTTTATCTGGCCGGTAATTCAAAATTATGAATTTCTTGACCTTACTCCGATATCGATCGAAGTTGGATTACAAAATGCCTTGAGTAAGCAGAATATTCGTGTCAATGTACCGTCTCGCTTTACAATTGGTATTTCTACAGAACCTGGCATTATGCAAAATGCAGCTGAGCGTTTATTAGGTTTAGGCCATCAAGATGTTCAAGAATTAGCCAAAGAGATCATTTTTGGTCAGCTTCGTTTAGTGGTTGCCTCTATGGATATTGAAGAAATTAATGCCGATAGAGATAAGTTTCTTACTAATATTTCGCAAAGTGTAGAATCAGAATTAAAGAAGGTTGGTTTAAAACTAATCAACGTAAACATTACCGATATTGTAGATGAGTCTGGTTATATCGAAGCGCTTGGTAAGGAGGCTGCAGCACACGCAATTAACGCCGCAAGAAAATCAGTAGCTGAGAAAAACAGAGATGGATCGATTGGTGAGGCAAATGCGGTTCAAGATGAACGCACGCAGGTTGCTGCGGCCAATGCAAAAGCTGTTGAAGGTGAAAACTTGGCAAAAATTGAAGTTGCTAATTCTGATTCGTTACGTCGTCAGCGTGAAGCGGAAGCAGAAAGAGTAGCTATCGCATCGGAAAAAGTACAGTCAGCAAAAGCTTTAGAAGAGTCCTATGCGGCTGAAAGAGACGCAGAGGTTGCCAGAGCCGAAAGAGAGCGCAGTAGTCAGCAAGCAGATATTTTGGTGCCCGCTGAAATCGATAAGAAAAAGGTGGAGATTGACGCGGAAGCTGAAGCTGAACGAATTCGTCGTAAAGCAAAAGGTGAGGCAGACGCAATTTTATTTAAAGCGCAGGCAGAAGCTCAAGGTTTGTTTGAAGTATTAACTAAACAAGCGGAAGGTTTAGACCAGATCGTTAAAGCTGCTGGCGATAATCCAAAAGACGCAGTTTTATTATTGATTGCTGATAAATTACCTGAATTGGTTAAAACACAAGCTGAAGCTATTAAAAACATTAAAATCGATAAGGTTACTGTTTGGGATAGTGGTGCTAAAACTCAAGATGGTAAAAACTCTACTGCCAACTTTATTTCGGGAATGTATAAATCAGTACCGCCATTACAAGAAATGTTTAACATGGCTGGTATGCAGTTACCTGAGTATTTAAAAGGTAAAGATGTAACCGCTGAAGAACAAATTGATACTAATGACAAGCCTCAACTAAAGGATGAGGAATAAATAACTAACCTTATTTATTAATAGCCCTGATAGTTTATTACTATCGGGGTTATTCTTTTTAGACCAGATTTTAACAAGCTTAGCTTTATTGAATTTGGGATATGATTTGTGAATAGTCTATTTTTGACTTTATATTATGGCTTAGGGATTGAAGTGGTTACCCCACAGGAGTGATAGCGACGAGGAGTAAAAACGGAAAGCCCGACCCAACAGAGCGACAGCGAAGTTGGGAAAGCCCCAACAACCAAAAATTTTAATGAGTACGACACGACATAACTGGACGAAAGCGGAGATATTGGCTATTTACAATAAGCCGTTAATGGAGTTATTATACGAGGCTGCATCTGTCCATCGCCAATTTCATGACCCTAATACTGTACAAGTTTCAACTTTACTTTCTATAAAAACAGGAGGTTGCCCTGAAGATTGCGGTTATTGTCCGCAAGCTGCTAGATATCATACCGATATTGAAGGGAATGACCTAATGAGCGTACAACAAGTCAAAGCACAGGCATTACGAGCAAAGTCGTCAGGTAGTAGTCGGGTTTGCATGGGTGCTGCTTGGCGTAATGTTAAGGATGGGCCTGAGTTTGATCAGGTATTAGAAATGGTTCGTACTATTAACAAACTGGATATGGAGGTATGCTGTACCCTTGGTATGGTGACCGAAAATCAGGCGCAACGATTAGCAGAAGCTGGTTTATATGCCTACAACCATAACCTGGATACATCTGAAGAATATTATAAAGAAGTTATCTCTACAAGAGGCTACGAAGACCGATTGGAAACAATTGACAATGTTCGTAAAACCAATGTCACCGTTTGTAGTGGTGGAATTATTGGTATGGGTGAAAAAGTAGAGGATAGAGCGGGAATGTTAGTTGCTCTTTCAACATTAAATCCGCAACCAGAATCAGTACCTATTAATGCTCTTGTTGCAGTTGATGGCACACCTATGGAAGAGGAAACTCCAGTTGAAATATGGGAAATGATTCGTATGGTCGCAACGACTCGAATTGTGATGCCAGAAACACAAGTCAGATTATCAGCAGGACGCACAAACATGACTCGCGAAGGGCAGGCAATGTGCTTTTTTGCTGGTGCAAATTCAATTTTTGCTGGTGACAAATTATTGACCACTCCTAATCCTGATGTAAATGAGGATATGGAAATGTTTAAAACACTTGGTCTGAATCCGCAGAAGCCTTTTATTAAGAAAATGCAGCCAGAAACTGTCGAGGCAGCCGATTCTCAATTCGAATCATTAGGTGAGAAACCGAGGTGGACAAGACCAGAACACAAAATTGATCGTAACGAAGAAGCAAAAGCTCAGGCAAAAAGTCGTCTCTAAACTTTAAGAATTCATTAGGAAACCTTTTGTTAACTTTGAGCATTCATCAAGCTTAAATCTACTATCATTTGGGATTTCAACTACAAGATATACCCCGGGTAAAAACCATCACCAAATCAGAATTTATCCGTGATTACTTTAAACCGCAGAAACCTGTGGTTATTGAGAGTTTTATAAATGATTGGCCCGCTTTTAGTAAATGGAATTTAGATTATATGGCAGGTATTGCCGGAGATCTAGAAGTGCCTTTATACGACGATCGACCAGTAAAACATGACGAAGGTTTTAATGAACCACATGCGCAGATGAAGATGCGTGATTATGTTGATTTATTAAAACGTGAACCCACAAAGTATCGCATTTTTTTATGGAATATTTTAAAAGAAATTCCTGAATTACAAAAGGACTTCACCTTTCCTGATTTTGGTTTACGATTGATGAAAAGCCTGCCAATGTTGTTTTTTGGAGGGAAAGATTCTTCGACGTTTATGCATTACGATATTGACCTAGCAAATATTTTTCATTTTCATTTTGAAGGGCAGAAACAATGCATTCTTTTTGATCAGGAACAAAGCCCATATTTGTACAAAGTACCACACTCCTTAATTACAAGAGAAGACATTGATTTTGCGAATCCCGATTTTGAAAAGTGGCCGGCATTAAAACATGCCAATGGTCATATTGCAAATCTTGAACACGGAAACATCTTATACATGCCCGAGGGTTACTGGCACTATATGCGCTACCTGACACCTGGATTTTCGATGAGTTTGCGAGCAATTGCTAGAAACCCTAAAAATCTAAGTAAGGCAATCTACAATGTATTCTTTATGCGGTTTTATGATAATTGGATGCGCAAGCGAAAAGGGCAGGCATGGATTGACCATAAAAATGAACAGGCAGTGTTACGCACACATGCTAAGCTTGGAATATCTTAAATTAGAGACAAGACGTTCCTTACATCTAAATCTACCCCCAATGTTTGATTTCTAGGGTTTCTTTTTCTTAATATTCGACCTGTAAAATACGTATCTTTAATTATGCGAAAATTCAAATTTGGTCTAATCTGTTTTGTTCTTTTAGGGACAGCTCATGTATGTATTGCACAACATGATTGGAAAATGGAACGCACTATTGGTTTTTCCTGTAATGGTAGTCGATCCGCCGCATTACCAAAAATCGAAAAGCTATTAATTTCTGAAAGTCCAAGTGAAATCGGGAAGCTTATTTATTCTGAAAATATTGTTGAGCAGTACTTTGGAATATTTTATTTAAAAATTAGCGAAACTAAGATCTCTAATATTATTAGCAAGACGGAAAAAGAGCGCATTGACGAATTGTTCGATTTAAATGAAAAAGTGGGATTTTGTGCTGGCTGTAAACGTGGAAATCAAACAACTCTTAAAGAAATTTTCGAAGGCGCTTCACAACATATTCTGTACTCTACGAAAGATTGGTTTAATAAAACTTTAAAGAATGCTAAGTACGGACTAGCTGATTAATTTTTTCATAAACCAAATGTGATTCCCATCCTCGATAAAGCAAATAATCGGCAAGTTTCTTTTTTCGCTTATAAAGGTTCTTCTCTTTAATTTGAGCTAAGCGTTTTTTGGCTAGTGTATCTAGGGTTTTATGATAGTTATTTATATCAATTTCTTTTAAGGCGCTATTGATGTTATATTTTGAGATATCTCTTATTTTTAGTTCCCGAACTATTCTATTTCGCCCCCATTTCTTAATATTGAATTTTCCTCGTGCAAAACTTTGTGCAAAGCGCTGTTCGTTTAAAAAGTTATGCTCTATAAGGTGTGAAACGACAGTGTCGATTGCAAGCGGTATCATATTCATACCTCTTAGTTTTTGAACGACTTCCTTATGACAACGTTCTTGATAGGCGCAATACGCTTCTAGCTTTCTTTTAGCTTCCGTTACTGTATAAGATTGAGTTGATTGTTTCACATAGCGAATATAAAACTTATGTAAAAACAAAAAAGCCTGTCTCGAAAACGAAACAGGCTCTTTTTATTTTAATACAGTACCATTTTCATCTTTAAAACGGTACTCTAAATACGTGTAAGCATCTCTAGGTAATATTTTTACCCACTTTTTGTGTTCAAAAAGCCATTTCGAACGGATGGATGGAAATCCTTTTGTTAAGTAGGCCGCAATAAACGGATGCGTATTCAGCGCTACTTTTTTGTTTTTGTTGTTTGACAAGATTTTTTCCAGATCATGATTAATTTTGTCGACAATTACTATAGGGGCTTCTATTTCACCTCCGTTGCCGTTAGGGTCTTCTTCCCTAGTTTTTATAGCCATTTCTGGTCGAACTCTTTGTCTCGTAATTTGTATCAGCCCAAACTTGCTTGGTGGCAAAATTTTGTGTTTTGCCCTGTCTTCTTTCATTTCATTTCGTAAATGATCAAACAGTTTGCGTCGGTTAGTTGCATTACTCATGTCGATAAAATCGATTACAATAATACCTCCCATATCGCGTAAACGTAACTGCCTTGCAATTTCGCTTGCTGCAATTAGGTTTACCTCTAATGCCGTATCTTCTTGGTTCTTGGCCTTATTAGATCGATTACCGCTATTTACATCTACTACATGTAGTGCCTCGGTATGCTCTATAACCAAATACGCGCCTCGACTCATCGAAACGGTACGACCAAAAGATGTCTTAATTTGCCTTTCTATGCCATATTTCTCGAATATGGGCACTTTAGACTGATAGTGTTTTACGATTGATTCTTTGTTTGGTGCAATTTTATGCACATAGTCTTTAATTTCTTGATAAAGCTGTTCATCATCAACTTGAATTCCTGTAAAGCCGTCGTTAAATATATCCCTAAGGATAGACGATGCTCTACTTAATTCGCTTAATACTTTTGATGGATGTTTCGCTCTATGCAATTTTTTGCACATTGCTGCCCATTTATTTAGCAGATTTTGCAAGTCTTGATCTAGTTCAGCGACTTTTTTGCCTTCGGCTACGGTACGAATTATTACACCAAAACCTTTTGGCCTGATGCTTTTTACCAATCGTTTAAGACGGTCTTTTTCTTCTTTACTCTCTATTTTTTGAGAAACAGAGATTCTATCAGAAAAAGGAACCAGTACCAAATAACGACCAGCAATAGATAGCTCTGAGCTAATTCTAGGGCCTTTAGTCGAAATTGGTTCTTTAACGATCTGTACCAAGATTGACTGGTTGGCTTTAAGCACATCATTGATGGCGCCGTCCTTGTTAATCTCCGGTTCAAATGGGAAATCTTTTAAAGAATAATCTTTTAATTTACCTGTGCTTACACGTTTAATGAACTTTAATAAAGAGGTTAATTTTGGTCCCAAATCGTGGTAATGCAAAAATGCATCTTTCTCATACCCTACATTTACAAATGCAGCGTTAAGCCCCGATACGGGTTTTCTGATCTTGGCAAGAAAAATATCTCCTACCGAAAAATCATTGTTTTCAACCTCTTTATGTAATTCAATTAGTTTTCCATCCTTTAATAAGGCAAAATCGTCAGCAGCATTGCTAGATCTTACGATCAATTCTTTGTTCACGCTGATCTGATTTTTATCCCGATACTTCATCGGAATGGATTAAACATAAAGTTGAAAATACATTTAAATAAAAATATACTTTCTCGCAGCTAATCAATGGCTTCGATTATACTGCAATGTCATTAAATCTCATTTATTGTCTTTTTATAAATGAGGTTCACAGGTTTAAATTCCTGTAGATACATTATACTTAGATAAGTATCTTTTTCAAAGAACGTTTTTTTGTTGACATCAAAAAAAAAGTAGTTAGAACTAACTACTTCTTTTTATGTCGGTTTGCTCGTCGACGTTTCTTACGCTTGTGAGTGGCTACCTTGTGCCTTTTTCTCTTTTTACCACTTGGCATACTGTGTGTTAATTTTAATTGTTTTACTTAACCTCCACATTCGTTTTCACACCTTCTACGAAAACTTTAGCAGGCTTGAATGCTGGAATATTGTGAGCTGGGATTTTAATTGTAGTATTTTTTGAAATATTTCTTCCAGTTTTTTCGGCTCTAGTTTTAATAATAAAACTTCCAAAACCTCTTAAATATACATTGTCACCACTTTCTAATGAGTTCTTAACCTCTTCCATAAAAGATTCAACAGTTGCCTGTACGTCTCCTTTTTCGATTCCTAACTTTTCTGAAATCTTTGCTACGATATCCGCTTTTGTCATTTTTAATTGAATTTTAGGGTTTGTTTATAAGGGCTGCAAATATATACATTTTTTGCCCAATTAATAAAACGTAATTGACTTAAATATAAATATATAAACTCATATTTTTACACAATTATTGTTAAATTACACATGTTTTCTCAACACTTAATTCGCTGGTACTCAATTAATAAAAGGGATTTGCCTTGGCGAAACACAACTCACCCTTACCCCATCTGGCTTTCAGAAATAATTTTGCAACAAACTCGTGTCGAACAAGGTATGCCCTACTATTTTAAATTTTTGGAAACTTTTCCGACTATTTTTGACCTAGCAAAGGCCGATGAGTCATCGATTTTAAAACTTTGGCAAGGACTAGGTTACTACTCTCGTGCTCGAAATCTACATGCCACCGCGAAACATATTGCATTTAAGCTCGATGGAAAGTTCCCAGAAACTTTTGAGGGATTGCTAAAACTAAAAGGGGTTGGACATTATACAGCAAGCGCAATTGGTTCAATTTGTTTTGATTTGCCCACGCCTGTTGTCGATGGAAACGTTTTTAGAGTACTTGCTCGATATTTCGGGATTGACACACCTATTAATAGCACCCAAGGAATTAAGGAGTTCAGAGATTTGGCCGAAACACTAATTGACAAAAGTCAGCCCGCTACTTTTAATCAGGCCATTATGGAATTTGGCGCAACACAATGCAAGCCTCAAAACCCATATTGTTTGCATTGTCCATTTAATGAAAGTTGTGTTGCTCTTCAAAAGAATAAGATCAAAGACTTGCCTGTCAAACTCAAAAAAACAAAAGTCAAACAACGCTACTTTAATTATTTAGTTTTTAAAACCAGTTCGAATGAGTCTATTTTAAATGAGCGAACCTTAAAAGGTATTTGGCAAAATTTATATGAATTTCCATTAATTGAAACTGAAACATCAATTAATGAAGAACACCTTAGGTCTCATGACCAATTTAAAAATCTAATTGGCGCAAATCCTTTTCAAATAGTCTTATATAATGACAAGGATATTGTACACAAGCTATCACATCAGCATTTACATACTAAATTTTGGGTTGTTGAAATAGATACTACCCCACAGGAAACGGTCCCTATCGATTCTTTAAAAACATACGCAGTGCCAGTTCTAATCAGTAATTTCTTAGAAGAATATAACTTTTAGTCCAAGCTTATATTCTTATTTTTGACTATATTTAATATTACAATAAACAAACAAAAACCATGTCAGGAACCTTAAACAAAGTGATGCTTATTGGGCATTTGGGAGATGAAGTGAAGATGCATTATTTTGAAGGAGGAGGGTGTATTGGTCGCTTCCCTTTGGCGACTAATGAAACCTATACTAATAAAACTACTGGTGAACGTGTTTCGAACACTGAGTGGCATAACATTGTAGTGCGAAATAAGGCCGCCGAAATTTGTGAAAAATACCTAAAAAAAGGTGATAAAATGTATGTTGAAGGTCGGATCAAGACTCGTAAATGGACTGATGATAAAGGAATGGAGCGCTACAGTACTGAAATACAATGTGTCGATTTCACCTTTCTAACTGCTAAACAGGAGTCTGGTATGCAGCAAGGCGGACAACCTCAAGCGGTAGCTCCGAGCCAACCACAAGTAGCGCAACAACCTGCTACACCTGCGCCTACACCGCCTGAACAGCCTGTCGAAGAAGACGACCTACCATTTTAAGTTTAACTAATTAACATCTATTGGATACCGAACCTCCGAGTTTAATAGTTTTTCTTCTGTTTAACAGCACTTATATGGTGCTAGAATGGTTAGTATTGCTCTTATTGTTGGTCTGCTCTGCACTTATCTCTGGCGCCGAAGTAGCATTTTTTGGTCTTTCTTCAACTCAATTGAAAGAAGCAAAATCCGAAGAAGATTCATCCTTAGCATTAGTTTTAAAACTCTTACAAAACCCCAAAAGACTACTGGCAACAATTTTAGTAGCAAACAATACCATTAATATTGGAGCCGTACTGCTATTTGATGCGATTGGTGCTGTAATTTTTTCAAACCTCGATTACAAAGTATTAGGTTTGATCGATCTACGCTTTGTAGTAGAAGTGGGTATTGTAACCTTCTTGATTCTCCTATTCGGAGAAATCTTACCAAAAATATACGCAAGTCGAAATAGCCTATCCTTTTCAAAAAGAATGGCTCGCCCTATTTATATATTAGATATTTTGTTTGCTCCCTTAAGCCGACCGATGCAGGTCATTACAGGTTTTATCCATGATAAATTCGGAAATAAAAAAACAAATCTGTCTATTGATCAGCTATCGCAAGCCCTTGAATTAACATCAGAAGAAGATACCACTGCCGAAGAGCAGAAAATTTTACAGGGCATCGTTTCCTTTGGCAATACCGACACCAAACAGGTCATGCGGCCTCGTATCGATATTTTTGCTTTAGGTACCGATATGCCTTTTAAAGACGTGGTAACTGAAATCATAAAAAATGGTTATTCTCGAATTCCCATTTTTCAAGACAATATTGATACGGTAGCCGGTGTTTTATATGTAAAAGATCTATTACCTCATATTGATAAGAAATCATATGCTTGGGAAAAGCTAATAAGACCACCATACTTCGTTCCTGAAAACAAAAAGTTAGACGATCTTTTAAAAGAATTTCAAGAACAGAAAAATCATCTCGCTATTGTTGTAGATGAATACGGTGGGACATCGGGCCTCGTTACTTTAGAGGATATTATAGAAGAAATTGTAGGAGACATCACCGATGAATTTGATGATGAAGATCTAGTCTATTCTAAAATAAACGACAATCAATTCGTTTTTGAAGGTAAAACAGCCCTACGAGATTTTTATAAAGTGATTGACCTTGAAGATGATAGTTTGTTCGAAGATCAAAAAGGAGAAGCTGAAAGTATTGCTGGTTTTGTTTTAGAAATTTCAGGAAGTTTCCCTAAAAAAGGAGATCGTATTAGTTTTGAAAATTATATGTTTGACATTGAAGCGCTCGACCGCAAACGAATTAAACAAGTAAAGGTTACGATACCCTAAACATGAAGAAGTTTTTTTACCCCATAGCAGTCCTGTTTTTCATTTTAATCCTTTCGTGCGGAGAGGAAACATTACCGAAACCAAAAGCCCAGCTGCGTTTAGAATATCCTGAGGCTTTGTATGAGTTAGAAGCAAAAGATCTACCCTTAACTTTTGAAAAAAACAAACTTGCAAAAGCCGTTTATCAATCGGGCGCCAATAATCGTCAAAAAGCAGTGAACCTTGAATATCCGTTGTTAAATGCTACGGTTTATTTATCATATATGCCTGTAACCAACAACATCGATTCTTTGTTACGAGATGCACAAAACCTAACTCAAAAACACGTGGTAAAAGCTGATGATATTCAAAGCGATTTGTATGAGAATGAAGTTCGAAATGTATACGGAATGTTCTATCAGGTTTTAGGCAATGCCGCATCACAAAGTCAATTTTACGCAACAGATAGTGTCAACCATTTTTTAACTGGCTCACTATATTTTTATGCCAAACCTAATTTCGATTCTATTCAACCTGCGGCGGCCTACATTCAAAATGATATGGTTCGTTTAATGGAGACGATAGTTTGGAAAAAGCCTTAACCATTTAAGATAGTGTAGCCAACCACCAACTATTTCCGAATGGGTCTTTAAATCCCGCAGCTCGCTTTCCATTTTCTTCATCAATTGGTGTCATTAACGATTCGCAGCCTGCATCTAATGCTTTGTAATAAGTAGCATCAGTATCATTTACATAAATATATAAGGAAGAGCAGGTACTCCTTTCCGGACTCTCAGCTTCTGCTAACAAAAAAGTCGCATTACCTATCATAATTTCAGAATGCTGAATTTGTTTTTTGGCGTTTAACGTGCGAAGCATTTCCTGAGCGTTAAATATCTTTCTTGTAAAATCGATAAACGCATCGGCATTATACAATAAAAGAAAAGGCATCACCTGTTGGTGCCTGGCTATAATTTTCATTTGATTGGTGTACACAAACTCTCTTTTGAATATGTACGGCTTCAATTATAATCTGGATTATTTGTTAGCTTAATTGGATAGGATTTATAATTAAGTAAATCTTTAATTCGGAGTATCATTTAAAAATATTATTCCTAGTTTGGCATTATGATTTTTGAGCCGTCAATTCCTGAAATACAAAAACACATAGATCATTATTGGATTATAAATGATTTTGCCGTGCTTACCAAGGCAAGTCCTTTTATGTACGCCTATCCAGGAATCACGCCAGATATGATTATCGTATTAGAAGGGCACTATAAAATGACCTATATGGGACAGACATATCAGTCAAATCGAAGCATGCTTTTTAGCTTTATTCATGAGCACGTATATCTTGACTTGTCGCAACTTAAACGATGTATTATCATCAAGTTTAAGTCTCGTGGACTCTCTTCTTTACAACCTTTTGTAAAGGCAAATGCCGAACGGATAATGAAAGATTCTGTTGCTTTCGTAAATGATGTTTTCGATATAGAAATATCTCATTTTCTAACATCGCTAAATGGTTTATCATCTGAACAAATAGCCGCATCGCTCGACGAATGGTTTCTTAGCCTATACAACAAAGAAGACGAAGGCTTTATAGTCGAAATGGCGCAAGAGGTAAGCGACACTTTTGACATCAAAACAATCATGAATGCAACGGGCTATTCTTATAGTACCATAGAGCGTTATTTTAAACGAGACACAGGGCTTACACCTAAACGTTTTCAGTCTTTAAAACGTTATAAACTTGCTATTAGAGAGTTGTACGTCACGCGCAATAGCGATTGGCAACATTATGTCGCTAAATATGGTTATTACGATCAATCGCATTTTATAAAAGAAATTAAGCGCTATACCAATCACACACCTGCACGGTTATTGAATACCCCTGCCTTTATTGAGGTTCGCCCATTGTATTTATGACGAATTTTTACAATCACAAACTTAGCTGAAAGCTCATATTTGTATCAAAATAAAATTAATGAAATACAGATTATTGTGCATTGTTTTGTGTGTGATTTGCGTGAGTTGCAACAGCACCAAAAAACCAGTTAACTACGATGCTAATCCAAGTGTAAACTTCAATCGCATTTTACAAGAAGAAATAGGAGTAGATGCAGAAAGTTCTGTAGGTTTATCACTAACAGTGATTTCTCCAGATCTAGATATCGATTTTACGGGAGCAGCAGGATTTGACAGCCTTAAAAAGGATAATCTTCTTAATGCTGAGCAACCGTTTCGCATCGCGAGCCTCACCAAGGTTTTTGTCGCAGCGGCTATTATGCGTTTAAAGGAAAACAATCAACTTTCCTTAAAAGATCCTATTTCAAAATACATTTCGCAACAGCATATTACCATAATGAAGAAAGGTGGTTACAATCCTGACCAAATAACAATACGTCATTGTCTAACCCACTCCAGTGGACTTTATGACTATGCGGAAGGGGGACCAGAATACATAGAAACAGCCTCTCAAGACTCCTCAAAACGGTGGACTAGAACAGAACAATTGCAATTTGCAATGGATAACGGCAAGCCTCATGCAGCGCCAGGTGTTGAAGAGCATTACAGTGACACGGGATATATTCTTTTAGGTGAAACCATAGAAACCCTAACCAAAACTGGACTGGCCGAAGGACTTCGAAGCCTTTTAAAATTTGAAGAGCTGGGCATGTCATCTACTTGGTTAGAATCATTAGAACCTAGACCAGAAAACCTTCTCCCATCAGTAAAAAGATATATGGGGACACTCGATACAACCAACTGGGATAACTCTATCGATTTATATGGTGGTGGGGGCTTGGCATCAACCACTAGAGATCTTAGCATTTTTCTTCAAGCGCTTTTTAATGGTAAAATTTTCGAAAAAGAGGATACACTACCAATCATGTTATTACAGAAAGAGTACGATGCGAATGGAAAAGAACTCCCCAACCAACGTTTAGGTTTTGGTAGTATAAAAGGCAAAGACTCCGGTATAGAAGTATTCTTGCATTCCGGATTTTGGGGCACATTATTTTTACACTTTCCGGCGTACAATTGCAGCATAGCCATTAATGATACAAATGATGGTGACAATATGATTACTCAACGTGTTATTGATTATGTGCAATGGTTAGCGGAACGGAAACAGCAAAAATAATTAGCTGGAAAGCAATGCCCTTAGCAAAGCATCTAATTGTTGTTTGTTATAGGTCCTATTTCCCTGAATAACATGACTTATTTTTTTGGTATTTCTAATATCATCTAACGGATTGGCCGTTAAAACAACTAGATCAGCGACCTTGCCTTTGGCTATAATGCCGTAATCGGTATCTTTTTTAAGAAAAGTCGCCCCGTTATATGCTGATGTTTGTAATACTTTTAACGGACTCATTCCTGTTTTAACCATCGCTTCTAGTTCATTATGTAATGAAATTCCAGAATAGGTATATGAATTGAAAGCGCCACTGTCCGATCCCGCTAATAACTTTACCTCTGCATCACTTAAAGATTTAGTTAGCGAACCGAAAAACATATCCAATTCTTTCCTATCCTTTGCTGCTTTTTCCGATGCGTTTAAAGCACGTTTAATGCGGCCTTGATAGGTTTTTACGATACCTTTTCCCATATACTTTAAATAATCGTCATTTTGATGATCTACCTCATCCAAATAACTCAAGGTTTCACCTATGTGTAATGTTGGAATGACATATACACCATTCTCTTTTAGTCTTAGAAAGGTATTTTGCGCAGTGCTATCTTGATAAGTACTTTGAAGTATCGGCATGGCTTGCCAAAATCCGATTTCTTTTGATTTTAGTTTTTCAGTTACCGATGTTTCTTCTGAAGAGCAGCCTTTCATGATATAATACAAATGTTCTATCCCGGAAATTCCTGCATTTATGGTTTCATCTAAAGTGACCGTAAATGGCTTATGACCAGAGGTGATCAAACCTCTTTTCTTGGCTTCTTCAATAGTTTTTAGATAAAGGTCTCCACTAATTCTACTATCATACAATTTTACAAAGTCTGTTTTTAATGCTTGTAATGAATCTAAAGCTGTACTGATATCATTTTCATTTTCTACAACTAAAGAACCCGCCCAAGTAGCGTTTGGACCATCTATTTTAGGTCCAGAAGTAAAGATGGTAGGCCCTACTAATTCTCCTGCTTCGATTTCTTTTTGCCATGAATGAACTGAGCTTGTCAAATCACCTCCAGCATCACGAACTGTGGTAATACCATTGGCAGTGAAAAGTGGCAATAGATTTTTGTTTTCTTGAATGAGTGAATCGCCTCCACGAAAGTGTACATGATTATCCCAAAAGCCAGGTAGAATGTAATTATTCTCTGCATTAATTTCATTCTCAGTTTGATATTGAAAATCGCTCTCGGACGAAATGATTTTTGCTATACGACCGTCATTGATAAAAATGTTTTGTCTGGTTATTGCTCCCGTTTCTAGGTCGATTACATTCCCATTTTTTAGGACGATATCGAAGGCTTGTTTTTTGGTTTGAGAGCAGCTAATGACTAAAAGAACAAGTATTAAATGAAAGGCTTTTTTCATATTTCGAACATGGCTTTTTTAGTATTTTACTAAATTCAATAGAGAAATACTTTCATTCTTGCTTATCCTTTTGTTAAGAATTCATATCACAGTATTTCATCTTTCAAATCAAGTTAGTTTCTACCGAGCACCATGAATATCTTGGTAGGTATTTACAAATGTGTTTTTAACACGTTCAGATTTAAAGAAATACGGAATCCAAATTGCCGCAGCAATAATTCCTCTTATTATTCCCTTGCTAGAATTTTTATAATCAGTGTTTGTAAGTACGTCCGACAGTATTAGATCGGCTAGCACAATATCAATTATTTGAAAAACTACATTTAGCACATAAAAAATAATAATAAGCTTAGGAAGACTTGTTCTTTTAGAATAAAAAAGAATACATAATAAAATCACAAATATCATGGAACCAACATTATAAACAAGTTCAAACAAATACAATGCTCCTATTTCAATTCTTGTTGCCGCATCATAAGAACCTAAAGCCACCCAAGTGGATTCGTCTAAAAACCCCCCTGTAAGCACTCCGACTATTAGCACAAAAGGAGTTATCGTTATACCAATTGCAGGAAGAATCAACCAACCGCCAATACCTTTCTTATTCGAAATGCTTATCTCATTTGATGGATTATATTTTTTGTAAATTTTAAAGCAAAAAATAGAAAACAAAATAATCGTTATTAAAGATGTCAAGATTGGAATATAACTAATCCCCTTCGCATTAGCAGCTTTCACATTATAGGTGATATAAGAAGATAAATCCGATTGTATCTCATCATGTTTTTTTAAAAAATCTTCTACCTCGTCCGCTTCTATTACATCTTTGGCAAGTTTATAGTCGTATTTGACTGTAACTATCTTTCCAAACCCATTCATTTCACTCATATAACTAAACCCTAGTCCCTCTATCTTATTCGAAACTGGCTCCACATTCCATGTCTCAGGAAGTCTTATAGTACTTGTTTTTGTAAAATTCGTTGGCTCTCCTGCCCAATAAGGCATTTTTCTTTTTGCTGATTTTGTATGCTGAATGATAGACTCTAATTCCAAAGGATATATTTCTGCATAAATATTTTGTTCATCCTCCGCATCTTGCCAAAAGTCATCAACCTTGTAAAATTCGGTTGTAACAAGTCTATTCGATACTGATCTTTCAGAATCATCTATCTCAAAATCTCTTTCTGTTTGTACGGAAGGATAAAGCGAGCTATAGAAATTTAAAAATTGTTGCTGAATCGTTTCCCTTGAATTATTGTCGAAATACGATCGCATAAAGTCGGCGCGACTTCCCGTATATTCTGTTTTAACCTTTATTAAAGCCTCTTTCCCTATTTCGTTTACAAAAATGTCTTCTTGGATTTCTATTGAAGTAATTGGACTAGTTTCAATCCTCTTTAGATTGTTTTCACCTTGTTTAATCAATAGTCCAAATTGGTAATTCGGTAAGAATAAATTATTAATATCACCTCCCTGATTAGATACCGTTGGATCAACAAAATAGTCCTTCCCATCATAACTAAAGTTAACAATACAATGATCGAAAACTGTATGCGAAGGCATTACCTTTTCGATCTCATTTTTTAGATAAGTATTTACCAAAAAAGGATGTGATTCAACGCCAATCTCTCTCAGTAAAGAAACTAATAAAAGGGATTTGTCTTTGCAATCCCCAAAACGTTGATCAAATACTTTTCGCGGAGCATTGGGTCGATACGCCCCAATGCCCGACTCAAATCCTAAATAACGAATCTCATCTTGCACAAGACGTATGGCATCAAGGATCTGATCCTTTAATACTCTATCATTATTATCGGGTATTAAATTTCTAATTGTCTTTTTGTCATACTTGTAAAGCGGTAGAGCCCAATTCACAACTTCACTCCAATTACTATAGGTGCTGACCTGAACATTTTTTTGAGGATCATACCAACTAGGTGTATTATTATCAAAAACAAGAACGTCATCTGCACTAAAGTCCCATGAATAAGCTACGTTACTGCCAACCCTTGATTTTTTAGGTGCCTTAGCACCTAAGAAATATTTAAAGTTTAACTGTTCCTCATTTAGTGCAATTACCCTTTGAAATACCCGACTACAAGGAAAGGTGAATTTCTGATAAAAGGAGCTAAAGTAACTTCCTTTATTTATAGGATTGAAACCTTTTATAGTATACGAATATTGAATAATATCTCCTTTTCTAATATCAGAAAGATCAACAATTGCAGTTAGCGATCCATCATAAAGAGATCGATCCATCCCAGTTTCTCGTTGAATGGTTTTAATAAATGAGTCTTCAAGTCTATCATATCTTTTATTCCCTCGAACAACACTGATTTCGTGAAAGACTAGTGCTTGATATTTAGGATCAAAATCCACACTTATCGTTGACATATTTTGAATGCCTTCAGAATTAAGCAATTTAAATGCATATTTTCGATAAATGGTCTTTTCAACAATATTATCTTGATTATCGATTAATAGATATTTGAAACCTCCAGAATTGTCTACAACATTCTCGTCTTTTACTTCAATTTTAGTGACCCATCTGGGATGCTTAGCCTTTTTTACTTGAGCCGATGCGGAGTAGGAAAGGAAAAATATTATGAGTATTTGAGGAAGTAATTTTAGACTCATTATTAAAAAATTTATTCTAGGTTAGTTTAGTCAAACATATATTTTATTCGGTCAAGAACAAAATTTCTTTATTCTTCTCGTTCTCCCGGACTAAACCCTCCAGGCGCATCTCTAACTTCCAATACAGTTCCAGCTGCTCCAGTATCATTCCATATTTGCCATTCACTAAAGTCATATTTTGGATTTCCAAAAGTAACACTGAGTTTCCGAAATGCCCGACCATCTTCGAATTCGTGATTCGTCCCAGTTCCATCTTCACCGACTACGCCAAATACATCAATGATATTCTCTTCGGCATCAACTAGTTCATAATTATCGTCGCCATTGCTGTCGGCTAAGGTGGTATTTGATGGTATGAGATCTGGACTGAATCCGTAGACTGATTCGAAAACAGCTTTGTTAGGAGAAATTACCAAAGTAGTGTTTGGAAATAAAATCCCTTCCAGTTCCTCTTCTACACTTACTGTTGTACTTTCATTGGTATAGCGACGTAATTTCCAACCTGTAATATTTACCGCTTCATCGGATGCATTATACAACTCGATAAACCGTGCGCCATCATTATTGTTAGGATCAGCTAACTCGGAAAAGATAATCGCATTTGAAGAACTAGTCGGCGTGCAATTTTGATATGGATTTGAAAAAGTCACATCCTCTATTTCTCGAATTTTCAAAAACCTTCCTTCTTCATCTTCTAAAACAACCGCTCTTATTTGACCGTTCCCTGATGGAAAAGTCAAATTTGCAAAGGTTGACTCACCGGAATTTCTTAATGAAATGGTTTCGAAGGAATCACAATGAATTAATCGTCTTTCTCCATCATCAGTCCCACTAAAAAATGCATAGGCCGAATTTTGTTCTTCCGTTACTAGTTCTAAATTATTAATAGCAATCAAAGATCCAGGAATTGCCAATTCCATTGTTGTTAATTCAGTTGGTATTAAAGTTACTTCTTCCTCTGTTCTAAAAAGAAATTGGTCAGCTTGTTCTAGCGGAATTTCATCAATAAATCCGTTTCTTAATATCCCAATTGCCAACATTCCTTGTTTGGTGTTACCCAGTGCTAATTGATCGAGTTTCAGTTTTATTTTTCCTCCTAAAGGAAAACGCTGATATAGCAACTCTCCTTCAACTAAAATGGGAATTCCAACTGTCGGATTCTCAGCTTTATCTTGGATAACTATGCTGTTTATAAAATTCTTTTCTTCATCAGTTGAAATAACATAGCCTTCCGTTATTTGATTATCCAATCCAAAATCAATAACTGATCCATTATATTTTGAGACAACTTCGTTTAGAGAAATTGTAGTTTCCAAATTCTGGCTAATATCGCATCGGCTTTCATTAAATATAAGATCACTGGTATCTCGTATTTGCAAAACGTTTTTGGTATCACTAAAATCTCTTGAAAGCACCGCAGTAATTGTTCCTTTTCCACTTGGAATCACTTCAGAAACAAAATCAGAAAACTTACTACTACTTACTATCATAGTACTCGCATCAGCACATTGTTGTAAACGTCGTTCCCCATCAAATTGATCATCACCTTCTCCCGCGTAGGTTTTTCCAACTTCTGAAGTTGCGAACTGTGCATTATTTAGTGTTACCAACGTATTTAAATCACTTTCGCTAACACCTGCTATACTAATATCTTTGGGGATTATCGTTCCAACCTGAGTGCTCCTGATTATACTATTTTCTAATTCTTGCTGCGGAACTCGATCTAATTCTCCGTTTATCAGTTTGCCAATTACCAACACTCCATTTTCTTTTGAAACAGATAAACCAGCTAATTTGATGAATACTTTTCTTCCTATTTCATAAGTTGAAAAGAGTCCACTTTGATTGATATCTACCCTAAAACCTAATCTCGGATCCTCGTTACTCGATGAATCATCCAACTTATTTTGGATGATCAGTTCTTTAAAGAAGTTACCCTTCTCATCACTCGACACGACATAACCCTCTATATAAATTGTTTCATCTTCACGAAATGTCACCGCTCCAAATGATTGATCGAAACGTTCTTTTACTGCTTTGAACGTTGTTTTTGTTCCTTCTATAGCTGGCTCTTCAAATTCCTGATTCAATGCTGATGGAATTTCGAATTCGTCGTCGCTGACGCAGGCGGCTAGAAGAAAGCTGATTATTAAGTATGTTAGTTTGGTTTTCATTTTAGTTTATTTCTTACTTGATTAATTTGTCTCACATAAGGTTCTCGATGATTAATCATTTCACAACCTTCTGGCTTTACACCCTCTCCCTCAAGGGAGAGGGGACTCTTATGGAGTTATTTATATATTCTTTTCAACTAGTTTTATTAGTCATATTTAGAGTTCTCGATACAATTTCTATTTCATAGAAATCACTCGAACCAACAATTAGTTAAAACCTCAAATAACAGCCAACAAAAAAGTTGGTGCCTCGGCCGAACCAGTATTTATTTCCGAAAACTGGACGGTCTCTTTCGAAATCTTCCTTTAGCTGATTGTAATTTGAATTCCGTCCTTGTTCGAATCCGCCTGTTTTATAGGTCTCATTTAAAATATTGTTGATGCTAGCAAAAAACCCGAGATAATAGTCTTTCACCTTCCATGATTTACCGCCGACTGCATTGACGACCATATAAGGTTCAAACTCTTCTTGTTTTAATAAATCTCTCGCTAAGTCATTATCGATATTATTAAGCGGAAGACCATCACCATCTAAAAAGAAATTATTACTTCGCGGTAGTGGAGCAACATCTACATATGCGTTGCTGAAAAAGTTTACTGTTGGACTAAACCACCAATATTCTGGATCGCGATATTCGAAGCCGACTGAGTAAGCTCGTTGTGGACCGTTGGCAAGTTTATAGTCTTTAAGGTTCGTTTGACCTATATCTAAAAACCCATTCTCTAGATCTTCAGAACTCAGTATTAAATTGGGATTATTACTATATGTATATTGACCAAATGAGATTACTCCCTTTAATTTTAAAGTGGATGTAATTGGGGATTCGATACCTAATTCGCCACCAAAATGAGTCTTACCAACCCCTTGAATGACTTCTTGCACAAAAGCTGCCGCATCACCACCAATACCATCGGTAAAGTAAAAAGAGACTTCGTTTGCATTATCGATCTGACTATAGAAACCGGTTAATCTTCCTTTTAAAAATGGAAATCTGAAAATGTAGCTAGCATCTGCACTTGACAACTTTTCCTCTGGAATATTCGCTACGATTTCATGACTTTCCCGAGGATTTACATAACTGTTTCTAATATTAGGAGCGCGTTGCTCATACATCCCATTTAGCTGAAAAAGGTGCCGGCCTGATAGTTTGAAAGTTGCTCCTGCCTTTCCTGCGTATGAAACGAAATTGAGTTGTTCTCCTTTTCCAAAAGAACTCCCTTGATAAGGTTCACTTTCGAAAAAACCTTCTCTTATATATGTTGTAGTGGCTCCAGAAAACGCAACGAAATAGTCTAACATATTTGATTTGCCTTGAAGCTGGACAAAACCCTCTGTCACTTGCGCATTAATTGCATAGTTGTATCTAAAAATATCACCTTCAGCAATTCGTCTATCTGGATCTAGTAAGTCATATTGATAATTGTCGAACGTACTGGTATTGATATAATCATCGCCTCCCAGCAAATCCGTTAACTGAGCGAAATTGGCGGAGTTTAATTGACGATATTTGGCTTTAGCATTAAGCGCCAACTTATCTGTTAGTCGATAATTGACAATGGTATTTGTGGCAATTGTTTTGTCTTCAGTTCGGTCATCATATAAGACATAATCGGAAGTATCGCCTAGGTTTTGTTCGTAAAGCGATTGCCAATTTATTTGACCATTTGCTACAAATTCTTGCTCATTGGTAAATGCTTCTTCAAAATTTATCGGATTCCTGCTTAAAGTATAACTTGGTAATTTTCGGTAATATGTCGCACTAGGATTATTGGCATTTCGATAATCTAATCGGCTTGAAGTACTATTTCCAAATTGGTATGCAACATTGGTGTTCATATTTAGTTTATCAGAAACATTCCAAAAATGATTGAGCATGACTATTGGTTCTTCTACCTTTCGTTCACGTGAATTTCGAATTTCACCATCTTGAAAACCCCAATATTCATTGTATTGATTTCCCTTTAAATCGAATATCTCTTGTGTGACAGGAGATGTTCGACCTCGACGATTGGGCGTGTAGATTCCTGTAATATTAAAAGAATGATCATCTCCCAACTTCTTTTCAACACCAATAAAAACCGAATTGGCATCATACAAACTACCCTGAACATAAGCTTGTTCTGCCCAACGTCTTGAAAGTGCTAATGAATACGACCAACCCGACTTGCTTTCTCCTGAATTATAGCTGGCCATCACTCGATTGCGATACGAACGGTTGGACGCTGCGTATGAAATACTTGTTCCTTTTCGCATTTGCGATGCGCGCATATTGATATTTGTAGAACCTAAGGCTCTCCCAAAATCAACATTTGAAGCTCCCAAACCATTTACAAATTCTTGATTTCGAGTTGCATCATTAAGTCCACCCCAATTACTCCATTGTGGCCTACCCGTTTGAAACTTATTCATTTTAATGCCATTAATCAAAATGGTATTATTGGAGGCATCAAGGCCTCTTAACCTGAAAAATGAGCTGCTAAATTCAAAAGCTGCAGTGCGTAAAAAGATGTCTTTGGTTGCCTGTAACAAGCTCGGAGTATTTTGGGCTAGAATATCGTCTTCAGCAAAATCTGCGTTGCTAAGACTAATGAAATTCTCTTCTTGATCCGTTTGAATGTCGGGTTGTAATAAGATCTGACCGATATCAATTTTACCAATATCAGAAATTTTTATTTGGAGTTGCTGTGTCAGGAATCCTCGTTTGATAAAATTAAGGATATGGGTGCCAAAACCAGTTTTTTCGATACGAAATACACCTTTTTCGTCAGTAATAGCGAAAATTTGAGATGTGCCAACGGATACTTCAACTCCAACAATTGGATTGACATCTCGTTCGTTTAAAACTGTTCCTACGATAACCGTTTCTGGCTGTGAATAGCAGCAATAGCTGACACACAAGCAGCATGTGAGTACAAATAACCTCAAAATACATTAGATTAAAAGTGGCGGCAGGAGCTGTGAATATACTATGCATGCATAATATTTATGGAAAAAATACTATATATTGCTTATTTAATCGTTAAAATGCAAAATAATTGCAATATCTTTAGAAAAATTGTTAATTGAACTTATATTTAATATAATATGAATTTAAGAAATACGAATTCCTCAGAATTATCAGGCTCATATAAAACGATGATGGATGATATGCTAGACCGAGTAGAAGCTGGCAGCTTAGAATATGTTTCTATCGATGTTATTAAAAAGAGGCACGGGCTTGAGGATTAAATTGAATCATATTATAATAATCATACTTGTATGTTTTTTTCTTCCATATTTTAGTTCTGCTCAGTTAAAAGAGAAAAAATTTAAAGTCCACACCATCGCATTCTACAATGTTGAAAATCTCTTTGATACTATTAATAACCCTAACACCTTTGATGATGATCGCACACCAGAGGGTAAGGATCGATGGACAAAGAAAAACTATCTAGATAAAATTGATAAGCTGTCTGGAGTCATTAGCAATATTGGTGCTGAAATTTCAAAAAATGCTCCTGCTATTGTAGGTCTTGCAGAAATTGAAAACAGACAGGTCATTGAAGATCTTATTGCGCATCCTAACCTCTCGAAATGGGATTATGGTATTGTTCACTTTAACTCAAGAGATGCTCGTGGTATTGATGTTGCACTTATTTATAGGCGAAACGTTTTTAATATACTTTCCTTTAATAAACATGAACTACATATCGTCGATAGCCAAACAAACTTAAGGCAGTACACTCGAGATCAATTGGTCGTAACGGGTATTTTAGAAGGTGATGAAGTCAGTTTTATTGTAAATCATTGGCCATCTCGAAGAGGCGGAACCGCTAGAAGTGGTTATAAACGTGAAGCGGCGGCATATTTAACCAAGCGATTAATCGATTCAATTTCTAACATCACCACAAAACCAAAAATACTAATCATGGGTGATTTTAATGATGACCCAAATAACAAGAGCATTAACAAGGTTTTGAGGGCAAATGAAAAGATCAAACCAACTGATTCCATAGGATTGTACAACCCCATGATGAGAATGTTTAAAAAAGGCCTTGGTACTTTGGCTTATCGGGATAACTGGAATCTATTTGATCAATTTTTAGTGAGTCCACAATTGTTGGACATCACAAATAAGGGCTTTCGCTATTGGAAGGCTGGTATTTATAATCCGGATTATTTGGTTGCCAAAGAAGGGAAATATAAGGGCTATCCACTCAGAGCCTACAGCAATGGTGTGTACGCTGGAGGGTTTAGTGATCATTTCCCAGTGTATGTTTACTTGATTAAGGAGCTGTAACTCGCTTTCATTTAGAAAACCTCTATTTAGCTAAATTGTCCCAACCAAGTACTCCAAGGAATTCGACTTAACAACAATACTAATCCGATGGTATAAAAAATGGCAAACATCTTGAATTTTGAGTCGCTAGCAACTTTCTTTTTATGCTTACTCCACCCCATAGTAATAAACACAATAGCTAAAATGTTAATTAATGGGTGCTCAACCAAATACAAACGCAGTGTGGGGTCTTTCATAACCGCGCCCATACCTTGTTCACCAAATTGAGAAAAATATGGTGTTACGAAGTATAAAACAAGCCCGATGAGTAATTGTATATGAGAAAATATTAAAGCAAACAATCCTAAGCGTATGTCTTTTGCTTCGAACTCTTTCTTAGTCGATAACTTTATGATTGAATTGATTACTGCAATTGCTAGTGCTAGTATAACTAAAAATGCCCAATAGGAGTGCAGCGTTCTTATGATGTCGTACATGGTGGTATAGTTTGTTATTTTAAGTAAAGATAACTTCCCAATGGTAGAAAACAAAAAACCCCGACCAAATTGGCCGGGGTTTCTATACTATGTTTATGAAGCAGCTTAGTTAAAGATATAACGTAAACCTACTTGCATTTGCCATCTTGAAGACTGAATTCCTAAATCATCTAACTGCTCGATTCTGTCTAACTGACCTGGATCAAAACTAAATTCTGGATCAGGACCATCATTTTCAGTACGTAACAATTGTACATTTTGAGCGATGAACTTCTTCTTACCCCAATCTTCGTTTAAAAGATTTGTAAAGTTGAAGATATCAAGAGATAATTGGAATGTGTGCTTAGTCTCGTTGAAGTTAAGTGAAAAATCTTGTAAGAACTTCAAGTCAACAATATGACTCCAAGGACCTCTATCACCATTACGCTCTGCGTAATCTCCTCTTCTACTATTTAAATACTCATTTCCGGATATGTAATTATCTAGAGCTTCCCACTGCTGAGCAGAAGTCAAGCCATTAGCTCCATCTACTAAAGTAATTTCGCTAGCATCAACAGGAACATAGATTAACGCATTGTCACGAGAATCATCATTTAACAAGTCTCTTCCTTCTCTGTAAGTATATGAGAATGGTAGGCCTTGTGATCCTTCATAGAATAAACCGATAGTAGTCTTTAGATTATCATTCCATTGCTTAGCATAAGAAAGATTCGCTATGAATCTGCTACCCTGTGCGAAATCAGATCTTGTAACAGGAAGATTCGAGTTTTTACCGTTTACAGTTTGAATATTTCTCCACTGAGAACTGTTTTGAGACGAAGTACCATCAAAAATACCCATCGCATCACCATAGGTATATGATACACTCCCAGCGAATCCATTTTCAAATGGTTTTCTTAACGTGAAAGTAGTATTGTAAGAATATCCTGCACTAGTATTAGAAGCAAGCATAATTCTACCATAAGTATCATCTACCTCGTCACGACGGTTGTAGAACGGACGGTTATCCGCACCATTCAAAGTTCCAACAGGGGCTCCAACATTTAAGTTTTCGTAAAAAATAGCATTCACATTGTCATTGAATACACCTTCAACGGAAGCAACTAAGCCCCAGATAGGTAATTTTTGATCAATTGCTAGGTTAACCTTGAATACTTGCGGCAACTTAAAGTTTCTAGCAAATAAATCAACATTACCCCCTGTTCCACCAGAGCCTGGTGTAACATCAACTGGCTGGTTATTTACATCTGGATTGAAAGTTACCTCACCTGGTAGGTCGAAGTTTGTTGTGAATCCACCTGTAACACCATTGTTGTTATATGTACCACCCGGCCATACTAATGGTAGTCTTGAAGTAAAAATACCTAAACCACCACGAATTTGTGTGCTTCGTTTTCCTTTAACATCCCAGTTAAAACCAACACGTGGTGAAATGTGCATGTAGTTAGAAACTCCTTGTCCAACTTTCGCACCTTGAAGATCTTTACCTGCAGCTTCCAATAATGGAATAGTACGATTGTTAAAATCATCATTTACAGGTCCGTCATTCCAGAATGGTGTATCAAAACGAACACCAAATGTCATTTTGAAGTTTTCAGTCATCTGAACTTCGTCCTGAGCATAGAAACCTAGCTGGAATAAATCAAAATCAGCAGAACCTGATGACTCATCACCTATTCCACCTCCACCTACTAGAGAGTATCCTCTTTGGTAAAAGTCAAGATTTTGATTTGCGATAAAGTCTGAAACACTGTTATATGTGTAATCTCCAAAGTTAAATGCGAAGAACAAGTTTTTTACTTTAGAATACTCATTGTGTGTACCTAATGTAATAGTATGTCTTCCTTGGTATATAGAGAAGTTGTTTGTAAACGTAAAAATATCCTGATCTAACAAGTTGGCTGTTGAGAAAGGCTCAGCACCAAACGAGATAGTACCAGATCCGTCACGAATATCAACAGTAGGGAATGGGCTACCTGCAGGGTCTCTATCATCTCGTACTGCTGTATAACCAATTACTAAGTTGTTAGAGAATTTGTTTCCAAATGTACCATTCCATTCGAATGAAGTAGAATTAGTGGTTGTATTGAACAGTTCAGAACCATTAATAAATCCAACTCTAAAATTCGATGAATTTCTAGCTTCAAGGTTATCACCTTTTACTAAACTGTGTTTAAGACTAATCTTATGATTGTCATTAACATTCCAGTCTAACTTAGCTGTTAATTTATCACTTACTAGAGTTCTTGTATTATTTTGGAATCCTCCTGGATCGTAACCATAAGTATTAATCAAAAACTGACGAAGTGATTCAATTCCTGCAGCATCTGTATCTCCAACATAGTTAGAAACATTAAACGGTTGTGGAGTTTCATCATCCTGTCTTTCGTAGTTAATAAAATAAAACAATTTATCCTTAACAATAGGACCTCCAACTCGTACACCATATGTTTGAGCAGTAAATTCATCAAGTTTTTCTGCAGATTCGCCATTACCAACTAAAGAAGGAGGAGTTTTACCTGCTAAACTTTCATTTCTTACAAAATAGTATGCACTACCTTTAACTTCATTGGTACCTGATCTCGTTACGGCACTAATTGCACCACCGGCAAAACCAGAAACACGAACATCAAAAGGAGCAATTGCTACCTGAAAAGATTCGATTGCATCAACCGAAAAAGGATTCACTCCAGTTTGACCACCGTTAGTACCTGAACCTGCAAGACCGAAAACATCATTATTTACAGCACCATCAATATAAATAGCGTTATAACGGTTGTTTTGACCACCAAGTGAAATTGAAAATCCATCATTCCCTTCAGTCACCTGAGCTTGCGGAGTTACACGAACGAAATCTGCAATAGATCTAGAAGCAGAAGGAATCGTTTGAATCTCACGTTGTGAAATGTTAGTTTCTGTACCAGTTTTGTTTTGATTAAAAACGCTCCCAGCAGCTACACCTGTTACAACAACCTCTTCAAGGGCAGTGGCAGATTCTGCCATTTTCTTACTGAAACGTTGTGTTTGTCCTAATTGAAGAAATACGTTGTTTTCAACGGAATCTTCAAAACCTACATAACTAATAGTAATAGTGTATGGTCCACCAGTTCTCATACCAGAGATTCGGTAAAACCCGTCAAAATCTGTAGTCGCTCCATACTTCGTCCCTGATGGGTTGTGTATTGCAACTACATTGGCACCCGGCAAGGGCTCGCCTAAGTTGTCAGTTACCTGACCGTTAATCGCAGAGGTTGTAACCCCTTGCGAGTACGCTACAGTGGTCATTAAAAAAATGGCCGCGATAGCAAATAAACTCTTAATTGTTTTCATTGAGTAAATTAGTTTAATTACGCACGGCAAAATTATGTTTTTTAAGCCTTAGTTTGTTACTTAAACGTTAAATATATTAACAAAAAGAAGTGAAAAACCCGTCTTTCTTAACAATTGAAAGGCGGGTTTTTAACAGTTTTATTAAGAAAAATTATCGGCTATCGGAATTTTCCTTATAATAATTAATCAAATTAATGGTAGAAGCATCATGATTCGCAATATTTTCGGTGCTCAAATCTTTTAAAATTTTATTGGCTAATTGTTTGCCTAACTCTACTCCCCACTGGTCATAACTATAAATATTCCATATTACGCCTTGCACAAATATCTTATGTTCGTACATTGCTATGAGGGCACCTAATGTTTTTGGCGTGAGCTGCTCGATCAAAATAGTATTGGTTGGTTTGTTCCCTTCGAATACTTTAAACGGCGCTAATTTTTCTATTTCTTCAGTTGATAAACCTGATTTCTTTAGTTCGTTATTAACAATTTGGAGTGATTTTCCACTCAATAAAGCCTCGGTTTGAGCAAAAAAGTTCGCCATTAATTTATCATGGTGATCTTTATCCTCGTGCAACGATTTTACGAAGCCAATAAAGTCAGCTGGAATCAATTTTGTTCCTTGGTGAATTAGTTGAAAAAATGCATGTTGTGAGTTCGTTCCTGGCTCTCCCCATATCAAGGTTCCAGTTTGATAGTCGACTCGATTTCCAGCTCTATCAACACTTTTACCGTTACTCTCCATGATACCTTGCTGCAAATAGGCCGCAAAACGATGTAGGTATTGAGTATACGGAATAATCGCTTCACTCTCCGCACCGAAAAAATTATTATACCATATGCTTAGCAATGCAAGGGTAACTGGAATATTCTCATTAAAAGGAGCTTCTTTAAAATGAGAGTCCATCGAACTTGCGCCATATAGCATTTCGTCAAAATTGTTATAACCAACAGCGAGACTAATAGACAACCCGACTGCACTCCATAATGAAAAACGCCCACCAACCCAATCATTCATAGGGAAGATATTTTTAGGTAAAATGCCGAATTCTTGAACCTTTTCCAGGTTTGTTGAAACGGCAACAAAATGTTTACCTATTGCTTCCTCATCTGCTAATTTGATAAACCATTTTCTTATGGTCTGGGCATTACTAAGTGTTTCTTGAGTACTAAAACTTTTTGATACAATAACAAAGAGTGTGGTTGTCGGATCAAGATTCTTAATTACTTCTTGTACGTGATCACCATCAACATTACTTACAAAATGGATATTTAAATCTGTTTTATAAAATTTTAAAGCATCAACAACCATTTGTGGTCCAAGATCAGACCCTCCAATACCTATATTAACGACATCGGTAAAATTTTTGCCTGAAAACCCTCTACGAGTACCATCTAATATCTCTTCTGTAAAGTTTTGGATCTTACTTTTTACCTGATATACCTCAGGCATCACATCATCTCGATTAACTAAAACGGGATTTGAGATATCGTTACGAAGAGCAGTATGCAGTACTGCACGACCTTCGGTCTCGTTTATAATATCGCCTTCAAAGTACTTAGAGATCGCATTTTTTAAATCCACTTCATTGGCAAGTTCTACCAGTGTATCCAGTGTGTCCTTATCGACTATGTTTTTTGAGTAATCAACTAAAAATTCATTCCACCTAATGGTAAAATCAGCTGCTCGACCCTTGTCAGCCTCGAACAAACTAGCGGCATGTATGTCTTTTAGTTTATCGTATTGTTTTTGAAGTTTTTTCCAAGCTTTGGTAGTCGTTGGGTTGATCGATTGTAAGGCCATTTTTAGTATTAGTTAGGTCAGTTATTTGAGTTGTATCTACCGGAATTTCTTTTACAGGAAAAGGAATACTATCCAGCTGTTCTTTTAAAGGGGCTACAAATTTAAAGAATGTTGGCTTAATTTCCTCTTTCATAGGCTCCGCATCTGGTAAATCTTGTTTATAAGGGTCAACTTCACGTCCATTTTTCCAAAAACGATAGCAAACATGTGGTCCTGAGGTATTTCCAGTCATACCGACCCATCCGATGATATCGCCTTGCTTTACAAATTGCCCTTTTTTGACATTGCGCTTTTTCATATGCAAATACTGCGTGCTGTAGGTCCCATTATGTCTAATTTTTACATAATTTCCATTCCCGCGAGTATAAGAAGCTTTTGTTACCGTTCCGTTAGCAGTCGCCATAATTGGGGAACCCAATCTTGCAGCATAATCAGTCCCGCGATGGGGGCGAATGCGATTTCCATAATAGGCAATTCTTCTTCTTAAATTATACTTTGATGACACATAACTGAATTTTACAGGGGCTTTCAAAAATGCTTTTCTTAAAGTTTTTCCTTCAGCATCAAAATAATCAACCCCGCCAACAATACTATCATTAATAAATTCGAATGCGTAAATAGGTGTTCCATTATGCTCAAAGTACGCCGACTTTATTTTATCAATCCCAACATTAAGTGTGTCATTTATAAATTTTTCGTCGTAAACCACTTTAAATTTATCCCCTTTTTGAAGCCGCCAAAAATCAACCGTCCATGCATAGACGGTTGACAATTCATTCACTAGATTATACGGTAATCCCGCCTCAGTAATAGCCTCTGACAAACTACTTTCAATAACTCCTGAAGCAGTTTTTTCTTTTATGGTTACCGGTTTTTGAGATTTATAACCATGAATAGAATCTTTAAAATCGACTACCCAATAATCTATATTGTTGGCCTGATATATAAATGCTTGTGGTGTTTTTAGGGAATCCTTACTGGCAAGAATGGTATATGGCTTTCCAGTTCTTATCTTTCTAAGATCTACACAGTCTTTAACCGATTGTACGATGTTATATACTTTTTGCCTAGATACATTGTTTTTTTCCATTATCCAGCCAAAGCTATCACCATTAGTAACCGTATCATTCAAGACCTCGTATTCATTCAAATTATACCCAAACTCAATAATCTGAATCGGTTCTGCTTTCAATTCTTGAACAACCAAATCCGTTTCTAAACTTGGCACATCCTCATCCTTTTTGTCATTTTTACATGCCACTACAACTAAAATAGCTGCAGCGCCTAAAGCCCATAATTTTTTCAAACTCTTTGTTCCTTTTCTGTATTAAACCTATGGGTAACCCATTCTTTACCCCACTCTTCTCTTTCTTCATGAGACCATAACGAAGGAAAGAAAATTATTTTTTGAAAGCTAGGTGGCAAATATTCTTTCCAGTTTGTTCCTCCCGTCGCTTGTACAGCAGATTTTTCTCTTTTTAAATAGCGGTAAGCCGACCCCATGTGCATTAAAGGCCAATTTACATTTGCATCTATATCGAGTTTTTTTAGGGCATTAATCAAATATTGGTTGGATCGTTCGTTGTCAGGTAGTTGTAAATATTTGTGATAAATAGTATTATTTTTTACCTCACTAGTTATACGCATGAACCTAGGTGTATAACGGTATTCAAACTGTTTTAGTGTAAGCGTTTTTTCACCGGTTTCGGAGTCTGTAGCTCCCTTTTTCCAGTAGATGTTTTCGTAAAGCTCATCCTGAGAAGAAGTTTCATTAAATTGATCTCTAACAGTATGATGCACAAGGTTTTCCATGCCTGTTGCATAAAACTCAATCATACGATACTGAGCACTTTGAAAACCACTTGCGGGTAACAATGACATTCGATAGCGCAAAAATTGCTCGCGATCCATACCATTGATCATTATTTCGAATGATGAAATAAGCGCTTTGTAGTAATTATTGATTCTTGTTATGCGTTGTATAAAAAATTCAGCATTTTGAAGCTTATCATCAATCAGCTGTTTTTCCTCATGAATAATCAGCTTAAAATATAACTCGGTAATTTGATGATACATGATGAAAATTTCTTCATCAGGAAAATAAGTACGAGGAATTTGAAGGCTTAATAGGGTGTCTAAATGAATATAATCCCAATAGGTTAAATAACGTTCGTACAACAAACCATCGAGATAAGCACCCATATCCTGACCAGAGTTTTTAAACTTCTGCTCTAGTTTGTCAATTTTATTCTCAATATCCGGCTTAATCGGCATTAAAGTGATGCTTTAATAGCAAAACTACTAATTATGCAACTAAATTTTGGGGGTGAAGTATGTTTTAATTAACAATGATTTAAAAACAATTTTTTGGATCTAGCGTTTGTATCTCCAAACACTTCATCCTTTACCGTTATTTGACCACAACCTTAAAAGAATGTTTCAACCCCTTAAATCCATCAAGATCGGCTTTTAGGGAACCTACAGCAAGACTTGCCTTGATACGAAGAGGCACCTTATTATCATCATTACTCACCCAAAGGGTAACACTTTCTTTTTCTTTAAAAACACGCCCCGCTTGAACGATAGGCCTAAATTTTAATGCATTTACCTTACCAAACTTGGTTCTTATTGTCTCCTTACCCAAATACTTTAATTTAAAAGGAAAGGTCTCTTCGTCAAAAAACATGTTGAGAGCAAGCTCATCGCCTACTTTTATTTTATCAATGTCATAGTTTGCTCGCAAATAGTAGAATGCCGATATCATGTCTTGTACGCCAGACTTAATATCGAACTTACCTTTAGTATTATGCTTTTTATTATGGACCAACGCTTCTTCGGCTTCATGGTCAAAAAAGATTACTTTGTCTTTTGTGTGACCACCCTCATCTATTTGACGTATAAACTTATATGGAATTAGTGCATCTTTATCAAAGTAGCTTTCATAATTATCTTCTACCTTAAAAAATAATCTAGAAAACCCCGTAGTTCTTCCTTTGCCAATAACGTGGTAAACGGGTTTATCATTGAGTGTTTCTTTTTTGAGCTCCATTGTGGCATAGCCAGCATTTAGCAATCCGTAATGAATACGAAATTTAAACCATTCACCTTCTTTAAAGCAATTTTGCTTTTCTTGGGCGCTACCAAAAAAGGTTACAGAAACGAATAAAAGGGCAAGTAGGTGTTTCATCATTGTGTGTTCGATATAAAAATAACAAATGCATTACTAATTTATTGTTAATAATGTGTTTGCATTGTGTAAAAAACAACTATCGTACCAAAAAACAAGACCACCTACACCATTAGGTTTCAAAATACTTGGTGACAAGGCTCCAGTATCTTATTTTTTTCAACAAAGAAATCCAGTACAGCTTGAAGGACTTTAAAACTAACGGAAATAAAAATCCCCGGCATCGCTACCAGGGATTTTCATTCTATTAACCAACCAAAACTTTAAATTATGAAAAACTTTAAAGTCTAATCAGGGAACCACCCCTGATTGATAGTGCAAATATACGCCGACAAATTTATTATGCAAGCATAGTAAATTGATTTTAACACAACATTAGCCTAGTTGATAATGTTATTTTGATTTCTTTAAGAAATTGATAAAAAAATGATGCTTTTATAGCGTTCCACGCATTTCTTGCTCTCGCTCAATCGCTTCAAACAGCGCTTTAAAGTTACCTTTTCCAAAGGATTGTGCTCCTTTTCGCTGGATAATTTCAAAAAACATAGTCGGTCTATCTAAAACTGGCTTAGTAAACAACTGAAGTAAGTAACCTTCATCATCACGATCAATTAAAATACCTAGCTCTTTTAAAGGTGCAAGATCTTCATCGATCTTACCTACACGATCTAAAACGGTATCATAATAACTTTCTGGAACATATAAAAACTCTACCCCACGCTCTTTTAATGCCGTTACTGTTTCTATAATATTGTCGGTTGCCAGCGCTATATGTTGCACACCAGCACCGTTGTAAAAATCAATATATTCCTCAATTTGTGATCGTTTACGGCCATCAGCAGGTTCGTTAATAGGGAATTTTATACGTCCGTTCCCATTACTCATTACCTTACTCATTAGCGCAGTATATTCCGTTGAAATGTCTTCATCATCAAATGAGATAAGTTGTGCAAAGCCCATTACTTTGGCGTAAAATTCACACCACTTGTTCATCTCATTCCAACCGACATTACCAACCATATGGTCAATAAATTTAAGCCCTACACTTTCGGGTTTGTATTCAGGATTCCAAGCTTGGTAACCTGGCAGGAAAACCCCATTATAATTTTTGCGCTCAACAAAAATATGCACAGTCTCACCATAGGTATGAATTCCTGATAATACAACCTCACCATTGCTATCTTTTACGGTTTTAGGTTCCATATAGGACTCAGCACCACGGCTTGTCGTTTCCTTATAACTTTTAGTAGCATCATCTACCCAAAGTGCTACAACCTTTACACCATCTCCGTGTGCCTCAATATGCCTATTGATATCACCACCTTTTTTAAGTGGAGAAGTTAGTACTAGCCGAATTTTATCTTGCACTAAAACATAAGATACCCGATCATCAAGCCCAGTTTCAAGCCCTGCATAAGCCAACGGTTGAAAACCCCAGGCGGATTGATAATAATGTGCAGCTTGTTTTGCATTACCTACATATAGCTCGACATAATCGGTGCCTAACAATGGCAAAAAGTCATCGGCTTGTGGTACTATTTTTTCTAACTGTAAAGAAGAATTATCTGTTGTCATTTTTAAAAGAATTTGGTGTTACTAAATAAATACATAGATATGCTCGTCGTAAGTCGAAAATACTTACCACATAGCCCGTAAATGTGAAGTGATATCTATTCTATTATTTAACACAGTATTCTTTATAAAGATACTAACTCTTTTTTAGTTTTCAGGAATCTCAGTTTCTTCTAATTCGATCTTATCGATAACCAAAGTATCGCTTTGTTGTTGGATGGAGTCTTGATCTTCTTCATATTCCCAATCATTCTCATCATATTCATAGTTTTCATAATTATCTCGGTTTTTTTGGATTTCATCCCATATTGAAGAATCATTCAATATAGAACCAAACCAAATAAGTCGAACAATTAGATATGCCAACAACAGAAAACTAATAACTAAGCCCACTATATTCAAAACTCTGGCAATATTCACATTACTTTTACTGGCCGGGCTATATGCATCCGGATTTTGATGAAACTCCTTTAAACTTTTATTAGCCATGACAAGACCAATAATACTAAGAGCCATCGGCAAAATAAATAATGGAGAACAGCAACATCCAGTAATAGATACTACAATTGCAATAATCCCTAAGACAAGGGAAGTTGGATCAGCAGGTAATTTTTGCATAGTTAAATTTTGATGCTGCGAATGTATATAATTTTGATTAAACGCCGTTTATTCTACCCAGGACTTATGATAGGTTTCATCAGCAATTTTCATAGCTTCTTCGGTAACTTGCAAAGGCTTAAAAGTATCAACCATTACTGCCAGTTCTTCGGTTGATTTTTTCCCAATACTGCGTTCCGTCGCTCCTGGGTGAGGACCATGGGGAATTCCCGCTGGGTGTAACGAAATGTGTCCGGCTTCAATATCATTTCTACTCATAAAGTCACCATCGACATAATACAATACCTCATCACTATCTATATTACTATGGTTATAAGGTGCAGGAATTGCCTCAGGATGATAATCATACAATCTAGGGCAGAAGGAACAAACTACAAATGCATCGGTCTCAAAAGTTTGGTGCACTGGTGGTGGTTGATGCACTCGACCAGTTATTGGCTCAAAATCATGAATTGAAAATGCGTATGGGTAGTTATAGCCATCATAGCCTACAACGTCAAAAGGATGTGTGGCATACACCATATCAAAAATCTCATCTTGCTTTTTGATCTTCATTAAGAAATCGCCTTTTTCATTATGCGTTTCTAACTCCTCTGGTCTACGCAAATCCCTTTCGCAAAAAGGTGAATGCTCTAGCAACTGACCAAACCAATTCCGGTAACGCTTTGGCGTGTAAATAGGTCTTCGTGACTCTACGATAAACAAGCGATTATCTTCATCATCAAATTCTATTTTGTAAATAATTCCGCGAGGGATAAGCAAGTAATCGCCATATTTGAAATCGAGATTTCCCATGTGCGTCCTTAATTTCCCACTGCCTTTATGGATGAAGATTAATTCATCTGCGTCCGTATTTTTATAAAAATAATCAGTTTGCGACTGTTTTGGTGCTGCCAAAATAATGGTACAATCGCTATTGGTTAGAACAGCTTTTCTACTTTCCAAATAATCATTTTCGGTGGGTACTTGAAATCCACGAAAGCGATATGAAGTCATATTATTAGCCTTCGCTATTTTAGGCGCTACACTATACTGTTTTTTAATTTCTTTTACCTGAGTAGGACGATGTTCGTGGTATAAATTAGATGACATCCCATCAAAACCGATCGTTCCAAAGAGCTGCTCGTAGTATAAACTCCCATCGGTTTTTTTGAAAATGGTATGACGTTTATGAGGGATTTTACCCAGTTTATGATAGAATGGCATAACGAAATCGATTTAGATAACAAATATCGGAAAAGATTATCGAACATTTCAGTCCTAAATGTTACAGAATTCGAGTTTTAAAACCAGAAACCAAGATTAAAAAATACATTATCGTTTTTGCCTTCAGGACTCCAGGCATATTTTATTTCAATAGGACCCAAAAAGGTTTCTAACCCGTATCCTATGGCATAACCGCTAAAGTTTGGCTCTGTAAACCATTCACCATCATTAAAGATGCTAATACCAGCATTGGCATAGTTGGCTTCAAAATTGATATGGTTTTTATCAAAAAACTCATAGTCCAACTTTATGTTACCCTTTATAAAACTATCCCCACCAAAACTTAAAAAATCATAGCCAAAGAATGGCATAAAGTTATTGATCAGATTATTACCATACCCGCCTAAAACAAAGTCAAAGGATTGCACATCACTTATCCCTATTTTGAATCCCATTGATGATCCTAATCCCACAGTAAGTTGATCAGAAACGGGAATTGCTGCTCCAATTTCACCTTTAACAACAGCGAATTCGCTAAAATTATCATTAAAATCGGATGAGAATAGATATAAGTGCCCATCGCCTTCGAAATAAAGGCCGCGATGCGGAAAATACTTACTATCGTAAGTGTCAAAACGCAATTGTGAAAATACACTCCCGTAATCGCTATTATCAAAAACCAAGTTTTCATCAGAGTTATCAGATAAATTAGGAGTGTCGTATTTCAATCGTTTGTGTTCTGCACCGACTGAAAAGGAAAACTCTTCCTTAATAACAGTTTCAATATAAAACTGATTTGTAAAGTCGCTTACATCTAATTCTATTTTATTTAATCCCAACATTAAGCCCATATCATCGGTCAAAACATCGGCCTGTATGTTTTGCTTAAAGCTATTATATCGCGATCTAAGTCCGATACTCCAATACCGACCTTTATCAATATAGTATTCAAAGTTATACCGCAAATTGTCTCCCAAAATAAGATCTAAAGAAGCTACATCATTATCTAAAAACAGTCGTTTTTTAGTGAAATTTACCATTGCAGCGCTTTTGTACAAGTTATCGTAATGAAGCCCAAAACGCAAGAACGAACTACCCTCACTTTTGTTCAAGTACAGGATCAAATTATCTATATCCTTTGTTTGTTGAAAACGATAGCGAATACTTTTAAAGTTGCCTGTTGCAGCCAAATTACTAATACCTTGATCTAGTTTTTCGAAAGAAATAGTGTCAGGAGTATTAATTCGTAATTTGCCCGTGACATAGCCTCTCGGGTATTTTTGATCACCCAGAACAACAACATTTTTTATGAATACTTCTGGAGCCGACGAGGGTAATTTTTCCTTTATATAAGGTTCATCTTGTTTAGCTTGAAGTGCTTTAAGCTTATTTATTTCAGCTAGTGCTTCAATTTTTCCTTTGCGAATAATCTCAGTTCCTTCTTCAAATGAAATAACCGTAAAATCACTAATATCTGGCTTGATATAGACATCCGTTTGCAATGACTTCAATTTCATATCGGTTATGGTTCGGTAATTATTTATCTGCAATAAGATATCTGGCGCGCTTTTTAGCTGTTCTCTATTACGTAAGTCATCTTGTACATCCACACCTATAACGACTGTCGCACCCATTTCCTTCACCAAATTAATGGGATAGTTATTTGTAACACCTCCATCGATAAGCATTTGTCCGTCCAGTTCGAAAGGCTCAAAAAGTGAGGGGAATGCACCGCTTGCGCTTATTGCATCTGCTAGATACCCTTTATCTAGTTTTACTGCTTGACCTGTTTCAACATCGGTTGCAATACAAAAAAATGGGATTGGAAGGTCACGAAAATCGTTGACATCGCTTACATGTTTCGTGAGTTGAGCAATGAGCCCAAACACATTTTGCCCCTTCGATAAGCCAGAAGGAAAGCTCACTTTAAAATTTTCAAACGGAACTGTAACAGCGTAGCGCTCTGTATCTTCTTTCTCGTAAAAGGTCTTGGCCGAACGAGGCAGATTATCTTGTATTACTTTAGCAAAATCTACGGCATTAAATATAGAATCAAGCTGATTACCAGTATAACCCGATGCATAAAGACCTCCTACAATTGCACCCATACTGGTACCACCAATATAGTCGATCTTGATCCCCAGGCTATCAATAACCTTGAGTACCCCGATATGAGCAAGTCCCTTTGCTCCGCCACCACTTAAAACCAACCCGATTTTTTGCTTTAGTGGCTCAGTCTGCTCTTGAGATATACCCAACAAACTGATGCACAGAAACGCTACAAATAAGACCTTTTTAAGCATTGTTATGTTCAAAATAGTTTTTGAGTTTCATAGCTTTCGACCTTCCTACAACTTCCTCTAATTCATTAAATGAAGCGCCGGATACCCGCTTGGCTGATTTAAATTTTTTAAGCAGATTTTCTGCTGTTTGTTTTCCTATTCCGGGGATATTTTCTAACGAATTTGTTATGGCAGCACTACTTCGTTTATTTCGATGAAATGTAATACCAAAACGGTGTGCTTCGTTACGTAAATATTGAATAATCTTTAAGGTTTCCGACTTTTTGTCGAGATACAAAGGGATAGGATCATCAGGATAAAACAACTCTTCTAATCTTTTTGCAATCCCTACAATAGCAATTGTACCTCGTAACCCCAATTTATCTAAACTTTTTAATGCTGACGAAAGCTGTCCTTTTCCTCCATCAATGATGATTAATTGCGGTAAAGGTTGCTCTTCTTCAACCAATCTTTTATAACGGCGATAAACAACTTCTTCCATTGATGCGAAATCGTCAGGACCTTCGACTGTCTTAATGTTAAAATGACGGTAGTCCTTTTTGGAGGGTTTCCCATCTTTAAAAACAACACAAGCTGCAACCGGATGTGTTCCTTGAATGTTTGAGTTATCAAAGCATTCAATATGACGCGGTTCTTGGCTAAGCCTCAAATCCTTTCGCATTTGAGCCATTATGCGATTCGCATGCCTGTCAGGATCTGTTATCTTGACCTGTTTAAAGCGCTCCATTCGGTAGAATTTTGCGTTGCGTTCTGATAGTTCGACAATGCGTCTTTTATCACCCAGTTTAGGAATAGTTACTTTAATTTTCTCACCAAGATCGACCGCGAAAGGAACATACACCTCTAAAGATTGGGAATTAAAGCGTTGGCGAATCTCAACTATCGCTAACTCGAGTAACTCTGTGTCGCTTTCTTCTAATTTCTTTTTAATTTCTAGTGTATGAGATCGAATAATCGAACCATGTGCTATTTGCAGGAAATTAACGTATCCATAACTATCATCAGATACGATCGAGAATACGTCCACATTGGTAATCTTAGGATTCACGATGGTAGATTTTGCCTGATAGCCTTCAATAATTTCGATCTTGTCTTTTACTTTTTGCGCTTCTTCAAATCTCATTTCTGCGGCAAGTGTTTTCATTTGCCTTTTAAAATCTCCTAAAGATTCTTTAAAATTCCCTTTAATTATTTGCCTTATGGCAGCAATCCCTTCGTTGTACGATTCCTCATTCTGTTTTTGCTCGCATGGGCCCAGACAATTTCCCAAATGGTACTCTAAACACAATTTGTATTTTCCTGCTTCTATTTTCTCTTTTGATAAATCGTAATTACAAGTGCGTAAAGGATACAAGCCTTTAAAAAGATCAAGCAATGCCCGGACCGTTTTTACGCTGGTATATGGTCCGAAATATTCTGATCCGTCTTTGACTAATTTACGAGTGAGAAATACTCTTGGAAAACGTTCATTTTTTATACAAATCCAAGGGTAGGATTTATCATCTTTTAAAAGCACATTGTAGCGTGGCTGGTACTTTTTTATCAGATTGTTTTCTAATAACAAAGCGTCAGTTTCAGTTGGGACTACGATATGCTGTATCTCGACTATTTTTTTGACTAAAATTCTGGTCTTGCCGTACTCGTGATTTTTCTGAAAGTAAGATGAAACGCGCTTTTTTAAATTCTTTGCTTTACCAACATAGATAACAACCCCATTTTTATCATAAAATTGATATACCCCAGGACTATTGGGCAATGTATCTAACTGAAGTTGAAGCGAGGGTGCGTCCATCAGGATAAAATTATGATTTGATGCCAGAGTGTGCTACTATTCAATTAGTTTTAATAAAAGTTTAATGTTTAGATCATTGTCTTTACCAAATCTTTAGCTTCCATGATTGGCCATGATGCATCATGCAAATAACTCTCGGTCGTTGCGCCCTCAAATAAGATGTACACTTTATTTGCTATTGAATGCGCATCGTCCCGATATAGATTTTCTTTGACTAGGTTTTTAATATATGAGCGAAATCGCTCCTTAAAATCAGCTATTTCTTTGCGTAACTTTTCATTGTCCTTAGATATTTCCGCTAAAGCATTTGTGCTCCATGATCCACGAAAATCGGTATCTCGATATACCTCTAACAAATAATCAAACAAACAAATAATTTGATCACGCCCTTGCACACGCATTTCAACAAAATTCTGTAGATCGATAAAAAAATTATTCTCTTTGCGCTTTAAGTATGCAAGCAGCAAGTCATCTTTTGTCCTAAAATGTGCATATAAACTTGCCTTGGCAACATTGGCATTCTCAATAACTTCGTTTATACCCGTTGTATTATACCCCTTTTGATAAAATAACAAGGAGGCAGCACTAATAAGCCGCTCTCTTGCTGGCATTGCTTTTCCCATACTCAAATTTACAAAAAACCAAAAGGAGGTAGACCGTTGTGTCTATGTTTAATCCACTATTTATTAACCATTTATAAATTGTAGGGTTTTAACTCCAATTTTATATATTTGTTTGAAGTTAAATATTTGTTACCCCCAAACAATATGACCCTAAAATCTACTTTGCAGCCTTCGCTAAGGCTTTTACGTAATCGACCTATTTGGGAAGAAAAAGTCACCTCTGTCAACACGACTTGGAAATCGCTTTTCTGCTTTCTAAATATTAGTTGCGAAGGAATCGATGATCTGCCAACATACTTTTTTGAAAATGTAATCCATCTGGATGATCGTGATCATTTTTCTGACCTCATTAACGCTTTCTTTCAACAACAAGAACGCTTTACCTACAAGGTGCGCATAAAACGCAAAAACAATTCTTATGCCTTGTTTGAATGTAAAGGCAAAGCTGAGTTGGTAGAATCGGCTTACGAGTTGACCTTGCGTATGAAACGCACATCAACTTCTAAGTCTAACGTTCATGATCCTGACAAATCTGATTTCTTTTACAAAGAAACCGCGAATATGACGCAAACCGGAGGATGGATGGTTGATGCTGAAACGCTTGAGGTATTTTGGGATGAACAAACAAAAAAAATATACGACGTAACTTTCAATTACCGGCCTCAATTTGACGAAGTGATTCGTTTTTATACAGCCGAACATCAAGAGCTGTTACAAAGTGCTTTTCAAAAATGTATTCAGGAAGGCATCCATTATGATATGGAACTTCAACTGCAGCGAGAAGACGGCGAAACTACTTGGATTCGAACCAAAGGCAAACCAGTTTATGATGATGATCACAATATAATTAAGGCCAGAGGTATCATTCAAAACATAGATCGCCAAAAAAGAAAAGAAATTAAGCTAAAAGAGTCGTTTGATATTATTTTAAAACAAAACGAGCGCCTTTTTAATTTTGCTCATATTGTATCACATAATCTGCGTTCACACTCCGGGAATTTCGAATTAATTCTTGGACTTTTAAATGACCCGGATATTAATAAAACAGATAAGCAAGAATACACTGAGAACCTTCAATTGGTCTCAAATAGTCTTAACGAAACGATTGCTCATTTAAATGAAGTCGTCAACATGCACGACGATCATGATGAGAAAGTTGCTATTAATATAAATGACTGTTTTTCAACAATACAAAACGCAATTCATCAAATTATTATCGCCAATAACGCCAAAATAATTACTAACTTTGAGGTAACACATATAGACCATATCCCAGCCTATCTAGACAGTATTTTACTTAATTTGCTAACCAATGCAATCAAGTATAAACATCCTTCTAGAGAGCCAGAAATTACGGTTAGCACTTTTAAAGAAAATAACAGAACAGTGTTAACTATAAGTGACAATGGTTTAGGAATTGATCTTGTAAAAAATGAACATAAGCTTTTTGGAATGTATAAGACATTTCACGGTAATGAAGACGCCCGAGGTATCGGGTTATTTATGACCAAAAGCCAGGTAGAAGCCCTTAATGGAAGTATTGAAGTTACAAGTGAACCCAATTTAGGCTCTACATTTAAAATTATCTTTTAACCCATATGTCTCAGACAAAGCCCGGCCTGACTTGTATTATTGATGATGACAACCTTTACTTGAAAATAGTAAGCCGTATTATTGAAAGTAAAGACCTTTGTAAAGAAATTGTCATTTTTAAAAATGGTAAAGAAGCGATCGACCATTTTAGTAGCATCGTTCAACAGCCTGAAGCAAAACGAGTGCCCGATGTTATATTTCTTGATCTAAACATGCCAGTTATGGACGGATGGGAGTTTTTAGAAGAATTTCTAAAAATTAATGCAGATGTCCGCAAGCGAATTACACTTTATGTGGTAAGCTCGTCTATCGACCCGAGGGACATTAACCGTGCAAAATCATTTGATACAGTCGAAGACTATTTGGTAAAACCATTATCCATTGATGCATTAAAAAAGGTTTTTTCTTTTGAAGATGAATAAGAAAGCACTTCGTGATCATTATAAAAAACTACGATCAATACTTAATGATATCGAAATAGATGAACGCAGTATAGCAATTGCAAATAGACTATTACAACTCTCCATTTGGGATTTTAGCTACTACCATCTTTTTCTTCCTATTGAAAAACAACGTGAAGTAGATACTGAGTTTGTCCTAAATATTTTATCGGGAAAAGATAAAAATGTGATCATTTCTAAAAGTGATTTCAAAGACCACAGCATGCAACATTTTTTGCTGACCGACAATACAAAAATCAAACCAAACAGCTATGGAATTCCGGAACCTGTCGATGGAATTGAAGTACCAATTTCTAAAATTGATGTTGTATTTGTACCACTTCTAGCATTCGACAAAAAAGGAAATAGAGTTGGATACGGAAAGGGATTCTATGATCGGTTTTTAAATCAATGCAGTGAGAAGACCCTTAAAATAGGTTTGTCTTTTTTTGATGCAGAAGAAGAAACAATTGATGTTTCAGAATTCGATAAGCCACTAGATTATTGCATTACGCCTAATAAGGCTTATTCATTTACTACTTCTGATTGAACAGGTTTTGCAAAAGCCCTTTTATTAAATACTAGAAGAATTCCTACCGCAGTACTAATAGCCATATCTGCAATATTAAAAACAGGATCGAAAAAGGTAAACCGCTTACCGCCCCAAACAGGAAACCAATCGGGCAAGGTGGTATCAATCATTGGGAATTGAAGCATATCAACTACACACCCTTGCATAAAACCAGCATATCCCTCGAAATTAGCTTGAGAAACTCCGCCATAGTCAACCCATCGATCTAGCTCGGCATTATAAATAGTACCTGAGTCAAAAATATAGTTATAGAAAAGAGAATCGATAATATTACCGAAAGCGCCTGCAAAAATCAATGCGATTGAAATAATTAAAATCTTCGGTGCATTCTTTTTAATTGAACTATGCAGCCAATAAAAGATTCCTGCTATAGCAAATAACCTAAAAGTTGTTAAAATAATCTTTGATTGCGGCTCGGTTACAAACGAGATAAAATCACTTAATTTTTTACCCCAAGCCATCCCAGGATTTTCTACAAATACGATACGAAACCAACCCGCAACCTCAACTCCATCACCTAAAACGTAATGTGTTTTGATATAAAATTTTGAAAGTTGATCGACCAACAAGATCAAAAAAATGAGTAAACCAGCTTTTTTAAGATTCATGGTATATGTGCAGGGTTAAGCGCGCCAAAAATAAGAATATTATATCGAACCTATTTTTAAATATTTAATAATTAGGCGTAGTCACTACAATTGGTCCGTTTACCGTTTTTAACGAAATAATATTAGGTCCTGGAGTAAGATTCTGCTTAATTATCTTACCACTTGTTGACTTGATTACTACCTGCGCAAAATTTGTCTCCAAAGCAATTTTACCATTGTAGGTATTTATGGTTGCATCCCCATAAAAATCGCGACCAACAAAATTTCCTCCTCGTAAATCAACAATTAAATTATCGAACTTTCCTTTTACCTGAGCATTTGCAATATCGCTGGTTATTTGTACTTGTTTTTTTTCAGGAATAGTGACAATCATCTTTGCAGAAATTACTTTGTGCGCGCTCAACTTATCGTTAAAATTTTTAAATCCAGCATGGTAATCAACACTAATGGTAATCACGTCTCCATGTTGGTTAGCCGAAACAACCAGTTGGTCGCTATGTTCGCCTTCTGTTTGCACTTCAAGTTCAATTTGATCCACAGCACCGGTTGCCAACTGTAAATCGAAGACCTTATCGATGTCAAAATCAACTTTATTCACCCCAAACGTACTAATGGTTTTAACTACTGTATTCTGGGAAAACCCTATTTGAACTCCCAAAAGACAACATAATAAAATGACTAGATATCGCATAGTGTAAAGATACAGAAAATGCTCCCTGAGGAGCATTTTACAAAATATATATTTCTTAAAATGATAGCGTTGTCTATATTTTTCTTAAAAAAATACTTCCGCTAACCGTAGTAAGTTTCAATTCATTATCTGCGTTGCCAACTGTTCCTTTTACTTTACTTCCGCCCCATCTATTGCCGCTATCACTTTTATTAAAACTAAGTTTATCATCAGCATAAATAGTTCCAGTTACAGTTTGAGCGTAGACACTCGATTTTTTAACCTTCACATCAATATCACCACTAATGGTTTTTAAGGCAAAATCTCCACTATAGTTTTTAATGTTGATGTCACCACTAATAATATCGATATTCAAATTTCCTTGATAAGCTTCTGAGCTTACGTTACTAGAAATACTCTTTACTCTAAGTCTAGCTGTTTTCGGAACGTAAAGTGTAATGATCACATCCATATCCAGAGAACAGCAATTACAATCCCCGTCTTTATCCTTATTTCTTCTCCAAGTATTTTGCTTTTTAAATAAGTCTCCATAATCAGAATCAATTCTTAATGCTGGACGATCATTATCAACTTTAATTGTGAAATAGTCATCATATTCACCATCATTTATAGATACCTCTGCTTTTACATATACTTCGTTCTTATCCCATGTTTTGATATTGATGTCTTCGGCGAATTTGAATTCTACCTCAACAGCATCACTTGATGGTTTAATGTTCTTTTCAATTACTTTTTGTGCGCTAATTGTTGTCATTGCTAGACAGCATATCAGCATTAAAACTGTTCGTTTCATGATTAATTTTTTTCGATTGATATTGATTTATAAAATGGTTTTTAAAAGAGATTATTTCTTGCGTAAATAAATATCTCCTGTTGATGATCGTAATGTAATTGACACACCTCCGCTGTTTATTTCTGAAGTTAAATGTCTTTTTCCCGAAATAATTTTCATGTCCTTTTTCTCATTAGGAAACTTTAGATCAAAATCAGTATAGATCTCTCCCATAGTTGATCTTAGGTCAAGATTTGCAGGTGTGCTCTTAGGTAGTTTAATATCAACATCGCCAGTCGATGAATACAAAGAAATAGGCGAACTTTGACTTACATCACTAAAATCGACTGTAATATCTCCAGTAGCTGCTTTAGCAATTACCGGCCCAGTAACATTGGTAATTTTAATATCTCCTGTACTCGTCTTTACTTCAATTTCTGAAGTGAAACCATCGACACTCAAATCCCCCAACTGATTACTGTCTGCATATATGGCAACCGATTTTGAAACATACACTACCATTTTAGGACCATGCATACTTTTAAGATTTGTTACTTCTAGTACATCCCCATTTTTTTCTACATAAATACCTAAACCGGTATTATCAGTTCCACTGGCATACACTGCTGTTAAGCCTTTTGCCTTTTCAGGACGTTTGTGATCATCTCCTTTAATAATAATCTCATTTTTGTCATGAGACTTAATAGTAATGTCATTATTAGAAACAAGTTTTATTTTGCTAATACCTTGTAATGACTGTGTATAATCCTGAGCGTTTATGGTAAATGCTGCAATTATAAATAAGACTAATAATGTTCGTTTTTTCATCTGTTTGTTTTTTAATTTGATTTTAAATGATTGATGGTAACCCTATTTTTACTTGATCTTTTACATAGGTAGGGGTATCCTCTTTTTGTAAAAGACGCTCCATGGATTCTTTTGCTCCTTTTTCTTGAATGCTGACTAAAATTTCTATTAAGCTTACTTGTAAACCAGGATCTTTTTCTTGTCCCAGCGCAACTATAAGCTCATCGCGTACCATTTTGGTATTAGTGAATTTTGATAAGGCCTCGATTGCAGCTAGCCTTACATTTGCGTTTTCATCTAAATGCATGCGCTTTATTAATGCATCTAATACGTCGCTATTTGGTGTTTGTACTTGATTTACATAGTGCACTCCTTGTACCCTTTTACTGGCCGACTGGTTTTCGACTAATGCCAATAACATAGACTGTTTTATGTTATCCGTTTGTTTTACCAAGGCATCTATCTTTTCTTGGTTTTTATTTTGTTGTTGATATTTGCCAAACATAAAAGCCGAAAAAATAAACGCAATTACTGCGGCCGACTGCCAAACTCTATTCCAATTAAAATTATTTGGTTTTGAAAGGGACACTATTTTATCCTGATCTGCCTTCTCATTTTCCAGCATTTCGTAAAACCCGTCTCTTAATTTAGAGGATGGTATTTGTTGGGGTACATTTTTAAGTTCTGCCAACAATTCTTTTGTTTGCACTAGTTCTATATTACACTCATCACACACAGATAAGTGATTAGCCACTAATGCTCTTCTTTCTTTATCAAGATTACCTTCTAAATAATCTATCAATACATTATGTACATGATCGTTCTTCATCTTTATTAATCTTGAAAATAAAATGTCTTTAATTTTTTAATTGCTCTATGCACTTTAACTTTAACAGCACCAGCAGTGCTACCCATCATTTCTGCAAGTTGATCGTATTTAATTTCTTGCAATCTATTTAGAACTATAAGTTCTTTATCTTGATCATCTAGCTTATTCAACATTAAACTTAAATGTGATAAGTCATCATGCTTACCGTTATTTACTTCACTAAGTTTATAGGCTACATCGTCTAAGCGATCAATCTTTTCTTTCTTTTTTCGATGATGATTATTCAAACTATTTCTAGCTATTGTAAACATCCAAGAGGCAAATTTCCCTCCATGGTAAGTCGACTTATATTTTATCGCCTTGTAAAACACCTCTTGAGTAATATCCTCACTCAAATCACGATCGCCATTTGTCATTTGACACAAAAAATTAAATATGCGTAGATGATATCTTTCAAAAAGAAAGCTCATACTATCTAAATTTCCTTTAGACACTGCGGTCATTAATTCTTCGTCAGTTAATTGGCTCAAATCGCTAGTTTGGTTCGGTTACATTACTATATAGTCCTGTTTTTTGAAAAGGTTACAGGAAGAGGTAAAAAAATTCAAATTATTTAAAAACAAAAATCCCTTCCAGGATACTGAAAGGGATTTTTGCTGCTGTCAATAATGGTTAAATTACTTCTGCATGTTTTTTGCTTCAATACTTAGCGTAGCATGCGGTACCAGCTTTAAACGCTCTGGGTTAATTAGCTTTCCTGTTACACGACATACGCCATATGTTTTATTTTCAATACGAATCATCGCATTTTTAAGGTCACGTAAAAACTTTTCTTGTCTGATGGCCAATTGAGTGTTCGCTTCTTTGGACATCGTTGCTGAACCTTCTTCAAACGCCTTAAATGTAGGTGAGGTATCATCTGTACCATTATTACCATCATTTTTATATGCACTTTGTATCAATCCTAGGTCATGCTCAACCTTTTCAATTTTTTCTTCTAACAATACTCTAAACTCATCAAGCTCTTTATCTGAGTATCTTACTTTATCTTCTGTTGCCATAATTTTAAAATTTTTCAATAAACAATTTGGTGTTTACCTCATCAAAAGCAATTTCTATTCCATTCGAAACAGCATCTTCAAAATCTAGTACCGCAGTAAGTGTTTCTGCCTTAATGTACGCTAGATTAGTAGTTACTGCTTTCTCGATATTTCCGTCACGCTCTAACTGAACTTTAATTTTATCTGTAACCTCAAATCCTGAATCCTTTCTTAGGTTCTGAATTCTGTTTACCAATTCTCTTGCGATGCCTTCTTCTCGAAGATCATCTGAAATCGTTACATCTAAAGCTACCGTTAATGCTCCTGAATTCGCAACTAACCAGCCTTCTATATCTTGCGAAGTAATCTCAACTTCGTTTAACCCTAATGTAATACTTTTTCCATTAATTTCGACCTCAATCTCGCCATTTTGCTCGATTTTGACGATTTCATCCTGACCAAAAGTTTTTATTTCATTGGCTACCAGTTTCATATCTTTTCCGAAACGAGGCCCTAACACTTTAAAATTGGGTTTTATCTGCTTTACTAAAATACCTGAAGCATCATCTAGTAATTCAATTTCCTTGACATTGACTTCAGATTTAATAAGATCGGCCACGGCCAAAATCTCTTCTTTTTCAGCTGCATCTAACACCGGAATCATAATGCGTTGTAATGGTTGACGCACTTTGATCATTTCCTTTTTTCGTAACGATAAAACCAACGAACATATTGCTTGCGCTTTTTGCATTTTATGTTCTAATTCGGTATCGATCATGGCTGAATCAAAAACAGGGAAATCTGCTAAGTGTACACTTTCAAATGTCTCTCTTGATGTTGCGGCATTTAAATCTTTGTATAATCTATCAGCAAAAAATGGCGCTATAGGCGCAATTAGTTTAGCTACCGTATTTAAACAGGTATGTAAGGTTTGGTAGGCCGAAATTTTGTCTTGTTGATAATCGCCTTTCCAGAAACGTCTTCTACTTAATCGCACAAACCAGTTACTCAAATTCTCTTGAACAAATTCTGATACCGCTCTAGCCGCTTTAGTAGGCTCATAATCTGAGTATGCTTCATCAACAACCTTGGTCAAACTATTTAACTCCGAAAGTATCCATCGATCAATCTCTGGTCGTTTACTTAATTCAATATCACCTTCTTTGTATGAAAACTCATCTATATTGGCATATAAACTAAAAAACGAATAAGTGTTATATAAGGTTCCAAAGAACTTACGTCTTACCTCAGCGACTCCTTCTAGGTCAAATTTTAAATTATCCCAAGGATTGGCATTTGAAATCATGTACCAACGTGTAGCATCTGGCCCATATTTTTCAAGTGTAGAAAATGGGTCGACAGCATTGCCTAAACGCTTAGACATTTTTTGACCATTCTTGTCAAGAACAAGTCCGTTAGATACTACATTTTTATACGAAACACGATCAAAAACTAATGAACTTATCGCATGTAGCGTATAGAACCATCCTCGAGTTTGGTCTACTCCCTCAGCAATAAAATCGGCTGGATAAGACTTCCCGCCGTCTATCATATCTTTATTTTCGAACGGATAATGCCATTGTGCATAAGGCATAGAACCAGAATCAAACCAAACATCAATTAAATCGCTTTCCCGTTTCATTGGTTTCCCAGAAGCGGACACTAATGTGATTTCATCGACGATGTTTTTATGCAAGTCAATAGTATTGTAATTGTCCTCGGACATATCACCAACTTTAAAATCAGCAAAAATATCTTCTGACATTATTCCTGCAGCAACTGACTTTTCCATTTCAGATTTTAGTTCTTCAACAGACCCGATCAATATTTCTTCTTTTCCATCTTCTGTTCTCCAAATAGGAAGTGGAATTCCCCAGTAACGTGATCGCGATAAATTCCAATCGTTGGCATTCTTCAACCAGTTACCAAATCGACCTTCGCCAGTCGCTTTTGGTTTCCAGTTTATAGTTTCATTTAATTGATGCATCCGATCTTTAATCTCAGTCACTTTTATAAACCAAGAGTCAAGAGGATAATATAAAATAGGCTTGTCTGTACGCCAGCAGTTAGGATAACTGTGGACATATTTCTCAACCTTAAAAGCTTTATTTTCTGTCTTAAGTTTGATGGCTAACTCAACATCAACAGATTTTTCAGGAGCCTCACCATCAGGATAGTATTCATTTTTAACATACTTGCCTCCTAATTCACCTACATGTTTAGTGAATTTACCCTGTAAATCTACTAAAGGAACTAAATTATCATTATCATCTTTAACCAACAGCGGTGGCACTTCAGGACTAGCTTGTTTAGCCACTAAAGCATCATCTGCACCAAAAGTTGGAGCAGTATGAACGATTCCTGTACCATCTTCAGTAGTTACAAAATCACCAGAAATTACCCTAAACGCATTCTCTGGATTGTCATTTGGCTGGGCATAATCTAAAAGCTGTTCATATTTTATTTCAACAAGGTCTTTCCCTTTAAATTCTTTTACCACGTAAAATGGGATTTTCTTATCACCATCTTGATAGGCGAATAAATCTGATTTCTCTTCAACTTGGGTGAACTTCCCAGAAAATTGCTTTCCAACCAAAGCCTTTGCAAGCACAACATTCATAGGTTTGAATGTGTATTGATTGTAAGTCTCTACTAAAACATAATCAATTTTAGGCCCAACCGTAAGTGCCGTATTACTTGGTAGTGTCCAAGGCGTTGTCGTCCAAGCTAGAAAGTACACATCGCCTTCATTTTGAAGAAAATCAGGTAAGGTTTCTTCTTTAGCTTTGAATTGAGCAACGACGGTTGTATCAGTAACATCTTGATAAGTTCCAGGCTGATTTAATTCATGTGAACTAAGTCCTGTCCCCGCTTTCGGCGAATATGGTTGAATGGTATATCCTTTATAAAGCAATCCCTTATCATAAATCTGCTTTAACAACCACCAAACACTCTCCATATACTTTGGCTTGTAGGTGATATAAGGATCATCCATATCTACCCAATAACCAATTTTACGGGTCATGTCATTCCAAATATCTGTATAGCGCATTACGGCTTTCTTACAAGCCTCGTTATAATCTTGAATTGAAATTTTTTTGCCGATATCTTCTTTGGTGATTCCAAGCTCTTTTTCAACCCCAAGTTCAACCGGTAAGCCATGGGTATCCCATCCCGCCTTACGTTTTACCTGAAAACCTTTCATGGTTTTATAGCGAGGGAAAATATCTTTAATGGTACGTGCCATTACATGGTGAATACCAGGCAAGCCATTTGCTGAAGGTGGTCCTTCAAAAAAGATATAAGGTTCAGCTCCTTCGCGCTCGGTTATACTTTTAGAAAAAAGATCATTCTCCTCCCAATAGGTAAGGATTTCCTCTGCTACTTTCGGTAGATCAAGTCCGCTATATTCGGTAAACTTCATGCCTTAAAAATCAATCGCTTGTTACGATGCGCGAAATTAAGGATTTTGAGCGAAAAGATGCCTAAAATGAAGTGCTAAGAGTCAAATTGAAAGGCTAAAAAGTATGCGTTTTAAAAATTTACCGAAGCCATCACTCTAAAATTTCTGCCAGGAGCACTAATTCCAGAAGCAAACTCACGATAATGACGATCAAAAATATTGTCCATAGAAAGTTGTAGTCGCAAAGATGAAGAAAAGTTGTATGCTATAGCAGCACCTAAGGTATTCCAAGACGGCAATCCTGCATATCTATCAACATCCTCAGTTGCATTCGGATTAATTAATGGTGTTTCTTCTAGACCATCTTCACCACCTTCACTAAAATCCTCCGGATTTTTACTCCCCGAAAATCTAAAATATAATTGTGAATCAATTTTGTTTTTATCATAACTCAAGGTCGCGCTACCAAAAAATGGCAGTATAGAAGGCAATGAACGATCTCCGTCAAAAATACGTCCGGCGGTATAGGTTAGATTACTTTTAAATCGTAAGTTTTTAACTATTTGAGTATTGACATCAAAAGTACCACCAACAATATAGGCATTCCCCAAATTCGTATTGGCCAAAGTCTCAACTTCTTCTCCATTAAATAATATGGTATTAGCGTCAGCAGTAGTTGTATCTCCTTCAACCACAAAATCATCACGCCCTATTACACTTCGTAACCAAGTATAATAAGTGGTAAATGATATGGCGTTTGATTTTCTTCCAAGATACTTAGTAATACCTATTTCACCATTGTAGGCAAACTCTGGCTCTAAATATGGATTTGGTATTGTTAATGTACCTCCTTGTTCGCGAATCTTACCTATATCATCAATATTTGGTGACCTAAACCCACTCGACAACACTGCATTTAATTGCCAATTTTTAGTCGGTCTAAAAACATACCCCAAGGTCGCGGTTACCGAATTGTTGCTAGTCATAACCTCATCTAGATTACTATCGACTAGCGCTTGCTCATTCCAAGCCGCTTTCAACTTGGTAAAGGTGTACCGAATACCCGAATTAAAGGTTGAATTCTTATTGATGTCTTGTCGATAATTAGCGTAAGCAGCAGCAGTAGAATAACTACTACCATCACTAGGATATCTCGTTGGAATTGCCTGCCGTTCTTCTAATCCAACAATGCGATTGCCTTGCAAAACGAGATCTTCAGAAAACGCGGTAGATTGCACATCGTTATAGGTAAATTCAAGCCCGTAACTTAGGTTTCGTTTCGCTCTCAGGTCAGCAAAAAAATCAGCATTTAAACTGTAAACCTCTACATCTTCTATCTGACTCTCTCGAGTAATGCTACCAAAACTTCGTTCTATTCTCGACTCCTCAATACTTTGAAAGGCTGCAGTAATTGTCCCCTTAGACATCCATTTACGTTTTGGATTAATCTGTAGCTGTGGAGAAACCAAAAACCGTTTTTGAGGACCGTAATCCCAACGGGCGAAACGCAAGGTTCCATCTCTATACTCAGCTAGACGATCAAACCTTGGGACATTTGATGACTCTGAAAACTGAATATTTAATCCGAAGCTCGTTTTATCATTCAACTTTACTGAAAACTTTTGCAACAAATCAAATTGATCGTAGCTCGTTCCTTTTTGTTCATTGGGATTCGAATTTACAACTGGATCCGGATTGTAAAATTCCTCCGTATTATTAGAATACAGGTTAACCAAACCCCAATCATCAAAACCATGTTTTCGATTGCGGCCCATTCTAATATCACCGAAACTGCTATATGATATATTTGTGAAAGATGCCCAGCGACCAAAACTAAATTGCATATCTAGACTATTAGTCGTTTCATCGGTCGCTTGACTGTATCGGCTTAAAAACCCGCCTGAAAAGCGTTTTGTATCATTAATTTGTGGAGTTTTCGTATAATAATGAACAACTCCACCCAAGGCATCTGATCCGTAAATAACCGAGGATGGCCCGAAGATTACTTCAGTTCGTTCTAGGCCGTTTGGACTAATCGTAATTGCATTTTGTAAATGCCCAGATCGAAAAATGGCATTGTTTAATCTAACTCCATCTACAACTAAAAGCACTCTATTGGCTTCGAATCCCCTTATAACAGGACTCCCACCGCCACCTTGCGATTTTTGAATACGCACACCTGGTGCTTCTGTAAGAATATCTGCACTCGTTTGTGGTGCGCTTCGTTGGATAGTTTGACTAGATAGTACTGCAATTTTTTCAGCTACGCGCGTTTTTGCCTCGCCTGTTTTAGAAGCAGATAGTACTACTTCATTCAGTCGCTCTGCTTCCGGTGATAAATAAACGATAAAGCCATTGCGAAAATAACGGGCTTTGGTAATCGTCTTTTTAATGAAACCTATGTGTTCAAATATGATCTCTTCTCCCAAATCAAACTGTGAAAGATCTGCCTGTCCATTTTCATTAGTAATAGTACTTTTAGAGGCATCGGGATTGTAAATAGCAACACCTATAAGAATTTCATCTTCTACCTGATCTTTTACTGTAATTTGTTGAGCGGAAGCTGAAAAAGATGACAGAAAAATAAGCACTAGTGCGACCCTAAATATATGTGCCTTCATTGCTATTAAAAACAGCCGGCTTTGTTCAGGAAAATTTGGAGAAAAACTAATTAAAAACTTCATTTAAAACCGCTAAAGATCTGGGTTTTCTAAATCCCTGCAAATGTAACTCAAAATATTCAATTAGTATTCCAAGTAATTGCTGTCTATCCGTTCCGGAAAACCCTGTCTCATCTAATGCATCAAAAGTTGTACCCAATAGGCGTTTAAACAGTGTTAAATTTTTATCGCTAATGGAATGAAGCTCAAAAGGGGATATTATAAACGCGCCTTCCAACAGACTAAAAGCTGGTAATGTTGACTCACTTGTATCTGGATAAAAACCCAAAAAACGGGTAAGATTTAGTAAGAACAGCATATGAAAATTAGCAACCTGATCATGCGCATCAAGCCATTGAAATGCCATTTCTAAGTATTCAAATAGCGCTTCGTTAGCTTCTTCTTCAACTATAGATACATTCAACATCTCTGACAAAAACATCGCAATGGATGCTTTTTTAATATCTGTATGAACACTTTTGTAAGCATAGGCCGTTTTCACTTCTCGTATACTTTCCAAAGTGCCTTTATTTTTGTGGTTAACATCGATAACCAACTGTGATAAAGGTTGAAAATATGCTGTCTTAAGCTTTCCTTTTTTTGACTTTAGAACACCCTTCAACATATATGATTTTAAACCAGCTTCCTGCGTAAAACACTTAACGATTAAACTAGTATCGCCGTATTTTAAAGAAGAAATAACTATGGCTTTTGTGGTGAGTAGCATGAATTCAAAAATACATCGTTTTATTCAACAAAAAACCCCGCTTCTCAGCAGGGCTTTTTATATATAGCTAAATGACTAAATTCTTAGACCACTCCTTGTGCTAACATAGCATCTGCAACTTTTACAAAACCTGCAATATTCGCTCCTTTCACATAATCAACACTTCCATCATCTTCTGTTCCATATTCCACGCAACTCGCATGAATATCGGCCATAATTTGCGTTAGTTTTTCATCAACCTCTGCACGTGTCCAGTTAAAACGCAATGAGTTTTGTGTCATTTCAAGACCTGAAGTAGCAACACCACCTGCATTTGATGCCTTACCTGGTGCAAATAATATTTTTGCCTTCTGGAAAGCATGCATCGCCTCTGGTGTACTAGGCATATTCGCGCCTTCGCTGACACACATACAACCATTATCCATTAAGGTTTTTGCATCATCTCCATTTAATTCATTCTGTGTTGCACATGGCAATGCGATGTCACATTTTATGCCCCAAGGAGTTTTTCCTTTATGGAATTCTGCCGAAGGATATTTATCACAGTATTCATGAATACGTCCGCGCTTTACATTTTTCAGCTCCATCACAAAAGCTAACTTATCGGCATCGATTCCGTCTTTATCATAAATAAATCCTGATGAATCAGAAAGTGTTACCACTTTAGCACCTAGTTGTGTTGCTTTTTCTGCTGCATATTGCGCTACGTTTCCTGAACCAGAAATTACAACTGTTTTGCCGTCAAAAGATTCTCCTTTGGTATCGAGCATGTTTTGTGCAAAATATACAGTACCATAACCAGTTGCTTCTGGTCGGATTTTAGATCCACCCCAACTTAATCCTTTACCGGTTAATACCCCTGTAAACTCATTTCGCATTTTACGATACATCCCGAATAAGAATCCGATTTCGCGACCACCAACTCCTATATCACCTGCAGGCACATCGGTATTTGGACCGATATGTCGGAAAAGTTCGCTCATAAAGCTATGGCAGAACCGCATGATTTCATCGTCCGATTTTCCTTTAGGATCAAAATCAGAACCACCTTTACCGCCACCCATTGGCAACGTTGTCAAACTGTTTTTAAAGACCTGCTCGAAGGCTAAGAATTTTAAAACACTCATCGTAACAGTTGGATGAAAACGCAATCCACCTTTGTAAGGACCGATAGCAGAATTCATCTGGATACGATACCCCCGGTTTACATGTATTTCTCCCTTATCATCTACCCAAGGCACGCGAAATTGAATCGCACGCTCAGGCTCAACCATTCTCAATAAAATATTTTTACCATTATAAATTTCCTGTGAGGCAATGTACGGTATCACCGTTTCAGCAACTTCTTGAACTGCTTGTAAAAATTCTGGCTCATGAGCATTCCGCGCACGAACCTCTTCCATAAATGCATCGATTTTAGCTTGCATACGTGTGGTTGATTATTGGATTCGTAGTTATTGATTAAAATTTGAGTGCAAAGATATGATATTGATAAAAATAAGGTGTGATTTTTTTCATATTAATAAATCTCAACAAAAATCCTCTCCACTAATGAAAGAAGACCACTTCATCAATGCCATATTATTGCATAATTCAAGAAGAAATATACATTAAATTATTGATATACAGATAATTAACCTATCGCTTGCTTTAAATCATCGATAAGATCATTTACATCTTCAATACCAACACTTAATCTGATCAAAGAATCGACAACTCCTGTTTTTTCGCGCTCCTCTTTTGGGATAGATGCGTGCGTCATACTCGCAGGGTGTCCTGCTAAACTTTCTACACCGCCTAGAGATTCGGCTAGTGTGAATATTTTAAGGTTTTCAACAATTCGAATAGCCTCGTCATAATCATTTCCTTTGGTCACAAAAGAAATCATCCCTCCAAAATCATTCATTTGTCGTTTTGCTATATTGTGATTTGGGTGTGATTCAAATCCTGGCCAATATACTTTTTCAATTTTTGGATGCTTTGCTAAATACTCAGCTATCGCCTTGCCATTTTCGCAATGGCGTTGCATGCGTACATGTAGTGTTTTAATTCCTCTTAGTACTAAAAAACTATCCATTGGACCGCAAACAGCGCCACTTGCATTTTGGATAAAGTATAAACGATCGGCTAGATCTTTATCCTTAACTACCAATGCGCCCATAACTACATCACTATGTCCGCCAAGATATTTTGTCGCTGAGTGCATTACAATATCAGCCCCTAAATCTATTGGCTGTTGCAAATACGGTGTCGCAAATGTATTATCAACTGCCAGCAAAATATCGTGTTTTTTAGCTACTGATGCTACTAACTCAATATCAATAATATTCATCATCGGGTTTGTTGGTGTTTCTACCCAAATAAGCTTCGTATTATCATTCACATAATTCTCGATATCAGCGGCATTTTCCATTCCAATGAAATGAAATTTTATACCGAAATCTTCAAATACTTTGGTGAATAAACGATATGTACCACCATAAAGATCATTAGTAGACACAACCTCATCGCCAGGCTTCAGCAATTTTATAACCGCATCGATTGCTGCAAGGCCACTGCCAAAAGCAAGTCCAAAATTCCCATTTTCAATACTGGCCAAACTCTTTTCCAAGGCAGTACGCGTCGGATTCGCTGAACGAGAATATTCAAAGCCTTTATGACCTCCCGGAGTCGTTTGAGAGTAGGTACTTGTTTGGTATATAGGTGGCATTACTGAACCATATGCAGGATCTATATTGTCTTGCCCACCATGTATTGTTTTTGTGTTGAAGTTTGTTTTTTCAGAACTCATAATATGTGTTTAAGTCGGCACAAAATTACATTTATTATATGGGTTAACATATACTAATTTGCAACTTGGCTGATGCCTTTTGTGGTAAAAAAGTTAGAGTCCTTACAAGCCTTAATTATGATTTACTCGCTAGCCGTTTTACAAGAGGGCCTACAGTGAGTCCTTGCGCGATAATTGAGAAAACCACAATAATATAAGTGACTACTAAAAAGAGTTCTCTATTCATATCTGCGGTCAGACTTAGTGCCAACGCAATCGAAATTCCGCCGCGAAGTCCACCCCATGTCATTATTATGTTGGTTTTTGGAACAAAGTCTAATTTTTTAGAATAAAAATTGATTGGTAACCAGAGTGAGATATAGCGAGATAGTAAAACGATAGGAATTCCGAGTAAGCCAGCGATAACATATTTACCTTCGAAGGTTAGCACCAACATTTCCATACCGATCATGACGAATAAAACAGTATTTAGAAGCACATCGATTAATTCCCAAAACTTGTCGACATAGGCCTCGGTTATTTCTGACATTGAGGTCCCTCTAATTGTATCATTTCCTACAATCAATCCAGCAGTAACCATAGCCAATGGTGCGGAAACGTGAATTTGATGTGCTAATAAAGTCCCCCCCATTACAGCCGCAAGCGTAATGATAACCTCCACGTCGTAATTGTCGATAGACTTCATCATTCGATATGCACCAAAGCCGAGAGCAGCCCCAAGTGCTATTCCACCCAATACCTCTAAACCAAACAATTTGGCAACTTCTGCAACCTCAAAAGAGGCATCAGCCGATTTTGCAATAGAAAAAATAGTCAAAAAAATGACTACGCCTACGCCATCATTAAAAAGTGATTCGCCTACAATTTTTGTCTCTAGTTTTTTAGGAACGTTTGCTTTTTTCAAAATTCCTAAAACCGCAATAGGATCGGTTGGCGAGATAAGTGCTCCAAAGAGTAGACAGTAAATAAAATCGACCGGAAAATCGATTAACTTCAAAATCATAAACATTAAGCCTCCTATTATAAAAGTAGAAGCTAATACTCCTAATGTTGCAAAAATGAAAATTGGCTTTCGTTGAACTTTTAATTGTTCAAAATTTGTGTGCAGCGCACCTGCAAATAACAAAAAGCTAAGCATGCCATCTAGTAATACAGTCTTAAAATCTATTTGAGATATAAACTCTTTTTCTTTGATTAATAGCGTTTCATCAAAATATCCTAAGGCAAGAATTAGCAAAGTAAATACTATAGTAATCAACATTAATCCTATAGTAATTGGCAGTTTTAAAAAACGCACATTTACAAAACCAAAAAGTGCCGATAAAACTATGAGAACAGTCGCAATTGAATAATAATCCATACCTAATTTATGCCGCCTTTATAAGTGCCATTATATATCCAATATGCAATCCTTCGTGATACAGATTAAATTGCATGGCATCTTCTACTGATTTTAATGTCATTTTCACTGTTGAAAGATCATATGGCTCGTAGGTTGTAAACGATCCATCTTGGAAATCTGAAATAGTCTGGTCAATAGTTGTAAAAACCGATTTTTTTAGTTCCTCTACCTCATCGATCGTAGCATCTTTTTCTGGTTTTGTTCCTTTTTTATAGGCCCCTACAAATTCATCATCTACCAACAACTTCTTGCCAGATAAACCATATACCAAACGTTGTTGCGTTGCAACTGAATGGGCAATATTCCAAAAAATATTGTTATTGAATCCGTTTGGAATGTGATTTAGCTTTTCTAATGGAATTGTTTTGAGAAAATAGTATAGCAATTTTCGATTTTGTAAGGTAGCTTCTAAAACTAAACTCATCTTTTATTTTTTTATAAATATAGCTGAATTTGCCCTAAATGAATTTTCTTTGCTTAGCAATTCTACTACAATGAAAAAAATATATCACTTAGGCTCTTGCAGCACCTGTATTCGCATTATTAAAGAGCTGAATTTGCCAACAGATTTTATTTTACAGGATATCAAGAAAGAAGCAATTACCGAAGCTCAATTAGCGGAGATGAAGGACATGGCTGGCGATTACGAAACCTTATTTAGTAAAAGAGCTCAATTGTTCAAACAACGTGATCTAAAGAATCAAAATCTTGATGAAAGCGACTTTAAAAATCTCATTTTAGAACATTACACTTTTCTAAAGCGACCAGTAATTATTGTTGATGACAAGATTTTTGTTGGCAATAATAAAAGTGTGGTTGAAGCAGCTAAAAATGCTATTCACTAAAATATCATAATGAGCAAACGCACGCTGGCTATTTTAGCCGCACTTGGCGCTAATTTAATCTATGCTATTAATCATACTGTAGCAAAAGATGTTATGCCGACTTATATAAAACCATTCGGCTTTATTTTACTGCGAGTTGTAGGTGCGACTATCTTATTTTGGTTAATTAGCATTTGGGCACCAAAGCAAAAAATTGATAAGAAAGATTGGCTTCGCATAATAGGTGCTGCTTGCTTTGGTATGTTCATTAATATGCTTGCCTTTTTTAAAGGACTTAGTTTATCTACCCCTATACAAAGTTCTATTGTAATTACTATAACTCCAATTGTAGTTTTTATTTTATCTGCTTACTTGATAAAAGAAAAGATAAGAGGCTTACGTTGGATTGGTATTTTTATGGGTTTCACAGGGGCACTTGTTTTAATTGTTTTTGGCCAAGAAATTAGAATGGATGCGCCTAATATCCCTCTTGGCAATTCACTTTTTGTAGTCAACGCCATTGCCTATGCATTCTATTTAGTTATGGTAAAACCACTCACTGCAAAATACAACGTTTTTACCTTAATGAAATGGCTCTTTTTATTCGGGTTGCTAATTAATATACCCTTCACCATCAATGAATTCACTGAAGTAAAATGGACAACACTCCCATTTGATGCTATATGGAGAATGATATTTGTTGTTGTGGGAACTACGTTTTCTACCTATTTACTTGGTGTATTTGCATTAAGTCATCTAAGAGCTTCTACGATGGGTGCTTTTGTATATTTACAACCATTAATGGCAATTGCTTTCGCCGTTATTGTTGGCTCAGATTCCCTAAACGTTGTAAAGATAATAGCCGCCTTTACTGTTTTAGCAGGAGTATATTTGGTCACCAAAAAATCAGCTTCCAACTAGCTGAGATCCTTAGGTATTTTAGCTGCTTTCCTAGTATCTTCTTTTGTTAGTATTTTAAAATCATCGGCGTGATGAAGTTTATCTACAATAGCTAATAACTCTTTGGGTAATGCCGTGAGCCTCCTTGTTTTAAGATCAATCCAAGAGCCAATCATGTTCCCATATGTCATATTTCGCCCATTCTCATCATAAAAGTTATGTCGAAATTCATAAAACATACCATCTTCTGACATTCCTCCTAGTTCCATCGATACCCGTATCACAGAACCGGCCATCACTTCTCTAAAATAATACACATGTTCATGAAATACGATTGGGCCTAAATTGTATTGCTGCATCTGTTTTTGACCAAAGCCATTTTCTCCCAAAAAACTCATACGGGTATGAGCCATAAATACTATATATGATGAGTTAGCTAAATGCCTATTGGCATCAAGATCATTCCATCGAATATCGAATTCTTTATAATACATATTTCCTTTTTTAGATCGCTCTATATTTAGTTAGGGAGCCCATTTAAAACCGGACACTACCATGAAGGCCTCCATAGATATGAGTGCTTTTAGGCACTACTCTGCCATACTCCCATGTATAAACCAACCCAAGGGTTAGCCAATCTGCATTTAAATGAATGCCATGAATCATGGTTGCAAAACTGTTACTAAGATCGTCAATTTTATAGGGACTATCAGATCGCAACAAATTTCCTTGTGCAGTTCCGTCGAAAGCCACTAAACCAAGGCCGAATTTAGATTGAAAAAAGTACTCCGTCACTTTCTTATTTGCCATTAATTGGTTACCAAATGATGCCGTTTTACTAATAGACTCAAATAATCCTAACCTAAAACCGAAAACAGGCATTGCATCAATATACAAATTCCCAAAACGGGCTTGACCTCCCGCAAATAAACCAAAGGTTTTACTCGTCGGCGTAAGATCGTAAATGTATTCGCTTGAAATATTAAGCAATAACTGATCAGGGTTTTGAAATTGCCAACCCTCGTATTCTAGATCATTAGAAATATCGGCATGCCAATACAGCTGTAATGCTCCTGCCTGAGAGGAGGGGCCCATGATACCTGTTAATAATCCTAGCCTAACGAAAGATCGTTCAAAAGCATAGGTCGTTTTAAGCTGCGCATAAAGAATTCCAGTCCACGGTCGGTCAAAATTCTCAGGCCCTTCTATATCAATAGTTGCGGCAAATTTCTCAGCATTCGAAGAAGTAAAACCCTCAAGACTGGCATCAATTGTATAAGACTGATCTATTTTGTTTTTAAACAATTTTTGAAGTCCAAGAAACCGTTCTGTTTTAAACTGATACCCTAATTTTATCCCAAACGAATAATAGCGATCGAAGTCGCGACCGATAACGAATATATCATTGTCAGTAGAAAAACTAAGCTGGTTTTTATACGTATCTGTCTCTTGGGCTGCAACACAAAAAATGCCAGCAAAAAACGCCAGCAAACTACTTTTAAATAATCGTAAAACTTTCTTTTTCATTTAGTGATTGCAATGTACACAGAATATATTTTCATTCACAAACTTAAACTGCAATTAAGGATAATTTTAGCTAATTTTAACCAACACTATACAATCATCAATCTATGTACATAAAAAGAAATATTGGCTGGGGTATTATTATGCGCTATGCCTGGAAAAATCTTGTTTTCTTCACTTTTTGGGCAGCATTAATATTTTCATTTTACTACTTTTTAGGATGGAATAGTATTTACATCCCCTTTCAACCTTTAAGTGTTATTGGTATTGCTGTTGCCTTTTATATTGGATTTAAAAACAGTCAGAGTTACGATCGTTTTTGGGAAGGGCGAAAAATTTGGGGTGGTATTGTCAACTACTCTCGTACATGGGCAAATCAGGTTTTAGCAATTGTAGATGACGTTCCAGAAACAAAGCGCATTTTGATTTATCGTCATATTGCTTGGCTTAATGCCCTACGAATTCAACTTCGTCAACCTAGTTCATTTAGTATTAGAGAATCACGATCAGTCGAGCGAATGTTTGATCGTCATGGCGAACGCAACCCAACTTGTATCGGGCTTGAGCATTATCTAAGTGATGCCGAAGAACAAGACCTTGAGAACCGAAAAAATGTAGCGACACACCTAATCAAAAACCAAGCGCAGCATTTAAAACAGCTATTAAATGACGGCAAGATTACCGAGTTTGATAAGCAGACTTTTCACAATACCCTAGCAGAATTTTATAATCTTCAAGGCAAATGTGAGCGAATTAAAAACACTCCGTTTCCAAGACAATATGCATATTTCAGCACGGTCTTTACATGGATTTTTGTGCTTTTGCTTCCGTTCGGTTTATTATCAGTTTTCGAAAGTCAGATTGATCAACTGCCTACTAATTTTAAAAAGGAATGGTTTTTATTGTTAATGGTTCCATTTTCTGTATTAATTTCCTGGATTTTCACCACCATGGAAAAGGTTGGTAGTAATAGTGAAGATCCTTTTGAAGGTCGAATCAATGATGTTCCGATGACGGCGCTATGCCGAACTATTGAAATCGATTTATGCGATATGCTTGATGAAAAAGACCTACCTCCAAAAATAACTCCACAAGATAATATCCTGTATTAATGCCATTAGTACCTTCTCATTACAATCCGCCTCATTTATTTAAAAATGGGCACTTCTCTACGATCTATGCGGGCCTGATACGCAAAGTAAATGGTGTAAACTACGAGAGAGAACGTATCAAAACGCCAGATAATGACTTTATAGATTTAGATTGGAGCTTTACTAAAAATGGCTCGCGAAAATTGGGTATTATTCTACATGGTCTTGAAGGCAGCGCAGAACGTCCTTATGTTATAGGAAGTGCAAAAATTTTCAACCAACACAACTTTGACACGGTATCGATGAATATGCGCGGATGCAGTGGCGAATCGAATGCTACGTTTAGGGCATATCATTCTGGAGCAACCGAAGATTTGGAAGCTGTTGTAAATCACATTCTTGAAAAGTACAGTTATGATGATATCGTCATTAAAGGATTTAGCTTGGGTGGTAATCTAACGTTGAAATATTTGGGTGAAGGTCGAGAGATTCCTAAACCTATAAAAGCAGGAATTGCAATTTCGGTTCCTTGTAATTTGTATGGCTCTATGTTAGAAATACACAAACTTAAAAACAAGATATACGCGAATCGCTTTAAAAGGAATCTAATCGCCAAATTAGAACAAAAAAAAGTGCAGTTTCCGGAGTGGTTTAATGGCAAACGCATCGATGAAATAATCACCTTAAAAGACTTTGATGATTTTTACACATCAAAGGCACACGGATTTGAGGATGCCTTAGATTATTATGAAAAAGCAAGTGCCCTACCACATCTGGCAAAAATTAAGACCCCTACATTACTGATTAATGCACTCAATGATTCTTTTTTGTCTCCAGCCTGTTTTCCGACTCAAATCGCTGAGCAAAATGAATTTTTGTTTTTGGAAACCCCAAAATATGGAGGTCACGTTGGTTTTTATGACAAAAACAATCAATATTATAACGAAAAACGCGCATTAAATTTCGTGAATGAATTGTAACTTTACCATATAAATTAATCAGTACATGAAAACAGTAGTAAAAGTAGCTTACATGCTTGTTCTTTCAATCGCATTAGTAAGTTGCGGTGGTAAAGAGAAAAAAGAAGACAAACCAAAAATTCAACTTAAAGGTCAAAGCAGTTCTAGCGAGTCAGAAGATCCGAATACTGCAGTAATTTCTATTACAGGTAATGATCTAATGCGTTTTAATAAAACCGAAATCAAAGTAAAAGCTGGTCAAAAAGTAAAACTAACCTTGACCCACGTTGGTAAAATGGATATCAATATTATGGGACATAATTTTGTATTGCTGAAACAAGGCACCAACCTACAAAAATATGTTTCAAATGCAGTTGAGTTTAAAGATAATGGCTATATCCCTGATGGTGATGAAACCATTGCACATACCAAAATGTTAGGTGGTGGTCAAAATGATACAATCGAGTTTGATGCACCAGCTCCAGGCAGCTATGATTTTATTTGTAGCTTCCCAGGGCATTTAGCATTAATGAAAGGAAAATTTATTGTGGAATAGCATTTTCCATAAAAATGTATTAAACAAACCTCAAAGGTCTTATGGCTTTTGGGGTTTTATTTTTAAACCTATGAAAACACATCATTATACAACCAATTTAAAATGGACAGGAAATAAAGGAAAAGGAACAGCCTCCTACACCTCTTATTCCAGAGATTACGAAATTAAAGCCAACAATAAAAAAACTACAATTCCTGGATCTTCAGACCCCTCATTTAGAGGGAATCCTGAACATTATAATCCTGAAGAATTATTAGTCGCTTCCTTATCGTCCTGCCATATGTTGTGGTACTTGCACTTATGCAGTGTAAACAAGATCGTTGTATTAGATTATATTGATCAAGCTAGCGGCATAATGGAGGAAACTAAAGATGGTAGTGGCCGTTTTACATCGGTAACATTAAAACCCAAGATTGTAATCTCCTTTGAAAGTAATGTGGAAAAAGCGCACCAGCTTCATGAAGAAGCGAACAGACTTTGTTTTATTGCGAACTCCTGTAATTTTGAGATTTTACACGAAGCAGAGATTCAATTAAGTGAATAGTTAAACTGAAGGTATAGACTACACTCACTCAAACATAACAAATAAAAAAGGGTCCGCATTATTTACATAATTACAGACCCAGGTTTTTGGTTGGATTCAATTATCTAGCCTAAAGCGACCAAGCTTGTCCTCCTGTTAATTCTTCTAATGACTCACATCCCTTGTAGCTGCCAGGAACAGGTAAGTACACCTCTGGTCGTTCGCCTATTGCTTCGCTTGTATGAAATGCCCAAACAGTCATTCCCTTTATTCCATTTGCAAATGAGTAGGCCAGTTGATCTTGAGTCAAATCAGGTTCACCGTCTTCTCCAGCTGCTGCAAAAGCTTCACCAATTGCTTCATCATATACTTTTCTTCCATCTTTATTCAATCGAAGATATTTGTCAAACAAATCGGTATAAGCCTTATCATCAAGTTTTTTAGCTGGGTTTTCCCCACTAACACCAAGTACTTTCATAAAACCATCAATGCCTTTTTTAAACATAGACTGTCCTTCTTCATCTACCACTTGATCATGGAATGAGTCAATAAATTGCGCAATATTCAATTCTTTAGCTCCAGGAAGCCCTTCCGTTTTTGGTAGAATAATATCTACCATTTTCGAAACCACAGTACCCTCTTCTTCTGTCATAAAACTCGGAATCCATGGAGTTTCTTCTTTACAGCCCTCTAGAATACTTAAAATTGTTGGAGTAGCAACCAAGAATCCTGCTCCAAGTCCTATATTTTTTAATGCATGTCTTCTATCCATTTCGTATGATTAAGCATTGTTTTCTTTTGATTTTTCTTCGTTCACCCACTTTGCAGCATGATCAGCCGCTCTTGCAGTAAATGCCATATAAGTTAGTGATGGGTTTTGACATCCAGCACTAGTCATACAAGCACCATCAGTAACATACACATTAGGTACCGTATGCAATTGGTTGTTGGCATTTAGGACAGACGTTTTAGGATCACGACCCATTCGGGCAGTCCCCATTTCATGAATGCCGATTCCAGGTGCAGCTACATTATCAAAAGTTTGTACATCGACAAAACCAGCTTTTTCAAGCATCTCTTTAGCTTCAGACTTCATGTCCTCACGCATCTTATATTCATTCTCTTTCCACTCTGCATCAAAGGTCACGGTTGGTAAACCCCATTCATCAAGCTTATCGTAATCTAAGGTCATTTTGTTCTCATGATAAGGCAGTGTTTCTCCAAAACCACCTAGGCCCATACTCCAATCTCCAGGTTTTAACACACCTTCTTTAAACTCTTCTCCATAACCCATTTCTGCAACATGTTCGGCTATTCCGTTGCGACCTGCTCCTCCTTGATATCCAAAACCTCTTATATATTTATCCGATTTTGTTTCCTTATCTCCTAAGTTTTTAAAACGTGGAATATAAATACCATTTGGTCTTCTTCCTTTGTAATACTTATCATCAAAACCTGGATACTTGCCTGAAGCTCCGGCACCTAAATGATGGTCCATAATATTATGTCCTAATTCACCACTATCGTTACCAAGTCCGTTTGGAAAACGCTTAGATTTAGACTGCATTAGTATTGAAGCAGAAGCAATTGCCGATGCACAACAAAAAATAACCTTGGCATTAAATACCATAGTTTCTTTACTTTCCGCATCAATCACTTTTACACCTGTTGCTCTTTTTGTATTGTCATCGTAAAGAATTTCCGCTACGATTGAGTGCGGTCTTAGAGTCATATTTCCTGTACGTTCTGCTGCAGGTAACGTACTAGAGTTAGAGCTAAAATACCCCCCAAAAGGACACCCACGAATACACCTATTTCTATATTGACAAGCGCTGCGCCCCTCAAATTCTTTATCAACTGAGGTATTGTGTGCTGTCCGACCTATAGTTAAAAGGCGATCTTTATAATTTTCAGCAATATTCTTTTTTAAATGCTCCTCCACACAATTCAATTCCATTGGAGGCAGAAATTTACCATCTGGTAATTGAGGTAAGCCAAGATTTTCTCCGCTAACCCCGATATATTCTTCTACATAATCATACCATTTTTCAAGATCTTCATAACGAACAGGCCAATCGACAGCAATACCATCTTTTTTATTCGCCTCAAAATCAAGATTACTCAAGCGGTAACTTTGTCTTCCCCACATGATCGATCTTCCACCTACGTGATAACCACGCATCCAATCAAAGCGTTTTGTCTCATTATATGGATGCTTTATATCATCAACAAACCAGTGCGCACTTCCTTTTCTCGTAGTATAGCCTGTACGGGCTTGTTTTTCTTGTCTCTTAGCCTCTTCAGCTGTCTGGCTTCCTTTAAATTTAAAATCCCAAGGATCCTTGTTCATTGTAGGGTATTCAAGGTGCCTTACCATGCGACCACGCTCCAAAACCAAGGTTTTTAGTCCTTTTTCACATAGCTCTTTGGCGGCCCATCCACCACTTATTCCAGAACCGATTACGATAGCATCGTATTTTGGTTGTTCCTCCATAGATTGATATATTACTGGGTATTTGTTAATTTTTCCTCGAAAAGACTATCAAATATATAAAATTTGAAGTATTATTTTGCAGCTTTCGAAAATAGCTTAAATTTAGATTTCGTTAAATTTTACGCTACCTTTCAACGAAAACGATAAAGTATTAGACATCTATAAATCCAACCAATGAAAAAAATAGTTTTTACGTTAGTCGCTTTGACTTTTTTTCTTGTTTCATGCAAGAAAAATTCTGACAAAAAGGAAAATTCTGAAGCCGAAACTGCGCAAATTGAATCTCAAAAAGCCGCAGAACCTTTCTTTAAATTATCACTCGCACAATGGTCTTTTAACCGTGCTATTAGAGGAGGAGAAATGAGTCCATTCGATTTTGCCAAAAAAGCTAAAGAACTCGATTTTGAAGGCATTGAATATGTGAGTCAACTATACACTAAAGAAATTGAAAAAGTAGGAATGGACAGTGTTGTCTCCAGAATGAAAAGCGAAAGCGAAAAATATGGTGTTACCAATGTCCTAATAATGATTGATCGCGAAGGAGATCTTGCTGCTGAAGATGAAAAAGACAGAGATGCTGCCGTCGAAAATCACAAAAAGTGGGTAGACGCTGCCGCAACTTTAGGCTGTCATTCAGTTAGAGTCAATTTATTTGGCACAAATGACGAAGCGACCTGGTTAAAGACCGCACCTGATGGTTTGAAAAAACTATCGGATTATGCAGCTACCAAAAATATCAGTGTTATAGTTGAAAATCATGGATACTTATCTTCCAATGCAGGTTTATTAATGCAAGTAATGAATGCAGTAGCTATGGATAATTGCGGTACACTTCCTGATTTTGGGAACTTCTGTTTAAAAAGAGAAGGTGGTGCGCAATGGGATGCGAAGTGTGTTGAAGAATATGACCGCTACAAAGGAGTGGAGGAAATGATGCCAAAGGCGTTCGCTGTGAGTGCAAAATCACATGAGTTTAATGCTGAAGGTAATGAAACCGCAACTGATTATGTGAAAATGATGAAAATTGTAAAGGATGCAGGTTATAATGGCTTTGTTGGTGTAGAATATGAAGGACAAACACTAGCAGAAGAAGCAGGTATTATTGCAACTAGAGATTTACTTCTAAAAGTAGCTAAAGAGTTATAAACACAGCGTAAAATAACCAAACTAATTATATATGAAAGCAGGAACTAGGTTTCAACTATCGTTCATGATGTTTCTCGAATTTTTTATTTGGGGAGGATGGTTTGTGACACTTGGAACATTTTTAGGAAATAACTTAAGTGCAGCAGATGGAGAAATTGCACAGGCATTTTCTACACAGTCATGGGGGGCCATTATTGCCCCATTCATTATTGGATTAATTGCTGATAGATATTTCAACGCCGAACGAATTTTAGGTGTACTTCATCTAATTGGTGCTGGGCTAATGTATTTAATGTACCAGTCAACAGACTTTGGTAGTTTTTATCCTTTAGTATTAGGATATATGATTGGCTATATGCCAACATTAGCTTTGGTAAACTCTGTCGCATTTAATCAGATGAAAGACCCTGCTAAGGATTTCCCACTAGTTCGTGTTTTTGGAACCATTGGATGGATTTTAGCTGGATGGATTATCAGTCTTGCATTCGCATGGGATTCACCTGAGAATATTGCTAATGGGATGTTGAAAAACACTTTTTTGATGGTTGCAATTGCTTCTGGGGTTTTAGGGCTGTTTAGTTTTACATTGCCCAAAACACCTCCAAGAATTGATAGGAGTGAAAAGGTTACCATTTCCGATATTTTAGGTTTAGAAGCTCTTTCACTCCTAAAGGATCGAAACTTTTTAATCTTCTTTTTATCATCCGTCCTCATATGTATTCCTTTGGCCTTCTACTACCAAAATTTGAGCCCGTTTTTAACCGAATTAAAGGTAGAAAATTCGACAGCATGGGCCTCGGCAGGTCAAATTTCAGAAGTCCTTTTCATGCTTTTGTTACCAATATTTTTTAAGAAATTCGGATTTAAAAAGACCATTCTTGTAGGTATGCTAGCATGGGCAATTCGATACGTATTATTCGCTTATGGTAATGCTGGTGATTTGTTTTTCATGTTAGCTGTAGGTATTGCATTGCATGGTATCTGTTATGATTTCTTTTTCGTTTCAGGTCAAATCTACACAGACAGCAAAGCTGGAGAAAAATATAAAAGTGCGGCTCAGGGTCTTATTACACTTGCAACCTATGGAGTTGGGATGTTGATTGGCTTTTGGATAGCCGGTAAAATCTCAGCAAATTTCACTAATGCTGATGGAATTCACTCCTGGGGAGATATCTGGATTTATCCAGCTGCATTTGCTGCGGGTGTTTTAGTTCTTTTCGCACTGGCCTTTAAAAACGAAAAAATAGAATACAAAGAATAGCTCAATTTTAAACACAACAAATCAATCAAATGAGTGCTAAAATAAGATTAGGAATTTTAGGTGGCGGTGGCGATTCGCTTATCGGTGTGCTGCATCGTGTAGCATCAGCCATGTACGATCAATATGAAATTGTAGGTGGAGTTTTTAATCCTAACTATGATGACAATTTAGCTTTTGCTAATAAAATCGGAATTCCTACCGATCGTATTTATACCGATTTTGAAACTATGATCGCAGAGGAAACCAAGCTTCCTGAGAGCCAACGGATGCAGGTAGTATCAGTTTTGACGCCAAATTTTTTGCATTTCCCAATGGCAAAAACCTTACTCGAAAATGGATTTCATGTCATTTGTGAAAAACCAATGACTACAACCTATGATGAGGCTAAGATCATCAAAAAATTGGTTCAAGAAAACGAAAGCATCTTCGCTGTCACATATACCTACACTGGCTACCCAATGATACGCCAAATGCGTAAAATGATCACTAGTGGTGCCATTGGAAAAATTCAAAAGATAGATGCCAGGTATTACCAAGGTTGGATTAACCCAATTATTCATGATAAATCAAAGCGTTCAAGCACTTGGCGTCTTGATCCTAAAAAATCGGGCATCAGCTGTTGCATTGGTGATATTGGAACTCACGCCTTTGATATGGTTGAGTTCGTAACTGGTAAACATGTTAGTAAAATTCTAGCAGACCTCAATTATCTGTATGATGATAATCAAATGGATATCGATGGAACCATCCTGATCAGACTCGATGAAAATACCAAAGGTGTTATTCGAGCTAGTCAGATCGCAACTGGCGAAGAAAACGGTTTGGCAATTCGAGTGTATGGTGATAAAGGCGGATTAAAATGGGAACAGGAAAACCCTAATTATCTATATCATTTGGAAGATGGAACGCCACTTCGTGTTTTAAAACCAGGACACGAATATAATACTGAACTATCTTTAGACGGTACTAAGTTACCTCCAGGACATCCTGAGGGCATATTCGATTCGATGGGAAATATCTATAAAGGTGTTGCCAAAGCTATCAAAGGCGAAGCATACGACCATGCGGAGTTTCCAACCGTAATCGATGGTACTCGAGGAATGGACTTTATAGAAAAAGCAGTCGATTCTCATAAAAAAGGAAATGTTTGGGTGGATATTGACAAATAAAACCCATTCTAACCAACCAAAAAGTATAGTAACAAATGAAAACGATAAAGGGACCTGCGGTATTTTTAGCTCAGTTTATGGACGACAAAGCACCATTTAATAGTCTTGACGGATTGTGTAAATGGGCGAGCGATCTAGGATATAAAGGTATTCAAATTCCCACTTGGGAAAGTCGACTTATCGATCTTGATAAGGCTGCAGATAGCCAGGATTATTGTGATGAGTTAAAGGGAAAAATAAATAGCTACGGACTAGAGGTTACAGAGCTCTCAACGCATCTACAAGGTCAATTAGTTGCGGTACACCCAGCTTATGATATCATGTTCGATAACTTTGCGCCTGATGATTGTAAGAACAATCCTAAGAAGCGTACGGAATGGGCCGTTAAACAGGTAACCAATGCAGCAAAAGCGAGTAGAAAACTGGGTATAAATGCACACGCCACTTTTTCTGGAGCATTAATCTGGCATACATGGCACCCATGGCCACAGCGCCCTGACGGTTTGGTTGAAATGGCATTTGAAGAGTTGGCAAAACGGTGGCTTCCTATTTTAAATGTATTTGATGAACAAGGTGTTGATGTTTGTTATGAAATTCATCCAGGAGAAGACCTTCATGACGGTGTAACTTTCGAGCGTTTTCTAGAAGCGACAGGAAAGCACAAACGCGTAAATATTTTATATGACCCGAGTCATTTTGTGCTTCAACAATTAGATTATATTAAATACATTGACCATTATCACGAGTTTATAAAATCGTTTCATGTAAAAGACTCTGAGTTTAATCCTACAGGGAAAAAAGGAGCTTTTGGTGGTTATCTAGACTGGGGAGATCGCGCTGGTCGCTACCGTTCTCTAGGCGATGGACAGATCGATTTTAAAACCATTTTTTCAAAACTTACACAATATGGTTGTGATGTTTGGGCAGTAATGGAATGGGAATGCTGTATAAAAAGCCCGGAGCAAGGAGCTCGCGAAGGCGCAAAATTCATAGCCGATCATATTATTGAAGCCACACAAAAAACCTTTGATGATTTCGCCGGTGGTGAAGTGGATAAAGAAAAATTAAAGCGGATTTTAGGTATTTAATATTTTGAAAGAATGAAAAAAACAATATTTGGTCTAGCACTTTTAATGATCCTTAGCGGGTGCAAGCAAACCAATAAGGAAGAAAAAACAGCGGAAGTTGAAGAAAAGGCTACTGAATGGGTTTTGCTATTTAATAGTACTGATCTTTCAGGTTGGCACTCCTATGGTAAAGACTCGGTTATGGAACATTGGACTGTAGAAAATGGCACTATGAAATTCACTCCACCAACAGAGCGTTCTGATAATAGCCCCTTAGATATTGTTACCGATGGTGAATACACTAATTTTGAGTTATCAGTCGATTGGAAAATTTCTGAAGGTGGTAATAGTGGAATTTTCTGGGGAGTAAAGGAGAATGAGAAGTTTGGTGTGCCCTATGCAACTGGTCCAGAAATTCAAATACTAGATAATGAGCGTCATCCTGATGCCAAAAATGGCCCAGATAGAATGGCTGGTGCATTATATGATATGATTCCAACAAAAGTAGAGGCTGCTAAGCCTGCTGGAGAATGGAATACCTGTGTAATTCAAATAGATCATAATGCCAATAAAGGAAAAGTCACTCTAAATGATATAAAGATTTCAGAATTCGCGGTGCATGGTCCAGAATGGGATGCCATGGTTGCTGATAGTAAATTTAATGGCTGGGATGGTTTTGGCGAATTTAGAACAGGAAGGATTTGCTTGCAGGATCACAACGATATTGTTTGGTATCGAAATATTAAAATAAAAGAGTTAAAATAAATGACTTCAAAGCGTATTTATACTTTCTTTACGATTGGATTAGTTGGTTTTCTTGGCCTTTCTGCTCAGGAAAAGAAATCAGAAATGAGTCCGAAAGAAACTGAAGATTGGACCAACGAACCCAAGCAACTCTCATTTAATGAAAACAACGTCCCATCAGACGCTATTGTGCTTTTTGATGGCACCAACTTAGATGCTTGGCAAAACAGAAAAGAAGAGACTCCAGCTAAATGGACAGTAAATGGTGATGGAACCATGACTGTAAAACCCGGCACTGGTGATATTAAAACCAAAGAAAAATTTGGAAGTATTCAATTGCATTTAGAATGGAGTGCTCCAGACAAAATTGAAAGTGAAGGACAAGGTCGTGGCAACAGCGGTGTGTTTTTTCAAGAAAAATATGAGGTTCAAATTCTAGATAGTTATAATAATCGCACCTATAGCAATGGCCAAGCTACGGCAATTTATAAGCAAACTATCCCGCTGGCAAATGCTACAAAATCACCAACTGAATGGCAGACCTATGATATCATTTTCCATCAACCTGTTTTTCACAATGGTAAAAAAGTACAATCTGGCACATTTACAGTAATCCATAATGGTGTTGTGGTACAAGATCATGTTGAAATAAAAGGCTCTACAGAATATATTGGCCCACCCTTAAACGACGTCCATGGAGTAGGATCTATCGTGCTTCAAGATCACGGTAATCTAGTGCAATACCGAAATATTTGGCTTCGCAAACTATAGAACTTTTCATGGAACAGCGAATGACCATTATCGGATTGGGAGTAAACGATCTCAAAGTGTCTACAGCATTCTATGAACAAAAATTCGGTTGGAAAAAAACAAACGCAAGCAACGAATCCATTTCGTTTTTCCAACTAAATGGTATTTTATTGTCACTCTATCCGAAAGATAAACTCGCAGAAGATGCCGAAGTGAGTCCTGAAGGGTCAGGATTTAAAGCATTCTCCTTAGCTCATAATACTAAAACCGAGCAAGAAGTTGATACTATCGTAAACGAGCTAAGAAGCAAAGGAGTCAAAATCGTCAAGGAACCTCAAAAAGTATTTTGGGGTGGCTACAGTAGTTATGTGGCCGACCCAGATGATAATCTTTGGGAAATTGCATATAATCCCTTTTTAGAACTTGATGACAAAGGAAATGCCGTCGAATAATTTCAATTCACTGAAAAACATAAAAAAGCCTCTTGGTAAAAAGAGGCTTTTTCTTTTGGTAATTAACCAAAACTATTAATCACTAATCCAAACAAACTCTAATGTTTTAGTCGTCGTTTCTTTTATCTCTTAGTTAAATACCGAGATGGTAAAGAAAACGATCATTGGTAGTACGAACAATGCTGTAAGTACATTACCTAATACTTAATATTCTTTTGGCTCACTTGCTAAAACAGCGTCCAATTCTTTTTCAAAAGCTTCTGCGTGTACATCAATTGCTTTGATGGCTTGAGTAAGTGAAGTATTGAAGAACTTTATGGTAAGAAATGTTTAATGGAATATTGATTTATATAGTTTTGTTTGTGCGATAGTTCAAATGTACAATAAAATCGATTATATGCAATTTAATATCGATAAAATGCACTTTTATTAACGTTATTTAGTGTTTTTAATCTATTTTAATTGTTTTTAATCGGTAACATTAATAAATAAGGCTGTTTTTGAGTGGATTACGAATTTAAATCTAATTTTAGACCTACAAGCTCCCATTTTCACCTTCATCTAAGATTTAATCCACCAAACGCACTAACCAATTTTGCACTACCTTTGCACAACTATATTTTAGATTATGATTCAATCAATGACGGGTTTCGGAAAATCCGTACTTCAACTTCCAAACAAAAAAATCACCATCGAGATCAAATCTTTAAACAGTAAAAACCTGGATCTGAATACCAGAATTCCAAGTTTATACCGGGAAAAAGAACTTGCTATTAGACAACTTATTTCCAAATCGCTTAACCGTGGTAAGGTCGATTTTTCACTTTATTTAGAAATTACAGGTGAAGAAACATCTAGTAAGGTAAATGAGGTGGTTGTTAAGGAATATATGAACCAAATTCGAGATTTAAGTCCATATTTTAAAGGTGGAGATCAAGAAGTTGAATTAGCCAAAATGGCAATTCGCATGCCCGACTCATTAACTACTACTCGTGAAGAGCTTGATGAAAGTGAATTCAAGGCTATTGAAAATGAGATTAAATTAGCCCTTGAGGCAATTAATAAATACCGCTTAGACGAGGGAAAAGTTTTAGAAAAAGATTTCCTAGACCGTGTTAGCAATATAGACAGTTTATTAAATCGAGTAATAGAAATCGATCCTGAACGTATTGAGCAAGTTCGTGAGCGACTTACTAAAGGCATTAATGAGTTAAAAGAGCAGCACGACCCAAACCGTTTTGAGCAGGAGTTGATTTACTATATTGAAAAATACGATATCACCGAAGAAAAAGTAAGGCTTAAAAATCACTTAGACTACTTTAAAGAAACACTTGCATCAGCTGATAGTAATGGGAAAAAATTAGGTTTTATCTGCCAAGAAATCGGTCGTGAAATAAACACTATTGGTTCTAAATCTAATTATGCAGCTATGCAGCAACTAGTGGTGCAAATGAAAGACGAGCTTGAGAAAATTAAGGAACAAATGCTAAATGTATTGTAATGTCAGATTTTGAAGGAAAACTCATCGTTTTTTCTGCACCTTCAGGATCAGGGAAAACGACCATCGTAAGACACCTTTTAGATATTGAGCAACTTAATTTAGCGTTTTCAGTATCAGCTACCTCTCGTGAACCGCGCAAATACGAAGTGGATAAAAAAGATTACTACTTTCTGTCGCTAAAACAATTTAAGCAACACATAAAAAACGATGACTTTTTAGAATGGGAAGAAGTTTATCGTGACAATTTTTACGGAACCTTAAAGAGCGAAGTAGAACGCATTTGGGCACTTGGAAAGCATGTTATTTTTGATATTGATGTTGTAGGTGGACTTCGTATAAAGAAAAAATTCCCCGATCGCACCCTTGCGGTTTTTGTAAAACCCCCAAGTGTTGATGAGCTTAAAATACGTTTAAAAAAGCGCAAGACAGAAAGTGAAGATAAGATTAATATGCGTATCGCTAAAGCTTCGGTTGAGCTAGCGACAGCACCTCAGTTTGATAAGGTTATTAAAAATTACGATCTTGACGTAGCCCTTCAAGAGGCTGAAGAATTGGTGGCTGATTTTGTTGGTGCAAAGTAATTACTATGAAGCATGTCGGATTATATTTTGGCACTTTTAATCCTATCCATGTAGGACATTTAGCCATTGCGAATCATTTAGCGGAATTTAGTGAGCTAGATGAAGTTTGGTTTGTGGTCACACCAAGAAGTCCGTTTAAACAAAAAACAAGCTTGCTAGATGATCGCCAGCGATTAGATATGGTTTTTCAGGCAACAAAAGACTATCCAAAACTAAAAGCGAGCGATATTGAATTCAGTTTAAAACAACCTAATTATACTGTTGATACGCTGGCTTACATTCAAGAAAAATATCCTGAGTACCAATTTGCGTTGATTATGGGTGAAGACAATCTGAAGAGTTTTCACAAATGGAAAAACTACGAAGTGATTATCGAAAATCACCAACTGTTTGTGTATCCTCGTATTTCCAATAGTAAAGTCGATTTGCAGTTTAACGATCATCCTAAAATAACCCATGTTGCTGCGCCTATTATGGAAATCTCTTCCACATTTATTAGAAAATCTATAAAAGAAGGAAAGAATATACGCCCACTATTACCCGAAAATGTTTGGCAGTATGTCGATGAGATGAATTTTTATAGATAGAGATTGGTCTCGACTGCGCTCGACCAGACAACCATTATTATTTGTATTCCTTTAGCTCCATCTTCTCTCCATCAAAAACTCCATAGGTGTAGTAGTGAATCCAATCACCAAGGTTCACATATTTTGATTGTTCCTTAAGGTTAATTTCCATAGGTAAATGACGATGGCCGAACACAAAATAATCGCGATGCTTATCTTCTAATTTCTTTTTTGAATATTGAACCAACCACTCGTTTTCTTTACCTAGAAATTTGACATCATCATCACCGCTAATCAGCTTGTTTTTGACTGAAAAATATTGTGCTAGCCTTACTCCTAAATCAGGATGTAACCATCGATATAACCATTTTGCAAATGGATTGGTAAACACCTTTTTCATTCGTTTATAGCCTTTATCCCCAGGGCCTAAGCCATCACCATGACCAATAAAAAATGTGGTATCATTGAATGTGAATTCTTTTGGTTTATGAAATACTGGTATGTTGAGCTCTTCCTCAAAATAACCATTCATCCATAAATCGTGGTTGCCTACAAAATAATAAATAGGAATTCCGCTATCGGTTATCTCAGCAAGCTTTCCGAGCGTTCTAGTAAAACCTTTAGGAACTACCGTTTTATATTCAAACCAAAAATCAAAAAGATCACCTAACAGAAAGATTGCAGCGGCATCTTCTTTAACCTCATCGAGCCATTTTACGAACTTTTGTTCACGCGGAAAACTCTTTTCACGATCAGGTGCGCCTAAGTGGTTGTCGGATGCGAAATATATTTTTTTACCGTTGGGTAATTGCATAGTGTAAATATAAACAAAAGGCAAAAGCTGTTTATAGAGATTCTAGTAACGGTTTAAAGCAGGAGGGTTTAATTCTCAGATGCAAACCATTCTGCAAAACTAGTCTCTGTCTCTTGTAGTTTTAAGGAATGGAGCTGAATGTCTTCTGGAAGTCTAGCTTTGATTTTTTCAGCAAAATCGATGACCATTTCTTCACTAGTTGGCTGATAGTCTACCAACAGCACATTATGTCCTCGACTTTCTAGCTCTTTTGCTAATTCGACGTGTGGTGTATTCTTATTAAAAACAGTGGCATGGTCAAACTTATCGACGATTTCTGAGTTTACGATCTTTTTCAAATCGCCAAAATCAATGACCATTCCCAATTTAACGTGTGATGTATCTGATATTGGTGTGCCAATAACCGTAACTGACAATTTATAACTGTGTCCATGAACGTTTTTGCACTTGCCGTCATAGCCATATAAGGCGTGTCCTGTTTCAAAACTAAATTGCTTGGTGATCCTGATTCTACTCATGACACAAAGGTACTAATTGAAACCATTTGCGCTACCATTTTGTACTATCGTTTATACTTCCTATTTGCAATCACTCTTCTTGCTACAAATATTAAAATAACAATGGCGAGTGCTGCAGGAAACAGTAGGTCGTTATTGAAAAAGTCAAGTATGGCTCTCATTTAGTCTTAATTTTTGCTAGTGCCGTTTTTGTAAAATCAGAAAGGACTAATTTTCCTGATAATGCTGCACGCTCACTCAATAATTCATCCCAATGGTCGGTATCTTCCCACAAAACTTTCTTCATAGCAGCAAGTGCTTCGGGGTTATAAGATGCCAATTTGGTAGCAAATATGTCAATAGCATTATCCATTTCTGAAATCGATTCGAAAACTTTTGCAAATAAGCCTTTTTCTTTTGCCCAGTAGGCATTTTGCCATTGATCAGCCCCTAAGGTTAATTCTGCCAAAGCGGCTTTTCCCATTTTTCGCTCTACTGCCGGAGCGATCACAAAAGGCCCGATACCAATCGTAAATTCTGATAATTTGATAGCTGCATGGTCTGTAGCAAAGACATAATCACAAGCTGATACGAGTCCAACGCCACCACCAACGGCCTTACCTTGTACACGACCAATAATCAACTTACCACAGCTTCGCATTGCATTAATAACATTAGCGAAACCGCTAAAAAATGTCTTGCCCTCTTCTAAATTGCTAATCTTCAACAATTCATCAAAAGACGCGCCTGCACAAAAAGCCCGTTCTCCTTCAGATTTTAAAATTATAACTAAAACTGAACCATCATTAGCTAACTCATTTAGCTTTTGGGTTAACCGACTTAATAATGCTCCTGGAAAAGAGTTCCCGGCAGGATGGCCAAACTCAATAGTTGCAATCTTATTCTGAACATTCGTATATAAACTACCGTTGGATCTTGTTGTGGTCATGTTGCTTAAATGAGTTTATCAAAAATATTCAATTTTAAACAAGATTATTCCATTGCCAGCGGATAATACGTCTTCCAGTATTTATAAATGAGTGATACCGCTCGAAAGCCAATCCAAACGATAATTGCAATCCATATACCATGTATACCCATATCGGCTTTTTGAGTTATCACCAAAGTAGGTACGAATGCAAAGAACGTAGCTCCTAAAAGCGTATTTCTCAGGTAACTTGTTTCCCCCATCCCTTTAAACAATCCATCCAGGACGAAGGCAATTGCATTTATGGGTAGCGCTAGAATCGCTAAGTAGAAAAAACTTTTGAAAACGGACAATACCTGAAGGTCATCACTAAAGATTGTTCCAACGAAATTATATCCAAGGAATCCAATCAGCATCAATAGTAATGATACCACAAGACCATATTGACAAATCTTTTTTGTAAGAATAAACAACTGCTTATAGTCCTTGGCGCCAAGTAATTTACCGCCTAAAATATTACCTGCCGCACCATATCCATCAATAAAGAAAGCACTAAAAAGCCATAACTGCATAGCAATGGTATGTGCAGCAATATAGTCCGTACCCAAACTAGTGGCTTGTCGCACTGCGACAATTAGTGCGACATTTAAGGCAATTGCCCGAATAAATAAGTTTCCGCTCATCACCAGAAAACGACTCATTTCTGGATGCCATTGTTTAGAAAGCTTAAAGGAAATAGTTGTTTTTCTAATCAATAAAACAACCGACATAATCGCCATAATTATTTGCGAAATTAGACTTGCCCATGCCGCTCCCTCCAAATTCATCGCTGGAATGTATCCTTCAATTCCATAAACCAAAACAAAGTCTAGAATAATATTCGCAACTACACCTACCAATGATATAATCATCGGCCAAAAAGTATTTTGAAGCCCGCGAAAAACGCCGAAAATAGCAAAGACTAATAGGGTTAACGGAAAGCCCCAAACGCGTATGCTGTAATAGGAAATACAATATTCCAACACCTCATTTTTTGCTTCTAAAAATTGAAATATCTCAGAAATAAAAGGGATTGTAGACACTAAAACAATGATGCTTAGACTAATATTAAATGCAATTGCTTGCATAGGTAATGACTTAACAGCATCTATTTTTCCAGCGCCTAAGTATTGTGAGATAATGGCTGAAATTGCACTTCGTGTTTGGGCTAATACCCAAATTAACATCGATAAAAATGTCCCTACGATGCCTACTGCTGCCAAGGACTCAGTCCCTATCCCAGGAATGTTGCCTACAATAGCAGTATCTGTTGCAGATAAAACAGGCTCCGCAATTCCGGAAATAATGGCAGGAATTGCAAGATTATTAATTGATTTTAGATTGATCTCTTGTTTCATTCCAACACTAGCTCATAACAGTAAAAAGGATGCTCGCTCTGTTTAGGGAAAAAGATATTTCCTAGACGTTGATAACCTCTATTTTCATAAAATTTCTGATTCCGATTATTCTGGCTAAACGTATCTAAGCGCACTGATACAGCTCCTTGTTTTTTGGCGAAATCCTCGGCAAAGTCCATCATTTTTTGAGCATATCCTTTCTTTTGATAGTCAGGATGTACACCTAGCCTGTGAATATAATAGCTGTTTTCTGATTCTGTCAACCATTGTATCAGGATATACTCCTCATCCATTAAGGTTGATATCACGATACAACCCACCAAAGTACCATCGAGCACCATTACCCATAACTCATCTCTATTAATATCGTTCTCAAACGCCTTTTGAGACGGATAATGCTCGTTCCATTGAAAAATACCCTGATCTTGCATGTACTTTGCACATGCTTTGGTCATACTCATTATTGTTGGAATATCACCCCATGATGCTTTTCGAATCATTGTAAGAATTTTACCGTTGTAAAATTAACATTGTATCTTTGCCCCATCAATAAATAATCAATAATGTATTGAAAAATATTCTTGTACCCTTATCGTCTTCTTTAAATAATAAACAAACACTACAGTACGCTGTCGATTTCGCGGCACAGGTTGGATGTGATGTTTACGTGACTTCATTATTCAAAATAGCCCGAGCTAAAAATCTACCGAAAGATGTTTCTGTTCCTGCTATTGCAAAACAACAATTAGATAGTTGTATTCAAAGTGTTGACAAAAAAAATGTAAGTGTAGAATCACTTCCGCTTGAAGGCGATGATATTCAAGAATCTATCGAATTACTGCACCAAAAACTACATATTGATCTTATTATTCTTGCTCCACAAGGCCTTTCCGTTAATGAGACCTTGTATTTAGGGGAACATGCAGGTGCGGTGGTAAAACGTACTCAAATTCCCGTATTAATCGTGCCAAGAGGTTATGAATATAAGCCTATTAAACGAATTTTAATGGCCCTAAAATCTGGGGTGGTTAAGCGAACGCAAAAGCTTAAGGTATTAGAAATAATTAAAGACAAACTACAGGCCGAAATTCGACTTTTTCTTGTCAAAACCGCAACATTTAAGGATGAAGATGCTGCTATTAATCCGGTTTTACACTCCTTAGTTAATTCTGAAAAAACTACCGAAAACAGCACCATTTTTCAAGCAGTATTAGAACATCTCAACGAAAATGAGCCTGACCTTTTATGTGTATTTAAGAGGAAGCAAGGTTTTTTTGAAAAACTTTGGGATGATAATACGGTAAAAAAGATCGACTTCGAAAGTCGTATTCCTTTGCTTGTTTTAAAAGGAGCGGATTAAGCACCTAGTTTCTGTAAAACATCTGACTCAACAATAGTGCTATCAAACTGATCATTGGCTAGCCGCACCATTGCCTTTGCTATTTTTGAAGGGTGAATTAATCGGTATTTTTTCAGGCTGCCAATCATTAGCGGATTCAAAATTTTAAACAGCTGTTTACCGAAATACTCGCCAGGCCTTGATTCATTTCGTTCACCTCCGATTAACGATGGCCTTACCATATAGGTATTAGCAATTCCAGTCGCTCGCACATCATCTTCCATTGTGCCTTTTAGCCTGTTATAAAAAACAGTACTCCTACTATTCGCCCCCATAGAAGACATGACAATAAAGGTTGAAATCCCATTTTCTTTTGCCAGTCGAGCCGCATTTACAGGAATTCCGTAATCAATTTGTTTGTATAATTCTTTGTCTGGGGTTTTCTTGGCAGTTGTGCCAATGCAACAAAAAACCTCATCGGCCATAAAGTCGGATTTCGCACTTTGTAAGTCAAACATATCTATAAAATATTCCTTGATCTTGGGATGTTTTTTTTTAACTGAACTTCTTGAAAATAGCTTGACAGTTGCATAACGATCATCGTTAAGAAGAGTATCTAACAAGTAACCACCAGTTAACCCAGTAGCACCAATGACAATTGCGGTTTTTTTGATGTTGTTCATTTAGTTAAAGGTATTAATTTTGGAGTATTCATGACCGATCTAAAAGATATACCGCTGCGAAAAATCATCCATGTTGATATGGATGCGTTCTATGCTTCGGTGGAGCAATTAGACAATCCTGACTTGAGAGGACTACCTATTGCAGTCGGTGGTGGTGGAACCAGGGGAGTAATATCTGCCGCGAGCTATGAAGCCCGAAAATTTGGCGTTCGAAGTGCCATGAGTGGTGTCTTAGCTAGACAGAAATGCCGAGACCTCATTTTTGTAAAAACACGTTTTGATCGCTACAAGGAGATTTCCAAACAAATACGTGCCATCTTTTTTGATTATACCGACTTGGTTGAACCGCTGTCATTGGACGAAGCTTATCTTGATGTTACCCAAAATAAAAAAGGACATCCTTCTGCCAGTATGTTAGCAGAAGAAATACGGCAACGTATTTTTGATGAAGTAGGGCTGACTGCTTCTGCTGGTATCTCAATTAATAAGTTCATTGCAAAAGTTGCTAGCGATTACAACAAACCTAATGGTCAAAAAACAGTAAACCCAGAAGAGGTACTAGATTTTTTAGAAGCGCTGGATATTCGCAAATTTTATGGTGTTGGAAAAGTGACTGCCGAAAAAATGTATCAATTAGGAATCTTTACTGGGAAGGATTTGAAAGACCAAACCCTCGACTTTTTAAACGAGCGTTTTGGCAAGTCGGGACAGTTCTATTATAATGTGGTTCGCGGTATTCATTTAAGTGAAGTAAAACCGAATAGAATTGCAAAATCTGTAGGAGCAGAACGAACCTTCTCAAATAACTTGACTAGTGAGATCTTCATGCTAGAAAAGTTAGATCATATTGCTGAAGAATTAGAACGGAGATTAAAAAACTATTCAATCGCAGGAAAGACCATCACTTTAAAAATAAAATACAGTGATTTTACTACACAGACAAGAAGTAAAACGCTTTCTTATTTTGTGTCCGCCAAAAGTCTAATTTTTGAAACGGCTAAAGAGCTTTTATATCAGGAAAAACTAAAAAATTCTGTACGTCTTTTAGGTATTTCATTAGCGAATTTAAACACTAAAAAAGGAACTGAAAAACCTGATAAAAAAGTCGTCTCTGTTCAGTTAAAGTTCGATTTTTAGTCAAGTTTTGATAATTTCTTGTTTAGTCTTTTTACCCTTTTTACCCTACTTAAAACAAAAGAATTAAACAAAAGTCACAAACTGTCTTATTATCTTGTTAGTTGTACATATAATTTCTAATATTGAAATCTTCACAGCAAAAAATTGAACCTTAAAAAAGAAAATTATGTTCGTATCGCCCTTGTCTTGCTGGGATATTTATAGCACTTTTTTAGAAAGTGTTAATCAGGCTGCAGAAGATGTTTTAAAACTTACCGAATTGGCTAAATCCAATAGGTGGAAACAATCAATTGATTTTAAAAAAGAACTAGTTTCTAACGACCATGTAATCGTTGTTACAAATGCCGATTTAAAGATTGTACACAGTACTTATAACATGCTTGAAATGAACGGCTATACTAATGAAGAAGTACTGGGAAAAAGGCCAAGTATTTTTCAAGGTAAAGATACATGCCAAATCACTTCAGCCCGGATCAGGACTGCAATTAGAAATGAGCAAGCTTTTGAGGAAGTACTAACAAACTACAAAAAAGATGGCTCCGCTTACAAATGCTGGATCAAGGGAGTACCTGTTCACGACTACAAAGGAAAGCTAGTAAACTTTATAGCATTTGAACGTTACGTTGCTTAACGACCTAACACTTTACTTTAGAAAGTACAGCTTGTAATTTCAGTTACTCTTAGCGTATTTACCATACCTTTTTCCTGAATTGGCATTGCAGCTAAACTAATTAGCATATCTCCAACATCTAAAAATCCTTTTTGACAAGCAATTTTGTTTACATCTTCAATGGTTTCATCTGTGCTTACAAACTTATCATAGTAAAATGCTTTTACACCCCACAACAAACTCAGCTGAGTTAGTATACGCTCATTGCTTGTAAATACCAAAATGTGTGCTTCTGGTCGCCAAGCAGAAATTTGAAATGCCGTATAGCCACTATTGGTTAGAGTAGAAATGGCTTTGGCATGAATTTCATTAGCCATATGAGCCGCATGATAACAAACCGATTTGGTAATGTATCGTTTTGTCTTAATATGCGGAGGCGATTGTGGTACTTTGATAAGCTCAGAATCTTCGACACTTTTTAAAATAGATGTCATTTTTTCGATTACCTGTACTGGATAATTCCCTACAGATGTTTCTCCAGAAAGCATTACAGCATCAGCTCCATCCATCACGGAGTTAGCGACATCATTTACCTCTGCACGTGTTGGCGTAAGACTATTAATCATAGTCTCCATCATCTGTGTAGCAATAATCACTGGTATACGAGCGCGTTTCGCTCGTAAAACTAATTGCTTTTGAATTAAAGGAACCTCATGAGCGGGAACTTCTACTCCTAAATCTCCACGAGCAACCATCAAACCATCACAATACGCTACGATTTTATCAATATTTGCTACACCTTCCGGCTTTTCGATCTTGGCAATAATCGGAATTTTATGCTCTGAATTCTCTTTGATCAAGGTTTGCAATTCCATTAAATCTTCAGCATTACGCACGAAAGACAATGCCATCCAATCGACCTCTTGCTCTATGGCAAAAAGTGCGTCCTTTACATCTTTTTCAGTTAAGGCAGGTAATGAAATATCGGTATTAGGTAGATTCACCCCTTTTTTAGAGCGAAGTGGTCCACCTTGAACAACCTTGGCAACTACTTCATTCTTTTTATTTGTGCTTACTACTTCAAAAATCAACTTTCCATCATCTAATAAAATACGCTCACCAGCTTTTACATCCTTAGGAAAACTTTCATAGTTCATGTAAACCCTCTTAGATGTTCCTTTGAATGATTTTCCAGTTGCAAACGTTATTTCATCACCATCATTTACAATAACATCTTCGGCCATAACGCCAACACGCAATTTAGGCCCCTGTAAGTCTCCTAAAATAGCCGCATTATATCCAAACTCTTTATTGAGTTCGCGAATCATTGTAATTCGTTCCTTTACATCATCGTAATCGGCATGAGAAAAATTAATTCGGAATACGTTAGCTCCTGCGTCTAACATATCTTTTATAACTTCTTTGGTGCTAGTAGCCGGCCCAAGGGTTGCTACTATTTTTGTCTTTTTCTGTCCTGGCATTTATTCAAATATTAAATTGCTGCGTGATCTTAGCGATTCATGATCTAACATATACGCTGTTTCTAAATGAGGTATACTCTTTAATTTTAGAAGTAGCTGGTTGACCATGAATTGATTATAATCGCCTTCAATTTTTAAGAAATAGTCTACTTTAGGTTGTTCTGGTATTAAATGATATTGAATGGTTGTATTGTCACCTCCGTCAAATAATGATAATTGGTCTGGCTTTGATACAGCATTTACAACTACCTTATTAGTGACGATATTCCAAATAGTGTCGATGTTTTCATTATTCCATTCGAATCTAGAAAATCGCACTCCTTGTTGAATAAGATCAATATCGTTTCGTACTCTATAAAACTTACTTGATAAAAGATTGTTCATTTCGTAAACAAGCTTGTAATCTTCAACTGGACTGTGTAAAGCAAACAAGGAATACGAGGCTTCAAAGTCTTCGATAAAAAGCTTATGTACAGCCATGAGACAACTGAATTAAATGTAAAGATAGGGCTTCTTATCTATAAAATTTGAATAGAAAGCCTAATCTTAACGCTATCATAATCGAAAACGTTAAAGTAGTAGTGTTGTATTTATTTTTCTGTAATAGGTAGCGAAAAACTAAAAGTGCTTCCGATATTCTCCTTGCTTTCTACCCAGATCGTGCCGTTGTTCTTTTCGACAAATTCTTTGCAAAGCACAAGGCCTAAACCTGTGCCTTTTTCGGCATTTGTACCCAATCTTGTTTTGCTAGTTGCAATATTAAAAATTGCAGCTAAATGCTCTTGTTCGACTCCAATACCATTATCGTGAATACTAACGGTTACCTTATTATTTAATTTCTGAATTGAAATTGTAATAAGCCCCTTTTGGGGTGTGAACTTAATGGCATTTGAAAGAATATTTCTAAGTACCGTGGCAATCATATTCTGATCGGCCATTACTAAAACCTCAGCGGTATCTTCAAATTGTAGTTGCAGTTCTTTTTCTTGTATGGCCGGGTCAAAAAGAACACAGGTTTCTTTAATAAGCTTAATAATGTTAAACGGCTCTGGATTAAAGTTCATACTCGAAGTCTGTACTCTAGCCCAAGTAAGTAAGTTATCAAGGAGATTGAGAGTGTTTTTAGTATGGTCCTTTAATTTCAGTAACAGATTGGTTTGCTCGCCTTCATTTGCACTCCCTGTCTTTAAAATATTCATCAAAGCTATAATGTACGCAAGAGGACTGCGTAGATCATGAGCAATGATAGAGAAGAACTTATTTTTATCGGCCACTGTAGTTGCCAGTTCTTGTCGCTGCCTATCGATTGCACGGTTTACTTTTCGATAGTATTGTATTTGGCTAACAACCAAAATAAGTAACAATACCATGACACCATACCAAGCTGATAATAGATAGGTAATATATGTATCCGGTTTGTACGGATTTTTATAGGCCAATCCGATCTCTAAACCAATGTTATAGAAACTGGCATCGGAATAAATGAAGCTTTCAGGATCTATCTCATAATTCTTATAATACTCAGGGTCCTTTATTGTATTATGAACAGTACTGCCATCATATACCCTTTTTCTATCAAAATCATGCCCTCTTGCAGTTCTAAAATTAAATACGAACTCCTCTTGCAAATTGGCATCATACACACGATCTATAATCGGCTTAAAATCAGTTACGGCTGTTATATAGCCCAGCGATTTTTCATTTTTCACGATGCCAAAGTCTAAAGGAATTCCCACAAAGCCTTCGACAGTATTGAAAGGATTAAAAGCAAAAAAATCTCTACTTTGTTTCACCTTATTTAAATTTCGAATACCTGCATTACCGACGATTTTTCGTATTGAGGTTCCAACGAGATTAGTGGGGTTAATCTCGTTTAAGGTGAAGGAATATTTGAATACATGGCTGGTATCGACATATGAAATAACAAAGGTCTCCATATTTGCGAGCTCTTTGTTTTGTTGCTTTATAAAAGACTGAAGTTGTTCTGCCGTAGGCATCTCATCCGAGTTATGGATGTAAGAACGTATTCCCGCAAGCAAAAGACTATAATTACTTAATGCCTCTTCTAATTCAAATCTGGCGACATCATTAAAACTCTCAAGGCGTTGCTGCCGTTCTTTTAAAGCTTTTTCCTGGTATTTTTCATGTACAAAAAAGAGCAGTACACCTCCAAGTATTAGCACAGCTGCCGCAACTATTAGCCAAAAAATGTTAGACCTAAATTTAAGCATGTGTTATTTTATAAAGATCAAGCTTTTTCTATTCGTTCTTGAAAAGAAAAATAGGCTCGTTTGGAGGCAATTTCTTCTGCTTTCTTCTTCGATGTAGCACGAGCTTTCGATACTACTTTGTTATTAATATGAAGTTTTACCGCAAAGTGTTTCAACTTATCTTTGCCAGTATCTTCATAGACTTCATATCTAAATGTACGCTTTTCTTTCTGACACCACTCGATCAATAAACTTTTGTAGCTAATAACCTTCCCTTCCAAACGCTCGATATCGACATAAGGCACAATCACTTTTTCGTAAATGAATCGCTCGCAATATTTATATCCGCGGTCTAAAAAAATAGCGCCGACCAAAGATTCGAAAATGTTTCCATAAATATTGTCGCCAAAACTGTTTTTAGGAATGCGAGAGCGAATCATACTTAATAAATCGAGATCTCTACCTAGCTCGTTTAAGTGTTCACGGCTTACCACTTTTGATCGCATCTTGGTGAGGTAACCTTCATCTCCTCTTGGCACTTCTTTAAAAAGATGTGAAGCGATAACAGCTCCAAGCATAGCATCTCCTAAAAATTCAAGGCGCTCATAATTAAGAGGACGCCCTTTACTGTCTTTTTTATTAAGAGATCGATGCGTAAATGCTTTCTTGTAGAACTTTAATTTTTTAGGTTTAAACCCTAATACTTTTTTTAATTGAATAGAAAACTTCCCGTCAGATTTTGATCGGGAATACCATATTTTTGGCATAAGTCCCATTGGGCTATGCGTCGATTTTTTTGAAGATTACACAAGCATTATGCCCTCCAAAACCGAAGGTATTGCTCATTGCAATATTTACATCGCGTTTTTGTGATTTATTGAGCGTTAAGTTTAATGAAGAATCGATGTTCTCATCAACTGTAGTGTGATTTATTGTCGGTGGCACCTCACCATGTTTCATGGCTAAAATAGAAGCAATAGCCTCAATAGCACCAGCTGCACCCAACAAATGACCAGTCATTGATTTTGTCGAGTTGATATTGATATTTGGTGCATGATCACCAAACACTTTTTTAATTGCTTTTAACTCGGCAACATCACCAAGTGGGGTTGATGTACCATGGGTATTAATTGCATCTACTTCTTCTGGTTTTACACCAGCATCTCGTAAACAATTAAGCATTACACGTTCTACGCCAATTCCTTCAGGATGCGGTGCCGTCATATGATATGCATCACTTGACATACCTCCACCAATTACCTCAGCATAAATTTGTGCACCACGTGCTTTTGCATGTTCATACTCTTCAAGAACCAATGCACCACCACCTTCTCCTAACACAAAACCATCTCGGGTTCCGTCAAAAGGTCTAGATGCTGTTTGCGGATCGTCATTACGCGTCGAAAGTGCATGCATAGCATTAAAACCACCCATACCAGCTATGGTAACAGCAGCTTCACTTCCACCAGTAATAATAATATCACAATGTCCTAAACGAATATAATTTAATGCATCAATCATAGCATTTGCTGATGATGCACAGGCCGATACTGTTGTATAATTAGGACCCATAAATCCATGTTTAATGGAAATGTTTCCAGGAGCAATATCAGCTATCATTTTTGGTATAAAGAATGGATTAAATCGCGGGGTGCCATCACCTTGCGCAAAGTTTAATACTTCATTTTGGAAGGTTTCAAGCCCTCCAATTCCAGCTCCCCAAATAACTCCTACTCTAAATTTGTCAACGGCTTCTAGATCGAAACCGGAATCTTTTATTGCCTCATCAGACGAAACAAGCGCGTACTGAGCAAATCTGTCCAGTTTACGCGCTTCTTTTCTGTCAAAATGATCTGTTGCCACGAAGTTCTTAACCTCGCAAGCGAATTTAGTTTTAAACTTCTCAGTGTCGAAATAAGTGATAGGGGCACAACCGCTTTTGCCGTTTACCAAACCATCCCAATACTCACTAAGATTATTACCAATCGGAGTCAATGCTCCCATGCCGGTAACTACAACTCGCTTCAACTTCATAAAAAGGTATTACTTATTTTGCCTCTTCGATATACGATACCGCTTGGCCAACTGTTGCAATGTTTTCCGCTTGATCATCTGGAATCTGAATATCAAATTCTTTTTCGAATTCCATGATCAGCTCAACTGTGTCTAAAGAATCAGCTCCTAGATCGTTAGTGAAGCTCGCTTCATTTACCACTTCATTTTCGTCTACACCTAACTTATCTACGATGATAGCTTTAACTCTTGATGCAATGTCTGACATAATCTTTTAATTTTAATTTTAGTTGTTGGCAAAAATATAAAACTTTGGTTTAATACCTTGTCTTCCTATAAATAATGTGAATGTAATTTATGAAAAATAAGTCAAAGTATTTTTGCATTCTCAACCTTTGTAAATAATAATTTGTTTTTTTGAACTCGGATAACCCAGCTATCTATGAAACGTATTGTGATTTTTGCTTCCGGCTCAGGTACGAATGCCGAAAATATAATAAAGTATTTTAATCATACCGGCGGGGCGACCGTTGTTCAAGTACTCTCTAACAAAAGGGATGCCAAAGTTTTAGACAAGTCTAATTCTCATAAAATTAGCAGCCTATATTTTAACCGAACTGCCTTCTATGACAGCGATGATGTGTTAAATTTGGTAATGGCTGCAAAACCCGATCTAATTGTATTAGCTGGGTTTTTATGGAAATTTCCTAAGAAGATCTTAGCTCAATTCCCAAATAAAGTCATTAATATACATCCTGCATTATTACCAAATTATGGTGGAAAAGGAATGTATGGTATGAATGTGCATCAAGCGGTTATAAATAATAAGGAGAAAGCGTCTGGCATTACTATTCATTACGTAAATGAAGCATATGATGAAGGGGCTATTATTTTTCAGGCGAAGACTTCCATTGAAACTGATGATACGGCTGAAGATTTAGCGGCTAAAATTCATGAGCTTGAATATGAACATTTTCCTAAAGTTATTGAGAAGTTGTTAGATAAGAATGAGTAAAAAACAAAAATATTATGTGGTTTGGGAGGGTCATAAAATCGGCATTGTCGATTCATGGACGAAATGCCAACTTGCCATAAAAGGTTACTCTTCTGCCAAATACAAATCTTTCGAAACATTAAAAGAAGCAAAAAAAGCATTCGATGATGGCCCTGAAGCCTATTGGGGGAAAGGAAAATCAAAAAAGAAAAAAGCACTAACTGCAGTTGAAAAAGCCAAGTATGGTGAGCCTAACTTATATTCTATTTCCGTGGATGCTGCATCTAGTGGAAATCCTGGGAAAATGGAATATCAGGGTGTTGATACGCAAACAGGAAAAAGGTTATTTCATCAAGGTGTTTTTCCTCTAGGTACGAATAACGTGGGTGAGTTTTTAGCACTTGTACATGGGTTGGCCTATTTAAAAAAGAAAGGAAGCGACCGACTTATTTATACTGATAGTAAAATCGCTATGAGTTGGGTACGTCAAAAAAAATGCAAAACTAAGCTGATTAAAAACAAGAAAAACGCCGAAATGTTTGAGCTTGTTCATCGCGCCGAAGATTGGCTAAAAAACAATAGCTACTCCACCAAAATAGTCAAATGGGAAACAAAAGCATGGGGTGAAATTCCAGCCGATTTTGGGAGGAAGTAAAAACATATTCAGTACGATTGACGAATCCAATCTTTTGCTATGGAATAAAAATTAAAATCGATATTCAATTTTAAGCAAAACATACCTAGGCAATAAGCGATATTCCGTTACAGTGCTACCAATATCACTTATATTAAAATTTCTAAAGGTTGTTGTATTAAACAAGTTTTTACCCGAAATACCCAAGGTAAGCTTATCTTTTTTCACCGTATATCTTCCGTCAAAATCTAAAAACGAATAAGTATTGTCGTTTTCAAGATTTCCGAAATAGTAATGCTCTCCTTGAATCATAAGGCTGACTTTTTCATTAAATACAAAGTTTAAATCTAAAAAAGTAGTGTTGTCTGTAAAGTTATTTGTAAACGTTGTTTCAATTGATCTTGTAATCCAATTAGTGCCTAAATGGTAATTAAAAAAACCGCTAAATCCGGAACGTAACTCGACTCCGTACTTATAATTTCTTGAAGTAATTTCCCTCAAATCTGAATTATTTACGATGTTTTTAAATTGACTACGGTTATAACCCAGTTTTAATTTTAGGTTCGATCTAACGAACTTGAAATAATAATCAAATCTTGAACTTAGGGTGAGAGAGTTGCGATCCTTTATTAGAATTTTTTCAGCAGTAACCACGTTTTGATTTATGATGCTATTTGTAGAAAAGAAATCATGATTTTCAGTGTAAAATAAAAAGGTACTTGCAAAAAAACGGTCACCCCAACCCCTAAATTGATAATTAAAATTAAATGATGAAGCTTCTAATTGATTAAAACTAGCTGTTCCTTTTCTTAAGGTTCGAAAACCAGTCAACACAAAATCACTATACACATCTAAAATACGCGCATTGGTTGTTGTGTGCGAAAAAGCAGCATTAACTTTATTTGTCTTATCAATATTCCAATCAAAACCCACACTTGGATTGATAAAAAAGGGGCTTTCGTTAGTCTCGGTAGTGTTATTCACTAAGGTGTTAAATAATTGATGCGCATTTAACCTTCCTGTAATAGCAACATCTTTTAGTTTTTTTCGGTATGCTGATTTTATGTATAAATCATTGACCTTGTAAGTTGTTTCATTTTGATAACCATCGGGTGACAATAGGAGATTATCATCTTCAAAAAGTGAAAAATTGCTATTTAGCAGATTTTTACGATATTCGTTACCAAGCTGTAACTCGAACAAATCGTTGTTCTTTGTACGATTTAATAAGTGCGCATTAAGTCCTAAATATTCAAGTTTACTTTCTATCTGCTGTTCAACGTTATTAGCGGTAGTATTGGCAAATAAATCTTCGTAATTAAACCGATTTATCTGATAATTTTGCGGCGCTTTTTCATTAATAAAACGACCGGTTAGCAGTAACGCCCTTCGATCATTGATTTTGTTGGTATAGGTAATATTTTGGTCAATAAGCGTGTTTTGATGTTCTAAACTTTGCACGGTAGACGCTTCATTAAAAAGTAAATTAGATACATCATTAAAATCACCATTATTATATTTTGTAGTGCCTTCAAGCATTTTGGTTTTAGAAATATTGTAGGTAAAATCTAGTTTACCAAATGCAATATGCTTTTTGTTTTTTAGTTTGTAATCTTCAGTATTGGTAAAATTTGTGCTGTTAAAGCTGACGTTTTCCAAAGCATTTCTAAAAAAATCGGTTTCATCCCAATTAAAAAAGCCAAGGGTTTTAATTTTCAGTTTCTCCGTTGGGTTAAAAATGGCATTTAGTGATAGCAATTCTGCATTATTAAAATTGGTGCGGCTACGTTTAAAATCTAATATTGGTGTCGATAAATTAAGTATGGATTGTATTTGCTGATCATCGCCAATAATACCAGCATTTTCTGTGCGATACGGACGTATAAGGCTATTAATATCTCCTATCGCATCATAACCTATGCTATTAAGGTTGGAAAAGAAGTAGTACTTGTTTTTTTTGCCAAAATTCATAAGGTTGGCTTTAAGCTCATAAAAGCTGTCATTTCCAATACTTGTTTTTATATTGCCAAACCATATGCGTTTGGCATTCTCATTTAATTTCAGGTTTAGCGCTACTTTATTACTTTCTTCTATATTTTTAAGTAAGCGGTTATTAGAAAAGCGTTTAAGTACTTCGACCTCGTCAATAGGGTAGGCAGGCATATTTTTAGATAATAGCTTATAACCGCGCTCAAAAAGGTCATCACCATCGACCATTAGCTTCTCTATCTCCTGATTACCGACTTTTATGGTACCATTATCATCTACATTTAAACCGGGGATTTTTTTTAACAAATCTTCAACGGTTTCTTCGGTACCGTCGGTAAAAAATTTAGTCTTAATATTAATGGTGTCTTTACCTATAGATAAAGGCTTTTCAGCAGATATGACAACTTCATCTAAGGTCGTTACAGCTTCTTGTAAGACGATATTTTGATTAATTTCTGATGGATTTTGTGAAACTACAACGGGAATAACACTTGGTTGAAAACCTAATGACGACACATTGAGGTTAAAGGTGCCAACCGTTTCAATAATGACAACGTATTGCCCTTTGTCGTCACTAAACCCATAATTGATGATTTTTTGATTAAGGCTATCTTTTACAACAACACTTGCATAAGGCAACGGCTTATTACCTTTACTTGATATCGTACCCTTTATGGTCGTTTGAGCGAAACAAGACACACCCAATGTTAGGAAGATGATAAGTAAAAAAGAAATCTTCAAAGTGTAGGTTTTATGATAGGTGAGATGGTTAAAAGGCACTAATTATCTTCCCATTCGTATTGCATTTCTTTTAAAGATGAGCGGTCAATCACTGAAGATTCTATCGTTATCGATCGATCTAGTTGCGCATTTAAACGACTATTTATCTCTTCCATTTTTTTAGGCTTAATTTCAGTAATAAATGTTTTTAAAGATACCGCCTTATCGAAGGTTGGAATATCGAGGGTCACGTCTGCATTTAACTTAATTTTTGTTGCCCTATAGAAAAAAATACCTTGACTATCTTGGGCATCAACTATTAAGCCAGGCAACCCTTGTAGTTTCCATGGTCCGAGATTAATGGGAATATCTGGAGTAAACCACACAACATAGGTTCTACCCCGAAAGTAACCCTCCGCTTTTTGACAGTGTAATCCATCTAAGGTTTTAAACTCTTGTTTTATTTTCCAGGGAATTTTGGGTATATCTTCGGTTAACAAATAATTTTTTTTAAAACTCCAAATTTTAGAAATCAGCATGTTTTTCTTCTTGTCAAGAAAATAAATTGGCTTTTTTCCAGAATCATTTCTCATTAAGTATGATCTGTCACTACCCTTACTTGGAATAAGTGTAAGTGTAGTATCGTTCATGCTTTCGTTTCTGAATGTCCTAAATACAGACTTTTCTGAATCAAATTTCAAAACACTTTTGGTAGTGTAATTTACAACATGTATGACACTATAATCGTACTCCACATAACCCGTACTAGATTGTGCATTTAAAAAATTGCTGCCTATAAGCAGAATAAAAAATATTTTATGTAACATAGACATTATTAAAATAGAAAGGAGTTATATCATAAAATATAACCCCTTAAAAATGATCTTATTAGTATCCAATTGAAGCAAGAGTAGCACGAGCTGAAGCTTCTGCAGCAGCTGCGGCGGCATCACAATCTCCTGAATGACTAGTAGCTCTACCTCTTGCTACTACACCATTTGAGAGTGTAATAGTTACTGTTACAGTGCAAATATCATCTACAACCTCGACTGAAGTATTTAACTTGTAATCGACCTTTTTTATCGAATTTTCAAGCGTATTTTCTAGTTTGTCAACAGCTTCTGAATTAGCAAAACCAACGCCACTAAACAACATTAATGCCAATACCAAAAATAAATTTCTCATAATTTTAAATATTATGTCTTTTAAATTTAAAGACAGATTGATAAATAAGATAACGGCAAAGTTTTGGCAAATAGAAGTTTTGGCAAATAGAATAAAACACCGTTATCTAAACGGCGTTAAAAAAGATAGTTTTCGATTTGGCAAGATCAAAAACTATACTCTATAAAAAACCAGCTGGTTTTGGCATATACCTGATTGAAATTGAAACAAAAGCCTTTGCCAAAACTAATGTATCTATTTCAGTGAACTAATATATGAAAAAAATTTATGTAAAAATTAAATTATATGCTCTATTCTTCATTTATAAAATGCTTTATATCTTCATAATACAAAATACTGTAGTATTTTATCAATGAATATTTCTTATAGCCTGTTTTAGCTCGTTTTAAATCTAGATTAATTTTAAAGGATACTTATGTTTTATCAAAATAAACTAAACCAAGCAGAATAATACATTGAATTTGGACTCTGTTACGTCTCAAATTTTCTTTCAAATAGGCACTCACTAATTAGGCTGTATAAAAAGTAAATTGATTTTTTAACCAGCAAATTGTAATGATAGCCCCATTATGGCTACTAAGCCTCCATGAAAATCAAACTTTTAACCATATTACTATTTGCTTCCACAGCAATCTTTACACAGGAACAATAGAAACTTCGTAAGGAGGCCAATGAGATAAAAGTGTACATTAAAAACACTGAATCATCCACATTAAATAGCTTTAAAGCAGTAACTAAGGTAAAAGCACCAATTGACAAAGTGCTTAAAGTTATCATTGATGCACCTCAGCTAGATATCGACAAGGTAAAAAGTGCGGTTACCTATAAGGTTAAACAAATAGATTCTACCCATCATATATATTACTTTAAAAACAAGCTGCCTTGGCCTATCCGCAATCGCGACAATGTCTCTATTGTAGAAATAGAAAAAGTTAGTGATACTTTAATAAGGTGTAATATTAATGCAATTGATGAGACCATTCCTAAAGAAAAAAATACAATTCGTGTAAACAATTTAAAAGGTTATTGGTTGCTTGAAGAAAAGGATGGGTATACAATGGTTTCGCAAGAATTGTTTATAGATCCGGGAGGTAGTATTCCGTCTTTTATTGTAAATTCTCTATTGCATAAAGGGCCCTATAATACCTTTTTAGCATTAAAACGCGAGGTTGAGATTTAATCTTAGTTATTAACTGGTTTAATCAACTATATTTGCAAAAAATTTAGAGCTTTAAAGCACATGAGCAAGTTAGTTATTGTTGGCACAGTTGCCTTTGATGAAATTGAAACTCCTTTCGGAAAAACAGGAAAAATTTTAGGCGGTGCTGGCACCTTTATTGGTCTTGCTGCTTCACAATTTAATGTAGACGCTGCAATCGTTTCTATTGTCGGCGATGATCTTCCAAAAGAATATTTAGACTTACTTTCTTCTAGAAACATTGATATTTCGGGAATCGAAGTTGTTGAAGGCGGAAAGACATTCTACTGGAGCGGACGCTATCACAATGACATGAACAGTCGTGATACCTTGGTTACCGAACTAAATACATTGGCCGATTTTAATCCAGTAGTGCCTGCTAATTATAAAGATGCAGAAATTGTGATGCTAGGAAATCTTCATCCTGCAGTACAGCTTAGTGTACTAGACCAGATGGATGAAAAGCCCAAACTAGCTGTTCTAGATACCATGAATTTCTGGATGGACAGTGCACTTGAAGATCTTAAAAAAGTAATCGCTCGTGTTGATGTTATTACTATTAATGACGAAGAAGCAAGACAATTATCAGGTGAATATTCATTAGTATCTGCCGCACGCAAGATTCATGAAATGGGACCGAAATATGTGGTAATTAAAAAAGGAGAACACGGAGCCTTACTATTTAATAACGACAATGTATTTTTTGCTCCCGCCTTACCTTTAGAAGAGGTTTTTGATCCAACTGGAGCTGGTGACACTTTTGCTGGAGGATTTTCTGGATATATTGCAAGCACAAAAAACATCTCATTCGACAATATGAAAAATGCCATTATACAAGGTAGTAATCTAGCTTCTTTTTGTGTAGAGAAGTTTGGGACAGAGCGAATGGTCAATTTATCGAAAGACGAAATAAAACAACGGTTAACGCAATTTAAAGCCTTGACCCAATTTGAAATAGAATTAGATTAATAACGCGCCCTTTTTTAAGGGCGCTTTTATTAAGTATAGATACCTTTTACAATATATAATGAGTGACGCCATTAAGCACGAGTGCGGTATTGCACTAATTAGGTTATTAAAACCCTTAGCATATTATAAAGAAAAGTACGGGAGTGCATTTTACGGAGTGCAAAAAATGTACTTATTGATGGAAAAACAGCACAACCGTGGTCAAGATGGAGCCGGTTTTGCAAGTATTAAATTAGATGTTGAGCCTGGACAGCGTTATATAAGTCGTGTACGATCGGTTGAACAACAGCCCATTCAGGATATTTTTGCTCAAATAAACAGTCGTATTAATACTGTATTAGAAAAGCATCCGGAATATGCCGATGATGTAAACAAGCAAAAAGAAAATATACCTTATATAGGAGAACTACTTTTGGGCCACGTTCGCTATGGTACTTTTGGCAAGAACAGTGTAGAGAGCGTACACCCATTCCTAAGACAAAATAACTGGATGCACCGTAACTTGATCGTTGCGGGTAACTTTAATATGACTAATAATAATGAGTTATTCCAAAATTTAGTCGACTTAGGGCAGCACCCGAAAGATAAGGTGGATACTATTACTGTAATGGAAAAAATTGGCCACTTTTTAGATGATGAAGTTGCTAAAATTTATAAAGATCTTAAGAAGGAAGGCTTCAATAAAAAAGAAGCGACGGCCGAAATTCATAAACGTATACGAGTTGGTAAGATCTTAAAACGTGCCTGTAAAAACTTTGATGGTGGCTATGCCATGGCTGGAATGATGGGTCACGGTGATTCATTTGTGCTTCGGGATCCTGCAGGTATTCGACCTGTTTACTATTATAAAGATGATGAAGTTGTAGTAGTCGCTTCCGAAAGACCTGTGATTCAGACCGTATTCAACGTTCCTTTTGATAAGGTAGAAGAACTGGCGCCTGGGCATGCTATTATTACCAAGAAAAATGGCACAACGAATATCAAACAAATTTTAGCGCCAATCGAAAGAAAGGCCTGCTCGTTTGAGCGGATCTATTTTTCTAGGGGAAGTGATGCCGAAATATATAAAGAGCGAAAAATGCTCGGGAAGCTAATCATGCCAAAGGTTTTAAAGGCCATCGATCATGATACTGTAAATACAGTCTTCTCATTTATACCAAATACCGCTGAGACTTCTTTTTATGGAATGGTTGAAGCAGCACAAGATGAACTGAACAAACAGAAAACAGAAACCATTCTTGCCGAAAAAGACACCTTAACCGATGAGCGACTAAAAGAAATATTAGCACACCGTCTTCGCACTGAAAAAATTGCGATAAAAGATGCCAAGCTACGAACCTTCATTACTGAGGATAGTAGTCGAGACGACCTGGTTGCCCATGTTTATGACATTACATATGGTGTTATAAAACCGGAAGATACACTTGTAATTATTGATGATAGCGTTGTAAGAGGTACTACCTTAAAGAAGAGTATCATAAAAATGATGGATCGATTAAATCCTAAAAAGATTGTAGTCGTTTCATCTGCACCGCAAATACGGTATCCCGATTGTTACGGTATTGATATGGCGCGTATAGAAGACTTTATTGCTTTTAAAGCTGCTGTTGCACTTTTAAAAGAAACTAACAAATACGACCTGATTGATTCAATATATAAAAAGTGTCTTGCTCAAACCGAACTTAAAGATGATGAAGTTCAAAATTTTGTAAAAGAACTGTACGAACCATTTACTGAAGAGGAGATATCCGATAAAATTGGCGAACTACTTACCAGTGAGGATGTTAATGCCGAAGTAAAGATCATTTTTCAAAGTGTGGACAAATTACATCTAGCATGTCCTGACAATCTTGGTGATTGGTATTTTACAGGTGATTACCCCACTGCTGGTGGAAATCGTGTTGTAAATAGGGCTTTTATCAACTTTGTAGAGGGTAATAAACAGCGTGCTTATTAATTGTAAATCACTATTAAACAAGACATAAAGGAGTTTCCTTATTAATTTCCTGTTAACGATTGTTATTTAACTAATAAAGATGTCGTTTAACTATAATATTATAATCGCTGAACAAACACCAGCTATATTTGTGTCACCATAGCATAAGTAGGTTAAGTTCATGGTAAGATTTGGGGCAAAAAAAGGTGGATTATTCCGCCTTTTTTTACGTCTAGACTTTTCTATAAAAAGTGCAATTAATCGTGAAAAAAACCGATTAAACTTCTAAAATTGCATTTCATCGGATAAAAATGCTTTTCATCAACTAATTGTTTGCAGTATGAATATCTGCTCTATATTCGAAGAACCATAGCATAAGTAGGTTAAGTTCATGGTAAGATTTGGGGCAAAAAAAGGTGGATTCTTCCACCTTTTTTTATGGACTAAAGTCAACTCTTCTAAGACACTTTCTGACGTATCCTATTTGGGCCTAAATTCTTTTGAATATTTACTCTCTTGAAAAGACGATTGATTCAGAAATAAATTTTAAATGCTTGGTCTACAAGGGATCTAGGAATTAAGTTCAAGTTGTCTTAAAAAAATTATGCACAAAAAAATCCGCCAATGGCGGATTTTAATATTCAGTAATCAAGTTAATCTTACTTGCCTTGCGCGTATAGAGCAGAGACTTTCTCCCAATTAATCACATTAAAAAATGCGTTGATATAATCCGGTCTTCTATTTTGGTAATTTAAGTAATAGGCGTGTTCCCAAACATCTAATCCTAAAACAGGAGTTCCGCCACAGCCTACACCGGGCATAATAGGGTTATCTTGGTTTGGCGATGAACATACCTCAACTTTTCCGCCTTCATGCACACATAACCAAGCCCATCCTGAGCCAAAACGCGTTGCAGCAGCTTTTGAAAAAGCTTCTTTAAATGCTTCAAAAGATCCGTATGCATCATTAATCGCACTAGCAAGATCACCACTTGGTTCACCACCACCATTAGGGCTCATTACTTCCCAAAAAAGTCGGTGATTGTAAAATCCGCCGCCATTATTTCTAACAGCACCGTTGTTCATATCAAGATTGATTAAAATATTCTCGATCGTCAATCCATCAAGATCAGTACCCTCTATTGCGGCGTTTAACTTGCTTGTATATCCGTTATGATGTTTACTGTGATGTATTTCCATTGTACGAGCATCGATATGCGGTTCTAATGCATCGTACGCGTATTCTAATTTTGGTAATTGAAAAGCCATTGTTTATGGTTTTAGTTATTATTTCTACTTTCAAAGTTACGCATTAGCCGTTTCAATTAAAAATAATAAGTTGTTATACACTGATTGAGTATTTTTATACTAAATATGGCTAGCACAACCACCAATCATCCTTTTCTAATTTACAATGCCTCGGCTGGTAGTGGTAAGACACATACCCTTACTAAAGAATATATTAAGGCGTTAATTACCGCAAAATCTCCAACAAAATACCGCAACATTCTCGCCATAACTTTCACTAACAAAGCAGTAAGTGAAATGAAAGCACGCATTGTAAAAAAACTAGTAGATTTTGCCAATCACCAATCGCATGAAGATGATGATATGTGGACTGATGTACTAAAGGAAACAGGCCTACAACCAGAAGAGTTACAAAAGCGATCTCAAAATATACTGCGCTACCTAATTCATGATTATGCAGGATTCGACTTGCAGACCATCGATGGCTTTACGCATAAACTTATTCGCACGTTTGCTCACGATCTTAAATTACCAATGAATTTTGAGGTGACTCTAGATATCGATTTGTTATTAGCCCAAGCTGTAGATAGATTACTGGCTAAAGCTGGTAGTGATGAACAACTGACACAGACTTTGGTTGATTTTGCATTAGATAAGGCTGACGATGACAAAAGTTGGGATATACAACGCGACTTAAACACCACTTCAAAATTACTCACGAAGGAAGATGAAATTAAGTATGTCGAACTATTACGTCAGAAAAATTTATCCGATTTCAACCAGTTAAAAAAGATTTTAGGTCAGGAAAAAGCAACTTTGAAAAATGAGATCGTCCAAACTGCTAAACAAGTACTTGAGCTTATTTCGGAAAGTGGATTAGAATTTAAAGATTTTTCTAGAGGATCAGTACCGGGATATTTTGAAAAATTAGCCAATAACGATCTAAATCCTAAGTTTGGAGCACAATGGCAGGAAAAATTGATCAATGGCGAAGAACTTTATAATAAAGGATTGCATGATGACTTAAAAGCAACCATTGATTCTATTCAACCAACATTGGCAGATGCTTTTACAAAGACTAAAAAAGGGATGTCAAGATTAAAATTCCTGGATAATTTTTATCTCAATATAACGCCCTTATCTGTTTTAAAAGCTATTTATGAAGAAGTAAAAACCATCAAAGACGAAGAAGGTCTATTGCCAATATCAGAATTCAACCAGATTATTAGTAATGAAATAAAAAATCAGCCTGCGCCTTTTATTTATGAGCGCTTAGGTGAAAAGTACCATCATTATTTTATTGATGAGTTTCAAGATACGTCCACCTTACAATGGCATAATCTAATTCCGTTGGTCGATAACGCATTATCGTCAAACGAAAAAAACAATGTCCTTTTAGTAGGTGACCCTAAGCAAGCAATTTACCGGTGGCGCGGTGGCGACCCCGAACAATTTATAGGACTCATAAATGGTGAAACACCTTTTTCAAGAGCAAATGCACATATTCAAAATTTACCAACCAACTTTCGAAGTAATCAAACCATCGTCGATTTTTGCAATAGCCTTTTTACTCATGCTAAATCTATTTTTTTAAATCAGGATCATACCTATATATATAAGGTAGGAAATGAGCAACGATCAAATAATCCAGAAGAAGGCTATGTCAATATTCAATTTTTAGAAAAAAACGATGACGAAAAAGTAGCCGAACAATATGCCAATTCGGTTATTCAAACAATACAAGACTTACAGCAAAAAAACGTGCCATTAGGGGACATCTGTATTTTGGTGCGCAAAAATAAACAGGGGGTCGCTTTGGCAGAAGCATTGTCAGAAGTTGGGATTGATGTGGTATCCTCAGAAAGTTTATTGTTAAAAAATAATCCTAAGGTTCAATTTATAAATAACCTGATTAAACTGGCCTACCAACCAGAAAATGCCGAGTTAAAGATCAATATCCTCAGCTTTCTAGCAAATCATCTTTTAAATATAGACAATGAATATCTCTTTTATAAAACGCATTTAAATAAAATACCACAGGACTTATTCGCCGGCTTAAAAGAATTTGATATTCACTTCAATTTTAATGAATTCATTAATCGCAATTTATACGAAGCCGCAGAGTTGGTTATTGATGTTTTTGCACTGTCAAAAAATGCCGATGCTTACATTCAATTTTATCTAGATGTTGTCTACGAATATTTACAACGAAATCAAGCTGGGTTTGCAGGGTTCATTTCGTATTGGGAGAAAAAAGAGAATTCTTTAAGCATTGTAAGTACCAAAAGTGAGCATGCCGTTCAAATTATGTCGGTTCATAAATCAAAAGGATTGGCGTTTCCGATCGTAATCTACCCACATGTAGATGATACCATTATAGATCATAAAAAAGATATGGCTTGGGTTCCGATCGATCAAGACACCTATGGTTTTGAATATGCTCATGTAAAGGTCAACGATGATCTTAATAATTTAAATGAAACGGCATCTCAAATTCTTCAACTAAAAAAGGAACAAAACCAGTTAGATGCTATCAATATTTTATATGTAGCACTTACTCGTGCTGAGCATCAAATTTTTATCATAAGTCAAAAACCGAGCACTAAAAACTTTAACGCATCAAAAACCTATTCAACGCTACTAGTTAGTTTTTTGATGGAAAGACAAGCTTGGAACGATGGTCAATTAATATATGAATTTGGAAATGCCGATGCTGCATTACCCCAAACTAAAGATGATAAAAGTAAAAAGCCCTCATATCTATTCGAATTTAATGCTCGGGACACTAAAAATTTAAACATTCTTACCAAATCTGGTCTATTGTGGAATACGAAGCAAGCAAGTGCTATTGAAAAAGGGAATATTATTCACAATATATTATCGTTCGTAACCTATTCAGAAGATGTGGAAGCTGCAGTGCAAAAAGCCATCGATCAAGGTATGATTACGACGGATGAAAAACAGGAAGTGCTCCAATCTTTAATTAGTATTACCGAGCACGAAGAACTTAGTAATTACTATAATAAAACCTATACCATATATAATGAACGTGATATTATTAGTGAAACTGGAATGCTGCTAAGACCAGATCGCGTATGTATTGATGCTAATAACCATGCCATTTTAATCGACTATAAAACTGGTGCAATACATAAAGAACATAAGCAACAGCTCGTTGGCTATGAAGATATTTTAAAAGAGATGGGCTTTACAGTAACTACAAAACTGTTAGTCTATATTAATGACACGATTAATATTGTTGCTGCTTGATTATTTCCACTAAAAATCAGCTAATTTTACAGTATTAAACACACACCAATCATGTACGGAAAAATACAAGAACACCTGCAAGCTGAAATTCAGGATATAAAGGAACAAGGTCTTTTTAAAAAAGAACGGATCATAACCTCTAAACAAGATGCGGTTATTAAAATTAGTACCGGAGAAGAAGTCATTAACTTTTGTGCTAATAATTATTTGGGCTTGTCATCACATCCTGATGTAATTCAAGCGGCAAAAGATACCTTAGATTCTCATGGTTTCGGAATGTCGTCGGTACGTTTTATTTGCGGAACTCAGGATATTCATAAAGAGCTGGAAGAAAAAATAGCTGAATTCTACCATACCGAAGACACCATTTTATATGCCGCTGCTTTTGATGCGAACGGCGGTGTTTTCGAACCACTTTTGAGTAAGGAAGATGCTATTATATCCGATTCATTGAATCATGCATCTATTATAGACGGTGTTCGTTTATGTAAAGCTGCTCGTTATCGCTATCAAAATAATGATATGACTGATCTTGAAGCCCAACTTCAAAAAGCTAATGAAGACGGTGCCCGTTTTAAGATCATTGTAACCGATGGTGTATTTTCTATGGATGGTCTTGTAGCCCCTTTAGATAAAATATGCGATCTGGCCGATAAATATGACGCAATGGTAATGATTGACGAATGTCATGCAGCTGGCTTTATAGGTAGTACTGGTCGTGGCACTCTAGAAGATAAAAAAGTAATTGGGCGTATTGACATTATAACAGGAACCTTGGGCAAAGCGCTTGGTGGTGCAATGGGCGGTTATACAACTGGTAAAAAAGAGATTATTGAGATCTTAAGACAACGTTCAAGACCCTATTTATTTTCCAATTCTCTAGCACCCGCTATTGTAGGTGCATCCATTAAGGTATTCGATATGTTAAGCAATGACACAAGGTTACGGGATAAGCTTAGTGACAATACCGCTTATTTTAAGAAAGGAATGATTGATGCAGGCTTTGACATCATAGACGGAGATTCGGCAATAGTGCCCGTAATGCTATATGATGCCAAGCTGTCTCAAGTAATGGCCGATAAATTATTAGAAGAGGGTATTTATGTTATTGGCTTCTTTTTCCCTGTCGTACCAAAAGGAAAAGCACGAATACGCGTGCAATTATCAGCAGCACATACTAAGGAACACATTGATAAAGCTGTTAACGCTTTTACGAAAGTAGGAAAGGAATTAGGAGTACTCTAAATCGTTCGGCACTAGCCGTTATTTCTTATATTCTATTAAATTTTTAATATATTTACCTTTGTTAATAAACTTTAACAACTTACATTTGTCTCTAATTAAAACTTTAAATTAAACAAATTGAACATGAAACATCTTAGCAGATTACTAATTGCTGTAATGCTTTTTGCAGGCATCAGCAATGTGAGCGCACAAGACAAAAACAACCCGTGGCAATTTAGCTTTGGTGTGAACGCCATTGACCTCTACCCAACCAATTCTGACAAAGCATTTGCAGGACCATGGTTTGATGAGTACTTCAATGTATCTGATCACTGGAACATTTTACCATCTATTTCTACCATCGCTGTATCTAAATACGTAGGTGACGGTTTCTCTTTAGGAGCTAGAGGATCTTTAAACAGAATCGAAAACGCTGGAGACGTACGCGTTGACGATCTTTCTCACTACGCAATTGATGGTACTATTAAGTACAATCTTACGGAAGGTAAAAAATTCGATCCTTTTGTAGAAATTGGTGGTGGTTATACTTGGGTTGATGATATCGGTGCAGGTACAATTAACGGTGGACTTGGTTTTAACTACTGGTTTACTGAAAACTTAGGTTTAAATGTTCAATCTAGCTATAAGCACGTATTCGAAGATTACGGATTCGAGCACTTCCAACACGTATTAGGTCTTGCTATTCGTTTTGGTGGATCTGACACTGACGGTGACGGTATCTACGACAAAGACGATGCTTGTCCAGAAGTTGCTGGTCTTGAAGCTTTCAACGGATGTCCTGATACTGACGGTGACGGCATCGAAGATAGTAAAGACGATTGTCCTGATGTAGCAGGTATCGCAGCTCTTAACGGTTGCCCTGATACTGATGGTGACGGTATCGCTGATAAAGATGATGCTTGTCCTAATGATGCAGGTCCTAAAGAATTAAACGGATGTCCTGATGCTGACGGTGACGGAGTTGCTGATAAAGACGATTCTTGTCCTAACGAAGCTGGTCCATCTGAAAATAAAGGTTGTCCTTGGGCTGATAAAGACGGTGATAGCGTTCTTGACAAAGACGATCAGTGTCCAGATGTTGCAGGTACTGTAGCAAATAACGGTTGTCCTGAAGTAACTGAAGAAGTTCAGAAGCAATTGAACGATTACGCTAAAACTATCTTATTTGATACTGGTAAATCTTCAATCAAATCGCAGTCTGAAACTGTATTAGGTGATATCATCAAGATTCTTAATGAGTATCCTAATGCTAAGTTTACAATCGAAGGTCATACTGACAGCGTAGGTAGAGCTTCTACTAACCAACGTCTTTCTGACGAAAGAGCTAACTCTGTAATGAACTACTTGATCACTAACGGAATTGCTTCTAATCGTCTGTCTGCACAAGGATTCGGTGAAGACAAGCCAATCGCTTCTAACAAAACTAGAGCGGGACGTGCTAACAACCGTCGTGTAGAAATTAACTTAGTGAAGTAATTTTCACCACACATAATTTTAAAAAGTCCTGAAGGTTTCTTCAGGACTTTTTCATTTCTTATCCCTACTTTTAACATGAATCTCTGCCTTGTTAGTTCATGTTTCAAGATACTTTTATTAAAACGCTTATCGCTGACGTACTTTCTAAACATCAAACGATTGATAAGCTGGTATTTATACTCCCAAGTAAACGGGCTGGGGTATTTTTGCTGCATGAACTCAAAAAGCAAATAGCGAAGACCACCTTCGCCCCCAAGATTATTAGTATTGAAGAATTTATATGTGAATTATCAGGTCTTCAGTCTGCGGATAATGCACAATTGCTATTTGAATTTTATCGCGTTTATTCCGATCTAACACCGCCCGGAAGTCAAGACTCTTTTGAGGCCTTCTCGACCTGGGCGCAAATACTTTTACAAGATTTTAATGAGATAGATCGCTATCTAGTTCCGCCTTATGAAATACTGAACTATTTAAGTGAAATAAAAGACTTGGAGCATTGGTCCTTGAAACCTGAAAAGTCAGAGATGGTAAAAAATTATCTCATTTTTTGGAGTAGATTATACACCTATTATGACAACTACGCCAAAAGCCTACTTGAGCAAAAAAAAGCGTATCAGGGATTAATTTATAGAGAAGCTGCTAATCAAGTTTCGGGCTACGCAAAGATGACCAAGCATCATCATATTTTTGCTGGTTTCAATGCCTTAAATAATGCTGAGCAAACTATTTTCCAAGAGCTTTTAACTGAAAACAAAGCAAGTGTCTATTGGGATACCGATAGTACTTTTATGAATGACGATATCCATGCAGCCTCCATATTTCTGCGCAATTATAAAAAGTCGTGGCACTATTATCAATCCAATTCCTTCAACTGGGAGTTTGACACTTTTGCCGGCACTAAGAATATTCAAATAAAAGGCATCCCAAAAAACATTGGTCAGGCTAAATATGTGGGCCATCTTTTAAGCAAGCTTGTTGATAACGATGCATCACTTCAAAAAACCGCAGTTATTTTAGGTGATGAGCAATTATTAATTCCCATTTTAAATGCCGTTCCCGCTACTATTCAAAATATGAATATTACCATGGGATTCCCATTACACGCTGCGCCTATTGCGACCATATTCGAATTATTATTCAACCTTCATAGTAAAGAGCAAGAACAGCTGTATTATCAGGATATCATCCATATTGTTTCGCATCCGAACATTCGGCAGTTGCTTTCTTTAAATGAGTCAGATCAGTCCCAACGTATCATTGACCATTTACAGAAAAACAACATCATTTTTAGTTCGCTTACGCAATTGACAGACTTGGTCACTTCTGAGACTAAATTGACCATTCAATTGTTATTTGATGGTTGGAAGAATAGTCCAAAAAATGCCATTCATCAATTGCAACAACTTATTCTTCTATTAAAAAGACAGACTCAAGAAAGTCCGCATACCGATAATTTGTTGCTAGAATATCTCTATCGATTTCATCAATTATTCAATCAGTTACAGCAACTAAATGAAACCTATCAATATTTAAAATCCACTAAGGGGCTTCATAAAATATATAAGGAGTTACTTAGTATCGAAACCTTAGATTTTCAGGGCGAACCATTGGAGGGATTACAACTTATGGGAGTTCTAGAATCTCGTGTTTTGGACTTTGAAACTGTTATTATCACCAATGTTAATGAGGGCGTATTTCCTTCAGGTAAAACACAAAACTCCTTTCTTCCTTTTGAGTTGAAATTGCAATATAAATTACCCACCTATCAGGAAAAAGATGCTATTTACACCTATCACTTTTACAAGCAATTGCAACGTGCAAAAAATATCTATTTGCTTTACAACACGGAGGCTGATGCTTTAAATGCAGGTGAAAAAAGTCGATTTATTAATCAGCTAGAAATTGAAAGGCAGCCTGAACATACAATCACGCATGAGTTGATAAATGCAAATGTTCCTAAGATCGATAATGCCCTACAAAGCATTGATAAAAATAAAGATGTTCTCAACCGTTTAAAAGAAATCGCTGCTAAAGGATTTTCTCCTTCTGCTTTGACAAGCTACATCCGGAATCCGATTGATTTCTTCAACAAGAAAATACTTAGAATTCAAACCTATGATGAAGTTGAAGAAACAGTTGCCGCCAATACTTTGGGAACGATAGTTCATGAAACCTTAAAAGAATTTTATCTCCCATTAATTAATGTGATTTTAACCGAGACCCACATTACAACAATGCAGCAACAAATAGATAAAACAGTTACCCGATATTTCAAAAAGGAATATCAAAGCGATACGATTAATGAAGGAATGAACCTTATTATATTCAATATCGCTAAACGCTATGTCGAGAATTTTTTACGAAGTGAATTAGAAGAAGTCAAAAACGGCAGTACTATTAAAATACTACATATTGAAGAAGATTTTAGTGCTCCCGTGACCATTGAAGGCTTTGATTTTCCAATCAATGTACATGGCCAAGTAGATCGGGTAGACGAGTATAATGGAACGATGCGTATCATCGACTATAAAACCGGAAAAGTACTTCCGGGAAAAGTAAGACTGTATGATTGGGATTTAATCAATACGGATTATGACAAGTACAGCAAAAGTTTTCAGGTGCTATGCTATGCCTATATGCTGCATTATAAAAAGCCATTTACTGGTAAGGCAGAAGCTGGAATTATCTCATTTAAAAACCAAAAAGATGGTTTTTTAAAGTTCGGAGTAAAACCCACGCCTCGTTCCACGAAAGCAGATACAGAAATCACTCCAGAGGTGCTCTCTGAATTTTCAATTCAATTAAAAGCTTTGATTAAAGAGCTATTCGATCTATCGAAACCATTTGTAGAAAAACGCATTGAGTATGATTATTAAGAAGAATATTGTTATCGAAAGAGCTGACGAAAAACCAATGCTTGCCGATTTCTTTTATCAGGAAAATAGCCAGCCAAAACCCATTGTCATTTTTTGCCATGGTTATAAAGGTTTTAAAGATTGGGGTTGTTGGGATTTGGTCGCGAAGGCATTTGCTGAAAATGGTTTTTTCTTTCTGAAATTTAATTTTTCGCACAATGGGGGGACCATAGAACAGCCCATCGATTTTCCCGATCTGGAAGCATTCGCAAATAACAATTACAGCCAAGAACTAAAAGATCTAGGCGACGTCATTGATTTGATTGTTGATTATACAGAAATACAAAATGAGATTGATACAAATGCCATTTCACTCATAGGGCATTCTCGAGGTGGAGGAATTGTAACCTTAAAAGCAGCACAAGATCGTCGTGTTACCAAAGTCATTACTTGGGCCGGGGTTAGCGATTATAAAAAACGTTTCCCGCAAGGTGAAGCTTTTGAAAAATGGGAAAAAGATGGTGTTTATTATGTATTGAATGGCAGAACAAAACAAGAGATGCCACACTACTTTCAATACTTCGAAGATTTTATTGAAAACGAAGAAAAACTCACTATAAAAACAGCATCACAGCAATTAAAAATCCCTCAGCTCATTATTCATGGTACAGCCGACGAATCGGTCTCTACCAACGACGCAGCTGATTTGCATTGGTGGTATCCATTAAGTCAAATCAAGTGGATTGAAGGCGCGAATCACGTTTTTGGAGGTAAGCACCCTTGGGAAAGTGATGAATTACCAGAACATTTGCAGGAAGTGATCAGTGAGAGTGTTCGATTTTTGGGGTGATTAAATGATTATGTAATATCTTGTTTTCTGGAGATTATGAGTTATTAAAACAAAATAAAAATGGCATTTTCAGAAAAAACCAAATTAGAAGCCAAAAAAAGATCTGCTTTTAGATGCTGTATCTGTCATAAATTATTTGTGGAAATTCATCATATTACCCCTCAAGCTAAGGGAGGTTCGGATGATATTGAAAATGCGGCTCCTCTTTGCTCTTCTTGTCACGATCTTTTTGGAGGTAATCCAGAAAAAAGAAAGCAAATAAGAGAAATGCGAGATTATTGGTGGTCATTAATGTCCAAAAGGCAAGAAAAGCTATCAACAAATCCCGATTTTAAAGATTATTGTTTAATAGATGAAGACCCCGATAGAATTAATCAACTACACACCAAGCATTCTGTGATTTATCATAATATTTTTAAAGAAGAAAGTTTCGAAAAATCAGCAGATATATTATTTCGGCTTGTTTCGCATTCAATTAAAGATTCTCCAAATAAAAAAAGAGTTTTATTCCTGGATATTGAAGATCACTTAAATGAAAAAGGAGGATTTGACCATGATATGTTTGAATTACAATGCCATTTCATACCCAATATAATCTTACCCTTTTTAAGTGAATTTTATACACCTTTGTTATCTGTTAAAAACACTAAACCTCAAAGAAAAGATATTCCTGAAGGACTAAAGATTTTTCAGGATAATCCTGAGAGCGTATCTGAAATAATTAAATCTGATGATGAATATCAAATTTATTTAGCAGCTAATAATAGATGGGTTAGTAGTAAAAAAAGCACCTCATAGCGCTATATAATGAATAGGTCGATTAGTGTTTATCCAAAAGGGCTTATTTATTTCGCTTGTTGCTAATCCTAAAAAATCAGTTATTTTCTGCCCTATTTGTCAGATACTAAACATCAAAATCTAGTCCACTACTTCAAATCTGGCCTAGTCGGCCTCACTTCGATCTTACTAGGCAACGTCCTAGGATGCATGGTCAATAAATCGAGCACTAACTTACCGATATCCTCTGGTTGAATTTTCCAGGCGTCTTTATCATTAGGTGTATGATTATTAAAATAGGTCGCTACCGACCCCGGCATAATGGTCGATACTTTAATTCCATACGGTCTTAAATCCAACATTGCCGCCTGTGTAAAACCAACCAATCCAAATTTTGAGGCATTGTATCCTGCCCCTTGCGCGAAGAAATTAGTCCCCGCCAAACTAGCTAACGTGATGTAGTATCCTTCTGATTTTTTTAGCGCCTCTACACTTGCCTTCAACGTATAAAACGCTCCAGTTAAATTGGTATCCATCATCTGATTCCACGCTTCTTCCGAAAGTGCATCGACCGGGCCGAAATTACCAACACCTGCATTGGCTAGTACAACATCTAACTGCCCCCATTTCTCTAATATTTGCTTTACTGCATTATTCTCATCCTGTAAATTAGCCACATCCGAGGCTAAACCCAACACACGATCACTATCACCAAGACTTGAAGCTGCTTTTTGAGCCGATTCTAAATGACGACCGCTTATTGCCACTTTCATTCCGGCTGCAATTAATGTTTGCGCAACACCATACCCTATTCCTTTAGTACCTCCCGTTATATAAACTACTTTATCTTGTAATGTGCTCATGATCGTTTTCAAATTTTTGATAAAGGTAAAACCAATCGGGTTTATTTCATTCCATTTTTAAGAAACATTTGTATGTTGTAAATTCATTTTGTTTAAACATATTGTATTATCTTTAAACAAAAATTATTCTATGTTTGGTTTGTTTAAAAAGAAAACAGAAAAAGAGCAGCTTGAAGCTCAATACGCAAAGCTTTTAAAAGAGGCGCATTCCCTTTCTACAGTAGATCGCAAACAAAGCGACCAAAAAACTTGGGAAGCTGATCAGGTATTAAAACAAATAGAAGCCCTTCCACAGTCTTAAACATGCCAGATTTTACCGAAAGAGAACTCGATCGTATTATCGAAATGGCATGGGAAGATCGTACTCCTTTTGAGGCCATCGAATATCAATTTGGTCTACCAGAAAAAGAGGTGATTAAACTAATGCGTAAAACACTTAAAGAAAGTAGTTTCAAATTATGGCGCAAACGGGTGAACAGTGGCGTAAGTCAAAAACACCTTAAAAAACGGAGCTCAGATATCGACCGATTTAAATGCAGTAGACAACGTCAAATTTCTAATAATAAGATTAGTAAAAGACGATGAATAGTGTTCGCGAAATACAATACGAATTCCCAATCTCTATTGAAGCTATTTTAAATAGAATTGATCTGATTGATCCCATTAAATATGGGAAAACGCGAAATTTTATTAATGGTGCCGTCACCTACTTATCACCCTATATTTCTCGGGGCGTCATCAGTACAAAGCAAGTTTTAGCAAATGTGTTAGAAAAGGGATATAAGACCTACGATATCGAAAAGTTCATTCAGGAACTAGCTTGGCGAGACTATTGGCAACAAGTCTGGATTGCAAAGGGGAATAAAATTAATACCGATTTAAAAAGACCACAAGAAGACGTCACCAATCATGAACTTGCACATGCCGTTATTGAAGGGCAAACAGGCATTACTGCAATCGATATAGCCATTAAGGAGCTGTACGAATCTGGTTATATGCATAATCATATTCGTATGTACACAGCTGCAATTGCATGTAATATGGCCAAAAGCCATTGGCTAACTCCTGCTCGATGGATGTACTACCATTTAATTGACGGTGATTGGGCAAGTAATGCACTTAGTTGGCAGTGGGTGGCCGGTGCCAGCGCAAACAAAAAGTATGTAGCCAATCAAGAAAATATTAATAAATACTGTTTTACAAACGATCAAGAAACCTTTTTAGATGTACCCTACGATGCGTTTGGCAATTTTGACACACCTACAGTTTTACAAGAAACCATTAATCCTGCATTGCAAACCAACTTACCAAAGTCGGATGAGATCACTTTACAAAATGACGTTCCTACTTGTTTTTATAATTATTATAATCTAGATCCGAATTGGTTATCGAGTACACAAACTAATAACATTTTACTAATCGAGCCATCACATTTCGAACACTACCCCATTTCGGATAATTCGATGAATTTTATGCTCGATTTGAGCAAGAATATCTCCAACATTCAAGTCTATGTTGGAGAATTTGAAACGTTTATAAATGAACATCAACCCACCAACACACACTATAAAGAACATCCACTAAATAAACATTACAAAGGCACAGAGCACGACAGGGATTGGATGTTTGATGTTACAGGATATTATCCTTCCTTTTTTGGCTTTTGGAAACAATGTAAAAAGGAATTAAAGAAGGCTTGAATACGATTTAGATAAATAGAGAAGAAGCAAGCAACTATTCAAATAGCAATCGATACTATGCATTTTACAAAAAGTGATATTGAGCAGATGGATCGCGTTAAGCGACTTAAAATAATCAACTCCGTTTCTGGTATTAAACCCGCTAATCTAATTGCTACTGCCTCAGAAAGTGGACAAGAAAATGTGGCCGTGTTTAGTTCAGTAGTTCATTTAGGAAGTAATCCCGCTTTGCTAGGGTTTATAATGCGCCCGTCGGATACTGTGCCCAGGCATACCTATAACAACATAAAAAGCACACGGGTGTACACCATAAATCATATTCATAAGGCCTTTGCCAAAAAAGCGCATTTTACATCAGCTAAGTTCGATGAAAATGAATCAGAATTTGACACCTGTTATTTAACAGCAGAGTATAACAATCAATTTAAAGCTCCTTTTGTAAAAGAAAGTCATTTTAAAATGGGAATGCGCTTTGTGCAAGAAATTGATATCGCGATTAACAGTACGAAAATGATTATTGGCCAGATAGAAGAGTTGATTATTCATGATGATTGCTGGGCAAACGATGATATTGATTTAGCAATGGTAAACAATGTTGGTATTTCGGGCTTGAACACCTATTACGCTTTAGAAAAAATTGACAGGTATCCATATGCACGCGTACATGAAGTTGAAGATCATTTGAAAAAATGAAAAAACGGCATTTACCACAAAAAATATGTGTTGTCTGCGAACGTCCTTTCTCTTGGCGCAAAAAATGGGAAAAGAATTGGGGTGAAGTTAAATACTGCAGCGAACGATGCAGACGAAATAAAAATTAAATGAAGTCTTGTGTTTTAATTTATCCACATCAGCTATTTGAACAACATCCATTATTAGATACTGAGTGCCCAATATATTTAATCGAAGAGCATCTGTTTTTTAATCACTTAAAATTTCACAAGCAAAAAATTGCATTCCACCATGCAACAATGAAATTTTATGAATTTTATTTAAAAGAAAAGGGCAAGCACCTAACATATGTAGAAGCGCTAACTCCTAAGTGCGATTCTAGGAATTTAATCAAGGAACTGGCACTTGAAGGTTTCCAAGAAGTTCATTGTTTAGATGTTGTTGACAATTGGCTTTCTAGGCGAATTGAAAGTACTTGTACAAAGCATAACATTAGCGTTAATTGGTACGATACTCCCTTATTTTTAAATTCACGAGATGAAATAAATGAATACTTTAAACCCGATAAAAAGAAGTTTTTTCAAACCGACTTTTATAAAAAAGAACGCAAAAAGCGCCACATTTTACTAGATAGTTACAATGAACCCGAAGGAGGTAAATGGACCTATGATGTTGACAATAGAAAAAAGTATCCCAGTAAAAAGGAACCGCCCTTTATTCAATTTCCTGATAGCAATTCCTATTTTGAGGAAGCCATAACATATACCCAAAATAACTTTAAAGAGAACTACGGTAAACTCAGCAATCAACCTTTATATCCGGTGACTTTTAAGGATACCAAAAGTTGGCTCGATCAGTTTTTCGAAAATAGGTTTATGGAATTTGGACCCTATGAGGATGCAATCGTTAAGGAGCATTCCATTTTGCATCATAGCGTATTGACGCCAATGCTAAATATTGGTTTGATTACACCAAAAGAAATTATTGACAAAGCCATTTCTTATGGAAAATTACATAACATTCCACTTAACTCATTAGAAGGTTTTATACGTCAAATAATAGGCTGGCGTGAGTTTATGCGCGGCCTATATATTGCAATAGGAACTAAAGAACGTACCGCAAATTATTGGGGCTTTAACAGAAAAATACCTGCCACATTTTATAGTGGTACAACAGGCATACAGCCGGTAGATGACACGATTAAAAAAGTATTAAAATCGGGTTATGCACATCATATTGAAAGATTGATGGTTTTAGGGAATTTTATGTTGTTGTGCGAATTTGATCCCGATGAAGTCTACAAATGGTTTATGGAACTATTTATTGATGCCTATGATTGGGTTATGGTACCTAATGTATATGGAATGAGTCAATTTGCAGATGGTGGATTAATGGCATCCAAGCCTTACATAAGCGGAAGTAATTATATCATGAAAATGAGTAATTACAAAAAAGGAGATTGGCAAGCCAGTTGGGACGGTCTCTTCTGGAGATTTATGGATGTGAATAGGAGTTTCTTTTTAAAAAACCCACGATTGAGTATGCTGGTGCGTATGTTCGATAAAATGCCAGTTGAAAAGAAAGAGCTGCATCTAACAAATGCCAACAGCTACCTAGAAAAACTAGATACTTTGTTAAAATAAACCCTTATGAAATTAACACTAAAACTTGCGGCCATCTATAACATACTATGGGGTGTTTGGGTTGTATTGTTCCCAAATCATTTTTTTGAGCTCGTAGGAATGCAACCGCTTAATCATTCTATGGTTTGGCAAGGTATGGGAATGGTTATTGGCGTATACGGATTGGGTTATTGGTGGGCTAGTTACGATCCACTGCGTCATTGGCCCATTGTTGCCGTTGGATTTTTAGGAAAAATATTTGGCCCGCTCGGATTTCTATTTAATTACTTGCGAGATATTGTGCCTTTCGAGTTTATCTATACCCTAATTACCAATGATTTTATTTGGTGGATTCCCTTTTTTATAATTATGAAAAAGGTTCATATAATACAGAAATGGCGCTTAACCGATGCATAATATCTCAAAATACATACTCGCCCTCTTTTTCTTAGTTGCCGGTAGTTGTCATTTTATAGATCCAGGTTTTTATAGCGGACTCATCCCTGATTATTTGCCTTACCAAAACGCACTAAATGTGGTAAGTGGTATTGTTGAAATTGTCCTGGGCCTTTTGGTACTTTTTCCTAAAACGAGAAAAATAGCTGGAATACTATTAATCGCAATGCTAATAATATTCATCGCTTCTCATGTCCATTTTACAAAGCTAGGCTCTTGTATTCAGGACGGACTTTGCATACCTGAATGGATTAGCTATATACGCTTATTGGTAGTTCATCCAATATTAATGATATGGGTCGCTAAAGTATGTATTACACCTATAAAAAAGCATAATATTGCAAACGCTAATTCCTAAATTAGAAGCAGATACAACATGCAGATCGATCTAATTCGTTTATTGGTAGATTTTGGCCTTTTCGTCCTTATTTGGATGGTTCAATTGGTGGTATATCCATCTTTTTCTTATTTCTCGAAACAAGAATTAATTAATTGGCACCAGCTTTATACGCCGCGAATTACACTAATGGTTTTCCCATTAATGGCGGGACAATTGCTTACTGCTATTTTTCAATTGGCAAAAGATCAAGACCTCTTTGCTGTTCTTAGCTTGATTATTATTGTCGGTATGTGGCTGCTTACCTTTTTCATTTTTGTGCCAACCCACAACAAGATCACATCGGAAGAAGTAGATGATGAAATTTGTGCAAAACTTGTGAAATTTAACTGGCTGCGAACTGCTGGTTGGACCTTTCTATTTATTTGGAATTTCCTTCAATACTATTTTAGATAAAAGCTTTCTGATTCTTGGAATCATTTGATAGTTGCGTTGTATTTTTGAAAAACAACTATATACTTTATGAAAGCCGTCACCGTGAAGCAGTTAAAAGATGAATTAAAACATCTTTCCCAAACTGAATTAATCGCACTTTGTTTACGCCTTTCTAAATTCAAAAAAGAAAATAAAGAATTACTAACCTATTTACTTTTCGAAGCTTCTAACGAAGAGGGATATATAGAAACGATCAAAAATGAAATTGATGAGCAATTTGATGAGATTAATACCTCATCCTATTTCTATATTAAAAAGAGCGCTCGAAAAATACTGCGCAATGTCAAAAAGTACATCCGCTATTCATTAAATAAGGAAACAGAAGTGGCCTTGCTGTTGTATTACTGCCAAAAACTAGGAGAATTAAATCCTTCAATTAAAAGGAATACAACATTGATGAATTTGTACAACCGTCAACTTGCTTTAGCCAAAAAACGGATTCTATTGCTGCATGAAGATTTGCAATATGATTTTAATATGATGATTACTGATTTGGAATAGCAATCTGTAATATTCACCAAAAAATAAAAAGCCCTGACACATTTGTCAGGGCTTTTCTAAATACTAGATGTACTAGTTTATCCGATCATAAAAAATCCGGTAAATACGCGGTAAATAAATGCGAAAATACCTAATGCGATGAATCCCATCACAGCATACGAAAATGCTTTTAATACGTATAATTGATACGTTTTTAATGCTTCAAAAGCTTGTGAATAAAGATTCTTAAAAAGTAATAGTGTACTCATACTCAAATTGTTTAATGTTAAACGTTAATATAGTTCTTAAACAATTAGGTATAATGGATGGTGATACAAATATAAGACAGATCACTGTTTACATACCCTCATCGACGAAATACTCGTTTATAGCAGCTAAAAATCGGTTGTAAAACAAGGACAATGCTATACATCGACAAAAAACACATCTTAAACAAAAATTAGCTTTAGTGCTTTTTATACTAAAGACAACTGTCTGTAAAACAGTTTTTTATATTTTACTCACCTAGAATATGACAAGTTTTTATTCTAAAAAATAAGAAATATTCAGTGTTTCAATTTAATTTTTAACGATTTCTCATAAATATGATACCTTTATACTTGAACAGCTTAATTGTTCTAAATCACTTTCAAAATGACTAGACTTTTATGGATTGTAATCGCACTATTTATGTCTGAACTCTCGCATGCTCAAGATTGGGCCAACCTTGGTCGGTATGAGGAAGAAAATTCAGTTCTAGGTGAACCTGAAGCAACAGAAAATCGTATTGTTTTTATGGGAAACTCCATCACTGAAGGTTGGAGTAATCACCATGCAGATTTCTTTAACAATTCATCTTACATTAATCGAGGTATTAGTGGTCAAACAACACCCCAAATGTTATTACGTTTTCGTGCAGATGTAATTGAATTAAAACCAAAAGCAGTAGTCATTTTAGCAGGCACCAATGATATTGCTCAAAACACAGGCCCAATGACCCTGGGTCAAATACTTAATAATTTAAAAAGTATGTGTGAACTGGCTAGAACTAATAACATAAAGGTAATCTTATCATCCGTATTACCCGCTGCCGATTATTCTTGGAAGCCTGGTCTTAATCCTGATAAAAAAATACCCGAACTAAACGACATGATTAAAGTTTATGCAAAAAGTAACGGTATTACTTACTTAGATTACTTTTCTGCAATGGTCAACGATAAAAACGGATTAAAGGATGCACTTACCTACGACGGCGTACACCCTAATAAAGATGGGTATTTAGTAATGGAACCTTTGGTAGAGGCTGCTATTAATAAGGCCTTTAAATAAAGGAAAAAGCCATTATCTTTTAGATAATGGCTTTGTGGAGAAGATCGGGCTCGAACCGACGACCTCTTGACTGCCAGTCAAGCGCTCTAGCCAACTGAGCTACATCCCCATTCTTAGCTGCTCAAATGTATTATTATCCTGATTAATATCCAATATAAATATACTTCATCATGCCTAAATCAAGATTGTCCTATATTTAAGCAAAAATCAAAGAATTTGAGCCTAGAAATAGAACGAAAATTTTTAGTCAATTCAGAAGCATTTATTAAAGAAGCTTCCAGTAAAGTGCGAATAGTTCAAGGCTTTTTAACTAAAGATCCTAACCGTGTCGTTCGTATTCGAATAAAAGGAGATGAAGGTTTTATTACAATCAAAGGAATATCTAACGAAAATGGAACAACGCGATTTGAATGGGAAAAAAAGATTCCAATTAATGACGCCGAATCATTATTAAAATTATGTCTTCCGGGAATAATCGACAAAACGAGATATGAAATCCCAATATGGAAACATCTTTATGAAGTCGATGTTTTTGAAGGAGACAATGAAGGATTGGTAATTGCCGAAGTTGAATTAGAAAATGAAAATGACTCCTTCCAAAAACCTAAGTGGTTGGGTAAAGAAGTTACAGGAGATTCAAAATACTATAATTCGCAATTGAGCGAACATCCATACAAAAACTGGTAAAATGAAAACAATATTTTTCTCACTATTGGTCATATTTTTAATAGCCAGTTGTACAAATCAGCAAACAGATTCAGCCCGAAAACCAATTGAAGTACGCAGTGCTCAAAAGAAATCTGTTGCAAAAGAAAAGCAAAAACTCATTGATAAGGGCTTCCAAGTTTTTGATTATATCGATGAGGAAACAAAAGATACGGTGATCATGCAACAATACTTCATTGCATTCTTAAAAAGTGGCCCTAATCGCTCTCAAACCAAAGAAGTAGCTGATAGTCTTCAAGGACTTCACATGGCTCATCTTGGTAAAATGTATGAAATGGGTTATGCGGATATTTCAGGACCTATGGGCGATGATGGAGAATTACGAGGTATTACCATTTATAATGTTCCTACGCTTCAAATGGCCGATAGTCTGGCCAACTCCGACCCTATGGTAAAGGCAGGTCGGCTAGTTATTGAAGTAAAACCGTGGTGGGCTGGAAAAGGATTTCCTTTAAGATAGTAACTGTGAATCTGGAATAATTACCACTTAAAACCGCACCTAAATTATCAATTATTTCAAAAATATAACAACTTGTTATAAAATTGATAATTCTAATATTTTCTATTAGGGAGACGTTATTAATATGTAACTTTGACCCTCAAAATTAAGATCAAACTCCTTAAAAGAGTATAAGAATATGAAAGTAGCTGTTGTTGGCGCCACCGGTATGGTAGGTGAAGTAATGTTAAAAGTATTAGCAGAACGTAATTTTCCAATCACTGAGTTAATTCCTGTTGCGTCCGAGCGATCCATTGGAAAACAGGTTGTTTATAAAAACGATCCTTATACCATTGTTGGAATGCAAACTGCTATCGATATGCAGCCCGATATCGCTATATTTTCAGCAGGTGGAGATACATCATTAGAGTGGGCTCCGAAATTTGCAGAAGTTGGCACTACTGTAATCGATAACTCATCGGCATGGAGAATGGATCCGACGAAAAAATTGGTTGTTCCCGAGATTAATGCGAATGAGTTAACACCAGAAGACAAGATAATAGCAAATCCAAACTGTTCGACTATTCAAATGGTTTTGGCATTAGCGCCTTTACATAAAAAATACACGATGAGGCGTGTGATTGTTTCTACTTATCAATCAGTTTCCGGTACTGGAGTTAAGGCGGTCCAACAATTAGATAATGAGATCGCAGGAATTAAAGGCGAAATGGCATATCCGTATCCTATAAACAGAAATGCATTACCTCACTGCGATGTGTTTGAAGAAAATGGGTATACAAAAGAAGAAATGAAACTTGCCCGTGAGCCTCAAAAAATATTGAATGACAAAACATTTTCTGTAAGTGCTACAGCTGTGCGTATTCCAACTGCAGGAGGTCATTCAGAATCTGTTAATGTCGAATTTGAAAATGATTTTGACCTTGCTCAAGTTCGTAAGTTATTGCATGAAACACCAGGTATCGTTGTTCAAGATAACCCAGCTACAAATACCTACCCAATGCCTATTTATGCACATGACAAAGATGATGTATTTGTAGGTCGTATTCGTCGTGATGAAACACAACCGAACACATTAAATATGTGGATAGTATCTGATAATCTTCGAAAAGGAGCTGCTACTAATGCAGTTCAAATAGCAGAATATTTGGTAGAAAAACAGCTGGTAAAGACTCTAGTTAGTTAAATAATTTTTCTTCATAAAGAAGGTGCTTTAATGGCCTACTGAAAGTTCAATTCATAATTTTCGTCTAACTTGTGGTATTAACCAAAATTTAAAATAAATTATGAATTCGAAGTTAACAATGGTCCTACGTATTTTAATGGGACTGATTTTCGTAGTATTTGGAGCCAACAAATTTGGTGGTTTTTTGCCAAACCCTGAACTAGGAGAAAGTGCAGGTAGTCTAATTGGTGCAATCATTAATTCAGGCTTCATGTGGGAAGTAATGGGAGTAATTTACATAATAGCTGGTTTGTTGCTTATTGTTAACAAAGCAGTGCCTTTTGCGCTGGTATTATTGGCGCCTATGGTGGTAAATATCTTCTTGTTCCACGCAGTGTTAGATCCTGCAGGACTTGTAGGACCATCAACGCTTGTTGCAATCTTGCAAATCGCATTAATGTATGCTCACTGGGATAAGTTTAAAGGTTTGTTCTCGTAACAATCCACTTAAATAATTGTTAAAAGCCCTACGCTATTACAGCGTAGGGCTTTTTTTTATGATACTTTTGAAAAAACACCAATCCAATACACGATGAAACATACAATTCTCCTAGGTGGACTTACTGCCTTATTATTTTCCTGTAATTCAAACTCTAACAAACAAGTGGCTGTAAATTATCCCGAGACAAAAAAAGACACCGTTATTGATACTTATTTTGAGACCAAGGTGGCTGATCCGTATCGCTGGCTGGAAGATGACATGAGCAAGGAAACTGGGAATTGGGTTAAGTCTCAAAATGAAGTAACCTTTGATTATTTGAATAAAATTCCATATCGAGATGAACTAAAAGCACGATTAGAAAACATCTTAAATTATGAACGTATTTCTGCTCCTTTTACTGAAGGTGATTATACTTACTACAGCAAGAATGACGGACTACAAAACCAAAGTGTTTATTACCGCAAAAAAGGCGACGATGAGGCGACGGTTTTTATAGACCCTAATAAGTTTACGGACGATGGAACGATCTCATTAGCAGGACTAAGTTTTTCCAAAAATAGTAAAATTGGCACCTATTCGATATCCGAAGGTGGCAGCGACTGGAGAAAGGTTATTGTGTTTGATGTGGAAACACTCGAACAAAAAGAAGATACTTTGGTAGATGTGAAATTTAGTGGTGTTTCATGGAAAGGTAATGAGGGATTTTACTATTCAAGTTATGACAAACCAGAAGGAAGCGAGCTTTCTGCTAAAACCGATCAGCATAAAGTGTACTACCATAAGCTAGGAACTTCACAAAAAGACGACCAGTTAATATATGGAGGAACTCCAGACGAAAAACATCGTTATATAGGAGCAGGAGTAACTGAAGATGATCGTTATTTAATTGTTTATCCTCGAGTGTCCACTTCCGGAAATAAGCTATTGATCAAAGATTTGTCAAAACCAAATTCCGATTTTATTACAGTTCTTGATCATACAGATAGTGATACCTATTATATAGACAATGATGGTTCTAAATTGTTTCTGGTTACAAACTTGAATGCACCAAATCAAAAAATTGTTACTGTTGATGCTTCGAATCCTGCACCAGAAAATTGGGTAGACCTTATTCCTGAAACGGATAATGTACTAAGTCCAAGTACTGGTGGCGGTTATTTCTTTGCGGAATATATGGTTGATGCTATTTCAAAAGTATTACAGTACGATTATGATGGTAAACTATTACGAGAAGTAAAACTACCAGGTATTGGCAGCGCAGGAGGTTTTGGTGGAAAAAAAGAAGATACCGAGCTCTATTTTTCATTTTCTAACTACCACACTCCTGGAACCACATTTAAATTTGATCCAAAAAGCGGGGAATATGAAGTTTATTGGAAACCAGAAATCGATTTTGACGGATCGAACTTTGAGTCAACTCAAGTATTTTATACTTCAAAAGATGGTACGAAAGTTCCTATGATCATTACTCATAAAAAAGGTGTTGAGCTCGATGGTAAAAATCCTACAATTCTTTATGGATATGGTGGGTTTGATGTTAGCCTTACTCCAGGGTTTAGTCCGATAAATGCTGTTTGGATGGAGCAAGGTGGAGTATATGCCGTTCCTAACCTTAGAGGTGGTGGCGAATATGGTAAAAAATGGCATGATGCAGGGACCAAAATGCAAAAGCAAAATGTGTTTGATGATTTCATAGCCGCTGCCGAATATCTTATTCAAGAAAATTATACTTCACCAGAGTTTTTAGCAATACGAGGTGGTTCTAACGGTGGTCTTTTAGTAGGAGCAACAATGACGCAACGACCAGATTTAATGAAAGTAGCTTTACCTGCTGTTGGCGTTTTAGATATGCTACGTTATCATACATTTACAGCTGGTGCAGGATGGGATTATGATTATGGTACAGCGGAAGAATCTAAGGAAATGTTTGAGTATTTAAAAGGATATTCACCCGTACATAATGTCGATGCCGACACCCAATATCCAGCCACTTTAGTTACCACTGGAGATCATGATGATCGCGTGGTACCGGCACATAGTTTTAAGTTTGCAGCCGCATTGCAAGACAAACAAACAGGGAAAAATCCGACTTTAATTCGCATAGAAACAGATGCGGGTCACGGCGCTGGAACACCTATTAGTAAAACCATTGAACAATATGCTGATATTTATGGCTTTACCCTATACAATATGGGCTTCAAGGTTTTGCCGAATAAAGTAGATGAGAAAGTAAAAGGATAAGCCTTCCTTACTAAGATCAACAAAGACTCCTTTCCTAACTGTAAGGGGTCTTTTTTTTGCTAACAACTTTGTTCATTCTATTTTAATTTCAAACCAAAAAAGCTATGTCTACATCTTATTTTTGATTTTATAAACTTCATCTTTTATGCTGGTTGTAGATCATGTTTCCTTTTCTTACCAAGAGAAAATCACATTAAAAAACATCAATTTTAAGGCTAAAAAGGGAGAACATATTTCTATTATTGGTGAAAGCGGATCAGGAAAAAGCACCTTACTAAAATCAATTTACGGATTACTTCAACTAAATGAAGGCAAAATTACGTGGAATGGTGAAGAACTTCTTGGTCCAGATTTTAATTTGATTCCTGGCCATCTTTTCATGAAATATGTCGCCCAAGATTTTGAGTTAATGCCATTTACTACGGTAGCCGAAAATGTGGGTACTTACTTTGCAAGAGGTGATAAAAAAGGAGAAGATCGCGTTAAGGAATTAATTGAAATTATGCAGTTAGAAGATTTTGCTGACACCAAAGTAAAAAACCTCAGTGGTGGCCAACAACAACGTGTTGCTCTGGCCAAAGCACTAGCTACAAAACCTGAGGTATTGCTGCTTGACGAGCCATTTAATCAGGTTGATCATTTTTTAAAAAACAGTCTTCGACGAGCTTTATTTGCTTATTTAAAAAAAGAGAAGATTATGTGTTTTGTCGCTACACATGATATGACTGATGCATTATCATATTCGGACACAACGATTGTCCTAAAAGATGGAGAAATTAAAGCGAACAACTCCCCTAAGAAGCTCTACGAAAAACCGAATGATCGTTATATCGCCTTACTATTTGGTGAGGTAAACGACCTAAATGTGAGTGATGTATGGAAAGGGGAAATCCCCAGTGAACTAAAAAATAAAAGTTTTTTTTGCTATCCACATGATCTACGAAAATCTAAAATAGGAACGCTAAAGGTTAATGTAGTACAATCATATTATCGTGGTGATCGCTATCTCGTCAAGTCCAGATCTAATAAAAAAACGGTGTTCTTTTTTCATAAAAACCTATTGAAAACAGGATTGGAAGTTTCATTATTTATCTCCAAAGAAACAATTGCAAAAAGAATTGTAAATTAAGCTAAACAAACACCGAGTAATATGGGTACAGCTGTTTCTAGAAATTCCAATAGACTTGTTTTAATTAATCTAATAATTATCGCATACTTTTTAATGACCTATATACTCCATGTTTTTAAAATTGATGCGGTATTTATAGGAGTAATTAGAGAGCTCAGTACCATCCCATTCTTAATCGCCCAAATCGTTTTTCTTGTAATAGGAATAGTAACAATTACTAAATCACAGACAACAAATAAATTATTATTAATCAGCGTAATCTTGCTTGGTGTTTGCGCACTTTTTACCCTTGGTTCTTTCTTTTAAACTACTTGAGTTATTCGAATCGCATTCTCATTAAAAACGATCTCATCTCCAACCTTTTTACCAAGTAGTAATTTCCCAATTGGCGTATTTGCAGCAACAGCAAAATAGGTAGTATTATCCACCACTATTTCTCCAGCGCTAATTGCAATAAAATAATTGGCCTGATTAGTAATTACCAAACTTCCTAAACCAACATTAGTAGTTGTGTTGTCTATGTTGACTTTCGTTAGCAATTCCAGTAAAGCTTGCACTTGTGCTAACTGCGCTCCTGATTTTTCCCTCTCTAACTGTAGCATAGCTCGGCCTGTTTCATGCTTGTCACCTGCACTTGATTTTGTTTCAGAAAGTAGAGACGCTTCAATGTCATCAATGCGTTTTTGAATGCGTTGTAATCGTTCAGTAACGAACTCTTGGCATTTGTTGTGCAATTGTCTTTTTATATGTTGCTCTTCGTTCAAATCGTAAGTGTTGTTCTACTAATAAATGTAGTGTAAATTAATATTGAATGATCTTAGAGGAATTGATTATTTTTAACATATGAACTTCATCGACATATTTCTCGGAGCTATTATTGCATTTGGCTTGTATCGCGGATTTACCAAAGGCCTTTTTTTAGAAGTAGCGGCACTTGTTTCGTTAATTGCTGGTATTTATGGTGCTATTCATTTCTCATATTTTGTAGGAGACTATCTTGGAGATCGTGTGAATTGGAATGAGAAATACGTAAACCTTACGGCTTTTATTATCACCTTCATCATTATTATTATCGCGGTGACGATGCTGGGCAAATTATTGACTAAAGTAGCCGACTTCGCCGCTTTAGGCATTTTAAATAAGTTACTTGGTGCAGCTTTTGGCGGACTGAAATTTGCTATTATTTTAGGCGCTGTACTTGTGTTTTTTGATCGTACGAATAATACGATTAAGTTAATAAGTGAAGAAACGATCGAAGAATCTGTTTTATATAAACCTGTTCGAAACCTTGGAAATTTTGTGTTTCAATGGGTGCTTGAACAGAAACCTGAGGAGATTGATGCTCAAACAACCAATCAATAACTTTAAATATTTCGATTAAAAGAAGGCTTTTTATTACAACTCCTTAATATCGGCAGCAGGAATCCAGCCTTCGGTGCCATTGGCAATTTGAATTTTCTTCCAGTCTTCAAAAGTTTCAAGTACTTGTACCTTGGTCCCCTCATGTAAAACAAAAACGGGTTCACTAGTGAAATTAGGGTCAGTCTTTGCTTGTGTTTCTGTTGCAAAAACAATCGCCGGTTTGTCTTTTGCTTGCATTGCTTTTTGCTGAAAAGCAAATACAACACTCAATATCAAACATGCAAGCGCAATAAAACTAAGTATAAAAAAATAACGCTTCTGATTTGCTCTATGGGAAAAGTAATATGTGATGAATGCTAGTACAAATATGAAAGTACAAATTACTGCAATTCGTGCCCAACTATTGTAGCTTAGCTTGGCGATCCACCCATTAAATATTTTTGAAAAACCAGCTTCAGGCAGCACGTCGATAGCATCGATGGTCATGTTTTGCGCAAAAGCTAGATTACTTTTAATATCATCATCATTAGGCGCTAATTGCAATGCCTTTTCGTAATAATATACCGTTGGTGCAATTTTATTTAGCTTATAATTGGCATTTGCCATATTATAATACAATGCCGCAGAATGATTTCCACTATCTAAAATAGCCTGATACTGCTCAATCGCTTCAATATATTTTCCTTGATTGTATAACTGATTACCTTTTTCAAAAGCAGCATCGTTTTGAGCAAAAAGCCCTGCAGAAATAAGAAAAACAAGTAATAATAGTCCCTTCTTCATCTTAAAACTGTTTATCTATTGTTGATACTGTTGCCACTGCATTATCATAATCTTGTTTCATGGCATCGGTAGATGATGGAGTGTATCTCGCAAATTCACATGCTTTTAATAAACTTATAAATTGATCAATTGCAGCATCATTAACATTTCTATCTTGTAATAATGAAACAATTTTTTCCTTACTAAAATCGCTTGTTTCAATATTCAATTTTGCCTTTAGGTAATTGTGGAGTGCCTTTTCTAAAGACACATAAAATGCTTCCTGATCACCTAGGTTTTTCTTGGCAGTGCTCAGATATTTTTTAGCTAGCCTATTTGCCTTTCTTATTCTAGAGCCTTCTACATCATTGTCTATTTGCCTTTTCTTTTTCATTACGATCATCGTAATAGGAATAAGTAATAATGGGGCTAACAACAACCAATAAAACAGCTTAGACTCAAAGAAATCTGTAGTCTGCATCGACACTAGATTAGCATTTACCTTAAACCCTCTAAATTGATTTGGGTTTAGATTAACCGCTTGCTTTGTAGTGCCTGCAACGCTGGTATTTGCTAAAGAATTATTTGTTGGCCCGTCAATAACATCTATAACAATTTCATCAGAATTGATAGTTTTATAGGTTTCAGATTTTGGATCAAAATATGAGAAACTTAAGGCGGGAATTGGATATTTTCCTTGATATTGGGGTACCAATGTGTAGTTATCGCTAACACTACCACGCATTCCACGCAGGCTAGTTGCTACTTTGGTATCTCGCTCAGGGTCATATGCTTCTAACGAATTAGGAACGTTTAATTTAGGCAGTTCAAACAACTTTAAATTTCCATTTCCTTTTACCTGTACTTTTGCTTGTAATGATTCTGATGCACTAAGACTATTTCGGCTAACATCTACTGTAAAATCAAAATTACCAACAGCACCCGTAAAACTTTCAGGCTTACCTTCATCAGGTAGTGCTTTCACGTTAATTTTTCGGCTTCCAGCAGTTAAAGACTTTTCTGCCTTTTTGTACATACGTTGCCCGAAGATATCTCGACGATTTGTCGGAACATCCACAAATACATTAATAGAATATGGTTTGATAGTCAAGTTACCCGATTTCTGTGGGTATAAAACGATCTTTTTGAATACGTAATAGTAAAAAGGCTTCCCTCTAAATGTGCCTTGTTGTAATGGATAGCCTTTGATTGGAATATCATTACTCCAAAAATCATTGTACTTAGGAGTATCTAAAATATCATAATTACGAACGGCTATATTTTTGGAAAAGTATAGTTTATAGGTGATGCTAATGGGCTCATTTAAATACGGACTCGCATTCGAAATCTCCGCAACAAAAAACATATTATCATTAATAATGTTGGTAGGATCATTGGGGTCTTTAGGGACATCAACTGCGTCGGTTACTACAATATTAATGGGTATAGATTTATAGGTCTCCCCCTGATACTGCATCGTCGCTTGCTTGATTTTTTTGTTTCCTTTGGAGGTTGGTTGTAATATATAGGTAAACTTCTTAGAGAACGATCGCTTCCCGTTTGACCACGATCTACTTATAGAATGATTAGGTCCCGCTACCACTTGAAAACCTGCAAAATCGGCAATACTAAAATTATCGCCGTCTACATTCATTTCGAAATCAACACGAATACGCTCGTTAACCCCGAGGGTTTTCTTGCTAACTTTCGCTTCAAATTGAACTTGAGCTATCGTCGAAGCCGAGGTTAACAATACGAAAAGTAGTATGTAGTTTTTAAGTGTATTCATTTATCTAGAAACCTCTTCCCGAATACTCCGGACTCGAGGCGACATTTTCAATTTAGGTTATTTGCCTACCAATCTTTTTCGTTTTTAACTTTTGCGCCTTTTGCTTTTTTGGCGTTTATTTTTTGCTGTACTTTTTTCTCTTCATTATTCATCGCTTGCAGCAAGTTTTTTATTTGTTGTGGTGACAACTGACCAGGGCGAGGTTTGGGTGGTTTCTTGTTTTTATCTTTAGGCTGATCACCTCCCTTATTTTTATCTTTCTGATCTTTTTGATCCTCAGGTTTTTTATCTCCTTCATTATCCTTAGGCTCTTCAGGTTTCTTTTCATTTTCACCATCACCTTCTTTGTTTTCGTCCTTTTTATCGCCTTCCTTATCGTTTTCTTTCTCGTTGTCGCCCTCTTTCTTATCGTCCTTATTATCCTTTTGGTCTTTGTTTTTATCATCTTTATTGTCTCCACCACCGCCGTTTTTATCTTGTTCTTCTTTCTTCTGTTTTGCTAAAGCAAGATTATAACGGGTCTCATCATCAGTTGGATTGTTTCTTAAGGCATTTTTATAAGCTTCTACTGCCTTGTCGTATTGCTTTTCTTTCATAAATACATTTCCCATATTATGAAATGCTTTATGCTTATCAGGTTTCCCCGTGGTAACCTCAGCAGCTTGTTTAAATCGGTCAAAAGCCTCAGCTAAACTTTGGCGGTTGTAATATGCATTACCAAGATTGTATTTAGCAGCTCCGCTATCGGGATTGGTAGAAATGGCACGTCGGTAATCTGCCTCAGCATCTACAAACTTGTTGCTTTGCAGTTTGTTGTTACCTTGATAAGTATAGGTTTGCGCCTTCTGCTTTTGTTTTTCTAACTCCTTAGCAGCAGCGTCGGCCTTTGCTTCATCCTGCTCTTGTGCGAGCATTATATTGAAGCACAATAATGATAAGATTCCAATAATCGCTTTCATTGTTTTAAGCTTCATTAAATAAATTCAATTTTCGTAGCCAATTTGTTTTTCTCTCTAACAAGAACACATCGACGAATATCAAAAATATGCCAATTCCTAAGAACCATTGAAACTGATCTTTATAATCCGAAACTTCTTTCGCTTCAAACTCAGTTCTATCCATCTCGTCAAGGGTGTCTTTTACAAAATCGACCACCTCTTGTGTGTTATTGCCATTAATGTATGTTCCACTAGCTTCATTGGCAATGTCCTGTAGCGTTTTTTCATCTAATCTTGTGATGACAACCTCGCCTGCCTGATTTTTTTTATAGGTTTGAATAATACCATTTCTTTTAATTGGAATTGGACCTCCTTTTGAAGTTCCTACTCCAATGGTAAATATCTTTATTCCTTCACTCTTTGCTTCTTCGGCTATTGATGCTGAATTCTCTGAATGATCTTCGCCATCAGAAATAATAAATAATACTCGATTGGTTTGCTCTTCATCATCATAATAACTCTTAGCAAGCTTAATTGCCTCATCGATCGCTGTACCTTGTGACGATAGCATATTGGTGTTCATACCTTGCAAGAACATTTTTGCCGAGGCAAAATCTGTTGTAATTGGTAACTGCGGAAATGCTGTTCCAGCATATGCAATAATCCCCACACGATCACTTGCCAATTGACTAATAATCTCTGACACTAAGCGCTTGGATTTTTCCATGCGATTGGGAGCAATATCCTCAGCCAGCATACTTTTCGAGACATCGACAGCAAAAACAATATCAACCCCTTCGCGTTTGATAGTCTCTAATTTTGTTCCAATTTTCGGGTTCACCAAAGCAATGGTCAAACTAATAAAAGCTAATAGTAATACAATCAACTTTAACAAAGGTTTAAACTTGGATTTATCAGGAACCAGCCTACTAAAAAGGGTTTTGTCTGCAAATCGTTTTTGTTTGCTACTTTTCCAGATTTGTACAAACAAGAAAATGACAAGCATTATTGGAATTAATGCCAGTAGGTAAAACCACATTTTTTCTTCTAGTTGATACATCTAAATAAAGCCTCTAAAAATTGTTATTCGCAATAACCATTCAAACACTAAAAAGCCAATTGCCAATAGTACCCATGAGCGGTATTTTTCTTCGTAATTGGTGTATTTAAATTCTTCTATCTCTGTTTTTTCAAGCTTGTTAATCTCGTCATAGATTTCCTCTAACTTCTCATTATCGGTAGCTCTAAAATACAGTCCGCCTGTTTCATCTGCTATTTCTTGTAATAGCTTTTCATCTATCTCTACTTGTTTTTGACCGTAACGGAACTTACCATTTGGCAATATCCCGATTGGTGCTAATGCAAGTCCATTTGTTCCTATACCAATAGTGTATACTTTAATGCCAAATTCAACAGCAAGTTCAGCGGCAATCTTTGGGTCAATGAAACCGGAATTATTAACTCCGTCCGTCAATAAAATAATCACTTTACTTTCTGCTCGACTTTCTTTAAGTCGGTTTACTGAGGTCGCCAATCCCATTCCAATCGCAGTACCATCTTCGATAATTCCATCAAAGGAAATATCACGTAGCCCCCGTTGTACGATACGTTTATCACTTGTTATTGGCGTTTTTGTAAAACTCTCTCCGGCATAAATAACCACACCTATTCGATCGCTAGGTCGACCATTTACAAAATCGATTGCTACTTCTTTCAATGCTTCTAATCGATATGGTTCTAGGTCACGCGCCAACATACTTGAAGACACATCAATTGCCATGACGATATCAATACCCTTATTGGTTTTTGTTTTGGTAGAAATATCTACCGTTTGTGGTCTTGCCATTGCTGTTATTAAAGCAGCGAGACCTAACACTCTAAAAGCGAAAAGCAATGGTTTTAGTTTTGGTAATATTGATGACTTGACTTTAAAGCCCTGTAAGCTTGAAATTTTCAAAGGGGCTGTTTCCTTTTTCCTTTTAAAAACATACCAAAGAATAGCAAGAGGAACTAGCAATAGTAGCCAGAAAAAATACGGATGTGCAAATTCAATTCCTTTAAACATTAGATGGTCGTTTTAAGTTCAATTGAATTAATAATCAAGTCGACAATTTCCTGGGCATATACATCATTATCTGCCCAAGTAATTAGTAGCTGTTGTGTTACACCCTGTGCAGCGAAAGTGAAAAGTGCATATTCACCCGCAATCAATTCATTATCAATTTTAAACGATGCGCTACCATGGGTTTTCAATCCTTCAGCACCTGCCGGTGTATTAAATTTCTCTGTTTTTACAATGATGTTTTGAACACCTTCTTTCTCTAGATCTTTTATAGCCTTATCGACTACTTTAGGGATATCAATTTCCTTTTGTTCTTTATATACTACAGAATGTAACGATACTTTAAAGGCTGCCTCTTTGACTTCGTGTAAAAAGGTGCCTTCCTGTTTTATTTCATCAGAAACCGCTGCCACACTAACACTATCTTGCCTGACAAGAACCTCTGGAGTGCTTAGGGCTATTCCCGGAGCACCATATGTACTACTAATCCATTCTTGTTCTAACAAAGGCTTGGTAGGATGACCGAAAACAGTATCATAGGTTTTTTGAAAGCCATTGATATACGAGTAGATAAATCCTGCTATTAGCAGTACCGAAGTTGTGATGATTACAGTATTTCGAATCATTCGATTTCTGCGTTTTCTAGCAACTTCAGCTGCATATAATTCGTCCGCCAATTTCTCATCTTCGGTATCTTCAGGAAGCACTTCCTTTGTTTCAGTAACCATTTGTTCGACAACTGTGGTATCCGTTTTCACCTGAGTTTCTTCCGGTCTTAAACGAGCAAATTTTACTAAATCAGCAGTTTTTAATACTTGTTTAAAATTAGAAATGGTTTCATTTTCTAGTGGAAGCTTATCTGCATCTTTTAGCATTTCTAACTTTGCTATCAACTCGTCCGAAGTACTTTCCATGGCTGAAAGATGTACATCTTCTTCAATATATATTCTAACAATGTCAGTTAACTCCGAGTAGTATTTTTTATGTTCTGATCTTATTAAATACTGTGATTCCTCGAGGGCTTTCAATTTTTCTAAAGCACGATCAAAAGGGGTTAAATTGGCAACCCGTTCTTCTTCGGTTTCTGGCTTTTTTCTAAGAAACAAAAAGTAGATGACTATAGCGGCAAACAGCAAAACCCCCAAGCCGATAAGTAGCCATTGCAACCAATTGCTTTTTGGTTTTTTGACGCTGATGAGCGGTTTAATCTCGAACATGGCTTGCTTGGTGGTATCAACCACAACATCATTTACCCGAATTGGAATAGAATCAGTAAAAAAAGGCTTTTCGTTTATTGAAATTCGCTGTTTTGGGACATACCAAAAGCCGGAATCAAACTGCGTTACCCCATATTTTTTGATCAACTCGAATTTCGAACCTATTACGGCTGTATCTACTGGGTAGGATTCAATCGTTTCCATCGGACTAAAACTTTGTCCTTCTGGGAAAATAACAAGGTCTGTACTATCAACTTCTACACGAATGCTTAGTTTAATTTCTTCTCCGATCTTAATTTGAAAAGTGTCAACGGTTGCCGAGACTTTGGGTTGAGATTGAGCGTTAACAATTCCATATACAAACAGCATCAATACAACTAATAAGCTGTTTGATATCCAATTTTTTATGTTGTTTGTTTTGTTCATTTTGACATACATAGGTTTACACCCTCACCTAACTTCTCCCTCAAGGGAGAGGAACTTAAATCAGTTTTAAAAATTATACTATTTAAATTCAATTTTCTTTGCTCCATTCTCTTTCAACTATTCACTCTTCACTCATAACTCTTAACTCTCATTAGCCTCTTCGCTTAAAATACCCAAGTAATTTCTTCACATAGCTTTCATCAACCCGACTGCTCAAAACTCCTGATCCACTTTTGGTGAAGGCATTTTCAAAATAAGCTACTTTATCACGATAAAATTTGGCGTACTCGTTTCTAACTGATTTACTTGCCGTATTTACCAATTGCAATTCGCCAGTCTCTTCATCTTGCATTTGTACCATTCCTATATTTGGTATCTCTTCTTCAGCTTTGTCGTAAATTCTTATTCCAGTAACGTCATGTTTCTTTCCAACAATTCGCAATGTTTGCTCGTAATCATCTGCAATAAAATCAGATAGCACAAAAACGATTGCTTTCTTTTTCATCACACTACTTAAAAATCGTAGTGCCTGACTAACATCTGTCTTTTTACTTTTTGGTTTAAACTCGATGAGTTCACGAATGATCCGCAATACATGAGACTTTCCCTTTTTAGGTGGAATAAACAGCTCTATCTGATCAGAAAATAAAATTAGACCAATCTTGTCGTTATTTTGCATCGCAGAGAACGATAAGGTTGCTGCGATCTCGGTTACGATCTCATCTTTAAACTGCTCCTTGGTACCGAAAAACTTCGACCCACTTACATCAGCAATAAGCATCATCGTTAACTCACGCTCTTCTTCAAAAACTTTTATATATGGCTCATTATATCGTGCTGTTACATTCCAGTCGATATTACGAACATCATCGCCATATTGATACTGTCTCACCTCGCTAAATGTCATACCACGACCTTTAAACGTACTGTGATACTCACCACCAAAAATGTGGTCAGACAGACGGCGCGTCTTAATCTCGATCTTACGTACTTTCTTTAAAAGTTCTTTTGTATCCATTCTGCTCAGTCGGCAGTCCGCAGTTGACAGTGGCAGTCAAGTCATTTTTACTGAAGACTGCATACCGGCTACTGCATACTGATTAAGGTACCTCGATCTCGTTTACGATCTTATTAATAATATCCTCTGAGGTCACATTCTCAGCTTCGGCTTCATAGGTAATCCCAATACGGTGTCTTAGCACATCATGTACTACCGCACGAACATCTTCAGGAATTACATAGCCACGACGCTTAATAAATGCGTAACATTTAGAAGCATTTGCTAAGTTTATACTTCCTCGAGGAGAGGCTCCGAAACTTATTAATGGTTTAAGGTTGGAAAGATTAAATTTTTCTGGATAACGTGTTGCGAAAATGATGTCAAGAATATACTTCTCGATTTTTTCATCCATATACACTTCGCGTACGGCTTCCTGCGCTTTTTTTATTTGAGCGGTACTTACCACTGCATTCACTTTTTCAAAAGCTCCTTTTAAATTGGCTCGAACTATTTGTTGTTCTTCATCAACCTTAGGATAATCGATTACTGTTTTCAACATAAAACGGTCAACCTGCGCTTCTGGTAGCGGATATGTCCCTTCTTGCTCTACCGGGTTTTGCGTTGCCATTACTAAAAATGGTTTGTCTAAAATAAAAGTCTCATCACCAATGGTAACTTGCTTTTCCTGCATTGCTTCTAATAAAGCTGATTGCACTTTAGCTGGAGCACGGTTAATCTCATCTGCCAGTACGAAATTCGCAAAAATCGGTCCTTTTTTAATTGTGAAATCGTTCTCTTTAATATTGTAGATCATGGTACCTACAACATCGGCAGGTAGCAAGTCTGGCGTGAATTGTATTCTAGAAAATGAGCCTTTTACTGCTTGTGCAAGCGTATTAATAGCAAGAGTTTTTGCTAGACCAGGCACACCTTCTAATAAAATATGTCCTTGTCCTAAAAGACCAATTAACAATCGTTCGACCATATGATTTTGGCCAACAATTACTTTATTCATTTCTGCTGTTAGCAGATCGATAAATGCGCTTTCTTTTTCAATTTTCTCGTTAATTGCAGCAATATCTATAGTAGTATTTTCTTCCATGCAAGCCTTTATTTTAGTGGCGTGAATATAGTAATGTCTTTAAAGGTTCGCAAATTGTTAATTTAATCACTTTGTTAATGTTAATAGATGGTTAAAAAGAAAAAGCAGCCCAACACTTTGAACTGCTTTTAACAATACTATAAGAAGTATTAATAAAACTATCTTCTTTTTGAAGTTTACGGGCTTATCCTGTTACAGGAAGCTCCTCTAATTCAATAATACCTAAATCCGCACTTTTTCGGACTAATACTTCAACATTTTCAACCGTCTTTTCTTGGTAACCAGAATCGGTTGCAGGGGTGACTGTTATTTCGTATGAACCCTCGGGCATTCCGTTTAATACAAACTTTCCTCTTTTATCAACATAAGCAGAAACTGTGATTTCTCCATTAGTTGCAGTTACTATAGATTGAAAGGTAGATGGAGAAACCATACCCTCTATTTTTCCGCTATTAGATTCATCACTTGCTCTAATAACAGGTTTAAGTATTAAGTTGCCAGAATTTCCAGCATCGATTATTGACCTGCTAACATCAAAATCAAGCAAAAAGTTATGAGTAGATCCCGGTTCAAAAATATCATCAATTTTAATTTTTAATCCTGATTGCTCTGCACTTGGTGTTTTCAAATCATACACAGAACCATCCTTTTCAACGGTATTATTATCGCCCAACACCAATCTTATTTGTTCAATTTTACCTGCGGAAATATCTCCACTAACCAAAAGTGTATCAATACCTCCTGTTAGCTCAAGTAAATCGTAAATTCCCGTATTGACTGTACCAATAGATTCCCAACCAAATTCTTCGTCATTCAAGCTTTCATCTCCATCGGCCTTAGCTCGTTTGATTAGGACATCAGTCACTTCAATATTCACCTTATCATAATCTCCTGGCTTATCTGTTAGCCTAACAGCTATACTTGCTGTTCCTTCTTGCTTATCATCATTATCAGTACATGCTGTAATAGTTGCTATAGTAAGTAGCACTAGAAACGATCTTATTAAATTTTTCATTTTTATATAAATTTGGTTTAGTAAAGATTTGAATATATACGCTATCTTCGGATTTGTTAGATGTTTGTCTTATCAATAATACCTTTAAACAAGATACTAAAAAGATGGGTTATTCTCGAATTATTGCAGGCGCCATGAACTGGGGCGTCTGGAGTAAAAACTTAAACACAAACCAACAAGCCTCTTTAATTAACCATTGCCTGTCATTGGGGGTTACCACTTTCGATCATGCCGATATTTATGGAGGTTATACCACAGAAGCTAGCTTTGGTAAAGCATTCACTCAAAGTGAAGTAGGTCGTGATGCAGTTCAATTCATTTCTAAATGCGGAATTCAATACCCTGCTGATACTAGAGAAAATAGAGTGAAACACTACCAATATGATAAAGAATATATCATTTGGTCAGTGGAAACATCGCTTAAAAATCTCCATACAGATTACCTAGACCTCTTGTTATTACATCGCCCTAGTCCGTTAATGCACCCTGATGAAATTGCTGAGGCTATTGACGAATTACAAACTAGTGGAAAAATTCTAGATTTTGGTGTTTCTAACTTTACACCTTCACAAACCGATCTTATAGATTCAAAAGCGACCGTGCAAGTCAATCAAATTGAATTTTCATTGACTACTATTGAAGCTATGTTTAACGGGAGTCTAGACCATATGATGGCTAATGACATTATACCGATGGCTTGGAGCCCTTTAGGTTCTTATTTTAAGGAGGAAAATGAAACTACCTCTAGGATAAAACCTGTTTTAACGAAGCTGTCCGAAAAATATGAAACTGGTGAAGATCAGTTGATATTAGCTTGGCTACTCCATCACCCATCAGGAATTCATCCAGTAGTGGGTACCACAAATGAAGTTCGTCTTAAAAAAGCAGTAGAAGCGCTTGATATTGAATTAGAATTACAAGATTGGTTTGAATTATTAGTAGCCAGTCAAGGACACAAAGTTCCATAAAATGACAATTTAGTCTCCCTCCTTTAGGAGGAATTAAGGGAGGTGTCTCTCCAAGATTAAATTTCATAAAATAAGACTTGAACATGAGAAAAACAGCATTTATAACTGGAGCGACTAGCGGGATTGGTATGGCAACTGCCAAGCTTTTTGCTCAAAACAAAATCAATCTCATACTTTGTGGGAGAAGACAAGAACGCCTTGATAAATTAAAAAATGAATTAGCATCCAAAGTTGATGTGCATACATTGACCTTCGATGTGCGCGATCGAGAAGAAGTCTTTAGAACAATTGAAGGCCTGCCAGAGTCATTTCAAAAAATCGACATTCTTGTAAATAATGCAGGCAATGCCCATGGCCTTGATCTTATGCAAGATGGCAGCGTCGATGATTGGGATGCGATGATCGATATTAATGTAAAGGGACTTTTATATGTGAGTAAGGCTATTATGCCCAGAATGATCGAACAGAAAAGCGGTCATATTATTAATATTGGGTCGATTGCTGGAAAAGAAGTGTATCCAAAAGGCAATGTGTATTGCGCATCTAAATTCGCAGTTGATGCACTGAATAATGCGATGCGTATTGATCTTAATGAACACGGAATCCGAGTAGGTGCTGTCAACCCAGGTTTGGTAGAAACTGAATTTAGCGAAGTCCGTTTTAAAGGAGACTCAGATCGTGCGGCTGGAGTTTACAGTCCGTTGGATGCTTTACAAGCAGATGATATTGCAGACATCATCCACTTTGTAGTAACAAGACCGTATCATGTAAATATTGCTGATTTAGTTGTTGTGCCAACTGCCCAGGCATCGGCTTATGTGATTAATAAAAGGTAACTATTTATAATGAAAACATTAAACTGGCTCTTGTTGATAATAGTTTTTTTAAGCTGCGGCCCATCACCTTCTAATTTTTCAGAATCGGAATTATCCTTACTCAAAAACCTTCAATTTGAACAAGGGGTATTATCCAATTTAAAGCAGGACATTCATACGGAATTTACACAATTTGAAATATCAGACCCAGGTTACATCATACGCTCAGATGGAGAAAAGGAAAAAACTGGCGTAGAAAAGAAAAATGGGATTTCATTTAAAGTTCCCGAAAAACAGTCTGATAAGGTAATTCTTAATCACAAGGATTATCTCAAACAAAATGGGTATTTGATTTTTTTATCCGAAAGTGGTTACGAAAGTCCATCTATTATTTCTATCATTAAAGCTGAAGACAAATTCGATATTTTAAGAATTCAGAAAACAGATGGGATCAATTTCGATTTAGAGAATGACGATATCATCAAGAGACTCAAAATTTGGGATGAAACCTATGGCATTGAAATACTTGGGGCAGATTATGATTGGGTTGATTTTATTTTTATAAAAGACATTAAAAACCCTTCAGAATTCGCTCAAGAAGTGTACGATTTTTGTCCAGATTCAGTAGATCAAGGAGTTGGTGAAATTACAATTCTTGAGCAGATACTTCAACAGGAAAAAAGACTTTTTCTTTGGTGGGATTAATTCGTATTTGTAAAAAATGATCAACAAACGCCTTCTTATTAAAAACCTTCTCGCACATAATGACGAGAACAGTTTTTATGATAAGAAACGTAAGATCAATATCTCATTAAAAGAAGGAAAAGCAAAATTTCTAAAGCATGTTTGCGCTTTGTCAAATAGCAATCCAAAGAACAACAGTTATATCGTAATTGGTGTAGAAGATGAGGACAATAAGATCATGGGAGTCGACTTTTTTGATGACAGTAAAATTCAAAACCTCATCAATGCCTATTTTACAAATCCGCCGATCGTTTCGTATGAAAACATCCCATTTCCGCATCTACCAGAAGGAAAAGTAGTGGGTTTAGTAACTATTAGGCCAAACGAAAAACTTACCTCACTCCGTAAAAATATCTGGAAATACTATGGTGGTTCTATCTTCTTTAGGGAGGGAAGTACATCCATTTCTAAAGTATTTCAATCCGATATAAAAGATACAAATTCGAAGATCGTTGCCGCCATTGAATCACATGCTCAAAACAATATTTCACATACGTTGGATGGAGTGATGGATTTTATGAAAACCCGAGGTGATTATAACCCACAATACCGTGTTTTTAAAGAGTATTTTGTGGTTTGCTGGGCGGGAAATGAAAAAAAAATAAAAGGACAATCTTACTTTTCGCGTGTTGATATCGAATTAATAAACGAACAAGTAAAATTGTTTTACTCCGCTCTAGATGAAGTCTCAATTCAGGTAAGCGACGACACTTTTAAAATACTTGAATATGTGCATTTAGGCGTAAATGACAATTTTCAATATTATCCGTTAGAAGAAGTCACAATCACATTTAACGACAATGCCAGTTACAGTATAGATAGTGAACTAGTTTTCAACCCCCCACAATTCGACAAAAAAGTACTTCATCACATTTATAATGCAAATAATACCTTAATAGATAAACTAAAAAAAGGACAGGCTTTGACTCCAAGTGAAGAACAAGATTTAATCAATTTGCCGAGTACGTATATGATTTGTTATTTGAATTTATTTCATGAAGCAATTGACAAACTTGTAGAGGCAAAATCATATTTAAAAGAATACAATAACCAGACTAAATCTGCTTTTAAAGAGGCGATGCGAATACTTCGTAAAATACGCTACAACTAATAGTAATTTTAGGTATCAGCTCGAAAAGTTAGTTTCCAATTATTTGAAGCCAACTAACTTTTACTATCTTTAAACCACAACCAAAAAACAACTACGAATGGGACTTTTTGATGAGATAAAGAAGAAACTAAGCCATGAATTTATTGATATTGTTGAGTGGCTAGACAATACAGATAATACCATCGTTCATCGATTTGAACGCTATCAAAATGAAATAAAAAATGGAGCCAAACTAATCGTTCGTGAAGGGCAGGCAGCAGTATTTGTTAGCGAAGGACGATTGGCAGACGTTTTTACACCAGGCACATACGATCTTGAAACAAAAAACCTCCCAATATTGGCAACCCTTAAAGGTTGGAAATACGGATTTAATAGCCCATTTAAAGCGGAAGTTTATTTTGTAAATACCCATTTATTTACTGACGAAAAATGGGGAACAAAAAATGCCGTTATTTTAAGCGACGAACGTTTTGGTTTAACTGAAATACGCGCATTCGGTACATATTCATTTAGAATATCGGATCCTGGAAAATTTGTCGTTGACGTAGTTGGAACTGATGGGCATTTTACCAATTTTGAAGTCAACGAGCACCTTAAAAGTCTTATAGCTACCAAGTTTACAGACACTATTGGCGAAGCTAACTTACCCATTGAAATGTATGCAAGTAATGCGACTGAATTATCAGAAACTTGTCGCGAAGTCATGCAGCCAGAGTTTGATCGAGTGGGTATAGAACTTGAGCGTTTCTATATCGAAAATGTCTCGATGCCTGAAGATCTCAAAAAAGAGATCATGGAGTACAGTAGGCTAGATAAATTAGACATGGGCAAACTTGCTCAGTTTAAAGCAGCAAAAGCAATGGAAGCTGCTGCTAAAAATGAAGGTGGTACTGCAGGAGCTGGAATGGGAATGGGAATGGGCTTTGTACTTGCTCAACAAATGGGCGGTATGATGAATCCAGGAATGCTGGGCGCACAAAAAGGCGCACAACAACCACAAGCTGCAGCCGTACCGCCACCAATGCCAACAGCGGTTACATATTACTATGCAGTAAATGGTGCTCAACAGGGTCCAGTTACGGTCGATGCTTTAAGAAATTTATTTGCCAGTCGAACGGTGAATAAAGATTCGCTTGTATGGAAACAAGGTATGGATGGATGGAAAGCTCTTAAGGATGTAGAAGAGTTGAAATCGTTTTTAGGCGGAAGTACCCCACCGCCGTTACCTACAAGCTAGAAATAATATCTCTCTAAATCTCTCTTTAAAGGGAGACTTTATTTATGAATTCAATTAACTAATAGGTCAGACACAAAGCCCTCTGCTTTGAAGGAGAGGGTTGGTGAGGATGTATCCATGGAAGAACAAACCATTAAAAAATCCAATCAAAAAAAAGCATGTGCTAACTGCGGTGCCGAGCTCAATTTTAAGCCAGGATCCGACCAGTTAAAATGCGACTATTGTGGGTACGAAGAGTTTATAGAAAATGATAAAACGAGCTTTGAGGAACTCGAATTATCCCATTATTTAAATACTGTAGGCAACGAAGCGCATACGCAAACAATTAGTGTCATTAATTGTAAGAATTGTGGCGCCAATCAGCATGTTGAAGAAAATTATAAATCGCTTGCCTGTGTATATTGTAACGAGCCACTTATTTTAGAAGATCAACAAGATGAGTCTTGGATATTTCCTGGGGCAGTAGTTCCCTTTCAATTTGATAAAAACAAGGCAAGACAAGTTTTTAAAAAATGGGTTGGTGGCATTTGGTTTGCTCCAAATAAACTTAAGAGAGCTGCTCTAGATGCTGAAGGTCTGCATGGGTTGTATATTCCGTATTGGACATTTGATTGTAATTTATACGCTTCTTACCAAGGGCAACGCGGTGTCTATTATTATGAAACTAGAAAAGTAAGAACAAAAAATGGTGTGCGAACCCAGCAAGTCCGAAAAACACGATGGTCGCATGCATCTGGAAATGTAAGCGGTTTTATAGATGATATTTTAATCAATGCTTCTGAGAAAAAAAGACGAGAAATCCCCACGAAAATCTCACGTTGGGATTTAAAAAAACTAGTTCCTTTTACTGAAGAATATTTATCTGGTTTTGTAACTGAAAAATATACCATCTCTTTAAAAGATGGACATCATCACTCTTTCCAAAAAGCTAAAGACGTTGCTTATAACTGGATTCGACAAGATATCGGCGGCGATACGCAAAGAGTAAGTCATGCTGATATTAATCTATCGGATGAGACTTTTAAGCACATTTTGCTTCCTGTTTATATAAGTTCATATATCTATAATGGAAAGGATTATCATTTTTATGTTAATGGGCAGACTGGCCAAATTGCTGGTAAATATCCCATTTCATTCTGGAAAGTATTTTTTCTTATCTTATTAGTCATTATTATTGTCAGCTTAATTGTAGTTTATTCGCAATGAGCAGAACATTGGTAATTGGAGATATCCATGGAGCGTTAAAAGCGCTTATTCAAATCTTAGATCGAGCACAAGTTACGCCACAAGACCATCTTATTTTTTTAGGGGATTATGTCGACGGATGGAGCGATGCAGCTGAAACAATTGATTATTTAATTCAATTAAAATCTACTCATAACTGTACATTTATAAAAGGAAACCATGATGAGTTGGCGAATGATTGGTTAAAGAAAGGCAAAAATAATCAGACTTGGTTAATGCATGGTGGTCAGACAACCGTAGAGAGTTACAAACCATACGACCCCGAAACACGTAATATTCATATACAATTTAACGACACTCTGGAACACTATTATTTAGATGATAAGAATCGGCTTTTCCTTCATGCTGGCTTTACGAACTTAAAAGGGGTGAAGTTCGAATACTTTTCAAAGCTATTCTATTGGGATCGCACGTTGTGGGAAATGGCTTTGTCGATCGATCCATTATTGACAAAAGAAGATCAGAATTTTCCCCAACGATTGTTACAATATGAGGAAATATATATTGGACATACTCCAGTTACCAGAATAGGAAAAACAACGCCTGTAAAAGCTGCGAATGTTTGGAATATTGATACTGGCGCTGCATTTAAAGGTCCGCTCACTATTCTTAATGTAGATACCAAAGAGTTTTGGCAGAGTGATCCTGTATATAAATTGTATCCTTTAGAGAATGGACGGAATTGACAATTTATATCTCTCATGATTAATTACAATAACAAAAAATTCCGTCCAATTAGTAATTCTGACAATTCTGAAACTGACTCGGAAACTGAATTTGTGTATAAGCAGGAAGGAAATATTGTTACTTCAACTTATCAAGGCAACCAAATTACAAAAGGACACCTCATCGGCACTGTTGATAAAAACGGAATTATAGATATGCGGTATCATCAGGTAAACTATAAAGGTGAACTAATGTCTGGAATTTGTAAATCGACTCCTGAAATTCTGGCAAACGGTAAAATTAAGTTGCATGAAGTATGGCAATGGACATCTGGAGATTTATCTAGAGGGAGTTCAGTTTTGGAGGAAATCTAGCGGACATTTATCCTGAACGAAGATAAACAGGAAACAAAACAGGACAAACCGCACACCTTAACATTTAGCAGGGGGAATTTTCCCGTATACAATCCTCAATATACCTCTTACATAACACATACTTTACATGCATCTTTGTAAAGCTATTAATCGATAATGTAAAGTTGACATAAACGGAACCACCTAGTCATATTTACTTTTGATTTTTGCTAAACAACCTAACAACATGAAAAGGTATTTACGCATTTTTTTGATCTTGCTGGTGCTTGCAATTGAAACCTTCTATTTAGTTTCTACTGCAACAGATGAAGATAAACAAGCAAATGATCTGGCAACAGTTGAAGTTGTCAACCAATAACAATATATACGAGTTCACATATTCTTCATATAATTTTGGTTAGTTAGAATTTGAAAAACCTTGACGATAATGTCAAGGTTTTTTTCTTAGCGGGCTAGTCTTCAGCAAATAGGAAAACATACCTTATTAAATTGGGGCATTATAAATATGTCTAAAAACAATCACACAATTAATCTTAAACAACCGACTAATGAAAAGAACATTCAATTTTATGAAACTGGCATTTCTCGTGATAGCATTAATTTCAATCTCTTGTTCTCCCGAAGATGGTAGAGATGGTGAACAAGGTTCTCAAGGTGTAGCTGGCCAAGACGGACAGGATGGTACTGACGGTAACGCAAACGTAGTGGCAAGCCCGTGGTTTGATGAGGAGTTTCCTAATACTGCATCAACCTCGGCATCTTTTAACAGAACAGATACTGCAATTGATCAAGATGTTGCCAATGCAGCTGCATTTTTGGTATACGGTAAACGGTTTACGCTGGGTGGAACCGACATTATTGTGCAGCTTCCAGTAACAGATGACGAAAGAACCTATTTTTATGAGTTATTTCCTCAGACCAATAGAATATTCTTTAGAGCAGAATCTGTTGATAAGACAACACAGTTTATTTTTGATGATTATGCCCAATTTAGATTTGTCATTATCCCATCTAACAATTCCACTGGAAAAGGCAGCTCTCCAGACTTTTCAAAAATGAGTTATGAAGAAGTGATGGATTACTTTGGCTTAACATATTAGAAAATAAAAACTACTTCCTAATAGGAAGTGGTTTTACTTTTACTCTGTAAGATCTTTAAAGATCAAACTTAATTCCTTGTGCCAACGGTAACTCTGTTGTATAATTAATTGTATTAGTTTGTCTTCTCATATATACTTTCCAAGCATCTGAACCAGATTCGCGACCACCACCAGTTTCTTTTTCACCACCAAAAGCACCACCAATTTCAGCACCACTAGTACCAATATTTACATTGGCAATACCACAATCTGATCCTGCATGACTTAAAAAGCGTTCTGCCTCTCTTAAATTGTTGGTCATAATTGCAGATGATAATCCTTGCGCCACTCCATTCTGAGTATCGATGGCATTTTCTACATCACCAGAATATTTTAATAGGTATAATACCGGAGCGAAAGTCTCGTGTTGTACAATCTCAAATGAGTTATCAGCTTCGGCAATTGCTGGTTTTACATAGCAACCACTTTCATAACCTTCACCTGAAAGCACTCCTCCCTCGACAACTACTTTACCACCTTCTTGTACCACTTTCTCAAGTGCATTTTGGTAACCATTTACAGCATCAGTGTCAATTAAAGGTCCAACATGATTATTCTCATCAAGCGGATTCCCGATTCTTAATTGATCATATGCATCAACCACTGCGTTTTTTACTTGATCATAAATACTTTCATGAATGATCAATCTTCTTGTAGAAGTACAACGTTGTCCAGCAGTACCTACTGCTCCAAAAACAGCTCCTATTACAGTCATTTTAATATCAGCATCTGGAGTAACTATAATGGCATTATTTCCACCTAGTTCTAAAAGTGACTTCCCTAAACGCTCACCAACCGTTTTAGCTACAATTTTTCCCATTCTAGTGGATCCTGTTGCAGATACTAATGGAATACGCTTATCTGTTGTCATCATTTCACCAACACGATAATCACCATTAATTAGGCATGAGATACCCTCTGGTAAATCGTTATCCTTTAAAACTTGTGCTATTATATTTTGACAAGCAACACCACATAACGGTGTTTTTTCACTCGGTTTCCAAACACACACATCACCACAAATCCAAGCTAAAGCAGTATTCCATGCCCAAACTGCTACTGGGAAGTTAAAGGCAGAAATTATTCCAACAACACCCAGCGGATGGTACTGCTCATACATTCTATGTCCAGGTCGTTCTGAGTGCATAGTCAGACCATGTAGTTGACGTGAAAGTCCAACAGCAAAATCACAGATATCAATCATCTCCTGAACCTCACCTAGACCCTCTTGATATGATTTTCCCATTTCATAAGAAACCAATTTTCCAAGAGGTTCTTTCAACTCGCGTAATTTCTCACCAAACTGACGTACAATCTCTCCTCTTAGGGGAGCTGGTTTTGTTCTCCAACTTTTAAATGCCAAAGTAGCCGACTGCATTACCTTTTCGTAATCTTCCTTAGTAGTTGTTTTTACTTTTCCAATTAGTTCACCATCCACTGGCGAGTACGAAGAAATTTCCTCTCCATTAGAAAACCAATTAGAACCTGTTGAAGTCCCATTATTTATTGTGTGTAACCCCAGTTCTCTTAGGGCTGTATCCATTCCAAAATCAGTTGCGACTGTTGTCATATTTATAACTTTTTATGGTGTTATTGTTATGTTTTGCTAAAGTAGTAAATGGTATTTCAAATAAAGATAATTCATCTCGAAATTTAGCACCACTTATTCCTGTAAAACCTCCACTTAAAGTTTGTTAGATACCAACTAAAGTGTGGGCATAGGAAAATCCCCCTAATTAATTCAAATTGAAGGTCCGAACTTTAATATTTCGTATCTTAATATGTTGCACCAATGCAGCTGACTAAGACTTTGTGTCATGAGAAACATCATTTCCTCCTTAACAGTCATTATCTTCTTAATTAGTTCATCCAAAGTAGTGGGTCAGATCAATCCCAAAATTGATAGTCTGAAACAAGTTTTAACTACTTCAGCAACCGACTCTGCCAAAGTTCAGCTATATGGGCAAATAGCTTGGGCCTATGCGAGTACAAGAATACAAACAGCAGAAGCAAGAACTTATGCTGACAGCATTAGACTTATAGCCGAGCGCACCCAAGACCAATATTATATTGCTAGATACAATTTCTATTACGGTGTAGTCGATCGATTAGAAGGCAAGAATAATTCTGGGATTTACCATATGAACAAATATGTTGCGTACAACAAAAGGCAAGGTGACTCTTCAAGAGTTGCTGGAGGTTTGTTTCAGATAGCAGCTATGCAATCAGCAATGGGAGTCTATGAGAAAGCAATTGCTACTCATTACAGAGTGTTGTCAATTGAAGAACAGAATAATGATCAAAATGGGATTGCCTACACTAAACAAGGTATTGGGATTGCACTGTTTGAAACCCAACGTCATAATGAAGCACTGGTATATTTAAATGAAGCATTAGCCCTCTATAAAAAACTAAATCGTCTTGGTGGTCAGGCCAATGTCCATGTTACTCTTGGCAATGTATATACCCAAATGAGTAATATTGAAGATGCAAAAGAAAATTACGAGCAAGCCCTAAGAAATTTCAAAAAAATTAATTCGCCATGGGGTATTGCTTTAACCCAATCTAATATTGGTCACTTAAATGAAAAAACGGGAAATTTTAACGATTCAAAAAGCAATCATCTAAAGGCTTTAAAAATCCGAGAATCTCTTCCAAATAAAGAACTCCTTACAAGAAGTTTATTGGCTGTTGGAGTTGTTCATCATCACGACAAAGAGTACAACAAGGCATTGGAGTATTTTAATAGGGCAAAAAAAACGGCTAAAGAAACGGACTCTAAATCATTAATGAGAGATATTCAATTTCGAATGAGCGAAACTTTTGCCGCAATGAACAACTATAAAGCGGCCTTTGAAGCAAGAACTGCCCAAATGATATTAAAAGACAGCATTTATGATAAAACCAAAGCCCATCAAATCGCTGATTTACAAACCAAGTACGAAACGGAACAAAAAGACAAAGAAATCCTGACTCTAACAAGAGAAAATGAAATTCAACAGGTCAAAGCCGATACACAAACTACCATAAAAAATGCTGTTATAGGGGGGATATTCTTAATAGGCATTATCGCTGGATTGATTATTTACAACTTGCGACAGCGTTTGAAATCGCAAAAACTTCTCCTTGCAAAAAATGAACAACTTAAAAATGCAAAACTAAAAGAACAGCTTCAAGATTTAGAGATGAAAGCCCTGCGTGCACAAATGAATCCGCACTTTTTGTTTAATTGTTTAAATGCAATCAACACGATGATTCTTCAAAATGATGGCGACAATGCCTCACGGTATCTGGCTAAATTCTCAAAATTGGTCCGGCTTATTCTTGAAAATTCGGAACAGCAGAAAGTATCATTAAAAGATGAGCTAGACATGTTGGAATCGTATATTCAATTAGAGGCTATCCGTTTTAACAACAAAATGGATTATGATATTAATGTAGACGAGTCTATTGATCAGTTCAATACCTTTATTCCTTCTATGGTATTGCAACCTTTTGTTGAAAATGGAATATGGCATGGACTACTGCATAAAGAGAAAAAGGGCTTGTTAACCATCAATATAAAAGAAAACAATGACGATCTACTCTGTGAAATTATTGACAATGGTATTGGGCGTGAAAAATCATTAAGTCTTGAAAAGCAAGAACATCTCAAGAAAAAATCAATGGGCATTAAGATTACGACAGAACGTCTAAAAATACTGACTCAGCAAAAAATGAATGAACTTGTTAATATCATCGATCTAAAAGATGAAAACAACAATGCCCTTGGAACTAAAGTTAATATTGCAATCCCAACTTCATGACTAGAGCGATCATAATAGACGACGAAGAGGGCGCTCGTGAGGGCCTCAGCCTTTTAATGCAAAAGTATTGTGCTGATGTAGAAATATTGGCCCTGTGCAATGGGGGCAAACAAGGTATAGAAGCAATTCATACCTATAAACCCGAACTTGTTTTTCTTGATGTACAAATGCCAGGAATGTCTGGTTTTCAAATGCTGGAAACACTTGGTAACATCGATTTTGAGATCATTTTTGTGACGGCATATGATAAATATGCCATTAAAGCAATTAAGTTTAGCGCACTTGATTACCTGTTAAAACCGGTCGATATAGATGATCTAATCAAATCAGTACAAAAAGTACAACAAAAACAGTTTCAGAAACAGCAGGCAGGTTTTCAATCATTGTTGAATAATATGAGTCAGATACAAGATGAGCTTACCCGACTGGCAATCCCCTCAGATAATGAGATTATCATGCAAGAAGTTAAAGATATTGTTTATTGTGAAGCTGATAGTAGTTATACCACTATTCATATTGCAAATGATAAAAAGTTGACGGTGTCAAAAACCTTAAAGGAATTTGAGATCATTCTTCCAGAAACGAAATTTTGCCGGATTCATCATGGAACCTTGGTTAACATTGAACATGTTTCTAAGTATATAAAGGGAGAAGGTGGTTATGTAATCGTTTCCAACGGGCAGCATCTCAACGTTTCTCGTCGAAAAAAAGAGTCTTTCATTCAAATGCTTTCCAAAGTGTAGCTTGTACTTCGGACTAAATTACACTTATCCCTTTTTAACCTCCACTTACTAGTTTCCCATAGTAACTGCTTCGATATCAATATAGTTTTGATCCTGTTAATCAATTACAAACAAGATCATGAAAAACTATCGACGAATCAATTTATCATTTAGTGTATCATTAATTCTCGCTGCAATTATTCTGGCAATATGCATGTCATGTGAAGATGATGATGCCATACCGCAACAAGACCCTAATCAAGATCCGCCACCAACAGAAGGTTCCGTTGGCCTAAAAAATTTAAACAATAATGCAATGTTGTTTTACTGCTAATATGCTGTTTAACAAAAGGGAGGTTTTATGCCGTTGTTTTCAACGCTAAGAAGAGTATTCTTTTTTGGTAAAAACCTCCTCATTGCTTTATCTAAAAACAAAACAATCATGAAACATTCAAAACATATTTTAGTTGGTTTTATTTTCATTTTAGCCCTTGCTTCTTGCAAGAAAGACGACGATTCTCCTTTAGATATTCCTAATAATCCACCTGTGGCCGAGGAAATTGCTGAAGATTATGAAGCGCTTAAGGCACTGTACAATGCCAACCCAAATAATAATCTCGATTGGGACTTAGACGACAAAACCTTAAAAAGCTGGGAAGGTTTGACCCTTGTAAATGATCGCGTGACTGAAATTCGAATTCCCACAAAAGGAATAGACAAATTACCTCCAGCTATTGGCACTATCAGCGAATTAAAAGTACTCGGATTATTGGACAACACTATCTCGGTAATTCCAGCCACTATAGTGGCACTAAAAAAACTAGAGGTGTTGAATTTAGAAGGAAATAAATTAGAAGGTTTACTTCCAGAAATTAGTCAGATGACAAGCTTGAAGTTCCTTAGTTTAAAAAGCAACCAACTAAGAGATTTACCATACGATATGGACGAATTGACCGCACTTGCAGTACTTGATATTGAAGATAACGTGCTGATTAAAATTCCATATGAAATATGTATTCTTGAAGAAAACGGGACTAACGTGATTAAGAATCCAAGAACAGAATGTGATTTAGTCAACTACCATTATAGGGGCCTAAAAGCCTTGAATGATGCAAACCCAAATAACATATTAAGTTGGGATTTAAATGATACGACTATGGCTAGTTGGGCCGACATAATTCTTGCGAACGAAGGAATAGTTGAAGAACTTGACCTACAATCAAAGGGCTTATCAACTATCCCTAAAGAAATCGGAAATTTACTCGGCTTAAAATACCTTAACCTAACAAGCAATGGGATAACTCAACTTCCTGATGAATTTACGAGGCTTACGAGTTTAATGGTTCTAGATATGGAAGAAAACAGTCTGTCTGGCCTTCCTAATGCATTTGGAAAGTTAAATAACCTAATTGAACTAGACCTTTCAGAAAACCTATTGGTGTCATTGCCAGAATCAATAGGAATTATTCGGAATCTTGAAACAATTGATCTTACAGAAAATTTATTGAAGAAACTTCCTGAGTCAATAACCAATTTGTCAATGCTAAGAAGTCTTGATGCGGATAATAATGCCTTAGAGATTATTCCAATTTCAATTGGTGATCTTCAAAATTTACAGAACCTAGATTTAGAAGATAATAACATAGAGCTAATCCCACAAAGTATTAAAGATTTACAAAGTATTGATGTAATAAACTTAGAAAATAATAAAATCGCAATACTGCCACAAGAGATAACGCAACTAGCCACGTTAAGAGTGTTTTCGTTTTCTGGAAATCCACTACAAGGTCCATTAACAATAGAGCTCTGTGATCTTCACATTCAGGGAATATTGTACTTAGATGCAGATCAACTTACTACCTCAGGCTGCCCTACACCATAAATACTACAGTAATGAAAAATTTCAAAAATATCTCCAGAATTGCGATGATAATATCTATATGTTTCTTCTTACCAAATAGAGTCGAGGCACAACTAAGAAAAACTACGGTGGTAAAACAAACCACTGTAAAACGCGGAGTTATAAGAAAAAGACCGGTTAAAGTACGACGTGTCGCTCATGTTCGCTACCGACATTTGCCAAGATGGGGTGCTACTGTAAGACGAATTGGCTTTGGCTATCGAACAATCGCTTACAGAGGGGTCGGTTTTAGGTTTTATAAAGGCATTTGGTATCGACCAAGTGGGCGACGACTTGTTGTTGCACGAGCACCTTTTGGTGTCCGTGTAAAGGTATTACCTGTAGGCTATAGCCGATTTGTTATCGGACTACGCCCCTACTTTTATTATTACGGAACTTTTTACACAAAAGTCGATGGAACCGATGAATACCAAGTTGTTGAACCACCAATAGGTGCGGAAATCGATGCGCTTCCTGACGGATATAAGATTGTCGAAGTTAATGGACAAGAATACTATAAACTTGAAAACACTTATTACGAAGCACACATCGATGATAACGAAAATGAATATTATGTCGTAGTGGCTGACCCTACCAGATAATTCAATAAAACTTAGGACTAATGAATAAAATAACACCTATATCCTATCTATTCTTGCCGATAATATTTAGCCTTTGCTTTGGATGCAATAAAGATGACTCTTCTAAAGTAAATACAGTTATAAATAATGTAGGCAGCCGTATAGATATTACTACTATGAATAATGGTGATGAACGCACCTACATCATTTATATACCCAGTACTTATAATCCTGAAAAAGAACACCCTCTTGTATTTCAATTACATGGGGGTTCAGGTAATGGTGAAAAGTTTTACAACATATCCGGATGGAACGATATTGCCGAGGAGAATGGGTTAATTATCGTATATCCTACTTCATTTGCCTACGATATGAAAAATAATGGCTGTGGTAATAATCGTGTGACGCATTGGAATAATTACAATTTACCTAGTGAAGTTTGCAATGTGAATGACCTAAGAGATGAAACTAACTTTTTAAACCAAGTCATTAACGAGGTAAAAGCTAGTTATACTATTGATGAAAGTCGGATATATATGGCCGGATTTTCACGTGGTTCAGGAATGGTAAATAGGTTGGGAATTGAATTATCAAATAAGATAACTGCTGTTGGTGGCTTAGCTGGGTTTTTACCTGGTGATACCATTTACACTCCACAACGAAAACTACCTATTCATATTATGTTGGGCACGCTGGATGAGAAAATTGCTTCCCAAACCATATTCAATACTGAAATTCCGTTTGATTTAGATGAAATGTTAGATGACCCTGGCTTAAAAGATATCCTTAAAACCTATATAGCCAGCTATAACCTTGACCCTAATTACACTCTTATACATAGTTCTGCAAGCGGAAGAACCTATCGCTTTGAAGGTAACTCAGGAGCTCCAGAAAATGTAATGCTCTTTTCATTGCTAAAAGATGTTACTCATGTGTTTCCAAACCCGCCAATAGAAGCCGGAGCCGCAGATATATTCTGGAAGTTTTTTCAGCAGTACTCGCTTTAATTCTTTAAGTCCTCCTCCAACCTCCTTAAAAAATTTCCTTTCTAATGTCTAACCATCGAAAAAATAGAGCTAAAAAGCATCTCGATATCCTTTTATCCGATTTTATGGATGTTGTTGACTATTTACAGAATCAAAATAAAAGCCAGCGGCATAAAAGAGCGAAGTCGCTTCTAATAAGCTATATCGCAGATCTAAACACCCACTATCCTTCTCTTCTAAGAAAAGTACTTGAACACAAAACACTCTCCGGAATTCAGCTAAAACTAGAGCAGTTATATTACTTTCACATTCAGTCACTTTGCACTTCTAATAGTTTTCATTGTTTAATTAAACTATTTATAAAAGGGCATGATAATATGGTAGCTATGATCGATCTTATAAATGATGACCAATGGGATCTGCACTTAAAAACTACTTCTACTAGCTATAAATATTTAACTGTCGAAGATATCTTTTGTTTGCTTATTCCTAATGATTTCGAATCGCAATGTTTGGAAATCATCCGAATTATAGAAACTAAAAATACAACCCCTAATTAGTTAAAATAAAAAGCCGATACTTATTTTGTATCGGCTTTCTATTTCTTGCTTTAGCGTTAATACACTGTTCTTATTGGGAACAGATGGCGTCAATGTCTCCATCAATTCTAATTGTAGTATTGACACTACCTCCGGTACGCATATCACATATACGGCCTGGTAAATCAGTTACATTAGTAAGACGCAAATCCAGCAACGCTAAGTTGATCAATCCATCAAGAGCGCCTGGTAATTCTTGAAGATCACTGTTATTGTTTAGGTGCAGCTCTGTTAAACTTTCTATAGTGCCTATTTCATTTGGTATTGCATCCTTCTTTTTTAATAGGTTGCGGCTTACATCAAGAATTAAAAGACTCGGGAAATTACTGAATGAAACCGGTATTTCTTCCAGCTTGTTTTCTCGAATATACAGTTCCTCCAAAGCAACCAGGCGTGTAGCCATACTCCCAGAGGGGAAATCGGCTTCAGTAAGTTTATTATTAGACAATATTAACTCCCTCAAATTTTTGAGATTGCCAAGAACGATATTGACTTCTCCTTCTAATTGGTTATTAAAGAGGGATAGTTCTTCAAGCCAAACCATATTACCTACAACATCTGGAATACTGGTGAAATTATTATTTAGGAGCCATAGGTTTTTCACGCCTGTCAAACCGACTATGCTTGGTGGCAATGTGTTCAGCTCATTTTCAGAAATCAAAAACGTTTCCAGGCTTGTCAAACCAGTTAATGTATCCGGAATCGCTACAATCTTATTATTTGATAGATCGCAATACACTAATTTACCAAGATTGCCAAAGCTGTTGGGTAGGGTTGCCAATTTATTTCCATACACATTTAGGTTCTCTAGGTTTTGCAAGTTTCCTAAATCTGCAGGAAGCTCAAGTAACAATTTCTTTCCAGTAAAAGAGGGCGCACCTCTAGAACTAAGCTGAACCAAATTGGTTAATTGCGAAACGCTATTAGGAAGATATTCAAAATTATTGCCTCCGACTTTAAGAATTTCTAAGGCGGTTAAATTTCCAATTTCATCTGGTAATTCCTGAAGTACGTTCTCGTCAACGTAAATAGCTTTAAGCGAAGAAAGTTGGCCGATCTCTTTTGGAAGTAAAGACATTTCATTCCCCGTCAACTGTAAAACTTGCAGTCCATCTAATTGACCAAAAGTTGAAGGTAATAGATCAATATTCATATAACGGGCGTCTAATTGTACTACCCTTCCTGCATCAATAAAAACTCCCCCCCAACTAGCCATGGTTTCATCTGTAATGTCCCAATCAAGTCTATTGTTAGGGTTTTGCTCATAAAGATCTTTTAAAACTTCATAATCACTTTGTAAAACAGGAGTATCGTCAGTACATAATGAGTCATCATCTACTAAAATAGTTATGGGAACACCGTTGACTTCTTGTGAGCATACTTCTTCAGGTATTTCTGTGATATCGTTCTCTCGCAAATCGAGTGTATTTAGTGAAAGAAGGTTTGCTAATTCAACAGGAATGCTGGTAATCTGGTTATTTCTTAATAACAAGCTGTTTAAATTTTCAATATTGGCTATCGAAATTGGGATTTCAGTAATCTCGTTACCTTCAAAATTTAAAGACAGTATGTTCTTCATAGTGGTCAACACTGAAGGAATTTCAATTAAATTATTATTAGCTAATGATAAACTTAGAGCTAACGTCATTGATACAATTTCATCTGGTAAAGAACTGAGTTGATTGTTGTCTAAGTTTAAACTCGTTAACTTATCAAGCTGTCCCATTTCTATTGGTAATTCCGTTATGACATTATCGGATAAATTAAGTGATTGTAAACCTATTAATGAGCCTATTTCACTAGTAATATTGGGGAACTTTTTGCCTGAAATGTCGAGGCCAATAACAACACCGTCATCAGTTACCGTTACTCCTTCCCAACTTTTCATAGTGCCATCTGCAAGATCCCAATTAACCGTATTATCAGGATTTTGAAGTAATAAATTATATAATGCAACATAGTTTGGATATAAGGTTCCACAAACTGTGGTCGCATCTCTTTTGATAGTCGTCCCAATGGTTTCGAGATCGCATATTTGCTGTGGTAAGACTCCTATTTCATTTTTTGTAAAGTCTAAACTATCTAAACTCGTCATATTACCTATTTCTACAGGGACAATAACTAGTTCATTATCACTTAAATCAAGCTGTTTAATATTTTGAAGTTGTCCAATACTAGCGGGTAACCCTAAAAGTTGATTATTACTTAAATCAATTTTCTCAACGGCAACCAGTTTATTGATTCGTGAGGGCACTGCTGAAATTAAGTTACTGCTCAAGTCAAGGCGAATTAATTTGGCTAATCCCTCTATTTGAAAAGGGATGTCAGTAATTTCATTCTGACTAAGATCGAGCTCTACTAAGTTTATAAGCTGTCCAATTTCCGTGGGAATCGTGCTAATTTTATTCCCTTTAAAATTGATTTTAGCAAGTGCAGTTAAACCACTAACACTAGCTGGTATGCTTGCTATTTCATTTCCAACAAATGAGAGTTCGGTTAGTTTAAGGTTCTTGCTAATGTCAGAAGGAAAAGAAGTGATTACATTACTATCAGCTTTAAAAGAAGTTAGTTCATCAAGCTCTCCGATCTTTGCAGGTATGGTTTTAAGGCCTTTTTTAAAGAGATCAAGCTTGGTTACTTTTTCTCCCGAAGTGGTAACGCCTTCCCAGCTTTTCATGCTTAGGTCATCAAAATTCCAGTTCAAGCTATTGCCATTGTTAGCATCATAAACGGACTTTAATACCAAATAATCTGCGGGGAATTGTTGTATGCCTTCATCAATAATATCATCATCCTTGTCGCATGCTATAAGGATAAATACTAGAAATATCATGGGGGAGATTAAGCGTAAAAAAAGTCTTGTAGTTTTCATGATAAATATGTTTTATCATCAAACTTACTAGTAAACCCCAGTGAAGAAAATACTAAATAAGTATATGGGAACGAGGCCTGACTAAGTGGTCATGCTTTGTAGATAAATGGTTGAGAACCTATAGCCCAATCAACAATTCAATAATCGTGATCATTATTACTATCATTAAGCAAAGTGGTATGTATACATGAGTATCCATTTTGGCAAAGTCGGTACCTTTTACGCGCTTGAAAATTCCCAAATAGTTGAACTCCCCTATCGCTCTTAATAAAAATATTCCTGCGATAATCCAACCTAGATAGTCGTTAACTAAGGTTGGCCAATTAAAAGAGGTATCAATTCTATACCAGAAAAAGAAGCCAAAAAATAATAAGCCTAACCCAACTAAGATTGTTGCTAGAACGGGAGGTTTAAACTGATTTTTTATATTGGTTTTAGTTGGCACTGTAGTTTTAAGTGCCCATTTTCCTCCAAAGAGCCAATAAAAATGAAGCAATCCTAAAAACAAAAATACTAACCCGAGTATCGTTTTAAAAATAACGAATAGTGTCATATATATTTTATTCGCCTACAAAACGTTTATCGGCATCCATCACCTCCCCACATTTAGCACAAGTGCGTTTTTCTTTAGAGCCGTAAAAATCTTTGAAGTGTTTGAGAAAATCTTTTTCAATGTCATTTAAAGGAAAGTACACATCATGTAGTTTGTTGTTGCAGTTGTCGCAAAACCAAAGTAAACCGTCTTCTCCTTCCAGATCAACTCGTTTTCGTTCAATTACCAAACCTATAGAACCTTCGTGCCGAACTGGCGAGTGTGGAACTTTAGCAGGATGTAAATACATGTCTCCCGGCCCTAGTTTCATTGTTCTTTTCTCACCGTTTTCCTGGATATGAACTTCGATATTGCCTTCTAGTTGATAAAAAAGCTCTTCCGTTTCATTATAGTGGTAGTCTTTTCTGGCATTTGGGCCAGCTACGATCATTACGATATAATCGCCTGCATCTTTGTAGAGGTTTTTATTGCCAACCGGAGGTTTAAGAGTGTCTCGGTTTTCCTCAATCCATTTTTGCAAATTGAATGGTGCGCTGATAGCCATAACTAAAAGGTTTAGAAACCTTAAAGTTACGGCATTCAACTAATATGTAAAACCTTTATTTTTTGTAAAAAATTTGTGTGTAGTATGCCTCTCCGTCATCTCCTTTTACCACCCCAATACCAGTATGTGTATAATCATTAATCATGTTATCGTGGTGTTCCTTACTATTTATCCAAGCGTGAATAACACCATCAGCAGTTTTGTATCCCTTAGCTACATTTTCACCAGTAACCTGCGCATCTGTCATATCTTCTACTTTTAAATGGCGTGCATCAAAACTCTTGTGTGTAGCAGATCGCTCAGATAACATTTGTACTGAATGTTCTTTTGCAATTTCACTTACTTCTAAATCAAATGTAAGTTGTGATAAATCATTTTCAACACGAAAAGCATTCACGCGCTGGTGTACTTCTAAAGCCAAACGTTGATCTTCAGTAAAATTTATTGACTCTTCTTCGAAAGGAGCATCATCAGTGCTACAAGAAAAAAAGATAGGTGCAGTTGTCAGTAAAAGGCATAGTAGTGCCAATCGTGTAAATAGATTAGTCATGAGTAGGTGATTTAGGTGAAAAAAATGGGTTTGTTTTAGGTGGTGTTTTTTTAGGTCATGTTATCCATGTTGTTTTAGTTGATGTACGTTTATAAAACAACCGTTAACTAAAAAACCCTACCCTTTGTCGGATAAAAAACTTTAGGAAAAGTGGTACATTAGAGCTCAGTTTTAATTCACACCAAAAGCAATGAAAAAAATAGCTGTCCTTATCTCACTGATTTTTATAGGATTATCATGTAAAAACACAAATGAGTCAAAAACGACTATTGTTCAGAACACTACAGTAGAAAAAAATGAAATAAATCCTGAAAATAATTTCGGAATTGTTATTCATGGAGGTGCCGGAACCATCCTGAAAAAGAATATGACCCCAGAAAAAGAAGCTGCTTATAAAGCCAAATTAGAAGAAGCCATACGAGTTGGGCACGAGATTCTTAAAAATGGAGGTACAAGTTTAGAAGCCGTAGAAAAAACAATAAATATAATGGAGGATTCTCCATTATTTAATGCGGGCGTTGGAGCTGTATTCACCAATGCGGGCACCAATGAATTAGATGCATCTATCATGGATGGTAAAACCCTAAATGCTGGGGCGGCAGCTGGAGTAAAAACAGTTAAAAATCCCATTAATCTAGCCAGAGCAGTAATGAATGACTCTCCACACGTAATGCTTTCTGGCGAAGGTGCTGATACCTTTGCAAAAGAACAAGGATTAGAAATCGTTGATCCTAAATACTTTTTTACTGAGCGTAGGATGAATTCACTCAAAAACGCTCAAAAGCGAGAACAAATCGAGCTTGACCATGATGAAAAAACTTCATTTTATGATGAGGATATTAAAGATTATAAATTCGGCACCGTAGGCTGTGCAGCTCTTGACAAAAATGGGAATTTAGCGGCCGGAACCTCAACCGGAGGCATGACCAATAAGCGCTGGGGGCGTGTGGGTGATGCTCCAATAATCGGAGCGGGAACCTATGCAAATAATGCTACTTGTGCAGTGTCATCAACAGGGTGGGGTGAATATTTCATTCGCGCTATGGTTGCCCATGACATCTCTGCGTTAATGAATTATAAAGGAATGACTATTCAAGATGCCGCACGTGAAGTTATTCACGATAAAGTTGGCAGACTTGGTGGTGACGGTGGTATCGTGGCAATCGATAATAAAGGAAATATCGCAATGGAATTTAATACCGCCGGCATGTATCGAGCGCATATGAATGCCGATGGAGAATTAGTTATTGGGATTTATGAGAAGTAATTATAAATGAGTTTCCAAAACCTATTCTATTTCCTTCACGACCTCAACAAAAATAATCACAAGGAATGGATGGATGCACACCGAAAAGAGTATCACGCCGTTCGAGATTGGTATAAAAATTGGCTGGAAGCGTTGGATTCTGAATTGGCAAAAATTGATCCAAATTATTCCCATACACCTTCTAAAAAAGCGATTAACCGCATTAATAACAACTTAATGTTTCATCCCAATAAACCTGTTTATAAAGATCATTTTGGCGCTGGTGTTGATATGGTAAGGGGTGAATGTGATTTTTATATTCATCTTGGAATAAATGAATGTTTTCTTGCCAGCGGTTTCTACAAACCTGAGCCTAAAACCTTAAAAAGTATTCGTGATGCTATTGATTATAATGGTGAAGAATTAAAGAAAATCCTCAACAAAAAATCTTTTAAAAAATACTTCCCTGAACTCATGCAAGACGATATATTAAAGACCGCTCCAAAAGGTTTTGCCAAAGATCATCCCCATATCGATTTGCTAAGGCTTAAAAGTTTTGCCGTCGCGCACCCTATAACACGAGAACAGGTCTTACAGGATGATTTTATGGAATTTTTGATTGCTGTTTATAAGGAAGTTTTGCCGTTTAGGAACTATTTGAATGAGGCTGTTAGTGTTTAATTTATAAACATAAGCAATCCCTCTTTCTTTCGAACTGCATAAACCTAGAAACAACTAGTCAATATTATCAATATCTAACTGTTTTGAAACGGAAATTAACCTCCCACTAGAACTCATACCTTCTATTTTTAACTGCACTTTTTGTTGATCGAGTATAGGTATTTTAATTGTTTTTGGTTCATAATCAAGAATAACCTTTGGCAACCAATCTATTACTCCAAAATATTTAAACGCCCCAGTTTGATAGTTATAATAACCGGGATCGTAGTATTCTTCCGGACGGGAAAAACCATTCTTTACCGAGAATAGTTTAAACCCTCTATTAGTTTTTGATGAATAAAAATCATATCGTGGTACAATAGAGATAAATTTATTTCCAAAACCATCATAATAAATTGCTTGAACTTGACTTAAAGGCTTATTTAATAAATCAGACCCATTAGAAATCATGCCTCCAACATATACAGGAATAGGTACGCGTTGACCCATTGATGTTGGTGTAGGTGTTCGAGATAGCACTGTCACACTACCGCCATTAATTGAAATACGGTAACCTAATTTTATGAGATAATTTTGTAGAGTTCCTCTTCTTTTTATATCCTCGTCAGTGATTCGTTTTCCACTAACATCTGCATCGTTAATCGGGATATCAGCCTTAGGTATTCGGCTTGCAGTCAACACAACTTCATCTAATTTTGTGGCTTCTTTGGTTAAACCCTTTCCTTTTTCAGAATTTAAAAAATCACTATTCCAGTCATTATCGTTTTCGTCACTAAAATAGATGTATTGAAATGGTGCTTGTTCCTCTGCCTTCATTTCCAGAAGCTTTTGAAAGCTAATTTCTGCTTTTGGTTTTCGAAGTTTTCCTTTTTTATCTAATACCGTAATCCTTAGCGAATCCTTTTCGTACAATATTGTATTAGCCCTAATACTTTTATCTGATTTTATTTCTGAGAAAAAAAACGTTTTTGTCCTATCCCCCGAACCCCAAATTTGTTTTTCTTTAGCAGGGTCAGCATCTAATATCTTACCTGTTATTTCAATTCCTGACTCGAATGGGTACTTAGGTACTTGAATTCCTTGCCCTATTGAATTCCATTTAAATCTTCCTTGCTTGTTTAGTATCATTAAAATATCTAATTCAAACAGGTCTCCTCTGCTCAAATTGTCAAAATTTAAATCCGAGGACAGATGGGAATCATCAATATAAGTAGACGTCAAAAAAGATGTAGTTACAGAATTCTTTGGCGAGTATGCTAATGATTCTTTGGGCAGAACTGAGATACTTAAAGATATAGGGGCTGTAAGTGGTTCCTTTTTTCTCAATTCAATTATTAATGAATCTTTTGAATCATTTATTTGATAATCTACCAGGACATCATCAGCTATTCTATCTTCTATTCCAAGATCATTAAAAAATAGTCGGCTTAAAATGGGCTCTTGTAAACTGTCAAGAATTGTAATTGCATTTACCCCAAATGGTATTTCATATTTATCCAGACTAAAAACAGTCTCTTCTGATTCAATTACAATTTCTTGAATTGATAATTGGCCGTTTCTATGGATAGCAAGAGATATCGGTTTGTTAATCCACTGTTCTAATTCAGGTTTATTTACCAAAAGTTTCCCAATCATTGTATCATCAACTTGATTAAGACTAAGCAATAAACCTTTTTTCCTTGCCACAGGTAAGGCCGTAGTAATTAAAAACTCCTTCTCTTTTTTTAGTCTTAGGAAGTAGTCTCTACCATCTCTTAAATAGAAACTTATTTTCCCTAATCCGCTTTTACTCGTTGATATATTGTTTTTGACTACTTCACCCTTATCATTTACCAATTGAATATTGTTTAGCTGATAGCCCCTTCCCAAACTATCACTTACCTTAAAAGCTATTGTATTTCTTAAATTACTTACAAGGTATCCACCTTCGGGATATATTGAAAAAGCACTAGACTCCTCCTTATTACTAATTCCATATGAAAAGGCTGGTTGATCAAGGATTTTGAAATTTTGGATAAAAGGTTTTGATTCCTTAAAATTTCTCATCCAGCTTGTTTCGGCCTTTATATAGTAATCTTTATGTGCAAAACTAGAATCTATTGCAAAATTGCCGTAACCTACTCCATTCTCAATGTAAATCATTTTTCTTCCCTGAAGCTTTCCGCTATTATCAAAAATTCCAACATGTAAATTAGAACTTTTAATTGATGGTTTTTCTTCTTTCTGATCAAAAACATAAGCGGTAAACCACAATTGTTCTCCCTTGTAAAAAGCGGTTTTATTTAAATGTAAAAAAACATTCTCTCGAAGATTATCGAAGTAGTTTGCGTGTTTAATTGATAGAGGGTGCAAATCATTTTGTTGTGCGACAGTAATATGGAAAGCGAAAAACAACAACCACTGGACTAGCCTTTGGTTAATCGGCAACCTAAACCTATTCATTATTTATAGAGTTAAAGAAAATGGATGCACAACTCTTTTAACAATAAAAATAGAAATCATAGCTATACATGTTTTAGTAAAATTATGTCATTTTTAAACTCTTAAATCCTAAAATTTTCCCAACAAAAAACTAAAACCATGCTTTACTCAGTATATTTAAGTGTAGCTAGTTAATAGTTACACCTCTCCATCTACATGTTAGTGAAATAAAAAATGGTCAAATCCCTGAAAGTAGGGATGTGCACCGTAATATTTCGCGATAATTTTACATTCATTTTAACGAAAAGCGTAACTTTCAGCTTGATATACTTTTGTGGTTTTCTACATCTGTTCATCAGCTACTTAACAAACAACCCATGAAGCGAATCCTAGCCTTAGTGTTGCTCGTTGCAACCATTTTTTCCTGTAAAGAGAAGTCAAGCGAAACTGATAATCTTTTTCAATTTAAAGACTATATACATTATACTACATCTGGTAGAATATCCGTGGAGCAACCCATTCAAATAGATCTTGCAAAGGAAGTAGAAGGATGGGAAACGGGACAAACACTTGAAAGCGGTATTGTAAAAATTAGTCCATCGGTAGAAGGCACATTAAAAGCTGCTAATAAACGCTCGCTTATTTTCACGCCTACAGCTAGTTTACAATCTGATACGGAATACTCAGTTTCATTAAACCTAGGAAAAATATACAAAGACCTTCCATCGGAGTTCAAAAACTATGCTTTCAAATTCAAAACAATTGAACCGAATTTCAATATTGTTACCAATAATCTGCAGTCATATAGCAAACAGTGGCAGTATTTAGAAGGTGTTATCAAAGCATCTGATGTTATTAGTTTAGAAAATGCCAAAAAACTGGTAAGCGCTTCGCAAAACAAAAAAGGACTTTCAATTAAATTTGACGAATCAATCCAAAAATCGAATGTATTCGACTTTAAAATTGACAGCATAAAACGTGAGGTAGCGGATTCAAAAATCAATGTAAAATGGGATGGAAAAGCAATTAATGCCGAAAACGAGGGTGAAAATTCGGTAACGATTCCAGGCATCAATAACTTCACTATTGTCGACGTCGATGTAATTCAAAGTCCAGAACAATACTTGAGTATTAATTTCTCCGATCAACTAAAAAAACAACAAAATTTTGATGGGTTGGTGTCAATTTCGGGAGTAAAAAATCCCAATTATACCGTTGAGGGTAATGTACTCAAAGTATACCCTGACACTCGCGTGGTAGGCAATGTACAGGTCGATGTCTTTCAAGGAATAAAAAACTCCGACAACTATCGACTTAAAAAAGCATTTTCCGAAACGATCTCGTTCGAGGAATTAAAACCTCAGGTAAGACTAGTAACAAATGGTGTTATTCTCCCCGATTCTCAAAACCTAAAATTCAATTTTGAAGCTGTTAGTTTAAAGGCTGTTGATGTGCGTATTATTAAGATCTATGAAAATAATGTACTTCAATTTCTACAGGATAATAATTTGAATGGTGGTTATTCAAACGGTATTAAGCGTGTAGGGCGTCGCATTGCCAAAAAGACCATTCAATTGGTAAATGAAGGTGAGATTAATTCAGGAAAATGGAAAGCCTATAGCATAGATCTCGCCTCTATTTTTAATGCCGATCCTGGAGCCCTGTATCGAGTCGAACTCAGCTTTAAAAAGAAATATTCTTTGTATGCATGTGCTGACGATCAAACAGAAGATGACCAAGATAGCGCAGACTATGACGAAGACTTAACTGAAGAAGAATACTGGGATAACGTACGATATAATTATCGCAACTACAGATATAACTGGAATCAACGAGAGAATCCTTGTCATGAAGCCTACTACCATGAAGATCGTGTTGTAACTAATAATTTATTGGCATCTAATCTTGGTGTCATTGCTAAAAGAGGTACAAACAAGTCCTATTATTTCGCAGTAACCAATATTCTGACCACCGAGCCAGAAGCAAGCACAACGATTAAGCTATTTAATTATCAGCAACAAGAAATAGGATCGACTACTACTGATGCCGAAGGCCTGGCAATCTTCGATGCTGACAATTATGCTTCATTTGCAATTGCTAAAAAAGGCAGTAATACTACCTATATTAAACTTGATGATGGGAATTCATTATCGCTAAGTAAGTTCAATGTTTCGGGTAGAACACTACAACGCGGGCTAAAAGGATTTATTTATGGTGAGCGCGGTGTTTGGAGACCAGGTGATTCATTGCATTTGACCTTTATGTTAAATGACAATGCAAACAAACTGCCTAAAAAACACCCAGTTAGAATGGAAATAACGGACCCTAGTGGAAAACTCACTTACAAAAAGGTTCTTACCCAAGGAGTAAATAATTTCTACCGATTTACAGTCCCAACTGCTAGTGAAGACAAAACAGGAAATTGGAATGCAACAGTCTCAGTAGGTGGAGCGCGATTTTATAAAAGTTTAAAAGTTGAAACAGTAAAACCCAATCGACTAAAAATTAAATTCGATTTTGAAGATGAAGTGCTGTCTAATAAAAATCCGATAAATGCAGATTTAAATGTGCAATGGTTGCATGGTGCTCCGGCTAAAAATATTCGGGCTGAAGTAAAAGCTAATTTTTCATCTAGCTATACCAGTTTTGAAAAATACCCCAAATACGTATTTAACGATCCTTCTAGAAAATTCTCCTCTCAGGAAATTGTGGTTTTTGATGGTGAATTGAATGAAGAAGGTAAAGCCAAAGTAAATAAAGAGCTGAATGTAGGAAGTAATGCTCCTGGAATGCTAAACATTGCGTTCTTAACCAGAGCTTTCGAAAAAGGTGGTGATTTCTCAATTGATGCATTTAGTAAAAAATATTCCCCCTATGAATCATATATCGGCTTACGCTCACCAAAAAGTCAAGCCTATGGTTCGTATTATACTGACGAAGACACCACTTTTGATATTGTTGTAGTCGATGAAAATGGGAAACCAGTGCAGCGCAATGGTGTTGAAATAAGAGTGTATCAAGTAAAATGGCGCTGGTGGTGGAGCTCTTCGTATGATAATCTTTCTTCATACGCATCTAATAATTATCACAGACCTTTTATTACTAAAAAAGTCAATACCAATAGTAAGGGTGAAGCGAGCTTTACCATTAATGTTCCAGACGAAAATCGCGGACGGTATTTAATTCGCATATCCGATCCAAAAAGCGGTCATGCAACCGGGCGAACAACTTACTTCTACAAAAACTGGTGGAAAAGTGACTGGTCGGCAGATAAAGATGCAGCAAGCATGCTTGTTTTTTCAACAGACAAGGAAAAATATAATGTTGGCGAAACCGCTACGGTTACTTTCCCTTCCGGAACTGAAGGCCGTGCTTTGTTAAGCATAGAAAACGGGACTGAAGTATTAGAAACAAAATGGATCAAAACGAAAGAAGGAGAGACAAAGGCTACGATTCCTATCACCAAGGAAATGGCGCCAAATGTATTTATCAATCTATCATTATTACAACCACATGCAGTTACCAGTAATGATTTACCCCTACGCTTATATGGTGTAATTCCCATTTTAGTTGAAGATACAAATACTAGGCTAGAGCCTGAAATTTCTATGCCAGATGCACTACAACCTGAGCAAAAATTTACGGTTAAAGTGAGTGAAAAAAGCAAGAAAGCAATGACTTATACGGTTGCCGTTGTTGATGATGGGTTGTTGGATCTTACTCGATTTAAAACGCCAAATGCTTGGGATGATTTTTATGCTCGTGAGGCCTTAGGCGTAAAAACATGGGATATTTTTGATCATGTCATCGGTGCTTATGGTGGCAGTATTGAACAGGTTTTTGCCATTGGTGGTGGCGATGGCTCAGGTGATGGTAAAAAGAAAAAGGCCAATCGCTTTAAACCCGTCGTGAAGTATTTAGGTCCTTTCAATTTGAAAAAGGGAGAAACCAAAAGTCATACTATCACGATGCCTAATTATGTAGGTTCAGTTCGTACCATGGTGGTGGCAGGTGATGCTACCAAGTCGGCCTATGGAAATGCGCAAAAAACAACCCCGGTGAAAAAACCATTAATGGTATTGGCAACCTTACCAAGGAAATTGAGTCCGGGTGAAAAAGTAAGCCTTCCAATTAGTGTATTTGCAATGGAAGACAAGGTGAAAAACGTCAATATTAGTCTAAAATTAAGTGATGGTATTGCAGTAGTAGGTGAAAAAACTCAAAATGTTTCGTTTGCACGGCCCGATGAGAAAATGGTGTTTTTCGACTTAGATGTAAGCAAAGCAAAAGGCATTAATACCGTGCAAGTAATCGCTTCCGGAAATGGTGAAAAATCCACCTATGAAGTGGAGATCGATGTGATAAATCCGAATCCTGTTACTACTAAATTTAAAGATGTTGTATTAGAAGCGAATGCCTCTCAAAATATTTCGTTCGATACTTTTGGGGTGATAGGAACGAATGCTGCTCAAGTAGAATTCTCGACCTTACCTCCGATGGATTTTACCCGTCGTATGGAATATCTTATTCAATATCCACATGGATGCGTTGAGCAAACGACGAGTAGTGTATTTCCACAACTGTTTCTAGCAGATATTTTCGATCTCACCTATGAGAAAAAACAGAAAATGGATAAGAATATTAAGAACGGAATTAATCGCCTGGCTCATTTTCAACAACCTAATGGCGGCATGAGCTATTGGATTGGGGAGAATTCGGCAAATGATTGGGGCACCAGTTATTCTGGGCATTTCATGATTGAAGCGGAAAAGAAAGGTTATACATTACCACTTACTTTTATGAGTAATTGGATCAAATACCAAAAACAAGCTGCCCGCGATTGGAGACCAAGTTATAAGTACTACAGATCTGATGTTGCTCAGGCATATCGTCTATACACCTTAGCACTTTCAGGAAATCCTGACTTAGTATCGATGAACCGTTTAAGAGAGTTTTCTGAAATATCGAACGATGCTAAATGGCGATTAGCAGCAGCCTATGCCCTAGCCGGGCAAAAAGAAGCAGCCGACAAACTCATGGCAAAGGCAAATATCAATTTTAAGCCTGTTAAAGGTGACTATTACACCTATGGCTCTGTTGACAGAAACCGTGCAATGGCATTAGAAACAATGGTTATTTCAGGAAATAGTAAAGCCAGAGAAGTTGCAGAATATATTGCGAAAGAGCTATCAACAAATCGTTGGATGAGTACACAAACCACAGCATACAGCTTGCTAGCAATGGCAAAAATGGTAAAGAAAAACGGTGGAAAAGACCTTAACTTTACATATGTGCTAAATGAAGGGAAAAGCGAAGCTATTAGCACCAAAAGTGCCATTGCGCAACGCGAACTTGGAATTAAAATGGGAACAAACACCATAACAATTACCAATAAAAAAGCCAATATTGTGTACGCTCGGGTGGTAACAGCAGGAAAATTACCACTGGGAGAAGAGACTGTTGAAAAACGAGGCCTAAGCTTATCGGTAACTTATAGCGATGCAAAAGGAAGCCCCATTGATGTTACTAAACTGTCTCAAGGAACAGATATTTTAGCCAATATTACAGTTTCTAATTTGAAGAGAGAATCAGTAAAAGATATCGCATTGACCCAAATATTCCCATCTGGTTGGGAAATTGTAAATACACGATTTACAGCTTATGGAAATAACACAACGAATCAAGCTCGTTACACTGATATAAGAGATGATCGCGTTAATTTCTATTTCGATTTAAGTAGAAGTGGTTCTACTGCCTCTACTAAAAAGTTTAGTGTATTGTTAAATGCTGCTTACTTAGGAAAGTATTATTTACCAGGCACTCAGGCCGAAGCCATGTACGACAATGATTATTTTGTAAGGAATAAAGGGCAATGGGTGGAGATTGAGAAATAAAAAAGATTGTCCGTTCGAGCGCAGTCGAGAACTACCTCGACTTGTCTAAGATAGGTTTCGGCTGCGCTCAACCTGACAGTTTAACTAATTATCCCAAGGCTTCTTGTTTTTAGCCTTCGGCCCTTGTAAAGGTTTTCTCTTGATAAAAGAAACCTTTTTAGTAGTCACGTTCTTTTTATCCCATGGTTTTTGATTCTTGAATGCAGGTCCAGTTAGCGGACTTGGCTTTTCGGCAACAACAACCGTGTTATTAGAATCATATTTAACTGAAGGATGTGCATTTTTATAAGCTGGGCCCGTTAGTTTTTTATCTTGGGCAAATGCGAAAGAACCTATTAGAAGCGAAATTGATAAAATTGCGTATTTCATAATTTGAAGCATTAAAAATTATCAATAGTAAAATTAATACATAATAAAATGAACGCAAAATACGAATGTGGTATTTATATGAAGATAGTATCATTTTTGCTATTCAGCTTTTTTACAAGTTGCGCAACTCATACTAATATAGCAAGTGGTGATATTTATGAGGTTGTTAATGCCACCTTTAATAGAAACGGAAAACCAATAAAAGGAACGCTATACAAGAATATCATTTTAGATAAGGGAAAATCAGATAATTCCTTTCACTTAAATTGGAATGACATCTTATATCATGAAGCATTAACAGGAGCATTACCGATCCTTGATTCCGTCCCGCTTGAAAGCGAAAAACTCCTTTCACAACAGGATCTCAATTATATGAGAAAACAGGCCAGCCAAAAACAACTTAAGCAATGGGACAAAAACAGACTTTCTTCTAAGGTAGCTCTCAGTAGAAACATTAGCAAATCAAAAAGTGTGTCCTTTCCTCTTTTTTCAATCGACAGAAAAGTAGCTATTATTTATACAGCTAGCCCATCAGGAGGAGATGTTCGGATTTTAAAAAAAGTAATGGGAGAATGGAAGCTTGCCTATGGAGGAATTGCTGGATTTATAGCATGTATGTAACAAGATGAATGAATAAAATTAAAAAGTACATAGCAAAAAATAAGCTCAAAAGCATTCTTTTACTTATGAGCTTAATCGCCTATGCCTTTTGCTTACCTGAACCTCTATTTAAAGATCCAACTGCAACAGTAATCGATAGTGAAGATGGAGCGCTTCTGGGAGCCTTAATTGCTGATGATGGACAATGGCGATTTCCTTCCAACGATTCTGTTCCACAAAAATTTAAAGAATGTATAGTTCATTTTGAAGACGAATATTTTTACAAACATCCTGGGTTTAATCCTATTTCAATAGCCAAAGCACTTTCAGAAAACGTCTCTTCCGGCAAAGTAAAACGAGGTGGTAGTACCTTAACACAACAAACCATCCGATTGGCTAGAAAAGGAAAAAGCCGAACCTATTTTGAAAAGGGAATCGAGCTAGTTATGGCAACTCGATTGGAAATTAGACACTCGAAAGACAAGATTTTATCGCTTTATGCCTCGAACGCACCTTTCGGCGGAAATGTGGTTGGTTTAGATGCGGCTGCATGGCGTTATTTTGGCAGAAATACCCATGATCTTTCTTGGGCAGAGAATGCGACCTTAGCTGTTTTACCAAATGCGCCCAGCCTTATTTATCCTGGGAAAAATCAGGATAGACTGCTTAAAAAAAGAAACCGATTGCTCAAAAAATTACTCGACAAAAAGGTTATCGATAGCCTGACTTATGAATTGTCTGTTTTAGAAACATTACCTCAAAAACCATATCCTATTCCGCAGTTGGCGCCTCATTTATTACAAAAAATCGCCCGAAAGAATAAAGGAAAACGCGTAAAAACCTCAATTAAGTCTGCTTTACAATATCAGACTAATGAGGTGGTAAAAAATAATTACAATAGCTTAAAGCAAAATGAAATATATAACATTGCCGTTTTAGTGCTTGATGTAAAAACGAGAAAAGTGCTTAGCTATGTAGGCAACGCACCAACCGACAAAGCACATCAAAAAGATGTTGACGTTATCGACAAAGCAAGAAGCACAGGGAGCATTATGAAACCATTTCTATTCACATCGGTTTTAGACGCGGGTGATATGCTGCCAAATACCCTTGTTGCTGATGTTCCGACTCAAATTGCAGGTTACAATCCCGAGAACTTTAATAAAGAATTTGACGGTGCTGTTTCTGCCAGTAAAGCCTTGTCGCGTTCATTAAATGTTCCATCAGTAAGAATGTTGCAAAGCTTCGGATTAGATCGATTTTATCACTACCTAAAAAAACTAGAACTACGTGATATTAAATACAATGCCAATCATTATGGCCTATCGTTAATCTTAGGCGGAGCCGAAAGTAATTTATGGGATTTATGCAAAACCTATGCGGCATTTTCATCAACTCTAAATCACTTTAATCAAGAATCGAGCAACTACTATAGCAATGAGTTTTGCGAGCCAAGTTTTTTAGCAGAGGAGGAAATAGATTTTGGTTCCTTATCCAGAGAAAAGACCATTTTCGATGCCGGGTCAATTTACCTGACTTATGAATCGATGAAAGAAGTAAACCGGCCCGAGGAGGATGAAAATTGGGAATTTTTTGATGCTAGCAAACGAATCGCCTGGAAAACGGGAACCAGTTTTGGGTTTCGCGATGCTTGGGCTATTGGCACTACTAAAGATTATGTAGTTGGTGTGTGGGTTGGTAATGCTGATGGGGAGGGTCGACCAGGTTTAGTCGGTGTTCAAGCTGCAGCACCAATTTTATTTGACGTATTCGACTTGCTTCCTAATAGTCGATGGTTTTCGAAACCTTATGATGAAATGAGAGAAGTCCCTATCTGTACCAAAAGTGGCTATCGTGCAAGTGAATTATGCGAAGAAACGCAACAACGTTTTGTACAACTAAGCGGACTTAAAACAAAACCTTGTCCTTATCATGTCTGGGTACATTTGGATAAAGAAGAACAATATCAGATAAATTCTTCCTGCGAACCGTTGACCAATATGACCAATAAATCATGGTTTGTATTACCACCATTAATGGAATATTACTATCAACGAAAAAATCCATATTACAAACGGCTACCTAATTTTAGAAATGATTGTTTGGGTGAAAATACATTGACGATGGATTTTATTTATCCAAAAACAAATAGCAAAGTATTCTTGCCTAAAGACTTCTCGGGTGAAACAAATGAAGTTGTCTTTAAACTTGCCCATTCACAATCGGAAGCAACCGTTTTTTGGTATGTCGATGAGCAATTTGTCGGCAGCACGAAAGGGATTCATGATTTTGCAGTAAAACCAAAACCTGGTAAACATTTAATTACTGTCGTTGATGAATTTGGTAATGAAGCTAAGAGACGAATTGAGATTGGGGAATAAAAAAACCGCCCCATAGTAGGAGCGGTTTAAATTAGACATATAGAATAAGCAGCGTAGCGGCTGCGAAATTTTTATTTTTTCAATGCCTCTAGGATGTCTTTTAATAAATCATTGTCAGAAGGACCTGCTGGAGCAGCTGGCGGCTCTGGCTTCTTCATTTTATTGACAGCTTTTACGATCATAAACATTACAAAAGCTACAATGATAAAATCGATTACGTTGGTAAGGAAAGTTCCATATTCCAGCCAAACTTCTCCGACCATTTCGCCGGCTTCATTGGCGGTACCATCTTTGAGTTTCATACGTAAATCTTTAAAATCTGCATCGAAAAGTAGTCCGATTAATGGTGAAACGATTCCTCCGGTAAACGAAGCTACCAACTTGTTAAAAGCGGCACCCATGACGAAACCAACGGCAATATCTACCAGGTTTCCTTTCATGGCGAAATCTTTAAACTCGCTTAAAAATCCCATAATTATTTTAATGTTAATTGGTTTATATGACAATAAATGTAGTCAAAAAACGACTCCTTTAACAAAATTTTTGAAAAAAGAAGCTTTATCTTATCGAAGAAATGTTCGTTTTACTCGTTGAGATACCATTGTTAGCAGTTCATAAGAAATAGTCCCGATTAAGTTCGCAGCATCTTCAGCAGTGTGATCTTTATCAAATATGATGACCTCATCGCCTTCCTTACAATCAATACCAGAAATATTGACCATGATCATATCCATACAGACATTACCAATTATCGAAGCTTTTTGATTATTGATGATGACAAAACCTTTTTCATTACCAAAGTTTCGACTAATGCCATCCGCATGACCAATTGGGATAGTTGCTGTTTTTTCATATCCTTTTGAAACATACGCCCGGTTGTAGCCCACCGTTTCATTAGGTTCGATCATGTGAATTTGCGAAATTACCGATCTTAAACTCGCAACTGGTTTCAACTCTTTATTGAATTTGGGGTCATTTCCATACCCGTATAAAGAAATTCCGCAACGCACCATATCAAATTGCGCCTCGGGATAATTTAAAACCCCCGATGAATTTAGTTGATGCATCATCATTTCATAACCCAGTTTAGATTTAATCTCTGATGCAATTTTCTTGAAATTAGAAATTTGACCTAATGTGAATTCTCTTTCATTTTCATCTTCAGAAGCGGCTAAATGGGAAAAAATGGATTTTACTTTTAATTCTGGTGCAGGTTTCAGGACCTCAACAATAAAATCAACATCATTTTCCCAAAAACCAAGTCGATTTAATCCAGTATTAAATTTTATATGAACAGGATAGTTTTTCTGGTTTTGATCTTTTGCAACTTTTGCAAACGCTCTTAGAATTCTTGGAGAATACAAACTAGGTTCTAGACAACGGTCTATGATCTCTTTAAAATTAATGGGTTGTGGGTGAAGGACTAGAATGGGAGTCTCGATTCCTGCATTTCGCAAAGCAACGCCTTCATTTGTATAAGCAACCGCCAAATAATCGGCTCCTAATTCCTCCAAAAACTTAGCTACTTCAGCTGCATCGCTACCATAACCAAAGGCCTTAACGACAGCCAGTAACTTAGTTTCTGGTTTTAAAAGCGATCGAATAAATCGATAATTGTGGGCCATCGCATTTAAATCGATTTGCAGTACTGTCTCTTGTGCAGCAGCCATTAATTAGCGGACTTTTTGTTTTCAGAATCGACTTGCTCGGCATCTTTCACTTCCATATTTCGCACTTTTTGGCGAAGCATTGCTTTATAGTAGGCAGCCCGACTTAGTGGCTCATACTCTTCGGTCTCACCTAGCATCACCAACTTATCATTTTCTGCTTTTCTAAAACTGTACTGTGCTAAATTCCCTGTTCGCGTACAAACGGCGTGTACTTTGGTTACGTATTCGGCTGTAGCCATAAGATTTGGCATGGGTCCAAACGGATTTCCTTTAAAATCCATATCTAATCCAGCAACAATCACCCGAATACCTTTATTGGCGAGGTCATTGCAAACCGAGACAATCTCATCATCAAAAAACTGCGCTTCGTCAATACCAACAACATCACAATTATCAGCTAACAAACGAATATTCGCCGCAGCCGGAACTGGTGTTGAGCGTATTTCATTATCATCATGAGAAACTACTTTTTCATCATCATAACGCACATCAATCGCAGGCTTAAAAATCTCAACTTTCTGTCGTGCGAATTGCGCTCGTTTTAACCTTCGTATCAATTCTTCGGTCTTTCCAGAAAACATCGAGCCGCAGATCACTTCGATCCAGCCAAATTGCTCTTTATGATTTACGGTGTTTTCGAGAAACATTTTGTAATTTTCTAGACGAAAACGTACAGAAGTTACGTTTCATTATAAGTGACACAAACATACATAAATAAAATACAAAAGCGATGAAGCGGAAGTTGGAAAAAGAGTTGAATGATCTCGCAGTGCGAATTTTGAAAATGAAAGATGAAACGGATATTGTGATCTTGCAAAAAGAGGCAAAGCGTATTTATGAAAAACTGACCGTTATGCGGTTTTTAGAAACTAATTTTTCGGAGGATGAATTAGATCTGACAAAGGTGAATAAAAAAGAGGCTTTGGGTCGATTAAGTGAAAAGATGAATGTGCCTGAAGAAAACCCAAATCAAGAAGACATACGAAATTACCATATGATGGATACCATTAAAGATATGGTTACCGAAATGCCAAAAGAAGAAACCTTAGATGATATTTTAAAAGATATTGTACCACCACCTGTTTTCGAGAAAAGCGATATGACCGAAGTGACGCCAACGGCTAGTGATATTATTGCAGAAAAAAGGGTGCAGTCTATTAACGATAGTTTTAAAAAGGAATTAAATATTGGACTTAACGATAAAATTGCTTTTATCAAGCATTTGTTCGAAGGGAAAAGCGAAGCTTATGATGAAGCAGTAGCGGCAATTAATAAGAAAGATTCTTTTGATGATGCAGAGTCTTACATCAAGATCACCCTAAAACCAAAATACAATTATTGGTTAGGTAAAGAAGACTACGCCGACCGATTTATGGAAGTTGTCGAAAGTCGATTTGCTTAAAATCTAGAAACTAACTACACCTAAATGAAAACCAAAACTATTATTTACTGGGTTGCCACTATATTGCTATGTGCGCTCATGACCTATTCCGCCAGTATGTACTTTAGTAATACTGAAATGATACAAGGCTATTTTGAAAGTCACGGATACCCGAGTTATATCGTAATCCCTTTGGCTATTGCCAAAATATTAGGAATTATTATGTTGCTTACGCGAAAGGTGCGTTGGTTGACAGATTGGGCTTATGCTGGTTTCTTTTTTGATTTGGTCTTGGCAGGTGGAGTGCATTATGTCCATAAAGAGGATTTACTTTTTGTAATAGTTGGAATAGTGATGCTTTTTGTTTCATTTTTTCTAGGCAATCTAGTACGCCCTTATCCCACAAACAATGTCTAAACTATACATTGTTCCTACCCCAATTGGTAATTTAAAAGACATGACCTTTCGTGCTATTGAAGTGCTGAAAGAGGTTGATCTTATTTTAGCAGAGGACACTAGGACTAGCGGAAAATTACTAAAGCATTACGAAATCGGAACGCATATGCAATCACACCATATGCACAACGAACATAAAACAGTTGACACCATTGTAAAGCGCATAAAAGACGGAGACCAAGTCGCATTAATTAGCGATGCCGGCACACCTGCAATATCTGACCCTGGGTTTTTATTGACCCGTGCCTGTATTGAAAATGACATTGAGGTAGAATGCCTTCCAGGAGCGACCGCTTTTGTACCGGCATTGGTAAATAGTGGACTTCCAAATGACAAATTTGTGTTCGAAGGTTTCCTTCCAGTTAAAAAAGGGCGTCAAACAAGACTGCAATTACTAGCCGAAGAAACGCGGACCATGGTTTTTTACGAATCTCCCCACAAACTATTGAAAACACTGGGAAACTTCAAAGAATATTTTTCTGAGAACAGACAGGTCTGTATATGCAGGGAGCTATCAAAAATGCATGAAGAGAACGTACGTGGAACAATAAATGAAGTGCTAGCACACTTTGAACAACATCCACCGAAAGGAGAGATCGTAATGGTGGTTGCTGGAAAAGGAAAGTGATTTCAAACCACAAATAAGTCTCCCCTTGAGGCGAGATTTAGAGGGGTGTTAACCTAAAAGATAAATCTCTGAACAAATTACACCCATCCCCAGCCCTTCCCTCAAGGGAAGGGAGCTAAAATTTAACTTAAATAACCTCATACAAGTGAAATACCTTCTAAATAAATGACAATATCAAACCGAAATAAACAAATACTCATTCTGGTTCTTACCAGTATAGTTGTCTTAGTTATTTGGTATTTCCCACAACTCGGTCTTATTCGATATCCTTTTATGTTATTAGGCACTTGGTTTCATGAAATGGGACATGGGTTAACAAGTGTTTTGGTTGGTGCTCACTTCGACAGACTTGAAATATTCTCAAACGGAAGTGGCATTGCATACACAACTTATTATTCAGATGCTTGGATACCTATGAAGTTTGGTCGAGCTTTGGTTGCTGCAGGCGGACTTTTAGGCCCTGCGATTGCCGGAGGTGTTTTGGTAGTATTGTCATCAAAACCAAACTCAGCGAGGTGGGGAATGCGGTTTCTTATTGTTGTAATGGTTACTTCGGTTTTTCTTTATGTACGATCATCCACTGGAGTTTGGGTTCTTTTAATTATTAGCGCTTTACTCGGACTGATCTCATTTATTAAAAACAAGAAGTTAACCCAATTAACCCTTTTGTTCTTGGGAATTCAAAGTACCTTAAGTACGTATTTGCAATTAGATTATCTGTTTACTGGAGAATTCATAATGGCAGGTAACACGATGAAATCAGACACTCAAAATATAGCGGAATCCCTTTTCGGGAGTTATTGGATGTGGGGAGTTGTCATTATCATGATTAGTATTCTGATTCTTTGGAGAAGTTATCGTTATTATCTCATTCATTCTGAATAAATGGACCTATTATCAAACGAAATATCATCTTGCGATCTCTGCAAAGCCCATTTGCCACTAGAGCCTCGTCCGATTTTTAGCATATCCCCAAAATCAAAAATTGTAATTATTGCCCAAGCACCGGGTAAAATGGCACACGATAACCATATTGCTTGGAAAGATCCTAGTGGGAAACGATTAAGAAATTGGTTAGGTGTTACAGAAGATGAGTTTTATAATACTGAGAATTTTGCCATTATTCCCATGGGGTTTTGCTTCCCCGGAAAAGCAAAAACTGGTGATCTTCCTCCTAGAAAAGAATGCGCCCCAAAATGGCATCCACAGATACTAAAACAGTTTGAAAATGTAAAGTTGACATTGCTTATTGGTAGTTATTCTACATCCTATTATTTACCCAATGAAAAAAACAATCTTACCGAAAAAGTAAAAGACTATCACAAGTATTTACCAAACCACTGGATACTACCACATCCTTCACCTGTAAATCGATTTTGGCGAGCTAAAAATCCTTGGTTTGAATTGGAGGTTATACCGAAGCTTCAAAAACGAGTTCAAGAGATTATAAAACAACAAATCCACGAATAATATTTCGTATTATCCATGGATTTGAATATATATATTATGATCTAATACTGAGAGCCATTGTGCTTCCCCTCATTCCAACCATGTTTTCCAAGGTATTGTTCTCCACTTTCAATAGCACCCTCTTCAACATTGGTTCCCATACTATCATTCCAACGGTTTAGGTAACCAAATAATGAGATTACGCCTAGCATTTCTACGATTTCGCCTTCATCCCAATGCTTGTATAAACGATCTTTTATTTCTTGATCAACTGCATTTGGCACCATCGAGGCTTGTAGTGAAAAATCAAGGGCTACACGCTCTGCTTCGCTAAACGCAGGATGTGTTCTATATTCCCAAATATTGTCTAGTTGTTCTTGTTCAGCTCCGTATCGCTCTGCTGCGCGAATGGCATGTGCTTGGCAATAGCGACAACCTGTTGCGTTGCTGCTTACCCAAGCGATCATTCGTTTTAAAGCTGAGGTAACACGACCTTCATTAGCCATCACAGCCTTGTTTAAATTAATAAACGCTTTACTGATGGCTGGACGACGTTGCATGGTTAAAACAGAGTTTGGGCAAAAGCCCAAAGTCTCATTAAAAAATTCCGCCAGCTCTCTGGTTTCCGGATCGTGTGATGGGTCTAATGGTGTTACTAATGCCATATTTCTTTAATTAAAAATGTATAATGAAGAATTAATGTGGTGTTTTTTTGATCGGTGAGCAAGGTACAACTTCGCAGAGGGAAATTCCAATTTTTGAAATTCCAAATTGCAAAAAACTAAGCCGAATTTGTAACAGCATTATTTTAGAATCTTCACCATATTAATGAGAACCTTTTTGCTTATAACTAGTTTATTAATTTCCATTTGTGACCATACTTAAATTGACAATAAAGAGAAAGTCGTGCGCCATTATTGAGAACTCCTTTCCAGCAGTCGATTAAATAGAGAAATTTAGCAGACAAATACTTCTAATTTGCAGAATACTTTTTGCACGAATAATGATATAATTGATTTTTGCAAAAATTTATTAAGTAATTTAAAATTGTGAAAAAATCAATAATTATTGGGTTGCATATTGGGTTTTGGCTTTGCTATTTGGTCTTAACCATTGTTTTAGTTGTTCTTTCATTAGAAGGAGAAGAGAATGTTATTGTAGATGAAACAACGGAAAGGGTCCTATATTTTACAGTAATTCCATCTTTTATTTCCTATTATTTGTTCTATTTTCTTGTATTTCCAAGAATTCGTGAAAAGCAATTTCTACTGTCCTCTATTTATGCTCTGTCTTTTGCTATTGGGGCATCTTTGATAGGAAATCTTTTAATTTATATTTTTTTAGGAATGGAGAACTTGACGGTACGAGAGCAATCTATGACCGTTGGTATCATTTTCAGCTCTTTTGTTTGTTTTGCGACAGGTGTTGTGGCTCTGGTTACTAAAGGCTTTATAAGTTGGTATGAAGAATTAAAATTGAAAGAGGAGCTCAAGCAAAAGAACCACGAAATGGAAATGGCTTTGGTTAAATCACAACTAGACCCACACTTTTTGTTCAACACTCTCAATAATATTGACATCTTAATTTTAAAAGACGCAACTCAGGCTTCTAATTATTTGAACAAATTGTCTGATATAATGCGTTTTATGTTATTTGAAACAAAAACAGATAAAATTTTTCTGTCCAAAGAAATCGAGTACATTGAAAAGTACATCGCTTTACAAAAAATTAGAACGACGAATAAGAATTATATCAATTTTGAAGTTAAGGGTTCTCCAAACGGTCAGACCATTGCGCCAATGGTATTTCTTCCTTTTATTGAAAATGCCTTTAAACACACCACAAATAAGAAATTGGATAATGCCATACATATTACTATCCTAATTCAAAAGGACAGTATACAATTTGAATGCAAGAATAAGTTCAACCCTAATCGAAAATTGAAACAGGAACATAATGGTTTGGGTAATACACTTATTGAAAAACGACTGAGACTTCTTTATCCTGAAAAACACATTCTAGAAGTAGATAAAAGAAATGAGGAATATATCGTAAGCCTACTAATTACTCAATAGAATAATAAAGAATATAATCATTAATGGAACTATATAAATGCATCATCATCGAAGACGAACCTTTAGCACTAGACAGGACTAAAGAATTTACTCAAAAAATACCCTTTCTTGAGCTATCTGCCACATTCGATAATGCTCTTGACGGTCTTGCCTACTTAAAAACTAACAAAGTGGATGTACTATTTTTGGATATTAATATGGATGAGTTAACAGGAATCGAATTATTGGAAAGTTCAAAAATAGACAGTCACGTAATTATTACTACGGCCTATCAAGAGTATGCCTTAAAAAGCTTTGAACTCAATGTGACCGACTATTTATTAAAACCGTTTACGTTCAATCGTTTTATACAAGCTGTCAATAAAGTACAAGATAGTTTAGAGCAAAAAACAGAAAAGAAACTACCCGAATTTATTTTTGTAAAAACAGAAAATCGTCTAGAAAAAATTAATCTTAATGATATTTTATACATTGAAGGAATGCGAGACTACCGAAGAATTCATACTACAAATAAAAGAATTATGACACTGCAAAACTTTAAGGAATTTGAAGAAATTATTCCCTCTAATATTGTGTGTAGAGTGCATAAATCGTATATGGTTTCGTTGAGTAAAATAGAATCTATAGAACGAAATAGGATACGGATTGTTAATGAACTTATTCCCATTTCGGAAACCTATAAGACCAGTTTTTTTCAGCAAATAAGTAACAGTAAATGGTAAATTCATAGCATAAGGACAAGATAAAGCCTGCAAAAATAGGTTCTGACGTACAAAGCGATTCGTTTTAAATTAAAAACGAATCGCTTTTTTTATTGGTAAATGCCCAGTCAACTCTTCACAACAAAATATGGATATTAAAATGACACTAATGACGTTGCAGCTAAGTGATTCACAATAATCACTTCAAATTTCCTTACTGTTTTCTTCAAAAATAGAGCTCAAAGCAAAATATTTTGCAGACTAAAAATACCAGTTCGCAGATAGCTATACCCACCTTGCATAGTAAAGTTTTTTAGTTGTTTGGATATGCTCACATTTGTCTCATAATCAAATGTTTAATTAACTAAAAATATTTTGTTATGACTAAATTAATAGTTTTCATTCTCTGCGCGTCATTAGAAGTGACAGCACAAATAAAAGTACCAAATGGCAACTTCAATCAATTTGAAACCATTAGTACTAATAAACACGTTTATGATGTACCTAAAGGTTGGAAAGAGCATCAAAAAAATGACGCATGGAGACAAGACAATGGACGCGGTTTTGCGTACAAATACGATTTACCAGATGCAAACGGAAATGCCCTTGCTTTACATAGGGAGTATTTTGTCCAAACCAATGCAATACTTACAAGTTTTTTAATTCCTGAAAACAAAGAAAACCTCCGATTGGTTGGGCGCTATAAATTTTCAGGCTCAGATATTGATACTGCGAAGGATACCTTATGTATTACGGTTTTTTCTTCTGAAAGGCCAATAAAAACTGTTTCTGATACACTTCCGGAAAAGGCAGTGGCTTTAAATATAACTACTCCAAAAGCACAATTCGAATGGTTTCATCTTGATGTAAACAAAATTCAAAAGAACAATTATCTAACCATCATCATTCAACTTAAATCTGGTAGCGATGATAGTTACTATTGGGGACAGTCTAATGCCGTACTAGATGATTTAAAATTTATAACCATTCAAAACTTAACGCAGATAGATTAAAGGAATTTATCTAACAAACTATAAAATATTTCATTATGAACACACAAAATACAGATCCAAGAGTACTTCTATCCACCTTATGGATTGTCATTCTATTTAATATGATAATTAGAGACCTGCACGAGTTTTTACGTGAAGGCTATATAGAACAAATGATGACCCTCAATATACCTCAAACTACAATGCTACTTTATGGCTTTATAGCTCAAATTCCCATTCTTATGATACTCTTGTCAAGAACATTGAAAAACAAGGCTAACAAATGGTACAATACAGTTGCTGCTACTATTGCTTCTCTGGGAATTCTAAGCACCTTGCCAACAGCCGATATGGATGACATTTTCTTTGTGGTAGTTGAAAATATTCTTCTTCTCATAATTCTGCGAATAGCTTGGAAATTGCCACCATCTGAAAAAATTATCACCTCTAAAAATAAGCTATGATTACTAAAATCTATTTGAAGGGATTAGTAGTACTAATGACCTGTTTTTTGAATAGTCAATTTGAAACTGTAAATAGCAAGTCAAATTATACAAGGCTTAGTGAGCAATTAGCAATGGACTTTCAAGAAATTTTTGAATTTTCTGAAAAAATGAAGCTCTATGGAGTCACGCAAAAAAAATTTGAAATCTTTTTTCAGAAGGGAGCTATGGAGTCTTTCAATTTTCATCAGTCATCTCATTATATTAAACAGTCTGACGTAAATCGAATGATTGAAAAGAAACTCATTCACCACCAAGACATAAAACACCCATTGAAAAAACCATCTAAGAGTAATTCCAAAAGCTTAAAAAGTTCGGATGTTTTAAATACATTTTCTGGTCAATGGAGTGGCAAGTGGAAATCGATGAATGCAAGGCATCTTTGGCTTCCGTTCAAAGAAGTTAATTTTAAAATTAATGAGGTATCTAAAATAATCGGTTTTCAAACTTGTTTTACCGGAGATGGCTTTGGGTGGAATTATTTGATTCGGAAAGGGGAAGAGGCAATCATCTTGGGCCACGTATATCATTTTAATGCAAAAGGAACATTAGATTATGAAAATCCACATTACGCATTTTTAAATGACCAAAGCCAACTTACTTGGGTTTCGGATAATCACGTGTACTATGAATTTGTATGTGAAGACAAAAAATGTTCTAAAAGTAAACACTACGTTATTACAGCAATGCCTTACTCAAATAGCAATGAATTAAAATTTGGCACTCCCATTCAAGCAATTTATATCTCAGAAAATAATTCAAACTGATTATTGAAGATTGATTATCTAGATATAGTAGTAATTGTACTAATAAGGGGTTATTCATAATAAAAATTTACGTCTATCTTCTTTTTTCAATGTTCTCGAAAAACAGTTTTTTAATCTTCTACTTAATTTCTAATTTGGAATTTGTACATTGAATTTTTGGAATTTCTTTAAAAATTATGCGCTGGACATTACAAGCTAAACCCTCATCAGAAAAAGTTACTGTTCTTAAAAAATCCCTGGGCGTTGATGAGATTGTGGCATCGCTTTTGGTGCAGCGCGGCATTGAAACCTATGAAGAAGCCAAGCAGTTTTTTCGCCCAACTTTAGATGATCTTCACGATCCTTTTTTAATGAAGGATATGCAAAAAGCAGTCGACCGGATTGAAAAGGCAATGACCTCTGGAGAAGCGGTCATGGTTTATGGTGATTATGATGTTGATGGTACTACTTCTGTTGCATTGGTATCTTCCTATTTACAATCAGTGTACCCAAATGTGACTACCTATATTCCAGATCGATATGATGAAGGTTATGGTGTTTCATATAAAGGTATTGATTATGCTGATGACAATGGAATTAGCTTAATAATTGCACTAGACTGCGGTATAAAAGCCATTGAAAAAGTGGCGTATGCAAAAGAAAAAGGAATCGATTTTATCATTTGCGATCATCACAGGCCAGGCGATACCATTCCTGATGCCGTTGCTGTTTTGGATGCTAAGCAAGAAGATTGCAACTATCCATACGATGAGCTATGTGGTTGTGGTGTAGGTTTTAAATTGATACAGGGGTTGGCACCATTATTCGAACAAACTATTGAAGATCTAATCCCATATTTAGATTTGGTTGCCACTGCTATAGGAGCCGATATTGTTCCTATTACCGGCGAAAATCGAGTTTTAGCGCATTTTGGTTTGCAGGTGATTAACTCCAATCCTAGACTAGGCTTTAAAGCCATTATTAATCAGATTAAAAAAGAAAGACTCACCATTACCGATGTTGTTTTTATTATCGCTCCGCGAATTAATGCCGCTGGTAGAATGAAGCACGGTTTACACGCGGTAGAATTATTGACCGAAACCAATATTGAAACGGCAATGGATTATGCTTCTCAAATTGAAACCTATAACACCGACAGACGATCAGCCGATAAAGAAATTACTGCTCAAGCCTTGTTGCAAATTGAAGAAAATAAGGAACAAGAGAGACTAACTACTGTCGTATATCATGAAACCTGGCATAAAGGAGTTATTGGTATAGTAGCTTCTAGGTTAACCGAGACCTACTACCGGCCCACTTTGGTATTTACCAAAAGTGGCGATAAGCTGGCCGCTTCAGCAAGATCGGTAAAAGGGTTTGATGTATACAATGCATTACATGAGTGCTCAGAATACATCGAACAATTTGGCGGACATAAATACGCAGCGGGCCTAACCTTATTGCCAGAACAGTACGAAGGTTTTAAAAACAAGTTCGAGGAAGTGGTAAGCAATACGATTGACAAACAGCTACTGACTCCAGAATTGTCAATCATCCAAGAGTTAAAATTAGAGCATATCACACCAAAATTCTATCGCATTTTAAAACAGTTTGCACCCTTCGGACCTGGAAATATGACGCCTGTTTTTATGAGTCAACAAGTGCAGGATACCGGTTATGGTAAATGTGTCGGGGCAGACGAAAGTCATTTAAGACTTACCATGTCGCAAAATCAGTCACAACCTATCGTGGGAATCGGTTTTGGCTTAGGAGATAAAAAAGATCTTATAACAAAACGAAAGCCTTTTGATGTTGCTTATACCATTGATGAAAATGAATGGAACGGGAATGTGAGTTTGCAGTTGAAGATTAAGGATATTAAGTAAATTCATTACTAGTATATTTATAAAATGAACAGACAGGGCCGTCAACAATTAAATTACGGGGTTTTTCTCCTATTTTTTTTAGTTGTTTCTTCCGCTCAAGCTCAATTAGGTTTTTGTTCAGGAGATAAAGGCGATCCCATTTTTGAAGAAGACTTCGGAACTGGCATGATAAATGGTCCAGCTCTTCCAGCAGGTTTTACCACTTACACTTATGTGCCTGCCGCCCCAGAAGATGGCTTTTACACCATTTCGAATAATGTGGGGCAATTAGACTCTTGGCATCTCAATACTCCTGATCACACGCCAGATGATACCAACGGAAAGGCATTTATAGTGAATGCAAGTTTTACCGCTGATGAATTTTTTAGAAGACCCATTACCGGCTTATGTGAAAATACCTTTTATGAATTTTCAGCTTGGCTCATGAATTTGTATGATCGCGATTTTGGTTTCTGTCCGAATAACGGAATCCCAGTGAATGTACGATTTGAAATATGGGATGAAACAGATACCAATTTGCTAGCTAGCGGAGATACGGGAAATATTGATTCCACTGGTAACCCTGTTTGGGATCAATACGGATTGGTATTTCAAACAGCATCAGGCCAAGAAACAGTCATTTTAAAAATGATAAATAATGGTGATGGTGGTTGTGGTAATGACCTTGCTATTGATGATATTGCTTTTGCTTCTTGCGGAGATACCACAAACATTACGGCAGACATCACCACAGAAAGCGAATTTGTAACCTGCAATGTCAATATTCCTGTTACCGCTACTTTTACCGCTACTCCCGATTTTTCAGTTTTTTCAACCCATGTATTTCAATGGCAACAAAGTCTTGACCAAGAGTTGTGGACAGATATCCCCGGAGCAACAACAAATACCTATACAGCAAGCGCAGTAGAAACTACCTATTATCGCGTTAACGTTGCGACGGATGTTGTCAATCTTGGTAGTCCGTTTTGTTCATCGGTATCGCAACCATTCGTTGTTGAAATTATCCCACAACCTGTTGCTCCCGTAAGCAATGGCGATCTAACAATTTGCGAAGACGGGGTAATTACGGGCCTATCTGTAACCGGACAAGCACGTGAACAAATTAGGTGGTTTGATGCCGCAGCTGGTGGTAACATGTTAGCAACAGGCACAAGCTTCATTCCTACCGAAGCTGGTACTTTTTATGCCGAAGCATTTGTAAACGGGTCCGGCTGTTCAAGCCCAAATAGAACTGCAGTTGCGCTGGCAATAGAAGACCTACCTGTTTTTGATGTTGATGAAGAACAACTCAGTATATGCATTGATCAAGAATCGGTGTTGTTAGATGCATTTTTGAATAATGTAAGCTATGTTTGGAGCACAGGTGAAAATACTTCGGCTATTAGTGTTGATACTCCTGGTGAATATTCTGTTACCGTTACCAATGCCGCACAATGCTCTGCAACGAAGCGTTTTATTGTAACGGGAATAGAGTCTCCTATTTTTAGCGATGACAGCTTTTCCGATGTTGATTCTGTAATACTAAAGACAGAAAATGAGGGAGATTTTGAGTATTCTTTAGACGGATCGTTTTACCAAGATTCTAATTTTTTCCAGTTTGTCCCTGGCGGAGTTTATACCGCCTATGCCAGAAACAAAAATGGGTGTGAAATAACTACCAGAGAATTTCATCATCTTCAAATCCCGAAATTTTTCACTCCCAATAATGATGGCTTTCATGATACTTTTAGCATCGGTGGTTTAGATTTTTTCACATCATATAGTGTTTCAATTTTTAATCGGTACGGCAAGCTTATTAAATCCAGTAATGGTAATTCTTTCGAATGGAATGGGAACTATTTAGGACAACCTCTTCCGGCAGATGATTACTGGTATTATCTTACTATTGAGGATAGCATCTTCCAGGGACATTTCAGTTTGAAACGCTAAACTCTTTGGGGAAATGGTTCTTTAATTAAATATTATTTATATTTAGTCTAAATAAAATTAATATCTTTATCTCATCAATCATCACTACTATGCAAGAGATTAAAAAGATATATCACAATGACATCGGAATAGGGTTTTATTGGAAAAAAGAGGAGAATTCCTCTCAAAAGAAAGTACAACTAGTGTTTAGAGATACGGGCTTCTACTTAACCCTTTCTCAATTAAAGGAGTTTTCCTCTATCATAGAACATACCACTAAAAATGATGCTTGTACGAATTGCCCTCACACCAATTGTAGAAGTATTTTGCTTAAAACACCGGCATCTTTCATAGAACTCGCTGTTAACAAAACTGAGTTACATGGAGTACTTGATTTGGTAAAAGGAGTCCTGTTCAAGATTGAAATGCAACAATTAATGGATGGTATTTGTAAGAACTAAACATAAAAAAACCGCCCCCTTTTTGAAGTAGTAGGAGCGGTTTTCCAAACTAAATAACCAACCAAAATTTTTAACTCTTATTCTTATTTCTTTTGACCTTAACTTTCATAGTCTTGTTAACGGTCTTTTTACGTTTTTTACTTGTTGTTGCCCCCGTCTTTGATTCTTGTTTTAAGAAAGGTGTATATCCTCTGCCTTTAAACTCATAGATCGTTTCTGAATCCGGGTGGTACAATTCGATTGTGTTGTCATTAATAACGTACAATTCGAAGTAGTCATTGCCTAGAAAATCATAATCTAGTGTTAAGGTTTTAATCTTGGCTTCGCCTGCAATATCAAACACTTCATAAATACCTTCATAATCGTATTGTACGTTGCTTAAAGGTGTACCACTTCTATCTGTAGACGATAAAAAAGTATCTCCATTACCATCGCCTAAAAAGGCTAAAAAGTTCTCATCATCAAAATCATTTAAGGCGCCTTCTTCGCTTACAAATGTCTTTTCCCAAGCATTATATTCTTGTAAGAAATACCGAATATTGTCATAGAATACAAAGTCATAATCAAAGTTGTATTCCTGGTATCCAGTTAAATAATAGCTTGTATTACTTGAGCGATCATAGATCTCTATTCTGTTATCACCTCTCTGAAAAATCTCCAGTTTCCAAAGTCCATCAATGTCATGATCGATCTCCACAAATTTGCTATAGGTATCGTAACTACCAATATCTATTCCTAAACCGTTACCACGATTTCCGATACCGACTAAGTTGTTGTTGGCATACATTGTATAGTTGTTATCAAAAGAAACCGTAAAGGCTCTTTGTAAAAATGGCACTTCGCCATTACCTCGTGTCTCGTTTATATTTACATACCATAAATCATATGAAATAAGAAGTTCACCTAAAGTAACATCAGGTACAACCACAAAATCGTCATCTTCTATGATAGCAACACATGAGCTAAATAATAAGCTCGTCATTGCAAAAACCGTAAGTAATTTAGCTATCTTCATGATCTATTCGTTTTTTGATTTGATAGATGTATTTCAAACAGCATGCCAAAAATATAAGTGTCTAATAATCAATATTTTAAGTTAACTTAGAGTTGCTTAATTTTGTAAGAATTAAAACTAAAGGATGAGTGATTTTCCTAAAATTGCCGTATTGGGCGGTGGTAGCTGGGCTACTGCAATTGTTAAAATGCTATCAGAAAATTTAGATGAAATAGGATGGTATATGCGCAGTGTTTATGCTAAAGAACATCTGATTAATGAACAGCATAATCCTAATTATTTAAGCGCCGTCGAGTTTAATACTGATAAGCTAAAACTAAGTAATGATATTAATGAGATTGTCGCCTATGCTGATTATCTAATTTTTGCCATTCCTTCTGCGTTCTTGAATGCGGAATTGGAAAAATTAACTGAATCATTAGATGATAAAATCATCTTTTCTGCAATTAAAGGTATTGTTCCTGAAACCAGTAAGATTGTGGGGGAACATTTTCACGATATATACAATATCCCTTTTGAAAATATTGGGGTTATTACTGGACCTTGTCATGCAGAGGAGGTGGCTTTAGAGCGTTTATCTTACTTAACGATTGCTTGTGATGACGAGAAAAAAGCAAAAATTATTGCAAATGCTCTAGCAAGTAAATACATTAAAACCAAAGTAACTGAAGATATTATCGGTACAGAATATGCTGCTGTTTTAAAGAATATATATGCCATTGCCGCAGGGATTGCTCATGGTTTGGGCTATGGCGATAATTTTCAAAGTGTTTTAATGAGTAATGCTATAAGAGAGATGAGTCGGTTCATTAAAAAAGTGCATAAAATGAAACGAAACATTAATAACTCCGCTTATTTGGGAGACCTTTTGGTAACCGGATACTCCGTTTTTAGTAGAAACCGTTTGTTCGGTAATATGATCGGAAAAGGCTACACTGTAAAATCGGCGCAAATGGAAATGAATATGATTGCAGAAGGATATTACGCAGTAAAAAGCGCTTATAAACTGAATCAAAAAAATGGCGCAGATACTCCAATTATTGATGCGGTAAATGCCATTTTATATCAACATAAAGAACCTAAAAAGGTGTTTAAAAAATTGTCTCAGAAGTTGGATTGACAAATCATCACTTTCCTTCGAGAAGTGAAACAAATTTCAAAAAATTGAATAGAATGCATACTACAACTAATTTAAGGGTACTGTGCATAATATTATGGCTTTCTTTTTCCCCAAGAATGAGTTCTCAAAATTCATTGCTTACAGAAGACCAAGAAAATCAATTGGTACTATCTGTTTTAGAATATGCTGACGAGGTACCAAGCCAGCTGATTTATTTGCAAACGGATAAAGACATTTACGAAACCCAAGAGAATATTTGGTTTCATGCATTGCTTAAAAATGCGCAAAGTTTAGAATCTGATACTTCCGCTGATGTATTTTTTCTTTTATTAATTAATAGTGAGAATGAAGTAGTTACCAATGCGAAATTTTCTATAAATAATGGAGTTGCTAAGGGTAATCTTTATATTCAGGATTTCTTAAATTCGGGGGCGTATCACTTGGTAGGCTATACGAAAGAATCTATTAATCGGGATCTCCGATTTTATAAAACCATTAAGCAACTAGAAATTAAAGAAACTTTAATACCAAAAGTACTGGTATCCTTTAAAGAAGAGGCTAACGAAAATGGTCAACTCCAATTGTATTTCGATCTCAAAACTCGATCCGGAGCTGCAGCTACCGATATTAAAATTCGGTTAAAAGGAATAACAAATCTCAAAGAGAAAATACTTACCAGAGCAACAACAGATAGTTTAGGTAAAGCTACTCTTGTTGTTGACCCTGAAAAAGTATCTCAGCATAAAAAAGTCGTATATGAACTAATTGGGAAGAAAAACCTTAAACAAAGAGCTCCACTTTTCCTAACGTTAGAAAATGACAAAGCACCTGAAATTAGGTTTTACCCAGAATCTGGTTCTCTATTGAATTCGTTAAATCAAAGGGTTGGATTCAAAGCAATAAAAAAAAGCGGGAAACCTACAGATTTTAAAGGTGTTTTACTAGAAGATGATCTGGTACTAGACACTATTAGCACTAACTTTTATGGTATGGGTTCTTTTTGGTTACATCCGAAAAAAGAAAAGCGATATCGCCTTCGATCGTTAAGCAGTGACAACCATTTTTATGAGCTTCCAGTTGTTGAAAAAACAGGTTTTCTTTTTCAGTTAGACAGTATAGGTGCTAATTATATGAAGTTAGATTTCAGTACTAATGACCTATCTAATTATGGAGGAGAGATTTTTATCAGACTACAGTCGAAAGGTTACATATACTGGATGGGAAAGGGAAAGTTAATGAAACAAAAACAGACTTTTTCTATTCCAATAGATAAAGCTCCAACGGGAATCATTGAATTGACGGTGTTTAATAAACAGCTGGAAAAACTATACACACGACTAATTTATCTGAAAGCAAATCATCATTTATATGTTCATCAACTGAATAATTTAGAAAAGTCCTATAAGCCAAAATCGAAGGTTGTTGTGCAACTAAAGGTAAAGGATCATCATGGGTTGCCAAAGAAAGCCAAGCTAAATGTCCGAGTACTAGATCATTTATATGATAATGTAGTTGATGATCGAAATATGTCATCCTTTTTTCAACTGGAAAGTCAGTTGAAAGATCAAACTTTGAAACCAGGAATTTACTTTAGGAATACGACTACAAAGGCTGATTCTCTAAATTTACTATTGCTAAACACAGAAAGAGATTCTTATCTATGGAGTTCTGATACCGCCAGAAAACACGGGACATTTAATATTCAAGAAAATGTTGTTGGCAAAGTAATGGTTACATCAAAAACAGGAACTTTAATACCCAGTGGCTCTAGTGAAATTCAACTATTTACTACTCGCGGTGTTATTCTTTTTAAAACGAATGAGAAAGGAATGTTTCGAATCACGAAAGAGGTTCTAAATCATTTTAAAGGAGAAACGCTCTTTATAAAAACAACCACGCCCAAGGAGATTATACAAATATTGAAAAATGACAATAATATTTTTCAAAATGAGAAAATTGAATTGAGTTTACCGCAGTTTTATACTCTAAAGAATTTTGAAAAAAACAGCAGTTTGGAAGATCAGATTAGGAGTTTTAACTTGAACAGCATGAACTATCTCGACGAAGTTGTGGTTAAGGCACAATACACCAGTCGCAATAAAAACGCCGTTATTTACGGGGTGTTTATGGGGCGAATTTTTGACTACGTTTGTGTAGAGTATAATATATTAAACTGTACAAATCATAAGCAAGGTTATCCACCTGTTGACGGTGAAATTTATTCTGATAACCTTGGAAACCGAAAAGTTTATTATGCTCCAGAGAAGGATAAGGAAGTAACTAGCAATAACAAGCCTAAAGATTTTGTTGCGATCAACTCTTTTTATCCTGAAAAATCATTTGAAGAAGTCATCTATAAAAACTCGGAAGACCGTCTAGATTTTGATAATCGCAAAACCCTGTATTGGGATACCAATATAACGACAGATGATGATGGCAAAGCGACTATTACTTTCTTCACTTCAGATAATCGAGGAGTTTACAAAGGTTTTGTAGACGTGTATACCGATGATGGGTTATTTGGCGTATATGAGTTTATTATTAATGTTTATTGAATACGTATTGACTTATTGAACCAAAACCCCTCGAAGTTTCATATTTGGGATATTTTGCAATGCTCTTACGTTGATGGTATTTTTTCTAAAAAGGAATTTCTTGTCATATAGCATTCCATCGGCGAAAAGGTGTTTAAAAAGCTATCTCAAAAATTGGATTAAAATTAACAGCTCCTCAAGCTGTTGTTTAGTATTTTTAGAATGCTAAACTGTGTTTTATATGATGACCCCGAATACTATATTCAAAAAATATTTGAGGCCTTTCGTATTTTTTTGTTTAGTAGCTATTCCTTTTTTAGCACAGACGCAGATTCATCTCACTGAAAAAGAAGAACAAACTCTTATTATACCTCAGGTAAAACACAATCAAACTATTCCTGAACAATCTATTTATTTACAAACTGACAAAGATATTTATGAAACACAGGAGAACCTCTGGTTTAATGCAATCATAAAGAACGCTGTTACACTCAAAAATGATACTAATTCTTCTATTTTTTATTTGTCAATTATTGATGAAAATAAAAAACCAATTATAAATGCTAAATATCCAATTATAGATGGTCAGGTTGATGGATATCTTTTTTTAAAAGAGGTTTTACAACCAGGATTTTACAATTTGGTAGGTTACACAAACCGTTCAATTAGGGATCGCTCCCAACTTTATCATACCACTAAACAAATAGAAATAAAAGAGCATATCATTCCTAAAATTTTATACAAGCAACAAAATGCTTTGGTTATTAATAATCAAACACAACTTGACCTAGAGGTGTTGCCTCGAACTGGGTTGTCTACCAAAAATATTAAGGTGCGATTGATTGGTACAAAAGGAAATAAAAGCACTATACTAGGAAAAGGTAATACCGATCAACAAGGAAATGTGAGGTTGCTGGTAAATCATGACGAAGCGATACCCTTCTCAAACTATTTTTTAGAGACAATAGCGAAGCAGCAAGAAAAGCAGGTCGATCCGTTTCAATTAAATCTTGGGCGGGAATCCAAAAAAACGATTAAGTTTTATACCCAAAACAGTTCGCTGATCGATGGAATTTCGCAAACAATTTCATTTCAATGTCATGACCGAAATGGCGTTCCCACAAGTCTAGAAGCAATATTATTGGAAAATAATAAAGTAATTGATACGCTAAAAACAAACCTAAACGGATTGGGTCAATTTCAAATCACCCCAAAATTAAAAACACAATATCAACTGCTACCACGTGGAGAAGAAATACTTGATTACCAATTTCCCAAAATCGAAAGTAAAGGGGCCATTTTTACTGTTGAGAATGTAAGTAGGCAATTATTAGAATTACAATTTAAAACGAACTCCTTGAAAGAGTACAAGGGAAACTTTTATGTTCGATTGCAATCCCGCGGTTTTATTCATTATATAGGAAAGGGAGAATTTATTAAAACAAATCAACGCATTAAAATACCCATTGGCAAACTTCCCTCTGGTATCGCAGAAGTATCTATTGTAGACAAAGAAATGAATTCATTATTTAATAGATTAGTTTATGTACACCCAGAACAAAAGCTTTATATAACTCAACAAAATAGTTTAGAAAATCAGTATTACACAAAATCAAAAGTGCGATTACAATTAAGAGTTACTGATCAACGTAATCGCCCTTTAAGTGCAAAGTTTAACATTCGCGTATATGATCATCTCTATAATGTCGACCATATAGATCGAAATATTGCTTCATTCTATCATCTGGAAAGTGTTTTAAATGAACCTATTTACAACGCAGGAACTTATTTTTTACCTGAAGCAAACAACGATTTAATAGTTCAACTGGTGAATACCATTCCTGCCAAAAATTACATTTGGTCAATTAACGAACAAGCTACGAACCATGGTAAATTCCACATTCAAGAAACTGTGGTGGGGAAGCTTATGAAACGTACCGAAAATGGAACTTTGGTTCCTGTCGCGTTTGGCGAAGTTCAATTATTTAGCCCAAAAGCTATAACTGCTTTAAATACTGACGAAACGGGCATGTTTAAAATTCCTAAAGAACTCCTCATTTCGTCACGTGGGGAACGACTTTTTGTAAAAAGCCTTCAACCAAATACTATTATTGAACTATTAAAAAACGACAATACTATTTTCAATGATGAAGCGGTGAGAAATCAATTTCCAATTCAGCTACAATATGCGTCTAAAAACGAATCAACAGAAATGCTCGAAGATCAAATACGTTATTTTGATATTAATAGCATTAATTTTCTGGATGAAGTCGTGGTTAAAGCCAAGCATAAAAATAGGGTAAAGGATGAGCAAGATATTGTTGAATATGTTGGAACAGGTGGGAATTACGTTTGTTATGAATATAATGTATTCAATTGTGTCAATCACAGATCAGGAAGACCTCCAGAATTTGGTAAGGTCTATAGAGATAATTATGGTAGAAGAATAGTCTTCCGAGCCTCAAAGGCAAAGAGTGTGAGTCCCAATATAAATAAACCGAAGGATTATGTTATTATTCAATCATTTTACCCTAAAAAGAATTTTAAACAACCTCAATACATTAATCAAGAGGACGAGTTAGAATTGGATAACCGAAAAACTTTATTCTGGGAGAGCGGTATTCAAGCAGACCAAAATGGTAATATCGATCTTTCCTTTTATACCTCAGACAATAGAGGTAAATATAAAGGAATTGTCGATGTTTATACAGATGACGGACAATTCGGTGTTTATGAGTTTAGTATTAACGTATACTAATTCATTTAACCAATACCCCTCGAAGTTTCATAGTGGGGATGTTCTGCAAAGCTTGGACATTGATGGTGTTTTTTCTGAATAAGAATTTCTTATCATATAACATTCCACCTGCAAAAAAAGTGACTTGAAATTCATTGTTAAGTGCTAGTACTTCTTCTTGCATCAACTCGATCTTGGCGAATGACTTTCCTTCAATTCTTGGAAAGCTATGACGCATCGTTGATGTCTTTTTGTTTTCATCATAGCCTTTAGAAACTACTAAGACAGTTTCAACAGCATCAGTACGGTCATTAATTATATAGGCATTCCAATCATTCCACTCAAACTCGGCATTGTACTCTTGCACAACGGCAACATACACATGTTTTACTTCAGGTATTTGAATGTCTTTTCTCACCTTATAAAGCCGACTTAAACTGCTCTAGAAATCGAATGTCATTTTCGCTTAGCAAACGAATATCCGGTATTTGATGAAGTAATAGGGCTATTCGATCGATTCCCATACCGAAAGCGAAACCTGAGTATTCTTTTGAATCAATTCCGCAATTTTCTAATACTTGAGGATCTACCATACCACAGCCCATAATTTCTAACCAACCAGTACCTTTGGTCATTTTGTAGTCAGTTTCTGTTTCCAGGCCCCAGTATACATCAACTTCTGCGCTTGGTTCTGTAAACGGGAAATATGATGGACGTAGTCTAATTTTCGACTTGCCAAACATCTCCGTTGTAAAATATTGTAGTGTCTGCTTAAGATCAGCAAATGATACATCCTTGTCTATGTACAATCCTTCTACTTGATGAAAAAAGCAGTGTGAACGCGCTGAAATAGCTTCATTACGATATACACGTCCTGGTGAGATTGTACGAATAGGTGGTTTGTTATTTTCCATATAACGCACCTGAACAGATGAGGTGTGGGTACGCAATAAAATATCTGGATTAGTTTGCACGAAAAACGTGTCCTGCATATCTCTAGCCGGGTGATATTCCGGCAAGTTAAGTGCAGTAAAGTTATGCCAGTCATCTTCGATTTCTGGCCCTTCAGATACGTTGAATCCAATACGAGAAAAGATATCGATGATCTGATTTTTTACGATAGAAATTGGATGGCGTGCTCCGATCTCAATAGGATTTCCAGGTCGGGTTAAATCACCATATAAACCAGATTGCTCGGTAGAAGTTTCTAACGAAGATTTCGCCTCTTCAATCTTATTTTTTACAAGATTCTGTAGCGTATTCACTACCTGGCCAAAATCTTTTTTCTGGTCAGCCGGAACGTTTTTAAATTCAGTAAAAAAGTCTTTGATTAATCCCTTTCTACCCAAATATTTTATACGGAATTCTTCTACTTTTTCCTTGGTGTCAGCAGTAAACTGTTCAACCTCTGCAATATGTTCTTTAATCGTATCGAGCATCGTCAACGTTATTTCGAGCGCCAAATTTAGCTATTTTTTGGGCATAAGATGCTATATACGTAGTTATATAAGAGAATATTTGTTGAACTTTATTAATAGGCATCCAAATTTACTAACGTAGCTCATGAATATCCTTTTCAGTAAAAGTTCTAAAGGCAAACTTAAAACCTTCGTAAGCGGCGATTCCGTAGAATACAATATCCATAAAACTAAAAGTCTCAGTCATAATAGGTATTAATTGACCATAATCAAAAACACCTAAAACTTCAAAAACACCCATTCCTTCAATACTTCCTAAATATCCAACTATGCTAAAAAAGTTGCCTAACAAGCAGCTCAATATTGCTATTAGGCCACCAGTAATTCCAAAAATTGGATCAATTCCTTTCCCCGCAAAGCGCATTGACAAACCGACACCTGCACCAATTGCTATAGCCATATATCCAATTTGGTATCCTGTAGCTACAGTAATTACTCCCCATAATACTGCGCCTAGAAGCCCTACAACAATACCTACAATTAGTGCAGCAGGATAATTTTGTTCAGCTCTAAACCGTGTTAAATTCTCTTCAGATAAATTGTGGATTACATCTTCATGCTGAACGGGCTCTTCATCGTCTAATTTTTCAACAATAGATTTGTCATAATTGTAGTCCTTACATTCGTTTTCAAAATCAGCCACTCTGCCTGTTAGGTTACAAACAAGTCCAATATTGAAATCTAATCTTCTATTCAAACATTTTTTACAAAAGCCTAGTTGCTCTTCTTTAGTCATTTCTAATTTATTTTAGGTTAGTTGCGACTAAATATAGGAATATTTTCTATTAGTTGTTAACTAACATGAACAACAACCTATAAGGGATTGACCCAAAGAATTTTAGATATAAAATTGAATTTGTTAGGAAATGTACTCCCGCTCTAAAAAATATCCAACAATCGCCTCTTTCATTAAGATCGATTGCTCACCTGCTTTTAGACTCGGTAATTGCTCTTTTACTTTGTAGTGAGGCCAACCATCATCATCAAAAAAATCAAACTCATAAAACCCATAGGGTTCTAACAATCGGCATATGGCAATATGCATCAGGTTTAGCTTTTCATCCTTCTTGAAACTGCGGTGTAATTGCCCCAGTTCTTGTACACCCACTAAATATATAATGCCGTCGAGGTCGAGGTCTTCTCCTTCCGAAAACTGATCGGATAATTTGTTGACCAATAGCTCCCACCGTTCTTTTAATTCTTCATCTCTCGTCATAGTTTACAAAAGTAGTATTTGCAGCACTTCTAACAGCCAATTTAGCTGACTAATTCGGCCAATTCTCGTCCTATCAAGCTTCCAATAGCTACGCCCATTCCACCAAGTCTGACTCCGCATAAAACATTATCGCTAACCGGCTTTACAATTGCTTCTTTTTGGTTTTCTACTCCCATTATGCCGCTCCAACGCCTATCTATTTCGAAGTCGTCATTGGGCAATATTGTTGTTCGAAGTAGTTCTTCCAACTTATTTTGAATCTGAGTTGTGACCTCCAAATCAGTTGTTGTTTCTCCTTTAAAATCAAGATTCCGGCCACCGCCAAACAAGATTCGATTATCGACATTTCTAAAATAATAGTAGCCTCTATCCAGATGAAAAGTGCCTTTTATATGCAAATCTTTTATCGGCTTTGTGATCAATACTTGCGCTCTAGCCGGCTTTACTTTATGTATACCTAGTTTTGATGAAAAACCGTTTGTGGCAATTAGCAGTTTTCTTGTGGTTAATTGAAACTGATCTGTATTTACATGTACCCGTTCTTCTTGATCTTGGTAATCTTGTACCAATACATTGTTCAAGATAAAAATGCCATTTTTGCGCGCTTTCTCAAGCAATGAACTCATCATTTTTCCCGTATCGATCTGCCCTTCAAACTGATTGAAAATAAGATTCGGTTCTACTTTTTCAAATCCAAACTCATTCTTCCTAATTGAAAAAACTTCCTCATTAAAAATGGGGTTTAGAAGTTCGTTGAGATATGGAATTTTATCCAGACACATTTCTTGTAACTCGGTATCTGTATCGGTAAACAGTTCATATCCGCCATTGGATTCAAAATTGAGATTTGTGTCACCGATGGTTTTCCGCAACGCGGCAAGACCCTTCCATCGCTTTTCAACCAATTTTACCACTTCATCTTCTGTATGCGAGTTAAGGTCATCTAATAATTCTGACGCACTACCGAAGCATGCAAACCCTGCATTTTTGGTGCTTGCACCTTGTGGCAAAACTCCTTTTTCTAGAATCAGTACTTTACTAGTAGGATATTGCTCCTTTAGTTGAAGCGCGCAACTCAAACCCACAATTCCGCTACCTACAATGGTGAAGTCGATATTAGAAAGCCAAGTTTTATGTTCCCAGTAGCTTAGTTGCATAGTCCAAATTTAGATTTACAAATTACGATTTTAGATTGACCGCTATCATAAACCTAATATTGCAATAAGAATTGATGCTAACTTAAAAAGCCTCGAAAAAATTCGAGGCTTTTTAATAATTTAAATATTCTTTAGTCTTCTTTTTGTGGTTCCATTTCAAAATCATCCATAAATGCTGTGGTATAATTTCCTGACACATAATCAGGATGGTCCATTAGTTGACGATGGAACGGAATTGTCGTTTTAATCCCTTCGATAACGAATTCATCTAAAGCCCGCTTCATTTTGTTGATTGCCTCTTCACGTGTTTGCGCAGTTGTAATCAACTTAGCTATCATAGAATCGTAGTTAGGCGGAATAATATATCCTGAATACACATGGGTATCTAAACGAATACCATGACCTCCTGGCGCATGCATATTGGTAATTCTGCCCGGTGAAGGTCTAAAGTTGTTATACGGATCTTCAGCATTAATGCGACACTCGATAGAATGTAATTTTGGCGTATAGTTTTTTCCAGAAATTGGTACTCCAGCAGCAACTAAAATCTGCTCACGAATTAAATCGAAGTCAATTACCTGTTCAGTAATCGGGTGTTCTACTTGAATACGTGTATTCATTTCCATAAAGTAGAAGTTTCTGTGTTTATCTACCAAAAATTCTACTGTACCAGCACCTTCATATTTAATAAATTCTGAAGCTTTTACCGCCGCATCTCCCATTTTCTTACGAAGCTTGTCCGTCATAAATGGAGATGGAGTTTCTTCGGTTAATTTCTGGTGACGACGTTGTACTGAGCAGTCTCTTTCTGATAAATGACAAGCTTTTCCTCTTGAATCACCTACAATCTGAATTTCTATATGGCGTGGCTCTTCAATAAGCTTTTCCATATACATACCGTCATTTCCAAATGCTGCAGCTGATTCTTGTCTAGCGCTATCCCAAGCCTTTTTTAGATCTTCCTTTTTCCAAACAGCACGCATTCCTTTACCACCACCTCCAGCAGTAGCTTTAAGCATTACGGGATATCCTGTTTTTTCAGCTAGCTTTTCACATTCTTTAAAGTCCTTGATAATTCCATCAGAACCTGGAACGGTTGGCACTTTTGCTGCTTTCATGGTTGCCTTAGCCGTAGCTTTGTCTCCCATTTTTTCGATCATCTCGGCAGACGCTCCGATAAATTTAATATCGTGCTCTTCACAGATTTTTGAGAACTTAGAATTCTCGGATAAAAATCCATATCCTGGGTGAATAGCATCGGCATTGGTAATCTCTGCCGCAGCTATAATATTTGATACTTTTAAATAGGATTCACTACTTGGTGCAGGACCGATACAAACAGCTTCATCTGCAAAACGAACGTGTAAACTTTCGGCATCAGCTGTAGAATAAACTGCTACAGTTTGGATACCCATCTCTTTACAAGTACGGATAATACGAAGTGCAATCTCGCCTCGGTTGGCAATTAATATCTTCTTAAACATATCGATATAAATAATCAAACTCCAAATCCCGAACCCCAATTACTGGGTGCCGGATATTGGACATTGGAATTTAACTTAAGATGGATCTACAAGGAATAAAGGTTGATCAAACTCCACTGGTGAAGAGTCGTCTACCAATATTTTTACAATCTTACCTGAAATCTCTGATTCGATTTCATTAAATAGCTTCATCGCTTCGATTACACAAAGTACATCGCCTTCAGAAATACTTTTACCCACCTCAACAAAAGATGGCTTATCTGGTGATGGTTTTCTGTAGAAAGTACCGATAATTGGCGATTTAATAGTTACATACTTTGAATCGTCGGATTGCGGGGTCTCAGCGGCGGCAGGAGCAGCTGGTGCTGGCGCAGCAGCCGGAGCAGCTGGTGCTTGTGGCATTGCCGCAGCAACTGGTACTTGTTGTAAAATAGTGGTTTCGCCTCCACGGCTGTCACCTTCTGTTCCTGTTTTAATGGTGATCTTAATATCATCCATTTCTAACTTAACTTCGCTCGCGCCAGATTTTGCTACGAACTTGATCAGGTTTTGAATTTCTTTTAGTTCCATATAGTGTTTAGTTAGGAGTACTTGTTGGTTTTAAGAGTTATAAGCCCAGGTTAGATAGATAGCGCCCCATGTGAAGCCACCACCGAAAGCTGCAAAAACCAGCTTATCACCTTTTTTTAGTTTCTTTTCGTAATCGAATAATAATAATGGCAAGGTAGCAGAGGTCGTATTGCCATAGTTCTCAATATTCTTCATCACCTTATCATCTGATAACCCTGCTCTTTTGGCAGTAGCATCGATAATACGCATGTTTGCCTGATGTGGGACAAGCCAGTTTACATCATCTTTTGTAAGATCGTTACGTTGCATGATCTTTTCGCTTACATCGGCCATATTAGAAACAGCAAATTTGAAAACGGTTTTCCCGTCTTGCTTCACGAAGTGTTTCCCTTCGCGAACTGTTTCTTCAGTAGCCGGCATAACCGATCCTCCTGCTGCAACGTTTAAGAATTCGCGGCCTACACCATTCCCTCTTAAATATTCATCTTGTAAGCCAAAACCTTCTTCATTTGGCTCAAAAAGAACAGCACCTGCACCATCTCCAAAGATGATGCAGGTGGTTCTGTCTTTATAATTTATGATTGAGGACATTTTATCTGCCCCAATGAGTAGTACCTTTTTATAGCGCCCCGATTCAATATAACTGGATGCTGTAGACATACCATATAAAAAACTAGAGCAAGCCGCTTCAAGGTCGAACCCAAATGCATTATCTGCACCAATTTCTGATGCAACATATACCGCTGTAGCTGCAGCTTGCATGTCGGGTGTAGCTGTTGCTACAATAACCATGTCTATTTCTTTGGGATCGGTGCCACTTTTAGAGAGTAAATCTTGAGCAGCTTTGATGGCCATAAAGGAAGCTCCTTTATCCTTGTCTTTAAGAATGCGACGTTCTTTGATTCCTGTTCTGGAAGTAATCCATTCATCGTTGGTATCTACCATGGTTTCCAAAATCTGGTTGGTTAACCGGTATTCCGGAAGATAAGCTCCTACAGCGGTAATAGCTGCCTTGGTTTTACTCATATCATCGTTTTAGTTGGGTTCTTTTAGAGTCCAAAACATTCAAAAAAGTGTGGAAAATTACTAAAAATATGACTAAACGAGCCAAAAACGCAGCATTTTTAACAAGAAAGTGCGTTTTTTGCCTAAACTCGTTATTTTCAAGAAATTAGATGAAAACGGATATAGCAGCATAAAAAAACTCCCACCTAAGTGAGAGTTATGCTGTTACAAAGCTTAAAAAATTAAGCTGCTGCTTCCTCAGTATTATCGATTAGCACTTTGCCTCGGTAGTACAATTTTCCTTCGTGCCAGTGCGCTCTATGATATAGGTGCGCTTCTCCAGTCGTTTTATCAATTGCAATTTGAGGTGCAGTGGCTTTGTAATGAGTACGTCTTTTGTCTCTTCTCGTTTTAGAGATTTTTCTTTTAGGATGTGCCATTGTACTTAATTATTTATCCGTTAATAGTTTTTTTAATGTATTCCACCGGGGATCTATTTCCCCTGAATTTTCATCAGTTTGTTTTGGCTGAAGCTCTTCTAACTTTTCTAATATTTCTGATTTTAAACTACCGTCTTCAATACCAGGATGCACTCTTTTTGTTGGAATGCTTAGCACAATCATTTCATAAATATATTGTGCAATATTAATTTGATATTCGCCATGTGGTAAAACGAGTAACTCTTCATTTTCATCATTGTACTCATCACCAAACTTTACTACCAAACTAAGTGACCCTGTGGTATCTTGATCATACGGCTCATTGGTACTATCGCAATTGATATTTACCAAGCCATTTGATGTAAATTCTAACTCGAGCATATTGCTTTTCTTTTCAAGCAATACATCGACTTTAATAGCTACATCATTAAAATCATCATATTCAAAAGTCTCAAAGAACGTCTTGCCTATTTGATATTCAAACTGATGTTTTCCTACTTTCAACCCAACAAATGGGATATTATATTCCTTCAACTGCTTCATATCGCAACATCAAGTTCAAAAAAACACCTTACTTAAAGGCGGGTGCAAAGATATAAAAAATAATAAGTTTTAATGCTGGTTATCAACTTTTTTGTGTTGATAAATTTATATCTTCTATTCGGCATCTTTTTCGGTTATAATTTAAACCTGTCTTTTCTTAAAAAGGCCAAAAACAAATAGCAAGTTTAGTATGAAAGCCAGTATTTGAGCAATAAATAGCGATAGCACAATTAACTGTATGTTATAAAAATAAAATGACACCACTGCAGTTAATACAATTGCTCCTAAATGAATAGAAGACAATATTACTGACGTCTTTCTTTTTACTATTTGAATAATGAGATAAGACAGCAATGCAATTATAGGGCATATTAAGGCGAAGAGTGTGATCCAGAAACTAAGGTCGACAGCATAGTTTACGGTTTGGTTGTAGCCTGGTTTTAAATCGAATGTCCCCGAAATTAAGCTTAGCAAGACATAGGTAACTAACGTTAGAAAAAACATTCGATTTTCTAACAGGTATTTTATAGTGTAATTCGGTCTGTCGGTTTCACTCATTTATATATAATTTGCCCCGCAAAAATATATTAATATTCTTCGATGATAAATCAATTTTTAATGCAACTACATATTCGAAACAAATTGAAAGTTGCTTCAATCTTGCTGCTTTTTCAATTCGGAAATAATCTTACTCTGCTCTTCAGTTTGTTTAGGAATATTATATGTCCACCAAAATTTAGTATTAAAACTCTTTGCTTGATTTTCAATACTTGTATTACTATCCATATTTCTGTTAAATGGATAGTCTTTAGTATCAATAATTATGTTGTTAATGAAAAGCTCCTTTTTAGGATACTTTGTAAATAGCAATTTAGTTGATTCCAAGCCATCATAAATTTTCCAAGTATCCTCTTCCTTTTGATATTTGAGATACATCTTTCCTTTATATTCCTGATATTCGAAAATGACATTATAATATACTTGCAAAGCGCCATTTGACAACTTTCTAGACCATGACCTACCGTTTACCGACTGTCGTGTTAACTCCATTCGTACGAATGCGAAGGTTTTAGTGTCTATAAATAAAGTGGCATTTTGATAAGGTTTGTCGATGCCTTTTATTTTATACACGAAACCGTCATCATAGGGTAAAACAGCTTCAATTTCATATTTCCAGCCTTTCTTCCCTTTGATAGGCCCATAATCAAATCGGATAAAATCGTCTTCAACTAGATCGATTAGTGAGTTTTTACGATCCCATTGTTCGTTCCATTTATTTTTTTGAGAAAGGTAGTTGGACTTTACTTCAACCAACTCAATTAAGGGTTCTCTTTTTACGGAATTGCCTTGGTATAAAAATTTAGCTGCGCACTCTAAATACTCAACATGCCTTTTATCTTCTTTTTGAAGATCGCGGACATAACCTTCTAGAAGGTAGGGCCGGGTAGGGTAGTTGTTTTTGATTTGGGAATATGCTTTTTTTACAATTTGCTTGGCACTAAGTTTTTTCTTTTTTGAAACTGTAATTGTAACCTCATCGAGGTTCACGGTTTCGGAAGATAAAAACAGTTGTTCGTTTTCGATGAAGGTGTCTAGCTGCTTTGAAATAGTTTGATAGCCAATTATAGATATTATGACATTGCTAGCTTCATAACCGTGAGGTATATGAAATATGAAAAATCCATCGTCGTTTGTAGTTGTTCCTATTGGCTGCCCTTCAATATAAATGGAAACAAAGGGAATTGGCTCTGATGTTTTCTTGTCTAAAATTTGGCCGGTAAGTGTACTTATATTTTCCTGAGCAAATGATACAGAAAATTTGAAGACTATGATAATTAAAAAATGAAGTCTAATAAGGTTTTTCATATTTATTGAAACGATTTAGGCATAGTTTTGTTACATCGTTCCCTTAGCTGTCAAAATAAAAAACCTCCTTGCTTATCGCAAAGAGGTTGTATATGAAAAAGACGTGTTTGTCTAAATTATCCTAATAAAGAAACTATTGCGTTGTACGCAAAAGTTGTCAAGCCTAAAGCAATGATTGTAAGATATGCCCAAGTAAATGTCTTCACAGTAACTGCTTCGACACCTTTTACATTACTTAATTTTCTTTTGTAGGCCTCTTTAAATACTAAAACTGCTTGCATGATGTTTGAGGGATTTAGTTAATAATTCCTTTAAAAAATATGACGCAAACCTAACTTAGATAATACGTTGACCCTACCTCTTTTCGGTTAACTACCAGTAAATGGATATGAAAAACACAAATTGGGTTTATGTGTGCCAAAAATCGGATATAGAACCAGCTATTTTCTAAAAATTTTAATTGCCCTTAATATTTCCATCTACTACCGTCACATTAAAAGATGCTCGACCTCCCGTAGCTCTCCAAAAATTGCTAGAGTTACCCCAGGTGTTTGCATCAGGCGCAGCGGCTCTGGTAAAATTTTCAAGATCATCATTTAACGAAGTTATTTCGTCATCTGTCAATACTGCTTTTGAGATTACCACAACTAAGCCATTAAAGTCTTTTTGAGAATCTTGACTGTTAGGAATACGTTCACCATGAGTGGTAATCAAGTCTTCGGCTGTATAGGTAGTTATTGCTGTTGCTGTAAATTCTCCTGCATTAGTAGTTCGTTCGGGGTTTTCAGCTACCTGTAAATCCTCCAGCTCATCAGTAGTAATAAGTCCCATTAAATATAGTTCAACATTTCCATAAGGAACTGAATTTCCCCCATTAGCAAAGGTTCCAAAATTATTAGAGCCTGACATACTTGCTTGATAGGTGTTATTTCCTAGACTGGTTAAGGTACTAAAACCCCCTAACTGGCCTCCAGCACTCGAAAAGCCCCAATGCCCTCCAACTGTTGTCGGAATAAAGTTCTTATTTGCCCAATAGTGTACTATTTCGTGTAAAAAAGGACCGTTCCTAATATACCGAGTTCGTGGCATATGCAAAACTCCTTTAAGGGTAGCGGTAGAACCAAAAGCTTGTGTATTATTATACGTATTACCCCCTAATCCTTGTACGTCTAACTTAGCTGGTGTATGTCGACCAAAATAAAGTCCTGGCGGTTGGTCGGCTTCGTTTGATAGAATAATTATAAAATCGAAGTCATCATCGAAATACTCATATACCTTTTTAGTGATATCTTGAACATTACCCGTCTCATCTAGATATGAATTGTAATCTACCTCTGACAAAATAAGATTTGTAAACCGTCGATCTTCATCTAAAGTAAAACCATCTTCAAAAGTAATTGTACCTGTTGTCGGCCCTGGATCACCAGAACCATGATCGCCACCGTTACCATCTCCTGGATCATCAGGCTCTTCTGTCATTCCATCAGGATCTGATGTTGTTGGCTCATCTTTGTCGCAAGAAATTACCAGCATTATTATTAAAAGTAGTGGCGCAACAAGAAAGCTGAGCTTTAGCTGTAGGTTTTTTCGGTTCATTGATGTTGGGTTTTGAGGTCGTGAGGCTACTAGCGTTTTTGTTCCCTTTTAAACTTTCTCAAAGGGTTTGCACTAAGCTCCTTATACTCAGAACGCTTTTTATAAATTGATATTGCTTTAAAAACCGCCTCTTCAAACGAGCTATGATCGGCTTGTCCTTTTCCCGCAATCTCATAAGCAGTGCCGTGATCGGGTGAGGTACGCACATGACTTAACCCCGCTGTGTAGTTAACACCTTGACCAAAAGAAAGGGTTTTAAAAGGAATTAAGCCTTGGTCGTGATAGGCGGCAATAACAGCATCAAACTTCTTATAATTGTCCGATCCAAAAAAACTATCAGCGGCATAAGGGCCATAGGTCAACATCCCTTTTTCATTAAGGCTTTTAAGCGTAGGTTTTAAAACCTCATCATCTTCTTTACCTATAACACCATTATCACCAACATGTGGGTTGATTCCCAAAACGGCAATCTTAGGTTTACGAATACCAAAATCAACCTGTAATGATTTATTGATTGTGCTTAATTTCTTGGTAATCAATTCTTCGGTTATATTACTAGAAACATCTTTTACAGCAACATGGTCGGTTAACAATCCTACTCGAAGCGAATTTGTGATCATGAACATAAGACTATCACCTTCAAGTTCCTGGTCTAAATAATCAGTATGCCCAGGGAACTTAAAATCATCAGCTTGAATATTTGACTTACTAATTGGTGCAGTCACTAACACATCAATCTCATTATTCTTCAAAGCCTTGGTCGCTGCTTTCAACGATTTAATCGCATACGCACCAATTTTCTCATCTTCTTGTCCAAAATTAATATCGACACTTTCTCGCCAAACATTAACGACATTAACCTTATTATGTACTGCCTTTGTAGCATCATCAACTCCAAAAATGTCAACTTGAAGATTCAGGTGTTTCTTTATGTACGAAAGAATTTTTGCTGATGCAAAGATCACTGGAGTACACAACTCGAGCATACGCCTATCTTGAAAAGTTTTCAAAACGACTTCACTACCTATTCCATTTAGATCTCCTATAGAAATCCCCACTTTTATCTTTTCTTTACTTTGCATAAAGTTGATCTGCTTTTTGTACTACTTTTGATACTGCAAATGTACTTTAATTATATAGAATTATGTTTACTGGTATTGTCGAAGCCCTAGGAGTTGTAAGCCGTCTTGAAAATGAAAAAGAGAATCTTCATATCACCATAAATAACAAGCTGGCTCATGAACTAAAAATTGATCAAAGTGTTATGCATAACGGCGTGTGCTTGACCGTTGTGGCTATTAATAATGACGAGTACACGGTTACCGCAATAAAAGAAACGCTGGAAAAAACTAATATAGGTACTTTAAAGATTGGTGATATTGTAAATCTTGAACGTGCGATGCAATTGGGAGCCAGATTAGATGGTCATATTGTACAAGGTCACGTTGACCAAATAGCAACCTGCACTAATATAAAAGATGAAAACGGCAGCTGGGTTTTTAGCTTTGAATACGATCCCTCACTTAATAACATTACTATCGAGAAAGGATCGATTACTATAAACGGAACGAGTTTAACTGTTGTTGACTCAAAAGCGAACGGATTTAGTGTCGCCATTATTCCTTTTACGTACGAACACACAAATTTTAAAAACTTTAAACAGGGTACTATCGTCAATTTAGAATTTGATGTAATTGGAAAGTACGTTGCAAGACTTCATCAACTGCGTTGATTTTCAACACTTTTGCTTAAAATCACTTCTATTGTTGTTGCAAACAATAGTCTCAAAACAGTATTATTTTGGTTTAATTTGTGTGTTTAATCGGTAAAAAATGTTTTTTATCGAAATACACTATGCGTACATAACAACTTTATCCTCCACATCGCCATATATTTGTACCACCAAATCGAAAGACCATCTTACTTAACATTAAACATAATATTGAAAATTAAAATGATCAACCCGGTTACCTTTTTTTACTCTAAAATCTATACATACATAACCTACGCTGGTATTACTGAAGTGAACCCACACTTGCAGTCATCATTAATAGTAACAGCAACCCTCTGTTATTATTTACAACAAGCCATCAACTTGTTACCATTTGAACTTAACCCTACAGCACAGCTTATAACATTATTGTTATGTCCCCTTAGCCTATTTATATGCTATACATATTATAACAACGACGGTAGAGAGAAACAGCTTGAACGACTGAATCTAAATGAAAATGAAGATGAAAGAAGCCTAAACAATGCCTTAACAATTGCACTTGTTGTGCCAATGTTGGTTTTCTTTACCGTTACTGTTTTTAACCTATAACAGCCCCCTGCCCTTAATCTGTTAATTAACATTTTTAAGAACCGTACCTAAAACAAAGAGAACCCCTTTTCTTACGAAAAGGGGTTTTTAATTCGGTCCAAATGATTATCGAGCTTGGGTATTTACGAGCAACTTTCCGCTTTTATAGTTTTTCTTTGATGATTCGATATTATATAGATAAATTCCTGACTGTAATGATTGGATATCAACAAAATCGCGATCAGACGTAATTTCTTGGCGTAGAAGTAATCGCCCTTTTAAATCATACAGTTCAAGAATGACAACCTCTTCATCTTCTTTACTACTATAAACATTAAACCCTTTGTCAATTATCGGGTTTGGAAAAAGTAAATAAGGCTCTTTATCTGTAAAATAAAACGCACTTAAAATATCTGAGTTAATAATACTTCCTGCTACCGTATTAATTCGGAATTGATAGTTGTTTTGACCCAAACTAGGATCATCATCTTGCACAGTGATAAAAGCACTTGAAAGATCAGTCAGTGTTTCAATTAATTGTTCTTGTCCGCCAGCCAAAATTCTATATACCGATATGCTTTCAATATTACTTAGACTGCCTAACTCGCTTGTTAACAAAACGGCACTTTTATCCTCAGTTAACTCGGCAAAGGCGATAGTAAAATAACAGTTTTCAGTAAAATTTTGATGATTTATTGTTGGACTCCTGATTCCATCAGTAGTTTCGTTTAAAATAGGAGACACAGCAAAAAACGGACTTTCATAAGCGGTTTTTTGAAAAGTGAAAAGCGTGTCTGCTACCTGCGCCACTTCTTCTAGCTGACGACCTTGTAAATTATAAATACGATAGTTGCTTATTGCATCATTTTTAGGCCAACTTAGTTCAACCACGCCTTCACAATTTAACGGAACCCGAAGATTAAAAGCCTTGGTAATTGTAAATGGCGAAGACAGATAGTCAACATTACCAACCGTCATTCGTAATTGGGCAGTCCCAGTAAAATCCTCTGGTGGATTCCATTGATAAAAACCAGCATCAATATTCACTTCAGCATTAATTGGTTGCCAGACACCTTCATTATTATATTGAACAGACAAAATTCCTATAGTATTTTCTGAAAAAGACTGAGCCCAGCGCAAGGCATAAACGAACTCGCCATTGTAAGGATAATTCTCATTTTCTAGTGGATATGTCCAAGAAAATTGATCGGTTTCCTCCCAACTATACGCAAGCGAAAAAGCTTGGTCGCTAACCAAAGTATTTCCTATTACGCTTATTGTATAATTTCCTGGTGTAATCGTTTCCAATCCTATCTGTTCGATATTATTTAACGCATCAACCCCCCTTGTTGCGGGATTTTGAATTGCGCTTGCATTTGCTTCAATATTTAATACCCATGGAAGCGTTTCTTGGCTGGTTGGACTCGTAAGCTTTAAATCCAGATCATTAATCAATGCCATATTATCATTAACGTTGGCGGCAGGATCGGTCCAAGCTAAAGTGATCTTTAAGTTTGTGGCACTTTCGGGAATATCAATGATAAATGTTTTGGTTTGATTGGAGGAAATAACATCATTAATATACGATCCCTCCTTAACGATATCAACAGCCTTTTTCGCATTTAAACTGCCGTAACCTGATGAAAAATCGGGTCCTTGAGGACCAATATCATCAGCAGCATTTATAAGTACTGCTTTTATTAGGGAAGCGGCTGGTAAACTCCCTGTCTCATTTTCATAGGCTTCCTGTACTAAGTTTGCAGCACCAGAAACCATAGCCGCTGTATTCGATGTGCCTTCAAAACTATAGCCAACTAATTCGGGTTTAATCCGGCCATCATATGCAGGCCCTTTTGATGAGAAATCAGTTACCTGATTCAACTCGTCCATTGCACCAACTAGCAAGGTGTTTTTAGACATTTTAAAATTCCCTGTGATATTCGCGAAGCCAGCAATCCCAGAATACGCTCCGTTTTCTGAAGTTTCCAATCCGCTATTTCCTGAAGAGAAAACATGTAGCATTTGTGGGTTTTGAGCTACTAAATTGTCATATTCAAAAGCGAGTTCGCCATAAAAATTCTCGATCTCAGTGCCATACGAATGATTTTGAATACGCACTTGAGCGTTGTCTAAGATCATTTGAGAATCGGGAAACACTTCGTTAAAATCGGATAAAAAGATGGTTGCCTCAGAAGAAACCCCAAGGCTCGTTGCAGAACTATTTCCTAAGCCGCTGATAATCGTTGACATATCGGTAGCGTGATCATCCACAATTTCAGAAATGATAGGTGAATCGACATTTTTCCCAATTAGATCTATATCTTCCTGTCTAGATTGATTGTCTTTTACCCCAATTGTCTTAGTACTTCCTTTAAGTTCGGGAAAAGCATTTTTTAAGGTATTTATGCCGTTTATGGTTGTATTAAAATCATTAACTACTGACTCTTGCTTTGGATAAATAGCCTCATTCCCCACATAAATTACATCGGGGTTATTTAAAACCGCCTTATTAATGACTTCAATATTTGTTTTGACTACCAATCTTCCATTTTGTTGTTTTATAATATCTGCATTGTATGCTCTTAGAGTGTTAGCAATAGTTCTAGTATTCGCTTTTGATTTTATGATGAAGATCCTTTTGCTGTTATTATTAAACGAGAAGTTGTTAGATAATTTCCAGTTATTATTAACAGGAGTAAATTCAGAATGCATTATTTCTGAAAATACAATATGATGATTTTTATCTAGACGTCTTATAACTTCATGATCAGCCCCCTTTTCATCATTATGGAGGTGAATTAAATAATAATTTGACGGTTCTTTCTTATCCTTGGAAGCAGATTCTATATCCGCCAAATAATCCCATTTTTTACAGCTAGAAAGTTGCTGTCCGATGCTTGACCAGATCGCACAAAAAAGACATACGAACGAGAAGAAATACTTCATTTTGTTTAATGAGTAATTTTTATTAATTCAACACAATTTATGAAAAAAGAGCATCAAATTTAGTTAAATACTAAATTTCCTACAATTAATTAGGAAAATACCCTTCGGTATTGCGAATAGTGCAATTCGTCGATCAGCCCTCTGAACATCATTGCTGATCGATGAACGTAATTGATGATTTTACAGTTTTTCAATTAAAAAACTAAGAAATCTCTATTTTTTTGTGACATTTTAACTAATTATTTGAAAAATATCTATTCTTCCTTATCTTTATAGGGTTCTTTTAAATATATGCTTCAATTTTAAAAATCAAACATTAACCAAAATTAACTTAGCGATGAAAAAAGTTAGTAAACTGGTTGTATTGTCCTTATTATCTATAGGATTATTTACAACTTCATGTGAAAAAGAAAACACAGACCTTATCGAAGACGACGCGAGTATCGAAGTCTCCGAAGAAATTAAAGCCAAATTAACCTCATTGGCTTTCAATCCGTCCGATGTACAAGTAACTGATTTTGTTTTACCAGACGGTTCAACAGAAAAACGTTACCTAGTAGAAGGAGATATTGCCCTTTCTAAAGAGTATATCGAAACTATGGAACTAAATGGCGGAGTAACAAGTGAGCAATATAGAACCAACAATTTAGTTAGCGCACCAAGAACACTTCGTGTAATTGGTTACACCGGTGGTGGTGGTTTCGGGCTTAGCCAAAGTGGACGCACTGGATTGCAATGGGCAATTAATAATTATAACCGTGAAAATCTTGAACTTAATTTTCAATTAGATTTCGGAACTAACTATCAATCTTACGATATAGTAGTTTATAATAATCCGAACCAAAGTGGTTCAGGTGGTTCTGCTGGTTTTCCTTCAAACGGAAACCCAAATAAGTTTGTACAAATTTATGGCCTTAGTGGATCTAGCAACAATGTAAATGAACATGTAATTGCTCATGAAATTGGTCACTCTGTTGGGTTTAGACACACCGACTACTTTAGTCGTCAAAGTTGTGGTCAAAACGTAAACGAAGGACAAGCTGGAGTTGGTGCGGTACGTATTCCTGGAACACCTGCCGGTTTTGACCCAGGATCTATTATGTTAGCTTGCTTTAGTAACAGTACAGACGGCGAGTGGAACAACAATGATATTATTGCATTAAATTTCTTGTACTAATCAATTAAACAGTATATATTTTAAAGAATCAAAGCGCAGCCAAATGGCTGCGCTTTTTTTATGGGTATTTGACAAAATACTATTTTACTGGTGTTTAAAAAAATTGCTACTTTTAAAAGGCTAATAATCAACCTTAACACCAACTGCCATGTTCCTTCTTTTTCTAAAGAGGTTAAGCCTTTTCCTCATTTGCATAAGTGCATTCGCTTTAACTGGATGCGAACCAAAAAAAGAATCCTTATTTAATGGCAAAAACCTCGACGGCTGGAAGGCCTATGGTACAGAAAAATGGTATGTGCAAGATGGTGAACTTATATGTGAAAGTGGTTCTGATGCGCAATACGGTTACTTAGCTACTACTGAATTCTACGACAATTTTGTGCTTTCTCTTGAATTTAAACAAGAAGCTGATGGTAATAGCGGAGTGTTCTTTCGTTCTACTATAGAAGGAACGAAAGTGAGTGGATGGCAAGTTGAAGTGGCACCACCAAATAAGGCTACAGGAGGTATTTACGAATCGTATGGTCGTGGTTGGCTTATTAAACCAGAGTCTTATAAAGAACGAGCCTTGAAAATGGGTGAATGGAATACAATGGAAATACGAGTTGAAGGTCCTGTGGTCACTACTTGGCTAAATGGGATAGAAATGATTCAACTATCGGACAATAAAATAGGAGAAGGAAAAGGGAGTATCGCATTACAAATTCATGATGGCGGAGGTATAAAAGTAAAGTGGAAAAATATCTATATACAACAACTATGAGTTCAAACAACCGAAGAAGTTTCATCAAAAAAGCTGGACTTGCAAGCTTAGGGGCTATGTCAACACCAATACTTAGCTCAGCGGCTGACAACAGTACTTTTCAATTACTAAAAAGGGCGACCAATTTTACGAGCAAAGCTACCCTTAATTATGCGGTTATAGGCGCAGGAATAATGGGTATGGAAAACCTTAAGACCGCCCTGATGCATGAGGGTGTCAACTTTGTTGCTGTATGTGATTTATATGAAGGAAGGATTGCTGATATTAAAAAAGAATATGGTAAAAACATATATTCATCCTATGACTATAAAGATATTTTAAAACGAAAAGATGTTGATGTTGTTATCATTGGGACACCGGATCATTGGCACAAACAAATAGCAATTGATGCGCTGAATGCCGGTAAGCATGTGTATTGCGAAAAACCAATGGTGCATAGTGTTAAAGAAGGAATGGATTTGATTAATGCTTGGAAAAAGTCGGGCAAAATCATGATGGTAGGAAGTCAAGGTTTATCATCACTAGGAAATGAAAAAGCAAAAGAGCTTTTGGCCGCTGGCGCCATAGGAGAACTAAATTATGCTGAAGGTTTCTGGGCGCGGCATTCGCCCGTTGGGGCATGGCAATATGCTATTCCTGATGATGCTTCGTTAAAAACTGTGCGATGGAAAAAATATATTTCCAATACTACTGACAGACCTTTTGATGCCATGCGCTTTTTTAGGTGGCGTAATTATTTGGATTATGGAACAGGAATGTCAGGAGATTTGTTTGTTCATTTATTCTCCAGTCTACACTTCATTACAAACTCAAAAGGGCCGAACAAAATAAGTGCGCTTGGGGGATTACGTTATTGGAAAGACGGGCGTGAAGTACCCGATGTTCTTTTAGGTTCATTTAGCTATCCTGAAGCAAAAGAACATCCAGGATTTAATCTATCGCTACGGTGTAATTTTGTAGACGGCACTAGTGGTACCACTTACTTACGAATTGTAGGAAGCAAAGGCTCTATGGATGTAAAATGGCGAGAGGTTGTTTTACGCACTAATAATGTATCGACTGACGATCCTTTCGAATTGGCTAAAATGAAAGAAAAAGGAATTCAACCAACCCAACGCAAGAAGATATTACCACCAACTGAAACTGTTTTTAAGGCGGAAGAAGGGTATAAAGGAGCTCATTACGATCATCATGGTAATATGATGAATGCCATTAGAAATAACGGCAGCGTTATCGAAGACCCTATTTTCGGATTTAGAGCTGCTGCTCCTGCCTTATTGTGTAACGACAGCTACTTTAATGACCAATTTATGAAATGGGATCCTGAAAACATGAAAGTAATTTAGCCATTGAAATTCTTATAAAACAAACCTGCCTGCCGATAGGCAGGTTCCAATATTAAAAGTTATGTCTCATAATTTCTTTAAAATTTCCAAATTCGGACTATCCCTTATTGTTCTTGGTCTATTGGCTTTTTCTTGTAAGGAAAAACCAAAAAAAGAAGAGGTTCCTATTGCCGAAGAAAAGGTCGAACCCGAACAAACATGGATCGCTCTTTTTGATGGCACCTCAACAGATGGCTGGCGCGGTTTCAACTCAGAAACATTACCTAAAAGTTGGGTGATTGAAGACGGCTGTTTAAAATCGTTAGGCACAGGTGGGGATCTTGGTGGTGACATCGTTTATGGTGCTAAAGAATTTGAAAATTTTATTCTAAAAATGGAATGGAAAATTTCAGAGGCAGGCAATAGTGGTATTTTTTATCATGTACAGGAAGGTGAACAGTACGAGTCGCCATATCAAAATGCGCCAGAATATCAAGTCTTAGATGATATTGGTTTCCCTCCTCCCTTAGAAGATTGGCAAAAACTAGGCGCTGATTATGCGATGTACCCTGCAGATACAACTCAAAAGATTGTAAAACCGGCGGGTGAATGGAATACCTCTAAAATTGTCTTCACGACTGATAATGTTGAGTATTGGTTAAATGGGAAAAAGGTCGTACAGTTTGATCCTTGGTCAGACGACTGGAACGAACGAAAAGCCGAAGGCAAATGGAAGGATTATCCTGATTATGGTGTTGCCAAAAAAGGATTGATCGGACTACAAGACCATGGAAGTTTTATTTGGTACAAGAATATTAAGATAAAGGAGCTTTAGTTTATCTCGTTCTTTAGTGATCCTTGATACATATTAAAGGTAAATAGTTTTTTGCTTATTTATAACAAATAAAACCCTCGTCAAATAAATATGACGAGGGTTTTTAGTTTAAGAATTATTCTGTTTAATTGTTGCAATTGCTTTATTCCGAGGCTTTGTCTTTATCTTCTGCCATCATTTTTTCATCCTCTTTCAAAACACGTTCATGTTCAGCTTTGATTTTTTCATGTTCTTGCTCCATTGTTTCATGTTCAGCTTTCATTGCTTCGTGTTCGCTAGTCATTTCTTCTAACGACATTTCTCCTGAACCGTGTTTAGTTTCTAACTCAGCATGGTTTAGGATTAGTGATTCGTGCGATGTAATTAGCTGTTTATGTTTAGCTAGTATTGCACTGTGCGCTTTTTCCATCTCTAAATGGATGGAATCATTTTCTATTGTCTGATGCGCTGCTAGCATTTTTTCGTGGCTATCACTCATGGCGTCATGTGTTTTGCTCATCGCATCATGAGATGCTTCCATTAACTTATGCTCCTCAACCATTGCCTTGTGCTCCGGTGTTTCGGCTGGGTTTTGTTTACAGGAAAAAGCAAATAAAACTGCAGCAAAAAGTACTAATTTGATTGGTGCTTTCATATTGATAATTATTTAGTTTATGTGTAACTATTACTTGCTATTTGTGCAACTTACATCTTAAGCTACAAATGAATATTAAGTAATTGATTATCTCTTTAGGATATACGTCCTAATCGACCAACTAGATGTTGCTAAAGATTTTGTCAATACTCAATGACATGATTAAAAAGAAACATCATGTGGTATCTTATGCTTATACCCTACAGGAAAACGATCCTGCCAAATATGTATTTAAACAAGCATGTAAAGATGGTAAAATAGCATTGAGTTATGAGAGCGGAAAACTAGGTAATGTTCAAAAAGAAGCGGTTATCTTGATTACTGATGGTGTGTATCGCATGCTAGAAGAATTGACGATGTATCCGAAATCTGTTGAAAGTGCAAGTACTAGTTTTGCGAGTCTGAATAACCAAAAATATATTGATGCCGATGTTAGTGGCATATTTTATAGTGATCTTAAAGCTGGTGATGCCGTAAAAAAAGGTGATCGAGTGGGTTATATTACAGATGAATTTGGAAAAGTCATTTCTAGACAAAAAGCGCCAGTTTCGGGAATCGTTTTATACAAAATAGCAATACCACCAGTTAATATTGATGATACAATTATGTGTATTAGCTATAAAGAATGATTAGTTATTGCTTTAATTACTCTTTTTCTAAGCCATCTAAATCTCTGATGTGAAAGAAGCTCGAGGTGTTCCAAATTCGTTATAGGAGGGAGAGGTATAAATACATAAACAACTCCAAAGGCGTCGCATGAAGGTTTCAAGTTTTTTTATGCCGTAGGAGGTGTATGGAATAGTGATCACTTATCAATCTTTAAAAAAAACAGGCGGCCTAAACGATAATTAAGCCACCTGCTTGAGTAAGTGGGGGTTGTTAAATGTATAGTTACTCTACTATCTCATAACTCACTACTTCTGTAATAATCCTAGGGGATCTATGCCAAAATATGGCTAAAATTCATTCAGTTTGACATATTCTAAATTGCTATTTCACTGATACTTTTCTCTGCTTTTAAAGAAGCACCCAGACCAACTTGCTTCTTTAAACATCTACTTTTATGACTATTCATAATCTTATCCTATTAATTAGGGCCTACTAATTCTAATAGTTAATATATATCCATCCCGCTAGTCGAGAGGTTCTTTCTTGACCGAGGTCTATTACATAATAATAAGTCCCAACGGGAAGTTTTGATCCTATCCCAATAACATGTTTACTCGTCGAAGTTCCTTCCCAATTATTTGAATACCCCTTTGCACTAAATACTTCATGCCCCCACCTATTAAAGAGTTGAACATTATTATTTGGAAAAAGGGTGATGTTTTCTATGACCCAGGTATCATTAATGCCATCACCATCTGGAGAAAATGCTTTCAACACCCTAACTCCACATAAATCTGGGTCTAACAAATCCAAAATTCCATCATTATCACAATCTCCATTATGTACATTCCCGTTTTCATCTAGATTTTCTTCACTATCTGAGCTTCCGTCTCCATCACTATCGGCATTTCTAGGATCAGATCCTAGATCTACTTCCAGTCCATCATCTATTCCATCACCATCGGTGTCGTTATTATTGAGATCGGTACCTAAAATCTGTTCTTCTTCATTATCAAGCCCGTCTGCATCTGAATCTGAATCCGTTGGATTGGTTCCGTTGATTATTTCATCCCCATCGTATATCCCGTCACCATCACTATCAGCCCTTAATGGATCGGTTCCGACTATAGCTTCTTCTGCATTGGTCAATCCATCATTATCTTGGTCATAACTATTTTCTGTATTATCAACAGTTAGTGTTACTACTGCTACCGCACTTTCATAGCTGTTTATAGTTTCTGTCACAGATACTGTAGTAGTTACATCATCTGTACTTGTAACCCTAAAGTCAGAATTTGTTGAATTGTCGGGATCTGTAGTAGAAATTGGCCTAGTCAATTTGGCATCACTATACCATCGTAGGTTTGTTCCAATAGCTGCAGGTAACCTAAAAATGGTGTCTCCTAAAGTATTAAATCTGCTTAAAAAATCGCCAGGGCTCATCGCTTGAGCTACTGCACTATAATTCTTAGCAGAAAACTCAAGACCTGCATTAATTCCTAATGACTCTATAGAATTCCCCTTGTAGGATGTTATATAATCAGTAATTGCAGTTTGCGAAAACATTGATTGGTAACAGATTACAAAAAATAAAAGCGAACAGCTCTTTTTAAATCTTAAAAATGAGAAATGACTAATAATTAATTGTTTTTATAAAATTTAGTATTCGCATTCCAGGGGTTATGCCCTTAGACGCTTTGGGTATTCGTGGCTTTTGCCTATATCACAGATTCACAGATATTTAATATTTGCGCATTGATTGTCAGAAGGTTTATACTGCCAATATTTAATTCTGCAATATAATTTTGAAGAGTACTTTTAGGTTGTGGGATGCCGTCAAAAAGCGTGTGGAAAAGCCGTAATTGTTAAATCAATTCCTTTTCTCTCGCCACTTTTAGTAATTCTTCATTGTCGCTTTTTTCAATTCCTAAAAGTGTTTTGATGTTATTTTTGCGCTTTTCTATAGCACTAAGTGAGAGGTTAATATATTGAGGAAGATTTTTCGTTTTTATCCCTTTTGAAAGATAACTAAGGATTTTCAAATTAACCTCATCTAACAATTCATTGTTATGTATACGATTTCTTAAATAGCGATGTATTGTGCTACTATAATAAGTTTGATTATTTAAAATAGTTTTTAATGCCGTTTGAAGCATTTCGGGGGTTACATCACTCTTAACAAGCAAACCGTCTGGGTTAATCTTCTTTATCAATCTGTTTATTAACAAGTTGTCACTTAAAGAAGTAATAAAAACAATTCTGCTGTCCGGAAACCAGTGTTTTGCCCTAAATGCCACGTCCTCACCAGATGTTATTTTCCCATCTACCGACTCTGGTATTCTAATATCGATAAGAAGAAGATTATATGGAGATAGTTTCTCTGCTTGGATAAGCTTTTTCCTTGCATTATCACCATTAGTCGCTACATCAATATGGAGCTCATAATCTTCCGAAAAAGTATCATTTAATATTCTTTTATAACTATCTACGACTAGGGGGTGGTCTTCTGTTATTAATACATTTATCCTGCTTTTCATTTTTTCCACTTATCATTAAAGTATGTTAAAATATGTTAAATTCTAGAGTTGCGAAAATTACATGCTACAATAAATACCCAAGTACAGTGGTTCAATATGAAAATTATGGTAAAACCGTAATTATGAAGTTGCCGTAGTGATTAGGTAATGTACTAAATAAATCCTCTGGTTCGAGCTTCTTCAATTAACTTATCGTCACCACCACTTTCAATATCAAAAAAAGCCTTTATCTTGTTTTTTCTCTTTTCAATTGCACTAAGTGATAAGTTAATATGATCTGAAAGATCTTTAGTCCTTATTCCCTTAGATATTCCGAGTAAGATCTTAAGGTTTATATCGTCTAGCAAGAATTCATTTTGAATCCGTTTTTTTAATATTTCATTTACCTTACCACAATAAAATGTCTGCTTTTGAGCCAATGCTAAAAAGCACGCATAAAGAATATCTGGTGTAAGTCCAGTTTTAATAATTAATGATTCCGGGTCAATATTTTTAATCGTTTCTCTAATAGTAGGACCATCATTTATAGAACTGAGTATGACTAGTCTTGCACTAGGAAATGATTCTTTTAATTTAGAAACGAACTCAAAACCTGTGGTTAAAACTTCTGTTTTTTCAGATGGAAAGTGAATATCGCTAATAATTAGATCATACGGTTTCGAATTCTTTCTACTTGCTATACAATCGAGTCCTTCTTTTATGGAGTAAGCTGCATTTATTGAAACTTTTGGGTTTCCCCTAAGTCTAAATGCTTTTATAACTTTCTTACAAGCATCAACACACATGGGGAGACTATCCACTATTAAAACACATATTTCTCTCTTCATTGTCTGGGTTGGTTATTGAAATTCTGTTTAACATTATTAAACGTGTAAACTTATTAACACTTGACAAAATAAAAGAGATTTTTGAAATAATTGTATCAACTATATCGTTAAAATGTAATAAAAATCAGTTTAAATGCTTTTTCTAATGTTTTTAAGAAGAAATGAACACCCTCTTGTAAGGTTAAACAAAATTGAAAGTACGGATTTATGAAGTGGAGTTTCGAATAATTTGAATTAAAAAGGCACAATCGCACCCATCTTTTTTACGGATTAACCGTAAGGTGTCAAGAAAACTAGCTGCTACATTTGTGGTCTCAAGGTTAAGGTAGTAAACCCTCTCACGAACACCTATGATCTCGTACTAGTATTACCTTTTTTAGTTATGAAATAATAGGGGGCTATATAATTTGTTTGTGAGAGGTTACTTAACGGGAATCATTTCTTTTCCCTAATTATGCTCCGAACAATTCGAATTCCCTAACATCATCATCGAGATAATCTCGGCAACCCTTATTCTTATCCCTTTCGAATTGATGAACAGAAAAAGCATCAAGGCTTTTTCTACTAGGGCAGTTGGTCAATTATTAGCTACAATTGTTTGTTTAATGACTTCTTTATGGTTTCTTTCGATTATACATGCCATTAATTTTTTACTAATGCTCCGTGGATATATAAAATGGAAAAAAGAAGTGTGTAATTCTATTAATGTGGCAACGACTAAAATATAAATAATCTTCGTTTTATGAAATCAAGTTTTTCCGATATACTTAAAAGCGCACCAACAGTACTAGTCGATTTTTATGCTGATTGGTGTGGACCTTGTAAATCTTTAGCTCCTATTTTAAAACAAGTAAAAGATGAGCTTGGTGATGATATTAAAATTGTAAAAATTGATGTTGATAAAAATCAGCCGTTAGCTGCTACTTATCAAGTTCAAGGTGTGCCTACACTGATACTTTATAAAGATGGAAAGCAAGTATGGCGCCAGTCAGGGGTTATCCCAAAACATCAATTAATTCAGATTATTAAAGGAAATTAATGATAATTCTTATTTCGCCCGAAGAAACGGGCGAGAATGAAATTGATGTGTTACATCAAATTTTTGAAGCTGGAGACATCGTTAAAAAAGGAGAAAAGGTTGGTTATATTACTGATGAATTTGAAGAGACCATCTCGGAATTCAAAGCCCGAGTTTCTAGAACTATTTTATATAAAATAGCCACACCCCCGGCTAATATTGATGATACACTCATATGTATTCGCTATAAAGAATAAGACAATTTTCACTTGCTGGCGATAATTCGGAATTCATTCTCCGCTGTAGCAAAGCAGAGGGCCTGAAAAAATTTTGTAACACTTTCGACAAACCGTGGTATTTCTATAAAATATTAATACCACAATCATGTCACAATCAATCAAAAAAAACTGGCTTATTGGCTGTCTCGTAATTTTTACAATCGGCTTAAATGCTCAAAAACCCAACAAGAAAGATACTGGAGTACATATGGTGTCTTTTAGTATGTATGGAAACAATCCTGATGTTACTTCAGGACAATGGTTTGCTACCATTGAAAATGGGGAAATCTGTTTTCAACTGACTAAAAGAAAGGGAAACCAAGGCTCTTTTAATATCAACATTTGTTATCCTCAAGCATCGTTTGCCAATTTTGGTGAATCTAAAGACCGTTTTATCTGGAAACGAGAAAGTGGGACCATGGTTTTAAATGGCAGTTTTAATGAAAAACAAGCTATGGGCACTTACCAACTTTCAATAAACGATGATTTCCGTAGTTTTCTAAAACATCAAGGAATATTGATGAGTGGTAATGACGACTATTCTTTTTTTAAGCTTTTTCTTGGGGATGTTACTAAATCGTATGTAACCGGCTTAAAAAAGTTTGATTACCCTTCGCCTTCTATTAAACAACTTGCTAAACTAGGTTTGCATAGTGTTAGTTTAGATTATATCGAAGCCATATCGAAAACAAAATACCGTGATGTCGATTTAGATATGATCTACAAGTTTGCAATACACGGTGTTACTATAGACTACATCAATGCGTTGAATAAAATAGGTTATGGTGATATCCAAGCTAACATGCTCAAAAAGTTTGCAGTTCATAAGATTAGTATTGATTATATTAAGCAACTTGCAGCAGCAGGCTATAGTGATCTTGATGCTGACATGATCAAAAAATTTAAGATTCATGATGTAAGCCCTGCTTATATTAAAAGTCTTTCCGCTGCTGGGTATAACAACTTGTCGCCAAATGACTTGAAGAACCTTGCAACTCATCATATCGATATTGACTATATTAAATCATTAGTCAATACTTCAATTGATAAACCCAGTGCTTCACAAATCAAGAAAGCCAAAATTCATCATGTCACGTCAGATTTTATCGAAAATGAAATTAAGAAAGGAAGGATCTCGAAAGATCTTTCCTACTATATCAAGCTAAAAAGACGCAGAATTTAATGAGATTATTTATCAAGTTCGAAATCCACTTGCTTCAGGCAGGTGGATTTTAAATTATATCAAAAGTATTACACCATTCTCCCGTCTAATAAGTTGATCGTTCGGGTACCGTACTCAGCATTTTTTTCTGAATGTGTTACTTGAATAATCGTCACACCTTCCTCATTTAATTCCTTAAAAATTCCCATAATCTCTTCCCCTTGACTTGAGTTTAAGTTCCCGGTAGGTTCATCAGCCAAAATAAGTTTAGGGTTCGATATCAATGCTCTTGCAATACCAACCAGCTGTTGTTGCCCTCCGCTTAATTGAGTTGGAAAAAGGTCTTTTTTACCAACGATGTTGAATCGGTCTAACATATCAGCCACCATAGCTTTGCGTTCAGAACCTTTTAGTTTTTTATAAAGCAACGGCATTTCTAGGTTTTCCTGCACAGTCAATTCATCTAGTAAATGATAGGATTGAAATACAAAGCCAATGTATCTTTTGTAGAGATCAGCTCGATGCTTTTCTTTTAGATCATGAACTGATTCATCCATAAAATTGTATTCACCTTCATTAAAACCATCAAGCATTCCTATGACATTTAGTAAAGTGGTTTTACCTGAGCCAGAAGGTCCCATAATTGATATAAACTCCCCCTCTTCGACATTAAAATTTATGTCTTTTAACAAGAATGTTTGCTGGCCTCCTGTTTTGACCCATTTAAATATGTTGTTTAATTGTAGTAACATAATGTTGTTTCTTTTATCTATTTGATTGATTCTTTATTTTTCTGAGTATACTTATTATAATGATATAACTATTCCGTCTTTAAATTATCAATTACTTTATTATTTGAAGCCTTTAGGGTTTGTATAAAAATAAGCATCAAGCTAGTTCCCGCTACAATCAAAATTCCCCAAAAGAAAGCTGAAAATCCGATAGTGATTTTATACACATAATTTTGAAGCCAAAGCGTAATTATATAGTACGATAGTGGAATAGCAAATACGATTGCAAACACCATTACTACCGCAAACTCCTTAACAAATAACTGACTAATATTACGTTTAGAAGCACCTAAGACTTTACGTACTCCTATTTCTTTTATTCGCTTTTGAATGCTGAGTGATACCAAACCAAATACCCCGAGTAACACAATTATAAAAGCTAACACAGAAGCACTATATGACGCTTTTCGTAATTGCAATTCATTGGTATATAGCGTCGCTAAAGTTTCATCAAAAAAGTCAAACTTGAACGGTGCGTTGGGCATTAATTCTTGCCATTTTGATTTTATCATTGCCAATTGACCCTGCATATTTCCCGGTCTTAGCTTAAAAGTAAAATAACGGTAATACAGTGCTGCTTTTACATCAACATATACTTGTGGTTTTATAGGCGTATGTAAGGATTCAAAATGAATATTACCGATTACGCCTACTACCGTAAGTGGTTCTTCTTGATTGACATTTTTTAGCTGCTTCCCGATTGCCATTTCAGGGCTTTCAAAACCTAAAGATTTTACAGCTTGCTCATTAATTAAAACAGCATCGGCATTTGGTACTCCTTTTTCAAAAACTGCTCCTGCTAATAAGGGGATTTGATATGTGTCAAGGTAATTTTCATCGATCATCATACCCTGTGATACTACTTTAGATTCAGATGATGCATCTGATCTGTACAATTGAAGTTGGAATCCGTTATTGCCATTCGGAATTTCATAGGATAGACTTGCATTCGACACCTCAGGCAAAGTTTCAAACTCATTTCTGATTGTGATCATTTTCTTCACCCCATCTTCTGTCCAATCTCGTGGTGTAGCCGCCGAAACAAGGTATTCTTTTTGGTAGCCAAGATCTTTTTCAAAAAAGAAATCGATTTGTTTGGTGATTAAAAAAGCGGCTATTAAAACGACTAAGGCTAGCGTAAATTGAAAGCCTACAAGTAGCTTTCGTACAAAAATCGTCTTGCTTGATATTTGCAATTTTCCTTTTAAAGATTGAATGGGTTGCAGAGCAGAAAGAATAAATGCAGGATACACTCCAGCAACTAATCCAATAGTCAAGGCAATAAAAAATGGTATAGCAATAAAATAGCCCGGAAATGCGGAAAGTGGAATAATTTCTTTACCTATAACCTGCTCAAATAAACCCCCTAAAAAAGGATAAGCACCAACCGCCAAAAAAGTCGCAATGCTAACTAGTATTATTGACTCAGCTAAAAATTGAAAAACAAGTTGTTTCTTTTTTCCACCTAAGACTTTACGGATACCTATTTCTCGCATACGGTCACTTGAAAAGCTTACCGCAATGTTTATAAAATTAATAATCGCCATACCAATAATAAACAGTCCTATAAAACCTAACGTGTAGAGCATTCGCTTTACCAACCCACTATTCTTGTTCAAATAATAATCGGTTAGTTTTACTGGGACGATGGTTAGGTTATTTCTTGTTCCTTCGGAAGCGTGGTCATTTAAAATATTTCGTAGTGGCTGTTCTAAATCTTTTGGTGTAACACTAGGTTGTAGCTCTACATAAGACAAAAAAATGGGCAACTCCCAATTATCAAAGTCGGCGCGATCAAAAAATTGAGATGAGTTTTTTGCGATGAAAAATCCGTTATAGGCATCGTTAATGTAAGAGATTGAATTCTCATTTAAGTCAGCTAAAACTCCAGTGATTTTAAAATCTTGAAGTGCTCCTGAAAAATTTTCAATGGCAACTGTTTCACCTACTACTTGTACCTTACCAAAATATTTAATGGCTTTTTCTTCAGTTATTACTAGTGAGAATGGCTCGTTAAAAACTGTAGACGCATCGCCTTGTAGCAATTCAAAACCAAATTGATCGAGTAAAGATGGATCTCCAATCTGAATTCCTTCTCTTAACTTTGTATTTTCTTTAACAACGACTGATCGAATTCCATCCCATCTATAGTAATTAGCAACTAAATGCGGATATGTTTCTTTTAGTATTGCAGCAGGAGGTCCTAAAGACACAAAATCAGGTCCCATATTTTGGTCTGTCCACTTACTGGTTAGTATGTATTGATTATCTGCGTTTTTAAGACTTCTATTTACATGATATTCTTGCCAAACATAAGCACCAATTAATAACACAAAAGCAATGCCTGCAAAAAGACCTAAAATGTTAATGCATGCATATAGAGGTCTCTTTCTTAGACTCCTCCAGGCTATTTTTAGATAGTTTTTAAGCATGCTTTTTGATTTAATCTATTCTTTTCTATTTACACTTTCTTGTAATCATTTACCGTACATCATTTTATTCTGTTCGTAAGTTTTTTATGGGGTTAGACAAGGCGGTTGTAATACTTTGATAACTAACTGTTGTAAGTGTAATTAAGAAAACGGTAATAGCTGCTATTGCAAACATCCACCATGAAATATTGATATGGTACGCAAATACCTGTAACCATTCATTCAAATAATACCATGATAATGGAATAGCGATTACAAGGGCAAGTAAAACCAGCTTAAAGAAATCTTTTGACAAGAGGTTTACCAAACTTATTGTGGTAGCTCCCAACACTTTTCTAATTCCTATTTCTTTGATTCTTTGCTCCGCCATAAAAGCAGACAAACCGTAAATACCCAGGCATGAAATGAAAATAGCAAGGATGGCTAACATATTAAATATCATACCCATTTTTTGTTCCCCGTTATACATGTTTTCTAAATCAGTGTCTAAGAAAGAATACGTAAATGGGAAAGCAGGGTTTAACTCTGTATAAATATTTTCAAGAGCCTCAATACTCGCTTGGGTCTGGTTTATCGTGGTGCGTATCGCTAAAAACCGAGCGTCATTATTGCGTTGTGTCAAAACCAGTGGTTCAATATCGTATTGCAACGGTTTAAAATGAAAGTCTTTAACAACACCTATAACTTGTGCATCGATGTCATTAAAGGCAAATTTTTCGCCAATAATATTGTCGAGGTTTTTACCCATTAACTTCATCAACGTCTCATTGATTACAAGGTTTTTACCGTTGATGTTAAATTGATCATTGAAACCTCTCCCTGCCAATAATTCAATACCAAATAAATCTATAAATCTATCATCCATTCTTAAATCAGGAACCACCAGACCATCATTTTCATCTTTTCCTTCCCAAGATATATCAGTCGTACCCGTATCCAAGTCTGTTGGCATATTACTAAAAACTGAATAATTTTTTAAAAGCGGATTTTGCTGTAAAGTTGCCTTCAAAGCATCTTGCTTTTCACGCATTTCGCCTCTAAAAGGAATTATAATCATATTACTTTTGTCAAAGCCCAGATTCTTATCTTTAATAAAATTTAGTTGATTATAGACCACCGCCGTACCCACTATTAAAACAGTTGAAATAACAAATTGCATAGTCACCAGGCCGTTTCTGAAAAACAAATTCCCTCCCGTTTTTTTTAGGTTGCCTTGAAGTACTTTAATCGGATTAAATCCTGATAAATATAATGCTGGATAGCTACCTGCAAAAAAGCCCGTTACTAAAACGATGACTAAAAGACCCAGCCATAAATAGCCATCAGTAATATCAATACTCAATACTTTTCCTGAAATTTCATTAAAAAATGGTAAAGCCAATAAGACCAAGCCAACAGCAATTAGTAAGGAAATACAAGACAGCAACATAGACTCACTTAAAAACTGAAGTATTAGTTGACCTCTATGGGCGCCAATCGCTTTCCGCATACCAACTTCTTTAGCTCTTTTTGCAGAACGGGCTGTTGAAAGATTCATAAAATTGATACAGGCCACCACTAAAATGAAAAGAGCAACAATAAAAAATATATTAACATATTGAATGTTTCCGTGTCCAGCAACATCTAACTGCAAATCCGAATATAAATGAATATCTGCTAAGGGTTGAAGTCGAAAATTAAAAATGTCATTGTCTAACCGCTCATCTGCAATAGCATTAATCTTTGCTTCTAAATCGCTTACTCCTGTATCAGAAAGCGCTACATTTTTGTTTAATTTAAAATAAGAGTAATAATCAAAATTCCCCCAAGTTTTATTTACGAAATTTTTATTTTCCTTGGCAATGGTTGCCGTAGGAGCTATAAAATCAAATTTGAAATGTGAATTAGGCGGTAAATCTTTGAGTACACCTGTAACCTTCCAGTTTTTTGAATCATTAAATTTGATTGTTTGACCCAAAGCATCTTCTTCACCAAAATACTTTTTGGCCATAGACTCTGTCAATACTATGGTATTAGGATCTTTAAGAGCTGTACTTTTTGCCCCTCGTACCAAAGGAAAATCAAAAAAAGAAAGAAAATTATTATCAACGTACATGAAGTTTTTCTCTTCATATACAGTATCATCCACGTTAAAAAGTACATCTTGAAATTTTGTAATTCTAACTATAGATTCAATTTCTGACAGTTCATCTCTTAGATCAGGTCCCATTCCGGCGGAAGAAACTGCTGTCTTAAAATCTCCAGAATTGACAATAAATCGGTATGTTCTTTCAGAGTCTATATGAAATTGATCATAGCTTACTTCATTTTGTACCCATAATAAAATAAGAATACTACAGGCCATACCAGTTGATAGGCCAAGAACATTAAGAATAGAAAAAGATTTACTCTTAACAAGGTTCCTCCAAGCGATTTTGATATAGTTCTTAAACATTAGTTTTTTGATTTATTTATAGTGATTGATGATTTTGTTATTCCGCTCGTAAACTTTTCACAGGATTTGCAATTGCCGCTTTAAAAACCTGCGCTCCGACCGTAATAAATGCAATAAGAATGGCAACAAATGCGGCAGCGACAAATAATTGCCACCCTATACTAATTCGGTATGCAAAATTCTCAAGCCATCGATTTCCTAAAAACCATGCTAACGGACTCGCAACCAACATTGCCAACATTACTAGCCTTAAAAAGTCTTTTAGTTGCATTGAGGTAATACTAAATATTGATGCTCCCAGAACACGTCTTATTCCAACTTCCTTTTTGCGCTGTTCTGTCGTGAAAGAAGCAAGCCCAAATAAACCAATACAAGCGATGAAAATGGCAATTAACATGAATCCATATACAACAGTTGAAGTTTGTTTTTCTGCCTTGTAATTGGTGTTAAATCGCTCATCTAAAAAAGTATATTCAAAGGGTGTATCTGGATTTACTTTGTTCCAAACACTTTCAATACTTTTAATGGTTGCTGCTAAATTTTGATCGTTTAAAGTCGCAATAAAATAGCTTGGCTGATTATCGCCAAGACTTGCTAGGGCATAAGCGTCAATAGGTTCGTGTAGACTTTTAAAATTAAAGTCTTTTACCACACCTATAATTTCCATTTCACTTTTAATAGCCCCTCGCTCGTAAAAGACTCTTTTGCCTATCGCTGTTTCAGCTGTGTATCCTACTTTTCTGACCGCAGTTTCATTTAAGATTAATGAAAGTGAATCTACCGTATTGTTTTTAGTAAAATCACGCCCAGCTATTAAAGTGTAACCAAGCGTTTGAGTATAGTCGTCCAGTACTTGTGCATAACGCGTCCAAGTAGCATTTTCATTGGTTTGTTCTTCACCATAAAATGAGGTGTCACTTAATATTTGAATACCGGGATATGCATCTCCTGCTGTTGCAGATAGGATATTAGGATCTTTTAAAAGCTCGTTTTTTAAAGTTGAATAATTTTCTGCTGCATTTGGGTTACTGTATGGGATTAGTAATTGTCGTTCTTTTTTAAAACCCATGTCTTTGTTTTGCAAAAACTCCATTTGTTGCCATATTACACCGCCTACTAGAATTAGTGCTGCTGATATGGTAAACTGAAATACAACCAATCCTTTACGAATGTTTTTAGCAGAAATTGTGTTAATCAATTTGCCTTTTAAAACAGTTATAGGTTTAAAAGATGATAAGTAAAAGGCGGGATATAGGCCTGAAAGCAATCCTGTTATTAAGGCTAAACCTCCTATAAAAATTAAAAGACTTGGATATTGGGTAAGTACTAATTCTTTATTGGTAATGTCGTTAAAAAACGGCATGAAAAGCATAACTAGTACAATTGCAATTACCAATGAGATTAAACATAGCAGCAACGATTCTCCTAAAAATTGAAAAACCAACGAATTTTTGTTCGCTCCTAGTACTTTTCGCATACCAACTTCTTTAGCCCTTTTTTCTGATCGAGCAGTGGACAAGTTCATGAAGTTTATGCAGGCAATAATTAGTAAAAAAGCCGCTATAGCACTAAAAATATAAATGTAGGTCATGCTGCCATTTTGGTCTATTTCCCACATCATATTTGACTTTAAGTAAATGTCCTTTATAGGCTGAAGTAGATAGCGCCTTTCTACATTCATTGCTGCCAATTGTTCTCCTATATGACGATCAACAAAAGCTGGCAATTTTTCTTCAAAAACCAACTCACTACTTCCTTTTTTCAACTTTAAATAGGTGTGAAAAAGATTATTCCCCCATATCCCTTCTTGAGAGTCTACCCAATTACCAATACCTCCGTTTTTCATGGAGATTAGTAGCTTGGCATTAATGTGTGATTTGTTATCAGTTTTAAAAACGCCATCGATAGTATATATTTCGGATCCGTACGGCGTTTCAACTTCAATAGTCTTACTTATCGGATTTACATCTCCAAAAAACTTGAAGGCGGTTTCTTCAGATAAAACGATAGTATTTGGTTTTTTAAGTGCAGTGTTGGCATTTCCGTACTTAAAATCATAGCTTAAAACCTGAAAGAAAGTAGAGTCTACATAGTAGCCATTTGTTTCATAAAGTTTCTTTTCTAACGATTTATCTTTTAAAAGAAATTTATCAACGTTTGGAAACTTTAAAAAGGTTGCTATCTGTTCAATTTCTGGAAATTCATTTTTAAGTTCTGTTGACATTGGCCCAGCCGTCGTCGCTAAAGAATTGTCTTCAGACTCCATATAAACACGATAGATTCTATCTCCATCGACGTGATGTTTGTCATAACTAGTCTCGTCTAAAATGTATAGAATTAATAGTAAGCAGGTAGCTAGGCCAACTGCTAATCCGAAAATGTTGATAGATGAGAAAAGCTTGTTTTTAAGGAGATTTCTCCAGGCTATTTTTATATAGTTTTTAATCATGGTTTGATGTTTTGATTGATTGTCACGCTTTTACTCCGTTCGCAAACTTTCTACCGGGTTACTATTTGCTGCAGCAATCGTTTTTGCGCTCATAATTACTAGTGCTAGTGCTATCATTGCAATGCCGCTTATACCGAAAATCCACCAGCTTAGTGTAGTTTTATTTGCAAAATCTTGCAACCAATTATCAAGACCGTACCATGCAACCGGCGCCGCGATTAAAAATCCAATCCCGATTAGAATTAAAAATTCTTTGCACAACAAGAAGTTTAATTGCGATAAACTAGCACCCAATATTTTTCTAATTCCTATTTCTTTAGTGCGCTTTTCCGTAGTGTAAATAACCAGCCCAAATAGCCCCAAACAACTAATCAATAATGATAGGCCCATTGCCCATTTTAGTAGCTTGGCTGTTTTACGTTCTTGCAAATAAAACCGACTAACCATGTCATCCATAAAATTTAACTTGAACTCAGCATCCGGAAATGCATTTTCGAATTCCTTCTCTACTGAGACAAGCGTATTTTCCCAGGTTTCTGAGCCACCAGATAAAGAAAAGTGAACTGAGTTAAACTGTGAAAAACCTATATTGCGATAACCATCGCCAACCAAAGCCATTGGCTCGATTCCCGATTTCAATGATCGTTGATGAAAGTCTTTCATAACACCTACAACAGGAAAAACTTCATCGCTAATTTTAAGTTGAACATTTAAGGCATCTTCAGGCTTTGTAAAACCCAATAATTTCATAGCCTTTTCATTAATAACAAACTCTTTAATGGTATCGTTTAATCTTGATCTTCCTGCTAACAACTCAATACCATATACATCTGCATATTGTGTATCACCAAATAACTGTTGAAGGTCTAATTTTACCTCTTCTTGATCGTTGAAATACGAAATTCCAGCAGAATTATAACCAAAGGATGCTGGTGGCCTGCCGCCGATACTTGCAGTTTGTATTTGTGGTAAACTTTTCACTGCATTGAGAAAGCGTTCTTTTTTCTCAATAGATTTTTCGTGCCATGGCATATCAACATATACGACTGCATCCGTTTTGATGCCCATATCTTGGCTCATCATAAAATTAATTTGCTTACCTACCAAAAGCGTTGCAATGACAAAAATTTGAGCAATAGCAAATTGAAAAACCGTTAAGTACTTACGAAGTGGAATCCTACCATTACTAACGGCTAACTGATTTCTAATAGCGCTAGCTGGCTTGAATTTTGACAAGATCATTGCTGGATAAAAGCCAGCGATAAAAGTTACTGTAATTAATAATGCTAGTATTCCTGCAATGACCATAGGTTCTGTAAATACATTAGCAGTTAATGATGCAGGAACAAAGTCTGAGAACAACTGCAGCAACCACATTGACAAAAGTATTGAGACTAAAGCAGAGGCTATCGTAAGTAAAAATGTCTCCGTTAAGAACTGGTATCTTATTTGGCTTTTTGATCCTCCAAGTGTTTTACGAACTCCCACTTCTTTTGATCGTTTAAAGCCTTGAGCGGTGTTAAGGTTAATAAAGTTTACACAGCCCAACAGCAATAGAAAAAGCGCAATAAAAAATAATCCTTTTAAGGTTGACTTACTTGCTTGTGGTTGGCTATAATCATAGGCAGCATATGTAGGGCTAAAATGAATGTCGTTTAGGGGTTGTAAATGAAAACTGGTGATATCCCCATCTTGTTTCGACTCCTCGTCTTCATGCTCAAGAGCAAGTGCATCTAATTGCTGTTGTACAGATGCAGTCATTTCAAGATCATTCACCTTTACAAATAACTGTGAGTTAGAATTGGTGCCGCCCCAATTAGTACTGAACACCTGATCTTGCATGCCAAAGGCATTGGCTGTTTCTAATGATATAAATTCTTCAAAAAACAGATCTGATCGTTCTTTAAAATTCTCGACCACACCCAATACTGTTACAACAATAGAATCGTTGTATATTGTGGTCATACCCACTACTTCTTCTGGTAATAATCCAGGAAAATATTTTCCCGCACGTTTTTCAGATAAAACCACAGCATTTGGTTCTTTCAATGCGCTTTTCTTGTTTCCAGCTAGCCAGTTATAGGAAAACATGTCGAAATAATCGCCATTAGAAAGCATTACTCCTTGAGGATTTCTAAACGCTTGATTAACTTGTTCTGAAGTAACTTTTACAGGATAGATCGTAAAAAAAGCAGCTGTGGTTCCTATTTCTTGAATACCATCCTTCAAAGTTTCACCAAGGGGTGCAGTAACTCCCGAATTATAGAATTGACCTCCGCTTCCAAAACTAAAACTAGTAGTCACCCGAAAAATACGATCACCGTCTTTGTGAAAACGATCAAAAGTCATGTCGTGATAAATCATCATCCCGATTACGAATGACGCACTTAATCCTATTGAAAGGCTAATGATATTAATAGCAGTGAAGAGCTTATTTTTTTGGAGGTTTCTCCATGCTATTTTTAGATAATTCTTGAACATAAGGTCCGTATTTTGATTGATGATTTTGACATTAAAGGTATTGAACCCCGAAGATCATCATTTGAAAGTCTAATTCTATGCCACATTTTCAAGTAATTTAAAATCAGTATGTTGCGTCGATTTGTCACAGAAATGACAACCAATACTGTAAAATATTTTTACAAAAAGTGTCCAAAAATTGTACACCAAATCTTAGTGCTAGGCTTTATTCAGTTCGTAAGCTATTTACAGGATTTGTCATCGCAGCTTTAATACTTTGGAATGAAACTGTAATTAGGGCAATTACTATTGCGCCTAAACCAGTAAAAACAAACACTGATATTGGCACATCAATTTTATATGCAAAACCTTCTAGCCATCGTTTCATAAAAAACCAAGCGATAGGAGATGCAATTGCCAAAGCAATTAAGGTTAACTGAACAAAATCTTTAGAAATCATGGTGACAATTTGTGGGATACTTGCGCCTAAAACTTTTCTTATACCAATTTCCTTATTACGGCGTTCGATGGTAAATGCAGCTAAGCCAAAAAGGCCTAGGGCAGCAATAAAAATTGCCAGACTACAAAAAATGAGTCCAATTTGAGCGGTCTTTGCCTCTTTATTATAAAACTGCTGCACTTTATTATCTACAAACGAATAGTCAAACACCGCGTCGGGAGCTATTTTTCTATACGTTCTTTCCAATCCAGCAAGAGAATTTGAACTGCCTGAATTGTATCGAACTAATAGATAGGACAAATATTCTGTCCTACGGTTATGAAACGCATAACCTCCTATAGGCTCTCGTAAAGACCGGAAATTAAAATTATCAACTACTCCGACGATATAGGCATTGTTGCCTAGCATCATATTTATCCTTTCGCCTATCGCTTGTTCTGGAGTAAGACCCAAATAATCGACTACCTTTTTGTTGACAACAACATCAACAATAGTATCAGTTATATTTTTATTTTCAGGTAGAGTCTTTCCAGCAAGTAATTTTAATCCTAAAGAGTTAATAATAGAAGCATCCGTCCTATTGCTGCGTACATTATACCCTTCCTCATCGCTATCACTTTTAAATACAGAACGGCCACTAACTCCAACACCAGGAAAGCCTTGTGCTTGCGAAACAGATGACACATAGCTTAGGCGACTTAATTCTTTTTGCAGTGCGTTCTGTTTTTCTGCTTTACCAATACCTGCTGTTGAAATGGCAATAACATTTTCTGGTTGAAATCCGAGGTCTTTTCCCTTTACATAATTTAATTGCATATAAATTACTAACACTCCAATAATCAATATAGAGGACGCTACGAACTGGGTCACTACTAACCCCTTGCGGACAAAAATGCTATTCTTGTTTTGATTAAATGTTGGACTCAAGATGTTTTTAGGAGAAAATCCTGCCATAAAAAGTGCCGGATACGATCCAGAAACTAAGGTTGTTACAAAAAACACCAACGCCAAACCTAACCCAAACTCTACGGTTAGGGCTGTATTAATATCCAGGGTATTGCTAGTTAATTGGTTGAACAAAGGAACCAGCAACATCGCCATAAATAAGCCAATTGCTATCGCAATACATGTAACTAAAGCAGTTTCGGTATAAAAACGGATAATTAAATTCTTTTTAGTCGCTCCTAAGGTTTTACTAATACCAACATCAGTATTTCTTTTTTGGGTTTTAGCAGTTGTAAGATTCATATAGTTGATACAAGCAATCACAAGAATTAGAATTGCCAACAACAACATGCTTCGAACTTCAGCAATATTGCCAATATTGTTGGTGTATGTATCTGTATAGCTAGAAGAATACAAATGAATATCTGTGAGTGGTTGTAATGAAAATGAAAACCACTGATCCTGTTTTTCAATATTCTTATCAAGCACCAATTGCATTTGAGTTTCTACTTCTCCAGCATTGGATGATTCATCTAGTAATACATAGGTTTCAAAACTGGCGTTATCCCAAGTAAGACTATTGGCTGCCCAGGTAGAGGAAAACGATCCTAGAATATCACATTGTAATGAACTATTTGAAGCAAAATCCTCAAAAACGCCTGTTATTTCTAAAGATATTTCTTTATCAACCGTCAACACTTCTCCGATAGGATTACTACTACCAAAATACTTATTAGCCGTACTTTGAGAAATCATTACTGTTTTAGGTTTTTCCAGCTGATTTTGTTTTGCTCCTTGAGTAATCGTAACATCAAACAATTCAACAATTGAAGGGTCTACCCAATACAACTTACTTTCAATATAACTTTGCTTATTTACATTAACGGCAGCGGTGCCTCCAAAATCATGCTGTAAGAGGCGGGTTGACTCTTTTATTCCTGGAATAACATCTTTCATTTCAGGACCTACTGCTGATGGACTTGAGCACCAAATTTCTTTTGTTCCGTCATCATCAACATTTAAAAGAATACGGTGAAGCTGGTCTTTTTTACTGTACATTAAATCATGACTACGTTCGTAGTTAATGAAGAGTAATAGCAGAATGGTTAACGCTAGACCTAGCGATAATCCCAAAATGTTAATCGTTGAAAACAGCTTATTATATTGAAAACTCCTCCAGGCAATTTTTAAATGATTCTTAAACATGATTTCTAGTTTTATGATTGATGATGCTACTATTATTCGTCTTTCAATGCCTCAATAGGGTTTCCATTGGCAGCTGTAAAACTTTGCCAACTTACGGTTAGCAGTGTGATTAGTAATGTGCTAATTCCAGCAAGAACAAAAATCCACCAGCTAATACTGGTTTTTACTGCAAAATTCTGTAGCCAGTTATTCATAAAGTACCAGCCTAACGGCACTGCAACTATAAATGCAATTCCTACCCATTTCACAAAATCAACATTTAGTAATTGCAAGATTTTAAATACGGAGGCTCCATTTACTTTACGAATTCCAATCTCTTTTTTACGTTGAATACAGGTATAAGATGTCAATCCGAAAAGGCCTAAACAGGCTATGAAAATTGCCAGCATAGTGAAAATACTGAAGGCCGTGCTGAATTTTTTATCCTCAGCGTACTGCGCTTCAAACTTTGAGTCTAAAAAAGTGTAGTTAAAAGTACTATATGGAAATAGGTCTTTCCAAGTGCTTTCAATCTGAGAAATTGCTCCTGAAAACCCTGCTATTGATGATGCCTTTTCATCCAATTTTAGTAAGATGTTATTATCCGATTGTCCATGCGTAATAACCATAGGCAAAACGGGATTTTTTAATCCAAAATGGTGGTAGTCCTTTACAACTCCTGTAACCAACCAATCGTTACCCCAAAATCGGATTGTTTTATCAACTATAGCATTTGCTTCAGGAATATTCATAACCTTTAAAAAGGCTTCGTTTAATACTACATTATTACTGGTTTTACGTGGTGTTTCTATAAAGGTTTTACCGGCGACAAAATCAATTCCCAACAATTCAAAGTAATCGTGTTGCGCGTAGTATTGATAAAAAATTTGCTTGTCATTTTCCATTCCTTCTGGAAGTATTATACCAACAGATGAAGAAAGTTGATCAAAACTTGCTCCGGGAATTGTTTTAGAGTTGGTAACCTTTTCAACAAAGGGAAGTTTTGCCAACTCAGTTTGCAATACGTTAAATTCTTGTTGCAATAGTGAATCTTTCTTGGCCGATATAACACTTCCTTGAATAGATACAATTTGATTTAAGTCAACCCCTGTAGGTTGATTTTGGATATAGTCTATTTGCTTAGTTACAACAAAAGTTCCTATGATAAGAATAATGGTGGCTAAAAACTGAGTAATGATTAAACCTTTTCTAATATTGAGTCCGCCCGCTGAAGCTCGAACTTTTCCTTTTAAGGCTTTTGATGGCGAATAGCTGCTTAGTAAAATTGCCGGGTACAAACCTGCAAGTACCATACCTAATAGTACAACACCTAAAACGGGTGCAAACTGCTTAAGGTTGGTTAGACCAATACCAAGCTCACTTCCTGTAAGATTATTATAAATCGGTAATAAAATGAGTGCTGCTCCTAACGCAATAACTATTGCTAAGGCATTAAGTACAATCGACTCTAAAAGTGATTGCACGATAAGTTGTCGTTTTTGTGCTCCGGCAACTTTCCGTATACCTATTTCTTTTGCACGCTCTAATGACTTAGTAGTAGATAAATTAATATAGTTTAACCAGGACAAAATAAGAATGATAAATGCAATAGCAATCAGAAATTTTACTCGGGTGGAACTGCCATTTGCTTCAATTTCGAATGGCATGTTTGATTGTAAATGAATGTCTTGAATTGCCTGGATATTGTGACGCTCATCTGGATCATCTTCGATATCGTCAGTGATGATTTTTTGACGTAATTGGGCAACGTTGGTATTATTATCAACCTTAAAATAGGTGTAATAATTATTCATATTCCAGTTAAGATCGGTATGCCGTGGGCCAAAAATATCCCAAGCTTTTTGAGTGCTAAATGAAATTAGATATGCGTTTTTAAAATGAGAAGTTTTAGGAATATCCTGCATTACACCCCTAACCTTTAGTGTAAGATCATCACCATCCCATACCATTTTAACCGATTTACCCATGGGATCTTGATTGCCAAATAGTTTGTTCTTCAAACTTTCAGTAAGTACTATGGTGTTTGGTTCTTTTAAAGCACTTTCTTTAGTGCCTTGAAGGAGTTTATAATTGAATATATTAAAGAAACTATCATCAGCCATTGAACCTCTAGACTGTTCAAGAATATTCTCTCCCACCTGAAATGTCACCTTCTCGAAATAGAAAAACCGAACATAGTCTAATATTTCAGGATATTTCTCTTTTAAAGTGGGACCTGTTACATTGTAAGTCATAGCATCACCTGGAACGAAAGTGTCTCCTTCCAAATAATCCATATATGTTCGATACACTTGTTCAGAGCCTTCAAACTTGTCATAGCTGCGCTCGTAATTCACATATACCATAATTAATATGAACGAGGCAACACCAACTGCAAGTCCGCCTATATTAATGAAAGAATACAGTTTGTTTTTTAGGAGATATCTAATGGCAATTTTGACGTATAGTGTGTACATAGTTGTTTGTTTTTGTACTGAAATAAATTCAGTAAGTGTGATTAACTATTCACTTCTTAAACTTTTTAATGGTTTTATAAAGGCTGCACTTATTGATTGATAACTAATTGTCAATAAAGCAATACCGATTGCTATAATAGCCGACAATGCAAAAACCTGCCAGCCTATCTCTATTTTGTAAGCAAAATCTTCTAACCACTTAGACATAATATATGCACCAATAGGACCTGCAATTGCAATAGAAATGAGAATGAGTTTCATATAGCTCAAGGTTAGCAGCTTATAAATACTTTTAAAAGGTGCTCCTAATACCATGCGAATACTGATTTCTTTTTTGCGTTGCTCTACCATAAAAGCAGACAGCGCAAATAGTCCTAAACAAGCCACAAAAATTGCAAAGAATGCAAAGCTGTTAAAGATGATACCCATACGTTTTACATCTTGGTGCATACTAGCAAAATCTTGGTCTAAAAATGTATAGTTAAAGTCTTGATTGGGCATATTAGCGCTCCATACTTTTGCTATTGAAGCAATAGATTCACTAATATCGCCACCGGATAATTTAGCCATGATGGCACCATAATTTCGGCCGATAACTAATGATAACGGTTCGATATCCTCTTTTAATGATTTGAAGTGAAAATCCTCGATGACACCAACGATCTTCCAAGTGGCGTAATTGTTATTGATGATTTTGCCAATAGGATCTTTAAGGCCTAGTTGACTTGCCATTTTCTCGTTGATGATAATTGACTCCGAAACATCAGACCCGTATTCTTTTGAAAAATTTCGGCCCTGCTTTACCTTAATTCCTAAAGTGTTTAGGTAGTTATAATCAACTCTCCATATTTGACCTGGAACTCCTCTTTCTTCAGCTCCTTCGCCTTCTTTTTTAAAGGTGTTTCCGTTTCGTTCGTATCCGTCTACTGGTAAATACGCACTTTGAGAAATAGCGTTTACAAATGACAATTCGCTTAATTGATTTTTAAAACTTTCAGCTTTATTCCCAAGTGATTCGGCACCATTAATCACCAATACTTGCTCCTTATTATACCCAAGTTCTTTTTGGAGAATAAAGTCCATTTGCTTGTAAATTACTAGTGTGCTGATGATAAGAATGACAGAAGTTGCAAATTGAAATACGACCAAGCCACTTCGCAGTCTACCGCTTTTTGCACCTACTTTTAAGCTGCCTTTTAAAACATTTACTGGTCTAAAAGCCGATAGATAAAATGCTGGATATAAGCCAGCAATTAGGCCTACTACCAAAGCAGATATAAAAATGACTGTAAGAAACCAGCCTTCAGCCCAAGGCATATTAATAGACTTTGCCGCGATGTTATTGAAGGTAGGAAGTAGTAACCAGGTTAATAAAACCCCCAGTACAAACGAAGCGATACTAAACAATACCGACTCCGTTAAAAACTGGGTGACTAGATTACGCTTGAAGGCTCCAACAGTTTTTCGTAATCCTACCTCTTTAGCTCGGTTAGCCGATTTGGCGGTTGATAGATTAATAAAGTTGATACAAGCCAACAACAATATAAAAATGGCAATTGCGGCAAATAACCAAATGAAACGTATGTCGCCATGTTGTAGTCCGTCATTCATTTTCAAATCAGACTTCAAGTGAACATCGGTTATTGGTTGTAATTTATACTCTATTGTTTTTAACACCTCAATAAAATCAGCAGATCTGCTACGTTCAATTTGAGCTGGAATTATATAATCTTCCATAATGGCGAACATCTTTTTCTCAAGTGCAGCCACATTCGCATTGGGGTCTACTTCGATATAGGTGAAGTAGTTTTGGTGTGTCCAGTTCATATTTTGATCCTCAATTCTCAATAAGAAATCAAAATTGAGGTGCGATTTACGTAATGTTGGTTTCATCACCCCTGTTACCGTGTAGGTCTTCTCAGTATCTTCATCTAAAACCACAGTTTTTCCAACAGCATTTCCATTTGGGAAGTAAATTTTTGCTTTTTCATGCGACAATACCATGCTATTTGGTTGTGTCATTGCATTTTTAAGATCTCCCTCTGCCAATGATATTTCTAATACTTCTAATGCATTTTGATCTGCAAGTAAAAAGCCATCTTCTAGATTATTTCTAGACTCACCACTAACCTTTAAGGATCGCTTCCCTGCTCCAAACAATTCTGAGGCATTGACCTTTCCTGCTTTTACGATCTCAGGAAAATCGTTTTGAAGAGCCCCAGCAAATGGTAATGGAAAGTGTACACTTTTCATTACTTCACCATTAAACATACCCTGCAAGACTACTCGATAAATCCGGTCTTTTTTCTCGTAGTGTTTGTCGTAACTCAATTCATCTTTTATGAAAAAAGCAATTAACAAACAGGCGGCAATACCAACTGCGAATCCTCCAATCTTGATACTGGTAAACAGTTTATCTTTTAAGATACTCCTCCAAGCTATTTTTAAGTGATTTTTGAACATATTCTGATTGATTTATGATGATTGATTATTCTGTACGCAAGCTTTTTACTGGATTAGTAATTGCTGCTTTAATACTTTGATAGCTGACTGTTAATATGGAAATAACTGTGACTAAAAAGGCTACTAATACAAAAACCCCCCAACTAATATCTATTCGATATGAAAAATCTTCCAGCCAGTTTTGCATAGTATACCATGAGATGGGTACTGCAACCAAAAATGAGATTAGAATGAGTTTGAAAAAATCTTTAGATAACAAGGCTGCTATACTTTGTACAGATGCACCCAATACTTTACGCACCCCTATCTCTTTTTTTCTGTTTTCAGCCATGTAACTTGCAAGTCCGAATAGGCCCAAGCAAGAAATAAATATGGTTAAAATGGTGAATAAACTTGCTAAGCTACCGACACGCTGCGTACTTCTAAACTTTCTAGCATATTGCTCATCTGCAAAGTAATATTCAAACGGATATTCTGGATTAAACTTTTTAAATATCGCTTCGGTCTTAGCCAAATTTTCTTTAATAGGATTATCATTATTAAATTTAATATGAATAACTCTGGCCCAAGGTGTAGCGGCTTCAATAACCATTGGCACTACTTTTTGGTAGGGCGACTCATAAATATAATCTTTAATTACACCTACTACAGTCCACTTCTTACCGTCATCAATTACAATTTGCCCTAAAGGCTCTTCAAAACCCATATGTTTTACAGCTGTTTCGTTTAAAATCATAGCTGAAGAATCAGTAGGAAATTTTTGTAAATCGATATCACGACCCGCAACTAACTCAAAGCCCATTGTTTTTACTATGTTTTGATCAGTACCCATACGTGTGATAGTTGTTTTGTCATTTTCATCTTTCCCTTTCCAAATCAATCCCCATGTATCACTATTTCTAGAAGTAATTGGCGAGGTCATTCTTGTAACCGATGTTGCAGCTCCAGAAGCCAATAATTCATTTTTTAAAAGCGAATAGTTCTTACTTAAATCACCTTCTGCCCAGGAAAACACCAAATTGTTTTGATTGTAGCCAAGAGATCGGTCCTGCGCATTTTCAATTTGTTCTCTTACGATTATCGTAGCGGTAATAAGTACGATTGCTACTGTAAACTGGGTAACCACTAATACTTTTCGCGGAGTGATAAAGGCATTTATTTTTTGAAATGTGCCTTTTAGCACAGCTGAAGGTTGAAAAGCGGATAAATACCAAGCAGGATAGCTGCCTGCTAAGATTCCTGTAAACAGAATAACACCAACTGCGATGAACCAAAACCACTTATTCGAAAAATCTAACGAAAGTTCTTTGCCGACTAGCGAGTTAAATGAAGGCAGAACAATAAATACGATAATAAGAGCGACCAAAGCCGCAATAAATGAGATAAGTATAGATTCTCCTAAAAATTGCGTTATCAACGTTTTTTTTCTGGCACCTATTACTTTACGAACACCTACTTCTTTTGCTCTTTTTTGGCTACGCGCTGTGCTTAAGTTCATAAAATTTATACATGCCATTACCAGCACAATAATTGCAATGATACCAAACAGTCTAATTGTATCAATTCGTCCACCTGATTCTAGTCCATTTTTAAACTTTGAATATAAATAGGTTCGTGAGAAAGGTTGTAGATAAGTAATCATGTCAGCCCCTTCCTTATCGTAATTTTTACGCAAATCTTTAATTTTTGCAGCGAATGCAGCATAATCAATTCCTTGTTTTAACATGACAAAAGTTGTCGTATTGTTGTTGCCCCAATAATCGCTAACCCAACCCCGTTGTTTGAGGTAAGACCAAGGAATTAAATACTCAAACTGAAACCGCGTATTGGTTGGCAAATTTTTAAGAACGCCAGTAATAGTAAATGTTTCTGAATTATCAACCTTTATTGTTTTGCCCACAGGGTTTTCAGCACCAAATAGTTTTTTTGAAAAATCTTCGGTAATAATCATTGAATAAGCATCACTAAAAATATTTTCTTGATCTCCTTTTACAAGGGGGAAATCAAATATTTTCAAAAAGTCAGTATCAACAGCGTGACCGATACCTTTGATACGTTTTTCATCTTTTGAAAATAACACCGTGTTATCCCAATTTAATCTCGCGACACGTTCAACCTCTGGATAATCTTTCTTGATTGCTGCTGCCATTGGCTGCGGAGTCGTATTCCATGTTTGAATTTCGCCATTAACGGCTAATTGATTATTTGCCTCATAAATTCGATCAATATTTTGATGAAATTTATCGAAGTGAAGTTCATGATTGATCCACAACATAATCAGGGTGGTAACTGCCAGTCCTAGAGCAAGCCCTACAATATTTAGTATTGAAAAACTTTTATTTTGTACAAGATTCCTCCAGGCTATTTTGAGATAATTTTTAAACATGATTTCTATTTTTGAATGATGACTGAAACTACTCGGTACGCAAGCTTTTTACTGGATTAACGATAGCCGCTTTTATACTTTGATAGCTAACCGTAAGTATTGAAATAATAATTGCAGCCAAAGCAGCTAGTACAAATACCTGCCAGCCAATATCTATTTTATATGAAAAATCTTCTAACCACTTACTCATGGCGTACCAACCAAACGGAAGTGAGATAAGAATGGCAATACCTACTAGTTTTAAAAAGTCAATAGTTAATTTAAATGCTATTTGAGAAACACTTGCGCCTAAGACTTTTCGAACACCAATTTCCTTTGTTCGTTTTTCAGCATTGAAAGCTGCAAGACCGAATAATCCTAAGCACGCAATTAAAATCGAGAGTATGGTGAACACCACAAATATTCTTCCTAAGTTTTGCTCTGCTTGATAGGTTGTATTAAAAGCATCGTCCATAAATCGATAAGCGAATGGTTGCCCCGGTGCCAAGTCATTCCAAATATTTTCAACTGCAGCAATTGAATTTGAAAAATCTCCTGCATTCAACTTAATCGCCATAGAACCTCTAGAGTCACCGATAGTTAAACTAAGTGCCCCGATGTCTTTGCGAAGTGTTTCAAAATGGAAGTCTTTTACAACACCAATAACATTTAAGAATTGCATGTCTTGCTGAGGGCCTAAGTTTCTTGACAGGCGCATACCCAGCACATCTTCAGCTGATTTGCCTATAATTGCTAGGGCAGATTCGTTAATAATCATAGCAGTTGAATCGGCCGCAAAATCGTTGTTAAAATCTCTGCCAGCAACAATTTCCATGTTCATGGTTGGGATATAATCGTGGTCGACTACCCAAATTTGCATGTTAATCGCATCCTCTTGGTTCATCTGACCTTCCCTTGCGAAACTGGTATTGCTTCTCGAAGAAGGGGTTGGCAAGTAACTAGTTAATGAAACGCTTTCAACCTGAGCCAGTTGCCCTACTTGTTGTTTAAATGAACTTGCTTTATCTCCTATTGCATAAGCATCTTCAATAATAAGAACCTGATCTTTAGTAAAGCCCAATTCTTTACTTTGAATAAAGCTTAATTGCTGAAATACAATTAATGTGCTAATAATTAGAAATACCGAAATAGCAAATTGAAAGACGACCAGTGTATTACGTACTTTAGAGTCACCCATATTTTTTGCACCTAATCCTTTTAGCACTTTTGCGGGAATAAACCGGGTCATAAAAAATGCGGGGTACCAGCCTGAAAAAAGCCCTAAAATAGCAGTAGCGACTAACAAAATAACCCAGAAGATCGGATTGAAAAATGGAAGCTCTATTGCTTTACCAGCTAGGGCATTGAAAAAAGGCAGTGCAAGAAATGCAATTACCAAAGCAAAAACCAAAGAGATGAATGTAATAAGGCCAGACTCTAGTAAAAACTGTTTAATCAAACTTGTTTTAGTGGAGCCTAAGGTCTTACGAATACCCACTTCCTTACCTCTTTTTAAAGAATGTGCGGTAGAAAGATTCATAAAATTAACACTAGCCAACACCAGTAAAAACAACCCAATAAATGACAATATATACACATTTTTAATCGTGCTATTGGCACTCATTTCTCCGTCTATATCAGAGTGTAAGTGAATATCGGTTAAGGGTGTGCTACCAAAATAAAGGTGATTGCCTGAAGCTTCAAATTGTTCAGCAGTAATGCCTGGAAAAAAGTTTTGAGCATAGGGAATAACATATGTACCAAACATCGATTGCAAGGCAACTTGAAAATCGTCCATATTGGTGTTTGGCAAAAGCTTTACTAATGTGTAGTAGTTATGACTGGTCCATTCTGTATCAGAAGCATCTTCAAGACCAGCCATTGCCATAAAAACTGAATAATCTCTAAGAAATGAGTTCTTTGGTAGGTCTTCTATTACTCCAGTTACTGTATAGGTGTCAGTATTATCTAGAATTACAGTTTGACCAATTGCATCATTTATTCCAAAATGTTTTTGAGCGGCCGTGCGTGTTAAAACAACAGTATTGGGTTCTTTAAGTGCTGTTTTTTTGTCACCACTGAGTAAATCTAGACCCAGCATTTCAAAAAAAGAAGCGTCAACAAATGTTGAAAATTGCTCATTGGTATTTTTCTGAGTATTTTCTTTCCTGATGAACATATTACCTGTGCTATTAAACCTTGTGGCTAGTTCGACTTGTGGAAAGTCAGCCATCATCGTTTCTGCCATAGGAGCAGATACTTCAGCCATGACACTTTCGGTACCACCAAATTTGACATCGACATTCACTCGGTGAATCCGCTCTGCATCTTTAAACATTTTGTCGAAACTTAATTCGTCGTAGATATAAAGAGAAATAAGAAGTCCTCCTGCAATACCAATAGCAAGACCAAAGGTATTTAAGAAGGTAAAAAACGGCTGTTTTCTAAGGCTTCTCCAGGCTATTTTTATATAATTTTTAAACATGATTTTCTTTTTTTGATACTGAAACAAGTTCAGTGCTGGTTGATGATTTAAACCTACAAGGTTCCAGTTGACTATTCAGTTCGTAAACTTTTCACAGGACTTGTTGTTGCTGCTTTTAATGTTTGATAGCTTATTGTTATTAATGTGATGATCATTACTGCTACAATTGCTAATACGAAAAACCACCAATGTATTTTGGTTCGGTAAGCATAGCCTTGAAGCCACTGTTCCATAAAGTACCAGGCAAATGGAGTAGCAAGTGCCCCCGCGATAAGAATAAGTTTGAAAAAGTCGGCCGTAAAAAGCGTCAAAATACTCATCACATTACTTCCTAAAACCTTTCGAATGCCGATTTCCTTGGTGCGTTGTCCGACAAAAAATAAGATCAATCCGTAAAGACCCAGACAACCAATAAAAATAGCCAGTCCTGCGAAAATTTTGGAAAGAGAAAGGTAGCGTTGCTCTGTTTCATACTGTTCAGCTACGCGCTCATCTAAAAACCGGTAATCAAAAATATAGTCAGGGAATGCGCTAAGCCACTCTTTTTCGATAGCTCCCAAAGTTGACTTAATACTATTATGATTTATTTTTAGCCCGATCTCTCCATACCAATTCTGATTTGCCACAATCATTACAGGTCTAATTTCCTGAGTGAAATTGGTATCATGAAAATCTTTAACGACGCCTACAATGGTGGCATTAATATCCCCGCCATTGGCTTCTATTTTTTTTCCTAATAATTCTTCGGAAGATGCCACGCCTATTTTCTTACCGAATTTTTCGTTCACTAAGACTTCGGTAATCGAATCGCTTTTGAAAAAATTTCGCCCCGTAGCCAATTCTATATCAAAAGTCTCAAGGTAATTTTCATCGGCAATCTTTGCCTGAATATTAAATTCCTCCGCCTCAGGTCTATTATTATATTTTACGCCAGTACCCCAATTATTTACCGCTCCTCCAGGACTGCTCAGACATGCAGAAACATTCTCGACTCCGGGAATTCCTGCTAACCTTAGCTTTAAACTTTCAAACTTGGCAGGTTCAATGTCCGCAGGAATTTCAGACATTACAATTGACTCTTTATCAAAACCCAGATTAGTATTTATTGCATAGTCTATTTGCCTGGAAATTATTAGAGTAGATACAATTAAAACTATAGAAATAGCAAATTGAGCAACTACCAAAAACTTTCGTGTAGATGATCCTCCAGTATCATTGTGGTTCACTTTTCCTTTAAGAGCTAAAACAGGAGCAATACGAGACATAATAATTCCAGGATAACTCCCTGATAAAAATGAAACCAATAGTAAAGCTCCAAATAAGAACCCAAAGAATTTTAAACTTAAAACGTCCTGAAAGGCCAGTTCAAGCTCAAAAAGACTATTAAACGAGGGTAAAAATACTAGAGCAAGACCTGCGCCGACAAGCACAGCAAATAGGCTGATGACAAAGGTCTCCGATAAAAATTGCCAAAACAAATGTGTTTTAAAGCTTCCTAATACTTTTCGAACTCCAATTTCTTTTGAACGATAGAACGTTTGCGCGGTAGAGATATTCACAAAATTGATACATGCTATCGCCAATAAAAACAAGCCAATGATTCCAAAAACCCATAGAATCACCGGATCAATGCCAGTATATTCAGGATTTAAATGTATGTCTGCAATAGATTGCAATTTATACACATGACGATTCTTGCTTTTTGGTCTATGCTTAGCCGGAAGTTCTTCAAGTGCCTTTTCAATCGCGCCAACATTCTGACTAGGATTAAGTAGTGTGTAACATTGTAAATTACTGCTAATACCGCCCCAATTTTCGCTACCAGCAAACTGAAAAATGTCATTTATATTCTGAAAAGAAACAAACATCTCAGAATTTAAAAATGTCGTTTTAGGAAGGTCTTTTAATACCCCGACAACCTCAATTGTTTTGTTATTATTAAGCACAAAAGTTTCGCCAACGACATTGGTTTTACCAAAAATTCTTGCTGCGGCTTTCTCGGTTAAAACTCCTGTATTGGGAGCATCAAGTCCAGCAACTTTTTGTCCATTGGAAAGGGGAAAGTTGAAAATTTGAAAAAAGGCGGCTTCTACAAATGCGATATCTTCTTTTAGTTTTACCGTTCTTCCATTCGCTTTTGCGTCAATAAGAAGTCCATCTTGAAACACAATTTTGGCAACTTTTTCGGCATATTCGTAATCCTCCCTAAAGACCTTTGCGAAGGCTGGAGGAACGCTGGCTTCATATTCAACCTCATCGCGATGTTCTTCAGTATTTACCCTATAAATCCTATCAGAGTTCTCATGGAACTTATCAAAAGAAAGATGATAATTAAGGAATAGATAAATAAGGATAGCACTCCCAAACCCAATGGCCAATCCGAAAATATTAATAAAGGCGAAAACCTTTCGCTTGCGAAGGTTTCTCCATGCTATTTTTAGATAATTTTTAAACATAACTGTTCGTTTTTTGATACTGATACAAATTCAGTATCGGTTGATTGATTGATCTTATTCCGTACGCAAGTTTTTTACGGGGTTTTGCAATGCGGCTCTAATTGTTCCGGTACTGATTGTTGCTAAAGCGATGATGACAGCCAATATACCCGCTGCTACAAAAAACCAAACCGACAGGTCTACATGATAGGTATATCCTTCGAGCCAGTTTTTAGCCGCAAGCCAAGCAAAAGGCACTATGATTACGAATCCGATTACGACTAGTTTTACAAAATCTTTTGCCAACAGTACTGCTAATGATACCACACTAGCACCTACTACTTTTCTAACTCCAATTTCTTTGGTTCGCTGATTCACCACCAAAAGCGAAATTGCCAACAAGCCTATGCAGCTAAGTATAATTGCTACAATAGCCCCACTGGTAATTATGGTAATCATTATTTTTTCCCGTCGTAAGGCCCGGTCAATATTTTCATCTAAAAAAGAGCCTAAAAACTCGGCATTTGGTTCAATGGTTTTCCATGCTGTTTCAATGGCACTAAAAGATGAAGCAAGATTTTCTGGTGCTACTTTGATATAGGCATAATACAAATCCCAATCATCATTCATGAAAAGAGTAAGAGGCTCAATAGCTTTGTCTAGTTTGCTAAAATGATAGTCTTTAACCAATCCAACAATCGTATAATTAATGCTGTCACTTAAAACAAATCGCTTTCCTACAGGGTCTTGCTCGCCAAGCTCTTTAGCCATCGCTTCATTAATTACAACCGATAAACTATCTGCAGCAAAATCTCTATTGAAAGTTCTACCATCAACTATTTCAAGGTCCAGTGTTTCAGGGTAATCATAATCAACCACCAACATATGGGTTTTCACTACTCGATCTTTATAGTCAAAACCTAGTCGGCTTATATATGCACTTCCGTCTTTACCCCGACCTAATGCGTTATCTGATCCCGAAATGCTGAGAATATTCCCATTCCCTGATAATTCTTCGCGTAATAATTGTACTGCGGTATATGAGTTTTTCTTTCCTATTAATGGTACTGATACTACTTGTTCTTTATTATAACCAAGATCTTTTGTCCGCATATACTCTAACTGCCCCCATAAAACGAACGTCCCACTGATCAATAAAATGGCAATAGCGAACTGCACGACCATCAATACATTTCGTAAAGCATTACCACTTTTAACTTCTAATTTTCCTTTTAGTGCTTGTAGTGTTCCTAGCTTAGTTAATAGTAATGCAGGATATCCGCCTGCGATTAATGTTATTATGAAAAAGATGAAAAAAGAGCCTATTAATAAAGCTGGTGAAAAAGTGTTGCTATAGGTTGCTCCAGTTCTAAATAGCACTTTAAAATCTTCCAATAACAAGGCGCTTAGTAATGTTCCAATGATGATTGTCGCTAGAAATATCAGAACACTTTCATTCCAAAACTGAAGAAAAACATGGCGTTTTGCGGCACCTAATGTTTTACGCATGCCGATTTCCTGTAATCGTCCGGTATTCTTGGCAATGCTCATGTTAATGAAGTTGACACAAGCGATAAAAAGAATTAAGAAGGCAATACCTAATACAATATAGGGTAGGCTTTTATTGGTGGTCGCAGTCCCTCTTGAATAGCCTGTAAAGTAAGCGTCTTTAAAAGGCGATAGGCTTAAATTAATGTACTGGCCATCAGCATCAACTGAAGCACCATCGCGTTTCGCATTGTCTACTTCTTCTGCATAATGCAAATTGGTAAATGAATTTGTTGCAGTCTCAAATTGAGATGTTGCGACTCCGTCTTCCAACATTAAAAATACCTGATGATTACTTGACCCCCAATCTTCCATTGCTTCGTCATGACCAGGATAATTCTCGAAATTGAGCAAAATCTCAAAATCCATGGTGCTGTTTCGCGGAGCGTCTTCAATAATAGCAGTTACCTTAAATGGTCTTGCTTCTCCCTCAATCATTAAATTGATGGTACTTCCAATGGCATTTTCATCACCAAAAACCGCGCTTGCAATTTCTTTTGCTACTACAGCTGTATTCCCCTCTTCAAAAGGTTCTTGCTCATTTCCTTTGATAACTGGAAATGAAAAAATAGAAAAGAAATCAGGATCAACCCATGTAAGATCAGCTCCTAACTCTTTGTCTTTATACACTAGTAATGTGTTTTCTTCTAAATGCCGTGTTATCTTAGCTATTCCAGGAACTTCATCTTTTAAAGTAGGAGCAAGTGGAATTGGATGTGAAGTATTCGCCTCGGTTCCTTTAGTGCGTTGTGTGGTTATATATACTTGGTGTATGTCATCAATATTTTCATGAAACTGATTGTATGATAACTCAAAAAGTGCAGCCATACTTAGTAGTATAGCGGCACCAAAAGCAACCGAAAGTCCGATAATATTAAGGAAGGTAAACCCCTTATTTTTTAAGAGGCTTCTCCATGCAATTTTTAGATAACTTTTAAACATGATTGATTATTTTGATGATGATTATTCCGTACGCAAACTTTTTACAGGGTTTGCTAATGATGCTTTTACCGCATGAAAACCGACGGTTGCTAACGCTATAATGGATGCTGTAATTCCTGCAAGGGCAAAAATCCACCAATGTAAATCTATTTTATAGGCAAAGTTGTCTAGCCATGATTTCATTGTAAACCAAGCAATAGGTGCTGCAATTAAAAATGCAATACCAACTAGTTTCATAAAATCTAATGACAGTAAATTGACCACCGTGCTAACCGAAGCACCTAGTACTTTTCGGATTCCTATTTCGCGACGACGCTGAAGCATACTATATGCAGCGAGGCCTAATAAACCAAGGCACGAGATAAAAATTGCGAGAACTGCAAAATTCACGAAGATCTTACCGAAACGTTGTTGCGTTCTGTATTGCCTGTCAAAAGCTTCATCTAAAAAGTAATAGTTAAATGGGTTTGTTGGCATTACTTCATTCCATTCTTTTTCTATGCTAGCCATGGTTTGAGCCATATTGTTTGATGATAAAGTCACTGATAAAAAATCACCTCCTTGTTCAGAAACCGTCATACTTAATGGTCTTATATTTTCTTGAAGTGACTTGAAATGAAAATCTTGCACAACACCTACAATCTTCCCTTTTTTACCCCATTGCGAAAAGTTAGCGCCCAAAGCTTCTTCAGGCGAAGTGTATCCTAATAATGATACTGCCCGTTCGTTTATAAGCATGGCCGCCACAGAGTCGCTCGAAAAATCTCTTGAAAACTCTCTTCCAGCAACGACTTTTAACCCATATTGATTGATAAAATCATAGTCGATAAAAAACGCATCGAGATGTACGGCCAGTTCCTCTTTATTACTGTCTTCTAAAAGCGAATATGCAACATTGCCTTGTACTCCGGGTACGCTCGAAGTGTAACTAGTTGATTTTATACCCGAAATCCCCTCTAATTTTTGCTGAAGCATTTTTCGTTCAGGAACATATCCTGTTTCTAAAATCACCATATGCTCTTTATTGAACCCTAGCTCCTGATTACTCATATATTCCATTTGATTATAGATCACAATAGTCCCTATTATCAATGCGATAGAAATGGTGAACTGAGCAATTACTAGGCCTTTTCGTAATAAAATACCTCGAGTTCCTGTGGAGAAATTACCCTTTAAAACGTTTACAGGTTTAAAAGAAGAAAGTACAAATGCAGGATAGATTCCAGCTAACGCACCAATTAACAATGAGGTGATGAATAGAATAAGTATGTAGCTAGGGTTTGAAAAAATCCCCTCGCTGATTTCCTTTCCAACTAATTCTTTAAAAGCTGGCAAGGCAATTACAGAAAGAACAACTGATACTAAAAATGCTAGTATAGCAATGATAATTGATTCACCTATGAACTGTCTAGATAACTGATTCTTTTCGGCTCCTATTACCTTTCTAACACCAACTTCTTTTGCCCGCTCTACAGATCGTGCTGTGGTTAAATTGATAAAATTGATGCAAGCAATGAGCAATATAAAAATGGCTATTATTGAAAATATATAAATTGAATTAATATCACCACTCATACCCTGATTTCGATCGGAATGCAGATACACGTCTTGAAATGGCTCCATTTTTAATGTGACTATTGACTTGTCGTTTCGCATTTGCTCACCAGTATATTTTTCTAGAAAGCCTATAAATTTTGATTCCAATGCGGCAACATCCACATTCGAATTAAGCCTAACAAAAGCCTCAGGGTCATAAGTGCCCCACATGTCATTAATATGGGTCATCACCCCGTTAAAATAGGTGGAAAAAGAAATAACTAATTCAGGTCTAAAGCGAGAATTTTGAGGCGCCTCTTCCATAATACCCGTTACGGTAAATGTGATATCATTTATATCCTCATTCTTAATTTTTAAGGTTTTTCCAATACTATTTTCATTGCCGAAATATCGCTTTGCAAGCGCCGGCGTAAGTACAACGGAATATGGTTCCTTTAACACTGTTGTTTCATCACCCTGTAATAAGGTATAATCAAACATGTCAAAAAACGTCTCGTCCGCTGCTATGGCATTTTCTTCCTTAAACTTTAAGTCATCATTTCTAACCGCTAATGAAAGACCCATAATTCGAACAGCATCTTCCACCTCAGCGAAATCTTCTTTTACATGCGGTGGAACGGCAAGTGCAGGTCGGTCAATTTCTAGAACATCATTTGGCACCTCGACATCGGCTATCAAGCGATAGATATTGTCTTTTTTTGAGTGGAAGTTGTCATAACTCAATTCGAAACTGATGTAAAGCACAATTAAAAAAGTTGCGCTTAGACCAACTGCAAGTCCAACAATGTTTATTGCAGAAAAACCTCTTCGTCTCCACAAGTTTCTAAAAGCGATTTTGATATAGTTTCTAAACATTACTGTTTGTTTTTTGGTTGATGATTGATTGGTTAAAGACCTACAAGGTTTGTGGTTTTGGTTGATTGATTTTTGATTGATTATGTTTTTAAAAACCTTGTAAGTCTTGAATTAATGGTTGATTGATTTTTTTTGGTTGCTCTTATTCTTATAATATATGTTGCTCAGACCTACAAGGAAATCCCTACGTTTCACTTTGGGATGATACCTTGCAGGTCAGGAGATCCTGCTAGGCTGATGGGGCCGCTGCTGCAAATGGTTTATTCTGGCTTTCGGTTACAATTTGTCCGTCAAAAAGATTGATCACTCTATGCGCGTAATGTGAATCGCGATCGGAGTGTGTTACCATTACAATGGTCGTTCCTTCTTGATTGAGTTCAGTTAATAAATTCATTACTTCGATCCCATTTTTGGAATCTAAATTTCCTGTAGGCTCATCCGCAAGAATTAGTTTCGGATTAGTTACTACAGCTCTGGCAATTGCCACACGTTGTTGCTGACCACCGGATAACTGCTGTGGAAAATGCTTCTCACGATGTGCTATTTTCATTCGTTCCAGAACCTTCATCACTTTCTCTTTACGCTCACTTTTTTTCATGTTGAGGTAAATAAGTGGCAATTCGACATTTTCGAAGACTGTTAGTTCATCGATAAGGTTAAAACTTTGAAAGACGAAGCCGAGATTTCCTTTTCTAATTCCAGTACGCTGATTTTCTTTCAATCCGCCTACTTCGTGATTGGCAAAGTGGTAGGTCCCTTCCGTTGGGTTATCTAACATACCGATGATATTTAGAAGCGTAGATTTTCCACATCCTGAAGGGCCCATAATGGCGACGAACTCACCTTCAGCAACACTAAGGTTCACATTATTAAGCGCTAAGGTTTCGACTTCTTCGGTTCTAAAACTCTTTTTTAAGTTTTTTGTCTGTATCATTTCTTGATTGTTATGAATTCTAAATCTTTAAATTTTCCTGCTGAGTTAAAGCCAGTCCATAGTCCAACTTTATCCGATTTTGTTTTGGTTAATCTCTTTACTTTAAGTGATGGTTCTTTTGAATCGTTTACAAAAACCGTTACATGATTCTCTTCAATTTTAATCATGGTCTTAAACCATTCTTCCGGATTTGGCGGATTCATTATCTCATTTTCAAACTCGTCCGTTCTTTCCTCTCTTAATTTTCTCCAAGTAAACTCAGGATGGTATATGTATTGAACCATATGTGATTTTCTTACTGGTTCTTTAGCGACAAAATTGAATGGCCGAAAATAAATGGCTTCATAAACAGAGTCATTTTGAATGTTGAATGCAAAGCCAACAAAACTTCTCCCTGGTTTGTTTTCTCCTTTTATTGACAGCGTTAATGTCCCATGTTTGAATGATTGATCTTCCAAAACCCCAAGACCATCTCCTTCCTGAGCATTAAATACTATTGCTTCCTTATCCGTTTTATCAATATTAATAGTTCGGTTAACGGCTCTAATTTTCTTTTCATTTTGTTTAGTACCAATATTAATTGTTTGGGCCATCAATGCATTTGATTCCAACACCATTAAAAACACTAGTATTAAAAATTGACCTGATTTATACATCACTCTTCTTTTGTTTACATTACTTTAAAACGATTCTTTCCGCATCACCAAAGCTATCATAGCCTGATGTAATTACCTGCTCGCCAGCTTCGACTCCTTCTAATAACTCGTAATATCTTGAGTTTTGTTTTCCTATTCTAATAGGTCTTTTATAGGCTTCACCTCCGGCGCCATCCACTACAAAAATCCATTGCCCTCCTGTACTTTGAAAGAAACTTCCTTTTGGTAGGAGTAAAGCTTCATTTGAAGCGCCTAATTGTAGCTTGATATTATAACTTTGTCCTGTTCTTATTGTTTCTGGTTTCTCATCGGTAAAAACAAGATCCACTTTAAATCTTCCGTTTCTAACTTCTGGATATACCTTACGAACTCGAAGTTTATATTCTTTACCGTTTCGCTCGAACGAAGCATTTAACTCTCGTTTTACACGATCGATATAGTGCTCATCAATCTCTGCTTCAATCTTATAATTGGTCAATACATTTACCTGACCAATACGTTGTCCTTGACCGATATTTTGACCGATTTCTGCATCTAAAAATCCTAACTGACCATCGGCTGGAGCACGAACATTTAAATGATCCAAACGCTCATACACCATCGATAATGTTTTCTGCATTCTATTGAGATCTGTATCAAGACCAGCTAATGAGGTTTTACGGAGTTTGTTATCCTGCTCAGTTTGTAGCTTGGCAATTTCGTATTGCTTTTGAGACAACTCGTAATTCTCTTTTGATGTTAAGTACACTTCCTTAGAGATCAGCTCTTCATCAAATAAGGTTTTGTTTTGATCATAGGCTCTTTTATTTCGTTGCAAGTCGTATTCAGCAGTAGCCAATGATCGTCTTCCTTCAACCTGTCTAGAATCAAAATTTAATTTGGTAGAACGTAAATCATTTTGCTTTAATGCAAGGTTACTTTCGCTTGCTAAAATCTGCTCATATAAACTACTATTCTCTAGTTTTAAAATAATATCTCCTTTTTTAACCATCGCACCTTCTTCAATGAGTTTTTCGCTTACGCGACCTCCTTCATAGGCATCCATATAAATAGTACTTATTGGTGCAACCGATCCATTTATGGTGATATAGTCATCAAATTTTCCAAAAGAAACGGCAGCAATAGAAACCTTCTCTTTATCCGCTCTATAGGTAGATCCAGAACCTCCTGAAGCTAATTTCCACACAGCAAAAAGCACGAGAGCTCCAATACCTATGTATAAATAGTGCTTTGGCCTAAGTCCTTTTTTCTTTTCAATTTTTATATCCATTACTTTGTATTATCAATATTAAACACTGGTAGTCCGTTGTAAAAATCCAACGTGCTTTTATTTACTTTTAAACGCAATTTTACTTGCAAATTTTCATTCTGTGCGGTTGCAAAAAGGTTCTTTGCTTGATTTAATTCAATCGCATTTATTAGTCCTTTTTCGTAGCGTTTTTGTCCTATTTTAAACGACAACTCTTGTGATTTAACACGTTGTTCGCTTTGTTCGAATTCTGTTTGTAATGCATTGCCTTCTTGCACCAATTGTTGTATAAGTTGAAAAAGTTCTTGTTTTTGAACTTCATAATTATTCTCGGCACGCATTAATTCCACTTTTTGCTGCTTCACTCTTGATCTAGCTGACCAACCGTTGCTTATTGGAATATTAAGCGCGACTCCTACAAATTGAGAAGCATTGTCTGTGATCTGTGTATTGAAAGGGATTACACTTCCATCGTCGTTTGTATTTGTTTCAAAAAAACCAGTGCCGTAACCTGCAAAAAGTCTTAATGATGGATACAGGTTTCCTCTTTCTGCCGCTAATTGTTTTTTAGCCGCTTTTGCTCTTAGTTCTTGCGCTTTTACAATTGGAATAAACTCTTTTGCCTTAGTAAAAATAGAATCTTGATCTACAATTTTTTCTTGTGCTTTCCTATCCGGATCGTAACCTGAAAGCGAATTAATTTCGATAGTCGATTCCTCTTTCAAATTCATTTCTTGCATTAAGGTTAGGCGGGCTGTTTTTAAAGTATTCTCATTTTGTGTCACCAATAATTTATCTGCTAATAAGGCAGATTCTGCTTCGTATAAGTCAGCGCCGGCTCGTTGCCCAAGTTCAACTTGTCTTTTTACAAGATTATAATTTGTTTGAGATACCTCAACCTGTTCCTTAGAAATTTCTAGTAAGCCCTCCATAAATTGAATATCATAAAAAGCAGCCATCACTCTAAAAGCTAATAGATATTTTTGTTGTAGCACTTCTTCTTGTGTCGCTTTATAAATAAGCTTTGATGCCTTTATAGTATTGAGTTTTTGAAAACCCCTAAACAAATCTAAGTTGGCGTCTACAGAATAGTTGTTTGAGAAGAAATCAGTAAATACAATTGCATTATTGTTTGGGTCAATTGAGCGACCATAACGAACAAAATAATTAGAAGAAGCATCTACTGTTGGTAATAAATTTCGAAATGATTGTCTATAGGTTTCTTTACCCGAATCCTTATTGTATTCGAAATCCTTTAATTGAAGGTTATGCGATAACGCATAAGAAACACAATCATCCAAACTCCACGCTTGCTGAGAAAACCCAGCAGTGATTGTGAGTAGGGTTAGGATGATCGTGAAAAAATACTTGTTGTTCATTTATTGATTGTATATGATGCCAAACTATATACTATCCGCGTGCCATAAAATTAAGTGTTTGATTATCAAATGTTTGTGAGTACACGAGATTGAGATTAAAAATAATTGTGTAAAATTTTTATACAAATAGTGTCAATTTTTTTTACAGTTTAGAAAGAAGATGAGAAAGATGTTTTAGTTTTATTGGGAGAAAGAGAATAAAAAAGCTCCTTTCTTCAGCAAAGTCAAACTATTCTGAGAGGCTAACAAGCCCCCTTCCATTGAGGGAAGGGTTGGGGATGGGTGTTAAACGTAAAAATATTAATTCTCTTAAATGTTACACCCCTCTAAATCTCCTCAAGGAGAGACCTACTTGTTAAGGACCTTTATCGAGGGAATTGCAATAAAAATTAGATAGATGCAAAAAGCCAAAATCTTAATAATAGACGATAATAAAAGTGTGTTAAGCGCTTTGGAAATCTTGCTTCAATTTGAGTATGAAAGTGTAGAAGCCATATCTAACCCTAATCAGATATCATCGTATCCTAAATTAGAAGAGTTTGATATTGTGCTACTCGACATGAACTTTTCTGCTGGGGTAAATACCGGAAATGAAGGCTTGTTCTGGTTAAAAGAAATCAAGAAAAAAGCACCTTCCACATCTGTCATTATGATGACGGCATACGGTGCTATTGACCTTGCTGTTACTGCCGTAAAACAAGGTGCGTCCGATTTCATTTTAAAACCTTGGAAAAATGAAAAGTTACTCCTTACAATTAAGTCGGCTATCGAGCTTCGTAAATCAAAAAAAGAAGTACAGCAGTTAAAAAGTAGCGAGAAGAATTTAAAACAAGTTATTAATCAGGATAAAAACCTAATTGTTGGCAACTCCAAAGCATTACATGATGTGCTTAATCTTGTAAGAAAAGTTGCAAAAACCGATGTCAATGTTTTGATTACAGGTGAAAACGGTACAGGTAAAGAACTTATTGCTCGTGAACTTCATAGAGCATCAACCCGACAAAATGAAGTATTTATTGGCGTTGATATGGGATCAATTTCCGAAACGCTTTTTGAAAGCGAACTATTTGGTCATACCAAAGGCTCATTTACCGATGCCAAAGAAGATCGCGCTGGGAAGTTTGAAGCAGCCAATTCAGGAACCTTGTTCCTCGACGAAATGGGAAACCTTTCGTTACAAACACAAGCTAAGTTGTTGTCTGCAATTCAAAATAGATCAATAGTTCGGGTTGGGTCCAACAAAAACATTCCTGTTGATATTAGATTAGTTTGTGCTACCAACTGTAACCTTCCCGAAATGGTCGCAAATGGTATTTTTAGAGAGGATTTATTGTATCGTATTAATACGATTCATATTGAAGTCCCTTCTCTACGAGAGCGTGAAAATGATGTCATTGTTTTAGCAGAGTTCTTCTTGGATAAGTTTAGCAACAAATACGGCAAACCGCAGCTAAGAATGAATCAATCAGCACAAGAAAAGTTACTTAACTATCGTTGGCCTGGTAATGTTCGAGAACTGCAACATACTATGGAACGTGCTGTAATTCTATCTGATGGAAATGTGCTGAAACCAGAAGACTTTCTCCTAACTCCATCTAACAATAATATGCCCGATAACAGCCTCGCCACTTTGGATGAGATGGAAAAACAAATGGTAAAAAATGCCCTTCAAAAACATGATGGTAATTATAGCGCTGCCGCTGAACAATTAGGAGTTTCAAGACAAACCTTGTATAACAAACTTAAAAAATGGGGAATGTCATGATCGGAAAAAACTTTTATACACAAATTACATTCAGAGTACTATTTATGGTAGCGACTATATTTTTCGCCGCCTATTTTTTTAATAAAGCGGAGTACCTATTTCTAGCAATATTGTTGACCATTGTAGTAGTACAAACTGTATCACTCATTAAATATATTGATAGCACCAATCGTAAAATAGCCTACTTTTTTAATGCAATTAAAAACGAGGATTTCACGCTTAAATTTCCAGATCAAAAAAACGTTACCAGCTTCAAAGAACTAAACAAAAGTATTAACCGGCTTAATGCATTGGTACAAGAAGTTCATATTAAAAAACAAGAGCAAGAACAGTATTATTTAGAAATCTTAAAGCAAGCGCAAATAGGAGTACTAACTCATAATAAAAAAGGACACATTATGTTTGTAAATCCTCGGGTGGAACAGCTTTTAAATTACACTCCTTTAAATCATATAAAACAGCTTAAAAAAGTAGATAATGAACTATATGAGCTGTTTGACGAAATGAAACCTTTTGAGCGAAAGTTGTTTCAACTTACCAATGAACGTGAAACTGTTCAATTAGCAATTAAATCAACCGAAATTAACTTAAACAAAGAGGTTCTTCGCTTGATTACCGTTCAGGATATTAAAAGTGAATTAGAAGAAAAAGAAACGGACTCGTGGATAAAATTAATTCGTGTATTGACTCATGAGATCATGAATACCGTAGCGCCAATTACCTCGATATCAGAATCTATCCTAAGCTATTATAAAGAAGGAGAGGATGCAACGACCATTGAGAATTTTGATCAGACCAAATTAAATAACACTGCAAAAGGGTTACAGGTAATTAAAGATCAAGGAAATGATTTAATGAACTTTGTACAGTCATATCGAAGCTTTTTAAGTGTCCCAAAACCTGACAAAAAGATCATTTTAGTAAAAGATTTGCTTGAGCGAATTAAAATGCTTGCCATACAAGAAGTTGGTTTTGATAACGATGCCTGTACAATTACCAATCATCATCCGGAATTAGAGCTTTTTGCTGATGAAAAACAACTCTCCCAGGTGCTTCTAAATCTTTGTAAAAACGCCATTCAATCAATGTTAGCAACCGAAAATGCTCAACTTCATATTGAATCGGGAATGAGTAGCGAAGGCTATAAATTTATTGCTATTAAAGACAACGGTCCGGGAATTCCTCAAGATGTTTTAGATCAAATTTTTATTCCATTTTTTACGACAAAGGAACAAGGAACGGGTATTGGTCTTAGTCTTTCAAAACAAATTATGCAGTTACATGGCGGGAGTCTAAACGTATACTCTATTCCAAATAAGGAAACTGTATTCAGGCTTGTTTTTTAAATGAAAAAAGAAAACGCCAACTATAGCTAGTTGGCGTTCTTATTTTTGTACATCATGTAGGTTAAGATCCGTAAGAGTTTTATATACGATTGAAATTGACCTTTGGATTCTATGTTTTCAGGATTTATAAAAAATCTTCTTAATCAACTTCATATTGCCCCAAAGCTCGCTCCAACTTCTTTCTAATTCGCTTTCGTAATTGCTTAGGCTCCAATACTTCAATACTATCACCAAAGCCAAGAATTAATCGCTCTAGCTCGAAATTAAGATGGACTTTCATCTTGAAAATCATTCCATTATCCGAAGCTCGTTCCACTAATTCTTGCGAGCTATGAAATGGTTTTGTCAACACATATGGAGCATTCTTATGATCTACTTTGATGATCACTTCTTGCAGTTGTTCTTCATTAAGAACAGTTACACCAATAGTATTTTCGTAAAAAGTATCTCCATCAAAATCTTCGTTTAAAAATGGAATTTCAAGATCATAGTCAATTGAAATTATTCGGTCTAAAGCCAATGTGATAATAGGTTTGTTTGCGGCGTTTTTTCCAACCAAAAACCATCGATTATTAAACTCCTTTAAAATAAAAGGATGGAATACTAAAATAGACGGATGTCTTGCCTTGAAAGATTGATATGAAACTTTGAGCACAAGCTTTTTCAAAATGGCCTGATACAAAACATCTAAATGTTCCAATCCCTTTAAGCCATCATTCTTATCTAAATGAATGATTGAAGATTGATGCGTTTTTTCTGTATACACCTTATCCTCCAGTCGTTGAATGATTCCGCCTAACTCCGAAAACAAGGAAAAATCTTTGAACTGTTTAAGCATTTCTACCGTTTCTGACAGCACATTCATGTCGTTTTCTGTGATAGGGATATCAGTTATTGAATACTCTGGATCTTCATAGCGATAGTACTTTTTTCGGTATACTTCAATAGGAGCGTTATAGCCCAATTTGTCACTTCGCATTAGCTGAATATCTAGTTGAACGGTACGTTTACTCACATTTATTTCACGCCCTTCGTATTCATATAAGGCATCAGAACAAGCGGTGATTAAATCATCTAAAGTCCACTTTCGATAGCCATTTTGTAAGCATTTATCAATGGTCTTGTAGCGGATTAATGCATTTTTATTTAATGCCATTTATAGGGTGTTTAATTCTTGATTGAGGTTAACTTTTGCTTGTTCTTCATATTTAGAAATGAACATTTCGGTTTGATAAATCTGTTGCTTTTCTAAAAACTGTTTTAATACTCTTTTCCTTCCTTTTCGGTATAAAGGCATTGGTACCATTGAATATTCCTTACGGATTTTATTGGCATATTTGTTATATACTTCTGCTGACTGCCCTAAAATTGCAAGATCAAAATCAATCATATAGGCTTCGTCATTGGTTTTGGCTTCATGAGTTTTAGTGCTGAGTATTAAATTATAAATTCGACCGACTCCCGTGGAATAATGGAGGCTACGTCTAAGAATTTGCTCAGCTTTTTCAGCGCTTTTTAGCTCATTATCCTTTTTCCAGATATTGTAAACGATGTCATGATAAAAAATCGCCCATTGAAGCTCTTCCTGGTGTTCTATCTCATTTTTATAGATTTCATAGTAAGAAAACAACTCGCTTAAATGGTCTAGATTATGGTATTTTCTGAAAGCTTCGGTATATGCTAGCTTTAGTTCATTCCATAGCTTAGTTATTAGATCGTCTGGCACATTACTATTAAAAAGCAATGAATAATATCTATCTTTTAAATCCATAAGAAAGAGCTTTGCTTAACTACGCAAAATTATTGCGTACATAAAGATAACATTTGTATCGGAATTATAAATAAGTCGATTAAAAAGACTTTAAAAGCAGTGTCTCGCCGAACAGGGAGTCGGCGGGACTTATATAAATTATCCTTAGAATAATACAGTAGATAAGCCATTAATGAAATTCAATGAAACATAAAGACACTACCATAACAAAAGATATTGAAATTTTGAGAGACGGGCCGATATGTATGTATTTCAAAAATGGTATTCTTAACGAAGACTTAGATTGGTTCAATAGGAATCGATTCGAAATTATAGACATAAATTGTCGGAAATGGAACAGAAAAAATCTTCATAAAAATTTAAAGAATGCGTTGAGTTTTCCTGACTATTATGGAGAAAATCTAAATGCTTTTGCCGACTGCCTATCTGATATGTATGATAAAAAATATCGTGGTCTTATTTTGGTGTTTAGGTATTACAATAATTTTGTAGAAGAGGACGGTAATATAGCCGAAGCAATACTTGATATTATGGCCAAAGAATCAAGAATATGGCTTTTAAACGGACAGAAATTAATCGGACTAATACAATCTGACGACCCGAATTTGACTTTTCCAGAAATTGGAGGAACATCTCCAAGTTGGAATACAAAAGAATGGTTCGATAAAAACAGAAAGAAATGAAAAATACAATACACATAAACGGACAAACATTAATTGATTTGGGCTACAAACCAGCAAAGTGGTTTGCAGAAGCAATCGATTATATTAATCAACAACAGTTAAATGGAGTCGACATGCTTAATTATTTAGAGCAGTTTCGTCTTCCACCAGAAATGGAATTGCATACAACTGAAATCCCATTTGCCGTAAATATTAAAGCGGAAAGTGAGCTAGAGGAATCAAATGTAAATACGGTAATGCAAACCATGGAAAGCTTGATGAAGACACCAACACTTGTTGATGGCGCCGTCATGCCTGATGCTTGTCCAGCAGGTCCTATGGGAACCATTCCTGTAGGTGGGGTGGCGGTTGCAAAAAATGCCATTCACCCAGGAATGCATAGTGCTGATATTTGCTGTAGTGTGATGTTGACGGATTTTGGTAATGCCGATCCTAAAACTGTTTTAGACGCCGCTCATGCTAGTACTCATTTTGGTCCTGGTGGTAGAGATAGAAATGAGCAATATCGATTTCCTGCGGAATTATTGAAGCAATTTGAAGCGAACGCTTTATTAAATGACAAGCAATTAATTCAAGCAGCACGAGCACATTTGGGTACACAAGGTGATGGTAACCATTTTTTATTTGTTGGGAAATCGAAAGCGACAGGAAATACCATGTTGATCACACATCATGGTTCTCGAGCTCCCGGTGCAAAATTGTATAAAAAAGGAATGCAAATTGCCGAACGTTTTCGGAAGGATTTGTCTCCTAAAACATTAAAACAAAATGCGTGGATTCCTTTTGAAACAGAAGAAGGCAAGTCTTATTGGGAGGCATTACAAGTCATTCGTCAATGGACAAAGACCAATCATGAAGTGATTCACAATGCTACTTTAAAGCGTTTGCATTTAGAATTGGAAAACCGATTTTGGAACGAACACAATTTTGTTTTCAAAGACGGTGATTTGTTTTATCACGCTAAGGGCGCAACGCCACTTGATGCGAAGTTTATGCCAGATATTACAGGTCCACGTTTAATACCATTAAATATGGCGGAACCGGTTTTAATTGTAGAAGGTGATACCACTGCAACCAATTTAGGATTTGCTCCGCACGGAGCCGGTCGAAATATGAGCCGAACACAGCATAAAAAGTACAAAGCGCATCAGACCAATGATGCAATTTTTGCTGAAGAAACAGCTGAATTAGATGTTCGCTTTTTCTCAAATGAAATTGACGTGTCTGAATTGCCGAGTGCCTATAAAAATGCTAAGGCTGTTCGTAACCAAATGGATGAGTTTGGATTAGGAACTGTTATTGACGAGATCATGCCATATGGTTGTATCATGGCAGGTGATTGGGAAAAGAATGCGCCTTGGCGTAAAAGAAAGCGAAAATAATTGCATATTTGCACCAGCAAAAATGAAAACAATACAATTACATAGCATTGAACGAAAGGCCTATTGCTTGAACGATTTTCCGTCGGTATTTACTGATGGGTTAGGACGTTATGTAACCGTATTGGAGTGTAGTTAAATACAATGTAAACCAACCATTATAGTTGCAAAGCGTCCAAGAAATTGGGCGCTTTTTTTGTTTTTAGCACAGTGTCACTTCGAGTGATCCCGATGGTAATCGGGATAGTATCGAGAAGCTTGGTTCAGACGAAAGGTTCTCGATACAGTTTTTCATTCGTACCTCTGAAAAACCACTCGAACTGACATTTGTCTGAGGCAACAAAAAGAGAATTAAGAATGATAAAATGAAGGGATTCCCTCCTTGACTAGAATAAAATGAAAATAAAACGAGTTATCTGAAGCGTAATTTAAAACATAAACAAAAAGGCTTTTGCATAGTCAATTAATTGATGATCAAAACAATACCAAAAAAGCCAATATCTGCTGAAAAGCGGACAGGGATTCTATTATCTAAATTTAACATAACTAATTGATTATCAATAAATTAAATTCAAATTTTATTTGAATAATTAAAAAATGCATTTCATATTTGCACCGTTGAAAATTCAACAAAAAACAAATAGTAATTAATAACGAAGTAATGCGATTTTATCACATACAAGAAAATGACAAAACGTCAAGATCGATACTTCGGCATCTTCCATAACCAGAATCTCTGGTAATAGAAAGTCCGAAGTGTTCCAAGCGAATGTTTCGGACTTTTTTATGTCCTTTTTGAACATAATTCATTTCTGAAACTTATACTAAGTCGACCGAAATATTGCGCCAATCTGCTTGTTCATTTTTCCCTATTCTTCTTTGAAGAAAATTTCCGTAGCTAATGCTATGCAAACGTTCTTCGGCATCGAATAAGAAAAAAGCAACTGCGCATCTTTAACGTAAGATTTCAATCAACTTAGTATTAAAAGAAATTAAAGGGAATAAATCCGTGTGGTTACTTCCCGCAAGAAGAACAAAAATGGAAAATTTAATACATAACCCATATTTATTTAAGGCGTTAGCAGCCTACCCTTACGATCTAGAGGAAACCATGGAAGCATTAAACTATGCGTTGTCCTATGACGATCAAAATGTACAAGCACTTTGCTTGTTGGGTAAAGTCTATGCATACCACTTAAATGAATATGAACAAGCAAAATCATGCTTTGAAAAAGCCATGGCGAGCAACCTAGAAATTCCAAGTATTTATCCGGATTATCTATACACCTTAATCCGCAATGAAGATTTGAAAGAGGCTCAAAGGCTACTAGACTTTGCGATGAAAATCAAAGGGGTTGACAAAGTTTACTTAATGTTGATACAAGGCCAGCTTTTTGAAGTGCAAAAGCAATTTAAACTCGCCTTGGTACAGTTTAAAAAGACTAAAAAGTCAGCTTTAAACAACAACTTTAAGCGATTTGTCAATGATGAGATAAGCCGTGTGAAGGAGAAGTTAGGGGCTAAGAAAAAAAGGAAGCGCAGAAAGAAGAAAAAGAAGTGATTCTTAGACCAGTGTTGTAATTGGTAGCATACAGGAATTTGACTCCTGAGGTATGGGTTCGAGTCCTATCAGGTTTTCTTCATGGTGTCTATAGTGTACTGGCTAGCTCAAGGGGTATATCCTCTAAGATGAACGGGTTCGATTCCCCATAGACGCCCTATATCAAGCTAACTTGCTCCCTTCCCTTGAGGGAAGGGCCGGAGATGGGTGTTAGTATTATCGAATAATAATGTCAAGTTAGAAAACCTGGTCTTATTTACTAAAGAACACCCCTCTATCCCGATAGCTATCGGGACACCTCAAGGGGAGACTTCATAAAAAGGAAAGAAACAAAATTTACTACGCATAATTATTGCGTAGTTGATGTAGAGGTTTGTGGTGTTGTTAGGGTAAACCCCAGCTGAAAAGGGTTTACTAGGAGTTCCCTGCAGCAACGAGGCGTGTTGCAGGGATTTTGAAAAGAGTTCTTTGAATAAAATAATGAGATTTCTACTAGTGTAGAAATAAATATCGTGTAAAACGTGAAGAGATTTACGCTTTCGCGGAAATTATCAAGTTAAGTCTAGTTAGGTGTTTCTGTATAGCACCGATGTATAAAACATTGCGGTTTCGTATGATGGTTTTATGTACAACGAGGCTTGATACCGTGACTGTTTAACAAACGGTCATTTAACCAATGGGTCGTGGGTTCGAATCCCACTCTCAAGAAATTGAGATAATTCAGTCTGGTTAGAACAATTGGCATGCACAGGTTCGAATCCTGTCAAAGCAACCATTTCGCTTTGTAGCTCAGTAGGCAAGAGCACTACACTTTTAATGTAGGGTATGGACTCAAAATCCATAACTAAGCCGATCATCTTATAAAACTGATCACCAAGCCATACCAGGCTCAAAAAAGGTAAAAAACAGCATTTATGACTCGGTTTTAAGGGTGGAGACACTTTAAGAACAGTCTTGAAAATGCTTGAAATAACCATTTTATCGATGGTGTAAGCAATTACTTTTTAATATGCGGCTTTGCAAACGATATGGGATTTTAATTTGATATCTGCTGCAAACTCAACTATTAAAAACTGGCTGTGGCGACCATACAAAAAAAGAGATTTCCGCATTGGAAAGATGGGTTGTTTATGCTGTTTTTGAATTGAAATATGACCGCGTTAGGGATTGAGCCATTGTTGGAGCTCTTTTTGTTTTTCACAAAAAAGCGACTGGCGAAAGCCCGGCCATGACTTTTTCAGTCATGGCAACGCCCAAAAATATGACATCGCCTCTGTTACGGGAATGTCTTTTAATTAATTGTGTAACAGGTTCGGTACAACGAACCAAAAAATGAAAACGATGAAACGAGTAAGAATTAATGCAGGTAAAGTCGGTTTGGTTTTTAGAAAAGGAAACTACCGCAATGTAATTTCAGCCGGTACGCACTGGATGTGGTTTACAAACCGTGTATTTGTGTTTAATATGGCGAAAGAATTTTTAGCGCCAATTGCCATCGAGCTCTTATTAAAAGATACGGAGTTGGAGGCCATGCTTGAAATTATAGAAGTAAAGGATGGTAACATCGCATTGCGTTTTGAAAACGACAACTTTAAAGATGTACTTACCGCTGGTAGATACTTTTTCTGGAAAGGTCTTATTGATCACAGTTATGTGATTGCCGATTTGAATAAAATTTACATCACCGAGCAAATTGATAAGACGACTTTGGGTGCTTATAAAGTAAACCAATATGTACGTATGTTCGAGGTTGCTGCTTATGAAAAAGCGGTGCTTATAATTGATGACAAATATGAAAAAACACTTGGCCCTGGTGTCTATAGGTTTTGGAAAAATAGTACATCGATTAAGATTGCGAAAGCCGACTTGCGTATGCAACAATTAGAAATTGCTGGTCAGGAATTGTTGACCAAAGACAAAGCTGCAATTAGAATGAGTTTGTATGCACAATACAAGGTTGTCGATATTGAGAAAGCCTTGTTGAGTAACAAGGATTACGAAAAGCAATTATATGTTGCATTGCAATTGGTATTGCGTGCTTATATAGGCGGTTACACCTTGGATGAATTGTTAGAACAGAAAGAAGGTATTGCTAATGCGGTATTAGAGACTGTTCAAAAAGACATCGGAAAATTGGGTGTTAGCTTATTGAGTATCGGTATTCGAGATGTCATCCTTACGGGTGAGATGAAGGATATTATGAACCAGGTGCTTGTGGCTCAAAAAAGAGCACAGGCCAACATCATTACCCGACGTGAAGAGACCGCTTCTACCAGAAGTTTGTTGAATACAGCAAAGTTGATGGAAGAAAACGAGATGCTCTTTAAGTTAAAGGAAATGGAGTATGTAGAAAAAATCGCCGATAAGATTGGCGAAATTACGGTTGCCGGAAACGGTGGTATGGTCAAACAGTTAAAGGAGATTTTTTCTGTCAATAAATAAACAAGCCGGCAAATGCCGGCTTGTTTTATACTACACAATCCTGATGAACCACCAGGAACTTATCCCCCCAGACGTTATGTAGTTTGCTTTAGAAAACCCAAATGCCTTTTTCGTTTAAGACTTTTTTGGAGTGTTTTCTTTTCCTCAATTTTTTTAATGGTTACTCTGCTTGAAAAATGAGTGGTGTTCTTTATAATGTGTTCTTGCGGATTCATTTTAAAGAAACCAACAACGAGGATAATTATAAGGATGATTTTACCTCTCACTTAACGAATTTAATAAAAGAAATAGCCCATTCTTCTTCTACAAATGTATTTGGTAAACGGTTGGAAGTAAATACTCAATTTGAGTATTTTTCTAATTTAACATTTTCAAAATCAAGTCGAAACCCTCTTAATAAATTCCATTATGTTTAAAGTAGCTGGCTAGCTCTGCAGTGGATGTTAGTTTTAGCTTTTTAATGATATTTCTGCGATGCGTATCAACAGTATGTGGGCTAATAAATAGCTTTTCTGCTATTTCGCGGCTGGATTTTTTTAGAATAAGTAGTCTAATAATATCCCTTTCGCGATTGCTTATATCCTGCTCTATGAGTTTTTGCGAGTAGTTGTTATAATATTTGGTTTCATACTCCCCATTTTGATTTAATTGCTTGGCCGATGCACATACATCTAACTTCATGTTTGCGTTTAAAGCGGTATAATGCGCTAGTCCGATAATGGGTTTATGGTCGCCATCTAGCTCCAAAGGTGTCGTGTTTTGAATGATGTTTACATACTCGTCATTCTTATTTTTTAGTCTGTAATTCCAAGTATAGTTCATCCGTAGTCGATCCTCCACTGGAATCTCACCTAAAGTATATACCATTAATCCCTTCAAGGCATTTAACCAAGGTTGCTGATCATCTGGATGAATGCGACTCCAGAAAAAATTCATGCCTTTTTCTTTTAACATATCTGAATCAAAACCAAGACTTATCGGCAAGTTCTTACTTACATATTCAAATGATAATTTGTGAGTGTTGGTGATACAGAAAAAGGTCGCACTGTGCGGTAGTAGCACGTCAAGTGCGCGCATGTTTTGAATGTGTTTTTCTAGGGTGACTCCTCCATATGATTTAAAGATGTCTCTATAGATCTCACGTATGCTTTTTAACTTCATTTAGGCACTTAGGGGATTAGTTTGCGAGTGAAAGCTACGAAAAATTAGAGAATTTTCTTAATTTTATTAAACGTCCAGGAAGTACCATTCGTCGACACTAAACCTTCTATTCACCGAAACTTGATAAAAAATATTGGAACAATGAGCATCTTTATAAAAACTTAATGTCTCCTTAGCAATGAAAACACTATCAATTTTACTCATTGAAGACGATGAAATAGAATCTATTAAATTCAAAAGAGTACTAGATACTATGGTAATAAAATACAATCTAACTCTTGCAAAAAATGGGGAAGAGGCTCTGATATTGGTACAAGAGGAAAATAAAATCCCTGATGTTATCTTCTTAGATCTTAACATGCCTAAAATGAACGGCACGGAATTTCTAAAAATTCTAAAGAATGATACAGCGCTAAAATATATACCGGCGATGATTTTAACTACATCCAATAATCGAGCAGATATTTTAGAGTGTTATGCTGTTGGAATTGCTGGTTATATTCTAAAACCTTTGAGGTACGAAGATTATAAGGAAAAAATACAAGTTGCTGTTGAGTATTGGTCGCATAATGAATTAATAAAATTATAGATGAAAGGAATTGTATTCACAGAGTTTTTAGAACTTGTTGAAGATAAGTTTGGCATAGAAATGGTCGATCAGCTTATTCAAGAATCTGACCTAGCATCAAAAGGTATATATACCGCTGTTGGCACTTACGAATTTGCCGAAATGTTACGTTTAGTTTCTAATCTAAGTAAAAATACTTCAATTACAGTTGACCAGCTACTTTGTGTTTATGGAGAACATTTTTTTGATGTTCTTAAAAGAGACTATCCTCAGTTTATTGCTTTGTATACTGACCCTCTTGAGATGTTATCTTCTATTGAAGATCATATTCATGTTGAGGTACGAAAAATATATCCAGATGCCGAGCTACCTACTTTTGAAATCATAGAGAAAAAAGAAAATTCTCTAATAATGATTTACCGCTCAAGCAGAGCATTACATCAGTTTGGGCTAGGATTAATGCGCAAAACATTTCTTCATTTTGATGAAAAAGGAAGTATTGAAACCGAAAATATAATTGACGATGGTACTGAGGTGAGGTTTAATATTCAAAGACTTTAATGACCAAAGAAATTGAGATATTAAAACGTGCTTTAGCACGTGAAAAGGAGGCTAGAAAACAAGCCGAAAAAATTCTGGAGGAAAAGGCTTCCGATTTGTTTCAACTTACAACCGATCTGCGCACGGCGAATGAAAAACTTGAGGGCTTGGTTAGCGAAAGAACATCGGAGTTAGAAGGTGTTTTCGAAAACATAATCGACTCATATGTTGTCATGAACTTGTCAGGTGATGTTCTTAAAATGAATGATGCGGCAAAAGAATTATTCGGCTACGATATTGATAAAGAGCCTCTAAATGTACTTAGTCTTATTTATAAAGAAGACATTCCGTACGCCATGCAATCATATCAGGAATTGGTTAAAGAAGGTGCGTTTACAAATTACAATGCTCGAGTATATACAAAACATAGGGAAGTTAAGAATGTACAAATAAATGCCAGCCTTATTTTCAATGTTAAAAAAGAACCTATTGCCGCCCAAGGAATTGTAAGAGATACAACAGACCAGGTTAAAAACCAACAAATTTTTGAAGAGCAAAAGAAACAGCTAAGTGTCATTGTAGAAAACTCTTCGTTAGGAATTGTATTGACACAATACGGAAAAATTGTACAAACTAATGGTGCTTTCCAACAGTTGTTAGGGTTTACCGCAGATGAGCTAGTTACAATGAATGTGCAGGATATCTCTGTTAAAGATGAATACCATACTTCAAAAGAAAAAATGGAAGCTTTGAATAATGGGGACATTGATAGTTTTAGTATTCAAAAAAAATACCGGAAAAAAAATGGCGGTGTCCTAACCGCCAAAACTAATGTAAGTGCTGTTTGGGATGACATGGGAAACGTAAAGTATCAAGTTGCGATCATTGAAGATATGACTGAACAGCTAAAACAACAATTAAAGGAAAAAAAGCTGTTGAACGATCTAGAAAAAAGTAATCAAGAATTGAATGATTATGCCCATATTGTTTCTCATGACCTAAAATCACCTTTGCGCAGTATTAGTAGCTTGATTTCTTGGCTACAAGAGGATTATGCTCAAGTGTTTGACGAAAAAGCCAGCACCACTTTTGACATGCTTCATAAAAAAGTGGATAAAATGGACCAATTAATTAACGGGGTATTACAATATGCAAGTATTGATAGAATTGAGAAGAAAGTTTATGATATTAACCTGAACCAGATTGTACAAGATATTATTGAGGTTATTTATATTCCAGAGCACGCATCTATAACCATAACCAACAAACTACCAACCGTTCGAGGTGATGAATTTAGGTTACAACAGCTATTTCAAAATTTAATAAGCAACGCCATAAAATACAATGACAAAAAAAAGGGTGTAGTAGAAATTGGCTGCAAGGAAAAAGAGCAGTTCTGGGAGTTTTCTATAAAAGATAATGGTATTGGTGTTGAGCATAAATATTTTAAAAAAATCTTCAATGTGTTTCAAAGCCTGGAAAGTGAGAATAATTCAACTGGAATAGGGTTGTCAATTGTAAAAAAAATTGTCGATTTTTATGGTGGCGCAATTTGGCTAACCTCGCAATTAGGAGAAGGAAGTACTTTCTACTTTACCTTAAAAAAATGAAAGAAACACCCAATCTGAACTATGTAAATGAACTAGCTGCTGGAGATTCTAGCATCAAGACAAAATTAATTAGCATAATGAAAAAGGAGTTTCCAGAAGAACGAGCCGAATTTATGCTTTATATGCAATCCGCGAATTATACTAAAGCATCCGAGCAGGTTCATAAGCTAAAACATAAAATCAACATTCTTGGTTTACAGGAAGGTTACGTTCTGGCTAAGAGCTTTGAAAACGACCTTAAGAAGAATATTATCTCTTTAAACAAAGGTTTTAGTAAATTGCTGGACACTATAGAAAACTACCTAAATACTTTGTAACCTACATTATGAATTGTATTATTATCGATGATGAGGCAACTGCCAGAGCTATTATTAACCATTTATGTAATCAAACCCCACAATTAAATGTTGTTTCTGAATTTCCAAATGCAATAGAGGCTATAAAGTTCTTAAACCAAAATGAGATTGATTTAGTTTTTCTCGATATTCATATGCCTGATTTTACAGGTTTTGATTTTATACAAACGCTTAAGAATCCTCCTAAAATCATATTGACTACTTCTGATACTAATTTTGCAATTCAAGCTTTTGAATACGATTGTATTGTTGACTATTTAGTAAAACCTATTCAATTAACCCGATTTCAAAAAGCAATTGAAAAAGCAGAACAAATGACGATTGTCGAGGAAAAAACTTCAGTTCAAAAACAAGACGGGAACAATGACCTTTTCGTTAATATTGATCGAAGGTTAGTTAAAATAAACATTCCTGATATTTATCTAGTTGAAGCAAAAGGAGATTATATAAATATCAAAACAGAATTAAAAAATTATATTGTTCATTCAACCTTAAAGAAAATAGAGGAGAAACTACCTGATACGCTCTTCCTAAAAGTGCATAGGTCTTACATTATCAACACAAAAAAAATTATTGATATTGAAGACAATAGTGTTCTAATTAAACAAGATATAATACCAGTAAGCCGCGCAAATCGACCAGAATTAATGAGAAGGCTTAATTTCTTGTAATTACTCATCGAACCATCAATTCCATTCGTCGACAGTAATTTAACCTTCTGTCGATTAATCTGACATAAACGACTTTATGGGGCTAGTTTGGCCGTATGAAAGCCCCAATTTTCATAGTTCTATTATTAATATCTACAATAGCTAAAACACAAGAAATTGATTCGTTGCTATTGCAGAGTTACGATATATATAAGAATGCGGACACCTTACTTCACTTCCCGAATTCAAAGGATGATATCGATATTAATATCTTTTCAATCGCAGCCAAAAGCAGCCCTACTTTATATGAAATCAAATTAAAAGAGCTAGAATCTAACTCATATAAAAAAGATTGGGGGCTACAAATTAAAGCCAACAGCTATTACAACTTTAGGGGAGTGCTTGATGAAGAAACGAATAACATAACAGTATCGAGATTTAGCGCTGAACTTGAGTGGAATATTCTAAAAGGAGGATTTGTTGCAAACAGATCAAGAGCAACTGCCACATTACTTGAAAAACAACTATTAGATGATGCTTTAGATCAAGAAAATAGAATCATTTGGCGTAGACAATTTCGCTTGCATTATAACTATTCTATAAATCAAGAATTATTAAATCACTTCGAAAGAAAAAATAAATTTCTGGAACGATACTTCGACATCCTAAATACTCTTTATGTAAAAAAAATGATCAAAAGAGAAGAGATCATCAATATCTCTAACGAACTATTAAAGAGTCGTGAGCAGTACAATCAAATAAAGTTTTATCAAGAAAACATTTCGGATAGTATCCCCCCTTTTTTCTTAAATAAGCAACTCCCTTTAATAAAACTTCAGTTAAGTGAAATTGATATCTCTAAATCAATAGAAAACGAGATTAAAACAACACTTCAAAAAAACATAATCCAGCGAGAAAATCGAGCTTTTAAAGACATCAAATTTTCATTATATGCTAATTACAACTGGACTGAAACTATGACAAGGCAATTTAGCAGCCCGGTAATAGGTGCCAGATTTAGTGCTCCTATCCGTTTCAATAATCGAAAAAAAATAATTCAAACCAAAATACAACAAGCAGAAGCTAAACAAGAAGATAATCTGATAGGTAAACAAAATCAGCTTGTTACCTATTTGAGTGCACATCAAGAAAAAATAAAAGATATACATACACTCTACAAGCAGTGGTTAATACTCGAGCAACGAAAAAGAATAGCTCAAATTGTAAGAGAGGAACTCGGAGTAAGTAACTGTGGATTATTGATGCTGCAGTATACAAAGGAACAATATGATGTCATTGAAAATGTACTACAACTAAAAAAACAATTATACACTGTGGTTTCACACATTGTTGAGCTTAATCAAAAACAAGATGTTCGGCATTTAATCTCGTCGATTTCATTTAATCAAGATAATACTTTGAATAATGTAGTTATTACAAAAAATTCCTTTTCACAAAAACTGCAATTTCAATTCCTTAAAGCAAAAAAGATAGAACGTGTACAAATGACATTTCGAGATCATTCATTTGAAGATTTACTTAAAAAAGAAGGTGTCGAAATATCATTCACAAAACCAGCTCCTAATGCCATTTTTTTAGAAAAACTGATTTCAGACGAATTAAAAATAATCGCTAAAAAATAATATCCATGAGGACATTTTCTTATCAAAAAGAAACCGCAAAGATTCGAACTCTTAAAGAACCGGTAGTTAAAAAAAAGAGATTCAATTTTGACCGATTGATCTATTTTATTCTTGTTTTAATAGCATTTGGCTTTTTAGCAAAGTATCTATACACCAAAGTTGCAATTATTGAGGCGAACGGGATGGTGGTTATGGACAAGATAGATGTGAATTTTACACAGGACATAAGGCTTAAAAGATTACAGGTACAAGAGGGGGATTCTGTTTTAATAGGTCAAAATTTATTCTCATACCAACAGCATGAGTTTGATAATGAAGCCGCAGTAATATTGAGGTCTCAGGAGAAAACCGATAAAAAAAACAGCCACATACAAAATTTACATTTTAAAATAGCTCAAAAAAGAATAGAGCGTAACAATCTGTATAATCACATAAATCAACTTGAGCAACAGCTTGATAAAATGATCAAGTTGGTTTTATTAGATGTCTATACGAAAGAAAAATTAGATGGGCTCAAAAATCAGATCTTATTAGTTAAAAACAAGATTTCACTACTTAACAATGAGATCAGTTTCTTGAATTCGCAAACTAAACTTTTAATAAATAATGGTAGTTCATCATCAAACCCTAACAAACTTCTTGACGACAAAGAAGGGGCTTCTAGTTATAGAAGTAATTACCGATCTCCCATCAATGGTATTATCGGGCAAATTCATAAGAATAAAGAAGAATCTTGCTACAAGGGTGAACAGGTAATGACCATACACAACACTGAAAAAGTCTTTATAAAAGCTTACTTTGAAATAAAAGATATTTCCGAAATTAAGGAAGGGGATATTGTTAATGTTACATTTCCTGATAACCGAAAGGGGAAAGGTGTTATCAGTAAATTATATGTATCAACATACACCGCGCCTACCGAGTTTCAAAACAAGTATGAACCTACACAACGTAATATTCTAGCTGAAGTACTCCCTATACAAGATAATCAAAAGCCCAGCTGGAGCGCATATCATATGCTTAATGTTTCTATTTCACTAAATAAGGTGTTGGATTAAAAACCACCGGTCGTAGGATAATGTCCATTCGTCTACAGTGGCTCTCTATCAAACTAAAAACCTAAGCCTTACATCAATATCAAAACTACTTTAGTCTCAGAAATAATAACCCATTAAATCTTTATATTATGAACACGCAATTAAAATATAACCTACAAGTACGTTCGAAAAATCAACCTACTATTGGTTACAAACAAAGTGATCTTTTCAAGAAATTAAAAAGCAAAGAAGAACAAATCGCTGTAGTCGGCTTAGGGTATGTTGGTCTTCCCTTAGCTGTGCACATGGCCAATCACTTTAAGGTGGCCGGGTTTGATATTAGTGATGAAAAAGTAATACAAATTGCTCAACATCAAGATCCTTGCGGCGAATTATCATCCGATGAGTTCAAAGGAAAAGATATTGTTTTTAGTGCCAATGAAAAAGTGCTAGCCAAGGCAAAGTTTTATATCGTAGCTGTTCCGTCTCCTATAGATCATTTGAAAAAACCAAACTTAAGACCTATTATGGCTGCTACAGCTACTGTGGCTAACCATTTGAAAAAGGGAGACTGTGTAGTTTTTGAATCCACTGTATACCCTGGTTGCACAGAAGAAGTTTGTGTACCCATACTAGAACGCATTTCTCGATTAAAATATAATGAAGACTTTACTATTGGTTATTCTCCTGAACGAATTAATCCAGGGGATACACAACATACATTTACAAGTATTAAAAAAATAGTGTCAGGTAGCACACCAGAAGCGCTGGAAGTGATTGCTGATGTTTATGGAACTGCCGTAGAAGCTGGTATTTATAAAGCTTCCAACATTCGAGTTGCTGAAGCAGCTAAGGTTGTTGAAAACATTCAACGTGATGTAAATATTGGTTTAATGAATGAGCTTTCTCAAATCTTTAATAAGCTAGATATTAACACGAAGGAAGTTTTAGAAGCTGCGGGGAGCAAATGGAATTTTCATAATTATTATCCAGGATTGGTTGGTGGTCACTGTATAGGAGTAGATCCTTACTATCTAATCCACAAAGCAAAACAACATAAGATCGAGCCTAAATTACTCCAGCAAGTTCGTAAGGTTAATGAAAGCATGGTTCCTCATATTGTTAATGAAATCAGCAAACGTTTATATAGAAACGGTTTACAGAAGAAGCAACGTTCAATTCTTGTAAAAGGAATAACTTTTAAGGAAAATGTAAATGATATACGTAATTCAAAAGCAGCTGAACTTTGTCTTTCACTTAAAGAAAAAGGGTTTAAGGTATGTGTTCAAGACTACATGGCTAATGCTGACGAGGTAAAACAACATTATGGAATTAAACTAACTAAAAGTACATCAGAACGTTTTGATGCAGTAGTACTTGCTGTAGATCATACAGATTATCAGCACTTAGCATATTTCGATTTATTGAAAAACGCCAAAGAAGATGCAATAATCTTTGACATTAAAGGGAACATGAAAGACAAAATCCCTGCTAGTGTATATATGTCGCTTTAATAATAAACAAGCCCCCTAACAACAAACCAAGTCATGTTAAATGTTCTAAGACATAATGACCGTACTAACAAGATTCAGTTTTCTGGTTATACCCTGTTGAGAGTTGATCATATCTCATCAATACAGCAAGAGTCACTAACTTTTGTTGACGCTATTATAATCGATACGGAAAATAATGAACATGCAACTGACTTGGTTTTTTTTATTCGTAAAAATGCAGATTTAGCTATTGCCTTAAAGCCAATTTTTATAAATAACACTTGCCAACTAAACAAAACATTTGAAATACATACCGACGGTTATATCGATCTTAATGAGCTTTCTATAGCTATTAATCGTGTTGATATTATCACTAAACGGTCCAAAAGAATTTCTCACAAAAATACTGTAGGTCATGATTATCAGGTAAAGCAAAAAATATTAGCTTTTTTATTTACAAGAAATAGTACGATTGTACCCATTACCAACAGGGCAAGTTTAATTGGATATAGCTTCCCTTTTATTGATCTTTTTTATAAAGAAGAAGAGGTCATGTCTAAATTATCAATGCTTGAAAAAAGTGTTGAATGCGGTCACCTGAGTACTAACCTAAAGGACTTTGTTCATTTGTGTAAGCGTTGTCATGGTAACTATCTTAATTTCGTAGAAGCCTGTCCTAAATGCGATAGCATCGATATCAAAGCACAAGATATTGTACATCATTTTGTGTGCGCCCACGTAGCTCCCGAAAAAGACTTTAAAACAAAAGATGGTTTAGCTTGTCCAAAGTGTGATAAACAGTTAAGACATATTGGAATAGATTATGACAAGCCCTCTTCTATGTATAGCTGTAATTGCTGTAACCATGAATTTCAAACAGCAAAGATGATAGCTAAATGTATTGATTGTAATGCAGAAAATGAGCTTTCAGCTTTAATAAAAAAAGCCATAGGCTCTTATAGTATCACATCAGCCGGTGAAGAATGGTTAAGAGGAGGTGAAGAACAAAGTAGTCAAGTTTCGTTATTAAATGATGGGGTAATGACGCTGTCTTTATTCAAAATCATTGCTAGCCAGGAATTAAAAAGAATAACAATAAGTAAATCAACAAGCCAAATTGCACATATACTATTTGTAAATGAACGTCTTGATACGTTTGATGATGCTACAAAAAAGTTATTAGTGAAAGAAATCGGTGCAATCATTAAATCGTATCTATTACCTAGCGATGTGATGGCCGCCGACAATTACAATTCTTACTATCTATTACTCCCAGAAACCAAAGAACAGTTCCCAAAACGTTTGGAAACCATTCAATATAATCTTGGGAAACTTTTAGGAGATAATTTGCAAGAGCGATTGTTAGATATTAAGATCCAAACTCACCAACTAATAGAAAAGGAAACAGTTGATAGTATTATAAAACAATTCCATAAATAGTATGTCGTTCCATATAGAAAATATAGTCCCTGAATATATTAACTATTGGCATGAAGTAGGTTTGTCAAAGTTTATAAGAGTATTCTGGTATTTTATTTTGTTTGAGTTTACTCGATATATAGTTATTGATTATATCATCGCATTTATATTCGGGGCTAATAAAAAAAAACGGGCTGAAAAATTCGAAAAAGCGCGACAACTACTGCGTCTTGAAAATCCATTTGTGTCGGTAATTATCCCTGGAAAGAATGAAGGTAAACATCTGTTTAAACTTACAAGATCATTAGCAGAACAAACTTTTTCTAATTTTGAGCTTATCATTGTGGATGATGGCTCTGATGACGACACTCCAATAATTGGAAAAAACTTAGAACGCTTGGGTTTAATTGATAAGTTTATCAGAAATGAAATGCGAGGAGGTAAAGCTTCTGCTGCTAATCTGGCTTTGCGATATAGTAGTGGAAAATTCATAGTACATCTAGATGCTGATTGTTCCTTTGATTATGATGCAATTGAAAATGTATTGGTTCCATTTTATATGAGCCCAAAAATTGCTGCTGTAGGAGGTAATGTTAAAGTTAGAAACTATAAGGAAAGTTTGTGTTCCAAATTACAAGCAATAGAATATTTAAAGACTGTTTCGGTAGGTAGAATTATCACTTCCTATCTTGGAATTTACAAAATAATATCGGGTGCTTTTGGTGCCTTTAGGGCCGATGTTATTGATGCTATCGGGGGTTGGGATATAGGTCCTGGATTAGATGGCGACATTACGGTTAAAATTAGAAAATCAGGATATAAAGTTTGTTTTGAACCTAGTGCAATTTGCCTTACAAATGCACCTTCAAAATTTAAAGTACTAACCAAGCAGCGTTTGCGCTGGGATAAATCTATCATACGATTTAGGGTTCGTAAGCATAAAGACGTGTATTTCCCTAATGCTAATTTTAGTTGGTCTACTTTTTTTGCGCTTGCTGAAAATGTTTTTTACAATGTAGTCCTTGACATTTTGTGGTGGTTTTACATCATTGATATCATCATCAATTATAGCAGTCAGCTACAATTTGTCATCCCCATGAACTTTACCCTCTATTTTGTAATGAGTTATGTACAGATGTGTAGCATCTATGTCTTTTCAGAACGAAGAAAAGAAGAATTATACCTTTGGCCTTATGTATCCTTAATGAGCATTTACACCGGCACGTACCTTCGTATTGTACGCACCGCTGCTTATTATAAAGAGTTCTTTTTTAAACGATCTTTTGAAGATACATGGAATCCCTATAAATCATCTGCTCAAGCAAAAAAGGCAGGCTTGTAACCAATAAACAAATTCTTACTTCCATCCATCTACAGTAAACGTCCATCCAACGAAAAACAAGTGTCATAAAAGACACTTACAGCTAATTTTAGTCATGAACTTAAAACCCGAATCTTATGAAATGGATTGGAAATAAAAATTGGAAACACGTTAAAACCGGAGATGGATATCATTTAAAAGCTGAATTTTTAAGACCCTCAAAATTTTGGTGGATTGTCTATAAAGGCAATGAAATAGTACGTGTATCAAGAAACGAAAATGATCTTGAACCTTCATTAATAATGGCACAAAAAAGAGCACAGTTATCAATGATTCATCACATTAAAAAAACATCTGGTTAAATAACGGATAAGATCTTTAACTGCTATATGTTATGAAGATTTAGGTTTTGTAAATACTCCACCTGATTATCATGTACAGCTTAAACGTATTGTCCCCATAAATAAAGCGGTTGGTCCAACCAACCGTTCCCCTTGCTTACTCAAGGTGGCGTCAGTAGAAATATTGGCGCCTTTTGGTTCATTAAAAAAGCCTCCCAATTTCTCAAAAGGCTCATTTTAATTCTGAGGTCCCACATAGACTTCCCGATACTCGTCCCTCGATCGGGATAAACTTCTCGCCTATATCGAATACAAACAAAAAAGACGCTAGCCCAATTACTAACGTCTTTTCAAAATATATGTGGTCCCACATGGGCTCGAACCATGGACCCCCTGATTATGAGTCAGGTGCTCTAACCAGCTGAGCTATAGGACCCCGTTTTTCTTCAAAACAGTCGGCAAATTTACATATTTGTACACTTAAGCACAAACAAATTCTCGCTTTTAGTAAAAGCAACATAACATCCTTCTTAAGCGTTGTAACTCCTTCTACTCCTTTAATACCTCGTTTAGAGCCTCTTGGCACAACTCAACCAATACACCATTAGTTGTCTTAGGATGTAGAAATGCTACCAGTTTATTATCCGCTCCCTTTTTCGGAGTCTCATTTAAAACTGTAAACCCTTCTCCTTTTAAACGGGATATTTCCGCTTCGATATCATCCACAGCAAAAGCGATATGGTGAATGCCTTCGCCTTTCTTTTCTATAAACTTGGCAATCGGACTGTCTTCTTTTGTTGCCTCTAATAATTCTATTTTATTAGGCCCCACCATGAAAAATGAAGTGTTTACCCCTTCACTTAACACATCTTCAATCTTGTAATGTGGCTCTCCGAAAAGCTTAGCAAAAAGAGTGTTCGATTTTTCAATACTCTTTACCGCAATCCCTATATGTTCAATCTTATTCATGTTTTTTAAGAATAAAGATGCATGAACCAAGAATCAAGACCGTATGTCTCTTTTTTCCAGCTTCTTTTATCTTGTTTCCAACTAATGTAAATATAAAGACTATCCGCCTAAAAAATGTACCTTTGCGCCATGGAAAGTAATAGACAGAAAAAGATCGGAAGTGTTATTCAAAAAGACCTCGTCGATATTTTGCAGGGAGCAGTGCGTGAAGGTGGACTAAAAAATGTGATTATATCAGTTAGCAAAGTAAGTGTTACTGTTGATCTTTCTATTGCTAAAGTGTTCCTTAGTATTTTCCCCAATGATAAAGCTCAGGAATTACTTGAGGGAATTACTTCAAACAAATCATTGATCAAACACGATCTGGCTCAAAGGGTAAAACATCAGTTGCGTAAGGTTCCGGATCTAATTTTTTATGTAGATGATTCATTAGAATATATCGAAAACATTGAAAAGTCGTTAAAAGGCACCGAGGATCCAGTTAAAAATAGAGACCTGCTCGACAAAAGAAAGATGTTGTAACATTGAATTTCTCCCTTTATATAGCGAAGCGATATCTCTTTACCAAGAGTAGTCAAAATGCCATTAATATTATCAATTTTATTACAGCAGCTGTAGTTGTTGTGGGAGCTCTTGCTTTATTTATTGTGCTGGCAGGTTTCGCTGGACTAAAGACCTTTAGCTTATCATTTAGTAATGCTTTTGATCCAGATTTGAAGGCAGTTCCAGCCACTGGTAAAATTTTCAATATAACTGCTGAACAAGAACAAAAATTAACCGCAATAGGTGGCGTTGTTCATTACAGCAAAGTGCTAGAAGAACGTGTTTTCCTTAACTATAACAATAAAAACTACACACCATTTCTAAAAGGTGTGGATACCAATTTTAATAAGGTTACGGGTATTGATAGCATCATACGTTTAGGAAGTTGGCTACAACCAAACCAAAATGAAGTGGTGGTCGGTCAAACTATTGCCGCGCAACTTGGAATTGTTATTAACGATTACAGCGATTTGCTTGAAATTATTGTTCCAAAACTAGGAAAAGCATCAGCGATTAATCTTCAAGACACGAGACTTTATTACAACAAATTAGTCGTGCCTGTAGGCATGTTTAATATTGATGTAGATAATAATGGAAAATATGTGTTTTCTGATCTTGAGCTCGCACAAAATTTATTAAAACTAAAACCAGATCAAATAAGTGGCGTTGAATTCAAACTCGATTCAAACGTAGATGAAGAAATAGTAAGAACGCAGGTTGCTCGTATTTTGGGAAAAGATGTACTTGTAAAAAACCGGGCAGAACTAAATGACTCACTCTACAAAATGCTAAATACTGAAAACATAGCCATATATCTCATTTTTACATTGATATTAATCATAGCATTATTCAACGTAGTTGGCAGCACCATTATGACAATCCTCGATAAAAAAGGGAATTTAAAAACCTTATTTAGCATGGGTGCAACTATTAAACAAATACGGCGCGTATTCTTTTTACAAGGTACATTACTATCAGTTTTTGGTGGGCTCTTAGGAATTGCTGTAGGCTCTGTGGTAGTCGGACTTCAAATGATATTTGGTTTAATTGCCGTGCCAGGGACAAACTTACCATATCCGATGGAATTACGATTAGAAAACTACCTCATCGTGTTTCTCACCATTACTGTGTTAGGGGTAATTGCTTCTAAAATTGCATCGAGTGCGGTGGGGAAAAAATTGATTGAGAACTAGGCAAACTCATAGCCCGCAAACTTCTCCAAAACCTCATCAAAAGCTGCAAAAACACCCTCCGGTTGGTCGCTAGTAACCATTTTCATTCGGTAAGGTTTAAAGTCACGAATACCTTTAAAGTAGTTGGTATAGTGGCGTCTTGTTTCAAAAACACCGAGTTTTTCGCCTTTCCAGGCAATCGACATTTCTAGGTGTCGTCTTGCAACTTCAACTCGCTGTTCTAAAGTTGGCCCTGCTAGGTGTTCTCCTGTTTCAAAAAAGTGTTTTACTTCGTTAAAAAACCAAGGGTAACCAATGCATGCGCGACCGATCATTGCACCATCAAGTCCATACGAATCCCTCATTTCCATTGCTTTTTCAGGAGTATTCACGTCTCCATTTCCAAAAACAGGAATATGCATTCTAGGATTATTCTTTACAGCTGCAATCGGTTTCCAATCGGCTTCGCCTTTATACATTTGCGCTCGAGTGCGGCCGTGGATTGAAATGGCTTTGATACCAACATCTTGAAGCCGCTCTGCAACCTCAACAATTTTAATGGAATCATGATCCCAACCAAGTCGAGTTTTAACCGTAACCGGAAGATTAGTTCGTTTTACAATTTCAGCGGTCAATTTTTCCATCAGACAGATGTCCTTCAAAATACCTGCACCTGCTCCTTTACTTACCACTTTTTTCACTGGGCAGCCAAAGTTGATATCGATGATATCCGGATTCGATTTTTCCACAATGTCAGTTGCCTCTAACATGCTATCCAAATTCGCTCCGAATATCTGAATACCTACCGGACGCTCCTTTTCATAAATATCCAGTTTCATAGTGCTTTTTGCCGCATCCCGTATTAGGCCTTCGCTCGATATGAATTCTGTATACACCACATCGGCGCCATTTTCTTTGCACAAAGCACGAAAAGGTGGGTCGCTTACATCTTCCATAGGAGCAAGAAGTAATGGGAAATCGGGAAGTTCTATGTCAGCAATTTTTACCAAGGTGTTGAATTTGATGTTGCAAAATTACATATATCCTTCTGATATTCGCAAAAATGAGATTATTAACAGGAGTTTGATATTTGTAATTGAAAACCCTATTGGAGTTTTTTTCTACTCACGCATGGGATGTTTTATTTGAACTCAATATCAGCTTCAACCTCTTCACCATTTCTATCTACAACGACTTTTGTTTTATCTCCTTCTTCAAAAATGGAAAGTGCGCGCATATAACTCATCATATCCACCACTGTACTATCACCTAGCTTAACAACCACATCACCCTTTTGTAAACCTGCTTTTTGTGCTGGCTTATCCTCACTTACGCCATCAATACGCATCCCTTTTCCATCAAATAAGTAATCTGGAACAACACCAAGTGCGACTTTAAACCTGGGTACATCTTCACTTTCATTTTTCGTTTTTCTGAAAGCTAATTTTCCATTGTCATCAAGATCTTGAATGATGCTTGTAATATAATCTGCTATCATTTTCATACCCTCGTAGTTTAACTTCTCGGCATCATCTCCTGGTTTGTGGTAATCTTCATGCTGTCCTGTAAAAAAGTGCAGAACAGGAATGTCTCCTAAATAAAAAGAAGTGTGGTCTGAAGGGCCAACACCCGACTCATTAATCACCAATTTAAAATCAGTATTACTAGCATTGATTGTTTGATTAAAAACAGGCGAAGTACCAACACCATATACAGCCAAAGTATTCTCATTTTTTAAGCGGCCCACCATATCCATATTGATCATATAATTGATGCTTTCCAAAGGAATCGTACTGTTCTTTACAAAGAAATTACTACCCAGTAACCCCATTTCTTCTCCAGAAAATGCCATAAACAAATAGTTGTTTTTGGTGTTTATTCCCTGAAGGTGTTTTGCTAAATGCATCATCACCGCAACACCACTCGCATTGTCATCAGCTCCATTGTGTATAGCTGAGCCTTCTCGATGCAATGAGCCTTCACCTCCCAAACCTAAATGGTCATAGTGCGCACCAATAACAATAGTTTTATCGGCCTTGTTATCTAAAAACCCTATTACATTAGTACCTGTGGTAATGCTATCGCCTCCAGATGTGGTGTACTTAATTTCTTGATGAGGATCGGTCTTTGGTTTGAAACTAAATGTCTGCAAATAAGTGTTCGCATTTCCTTTGGGTGCTAAACCCAGGTTTTTAAATCGTTCAGCAATAAATGCCGCAGCCTTTAACTCATACTCCGAGCCTGTTTGTCGACCTCCAAGAGAGTCACTAGCCAATACAAAAACATCTTCTTTAATACTGTTTTCGGGAATGACAACTTCCTTTTTACAACTACTTAAAATCAGTAAAAAACTGAATGCTCCTAATAATGCTCTCATTACCTTATTTTTGCATAAAAATAACCAATATTCAAATGACGAAGTCGATTTACGCACTGCTTATTTTACTTGTTTTTATCGGATGTAAATCTGAAAAAGAAAAGAAGTCTGCTCCCGCAGAAAACGCCGTTGAGGTTGCTAAAGATTCATTAATTTATCCTGAAGAAACACATTTTAAATCGATTAAACAGATCACTTTTGGTGGTGATAATGCTGAGGCATATTGGAGTTTTGACGATAAGCAAATCGTGTTTCAATCGAATTTTAAGGATTGGGGCGTAAACTGTGATCAGATGTTCTTAATGAATGCTGATGAAACTTTTAACGGCACAAAACCGCATATGGTAAGTACTGGAATGGGAAGAACTACTTGTGCCTATTTTCTACCTGACAATAAGCATTTTGTATATGCTTCAACGCATTTAGGTGATAAAGAATGTCCTGAAGTGCCTTTGCGTAAAAATGGAAAATACGTCTGGCCGGTATATGACGATTTTGACATTTTTGTGTCGGATCTGGAGGGAAATATCGTCAAGCAACTAACTACCGAAAAAGGCTATGATGCCGAGGCAACAGTTTCACCAAAAGGAGATAAAATTGTATTTACCTCAACTAGAAGTGGTGATTTGGAATTGTACACAATGAATATTGATGGAACTGATGTAAAACAAATTACAGACGAACTTGGATATGACGGTGGTGCGTTCTTTAGTCCTGACGGGACTAAACTTATATTCCGTTCATCAAGACCAAAAACTGATGAGGAGATTAAAGCCTACAAAGATCTGCTAGCTCAAGGTTTAGTTGAGCCTACCGATATGGAGTTATACATCTGCAATGCCGATGGAAGCGACCTGAAACAGCTTACGTTTTTAGGTAATGCGAATTGGAGTCCGTTTTTTCATCCTTCAGGAGAAAAAATCTTGTTTTCATCAAACTATGAAGCCGAAAGAGGTTTTCCTTTCAATCTTTATTTAATTGATATTGATGGAAAAAATCTTGAACGTGTCACTCATGGTGAAACTTTTGATGCTTTCCCTGTATTTTCTAATGATGGAAAAAAACTGCTCTTTTCTTCTAACAGAAATAACGGAGGTGGGCGCGATACCAATTTGTTCGTGGCGGAGTGGACAGATTAGCAGGCGATAGCAGTCTTAACTAAGCCGTCACCCTTCCAATTTTTACACTTTTATTCCCTGATTATTGCACTATATTTGCAAACCACAAAATGTGCTATGAAGAACATCAGGAATTTTTGCATTATTGCCCATATCGACCACGGTAAAAGCACCTTGGCCGATAGGCTGTTAGATTTCACAGGGTCGGTTACCGAGCGTGAAAAACAAGAGCAGCTTTTGGACAGTATGGATTTGGAACGAGAGCGTGGTATTACCATTAAGTCGCATGCCATACAAATGGATTATGAATATGAAGGAGAGCAATACATTCTAAACCTAATTGACACTCCTGGTCATGTCGATTTTTCATATGAAGTATCTCGATCTATTGCCGCTTGCGAAGGTGCTTTGCTTATCGTAGATGCTGCACAAAGCATACAAGCGCAGACCATATCCAATTTATATTTAGCATTAGAGAATGATTTAGAGATTATTCCTGTACTTAACAAGGTTGACTTACCTAGTGCAAATCCTGAAGAGGTTACCGACGATATTGTTGATTTGTTAGGATGCGACCCAAGTGAAGTAATACACGCCAGTGGAAAAACTGGTTTTGGGGTGGAAAACATCTTACAAGCAATTATTGAGCGTGTTCCGGCACCAGAAGGAGACCCAGATGCTCCTTTGCAAGCTTTGATTTTCGATTCAGTTTACAATACCTTTAGAGGTGTAGAAACTTACTTCAGGGTCTTTAATGGTGAAATTAAGAAAGGACAAAAAATTAAATTCGTCGCTACTGGTAAAGAATATTTTGCGGACGAAGTTGGTACTTTAAAGCTGAACCAAGTCGTAAAATCAAGTGTTAAAACAGGAGATGTTGGTTATTTAATTACGGGTATTAAAACCGCTAAAGAAGTTAAGGTTGGTGATACCATTACCGATTTCGCAAACCCAACAACCAATATTGTTGAGGGTTTTGAGGATGTGAAACCTATGGTATTTGCAGGAATTTATCCGGTTGATACAGAAGATTACGAGGAGCTGAGAAACTCCATGGAAAAACTACAACTAAATGATGCCTCTTTAGTTTTTCAACCAGAAAGTTCTGCGGCTTTAGGTTTTGGTTTTCGTTGTGGATTCTTAGGAATGTTGCACATGGAAATTATTCAAGAGCGTTTAGAACGTGAATTTGATATGACCGTTATCACAACGGTACCTAATGTGTCATACCATGCGTATACCAATAAAAATCCTGATGATGCTTTTATTGTAAATAACCCTTCAGATTTACCAGATCCGTCGACTGTGAATCGTGTTGAAGAGCCTTATATTAAAGCGACCATTATTACAAAATCTGACTTCGTTGGAAATGTAATGTCGCTATGTATCGAAAAACGCGGTATGATTACTAATCAAACCTATTTAACGACTGAACGGGTCGAGCTTACGTTTGATATGCCTTTGGCCGAAATTGTATTCGATTTTTATGATCGCCTAAAAACAGTTTCTAAAGGATATGCTTCTTTTGATTATTCGCCTATAGGGATGCGAGTTTCAAAACTTGTGCGCTTAGATGTCTTATTAAACGGACAACCAGTAGACGCACTTTCCGCCTTAATACATGCGGACAATGCGCATACTATTGGTAAAAAAATGTGCGAAAAACTGAAAGAATTAATTCCACGTCAACAATTTGATATTCCAATTCAAGCAGCAATTGGCGCAAAAATAATATCCAGAGAAACTGTAAAAGCATTACGTAAAGATGTAACCGCAAAATGTTATGGTGGAGATATCTCACGTAAGCGTAAACTACTAGAAAAACAGAAAAAAGGTAAAAAACGCATGCGTCAGGTTGGGAATGTCGAAATACCTCAACAAGCGTTTATGGCTGTGTTGAAGTTGAATGATTAAAATAACGCAGGGATACTAAGATTTTCCATTACCAGAAAAAATTCCAATTAAGGAAACCACAAATAACACTAGCTGGTTCTATTTTAGAAGTGGAATTTATTCGGATATCTCTGCGGTTTCTTCCTCTTTAACCTCTATTTCCAACGGCATTCCTAAATACACAATTTTAAAGCCCTTTTTAATCGTAAGTTCCTTTACTGCGCTCGAAGAAATGATGTGAAGCACCCCTTCGTCATCCATTATAAAAAGAGGGATTGATTCGCGAGTATTATTCAGCTTGAGCATAAATTCACTATACTCCTGCTGATTGCCAACAGCTAGCTCTGTGATTTTAGGATAATCACGAGCAACTTCGCTTAAATTCAAATAATCATCAGTACAACAAAACAAACCTTCTTCCGGTATAGGCTCGTTACTTTTCATCTCGGCATCAGTTACTAACCTAAATGCGCCATGTTCTCCAAGACTTTCGGCAAAACGATTAATAGCATATTTATTCACCTCGGCGCTCCCAGTAAGCGCCAGTAAATATCCAATATCACTAAGCTCAATATCATTTTGAAGATCGTCAGAAAACACATTGGCGGCCGCAGCATCTAAACCCATTGCCTTTGCGCGTTCGATATTATCGTTGTTACTATCTATGAGCACAACATGCCTATCATTGTCGTTTAAATATTTTCCTATTAAACGTGAAACATTCGAGGCACCAACAATCAAAATGCCTTCTGACTTTGTTAAAAATACTCCAACCAATTTTGCAAACAAGCGGGCTGTTGTAGCATTTAATAATACCGTTCCTAATACCATGGTAAACACCAATGGGGTGATATATTCAGCACCCACTTCACCTCGGTCAACCAGTTTGCTACCAAATAAAGACGCGATACCAGCGGCTACAATACCACGGGGACCTACCCAGCTTATAAATAGTTTTTCGTTAAACTTTAATCCAGATCCTTGTGTGCTTAAAAAAACGCCTATCGGCCTAATTATAAAAATAACGACAGCTAATAAGATGGCTGTATTCCAATTATATACCAAAAGCAGATCCTCAATATTAATATTAGCTGCCAAAAGGATGAATAAAATAGAGATTAACAGTACGCTAAGCGACTCTTTAAAATAAAGAAGCTCTTTTAAACTTGGTACATCACTATTACCCAAAAACATTCCCATAACCACCACTGCTAATAAACCTGATTCGTGTGCAAAAAGATCAGATTCTACAAACACCAAAAGCACTACCGACAGCGTTGCAACATTTAAGAGGTAATGTGGAATCCATTTTTTCTTTATAAACCAGTACAGGGCATATCCAGCTGAAATTCCGAAGGAAAAACCGATAAGCACGATCTTACCAAATTCGATAAATGCTTGTTTTGTGAATCCGCCTTCGTCACCTACGCTAATAAATTCAAATACCAAAACAGCTACTAAAGCACCTATGGGGTCAATCAAAATTCCTTCCCATTTTAAAACTGCCGAAACATCTTTTTTAAGAGGAATATTTCTAAGAATTGGTGAAATTACAGTAGGGCCCGTTACGATAATGAGTCCTGCAAAGAGCAGCGAAATTTGCCAGTTTAATCCAAAAATGTAATGAGCAGCCACACCAGAACCGATAAAAGTAATTAGGCTTCCTAGGCTAATGAGTTTAACAATAACGGGGCCTACCTTCGATATTTCGCTTCTTTTTAGGGTGAGGCCTCCTTCAAACAATATAATTCCGATTGCGAGTGAAACAAAATGAAATAGTCCCTCACCAGGAAACAATCCTTTGTTGCCATCCCAAATAGGCTCGATCCATTTTGTGCCATCAACGGAAAACAGGGTAGAAAAAGGGCCAACTAACAAGCCTATTAAGATTAGTGGTAAAATAGCTGGTATTTTAAACTTCCATGCTACCCACTGTGCTAATATTCCTAATATGATGATGCCACCCAGTTCTAACATACTGTAAATTTTGGTTAAAATACTACTTTTTAGCTGTTCACCCTGAAAAAATAGTGTTACGGGCAAGTTATAAATTCTGTTAAAATCCCCATAATTAAATTGTTCATTTGAAAACAATATTGATTCGTTTTAGTAATTTGCTTCGCTTTATAAAATTCAAATGAATTTATACCCTATTGAGGCTGGGAATTTTAAGCTAGATGGTGGTGCCATGTTTGGTGTGGTCCCGAAGACTATTTGGCAAAAGACCAATCCGGCAGATGCTAATAATATGATCGAGCTAGCAACACGTTGTTTGCTAATTGAAGATAGTAATCGACTTATCTTGATCGATACTGGAATGGGAAATAAGCAGTCTGATAAGTTTTTTGGGTATTACTATTTGTGGGGAGATTATTCATTAGATAGTTCGCTTAAAAAAGCTGGCTTTCATCGAGATGATATTACCGATGTTTTTATGACCCACTTGCACTTCGATCATTGCGGTGGCAGTGTCGAGTGGAATGCCGATAGAACTGGCTATCAAGTCGCATTTAAAAACGCTAAATACTGGACTAACGAAAACCACTGGAAATGGGCAATCGAACCCAACAAACGTGAAAAAGCATCATTCTTAAAAGAAAATTTATCGCCCATGCACGAAAGTGGTCAGCTAAATTTTATTAAGGGAAAGGAGAGCAATATTGCATCGACTTCTGAACTCAATTTCGGAATTTTCTTTGCTGATGGACATACCGAAAAGCAAATGCTACCTATGATAAAATACAAGGACAAAACCGTTGTATTTATGGGTGATCTATTACCAACAGTTGGTCATATTCCTGTGCCCTATGTTATGGGTTATGATACACGCCCACTGCTAACATTATCAGAAAAAGAGCAGTTTTTAAACATGGCCGCAAAAGAAAACTTGTATTTGTTTTTAGAACACGATGCTCACAATCAAATAATTACCGTAAAACATACTGATAAAGGCGTGCGTTTAAATGAAACGTATCGTTGTGAAGATATTTTTAAATAAAGTACTATGAAAAAGACCATTTACTCAATAGCCTCTATGCTATTGTTATCTGCATGCGGAAGCACCAATATTGTTTCAACTCCTATTGAAAATATTGATAATACTCCGCTAAAAGTTACTGATCTAACAGAACAACAGGAACAAACTTGGGGGCATCTCGATCTTGTAAGTGATACCATTCCAGGGATGAGCGTTGACAAGGCGTACAATGAGTTATTAAAGAATAAAAAAGGAACTAAGGTAATCGTAGCGGTTATCGATTCTGGTATCGATATCGATCATGAAGACCTTGATGGTGTTATTTGGACCAATACTGACGAGATTCCTAATAACGGTAAAGACGATGACAACAATGGATTTGTTGATGATATTCACGGTTGGAATTTTTTAGGAGACTCCTATGATGAACAACTAGAGCATGTTCGCATTTTAGCTAAAGGGTCGACTACCGATCCTAATTTTCAAAAAGCGCAAACAGCCTATAATGAAGATTATAATGAAGCTGTTCAGATTAAACAAAATGTTGATCAGTTGGTTCAAATTGAACCACAAGCTTCGGCTGTCTTAAAAAAACATCTTGGCAAAGATAATTTTACAGAAGAAGAAGTAAAAAAGATCACTTCTACTGATCAAGCGGTCATGCAGTCAAAGGGGTTCTATATGTTTTTATATGAAAACGGATTGAATCGTCAAAAACTATTAGATGCGGCTACTGACTTTGCTGATAGATTAAACTACAACCTTAAAAAAGAATTTAACGGCCGTACTCCAGTTGGCGACAACCCCTATGATTTTAATGATACTAGCTACGGAAATGGGAATGTAAAACCAGTAAAAAGAACCGAAAGTCACGGGACTCATGTTGCTGGTATTATCGCTGCAGAACGAAATAACGGAAAGGGCGTAAACGGCGTTGCAAATAATGTTGAAATTATGGCAATTCGCGCAGTACCGAATGGGGACGAATATGATAAAGATATCGCGTTAGCAATTCGCTATGCCGCTGATAATGGAGCAAAAGTGATTAATACGAGTTTCGGAAAATACTTTTCGCCAAATGCCGAATGGGTATACGACGCAATTAAATATGCAGCATCTAAAGATGTGCTTATTGTTAATGCCGCAGGAAATGAATCTTATGATTTAGACGACACCTCTAAAACGGTTTTCCCAAATGATCAGGTGGCAAATGGCAAGGAAATTGCAAATAACTTTTTAAGTGTAGGCGCATTAGCAAATAAATATGGTGGTGAAATGGTTGCTAGTTTTTCTAATTACGGAAAAATTAATGTTGATGTTTTTGCGCCAGGAGATGATATATATTCAACCATGCCAGAAAATGAATATGAGTATCAAGGCGGAACCTCAATGGCAGCTCCTGCAACCGCGGGTGTGGCTGCTTTAATACGCTCGCATTACCCTAAGTTAAAAGCTTCACAGGTAAAAGATATTATTATGCGATCGGGGCTTCCTGTTGCGACCAAAGTGGTTGTGGGTGAAGCAAAAGAAGCAAAACCGTTTTCTGATATTTCATCTTCAGGAAAAATGGTCAATGCATATAATGCACTTGTATTAGCAAGCAAAACAAAATAGTATTTAAAAAAATCAGAATGATCAAAAAAATTCTTTTAGCGGTTTTTGTTATCACAACAATTGGGACTAATGCACAAACAACTTATTGGCAGCAACATGTTGACTATAAAATGGATGTGAAGATGGATGTGAAAACCTTTCAATATACAGGAACGCAAGAATTGGTGTATACTAATAACTCGCCTGACGTATTGAATAAAGTATATTATCATTTGTACTATAATGCCTTTCAGCCGGGCAGTGAAATGGATATTAGGCTTCAAAATATTGCCGATCCTGACGGGCGGATGACTGAAAATCTTGGAACCAAAGAGAACCCAAATAAAGTAAGTCGTATTAGTAAACTATCTCCTGAAGAAACCGGATATATGCATGCTGTTGGTCTTACACAAGACGGGCAAAAAGTGCAGTTTGAAGAGGCGGGAACCGTTTTAGAGGTCGACCTAGCGACTCCAATTAATCCAGGAGAATCGACAAAATTGAATATGGAATTCAAAGGACAAGTGCCTACACATATTCGTCGCGCTGGTAGAAATAATAAAGAAGGGGTCGCATTATCAATGGCGCAATGGTACCCTAAACTGGCCGAATATGATTTCGAGGGGTGGCATACTTCACCTTATATCGCGAGAGAGTTTCATGGTGTTTGGGGCGATTTCGATGTGAAAATCACCTTGGATAAGAATTATACAATTGGAGGTACTGGATACCTTCAAAACCCAAATGAAATTGGTCACGGTTACGAAGATGAAGGTGTAAAAGTGAAAAAGCGCAGGGGTAAAACCTTGACTTGGCATTTTAAAGCACCCAATGTACACGATTTTACCTGGGCGGCAGACCCAGAATATGTGCATGATAGACTAACTGCGTCTAACGGAGTTGTGCTTCATTTCTTTTATAAAAACAAGAAAGACGATACCTCTTTTACAGCTAACTGGAAGAAGCTACAGCCGGATACTGCCAAGTTGCTTGACTTTTTTAATAAGAACGTAGGTGAATATCCATACAAACAATATTCGGTTATTCAAGGTGGTGATGGCGGTATGGAATATGGCATGTGCACATTAATAACCGGAGAACGCAGATACGGAAGTCTATTTGGTGTTACGGCTCATGAAATGGCCCACTCCTGGTTTCAATTTGTTTTGGCAACTAACGAGTCAAAACACGAGTGGATGGATGAGGGTTTCACTTCGTTTATATCTGAATTAGCCGAAGATAAAATTACTGGAGCTAACAAATCAAACCCCTTTGAAGGAACTTACCGCGGCTACTTTAGTCTTGTAGCATCTGGTAAGGAAATGCCACAAACGACCCATGCCGATCGTTTTGAAAATAACTTTGCATACGGTAGATCAGCCTACAGTAAAGGAGCTGTCTTTCTTGCTCAGTTAGGCTATGTTATTGGTCAGGAAAACTTGATGAAGACACTACAGAAATATTACAATGACTTCAAATTCAAGCATCCAACACCAAACGATATTAAGCGAACTGCGGAAAAGGTTTCTGGAATTCATTTAGACTGGTATTTAACTGATTGGACTCAGACCACTAACACTATTGACTACGGAATTAAATCATTAGATGATATAAATGGCAAAACGAAGGTTACTTTAGAGCGTATAGGCCTAATGCCAATGCCAATAGATGTGGTTGTTATTTATAAAGACGGAACAAGAGAATCTTTTTACGCACCATTGCGAATGATGCGCGGAGAAAAAGAAAATCCATATCCCGCGATTAGTCGAACTGTTTTAGAAGATTGGCCATGGGCGTACCCAACCTATTCTTTTGAAATAAACAAGCCTAAAAGCAGCATTGCAACCATTGTTATTGACCCATCAGAACTAATGGCAGATATTGATAAACGAAACAACTTTATCCAACAATAGTAATTACTAATTCAATAAGAATAAGAATCCGCCTAGTGGCGGATTTCTTATTTTTGACCATATCCTTAATTTCTATTGAACCAAAAATACCCACATAAAGAAAAACTCAAGAGTCGTAAGCTCATCGAAAAAATCTTTGCTGAAGGAAAATCTGTGAGTCAGTTTCCTTTAAAAATGGTGTATTTGCCTGTAGAATTAAATAGTGATAGTCCTCTTCAAGTTGGCGTATCAGCACCAAAGCGAAAATTCAAAAATGCTGTTACCCGAAATCGGATAAAAAGATTAATGCGTGAATCCTATCGCTTAAATAAGCATCTTATTTTTAACAACTTGCCAACATCCTACGCTTGTATGATTTTGTATATTGGCAAAGAAGAACCTGATTTTGGGGCTCTTCAAATAACAACACAAAAGCTTTTTACAAAGTTTTTAGAAAAAGAAAAGTCGGACCAACCAGGCTAGTTATATCAACTTTAAAATCTATTGTTTTATGAAAAAGTGCGTTTGGTTCGTTCTGCTATTATTCGTTTTCTCTTGTGAGGGGGAATATTCTAAAGAGCCCGTTCCTGAAAATTCTAGAGTATCTGGGCTTTTAAACAATTTTTCTGAAGAAGCCGAATATGATATAGCCTCATCGCAGGAAATGGCAGCCAAACCAATTCCTCCAAAGTTGATCCGCGAAGCCTACCTTCGATTTCAAACCCTAAATATCGATACGACATTTCAAAACATTGCATCCTACGTAAAGCGAAGTGGTGGCTTTATACAAAGTGATCGCTCAGATAAAAGTTACAATCAGCTCACTCGAACACTCATTGTTCGCATACCTGTCAAAAACTTTAATACCGTTGTAAATGATATTGATAATGATGTTGAGTATTTCGATTCTAAAAATATTTCCTCTAAAGATGTCACCGAAGAATTTATTGATTTAGAAGCTCGGTTAAAAGCAAAAAGAACCTTGGAAGAGCGTTATCTGCAGATACTTTCAAAAGCTAAAAACGTCAAAGAAATTCTGGATATCGAGCGTGAACTCTCAAAGATCAGAGAAGAAATAGAAGCAAAACATGGTCGACTAAAATACCTTGAAAATAAAGTTTCAATGAGTACGCTTACCATTGAATTTTACAAAATAACAAGCGAAACAGGCGTTACTGTTTCTTATGGTTCAAAAATGTGGAATGCTATCAAATCAGGCTTTGATGGTATCTCAACTTTCTTCCTGTTTTTGTTAAACATCTGGCCATTCCTTATTATTGTTACTATCTTAACCTATTATATCAGAAAAAAATGGAAAAAATCTCGTTCAAAAAAAGAATCGTAGTTCCGGTTCTTGCCGTCGTAATTCTCTTTACTGGTTCCTCATTTAAATCAGACTTTTTTGAGATCGCTAAACAGATAGAAATCTTCACAACTCTGTTCAAGGAACTTAATATGAACTATGTCGATGAGACTAATCCGGCTGAGTTGATGGATAATGCCATTAAAGGGATGCTGGGTAATCTCGATCCGTATACGCAGTACTATAATGAGCAGGATGTTGAAGCTAGTAAGATTAGAAATAGCGGAGAATATTCCGGTATTGGTGCGTTGGTAAGGCGTTTTAACAACAAGATGATGATTGTTGAGCCTTACAAAAACTACCCAGCAGATAAAGCGGGATTAAAGGCCGGTGATGAGGTCATAAAAGTGGGTGATGTTGTAATTGCCGATTTTAAAGATGAGACAAGCGAGCTTTTAAAAGGTGCAACCAATAGCGAGGTTCAAATAACCTACAAGCGTCAAGGAAAAACACAAACAACATCGCTTAAACGCAGTGATATTGAGATCGACGCCGTCCCATTTTATAAAATGATGAATGATGACACGGGTTATATTGTGCTGGCTAAATTTAATAGAAAAGCATTCGCACAGACCAAAGAGGCCGTTATCACTTTGAAAGAAGATGGCGCTAAAAAATTGGTATTAGACTTACGTAGCAACCCCGGCGGATTATTAAATGAAGCCATTAAAATTGTCAACTTATTTGTCGATAAAGGTCAGGTTATTGTGAGCACGCAATCGCATATTAAAAAGTACAACAAAGAATATAAAAGTAAAATGCAGCCATTAGATACTGAGATTCCATTGGTCGTGTTGGTAAATGATCGAAGTGCCTCGGCTTCTGAGATTGTTTCAGGTGCTTTACAAGATCTTGATCGAGCGGTAGTCGTTGGTAATAGAAGTTTTGGAAAAGGGCTCGTGCAACGGCCAAAAAAACTTACTTATGGCACACAACTTAAAGTAACTATCTCTAGGTACTACACACCGTCAGGAAGATGTATTCAAGCATTAGACTATTGGAATCGTGATGAGTTTGGTAATGCAACTAGAACTGATGAAAAAGACTACAAAGCCTTTAAAACAAAAAAGGGCAGGTCTGTTTACGATGGTGGAGGAATTGAGCCTGATGTAAAAATGATAAGTTCAGAAACCTCTCCTTTGGTGAAGTCGTTAATTGCTAATTATGTGATATTCGATTATGCGACCAAGTTCTATTATGACAATCCGTCCAAGAATATGAATAGTTTTGTGTTTACTGATGCTGATTATGCTGCTTTTAAAACCTTTGTAGCTAATAAGGGTATCGACTATGAAACAGTTACTGAAAAGCGATTAAAAGCCTTATTAGAGTCCGCAAAAGCGGAAAAGCTGGAGTCTGCGGTAAAAAAGGATTATAAAGATATGCTTAGCAGTTTAGCAAGCAGTAAAATTAATGCCTTAGATGATTACAAAAAAGTCATTAAAAAAGAGTTGACTGATGAAATCGTGAAGCGGTATGAATATCGTGAAGGGCTTTTTAGCTACCACCTTAAAAACGACGAAACCGTTAGTAAGGCTGCGGAGCTTTTAAGTGATGAAAGCAAGTATTTAGCGATTTTAGAGTAATCAGGTCGAAATAAATAGAAAATCAAACCCTTAAGGTCTTAGCTACTTTAAGGCTTTTCTATTTAAAGAATAACTCAAACAGGTTTTAGAATACTTCACAAAAGTTAAAAAAGCTTGTTTTCTAGTAACATCAGGTCAACCTTGCCCTCGTTCCACTGTTTTGAAAGCGCATCTGGTACAGGTGTAAACACATAAGAAAAAGAACTTAAAATAATATCTTGATCACCATCTTGATCAACATCACCAGCATCCATTAAAAACCATCGGCCTAGAGCGTGGTCTTTTAAGGTGTAACTTTTAAATTGGTAATTGGCAGCGTTCTCATTTTCTAAATACACAAAAGACAGCTCAGGTTTATTGTCATAATCAGGAAAAGTAGAAATAAGTGCTATGTCAATATCTTGGTCTTGATCAAAATCTCGAGCTAAAAGCCGTGTAGCACCATTGAGTGGATAGAAATAGGTTTCTTCAAAATGGCCCTTTCCATCATTAATATGAATGCGCATTCCGTGATAAGGCTTATGAACGTATGATTTATCAGCATTATCACCATTAACTGTAATAATGTCCTTAAATCCGTCACCATTATAATCAACTAGCTCGAACCAACTGCTGCCGTATATCGGACTAAAGCGAATTACTTTTTCCGGTCGGAAATCCAGTGGCCCATCTTGGTAAATAATTGTGATTGATTCATCACCCTGAGAGGTAATCGCAACAATATCAACCCAACCATTATTGTCTATGTCTTCTAGAATTGTTCGTATCGAACCTGGTTGTGCTAAAAGTGTTTGTTTGTCGTATTCGCCTTGTTCATTTTCAACTAAAACAGATAATTCACCGACCAAGTTCCCAAATTCACAGACCACAAGCTCATCTTTTCCATTCTTATTTAAGTCATACAGACTGGTATGTACAGGTCTGTGTAATACGTTTTTAAGCCGAATTTCCGAAGGCCCTTTCTTTTTTATTATAGCGCCGGTCGGGATATCGGACGGATCTAGCTTTCCAACTTCGGTAACATAGGCCACATCATCTTTTATGTCATAATCTACTACTCCTGTTTGAAAATTACCAAGCCTAGTGTTGGTCTCTTCTTCAAAATCATACTCAAATAAACCGCCCATGATCGTTCCATTCTTCAAAGTATTATCTGAAATGTTGTATTCTAAATGAGTAATAAATGTTCCCGGATTTTCATCTAAAGCAATTGGTTTTGGCTCAAATAAATTCAATTCAGAAGTCGTTATTTCCGGTGCTGTTGACACTAGAGAATCCGGCGCGTTTTCGATGATATAATCCTTTAACAAATCCCAATCTTCATTAGACAACATCGGTTTAAGCGGATAGATTCCCGTTTTCATTACAGCTTCTATATCGGCAAAAGATAATCCTTCATACTTATTATAGGTGCTATCTTTTATTCCCATTCTTGCACCCATATCAGGTAAAATAGCATTTGCCCAAAGGTCTTTTGGAAGTGATTGTATTGAGGGTGCTATATGGCAACTAGCACAATAGGTTTTGTATAAAGCTTGTTGGTTTTTGGTTTGGTCTGGTTGCTGGCAGGAGGTAATGAGAATCATTACCACTAAATGGCGAATTGTAAATTTTATCATGTAATTTGTTTGGTCATTGCTATATGCGGTATTCCATCTTCTAGATATTCGTCTCCTTCTTGATGAAAACCGTGGGTACTATAAAACTTCTTTAAATAGGTTTGTGCTGATATTTTAATAGTCGACTTACCGAAATGATCTTTAATAGCCTTTACGCTCTCTTTAACCAAATCGTGACCATAGCCATACTTTCGCTCATTTTCTTGAACCACAACACGACCAAAACTCGGACATTCAAAATAATCTCCGCCTTTAAAAATGCGTGTATATGCGATTATTTTTTCGTTCTTATATCCTATAAGGTGCAATGCCTTCTCATCTTTTCCATCGACATCTTGATACACACAATCTTGTTCGACCACAAAAACTTCAGCTCTTAATCGAAGTATTGCATATAGTTCGTTCAAGCTAAGCTCGTCGAAACGTTTAACCTTAAAATTTATAGTTGTACCCATCTAATCTTGTACAATAACATCTTTTGCGTCGCATTTACCAAACTCTGGCTGAATGTTTACATGGTTAATATCGAAATCGTGAAACAATAGCTCTTCAATGGTATTTAAAATGCGATCAAATTCTGACAAGTTAATATCTTCTTCAAAATCGATATGTGCTTCTAGGTGTACTTCATCTTCATTAAGCTGCCAAACGTGAATATGATGCATGTTCTTTACTGATGGAATATTAACAACGGCTGCAACAATCTTCTTAATATTGATATCCTCTGGCGTGAATAACATTAATACTCTAGTAGATGAGCGTAGCAGATCATATCCCATATAAATAAGATAAACACCTATTAACAATGTCAACAAACTATCGATCCAGAAAACACCAAAAAACTTCATGAGTACTCCACCAATCAAAACTGCAACTGAGGCCATCATATCGGTTAATAAATGAAGATAGGCCGATTTCATATTCATATTAACATCAGCATCCTTTTTTATCAATAATACACTAAATCCGTTAGCTATGATTCCCAGTAACGCTAACCATATCACTAGGTTTGAGCCTATTTCTTCAGGGTTTTGAAACCTTTTTATTGCTTCAATAATTAATAAAACAGCAACCACAACTAATGTGGCGGCATTTACAAAAGCCGCAATAATCTCGGCCCGTTTATATCCAAAAGTCTTGTTAGTTGATGCCTTTTTCCCGGAAAGTTTATTAGCTATATAACTAATAATTAAGGAAAGAACATCGCTAAAATTATGTAGTGCATCAGATAACAGCGCCAAACTTCCTGAAATAATTCCGCCTACTACTTGAGCTGCAGTAATAAGAATATTCAAGAAAATGGAGATTAATAGGTTTCTACCCTTTAGATCTCCATGACGATGTGAGTGACCGTGATTATGTTCGTGGGTGTGAGCCATAGTATCCTCTAAAATTAGGATAAAACGGCTTAATTATGACGTTACTAGTCATTTTTCTAGCAAGAAAGTTCGCTGATTTTTTTTACGCGATTTTCGTGTCGACCACCTTCAAAGTTCGTTTTAAAAAATGTTTCGACCATTGCTACTGCTTGAGGTAAAGAAGTATACCTAGCGGGAACACATAATATATTTGCGTTGTTATGCTGTCTAGTAAGTTCAACGATTTCCTTCGTCCAACATAAACCTGCTCGTACTTTTGCATATTTATTGGCTGTCATAGCAACACCGTTACCACTACCACAAATAAGAATACCAAAATCCGCTTTCCCCTCATGTACATCACTAGCTACTGGGTGTACAAAATCAGGATAATCAACACTACTATTTTCGTTCGTACCGTAGTTCGTTATTTCATAACCTTGTTCTTTCAACTTTTCAACAATGGTTAATTTGTACTCAGTACCCGCGTGATCGTTACCAATAGCTATTTTCATCTGTTCTTTTTTATTATTTTTTATTTGTCAGATGTAATTCGCCATGGAGCATTTCGGTTGATATCAACTTAACTGCTATGGCTCATTTCATTTTTTTATGCTCTAGTTGTGAACAACAAAGGTACTTTTTAACCAATTATATAATTCTTAAAAAGTAATTATTTTACCCACAGTTAATAGTTAGTTAATAACTAAGGACAGCCCATTGTTTATATTTAATGATGAATTTGGAAAAGTATTTTTTGATTTTAAAGGAATATTTATAAGCAGGCTTCTATAAGCTGCTTCCAAATTTTTTAATGCTTATTTATGAGTTCGAAATGAGCATTAAACCACCATTTTATCAACTAAAAAAATCTGGTTTTTTATTAAATTTTAATTGTTCAATTTGGTTGTGAACAATTGTTGATAGGATTTGAAATCTACCTAAAACCAAGCAGTTAAATTATAAATATCTTGTTAATTACTGTTTACCTTTTTTAATAAGTGAAACTATCAAGCTTATTCTAGAAAAGATATGCCACATATGAACACCCTATAATAACCATCATTTTATTTTAAATTTTAAAAAGAAAAAATGAATTGATATTTAATAGTGTTGATAACCTTTGTGTCTTTTGAAAGATGAATAACAAATTGCTAATTGTATACTACTTAATCTGATTCTTAACTAATATGTTCTTATTCACTTCTTTTGAGGGGAAACTTTAAAAAAGAAAATCTATTCTCTTTGCTCTTTTTTCTTGCTTCTAATAAAACCTAAACAATATTTAGTGGAGAGCTATTCTCAAAATCTGTGATAAGTTGCTTTACATAGTCTGCGTAGTCCTTGTGTACTTTTAGATGAATACCTCCTAATGCATTTGAATAAAAAGGTGCTACTTGAATCATTGTTTCATTTTGAAAAATATGAGGAATAGCTTCTTCTTGTAAACGCGCTTTTAGTAGCACATATTCAAAAGGATATGTGTAGGTGGCAACAACTATAAAGTTTTGCATAACAGGATTTTGTAATATTCAAAAAGGAAGTTATGAAATTTTTGGAAGAACTACTTTTTGCAAGGTTACTTTTTCCGATTGTTTGATGACATTTTCCTTATGCGTATTGGTTTCGTCGGTAAGTGAAGTGTTTATGTAGGACACAAACACGCCGAGACCTATCAAGAAAATGATGACAAATAAGACGATTATTTTATGAACTCGTTTCACGATTTGAGATTGATTGATTGATGATTGTTATATAAAGACGTTCGATTTTCGCTTTTGTTACACAAAAATTATATTTTTTTTAACTTTTTTTAAGTAGACGTTAGCATTTCGGTATCCTTACTAGTTAACGAAAGTTAAATAGCTTCTAGTATCTATTTAGTTATTAAACAGTACCTTTACTAAAATTTAGAAATGAAAACCTACTTTGTAAGCCCCATGAATTATGAGAAGATGGTAGGTGCAGCTATAGAAAATGGCAAAAAGAAAAAAACGAAAAGGCAGTAATAATAAGATATCCAACCTCACTGCCACTATCTTTAGTATTCTTAAAAAAGATAGAAATCAAACTTTTAACTACAAACAGATTGCAGCTAAACTAGGTGTTACCGATGCTAGCGGAAGAAATCAAATTATTAAAAAACTTCAGCAGTTAAAAGAAAAGAAACAAATAGAAGAGGTTGAACGAGGAAAGTTCAAAGCAATAATTTCAACAGAGTATTATCGTGGAATTTTAGATCTTACCAGCAATGGTAATGGTTATGTAATTACTGATGCTTTTGATTCGGATATTTTTATAACAAGTAACAATATCAATAAAGCACTAAATGGTGATGAAGTAGAAGTCTATGTATATAAGCGCCGCCGAAGCGATAAACTTCAAGGTGAAATTGTTCAAATAATAAAACGAAATAAAACGGAATTTGTTGGCGTACTTCAGCTTACAAAGAACTACGGATTTGTCAACATATCAAGTCCGAAGATGTATACCGATGTTTTTGTTCCTAAGAATAAGATAGGTGATGCTGAAGACGGAGATAAAGTAGTAGTTCGATTGGAAGATTGGCCTGAAAAAGCTGATTCACCTTTTGGTAAAGTAATACAAGTACTAGGAAAACCTGGAGAACATCATACAGAGATTCATTCCATTTTAGCTGAGTATGGGCTACCTTACGAATTTCCGGATGATGTACAATTGTTTGCTGATAAACTAGATACAAGTATTACTGTAGATGAAATTGCAAAACGTCGCGATATGCGCGATACATTAACCTTTACAATCGATCCGAAAGATGCGAAAGATTTTGATGATGCTCTCTCATTTAAAGAACTAGAAAATGGGAATTATGAAATAGGAATTCACATTGCAGATGTATCTCATTATTTAAAAGAAGGCACCATCTTAGATGATGAAGCTTATGATCGTGCAACCTCAGTTTATTTGGTTGATAGGGTAGTGCCAATGCTTCCAGAAATTCTTTCAAACGGAGCCTGCTCCTTAAGACCACATGAAGAAAAGTATACCTTTTCTGCTGTGTTTGAAATGGATAAAAATGCAAAGGTGCTGGATCAGTGGTTTGGTAGAACAGTTACCTATTCTGATGAGCGTTTTGCTTATGAAGAAGCTCAGCATATCATAGAAACTGAAGGAAATAAGATATCAGAAGAAATTTCTATTAGAGAAGGTGGAGGATATGAAGTAAGTGATGACATAAAAAATGCGACTTTGACTCTAGATCGTCTTGCAAAAAAAATGCGATCGCAGCGTATGGGTGCAGGTGCTATTTCTTTTGATAAAGTTGAAGTAAAATTCATGTTAGATAAAGAAAATGAACCAGCAGGAATTTTCTTTAAAACATCAAAAGATGCCAATAAACTTATTGAAGAATTTATGCTACTGGCCAACAGAAAAGTAGCAGAATTTATAGGTAAGAAAAAAGGAAAAGAAGGTAAGCCAAAGACATTTGTATATCGTACGCACGACGAACCAGATGAAGAAAAATTAATGAATCTGAATAACGTCATATCCCGTTTTGGATATAGCGTTAATATGAAATCTCGTAAGACAATTACTTCTTCATTAAATGACCTTTTACAAGAAGTAAATGGGAAAAAAGAGCAGAATTTAGTAGACACTTTAGCCATACGAAGTATGAGTAAGGCAGAGTATACTACACATAATATTGGTCATTATGGCCTTGCTTTTGATTACTACACCCACTTTACATCGCCTATACGACGTTATCCCGATGTAATGGTACATCGATTGCTTCAGTACTATTTAGACGGAAATAAGACCGCTAACGAGAAAGTATTTGAAGAAAAGTGCCAGCATTCTTCAAATATGGAAAATCTAGCTGCTAGGGCAGAAAGAGATTCAATAAAATATATGCAGGTAAAGTTCATGCAAAATCACCAGGATGAAGAATTCTTAGGTGTTATTTCTGGAGTTACTGAATGGGGAATTTATGTAGAGATTATATCTAATAAGTGCGAAGGTATGGTCAGAATTCGTGAGATCAAAGATGACTATTATAGTTTCGACGAACGCCAATATGCCTTAGTAGGAGAGCGAACAAAAAACACCTATCAATTAGGAGATGAAGTATATGTAAAAGTCAAAAACGCCGATTTAATAAAAAGGCATTTGGACTTTACGTTGATTGGAAAGAAGGAGGATTAATTTATTGCTAATGTCAGTTCGAGTGGTTTCATTTGAATGACAAGGAAAATGAAATTGTATCGAGAACAAATAGATAATAACAAGGTTCTCGATACAATTTTTCTTTCGTACCTCAGAAAAACCACTTGAACTGACAATTGGCTAGATATCTGATTTATGAAAATATATTATGTCTATATCTTATTATGTTCAGATGAAACCTATTACACCGGAATAACCTCTAATCTTAATAAAAGATTGTTCGAGCATAATTCGGGAGAAAATGCTGACAGTTACACTTACCATAGGAGACCGATTGAATTAGTTTATTATTGTGAATTTACAGAAGTTGGTTTTGCTATTGATACTGAAAAACAAATTAAAAAATGGTCTAAAGCAAAGAAAGAAGCATTGATCAATAGTGAATATGATAAGCTGCCTAATCTTGCTAAAAAGAAATTCAAATAACAAGTGTCAATTCGAGTGTTTCTATTTAACCGAGAGGGAAAATAGAAATGTATCGAGAACCTTATAAAAGCCTACCTCAAATATTAAGACCTAATAGCAGCAATCCCAGGTAAGGTTTTTCCTTCAAGACTTTCTAGCATTGCGCCACCACCAGTGCTAACATAACTTACTTTATCAGCAAAGCCAAATTGCTTAACAGCGGCAACAGAATCACCACCACCAACTAAAGAGAAAGCCCCATTTTTAGTAGCCTCAGCAATAAAGTTACCCAGCTCAATAGTTCCTTTAGCAAAGTTCTCCATTTCAAAAACACCCAAAGGACCATTCCATAAAATTGTTTTGCTTTCTAGTACAACATCTTTAAAGCGCTGCATAGAAACTGGACCAGCATCTAGACCTTGCCAACCATCTGGAATATTGGTTACATCAACCACTTGGGTATTGGCATCATTTGAAAATGAATCAGCCGCCAAAACATCAACAGGTAAATGAATTTTTACACCTAATTCTTCAGCCTTTTGTAAGATGTCTAAAGCAAGTTGTTGTTTATCATCTTCACAAATAGAATCACCAACTTTTCCACCTTGCGCTTTTACAAATGTATAGGTCATACCACCACCAATAATTAGGTGGTCAATCTTACTTAAAATGTTTTCAATAATGGTAATTTTAGAAGATACTTTTGCGCCACCAAGAATTGCTAAAACTGGTTTTTCACCACTAGTCATTACCTTATCAATAGCTTCAATTTCTTTTGCTAAAAGATCACCAAAACATTTATTTCCTTCAAAAAATTTAGCAACTACTGTGGTTGAAGCATGTGCTCTGTGTGCGGTACCAAAAGCATCATTTATATAAACATCACCTAGTTTTGAAAGAGACTGAGCAAATTGCTCATCACCTGAAGTTTCTTCACTATAAAAACGAAGATTTTCTAATAATAGTATTTGACCAGGTTCTAAATTTGCGGCAGCCTCTTCAGCTTTTTCACCAATGCAATCATCAACAAACAAGACGTTTACACCAATAATTTCGGATACAGCATCGGCAATATGACTAAGCGAAAGATCAGCATTTACCTGTCCCTTTGGTCGACCTAAATGCGACATTAAAATTGCACTTCCACCATCTTCAAGAACTTTAATAATAGTTGGTTTAGCAGCACGAATTCTAGTAGTGTCTGTGACTTCTTGTTCGTCGTTTAAAGGAACATTAAAGTCGACACGAATTAGTGCTTTTTTATCTTTAAAGTTGAAGTTTTCTATGGTTGCCATTTGTCAAGTAATTTAGTAGTAAGTTGTTAATTAATGAGGCGCAAAGATAGGGCAATGTTTAAAATCATGTGCCTATAAATAAGTTATATTTGTTACATGATGTTTGCTCAAGTAATAGGACATGATATAGTAAAAAAGCACCTAATAAAAAGTGTGCATAATGGCCGTGTTCCTCATGCCCAGATGTTCGTAGGACCAGAGGGTTGTGGTAAATTGCCACTGGCAATTGCCTATGCACAATATTTGGTTTGTGCCAATACGGGTGATGATAATAAAGGAGGCAAGGATAACTGTAATTTGATGTTCAAAAAGTTCGCACATCCTGATGTACATTTTTCATTTCCAGTAACAACAACTTCAGCAATAAAAAAAGATCCGAAGTCGGCTGATTTTAACCAGGAATTCCTTCAGTTTCTTAAAGAAGAACCGTATGGTAATTTATTGGATTGGCAACGGTTTATGGGTGTCGAGAAAAAGCAAACAATTATCAATGTTCACGAAGCAAAGAGTGTTGATCATTTTTTGAGTATGAAACCCTATGAAGGGGGATATAAGGTGGTTATTATGTGGATGGCGGATACGATGAACGAGGCGGCTGCTAATAAACTATTAAAGTCGATTGAGGAGCCACCAGATAATACAGTAATTATTTTGCTTGCCAAATCTGAAGAAAATGTGATTGGTACCATACGATCTAGATGTCAGGTTATTCACTTAAATGGATTGCCGGAAGTAAGCATCACAAAGGAACTTGTAAATAGAGGAGTGCCTGAAATGAAGGCTAATAAAATAGCGCATCAATCAGCTGGAAACTTTAACAAAGCACTTGATTTGGTTGAAGGACGTTCAGAAGATTCTATGTTCGAGGAATGGTTTATCACCTGGGTTCGTAATGCGTTTAGAGCAAAAGGAAATAAGTCAGTGATTAATGATCTGGTGGATTGGAGCGAAAGCATCGCCACATCTGGACGCCAAGCACAAAAGGAATTCTTGATATATAGTACTGAAGTTTTTAGGCAGGCAATGCTTATTAATTATGGTGTTGAAACCTTGTCGTATTTTGATTTCGAAGGAAATGATTTTGACCTGAAGAAGTTTGCTCCATTTATTCATAATGGAAATATTGTTGAACTAATTGCTCATTTAGAAGAAGCTGTTTATCACGTACAAGGGAATGGCAATGCGAAAATTATTTTAACTGACCTTTCAATTAAACTAACTAGATTACTTCACGCAAAACAATAGAATATGGATACTATTCTGAACAACGGAATCGAACTGTTACTAATGCTATTTATCATCATTACATTTCTACAATCAGGTATTGATAAAGTGGTAGATTGGAAAGGAAACCTAAGTTGGTTAAATGAGCATTTCTCTAAATCTATTCTAGCGGGAACGGTTCCGTTATTGCTCGGAATTGTTTTGGTGCTAGAATTGATTTGTGGTCTACTAGCGATTGTAGGAATATATCAATTGCTAAGCGCAGGGGATAGTACTATGGCAGTGTATGCAAGTTTATTATCTGGACTTACATTACTTATGTTGCTATTCGGACAACGAGTCGCAAAAGACTATGCGGGTGCACTTACCATAGTATGTTATTTTATGGTAATTGTAATCGGTTTGTTTGTACTCAGGAGTTAGACTACTCTTTCTTGTAAGCCTTATTCAACTCAACTAGTAGTGCGGCAGTAAGGTCATTTTCTTCAACACCATATAAGACACTTCCGGTTTGGTTAGAACCATATATATAGGTATAACCATTCGTTTTACCGTAGTCCTTAATAAAGTCTTTAACCTTTTTAACTAAAGAATCAATTTGTTGCTGCCCTTCTAATTGTATTTGTTGTTGTTCGTTTTGAAACTGCTGACCAAGAATCTGACCTTTCTGTGCAAGCAACTGATAATTTTCTTGTTGCTGTTTCTGGCTCATCTTTTGAGCTTTAATTCGGAAATCTTGTTCTTCAAGTTGATATGCTTGAACAACACTATCTCTTCTTTTTGTAAAATCTGCCGTTTTGGTTTCGAATTCAGATTTAACATCTTTCATCTCTTCGTAGTCATCGACCAATTTTGAAATATCTACGAAAGCAGTTTTTTGCTGCTCACAAGAAAAAGATAAAAAGGCAAGACCTAAAAGAAGTAATTTTTTCATGATTTGTTTTTTCAGGTGGTAAAAATAGAAATATGATTTTAGATAGGAATACTGATGTGTATTTTAAATATAGATTTTTCTTATTAATGTAGTTTTTGAATAGTATTTTCTTATTACAAATGGATTAAAATAAAGCCCTGAGAAGGCTTATAATTTTAAAGCAAGGTAAATCGATGTGTGCTAATACTAAGGTTTAAAATTGGTCACCTGAATGATTATTTAGCCTTTCGCAGTATATAAATGATAGAAGAGTATTCTTTTGTTCTTATTGCACTTAGATTGGACCGCAATCCAATGTAAATTGCCTTGACCCAATTTCGTTTTCCGGATTTATGTTGCTCGGATAATAAGGACACATAAAATGAATCGAACCACATAGGTTTAACTTTTTCAAGTTGGAGATTGTGTAATTCTGCTAGTTGAGATATTCCTGTTTTCGAGAAATGCCATAGATGTCTTGGAACATCAAAACCGGCCCAATGATCTTTATAATGGTTGGCATCATAAGAGTTGAAATTTGGAACCGCAATTACTAGTCTACCATCTTGGTGTAATAGTGATGTGATTTTTTGAAGGTCTTCATTTAGGTTCGGAAGATGTTCTAATACGTGAAATAGGGATATTGTTTTGAAGGATGATTTTGGGTCAATGGAAGCTATAGAAGAATGTAGTTCTAGGTTGTTTTGATTAGCTACCGATCTTGCTTGATCGGAAGGTTCAATTCCTATTGATGAATACCCTTTCATTTTCATCGCTTCAATTAAGGATCCAGTTCCGGCACCAATGTCTAGATGTGAATCCGAACTATTCATATAATAGGACAATAGCTTGGTTTTTGATCTTAGAGAAATGGACTTGACTAGTTGATACAATTTATCAAATAAACCCTTGGTCGAATTCGTATGTGATATATAATTTTCGCTTTCGTAATAGGAGGGTAAATCCATTTCGTTGGGCCTAGGATTGGTGATTAGAATATCCAGATCAGAATGTTGATGGAGGGTAAATTCTTCCTTGGTAACGAGATGGTCTTTACAGGTGAAAAGTGATTGCGAATGGAATTCGTTAAGATCGATTTGCTTCATTAAACTAATGTTCCACGTGGAACGTTTTGATGGCAAAGTTAAGGTGAAGTGATATAATTGGAAAATGGAGGAGTCAGTATTTGAAGTTTGTTTTGGACAGACACGAAATTTTCATTCTTGTCTGGTTGAGCGCAGTCGAGAACTATTTATTAATGAACGATTTTTTGGGGTGGCTTTAATCTTGGTTAGGTAAATAATTTGGATGTCATTTAGAGTTATAGTTGATTATAGGATTTGTGTTTCTATTCAGTTTGATTAAACGAGAAAAACAATTGTCAAATAGAAGAAATCTAAAATGAATTAAAACAAGAAACCAATGTTCCACGTGGAACGCTAAATAGTTTTGTCAAATAATTCTACGTTGAGGAGAGAAGAAAGTTCTTTTCCTTTTTGTTTGGCAAGCTTTGCATCTTTAGTTCGAAGAAGTGTAAAATGAAGTTTTTTATAAAAGATGCGAAGGATAAATAATTGATCTTTTGATGTAGTTCCCATAGCAGAAACGGGACCCCAATCATTATCTGATTTTTGTTTGGTGAAGAAGATTACAATGTATTCGGGAGGAGGAATGTTGAAGCCGTATTTAAATATCGTGATACCAAAAAGCTGAAAATGTTTTTTGTTTTTGTAATCCTTTCTGATTTCCATAGAAACAGAACCGAAAACAATTAGAGAACCAAAGAGCGTTAGAAAAACAATTTGTGGAATTTGGTTCGGGTTACCAATCAGCATTAATGCTGAAAGCGTCAAAAGGAAATATCCAAGGACTAAAGCTTTTATTGGTTTTGATTGTTTAAGGAATACAGATTTCATTAGCGACCCATGTAAACCAAAAGTACAGAAATATCACTAGGAGATACCCCGCTAATTCTTGAAGCTTGAGAAACAGAAGTTGGTTTAATATTCGAAAGTTTTTCTCGAGCTTCAAAAGACATCGATTTCAATTTTGAATAATCGAAGTTTTCAGGTATTGAGATATTCTCTAGTTTCTGAAGTTTGTCAGCGTTGTTCTTTTCCTTGTTTATATAACCAGCATACTTTACTTGAATTTCTGCTTGTTCTAAAACTTCAGAATCTAGTTTATTCTCTTCGATAAATGTTTTAGCATCATTTATTTTAAGAATGTCTTCTAAATTAATATTAGGACGAGAGTATATTTTAAAGATTTTATCTGGTTGTTTTATTGTAGAAGAGTTATTTTCTTCTAAAACAGGATTAATTTCTTCAGGTTTTACACTTGTTTTTTTGTAAAACGTAATTAAACTTTCCGATTTTTTTAGTTTTTGTTCCATTCGTTGAAGACGATCATCTTTTGCTAAGCCTATTTCATGTCCTTTAGGGGTTAATCTAAAATCTGCATTATCCTGACGAAGTAGCGTTCTGTATTCTGCTCGACTCGTAAACATACGATATGGCTCTTCAGTTCCTTTGGTAATTAAATCGTCTACCAAAACACCAATATAGGCTTCATCTCTTTTCAAGATAAATTCATCTTTTTCCTGAACTTTTAAGGATGCATTGATACCGGCCATTAATCCTTGAGAAGCGGCTTCTTCATATCCTGTGGTTCCATTTATTTGACCAGCAAAGAACAATCCATCAACAAGTTTTGTTTCTAGAGTATGGCGCAACTGTGTCGGTGGGAAGTAGTCATATTCGATTGCATAACCAGGTCTAAAGAATTTTACATTCTCAAAACCAGCTACAGATTTTAGTGCTTTGTATTGAACATCTTCAGGAAGCGATGTAGAGAATCCGTTGACATACATTTCTACGGTGTCCCACCCTTCAGGCTCTACATAAATTTGATGACGATCTTTATCTGCGAATCGATTGATCTTGTCTTCGATTGATGGGCAATAACGAGGCCCAATACTTTTAATTCGACCGTTGAACATTGGTGATCTGTCAAAGCCTTCTTTTAACAATTCGTGTACCTCAGGACTTGTGTAAGTCATGTGGCAATCGCGTTGCTCAGTCAACGAGCTAGTAATGTTTGAGTATGAGAATTTCTCTGGATTATCATCGCCAGGTTGTACAATCATTTTGGAGTAATCAAGCGATCGTCCATCAACTCTAGGTGGGGTTCCTGTTTTCATTCTACCTGATTCAAAGCCTAGTTCAACGAGTTCTTCGGTAATGCCGGTTGCAGCACGTTCTCCTGCTCTACCACCCCCAAATTGTTTTTCTCCAATATGAATGAGTCCGTTTAGGAAAGTTCCGTTGGTAAGCACTACAGATTTTGCTCTAACTTCAAGTCCAAGTGAGGTTTTTACGCCTGCAATTTTCCCATTTTCAACAATCAATCCAGACACCATTTCCTGGTAGAAATCTAGATTCTCGGTCTGTTCAAGAAGCATTCTCCACTCTTCAGCAAAACGCATTCTGTCTGATTGTACTCGAGGACTCCACATAGCAGGCCCTTTACTTTTATTAAGCATCTTGAACTGTATAGCCGACTTGTCTGAAACAATTCCGCTATAGCCACCCAAGGCATCAATCTCACGAACGATCTGTCCCTTTGCAATTCCTCCCATTGCAGGATTACAAGACATTTGCGCAATGTTCTGTAGGTTCATAGTAATCAATAAGGTTTTAGAACCCATATTGGCCGCTGCCGCTGCCGCTTCTGATCCTGCATGACCCGCTCCTACTATTATTACATCGTATACTGAATTGAACATATCTTGTTTTACTGCCTTCTTGTTATTACTAATTAAGTCTCCCCTTGAGGAGAGATTTAGAGGGGTGTAAGTGACCTGACCTTTTGAACTAGACGATTTACACCCATCCCCAACCCTTCCCTCAAGGGAAGGGAGCATTGACTACTAATGTTCCACGTGAAACATTGCTATCTTCTCATTTTCTTTCTGCGTCATTTCGGCTTGGTCAGCTTCCGTTTTGTCTTTGTATCCGCAATAATGAAGTATGCCGTGTATGATTACCCGTTTCAATTCATCTTCAAATGAGACTTCATATTGCTTGGCATTTTCCTGAACACGTTCTACTGAAATGAAAATATCACCGTTAATCTGATTGCCTACTCCATAATCAAAACTGATAATGTCGGTAAGCGTATCGTGGTTTAAATATTGGAGGTTAATGTTGTGTAGGTATTCATCATCACAAAATATATAACTAATTTCTCCCTCAGACTTTTCTTCAGATAAGAGTACCTCGCCTATCCAATTGCTAATCTGCTCTTCATTTTCTACCTCAAAATCAGTCTCATAATTAAACGTGATCATTCTTCCTTTTTGACACGAAAATACTCTTGTACTTTACGTTGGTAAATTTGCCGCAAAGGTAATACTTGTCTGTTTAATATCTCAGTAGCGTTAAAATATTGTTTTATCGCATTACTTTGATCTTTAAGGTTGTTGTTAAACTGCTGCTGATTGGTTTTCGATTTGCGTTTGTTGTCCTGACCTTGTTGAAAAGTCGCATTTTCAAGCTTGAGCAATTCGTGCTGTAGCTGAGTCATTTTTTGCATGGCGCGTTCGGTGAACCCTTTCTCCAGCAACTCCTGCTCTATTTGTTCCATCATCTTGACCAACTTGTCACCAGCCCTGCCGCCTTTTCCTTTTTTACCATTTTTTTCACCCAACTGCTCATCAGCTCTTCTTAAGTTTTCTTCTAGCTGTTGTCTTAGCTGAGCTTGTTTTTTATAGATTTCATAAAGTTGCTCTGAGTTCATTTCTTGACCCTGACCTTCACCTTCTTTTGGTTGACCGTTCTCTCCTTGTTTCGGATCTCCTTCACCTTGCTTCTCGCCTTCACCAGGTTTTTTTGGCTCGCCATCTTGTTTTTGACCGTCTTCGCCCGGCTTTTTCTGTTCACCATCCTTCTTCTCACCATCTTTTTTGCCCTCCTCCATCATCTTTTGCATTTCTTCGTTTAGCTGTTGCTGGCTTTTAATAATATCTGGCAACTGCTGATCTTGATCACCTTGACCTTGACCCATGCTCATTTGATTTTGCATATTGTCAAGTACCTTACTTAAAAAGTCCGCTAAATTGTTAGACGAGGTCAAGGCATATTGTTGGCTACCCACACCTTGATACATCCTGTTTTCTGCTAGACGCTCAAGGGCCTTGTCGATATGAAAATAGACATCGATAATTTCTTTGTTGACGGTTTCACCTATAGCAGGTTGTCTTAAGGATAATGCAAAGAGGCTGTCATCGACATGCTCGAACAATGATCTCAACTCATTTTGTCGGCGAAGCTTTTGACCAAAACTAGCATTACGATTATCGATAGCTTTAAATTGATCCATGATTCCCTCCTGTTCAAATGAGAAAATAACTAGGTTATCCAGAATCTGGCGCAGCATTTCGGCATCTTCCTGCATTTGTTGGCCTCCACCACCCATCATAGACTGCTGCATTTCGCTGCTCATTTGTTTCATCTTACGAGCTGCTTGCTTTTGCTTCTGCTTTGCCTTTTGCTGGGCCTGTTGCTTTTGTTGTTGATTGTCAGATTTTTCTTTCTTTTCAAGGTTTTCAGAAGCTTCCTTTTGTGCATCCTTTATTTCCTCCTCAGTCTTTCTATCTTTTGGAAGTGGAATTGGTTTTGTGAGTTCTTGATTTTCCTCCTCTAATTTCTCTTTCTCTTTTAGAAGCTCCTCAAACTTTTCGTTGATTTTATCTTGCTCCTCCTTTGTGTTTTCTTCACCTTCTTTTTTTGATAGCTCTTCCTGTTTTTTCGCCAATTCGTTGATTTCTTGATTTAACTTTTCAGCTTTTTTAGAAATGTAATATCGTTTGGTCAGTTCAAGAATCTGCTTTAAGCTGCGTTTGTTATTTTTTTGCTGTTTAGCGAGCTCTTCTAATTTGGGTGAAAGATCTTCTTTCTTGATTTTCTCGGCGATCTTTTCAATTTCCTCTAACAGTTTTTCATTTTTCTCCAGCTCTTTTTCATTCTGTTCTAAACGTTCATCAAGCTGTTCTTTAAACTCATCTTTTTCCTCTTTTTCTTGCTGAAACTCCTCTAAGTTTTCTTTCATCTGCTTGTTGAATTGCTTCATCATCTTTTCCTGCTGGCGCTGACGTTGCAAAAATTGTTCAAGCTTTTTCTTGTCGTTAAAATTGAGTTGATTCTTTTCTTTCTGTGTTTTATTGAGCTCTTCTAATGTTTTTTGATCCTGATCCATTTTCTGTAAGGAATCATTCAAATCATCGATCATTTGATTTTGCTGCTGCAATTGTTCTTCCTCTAACTGATCAGTAGTCAACTTGGTATAGTTAAAAACCTGACTTTTGGTCGATTTTCCTCCTCGAAGCGCATCATTATCGACTACCTCAAAATAAAACTCATAGTCAACACCTCCAGTTAATGGTAAATCTCCAGGGAAGGAAGTTGCAAACTCATCAAAAGTGCCTTTGTTTAAAGGAAGCGGATATCGTTCCTTTTTGGTATCATCTCCAGCTGGATAGTAGACGAGTCTTAATTTAGACAGCCCATAATCATCTGAAACACGACCAAGAAAATAAAGTGTGCGATTATCAACCGAATCCTTTTGTGATTGCAAATTCATTTCCGGATATGCATCTTTTACAACACTAATAGAATATCCTAAACGCTCATGATCTTTTAATTGACTATTACTTGTGGTAATTTCATAGTCGGTATCATTAAAAAGTCGTTTTTCTAGGGTAAACAGATTGTCAACCTTAGTGAAAAGCAATGTGGTATCGCGTTCATGATAGTTAACAACATCTGTTTGTTTCGTTTTTAAACCCCAAGTAATTCTTGTTCCCTCAGGAACAACGGTATTCCCAGTATTCTTAATGATTTCGTCCCGTTTTTTGGTATAGCCAGGATAATCAAGTTGCATTTCAAATCCGCTGACATTGGGTGTTTTTACCACATTTAGCGTATAGTTTCTTGAGGAGAAATCGTTAGAAGAAACATAAAAATCGATGTCCTTGGTCGGCTGATCAAACACATATTGAAATTGATTAAGCCCTGTTTGTCTCAAATAATAGTACTGATTATTAAAGTGAATGGTAACATTATCAGGAATTACCGATCCGGTTGTTGAGACATTTAAAGTGAAATTGGAATTTTCAATCGCTTTTAATTCAGAATTATCGACAATAAACTGAAAAGGCGCTGGCGGCTCATAAGCCGTTTGATAATTCACAACCCGAGTATAAGAATCTGAAAAGATGTTTAAGTTTCCTGTAGCCAAAAACAGTAAAAAGACAATTACCGGTATGGCGGCATACTTTAAATACTTCTTATTGGATGCAAAATTAACCGCAAGCTTGAAGGGAATCGGTGACAAATTCGCTGCTTTTTGTTCGATACTGGCAAGCAGTAATTCCGAATCGGCACTGGTATTTTTTAACTGCAACAAATTCAGCAACTTATCGTCAACCTCGGGAAAATGACTACCAATTATTTTAGAAGCCTGCACCTGATTTATTCCATTTTTTAGGTTAAAAAGATAGGCCAAAGGCATTAAAACAAACTTGAAAAGTAGCGCCAGCTCTACAACCACAAAGAACCAGAACAAAATAGACCGACCGGTTTGTCCAAGCCATAAAAAATGTTCGATTAAGAGTGTTGCGATAAAGTATAACAGCCCAATTGCAAAAAACAAAATCCCACCTTTAATAAGCTCATTGGTGTAATAGCGTTTTATGAATTGCGATAATTTTTGTTGTACGATTTGTAACTGCGTCATCTTCAAATAACAAAAAAAGAGATATAAAAATTGTGTGGAGCCAACTCCGACTTTGCTAATCTGAAATTTACAATTTTATTTTTAGCCGCAAATTGGCTATTTTGGTAAGCTTGTGTTAAAAAAGAGATTGGAGGAATATTAGTAGGCTTGGGCTTTTACACCCATCCCTAACCCTTCCCTCAAGGGAAGGGAATTTGGATTTTGTATGAGAAAGAATTTTTAGTTAAAACAAGAGAATGAGTTTATCCCCTTGAGGACGACACAACGAAAGTTGTGGGCGAGGCGACATGAAGGATAAGAGAGGTGTAAATCATAATGGAGTTTTTAAAGAAGAAAAGTGAGGCGAATAATTCCATATTCAAAAGAGTCGAGGATATTGTCAAGGGTTTTTCGGAAACAAATGACATTTGCAGAAAAGATACTTTGGAAGCGAATACGTAAAAATGCCTTAGGAACTAAATTTAGAAGACAGTTTCCTGTTTTAGATTATATATTGGATTTCTATGCAAAGGACATAGGTTTGGCAATCGAAGTTGATGGAGGATATCACGAAAACCAATTTTTGGAAGATGCAGAAAGACAAGGTCGAATAGAAGAACTAGGCATACGGTTTATTCGATTTACGAATGAGGAAATTGAAAATGATATTGATTTTGTACTAGAGCGATTGAAAAAGGAAATAGAGGAATATAAATAAAAGTTGAGCTTTACACCCATCCCCAGCCATTCCCTCGAGAGAAGGGAGCCTGTTTTGGAAATATTTTTTTGAAGTAGGACAGGAGAATGAGTTTCTCCCCTTGAGGGGAGATTAAGAGGGGTGTAAAGCCAAAACTTATTAAAAAGATTGCAGTTTACACCCATCCCCATCCCTTCCCTCGAGGGAAGGAGCTTGGATTTTGTATGAGAAAGAATCTTTAGTTAAAACAAGAGAATGAGTTTCTCCCCTTTGAGGGGAGATTAAGAGGGGTGTAAAGCCAAAATTACCTTATAGAGAACAAAAAATGAAAGACCTAAAATACCTAGCAGCATTCTCCATTCCCCTAGTTGCATTCGTTGGAATCTCTCAACAGGGAATATGGAGTTTTTTGACCCCAGTTTATGTATTCGGGATGATACCGATTATGGAAACATTGCTACCTGTGGATACAGATAATCTTGATGATGAAGAACGCGAAAACAAGAAAAAGAGCAAGCTTTTTGACTGGTTGCTGTATTTAAATGTGCCGATTGTATTTGGTCTGATTGTCTTTACACTAATTCAACTAATCACAAATCAATTACAATTATGGGAAATTGCTGGTCTGGTTTTCTCTCTTGGCATTGTGCTAGGCTCTAACGGGATTAATGTTGCTCACGAACTAGGGCATCGGACTTTAAAACATCAACAATTTTTGGGAAAGTTGTTATTAATGCCTTCGCATTATATGCACTTTTATATCGAGCATAATTTTGGGCATCATTTACTCGCTGCAACGGAAGAAGATCCGGCAACTGCGAGATACAACCAAAGCTTATATTCATTTTGGGTGACTTCGGTGTTTAGACAATATTTTAGTGCATGGAGTATTCAGCGAAAACTGTTGAAGAATAACAATCTGTCATTTTTCAGTATTAAAAACGATATGGCTTGGTATGTACTATTTCAATTGACTTACCTAACCGTTATCTTTTTTGCTTTCGGACTTCCCGGATTAATTTTAGCTATTGCAGCGGGAATTGTCGGACTCTTATTACTAGAAACCATCAATTATATAGAGCATTACGGATTGCGTCGAGCCAAAAAAGAGTCGGGTCGCTATGAGCGTGTTCGCGAAATTCACTCTTGGAATTCGAATCATGTAGTGGGTCGAGTAGTACTCTATGAACTCACTCGCCATTCCGATCATCACTATAAATCGTCTAAAAAATATCAGATTTTAGACCACCACGATCAAAGTCCGCAAATGCCATTTGGTTACCCGACTTCGATGGTGCTTTCTACAATTCCGCCACTTTGGTTTTATATTATGAATAAGCGCGTACCGGAGGAGATGAAGGTGTTGGCGGCTTAGTGTTATTGTTTATTCATAAAGAGTTCTCCCCTTGAGGACGACACAACGGGAGTTGTGGGCGAGGTGATGCGGTGGAAAAGAGGGGTGTGAAGCCAAAGATGTATTAAAAAGATTGCGCTTTACACCCATCCCCAGCCCTTCCCTCGAGGGAAGGGAGCTAGATTTTTATACGAGGAAAAAATTTGACCAAAAAAGTTCTCGATACAATTTTTGTTTTCACTATCGTTCAAACTAAAACCACTCGATCTGACACCTCGCTTTAATAATGTCAGATCGAGTGTTTTTCATTGACTGATAAGGAAATGAAAAATGTATCGAGATTCTTAGAAAGATCATGTCGACATTTAAGTCACCCAACCTCCAACCGATACCCAACCCCGTGAACATTCGTGATTTTGATGGACGAATCCTCTTTTAGCTTTTTTCTAAGTTTTGAAATATAGGTATCAAGACTTCTACCGACAATAACGCCATGATCTTCCCAAACAGTTTTGGTTAGTTCTTCACGCTTGATTATCTCATTGGGACGGCTTGCAAAAATGACTAGCAGCTCACATTCTTTTTTAGAAAGTGCGATCGCTTCCGTTTCTTTTACAAGCTTATTCTGTTTCGGGTAAAAATGAAAACTTCCCACTAGGTGAACATCTTCATTTGCAAGTTGGTTTTCATCTAAATCGGGATTTGGAATTCCCTTTTTCGTTTTACGAAACCCTACAATTAAAAAGACTAATAATCCGGCTGCAAGTCCGGCAATTGCCAGTTTATTCCCAGATAAAGCAGTCGTTCCTTCTATAAATTGAACCTTAATGGTATGACAAGCATTTGGTACTTTGCGACCTATACACGGCACGATGGTTTTATCCCGATTTCGGCTCATTTCAAAACTATAGCTCACCTCTCGATCTTGGCATCGAATCACTTCAACAATATAGTTTTTAGAAAGGCCGGCTTTTTCAAAATTTTTATCGACAATAGCCACTAGTGAATCCGGTAAAAAAGTGAGTTCACCCTCAAAAGAAAGCCGATAACTAAGCGGGTCCAATTGAACCACAGGCATAATTATCGATGAGCTGTCTTTATTCGACAGTAACAACTCATTACCCACCTGACGCAATGCGATTTTTACACGTTCTGCCTTAGGATTGCTTTTTTCCTGTTCAAAAGGGATTGCCCACGAAATTGTGAACAAACAAATAATAGCTGGAATGATATAACGCAGTTTTTGACTCATTGTAGTTGCAAATAACCGATTTCTATGCGAAATTTTACAACCGTTGACACTTCTTTTACACTCTTTTGACATTTCCTAGACCAGTCCCGCTCTAGTTTTACACAAAAATCAAAAAATCATGCGAACAGTAGTATTTATTCTTGCCTTAGTAATGTATTCAAACATCAACGCGCAAAGCGTTCCTGTTTATGAGCTCGACACTCTTAAAAGTGTTATTCATTGGAAAGGCACTTATGCGTTTCAATTTTCTGAACATAATGGAACGGTACATTTTAGTAAGGGAACATTGCAAACGCTTATGGGCAATGTCGTTGGCGGAGAATTCATAATCAATATGACAAGTATTGATAATGAGGATTACCGCAACGGGAAAGGCCCAGTAAAACATTTAAGAGACTCAGATTTTTTTGATGTTAGTCGGTTTCCAGAAGCTCGTTTAAAAATCACAAAAGTGGAATATTTACCAGAGGAAAATATACATAGAATGATGGCTGACCTTACCATTAAGGGGATTACCAAACAACAGCAATTCTACGCAAACCTTGATGGCACTAAAAACACCTTTAACACCAAGCTTAAAATTGACCGCACCCGTTGGGGAATCACATACAACAACAAGCTAAAAGACCATTCAATTTCTGATGCGGTGGAGTTTGATGTACGCTTGGTTTTTAAACCCGCACCAAATGCTATGAAATAAACCTGTGGTGATAAGATGTTGAAACAAGTTCAGCATGACGGCAAACCCGAGTTCAAGGCCATTCGTCACCCTGAATTCATTTCAGGGTCTCATCAAATTAATCTCACCAACCATGGAGATGAGATGCTGAAAACAAGTTCAGCATGACGGCAGAGTCATATACTCCCAACGTCACTTCCCATCCCAATTGTCACATCCCTGCCCGACGAAGTCATTCTGGCGGGGAGTGATCCCGACCATAGGTTGGGATTGTATCGAGATGCTTCTACGCCAAAACCTCCCACATTAGCCCTAGTAAATTTTACTACAACCTTGATTATTACACCTCAACGAGTATTTCCCACCACTTACGGAAAACCACATTTTTAACAAAGATTATTTTCTTAGTTTAGAACATCCCTTAACGCAGACTATTTTCGGTCTGTTTATCCTTATGATGTATTAAATAAATGGCTCTTGTGTAGATGGCTAATAGGTCTTCTATGCCCTTTTATAGGAAAATTATAATTAGGAGCAAAGCTTCTTGTTATCTGGTCGCTATGCCGGGATAACAGGATATCTATAATTGATATAACAAGTTAGCGATATTTAGAACAAACACTCTTCCCCAAATCAAAATACCTAATAATGGGTATTGTTTTCAATTACTAACTAATATACGTTTAATCGAAAAACCAAAACCAATCGAATATGAAAACTAAATTATTATTGATGTCAGGTATAATTAGTTTTATACTAATGTCATCTTGTAAAACAACGAGAATTTTACCTGACGAACCTGTAGTGGGTAATTTACCTGAAAGACCTGAAAGACTTAATTCACAAATAAGTCTTCCGATGGAAATTGACATTAAAACGATACAAAATTACATCAATGAAAACCTTCCACAAGGTCAAATTGCAAGTGGTAACGGTAGTAGTGGAAATACAACCCGATATAATTATCAAGTATATAGAAATAAACCTGCATCGTTTACCGCTAAAGGGAATGAGCTGATTTTTAGAATTCCTATTGACATTAATGCTCGTGGAAGTTATACCGCTTGTGTTGGTGTTTGGTGTGATGGAGATTGTTGCTCAACTTGTAATCCAATCGGAAATGGTTGTTTAACACCAGGACTTCGACAAACCGAACACGGAGATGCATCACCAACAGTAATTGTGGAATTAGGTGTAAAACTTAAAATTCAAGAAGATTATTCGGTCAAAGCTGATACATATTTGAAAGGAGAAATTAGCGGAGACACTCATTTACATATCGACCTAATTGGAAATTTGATAAGAATTAATATTGACATAAAAGATAAATTAGAAGACCCACTTCAAGATTTTATAAGGGATTATTCCGCAGAAATTGATAAAAAAGTTACCGAACTTGTAGATAGTTATGACTTAAAAACAGAGGTAAATGATTTTTGGAATGACGTTAAAGAGCCTGTTGCTTTAGGAGACTTTTGGTTAAGCATAAAACCTCAAAAAGTAATTTTTGAAAATCTGAATGCTCAAGATGGAAAATTAAGAATAGGCGTAGGTTTTGCTTCAAAATTAGAAGTAGTTGACACCAAACCAACAATTGAAAACAATCCGTTACCGAACCTCGAATTAACCCAATCAACTGAGGGTAAATTTAATATTTATGTCCCCGCAAGCACAACTTTTAATACTCTGAGCTTGCTTGCAAAAGAAGAAGTTGTTGGAGTTCAATATGAAAAAGATGGTGTAAAACTAAAAATCAAAGACATTGAGGTTAAAGGTGTAGGTCTCAATAATGTTGGAGCATTGTTAATCAAAATAAATGTAAAAGGTCGTACAAAATTCACTAGTCGTTTTAAAGGAAATTTATATTTTACAGCCATACCAAGTATTAACGATGAATTAAAAGAAGCTTCAATTTCCGATTTCAAAATAGAGGCAAACACAAACAATTTTTTGATTAATAATGGATTGCCATATTTGATAGATAATTATTACTACGATGAATTAAAAGAAAAATTGAAATTCTCGTATTTAGAAGAGCACACAAAATACACAAACCTCATAAACGAAGAATTGAAAGAAATTGTAGTTGACAATATTGTTATTAATGGAGTTTTGGAGAATCTGAATGTTCCGGGTATTTATGTTGACCAAAACGGAATGGAAGTTTTGTTAATTGCAAATGGAAAGTTATCATCAACAATTCGGGAATAATAACTACCGCTAACAATGGCTATAAGTAATTGCTTGTTCTAGCCTACTTTGGAAATTTCGTAGGAATTTACTCAGGCTCGTTTTCCTTTGCTAATTTAGTTACTTACACACGCAACTAGCCATATAACAACACGTTAGGTTCAAACCGAAAAGACTTACCACCATTTATGATTAAGATAATTGAAATTGAAAATATAAAAGGGATAGAACAAAAAACCTTTGATCTTGGAATTCATCCTAATAAACCAAGCTTATTAGTTGCGCCGAATGGATTTGGAAAAAGCTCGTTAGCTACTGCATTTAATTCAATGAATACTAGAAGGATTACACTTGCAGAAGATGATTTACATGCTGAAAATGCTGCAAATCTACCGCGAATAGCAATTGAATATGTTGATGTAAATGGAACAACACATAATATAGAGGCAACCAACAATTCTAACACAATAAGCTTACATTTTGACTATTTCGTAATAAATAACTTAACTAAACCAAAAGGAATTGGTTCTCGCTTTGGCAATGCAACAGCAAGGTTGGAAATAAAGGATGTTGTTTTAGTTGATAGAATTCCTGCAAATACTCAATTCGGTTATTCATATAGAACTAAGCAAGCTGATTTCGGTAATTGTGGTAAAGTTCTTCCAAATGCAAATTCTGTTTTGACAAATTTGATTTTGGTAGAAAAATTGAGTGAGAACTACCAAGCATTACAACGTGCAAATGGAAATAGAATACAACAAAGGTTAAATCTTATAATCGCCTCAATAAATGCTCAAGATTCAGCAGCAACAGCTAATGTCTTAAATAATTGGGTTTCTCTAAACTGTTTAGACGCCTTAAAACAGATTGACTATTTAAACACAATTGGGAAATTAATTAATGAATTTGATATTGGTTACAATTGTGAAACCAAAAGTTATTTGGCAGCTATTCAAATAATTTCACTTTATAACAATAACCCAAATAATTTTAAAGCCGCTTGTACTTTTAGTAATTACCGTTTAGACAAACAACGTTTTGACCAAACTCTTACAACTTTTAATTGCACTTGGAGAAATATTAGTACAAGTCAAACAGGTGGAAAACTAGTAGTAAAATTTCCACATGCGATACATATTTCAAATGGTCAAAGGGATATTTTGACATTTATATCAATGCTATTTAGAGCTAAAAGACATTTAAAAAAAGGTGCAAATATTTTAATAATTGATGAAGTATTTGATTATTTAGATGATGCAAATCTAACAGCAGCTCAATATTACATTACTCAATTTATAAAGGATTTCAAGCTTGCCGACAAAAAGATTTATCCTTTAATACTAACACATTTAAATCCTAATTATTTTAAAAATTTCACATTTAGTAATCAAAAGGTATATTATCTCAACAAGTCCACTATTCAAGTTGCACAAGGAATAATTAACCTTTTAAGAAATAGAGAAGATTTGACTATCAAAGATGATGTGTCTAAATATTTACTTCATTACGACCCAGGAACAATTAACAAACGGAATGAATTTAGAGCATTAAATATACCAGAACTTTGGGGAGAAAATGACAATTTCAAAAACCACTTAAACGACGAGGCACAAAACTATTTATCCGACCAACCTTACGACCCTTTTGCTGTATGTGGTGGTTTAAGAATAAGAATAGAAGAAATTGCTTACAACAAACTTCAAAGTCTTAGTGCCCGAACTGCCTTTCTAGGTACTCATAAAACTAGAAGTAAATTAGAAAAAGCAGAAGAAATGGGTTTTACTTCACCTGAATCTCACTATTTATTAGGAATCATATATAATGAAGGAATGCATTGGAAGTTAAACCAAGATAATGTTTCACCTATCGCTGCCAAATTGGAGAACTTAACCATAAAAAAACTGATTGCAGATGTTTTTACTTGAAAGACCCGCACCTAACATAGCATTTAAAAAATAACAGTTTTGGCATTTAAAAGAAAGACAAATAATAAAACCCGCGGCGGCTAGGTAAAATAAAAAAATGGGATTAGGAAGACCAATAAGAAAAATATTTATAACGGATGATTTCCACTACTCTGAAATTGATTTTGAATTAGATTCGTTCATTGAATTTCTAGATTTAACGAATGAACAAATAGAACTTAAAATAAAAAAATACCTAAACGAATACAATGGTGCATCTGAAATTGATAAAGAGATCATTTTTGACCCAATAGATGTTTATATAAAACAAAAGAACTTGCAGCTGTATTATAGCACAATTATAATATCAATTTATTCTTTTTTAGAGCAATCTTTGCTGCGTCTTTGTAGGATAGCTGAGACAAACGAACGAATAAAAATTGAGGATATATCTGGCAAAGGAATTTTTAAATTTAAAAAATATTTAGAAAAAGTATCTAAAATTGACTTTGAAGAAATGAATAACGAATGGAAAGAAATTACTAAACTTAACCATTTGAGAAATGTATTTGTGCATTCGTCAAATTCTAGATTAAAAATAACTGAAACTAAAACAAGGATAAATGCTATAAAGGAAATCAAGCATATAAAAGTTCTTGGGCGATCTGAATACTATAAAATCGAGTTTAATGATGATAAATCAATTAGGTTTTTTGTGAGAACTATTCGTGAGTTTTTAAATAAAATATACACATATAAACCGTAGCTGGAAGGAATATAACCCTTTAAGGCCTTTAGAAAGCCTAAACCATCTACAAAGTTATAACCTCATTCTGTAAAATATTTCTAGTTGATAATAAGAATAATTAATAACGCCTCCTCTAAAGAATTTAGAAATGCGGTTAAATTAGGCGACAGTAACTCTAAAACTCTTGGTTTTTTACCTTTTATAGCATTTGAAAAATATGCCAAACTAAATCAGTTGATTGGTGCATTTGAAAAAGGCACGAATGAATTACTTGGATATCTTCTTTATCGAATTTCTTACAATAAAGTTACTATTGTTCATTTATGTATTAGTAAGAATAGAAGGAAGAGTAGTACCGCAAATAAACTTGTAGATTATTTAAAAAAGCACACTAGGCAATATGATGGTATAAAATTAAGTTGTCGAAATGATTATGGAATTGATAAAGTTTGGGAAAAATTCAATTTCGTTCCTATTATAGAAAAAACGGGTAGAAGTAAAAGAGGTTTACCTTTAACGATTTGGTGGTTTCCCCATTACCAAGAGAATCTCCTTACCCAAATATCGGAATATGAGCTAAACAACAAAATTGTTGCTGTAATAGACATGAACATTTTTCTCGATTTAAAAGAAGGTAGAGAAAAGGAAAGCTTAGCCTTAAAAAGTGATTGGTTATTATCCGAAGCAATTCTCTTTTATACCAGAGAAATCCATAATGAAATTAACAAGGCAAGTACTCCAGAATTAAAAAAATCAAGTAGAAAACTATTAAGATATTTCAAAGAATTACCCTTTAGGGATGAAGAAGAATTTTCAAGAATTCACCAAGAATTAAAATCAGAGTTCCCTCTGAAACATAAGAATGATAATTCAGACCTGAAACATATAGCATACTCAATCGCTGGAGGCGCTAAATTTTTTATCACTCGAGATGGGGTTATATTGAGCAATAAAAAGTTTTTCAAACAATATAATTTAATCATTTACAGACCAAGCGAATTTATTACTCATTTAGACGAGAATATTCAAGTTTCTAAATACAGGCCACAAACACTAATAGGAACAAATATAAGTTCAACTAGAATAAAGAGTGGTAATATCAATAAATTTATAGATACTTTTTTAAAGCCTACAGAAAGAAAAAGTCGTTTTCAAAAAATAGTAAGAGATTCGCTATCCTTTCCCGATAAATTTGAACTCATTAGGATTTCAAAAGAGGATACTTTGTTAGCTTTTCTAATTTTTGATAGAAGTTTGGATGATAAATTAAGAATTCCAGCCTTTAGATTTTTAAATAGCAACCTGAAAACAACTTTGTCAAAACATCTTTTATTTAAATCAATTTTGACTTCAATTAAAGAGAATAGAACGTTTATTGAAATAACCGAAGAATTTTTAGATAATGACATCGAAACAAATATTCAAGAAGCGAGATTTATAAAAATTGGAGCTTCATGGCACAAAATAAATATAAATGGGGTGCTAGATTCAAGTGAAATTCATAAAGAGTTAGAAGAAGATTTTTTTACAAAACAAGTGATTGAAAAAATTGAAGAAATATTCCATGAATTTAATAATGGACAAAAACTTCTAAAAAAATATCAGTTTGAAAGATTCCTATCTCCTCTAAAACTTAAAGACCTTGAAATACCAAACTTTATTGTACCGATTAAACCACATTGGGCAGAAGAATTATTTAACGATAGATCAAAACAGAAGTTAGCTTTGTTTGAACCCCAATACGAACTTCTACTTAATCGGGAAAATGTCTACTATCGATCCTCCTCACCCAGAATATTAAATGCACCTGCAAGAGTTTTATGGTATGTTAGTGAAAATAAGTTAACGAATGAAAAAGGGAGTATAATAGCTTCTTCATATATTGACGAAATATTCATTGACAATCCAAAAAAATTGTTCAAACAATTTGAAAAGTTAGGAATTTATAAATGGAAACATATTGTCCAAACAGCGGGTAAAAAGGATAAATTAATGGCATTTGTTTTTTCAGATACAGAATTGTTCAAAAGTTCTATTTCTTTGAAAAATATTTGTGATCAATTTGAAGTTATAGAAAATAAAAAGTTTATGTTAGTCTCTCCGCGAAAAATCAAAAGCGAAACATACTTATCTTTTTATAAATTAGGAATGGGTATATGATTTACAATAATGATTTATTAATTATTTCTGTCAAGCCAGAATATGCTAAGAAAATACTGAAAGGAGAAAAAACTATTGAGTTGCGCAAATGTGCTCCAAAAAAAGTTGGGAAAGATGGTTTTATCTTAATTTATGTTACCGCTCCAGTTAAAGAACTCTGGGGAGTATATAAAATTGAAAATATAATAAAAGAAAAACCGAACACATTATGGAAAAATTTTGGCGAGAAAACAGGAATTTCAAAGCAAGAATTTAATGACTACTATAAGGAAAACACCAGTGCTTTCGGGATTCAATTACTTGAAGTTAAAAACCTGTTTAAACACTCAATAAAACTTGATAATATTAAAAACATGATTCCGGGGTTTATGCCTCCTCAAACTTATAGTTATGTTGATAAGAACCTAATTAACTATAGCTCATTAAGAGAATTATTGTCTTAATTCTACATAAAAGGCGGATCATAACAAGTATATAGTTCATTTCCTAGATAACACTTACGCTAGAAACGGGAATAATATGGTCGCGTTTTTGTCTGCTACAATATTCGACAAGGTTTGGTACAAACGAAGCTTTATTGTCGACGGTGGCTGTCTATTAAATAGAAGATAACCCCAATGACTAACTTCACAACCATCGAATATTTAAAATTGGGCAATCAAAGGCAACAAAAAGCATATCAAGAACTCAAAGCATTGAAAATTTTTGAGAACCTTAAAACCTACCATCCCATTTTAACAGGTACCATCCCCATTGATATTGACATACGCGATAGTGATTTAGATATTATATGCCAATGCAAAAACCACATTGAATTTTCAACAAGACTCTCAGAATTATTTGCCGACAAAACAGGTTTTGAAATCAGGACATACGATCGTCATGGAGTGGAATGCACAACCGCAAAATTTAGAGGCAAGCACTTTGAAATTGAGATTTTCGGACAAGATATTCCTGTCAAAGAACAGAATGCCTACCGGCACATGATCATCGAAGACAACATTTTAAAATCAAAAGGCCCAGCGTTTAGATCTAAAATAAGAAAGCTAAAATCAGAGGGGCTAAAAACAGAACCCGCATTTGCAAAACTTTTAGGTTTAAGCGGAGATCCTTATAAAGCCTTATTAAAGATTGATCTATTTAATTGACTTGACCAATATCATTGCCCCTTCTTACTAACTGCCATTTCTTTGAGGGATATTCACCAAGTATATCAATCTCAAAAAATAAGAAATCATGGCAGTAATCACATCCAACATCGTAAAAACAACACTACCAAAACATACGGTAGCATACATTAGTCATACCGGACCTTATAAAGGCGACACCGAGCTTTTTGGAAACTTATTTAATAAGGTTATGGAGTGGGCGGCTCCCAAAGGCATTCTTCAAAACCCGCATACACAATCAGTCAGTATTTATCAGGATGAAAAAAACATTCCCGAAGATCAACAAACCATAAAGGTCGGGTTTACCGTACCAGAGGATACAGAAACGGAAGGCCCCATTAAAAAGATGGAACTTCCAGGAGGAGAATATGTAGTAGGATCGTTTGAACTCGACCCTAGCGAATATGGTGATGCCTGGAAGGAAATGTATGAGTTTATACATAAAAACAACATGAAGCCAACATCCGAAGTCATGTATGAGTCTTATAAAAACGACCCAAGCACACATCCGGAAGGAAAACACCTAGTCGATATCTGTATCGCACTTTAAGAATAATTATTACTAAAACACTTATAATGAAAACACGAATTAAATTAATTGGCTTCGCACTGCTAATGATTGTTGCCACGACAGGATATGCGCAAAAAGGAGTCGGAGAAAAGAAAGGAATGTGCAATCAAGGCATCAATGCTGAAGTTGTTGAATTGAAAGGTGAGGTAACATCTTTGGAAGAGGGTCCTTGCGAATATACAAGTGGGCGATCGCTTTCAGGAACCCATCTATTTATAAAAACAGCAGACAAAAAAACACTGAATATTCACTTAGGTCCAACCGTTGAGGTTTCAAAATTTGTAACCGATGTTAAGGGCAAAAGTATTATCGTAAAAGGCTTTCGTACCGAGATGCTACCCGCAGAACATTATATTGCGAAGCAATTAATAATCAACGATAAGCTAACTGTTTTAAGAGATGAAAAGCTCAAGCCTTTTTGGGCAGGTAGAACGGGACGCGAACGCTGGTGTTGCAAACAAAGCAGATAAGGTTTTGAAAGCATACTACTATTAAATATCCCGGCCTAAAGATGTTATTCTGGTCGGGATATTTTTTGTTATAGTTAGGAGAAACAAACCGATTTAATATATCACTCTTTTGTATTTCTTGGCAGTACTTCCTCCGGGAATGGGAACAATATGGTTGAGTTTTTCTCAGCCGCAATATTCGACAAGGTTTGATATAAACGAAGCTTTATTGCCGATGGCGATTGGTCAATTTTCTTACCGGCTTGCAACAACATGTCAGCCGCTTGCTCTTCCGCCGTTGCCAGGATAATACGTGCTCTTCTTGAGCGTTCGGCCTCGGCTTGGTTAGCCATCATACGTCTCATATTTTCGGGTAGCTGAATGTCTTTGATCTTGACATCGATAATTTCAATTCCCCATTCCTGGGTTTCCTGCTCCACAATCGATTTAATGTTTTTACCCATTTCCTCGCGTTTTGACAATATCGTATCCAACTCTACTTTACCACATACATCACGAAGTGCCGCTTGCGATAGTTGTGTGATGGCGAAGGCATATTCTTCAACTTCAAGGACCGCCCGTTCAGGATCGTTAATTTTAAAAAACACCACCCCATCAATACTACAGGGCACATTATCCTCGGTCATTACTTCTTGTGATACGACATTGATGGTAATCACACGCACGTCGACAATTTGAACCGTTTCTACAATGGGAATAATCCATCTGAAGCCAGGACTCAAGGTTTTAATGTATTTACCAAATCGGAATTTTAAGGCTCGTTTGTATTCAAAAATAATGCGTACTCCGGCTAGTAAAAAGATACCAAAGAGTATTGCGCTTAATAGTAAAGGGTTCATAACTATGAGTTTTAAAGTGTTATTACAAATAACAAAAAGAGATAAAAGTGCCATTGACACTTTTTATTAGGATGCTTTACCGAAAAAGAAGAAGTTGGGGATATTTTCTGGTTTCAAGTGCCTAGATAAGATACGAAATAAAGGCGTGATGCTAAAATGATATCCGTCAGTTGAGATAAGCGCCCTAAAACAAGAGAGAAATTGCAGTTCGCTTTCTTGATTTAAAGGATTAATAGTGTTCTTATTTTTAATCAGTCATTATCTTGCACAACCAAGAGTCATTTTAATTTTTTTGGAGACCTTTTCTAAAAAACACCATTAAGAGGTAAACAACCTTTATGAGTGATCAGGATATTGTATTGCTATTTAAGACGGGAAAGCGGGATAAAGCGTTTCGACAGCTGTACAAACTATACCCAAAAATTGAAAAATTAATCCGCGCCAAAGGAGGCAGTAAAATTGATGCACAAGATGTGTTTCAGGAAGCACTGATCATACTGCATCGTAACCTTCAAAAATCAGACTTTCAACTAACAGCAAGTTTTTACACTTATCTCTATTCCGTATCGCGATTTGTGTGGAAAGACATGCAAAAACAATTTTCAAAACAGGAATTACACAACCTAAAACAAGATGAGGTTTCCGTTTTTCATTCCATTTTAGAGGAAAAGAAATTTCAACAAGCCGAGTCCGCTTTCCGAGAATTAGGAGCGCGATGTCAACAGCTTTTGCAGCTATTTTATCACCAAAAACAACCGTTTAAAGTGATAGCCGAGTTAATGCAATTTAAATCAGAAAAAATTGCAAAAAACCAGAAGTACAAATGCCTGCAAAAAGCAAAAGACATCTTTAGAACCAATCAAACCGTTCAATCTTAATTCGAGCACATCATGGAAACGTATAACGACATCATTACTTATATAAATCAATACCTCAATAACGAACTTTCGGCATCAGAAAAATCGGATTTTAAAAAGAAATTAGAAACAGACACAGACTTAAAAGAAGCCTATGAAGATCAGCTTATTTTCCTTGGCGGATTCGAGCGTGTTCAACTAAAAAATGAGATTTCAAATGCACGAAGCGGCTATATAAAAGCAAAATGGATTAAAGGCATTTTTATTGCCGGATTGGTAATTGTTTTAGGTGTTGTAGCATTTCAGATTACACAAAAAGAAGAAGCGGTAATTACTCCTCCAGTCGTGGAAGAAGAATCAGTTTTTGTAGAAGACACTCTGAAAGTTGAAGAGGAAAAACAAGAAATTTTATACACTGAAACCGACAGTATTACTGATAAAAGCAAGATAATTTTAGTTGAAAAATCAAGCATTGTTGAGGAGATTTCCAATGAGAAATCAGCTGTCGAGGAAACTGATATTATTACTGAAGAAGCAACTGTTTCAGAGGAAAAAGAGGTAGCAATTGCGATTGAAAAACCCGATTTCGATCCGATTAGAAAATCACCAGAAACCTATCTGGTCAATACCGAAAAGGAAATCACTATTATATGCAAAGAAGGCACAAAACTGACCTTTAAAAAGCATTCGTTTATCAATAAAAAAACTAAGAAACTGGTTCGCGGCAAGGTGGACTTGAAAGTTGAAGAATATTATAAATTGGCGGATATCGTACTGGCTGATCTTTCTACAAGCTCTAACGGGCAACTACTTGAAACAGGTGGCATGCTTCGTATAACCGCCAAGAAAAACGGTCAAGAATTGGAGTTGGACAAAACTAAACCGATGACTATTGAATTCCCAAAAAAGAAGAATAAGGAAGGAATGCAGTTGTTTTATGGTGAGGAGAATGAGGATGGGATTAATTGGGTTTTAAGTGAAATAGAGAAAAGTGAAATTGATTCACTTATTCCATTTGAGCCCAAGGCTATTATTTTAGAGGAATTTGAAAATGTTGACGTTCCTTTTGCTGTAGTTGATGAGGTGCCAGTTTTTCCTGGTTGCGAAGATGTGGTAGAAAGTCAGCAACGGGCATGTTTCCAATCTAAACTCAAGTCATTTATTGCGGCTAATTTAAATAATGATCTTCCTGAGTCACTTGGAATTGTGGGAAGGCAAACAGTTTATGTGAATTTTGTTATTGACAGCACAGGAAGCATCTCAAGAATTCGGTCGAGGGGAGACTACACATTTTTAAATCAAGAAGCGGAGCGTGTTATTGGATTAATACCTAGAATGATACCAGGCAGACAAAGGGGACGAGATGTAAATGTGCCGTTTTCTATACCGATCGATTTTAATGTGAATACCAAAAATGTAATTTTAGGGTCGGATCAGGTTTTTCGAAAAAGGAAATCTGATTCTGCTACGCGAGCAACATTCCAAGCAAGAATTGAAAACAGAGATCCATCAACATTATCGACCCCAGAGATTAACGCCTATGTATTTAGTGGCACTAAATTAGGCTGGATTAATTGCGATCGATTCCGAGGAGCAAACCAGAAGATGATCGTAAAAATAAAAGATGCGAAAGGCTCAAAAATCAAACTTGTATTTAAAAACATACGATCTGTTTTACCTGGAAGAGTACTATCTAATGCTGTTGATTTTGGATCTGTTCCTTCAAATATACCTGCACTTTTGCTAGCCATTAAAAAAATAGATGGTAAACTATATCTGGCAATAAAAGAGCTGAAAACTGCCAAAGGACTTCAACTCGATCTCGACTTCAAAGAAATGACCCTAAAACAAATTCGAGAGGCTGTTGAGAAAGCTACTGCAACCGAATAACGGTACTCACAAAACAAAAAACCTACATAATGAAAAGAACAATAAGCATACTAATATGCCTATTAGTAAGCACCATAATATATGGTCAAGATGTAAAAATGACGACTGAATATTCCACTGAAAATCAAGAATTATCCGATTTGCTGTATTTCGAAAAAATTGATTTCTATAAAGTGCAGTTTATAGGAAAAGAAATTACCAGAAAGGATTATGTACTTATCTGTAAAGAAATGTGGGATGGTGCTGTGAGGCGGATAGATACCATAGTCAATACGTCTAACTTCAAGAAAATACCAAAAACTACGTCTGATACACTGAACCTAAAGGTGTATGCAAAGCGCACCGATGAATCCAAACTTAAATTATGGTTTCGTTTTCCAAATTTTGGGTTTGAAAGAAAATATGAAGCAACCCAATCTGACGATTACAGCTTAAGGGATGTTGGTGTAAGCGAATCAATAGCATATGGGAAAAACTTCTATGCCTTCGCCTATATCTTGCCCTATGAAAAAGGCGATTTTAAATATTGGTGCGCAGTAGATACTAGTGGAAAAGATGTTGCGAATTGGGGAAAAGAATTTGGGATAAAACACTATCTAATATTTGAAATGATGTTTCAGTAGAAAAATGCCGTAACTAGTTTTAGGAGTGTACAATCCTTTGTAACAACTTCGCTAATTTTAAGACAAGTAGGAAAAGATTAGCTATCTTTTGAGATAGTAAATAGCTAAACCAACTTGGAAAATGAAGTTCAAAAAAATCAAAACAGATAGATTGTTGGGAATTTCTGCAATGATCATCAGTTTGTTAACACTAATCATTTTTATTTACCAGACCGGAATTATTAGGGAGCAAAGTAAGCTCTCTGTAAAACCGCGTTTAGATTTTACCATTAATCAAGGCGGGAATGATACCCTTGTGGTTTTTCAACAAGTACTTGAAAATAAAGGATTGGGCCCAGCAATAATCGACTCTATTTACTTTACTTATAAAGGAAAAACATTTCCGTTGGATACTGAAAATTTGTTTGAAGATCAATTTCCCAAGCTACTGGACTATGGTTATTTAACCCAGCACGCAACCTTAGGAAGAGGATCTACTCTAATGCCTGGAGAAGAACGTTCACTTTCTACCTATAATATTCCGGTTGCCAAGCTTGACAGTGTTTTTTACTATTTGAATGTAGGACCTGATGATGACCCACCATTTCAGGTGCATGCGGTGTATACCTCCATTTATGAAGATGAGTTCTGGAAAGTGGATAGCAATTCAAGTCAGCCTGAAAAGCTAGACAAAAGATAACTTCGCATTTAAGACCAAAAACGTATATCTTTACCTTGTATTAAAAGATTACCAACCAATATATTCATCATGAAAAAACTAATCCTACCGATCTTGGCAATCGTTTTGCTAAGTTTTACCAATGCTGACACAAAATTAACCGACGCCGAACGAGCTAAAGCTACCGAGTATTTAACTAAAACACATGATCATTTGTTAAAAGCTGTTGAAGGACTTTCGGAAGAGCAATTAAATTATAAACCATCAAATGACGTTTGGTCTATTGCAGAATGCGTTGAGCATATTGCGATTTCAGAAAATTCTATTTTCAATTTAATGAAAGGGCTTTTAAAATCAGATGACAAGGCAGCGACTACAAAGCCGGAAAAAGCGACACCAGACGATCAGGTAATTGCCATGATGGTCGACCGTAGTAATAAAGTTAAAACAAGCGAGCCTTTTAAACCAAGTGGCCGTTTCGGATCATACGATGAGACTTTAAAAGCATTTAAAACCAAAAGAACTTCGAATATCGAGTTTATAAAAACCACTGATGCCGACCTTAGAGGTCGCTTTCAGCAAATGCCATTTGGCACATTAGACGCATACCAGATGGTACTGTTTTTATCAGCACATTCTGAGCGCCACGTTCTTCAAATAGAAGAATTGCTAGCAGACGATGAATTCCCGGATAAATAGGGAAGACCAACCAAAATTCAACTACTAAACCGATGGCAATGCTGTCGGTTTTTTTGTTTTTAGAACTTCTCTATTTTAAGTCTCCCCTTGAGGGGAGATTTAGAGGGGTGTAACTGGCCCAAAATTTCTAATTAAGATGTTATTCTATAGTCTGCACCGGTGAACACCCATCCCTTTGCAATTTCATCACCTCGCCCCCAACTCCCGTTGTGTCGTCCTCAAGGGAAGGGAGTTAATTGTTTTGATTTGGTAGATATCCTATTCACGAGGGAATTGACTCTTTCAATTGTTTGAATTTTAATTCCCAAAATCGCACTTCGTAAATCATAAATCATAGCCTATCTTTGCCGCTCATAAACAATAAAAAATGAATCATAAAGTCCGCGTTCGTTTTGCGCCTAGCCCAACAGGACCTTTACATATTGGCGGTGTTCGTACCGCATTATTCAACTATCTTTTTGCTAAAAAACACGGTGGTGATTTTGTATTGCGAATTGAAGACACCGACCAAAAGCGATATGTTCCTGGAGCAGAGCAATACATTATTGATGCATTAAATTGGTGCGGAATCCCATTTGACGAAGGCGTTGGTAAAGATGCTGGTTTTGGTCCTTATCGCCAAAGTGAACGCAAGCATTTGTACAGACAATATGCGGACGAGTTAATTGAAAACGGAAAGGCGTATTATGCATTTGATACTGCCGAAAAGCTTGATTTTCATCGAAAAGATCATGAAGCGAAAGGAAAGACCTTTATTTACAATTGGCATAATCGTTTAAAGCTGACCAATTCACTTTCATTATCGGCGGATGAGGTTCAAAAACGAATTGATGCAGGAGAGGAATATGTTATCCGTTTTAAATCACCAGAAGGAGTAACAGTTAGGTTAGAAGATGAAATTCGAGGTTCAATTAAAATAGATAGTAATACCCTAGATGATAAGGTGCTTTTTAAAAGTGACGGTATGCCAACCTACCACTTGGCAAACATTGTAGATGATCATTTAATGGAGATCACCCATGTAATTCGTGGTGAGGAGTGGTTACCATCATTAGCATTACACCAATTACTATACGATGCTTTTGGGTGGCAAGCTCCAAAATTTGCCCACTTACCATTGATCATGAAGCCAGTTGGGAAAGGGAAGTTAAGCAAAAGAGATGGTGATAAAATGGGATTTCCGGTATTCCCTATGGAATGGAAAGACCCTAAGACAGGAGATATTTCAAGAGGTTATAAAGAAGATGGTTATTTACCAGAAGCTGTTGTAAACTTCTTAGCGTTTTTAGGTTGGAATCCTGGTACCGAGCAAGAATTATTTAGTCTAGAAGAATTGGTACCCGCTTTTGATCTTTCAAAGGTGAATAAAGGAGGCGCAAAATTCGATCCAGATAAGACCAAATGGTATCAGCATCAATATTTGCAAAAATTAGATAATTCGATCATTTCTGCTCAATTTTCATCGATTTTGGATGAAAAAGGCATCAAAACAGAACAAAACATTGAAAATATTGTTCAAATGCTTAAAGAGCGAGCAACATTTATAAGTGATTTTTGGGAGTTATCGTCTTTCTTTTTTCAGGCACCAGAAAGTTATGATGAAAAAGCCTCCAAAAAGGCCTGGAAAGAAGGAACAAACGAGCTGATGCAAGAATTGATTTCGGTTATTGAAGGAATCAATGATTTTTCATCAGAAAATGTGACGCCTACTATTAAAAACTGGATTACTTCTAAAGAAATTGGCTTTGGTAAAGTGATGATGCCGTTGCGTTTGAGTCTGGTAGGTTCTTTGCAGGGGCCTGACGTGTTTGAGATTGTTTCGATGTTAGGTAAAGAAGAATCTATAGATAGAATTCATAATGCGATCAAAAGACTAGGGTAGTAGTTCTAAAATGTCAGTTCGAGTGATCTCGATCGCGATCGGGATTGTATCGAGAACCTTGTTAATATATAAGTGTTCTCGATACATTTTTTACTTTGCGCTACCGCTTAAACTAAAAAACACTCGAACTGACACTTGAAAAATATGGAGATTATTAAGATGGAAAATACCAACATAGCCCTAGTCCTAATCGACATCCAAAAGGGATTGGACGAATGGGATTATTATGGGGGAAATCGGAATAACCTAGATGCGGAGAAAAATGCTGGTTTGATCTTATCTGAATTCCGAAAAAGGGATCTTCCCATCTTTCATGTTCGACATGGTTCGACAAACGAAAAATCACCATTATTAGCCACAAAAGTAGGTTTTGAGATCAAAAATGAAGTAAAACCAGCCGAAAACGAGCCTATTTACACTAAAAACGTCAATAGCGCTTTTGTGGGAACTGGGCTCGAAAATGAGTTAAAACAACTTAATATTTCTAATATTGTAATTGTCGGACTAACAACCAATCATTGCATATCGACCTCAGTACGAATGGGAGCAAATATTGGATTTAATGTGACACTTATTGCCGATGCTACAGCTGCCTTTGCTATGATAGGCATCAACGGACAAAAATTTGATGCAGAAATTATGCATCAAACAGCAATGGCGAGTTTGAAAGATGAGTTTGCCACAATTCTCGACACACAGGCATTCTTAGAGAATCTTTAGTCCAAATTTGGACTTCAACTGTAACAAACCCGCAAAAAATACTACAAATAGTTGTACCTTTCCTTAGGTTATTACTAACACTAACTATTATATACATGATTGGATCTTATTTATTACCGGTTATTATCTTTTTTGGAGCGATTATTCTCTTCGCTGCCTTTTTTATTGTGAAACAGCAAACGGCTGTGATTGTTGAACGCTTTGGTAAGTTTCAGAGTATTCGCCATTCCGGCTTACAACTAAAAATTCCCTTAGTTGATCGTATTGCAGGGCGATTGAGCTTAAAAATTCAACAATTAGACGTCATTGTAGAAACAAAAACCCTTGATGATGTATTCGTCAAGTTAAAGGTTTCGGTACAATACAAAGTAATTCGTGATAAGGTCTATGAGGCATTTTATAAGCTAGATTATCCACACGATCAAATTACAAGTTATGTATTTGATGTGGTACGTGCTGAGGTACCTAAAATGAAATTAGATGACGTATTCGTTAAGAAGGATGATATTGCGATCGCTGTAAAATCGGAATTAAATGATGCGATGATGACTTATGGTTATGATATTATTAAAACCTTAGTGACGGATATTGATCCGGATTCGCAAGTAAAAGAAGCGATGAACCGAATTAATGCATCAGAGCGTGAAAAAATCGCTGCTCAGTTTGAAGGTGATGCTGCTCGTATTCTTATTGTAGAAAAAGCAAAAGCGGAAGCTGAAAGCAAGCGCTTACAGGGTCAGGGTATTGCCGACCAGCGTCGTGAGATTGCTCGTGGGTTGGAAGAGTCGGTTGAGGTGTTGAATAAAGTGGGGATCAACTCCCAAGAGGCTTCAGCCCTTATTGTTGTTACGCAACACTATGACACCTTACAGTCTATAGGTCAGGAAACCAATAGTAATTTAATCTTACTGCCTAACTCTCCACAAGCGGGAAGTACTATGCTAAATGACATGGTTGCTAGTTTTACAGCTAGTAATCAAATCGGCGAGGCGATGAAAAAAGCTAAAGGCAAGAACAATAACGACCTATAAAATCGTTTAAATAATAACAAATGTTAGAAGCAAGGGTTTTTTGACCCTTGCTTCTTTTTAAAAAATACACATGAAAAAGATTACATTATTTGTATGCGCACTTTTTATATCAGTAAGTGCATTAGTTGCTCAGTCCGAAGATGAATTAAAAGCGCAAGCGCTAACAGATGCTCAAGCATCTGGAGAGGCCACAATGGCTTGGGATGTTGATGGTATGATGAAATATGTACACCCCAATGTATTTGCTATGGGTGGAGGTGAAGAAAACATCAAAAAGCAAATGCAAAGCTTAAAAGATATGATGAAAACCAACGGTGTTTCAATTGATAATTACAAGGTAGATAGTGTTAAGGACTTTGTAAATGAGCAAGGGGAGTATCGATGTCTAGTGGCGACTACAGTAAATATGTCAATCTCTGGACAAAAAATGAAAAACGCTAGCCACTTGTTGGGCATTTATCTAGAAGACAAAAAGCATTGGTCATTTATAGAAGCAAGTCAGCTAAACGGCCCTTTAAAAGCCCAATTATTTCCTGATTTCGAAACGAAAATGGTAATTCCTGCGGATGTAATGACACCGCAGTAACGAATTAGTCTTCAGTCCGCAGTTGCCAGTTGCCAGTTGGCAGTAAATTCATCTTATCGACTCCATTTTGAGCAGTTAAGTTTAACATGTATTTTTCGAATGGTTTTGCGAACATGGTAATGATTCCTATTTGTTAATGCAAGAATAATTTCTTAATAAATTGAACACATTCTTTGTCATATTGGTTCTATTTTTATTGGCGTTATTTACGATGTCAGGCATTAGGCACTTATACAGGTCTTATGGTAAAGAGTTTTCCCCAGAAATCGTACAAGAATTTAAAAAGAAGAACCTGACAGTTACCTCAATTGGAACTCCAATCAAAGACGATTGGCAAAAATCTCCTTTTACAGGACCTCCTAGTATTCAAGTAAGTTTTGTTCGAATGAAGGTACTTGGTGTAAGCACTAATCCAACTAATATAGAATACAGGCTAGTCTTAGCTACTAATAAACAAGAAAAATTAGACCGCTATTGGGTTGCTATTTCCAATACCATTTTTCAAAAAACAGCTTATCTTATTAAAAAGGAAAAGAAGAAGTAGGCTTCTACTTTTTCTTAGCCCAATTATCTCTTAATCCTACCGTTCTATTAAAGACGAGTTTGTTTTTAGACGAATCTAAATCAACGTTAAAATATCCCTTGCGCTGAAATTGAACGCGATCACCAGGATTTAAATTCGCTAAACTTGGCTCAACTTGAGCGGTGATAACTTCTAATGAATCCGGATTTAAAAATTCGATGTACTCTTTGTCTTTATGACTATCAGGCGCTTCATCTAAGAATAAACGGTCATACAAGCGAACTTCGGCAGGAATTGCATGTTTTATAGAAACCCAATGCAAGGTGCCTTTTACTTTACGTAAGCTAGCTTCGGTACCACTTCCACTGCGGCTATCTTCATCATAAGTGCAATGAATCTCAGTAATCTCACCATTTTCATCTTTTACAACCGACTCTGCCTTGATTATATATGCATTTTTAAGGCGTACTTCTCCGCCTAATTTCAATCTAAAGAATTTGCGATTCGCTTCTTCTCTAAAATCTTCTTTTTCAATATATATTTCTCTTGAAAAAGGAATTTTTCTGCTTCCTGCTGACTCATCTTCTGGATTATTCTCAGCCTCTAGCCATTCTTCTTCGCCTTCAGGATAGTTTGTGATAACAACTTTTATCGGATTTAAAACTGCCATTACTCGAGGTGATGTTTTATTTAAATCTTCACGGATACAGAATTCTAATAAAGAAACATCAATAACATTATCTCGTTTAGCGACACCTGCAGTATCCACAAACTTTCGTAATGCGGTAGGAGTGTATCCTCTTCTTCGTAAACCAGAAATTGTTGGCATTCTAGGATCATCCCAACCAGTAACGACACCATTTTCAATTAATTTTGCCAGTTTTCGCTTACTTGTTACGGTATAACTCATGTTTAAACGGGCAAATTCGCGCTGTTTTGGTTTTAAGTCTGTTGAGGTATAAACTTCGTCTACAAACCATTCGTATAAATCACGATGTGGCTTAAATTCTAATGAGCATAAACTGTGTGAAACCTGCTCTATATAGTCAGATTCACCATGTGTCCAGTCGTACATTGGGTAAATACACCAATCATCACCAGTACGGTGATGTGTCTTTTTTAATATTCGATACATTGCAGGATCGCGAAGCAACATATTGGGTGCTGTCATATCGATTTTTGCCCGAAGGATATGTGCTCCTTCCTCAAAATCGCCATTTTTCATGCCTTCAAAAAGTGCTAAATTCTCTTCAACGCTACGATCTCTGTATGGACTATTAGTACCTGGACTTGTAGGTGTTCCTTTTTGCTCTGCTATCTCTTCAGAAGTTTGAGAATCGACATAGGCCTTACCATCTTTTATAAGTTCAACGGCCCAATCATATAGCTGCTGAAAGTAGTCTGATGCATAGCATTCCTTATCCCATTCAAAACCAAGCCAAGAAATATCTCGTTTAATTCCGTCGACGAATTCTTGCTCTTCTTTTGCTGGATTAGTATCATCAAAACGAAGATTTACGGGTGCGTTATAGCGTTCTCCGAGCCCGAAATTAATGCAAATGGCTTTTACGTGACCAATATGCAAATATCCGTTAGGTTCTGGCGGAAAACGAAAACGCAATTTCCCCTCATAGCCTCCTGTTTTAAGGTCTTCTTCAACAATCTGTTCTAAAAAATTGAGCGATTCGTACTCTTCTGACATTGTAATCGAATTTGAATCGCCAAAGGTAGGATTTTATAAGGTAATCTCAAGTAGTGGATATAGTGAATTACCAAAACGGTATTTAATCGATAAGCTATTGTAACCAAAAGGCTAACCAAGTCATAATAAGTGTTAAAAATGGGATATGCTGTTAGGGTAAAATGGCTTTTAATTGTTCTATAGGTGAAAGCATCGTAAAATGCTTACAGCTGATTACCCCAATAATCAAAACATGTACAATCTACTAAACAACAAAGTATTAATCTTTCTGGCGACGCTAGCTATTAGCGTTTCTTCCTATGCGCAAAGTATTGTGACGACGGATATGCTTGTGAGTTTTGCCTGTCCCAATAATAATGGTGGTGGTTTTAATGATTTTGGCGTATATGTTGAATATGGAGCACCTGGTTTTGGTAGTACTAATGAGTTTAGCATTGAAATTTCTGATGAAAATGGAAATTTTGATGATGCGAATCCGATTTTTGTTGCAACAGGTATTACGGGCGAGAACAAAACAATACCGACAGGAGGTGCGAATGAGGCATTTACCACCAATATTCAACTGCCAACCGATGTATATGGAGAAAACTACAGAATAAGACTACATGCATCCGAAAGTGGAGAAATTGGACCAGCTTCAGAGGCGTTTCCAGCGTATTTTACCGCTAGATCTTCGGATATTAACTTACAAATAGAAGGACCTACCAGTCATACAATTTGTGGTGGTGGCGATGTTACTTTAAAATTGAATAACAATGCATTTCCTTTATACCAATGGTATAAGGATTTTGTGCCTTATAACCCAAATGGGAGTCAAGACCCAACAGGAAATACAATTACGATTACCGAACCTGGAAATTATTATGCAGCGGTTTACTACGGACCGTGTACTGATACTGCTGGCGTTAATAGCCGTTTGGTAACAGTTTCAATGTCTGCCAATAGTATTGAGGCTTCAATTACTGAGTCTGACACTTTAATTTGTTTAGGCGATACCTTTATGATGACTGCAAGTCCATCAGATCCTACTTACGAATATGTTTGGTTTCAGGATGGCACTGAGGTAGCAAGAGGTTTAGGTTTAGATAATTACTCAGTTTCAAATGCCACTCCATTTGGAGAATATACTGTACGCATTACCAATACAGATGGTTGTGAAGACACTTCAGGTGCAACTAATGTAAATAATGCGGGAACAGAAATTACAGTTTCAACTAGTACTGCAGAAGACCAAGTATTGTTACCAAGTCAGAGCACAATCTTAAGTGTTACAAGTTCAGACTCTTCAAGCACTATAGAGTGGTTCTTAAACGGAGGAACGACCCCAATCGGAACATCTTTTGATTTATTGGTTAATACTCCAGGTGCTTATCAAGCCACAGTTACTGGTTCAGGTACGTGTGCGGATGTTAAACAATCACCAGTATTCAATATTTATGCTCCAGAAGCGTATGAAGTAACCATTGCACCAGATGCTAGTTATGAAGCTTGTGGGAATCCGCCAACAACATTAAGTATTACAAAATTAGAAGCCACTGCTAATGGTGGTGCTTTAAAACTGCCTGTTGATAGCGCTGATTTTTCATTATTCACCTTCCAATGGCTTAAAGATGCTGCAGCCTTAGCAGGAGCCACACACAATGAGATTACATTAAGCGATAGAACTGAAAATGGGAATTATACGTTAACAGCGACTAACAACGGACTAAGTGCAACTAGTAATAATGTTGCAATTAGCCTAGGTTTAGAAGCAATCAATATTAGCGCTACACAAAGTAAATTATGTCCAGGTTCTAGCGATATGATCACTTTATCAAGTGATGACAGCTTGAATCCGGCTTATACATACCAATGGTTAAAAGATGGCCAGATAATTACAGGTGAAACAGCATCAACTACTGATATTAATGAAATAGGAACCTATACATTCGTAGCCTCAGCTTTTGGTTGTACTTCAACTTCAAATGAGATTGTAATAACAAACTTTGATGTGGATACAGTTAGTATTTCTCCATCTGATTATATAGCAATTGCCGAAGGTGCAACAAAGCTTGTTACCGTAAGTGGAGCAGATAGTTATACTTGGACAAATGATTTAACAGGAGCAATAACCTCAGGAAACAATATCACAGTTTCAGAAGAAGGCACCTATACATTAACAGCTTCGGTAGGTACTTGTACGGTTACTAAAACGATTACTGTCGAATTCAACCTAAGCGGATTGATCCCGAATGTAATTAGTCCGAATTCAGATGGAAAAAATGATACATGGACATTGCCAGGAGGCTTTAATAGCGAAAAGGTAAACGTGGTTATTTACGATAAGAACGGAAATGCGGTATTAGAAACTAATCGCTACGCAAATGATTGGCCGCGATCTTCATCAATGAACATGAATGCGGTTAAAGATGGTTCATTATTCTACTTCGCAATATCAAAAGACAATATATTATTTAAAAAGGGCACTATTACAGTTCTTAAATAGATGTCTAAATTAAATTTTAGAAAAACCTAAAAAATTATATTCATCTAATTTTGCTCGTTTAATTTCTCTACTTTTTTAAAAAATTTTCTTGCTAAAGCTTTCTTATTCAAAATTAAATAGCTCTCTGCTAAGCCTTGTAACGGCCTAATACTAGCAGGGTTTCCGTTGGATATTCGTTTAAATATTTCAATTGCTTTTTCAGGCCTATTATTCTCTAAATAAAATTCAGCAATTAAACATGATCGACTAACGTTCAACCTTTCGATAAAACCACTTTTCTCAAATCGCTTCATAAAGAAATCAAATAGATCAAGGTTTTTTGCTCTTATCACATTTCTTGTTAAACTAAACATAGTCCAATCACTTAATTCCTCAGCAAACCCATATTGGGAAGCTCTTTTTTTGTGATAGCTTAATACGTTATCGAATCCCCCTTCTTTTTCATATTCTTCTAGATTTTTAAATTGCAATTCAGGATAGTATTCAAAATACTTCGTTATTCCGTGATATAAGCTTGTGAAAGGAGTTGAGCGATGTTCTTCTTCTTTTAATTCTTTAAAAGTCCAACGAAGGCTATTTGAGGCTTTGGTAGACAAAAGATCCCTTAGCTGTCTTGAGCCTTTTAGAACACCCCCTTCCTCAATTTCGGAAGTAAAATATATGGATGAATCAAAACCTGGGACATTGCTAATTAGGCCATCTATTTTACTTATTTTGCTTTCCAAAGGGAACGGACTTGCTGCAATATAAGCGTCAAATAGTTCTGGGTTGGATGTCATAGTCTCGAAAACAAAGCCGCCAGCATAGCCCCAACCAAATAACATTCTGATGTCCGATGTTCTAAATTCTGAATCTATATAGCGTATCACCTCATTTTCAATAAATTCTAAAAATATTTTTGAGTTTGAATTATAGTTCCGGTTTCTATCAGATTGCTTTTTGTTTATTCCAACGATAATAAAACCTGGCGTTTGACGAAATTGAATAAAGGACTTCTGAAGGCTTACCGCATGCAAAAAATAGCGCTGTCCATCTAAGACATACAAAACAGGATAGTTCTGCTGGGAGTTAGAATAATCTTCAGGCAGAAAAATTTGAATTTCCCTAAGATCACCAAGAGACTCTGAATTAAACATTTTAATAGAGCCAACCTCATTAATCTTCTTGTTTTTTTGCGCGAACAAGTGTGTGTTTAAAAATAGAAGCAGGGCAACAAAGAAAGTTTTTCCCATTTGTTGTTATTAGTGGTCTATAAATCAGTTAGAGAAAACCGTAATATTCAGCAAGCTTGAAGTTAAAAAAATCAATCGTATCAACACCTTAATTAACACAAGTTTAGAGTAAAACAGTAGTCCTAAGTTTTGTATTAATTTCTGATTTAATAGAATTTAAATACATCATTTCGCTCCTCCTGGAGGCAATAAATAGCTCTTTTCTAATTTTTCTTCAACTTTTCTTCAACAGGATCGATTTAAACGTTGAGTAACCAACTATCTCTCAGATTGTTTTTGTTGCTTTCGTGCTTAAATTTACTGTAAATATCTTTAAATCAGTATTTTACATTAAACTCAACAGTTATTAACACCATGCTGTTCTATTAAGAGCTTCGATTTGAATATTTAATATAGAAGAAGCACTCTAAACATCAATATATCAAATAATTACACTTAAACCAGTATTTGGGTTGTTCGACTACATATTTGTTGAAAACATATTGTTTCATTACATTTGTTTTGATTAGCCCTAAATCAACTCTTTATGCTTAACCTAAAACGACATAGGCCGATGCTATCGGCGATGATGTTTTTTGCATGTGCTGTATGTTATGGACAGAGTATTCTTCCACCGCAGTTTACAGTTAGTTTTGCATGTCCCAACGACATAGGCGCAGGCTTTAATTCGTTTGGGGTTTTGGTGCAATATACAGCACCAGGGTTTTCTGACCCAAATGAATTCAGCATCGAGATTTCTGATGCGGATGGAAACTTCGACGATAACAACCCCATTTTTGTTGCAACTGGAATAACAGGAGAAAATAAGACAATCCCTACAGGAGCCCCAAACGAAGGGTTTACCACAGCGGTGCAATTACCGACCGATGTTTACGGTGATAACTATAAGTTAAGAGTACATTCTTCTAACCCGGCAATTGTAAGCCCAGCATCCGACCCTGGGATTCCGGCTTATTTTACGCCAGACCCTAGTACAGTGAACTTACAAATAGAAGGGCCTACCTCCTATACTATTTGTGGAGGCTCTCCAATAACACTTCAGCTTAATAATAGCGATTTCCCATTGTACCAATGGTTTAGAGATTTTGTGCCATGGAATCCGGATGGTAGTACAGATCCTACTGGAAATTCAGTTACGGTTACAGGCTCGGGCAATTATTTTGCATCAGTATATTTTGGTCCTTGTACGCAAAGTGCAGGGGTTAACTCAAGATTGGTGTCTGTAAGCTTAAGTAGCAGCAGTGTGACTGCAACTATAGCCGAATCGGATATTGCAATTTGCTCAGGCGATACTTTTAAAATGACTGCAAGCCCATCTGACCCGAGTTTTGAATATACCTGGTTGAAAGATGGTACCGAGGTTGCAAGAGGACAGGGTTTAGATGAATATACCGTTTCAACAACAACCCCTTTTGGGGCCTACAGCGTTAGTATCACCAATGCCGATGGTTGCGAGGATACTTCTGAGGAAGTAAACGTGACGAATGCAGGTACTGAGATTACTGTTTCAACAAACACTGATGAAAACCAGATCTTATTGCCAACGCAGTCAACGACATTAAATGTAACAAGCTCTGAAAGTGGAAGCACAATCGAATGGTTCCTAAATGGTGGTACAACTCCAGTAGGAAATACATTTGATTTGGGAGTTAGTACACCTGGCGCCTACCAAGCAACAGTAACTGGCTCTGGTGCATGCGGCGATGTAAAACAATCGCCTGTTTTTAATATTTATGCGCCCGAAGCCTACGAAATAACAATAGCTCCAGATGCAAATTATGTCGATTGCGGCAATCCTCCTACCACATTAAGTATTACAAAAATTGATGCAGTTGCCAATAGTGGAAGCCTTAAAGTCTCAGTAAACAGTAGCGACTTCTCTTTGTTTACCTATGAATGGTTTAAAGACAACACCACTGTAAATGGAGCCACACAACAAGAATTTACAGTAAATGACCGAACGGAAAACGGGAATTACGAAATAGAAGTAAGTGATGGCAACCTTACCAGTATGAGTAATACTGTAGCAATTAGTTTAGGCCTAGAAGCCATAACAATAAGTGCAACACAAAGTAAGCTATGTCCTGGATCAAGTGATTCAATTACACTATCAAATGATGGAGCATTGAATACTGATTATTCGTATCAGTGGTTTAAAGATGGCCAGGCAATAGCTGGTGCAAATACAGCAACAATCGATATTAATGAAATAGGAACCTATCATTTTGTGGCATCTGCTTTTGGATGTACTTCAAATTCTAATGAGATAGAAATCACCAATTTTGACGTTGATACTGTAGTAATTTCCCCTTCAGAGTTTGTAACAATTGCGGAAGGATCAACACAGGAAGTAATTGCAACAGGAGCAGATAGTTATTCTTGGGTGAATGACGCGAGTGGGGCTACAACAACTGGAGATAGTATTACAGTGTCTGAAGAAGGAACCTACACTTTAACAGCATCAGTAGGCAGTTGTACTGTTACCAAAATAATTACCGTTGAATTTAATCTAAGCGGATTAATACCTAATGTGGTTAGTCCTAACGGAGATAACAAAAATGACACTTGGATTTTACCTGGAGGCTTTAATAGCGAAAAGGTAGAGATACTTATATATGACCAAAACGGAAAGAACGTCTTAAATACCAATCGCTATAATAATGATTGGCCAGATGCGTCAATGATCAATAATGTAAAAGATGGCACATTATATTATTATGCCATTTCCAAAGAAAATGTCCTATTTAAAAAAGGAACTATAACAATATTAAAATAACCAAGAAGACCCGAAAACTATTGGTTCACCAAAACCAACAAAAACCTGCAAAAATGTTGAAACGAATTATTTACATAACGATATTGCTGGCCGGCTGGCAAAGCTTGCATGCACAGAATCCTACGCCTGAGCAGAGCAACCAATTGCCGTTTACGCTAGAGTCTCAAAACTTCTTGAAATACAATCGTAATTTCTTGAACCCAACCTTTTCATTAGTTAGAGAAAACAGCACTTTTATAAGCCCACTTACTAGAAACGAATCATTAGATTTTAGTGATAACACCAACACTTTATTATTAAACTATTCTGGTAAATCAGGAGAAAATACAGGTATCGGTATCGGATTGTTTCAACAAAATAGAGGAATACTAAGTTTTTATGGTGCAACTGCCAATTACGCTTATGGTTTTAGCCTTGGCGAAAAGGCCAAGCTTTCTTTTGGAGCCAATCTTTCATACTATCGATCGGATATTCGTACAAGTGATATTATAGGTGATCAAACAGACCCAAACCTTTTTAATAGAGATCAACAGTCTATTTTAAGCTTTCAGCCGGGTATAAATTTAACAGTAGGAGCATTTGACATTGGAGTTTATGCAGAAAACTTGGTAGACTACGATTTTAAGAGTAGCGAAATGCTAACTGATTTTGCCGATAAAACCTTTTCAGGTCACATTATGTATACTACGGGCCTGAGTAAAGATGCAGTTGGTATGTTTGAAAATGCTCAACTTCGCCTAATGGCTCGTGGAAGAAGACAACCAACCTTTCAAGACGATGCTAGCGATGTAGATTATCAGCTTTCAGGAAATATTATTTTAGACTTACCTAAAATTGGATGGATTCAAAGTGGTTATGATCAGTTTTATGGAGCTCATGCTGGAATAGGACTTAATTTATCTAAAAATATTTCAATTGGTTATAATATTGAGAAGGCCTTTAATGGAGATCGAAGTAACTTAGGAGCCACACATGAATTTGGTTTGGCATATAGGTTCAATCCAAGTACTGACAATGGCGAGTTAGCTGAAGAGGAGGAGGATCCAGAAGAGGAACAACCAGTACTAGCTACTTCTGCTCGCGAAATGCAGGAACTAAAGGATAATGTTGCCATAAATATGCAATTACTAGAAGATTTTATGGCTCGACAAGATTCTATTAACCGAGCTAATGACGGCCGATTTAATAGACTGATGACTATGTTAGCTCAAATGCAAAATAACCGACCTCGTGATGGTAGGGATGGACGTGATGGAAACGACGGCAATAATGGGACATCAACAACTAATGACCGTATTATAACAAATGCCGATAAGGACAGAAACAATCGAATAAAGGACAATACTAATGTTGGTACTCCAAAAACTAATACGCGAACAGTTTCAGCAAGTAAACCTAAATCAAATAAGAGGAAAGGTGCTGTAGTAATTAATGGTGTTGACGAAGGATTTTATCTTATTGCAAACGTGTATAAAGGAAAAGACAATAAATACTTTAATAAATTCTTTAACGAATTAAAAGAAAAAGGGCTTGATCCAGGATATTTCGTCAACCCTAAAAATGGAATGAAATATGTTTATTTGCGCAAGCATAATAAGCGATCCGATGCCATACGATCTTATAAGTCGAACCTCGATAATTCGTACCAAAATGAACTTTGGGTAATGGATGTTGTAAATGATACTGATGTGCGTGTTGCTCAAAAATCAGGACCCAAGTATCAATTTGACGCTGTTGCGAATAATGATAATACAGTAAAAAAGAATGATTTAGCCAAAAAAGATGGTAGTTCATCGATTATAGGTAAAGAAAAGTCGGGTAAAGATGTTATAAATAAAAGCGATGCCTATACTAGCACTTCATCTCCTCGTAAAAAGATAGCAAAACCAAAAGTTTTAAATGCTAAAGGGGTTGATGGTGGTTTTTATATAGTTGCTAATGTGTATTCTAAAAAGTTATATGCAGATAGGTTTATAAAGAAGTTAAAGAGTGAAGGTATTGATGCTGGATATTTTATTAATCCTAAAAACAACTTTAGATATGTGTATTTAAAAAAGCATCAATCTTGGAACAATGCGCTTACGTCGTATTACTCAAATGTTGATGAAACCTATTTTGACAATATTTGGATTATGAGAGTAAACACCATTAGCTTATAAAGTGAATACCATTAGCTTATAATAGATTAATTATTATATTTAACACACCATTAAGACCCAAAACTTAAAGTAACTAAACAACAGCCCCCAAAGCTAACCTGCGTTATTTGAGCACCCAACGGCACAAGTGACACCTAAAACTTAACTTATGATAGGACAGCTACTTAAAATTATGCTTGGTTTGGCGCGGATCAAACCATTGCTGGTAGTTTTTTTACTTACTTTATTCTACAGTACGACTTCAATAGCACAAGTTGCCAATCCTTTTGATGTTCGATATACCACATCTGTTCAGGGAGATTACGCCAAAATTGCCAATAACATTCTTAGTGCAAGCGACCCTGGTTTTACCAATGTTGTCAGAGATGTTAATGGGAATTTTTTCTTTGCTCCAGCTGGAGGGCTTGATCCAAATGACGACTTTAACTGGGCTTCAGAATGGCGTTTTAACCGTTTTGGAAATCTTCGTTTTGTAGATAATTTTTTCAACGATAGTGAAAACATGCAGTATATCGATATTGATGGTACTGTTGATGAAGATGGTGACGGTAATGATGATACCTTTAGTTCAAGTTCAGCAGATTTAAATCTCGATCAATGTCAAACAATACAATTCGCAGGGCTATATTGGTCCGCTATTTTAAGAGACGGAGATCGAGCTGCAAATACTGACTACAACCAAATAAAAGTTCGATACCCAGGTGATGCAACTTATAGAGATATTACAGCTGATGAAATCATTTTTGACACCCCTAATTTTGGTAATGCACAAGGTAATTTTATTACCGATCCTTATGCCTGTTTTAAAGATGTAACAGCAGATATTCAAGCACTGGGTATCGGCAAATCAGGAACGTATACTGTTGCGAATATTAACGCAAGTTTAGGAAGCCCAGCAGGAGGAGGAGCCTCAGGAGGTTGGACACTCGTCGTAGTATATCAAGATGTAACACAAACCAACAAAAACATTACCGTTTTTGATGGTTTTGCTGGTATTAATAACACCATTGGCGGCGAAGTTGATTTCGCTATTTCAGGTTTTGAAACAATACCTACTGGTCCAGTTAGAGCGCGAATTGGTGTTGCTACTTTAGAGGGCGATTTGAACCTTGGAGGAGATCAATTGCGATTTAGAGCCGATGATGCCCCAACAACCGGAGGAGATGATGGTGAAGGTTTTTATAGACTGTCAGACGCCGTTAACCCAGCAACCAATTTTTTTAATAGTAATATTTCTGAAGACGGAGCTTATAACACTACTAGAAGCCCAGCTAGTTTAAATACACTAGGTTTTGACTCTGATCTTTTTACTGTTGATAACCCTTCAAATAATCGTATTGGTAACAGAGAAACAGGGGTAACTTTGCGACTGGATACCGATCGAGATTCTTATTTTGTGTTTCATACTGCTTTCGCTATTGAAATTATTGAACCACAAATTCAATTAATCAAGGAATCACAAGATGCCCTAGGCAATAATATAAATAATACTGATGTTGGATTAGGGCAGCAGATTTTTTACAACCTAGCTTTTCAAAATTTAGGTAACGATTCCGCAACGAACTATGTTATTACGGATAATTTACCAATCAATACAATTTTTGACCCAGCAACAGCAATTATTACATCAAACCCTCCTGGTTTAATAGGTCCTTCAACCGACGGAACAACCGATCTTATTGAGTGGACCTATGATGACATTTCTCGACAAATTATTTTTAATGTCGACGAAAGCCTTGTGACAACAGGAGGAGCACAATATGAAATTAACTTTCAAGTACAGGTAGTTCCCGACTGTTTTACTATCGTCGACGCCTGTAATAATGTCATCCAAAACACGGCATTCTCATCATACCAAGGGGTTATTAGCGGTAACACCATAACAGATGATCCTAGTTTTAATAGTATTGATGCTTGTAATTTTGGTATTTCAGGTTCTACTAACTTCCTAACTGACCTTGATGATTGTAACCAAAGTCGTGTTGAAATTTTATGTGATCAGGAATTAACGCTTACTGCTAGCACAGGCTATACTACATACACTTGGTTTTTAAATGGTAATCAGGTTGGCACTGGGCCTCAAATTACGGTAACACAACCAGGTACTTATACAATAGATAAAACATTACCTGACCCTTGTATTGATGTTACTGAAACAATTGTTGTTGAGTTTTTCGATGGCGGCGTACCAAATCCAGTACTCGATGTGGCTGATGACGTTCGTGTTTGCCCGAATAACGGAATCCAAACAGCAGAAATTTATTTATGTGGAGCAAATGCCTCTCGTTTTATTCCTACTAATCTTAACAATGTTGATAGTATTGAATGGCAACAGCTAGATGAAACTACCTGCACGGCACCAGATCCAGATTTTGACTGTCCACAACTGGCATGTCCGACAGAGTGGAACACAATTTCTACTGCTAATCAATTTACTGCTCAGGATGCTGGACAATATAGACTAATCGTAACCTATGATGGTGGGTGTTTCCGTATTTTCTATTTCGATGTTTTTAAGAATGAATTTGACCCAATGGTCACTTCACAAGACATTGAATGTAATGATCCAGGAAATATTACAGTAACTAATGTGTCATCTGATTATGAATTTAGTTTGCAACGTCAAGGTGATGCTCAAGGGCCATTCCAACCAAGTAATTCATTTGATATTACACAAGCGGGGGACTATACCGTTTTTGTTCGTCAGATTGATCCAACAGGCACTTTAGATGTAACAAACCTTTGTAATTACACATTAGATGATATCATTATACAAGACAGGGATATTGATATCGATATTATTACTACTGATGCAGCCTGTGATGACACCCGTGGTTCAATTAGGGTTCAGACAAACAATGTAAGCCCTCAGTACTACTACACGTTATTAAGTGGTGCAAGCACGGTGGCTTCTAGCGGACCTGTTGCGACAAATGATTATACGTTTAACGATGTCAATCCAGGCACTTATGATGTTCGTGTGCAAACTGATCGTGGGTGCGATATTACAGAGCCCGCCACTATCGATGTAACTTCCGATCTTGCATTAACAGCAGTGGTATCACAAAATGTTACATGTAGAGAAGGAAACATCCAAGTGAATGCTACGGGAGGACAAACACCTTACAGTTATGCAATTTGGAGTTTTAATGGAACACCCTTATATGCGGACGCCGCCAGTATTCCATTAGGAGCATGGCAGACTAGCGTGATATTTGATATTTCAAGAGACGGTTCCCTAAACCCATATGAAATGGGTCCAGGAAGCTATGAATTTATTGTCTCTGATCGTAATAATTGTACTTCTATCTCTAATGAAGTAAATATTATTTTTGAGCAAACAGCAACCTATACTATTACACATACTGATATTACTTGTACCACTAATGATGGTACTATAACGTTTAATTTGGATTCCGGGTCCTCCTTAAATGGCTATCAGGTAAGCTTCAGTATCGACAATGGAGTTACATTCCAAAGTTCTGGAACGTTTACAGGGTTATCCGCTGGAACATATCAAGCAATTTTTAGACTAAGAAAAGGAGGTTCTGAATGTGATTCTGACCCATTTGAAGTTGTAATTGATAACCCCACACCCTTAACTCTTGCCGCTGAGATTCAAGATGACTATACATGTTTGCAACAAGGCTCAATAACTGTAACAGGTGGAACGGCTACTGGTGGAACAGCTCCTTATGAATACAGTATTGACGGAACCACCTTTCAATCCTCACCAACTTTTGCGAACTTGACGGATGGAACGTATTCAATTACTGTGAGGGATGCACTTGGCTGTGAGGTAACTTCGAATGCCATAATTATTGACCCACTAAATGAACCAACTGACTTAGAATTTACCGCATCGACACCAACTTGTCCCGCAGTAACAGCCGACGTTACGGTATCAGTTCCAGCAACAGGAAATGGGAACCCACCATTTGCTTATACCATAGTTGCTCCAGCAGGCGCAACAGGAAATACCACAGGTGCAACAACAGGAATATTTACAAGCCTTGCCCCTGACACTTATACCTTTGAGGTAACAGATGATAAAGGTTGTACCTACAGAGAAGATTTTATTGTAAATCCGATTACACCAATTGATGTAGTTGGCGCATTAGACAGTAACACAACTTGTGCTACCGATTCTGATGGTGAGATAACATTTACCATAAGCGGCTTCACAACCGATTATGCCTATGAGGTTCGTGATGCAGCGAATAACTTGGAACAGAATAATGCAACGGAAACGGGGAATACAATTTCATTAACAGGACTTCCAGCGGACACGTATACCATAACTGTAACTGATAATGTTACCAACTGTACAGATACCGCTTCAGTTGTGGTGCAGGTTGCGCCGCCATTATCTGTAGTGGCTACTTTGGTGCAACCAACATGTTCAGCGCAAGGTACTGTCGATGTAGCGCCAGCTGGCGGATGGGGAGGTTACTCATTTGAGTTAACAGGTCCAGCAGGTTTTACTCCAGTAACACAAACAAGTACAATTTTTACTGGACTTACTATTAATGGTAATTATACTGTAACAGTTACTGATGTTAATGGTTGTACTGCACAGGATACATTCACACTTACACCACCAGATATTCCAACATTAGCTATTGTTCCAAACAGCCCATGTTATACCATAGCCAACGGATTAAATATTACCGCAACGGCATCGGGTGGAGATGGAAATTATAGATACCGAATTAACTCTGGTCCTTGGACTGCGGTAACAAGTTCGAATAACATATTTACAGGTCTGGTTCCAGGCACTTTTGTTATCGATGTGATCGACGGAAACGATTGCACAGCTCAGGAAACCTTAACAGTGAATCCCGAATTAACTGTTACGGCTTCAGCACCTACAATTACGGCGTGTGGTACTACCTCATTAGTTACTTTTAGTGGTGCTGGAGGTGATGGAAACTACGTTTTTGCACTTGTTGGAGACGGAGTAACACCGACAAATGGTGACTTTAGTGCTGCGACAACGACAACAGCTACAGCTCCAGGAAATTATGATGTCTATGTGCGAGATCGTGGCGGTAATTTGCCTACTGGCGGTACAGAGCCTGACGATTTTTGTGAAGCACAATTTGATCTTGTAATTAACCAAGATCCGCCTATAAACATAGATCCCTTAACAAAAGTTGACGTAACATGTAATGGGGATTCTTCAGGGTCAATTACAGCGCCTGGAGTTACTGGTGGGGATGCGCCTTACGAGTATCAATTAGAAATTATTGATAGTAGCAATGCCGTACTTAGTATTGAAGTTCCTTATCAAACAACAACAACATTTAATAATCTCGCTGCAAATAACGCAGGTGAACAATATCAAGTACGAGTAAGAGATAATAACAATTGTGAAGAAACAGCAACCATTATTATCCTAGAACCAGACACACTTGATGCTTCATTAGCAATTACACAAGATTATACATGTGCTCAGCTTGGTCAAATTACAGTAACGCCAGTTTTGACGACTGGTTCAGGGTCATTTGAATATAGAATAGATGGAGGAGCATGGGGAACCACCACAACGTTTATCGATTTAGATGACGGTACTTATACAGTCGATATTCGCGATACCGCAGATACTGATTGTTTTATTACTAGAACCATTACAATCGATCCGTTACCAACACCACCAACACTTACGCCCGCAGTTGCTTATAATTGTGATGGAAGCGGAAATATTACTATTAGCCCAACGGCAATTGCACCAGATGTATACGAATATCAATTAGAAGATACGGCAGGAACTGTATTAATAGATTACACCACACAAACAACTAACAATGTCTTTAATAATGTTGCTGTTGGTAATTATATCATAAGAGTAAATTATGGAGCGGGAATCGCAACCTTAGGAGCAAGCTGTAACCTAACTATTCCGGTTTCAGTAGATGCAGGAAATACGTTTACTGCGGCAATAACTGCATTTACTAATATAACATGTAATCCTCCAGGAAATGATGGTAGTATTACCATACAAGCGGAGAATTTTGGTCCAGGTGGATTTGAATATTCTCTTGATAATTTCACCACAATATTAGGAACTTCAACAAGCACTGCGCCAATTGTTATTGCAACTAACTTAACATCGCAGAACTATACAGTTAGTGTAAGAGATGTTGACAATGCGGCCTTGGCAACTCCACTAGCAGGATGTGCTATCGATCTGCCACAGACAATTTCGCAACCTGATCCTGTTACAATAATAGCTTCAGTTACGGCGCCTAATACTTGTTTAACGGATGCTACCATTACTGCCGTTGCAAGTGATGGAACAGGACCATATACCTATCAACTTGAAAATGGCGCTGGCGCCGTTTTTGGTGGATTGGATTTTGCTACGAATGGAAACAATGACACTTTTCCTAACCTAGCTGCTGGTACCTACCGTGTGCGTGTACGCGATGCAAACAATTGCGAAGAGGTAAGTGCAAATGTAGTTGTTGATCCTGACCCTTCATTCACTGCGGCAGTCGCAACTCCTAACGACTGTTACACAACAGCAGGAGGTGGAGTAATTCTTACAGTAACAACGACTGATGGAGCAATCCCGTCAGTACCACCCTATACATATAGTTTAAATGGCGCACCTGCTGTGGCTAGTAACACTTTTACAGTCAACCCGGGAACTTACACGGTGGTTGTAACCGATAGTTATGGATGTACAGCAACAACAAATACCATTATAATTGATCCAGAATTATCTGTTTCTGCTACAGCTCCTGATGTCTCTACTTGTGCAGTTTTAGGAACTGATACAATCGACTTCACAATTAGTGCAGTTGGTGGAGATACCAATTATGAATACGCTGTTGCACTTGTGACTGACCCAGTTCCTGCTGACGGTGCATTTACAGCAGGAAGCACACAGACGGTTACTACTGAAACTACAGCCGGACCATGGGTATATAGAGTATATGTAAGAGATAACAATGCACCAGACCCAGGTACAATAGGTGTTGATTATTGTCAAGCAACATTTGATGTAACAGTAAATCAAGACCCACCATTAATATTAAATACCGATAAAACTGATGTTGATTGTGCTGGAGATAGCACAGGATCAGTTTTTGTTATAGCACCAGGACCTTCAGGAGGATCTGGACCTTATGAGTATCAATTAGAAAGTCCTGCGGGAACCGTTTTTAGTGGATTGGATTTTGCTACGAATGGCACAAACACAACATTTAACAATCTACCTCAAGGTACCTACACTGTTGTTATTAGAGATGCCGATGGCTGTACAACAACAAGCGTTGAAACAGTAGTTGAACCTGTTGGATTAAGCCTTACAGCATCAGCGTCGGATTATACGTGTGCGGCGGAAGCTCAAATTACAATTGACGCAGTAGGTGGTGGTTCAGGTACATATCAATTTAGTATCGATGGTGTGGCCAATTGGCAACCAGCGGCAGGTACTGCAACTGTACCTTATACGTTTGCTGAGTTATTAACTGATGCAACATACACCGTTCGTGTTCGAGATTTTAACGCTCCAGATTGTGATTTTAGTGTTAACGTGACTGTCGACCCGCTTCCAGCAGAACCAACTTTTACTCAAACAGTAGTATACAATTGTGATGGCTCAGGTAACATAACGGTATTGCCAACAGCAATAGCACCGGATGTTTATGAATATCAATTAGAAGATAATACAGGAACGATAATAACAGCACCTGTTACTTACGATTATGCCACGCAGGGAACTAATAATGTACTAGCAAACGTGCCTGTTGGATCATACCAAATTCGTATAAACTACGGTGCAGGAGTTGCAGCTTTAGGAACAAGTTGTGATGTTACAATACCTTTAGTTGTTGAACCTGGAAATGAATTTAGAGCTAGTTTTAGTAATTTAACAAATGTAGAATGCTTTGGTGAATCCACGGGAGATATTGAGATAATTGCAGAAAATTTTGGCTCAGGGGGATATCAAATTTCTACAGATAACGGAACGACATTTTCTGGAGCAATTACAACTTCTCCAGTAACAATATCTTCTGTTTTTGGAGGAGGTTTTGCTGCTGGAACATATAATATTGTCGTCCGTGATTTTGACGACTATAATCCAGGACCTAGTACATTTAATTGTGAAGTTAATTTCCCTATAACCATTACTCAGCCTCCAATTTTAGAAGCCTTAACGGTAGATATTAATTCGATAGATACATGTATTGAAGATGCTGATATTACCGCTAATGCTCAAGGGGGGACACCACCTTACAGCTATCAATTAGAACAGGCAGTTCCTGCCGGTACAGTTGTAGATGCTTTTCAAACTTCCCCTAATTTTTTTGGTCTTAACGGAGTCATAAGAGATTACATCATACGTGTTCGTGACACAAATGGCTGTGAAGACACCGTGCCCGTTACAATTGCTCCGCCAGTTGATGTGGCTTTTTCGGCAGCAGCGGTAGATGCTTGCTATTCAGGAAATAATGATGCACAAATTGCTATTACTATCACTAATGGTAATGGCGGTTTTCAATACCGAGTAAATGATGGAGGAGCAGGAAACCCGTGGCTAACACCTAGCCCAGCTGGACCTTCAGGATCTGGACCTTATGACGGGGTTGGTGCTAACCCCCCTCCTTTTGTGTTTACTCTTGATAATTTACCTGCTGGGACTTTTGTAATTGAGGTAAAAGATCAATATGGCTGTGAGGCAACACCAACACAAACAGTGGTTATTAATCCGCAAATAACAGCTTTAGCTACTTTAGTGAAAGCTGAGACGTGTAGTGTACCTCAAGCTGCCCAAATTGACTTAGCTGTTAATGGTGGAACCGGACCTTATACATTTCAAATAAGTACCGATGGAGGAACAACGTTTAACCCCTATGGAGCTGGTACATTCCCATTTGATGCACCAATAACCGGAGTAGTAACATCATATATTTTCCGAGTTATTGATAGTACCAACCCGACGGCGTGTACAGTAGATTCAAATCCTATTGTCGTTGTGCCAGCACAGAACCCACAGTTTACGGTTACACCAAATACAGTTTTATGTAATGGTGATAGCACGGGTGTTTTAGATATTGATATTGATACAAATTTTGGTATCGCCCCTTATTCTATAGAAGTCTTTGAAGATACTGGAGGGGGAGTCCCAGGAACTTCATTTGGAACGCAAACAACAAATCTTTTTGCCGATGATTACGTCGTTCGTGTTACTGATGCGAATGGATGTTTTGCTGATGAATTAGCGTCTATTACAGAACCCAATGCCATAACATTTTCAAATAATGTCGTGCCTATTACATGTACTCCTGGAGGTGGAGGAGCTGTTACAACTAATGGAGAAGTTCAAATTAGAACAGTTGCTGGAGGTACAGCACCGTATACATATTATATTACTGGAAATAATGGGTATAGTGATACATTTGTTGCCGCAACCGCAGGGATTGATCATGACTTTGATATATTAAATTTTGGTGTATATAGAGTTATTATTGAAGATGCGAATGGATGTTTTTCTGACGCAGTTGACATTGTTGCATCTCCACCAGATGATTTAGATATTGATGTTTCGACCGCCACTGCAAATTGCGCACTTGGCGGAACTGCTATTGTGAGCATAAACCCAACTCCACCATCTGGTAACCCTGTTAGTGGAGGACCATTTTTCTTTGCGATCTACGAAAACCCCTTACCACCGTTTCCAAATGCAATTTATCAGCCTGCCGATAACCCAGGAGTAGACCCATATACTTCTACTTTTACTGGATTGATTCCAGGCGTAACATACACTTTTGTTGTTTATGATTCAGTTACGGAGTGTTATTATTTTGAAGAAGCAACAGCACCTATTGATTCTCCTTCAAATATGAATCCTGTAGTTGATGATGTAGCAAATGTTAGCTGTACAGGTGCTGGTGATGGTAATGTATCATTTACACTTACAAATTACGATGTTGGCGCTACTGATATAGAATATCAAATTTTCACCTCTCAGTCGAACACTGCGGTTGGTGGTATTACTAGTGTTCCTGTAAATCCTCCTGCTCCAGGTACTGGACTTGATATAGACAATGCGGGTGCCTTACCCCCAGGTATTTATTATATTCTTTTTAGAGAAATAGGCGGGGCTTTTGATCAATGTACCGTAGCATCACCTAATTTTACAATTGTAGAATCGCTTAGAACAGTTGAAGTTATTGCGGATTCACCTGCAAATGCAACTTGTAATCCAGTTGGTATTATAACTGCACAAGGCCGTTTTGGTACTCCTCCTTATACTTATCAGTTCTTATTAGCTACTGATCCACCACCTACTGCTACTGATGCAGGCTGGATATCAAATTCATCAGCAACAGGATTGGCTGGAGGTAATTATGTAGTCTATGTCAGAGATGATTTTGGGTGTGTAGCTTCTGATCCAATTACTGTAAATACTGATCCCCTTGCTACTTGGGCTGTAACCTTAGATAATAATTGCGGAATTACTGAGGGTAATTTTGCTGCTATAATAGAACTAACAAATCCTGCAACAGCGATAGGACCATTTTCAATTGAGCTAAATGGGGGACCAAGACAAACATTTGTTTTAAATGGGGCTAACCAGTTCCAAGTAACAAACCTTACTTCAGGCGCTTATAATTATATTTTATATGACGGTAATGGATGTCCTACTCCAGGATCACTAACCATACAACCTCCATTACAATTTAATGCATCGCTTACTGATTTATTAACTTGTATTCCCACAGATGCTGAAATCACAGTTAGCAATCTAGCTGGTTCAGGATTAGCAAATTATACTTATGAAGTTTTTGATTCAGGAGGAGGTACGGTTATTGCATCGACTCCAGTACCGAGCGATCCATTTACCTTAAATGTAAGTGCAGCTGATACTTACACGGTAACTATAACTGACAATAATGCATTCGAAGCAGACGGCACTACCCCTTGTGAGCGTTCGATTGATGTTGTTGTACCAGCAGCTGTTGATCCTATTTTAAATGTTGCCAATTTCAGTAATGTGACATGTAACGGTGCTGATGATGGTACTATTATCGTAAATGTGCCAGACAATGGTCAAGCACCATATACCTTTACAATAATTGCGGATAGCCCTGTTGGAAGTAGCGGGCTGGCATTTCCATACGCTCCTTCGACTGCTAACAATTTATCTGCAACATTCACTGCGCTTCCAGGCGCAACTGGAGCAGGCATAACATACACTATAAGAGTAGAAGGTCAAAACAGCTGTTTTGATACCGCTACACAAACTATAATACAACCGGACGCTGTTGCGGGATTAGTGGCAACGCCAACCCAATTTGTCTGTGCTGTCGGAACAGGAAATAGTTTTACAAATGCATTGGTTGATGCCTCTGGAGTAACAGGAGGAACTGTAGCTACACCAGGAGCATATACGTATCAGTTTTATGATGATAATGGTACGCCAGCAGTTCCTGGAGATGATATTTTATTACAATCAGGATTGGGCACTCAATATATTGAAACAGATACAGCGGGAAGAGGTTTCCGTGTCGTTGCAATCGATGATAATGGATGTACAGTTGAAGCTTTTGCTGTTATTAACCCTTACATTCAAGTAACAGATCCTGGTGTAACTATAAACACAGCAGTAACTTGTAACAATAATGATGGCGATGTAACCATCACATTTACACAAAATCCAATTGCACCACCTGCTGCTAATGTGCGATATTCTGTTGTAGGAACGGACAATGTATTCTCTTCAGTAAATCAAGCGTCTAACAATTTTACAGGGCTCCCTCAAGGTAATTTTGATGTCACCATTTCAATCTTTGATCCGATTGCAAATATTCCAACAGGTTGTGAGGTTCAAACTTCATTTGAGCTCGTTGACCCTGATAATGTTGAAGTTGCTGCTGATATTGATGATGTAGTTTGTATTGGAACAGACGGAGCAGTACGTCTAACGGTGTCCGATCCAGTGAACGCTTATGCAGGAGGGTTTGATTATCAAATATTTGACACGCAAGGAACAATTGCTACTGGCGATGATACCCCAGTTCTAGGTCCAGTAAATTCTCCAACCGCGGGCCCAACTGCTAATATACCATTACCAGAAGGTCAATACCGCGTAACAATTACACAAACAGCATCACCTTTCTGTGCTACCGAAACTACCTTTGCTATAGCTGGCCCACCAGCTGCAATTACCGCTACATTAGATACTGAAGACATAACCTGTAACCCGACAAATAATGGGATCGTACAAGCAATTAATGTTGCTGGCGGATGGGGCGGATATGAATATCAGCTTGAAGATGGAGTTGGAGGAATACTTGTTGATTATACTACTAACGGAACCAACCCAAGATTTACAGGTTTGGCTGCTGGCGATTATATAATTAGAATAAGAGATTCAAGGGGTTGTGAAGAGCCATTTGGACCTGTTACTCTTAGTGATCCCGTACCACTGGCTGCCGATCTTCAAATAAATCAACAAAACTGTACCAATAATGAAGGAATTCTTCAGGTTTTTAATATCGTAGGAGGTCAACCTGGACTGGGTAATGAAACCTTCCAATTACAAATTGAAACACCACTTGGTTCAGGAACATTCGTTGATCTTAGAGCACCACAAACAAACGATACCTTCTCTAATTTAGGAGATGGTAATTATCGTGTAGTGGTAACGGATCAATGGGGTTGTGCAATCAATACTCCGGAAAGAAGGATATTCGATGAAATAGTACCGCAAGCTCAGGTTGTTAAACTTATCGATTGTGATGCAACTGATCCAGGAGGGCAAATTACCATAACTGCAGCGGGCGGAACGGGTGCTTATACCTATGCAATAACTGCAGGACCCGTTATCAATACAACAGGAGACGCTACTGGAATTTATACTGGTTTAACTGCAGCGGGCACTTATACTTTTACAATTACTGATGCTGGCGGAACAGGATGTTTTAAGACAATTGACCAAGAGTTATTACCGCCAATTGTACCAACAGTAAATATAGATGATACAGATCCCGTTACATGTAATGGTGATAATGATGGAACAATAACTGTTAGTGCACCAGATAACGGAATCGGTCCTTATACCTTTGTAATTACTGGAGACGGCGGTGCAGGTAGTGGCTTGACATTCCCTTATGCCTCTAACCCAGTGCAGGACACTCCACTTTCTGCTACCTTTATCAACTTACCTGGTAGTGCAGTAGGAATTACCTATACTATTGAAGTTACTGCTGCTAACAGTTGTACGGCAACAAATACAGCTACTATTACCGAGCCAGCAGTTATTAATGGAATCACAACAGATGTCACTCAATTTGCATGTACATCAGGAAACAACTTGAACAATGCTACAATTGCCGTTACAGGTGCAGTAGGTGGTAGCTCAAATTATGTTCGATATGAGTTCATTTATGACAATGGAACTCCAGCACCAGGTGATGATATTACACAAGATGGATCAGCTACCTTATTTACTGTAAGCAATCCAGCCGGAGGAGACGTTACGATTAATGTATATGATGATAATGGTTGTCAAGGTACCACTACTGAAACGATTATACCATTTATTGAAATTGTTGCTCCAACGGTTAATATTACAACACCTGTAACTTGTGCAAATGATGATGCAGTGGTTGAAATAGGAGTTACGATTAATAACCCAGGACCAAATACTCCTGATTTAACCTATCAAGTAGTTGGTGATAATAATGGATATAATGTTTCTCAAAACGAAACCACGGCAACAAGTACATTTACTGGCGTCGGTTTTGATATAACCACTGGAGTTACCAATTATACCATAACGGTTACTAATAATGTTACAGGATGTTTCGTCCAAACAACGTTCCAAATAACTAATCCAAACACCTTTGATATTGCGGTGGCGACCACACCTGTAATTTGTTTAGGTGATAGTAATGGAAGCGCAACCTTCACATTTACCGATCCTATTGGAGGATATGCAGGTGTATATAATTGGGCGGTATTTGATACCAATGGAACACCGGCTAATTTAGCTGATGATATTGCAGGGCCAACAGGGACCTCGGCTTCTCCGACAACGGGTACTGTTTTAGCATCGGGTCAATACAGAGTGGTGGTTACACAAGTAGGTGTGCCAACATGTGAACAAACAGAGCTTTTCAACATAGCAGAACCACCAGCAGGTATTTCTGGCGATAGAGATGTAACACAGCTTACTTGTAATGGTAATGATGGTATTATCGAAATCAGAGATCTTATTGGAGGCTACGGAGGTTATCTATACTACATTAGTACAACACCGAACCCTGACCCGACGAACCCAGCTAATTATACCTCTAATATTAGAGAAACAGGGTTACCTGTTGGTACTTATGAAATTTGGGTAATCGATAGTATGGGTTGCTTTGAGCAATTGGCAAATGCGGTATTAGTAGATCCAACTCCACTAGCTGCTGACCTAGTTCTTACACAGCCAAATTGTACTGGCCAGGAAGGCGAAATCCAAGTGACCAATATTACTGGTGGTCAGCCAGGTGTTGGAAACGAAACATTCCAACTTCAAATCGAAAATCCAGCTGGCTCAGGAACGTTTGTTAATTTCCGCGCAGCACAGACATCGGATACATTTAGTAACCTTGGAGGTGGCACGTATCAGGTCGTTGTAAGCGATCAATGGGATTGTTCTGTAACTACAGCTTCCATCATCATTTATGATGAAATCATACCTGCCGTTACCGTTGTGAAACCAATTACATGTACCGCTCCTGTTGGAGGAGAAATTACGGTAACACAAACTGGTGGTTCAGGAACATTTAATTATGAGGTTTTACTTCCTGATTTATCAACTCAAAGTAATGCAACAGGAGTATTTGCTAACTTAACACTTCCTGGCACTTATACTTTTACTATTACTGATACTGATGCGCAGGTAACTGCGGCTGGTTTAACTCAATGTAGCAAGACAATTTCGCAAAACCTTGCGGCACCAATTAATCCTGCTTTAGACCCGGCAATTGTAGTAAACGTAACTTGTAACGGATTGACAGACGGAACGATCACAGCAGTTCTACAAGCTTCAACAGCTAATGACGGCCCTTACACCTACGAACTGTATCAGTTAGACGCATTTAATGCGCCAATTTTACCAGCGTTTAGAGCAGCTCAAGGAGACCCTAGATTTACTGGACTTCCAGCAGGAAACTATCAAGTTCGGGCAATTTCAGCTAAAGGATGTGATGCGACTAGAAATGAAACTGTTGGTGAACCAACACCGTTAATTATTGATGCAAGTGCTCCCGCATTTACATGTACACTAGATAACGTATTTGGTTCTACAATACTTACTGTCTCTATTTTAAATGACCCTCTAGCAGGAACACCATCAGGCACAGGACCTTATTTATATAGTATTGATAATGTAAATTATCAAACAAGTAACACCTTTACAATTATTGACACTGGTGTTGACCAAACTATTACAGCTTATGTTCGCGATGCGAATAGTTGTCCGCAGCAATTTGATGTTGATCTAGATCCGATTAATAAATTTACTGTAGCGATTGGTCAAACACAAGAAATTAACTGTGCGCGCCCTGAACAAATTCAGATCTCAGTAACAGAGACAATTGCTGATGCGAATCCAGGAACATATACTTATGAATTGCTTCCAATAGGAAACCCTAACGGTACGCAAACCGCTACTACAGCAACAACAGCCGATTACGATTTAACAGCTGTTGGAACGTATAACTTCAGAGTTACAGATACTAGTACAGGATGTTTTGTTGATACACCATATACCATTGCTCCGTTTGATTTTATCGAAGCTAGAGCATTCGATCCTACTCAGGTGTGTTTTGGAGATACAAATGGAACAGTACAATTAGAAGTTACGGGATATACTGGTGATTACCGCTATGAATTATTAGACCAAACAAATACGGTAATAGTGAATGGAACTGGAAATACAGGAACTAATCCGCTTACAGTTTCGAATTTACCAGGCGGTGTGTATAGCATTCGAGTGATTGAAACCCTTCCACCAGTTCCTCCAGGAACAGATAATTGTGACGCCTTAACAGGAACTTTCAGAATTATTGAACCTTCATCTCTTACAGCAGTTAATCTTACGGTTACGAGAAACCTTACTTGTGACCCAGGAAGTGATGCGCTAATTACAGCTGTCGGCTCAGGAGGTTATGGCGGCTACGAGTATCAATTTGATGAAATAACGGCTTTAGGAGGTACAGTTGTTACCAACTTACAAGCATTTGATCCTAACGGAACTGTAGGTCCTTTAGCGGCTGGGTTCTATAGAGTAACCACACGTGATGATGGTGGCTGTACAGCTGTTGATGAGCTTGAAATTGTGACGCCATTACCATTGGCAGTAACAGCCGTAGGAAGCGCCTTATTATGTAACGGAGATCTTAACGGTACGGTTTCAGCAACTCCGGTTACACCTGTAAACGAAGATCCAAATAATCCTGGGACGTTCTTCCCAGTGAATTATGTGTTGAATGTATATGAAGATGCTACTAGTACAAACATACTTTCCACATCTACCACGCAAACATCGCCGGATTTCACCAACCTACCAGCTGGTTTCTATACGGTGACTGTAAATGATGCATTAAATTGTGGTACTGAATCAAACCGAGTTGAAGTTGTACAACCGGATGAAGTAGCAATACAAGCATTTATAACAAGACCATTAAGTTGTACGCAAGACGCTGAAATAACAGTGTCTGCGACAGGTGGTTCAGGAACTGGATATCAATATCGAATTTCTGCTCCTGCTGCATTTGTAACACCGTTTACAACAACTACAACATATGATCTGCCAGTTGGAGATTATCAGTTTGAAGCAATCGATAGCAATACATGTTTATCTGTTCCTTCGGCAGTAGTCAGCATTATGCCAATTCCTGATCTTGTTTTAGATGTAGATCGAGGAGCAGCATTTGTGAACTGTTTTAATGATAATTCAGCGATTATTTCTGCTACAGCTACAGGTTCTTTGGGTAACTATATGTATACTTTAGTTAGTGTAGGAACTGATGCAGTAGGCACCAATGTGAATATAGGACCTCAACCTGAAGGACTGTTTAGAGATCTGTACGCAGGTACATATGATATTACAGTAATGAGTGAAGACTGTCCACCAGTAACCGATCGTGTGACAATTATTAATCCGCCAGAATTGTTAGCTCAAGCGGTAGCTACTGCGGTTAGCTGTCCAGGAGAAGATGATGGTACCATTACTATAACCTATACAGGAGGAACTGAGCGTGTTTTATTCTCAATTTCGCCGAACTTAGATCGATTTGATGATCAAGCCACATTTACTGATCTTGAGCCAGGTATTTATGATATCATTGTATCTGATGGCTTTGGATGCCCAATAACATTACAGGCTGAAGTTATTGAACCAGCGCCAATTGACGTTAATGTTATCGATGTGCAGCAAGAAATTTGTGGTGGTGATGATGACGGATTTATTGAAGTAGGGATTACAGGTGGTACTAGACCTTATCGAGTAAGTATTACAGGTCCTGCAGGTCCGTTTATTGCAGTTGACGATACAGGAATACCAGATACTGATCCTGTGCCTTATACGTTTGTGGACCTAAGCGGAGATAGAACTTATACCATTCTGGTACTTGATGCGAATGATTGCGAAGCAACTGTGAGCGAAACCTTATTACCTCCAACAGATATTTCAGCGGTAGCTGCACTAGCATATAATTGTGATGCGAACACCTATAATATTGGTGTTACATTGAATAACCCACAATTTAGACCAACGACGAATTATACCTTAACAGGAAACGGACTCAATATTACTGTTGCAGATGGCAACTTTACCGATATTCCTCCAGGTGATGATTATGTTATAGAAGTTGTTGAAGGTAATTCAGGATGTAATTTCTTTATTCGGGACATCGACTTGTTGTCCTACGAGCCTGTTGAAGTTGAAGCGGAGCAAAGCGGAATTGACCAGTTTGTTGTTCAAGGCTCCGGTGGTCGTGCGCCTTATCAGTATAACGTTAATGGTGGAGACTTTACAACGAATAATGTATTCACAGTATTGGATACAGGCGTTTATACAGTAACTATTCGTGACGCCAATGGATGTGAAGCTCAAACGATGATCGAGTTTGAATACGTTGATATATTTGTACCAAATTACTTTAGTCCAAATGGAGATGGAATTGCAGACTACTGGTATCCAGAGCGATTAGAATTCTTCCCAAATGCGATTGTTGAAATATATGACCGTTATGCACGTTTATTAATCAGATATGAAGGCAATCAGCTAGGATGGGATGGTAATTATGAAAACAAACCCCTACCGTCAGGCGATTACTGGTATGTAGTCAAATTAAATGACGGAAGAACAAGTGATTTAAAAGGACACTTTACCCTATATAGATGATGCCTTAAAATAACCCAATGAAAGCCCAACATAAAACCTACCTATCTAATCTATCAAGAATGGAGACGCATCGTGTCAGTTCTCAGCTGTATAGCTCGAAACTGACAGGAAGTGATTTTGGTTCTGGTCGAAATCGTATCGAAAATAGACTTTTTGGTCCCTACATTACGCCTTTAAAAAGAAGCTTTGGATTTCTAACGCTTTTGATTTTTTGGATGTTTCCAAAAACGACATCGGCCCAAGAGTTCAACTTACCCTTAAACAATCAGTATCTAGCTGATAATCCTTATCTCATTTCAGCAGCCTTTGCGGGTATTGGTGATTGTTTTCAGGTACGACTTAATGGTGTAAGCCAATGGGTGG